>NZ_BMUE01000006.1 GCF_014650035.1 Streptomyces lucensis JCM 4490 | reverse complement strand
CGAGTACCCGCAGCTCGGCGGCGACTACGAGGTCATCCACCACACCCAGCTGCTGCAGCACCTCGTCGACGAGGGCAAGCTCGTCCCCGTCACCCCGGTCGAGGGCATCATCACCTACCACGACCCCTGCTACCTGGGCCGCCACAACAAGATCTACACGCCGCCGCGCGAGATCATCGGCAAGGTCCCGGGCCTGCGCAACGAGGAGATGCACCGCCACAAGGAACGCGGCTTCTGCTGCGGCGCCGGCGGCGCCCGGATGTGGATGGAGGAGCGCATCGGCAAGCGCATCAACAACGAGCGCGTCGACGAGGCCCTCTCCCTCAACCCGGACATCGTCTCCACCGCCTGCCCGTTCTGCCTGGTCATGCTGACCGACTCGGTCAACGGCAAGAAGAACGACGGTGTCGCGAAGGAATCCATCCAGGTCGTCGACGTCGCCCAGCTCCTGCTGGACTCCGTCAGGACCCCGCTCGACCCGGCCGGCGAGACCGAGACCGAGACCGCACCCGAACCCGAGCCGGTGAAGTAACACCACCACCAGCCCGACGACGCCCCCTGACCCGCACAGGCAGGGGGCGCCGTCGTTCCGGTCGGGCCGGCCGCCGCCACGGCCGTGGGCACGTTGTGCGGCTAGGCGCCCTTCGGCGCAGCCTGCTGCACCACCTCGAAGGACCACAGGGTGGACCCGGACGCGGCCGGGCGGGGCCGCTCGCCGCCCTCGCCGCCGCCCTGGTGCGCGGACTTCATCGGCCCCTCCATCCACGCCTGGAAGGACTCCTCGTCGCGCCAGCGCGTGTACACGAGGTACTGGTCGGTGCCCTCGACGGGCCGCAGCAGCTCGAACCACTCGAAGCCGTCGGAGTTCTCCACGGCGTGTGCCCGCGAGGCGAACCGCTTCTCCAGCACCTCCCGCTGCTCGGCCGGGACGGTCAGTACGTTGATCTTCACTACGCTCATGAGCCCATCCTGGCCCAGAACGCGACCGTTCACCGGAAGAGGGCGCGGGCGCCGCGGGAACAAACCCGGAGCGAACCCGGAATGCACCCCGACGAACCCGGAGGCCGGCCGCCTGACGCCCCCTTAGGGGATGTCACAGGTCGGCCGCAAAGCCGGGCCCGGACGCCCGGGTCCGGCACACCGGTCCGCGGGACCGGGTACGTTCGATGACGTGGCTGGATTCAGGATGGGACGCGGGGGGCGGGACAACCGCACCCCCCAAGGACAGCAGGCGCCGCAGGGACCGTCGTACGGACAGGGGCGGCCCGGCGGGCCGTCGTACGGGCGGCAGCAACCGTCGTACGGGCAGCCCGCGGGCCCGTCGTACGGCTATCCGCAGGCGTCGCAGCCGCCGTACCCGCAGGCGGGGCAGCAGTACGGGTACCGCGGGCCGGCCGACGACGGACCGGAGTACTTCGGCGACGACGGCCACAACGGCGCGGGGCACGGCGGGCACGACCCGTACGCCGCCAACAACCCGGGCCACACCCAGGCGTTCTCCGTGGACGAGGCCGCCGGCTACACCCAGGGCGCGACCTACCACGCCGGTTCCCCCGCCGCGCCCGCGGCACCGGTCGGCCCTCCGCTGCACTGGAAGCAGCTGCTGAGGGGGATCGTCCTCTCCCCCGACCAGACCTTCCTGCGCATGCGCGACTACACGATGTGGGCCCCCGCCCTCATCGTCACCTTCCTCTACGGCCTGCTCGCCGTCTTCGGCTTCGACGGCGCCCGCGCGGACGCGATCAGCGCCACGCTCTCCAACGCGGTCCCGATCGTGCTGGTGACGGCGGTCGTGATGGTGCTGGGCCTGTTCGTCCTGGGCGTGGTCACGCACACGCTGGCCCGGCAGCTCGGCGGTGACGGCGCCTGGCAGCCCACCGTCGGCCTGTCCATGCTGATCACGGCCCTCACGGACGCGCCCCGCCTGATCGTCGCCATGTTCTTCGGCGGCGACGCCGGCTTCGTCCAGCTGCTGGGCTGGGCCACCTGGATCGGCGCGGGCGCCCTGCTGACCGTGATGGTCTCCCGCTCCCACGACCTGCCCTGGCCGAAGGCCCTGGGCGCGTCGGCGATCCAGCTGGTCGCGCTGCTGTCGATCGTGAAGCTGGGCACGTTCTAGCGCACACTTCCGGCGCGCATGAGGAAGGGCGGGCCCCGGTTCTCACCGGGGCCCGCCCTTCCTCATGTCTACGCGTCGAGCACCTGCCCGGCCCGGTTCACCACGGGAGGCAGGACACTCCAGGCACGCTTGACCTGATGAGGGTGGTTGGACGACACGCCTTTTCCCTGGTCAGGACGCTCACGAACACGCAAGAACGCGAGGCCGCCGGATGCGCAGCCTCGCGTTCTGGGTGTTGCCGTCAGTGCCAGACGGGCTCGATCAAACTCGGGTCGAACCTGCGTGCTCCCCTTCCTGCTGGGTGTATCAGCACGGCCGAGAGACTATGCAAGATCAATGCCTGCTGACGTTCGATCGGCAGAATGCGGAAGTCCTCGATGGTGTCGACACTCAGCGAGGCCGACTGCTGCCGGGTCTTGCTGTGGCGTCCGCGCTCCAGTTTCAGCTCGTCCCGCCGCCGCTCCAGGTCCGGCAGGAGCTGAAGCAGGGTAGAGACCGTGATCTCCTTGGCTTTCGCGGCCTGAGTCAGGGCAGCAATATCCGCCTCAACATCAGCGAGTGCGGGCGCGTTCGGCCACGGCTCGTCGGCGCCCTGCACGGTGGTGCTTGCAGCCCTCTCGCGTTGCTCCGCGAGGACGAGGCTGATCACGAACTCATCGACGGATTCGCCGGCTCGTCCGACCTTGCCGCAGCCGCCGTTCACTACGGAGCACTGATAGCTGAAGGTGGCTCCCTTAGAGTTCGCGGTTCGAGGTTTGTTGACCTGCCCTCGAATCTTGGAGTGGCAGAGTCCGCAGCGGGCGATCCCGGACAGCAGGTACTTCCGGGCCAGCGAGCGCCCGGGGTACTTCTGCTTGCGCTCCGTGACCACAGCGCACACCGCTTCCCACTCCTCAACAGTGTTGATCGGCTCCCATTGACCGATGACCGGCCGGCCGTCGTCATCGAGCAGGAGTTCACCCCGATATGTGCGGTAGCCGCACAGCCGGGGATTGGTGAGCATCCGTTCGACCAGGTGATGTGGGAGCCGCGTAGTGCCCTCACGGGGATGCCCGAGCCCCCGACGCTGCCAGTCCGTGCGGATGGTTCCGATACGGACCCCGGCCAGCAGTTGCTTCTGCGCGGCACGGATATGCTCCGCAGCGACCGGATCCACTGTCCGTCCGTCCGACTGCCAACCGTAGGGAGCCGGGCCGCCGCTGGACTTCCCCTGGCGCGCCAGTTCAAGGTGCTTCCGCTGGATACGCCGGGAGGCATCGTGAGACGACTTGTTGGCGAAGGCGACCATTACGCGAGCCATGGTGCGGCCATCGGCTGTACCAAGATTGACGTCGTTCGTGACGGTGGCGAATACGCGCCGCCGACGCTCGTCGAAGAGATCTATAAGCCGCTCTAGATCCTTCGGCTGCCGGGCCAGCCGATCGAGGTCGTAGGCCACCACCCCGTCGATCAGGCCGTCCGCCAAGTCACTCAACATCAGTTCGAACTGAGGCCGTCGAACGTTCCGCTTGTAGGCGGAGACGTCGTTGTCCTCATAGACCTTCGCAACAGCCCATCCCCGGAGATCCGCAAGCCGCTCGCAGTCCTCGCGCTGGCGTGCGACGCCCAGCCCATCACCCTCGTCATCACGCGAAATGCGGGTATAGACCGCAACCTTGAGTGCCACTGCTACGCCCTCCCCTGGAGGACGAGAAGGCGACGTACCCACTCCTCGTCCCTCGTCGGCGCGCGGCGAAGGTGCTTCGCGATCCATTCCTCCTTCGACATCGCAGGCTTACGGGTCGTCGGCTCGGCCTTGCTAGGCATCCGAGTCACCCCCCTCCCAGTCGGTCAGTTCTTCGCGGGCGGTCTCGCGGTTGTGTTGGATGTCGCGGCGGATGTTGGCGGCGAGCCAGGATTCGCCGGGGGTGTGGCCGTGGCCGGCGTAGGCCCAGTGGGCGAGGGTGAGGGTGGCTGCTTCCTCGTCGTCGGGGTCGGGGAGGCCGAGGGCGGCGCGTTGCTGGGCGGCGCGGTAGTCGGCGCGGACCTGGCGGAGTGCGCCGAGGGTGGTGGAGTAGCGGCGGGACTTGGTGGAGAAGTGGCCGCGGAAGCCGAGCATGTGGGCCCAGTCGCGTAACTTCCGGTCCGGGTAGAGCGGGTGGAGGTCGAGGCATGCGGTGATGAGCCGGGCCGGGTGCTCGGGCACGTCGAGGAGGGCCAGGGCCTCTTTGTTGCCGATGCGGCGGTCTACGGTGCCGGTGCTCTCGGCGGCCTTGGTGGCGTACTTGGCGACGTAGGAGGCGACGGCCTGTTCGGTGATCTCCTCACCGTGGCCGAAGGCGCCGATCGGCTGGACGTCGAGCTGAGCGCCCCAGCGCAGCGTGCGCGCGGGCTCGGTACGTGCCGGTTGATCGGGGTCCGGCTGATACCGGGCCGGAGGGACATCGACGGCGACGCGGGCGGCGGCGGCATGGATGGCGTCGGTGAGCAGGTCGAGGGTGGCCCAGGCCGGGGGCGGGTCGTCGGGTCCTTCTGGTCCGTCGAAGCGGATGACGGCGTGGAAGTGGACGGCTCCGCGCTTTTGGTACTCGGCGACCTTGCCGAAGGAGACGCGGGACTGTTCGCGTGCGGCTTTCTGGGTAAGTCCGGCCCGCTTGGCGATCTCGCGGCGCAGGTAGATCGTGAAGTAGCGCCACAGGTCGGAGGCGTGGTTGTTCCAGAGCACGGCGCCCGCGTAGTCGTAGGTGTCGAGGTCGAGCGGGGTGCCGAGTTCGGGGGCGTCCTCCTGGTGGTGGGTGCCGCAGCGGCAGGGCCGGTTGCCGGGACGGTTGTGGACCGGGCCGAACGAGGGCGCGGTCAAGGTGGCGAACACACGCGGGTGGTCGCGGATCGTTTCGGGGGTGCCTTTGCCAGGGTCGCCGACGAGGCCGGCGCGGATGAGGTGGTAGGTGTCGCCCGCGTAGGTCCAGGCGCAGGCCGGGCAGCGAGAGGCCCGCCGGTTGCCGCAGGCCAGGCGGAGGACGCCGCCGGGTTCGGTGTCGGTCGAGTAGGAGTGCAGGACGTGTCCGGTGGCCGCGTCGCGGGTGACGGTGGTGCCCTGCAGGCGGATCGGGTCGGTGCAGCCGCCGGTGCGGCGGATCTGGTCTTGGATGCGGTCGAAGCCGGTAGACCCGGCCAGCCTCAGCACGTCGGCGAGGGTGGCCGGGTCCAGGCCCGCCATGGTGGCGGTGTCGCTCACTTGATCACCGGCCCCAACGCCGCTTCTTCGGGGTGCTGGCGTCGCTGCTGGTCGGCCCGGACAGCTCCGCGCGGCCAGGCCGGGACGGCTTCGCGCTCCGCTGACCGTCGTGCAGCTCGTGCGCCTTGGCGGTCTTCTTCAAGCGGTCGTAGTCGCCGTCGATCGCTTCGTAGTGGAGGCGGTCGACTCCACGGCTCCAGCTGCGCGGCATCAGGCGGTCACCTCCTGCGGGCGCACGCGGCGAGCGGTGCCGGTGCCCTTGCAGGCCGGGCAGGTCACGCGGAAGGTGACGCGGGTGCCGTCGCGGTGCCGGGTGCCGGTGGTGATGTGGGCGGTGGCGTGGCCGTCACAGTCGCGACAGATCCGTGCGCGGGTGTGCTGGGGCATGATGGGGCTTCCCTTTCGAGTCCGTTGGATCTGGAAGTGGTGCAGGCGCCCGGAGCGGCGGATCTTTGGCGAGAGAGGCCGCTCCGGGGGCCGTTATGGGCGGGTGTTGCGCCTGCCGTGGCCCTTGACCGCGTACATCGCCGCGTCGGCGGAGGCCAGGGCGTCGGTGAGGGTCCGCACGGGCAGGTGGGAGCAGTAGCAGCGGCCGACCGATGCCGAGACCGGCAGGGTGCGGCCGTCGTGTTCGAGCGGCCCGTTCAGGGCGAGCTGCAAGGCGTCGAGGCTGGGGGTGCGGCCGGGGTCGGTGATGATCGCGGCGAACTCGTCTCCGCCGAGGCGGGCGGCGATGCCGTAGCGGCCGACCCAGGTGTTCAACCGGCGGGCGGTCGCAGTGAGAACGGCGTCTCCGGCGGCGTGGCCGTGCGTGTCGTTGGTGGCCTTGAAGTCGTCCAGGTCGACCAGGAGCACCAGGGCGCCGGGGTGCTTGGCCAGCAGGTATTCGGCGCGAGTGGTCCATCCGGCGCGGGTGTGCAGGCCAGTCAGCGGATCACGGCGGGCGGTGGCCAGGCGGCGCAAGAGGAGACCGCCGTGGACGGCCCAGCCCAGCGTCGGTAACGCGGCTGCGATCACGTGAGTGTCCATCGGTCAGTGCCCCTTTCGCAGGTCGGTGATGAGGAAGCGGAGCACGACCGCGGTCACGGCGACCGAGACGGCGGTGATAGCGACCGCCAAGAGCATCGAGACCAGGACGGCGCCAACGACCAGGACCACAGCCCCGCCACCGGCCGCCAGGGCGAGAGCGCTGCCGGGGGTGAGCTGTATGGCCGGCCGCTGGGAGACCGACGCGGGGACGACCGGGACAGGGGCCTGGACCGCGGGGACCTGAGCCGGTGCTGGCGCGGCAGCGGTGTCCTGGGGCGGGTACTTCGGTGCGAACACGGGAGCTTCCCTTCTGTCAGGCGGTGCAGCGGTGGGTGCGGGCGGCGAGTTCGGCGGCGGAGCGGTCGCGGTGTTCGGTGGAGAAGCCGCAGCCGGGGGCGGTGCAGGCGGCGGTGTGCTTGGTCTGGCCGCGGCCGTTGTTGTAGGTGCCGACCTTGACCGGCCCGACGCGGATCACGTCGTAGAAGCGGTTCGGACGCACGTGCTGGCCTCCTTGTGTCAGGCGAGTTGGAGTTGCGCGGCGATGGCTTGGCAGGTCGGTGTGGGCAGGCCAAGTCGGGCGGTGAGCGCGTCGGCGGTGATCTGCTCGCCCGTCCTGCTGCGGTGTGCGTCGGCGAGCGAGCGGGCGTGGTCGAGCAGGGCCGGCGGAACGGCCGAGGTGCCGGCCGGAGGCTTGGGCGGTGCCGGAGCCAGTTCCGGTGCCGGGGGCGGGGCCACCGGTTCGGGGGTGTCGGTGCGGTGCACCTCGACTTCCGGGGCCGCCGGTTCTTCCTCCAGCTGCGGAGCCACGTCTGCGGTGACCGGGGTGGGGGCGTGGACGAGCAGGGTGCCGCCCAGGAAGGCGAGGGCGGGCCATCCGGCGACGAGGATGCGCAGCCAGGCAGGTACCTGGTGGAGGTCGAGCAGTCCGGCGGTGGCGACGTTGGCGCCGAGCGAGGCCGCCAGGGCGATGACGAACCAGGTCCACGAGGACCGGTCCCGGCCGGCGCGCAGCCGACGCCAGGCAGCGACCAGCAGCAGGTCAACGGAGATGGGGTAGGCCCATGCCTTCCATCCGGACTGACCGGCAGCCGCCGCCAGGTCGTGCAGATGCGCGAAGGACAGAGCACCGGCGATCACGGCTTGGATGAGGACGGCATCAGGGCGCAGCGAGCGGTTCACGGCGCCCCCTTACTCCGTGACCGGAAGCGGCTTGACCAGCGACGGACCGGACGCCGGGGCGTCGGCTGGCACGTGGGGCCGGAACCGGTCCAGGGCAGGCAGGTCCGGGACGAGGTGGGCGAAGTCCCGGCACGCCGCCTTCGCGTCGTCGCGGGAGGTGTGGGGGGTGCGGATCTTTGCCCAGCCACCGGAGGAGTCGGCCGCCACGGCGGTGCCGGGGCGTTCAGCAGGGATGAGGGAGGCGGCCGCGACGGCATCCGGAGCGACGTCGGCGAGGCCCATTTCGGCGGTCTGTTTGTCGTTGACCCGGTGCACCACGCGGCCGGTGAGCTGTGCGCGGAGCATGGTGGCGCCCTTGCCCAGTTCGGAGCCGAAGCGCTGCCCGCACACCTCCAGGTAGATGCCGACCGCGCGGGCCATCTGCGCCAGCCGGATCAACGCGGTGACGATCCGCTCCCGCCGCTCCTCATCCTTCTTCGAGGAGATCAGGAACAGCTCGGCCACCTCGTCGACCAGGACGACGACGGGCACCGGCCGTAAGCGCTTGGGCAGGTCCCACATGTCCGAGACGCCGTGCGCGCTCAGCAGGTCGAAGCGGGACTCCATCTCGCTCACCAGCACATCCAGCAGGGAGGCGGAGTCGTCCGGGGTGGTGACCAGGGCCGACAGCCGGGGCGCGTAGGCGGAGTGTTCGACACCGCGCTTGCAGTCGATTCCGACCAGCGCCACCGGCAGCCGCGCCAAGCCCTTGATCAGGTTGCGCTGGTAGACGGATTTGCCCGAGCTGTTCGCGCCGAGCGTCAGTGCCATGGGCACCTTGCGGTAGTCACGGACGAACGCCGTGCCGTCCTCCCGCAGCGCCACCGGCACCGTCAGCCCCTCAGGTACTGCCCCGCGCGACAGGCGGACCTGACGGAGCACGTCGTAGCCGGTCATGCGCAGCTCGACGTACCCCGGCTTGGTCTCGGCGATGGTCACCGAGTGCACTCCCCAGGCATGCCGTAGCCGCTCCGAGGCGGCCATCAGGTCGGCTGGTTCCAGGCCGGCGGGAAGCCGCAGCGTCACCCGCAGTCCGGTCGACGTGCCCCGGACGCGGCGCACCTTCGGCGGGACCGGCAGCACCTCACGGCGGGCCACGTTCCGGGCGATGAAGGCCCGCATGCGCGACGGCTGCACGGTCAGCCCGCACACGTCCATCGTGGAGCGGTAGGTGAAGGTGAACCGGCCCCAGGTGACCGGCAGCCCGACCAGCGACCAGTACACGCGCGGCGCGCGCACCTTCGCATAGCCCAGACCGCCGGCACCCGCGAGGACTCCCGTGGTCTCCAGGACCATGGACACGTCGGTCATGGTCAGGCCACCGGGGTGATCGCGACCGCGCGGAACGAGATGCCGTGCCGCTTCTGGCCGTTGAACTCGTTCTCCCAGTCCCGGGCCTTCAGGCCGACCACCTTCACCGGCATGCCGGGCGCCAGGCCCTCCGGGTAGCCGTTCTCGGGGACGGTGACCTGGTAGAGGTTCCCCTCCCCGTCGTCCGAGACCAGCAGGCCCACGGTCGACAGGGCGGCACCGGTCTCTCGGTCCATCGCCCGCTCACCGGTCTTGGCGTTCGCCAGCTTTGGCGTCGGCGCGGTCGCCACGAACACCACAGCGGTCGACGTGTCGATCTTGAAAGACGGCATGAGCACATCCCTCGTTCAGGAGGCCGCCCAGCGCGACCTCTCTAGACATCTTTACTTTGACCCCACGTCTCTAGAGATGTCAACCAGGATGTATAGAGAGGTTGCGAGTCGAAGATCGCGGCAACACGCAGAGGGCGAGCGCCATACCCATGGCCTAGGCTGTCTAGAGAAGAGAGGAGGGCTCCGGAATGGCCAACACCGACGACGACCGTCGGCCGAAGTACCAGCGGATCGCGGACTCCCTGCGCGAGGCGATCCAGTCGGGCGAGTACGGCCCCGGTGATCGCCTCCCCGGAGAAAACGAGCTCATGGCCGCGCACGGCGTGGCCCGAATGACGGCCCGCCAGGCGTTGAGCGTGCTCCGAGACGAAGGCGTCGCCGAGGCCCGCAAGGGTGCCGGCGTGTTCGTCCGAGCGTTCCGCCCCCTTCGGCGCCGAGGCATCCAGCGACTTTCCCAGCAGCAGTGGGGCAGCGGCCGTTCCATCTGGTCCGCGGACATCGAGAACCGTGCGCTCGAGGTGGACCAGGTCACCGTGTCCGAGGAGGCCGCGCCCGACCGCATCAGCGCGGTTCTGGAACTGGCCGACGACGAGACGGTGTGCGTGCGGCGCCGGCGCTTCGTCTTGGAGGGGAAGCCCGTCCTGCTCGCGACGAGCTACCTGCCCACATCAGTGGTTGCCGGATCCGCCATCACGCAGGAGGACACGGGACCCGGCGGGACGTACGCCAGGCTTGCCGAACTCGGCTACAAGCCTGTGCACTTCCGCGAGGAGATCCGCTCACGCATGCCGTCGAAGGATGAGGCGGCACAGTTGAGCATGTCCTCGGGCACGCCGGTCATCCTCATCTGCCGTACCGCGTTCGCGGACGAGGGCCGCCCCGTCGAGATCAACGAGATGACGCTCGACGCCGCCTCGTACATCCTGGAGTACGACTTCGACGCGTGACCTGGGTTGTTACAGGTTTCTCTACCTCATCAAGCCCCGGCTGCGCTCCGCTCCGCCGGGCGCGCTCCCGGCTCCGCTGCGGGCGCCGCTCCTGCCTCCGGCCCGCTCCGCCCGCGCTGCGCCGACGCGCGCCCACAGGTGGACAGGGCCGGTGGCCATGAGCCGATCACCGCATAGCGCAGCCACGGTCAGTAACAGTGCCTCCGGCGGGGGATCGGCCGGCACCGGGATGGAGGGGGCACCGTCGCCGACCGCGGGTCCATCGTGGCGGATGCGGGGAGCTCCCGTCCCGCACACCATCAACCCAGGCAGAGCCGAGCAGACGCGGCCCATGGCGTCCAGGTCGTTCGTACAGTGGCGCGCTCCACCTGGACGCCATGGACCACGCCCGCTCCACGGTGTGTGGGTCGACGGCGTACGGGACGGGAGCTGGGGAGAGTGATTGGTGCAGGTCAACCGGACGTCGACCGCTTGCCTTGGAATCCACGGTTAGGGGGCCTCGATCCTGCTTCGGTTTTTAAAATCGAAGGTCGAGGGGGGTGTCTACCCTAGCAAGTTGCGGGTCGGCGGTTGCCTAGGGCACACTGAACACCCTCACGCGGCAACGGTGTTACACCGGTCGCCGTGGAGTCCTGGAGGCACGCGTTGGGTGAACGACTCGTGTGGCAGGGCCAGTTGAGAGGGGCGTGGTAGGGTGGCGCCTCACAACTTCATATCAACATGCCAAAAGGACGCCTGCCCAACTTCTCACGGTCAGCAAGCGCCTGATGGCTACTCAACGATGTCGACCCCACGAATGGAGTCTCCTTGTCCAACAAGGACCGGTCCACCGTACCCCCGTACACATTGCATTGCAATGCGTATGACGGTTCGGGAGGCTACAGCGACCATGCGCACCCATGCAAGTGCGAGGTGCGGACGCGGGCGTCCCGAGCCACCGCCATCACCCAGGGGATGAATCTGATCGCGGCGGTCGCGAGCGTGATCACCGCAATCATGGGCGCGATCAAGGTGATCGAGCCCTGGATCACCAAGCTGATGTAGGCGTGTCCCTCGCGTGCCCGAGGGGGCGCGCAGTAACGGGGAGCAGCGGGGAGTCAGGGTCACAGCGACGCTGGCTCCCTGGTCAGCGAGTTGCCAGCTCACAAGGCATCCGCCTATGCGATCTTCCAAACTGGGAGACTCCACCGCCCCTGAGCCGTCAGCCTTCCTGCCAGCCTCGATTCGCTACTGGGTTGCTGGGCTGGTGGACACGGTCCCCTCGCCGTTGTTGGGCGCGGTTTCCACGCCCGAGCTGTTGCTCGAAGTACCGGTGGTGTTGGTCGCCGGCGTTTGCGTCGTATCCGTGGTGCTGGTCGCCGGCGTTTGCGTCGTATCCGTGGTGCTGGTCGCCGGCGTTTGCGTCGTATCCGTGGTGCTGGTCGCCGGCGTTTGCGTCGTATCCGTGGTGCTGGTCGGTGGTGTGCCCCCGAGTTGCACGAACGGAACGCCGCTAGGAGACGTCGTGGTCGTGCCCATCGGTGCAGCGGTGGTGCTGGTCGGTGGCGTCTGCGTCGTGCTGGTCGGCGTACCCGTCGTGCTGGTCGGTGGCGTCTGCGTCGTGCTGGTCGGCGTACCCGTCGTGCTGGTCGGTGGCGTCTGCGTCGTGCTGGTCGGCGTACCCGTCGTGCTCGTCGGTGGTGTGCCTCCGAGTTGCACGAACGGAACGCCGCTAGGAGACGTCGTGGTCGTGCCCATCGGTGCAGCGGTGGTGCTGGTCGGTGGCCTCTGCGTGGTACCCGTCGGCGCACCCGTGGTGCCGGTCCCAGCAGTGTGCAACAAGAGGCCAAGGAGACCACTCTCCTTGTGAGTCTTGTTGCGCATCTTGTGGTATGCAGGCGCAGGGAAGCATTTCGCCTTTACGATGATAGCCCCAACCGTTACTGGCACCCACCCGCCAATAATTGCAGCCCCAGTTGCGATGGTGAAGATTATGACGTCTTCTTTTGTGGGCGCAAGGGATTGAGCCAGATTTTTGTCACTGAGCAACTGTCTGAGGATTTGCTCTCCGACTTTCTTGCCGACAGCCTCTGGGATGCGCCTCGTCGTTTCATCAACTGCGACCCGCGTTGAGATGAGCTTAACGAACTTGAACCCTGACCCTATCCCCTTTCCCGCAGCAATAGTCTCACTCACCGTGGCCGCTACGCACGAAGCCACATCGGCGGGTGTGTTGTGGCTCGCACGAGGAGCTAGTTTGGCCACTACTTTCACAGGCGCGGCCGGCGCTGCACTCGCCTGGCTTGCGACGAAGCCACAAACACCAGTAATCATGCATGACGCCGTACCGACACTGATGCTGCGCAGTACGCTCTTCCTCATGATCGTCCCCTGCGGGTGTCGCTGAGGTCCGCCCCCTTGAAACGGAGCCCACCCCATCGGTCACAAACACGTCATGACCTCAGTCTGCTCTGATGCCCCAGGAGGAGAAAGGGGAAGAGCTACCCACGCTACGGGCGGAACTACCCACACGATTCACTTTGGCATCCCATGTTTCAGCGCGAGGCGAGTTAGATCCGCCCGTCGCCTCAGTCCAGTCTTCGCCCGCAGTCGATCTAAATGCGAATGCACCGTGTGCTCACTTATTTGCAGCTTTCTTGCAATTTCTCGATCCGTATGTCCGGCTGCAAGAAGTTCCAGAATCTGCCTTTCCCGTTCGGTGATGCTCGCGTTAACGCCGAGGAGTTGCGTGAGGTTCGCGGAAATGTAGGTTCGATTACATGCAACTGTTCGGATTGCCGTGAGCAATTCTGATTCTTCGACGTCATGGTCTAGATATCCGCGCGCTCCCGCGTGAATTGCCGTCATCGCATCACACTGTATCGCCGATGAAGATAGAACGATCACTCTGCATCCGCGGTGATGCAGATAGGAAATTCCTTCATGGATAACATCGAAAGTCGACGGAACAAGGATCACAATGTCCGGCAATGCAGATTCACTTTTTCTTTTTAGTGCCGTTTCACCCCCTTTTGACGAGAAGATCTCAAGTTGCAGATCGGCTGCCGCACTCAGAGCATGCTGAATTCCCCGTCGCAGAAGTGGGACATCGCAAAGAATGGCAACACGCTGCAGCCTGTGATCCATTGGCCTTCCAAAGGTGCTATGTGGCCGTAAAGATTAGACACCTTCCAGTCTGGATTATTAGGGGTCGTACGGCATCCCTACCTGGGCCAACCGTGGGCGCGACTGGCAGCACCGCTGCTGAACCGGAGTACAGCAACCACCACCAACCTGCCCGGTGAGTATGTGGGGTTTTGAACCCTCGGTGACTCCCGCAACGACGGCTTTCAAACTGCACGCCACAGCCCGAGGTGGGCGGGCCATCAGTCACCGGTGAAGACGGGGACGATCACTGCTGCGATCGCGGAGAGCAGGCCGGCTACGGCCAAGAAGGCGTTGAACTTCTCCTTCGCGGTCGGGAAAACAGCACGACTCACGTCGCCGACCTTGCTCCGCAACACGATCATCTTGAGCTTCTGCCAACGATGCTGGCGGTTTCGGCACCCCATCAGTACGCCTTAAGCGTTGTTCCGGCAGTAGGTCCGACCGTCCCGATTGACCGCTCCACACCAGACCGGCACCTGGAAGGAAGCGTAGGCGAAGACCGCAACGGACAAGGCGGCGATGATCGGGAGGGCCCAGCGCTGGGTCCATGCGACGACGAGTGCCCCAACCGCGACATATCACCAGTACAGGCGCATAGCTTTCCCCATGGGAGCGCAGCGTAATGGCATATGCGCAGCTCAAGCAGCAGCACGAATCAGACAGAATCGCCGCTGTGGCGCGTGCGTCCCTCTTGACTGTCGGCGCCTCCGGCATAGCGGTCCGGGCCGTCCCTGGGCCGTGCGGGGGTGCTCAGTGACAACCAACGCTGACAGACGACGACGGCTCCGCCGCTGGTCAGAAGGTTGACCAAGGACGGAGCCGCAGATCGCGGACGCGTGGCGTCAGAACTTGTTCCTCTGAGGTGCTCCAGAGCATTGCCTTGCCTGGGCCAGCTTCCCTAGCGGCCCCGGCAAGGCTGGATTGAGGGCAGCCTGATGCGGCACTAGGCGCCGCAGCGAAGTCACCAGGTCAGAGCGCTTCCCTGTTCTCCTTCGGTGCCTCGCCCGACTTATGTACTGGAGGCAAAACGCTCCACGGGAAGTTGATCCAGTCGTCCGTGCGCTTCCAGACGTACTCGCACTTGACGAGGGAGTGGGACTTCTCGTAGATCACCGCGGAGCGCACCTCGGCGACCGTGTCGAGGCAGAAGTCGCGTACCAGCTTCAGGGTCTTGCCGGTGTCCGCGACGTCATCGGTGATCAGCACCTTCTTGTCGGAGAAGTCGATGACGTTGGGGACGGGCGCCAGCATGACCGGCATCTCCAGGGTCGTCCCCACGCCGGTGTAGAATTCGACGTTCACCAGGTGGATGTTCTTGCAGTCGAGGGCGTAGGCGAGCCCGCCCGCGACGAAGACCCCGCCCCGGGCGATGCTGAGCACGATGTCGGGCTCGTACCCGTCGTCGGCGATCGTCTGCGCCAGCTCGCGCACGGCGGTACCGAACCGCTCGTACGTCAGGTTCTCCCGCACGTCACTCATGCCCCTGCCGCCCTCACACCTGGGTCCGGTGGAAATTCACGTAGGACCGCGAGGCGGTCGGTCCGCGCTGCCCCTGGTAGCGGGAGCCGTAGCGCTCGCTGCCGTACGGGAACTCGGCGGGCGAGGTCAGCCGGAACATGCACAGCTGCCCGATCTTCATGCCCGGCCAGAGCTTGATGGGGAGGGTGGCGAGGTTGGACAGCTCCAGGGTCACGTGCCCGCTGAAGCCGGGGTCGATGAACCCGGCGGTGGAGTGCGTGACGAGCCCGAGCCGCCCGAGCGAGCTCTTCCCCTCCAGCCGCGATGCGAGATCGTCGGGGAGCGTGATCACCTCGTAGGTGGAGGCGAGCACGAACTCACCGGGGTGCAGGATGAACGGCTCGTCCCCCTCGGGCTCGACGAGCCGCGTGAGGTCCGCCTGCTCGACCGAGGGGTCGATGTGCGGGTACCGGTGGTTCTCGAACACCCGGAAGTACCGGTCCAGCCGCACGTCGATGCTCGACGGCTGCACCATGGTTTCGTCGTAGGGATCGATCCGTACCCGTCCGGCGTCGATCTCGGCCCGGATGTCCTTGTCTGAGAGAAGCACGTAGCGAGGATACGCAAGGCGCGCGGACCCGTGACAATCGTGACGGACCGCGCGCCAGGTGTGACGACCGCTTGCCCCGCTCCTACCGCTCGACCGCTTCCTTCACGGCGACCGGCACGACGCTGCGGAGCCGGGTACAGCGTGGACACCTCACGAGCCGGCCGGGGCCGAGCCGCTCGGCCTTCTGCATCGGGAACGAAGCGGTGCTGAAGACGTGCCCGTCCGCGCAACGGACGACGGTGCGTTCCATCAAGTCCCTCAAGTCCCTTCCCCAAGAGCCTCGTCGGGCTGACCGACCCGACGACGAAAGCCACATTACGGGATCAAAGAGACGACTCTCCAGGCGGCACTCCGGCCACCACCCGGACCCTCTCCTACCCTCACCGTACGTTTCAACTCCGGCCGCCCGCAGGCCGGATCCCAGCCCGGAAACGATCACGGACCCACCGGGGTCCGAGCACCGGGGGTCCGTGATGATGTACAGTGAGCGAACGTCGGGACATCGGCCCCACCGGGGACGCTGTTCGACTTACGCGGGTGTAGTTTAATGGTAGAACATCAGCTTCCCAAGCTGAGAGCGCGAGTTCGATTCTCGTCACCCGCTCCATGAAGAAGGCCCAGGTCAGAGACCCGGGCCTTTTTGCTGTGCGTGGTGATCACTCGCCGCGTGCCAGATTCGTGCCAGAAGGCTTTTCGCCCGCCTTCTCCGCTGCCTCAGTCCGAGCCTTCCGGACAGTGGCGTCGAGGCCGGCCGCGACCTCCTCCTGCCGCTCCTCGTCGGAGTGCTGATGGATCAGCGCGGCCTTCTCGGACGACTGCCCGGCGCGGACCATCGTGTCCTTGAGTTCGCCGTTCAGCCGCTGCGCTCCTCTGCGACGGCGATCGTCCGGCGCAGCAGTTCTCGGGCCGCCGCCAGACTGGCGGCGCGACGGTCCAAGTCGTTCAGTTGGGCACGCAGCTGGTCGAGGACACCAGGGCACGGGCGCAAGGTGGTGCCGTCGGCAGTGCAGGGGAGGACCCGGCGAATGATGCGTGTGGGAAGGCCGGCGGCGAGCAGGGCGCGGATCTGGCGCACGGTTTCGACGGTTTCCTCGGCGTAGTCGCGATAGCCGTTCGCGCGTCGTTCCGACCGGATCAACTCGACGCGCTCGTAGTAACGCAGGAGGCGTTCGCTGACTTCCGTGCGGCGTGAGAGCTCCCCGATCAGCATGTCCGCCCTTCCACTTGACCTTCCAACGGTGTCAGGGCGCAACGCTGCTCGGGCCGGTCGCATTCCGGGCCGGCCACCTCGCACAGGGAGAAAATGATGATCATTGACGCGCACAGTCATGTCCACGACCCGGTTGAGGATCACATCGCGCTGCTGGACGACGCCGGAGTGGATCGCGCAGTCCTCTTCAGTACACGGCCGCACCCGGAACGGGCCACGGACCTGAAGATGTTGCGCCGCGAGATGGCTGTTCTGGATAAGGCGATCGGGGGCCGGGCGAACGGGGTCGAGGGGTACCGGGCCGCGTGGCGAGAGCTGGATACGGCACTGGCCGCCTACCCTCACCGTTTCATCGGTTTCAGGAGTGTGCCGCTGGACCTGCCAGCAGATCAGATCGCCGAGACAATCGACCGGGACGTGGTCGGGCACGGCCTGCGAGGAATCGGAGAACTGACACCACCTCCCGGACGGGCAGACCTCATCGAGCCGGTGTTGCGAGCGGCGGCGGACCATGGCGACCTGCCCGTGGTCGTTCACGGATTCACACCGACCACGGCGGACGACCTGCGGACTCTGGCCCGTCTGGCGGCCGGGTATCCGACCGTGCCCCTGGTCATCAGCCAACTAGGAGGGCTGAACTGGATGGACGCGATCGAGTTGGTCCGGGATACCCCCAGCATGTTCCTGGAACTGTCGACGGCCCACCTGATCTTTGCCGTCCGGCTGGCCGTCAAGGAGCTCCCGGACCGGACCCTCTTCGGCTCAGACGCCCCCTACGGAGACCCGGTCCTCGCTCGCGCGACCGTCGAGCGCGTCACCACACCAGGTGAGGTCCGGGACATGGTCCTGGGAGGAACGGCCGCACGGCTCCTCCAGCTCACCTGAGGACTGACCCGCACGAGGCAGCGCCACGTCGTCCAGAGCGCCCTCAGCCGTATCCCTCGGCACGGCGGTGGTTGCTGTACAGCAGCGAAGTACAGCAACCACTGCGACCGCAGCCGACCGTCAGAAGCGTCGATGGTCGGCTGACCAGCCCACCAGACCTCAATGACCACCCAGCCGAGAGATCGGGACGAACAGATCGTGCCAGACGCGTGCCAGAACCTAGGGGGAGCCGCGGGGTCCATGAAGAAGGCCCAGGTCATTGACCTGGCCTCAGTCGTCTCGGCTCAGACCTTCTCAGTACTCAGGCGCGGATGCTCGGCGGTGAGCAGCCCGATGTCTTCCACGTCCGAAGTCAGAACGGTCACCCGGCCGGGATGCTGCAAGGCGGTCGCGCACAGCATGGCGTCGATGGCGTACTTGTGGCCGTGCAGCCGCGCTGCCCGCAGCAAGGCGGCGGCGGATTGCGCGACGGCCTGGGTTACGGGCTCGACGCTCAGGCGGGACAGGGTCCACTTCAGTGCGGCGTCGTTGATCTTCGGATGGATCACCTCGACCAACACGGCCGCCGAGGTGATCACGGGCAAGTCCGCGTCGCGAGCCGCCGTCAGCCACTCGTGGATCTCCCGGTCCCGCTGTACGGCCTTTGCCAGGCCCTCGCTGTCCAGAACCAGGACACCGCTCACGCGGCCACCCCTGCGTTCGCGCCTCCGGTCAGCCGGGCACGTTTGACCGCCACGGCCTCGGGGTCGGCCGGACCGTGCACCTTGTCGAAGTCCGCGATCAGCTCGTCCAGCTTGTCGCGCTCGATCTGCCGCTGCGCCGCCTTCTCCAGGTAGGCCGAGACACCTCGCTTGCCGACCCGCTCACGGATGGCCTGCAGAGTTCCGGCGGTCAAGGTGACGGAGATACCGCTGGTGGGGCCGTCGCCGGGCGGGAAGTCAACGTTGTCGTCAGTCACACGCCAAGTATGCCATTCGAAATAGCACAGCGGGGCGGCGAGTGCACCGCGCGGCTCCGATCGAATGACAGAGCCGACGCCGGGCGATATGCACGCTGGTCAGAGCCATGGAACCTGTGCGAGCGCTGTCGCTTGCGGCGGTCTTCATGGAGACCGCCGCATCACCTATCGCGAACACCACCCCGCCAGGCCCTGACCGGGTGAAGGGCGGCACCCCGAGGGGCGCCGCCCTGTGGTGGGACTCGCCGGGGTTCAGGAGTTGCTGAAGGCGTCCCGCAGCCGCATCTCGTTGAAGCCGTTGCCGTCGTAGTCGTCCGAGTACGTCAGCGCGAGCCGGCCGGTCGAGGCCAGGGTCACGGCCGGGCCGCCCTGGCCGCCGCCGGTCACCACGTTCATCCGGTAGGCGGGCAGCCTGCCGGCCGTCGTGCCGTCCGCGTTGAAGCCGCGGGCCCACACGTCGTCCTTGCCCGCGTACAGGGTGCCGCCGATGTTCACGTCGAAGGCCTCCTTCCACGCGACCACGAAGCTGCCGTCGTCGGCGACCGCCACGTCGGCGACGTCCTGGTCGGAGATCGGCCGCTGGCCGTCGACGTACGGGCCGCTGCCGGTGCCGTCCTCGGTGGCCCGCTGCTCGGCCGCCGCGGCGCCGCCGGTCGCGGAGAAGACGCGGTCGTAGATCCGCTGGGGCCGCACCAGCGTGCCGGTGCCGGTGGTGTACTCGTCGGTCCACGCCACGACGAACCGGCCGTCGCCCGCCGACGCCACCGCGGGAACGGTCTGCTGACCGTCGGTGAGGGAGTTGGCCACCTTGCGGGCCACGGCGAAGCCGCCCGAGGTGTTCAGCTTCGCGAGACCGATGTTGAGGCCGCCGTTGCCGTCCGCGTCCTCCTCCCAGACGATCGCGGTGTTCCCGGCGTCGTCGATCGCCGCGTCGGGACGGCGGTTCGACCCGGCCGCACCCGAGTTGATCGTGCTGACCTGGACGTCCTGGTAGCGCAGTGCGCCGGTCGCGGACCAGCTGCTCGCGTAGACCTGGTTGAGCGTGGAGCCGTCGGCCGTGCTCTCCCAGGCGACCGTGTAGGAGCCGTCACCGGCCACCGCGACCGTGGGCCGCAGCTGGTCCCCGCTGCCGGAGGCGTGCGGGCGCGGCAGGGCGGTCACCGTGCCGTCCGGGGTCACCTTGACCACGGCGATGTCGGCGTACTTGTTGCCGTCGTCGTCCTTGGCCCACGCGACGATCGCGTTGCCGTGGTCGTCCACGCCGACGTCGGGCTTCTGGTGCGACCAGGTCGCGTTGCCGGCGGTGCCGCTGTTGCTCAGCAGCTTCTCGTTCCACAGCGCGACGCCGTCCTTGTACATGCGGATGTACACGTCGGTGCCCAGCTCGGTGTCCGAGGAGTCGTGCCGGTCGCCCTGCTCGTACACCACCGCGGTGTAGACGGGCGAGGTGCCGCCGGAGGCGACGGCGCTGTAGTGCTGGTCGCCGTCGGCCTGCACGTTGACCCGCGAATAGTGCTGGGACGTCGAGCCGTACTTCGAGGCGTCGATGTCGACCGCGCCCGAGTGCACCTTGTCGAAGTTGGCGACGTAGGCCTGGTACACCGTCGGGGCGTCGATGCGCAGCAGCGTCTCGTCGTTCGTCTTCAGCGAGCCCGACGTCCAGTTGTGCGAGCCCGTGTACACGTGCTGGACCTTGGTGCCGTCGGCCTTCGTCCACTCCGTCAGCAGGTACTTGGAGTGGGTGGTGCCGTGGTTGCAGGAGGCGGTCGCCGAGGCCTTGTAGCGGCACCCGCCGGGGCGGTTGCCGTAGGCCGCGATGTCGAGGGCGGTCAGATCGTTGACCCCGTCGTTGCCGCCGCCGTTGCTGAGATCGCGCACGTTCGCTTCGACGCTGCACCCCTGGGACCGCTTCGTCTCCAGGGCGTCGTAGACGGCCGGGCGGGTGGTCCGCTGGTCGAGCTCGGCCGCCGAGATCCTGATCTTTCCGTCGGTCGAGCAGTCGACCTTGTCGATGAACGAGGCGAGGATGTCGGCGTTGCCGTAGTGGGTGGCGTCCGAGGCGGTGTCCCGGGGGAAGAAGAACGCCTCGACGGGAGAGCTCGGGTCGCCCGTGGTGTAGTCGTACGTCGTGTGCGCGCTGTCACCGGCGTGCTTGATCTGGTCGTTGAAGTGCGCGCGGTACCGGGAGGCGAGGGTCGCGTTGTTGGACACGACGACCGCGTTGTTGATCTCGCCGTCCTGGCCGCCCGCGAGGTTCTGCGAGCTCTGCCAGACGACGTTCGTGCGACCGTCGGTGAGGGCGTCGAACACGATGTACTTGTCGTGGTCGATCGCGTTCACGTCGCCCGAGCCGTTGCCCAGGCAACCGCGGGAGCACCAGGTGAGGGTGGAGTTGCCCGTCAGCGTCAGGCTGTCCAGGTCGCTGCTGCCCCGGTTCGCCGACTCCGAGATGATGCGCAGCGTGACGCCGCGGCTCTGCGCGGCGGTGAGCTTCGCCCGCAGAGTCGAGCTGTTGAACCAGTACATGCCCATGTACAGCGTCGAGTTGGGCGCCGCGAGGTCGATCAGGTCGCCGACCGAGGTGTTGATCGAGGAGTCGTACGTCGTGGGCGTGGGGTAGTTGAACACCGCGGTGTAATTCCCGGAGACGACGGTCTCCGCGTGAGCGGTGGCCGGGGCGAGCAATGCCGCACCGAGCGCGACAGGGGCGACGAGCGCCGCCCAATGCCGTATCTGTCTGCCCATCTGTTTCCTTTGTTCCAAGCCAGTTGGGGAAGCGCCATCCTAGGGCGGTGCGCCGGCCGGGTTGCTCCCTCCGTCCCGCCCGTACGCAGGTGCACGACCTTTTGGGGAAGCTTGTGCAGCCGGACACTCCCCTTCAGTACCGGTGCGACTCGTACGGTCCGGGCTCCGGAGTGGCCACGTACGGTCGGGGGGCGGGATCTGCCGCGACCCCCTCGTACGGTTCCGGCTGGGCGGGCGCCGCGATGCGGTCCTCCCCGGAGGGCTTGGCTCCCGCCGGTGCGCGCAGACTGCCGTAGCGCTCCATGCGCTGCCAGCGAAGCCGTGATCCGGACACGGCGGTGAAGACGGACTGGAGTACCACCAGATACATGAGCTGCCGGTAGACGAACTGCTGCAGCGGCAGGCTCCACAGCGGGCCGGGGCGTTCGCCGTCCAGGCGGAAGGCGTACAGGCCCATCCCGAGTTGCAGGAGAAGGAAGACGAGCCACAGGGCGGTGATCCGGATCGGGTCCAGGAAGACCAGGCCGTAGAGGGCGAACACGTCAACGACCGGGGCGAGCAGGGGCAGCAGTACCTGGAAGAGGAGGAGGTAGACCAGGCCCCGGCGGCCCAGCTTCCCGGCGGCGCCGCGCTGGACCAGTGCGCCGCGGTGCTTCCACATCGCCTGGAGAGTGCCGTAGCACCAGCGGTACCGCTGTCGCCACAGGGCGTTCAGGGACGCGGGTGCCGGCGACGACGCGGCGAGCGGGGGCGGCTCGTCCGGCAGGACGAACGCATCCGGCGGCGGTCCCGGCGGCACGGACGGCACGGCCGGGAACGGCCGGGCGGGCGACGGCCAGGGGGGTGCGAAGCACAGGTAGCCCGTGCCGCGGCACGAGTGGCGGATGCGGTCCGCCGGGTACCGCGTCGCCCCGCCTCGCCGTCCGATCGCGTCGTCCCGGCCGCGGCGGTGTTATCAAGGGAGTATGGAGGAGCGCTCGCGGCGACGCCGGGCATCCCTGCTGGATCCGCGCAGCGCGGCCGGTCAGGTGTTCTTCCTTCAGGTCGTGATCGTGGTCCTGCTGGTCCTCGCCGGGGTCACGGCCATGGTGCTCCAGACGGCGCGGGACGCGGTGCAGCGGGGGCGCCGTGAGTCGGTCATCGCGGCCCAGTCGTTCGCGAGCGCCCCGGGCACGGCCGCGGCGCTGCGGAGCCCCGATCCGACGGCGGTGCTGCAGCCCCGGGCCGAGGAGGCGCGCAAGCGCACCGGTGTGGACTTCGTCGTCGCGATGAACACGGCGGGGATCCGGTACACGTATCCCTATCCGGGTGAGATCGGCAAGAAGTTCGTCGGCACCATCGCGCCGGCGCTGCGGGGCCGTACCGTCGTCGAGCAGGCCGGCGGGCCGCCGCTGCCCGCGGGTGCGGGGACGGCCGTGCAGGCGGTGGTGCCGGTGACGGACGCACGCGGCGAGGTGGTCGGCCTGGTCTCCGCCGGCATCACGGTCAGGAACGTGGCGGCACTGTGGCTGCCGCAGCTGCCGATCATCGTGGGCAGCGGCGCGGCCGCGCTGGCGCTGTCCACGGCGGGGACGACGCTGGTCGCCCGGCGGCTGCGCCGTCAGACGCACGGCATGGCCCCGGCGGAGCTGGCGCAGCTGTACGAGCACCACGACGCGGTGCTGCACGCGGTGCGGGAAGGCGTGCTGATCACCGGTGCCGACGGCCGGCTGCTGCTGGCCAACGACGAGGCGCGACGGCTGCTCGGCCTGCCGGCGGACGTGCGGGGGCGGCCGGTGCGGGAGCTGGGGCTGCCGGAGTCGATCACGCACCTGCTGTCGTCGCCGGAGTCGGTCACCGACGAGGTGCACCTCGCGGGGGACCACCTGCTGGCGGTGAACAAGCGGCTGACGTACGCGCCGGACGGCGCTGACGGTGCGGCCGGCACGGCCGGCGGCACGGGAAGCGTGGTGACCCTGCGGGACACCACGGAGCTGGCGGCGGTCTCGGGGCGGGCCGAGGTCGCGCGGGAGCGGCTGAAGCTGCTGTACGAGGCCGGGGTGGCGATCGGCACCACGCTGGACGTGGGGCGTACGGCACAGGAGCTGGCCGACGTGACGACGCCGCAGTTCGCGGACCTGGTGACGGTGGACCTGCTCGACGCGGTGGTGCGCGGATGGGAGCCGACGGCGGAGGGCTGGCGGCATCTGCGCCGGGCGGCGATCGGCGGCGACCGGCGGATGGTCCCCGTCCATCAGCTGGGCGAGGTGATCACGTTCACGCACCGCGCGCCGCAGATGCGGACGCTGCAGGAGCGGCGGGCCATGCTGGAGGCGGACCTGCGGCAGGCCCACGGCTGGCGGGAACAGGACCCGGAGCGTGCCCGGAAGGCCCTGGAGGCCGGGCTGCGCTCGCTGATGACCGTGCCGCTGCGGGCGCGGAACGTGCCGCTGGGCGTGGTGAACTTCTACCGGACGGCGGACTCCCCGGCGTTCCAGCCGGAGGACCTCTCCTTCGCGGAGGAACTGGCCGCGCGGGCCGCCCTGGCCATCGACAACGCCCGCAGGTACACCCGGGAGCACGCGATGGCGGTGACGCTGCAGCGCAGCCTGCTGCCGCGGGCCCAGCCGGACCAGGAGGCGCTGGAGGTGGCCTGGCGGTACCTGCCCGCCGAGGCGGGGGTGGGCGGGGACTGGTTCGACGTCATCCCGCTGCCGGGCGCCCGGGTGGCCCTGGTCATGGGCGACGTCGTCGGTCACGGGCTGCACGCGGCGGCGACGATGGGCCGGCTGCGTACCGCGGTGCACAACTTCGCCACCCTGGACCTCCCCGTGGACGAGGTGCTCGGGAACCTGGACGACCTCGTCCTGCGCATGGACAACGAGGAGAGCGCGGGCGACGCCGCGGAGGACCACGAGGGGGAGGGGGTGACCGGGGCGACCTGCCTCTACGCGGTCTACGACCCTGTGACGGGGGTCTGCACGATGGCCCGCGCCGGACACCCGGAGCCGGTGGTGGTGCGTCCGGACGGGACGGTCGGGTGCGCCGGCGTCCCGGCCTCGACCCCGCTCGGCCTGGGCGGCCACCCCTTCGAGACCGCCGAGCTGTCCCTGCCGGAGGGTTCACAGCTGGTGCTCTACACCGACGGCCTGGTGGAGGACCGCGGACACGACATCGACGTCGGGATGGAACGGCTGCGCCGGGCGCTGGACGGTTCCGGGCGCCGCACTCCGGAGGAGACGTGCCAGGCGGTGATCGACGCGCTGGAGCCGTCGCACTCGTTCGACGACATCGCGCTGCTGACGGCCCGTACCCGGATGTTCCCTCCCTCGCGCGTGGCCGAGTGGGACGTGCCGTCGGACCCGGCGGTGGTCCCCTCGGTGCGGGCACGGTGCCGGGAGCGGCTGCGGGAGTGGGGACTCGAGGAGGCCGGGTTCGCCACGGAGCTGATCCTCAGCGAACTGGTCACCAACGCGATCCGGTACGGCTCGCCGCCGGTCGGTGTGCGGCTGGTGCACGGACGCTGCCTGATCTGCGAGGTGTCGGACGGCAGCGGCACGTCGCCGCGGCTGCGGCGGGCGGCGACCACGGACGAGGGCGGGCGGGGGCTGTTCCTGGTGGCGCAGTTCGCCCAGCGGTGGGGGACGCGGTACACGGCCCGCGGCAAGGTCATCTGGACGGAGCAGGCCCTCTGCGACGGCATGGCCGCGGCGGCGGGCCACGCACCGATCGACTTCCTGCTCGACCAGTTCGACGATCCCGGCGCATGAGCCGCGTGATCCGCTGGCGGCAGCCGCGGGTGCGCCGCCCTCCGCCGCGACACCGCCCGCGAACCGGGGTTCACTTCCTTGCATGGGCTACGGCGGGAAGACGGCCGCCCGGCGGTGGCGCACGCTCCGCGCGCGTGCCGGCCGGTGGTGGCGGGACGCCGTCCGCCGGTTCGAGGCCAGTGGGCCGGGGCGGCTGTGGGACCGCCTGGCGGCGGTCGACCTCTTCGGGAACTCCTTCCAGCTGGCCGCGCTCGCGCTCCTGTGCTTCTTCCCCTTCCTGATCATCGTCACGGCGGCGGCCGGCCAGAACGCGGCGCTGGTCCTCGCCGGCTGGCTGGGGCTGGACCCGCAGGCGGCGCAGGCGGTGGCGTCCCTTTTCACCCCCGCGACGAGTTCGTACCCCCTCACCGCGACGAGCGCCGTCCTGCTCATGCTCGGCGCCATCGCCGTGGCCGGCACCCTGCAGAGCTGGTACCAGCTGCTCTTCGGCCTCCGCCGGCGCGGGTGGCGGAACACGGTGATCCAGCTGGCCTGGCTGGTCTGGCTGTTCGCCTACGCGGCCGCGCAGGCCGCGATGGGCAGGGCCCTCGGCGGGTGGCTCCTGCCCGGTCTGATCGGCTTCCTGTGGGCGGTCGTCTTCTGGTGGGGCAGCATGTACGTCCTGCTCGCCCGGGCGGTGCCGTGGCGCGCCCTGCTGTCCTCGGCCCTGGCCACGAGTGTGTGCTGGACCGGCCTCGGGCTGTTCTCCGCCCGCTTCTTCTCCGCGGCGATCGTGGCGAACGAGGAGAAGTACGGCCCGATCGGCGTCGTGATGGTGATCCTGTCGTGGCTGGTGGCGGTCGGCGTGGTCATCCACCTGGGCGCGATCGTGGGCCGCGCGCTGCGCTGAGCGGGCGGCGGGCGGCGGGCGGTGCAGGCGCCGTGGGGCGCGGGCCGGTCGCAGTGGGGCGCGGGCCGGTCGCAGTGGGGCGCGGGCCGGTCGCAGTGGCGTGCCGTGCCCGCCGTGGCGTCCCTAGCGGTGCTCGGGGTTCTCGTGGTCGCGGCGGCAGCCGGCGTCCCATGCGGTGCGCTGGTTGCCGTGGGCGGGGATGCCGCCGAGGTCCTTCAGCGCCCGGGCCAGGTGCAGCAGGTTCCAGGTCATGAAGTGGGTGTTGCGGTTGGTGAAGTCGTTCTCCGGACCGCCGGATCCCGGGTCGAGGTACGAGGGTCCGGGGCCGGCCTCGCCGATCCATCCGGCGTCCGCCTGCGGGGGGATGGTGTAGCCCAGGTGCTGCAGGCTGTACAGCACGTTCATGGCGCAGTGCTTGACGCCGTCCTCGTTGCCGGTGATCAGGCAGCCGCCGACACGGCCGTAGTAGGCGTACTGCCCGGCGTCGTTGAGCAGACTGGAGCACGCGTACAGGCGTTCGATCACCCGCTTCATCACCGAGCTGTTGTCGCCCAGCCAGATCGGCCCGGCCAGGACGAGGATGTCGGCCGCCATCACCTGCCGGTACAGCTCCGGCCAGGCGTCCGTCTCCCAGCCGTGCTCCCTCATGTCGGGCCAGACGCCGGTGGCGATGTCGTGGTCCACGGCCCGGACGACGTCGACGTGGACGCCCTGCTGGTCCATGATGCCGGTGCTGCGGTCGATCAGCCCCTGGGTGTTGCTGGTCTCCGGCGAGCGCTTGAGGGTGCAGTTGACCACCAGGGCCCGCAGGTCGGCGTACTGGGCCGGCGGTGCGTCGGTGGCGGGCGGCGAAGCGGTCACACGGTCCTCCCGGAACGCTGCCGCCGCACGGTGCGCGGCGGCTCCTGCGCGTACGGGATCCAGCGTGCGGGCGGCCCGGGCCGGGCGCCAGCAGAGTGCCTCCGGATGGCCCACCAGTATGCTTCCGGCGTTTCCCGCCCGCACAGCCTCAGATGGAGTCCACCATGGCGACAGTCCGCTCGTCCGCAACAGCCTGGAGCCTGTCGGCCGTTGCCGCCGGCGTGCTGCTCGCCGGCTGCTCCGGCTCGGTCACCGTCGGGAAGACCACGCCCAAGCTGTCCGCGGACAAGCTGTCCGACACCCTCGCCGAGAAGCTCGCGGCCACCACGGGCCAGCCGAAGCCCGACGTCAGCTGCCCCGAGGACCTCGTGGGCAAGGTCGGCACCACCACCCGCTGCACGCTCACCGCGGGCGACGGCGGCAGCCTGGGCGTCACGGTCACCGTCACCTCCGTCGAGGACGACCGGATCAACTTCGACTTCAAGGCCGACGACAAGGTCTCGCCGGCCGCGAGCTGACCCGCGCCGTCCCGCGGCCGGTCAGGCCGCCTGGCGCGGGTCCGGCCTGAGCACGGCGAACACCGCCTGCGCCGGGTCGGCCAGCCACGCGACGCGGCCCACGTCGGGCACGTTCGCCGGCGGCACGACGACCGTCCCGCCGTTGCCCCGCACGGCGGCGGCGACGGCGTCCGCGTCGGCCACCGCGAAGTACGGCACCCAGCGCGCGTCGTCCTGACCGGCGTCGTCCTGACCGGCGCGCAGCGGGGCGACACCGCCGAAGGAGCCCTCCTCCTGGTCGCCGTCCCTGATGCTGAGCACCTGGTACGTCATGCCCGGCGTCCGCATCTCCTCGGTGCGCCAGCCGAACAGGCCGCGGTAGAAGCCGATCGCCGCCGCCGGGTCGGCGACGTGCAGCTCGACCCAGACCAGCGTGTCGTCCTCGGACGCCTTCTCCAGGCCGCCGGGGGCGTGCAGCACGGCGAACTGCGCGCCCTGGGGGTCGGTGAACTGGGCCATGGTGGCCTCGCCCATGGTCATGGGCTCGGCGCGCACCGTGCCGCCGGCGGACACCACCTCACGGGCGGTGGCCCCGGCGTCCTCGGTGCGGAAGTACGTCATCCAGGACGACGCCGCGCCCTGTTCGGTCAGCGGACCGAGGCCGGCCACGGTCCTGCCGTCCTTCTGGAAGAAGCCGTAGCCGCCCGCCTCGGGCCCGGCGGACGCGAACCGCCATCCGAAGACGGCGCCGTAGAAGGCGGCGGCCGCGTCCGTGTCGGGGCTGCCGAGGTCGATCCAGACGGGTGAGCCGGTGCGGAACTCTGTGCCGAGCATGCGTGTCCTCCTGCCGGTCCGGTACGGGGCCGCCCGCCACTATGCCGACCGGTGCGGGCGGCGCGGCGCGCCCCGGCCGGACGCCCCGGCGGGTTCACCCGGCCGGGGAAGAGGGGCCCCGGAAAGCCCCGGGAATCTGCGCAGGAGTGCCACATGGGCTGCACACGGCCTTTCGAAAGGCTCGTTAGCGTGACTGGTCGCTCGGTCCCCCGCACGAGCGTGACCAGACCGTGGCCGAAAAGGGCCGACGGTGCAGTCAACCCAGGAAGACCGCGCATGGACTACTGCTCCTCGTGCCGACGGCACCTCAACGGCGCCCTGGTGTGTCCCGGGTGCGGCGCGTACGCCCCGGACATCGCCCCGCCCGGCATCGACGGGCTCGGCGACCCGAGCTGGACGGCATCCCCCGGCTCGGCGCGGACGACGGGCGTCGCGCCCGCCGCCGGGGCGTCCGGGGCTCCGTACGCCGGGGCCACGGGGTGGGAGTGGGAGGGCACCGGTCCGGTCGCCGGGACCGGGCCCGGGGCCGGGACGGGAGCCACCGGGACCGGAGCCGAGGACCGGACCGGTACCGGGATCGGGGCCATGTCCGGAGCCGTGACCGATGCCGATGCCGTGACCGGGGCCGGAGCCGAGGCCCTGACCGGGACCGGGGCCGGCACCGGAGTCGAGGCCGGCACCGGAGCCGTGACCGATGCCGATGCCGGGGCCGGGGCCGAGGCCCTGACCGGGACCGGGGCCGGCACCGGAGCCGAGGCCGGCACCGGAGCCGTGACCGGAGCCGAGGAAATGCCGCCCCTGTCGCGGGGGCGGGCGGCGCGGCGCCGTCAGCTGGCCCGCTGGAAGAAGAGCCGGCGCCGGGCGGCGGTGGCCACGGCGGTCGCCATCGTCGGGGGCGGCCTGAGCATCGCCACGCTGGACCGGAACTCGGGCGACCGGGCGCAGGCGGCGACCGCGCCGGACCACCGGAGCATGGGTGCGACCGGGGAGCAGCCGGACGAGCCGGGCCGCCCGGTGCCGACGGCGCCCACCCCGCACCGGCCGGACGGCACCGGCGCGCCCACGGCGCAGTCACCGTCCACCGCCGTGACGCATCGGCACTCCCTCCCGGCCACCCCCCACACGGCGCAGCAGGTCACCCGCCCGGACACGGCCGCACGACCCGCCCCGGCCGCGGCCGCCGACGCCCCTCGGTCCCAGGCCACCGCCCCGACCGGCACCGGAACCGCGGCGACCGGCCGCACCGGCACGGCACCGGCCCCCGCGCCGACGCAGGCGACCCCCAGCGGCGGCGGCACGGACACCGGCACGCCCGCGACGCCCCCGGCTCCGGCTCCGTCCTCCCCCTCCCAGCTCTGCCTGGTGGTGGTCTGCCTCGGCTGACGGTGCGGCCGGGCCGGCCGGGTGACGGTCAGTACTCCTCGTCCTCGTCGACCGTCTTCACCGGCCGGGTGCGACCCGGCTCGGGCAGCTCGGCCATCTCCGCGCGCACGGTCAGGACGTCGCCGATGAACAGGTCGTACACCAGGATCCCGATCGTCCCGCCGACCAGCGGCCCGACGATCGGGATCCACCAGTAGTTGCTGAACACGCCGGCGACGCTGCCCGGGAAGGCCAGGCTGTCCCAGCCCGCCGCGTAGGTGAACAGCCGCGGGCCGAAGTCACGGGCCGGGTTGATCGCGTATCCGGCGTTGGCGCCGTAGGACATGCCGATGGCGGCGACGGCGAAACCCACGATCAGTGGTGCCAGGTTGGCCTTCACGGCCTGATTGCGCAGGTCGATGACGGCGGCGATCATGATGAGCAGGAAGGCCGTACCGACGATCTGGTCGATCAGGGGCCCCCAGACGCCGCCGTGGAAGTACGGCGCCGGGAAGGTCGCGAAGATCGAGAACGTGGCGTTGGTGTGCCCGTTCACCTTCGGCCCCGGCACCGCCTGGTCGAACGCGGTGATCGCGTTGTGGTAGACGAGGTAGACCAGGGCCGCCCCGGTGAAGGCGCCTACGAGCTGCGCGATCCAGAAGGGCACCACCTTGACCCAGGGGAAACCGCGGCGTACGGCCATCGCCAGTGTCACCGCCGGATTGAGGTGGGCGCCGCTGATGCCGCCGGCGACGTAGACGCCGAAGACGACGGCCAGGGCCCAGCCCCAGGTGATCAGCAGCCAGTCGCCGGCCGCGAGGAAGATCGTCGTGGGGGTCGCGGCCCGGCCGGAGCCGGGCAGTGCCGCGACGGCCATCGCGACCACGCCACAGCCGAAGGCGATGAGCACGAAGGTCCCGAGGAACTCCGCGATGCACTCGCCCAGCAGTCCGCCCCGGCTCCGCAGGCGGGACGTCTTGACGAGCGGAGGGATTTCTACAGCCATTGAGGCCCCCTTGAAGAGGACAATGCGGCCAATAGCGCCATATTGACCTACAAAGCCACTCCCCGCAGCGTGACAGAACCCCGTCAGCTGTCGAGATCGTCGGCGTAGTGCCGGTACCCCCGCCGCTCCCGGTGCAGCCGCCACAGGGTCTCCGCGAGCGCCGCCGGGTCCTTGCGCGCGTGCCCGGCCACGATCGCTCCCGGGATCACCAGCTGCGCGACATGGATGCCCTCGCCCGCCAGCCGGTCGTGCAGCAGGTGCCCGTACGCGCTCTCGGCGGCGAACGCGATCGAGGTGCCGGCCCGCTCGGGCCGGGGCACGGCGGCGGTCCCGCCGTTGACGAACAGGATGGTCCCGCGCCCGAGCCGCCGCATCCCCGGCAGCACCTGCTGCACGGCGGCGACGGGGCCGTACACGGAGAACTCGATCGGCCCGATGAGGTCCCGGTGCCCGGTGTCCAGCACGGGCCGCATGAAGTCCCGGTGCGGCACCGGGCTGTACTGCAGCACCTCCACGGTCCCCAGCGCGCTCGCGGCGGCGCCCAGGGCCGCGGTCAGCTCCTCCGGCCTGCGCACGTCGGCGACGAAGCCGCGCGCGGTGACGCCCCCGTCCGCGAGCTCGCCGACGATCGCGTCCAGCCGCTCCCGGTCCCGGGCGACCAGGGCGACGGCGAACCCCTCGCGCCCGAACCGGTGCGCCACGGCGGCGCCCAGTCCGGGCCCCGCACCCACGATCGCCACAGTGCTCATGCCGGGGATGAGTACCGCGCACGGCACGGCCCCACACCAGCGGCTCCGCCCCGGCCCTCCCGGGGCGCGCCCTACCGCTCCGGATCGCCGGCCACGGCCCGCATCCGCTCGTCCTGCACCCGGGTGACGGCCCGCACGGCGAACACGCCCGCGACGGCGGCGGCGACCACCGCCACGTCACTCGCGAGCAGCGGCCAGACCTCGCTGTACGCCCGGGCGATGATCTCGTCCGTGGAGTCCCGGTAGACGATCCCGACCCCGCTGAGCATGCCGATCAGCCATAGCCCCCACCAGACGTCCACGGAGACGGGCCTGCGGCGCCCGGGCGCGGTGGCCTCCAGGGCGTCGACGACGATGCCGCGCGGGACCCACAGGTTCACGACGGGGAAGATCCACCCGAGGTACACCCAGACACCGCCGTACCGGGGCCCGCGCCCCGACAGGGCGCGCGCGTTGTCCCGCAGGCGCCACAGCCACGACACGAAGGACAGCGCGCAGAGGAGGACGGCACCGCCGCCGAACGCGGTGACGAGGTGGTACGAGTTCTCCAGCGCGGTGAGCGGCCGGTGCACCCCGTCACCCTGGTCCGGCGGCCCCGAGGCCGGCTCCCCGGCCAGGGCCAGCCGGATCTCCCACACGCCGTGCACCACCCAGGCGGCCCCGGCCAGCAGCAGTCCCCCGACGGCCAGCCGCCCGGACCAGCGGACGGGCTGGAGCCCGGACGGGCGGACGGAGGGCTTGTCGATCTGTACGGTCACCGCGTCATCCTCGCACCCGGCATCCGGCCCGCCTCCCCGGCGCCCGCCCGCCCACCTGCCGCGAAGGCGGCCGCGAGGGCGGTCAGTTGCCGATTCTTTACCCGCGGAACAGAGACGAACGGCGCTCCCGTCCGTACTGCTGTGTGTCCGATCCGCTCGCGCCGTCACTGCGAGCGGGATCCCTGACCGGGCAGGAGGCACGGTGCGCTTTTCGCGGAACGCGACGGGAACGGTATTCGTGGGCGGTGCCATGGCACTGACCCTCGCGGCCCTCGCCTACCCGGGCATGCTGGGACTGGACACCGTCTCCAGCTCGCAGACGCGGATCATCGCCCAGACGCAGTGGGGACCGCTCACCGAGGGCGACCGCGACTTCGTGGTCAAGGTGCGGGCGGCCGGTCTGTGGGAGTACCCGCTCGGACAGATCGGGCTGCAGAAGGGCAGCAGCAAGGGGGTCAAGACCGCCAGCGAGCACCTCGTCGACGGGCACGCCGCGCTGGACGCCTCCTGCCGCAAGATCGCGCCCATGCTGAACATCACGCTGCCCAACGTGGCGAGTCCGCAGCAGGAGGGCTTCGTCACCCAGCTGAAGGGCGAGGACGGCAAGCAGTTCGACACCGACTTCGCCAACATCCTGCGCATGACGCACGGTTCCATCTTCAACACCATCGCGAAGGTCCGCTCGACCACCAAGAACTCACTGGTGCGCGCCCTCGCCGACCAGGCCAACGACACGGTGCTGGACCACATGACGGTGATGGAGAAGACCGGTCTGGTCGACTTCGAGCAGACCGTCTTCAAACAGACCACCCCGCCGAAGCTGCCCTCCTCCGACCTGACGCCGCCCGCACCGCCCGCGGGCCAGCCGGAGGTGGTGCTCACCCCGCCGCCGACGGCCACGTCCAGCTCGCTGGACCTGAACGGCCTCGGCGGCGGAGGCGGCGCGGGCACGGGCACCGCTCCCAGCCCGAGCCCCAGCCCGACCGTGCGTTAGGCCACCGGGCCGCCGGCGTCCTTCGTTTGGACGAGCCCGGCGCGAACCAGGCGAGAGACCCTAGGCCAGCCACACGGTGGTGTCCGGGGGCAGGGTTCCGGTGCCGGACAGCGGTGTGCTCGTCAGCAGGGTCTCGCCCGCCGGGAGCGGCACCGGCGCACCGGTCAGGTTGGTGACGCAGCGCCAGGCGGCGGAGCGGGTGAAGTCCAGGACTCCGGCGGGTGCGTCCGGCGTCCAGGTCAGCCTCTCGCCGTCCAGCAGTTTGCGGCGCAGGCGCAGGGCGGTGCGGTACAGCTCCAGAGCGGAGCCCTCCGCGCCGTCCTGCGCCTCGACGGCGTACGACGCGAACGACGGCGGCTGCGGCAGCCAGGCGCCGCCGGGCCCGAAACCGTACGAGGGTCCGGTCGTGGTCCACGGCAGCGGCACCCTGCACCCGTCGCGGCCCTTGCGGACGTGGCCGGTCTGCTCCCAGATCGGGTCCTGGAGCACCTCGGTGGGCAGGTCGGCGACCTCGGGCAGCCCGAGTTCCTCGCCCTGGTAGAGGTAGGCCGAGCCGGGCAGCGCCAGCATCAGCAGCGTCGCGGCCCTGGCCCGGCGCAGGCCGGCCTGCTGGTCGACGGCCGGCGCCGTGCCGCCCGACAGCAGCCAGGCGCCCGGGTCGGTGCCGGGCGGGAGCATGAGACGGGAGGCGTGACGGACGACGTCGTGGTTGGAGAGCACCCAGGTCGCCGAGGCGCCGGCGGCGCGCGCCGTGGCCAGCGAGTCCGTGATGACCTGCCGTAGTTCCCCGGCGTCCCAGCCGGCCTCCAGGTACTCGAAGTTGAAGGCCTGGCCGAGTTCGTCGGGGCGGGCGTACAGGGCGCGCCGGGCGCCCGGCACCCAGGCTTCGGCGACGGCGGTGCGCGGTGGGGTGTAGGCGTCGAAGATCTTGCGCCAGTCGCGGTAGATCTCGTGGACCTCGTCGCGGTCCCAGTAGGGGTGACTGCCCGCCGGGACGCGCGGCAGGGCGTCCTCGCCGGTGGCGCCGATGCCGCCGACGTCCCGCAGCGGCTCGGTGAGGTCCTTGGCCAGGCCGTGGGCGACGTCGACGCGGAAGCCGTCGACGCCGCGGTCGGACCAGAAGCGCAGGGTGGTGCGGAAGTCGGCGCGGACCTCTTCGTTGTCCCAGTTGAGGTCGGGCTGTTCGGGGGCGAACAGGTGCAGGTACCACTCGCCGTCGGCCGTACGCCTCCAGGCGCTGCCGCCGAAGACGGACTGCCAGTCGGTGGGCGGGAGTTCGCCGTGCGCGCCCCGGCCGGGGCGGAAGACGTAGCGGTCCCGGGCGGGCGAGCCGGGGGCGGCCCGCAGCGCCTCCTGGAACCACGGGTGCAGGTGGGAGGTGTGGTTGGGGACGACGTCGACGACCACCTTCAGACCGAGCCGGTGCGCCTCGGCCACCAGCGCGTCGAAGTCGTCCAGGGTGCCGAGCCGGGGATCGACGTCCCGGTGGTCGGCGACGTCGTAGCCGCCGTCGGCGAGTTCGGAGGGGTAGAAGGGGCTCAGCCACAGGGCGTCGACGCCGAGCGCGGCGAGGTGGTTCAGACGCTGGGCGATGCCCTTGAGGTCGCCGAGGCCGTCGCCGTCGGTGTCGGCGAAGCTGCGCGGATAGACCTGGTAGATGACGGCCTGACGCCACCAGTCGGGGTTCCTGGACGAGAGGTCTGCCATAGGGGATCCCTTCGGGAAGGACGACAGCAGGGAACCTGTCCACATTGCCCGGAAAGGCAATGTTCCAACCCGTTGTCCCGGACTGCCCAGGGGTGCGCCGGGGCACTCTAGGGGCGCTCCACCGTCTCCAGGTACAGCCGCACGTAACGGTCCACGTCCACGTCCAACGCCACGTCCACCAGGGTCTGTTCGCGGCGGCCCTCGTGGATCTCGGACTCGCCGGGGCGGGGGCGGCGGTCGACGAGGGTCTGGCCCCGGGCGGGGCCGGGGGCGAGGCAGACCTCGACCGGCAGCAGGCGCGTGGTGATGCCCTGCGGATCGGCGACGGCGCACACCGCGCCCGCGTCCCCGAGGCCGCCCGCCTCCTCGGCCTCCGGTTCGCCGCCCTGCGTGGTCGGCCGGTGGGCGAGGAGTTCGCCGGCCAGGCGGGTTCCGGGATCGCTGCTCGCGCGCAGCCGGTGCACCTCGGGGCCGGGAACGACGACCCGCATGAAGACGTCCAGGCCGTACATCGTGATGGGCACGCCGGCCGTCAGCAGGACCGCCGCCGCCTCCGGGTCGTGCCAGACGTTGAACTCGGCGACCGGCGTGGCGTTTCCGGTGGCCACCGCGCCGCCCATGAAGACGATCCGCTCGATGTTGCGGGTCACCTCGGGGTGGGTGCGCAGCAGCAGGGCGATGTTCGTCAGGGGAGCGGTCGGGATCAGGGTGACCGGGCGCGGGGAGGCGAGGATCTCGCGGCGCAGCAGCGTGACGGCGTCCTCGGCGGCCGGGGACCGGGTGGGCGCGGGCAGGCCCAGGTCGCCCATGCCGTCGGCGCCGTGCACGTGCCGGGCCGGGCGGGCCGGTTCGAGCAGCGGGCGTTCGGCGCCACGGCCCACCGGGATGCCGGGGGCGCCCGCCTGCTCCAGCACGGTCAGCGTGTTGCGGACCACCCCGTCGACGTCCGTGTTGCCGGCCACACAGGTCACCGCCCGGACGTCCAGACCCGGGTGGCGTACGGCGAACAGCAGGGCCAGGGCGTCGTCGACCCCGGTGTCGCAGTCGATGATCACGGGGACGCGCTGACCGGTCACGGCTGACTCCTTCCGTCGTGCCGACGATAGATCAGCCGGCAGGCCGGTGGGCGGCACCGCTGCTCCGACGGACGGACGCCCACTCCCGCAGGGGCACCGCCCGGTACGGCGCCGGACGCACCGTTCCGGCGACGCCGTGACCGCGGTGACCGCTCACCCGGACGGCTCCGAGCGTTGGTGGCGCGGTCGGGGTGGTGGTGCCGTGAGAGCAGGCATCCCTCCGGCACCCCCACCGGCACGCAGCCGAGGAGGCACCCCCCATGACCCCCGCGATACGCCCCCGTGGCCTGCGTCTCTCCCTGATCGCCGCCGGTCTGCTCGCCGTCGGCGGCTGCGCCGCCCTCGGCCTGCACCACCCGGCGACCGCCCCGCACCCCCTGCCGACGATCGACCGGCCGGACCCGACCGTCCGGCACTCCGCACGGGCCGACGGCTCCGCGCTCAGCGACGAACAGGCGCAGTCCGCGCTCATCACCCAGTCGGACGTGGGCGCCTCCTGGATCCCCACGCGCGGCGCGGCCACCTGGCGGGACGGGCTGCTGAAGGCGACCACCCCGGCGCGGGAGTGCCAGCCGCTGCTGGACGCCCTCTACAGCGACGAGCTGCTCGGCGGCCCGGCCCGCGTGACCGTGGGCCTGGACGACGCCGACACCGACGCCCAGCTGCGCTACCAGATCGGCGCCCGCCGCGCCGCGGACGTCGACGCCGCCTTGACCTGGCTGCGGACGATGCCGGTGCACTGCGCCCGGTTCACGGCCACCACGGAACGCGGGCTGGTCGAGGACGTCCAGGTCGTCGACGCCCCGCTGCCGGAGGTCGGGGACGCCCGCCAGGGCCTGCGCATCGGCATCGCCACCACGACGGACAACGGCGAGAAGTACCTGCTCACCCTGGACCTGGCCGCCGTCCGGGTCGGCACGGACTCCTTCGCCTTCACCAACGGCGGCCTCGGCGACGTGCCCAACGACGCCACTCAGGCCGCCGTCCAGATCGGTGCCTTGCGCCTGGCGGACATCCAGAAGCAGGGCCGGGCGCAGGTCTAGGATCCGCCCTCCGGATCAGGCCGCGGTCACGGTCACTCTCATGGCCCCAGCGGGGGCTGGGCCGGGGCCGGGCCGAGGGTGGTGGTGCCGGGGGCCGTGCGGTGGCCGAGCCCGGTGCGGTAGGCGTCCAGGGCCGCCTCCGTACGGCCCGTGCGGCGCAGCAGGTCGCCCAGGAGACGGCACAGGTCGGCCAGGTCGCCGGCGGCGCCCGCGCGTTCCAGGAGGCTGAGCGCGCGGACGTAGTGCTCCTCGGCCGCCTCGGTGTCCCGGCCGTCCTCGGCGATGATGCCGAGCAGGCGGTGGGCCGCGGCCGCGTGGACGGCGCCGCGCTCGGAGGAGAGGTCGCCGAGTACGCCCTGCAGCAGCTCCGCGGCCTCGGCGGACCTGCCGCGCCGGTGCAGCACGTCGGCGAGCTCGACCGCGGCCTGGCTGCGGTAGAGGGCGGCCCGCGTCTGGGAGAGCATGGCGAGCGCCTTGCGCAACTCGTCCTCCGCCCGTTCCAGTTCGCCGGCCTGGGCGCAGACGTAGCCGCGCATCCAGTGGCAGTTGGCCAGCTCGGTGCGCAGCCGCAGCCCGCGGTAGAGCTCGGCCGCCTTGGCGAGGGAGGCGTCGGCCTCGGCGGCCCGGCCGTCGGCGAGCAGGGTGCGCGCGACAGAGCGGTGCATCCGGGCGATCAGCGCGGGGTCCTCGGCCTGCGGGGCGAGCGCGAGGGCGAACTCGGCGGCCTTGGCCGCGCGGGCGTGGGCGCCCATGTCCATGTACGGGCCGATGACCGCGGCGTAGAGCTGCAGCAGCGCCTCGGGGTCGTGCAGCCCGCCCCGGTTGAGTTCGTCGAGGGCGGTCTCCAGCAGGTAGACGGCGTAACGGAGTTCACCCGCGAGGTAGTGCGAGACCGCCCGGCCGCGCACCGCCGGCACCCGCACCGGCAGCGACTCGCCCGCCAGCCGCTCCTCGGCCCGCTCGAAGCACTCGCGGGCCGTCGCCAGTTCACCGGTCTCCAGTGCGCACTCGCCGAGCCCGAGCAGCGCGCCGGCCTGTTCGCCGCCGAGGCCGTGCGTCTCCGCCTCGGCGAGCAGCGCCGAGTACTGCGCGGCCGCCTCCTCGGCCCTGCCGTCGGCGAGGATCCGCTGCGCCTCGGTGAGCCGCAGCCGCAGGCCGACGGCGAGGTGGGCGGGCCGGCCCACGGCCAGCTCCTCGTAGGCCACGCCGAGCCGGTCCGCGATGTGGGTGAGCGCCTCGTCGGAGGCCCGGACCCGGCCCGCCTCCAGGGTGGAGATGTAGGCCGGCGTGTACGCGGGCTCGGCCAGCTGCCGCTGGGTCAGCCCGCGCTGGGTGCGCAGGTGCTGCACGCGCCGCCCGATGACCTGGGGGTCGTCCCGTTCCCGCATTGGCTGGTCTCCCAACTCCCGTGGTGCCTCTTGCCGTTGGCCTCGTGCAGCCTCTAGGTTAAACGGCGGGTTAAGCCTGCTTAATACGTTGCTGTCGTGGAGCGAGGTCGCCGTGCACGGACGTACATCCGCACCCTACGGACGCCCCACCCCCGAGCCGGCCCCCGCACGGCTGCGCACCGGCGGGAGCACCCCCACCGCCCGGGGTGTCGCCGCCGCCGTGATCGCCGCCGCGGCCCTGGTCATCGCGGCGAACGCCGGCCCGGCCCGCGCGGCGGAACCCACGCACGCGCCCACGGCCGTGCAGCACGCGGCTCCCTGAAAGCCCCTCCGAAAGCCCTGCTCCCCGAAAGCCCTTACCCCGGCCGCCCGCCCGGGCTTCCGCGCCGGGGGCCGCCGACGCTTTTGTCAGTGGCATGACCTAGTCTTCGCCCCCTAGTCTTCGCTCATCCGCCACACACGGCTCACAGGGGACTCACACATCAGCCGTACCGCGTGGCGCTCACCTCTTCATTCGTTCCGGGGGGTTCGAATCAGCGTGCGTAAGCGCATTCTCACCGCCACCACCGCCCTGGCGGTCGTCTTCAGCTCGGCGGCACTGGCCGCCGCTCCGGCGTTCGCCGACACCACCAAGCCCCTGCCGGTCAGGCAGACCGGTGACATCGTCGTCGACGGCGCCCACCAGCAGGTCTTCATCAGCGACCCGCTGAACGGCAAGATCGTCGTCACGGACTGGTCCGGCAACGTCGTCAAGCAGCTCACCACCAACCTCTCCGGCGTCAGCGGACTGGAGCTGTCGGCCGACTCCGGCACGCTCTACGCGGCCGTGCAGGACCTCGACGCCATCGCCGTCATCGACACCGCCACCGCCACCGAGACCACCCGGTACACGGTGGGCGACAAGCCACTGAGCGTCGCCCTGGCGGGCGGCAAGCTGTGGTTCGGCTACGGCGGTGCCGCCGAGGGCGACATCGGCAACGTCGACCTGACGAGTGAGCAGCACGAGGTCACGCTCGGCCAGGACGGCAACTGGTACGCGGCTCCCCTGCTGGACGCCGCGCCCGGTTCGAACGTGCTGGTCGCGGGCGCGGTCGGGCAGAGCCCGGTGGAACTCGCCTCGTACGACGTCTCCTCGGGCTCGGCCACCAGGCTGGCGAGCACCCGGGAGGCCGGCAGCAACCTCGGCGACCTCCAGGTCACGCCCGACGGCAAGGACGTCGTGGTGGCCAGCGGGGCGCCCTACTACCAGCAGGTGTTCCGTACCTCCGACCTCAACGAGGACGGCAAGTACGTCACGGACGCGTACCCGAACTCCGTCGCCATCGCCCCCGACGGCACCGTGGCGGCCGGCATCGACGGCTCCTACGAGCCGGACGTCTACGTCTTCCGGCCCGGCAGCGGCGAGGCGGTCCGCACCTACGACTTCCCCAACACCGGCCACACCAGCGGCTCCGACCTGCTGGCCGACTCCGGCCTGGCCTGGACCCCGGACGGCTCCCGGCTCTTCGCGGTGTCGTACAACAGCGACGGCGTCTACTCCCTGCGCGTGCTGACCGCCCCCACCAAGGCGGTCACCACCATCACCGTGAACGCCCCGGCCACCGCCACCCGTACCAAGGCGCTCACCGTCAAGGGCACGGCCGCCTCCAGGGTGGCGCTGCCCGCCGGCACCAGGCTGAGCGTCACCCGTAACGACCTCGAGTCGCCGAAGGGCAAGTCGCTCGCCTCGGTGACCACCAAGGCCGACGGCACCTACTCCTTCACCGACAAACCGCCGGCCGGCGGCAAGGTGAAGTACACGGTGTCCTTCGCGGGCGACGCCGACCACGCGGCGGGCTCCGGCTCCGACTCCGTGGACGTCTCGCGCGCCAAGCCGACGCTCACCGTCAACAACAACGGCAAGGTCTACTCGTACGGCAAGGACGTCAAGTTCACGGCCCATCTCGGGAGGACCTACAAGAACCGCACGGTGGAGATCTGGGCCGACCCGTTCGGCTCCGACAAGCCGAACAAGCTGGTGAAGTCCGGCAAGGTCAACTCCGACGGCAACCTGTCGGTCACCATCGACCTGAAGCGTGACACCAAGGTCACGGCGAAGTTCGCGGGCGACTCCCAGTACAAGTCCGCCTCCGCCTCCAGCACGGTCGGCGCGAAGGTGAGCCTGTCCACGTCGGTCGGCAACCACTACAAGTCGAAGTACACGTGGGGCCACACGTACTACTTCTTCCACAAGACCAAGAACCCGCTGGTCACGACGAAGATGTCGTACTACCCGGGCCGCAAGCACAAGCTCGAGTTCGAGGTCTACTACCAGGGCCGCTGGTACCCGAGCGACCCGGCGTACTTCAAGCTGGGCCCCGACGGCGTCTCCCGGGTGCAGATCACCGGCAATCACGCCGAGGACGTCGGCTGGCGTTTCCGGATCCGCTCCTCGTACATCAACGCCTCCTCCGGCGACAGCGTGAACTCCACGACCCACGGTCCCTGGAAGTACCTCACGTTCACCCGCTGAGGCCCGGGCCCACCCGGGACCGGACGGGCCTACCGGGTCTGGACGGGCCTACTGGGTCTGGAGCTGCCGCAGCTGCCGCTGGACGTTCTCCAGCGCGCCGCTGCGGCGGCCCGGCACCCTGAGTCTCAACTCCGCGAGCGCGGGCCCCAGTTCACGGGCCCGCGCCGCGTCCTCGATACGGCCCCACTGGTGGTGCGCGCGGTCCACGGCCGCCTCCACGGCGGGCGCGTCCACGGACTGGCCTGCGGCCAGCCGCACCCCGGCGACGTCCAGCCAGGCCCGGCAGCTGCGTGCCGCGTCCCCCGCGAACATCGCGAGATCGGCGCGGACCTCGCTCCAGTGCAGGGCGTCCTCGGAGGCCGGCCCGTGCGCCCGCACGGCGGCCAGCTCGTGCCGGGCGGCGATCGTGTCGGCCTCACCGTGTCGCCCCGCCCGCACGGCGGCGCTGATGGCGGCGTGGGCATCGACGGCGGAGCCTGCGGCGGACCTGACGGAGGAGTTCGGGGCGGACCTGGCGGAGGAGCCGGGAGCGGACCTGTCGGAGGAGCCCGGGGTGGACCTGTCGGTGGAGCCGGGGACAGGACTTTGGGCGAGCCCAGGGACGGAACCATGAGCGGGCCCGGCGGCGGAACCCGGGGAAGACCCGGCAGCGGGCCGCGGGACATAGCCCGAGGCGGACCCGGCGGCGGGATCGGCGGTGAACCCGGGGGCGGAACCCGGCGCGAACCCGGAGACGGCCCCGGAGACGGCCCCGGAAGCAGGCCGGGGGAGGGAATCAGCGACGGAGCCGGGGACGGAACCCGGGGCGGCGCCGAGGGCGAACCCCCCGGCGCCGCCCAGCACCAGGTTTCCCGCGATCTCCTCCGCGACCCGGCCCAGCGCCTGCTGGTGCAGCGTCTCCAGCGGCGGCCGGTGTCCGCTGCGCAGCAACGTCGCCACCGCCTTCATGTACGACGGCTCGGCGACGCCGCGCCGGCCGGGCGGGGCGACCCGGCCGTAGACGGCGGTGCTGGGCCCGCAGTCGAGCCCGCGCTCGACGACGTGCCGCCAGGCCTCCGCGTCCGCGTGCAGGTCCACGACGAGCGCGGTCCGATCGGCGGAGCGCAGCCGCAGTTCCTCGCGGATCCAGTGCCACGGCAGCGCGGTGTACCGGACGGTGGCCGCGGTGGTGCGGGCCAGGGCCAGATGCGGCAGGCGCTGACGGCGGTCAAGCTGGAGCTGGCCGCTGACGTACACGGTGAGCGGGCCGGGGGACGCCGCGGCCGCGCGCAGCCGGGTCAGGACGGCCTGCGGCTCCAGCGGGTCGGCGAGCTCCACCACGTTGGCCGTGTCGGTGCCGGACAGCACGGACGGCGCGACGGCCGCGAGCACCGGCAGCACACCGGCCGCGTCCACCAGGCGCCCCCGGCCCAGCGGCGAGGCCGCGAGCAGCAGCACGGTTCCTGGCATCGGTCCTCCCCCGGTCGGCCCTGTGGATCCGTGGTCCTGTGGATCCGCTCTCCAGCCAGCACCGTAGCCGCTGCTGCCGCGAACCGGCGCGTCAGACCTGCAAACGTCCCCGTTCGGGGGCTTCGCGCACCGCTCCCCGCGCCCGGCGCACGGCGAACACCGTGGTGTCGTCCTCCAGCGGGCCCCGGCAGTGCCGCACGACGCCGTCACGGACCCGGCGGACCAGGCGCCTGGGTTCCGCGCGGCCCGGGTCGGCGCCGACCGCGCGGCCGACCTCGCGGGCCAGCGGGTAGAACGCGCCGGACCCGTCCCGGGCCTCGCTCACCCCGTCGGTGACCAGCAACAGGGTCTCGTCGGCGGCGAACGGCACCCGCCGCACCGGCGGCGGGCCGCCCGCCAGTTCGGTGAGGCCGATCGGCAGCCCGTCACCACTGGGCAGCTCCCGCACCCCGTATGCGCCCACGGCGAGCGGGGGCTCGTGGCCGAAGTTGACGACCTCGATGGTGTCGGGGGCGTCCTCCGGGAAGCCGATCAGCACGGCGGTGGCGAAGCGGTCGCCGTCGTTCCTGCCGAGCGCGGTGGTCAGATGGCGGTGACGCCGCATCCGTGTCTCCAGGTGCTCGGCGACGGTCGCGAGGTCCCTCTCGTAGTAGGCGGCCTCGCGGAAGGTGCCGAGCAGGGCGGCGGCCGTCTCCACCGCGCCGAGGCCCTTGCCCTGCACGTCGCCGACGAGGACGCGGGAGCCGTGCGGGCCGGGCTGGATGTCGTAGAAGTCGCCGCCGACCCGGGCGTCTTCGTCGGCGGCAAGGTACACCCCCGCCTGTTCCAGGCCGCCGAAGTTCGGCGGCAACGGGCGCAGGACGGTACGGCGGGTGGTCTCGGCGATGTCCCGCATGTGGAGGGTCCGCCGTTCCTGGCGCACCCGCGCTTCGGCGGCCAGCGCGGCCAGCAGGCCGCCGGTCGCCACCAGGACGAAGTCGGCGAGACCGGCCTGGTACTCCTCGGGCCAGGCGTTGTCGACGGCGACGTACGTCACCACCGACACCAGGCTGAAGACGGCGGTCGTCCACACCCCGCAGCCGGTGGCGGCGATGGCGGGCACCAGGACGATCCAGGTGATGATCCGGAAGTGCTGGGGCGTGTTGAAGTCGGCCAGCACGATGGCCACGAGCAGCAGGAGGGGCACCAGCCAGGCGATGCTCCGGCCGCGCACGTGCAGCCGACGCCGCCGCCGCCCGTAGTCCATCCGCGTCACGGCGGCCAGCCCTCCATCACCCCAGCGAATCACGGGGGAGGAAGGGGCGCATCCGGGCACCCGTCACTCTCCTGGCCGACTTGCCAGGCCGTGCCCCCCGGTGTGCCCTGGTAGGCGGGGGCGAGGAGAGAGAGGAGTGCTCTCATGGCTCATGCGGCACCCGCGTCCGGCAAAGCGTCCCGGTCCGGCCGTATGTCCGGGGCGGAGCGCCGGGCATCCGAGAGGCACGGCCGTACGCCCGACGTCTTCGACGCCCGCACCCACAGGATGGCCCGGATCGCCGTCCCGGTGGTGCTCGGCCTGATCTACGGCTACTGGGCCGCGGCCAACCAGCGCTTCGGCGGCCCCGTCACCGGATGGAACCTGCTGTTCGGCTTCGTCACCGCGCTCGTGTTCGCCGTGCTGTGCGCGGCGCTGCTCGCCATGGCCCCGCGGATGCCCCGGGAAGTGCACGCGGTGCTGTGGGCGGCGTTCACCGGCGCCGCGTTCGGGTTCCTCTACAGCCAGTCGAACGGGCCGGTCTGGGAGACGGTGCTCATCTCGCTCTTCGTGTCCGCGGGCACCTTCATCACGCTCTTCTACCGCTACTACACCCGCGAGGACGCCGCCGGGCACCGGGTCCACTGAGCGGTACGGCATGTGCGTGGGCTCCGGTCGCTTCCGGCCGGCGCCCACGCACTCCCCTGCGTTCCCTCCTCAGCGACCTCCCCAGCACCAGGAAACACCCGCTCGGGTGATCCCTCCACCGGAAGGCGGAGCACCCGGTCCCGTGAGGGGGGCCGGGAGCCACCCGTGTGGCCCGGACGTCCCCCGAATGCAGTCCTCCCGCTCGCGCGACGCCCCCCGGGACCGTTGCCTGGAAGGGTGCCCCCACGTCTAAGGAGCGCCCTGTCGGCCGTACTGATCGCCCTGTCCTGCCTCCTCGTGCCGTTCGGCGCACTGGCGGCCTGGGCGGCGTACGGACTCGCCGACACGGGCCGGTACGTCACCGCCATGGCCCCGCTCGCCACCGACCCGGACGTGCGGGAGGCCGTCGCGGACACGGTCGGGGACGGCATCCTGCGCACGGTGGACGAGCACGTGGACGTCCGCGCGATGCACGGCTCCGTCCGCCCGTTCGTGCGCGAGGCGGTGCGCTCCTTCACCCAGACCCGGGCCTTCCGGGTGGCCTGGGACACCGGCAACCGGGTCACGCACGACGCGGTCCTGCGCGCCCTGCGCGAGGGGGACGAGCGGGACGTCACGGTCGACCTCGCCCCCGTCACCGTCCAGGTCAAGCGCCAGCTCACCCACGACCACGTGCCGCTCGCCCAGCGCATCCCGGTGGAGCACACCGCGGTCGCCGTGCTGCCCGCGGGCGACCTGGCCGTGCTGCGCACGGGCTTCCACACGCTGGAGGTCGCCGGGTTCTGGCTGCCGGTGGCGGCCGCCGCCTGCGCCGCCTGCGGGATCGGCCTGGCCGTCCGCCGCCGCCTGGCCGTGGCCGCGACGGCGGTGGGCACGGCCCTGAGCGGCGCGCTGCTCGTCCTGGCCCTCGACGCCGGCCGCCGGCTGACCCTCGACGACCTGCCCGCCGGTTTCTCCCACCCGGCCGCGGGCGCCGTCTACGACGCCCTGACCGGCCCCCTGCGCACCGGCGCCTGGATGCTGTGCGGCGCCGGACTCACCGTGGCCCTGACCACGTGGCTCACCCGCTACCTGGCACGCCCGCGCCCGCTGGGACGGCCCCAGCACCCCGCGCCCCACCCCGTCCCGGACCACCAGACCTCGACACCCGCCGCACCGGCCCCGCCCCAGACCCCCACCCAGGTCCGGGCCTGACACCGGCCGGACACCTTCCCACGGGGCCCCTACGGCGCCCCTGACAGCGCCCCGGCCCGCAGTCCAGTCCGGTACCGTCCCCGCCCCGCCGCGCCCCGCCGCGCGCCCCGCGCGCCCTGAGGCGGACCTGCGAGCAGCCTCGCCGGCCGGTCACCCCACACCCCGAACCGGCGGGCACCGCCTCCACGCCCCCTGAACCGGCAGGCACCACACGGCCACACCGCACGGCCACACCCCCCGAACCGGCAGGCACCGCCCCCTCCACCTCCGCGAACCGGCAAGCACCGCACGGCCACGCCCCGCCGCCAACCTGACTACGCGCCCCCCACCGATGCGAGCCCAGCTCCCCGGCGGCCGCTACGTCATCCCCGGCCCGCCCCGCGCGAGCCCGGCGAGGGTCGCCAGCGCACGCGCCAGGTCGGGCTCGGGAGCCGACGCGAGTCCGAGTCTGACCGCGTCCGGCGTCCGGCTGGGGTCCACCGAGAAGGCCGTACCCGGTGTGACCGCGATCCCGTGCGCACGCGCGGCGGCCGTGAAGGTGTCCCCCCGCCACGGCGCGGGCAGCTCCCACCAGGCGAAGTAGGCCGCCGGGTCGGACCGTACGGTGAACCCGGCCAGCGCCTCGGCGACCAGCCGCTGCCGACGCCGTGCGTCCTGGCGCTTGGCCGCCACCAGCCGGTCCACGGTCCCGTCCGCGATCCACCGGACGGCCGCCTCCAGAGCGAAGGAGCCCGCGCTCCACCCGCCGGACCGGATGGCCCGCGCCACCGCCTCGGTACGCCCTTCCGGGACGACGGTGAACCCGGCCGTAAGCCCCGGCGCCACCCGCTTGGACAGCCCGTCCACGAGGTGGACGAGCCCGGGGGCGAGCGCGGCGAGCGGCGGCGTGCCGCCCGGGTGCAGGAACGACCAGATCCGGTCCTCGACCACCGGTGTCCCCAGCCTGTGGACGACGCCGGCCAGTTCCTCCAGCCGTCCGGCGCCCACCGTCCGGGAGGTCGGGTTGTGCAGAGTGGGCTGGAGGTAGAGGGCGGACAGCGGCGCACTGCGGTGGGCGGCGGCGACACCCTCGGGCAGCGGGCCCTGCGCGTCCGCCGCGAGCGGGACCAGAACGATGCCCAGACGGGACGCGATCTCCTTGACCAGCGGATACGTCAGCGGTTCCACGCCCACCCGGCCACCGGGCCGCACCAGGGAGGCGAGCGTCGCGGCGATCGCCTGCCGGGCGTTGCCCGTGAACAGGATCCGGGAGGCGCAGGAGCGCAGGCCGCCCTGGGCCAGCAGGGAGGCCACCGCCTCACGGGCGGCCGGGGTGCCCGCGGCCGCGGCCGGCCGCAACGCCTGCGCGAGGGCGTCCGGCCGCAGCAGCGGCGCGAGGGCCGGCGCCAGCAGCTCCGACTGCCCAGCCGTGCTGGGGTAGTTGAGCTCCAGGTTCACGGAGGCCGCACCGGCGGTCTCGGCCAGGGCGCGCCCCGGCTGCCCGTCCGGCTCGGTGGCCCGCACGAACGTGCCGCGCCCGACCTCGCCCACCACCAGCCCCCGGCGCACGAGTTCGGCGTACACCCGGCCGGCCGTCGAGGGAGCGATCCCGTACCGCCGGGCGAACGCCCGCTGCGGTGGCAGCTGTTGCCCGGGACGCAGCCGCCCCCCGGTGATGTCGTCGGCGATCCGGTCGGCGATGCGCCGGTAGTCGTCCACTCGTCCCCCCGTCCGCGCCGGCACCTCTATTGCACCGAGGGCAAAGATCTTATTGCACCGATGAATTGGGGCGCCTAGGGTCACTGACATGCCCCCCTTCCTCGCATATGAGGACAAAGGCCCCGGGACTCCCGCCACTTACGGCCGGGTACCCCTCGTCCTCGTCCACGGCCACCCCTTCGACCGCACGATGTGGCACCCGCAGCTGACGGAGTTCTCCGCCGGCCGCCGGGTGATCGCCCCCGACCTGCGCGGGTACGGCGCCTCCCCCGTGACACCCGGCACGGTCCCGCTCTCCCGCCACGCCGAGGACATCGCCGAGCTGCTCGACCACCTGGGGGTGGACGGCTTCGTCCTCGCCGGCCTCTCCATGGGCGGCCAGATCGCCATGGAGTGCTGCGCCCGCTTCGGCGACCGGGTCCGGGGCCTGGTCCTCGCCGACACCTTCCCGGACCCGGAGACACCGGAGGGCAGGGTGGGCCGCACCGCCATGGCCGACCGGCTGCTCGCCGAGGGCATGCGGGGCTACGCCGACGAGGTGCTGGAGAAGATGGTCGCCCCGTACGCGGATCCCGACGTCAGGGCCCACGTCCACCGCATGATGACGGCCACCCCGCCCGAGGGCGCGGCGGCGGCCCTGCGCGGCCGTGCCGAACGCCCCGACTACCGCGCCCTGCTGACCCGGGTGCGGGTGCCCGCGCTGGTCGTGGTCGGCGCCGACGACACCTACACGCCCGTGTCCGACGCCGAGGCGATGCACGCGGCCCTGCCCGACTCGTCGCTGCACGTCGTCGAGGGCGCGGCCCATCTGCCGAACCTGGAGCGGCCGGAGGAGTTCAACCGGGCGCTGGCCGGCTTCCTGGCGCGGCTGGACGGGTGATCGTAGGCTCGCGATCGTGACCCGACGCCGTGGACTCAGGCTCGGCGCCTGGTGTGCCGGAGTGACACTGACAGGTGTGAGCGTGGTCGTCGGCTGCCGGGTGGCCGACACCGACGGCTTCACGCCCGTGCCCCAGCTCCTCGCCTTCCTGCCCTGGCTGCTCCTGCCCACCGGCTTCGCCCTGCTCTGCGCGCTGCTCGCCCGCTGGTGGGCGGGGCTGGTGTGGGGCGTCGCGGTCCTCGGCCTGCTCGCCTGGTACCTGGAGCCGTACGGCAGGTCCGCCGAGCCCGCCGGCCGGCCCCTCGCCGCCCTGCGCGTGCTCACCGCGAACGTCGGCTTCGGGCACGGCACCCCCGCCCTGGTGCCGCTCGTCCGCGACCGGCGCCCGGACGTGGTCTTCGTCCAGGAGTGCCCGTACGCCTGCCGGGCCACTTTGCAGGGCGGCCTCACCGACGCCTACCCCTACCGGCGGGCGGCGCGCGAGGCCGGCTCCCACGGCTCCCTGATCCTCAGCCGCTTCCCGCTGCGGCCGACCGCGGGCGTCCCCGGCACCATGGGCATGCCCGGCGCCGTCGCCGACGTGCGCGGACACTCCGTACGCCTCCAGCTCGCCCACCCGACGCCCCCGCTGCCGGACCGGGTCGGTCCGTGGCGCCGCGAACTGGGGCGACTGCGTGCCTTCGCCGCCGGCGGCGCGGACACCCCGACCATCCTCGCGGGCGACTTCAACGCCTCCCAGGACCACGCGTCCTTCCGCCACATCCTGGACACCGGCCTCTTCGACGCGGCCCGCCTCGCGGGCGCCGACCGCGCGCCCAGCTGGCCGGCGCGCACCGCCTCCGTCATCGGCGTCCAGATCGACCACGTCCTGGTCTCCCGGGACTTCGCGGCGACCGACGCCCGCTTCCTGCGTGTAACCGGCACCGATCATCGCGCCCTACTGGTCAACCTCACCCTTCACCAGCGACGATGAGCCGCAACGGGGAGCCGTGGACCGGCGGCGCGGTCGATCGCGTCCCCTCCCGGACCGCTTCGCTAACCTTACGTGTCCGTCCTGGCCAGCGATCGACGGGCACCAACTCACGCGAAGGGTTGCGAAATGGGCATTCTCACTCTCCTGCGGAACGCATTCGGCCGCTCACGCAAGTCACGAGCCACCGAGGCGGAGGGTGCGGACCGACTTCCCACGCAGCCCTCCACCCCGGAGCCCCGGACCACTGAACCGGCACCCCCGGCCGACGAGACGCCGATCCCGGAGATCACTCTTGCCGAGCCCCGCACCGGGGACACCCCGAGCCCGGAACCCACGGTGCCCACGGAGTGCCCCGCCCCCACCGCGGCGGTCCCCCAGCAGTCGGCCGAGCCCCGCATCCCCGAGGTCGCCGAGATCCCGGAGCCCCGTCAGGCGGCCCCCGACGAACACGACCTGGTGACAGCGGCCTTCGACAGCGTCCGCGTCCCGCACCCGACGGACCCGAACCGGCTCGCGGAGCCGGAAGCGGCGCCCGCGGCGAAGCCGGAAGCCGAAGCGGAGGCCGCCCCGGAGGCCGAATCGGCACCTGAGGCCGAGGCCGCCCCGGAGGCCCAGACGGCACCCGAAGCCGAGACGGCGACGAAGCCGGAGTCGGCGCCCGAAGCCGAGACGGCACCCGAGGCCGAGGCCGAGGCCGCCCCCGAGGCCCAGACGGCACCCGCAGCCGAGACGGCGACGAAGCCGGAGACGGCGCCCGAGGCCGAGACGGCGGCTGCTGCGGAAGCCGACGCGGAGACCGAGGACCAGGCGGCAGCGGAGGCCGAGGTCCCGACGGCGGAAGCGGAGGCCGAAGCGGCGACCGCGGCCGAGGGGGAAGCGGCGCCCGAGGCGCAGACCGCGCCCGAGGCGACGACGACGGCTGATACGAGCCCGGAGGCCCCCGCCACCGGGGAGAAGCCCGGGGAGCCCGAGGGCGAGGCCGCTCCGAAGGCGGAGGAGCAGGCCGAGACGGCGGCGGAGCCGGAGGAGACCTCGGTCGAGGAGACCACCGAGCCGGCGGCCGCCGACGGCGAGGAGGCCCCTCAGGGGCCACCCGCACCCGACCACGAGACCGGCACGGGTGGTGCCGGTGGGAACCCGGACGCCGAAGGCGAAGCCGGGGCGAAGGCCCAGCCGGCGGCGGAGCCGGACGCGGTCGAGGAGACCACGGAACCGGCGGACGCCGAAGGCAAAACCGAGGCGAAGGCCGAGTCGGCGCCCATCGGCGCCACCGACGACAACCCGAAGCCGGCCACCCCCCTCACCAAGGTCAAGTCCCGCACTCCCTCCCTCGCCACCGCCTACAAGGCCGCCACGGCCACCCTCAAGAAGACGGACCTCACCGGCACCCGGGCGAAGCTCTACCTCGTGCTGGACCGTTCCGCGAGCATGCGCCCGTACTACAAGGACGGCTCCGCCCAGGCCCTCGCCGACCAGGCCCTCGCCCTCGCCGCCCACCTGGACCCGCAGGCCACGGTGCACGTCGTCTTCTTCTCCACGGAGGTCGACGGCACCACCGACCTCATCCTCGCCCCGGACCACGAGACGAAGATCGACGACGTCCACGCCGGCCTCGGCCGCATGGGCCGGACCAGCTACCACGCCGCCGTGGAAGCCGTCCTCGACCACCGGCAGAAGAATGACGGAGCCGGCGCCCCCACCCTGGTGATCTTCCAGACGGACGGCGCCCCCGACGCCAAGACCCCCGCGACCCAGTCCCTCACCGAGGCCGCGAAGAACCACCCCGAGGTCTTCTTCTCCTTCGTCGCCTTCGGCGAGCACGACAACAAGGCCTTCGACTACCTCCGCAGACTGAAGACCGGCAACACGTCCTTCTTCCACGCGGGCCCCACCCCCCGCGAGCTGACGGACACGGAGCTGTACGAGGGCGTACTGGCCGTCTGGCGCCCGTAACAGGGCGTAAGCGCCTTACGGAACCGCCCGCTCCGCCGGATGCCGTCCGCTTCTCACCCCGCAAAACGGGAGGCGGACGGCATACACATGTCGGCTACGATTTCAAGGTTCGTACACTCAGCGACCTGGGAGCAGCCGCCAATGGCTCGACACCTCATCACCAGCGCCCTTCCGTACATCAACGGGATCAAGCACCTGGGCAACATGGTGGGGTCCATGCTCCCGGCGGACGTGTACTCCCGGTACCTCCGCCAGCGCGGCCACGACGTCCTGTACATCTGCGCCACGGACGAGCACGGCACCCCCGCGGAGCTGGCCGCCAAGGAGCAGGGACTCGACGTGGCCGAGTTCTGCGCCCAGGCGCACGACGCCCAGAAGGCGGTCTACGACGGCTTCGCGCTGGCCTTCGACTACTTCGGCCGCAGCTCTTCCGCGGAGAACCGGGACATCACCCAGCACTTCGCCCGCAAGCTCAACGAGAACGGCTTCATCGAAGAGCGCGCCATCCGCCAGGTGTACAGCCCCGCCGACGGCCGCTTCCTCCCGGACCGCTACGTCGAGGGCACCTGCCCCCACTGCGGCTACGACAAGGCCCGCGGTGACCAGTGCGAGAACTGCACCCGCGTGCTGGACCCGACCGACCTGATCAACCCGCGCTCGGCGATCTCCGGCTCCACGGACCTGGAGGTCCGTGAGACCAAGCACCTTTTCCTGCTGCAGTCGAAGCTGCAGCACGAGGTCGAGCAGTGGGTCGCCCGGCACGAGGACGACTGGCCGCAGCTCGCCTCCTCCATCGCCCGCAAGTGGCTGAACGAAGGCCTGCACGACCGCGCGATCACCCGTGACCTCGACTGGGGCGTTCCCGTGCCCGCGGACACCTGGCCGGAGTTGGCGGCCGAGGGCAAGGTCTTCTACGTCTGGTTCGACGCCCCGATCGAGTACATCGGCGCGACGAAGGAGTGGGCGGACCAGGACCCGGAGAACCGCGACTGGAAGTCGTGGTGGTACGACGTGGACACCAAGGTCCGCTACACGGAGTTCATGGCCAAGGACAACGTCCCGTTCCACACCGTGATGTTCCCGGCCACCGAGCTGGGCGTCCGCGAGCCGTGGAAGAAGGTCGACTACGTCAAGGCCTTCAACTGGCTGACGTACTACGGCGGCAAGTTCTCGACCTCGCAGAAGCGGGGCGTCTTCACCGACCAGGCCCTGGGCATCCTGCCCGCCGACTACTGGCGCTACTTCCTGATCGCCAACGCCCCCGAGTCGGACGACTCGTCCTTCACCTGGGAGCACTTCACCGCCACGGTCAACAAGGACCTCGCCGACACCCTCGGCAACTTCGTCAACCGCGTACTCTCCTTTTCCCGCAAGCGCTTCGGCGACGACGTGCCCGCCGGCGGCGAGCCGGGCGAGGCCGAGGCAAAGCTCGGCGAGGAGATCGCACGCCTGCTGGCGGAGTACGAGGAGCAGATGGAGGCCCTCCAGTTCCGCAAGGCGGCCGCCGCCCTGCGCGCACTGTGGTCGGCGGGCAACTCCTACCTGGAGGAGAAGGCCCCCTGGCTGGAGATCAAGACCGACAAGGACGGCGCGGCCCTCACCCTGCGCACGGCGATGAACCTGATCCACCTGTACGCGGTGGTCTCGAAGCCCCTCATCCCGGCCACCGCGGCGATCATGCGCGCAGCGTTCTCGCTTGAGGACGACACGGCGACGTGGGTCACGGCGGCCGAGGCGAAGTCCCTCTCCGCCGTTCCCGCCGGCACCCCCTTCACCGTCCCGCCGGTCCTCTTCGCCAAGCTCACGGACGAGGACCTGGGGACGTACAAGGAGCGCTTCGGCGGCGAAGAGGGATGACACCGACCGCGTAACCCGCCGACGGAACGACAGGGACCCGGAAACACGACGTTTCCAGGTCCCTGCGCGTATGCGGGCACCAGCCGAGAAGGCGTGAACGTTTCTCCCATACCCGAACGAGTGAATCATTTCGTTCGCGCCACGCCCCGGCTCTAGATCCCTCTACGTTGACCACATGGTCACATCCACCCACGAGGCATCTCACCGGATATTCCAGGACAGGCCGGAGCTGCTCACCCCCGTCTTCGACCTCCTCGGAGTCCCGATGTCCGCCAAGGCATCGGTGTCGGTACTCAGCGCCGACGTGACGGAGATTCAGCCTCTGGAACGGCGTGTGGCACCGTCCTGCGTGTCGAACCGTCCGATGGGGATGCCTTCCTTCTCGCCATCGAGACGCAGGGCCGGCGCGACAACCGCAAGGCGACGAGCTGGTCGTACTACGTGGCCTATCTGCACGAGAAGTTCCGCCTCCCGGTGCTACTCCTCGTCACCTGCACCGATCGGGGTACGGCGCTGTGGGCGACCGGACCATTCATCTGTGAGGTGCGAGGCTGGACCACTCACAGCACCCATCCCCTGGTCCTGAGCCCGGACAACGTACCGATGATCACCGACCGGCGAACGGCTGCCCGGGGCCTGGCGATGGCGACGTTCTCCGCCATCACGCATAGCAGGAATCCGGAGGTCCCAGCGATACTGGAGGCCCTGCTCGGCGCCCTGCGGGAGACAGACCCGCAGACCGCCATGTACTTCAGCGGCCTGCTGGAGATCGGCCTGGGAGACACTCCGGCCCGACAGACATGGAGAAAGCTGATGAGTTTCACCAACTTCTTCCCCGGTCGGGGCACCTTGCTGGAGGAGACCTACCTGGAAGGCCAAGCCGAAGGGGAGGCCAGGGGCGAGGCCAAGGCCATTCTTCGCTTTCTCGAAGCACGGGGTATTTCCGTAACCGACGCAGCCCGGGACCGCATCGCCCACTGCACCGATCTCGATCTCCTCAACCGTTGGCTGGACCGGACACCCCACGTGGAGAGCGTCGACGACCTCTTCACCGAGGACACGAGGGCCACCGCGGATCAGGGCGAAGCCTGACCCGCGGGCACCATCGTGATCGGTAGGGGTGTCAGTTCAGGACGCCCGCCCCTGTCGTCGTCGCCAGCGTCGTCGGGAGGTTCGCCGCGGAGTTCTCCAGGCCGGCGGTCAGGGAAGGCGTCCAGTTGACCGTCGTCTTCAGCTTCTTGGAGCTCGCGGCGTTGTAGGCGGCCACGAGGTCCGTCGCGGTGCCGTTGACGAGGTTGCCGCTGCCCGCGACCGAGCCGGTGCCGTCGCCGCTGAGCGGTGAAGGTGTGCGCGGAGTCGGCCTTCGTGCCGCCGGTGGTCCCCGTGCCGGAGGACGCCCAGCCGTCCTTGGCGGACAGCGTCTGATGGTACAGGTCGGCGGCGCCGACACCCGCGGCCACGACGGCGGCGGACACGGCGAGGGTGCGCCGCTTGCGGAGGGACCGGGGTGGGAGGGAGCTGCCACGGAGGAGTCCTTAGGGGTCTGCTGAACATTCCTCACGGACCATCAGTGGCCGCCGCGGGTGCAGAGGTTGCCGTGCGCGTGCGGATTTCCTCCAACACGGCGGCGCGGACGGCGAGCCGCCCCCCGGATCTGGCAGAGTACGCATGCCGTGAACCTCCCCGAACCCCATCGGCGGCTCCTCGCGGACGTCGTCACGGCGGGCAGCCCCTACGGGCTGGTGCTCGCCGGTGGATACGCCCTCCAGGCGCACGGTCTGCCGCCGCGCCCGCACGCCAACCTCGACTTCGCCACGGAGAGTTCCGAGGCCATGGACCGGATCGCCGGTGCCGTCGGCGCGGCGCTGGAGGCGCGCGGCCGGCAGGTGCGTCCCGGCCCCGTCAGCGTCCTCACCGCGCAGTTGACCGTCACCGACCCGCCGACCGGCGAGCCCTGCGTCCTCGCCCTGCACAAGGAGGCCTTCTGGCAGCCGCCTGAACTCACCGAGTACGGCCCGGCCCTGTCCCTGGAGGACGCCGTCGGCACCAAGATCCGGGCCCTGTACGACCGGGGCGCCGCCGTCGACCTCATCGACGCGCAGGCGGCCGCCACCCGCTTCTCCCTGCCCGGCCTGGAGGAACTGGGCCGCCGGCACGCCCACGACCCCTTCGACCTGCCCACCCTGCAGTCCCGGCTCACCGGCACCGACTTCTACGCCGACCGCGAGTTCCTGCGGTACGGCCTGGACGAGCCGCGGCTGGCCGCCCTGCGGGTCTGGGCCCAGCACTGGTCCGACGACATCGCCGAACGCCTGCTGGAGGACGGTGCCTCCCCGGACGACGAGGAGACCGGTGCCGACGCTGACGGCACTGACGGCTATGACGGCAAGGACGGCAAGGACGGCACCGACAGCACCGGCTGGTGACGCCCGCCGGTCCCGGCCGCCGGGCGTCCGGCTCGCACCGCCCAAGAGTTCTTGACGGCTTCTTCATGGGTCCTTCATGACCGCGGTCCTACATTCGTCGCCGCCCGGCCGGACCGGACCGGGCGGCGACGGTGTGAAGGAGCCCGGTAAACCCATGGGAACGAATGCGCGGCGGCGGTTCGGAGCACGGACCTGGCTGGCCGGAGTGGCGGCGGCGGCACTGGTGGGCACCGCGGGCTGCGGCGGTGACGGGGACGACGGCGGCGAGGTCGCCTCGGCCGGAGGCGGCAAGACGGGCGCCGGCTCCGAGAAGGCGTCGAGCGAGCTGACCGAGTACGTCGACGCGCAGCGCAAGTGGGTCAAGTGCCTGCGCGACGCCGGGCTCGACGCGCCCGACCCCGACGCCCAGGGCAAGGTGGACCTCGGCGACCAGTCCAAGTGGAAGCGCGACTCGACGGCTCTCAAGGCACAGGAGAAGTGCGCGAACCTCAGCGTGCCCGTACCGGACAGCGTCGAGAAGGCGCAGCAGCCGGAACTGTCCGAGGCGGAGATCCGCAAGAACCAGAAGTACGCCAAGTGCATGCAGGAGCACGGCGCGCCCGACTTCCCGGACACCGACTCCGGCGGCCACTTCCGGGACGTCACGTGGGACTCCACGTCCACGGGTGCCAAGCGGGCCACACGCACGTGCGCCTCCATCATCGGCGTTCCCACCGACGCGCCGTCGGCCCAGGGCTGACGGGGACGGTGCGGTGGACCTCATGAACGACCAGGAGCACGAGCCCGGGGCGGAGGCGGAACGCCACGAGCGCCCGGGCCACCCGGGCGAACCAGTCGACCCGGGCGAACCGGACGCCCTGGGTGGACCGGGCGACCCGGGCAGGAGGGCCGGCCCGGGGCGGCGGGCCGGACGGCGCCGGCACAGGACCGCTCTCCTCTCGGCCGGCGTCCTCGTCGTGGCCGGCGTCAGCGTCGTCGGCGCCCTCGGGCTCGGCGGGGACGGCGGTTCGGACGACGACTCGGCACCAGGCCGCAGCAGCCAGGACGTGCGCGTCACCCGGACCACCCTCACCGACCAGACGGAGGTCGAGGGGCAGCTCGACCACGGCCCCCAGGTCCCCTTCCCCGTCAAGGCGAAGGGCACGGTGACCTGGCTGCCGGCCACCGGTACGACCCTGCGGCGCGGTCAGACCGTCATGCGGGCCGACGACCGGCCGGTGGTGCTGCTGTACGGCAGTCTGCCGATGTACCGGGACCTGGGAGTCGTGCGGTCCGGGCGTACGGCCGGCCACACCACCGGCGACGGTGACGGCGGCGGGACGGGCGGTGGCGTGGACGGTGGCACGGACGGCAGGTCACCGGCCTCGCCCAGCCCGCCCGCCTCGGAACCGGCCTCCGGACCGGCCGCCGGCGCGGCGGCTCCCCTGCGCGGGATGGACGTCAAGCAGTTCGAGAGCAACCTCAGCGCGCTCGGCTACTCGGGCTTCACCGTCGACGAGTCCTACACCGACCTGACGGCGCACGCGGTCGAACGCTGGCAGAAGGACCTCGGGCTGCCGCAGACCGGCCGGGTCGGCGCCGGTGACGTCGTGTACGCGCCCGGTCCGGTCCGTGTCGCGGGCACCAGCGCCCGCGTCGGCGACGAGGCCGCCGGGGGCCAGGTCAGTTACACCAGCACCTCCCGCATGGTGACCGTCGACGCTCCCGCCGCCGACACGGACTGGGCGCGGCGCGGCAACCGGGTCACAGTGGACCTCCCCGACGGGCGGTCGGCCCGGGGCACCGTGGCCAGCCTGGGCTCCGACGCCTCGTCGGCGTCCGGGACCGGCGACGGCGGCGACGGCGGGTCGGGAGCCGGCGGCGGGACGGACGGGGGCACGGGCGGTGGTGCGGGCGGCAAGTCCGCCACGGTGTCGGTCGTGATCACCTTCGACGGCCAGGAATCCCTGGGCCGGCTGCAGAGCGGCCCGGTCACCGTCCGCTACGCACGCGAGCAGCGCAAGGACGTCCTGGCCGTCCCCGTCGCCGCGCTGACCGCGCTCGCCGAGGGCGGCTACGCCTTGGAACTCGCCGACGACGGCTCCCGAAGCGGCGCCCGGGGCGGGGACCCCGGTGGCAAGAGCCGCTTCGTCCCCGTGCGGACGGGTCTGTTCGCGGGCGGCAAGGTGGAGGTCAGCGGCCCCGGCGTGCGCGAGGGCATGAAGGTGAGGATTCCCAGGTGATACCGGCCGCGCCCGCCACCCCGGTCGTCGAGTTCGCGGGCGTCTCCAAGACGTACCCGGGAGGCGTCGTCGCCGTGGCGGACGTCGACCTGACCGTCCACCACGGCGAACTGGCCTGCATCGTCGGCCCGTCCGGCTCGGGCAAGTCGAGCATGCTGCACCTGATGGGCACCCTCGACAGGCCGTCCGCCGGGCGCGTCGTCATCGACGGGTACGAGGCCGCCGATCTCTCCGACCGGGAGCTGTCCGCGCTGCGCGCGCAGCGCATCGGGTTCGTGTTCCAGCAGTTCCACCTCGCCGTCGGAGTGCCCGTCCTCGACACGGTCGCCGACGGGCTGCTGTACGCCGGGGTCCCGCTGCGGGAGCGCAGACGCCGGGCCGCGCGGGCGCTGGCCCGCGTCGGGCTCGACCACCGGCTCGGCCACCTCCCGCACCAGCTCTCCGGCGGCGAGCGGCAGCGCGCCGCGGTCGCCCGCGCGGTGGTCGGCGAACCTGCACTGCTGCTCGCCGACGAACCGACCGGCAACCTCGACTCGGCGTCCGGAGCGGCGGTGCTGGCCCTGCTGCGGGAGCTGCACACGGCCGGCACCACGGTCGTCGTCATCACGCACGACCGGGAGATGGCCGAGGTCTTCGACCGCCGGGTGGAGATGAGGGACGGGCGCGTCGTGGCCGACAGCGGCAGCGGCGGGCCACACACGAGGGCGGCGGACACGGGGGGCCGACGATGAGGGCGGGAACCACTCCCGGTGCGGGAACGCTCCGGCCGGCCCGGCTGCGGCCCGCCGATTTCGTACGGCTCGGCGGCACCGGGCTGCGCACCCGGCCGCTGCGCGTCTTCCTGTCCGCGCTGGGGATCGCGATCGGAGTGGCCGCGATGGTCGCCGTGGTGGGCATCTCCTCCTCCAGCCGGGCGGAGGTGGACCGCCGGCTGGACGCGCTGGGCACCAACATGCTGCGGGTCGCTCCCGGCCGGACCCCGGACGGCACGGCGACCCGGCTGCCCCGGGAGGCGGCGCCGATGATCCGGCGGATCGGTCCGGTGCGTGAGGTCGCGGCGACCGGCGAGATAAAGGGCGCTGCGGTCTACCGCAACGAGCACATACCGGTGGGGCGCACCGGCAGCGTGGAGGTGGCCGCGGCCGGGGCCCGGCTGCTGCCCGCGGTCGGCGGCGAGGTGCGGACCGGGCGGTGGCTGACCGAGACGACTCAGGAGTACCCGGCGGTGGTGCTGGGCGCGCAGGCCGCCCGCCGGCTCGACGTCCGCGAGCCGGGGACCCGGCTGTGGCTGGGCGGCAAGTGGTTCTCCCTGGTCGGTGTGCTGAAGCCGGTGCCGCTCGCTCCGGAGATCGACGGCTCGGCGCTGGTCGGCTGGCAGGCGGCCCGGCGGTACCTGGGCTTCGACGGCCATCCGTCGACGGTGTACGTGCGCGCCCGTGACGACCGCGTGAGCCAGGTGCGGTCGGTGCTCGCGGCGACCGCCAATCCCGAGAAGCCGAACGCCGTGCTGGTCTCCCGGCCGTCCGACGCGCTGGCCGCCCGGGAGGCCACCGAGTCGACGCTGACCGGGCTGCTGCTGGGCCTGGGTTCGGTGGCCCTGCTGGTCGGCGGGGTCGGGGTGGGCAACACCATGGTGATCTCGGTGCTGGAGCGCCGGCCGGAGATCGGGCTGCGGCGGGCGCTGGGCGCGACGAGCGGGCAGATCCGGGGCCAGTTCGTCTCGGAGTCACTGCTGCTGTCGGCACTGGGCGGGCTGGGCGGCACGGTGCTGGGCACGGCGATCACCGCGGTCTTCGCGTCCGTGCGGGGCTGGCCCACCGAGGTTCCGGTCTGGGCGACGGCGGCGGGCGTCGCCGTCACGCTCCTCATCGGAGCGCTGGCGGGCCTGTACCCGGCGGTCCGGGCGGGCCGCCTGGCCCCGACCGAGGCGCTGGCGGGGCAGTGAACCGCCTGACGGCCACGGGGCCTGCCGGCCGGCAGGCCCCGTGGCCAGCCAGCCATCGGCCCGCCGGCGCCCGTCTCACGCCGTCGCCGCCAGCGTCACAGTGAACGTCGTCCCCGTGCCCACCTGGCTCGCCACCTCGATCGTGCCGCCGTGGTCGGTGACGATCTGGCGGGCGATCGCGAGGCCGAGGCCGCTGCCTCCCGTGGCCCGGCCGCGCGCGGCGTCCGCCCGCCAGAAGCGGTCGAAGAGGTGGGACAGCTGTTCCGGGGGGATCCCCTTGCCGGTGTCCCGCACCCGGAGCACCGCCGCGTCGCCCACGCGCGTGACGGACAGGGTCACCGTCCCTCCGGGGGCGGTGGCCCGCAGCGCGTTGCCGACCAGGTTGCCGACGACCTGCCGCAGCCGGTCGGCGTCGGCGTGGACCCGCACCGGCGTGGGCGCCTCCGTGCGCAGCGTCACGCCCGCGGCCTCCGCCTGGGCGAGGTGGGCGGTGCGGCCGGCCTCCAGCAGGTCGCCGAGGTCCACGGCCGACCGGTGGTAGGTGAGCGCGCCCGCCTCGGCCAGCGCCAGGTCCTGCAGGTCGTCGACGATCCGCTGCTGCAGCATCGCCTCCTCGTGGAGGGAGTGGAGCAGTGCGGGGGTCGGTTCGACCACGCCGTCCCGCAACGCCTCCAGATAGCCGCGCAGATTGGCGAGCGGGGTGCGCAGTTCGTGGGCGATGTCGGCGGTGAGCCGGCGCTGTCGTTCCTCGGCGGCCTGGAGCGAGTGGGCCATGCGGTTGAACGCCCGGCCCAGCTCGGCCATCTCGTCCCGCCCGGAGGCGGGCACCCGCCGTTCCAGTTCGCCCTCGCCGAGGTCCCGGGCGGCCGAGGTCAGGGCCCGTACCGGCCGCAGCACCGCCCGGCTGAGCAGCAGCGCGCCGAGGACGGCGACGAGGGCCACGCCGGAGGCGACCGCCACCGTGGGCGCGGCGGCGAGGCCGGCCGGAGCCTCGCCCCGGTAGCCGAGCCGCACCTGGAGGCGGGGCGGTGCGACGGTGGCCGTCCGTTCGTCGAAGACCCGCTGCAGGCAGGCGGTGAGCCGCTGTTCGCCTGAGCACCGGGAGGCGGCGGTGTGGTCCTGTCCCGCCGCGGGGTCGGCGCCGGGTTCGGCCGGGACGCACCGGTCCGGGTGCCGGTCGGCGGTGATCCGGGGGATGCCCGTCCGGCCGGCCCGGGCGGTGACCTTCGCTCCGGCGCGGGTGAGGCAGGCGGCGTAGGCGACGGCGGAGCGGTAGTCGGCGATCGCGGTCACCGTCCGTTTGACCGAGGCGAGTCGCACGGAGGTCTCCGGCAGTCGCAGCCGGGGGCGCGGGTCGACGAGGACGGGCGGCTGCCCGCCGGCCGGGCGAGGCGCGCGCCCGGCGAGGCTGTCGGAATCCGCGAGGAGGGTGTTGTCCGTCTCGGTGCTGACCCGGATGCGCTGCCCGGTGTCCGCCGCGAGCTCCCGCACGGTGGGGGCGAGGCCCTCCCAGGTGCCGTGCTGGAAGCCGTACGCCCGCAGGGCTCCGGTGATCCGCGCCGCGTCCTGGCGTCCCGCGGTCACCGAGTCCCTTGCCTGACCGCTGACCTGGCGTAACGTCAGCCAGGCGGTGGCTCCCGTGGCGGTCAGCGCGATGAGCGCCAGCATGGCCAGCACCCGCAGCCGGAAACTCACCGCGTCCCGCCTCCCGGCGCCGCGGACGGCTGTGCCGCCAGCCGGTATCCCCGCCCGTAGACGGTCTCCACGTACCGGACACCGCCGCGGCCCCGCTCCAGTTTCCTGCGCAGGTTCATCACGTGGGCGTCCACGGTCCGCTCCAGCACGTTCTGGTCGAACCCGAAGACCCTGTCGATGATCTGCGCCCGGGTGAACGCGCGCCCCGGCTCACCCGCGAGCACGGCCAGGATCGCGAACTCCTTGCCGGTGAGCGACACCGGATCGCCGGCCGCCCGCACCTCGAAGCGCGCGGTGTCGATCTCCAGGTCGCCTACCGTGAACACGGGGGGCCGTTCGTCCCCGGCGGCGCGTGCCCGGCGCAGCAGCGCCCTTACCCGGGCGGTCAGTTCCCGGGGGCTGTACGGCTTGGTCATGTAGTCGTCGGCACCGAGGTCGAGGCCGAGCAGCAGGTCCTCCTCGGTGCTGCGGGCGGTCAGCAGCAGGATCGGCACCCGGGAGTCCATGCGCAGGATGCGGCAGACGTCGAGCCCGTCGACGTGCGGCATCATCACGTCGAGGACGATCAGGTCCGGCCGGGAGGCGCGGGCGCGGTCGATCGCCGAGCGTCCGTCGGCCACGACCTGGACGTCGTGGCCCTCCCGTTCCAGGTAGATCCGGATGAGCTGCGCCTGTTTCACGTCGTCCTCGGCCACGAGTATGCGAGCGGGCAACGCGCACTCCTTCGACTGGGTCCGGAAGAACTCTCAGTACGACAGGGAACTCTCAGTACGGCAGGGAAGTCTCGGTACGGCAGGGAAGTCTCGGTACGACAGCGGCTTTCGGTACGACAGGGACTCCCGGTACGACAGGGAAGAGGGCGGCCCCCCGGCGGGGCCGCCCTCCGGCCGTAGTGGGAAACGGCGCGTGTACTACTTCGGCTGCGGCTTGCGGACGTTCAGGTGCAGCTCCCGCAGGCGGGACTCGTCCAGCTCGGTCGGGGCGCCCATCATCAGGTCCTGGGCGTTGCCGTTGAGCGGGAAGGAGATCGTCTCGCGGATGTTGGGCTCGTCCGCGAGGAGCATGACGATGCGGTCCACGCCGGGGGCGATGCCGCCGTGCGGCGGGGCGCCGAAGCGGAACGCGCGAAGCATGCCGGCGAACTTGTCCTCGACGGTCTCGCGGTCGTAGCCCGCGATCTCGAAGGCCTTGAGCATGATGTCCGGCTCGTGGTTCCGGATCGCGCCGGAGGACAGCTCGACGCCGTTGCAGACGATGTCGTACTGCCAGCCGAGGATGTCCAGCGGGTCCTGGGTCTCCAGGGCCTCCAGGCCGCCCTGCGGCATCGAGAAGGGGTTGTGCGAGAAGTCGATCGCGCCGGTCTCCTCGTCCTTCTCGTACATCGGGAAGTCGACGATCCAGCAGAAGCGGAAGACACCGTCCTCGAACTGGCCGGCCCGCTTGGCGGCCTCGACACGGACCGCGCCCATGATCTTCGAGACCTCGTCGTACTCGCCCGCGCCGAAGAAGACGGCGTGGCCGGGGGCCAGGGACAGGCGCTTGGTCAGCTCCGCGACGTTCGCCTCGGTGAGGAACTTCGCGATCGGGCCGGACAGCGAGCCGTCCTCGGCCACGCGCACCCAGGCCAGGCCCTTGGCGCCCTGCTCGACGGCGTAGTCACCGAGCTGGTCGAAGAACTTGCGGGGCTGCGCGGAGACGTCCGGCACCGGCAGCGCGCGCACGTGCTTGCCGGCGAAGGCCTTGAACTCCGAGCCCTCGAAGACGTCGGTGATGTCCACCAGCTCCAGCTTGGCGCGCAGGTCCGGCTTGTCCGAGCCGTACTTGAGCATCGCCTCGCGGAACGGGATGCGCGGGAAGGGGGAGGTGACGTGGCGGCCGCCGCCGAACTCCTCGAAGAGCTCCGTCATCAGCTTCTCGATCGGCTGGAAGACGTCCTCCTGCTCGACGAAGGACATCTCCACGTCGAGCTGGTAGAACTCGCCCGGCGAGCGGTCCGCGCGGGCGTCCTCGTCGCGGAAGCAGGGCGCGATCTGGAAGTAGCGGTCGAAGCCGGAGATCATCAGCAGCTGCTTGAACTGCTGCGGGGCCTGGGGCAGCGCGTAGAACTTGCCCGGGTGGACCCGGGAGGGGACCACGTAGTCGCGGGCGCCCTCGGGGGAGGTGGCGGAGAGGATGGGCGTCGCCATCTCGTTGAAGCCCATCGCCGCCATCTTGTGCCGGATCGCGGAGATCACGGCCGTGCGCAGCATGATGTTGCGGTGCATGCGCTCACGGCGCAGGTCCAGGAAGCGGTACTCCAGGCGCCGCTCCTCGTTGACCCCGTCCTCGGCGTTGATCGTGAACGGCAGCGGGGCGGCGGCGCCGAGCAGTTCGACCTCGGAGACCTCTACCTCGATCTCACCGGTGGGCAGGTCGGCGTTCACGTTCTCGGTTCCACGTGAAACAACCTGGCCGTCGACGCGGACCGTGGACTCCTTGGAGATCTTGTCCAGGGCCTCGTACGCGGGCGTGCCGGGGCGGGCGACCAGCTGCGTGATGCCGTAGTGGTCGCGCAGATCGATGAAGAGGATGCCGCCCAGGTCGCGCCGATTGTGCAGCCAGCCGCTCAGCCGGACGTCGGTGCCGACGTCAGAGGCGCGGAGCTGGCCGCAGGTGTGGGACCTGTACCGATGCATCGTCGTTCATCGTCCTTCGTGGTGGGGTTCACTCCCGCCGGCTTCACGGACCGGCGGGAACGGGCACGGGGCCCGGACCCATCAAGGGTACCGGGCACCCCAAGCTCGGCTCCCCATCATTACGGCCTGCGCGTTCAGGGTGGCAGGCATCCGTCGAATCTTCTTAAAGTGGGGCAATGCGCACAGGCGAGCCCCTGCCGTCCGTCGGCGACGTCCTCGCCGCCCTCGCGACCGGACTGTGGCACTGGGACACCGCCTCCGGTCTGGTCACCGTGGATCCGGAGGCGGCACGGCTGCTCGGGCTGCCCGCGCGCCGGACCACGCTCACCGAGGCCGAGACGCGGGCCCGGCTCCACCCGGTGGACTGGAACGAGATCGTCGGGGTCGTGCCGCTGGCCGTCGACGAGGGCACGCTCGCCGAGGTGCGGGTCCGCATCGTCGACGAGCAGGGCCGGGTGGTCCGGGTCGTCCGCAGCCGCTCCAAGCCGTCCTTCGACCCCGAGCGGCGGTCCTACGAGCTGATCGGCACCCTCCAGCAGGTCACCGAGCCCGTCCCGGGCACGGCGGCGGCCCGCAACGCGGTCACCGGCGACTGGCGGCGCTCGCGCGAGGCGTTCCTGCTGGACGCGGGCCGGGCGCTGGCCGAGGCGCGGTCGACGCAGGAGGTGCTGCGGATGGCGGCCAGCCTGTCGATGCCCGGGTTCACCCCGGACGGGCTGGCGGTCTACGGAGTGGAGGGCGACCGGCTGACGCTCATCGGCCACCACGGGCACCAGCCCGGTCAGGACACCCCCTTCTCCGACATGCCGCTGACCACGGACTACCCGGCCGCCGAGGTCGTCCGCACCGGCCGGGCGGTCTACCTCACCACGCCCCGGGAGTACCAGAACCGCTACCCGGTCGCCTGGCCGCTCACCCGGGACCGGGGGCGCCGCTCGTGGGCGTTCCTGCCGCTGACGGCCGCCGGACGGACCATGGGCGTCTGGGTGGCGGCCTTCACCTATCCCGTGGCCTTCACCCCGGACGAGCGCGCGGTCCTGACGACGGTCGCCCGGATGCTCGCCCAGGCGCTGACCCGGGCCAGCGCCGCCGAGACCGAACGGGAGCTGGCGGAGGGCCTGCAGCGCTCCATGCTGCCGTCGCTGGGCCCGGAGATCCCGGGGATACAGGTGGCCGCCCGGTACATCCCGACCGGCGGCGGCCTGCAGGTCGGCGGCGACTGGTACGACATGATCCCGCTGCCCTCCGGCCGCTTCGCGATGGTCATCGGCGACGTCCAGGGCCACGACGTCCGCGCGGCCGGCCTCATGGGCCAGCTGCGGATCGCCCTGCGCGCCTACGCCTCCGAGGGACACCGGCCGGACGCGGTCCTCTCCCGCGCCTCCCGCTTCCTGCACGGCGTGGTCTACGGCTCCGGGGACGAGCAGCCGGCCGACCTCCGCTTCGCGACCTGCGTGTACGTGGAGGCCGACCCGGCGACCGGCATGCTGGAGATCGCCCGCGCCGGGCACCCGGACCCGGCGATCCGGATGGCCGACGGCACGGTGCTGATGCGGCCGACGGCGGGCGGGCTGCCGCTCGGCGTCGACCCCGCCGCGGACTACCCGACGACACGGTTCGCCCTGGAACCGGGCGAGACGATGATGCTGTGCACCGACGGTTTGATCGAGACCGGCGGCCACGACATGGAGAGCGGCTGGCGGCGGCTGCGCAGGATCCTCGAGGCGCACCACGGCGATGTGGAGACGCTGGCCGACGCGCTGGTGCAGGGGGTGCACGGCCCGACCTCCCACTACACCACCGGCCGGCTGGCCGACCGCCGCGAGGACGACATCGCGCTGGTGCTGCTGTACCGGCCGGCGGAGGGCCGCGGGCCGGCCTGGCCCAAGGTGCGGCGCACGCTGATGTCGGTGGCGCAGGACGAGCCGGAGCGGATCGCCGAGGCCCGCCAGCACCTGCGCGAGCTGCTGCACGACTGGGCCTCCGCCGAACAGGTCGACTCGGCGGTGCTGCTGGTCTCCGAGATGGTCACCAACGTCCTCGTCCACACCGACACCGACGCGCTGCTGGTGGCGGAGGTGACCGGGAACGGGAACGGGAACGGGAACGGGGACGGGCGCCGGCTGCGGGTGGAGGTCACCGACGTGGGCGACGACCTGCCGCACAAGCGCCGTCCGGGCGAACTGGCCTCCTCCGGCCGCGGTCTGATGCTGATCGAACTCCTCGCGGACACGTGGGGCGTCAGCCCGCGGGGCAAGGGCAAGAGCATCTGGTTCCAGCTCTACGAGGCGGGCGGCCCGGCCGGTCCGCCCAAGGGCCCGGACTCCGCCTGACGCGCCCGCAGCTCGTGCGCGATCGCGAAGGCGGCCGCGGTCAGCGGGACCGCGAGCAGCATGCCGACGATGCCGGCGACCGAGGCGCCGGCGGCGATGGCCAGCAGCACCACGGCCGGGTGCATCTGCACCGTCCGGCTCTGGATCACCGGCTGCAGCACGTGCCCCTCCAGCACCTGCACCGCCAGCACCACCCCGAGCGCCCACAGCGCGATGACGAAGCCCCGGTCGGCCAGGGCGACCAGCACCGACACCGCGCCGGAGAGGAAGGCCCCGAGGTAGGGGATGTACGCGCCGACGAAGACGAGCGCCCCCAGGCCGACCGCACCGGGCACCTGGAGGATCAGCAGGCCGACGGTGATGCAGACGGCGTCGATGAGGGCGATGAGGGTGGTCCCGCGCATGAAGCCCTCGACGGCCCGGAAGGCGCGGCGGGCGATGGCCTCCAGGAGGTCGGCCGTGCCGCCGGGCGCGACGTCGCGCAGGGCCCGTACGGCCCGGCCGGAGTCGCGCAGGAAGAAGAAGACGAGCAGCAGCGCGAGCACGGCCATGGCGATGTACTCGCCGACGACGCTGACGCCGCTGATGACGTTGGACGCGGCCGTCCCGCCGAACCTGCCCAGCAGCTCGCGCGCGTGGGCGGCGAGGTCGTCGAGACCGGTGCCGGCGGCCCCGAAGTGCCGGGCGACGGCCATGGCCGCCTGCCGGAGCGAGGCGACGATCTGGTCGCCGGTGTCGATGAGCGCGGCGACGATGATGTAGACGGCACCGCCGACGACGGCCACGACCGCGACGCAGGTGAGCCCGGCCGCGAGCGACGGCTGCACCCCGGCCCGCACGAGCCGCCGGTACAGCGGCCCGAGCAGGGCGGTGCCGAGGAGGGCGAGCAGCACCGGCACGACGGCGGTGCGCAGCACCGAGCAGAGCTCGACGGCGACCCAGCCGACGCCGGCGGCCAGCAGCAGCACGGCACACCACGCGGCGAGTCGGCGGACGGGCTCGGGCAGCAGCTGCACGCGTCCAGCCGACCACGAGCCCGGTACGGCTGTCCTGCCGCGTGCGGCCGCGCGGGTGAACCCGTCCGCCGGACGTCAGCCCTGCGGGCCGCTCTCCGTCATGCCGTGCACGGCGGGGACCGTGCCGAGGCGGCCCTTCTGGAAGTCCTCGAAGGCCTGCATGAGTTCTTCCTTGGTGTTCATCACGAACGGGCCGTAGTGGGCCATCGGCTCGCGGATCGGCTGCCCGCCCAGCAGCACGACCTCCAGGTCCGGCGTGTGCGAGTCCTGCTTCTCGTCCGCGCGGACGGTCAGCGAGGATCCGGCGCCGAAGACGGCGGTCTGCCCGACGCGGACCGGACGGCGCTCGGCACCGACGCTGCCGCGGCCGGCCAGGACGTACGCGAGACCGTTGAAGTCCTCCCGCCAGGGCAGCGTGATCTCGGCGCCCGGGGCGAGCGTCGCGTGGACCATGGTGATCGGCGTGTGGGTGATCCCGGGACCGGCGTGCCCGTCCAGCTCACCGGCGATGACGCGCAGCAGCGCGCCGCCGTCGGGGGAGGTGAGCAGCTGGACGCTGCGGCCGCGGATGTCCTGGTAGCGCGGGGCCATCATCTTGTCCTTGGCCGGCAGGTTCACCCACAGCTGCAGGCCGTGGAAGAGACCGCCCGACACGACGAGGTGCTCCGGCGGGGCCTCGATGTGCAGCAGCCCGGATCCGGCCGTCATCCACTGGGTGTCGCCGTCGGTGATGGTGCCGCCGCCGCCCTGGCTGTCCTGGTGGTCGAAGATCCCGTCGATGTGGGTACCTCCTTGGTACGCCCACTTTAGTTGAGCGTTGAACTTCTTGCCAGCCGTAACGGAGAAAGCCCGGAGGGAATTCCCTCCGGGCTCCACCACTCGTGGGCAGCAACGGGGACAGGTCAGCCGCCGCCGTACATCCGGCGCATCGCGAAGTCGACCATCTGCTCGACCGCCTTGGCGTCGAACACCATGCGGTGTTCGCCCTCCATGTCCAGGACGAAGCCGTAGCCGGTCGGCAGCAGGTCGATCACCTCCGAGCCGGTGATGACGAAGTACTTCGACTCCTTGCCCGCGTACCGGCGCAGCTCCTTGAGGGAGGTGAACATCGGGATCACCGGCTGCTGGGTGTTGTGCAGGGCCAGGAAGCCGGGGGTGTCGCCGCGCGGGCAGTACACCTTCGAGGTGGCGAAGATCTGCTGGAAGTCCTCGGCGGCCATCTGGCCCGTGGTGAACGCGCGCACCGCGTCCGCGAGCGAGGGCGGGGACGGCTCCGGGTAGAGCGGCGGCTGCTGGCCGTACCCGCCGACACCGCCGGGCATCTGCTGCTGCGGCGGGGCGTACTGCTGCTGAGCGCCCACGTTCTGGTCGTAGCCGTACATGGGCGCAAGAGTACCGAGGAGCGGTAGCGCCGCGGGCGCCCGTTCGGAGCAGCGTCCATCACTCGTTCGGAGCACCGTCTATACCGGGCGGTCACCCCGTGACCGGGCGGGCGGGGCGGCGGGCCGCCCTGCTCAGGGGCATGGCGAAGTAGACCCTCCTCACACTTGCACCGGCGGGGGTTGCTTCTTATTACCGGCGGGTAGCATCATGCGTACTACTTGTTGGTACGTGAACTAGTGCGAGGAGTCAGTGCCTCGCCGATCTCTCTACGGAGCCGTCGCCATGGGGCACTACAAGCCGAATCTCCGCGACATCGAGTTCAACCTCTTCGAAGTACTGGGGCGCGACAAGGTGTACGGCACCGGCCCGTTCGAAGAGATGGACGTCGACACCGCCAAGAGCGTCCTGGACGAGCTGACCCGCCTCTCCGAGAACGAGCTGGCCGAGTCCTTCGCCGACGCCGACCGCAACCCGCCCGTCTTCGACCCGGAGACCAACACCGCGCCCGTCCCCGCGTCCTTCAAGAAGAGCTACCAGGCCTTCATGGACTCCGAGTACTGGCGGCTCGGCCTGCCGGAGGAGATCGGCGGCACCACCTCGCCCCGCTCCCTCATCTGGGCCTACGCCGAGCTGATCCTGGGCGCCAACCCGGCCGTGTGGATGTACTCCTCCGGCCCCGCGTTCGCCGGCATCCTCTTCGAGGAGGGCAACGAGGTCCAGAAGCACATCGCCAAGGTCGCCACCGAGAAGCAGTGGGGCTCCACCATGGTCCTCACCGAGCCCGACGCGGGCTCGGACGTGGGCGCCGGCCGCACCAAGGCGGTCCAGCAGGAGGACGGCTCCTGGCACATCGAGGGCGTGAAGCGCTTCATCACCTCCGGTGAGCACGACATGTCGGAGAACATCCTCCACTACGTCCTCGCCCGCCCCGAGGGCGCCGGCCCCGGCACCAAGGGCCTGTCCCTCTTCCTCGTCCCGAAGTACCTCTTCGACTTCGAGACCGGCGAGCTGGGCGAGCGCAACGGCGTCTACGCCACCAACGTCGAGCACAAGATGGGCCTCAAGGCCTCCAACACCTGCGAGATGACCTTCGGCGACCGGCACCCCGCCAAGGGCTGGCTGATCGGCGACAGGCACGACGGCATCCGCCAGATGTTCCGCATCATCGAGTTCGCCCGCATGATGGTCGGCACGAAGGCCATCTCCACGCTGTCCACCGGCTACCTCAACGCGCTCGAGTACGCCAAGGAGCGCGTCCAGGGCCAGGACCTGGCGAACTTCATGGACAAGAGCGCCCCCAAGGTCACCATCACCCACCACCCCGACGTGCGCCGCTCGCTGATCACGCAGAAGGCGTACGCGGAGGGCATGCGCGCCCTGGTGCTGTACACCGCCTCGGTCCAGGACGAGATCCAGATCAAGGAGGCGAACGGCGAGGACGCCTCCGCCGAGCACGCCCTGAACGACCTGCTCCTGCCGATCGTCAAGGGCTACGGCTCCGAGAAGGGCTACGAGCAGCTCGCCCAGTCGCTGCAGACCTTCGGCGGCTCCGGCTTCCTGCAGGAGTACCCGATCGAGCAGTACATCCGGGACTCCAAGATCGACACCCTGTACGAGGGCACCACGGCGATCCAGGGCCAGGACTTCTTCTTCCGGAAGATCGTCCGCAACCAGGGCGCCGCACTGAACTCCCTCGCCGAGGACATCAAGAAGTTCCTGGCCCTCGGCACCGGCGGCGAGGAGCTGGCCGGCGCCCGCGAGCACCTCGCCAAGGCCGCCGTGGAGCTGGAGGCGATCGTCGGCCTGATGCTGACCGACCTCGCCGCCACCGAGCAGGACACCAAGAACATCTACAAGGTGGGCCTGAACACCACCCGCCTGCTGATGGCCTCCGGTGACGTCGTCGTCGGCTACCTGCTGCTCAAGGGCGCCGCGATCGCCGCCGAGAAGCTGGCCACGGCCTCGGCCAAGGACAAGGCGTTCTACACCGGCAAGATCGCCGCGGCGAAGTTCTTCGCGGCCAACGTCCTGCCGGGCGTCACCCTCGCCCGCAAGGTCGCCGCCGGCGTCGAGCTGGACCTGATGGAGCTGGACGAGTCCGCGTTCTAGACGTTCCGGACGTCCCCGCCGATTCCCGCACGGGCCCGCTTCCTTTCCCGGGAGCGGGCCCGTGCACGTCGTTAAGGTGAACACCATGAGCGCAGCATCCCGCTTCGACCGCGGCCACACCGACGACCTGATGTCCTTCCTGGCGGCCGGCCCGTCGCCGTACCACGCCGTGGCGAACACCGCCGAACGGCTGGAGAAGGCAGGATTCCGGCAGGTCGCCGAGACGGACGCCTGGGACGGGACGGCCGGCGGCAAGTACGTGCTGCGCGGCGGCGCGATCGTGGCCTGGTACGTCCCCGAGGATGCCGAGCCGCACACGCCGTTCCACATCATCGGCGCGCACACCGACTCCCCCAGCCTGCGGATCAAGCCGCGCCCCGACAGCTCGGCCCACGGCTGGCGCCAGGTCGCCGTGGAGATCTACGGCGGCCCGCTGCTGAACTCCTGGCTGGACCGGGACCTCGGCCTGGCCGGCCGGCTCACCCTGCGCGACGGCTCCACTGTCCTCGTGAACGTGGACCGGCCGCTGCTGCGCGTGCCCCAGCTCGCCATCCACCTGGACCGTTCGGTCGGCTCCGAGGGACTCAAGCTGGACAAGCAGCGGCACCTGCAGCCGGTGTGGGGCCTCGGCGACGACGTGAGCGACGGCGACCTGATCGCCTTCCTGGAGCAGGAGGCCGGGCTCACCGCGGGCTCGGTGACCGGCTGGGACCTGATGACGCACCCCGTCGAGCCGCCGGCGTACCTGGGCCGGGACCGGGAACTGGTGGCCGGCCCGCGCATGGACAACCTGCTGTCGGTGCACGCGGGCGCCGCCGCCCTGGCGGCCGCCGCGGCCTCCGGTGCGGCGCTCACCCGGATCCCGGTGCTGGCCGCCTTCGACCACGAGGAGAACGGCTCCCAGTCCGACACGGGCGCGGACGGCCCGCTGCTCGGCTCGGTGCTGGAGCGCTCGGTCCTCGCACGCGGAGGTTCCCTCGAGGACCGCGCCCGCGCCCTCGCCGGCTCGGTCTGCCTGTCCTCCGACACCGGCCACGCCGTGCACCCCAACTACGCCGAGCGGCACGACCCGACGCACCACCCGCGGGTCAACGGCGGCCCGATCCTCAAGGTGAACGTCAACAACCGCTACGCCACGGACGGTTCGGGCCGCGCGGTGTTCGCCGCCGCCTGCGAGAAAGCGGGCACCCCCTTCCAGACCTTCGTCTCCAACAACTCCATGCCGTGCGGCACCACCATCGGCCCGATCACCGCGGCCCGGCACGGCATCCGCACCGTCGACATCGGCGTCGCCATCCTCTCGATGCACAGCGTCCGCGAACTGTGCGGCGCCGACGACCCGTTCCTGCTCGCCAACGCGCTGACGGCGTTCCTGGAGGCCTAGCGAGGCCTTCCGGGAAGGCCGGCGTGCCTTCCCGGAGGGCTAGTCCGGACCTCGCCGGGTACCCGGAACCCACCGGAGATTCCGGTACCCGAAGGGGAGGCGAGGTCTCATGGGTCTCGGCGGATGCATCATCCTGATCGCCATAGGTGCGATCCTCACGTTCGCGACCGACTGGCACATGCAGGGCGTCAACCTCACGGTCGTCGGCCTGATCCTGATGGCCGTCGGCCTGATCGGCGTCGCCACGTTCAGCGGCATCGCCCGCCGCCGCCGCGTCGTGGTCCCGCCGACCACGCCGGTGGTGGAGGAGGAACCCCACCACCACACCCACCGCGTCGACGGCTACAGCGACGGCTACGGCGTCTGACGTGCCGCCCGCCTACTGCTCGTCCATCCCCGCCAGGACGAGCGGCAGCCGGTCGGCCGCGCCCTCGGCCAGACGGACCGGGACACCCCAGTCCTGCTGGTGGACATGGCAGGCGGGGTACTCGTTCGCCGGATCGTCGTCGCAGCTCGCGGCCATCGCCGAGACGTGCAGGACACCCTCGGTGACGGCCGGGTTCAGCTCCAGCTCCCGGGCCAGGTCCGTGTCCGCTCCCTCGCCCTCGAGCAACAGCTCGGGCGGGGTCGAGGAGACCAGCAGCCTGGTCGAGGGACCGTAGCGGGTGTCCAGTTTCTGGCCCGCCGGGGCCTGGAAGATCACGTCCAGGCGGAGCCGGCCGGGGGCCACCTCCGTCGCGGCACGTTGGGTCCGGTGGGCGACCGACTCCACCCGGACCGCCTCCTCGGGCAGCCGCAGCCGGGTGAGCCGGTGCCGGGCCGACTCGACCACCACGATGTCCTCGCCGACGAGGACGGCGTCGCTGGGCTCGCGCAGGTCGGTGGCGAGCGTGGTCACCTCGCCGGTCGCCGGGTCGTAGCGGCGCAGGGCGTGGTTGTAGGTGTCCGCGACGGCGACCGAGCCGTCCGGCAGCGCCGTGACGCCCAGCGGGTGCTGCAGCAGGGCGTGCGCCGCGGCACCGTCGCGGTGCCCGAAGTCGAACAGGCCGGTGCCGACGGCGGTGTGCACGTGTCCGTCGCGGCCGACCCAGCGCAGGGCGGAGGTCTCGGAGTCCGCGAGCCACAGCCGGTCGGCGGTGGCGGCGAGACCGGAGGGCTGCGCGAACCAGGCCTGCGCGCAAGGCCCGTCCACCAGCCCCTCGTTGGTGGTCCCCGCGGCGACGCGGACGCTGCCGTCCGCCGGGTCGTAGGCCCACAGCTGGTGCACCCCCGCCATGGCGACCCACACCTTGCCGTCCCACCAGGCGACGTCCCAGGGCGAGGACAGTTTCACCTCGCGGCCCGGGCCGGACGTGGCCTCGCCCCGCATCCACTGGTGCCCGGTGCCGGCCAGGGTCGTGGTCCGTCCCGTCTCCGGGTCGAAGCTCCGCAGCGCGTGGTTCACCGTGTCCGCGACGACGACCGTGCCGTCCGGCAGCAGCGCGAGCCCCTGCGGCTCCTGGAAGCGCGCACGGTCCGCGGGACCGTCGGTCAGCCCCCGGCCGCCCTGGCCGATCCGCCGCGCGACGGTCTCACCGTCGCCCTCCAGCTCCACCAGCTGGTGCCGGGTGGTGTCGCTGACCAGGAAGTTCCCGCTCGGCAGCAGCAGCGCCTTGCCCGGGAAGCGGAGCGTGGTCGGCTCGGGCTCCGGCGGCACGTACGGCCCGTCGCCCCGGCGCAGGGTGCCCTTCGCCCCGTGCTCGGCCTCCAGCTCCGCCACCAGCCGCCCGATGGCGTGCGCGTGCCCCTCGCCCGCGTGCTGGGCGACCACGTACCCCTCGGGGTCGATCACGACCAGAGTCGGCCAGGCCCGCACCGCGTACTGCTTCCAGGTGGCCAGCTCGGGATCGTCCAGCACCGGGTGCTCCACGCCGTAGCGCTCGACCGCGTCCACGACCGCCCGGTGCTCGGCCTCGTGCACGAACTTCGGCGAGTGCACCCCGATCACCACGACCGTGTCCCGGTGCCGCTCCTCCAGCTCCCGCAACTCGTCCAGGACGTGCAGGCAGTTGATGCAGCAGAAGGTCCAAAAATCCAACACGACGATGCGTCCGCGCAGGTCGGCCAGGGTGTACTGGCTGCCTCCCGTGTTCAGCCAACCACCCTTGCCGATCAGCTCGGGGGCGCGGACGCGGGCGCGTCGGGATGTGGAGTCGGTCATGGATCCAAGGGTGCCATCCGGCGGCGACGGCGGGATCGGCACCTGTGGACAACCTGTCCGCGGCGGGCTCGCCGGAGGCCGGCCGGGGGTGTCAGTTCTGGTGGACCACGTCGTGGCCGGGGCCGCCGGAGAGGGTGTCGCGCCCCGGGCCGCCGTAGAGCCGGTCGTTGCCGCTGTTGCCGTACAGCTTGTCGTTGCCCCTGCCGCCGTACAGGGTGTCGGCGCCGGAGCCGCCGTAGACCGTGTCGTTGCCGTCGTCGCCGGACAGGTCCTGGCCCGAGGCGCCGCCGCGCAGCACGTCGTCGCCCCTGCCGCCCTTGGCGATGACCAGGTCTCCGTTGGCGTTGACGGTGTCGTCGCCGTCGCCGCCGAAGGCCAGGCCCAGCTCCCCGACGGTGAGGGTGTCGTCGCCCGCGTCGCCCGAGACGGAGCTGCCGTCGAGGCGGCCGGTGTCGGTGAGCCTGTCGTCGCCGGGGCCCAGGGTCATCCGGGCGAAGCAGTACACCTGGCCGGTGTCGTTGGCGTAGGAGACGGTGTCGTCGCGGTCGCCGAGGTCCATCGTCAGGGCCGCGTACGGGTCCTGGCTGTCCTCGCCGTCGACCGTGCAGGAGACCTTGGTGCGGTCGGCGCCGTCCGGGTAGGAACAGCCGCGGCCCGCGCTGATCCTGACGACGTCGTCGATCACGTAGGTGATGCCCGGTCCGCCTCCGGCGCGCGAGGCGGTGACCGCCGCCTTGTTGGTCTGTCCGGGGGCGGCCCGGTAGGCGAGCTGCCAGCCGTACTGGTTGACCTCCGCGGTGGCCGCCGGGGCCGTCGCCGAGGGGGCCGCCGAGGCGGTGCCGGACAGGGCGAGGGGTGCGGCCAGGACGGCGGCCGTGCCGACGGACAGGGCGAACGCGCGCAGGGGGTGGTGGTGGCGGGAGCGAGTGGACATGGCGGACCTCCGGGAGGCACGAGTGGGCGGAAGGGGTTCGTCGTCGTCTTGACGCCGGCTCGGCTTTCGTGGCGTTCGACTCGGAAGCCGGGCCGGTGGTTGGGCAACTTCCGGACGTGAGACGGAAGTTCACCTTCCGCACACCTGGTGTCCCGGTGGATTTTGGTGGCCGGTCGGAAAGGGGGGGGCGGGAGACGGGCGCGTCCGCGCCTCCGTCCGGCCCCGTGATGATCACCGAGTGTCGGGGAACCGTTACCGCATGAGATTCCTCGTGCGCGACCGGATCCTCGGCATCGGTGACGACTGGTGGATCGAGGACGAGCAGGGCCGCAAGGTGTTCCTCGTCGACGGCAAGGCGATGCGGCTGCGGGACACCTTCGAGCTGAAGGACGCCCAGGGGCGGGTCCTGATCGACATCCACCAGAAGATGCTCGCCCTGCGCGACACCATGGTGATCGAACGGGACGGCGAACCCCTGGCCAGGATCAGGCGCAAACGGCTGTCCCTGCTGCGCAACCACTACCGGGTGTCCCTCGCGGAGGGCACGGAGCTGGACGTCAGCGGCAGGATCCTGGACCGCGAGTTCGCGGTCGAGTACGACGGCGAACTCCTCGCGGTGATCTCCCGGCGCCGGCTGCACGTCCGGGACACCTACGGCGTCGACGTCGTACGGGAGGACGCCGACCCGGCACTGCTGATCGCGGTGGCGGTGTGCGTGATCCACCTCGCGGAGAAGGAGGGGCTGGAGGACTGAGGCCTTTCGGACGGCCTAGTAGTGCTTCGTTACGTCGCACTACTAGCCGAGGCGGCGGGGCGGGTCCAGGCCGAGGACGCGGTCCTTCAGGGCCGGGAACTGCTCGCGGGTGGCCGCCACCTTCGCCGGGTCGAACTCGACCGTGAGAACCTCCTCGCCCGGCCCCGCCTCGGCGAGCACCTCGCCCCACGGATCGACCACGATCGAGTGACCCGCCTGGGGAACCCCCGCGTGCGTTCCGGCCGTTCCACAGGCGAGCACGAACGCCTGGTTCTCCACCGCCCGCGCCTTGGCCAGCAGCGTCCAGTGCGCGCGTCGCCGCTCGGGCCAGCCCGCCGGGATCACCAGCGTCTCGGCGCCGGCGTCGACCAGTCCGCGGAACAGTTCGGGGAACCGGAGGTCGTAGCAGGTGGCCACGCCGATCGTGGTCCCGGGCAGCCGGACCGTCACCAGGTCCCGGCCCGCGCCCATCAGCACGGCCTCGCCCTTGTCGAAGCCGAAGCGGTGGATCTTGCGGTAGGCAGCGGCCGGCTCACCGGAAGGGGAGAAGACGAGAGAGGTGTTGTAGAGGGGACCGTCGGGGTCGCGTTCGGGGATGGAGCCGGCGTGCAGCCACACGCCCGCGTCGCTCGCCGCCTTGGCCATCGCCCCGTACGTCGGTCCCTCGAGCGGCTCGGCCTGGCGTCCGAACTCCTCGTAGGCGAAGGCCCCGGTGGTCCACAGTTCGGGCAGCACCACGAGGTCGGCGCCGGCCTGTTCCCGCACCAGCGCGGCCGCGCGCTGCCGTCGGGACTCGACGGACTCGCCCTCCGTCACGGCGATCTGGATCAACGAGGCGCGCACACTACCACCGTCCTGGCCATCGAGTCGTCCAACAGGCCTACGATCGTCACACGAAAGCACTGCCGGGGTGCCTCACAGCAGCGTAACTTAGCGTTTCAAGACACCCGCCGAGTGCAGCCACCGCCCGCTGGCAACGCCGCCACAACCTGCCCGTGTACCGACCGCCGAGGGGTCCCGTTTCCGTGAGTCTGCATCCCACTCTCCAGCCCTACGCCGACGCCTGGACGCACTCCGTCGACGCGATATCCGAGATGGTGCAGTCGCTCGTCGACGGTGAGTGGAACCGGCGGACCCCGTGTCCCGGCTGGTCCGTCCGGGACATCGTGTCCCACGTGATCGGCATGGACTGCGAGATGCTCGGCGACCCGCGCCCGATCCACGCGCTGCCCCGTGACCTCTTCCACGTCACCACCGAGCACCAGCGCTACATGGAGATGCAGGTCGACGTCCGCCGCCACCACACGGCGCCGGAGATGACGGCCGAGCTGGAGTACACGGTCATCCGCCGCAACCGCCAGCTGCGCAACGAGTCCCGCGACCCCGGCGCCACGATGCGCGGCCCGCTGGGCACGGAGATCACCCTGGAAAAGGCCTACCGCATGCGGGCGTTCGACGTGTGGGTGCACGAACAGGACCTGCGTACGGCCCTCGGCCGCCCCGGCAACCTCGACTCGCCGGGCGCCTACGTCGTGCGGGACGTGCTGCTGGAGGCGCTGCCCCGTGTCGTCGCCAAGAACGCCGGGGCGCCGCGCAGTTCGGCGGTCGTGTTCGACGTGCACGGACCGGTCGAGTTCCTGCGCACCGTCCGCGTCGACATCCAGGGCCGCGGCACCCTGGAGACCGCTCCGGCCCTCGGTCCCGCCGCCGCCCTCACCCTCGACTGGGAGACCTACGTCCGTCTCGCCTGCGGTCGCGTCACGCCGGAGTCGGTCGCGGACCGTGTGAAGACGGAGGGCGACCAGGACCTGGCCTCGGCGATCCTGCGCCACTTCTGCGTGACGCCGTAAGTCCGTAAGGGGCGGGGCCGAGCGGACGGCCGGGAGCTTGCCCGTGCCCGTTCCCGCGGTCGCGCGGTCGCGGGCGCGGGCGAGGCCGGGGGAAATGGGTGGTGCGTGGGCGCGGGCGCCGCCTAGCGTCGCCGGATGACCGACACCCCGCCACGCCTCAGCCGTCTCACCTTCCACGGCCCCCTCTCCGAGCCCCGCGCCGCCAGGATGGTCCAGCGGCTCGCCGTGACCCGTCCCCGCACCGTGCTGGACATCGGCTGCGGCTGGGGCGAGCTGCTGCTCCGGATCCTGGACGCCGCACCGGACGCCAAGGGCACCGGCATAGACGTCAACGGCGAAGACCTGGCCAGGGCACGGCGCGGCGCCGAGGCGCGCGGGCTCGCGGACCGGGTGGAGTTCGTCGAGGAGCCCGCCCTGGCGACCCGCCGCGGCCCCGCCGACGTGGTGCTGTGTCTCGGCGCGAGCCAGGCGCTGAGCACGGCCGAGCGGCCCACCGCCGAGGCCTTGCGCGAGCTGCGGCGGATGGTGAGCGAGGGCGGGCGGGTACTGCTCGGTGAGGGGTTCTGGGAGCGCCCGCCCACCGAGGCCGAGCTGTCCGGCATGTGGCCGGGTGCGGGCGCGGACGATCACGACAGCCTCGCGGCCCTGCTCGACCTGGCCGTCGAGGCCGGCTTCCGGCCGGAGTGGACGGAGACGGCGAGCCCGGAGGAGTGGGAGGAGTTCGAGTCGGCGTACCAGGCGGACGCGGAGGTCTGGCTCGCCGGGAACCCGGGGCATCCGCTGGCCGCCGAGACCCGGGAGCGCCTGGACCGGCACCGGGGCCAGTGGATGAGCTACCGGGGCGTACTGGGGCTCGCCTACCTCACCCTCGTCCCGGTGACGGGCTGACCGCGCCGGCGCCTGCGCGTCCCATCACGCCGACGACACGTGACGCCGTGGGGCGCGCCGGCGCCTGCGCGTCCCGCCACCCCGACGGCACTGCGACGCCGTGGGGCCCGCCGGCGGCCGCCGCGCGACCCGGACTGCCGGGTGCCGGGGCGGCCTGTTGCCGGGACGGCCGAATGCCAAGGCGGCCGAATGCCCGGACGCCAGGACGGCCGGATGCCAGGGCGGCCGGATGCCAGGGCGGCCGGGGTGGCGGAGGGGGCTCAGACCGCCGGGACGTGCACCGTTTCCACGCGGCTCGCCACCAGCCGCTCCCGCTCGCGCCGGGCCGCCCGCTCGCGCAGCCGGAGGATCTGGCTGACGCCGAGCGCCTGCAGGACGAAGACCACGGAGAAGGCCACGGTGTAGTCGTCACCGGTGGCGTCCAGCAGCACCCCGATGGCCAACAGGGTCGTCATGGAGGCGATGAAACCACCCATGTTGGTGATCCCGGAGGCGGTGCCCTGTCGCTCGGGCGGGTTGGCCGGGCGGGCGAAGTCGAAGCCGAGCATCGAGGCCGGGCCGCACGCGCCGAGCACCGCGCACAGCACCACCAGCAGCCACATGGGCGCGTGGGCGCCGGGGCAGGCCAGCGTCGCGGCCCACATCAGCGCGGTGGCCGCCACCGTGCCGAGCGCCAGCGGCAGCCGTGCCGCATGGTGCCGGGCGACGATCTGGCCGTAGACGAGGCCGATCACCATGTTGGACAGCACGACCAGGGTGAGCAGCTCACCGGCCGTGGCCGGGCTGAGCCCCTGCGCCTGGACGAGGAACGGCAGGCCCCACAGCAGCAGGAACACCATCGCCGGGAACTGGGTGGTGAAGTGCACCCACAGACCGAGGCGGGTGCCCGGCTCCCGCCAGGCGGCGGTGATCTGCCGGCGGACGTAGGCCGCGCCCTGGTGCGGGGACGGCTCGGGCTGGTAGCCCTCGGGGTGGTCCTTGAGGAAGAGCAGGGTAAGGGCCAGGACGACGACGCCGGCGAGCGCGCTGCCCGCGAAGGCCTGGGTCCAGCCGATCCCGTGCAGCAGCCGGGCGATGACCAGGGTGGAGACCAGGTTGCCGGCCATGCCGACCAGGCCCGCGAGCTGCGCGACCAGGGGACCGCGCCGCGCGGGGAACCAGCGGGTGCCGAGGCGCAGCACGCTGATGAAGGTCATCGCGTCACCGCAGCCCAGCAGGGCGCGGGAGGCGAGCGCGGTGCCGTACGTGGGGGAGAAGGCGAAGCCGAGCTGCCCGGCGGTGAACAGCACGGCGCCGATGCTCAGCACCTTCTTGGTGCCGAGCCGGTCGACCAGCAGGCCGACGGGTATCTGCATGCCCGCGTAGACCAGCAGCTGGAGGATCGAGAAGGTGGACAGCGCGGAGGCGTTGACGTGGAAGCGGTCGGCCGCGTCGAGCCCCGCCACGCCCAGCGAGGTGCGGAAGATGACGGCGACGAAGTAGACGGCAACGCCTATGGACCAGACGGCGACCGCTCGGCGTCCGCCCGGGGGGTCACCCGGCAGGGTGGCGTCGTTCACCTGACCTCACCCCGCGCGAGGTGCGAGAACCAGCTCACGTGCCGGTGCACGACCCCGACGGCGGCCTCGGCGTCCCCGGCCCGCAGCGCCTGGAGGATCTCCTCGTGCTCGGCGAGCGTCTTGGCGATCCGGTCGGGGTGCGAGTGCATGACGGCGACGCCCATGCGCAGCTGGCGGTCGCGCAGCTGGTCGTACAGCCGGGAGAGGATCTCGTTGCCGCCGCTGCGCACGATCTCGGCGTGGAAGCAGCGGTCGGTGACCGCGGCCGCGGCCAGGTCGCCGGCGGCGGCCTGGGCCTTCTGCCGCTCCAGCAGTTCCGTGAGCCGTTCCAGCAGGGCCGGCGGGGCGGGCACGGCCTTGCGGGCGGCGTGCTCCTCGACCAGCAGCCGGGTCTCCACCACGTCGGCGATCTCCTGGGCGGAGACGGGCAGCACCAGGGCGCCCTTCTTCGGATAGAGCCGGATCAGCCCCTCGGCCTCCAGCCGCAGCAGCGCCTCCCGCACGGGGGTGCGCGAGACACCGACGGCCTCGGCCAGCTCACCCTCGGTGAGCAGCGCCCCGCCCTCGTAGCGGCGGTCGAGGACGCCCTGCTTGACGTGGGCGTAGACACGGTCCGCGGCCGGGGGCCGCTTGAGGGGCTGGTGGGTGGTCTGCTGTACGGCCGTACTCATGCCGACAGGATAGATACAACACGCACGCATGCGGAACCACGTCCACGATGCGGACCCGGCGAGAACCCCGCACGGCAACCGCACAACCTTCTGTGCTACTTACGTGTCACACACGTGCGGCCCCATTTGCTTTCACCCTCAACTCGGCCGCACACCAGGGGCATTCAAGACAATCGGGGTATCTCACTTTGATTACCGGCATTAAGGGCACCCGCATCCGCAGAGCTGCCGCCGTCGCCGTCACCTCCGGCGCGCTGCTCGCCACCGGTGCCCTCACCGCGGCGCCCGCGCAGGCCGTCACGACGCCCTCCATCGTGGCCAAGGGCGGCTACGTGATGAACAACGCCAACGGCTCGACGCTGTACACCAAGGCCGGGGCCACGCGGCGGTCCACCGGCTCCACCACCAAGATCATGACGGCCAAGGTCGTGCTCGCGCAGTCGAACCTGAACCTCGACTCTAAGGTCACGATCAAGAAGGAGTACAGCGACTACGTCGTCAGGAACAACGCCTCCCAGGCGCACCTGATCGTCGGCGACAAGGTCACCGTCCGCCAGCTGCTGTACGGCCTGATGCTCCCCTCCGGCTGCGACGCCGCCTACGCGCTGGCCGACAAGTACGGCACCGGCTCCACCATGTCCGCGCGCGTGAAGTCCTTCATCGGCAAGATGAACACCGCCGCCAAGAACCTGGGCCTGGAGGACACGCACTTCGACTCCTTCGACGGCATCGGCAACGGCTCCAACTACTCGACGCCGCGCGACCTGACGAAGATCGCCAGCAGCGCGATGAAGAGCTCCACGTTCCGCACGATCGTCAAGACGAAGCACTACACCGCCAAGACGATCACCAAGACCGGCAGCACCCGCACGATGAAGACGTGGGACAACACCAACGGTCTGCTCAGCAGCTACAGCGGCACCATCGGCGTGAAGACGGGCTCCGGTCCGGAGGCCAAGTACTGCCTGGTCTTCGCCGCGACCCGCAACGGCAAGACGGTCATCGGCACCGTCCTCGCCTCCTCCTCCATCGCGCAGCGCGAGGCGGACGCGAAGAAGCTCCTCACCTACGGCTTCGCCAAGCTCGGCTGACGCCACGAGAGCCGCAAGGGCCCGCCGCGTGAAGCGGCGGGCCCTTCGGGTTCCGGCGTCATCCGGCCGGAGGCGTCACGCCCACGTGATCAGGCGCTTCGGCTCCTCCAGGATCGCCGCCACGTCCGCCAGGACCTTCGAGCCCAGCTCGCCGTCGACCAGGCGGTGGTCGAAGGAGAGGGCCAGCGTGGTCACCTGACGCGGCTTCACCTTGCCCTTGTGCACCCACGGCTGGAGCTTGATCGCACCGACCGCCAGGATCGCGGACTCGCCCGGGTTGAGGATGGGCGTGCCGGTGTCGACGCCGAAGACGCCGACGTTGGTGATCGTCACCGTGCCGCCCTGCATGGCGGACGGGGACGTCCTGCCCTCCCGCGCCGTCGACACCAGGTCGCCCAGCGCCTCCGCGAGCTGGGGGAGCGTCTTGTCGTGCGCGTCCTTGATGTTCGGCACGATCAGGCCGCGGGGGGTCGCCGCCGCGATGCCCAGGTTGACGTAGTGCTTGAGGACGATCTCCTGCGCCGCCTCGTCCCAGGAGGCGTTGACCTCCGGGTTGCGCTTGATCGCGACCAGCAGGGCCTTGGCGATGAGCAGGAGCGGGTTGACCCGCCTGCCCTGCATCTCCTTGTCCTGCTTCAGCTCCTCGACCAGCTTCATCGTGCGGGTCACGTCCACCGTCACGAACTCCGTGACGTGCGGGGCCGTGAACGCCGAGCCGACCATCGCCGCGGCCGTCGCCTTGCGCACGCCCTTGACCGGGACGCGCGTCTCCCGCGCACCGTCGTAGGTGACGGCCGGGGCGGGGGCCGGGCGGGCGGCGGACGGGGTCTCGGCGGCCGGCTCGGGGGCGGCCGCGGGGGCGGCCGCCGCGTGGACGTCCTCGCGCGTGATGATGCCGTCCGGGCCGGACGGGCTGACCGTGGCCAGGTCCACGCCGAGGTCCTTGGCCAGCTTGCGCACCGGCGGCTTGGCCAGCGGGCGGGGCTTCTCCGCGGCCGGGGCGTGGCCGTTCAGCTCCCCCTGGACGGCCTGGGCCGGAGCCGGCACGGTGACCTCGGGGCCCTTGCGGGGGCGGCGCTTGGTGGAGGAGGTGGCCACGCCGTAGCCGACGAGGACCGGCTGGCGGCCCTGCTGCTTCGGCTCCTCGGCGGGCTCGGCGGGAGCCACCGGCTCCGCCTTCGGCTGCTCGGCGGGCGCCCCGGCCGGGGCGCCGCCCGCCACGTCCACCGTGATGATGGCCGTGCCCACGTCCACCGTGGTGCCCTCGGGGAAGCGCAGTTCCCGGACCACGCCGTCGTAGGGGATGGGCAGTTCGACGGCCGCCTTGGCGGTCTCGACCTCGCACACCACCTGGCCGTCGGTGACCGTGTCGCCCGGCTGGACGTACCACTTGAGGATCTCGGCCTCGGTGAGACCCTCGCCGACGTCCGGCATCTTGAACTCGCGCACGGACGCTTCCGTCATCGTCGTCACGACCCTCTCCTCAGTACGCCAGCGAGCGGTCGACGGCGTCGAGCACGCGATCCAGGTCGGGCAGGTACTCCTCCTCCAGACGCGCCGGCGGGTACGGCGCGTGGTAGCCGCCGACCCGGAGCACCGGGGCCTCCAGGTGGTAGAAGCAGCGCTCGGTGATCCGTGCGGCGATCTCCCCGCCGGAGCCGAAGAACACCGGCGCCTCGTGGACCACGACCAGACGGCGGGTCTTCTCCACCGAGGCCTGGACGGCGTCGAAGTCGAGGGGGCTGACCGAGCGCAGGTCGAGGACCTCCAGCGACTTGCCCTCCTCGGCCGCCGCGGCGGCGACCTCCTGGCAGAGCTTCACCATCGGGCCGTACGCGGCCAGCGTCAGGTCGGTGCCCTCGCGGACGACCTGGGCCTTGTGCAGCGGGGCGGGGATGGCCTCGGTGTCGACCTCGGCCTTGTCCCAGTAGCGGCGCTTGGGCTCGAAGTAGATCACCGGGTCGTCGCTCTGGATGGCCTGCTGCATCATCCAGTAGGCGTCGGAGGCGTTGGACGGCGAGACGATCTTCAGGCCGGCCACGTGCGCGAACAGCGCCTCGGGGGACTCGGAGTGGTGCTCGACCGCGCCGATGCCGCCGCCGTAGGGGATGCGCACGACGACGGGCATCTTCACCTTGCCCAGCGAGCGGGCGTGCATCTTGGCCAGCTGGGTGACGATCTGGTCGTAGGCCGGGAAGACGAAGCCGTCGAACTGGATCTCCACCACCGGGCGGTAGCCCCGCAGGGCCAGGCCGATCGCGGCGCCTACGATGCCGGACTCCGCCAGCGGGGTGTCGATGACCCGGCTCTCGCCGAAGTCCTTCTGCAGGCCGTCCGTCACCCGGAAGACACCGCCGAGCTTGCCGACGTCCTCACCCATGACGAGAACCTTGGGGTCGGCGTCCAGGGCGTGGCGCAGCGACTCGTTGATGGCCTTGGCCATCGCCATCTTCTCGGCCATCTCAGCGACCCCCTTCATCCGCGAACGACGCCTGGTAGGCGGCGAACTGCGCTCGCTCCTCGTCGACGAGCGCGTGCCCGTCCGCGTACACGTTCTCGAAGATGGCGTAGTGGTCCGGGTCGGGCATGGCGCGGACCGCTTCGCGCACTCGTTTGCCCAACGCCTCGGACTCGGTCTCGAGTTCCGCGAAGAATCCCTCGTCCGCGTGGTTCGAGGCTTCCAGGTAGCGCCGGAGGCGCAGGATCGGGTCCTTGGCCTCCCACGCCTGGCGCTCCTCGTCGCCGCGGTAGCGGGTGGGGTCGTCGGAGGTGGTGTGGGCGCCCATGCGGTAGGTGAACGCCTCGACCAGGGTCGGGCCCTCGCCCGCGCGGGCGCGCTCCAGCGCCCACTTGGTCACCGCGAGGCAGGCGAGCACGTCGTTGCCGTCGACCCGGACGCCCGGGAAGCCGAAGCCCTGCGCACGCTGGTAGAGCGGGACGCGGCTCTGCTTCTCGGTGGGCTCGGAGATCGCCCACTGGTTGTTCTGGCAGAAGAACACCACGGGGGCGTTGTAGACCGCGGAGAAGGTGAACGACTCGGCCACGTCGCCCTGGCTGGAGGCGCCGTCACCGAAGTAGGCGATGACCGCCGAGTCCGCGCCGTCCTTGGTGATGCCCATCGCGTAGCCGGTGGCGTGCAGCGTCTGGGAGCCGATGACGATCGTGTAGAGGTGGAAGTTGTTGCTGTTCGGGTCCCAGCCGCCGTTGTTCACACCCCGGAACATGCCCAGCAGGTTGGTGGGGTCGACCCCGCGGCACCACGCGACGCCGTGCTCGCGGTAGGTCGGGAAGACGTAGTCGTCCTCGCGGGTCGCCCGGCCGGAGCCGATCTGCGCGGCCTCCTGGCCGAGCAAGGAGGCCCACAGGCCCAGCTCGCCCTGGCGCTGCAGGGCGGTGGCCTCGGCGTCGAAACGGCGGGTGAGCACCATGTCGCGGTACAGGCCGCGCAGCTCTTCCGGGGTGATGCCGGCGACGTAGGCGTCGAACTCGGCGTTCTTGACCCGCTTGCCCTCCGGGGTCAGGAGCTGCACGAGCTCGGGCTCGGCGCCCTTCCTGGCGGCGGTGCGGGTGGTGCGCTTGGTGCCGGTGGCTCCGGTCGTGTCGCCGGTGGTGCCGGTCTTGCTGCCGGTGGTGCCGGCTTTGCCTGCGGCGCTGCGTCGCGGCTTGCGCGCGGCACTGCTGTCCACGGTCACGTGTGCTCCTCCGTCGTTCCGGCCCCCGGGGTTGCCGGTAGGCCAGTGCGGCTCACCTGTCTCGACCACCGGGCACGGGGTGGGTGCCACTCGGCCGGGAACAGGCGTGACAGGTGCCCCGGCGAGCGCCCTGCGACCATTACGTTACCCAGTGCTCCACATTTCTGTGAAACCCCACCTGACCTGCGATTTTGCTTGGATTTCCAAGTAAATCGGGGTGGCGTGCAAGCGTGCTGGTCACAGCCCTGCTCAGGCCGGAGCACCCGCACGTTATCCCGCTCACCCGGGTCACGGGAAGAGCCATTTGTGAGACTGGCCTCGTGAGCGAAAGCGTAAAAGTCGGATTGTTTCCGGTCGCCGCCGGGCGGCGTCATGACATCGGCACGCCCCCGCGCATTCCGGCCATCCGGAAGAGGTGACGGCGCCATCCGGGAGCCGGCCGGGGATTCCGCCGGGGATTCACCCTCGACCACGCCCGGCGGATCACCCGGGCGCCGTGCACCCGACCACCTGGTGACCAAAAGCGATCAGCGATGACAGTCTGTGACAACGCGCAGCTCACGGCACCTTTTCGTGCCCTAGCATCTGCCGCGTGCCGCGCTCTTGTGTACCACCCTTAGTGCCCCACGCGCCCCCTCTGGGCGCCCTCCTGCGCCTGTACGCCGCCGGTACCGCCCTCACGTGCGAACCGGTCGACCAGGGTCTGCTCAACCGCGGCTACCGGGTGTGCACCACACGCGGCCGCTACTTCCTCAAGCACCACTTCGATCCCGACACCGCGGACCCGGCCGCCATCGAACGCCGGCACCGGGCCACCCAGCGCCTCGCCGACCTCGGCGTCCCGGTCGCCCCGCCGCTCGCGCACCGCGAAGGCCGCACGGTCGCCGTGGTGGGCGGTCACGCCTACGCCCTGCACCCGTGGATCGACGGCCGGCATCGCGACGGCGGCCAGCTCACCCGTGGGGAGAGTGCCCGCCTCGGGGCGCTGCTGGGCGCCGTGCACGCCTGCCTGGAGCGCGTCATGCCGCCCAAGGGACGCACCCGTCCGGCCACGAGCCCCCACCCCGTGGAGAGCGCCGATCCCGCCGACACCTTCGCCCTCATCGACGATCTGCTCGCCCACGTCCACCGGCACCGCCCCGCCGACGCCTTCGACGAGCTGGCCAGGCACCGGCTCCTGGAACGCCGCGCGCTGCTGGAGCAGCACGGCGGCCGGCGCCCGCCGCCCGGGGGTTCCGTGGGCTGGGTGCACGGCGACTTCCACCCGTACAACCTGCTGTACAAGGACGACGCCCCGGCGGCGATCGTCGACTGGGACCGGCTCGGCGTGCAGCCCCGCGCCGAGGAGGCCGTACGGGCCGCCGCGATCTTCTTCGTGCGACCCGCGGGCACCCTGGACCTGCCGAAGGTGCGGGCGTACGCGCGCGCGTACCGGCGGGCGGCCGGCGCCGCCCCCGCGGAGCTGGGGGCGGCCGTGCACCGGGTGTGGTGGGAGCGCCTGAACGACTTCTGGATGCTGCGCTGGCACTACGAGCGCGGCGACACGCGCGCGGACTGCCAGTTCCCGGCCGCCTCGGCGCTCGCGGTGTGGTGGACGCGCGAGTACGAGGCGGTGTGCGACGCGTTCGTGCGCTGAACCGCGACCGCTGAATCTCCGGCCGCTGAACCGCCGGCCGGTCGTCACCCGGTCACAGCGACCCCGTCCCGGTCACCGTCGGTGTAGGTGTCCTTCAACCGGCGGTGTCGCCCGTGGCGCCGTCCGTCGTCGTGCCGTCCGTCGTCGTGCCGTCCGTCGTGCCGTCGGTGGTGCCGTCGGTCGTGCCCTCCGTGGTGCCGTCCGTGGTGCCCTCGTCGGTGCCGCCGCTCCCGGGATCCGAGGACTGCGGCGCCGACGGCTGCGGGCTGGACGGCTCCTCGCTCGGGTCGGAGGTGGCCGACCTGGACGGTGTGGAGGACGGCGGGTACGAAGGCGGCCAGCCGGAGTTGGAGCCGGTGTCCGAGCCGGTCTCGGTGGAGGTGTCCGACGGCCGGCCGGTGTCCTCGTCGGACGGGCTCGGGGAGTCCGTGTCGTCCTTCGTGCTCTTGGAGTGGGTCTTCGTCGGCTTGGTGTCGGTGCCCTTGCCGCTGCCGCCGCCGCCCGCGTTCTGCAGCGCGATCGCGACGCCCGCCGCGATCGCGATCACCGCGAGGACGGCGAGGATCCACAGCTTGCCGCGCCCACTGCCCTTGTTGCCGTGCCCCTCGAAGCCGCCGTCGTCACCGCTGCCGTAACCGCCGGACGGCAGGATCGGCTGCGGGATCTGCGTGGTACCGCCGAAGTCGCCGGGGTGCTGCATCACGGCCGTCCCGGCGAACCCGGCCGCCGGGGTGTGCCGGCCGTCGTGCGTCTCCACCGGGCCGGTGTTCCAGGTGCCGGTGTGGCCACCCGCCTCGTACAGCATCTGCAGGCCGTACTGGATCAGGCCGCGCATCTCCTCGGCCGTCTGGAACCGGTCGTCGGGCTCCTTGGCGAGCGAGCGCATGACCAGGCCGTCCAGCTCCGGCGGGCAGCCGTCGGAGACGTCCGAGGGCGGGGTCGGGATGTCCTGGACGTGCTGGTAGACCACCGACAGCGGGGTCTCGCCGGTGAAGGGGGGCCGCAGGGCCAGGAGTTCGTACAGCAGGCAGCCGGTCGCGTACAGGTCGGAGCGGTGGTCGACGGCCTTGCCGAGAGCCTGCTCCGGGGAGAGGTACTGCGGGGTGCCCATGACCATGCCGGTCTGCGTCATCGTCGTCGACGCGCCGTGCAGCGCGCGGGCGATGCCGAAGTCCATCACCTTGACGGCGCCGCTGTCGGTGATGATGACGTTGGCCGGCTTGATGTCGCGGTGCACGATGCCGTGCTGGTGCGAGTAGGCGAGCGCCTCCAGCACCCCGGAGACGATGATCAGCGCCTGCTCGGGGCCGGGCGCCTCGGCGTTCATCAGCAGGTCGCGGATGGTGCGGCCCTCGACCAGCTCCATCACGATGTACGGCACGGACTGGCCGCCCACGTAGTCCTCGCCGGAGTCGTACACGGCGACGATCGCGTGGTGGTTGAGTCCGGCGACCGACTGGGCCTCGCGGGTGAAGCGGGCCTTGGAGACCGGGTCCTCGGCCAGGTCGGCGCGCAGCAGCTTGACCGCGACCGTACGGCCCAGACGGACGTCCTCGGCCGCGAACACCTCGGCCATGCCGCCCCGGCCCAGCCGGTGGGTCAGCCGGTACCGACCGTCGCCGACGAGCCCGCCGTTGCCCCACATCTCCGGCGTGTCTGACATGCCGCCGCCAGTCGCCTCGGGGTCGGACGGGCCCTGGGCGCTGTGCGTCTGTGCCATCGGTCCTCGCCGTCGTTTCTGCCCGCGGTGCGCGCGGTGTTGTTACGGTCTCCGTCGGCCACGCTACAGCCTTCGTGGGGGCCACCGGTCCGGAACCGGAACCGGGACCGGCCCGAGACGGATCGGCCATGAAACCCGTAGCACGCGCTGTCGTGCAAATTGTGTGTGCCTGTCGGACGCCCGGCGTAACGCTTGCGCGACGCTTCTTTCGCGTACGGTCACGGATCGGGCACCGAGCTTGACGTGTCAGTGCCCTGGGGCAGACTTGGCCGGGAATGACACATTCGATCAAGGCCTGTTCGCTGGGCGACGGCGCCGGACGGCCAGTGGGGGACGCGGAGAGATGAGCCAGGACGGCGCACAGGACCGGTACGCGGGGCGGGCGCTGGCCGGCGGCCGGTACCAGCTGCGCGACTTGCTCGGTGAGGGCGGCATGGCGTCGGTGCACCTGGCGTACGACGCCGTGCTCGACCGCCAGGTCGCCGTCAAGACGCTCCACACCGAGCTGGGCCGGGAGCAGGCCTTCCGCGAGCGCTTCCGCCGCGAGGCCCAGTCCGTGGCCAAGCTCACGCACACCAACATCGTGTCCGTCTTCGACACCGGCGAGGACGAGCTGCAGGGCCTGGCGACTCCCTACATCGTGATGGAGTACGTCGAGGGCCGGCCGCTGGGCTCGGTCCTGGAGGAGGACATCCGCCAGTACGGCGCGATGCCCGCCGACAAGGCTCTGAAGATCACCGCCGATGTGCTGGCGGCGCTGGAGATCAGCCACGAGATGGGGCTGGTCCACCGCGACATCAAGCCGGGCAACGTCATGATGACCAAGCGCGGCGTCGTGAAGGTCATGGACTTCGGCATCGCCCGTGCCATGCAGTCCGGCGTCACCTCGATGACGCAGACCGGCATGGTCGTCGGCACCCCGCAGTACCTCTCGCCCGAGCAGGCCCTCGGCCGCGCCGTGGACGCCCGCTCCGACCTGTACTCGGTCGGCGTCATGCTGTTCCAGCTGGTCACCGGGCGGCTGCCGTTCGACGCCGACTCCCCGCTGGCGATCGCGTACGCCCACGTGCAGGAGGAGCCGGTGGCGCCCTCCTCGATCAACCGCGCGCTGCCGCCCGCGGTGGACGCGCTGGTCGCCCGCGCCCTGCGGAAGAACCCGAACGAGCGGTTCCCGAGCGCCGAGTCCATGCGGGACGAGTGCCTTCGCGTCGCCGCCTCCGTCCAGGCGGCCCCGCCGAACATCGTGCCCGGCGCCGGGCCGGGGCAGAGCGGGTCGGGCGTGGGCTCCGCGGTGTTCCCGCCGGTCGGCCAGGCGGCCCCGGCGCCCACCGGGCCGGTGCAGACGCCGTACCAGCCGAACTCGTACGGCCCCCCGACCCCCGCGCCCACGCCCGCGCCGACCCCGGTGCCGCCGTCGTACGGCTACCCGCAGCAGGGCGGCTACCAGACGCCCCCGGTGGGCTACGGCCCGCAGGGCGCCGCGACGCCTCCGCCGTACGCGATCTCTCCCCAGCAGGCCCCGCGGCCCGGCGGCCGCAAGGGCTCCAGGCCCGTCGTCATCGGCTCGGTCGCGGTGGCGCTCGTGGTGATCGTCGGCTCGGTCGTCGCGGTGACGCTGCGCAACGGCAGCGATCACAAGGGGGGCAGCGGCGGTTCGAGCGCCTCCGCGTCCGCCACCCACAAGGCGGGCTACCGCGGTCCGGACCCCTCCCGGCGGATCGACAGTGAGAAGTGCACCGATCCCGACGAGTCGTACGACGACGAGAACAAGATCGAACTGCCCGACTTCCGCTACCAGGACATCGACTCCGTGAAGGAATGCCTCCAGGCCGCGGGCTGGGACTGGAAGATCAAGCGGGTGAACGAGAACACGTGGGGCGAGAACACCGTCATCGAGCAGTTCCCCTCCCAGGGCACGGACGTCGACCCCGACAACCTCGGCAAGATCGAGCTGAGTGTGTCGACGGGCGAGCCCCAGTAGTCACCCGGATGCCCGTACGAAAGGGCCCGGCGGTCGTCCGCCGGGCCCTTTGGCGTGTCGTGGTTCGATCGGGTGAACGGGTGGATGGGGTACGGCGTCGTGTTACAGGCGGGTACGGCGTTACAGATACGGCCCGCCCGAGCGGCCGCCGGCCCGGGGGTCGTCGCCCTCGTGGCCGGTCACGCCCGGCGGGAGCGCACGGCGCATCTGTTCCAGCTGGGCCCGCGCCGCCATCTGCTGGGCGAACAGCGTCGTCTGGATCCCGTGGAACAGGCCCTCCAGCCAGCCCACCAGCTGCGCCTGGGCGATGCGCAGCTCCGCGTCGCTCGGGGTCGTGTCGTCGGTGAACGGCAGGGACAGCCGCTCCAGTTCCTCGACCAGCTCGGGGGCCAGGCCGTCCTCCAGCTCCTTCACCGAGCTGGCGTGGATCTCCTTGAGCCGCACCCGGCTGGCCTCGTCCAGGGGAGCCACCCGCACCTCCTCCAGGAGCTGCTTGATCATGCTGCCGATCCGCATGACCTTGGCCGGCTGTTCCACCTGTTCCGTCACCGGGATCTCACGGGAGTCCTCGTCGCCGCCGCCGAGAGCCATCCCGTCCTGTCCCACAACGAGGATCTGGGGGTTCTCCGGCGACCGTTCGTTCCTCGGCATCTCCATGCCGCCATTCTCTCGCACGCGTACACCTCACCACCGTGCTGCCCCCTCATGGGGGTGATCCACCGTTTAGACCCGTCGGCGCAACCCGGAATGCCCTGTTCGCCATCGAATGTGAGGCTTGCTTCCGTCGGCTGAAGACGAGGTCTGCTTCCGTCGGCTTTCCATCGATCACGGCATCCGGGCTCCGGGAGGCCACCGACGTGACTCCATGGCTGAGACTCACGCTCCGCTGCGCACGGCTGCTGCTCGCGCTCACGGCCGTCCTGTCCGCCTGCGGTGCCGTCACCGCCTACGGCACCGCGCTCGCGTACGCCGCCGGGCCGGGCGCCGCAGCGCCTCAGGGACGTGCGGCCCACCCCGGCCTGCCGGACCGCGTCGACCCGGACGAGCCGGCTCGCGACCCCGCGCGCCGCCCGGACCGGCCGGTTTCCCCGAGCCCCACGGACCGCGGGCGTCCGGACCAGGGGCACGCGGACCGGCCCGGCCCCGATCGGCCGCACGAAAGCTCCTCCGTCGCCGGCTCCGGCACGGCGCCCGCTCCCTCCGGCTCCGGCTCCGTGTCCGCCTCCGCCTCGGTCTCCTCACCGGTCTCCCCTTCCGCCCGCCCCGCCCGGGCCGCCGAGCCGTCGCGGGCGGGGAGCCGGGCCGGTGAGGGGCGGATGCGCCCGGGCCGGCCGGACGGACCCGCGGCCGCGGTGGAGGGCGACGACGGCACCGCGCCCGGCGAGGCCGCCGACACCGCCGCCGGCCGGCCCGAGGAACCGGAGACCGCGGACGTGCCGGGCGGGACGCCGGGGGCCTCCCAGCCGCCCGAGGAGGCGGGTCTCGATCCCACCGCGCCTCCGTTGCCGTCCGCCGCCCGGCCCGCCGCCCAGGAGGGCGACGGCGCCGCCGAGCCGGTCCCGCAGATCCTTCCGCTGGGCAGCGGACTGGTCCTCATCGGCCTGGGGCTGGGGCTCGCGCTCCTGGCATTCCGCCTGCGCAGGAACTGACCCTCCGTTCCGGCCCTACGGCGCGACCAGCAGCACCTTGCCGATGTGCCCGCTGGCCTCCAGCACCCGGTGCCCCTCGGCCGCATCCGGCATCGGCAGCTCACGGTCCACGACCGCCCGGACGTGCCCGGCGGCCAGCAGGGGCCACACGTGCTCGCGTACGGCCGCCACGATGGCCGCCTTCTCCTCGAGCGGCCGGGCCCGCAGCGAGGTCGCGCTGATCGCGGCCCGCTTGCCGAGCAGGGTGCCGATGTTCAGCTCGCCCTTGACGCCGCCCTGCATGCCGATGATCGCGAGGCGGCCGTTCACGGCGAGAGCCTGGACGTTGCGGTCGAGGTACTTGGCGCCCATGTTGTCCAGGATGACGTCGGCGCCGGCACCGTCGGTGGCCTGCTCGATCTCGGTGACGAAGTCCTGCTCGCGGTAGTTGATGAGCACGTCCGCGCCCAGCTCGGCGCAGTAGTCCAACTTCTCCTTGGTCCCCGCGGTCACCGCGACCCTGGCGCCGACGGCTTTGGCCAGCTGGATCGCCATGGTGCCGATGCCGCTGGAGCCGCCGTGCACCAGCAGCGTCTCGCCGGGGCGGACGTGGGCGACCATGAACACGTTGGACCAGACGGTGCAGACCACCTCGGGCAGGGCGGCCGCCCGCCTGAGGTCGATGCCCTCGGGCACGGGCAGAAGCTGTCCGGCCGGCACGGCGACCTTCTCGGCGTAGCCGCCGCCCGCGAGCAGCGCGCACACCTCGTCGCCGACCGCCCACCCGGACACCCCGGGGCCGAGTGCGGCGATCCTGCCGGAACACTCCAGCCCGGGGTAGGCGGAAGCGCCGGGCGGCGGGTTGTAGAAGCCCTGGCGCTGCAGGACGTCGGCACGGTTGACGGCGCTGGCCACCACCTCGACCAGCACCTCGCCCTCACCGGGAACCGGATCGGGGACCTCCGACCACACGAGCGCCTCGGGACCACCAGGTTCGGGAATCGTGATCGCATGCATGACTGCGACGCTACTCCCCGGCTGTGCCGTCCTCCGGGCAGGCCCGCTCAGTGTCCGGGCAGGGGCCGTATGCCCGGGGTGACCTGGGCGCCGGGGGAGGCGCGGACGATGGTGATCAGGCGATCGGTCAGCTGGAGGGTGCCGATGGACGGGTCGTCGTAGCCGAGCACCCGGTGGCCGCGGACGACGCTCACCACGAGGTCGTCGGTCTCCCGCGGCTTCAGGCCCACCTCGGCCCGGACCACCGGTCGTTCGACGATGTCCAGGCCGCTGCCCTGCTGGATCAGGTCCTCCATGACCATGCCGGCCGCGGGGCTGAGCACCGACAGGCCGAGCAGGCGGCCGGCCGCGCCGGAACTGGTGATGACCGCGTCGGCGCCGGACTGCTTGAGCAGCGGGACGTTCTCCTCCTCCCGGACGGCGGCAACGATCTTGGCGCTCCGGTTGAGCTGGCGAGCGGTCAGCGTGACGAGGACGGCGGTGTCGTCGCGCTGCGGGGCGACGATGATCTGCCGGGCCTTGTCCACCTCGGCCCGCTTGAGCACGTCACTGCGGGTGGCGTCGCCTATGACGCCCGCGTACCCCTCGGCGGTCGCCGCGTCGATCACCTTGGAGCCGGGATCGACGACGACCACCTGCTCCTTCCTCAGTCCCGTCGCGCAGACGGTCCGGATGGCCGACCGCCCCTTGGTGCCGAAGCCGATGACGACGGTGTGATCACGCAAGGTGGACCTCCAGCGGTTGAGGCGCCATTCCTCCCGGGTGCGTTCGGTGAGGACCTCCAGCGTGGTGCCGACCAGGATGATCAGGAACAGCACGCGCAGGGGTGTGATGACGAAGATGTTGATGAGCCGGGCACTGTCGCTGACCGGCGTGATGTCGCCGTACCCGGTGGTGGAGAGGGTGACGGTCGCGTAGTAGAACGCGTCGAGCAGGTCGACGGAGTCGTCTGAGTTGTCGTGGTAGCCGTCGCGACCGGCGTAGACGACCAGTGCGGTGGCGACCAGCACCAGCAGGGCCATGACCAGCCGTTTGGCGACCTGGCGGATCGGGCGCTCCACCACTTCCCGCGGAAGTTTCACCCGATGGGTCACCAGGTGCTCGTCCGCCTGGCGGGCGATCGCGTCATGGCCCGGAAGTTTCACGTGAAACACACTCCGATTCCGGCCGCCGCCCACGGCAGGTCCAGCAGTTCCGTCTCCTCGCCCTGCTGGGCGCCGCCCGGCGGAACGACGGCCAGCGCGTCGGCGGCGGCGACGCCACGCAGCATGGCCGGGCCGTTGTAGTGCAGCGGCAGGGCGCGGTCCCCGCGCAGCACCACGGGGACGAGCCGGGTGTCGTGCGGATGGCCGTGCACCGCGTCCCCGAGCGGCAGTGTGTACGCCTCCGGGGCGGGGCGGGCGGCGAGGGTCCGCAGCAGCGGTTCGGCGAGTGTGAGCAGGCCGGAGACGGCCGCGAGGGGGTTGCCGGGCAGGCCGACGAGGTGCTGGCCGCTCCGGGTGCGGGCGAGCAGCATGGGGTGGCCGGGCCGCACCGTGACTCCGTCGACCAGGAGTTCGGCGCCGACGCGCTCCAGGACGGGGTGGACGTGGTCGACGGGACCGCCCGCGGTACCGCCCGTGGTGACGATCAGGTCGGCCTCGGAGCGGCTGACGGCCCTGCGCAGGGCCCGGGCGTCGTCGCCGATCCTGCGCACCGCGACGACCTCGGCGCCGAGTGCGTGCAGCCAGGGCGGCAGCATGGGGCCGAGCGCGTCCCGGATCAGGCCGTCGTGCGGAAGCCCCTCGGTCAGCAACTCGTCCCCGAGCACGAGCACTTCGGCACGGGGGCGGGGTACGGCGGTGACGGTGTCGTATCCGGCCGCCGCGGCGAGGCCGAGCACGGCCGGGGTGACCAGGGTGCCGACGGGCAGCAATTGGTCGCCGCTGCGGCATTCCTGGCCGCGCGGGCGGATGTCCTGGCCGTGCGCGACGTCGCGCGTGGCGTGGAGCCGGCCCTGGGCGTCGGTGCGGCCGTGTTCGGAGCGCAGGACGGCGGTGGTGTCGGCGGGGATGCGGGCGCCGGTGGCGATGCGGACCGCCTCGCCGTCGGTGAGCAGTTCGGGGCGGCCGTGCCCGGCGAGTACGCCCGCGTCGCGCACGTCCCAGGGGCCGGGTCCGGCGACCGCCCAGCCGTCCATCGCGGAGGTGTCGAAGGAGGGCAGATCGGTGAGCGCGTCGAGCGGGGCCGCGAGGACCAGGCCCAGGGCGTCGCCGAGCGGCACGGAGACGGGGGCGCGGCGGGCACCGGAGCGTGCGGCGCGGGCGGCGATCTCGCGGGCCCGCGGCCAGGGGGTGCCCCGGTGCCCCTCGTGCCCGGCGGCCGGCGGTGCGTTAGGCGGGGCGGGGGCGGTGCTGTCGTCCTTCGGTTCCCTCACCAGGGCCAGTGCCTCCTCGACGTCGAGGTCGTCGCTGTCCGCGGCGGGTGCGCCGGCCCGGGATCCGGGGGCGGTCATCCGGCGTCCGGGGCGCCTCGGCCCCCGGTCCCCTCGTCCGCGCCCGCGGGCTCCTCCCGCGCCGTCGCGGTCTTCGCCTGCGGGCTCGCGCCGTTCTCTTCCTCCCACCGCAGGGCGAGTGCGGCGGCCTTGCGGGCGGCCTCGGCGACGGCTTCCGGGCCGCCCGTGCCCCGGGCCGCGGCGTAGCCGACGAGGAAGGTGGTCAGCGGGGCGGCGGGACGGGCCACGCCGTGCGCGGCGTCCCGGGCGAGGTCGAGCAGGGCGCCGGTGTCGACGTCCAGGTCGATGCCCAGCTCTTCCTTGACTGCGGAGATCCATTCATCCAACACGTGCCCATGCTCCCTGATGCGTGCCCTGGCGTCGGCTATGTCGTCCCAGGTGTCGCAGTCGAAGGACGCGAGGGGGTCCGGGACGCGGGTCAGGCGGAGGGCGCCGGTGAGCCGGCGCAGCGGCAGTCCCGTCAGGCCGTCGTGCGCGGTGGCGAGAGCGTCCAGCTCACGGCGGAGCGCGGCGGTTCGGTAGGCGGCCACGAGGGGCTGGTCGCGGCCCTCCGCGTCGGTGAGCAGGACGCCGTCCGCGCCGGTGTCCCCTAGGACCGTCAACAGGCGGTGCAGCACGCTCTGTTCGAGGAAAGGCAGATCCGCGGAGAGGACGACGGCGCACTCGGCCGTGGTCAGCCGCAGCCCCGCCTCCAGCGCGGCCACCGGTCCGCCGCCGGGCGGCTCCTCGCGCGCCCAGCGCACCGGCCGTGCGGTGGGTCGCGGGGCGGCCACGACGACCGTCGTACGGGCGCTCGCGCAGGCGGCCAGCACCCGGTCGAGCAGGGCACGGCCTCCCACCCGCAGACCGGGTTTGTCGGCCCCGCCGAGCCGGCGCGCGGCCCCGCCGGCCAGCACGACGGCGTCGTACGGCCCGGCGGCCCCGGGGAGCCCGGCGGTTCCGGGGAGCCCGGGAAGCCCGGCGGTCCCGGGGAGCCCGGGAAGCCCGGGAAGCCCGGCGGTCCCGGGGAGCCCGGGGGCGTTGTCGGTCACCCCCCGAGTATGTCCTGTCGTCCCCGCCCCGCGGACCGCGGCCTCACAGGGCGGGCGGCGCCCCCGCCCCCGTGGTCACAGTGTGCGCAGGAGCACCGCCGGTTGTTCCACGCAGTCCGCCACGTACCGCAGGAAACCGCCCGCCGTGCCGCCGTCGCACACCCGGTGGTCGAAGGTGAGCGAGAGCTGGACCACCTGGCGCACCGCCAGTTCGCCCTCATGGACCCAGGGCTTGGGAATGATGCGGCCGACGCCCAGCATGGCCGCCTCGGGGTGGTTGATGATCGGCGTGGAGCCGTCGACGCCGAAGACTCCGTAGTTGTTGAGCGTGAAGGTGCCGCCGGTGAGGTCACCGGGCGTCAGCGTCCCGGTGCGGGAGGCCTCGGTGAGCCGGGCGAACTCGGCGGTCAGCCCCTCGGCGTCGCGCGCGTGGGCGTCCCGGACGACGGGCACGACCAGTCCGCGTTCGGTCTGGGCGGCGAATCCGAGGTGCACGTGGTCGAGTTGGACCACCTCGCGGGTCTCGGTGTCGACGAACGAGTTCAACTCCGGGAACCGGGCGAGGCCGGCGGTGCAGATGCGGGCGAGCAGTGCGAGGAGGGAGATCCTGGATCCTCCGGTCGCGTTCATGGCGGCCCGCGCGCGCATGAGTTCGGTGGCGTCGGCGTCGACCCAGCAGGTCGCGTCCGGGATCTCCCGCCGGCTGCGGGAGAGCTTGTCGGCGACGGCCCCGCGGACCCCCTTGAGGGGGATGCGGACGCCGCCCTGCGACGAGGACGCCACGGGAGTCCGCACGACCGGCTCCGGCGCCGTGCGCACCGGCTCGGCCTGGCCCCGCAGGGCGCTTTCGACGTCGGCCCGCAGGATGAGCCCGTCGGGTCCCGAGCCGGCCAGCCGCCGCAGGTCCACTCCGTTGTCGCGGGCGAGCCTGCGGACCAGCGGGGAGATCACCGGGACCGGTCCGTCGGCGGGGGCGGGCGCCGGCGCCGTCACGCGCGCGGGGGCCGCCGGGGCCGGTCCGGGTCGCTCGATCCGGTCGTCGGCGGGCCGCACGGCCCGGCCGTTGTGGGCGGCCGTGCCCGGCGCCGCGGCCCGCACCCGGCGCCGTCGTGCGGCCGGGGCCTGTGTGCCGTAGCCGACCAGGACGTTGCCCGAGCCCTCCGGCTCCGCCGAGGATTCGCCCACGGCCACCGTCAGCAGGGGGGCGCCGACAGGCAGTTCGCAGCCCTCCTCGCCGAAGCGGGCGGTGACCACACCGGCGTAGGGGCAGGGGACGTCGACCATCGCCTTGGCCGTCTCGACCTCGACGACCGGCTGGTCGACGGCGACGACGTCACCGACCTGCACCAGCCAGCGGACGATCTCCGCCTCGGTGAGTCCCTCGCCGAGGTCGGGGAGCTTGAATTCCAGCACCTGTGCCATCAGCCCTCGGCCTCCCACTGCAGCCGGGCCACGGCGTCGAGGATGCGGTCGACGCCGGGCAGGTGGTGCCGCTCCAGCATGGGCGGCGGGTAGGGGATGTCGAACCCGGCCACGCGCAGCACCGGCGCCTCCAGGTGGTGGAAGCAGCGCTCGGTGATGCGGGCCGCGATCTCGCCGCCCGGCCCGCCGAACCCGGTGGCCTCGTGGACGACGACCGCGCGTCCGGTGCGGCGGACGGCCGCGCAGACCGTCTCGTCGTCGAACGGCACCAGGGAACGCAGGTCGACGACCTCCAGGTCCCAGCCCTCGGCCTGCGCGGCCTCTGCGGCCTCCAGGCAGACCGGCACGGACGGACCGTAGGTGATCAGCGTGGCGTCGCGGCCGGTGCGCCGGACGACCGCCCGGCCGATCGGCTCGACGTCCGCCGGGTGCTCGGGGTCCCAGGTGTCCTTCGACCAGTACAGCCGCTTGGGCTCCAGGAAGACGACCGGGTCGTCGGAGGCGATGGCCTCGCGCAGCAGCCCGTAGGCGTCGGCGACGGTCGCGGGCGTGACGACGTGCAGACCCGGCGTGGCCATGTAGTAGGCCTCGGAGGAGTCGCTGTGGTGCTCGACGCCGCCGATGCCGCCGCCGTAGGGCACGCGCACGGTGATCGGCAGGGGCATCCTTCCACGGGTGCGGTTGCGCATCCGGGAGACGTGGCTGATCAGCTGCTCGAACGCCGGGTACGCGAAGGCGTCGAACTGCATCTCCACCACCGGGCGCAGGCCGTACATGGCCATGCCGACGGCGGTGCCGAGGATGCCCGCCTCGGCGAGGGGGGTGTCGGTGCAGCGGTCCTCGCCGAACTCCTTGGCGAGACCGTCGGTGACGCGGAAGACACCGCCCAGGGTGCCGACGTCCTCACCGAGGACGTGCACGGTGGGGTCCGCGGCCATCGCGTCGCGCATCGCGCGCGTGAGGGCCTGCGCCATGGTGGCGGGCTTGACGGCGACGGTCGTCATCGGGCGCCGCCTTCCTGCGCGTCGTTCCGCTCCTGCTCGGCTTCCAGCTCGGCCCGCAACAGGGCTCGCTGCTCACGCAGTTGGGCGGTCGTCTCGGCGTAGACGTGGTCGAAGAGGGCCATGGGATCGAGCTCGGGTTCCTGGTTCATGCGTTCACGCAGGTCGGCGGCCATTTCCTCGGCGTCCTGCCGGGCGGCCTCCACACCGGGCTCGTCGAGCAGCCCGCGCGTGGTCAGCTCCTGCTCCAGCAGCCGGATCGGGTCGTGCGCGCGCCAGGCCTCGACCTCGGCGTCACCGCGGTAGCGGGTGGCGTCGTCGGCGTTGGTGTGCGCTTCGATGCGGTAGGTCACCGCCTCCACCAGCGTCGGGCCACCACCGGCACGCGCGTGCCGTACGGCGTCGCCGAGCACCTCGTGCACGGCCGCCGCGTCGTTGCCGTCCACCAGCCGGCCCGGCATGCCGTACCCGACGGCCTTGTGGGCCAGGGACGGCGCGGCGGTCTGCTTGGCGAGCGGGACCGAGATGGCGAAGCCGTTGTTCTGCACGAGGAAGACGACCGGCGCCTGCCAGACGGCGGCGAAGTTCAGGGCCTCGTGGAAGTCGCCCTCACTGGTGCCGCCGTCGCCGACCATGGCGAGCGCGACCACGTCGTCGCCCTTGAGACGGGCGGCGTGCGCGAGGCCCACGGCGTGCGGGAGCTGGGTGGCCAGCGGGGTGCTGAGCGGGGCCACCCGGTGGGCGTGCGGGTCGTAGCCGTTGTGCCAGTCGCCGCGCAGCAGGGTGAGGGTCTCGACGGGGTCCACGCCCCGGGCGACGACGGCGAGGGTGTCGCGGTAGCTGGGGAAGAGCCAGTCGCGCTCCTCCAGGACCAGGGCGGCGGCGACCTCGCACGCCTCCTGGCCGGTGCTGGACGGGTAGACGGCCAGACGGCCCTGCTTGGTGAGCGCGGTGGCCTGCGTGTTGTAGCGACGGCCACGCACCAGCTGGGCGTAGAGCCGGCGCAGCAGGTCCGGGTCGGCCTTTCCGGCGGCCTCGGTGCCGAGGACGCGGTAGGGCTCGGCGTCGGGCAGCAGCGGCGCGGGGTCCGTACGGGGCTGCCAGGCGGGCGGCGGCGAAGGCCGGTACGCGCCTCGCTGCTCCATGACCGTCATGACGGCACCTCCTCGTGGGAGCGGCTACGGAGACGCGTCGGCTGTGACCCGCCTCACCTACCGATTGTTCGGTCGCCGGCACATTTTGGCTACAGGCCGCTTCAGGCTGTGGACAAACGGTTCTCCACAGCCTGCAATGAACGCAGGACGTCCACGGCGGTGAAGCAGGGGGACATGGCAGCTGAACAAATGGCCGACGGGTCGCAGGACGGCGCACCGCTGCCGCCGCCGCGTCCGCTGGACGCGATCGACCAGGACATCCTGAAAATCCTGCAGGCGGACGGCCGCGCCTCCATACGGTCCGTGTCCGAACGCGTCCACGTCTCGCGTGCCAACGCCTACGCGCGCATCAACCGTCTCGTCGAGGACGGGGTGATCCGCGGGTTCAGCGCACGCGTCGACCACGAACGCGCGGGGCACGGAACGTCGGCCTACATCACCCTGAAGATCGTCCAGAACACCTGGCGCACGGTCCGCGACCACCTGCGCCGGCTGCCCGGCGCCTCCCACATCGCGTTGGTGGGCGGCGACTTCGACGTGCTGCTCCTGGTCCACACGCCCGACAACAGGGCCCTGCGCGAACTGGTGCTGACCCGGCTCCAGGCGATCCCCGAGGTGCTCAGCACCCGCACCCTGCTGGTGTTCGAGGAGGAGGACCTGGAGCCGGACGACTGAGGCCCCGGGGCGGGCCGCGCCGTGGCCGGGGCGACCGGGTCAGGCCGCCCTGCACAGGCCGGCGAAGACCAGCTGGACCACCGCGTCGGCCACCTCGCGGTCGCTGGCTCCGCGTACGTCGGGCCGGTACCACTCGACGATGGAGTTGATCATGCCGAAGACCAGTCGGGTGGCCAGCCGGACCTCCACGTCCCCGCGTACGTCACCGTCGGCGGCGGCCGCCTTCAGCAGCGCGGCGACCCGGTGGTCGAAGTCGCGGCGCCGCTCGAGCGCCCACCGCTCGGTGGCCGTGTTGCCGCGCACCCGCAGCAGCAGCGTCACGTACGGCAGCTCGGCTATGAGCACCTCGACCATGCGCCGCACGACGTGCTCCAGGCGGTCGACGGCCGGCCCCACGCGCGCGTGCTCCTCGTCCAGGATGGCGAACAGGCCGTCCAGGGCGCGGCTGACGGCCCGGCGCAGCAGTTCCTCCTTGCCGCTGACGTGGTGGTAGATCGACGACTTGGAGATGCCGGCCGCCTTGGACAGGTGCTCCATGGAGGTGCCGTCGTAGCCGCGTTCGTTGAAGACCCGCACGGCGACGGTGAGCAGCGTCTCCGGGGTGTACGTGTCGCGCCTGGCCGTCGTCATGAGGTGCCCTCCCGCTTGTCGATGGCGTAGGCGTGACGGTAGAGCGCGAGGGAGGGCGCGTACCGTCCGGAGGGGTCGCGCTCGTGCATCGCGTCCAGCACGGCGCGGGCGAAGGCACGGCCGAGTCTGCGGTCCCACTCGAAGGGACCGAGCGGGTAGTTGACGCCCAGGCGCATCGCGGTGTCGATGTCCTCCTCGGTGGCCACGCCCTTGGCTGCGGCGTCGTGGGCGAGGTCGATGATCCGGGCGACCGTGCGGGCGACGATCAGGCCGGGGACGTCGCCGATGACGCTGACGTCCTTGCCGAGCGCCTGGAACAGACCGGTGGCCTCGGCGAGCGTCTGCGGCGAGGTGTTCTCGGAGGCGGACAGGGCGATGCGGGTGGCCGTGCGGTAGTCCAGGGCGAGGTCGAAGTGGACGACGTCGCGGGACTCCGCGGACGTCCGGCCGTCGGCGAGGACCAGCCGGCCGCCGCTGGGCAGTACCAGGCGGGTGCCGTCGACCTCGTCCTCCTCGCGGACCTGGATGCCGGCCTCGCGGATCAGCGTGAGCAGTCCGGCGGCCGGGCCCAGCCCGCCCTCGGCGACGACGTGGGCGGGCGGCGGCTCCTTGTCGGCGGTGTGCGGCCCGGGCCGCTCGGCGTCGTCGGAGTAGTCGTACCAGCCGCGTCCGGCCTTGCGGCCGAGCCGTCCGGACTCCACCAGGCGGCGCTGCGCGAGGGAGGGCGTGAAGCGCACGTCCTGGAAGAAGGACTGCCACACGGAGTGGGTGACGGACTCGTTGACGTCCTGCCCGATCAGGTCGGTCAGCTCGAAGGCGCCCATCCGGAAGCCGCCGCACTCGCGCAGGACCGCGTCGACGGTCGCCGGGTCGGCGGCCTGCGCCTCGTGGACGGCGAAAGCCTCGGCGTAGAAGGGCCGGGCGATGCGGTTGACGATGAAGCCGGGGGTGTCCGCGCAGGCCACGGGCTTCTTGCCCCAGGCGCGGGCGGTCTCGTACGCGCGCGTGGCCGACGTGACGTCGGTGGCGAACCCGGAGACGACCTCGACCAGCGGCAGCAGCGGCGCCGGGTTGAAGAAGTGCAGGCCCACGAAGCGGCCGGGGTGGCGCAGGGCGCCGCCGACGGCCGTCACCGACAGCGAGGAGGTGTTGGTGGCGAGCAGGCAGTCCTCGGCGACGATCTCCTCCAGCTCGCGGAAGAGCTGCTGCTTGACGTCCAGGCGCTCCAGGACGGCCTCGACGACCAGCGCGCAGTCCGCCAGCTCCGCGAGGCCGTCCGCCGGCTTCAGCCGGGCCCGGGCCGCGTCCCGCTCCGCGGCGTCCAGCCGGCCCTTCTCCACGAGCCGGTCCAGCCGGGCGCCGATCGCCTCCGCCGCGGCCCGGGCCCGCCCGGCGACGGCGTCGTGGAGCCGCACGGGATGGCCGGCGACCAGCGCGACCTGGGCGATCCCCTGGCCCATGGTGCCGGTGCCGACCACGGCCACGGGGCTGCTGAGCTCGAGTGCTGTCATGTGCGCGATCCTCCCGCACGGCGTTTTCCACAGATGCGGCGGTCCCCCTTGTCCCGACCGATCGTTCGGTTACTCTAGCTCTGACCGCCCGATCCCGCGCCTCTTTCTTCCAGGTCGTGGACTCGACGAAGAGTTCTCCAGACGAGGAGTTGGTCCCGCATGGCCGCCGAACTGACCGCCCAGGAGCTGATCGCGAAGCACCGGCCCACTCTCGACCAGGCGCTGGAAGCGATCCGCACACGCGCGTACTGGTCGCCGCATCCCGAGCACCCGAAGGCGTACGGCGAGAACGGCAGCCTGGACGCGGCGGCCGGCAAGGCCGCCTTCGACGCCCTGCTGGGCACCCGGCTCGACCTCGGCCAGCCCGGCACCGACGACTGGGTGGGCGGCGAGGTCTCGCCGTACGGCGTCGAGCTGGGCGTGAGCTACCCGCACGCGGACCTCGACGTGCTGCTGCCCGCGATGAAGGCCGGCCAGCGGGCCTGGCGGGACGCGGGCGCCGAGACCCGCGCGGTGGTCTGCCTGGAGATCCTCAAGCGGATCAGCGACCGGACGCACGAGTTCGCGCACGCGGTCATGCACACCAGCGGCCAGGCCTTCATGATGGCGTTGCAGGCGGGCGGCCCGCACGCCCAGGACCGCGGCCTGGAAGCGGTGGCGTACGCCTACGCGGAGCAGGTCCGCACGCCCGGCACGGCCGAGTGGACCAAGCCCCAGGGCAAGCGGGACCCGCTGGCCCTCACCAAGCGGTTCACGCCGGTCCCGCGCGGCATCGGCCTGGTCATCGGCTGCAACACCTTCCCGACCTGGAACGGCTACCCGGGCCTGTTCGCGTCCCTGGCCACCGGCAACGCCGTCCTGGTCAAGCCACACCCGCGCGCGGTCCTGCCGCTCGCGCTGACCGTCCAGGTCTGCCGGGACGTGCTCGCCGAGGCGGGCTTCGACCCCAACCTGGTGGCGCTGGCCGCCGAACGCCCCGGTGAGGGCATCGCCAAGACCCTCGCCACGCGACCCGAGATCCGGATCATCGACTACACGGGGTCCACGGCCTTCGGCGACTGGCTGGAGGCCAACGCACGCCAGGCACAGGTCTACACGGAGAAGGCCGGCGTCAACACGGTGCTCGTGGAGTCGACCGACTCCTACAAGGGCATGCTGTCGAACCTGGCGTTCTCACTGTCCCTGTACAGCGGTCAGATGTGCACCACCCCGCAGAACCTGCTGATCCCGCGCGACGGTATCCGCACCGACGAGGGCCACAAGACCTTCGACGAGGTGACCGCCGACCTCGCCCGCGCGGTCGACGGCCTGCTCGGCGACGACGCGCGCGCCAACGCCCTGCTCGGCGCCATCGTCAACCCGGACGTCAAGGCCCGCCTGGAGGCGGCTGCCGGTCTGGGCGAAGTCGCCCTCGCCTCCCGCGAGATCGGCAACCCGGAGTTCCCGGACGCGGTCGTCCGGACGCCGGTGATCGTCAAGCTGGACGGCGCGCGGAAGTACTGGGAGGGGGCGGACGCCGACGTGGCCTACCTGAGCGAGTGCTTCGGCCCCGTCTCCTTCGCCGTCGCGGTCGACTCCGCGGCCGACGCGCTGGACCTGCTGCGGCGCACGGTCCGCGAGAAGGGCGCGATGACGGTCGGCGCCTACACCAGTGACACCGAGGTCGAGCAGGCCGTCGAGGAGGTCTGCCTGGAGGAGTCCGCCCAGCTGTCGCTCAACCTGACCGGCGGGGTGTACGTGAACCAGACCGCCGCCTTCTCCGACTTCCACGGCTCCGGCGGAAACCCGGCGGCGAACGCTGCCCTGTGCGACGGAGCCTTCGTGGCCAACCGGTTCCGGGTGGTGGAGGTCCGCCGCGAGGCGTAGTACCCGTTTTCAGCGGGGTGCGCCCCCGGTGGCACTCCAGTGGTACAGCGTCATGGCCACGCTCGTGGCCAGGTTGTAGCTGGAGACCTGGGGGCGCATCGGCAGCCGCAGCAGGTGGTCGGCACGGGCGCGCAGCGGCGCCGACAGTCCGCTGCGTTCCGAGCCGAACGCCAGCAGGGCGTCGTCGGGCAGCTTCGCGCCCCGGATGTCCTCGCCCTCCGGATCGAGGGCGAACAGCGGTCCGGCGGGCAGCTCGTCGACGCCGAGGCGTTCCACGGCGGTCGCGAAGTGCAGGCCCGCGCCACCGCGCACGACCGTGGGATGCCAGGGGTCCAGCGTGCCCGTGGTGACCACTCCGGTCGCCGCGAAACCGGCGGCCAGCCGGATCACGGCCCCGGCATTGCCCAGATTGCGCGGGTCGTCGAGGACGACCACGGGCGCGGTGCGCGGCGTGCGGGCCAGCGCCCGCAGGTTCGCCTCGCGCGACGGCCGTACGGCCAGCGCGGCCACCCCCGTCGGATGGGGCCGCGGGACGAGCGAGACGTACGTCTGCTCGGGCACCTCGGTCAGCAGCCCGTCCAGCACGTCCCGTACGTCCCCGGCCAGCTCCCCGGCGAGGGCGAGCGCGGCCCGCCGGTCGGTGGTCACCGCCACCGGCACCTCGGCGCCGAAGCGCACCGCGTGCTTGAGGGCGTGGAAACCGTCGAGCAGTACGGAGGTGCCGGCGAGCGCGCGCCAGCGGGTCAGCGGGTCGGTCATGCGAGGAACCCTACGCGGCCCCATGTCGTCACACGCCGCCCCACGTGGTCCTATGCGGCCCCCACACGGCCCGGGGCGCTGTCCTCCGGGGAGCGCGGCGCCGGCACCGAGCCCTTGTCGCGCCGGACCGCCCGCTGACACACGCGCGCCACCAGACCGCCGAGCCGCCGCAGGAAGGACGTCGGCAGGAACACCGCGTCCGCCGTGATCATCGCCAGCGAGAAGAAGGGCAGCCCGAGGACCACCGCGATCACCGCGTGCTCGGTCATCATCAGCACCAGCAGGACGTTCTTGACGCGCCGGTTGAACAGGGTGAACGGGAAGGCGACCTGAACCATGACCGTCCCGTAGGTCACCAGCAGCATGATCGTGCCGCTGGTGGACATCAGGTCGGCCAGCCCGGGCCAGGGCGTGAAGTAGTCCAGGTGGAGCGGATAGTAGACGGCGGTGCCGTCCTGCCAGCGCGACCCCTGGATCTTGTACCAGCCGGCCGTCGCGTAGATCAGGCAGGCCTCCGCCATGATCACCAACAGCGCGCCGTTGTGCAGGACGTTGACGATCACGTCCAGCAGGAGCCGCGGCTCGGCGGACGCCGCCCGGCGCTCGACGAGCCCCCACAGGCCGAGCGTCACCCAGACCGTCCACAGCAGTGCGGGGATCAGCCAGCCGTTGTCGAACCGGCCGGTGAGCGTCACGGTGGCGAGCGCGAGACCGAGGACGGCCCACAGCACCGGACCCACCCGGTCGGCGGGAACGCGCTCACCACGCGCGCGTGCCGCCTGGTCACGCGCCGCCCGCCGCGCGTCGAGGGACCACACCTGACCGCAGCGCGTGAAGACGAGGTAGAAGGACATCAGGTGCAGGACGTTGTCGCCGCCGTCGCCCATGAAGACGCTGCGGTTCTGCAGGGACAGCACGCCCACCATGAACAGAACCGACGCGGTCCGGGAGCGCCAGCCGAGCAGCAGCGCCACGCTGGCCGCGATCGCCAGCAGGTAGAAGCACTCGAACCAGGCCCGACCGTCCGACCACAGCAGCGCCGAGAAGGCGTGGTTGTCGTCGGTCAGGTCCTTGGCGAGCTGCCAGCCCCAGGGGCCCGAGGGGCCGTACAGCTCCTGGCGGTGGGGGAACTCGCGCAGCAGGAACATCAGCCAGGTGCCGGCGAACCCGATCCGGATCACGGCGCTCTGGTAGGGACCGAGGGCCGCCTCGGTGACGCGGGCGACGACGCCCGGGAGGGTCAGCGGGGAACGGTTCACCGCACGCCTCCCGCGGCCTCGTCAACCGTCACGGACCACCAGGGCAGCACGCGGTGGACGGGCTTGTCGGAGACCCGCTCCCCGCTCCACTTCGGCGGCTGCACGTTGGTGCTGCTGGAGCGGACCTGCACTCGCTGGATGACGCCCTCCTTGCTGGTCGGGTCGTCCCGGTACAGCCGCATCACCACGATCCGGCGCAGGTACTGCTCGGAGAGGGCGCCGCGCAGGGCCACGGGACGGTTGTCGGTGCTGTGGGTGGAGACGAAGAAGTCCCAGGCGCGGCGCAGTTCGTTCTGCTGGGTGTGGCTGGGCACCGGGTTGCCCTCGATCGCGGCGCCGTCCTGGGCGGAGAGGTCGGTCCAGCCGGTGGTGCGCAGCGCGCCGTCCTTCATGCGCACCTCGGCGCGCACCTGGACGGCGATGTTCTGCTGCAGCGGGTTCGGGGCGAACAGCTTCCAGTTCTGCTCGAACTCCGGATAGATCCACTCCTCTATCGCCTCGCCGTGCTTCTTCGTGACCGTGTTCGCGGGCGCGAGGCTCAGGAACACCATCAGCAGGTGCACGCACACGGCGACGGCGACCGCGGCGAGGGCCAGCGCCGCCCCGATCTGGTAGCGGGGGGAGAGCGCGGCTACGCCGGTACGGGGAGGGCCCACGGGAGCGGAGGGGCCGGACGGATCCGGCTCGACCGCCAGGACGGACGAGGACGACGGGACCGGCGAGGACGACCGGACCGGCGCGGACGACGGGGTCGACCCGGTGGATGCGGTCGCGGAAGTCGCGGGAGACGCCCCGGACGGCTGGTGCGGCTGCTCGCGCGGCCTCGGCGGCCTTGGTGGCCTCGGCGGTTCCAAGGGCTCGGGGGCGCCCGCGCCCTGCCGGGCCCCCGGGTCCTCGTCGTTCGCGTCCATTGCGCCCCGTCCCCCGTTTCGGCTCATTCGTTCCAGCTGGTCGCATCGGCCGAGTGACTCGGCCGGGCGCGGCGCCCGCCTCAGGGGCCGCACGGTGCACGAGCGTCACACGGCGCTCGCACGGAACGGTACTCAGGCCGGGGCACCGGGCGCAGCCCCGGGGTACGGGCCGGTGACCGTGGTCCTCGCCACGGCAGGCCCTCACGGCCCCGGCTCGGGCCGCCGGCCCGGCCGCCTCCGCCGCCCGACCTGCCGCGTCGGCCCCACGGCCTGCTCACGATCGCTGCCGCGGTGTCCTGTCCACAGGCGGCCCGACGAGTTTTCCACAGCGGTTGACACCTTTCGGCGGCCCGGCAACCATTGATACCGCACGGACCGAACGATCGGTCGGGACAGAGACCACCGCAGAGCCCTAGATCAGGGGGACCGCATGGCCACAGCAGCCGCGCAGCGCACGGCGGGTTCGGAGGCGGACGGCGCGCCGGACCCCGTCGACACGACGGCCTACCAACACGCCTTCGACGCGGCCGTCGCCGCCGACGAACGCATCGAACCGCGCGACTGGATGCCCGACGCCTACCGCGCCACCCTGGTCCGGCAGATCGCCCAGCACGCGCACTCCGAGATCATCGGCATGCAGCCGGAGGCGAACTGGATCACCCGCGCGCCCTCCCTGCGCCGCAAGGCCATCCTGATGGCCAAGGTCCAGGACGAGGCCGGCCACGGCCTGTACCTGTACAGCGCGGCCGAGACGCTGGGCACCGGCCGCGACGAGCTGCTGGACAAGCTGCACAGCGGCCGTCAGAAGTACTCCTCGATTTTCAACTACCCGACCCTGACCTGGGCCGACGTCGGCGCGATCGGCTGGCTCGTGGACGGCGCGGCGATCACCAACCAGGTCCCCTTGTGCCGCTGTTCCTACGGCCCGTACGCGCGCGCCATGGTGCGGATCTGCAAGGAGGAGTCCTTCCACCAGCGCCAGGGCTACGAGCTGCTGCTCGCCCTGAGCAAGGGCACCCCGGAGCAGCACGCGATGGCGCAGGACGCGGTGAACCGCTGGTGGTGGCCCTCGCTGATGATGTTCGGCCCGCCCGACGACGAGTCCCAGCACTCCGCGCAGTCCATGACATGGAAGATCAAGCGCCACTCCAACGACGAGCTGCGCCAGCGCTTCGTGGACATCTGCGTCCCCCAGGCCGAGTCCCTGGGCCTCACTCTGCCCGACCCGGAGCTGCGGTGGAACGAGGAGCGGGGGCACCACGACTTCGGCCCGATCGACTGGACGGAGTTCTGGGAGGTCCTCAAGGGCAACGGCCCGTGCAACGAGCAGCGCATCAACCAGCGCCGGCGCGCCCACGACGAGGGCGCCTGGGTGCGGGAGGCGGCCGCGGCCTACGCGGCCAAGCACACCGGCAGCGCTGGTGGGACCGGACACGAGACAGGAGCGACGCGAGCATGAGCACGACCGACTGGCCTCTGTGGGAGGTCTTCGTACGCTCCCGGCGGGGCCTCTCCCACACCCACGCCGGCAGCCTGCACGCGCCCGACGCCGAGCTGGCCCTGCGCAACGCCCGCGACCTGTACACCCGGCGCGGTGAAGGCGTCTCGATCTGGGTCGTTCCGGCCACTGCGATCACCGCGTCCTCGCCGGACGAGAAGGACCCGTTCTTCGAGCCGGCCGCCGACAAGCCGTACCGGCACCCGACCTTCTACGAGATCCCGGAAGGGGTGAAGCACCTGTGACCGCCACCGTCCCCGCGACCGCCGCGCTCGCCCTCGGCGACGACGCCCTGGTGCTCTCGCACCGCCTGGGCGAGTGGGCCGGGCACGCCCCCGTGCTGGAGGAGGAGGTCGCCCTCGCCAACATCGTGCTGGATCTTCTCGGCCAGGCCCGGGTACTGCTGTCCCTGGCCGGCGACGAGGACGAGCTGGCCTACCTGCGCGAGGAGCGGGCCTTCCGCAACCTCCAGCTGGTCGAGCAGCCGAACGGCGACTTCGCCCACACCATCGCCCGCCAGCTGTACTTCTCCACCTACCAGCAGCTCCTCTACGCCGAACTGGCCTCCGGGGACGGACCGTTCGCCCCGCTCGCCGCCAAGGCGGTCAAGGAGGTCGCCTACCACCGCGACCACGCCGAGCAGTGGACGCTGCGGCTCGGTGACGGCACCGGGACCAGCCACGAGCGGATGCAGCACGCGTGCGACGCGCTGTGGCGCTTCACCGGGGAGATGTTCCAGCCGGTCGAAGGCCTGGACGCCGACCGGGCGGCCCTTGAGACGCGCTGGCTGGAGTCCGTCGGCGACGTACTCGGCCGCGCCACGCTGACCCTTCCCGAGGGCCCGCGCACGGGCGCCTGGTCCGCGGGCGCCGGCCGGCAGGGCCTGCACACCGAGCCGTTCGGGCGGATGCTCGCCGAGATGCAGCACCTGCACCGCAGCCACCCGGGGGCGTCATGGTGACCGCCACCGCCCTGGAGGCCGAGCTGCTGGAGCTGGCCGGCTCGGTGCCGGACCCCGAGCTGCCCGTGCTCACCCTCAAGGAGCTGGGCGTGGTGCGCGCCGTGCGCGTGGGCGGCCCGGACACGGCCGAGGTCGATCTGACCCCCACCTACACCGGCTGCCCGGCCATCGAGGCGATGACCCTCGACATCGAGCGGGTGCTGCGCGCCCACGGCGTGCGCGAGGTCTCCGTGCGCACCGTGCTCGCGCCCGCCTGGTCGACCGACGACATCACGCCGGAAGGGCGCCGCAAGCTCCAGGAGTTCGGCATCGCTCCCCCGCGCGTACGCGAGGACTCCGGCCCCGTCCCGCTGGCCCTCGGCCCGACCCGGACCCACGAGGCGCAGAGCGAGCCCGTCCGCTGTCCGCACTGCGGCTCCGCCGACACCGAGCTGCTGAGCCGGTTCTCCTCCACCGCGTGCAAGGCGCTGCGCCGCTGCCTGGCCTGCCGTGAACCGTTCGACCACTTCAAGGAGTTGTGATGGCGCGCTTCCACCCGCTCCAGGTGGCCGCGGTCGACCGGATCACCGACGACTCCGTCGCCCTCACCTTCACCGTCCCGGCCGAGCTGCGCGAGGAGTACCGGCACGCCCCCGGCCAGCACCTGGCGCTGCGCCGGCGGGTGGACGGCACGGAGATACGCCGTACCTACTCGATCTGCTCCGCCGCGCCCGACCCGGCCGGCGATGGCCCGGCCACGCTGCGGGTGGGCGTGCGCCTGGTCGAGGGCGGCGCCTTCTCCGCCTACGCGCTGAAGGAGATCAACGCGGGCGACGAGCTGGAGGTGATGACCCCGGCCGGCCGGTTCACCCTCCAGCCGACGCCCGGCCTCTACGCGGCGGTCGTCGGCGGCAGCGGCATCACGCCGGTGCTGTCCATCGTCTCCACGCTGCTGGCGCGCGAACCGTCGGCCCGGTTCTGCCTGATACGCAGTGACCGTACGGCCGCCTCCACGATGTTCCTGGAGGAGGTCGCCGATCTGAAGGACCGCTACCCCGAGCGGCTCCAGCTGGTCACCGTGCTCTCCAGGGAGGAGCAGCAGGCGGGCCTGCCGTCCGGCCGGCTCGACCGGGAACGGCTCGCGGGCCTGCTGCCGGCGCTGCTGCCCGTGGAGCAGGTGGCGGGATGGTACCTGTGCGGGCCGTACGGGCTGGTGGAGGACACGGAGAAGGCGCTGCGCGGACTGGGCGTGGACCGGGCCCGGATCCACCAGGAGATCTTCCATGTGGACGCGGGGCCGGCCCCGGCCGCCGCCACCGCGGCTCCCGAGCACAGCACCGTCACCGCCCTGCTCGACGGACGCGGCGGCACCTGGCCGGTGCGCGAGGGCGAGTCGCTGCTGGAGACGGTCCTGCGCAACCGGCCCGACGCGCCGTACGCCTGCAAGGGCGGGGTCTGCGGGACCTGCAGGGCCTTCCTGATCTCGGGGGAGGTCCGCATGGACCGCAACTTCGCGCTGGAGACGGAGGAGACGGAGGCCGGCTATGTGCTGGCGTGCCAGTCGCATCCGCTGACGGAGACGGTCGAGCTGGACTTCGACCGCTGACGCACCGTTCGCCGAGGCGGCACCCGGCGCCGGCCCCGGGACGCTGCCCGCCGGCCGGCGCCTTCACACCGGCGGTGGTTCCGGCCACGGGGTACAAGGAGTGGGTCGGTGATCCGCGGGCGGCGCGCCCGCCCGGCCGATCGCGCGGCGCCGGGCCGGAACCGGTCCACCGGTCCACCGGTCCACGGCCGGTGTCGCTACAGCCGGTGTCGCTACAGGACGACGCCCGGCTTGCCGTCGTCCGTGATCACCGGGCGGCCCGCGGCCTGCCAGACCTGCATGCCGCCGTCGACGTTCACCGCGTCGATGCCCTGCTGGGCCAGGTACATGGTGACCTGGGCGGAGCGGCCGCCCGAGCGGCAGATGACGTGGACACGGCCATCCTGCGGCGCGGCCTCGGTCAGCTCGCCGTAGCGGGCCACGAAGTCACTGATGGGGATGTGCAGCGCTCCCTCGGCGTGGCCCGCCCGCCATTCGTCGTCCTCGCGGACGTCCAGCAGGAAGTCGCCGTCCTTGAGGTCCGTGACCTGGACCGTGGGCACACCAGCTCCGAAGTTCATGTCCCCGACGCTACCCGAAGCGCGAATCCGTTCAGCCCTGGGCGAGCAGGTCGGCCAGCCTCGTCTCCCGCTGGGCGATGTCGGACCGCAGCCGGGCGGCGATCTCCTCGAGCAGTCCGTCGGGATCGTCGGGGGCGAGGCGGAGCATCCCGGCGATGGCGCCGTCCTCCAGCTCACGGGCGATGAGAGTGAGCAGTTCCTTGCGCTGGGAGAGCCATTCGAGGCGGGCGTACAGCTCGTCGGCGGGGCTCGGACGGCGCTCGGGAGGCACCGGGCCGGCCGCCCACTCCTCGGCCAGCTCCCTGAGCAGCACCTCGTCGCCGCGGGCGTAGGCGGCGTTGACCCGGGTGATGAAGTCCTCGCGCCGCTGCCGCTCCTCTTCCTCCTGTGCCAGGTCGGGGTGGGCCTTGCGGGCCAGCTCGCGGTAGAGCTTGCGGGCCTCCTCGCTGGGCCGCACCCGCTGCGGCGGCCGTACGGCCTGGTCGGTGAGCATGGCGGTGGCCTCCGGGAACAGGCCGTCGCCGTCCATCCAGCCGTGCAGCAGTTCCTCGACGCCGGGGATCGGCAGGACCCGGCCCCGGGCCTCTCCGGCCAGCCGGATGTCCTCGGGATCGCCGGTGCGGGCGGCCTTCGCCTCGGCGATCTCGGCGTCCAGTTCCTCGATGCGGGCGTAGAGCGGACCGAGTCGCTGCTCGTGGAGCCGGGAGAAGTTCTCGACTTCGACGCGGAAGGTCTCCACCGCGATCTCGTACTCGATCAACGCCTGCTCGGCGGCCCGGACGGCCCGCTCGAGCCGCTCCTCGGGACGCGGTGCCTGGGACTCATCGGCTTCCGGGGTCGTCACCCGCCCAGCGTAGCGCTGCGCCCGGCCCGCACCGGATGCCGAGGGTCCGGTGCGGTGCCCCGGCCCGTGCGGCGCCGGGGCCACGGCACCACCGTGCCCCCGGCGCTCTTCGTCCAAGCGGGTCACACCCCCGGCTCGGCCGCAATCCGTCCCGCGCGTATGCCCGCGACCAGCTCCACGTGGTCGGCCTCGGTGCGGTCGGCGTAGGCGACGGCGAAGTCCGCCATCGCCTCGTCCAGCTCCTCGTTCTTGCCGCAGTACCCGGCGATCAGCCGCGGGTCCGCGCTGTGGGAGTGGGCGCGGGCCAGCAGGGCGCCGGTCATGCGGCCGTAGTCGTCGACCTGGTCGGCGGCGAGGGCGGCCGGGTCGACGCTGCCCTTGCGGTTGCGGAACTGGCGCACCTGGAAGGGGCGCCCGTCGACCGTGGTCCAGCCCAGCAGGATGTCGCTGACCACCTGCATCCGCTTCTGCCCGAGGACCACCCGGCGTCCCTCGTGCTCCGTGTCCGGCGTGGCGAAGCCGGCCGTCACCAGGTGCGGGACCAGCGCGGACGGGCGGGCCTCCTTCACCTGGAGCACCAGCGGCTGCTCACGGTGGTCGAGGAGCAGCACGACGTAGGACCGGGTGCCGACGCTGCCGGTGCCGACCACCCGGAAGGCCACGTCGTGCACCGCGTGCCGGGCGAGCAGGGGGTGCCGGTCCTCGCTGAGGGTGTGGACGTACGGCTCCAGCGAGGCGGCGACCGCGGCGGCCTCGGCGTCCGGGATCCTGCGGAGCACCGGCGGCGCGTCCACGAACCGGCGCCCGCCGTCGGCCACCGCCTCGGTCGACTTCGCGGCGAACCGGCCGCTGGTGTTCGCCCGCGCCTTCTCCGAGACCCGTTGCAGCGTGCCGAGCAGGTCGTGGGCGTCGGTGTGGGAAACCAGCTCCTCGTCGGCGATGGCGTTCCACGCGTCCAGCACGGGCAGCTTGGCGAGCAGGCGCATGGTGCGCCGGTAGGCACCGGCCGCGTCCCGCGCCGCCGCACGGCAGGTGTCCTCGTCGGCGCCCGCCTCGCGCCCGGCGAGCACCAGGGAGGCCGCGAGCCGCTTGAGGTCCCACTCCCAGGGACCGTGCACGGTCTCGTCGAAGTCGTTGAGGTCGATGACCAGGTCACCGCGGGCGTCGCCGTAGAGACCGAAGTTGGCCGCGTGCGCGTCGCCGCAGATCTGGGTGCCTATCCCCGTCACGGGGGTGCGGGCCAGGTCGTGGGCCATCAGCCCGGCCGAGCCGCGCAGGAAGGCGAAGGGGGTGGCCGCCATCCGGCCCACCCGGATCGGCGTCAGCTCCGGGATGCGGCCGGCGTTGGACTCCTCGACCGCGCTCACCGCGCCGGGACGGCCGGCGTCCGGGTCGAGCAGACGGTGCGCACCGCGCGACACGCTCTGCCGCAGCGCCTTGCCCTCCTGCTTCGCGGTGCTCTCCGCGGGCCAGGCGGCGAACCCCCGCACCCGGGGCAGCCGGCGCCCGGCCGCCCCGGCCACTCCCCTATCCGCTCCCACACCGGTTTCGGTCACCGCGACCGCCTCCCCCACACCCGGCTGCTGCCTGTCCGCAGATCAGCTCGCACATCAACTCGTGCAGACCGTACAGCCGGTGGCCGAAACACGTCAGGCCCTGTGGACGACTCGGCACCGGCAGCGGTGGCCCCCAGGCTGCGAGCACCCTGTGGCAGGCGCCCAGGACCACCGTGGCGAGACGCTTTCAGGGCCCGCTGACGACCGTCGAGGACCGTCCCCGGAAGAGAACCCGGTCGCTCCCCGCCGCCCATTCGGGCCGGCGCGGACCGATCACCGTCGGGGCGACGCTGCCGAGCCGGACGTCCCAGCAGTCGCCCTGCCGGGTGAGGGTGACCGGGGACAGGGGCGGCACGGCGAGGTGCCAGAACGCTCGCGCGGGTACGGCCAGGGCATGGACGAGCGCGGCCCGGACGACGGACGCCTCGGTGACCGCCACCACGTGGCCGGTGCCGGGCGCCAGGCTGCCCAGCCAGTCCGCCGTCCGGCGGCAGAGCCCGCGCACGGACTCTCCCCCGTGGGGCGCGGCGTCCGGATCGGTGAGCCAGGCGGTGAACCCGTCGGGGTCGGCCGCGGCCACGTCGGCGATGCTGCGACCGCGCCACGTGCCCGGGTCGAGATCGCGCAGGGCCGGCTCGGGCGCGGCCACCAGGCCGATGGCGTCGGCGGTCCGGGAGCAGCGGGCCGAGGGCGCCCGGACGGCCCGCTCGTGGGGCCGGAGCGCCGCCCCCACGGCGCCCGCCGTCCGCAGGCCGGGCTCGCTCGCGGGAGCGTCGACGAGGCGCGGATCCAGGGTGGCGTCACCGCCGGGCGCGCTCAGAAACGTCAGGTGGATCGTCATGGGACCGACCTCCGGCAGGGCGAACAGGGGCGGCGGACGAGAGGGCCGACGCCACGGCGTGACTCCTGAGCTCCAGGGTCGGCGGCAGCGCCCCCGCCGCGACATCCGCCAGGTGTCCGGAACCGTCCCGCCGACCGGCCGGAGCGCCCCCGCCACCCGGCCGGCGCCGTGAACAATCACCCGGTCGGGCAAACGGGCCCGGCAGGGCCGCGCTCGGCGTTCGTCGATCACGCCCGCCCCGGGCCGAAGGCGTTCACCGGTTGCGCTCGACCGGCAGTCTCAGGCGCAGCTCGTAGCCACCCTGGGCCGTGGGCCCGGAGGTGACGGTGCCGCCCAGCAGTTCGGCGCGCTGGGCCAGGCCGGCCAAACCGTGGTGGGCGCTCGGCAGGCTGAACGCGCGCCGGGTGGGGGCGGTGTTGGTGACGGTGGCGCGCAGGGCACCGTCCCGGTGGCTGATGCGGACGGTAGCGGTGGCGCCGGGGGCGTGCTTGCGGACGTTGGTCAGCGCTTCCTGGACGGTGCGGTAGACGGCGCGCTGGACCGTGGGCGGAAGCTCCTCGGACAGGTCGGTCTCCAGCTTGGCCTCGATCCCGCTGGCCTCGACGAGGTGCTCCAGGTCGGCGAGCGATGGCTGCGGGGTGAGTTCCGTGGGCCGGCTGCCGGAGGCCCGCAGCACGCCGACCATGTGCCGCAGCTCCTCCAGGGTCTGCACGCTCAGGCGCCGGATCGTGGCCGCGGCCTGGCGGGTCTCGGCGTCCCGGCTGCCCACCTGGAGCGCGCCGGCCTGCACGGCGATGAGGCTGACCTGGTGGGAGACCACGTCGTGCATCTCCCGGGCGAGCTGGGCGCGCTCCTTCGCCAGCACGCTCTGGGCGGTCAGCAGCCGTTCGTGCTCGCGGGCCTCGGAGATGTCGGCCAGCCGCAGGGACAGCTCGCGCCGGGCCTGGACGAGCTGGCCGAGGAAGACGGGGGCGGCGGCGGTGGCCAGGGTGTAGCTGAGGTGGAACAGGTTGTTGGTCTGGGACAGCTCGGTGGCGTCCAGGGACGACCACGGCCAGGGCATGAAGTCGACGATCGCGTAGATGAGGGCGCAGCCGGCCAGCAGCAGGCGGTTCCGGTTGAGCGAGGACAGCGTGTACAGCGCGGCCATGGGTGCGACCACCGCGTCCGTGACCAGAGCCGAGGGCAGCGTGAGCACGAAGGTCGTCAGTGGCAGCCGGCGGCGCAGCACCAGGGCGAGCGCGCCGGACATCGCGCAGACGGCGGCCGGTGGGTCCGTGACGCCGACGTGGGTCCACGCGTCCGCCAGCGCGAACACGACGAGGGCGGTGTCCAGCAGCGCGGCCGGCGGCCGCCGGGGGCTCACCGGGCTCCCTCTTCCTGCGACGGACCGAGCAGGCCCGCACGCTCGGCGATCAGCGCCGCCTGGACGCGGCTGCTCACCCGCAGTTTGCCCAGGACGCTGGTGACATGGCCCTTGACGGTGCCCGTGCTCAGGTGCAGCCGTTCGCCGATGTCGGGATTGGCGAGCCCCTCCGCCATGAGGACGAGCACGGCACGCTCCCGCTCGGTCAGCCGGGCCGTGAGACGGACGGCGGCGAGCTCACGGACGCTGCTGTCGAGGTAGCCGTCCACCACCAGGCGAGTGACCTTGGACGACAGCACCGTCCCTCCCTCGGCCAGGGTGCGTACGAGGTGGGGGAGCTGTTCGGGGTCGGTGTCCTTGAGCAGGAATCCGGCGGCGCCCGAGCGCAGGGCGGTCGCCACGTACTCGTCGGTGTCGAACGTCGTGAGCATGGCGACCACCGGCGCCCGTGGCATGCGGCGCAGCTCGGCGAGGATCGTGAGGCCGTCCACGTCCGGCATCCGGATGTCGAGCAGGACGACGTCGGGCTGCAGCTCCCGCACCGTGCGCACGGCCTGGCCACCGTGCACCGCCGCGACGACCTCGATGTCGCCCGCCGTCTGGAGAATGTGCGTGAAACCCGTCCGGACGAGGGCCTCGTCGTCGACCACCAGTACCCGGATCACGTGCGCTCCGCTCGTCGCATGGCCGCCGTTCGATGCATACCCCCGCCGCCCGGGCCCGTGGGCGGGCGGCGCGCGATACCCGCCGGTTGGCGGCGTGACCCCAGCCGGTCGGCCGCAACGGCGTCCGGGCGGACATCCGGTCAGGTGACCGCCCCGCCGCCCACCCCCGCGAACGCGAAAGGACCCCGGCCATCCCGCCCCCGGCCCCCGCGGACGCGAAAGCACCCCGACCACTCCGCCGCCCACCCGCGCGGACGCGAAGGAACCCGGCCACCCCGCCGCCCACCCCCGCGGACGCGAAGGCACCCGCCGGTCCCTCCCCAAGAGTCCCCCCGGACCGCCCGTGGCGCAGCCGGGCCCTCACACCTCCTCTGACTACGCTGAGCGACGGGACAGCAACGGCCAGGACAGATCGGGAGACCATGGCCCTCGACCTCGACATCGACCGCATCCGCCAACTCGTCGACGAAGGTGTCCGGGCCAAGGTCTATCCCGGCGCCGTCTGGGCCGTCGGCGACCGCACCAACATGGTCATCGGCACCCCGGGCCTCATGGAGCCCGACCGGCCCGGCGAACCGATGCGGCACGACACCGTCTTCGACGTGGCCGGCCTCACCAAGATCCTCGCCGTGTGGCCCGCCATCGGATCCCTCGTCGAGGACGGCAAGCTGCACCTGGACGAACAGCTGGGGGCCTTCTGGTCCGAGGTGAGCGGCCGCCCCCTGGGCCGGGTGACCGCGCGCCACCTGCTCACCCACACCGCCGGCGTCCCGTCGCGGACCAACCTCGCGCACCTGTACGGCACCGACCCCCAGGACATCAGGGACGGCGTCCTGCACGAGGCGACGCTCCGCTCGCCCGGTGAGGCCGTGGAGCACACCGACCGCGCCGCACTGGTCCTCGGCTACCTCGCCGAACACCTGTCCGGGCAGACCCTGGACGTCCTCGCGGCGACCGGCGCGTGGCAACCCCTCGGCATGACACGCACCCGCTACGGCCCCCTGTCCGCCGACGCGGCCGCCCGCTGCGCGCCGACCGGACGCGACGACGTCACGGGGGCCCGTCTGCGGGGCACCGCCCACGACTCCTCGGCGCGCCTGCTCGGGGTCTGCGGCATCGCCGGAGTGTTCACCGTCCTGCCCGACCTCGCGGCCTTCCTGCGCCACGTGCTGCGGCCGGCGCGGGAGGACGGGCCGACCGGCCTCGGCCCCGCCTGGGTCGAGCAGTCGCTCCGGATCCAGACCGGGGACCTCGCACCCGCCCGCGGGCTGTTCTGGCACCCGGCGCCGGGCACCGACCCGGCGGCCGACGGCGTCTGGGCGCACTACGGCCGCACGGGCACAGGGGTGTGGCTCTCCCCCGGGCACGGCCGCTGGGCGGTGCTGCTGACCAACAGGGACTACTTCACCAGGGGCCGCGAGCCCCTCACCCACGTCCGCGACGCGTTCCGCTCCCTCGCGTTCTCCCGCGGGTAACGGCACGGCATCACTTGTCCGGCAACCGTGGACCGCGTCCGTGAGATAGCTCACCGGCACGGCCGCCCGCGCCCACGCCCGGCCTGTGCGATCCCTCACAGAACCGGACACGACGAGAAACGGGCCCCTGCCGTGACTTCCGTCACCGGCAGAGACCCGTCTCTACGGTTTCTCTGTGCGCGAGGGGGGAGTTGAACCCCCACGCCCTTGCGGGCACTGGAACCTGAATCCAGCGCGTCTGCCTATTCCGCCACCCGCGCATTGGGTGTGTCCTCCGGTTCCGGCCCTCTCGGGCTGGCCCCTTCCGACACCCAGAACATTAGCACGCCGTACGGGGTGGATTCACATCCGTTGATCACCACCGCCCCGGGCGGCCCGCACGTATCAGCGGGTGCCTGTTCACGTATCAACCTCGTACCGGTCCCCGTCGTCTACCCGGCAGGCGCACCGGGTGCACAGCCGGGTGCGGGACACTGGTCTTCGCCCGCCTCTACGATCCATGCCGGAAGGACGTCCCGGGAGGAGTCCCGCGACGAGTTCCGGGGAGGAGTTCGAAGGGGAGCCGCTGGGGGAACCGGCTGATTGCCGGGCGCGTAGATACGATCAGTGAGCAGTACCGGCAGTACCCGGCAAGGCAGCGACACACAGCAGGTCAAGGCAACGGCAGGGACGGAGGAGGTGCCCCATGGGAGTCCTGAAGAAGTTCGAGCAGCGTCTCGAAGGTCTGGTGAACGGCACCTTCGCCAAGGTCTTCAAGTCCGAGGTCCAGCCCGTGGAGATCGCCGGCGCGCTCCAGCGGGAGTGCGACAACAACGCCACCATCTGGAACCGGGACCGCACGGTCGTCCCGAACGACTTCATCGTGGAGCTGAGCGCGCCGGACCACGAGCGCCTCAGCCCCTACTCCGGGCAGCTCGGCGACGAGCTGGCCGGGATGGTGCGCGACTACGCCAAGCAGCAGCGCTACACCTTCATGGGCCCGATCAAGGTCAACCTGGAGAAGGCGGACGACCTCGACACCGGGCTGTACCGGGTGCGCTCGCGCACCCTCGCCTCCTCCAGCAGCCAGCAGGCGCCGCAGGCTCCTCCCGCGGGCCCGCACGCCGGCCGCCCGGGACAGGGCGCCCCCGGCGGCTACGGCTACCCGCCGGCCGCCCCCTCGGGCGCGCCCCCCATGCCGGCCGCGCCCCCGCCCGGCGCCCGGCCCGGCGGCTACGGCTACCCGCAGCCCGCCACCCAGCGGCCCGCGGCCCCGCCCATGAGCGGCGGGCGCACCCGCTACTGGATCGAGATCAACGGCACCCGCCACCAGATCTCCCGCCCGACCCTGGTGCTGGGCCGCAGCACCGAGGCCGACGTGCGGATCGACGACCCCGGCGTCTCCCGCCGGCACTGCGAGATCCGGACCGGCACGCCCTCGACGATCCAGGATCTCGGATCCACCAACGGCATCGTGGTGGACGGGCAGCACACCACCCGCGCTACGCTCCGCGACGGCTCGCGGATCGTCGTGGGCAGCACCACCATCATTTACCGGCAAGCCGAAGGGTGAAGCGGGGGCAATGTCAGAGCTGACCCTCACGGTCATGCGGCTGGGTTTCCTGGCCGTACTGTGGCTGTTCGTGATCGTGGCCGTGCAGGTCATCCGGAGCGACCTGTTCGGTACGCGCGTCACCCAGCGCGGGTCCCGCAGGGAGGCCGGGCGCCAGCAGCAGCAGCAGTCGGGCCGGCAGCAGGCGGCCCGGCAGCAGGCCGCGCCCCCGCAGCAGCGCGGGCAGCAGGGCGGCGGCCGGCAGCGCCGCAACGCCCCCACCAAGCTGGTCGTGACCGAGGGCACCCTGACCGGCACCACCGTGGCCCTGCAGGGCCAGACGATCACGCTGGGCCGGGCGCACGACTCCACGATCGTGCTGGACGACGACTACGCCTCCAGCCGCCATGCCAGGATCTACCCGGACCGCGACGGCCAGTGGATCGTCGAGGACCTCGGCTCCACCAATGGCACCTACCTGGACCGGTCCCGGCTGACGACTCCCACGCCGATTTCGCTGGGCGCGCCGATCCGCATCGGCAAGACCGTCATCGAGCTGCGGAAGTAGTGCTACATCATGAGTGAGCGCGAGTGGAGCGAGCACGCAGCGGCAGGCCGCCACCCGGTCTCCGGCGCGCTCCCGACCGGAGGGTGGGCAGTGTGGCTCGACACGACCGGCTGCATTCGGAGCCGATGGGCGAGGTGCGCATGAGTCTGTCACTGCGCTTCGCCGCCGGATCGCACAAGGGCATGATCCGGGAGGGCAACGAGGACTCCGGTTACGCCGGTCCCCGCCTGCTCGCGATCGCCGACGGCATGGGCGGCCAGGCGGCCGGCGAGGTCGCCTCCTCCGAGGTGATCTCCACCCTGGTCACGCTCGACGACGACGTGCCCGGCTCCGACCTCCTCACCTCCCTCGGCACGGCCGTGCAGCGCGCCAACGACCAGCTGCGCGCCATGGTCGAGGAGGACCCCCAGCTGGAGGGCATGGGGACGACCCTCACCGCCCTGCTGTGGACCGGTCAGCGGCTCGGCCTCGTACACGTCGGCGACTCGCGCGCGTACCTGCTCCGGGACGGCGTGCTCACCCAGATCACCCAGGACCACACCTGGGTGCAGCGGCTCGTGGACGAGGGCCGGATCACCGAGGAAGAGGCCACCACCCACCCGCAGCGCTCCCTGCTGATGCGCGCCCTCGGCAGCGGCGACCACGTCGAACCCGACCTGTCGATCCGCGAGGTCCGGGCCGGCGACCGCTACCTGATCTGCTCCGACGGCCTGTCCGGCGTCGTCTCCCACCAGACCATGGAGGAGACCCTCGCCAGCTACCAGGGCCCGCAGGAGACCGTGCAGGAGCTGATCCAGCTCGCGCTGCGCGGCGGCGGCCCCGACAACATCACCGTCATCATCGCCGACGTCCTCGACCTGGACACCGGTGACACCCTCGCCGGTCAGCTGTCCGACCAGCCGGTCGTGGTCGGCGCCGTGGCCGAGAACCAGCACCACCTGCACGACAACGGCATCATGCAGACCCCGGCCGGCCGCGCCTCCCACCTGGGCCGCCAGGGCCACGGCGGCGGCGAGTTCGGACCGCCCGGGTCCGGTGACACCACCGGCTACGTCCCCGCCGGCTCGTTCGACGACTACGCCGACGGCGACCTCGGCAAGCCGCCCCGGCGCAGGTGGCTGAAGAGATCCCTCTACGGCGCCCTCGCCCTCGCCGTCGTCGGCGGCGGCCTGTACGGCGGTTACCGCTGGACGCAGACGCAGTACTACGTCGGCACCAAGGACGAGCACGTCGCGCTGTACCGCGGGATCAGCCAGGACCTGGCGTGGGTCTCGCTGTCGAAGGTGGAGAAGGACCACCCCGAGATCGAACTCAAGTACCTGCCCCCCTACCAGCGCAAGCAGGTCAAGAACACGATCGCGGCGGGCGGCCTGGACCAGGCCCAGGCGAAGATCGAGGCGCTGTCCGTGCAGGCCTCCGCCTGCAGGAAGCAGGCGGAACGCACGACCGCCGAGAGCGAGAAGAACGCAAAGACGGAGAAGGGCGGGACCGGAGGCACCGCGGGAACCACCCGTACCTCCCTCACGTCCAAGGCTTCGCCGACGCCCAACCCGTCGGCGTCGTCGAAGTCCCCGACCTCGCCCTCGAAGTCCCCGAAACCGTCCACGACCGCCACTCCCAATCCCGGCCCGAGCCTCTCCGAGGATGAGCAGAAGGTCGTCGATCAGTGCGGCAAGCAGTAAGCCAGCCGTGAGAGGCCCCGTCACACGATGAGCAGCACTTCCAATTCGCCGACGCACCACACGTCCACGATCGGCGCCATCGGCGCACCGAGCCGCCGCAACACCGAGCTGGCCCTGCTGGTGTTCGCCGTGGTCATCCCGGTGTTCGCCTACGCCAACGTGGGCCTGGCCCTCAGCGGCGAGGTCCCCACGGGACTGTTGAGCTACGGCCTCGGCCTCGGTCTGCTGGCCGGCGTGGCGCACCTCGGCGTCCGGAAGTTCGCCCCGTACGCCGATCCGCTGCTGCTGCCGCTGGCGACCCTGCTCAACGGCCTCGGCCTGGTGTGCATCTGGCGGCTGGACCAGTCCAAGCTGCTCCAGTCGCTGCCCAACTTCGTCACGGCCGCGCCCCGCCAGCTGCTGTACACGGCGCTGGGCATCGCCATGTTCGTCGCCGTGCTGTTCTTCCTCAAGGACCACCGCGTCCTGCAGCGCTACACCTACATCTCCATGTTCGGCGCGCTGGTCCTGCTCATCCTGCCCCTGGTACCGGGCCTCGGCGCCGACATCTACGGCGCCAAGATCTGGATCCGGGTCCCCGGCCTCGGCTCGCTGCAGCCCGGCGAGTTCGCGAAGATCGTCCTAGCCGTCTTCTTCGCCGGCTACCTGATGGTGAAGCGGGACGCCCTGGCCCTGGCCAGCCGCCGCTTCATGGGCCTTTACCTGCCGCGCGGCCGCGACCTCGGCCCCATCCTGGTCGTCTGGGCGATGTCGATCCTCATCCTGGTCTTCGAGACGGACCTCGGCACCTCGCTGCTGTTCTTCGGGATGTTCGTCATCATGCTGTACGTCGCCACCGAGCGGACCAGCTGGATCGTCTTCGGTCTGCTGATGTCCGCGGTCGGCGCCGTGGGCGTGGCGAGCTTCGAGTCCCACATCCAGACGCGTGTGCACGCCTGGCTCGACCCCATGCGCGAGTACAAGCTCAGCCAGGCCGGCGTCCAGGACGGCACGCTCCACTCCGAGCAGGCCATGCAGGCCCTGTGGGCCTTCGGCTCCGGCGGCACCATGGGCACCGGATGGGGCCAGGGCCACTCCGACCTGATCAAGTTCGCCGCCAACTCCGACTTCATCCTCGCCACCTTCGGCGAGGAGCTGGGCCTGGCCGGCGTCATGGCGATCCTGCTGATCTACGGCCTGATCGTGGAACGCGGCGTGCGCACCGCCCTCGCCGCCCGCGACCCGTTCGGCAAGCTGCTCGCCATCGGCCTGTCCGGCGCCTTCGCGCTCCAGGTCTTCGTGGTGGCCGGAGGCGTGATGGGCCTCATCCCGCTGACCGGTATGACGATGCCCTTCGTCGCGTACGGCGGCTCCTCCGTGCTGGCCAACTGGGCGCTGATCGGCATCCTGATCCGGATCAGCGACACGGCCCGCCGCCCGGCACCCACGCCCGCCAGCAACCCCGACGCCGAGATGACCCAGGTGGTCCGCCCGTCATGAACAAGCCCCTGCGCCGCATCGCGATCTTCTGCGGACTCCTCGTCCTGGCGCTGCTGATCCGTGACAACTGGCTCCAGTACGCCCAGGCCGACAAGCTGCGCACGGATCCGCACAACCGCCGCGTGACCATCGAGCGGTTCGCGAACCCCCGGGGCGACATCATCGTCGACGGCAACCCGATAACCGACTCCGTCAAGACCGAGCACGGCGACTTCAAGTACAAGCGCACGTACAAGAACGGGCCCATGTGGGCCCCGGTCACCGGCTACTCCTCCCAGGCCTTCGACGGCAGCCTCCTCGAGAAGGTCGAGGACGGCATCCTCACCGGCAACGACGACCGGCTGTTCTTCCGCAAGACCCTGGACATGATCACCGGCAAGCCGCAGATGGGCGGCAACGTGGTCTCCACCCTGAACGGCGCCGCGCAGAAGGCGGCGTACGAGGGGCTGAAGCGGCAGGGCGGCAAGGGCGCGGTCGTCGCCCTGGAGCCGTCGACCGGCAAGATCCTGGCCCTGGCGTCGTACCCGTCGTACGACCCCTCGTCCTTCGCGGGCAACACCAGCGCCGACGGCAAGGCCTGGAACAAGCTGCAGAAGAAGAACAACCCCGCCGACCCGATGCTGAACCGTGCGCTGCGCGAGACCTACCCGCCGGGCTCCACCTTCAAGGTGGTCACCGCGGCGGCCGCGCTGGAGAACGGCCTGTACAGCACGGCCGACCAGCACACGAAGTCGCCGCTGCCCTGGGTCATGCCCGGCACCTCGACCCAGCTGAAGAACGAGGGGCCCATCCCCTGCAAGGACGCGAGCATGCGGGTCGCGCTGAAGGTGTCCTGCAACACCGTCTTCGGCAAGATCGGCGCCGACCTCGGCAACGACAAGATGCTGGCGGAGGCCAAGAAGTTCGGCTTCGACTCCGAGCAGTTCACACCGGTCCGCTCCAACGCGTCGGTCTTCTCGGACGACATGAACACGTCCCAGACGGCTCTGTCCTCCATCGGCCAGTTCAACACCGCCGCCACCCCGCTGCAGATGGCCATGGTCGCCTCGGCGGTCGCGAACGACGGCAAGCTCATGAAGCCGTACATGGTGGACGAGCTGCAGTCCTCCAATGTCGACCCGGTCGCCAAGACCCAGCCGGAGGAGCTGAGCCGGCCGCTGTCGCCGGAGAACGCCCAGATCCTGCAGTCGATGATGGAGACGGTCGTCAAGGAGGGCACGGGCACCAAGGCGCAGATCGCGGGAGCCGTCGTCGGCGGCAAGACCGGTACCGCGCAGCACGGCGTGGCGAACAGCGCCAACCCCTACGCGTGGTTCATCTCCTACGCCAAGCTCCCCGACAACAGCTCGCCGGTCGCCGTGGCCGTGGTCGTCGAGGACGAGAACGCCAACCGTGGCGACATCTCCGGCGGCGGCCTGGCCGCGCCGATCGCGAAGGACGTGATGGAGGCGGTCATCCACTCCAAGAAGTGAGACCTCTCACATCACCTCCACATCGATGCACGTTGCGATACCGGTCCTGTATCGGGTTCCGGGCTTGGCCAGGTCATACAAAGCGAGCCGGGTACGGTAGGCCCGGACGGAAGCCTCGGGCGTACAAGGACGTGACGGCCGGGACCGACGGAGAGGGCTGGTAGGTAGCTATGGAAGAGCCGCGTCGCCTCGGCGGCCGGTACGAACTGGGCCACGTGCTCGGCCGTGGTGGCATGGCGGAGGTCTACCTCGCGCATGACACCCGCCTCGGCCGCACCGTGGCGGTGAAGACGCTGCGCGCGGACCTGGCGCGTGATCCGTCCTTCCAGGCCCGGTTCCGCCGGGAGGCCCAGTCGGCCGCCTCGCTCAACCATCCCGCGATCGTCGCGGTCTACGACACGGGCGAGGACTACATCGGCGATGTGTCGATCCCGTACATCGTGATGGAGTACGTCGACGGCTCCACGCTCCGTGAGCTGCTGCACTCCGGCCGCAAGCTGCTGCCCGAGCGCGCCATGGAGATGACCGTCGGCATCCTCCAGGGTCTGGAGTACGCCCACCGCAGCGGCATCGTCCACCGCGACATCAAGCCGGCCAACGTGATGCTGACCCGCAACGGCCAGGTCAAGGTCATGGACTTCGGCATCGCCCGCGCCATGGGCGACTCCGGCATGACGATGACGCAGACGGCCGCGGTCATCGGCACCGCCCAGTACCTCTCGCCCGAGCAGGCCAAGGGCGAGCAGGTCGACGCCCGCTCGGACCTGTATTCGACCGGTTGCCTCCTCTACGAGCTGCTGACCGTCCGCCCGCCCTTCGTGGGCGACTCCCCCGTGGCCGTGGCCTACCAGCACGTCCGCGAGGAGCCGCAGGCCCCTTCGGTCTTCGACCCCGAGATCACGCCCGAGATGGACGCCATCGTCCTGAAGGCGCTGGTCAAGGACCCGGACTACCGCTACCAGTCGGCCGACGAGATGCGCGCCGACATCGAGGCCTGCCTCGACGGCCAGCCGGTCGCGGCCACCGCCGCGATGGGCGCGGCCGGCTACGGCGGCTACCCCGACGACCAGCCGACGACGGCGATGCGGGCGGACGCGGGCGCGACCAGCATGCTCCCGCCGATGAACCCGGACGACGGCGGCTTCGGCTACGACGACCGCCCCGACCGCCGCCGCCAGCAGAAGAAGTCCAATACCTCCACGATCCTGCTCGTGGTCGCGGGCGTCCTGGTCCTGATCGGCGCGATTCTCATCGGCAAGTACGCCGTCGGCGGCGGGAACGACGGCGACGGCAAGGTCCCGGTGCCGAGCTTCATCGGCCAGCCCGAGAAGACGGCGAAGAAGATGGCCGTCAACGTCGACCTGAAGGTGTCGGTCACCAAGAAGGAGTGCGACAACCAGCCCGCGGGTCAGGTCTGCACGCAGAACCCGGACTCGGGCACCAAGGTCGACAAGAACTCCACCGTCGACCTGGTGGTCTCCACGGGCGCGCCCAAGGTCACCGTGCCGGACGTGCAGGGCATCCAGTTCGCCGACGCCAAGGCCCAGCTCAAGGGCAAGGGCTTCGAGGTCGAGAGGAAGACCGAGGTGTCGACCCGGACGCCGGGCGTGGTCATCTCCCAGGACCCCGAGGGCGGCACGAGCAAGGAGAAGGGCACGACCATCACCCTCACCGTCGCCAAGGCGGAGGAGAAGGTCACGGTCGAGGACGTCACCGGCCTGTCCTGCGACGAGGCGACCGCCAAGCTGAAGGCCCAGGGTCTCGCCCCGACCTGCAACGACACCGACACGACCAACCCCGACGACGACGGCAAGGTCCTCAGCACCAACCCGCAGGCGGGCCAGCAGGTCTCCAAGAACACGCCCATCGCGGTCAACGTCGGCAAGCTGCAGAAGCAGAAGACCCAGGTCCCCGACGTCCGTGGCCGCACGGTCGCCGTGGCCAAGCAGATCCTGACGGCCGCCGGCTTCACGAACATCCAGTTCGCCCCGGGCAGCGACAGCGGCGACAACGCGTTCGTCACCGATCAGGACCCGAAGCAGAACCAGCAGGTCGACGACCCCGCCGGCACCACGATCACCCTGACGACCGTGGGCATCGGCGGCGGCAACAACGGCGGCAACAACAACGGCGGCGGCTTCCTCGGCGGCAACAACGGCTGACGCCCGCCCCCGCACCCATCAGTGGCGCTCGCCGGACTTCCCCGGCGGACGCTACTTCAGTTCCGCCGGCGGTGTGCGCCTGCCGTCGACCTTCTCCACGCGGACCAGCTCGCCCCAGACCACGTAGCGGTAGCGGCTCGTGTAGACCGGGGTGCAGGTCGTCAGGGTGATGTAGTGGCCGGGCTTCTTCCGGCCGGACTCCCTGGGGACCGGGGAGAGGACCTTGACGTCGTACTTCGAGGTCTCGGGAAGGACCGAGTAGACCTTGTAGACGTACCAGTCGTCCTTCGTCTCGAAGACGATCGGGTCGCCGTCCCGCAGCTTGTCGATGTCGTGGAACTTCGCCCCGTGGCCGTCGCGGTGGGCGGCCAGGGCGAAGTTGCCCTTCTTCCCGGAGGTGGGCAGCGTGGCCTTCACCGGATCCGTGTAGTAGCCGGCCACGCCGTCGTTCAGGACGTCCGTGCCCGTTCCCTTCTCGACCAGGACCTCGCCGTTCCCCATGGCCGGCACGTGCAGGAAGCCGATGCCGTCCCCGGTGTCCAGCGTGCCCGGGCCGGAGTCCGCGGCGTGCGCCCAGTGGTCGCGGACCTGCTCGGCCCGCCGGTCGGCCTTGCGGTCCGCTATCACGTTGGTCCACCACAGCGAGTAGACGACGAACAGGGCGAGCAGCACGCCCACGGTGATGAGGAGCTCGCCGAAGAGGCTGACCGCCAGGGCGATCCGGCCCGGGCTCCGGCGCGGACGGGGGTCGGGAGCGGACGCGTCCGCGTGTTCTTCGGTCTCGTCGGCGGTCGCTGCCACAGTTCCTCTGCCTTACTCGAAGAGCCCTACTCGATGAGCGCGTCCGGCTTGCCCTTGCTGCGCGGGCGTTCCTGGACCATCTTGCCCCAGACGATCAGCCGGTACTTGCTGGTGAACTCCGGCGTACACGTGGTGAGGGTGATGTAGCGGCCGGGTTCGGTGAAGCCGGAGTCCTTGGGTATGGGATCCAGCACGCTCGTGTTGGACGGCGGCGTCACGGGGAGCGTCGACGTCACCTTGTAGACGAAGTAGTCGTCCTGCGTCTCCACCACGACGGCGTCGCCGGGCGTGAGCCTGTTGATGTACCGGAAGGGCTCACCGTGCGTGTTGCGGTGCGCCGCCAGGCCGAAGTTGCCGGTCCTGGCGTCGGGCATCGCCGTCTTCAGGCTGCCCTCGCCGTAGTGCCCGACCATGCCCTTGTCGAGCACCTTCTTGTTGCTGACGCCCTCCGCGATGGGGGCGACCACGTCGAGCTTCGGGATGTGCAGGATGGCGAAGCCCTGCCCCGGCTCGAAGACGCCCGGACTGCGCTTGCCGCTGGCCCAGTCGTCCTGCAGCTGGTGCGTCTCCTTGCCCGCCTGCGCGTGGGCGCGGACGTTCGTCCACCACAGCTGGTAGGTGACGAACAGCAGCATCAGCACACCGGTGGTGATGAACACCTCGCCGATCGCCCGGCTCGCGACGACGGCCGGACCCGGCCTGCGCAGCCGCTCCTGCCGGCGGGCCTCCACCCGGGACAGCGGCCGGCCGGGCTCCGCCGGCGGCGCGGGCGGCTCCTCGCGCGTCCCGCCGTGGCGGCCACCGCGCCGCTTGGCGGCCTTCCTGCGGGCCGCGCGGCCGCCCGGCGCGCCCCCGGTGGCCGGAGCGGCGGAAGAGGCCACAGAGGCCCGTTGGGGCTCGCTAAGCGGGCCGCCGGACCTCAGGTCCGCGACCCGCAACGCCATCGTCTCGTCATCGGCGGGCGGCTGTGCCCCCGGCTGCCGGTCCGTGATCGCCGGCATCGGGGCCGTCGGCGGGTCCCCGCGCCGGCCGGCATGCCGTCCGGCGCCGCGGCCGGCGTGCGGCGCACCGCCATGGGACGCGTACGGTTGCTCCCCGTACGAGTCCTCACGCTCGGGGCGCAGCGCGGTCACGCCGTGGCCCTGCCCACCACCGGGGCCAGCCCCGCCGACCTCGCCACGGCACCCTGGTCGCCGCACTCCGCCAGCCAGTTGGCCAGCATCCGGTGCCCGTGCTCGGTCAGGACCGACTCGGGGTGGAACTGCACGCCCTCGACGAGGAGTTCGCGGTGGCGCAGGCCCATGATGATGCCGTCGTGCGTCCGGGCGGTCACTTCCAGCTCGGCCGGGACGGTGGCCGGTTCGGCGGCCAGGGAGTGGTAGCGGGTCGCGGTGAAGGGGGAGGGCAGGCCCGCGAAGACGCCCTTGCCCTCGTGCTCGACCAGCGAGGTCTTGCCGTGCAGCAGCTCGGGTGCCCGGTCGACCACGCCGCCGTACGCCACCTGCATGGACTGCATGCCCAGGCACACGCCGAAGACCGGCACCCCGGTCGACGCGCAGTGGCGGACCATGTCCACGCAGACGCCCGCCTGCTCCGGTGTGCCCGGGCCGGGCGAGAGGAGCACACCGTCGAAGCCGTCCTGGGCGTGCGCGGTCGACACCTCGTCGTTGCGCAGGACCTCGCACTCGGCGCCCAGCTGGTACAGGTACTGGACGAGGTTGAAGACGAAGCTGTCGTAGTTGTCGACGACGAGAATCCGCGCAGTCACTGGTTGTCCACCGTCACATCGTTGAAGGGCAGCAGCGGTTCGGCCCACGGGAAGACGTACTGGAAGAGGACGTAGACGACGGCCAGGACCAGGACGAGCGAGACGAGCGCCTTCACCCACGCGTTCCCCGGCAGATGCCGCCAGATCCAGCCGTACATGCCGTCCCTTCCCTGTCTCCACGGCACCGGACTCCCGCCGCACGGCACCAGACTAGCGGCGCACGGCCTCCGGTTCGCCTGCCTCCGCGGGCTGTGCGGAGTCCGGGCGCGTACCCGGACTTACGAGGCACAGGGTCGATCACCTCAACGTGCGCCGGAACGGTTTTGTGCGGCCCTTCGTCGATCCGATACGCGAATATCTTCGAAGGGGTCGTCCAGGGGCGCCGGGGCTACTCCACCGGCTTCGCGTAGTGCAGGTCCACCGTGCCCGAGTAGCCGGGAAGGGTCACCGTCCCGTCCTCGGTGACCTTCCAGCCGAGGCCGTAGACGTTGACGTACACCATGTAGGTCTGGATCGCCTTGCTCGCCGCGAGCGACTGCTGCAGCCTGTCCGGATCGCCGACGGCCGTGATCTTGTACGGCGGTGAGTAGACGCGGCCCTGGAGGATCAGGGTGTTGCCGACGCAGCGCACGGCGCTGGTGGAGATCAGCCGCTGGTCCATGACCTTGATGCCCTTGGCCCCGCCCTGCCACAGGGCGTTCACCACGGCCTGCAGGTCCTGCTGGTGGATGACCAGGTAGTCGGGCTGCGGCTCGGGGTAGCCGGGAAGCTTGGCGGTGGCGTTGGGCGGGGCGTCGTTCAGGGTGACGGAGATCGCGCTGCCGGTCAGCTTCTCGGTGCCCGCCGTCTTCTCCAGACCGCTGAGCTTCTCGTCCTGGGCCCTGGTGCTGCCGTCGTCGCTCTCCGCGAGCGACTCCACGCTGCCGCGCAGGGACGCGTTGGACTCGTCCAGCTCCTTGTTCTTGCGGCTGCGCTCCTGGATCAGGTCGGACAGCTTCAGCAGGGAGGCGTCCTGCCGGATGTCCGTGCCCTTGGCCGTGTCGAAGCTGGTGAAGAAGATGAGCCCCGCCAGGGCGAAGACGGCGGCGGTGAGCACGCGCACCGGCCGCAGGCGCGTGCGCCGTCCGGAGCCGGAACCCATTGCTCCCGTCCCTGGGGAGTCGGCAGAATTGCTCAACGTACCCTTATCTCCTTCGGCGCCACGGAAGCACTACGCTAACGGACGCCCGGGGGAGCACACAGAGTCGTCATGTTGGCCCCTTGTACGCTGCCCCGAGCCCGACCCAGTTACCTGCGCGGCCACGCAGCGCATCGACAGGAGAGACCCTCGTGCCGAAGTCACGTATCCGCAAGAAGGCCGACTACACGCCGCCGCCCGCCAAGGCGGCGCAGGCGATCAAGCTGACCAACCGGTCCTGGGTCGCGCCCGTGATGCTGGCCATGTTCCTCATCGGCCTGGCCTGGATCGTCGTCTTCTACGTGACCGGCGGCTCGCTGCCCATCGACGCGCTGGACAACTGGAACATCGTGGTCGGCTTCGGTTTCATCGCCGCCGGCTTCGCCGTCTCCACGCAGTGGAAGTAGCCGATACCGGGGCGGTCGCGCAACCTCTGCCCAGGGCTGTCCCCTGAGTTATCCACAGGCCTGCAGAAGTATCCACATACCCCCTGGGGAAAAGACTACGATCTGTGGATAACTCATCGGCGGTTGACGCCGGTGTGACTGCCCTACCGGCTCTCGCACACCCATTCGCCCCCTGTTGACCTGCGCGAACGCGCCGGATCAGCAGGGGGCGCCGCCATCCGCGCACAGTGTGCACAAGATCCGGCACGCGCTGTGGACAACGGTTCGTATTCAGGTCAGCTGAGCGGTCCTGACCAGGGCGAGGGCGACCGCGACCGCCAGGACGACGGCGCAGGTGCCGTACTGGATCAGCGCTCGTCTCTCGCGCGGGGCGTGGACCATGGCGTACCCGGTGACGACTCCGGCCACCAGCCCGCCGATGTGCGCCTCCCACGCGATGTTCATACCGGGGCTGAAGGTGATGATCAGGTTGATGACCAGCAGCGCGATGACCGGCCGCAGGTCGTAGTTGAGCCGGCGCATCAGCACGGCCGTGGCTCCGAAGAGGCCGAAGATCGCACCGGACGCGCCCAGCGAGCCCTGCGTCGCGGGCGCGAGCAGGTACGTCAGCGCGCCGCCGGCCAGCCCGGAGACGAAGTAGACCGTGAGGTAGCGGATCCGGCCGAGGGCCGCTTCGAGCGGGCCGCCGATCCACCACAGGCTCAGCATGTTGAAGGCGATGTGCCAGTACTGCTGGTGCGTGAACATCGACGTCACGAAGCGGTACCACTCGCCGCCGGCCACCCCGGAGGTGGGCGTGAACGGCTTGGGCGGCCAGGCTCCGTAGAGGACGAGGTGGTCGAGCAGTGACGTGTCGGCCTGGACCGCGACGAACACCGCGAGGTTGATCCCGATGAGGATCTTGGTGAGCAGTCGCGGGTCGGAGGCCACGGTGCCGCCGGCGACCGTGCGCGGCCGGGACGCGGCCGGGGCGTGGCCCGTGCCGGATCCGCCGCGGACGCAGTCGGGGCACTGGAAGCCGACCGAGGCGCTGACCATGCACTCGGGGCAGATGGGACGCTCGCACCGGGTACAGCGCACGCCGGTCTCACGGTCCGGGTGCCGGTAGCACACGGGCGCGCTGCGAGCACCCTGCGCGCTGCCTGCGGCCTGGTTCTCCATCGGATTCCCTTGCTCGTCGTGGGACTGCCCGGGACAAATACCCCGCCCCGCTCATCCTTACGGACGAGCGGGGCGTTTGGTTCCCTGCGGACGGTCCCGGGAAGCGGTGGGTCAGCCTTCGCGCTTCTCGATGACGACCGACTCGATCACGACGTCCTTGGCAGGACGGTCGTTGCGGCCGGTGGGGACGCCGGCGATGGCGTCGACGACCTTCTGGCTGGCCTCGTCGGTGACCTCGCCGAAGATGGTGTGCTTGCGGGTCAGCCACGTGGTCGGGGCGACGGTGATGAAGAACTGCGAGCCGTTGGTGCCCGGGCCGGCGTTGGCCATGGCCAGGAGGTAGGGCTTGTTGAAGGACAGGTCCGGGTGGAACTCGTCCTCGAACTTGTAGCCCGGGCCGCCGATGCCGCTGCCCAGCGGGTCGCCGCCCTGGATCATGAAGCCGCTGATGACACGGTGGAAGATCGTGCCGTCGTAGAGCCGGTTCGTGCTCTTCTCACCCGTGCCCGGGTGCGTCCACTCGCGCTCGCCCTGGGCCAGCTCGACAAAGTTCTTGACCGTGACGGGCGCGTGGTTCGGGAACAGCCGGACCTCGATGTCGCCGTGGTTGGTCTTCAGGGTGGCGTAAAGCTGCTCAGCCACGATCTGCCTTCCGTTGTCTTCCTGTGACTCCCCGATCCTCGCATGGTCCGGGGCGTACGTCGCCCGGCAGCGGTCAGTTGTGGGGTGAGGGGGGCGCGCGACGGTGATTCGTGGCAGGGTCGACAGGAGGCTGCTTCATCTTGGTTCGCCCGGAATCGGGCCGAAGCGTGGATCGGCACCCATATGCCCGCCCTCACATGCCGCACGGAGCATTGGCAGGCATGATCCGTAAAAGGGTGGAAAGTCGAAATACCGTACGCCACCGAGGAGGAGGAACCCGTGACCCGCATCGACAGCGTGCGCGCCGCGACCGGTTCGGCGAAGGACAGCGTGCTGCACGCCGCGGAAGTGGTGGCGCCTTACGCCGACACAGCCAAGGAGCGTGCCGCGTACTACGCACAGGAAGCGCGCGTACGGCTGGCACCCGTGGTGTCGCAGGCCGCCGAACAGGCCCGCGACCAGTACGACGCCCTGCTCGCCCCGCGTCTGGAGCAGGCGCGCGCGCACGTGCCGCCGAAGGTGGACCTGGCCGCGCACGAAGCCGCCGTCCGCACCCGTAAGGCCGCCCGGCAGGCCGCCGAGTACTCGCGCCCGAAGATCGAGCAGGCCCTGGCCGCGGCCGCCCCGGTGCGCGACGAGGCCGCCGCACGGGGCGCCGCCGCCCTGGTCGCGCTGCGCGGTCAGGTCTCCGCGCAGCAGATCCAGAAGATGGCCAGGAAGAACGCGCGGCGGTCCAGGGCCGGCCGGACCCTGAAGGTGCTGGCAGTGCTCACCGCCGTGGCCGGTGGCGCCTTCGCGGCCTGGAAGTGGTGGGACAAGCAGGCCAACCCCGACTGGCTGGTCGAGCCTCCCGCCGCCACGGAGGTCCCGGAGGCGGGCCGGCTGAGTTCCGTGGACGGCAGCGGCGGCTCGGTGCTCGACCCCGAGGTGCAGGCGAAACAGGCGGAGGACGAGGCGGCGGACCGCGACGAGCAGGAGTGAGCCGGATCGGTCACGTCGGAGCGTGAACAGGCCGTGGGGCGGACGAGAACAACGCGTCCGCCCCACGGCCTGTTTCACGTGAAACCGGCCGCCCGCCCGTCCCGTGGCCGGGCGGGTCAGGCTGCCACGGAGTGCTCCGCGCGGTGGACCGGTTCGCCGGTGGCGGCTCGGAGCGCCTGGAGCGGCGGTTCCCAGAGGTAGGGGTGGTCTCCGGTGCAGGGGTGGTCTCCGGCCGGCCCGGAGGCCGGGGCGCTGAGCAGGTAGGCGTCGACGAGGTCTTCGAGCAGGTTCGCGGCCCGCTGCTCGTCAGTGCCGAGGAGTGCGGCCGCCGCGGCCGGGGTGGGCCGGTCGGCGCCGTCGCAGGAGAGCAGCAGGGGCACGGCCCCGCGCAGGTTGCCGGGAAGGGTGACGAGCGTCCGCTCCAGGGCGGTCCGCAGCCCGAGCGGGTCCTCGCCCGACCGGGCGGCGGCCGTGGCCCAGGTGAGGGCCTGGCGGGCGGTCCAGTGCGGCCGCAGCCGGAGCCGGGCGGCGACGGCGGACAGCGCGCCGGGCAGGCCGTGACACAGCTCGGCCAGCTCCCGGGAGCCGTGCGGATCCATGGTGATGCGGTGTTCCGGCACGGAGGAGACCAGCAGGTGCAGACAGTCGTCGAGCGGGAGCCGGGTGAGTTCGATGTGCTCCGTGCAGGAGGGGACGAACAGCCGCCGCCTGCTGCTGATCACCGCGCCGCAACGGCGGCCCGAGGGGAGCAGCAGGCCGAGGTCGTCGGGTCCGGTCACGTCGTCCAGCACCACGAGGACCCGCCGGTCGGCGGTCCAGCTGCGGAACATCAGGCTCAGGTCGGTCGCGCCGAGGCGCAGCAGGTCCTCCGTGGCGCCGAGTCCCCGCAGGAAGGAGCGGAGGATGTCGGCGTGGGCGACGGGCCGGCCGGAGTCGTCGAGGAGGCGGCCGTAGAGCTGGCCGTCGGGGTAGTGGTCGCTCACCTGGCGGGCGGCGTGCAGGCACAGAGCGGTCTTGCCGGTGCCGGGGGCGCCGCCCACGACGACGAGAGCCGGTCCGGGGACCACCCCGGACCGCAGCGCGGAGGTGGCCCGGGCCAGCTGGCCGCCGCGGCCGGTCAACCGCTCGTGCGGGGCCGGCAGATGACAGGGGACGCGCGGGGCGGACGCCGGTGCCGGTGCGGACGGCCCCGTGGTGCGCAGCAGATTGTCGTCGGACTGCAGGATGGCGGTGTGCAGGGCCTGGAGCTCGGGTGACGGGTCGAGTCCGAACTCGTCGGCGATGAGGGTGCGGGCCCGCTGGTAGACGCGGAGGGCGTCGGCCCGGCGGTCGGTGCGGTACAGCGCCGTCATCAGGTTCCGCTGATGGCTCTCGTTGGTCGGTTCGAGGGCGGCCAGGGAGGTCAGTTCACTCAGCAGTTCGTGATGGCGGCCGAGGTGGAGGTCGGCCTCGATGCGCAGTTGGTTGGCGCTGGTGTGCAGTTCGTTCAGGCGCAGTGCCTCCGCCTCCAGCAGGGGTCCCTTGCGGACGTCGACCAGGGCCGTGTCGCGCCAGAGCGCGAGGGCGGCGGCGACGCGGTCACGGGCGGTGGGGTGGTCGCCGGCCCGGAAGTCCTTGCGGGCGCGAGCGATCAGCGGCTCGAAGCGGAAGGCGTCGACGTGGTCCTCGGGCAGCGTGAGCTGGTAGCCGCCGTCCACGGTGCCGAGGACCGGCCGGCCGGTGTCCCGGTCGTGGCCGTCGCTCCTGGGGTTGCCGAGGTCGAAGCGCTTCCTGATCTGGTAGACGTACGTCTGCAGGGCGGTGTGGGCCCGGGCGGGCGGGTTGTCCTCCCACAGCTCCTCCATGAGCTGCTCGAAGCGCACCACCCGGTTGGCGTTCAGGATGAGCACCGCCAGGGTCTGGCGGACCTTCTGGGCCGCGGGGACCGCGTTGACGCCGGGTTCGCCGGCATAGATCTCCAGCGGTCCGAGAAGATTGACTCGCATGGGTTCTCCCCGTTTCCGGCGGGCCTGGGTACGGCCCGGTGATCCGGTCTACTGCAGTTCGTTGGCGAGCTTCTGCCAGCTCTGTGCATAGGCCTCGGCCAGGTGGGCCGCGGCGGCCTTGCAGTGCGGAGGCAGGCTGGCGGCGATGCCCTCGCGGTGCCGGGCGAGGGTGGCGCCGGCGTCCAGCAGCCGCAGGAAGGAGCGGCCGGTCTCGCTGAGGCGGAGCGCCGGGTCACGGCGCAGCCGGCTGTGGATCTCGCCCACGTCCGGTGCGGGTCCCGGCGTCTTGGGCGTGGTTCTGCGCCGGGGGCCGTCGCCGGGGCGCACGGGGTCGTCGCCGCGGGCCAGCCGGTCGCGGACGTCGGCGACGGTGGCCGGTGAGATACCGGCTTCCCGGGCGATCCGGCGCAGTGAGGCCGTCGGATCCTCCCGGAGCAGGGCGGCGGCCAGGGCACGGCCGTGGGAGGCGTCCACGGGGCGGGCGCGACCGTCCCGGCCGACGCGCATGGTGCCGGGCACCGCCGGGCCGAGGACCCGGCGCCGGATCTGCGCCGTCTTGCCGGGGGACAGCCCGGCGACGGAGGCCACCGCCCGGTCCGACCAGGTGGGCCGGGCGGTGAGGACGCGTTCCGCGGCGGCGGTGCGTTCGGCCAGGGTGAGCGGCAGGCCGTGGGTGACGTTGAGGGCGACCGCCAACAACCTTGCGTCCTCCATGCTGCCGTCGTAGAAGCGGACGGCGATGGTGGCCGCGCCCCGCGACTGTGCCGCCCGCAGGCGGTGGACTCCGTCCACGACGGTCATGGACGGGCGGTGCGCGATCACCGGGGGCAGGGCGTCGCCGGCCTCCGCGAGGGTGCGGGTGTGGTCCGGGTCCTCCGCTCGGCTGCGGGGCGATCCGGTCACCCTCAGCGCCCCGACGGGGATCTCCTCCACCGGCAGGCGGAGCAGGTCGTCGCGCAGTGCGAGCAGGTGGTCGGCGTCGTTCCGGCAGGCCGGCACCGACATCGCGGTCTCGGACATCACAGTCTCCACACGGGACTCCCGGGCGCCCTTGTCACCCACGCTCCCCTACTGCCAGCCCGCGTCGGTGCGGGCCGCCGTCGGGGTCGCCTTCTGCCAGCCCGCGTCGGTGCGGGCCGCCGTCGGGGTCGCCTTCTGCCAGCCCGCGTCGGCGAGGACGACCGTGGGGGTCGCCTTCTGCCAGCCCGCGTCCCCCGCCTGCTCGGCCGTCCGGTCCTGCGGGTGCGCCGCGCCCGTCACGATCGCCAGCACCGCCGCGACCGCCACCCCGAAACCAGCAACTCGACGCATCTGTCCGTCTCCCCTTCGACTCTTCCGCGTGATACCCGTCGGCGTCGATCCGGTCCGTGATCACTCCGACACAGGGAATTCCACCCGGGACGGGGCACGGAGAAAAGGGGTTTCCCAGGGGGCAGAGCGGACATGTCCGCTGGCGGACACATCGGAGTCGCGATGCAGGTCAGCAGCTGTGTGTCCGGTCCGGCGGGGTCAGGGCCAGGCGGGTGCCGAGCACCGGCCAGCCACCCAGCTCGGGGCGGGCGGCGACCGCCCGCCACCACACCAGGCGGGCCGTCGTCTGGGCCTGCTCCGGCCCCTCGGCCGACAGGAAGAGACCCAGGGCGGGCTCGTCCCCGGCGTGCACGGTGGCGTGCCGCAGGAACGCCGCGTCCGGGGCGGCGCCGGCGACGACGGACGCGGTGTCCTCGGGCAGCCGCAGACCGGCCGGATGCGGTCCCAGATGAAGGTGGACCAGGTACATCGGTGACAACTCCAGTGCGGGGCAGGCCCGTTGTGGCCTGCGAAGACGGGGGGCGATCTCCGTCACAGCTCCGGCCCGCTCACTCGTGTAATCTCAGGAGCGTTTTTTTCGCATGCGGGCCTGCACCGACGAGGTGTCTGGGGGGAGATCGCATTGCTTTCTGGACTCGGGATAGATCCGACTTCGGAAGCCGTGTATCGGACGATGCTGGCGCGGCCGGAGGGAGACGTGGCCGCCTGGGCGGAGGATCTCGGTCTGCCGGCGGGCGAGGTGCGCGCGGCACTGGACCGGCTGAGCGGGCTGGCACTGATCAGGCCGTCGTCGGAGAACCAGTCGGGTCTACGCGCGGTGAACCCTTTGCTCGGCCTGGAGGCCCTCCTCGCCCAGCAGCAGGCCGAGTTGGCGGCCCACCGCCAGCGCGTGGAGGCGAGTCGCGCGATGGTCGCCGAGACCATCGCCCAGTTCGCGCAGCAGTACGCTCCCGGTGCCGGTTCCGGGTTCCACTTCCTGTCGGGTGTGGAGGCGATCAGGGAGCACCTGGAGATCCTCACCAAGGAGGTCCGGGAGGAATTCCTGACGTTCGCCCCCGGAGGTCCGCAGACCCCCGAGAACATGGCCTCCTCGCGCCCGCTCAATCTCCGCCTGCTCGATCGCGGCGTCCGGATGCGTACCGTCTATCTGGACAGCATCCGCCGCGACGCGCCGACCGTCGCCCATGCCGAATGGCTCTCCGCTCACGGCGCCCAGGTCCGCACCACCCCCACCCTTCCCAATCGCCTCATCCTCATCGACCGTCGTACGGCGCTCATCGCGGCCGACAGCAAGAACACCGGGGCCGGCGCGGTCGTCGTGGACAACCCGGGCACGATCGCCCTGCTGCACGCGCTGTTCGAGACGGTGTGGCAGTCCGCACGGCCCATGGGCGCCTCTCCGGAGCGCAGCCCCGGGAAACTCACCGCGCACCAGGCTGAGGTGCTTCGGCTGATGGCGCAAGGGCTCACCGACGAAGCGATCGCGCATCAGCTCGGGGTGTCCGACCGCACGGTGCGCCGCACCATGGCGTCCCTGCTGAGCCTGCTGGACGCGCGCAGCCGCTTCCAGGCGGGCGTGCAGGCCGTACGGCGCAACTACCTGCCCGACGCCCCGGACTGACCGGACGGCACCCTGGGACCGACCGGACGGCACATCGGACCGACCGGACGACACCCCGGTCCGACCGGACGGCGGCCCGGTGCCACGGGCGCCCGCCACCCCGTCCGGCTGTCCGGCCGTCCGACTGTCCGCCGTGCGCGGTCGAACAGCCCGCCGCACGGCGCCCGAGCGGCCCACGCCGACCGTGCGCGCCGCTTGAGTCGCGCTTGAGCCGGTCTTGGAAACCGCGTGCCACAGTCCCGGCATGCTTCAAAGGCGTGCTGATCAAACCCTGATCGACCGGATAGGACGGGTCCGCTCCGGTCTCGCGGGGACCCCGCTGATGCCGTTGGCGGACGACGAACTCGACCTCCTCGCCAAGCTGGAGTTCTGCAATCCGACGGGCAGTTCCAAGGACCGTTCGGCGCTGTGGATCCTGGACCGGGCGATCCACCGCGGCGAGATCACCCGGGACACCACGGTGGTCGAGTCGTCGTCCGGCAACTTCGCGCTGGCGCTGGCCTTCTACTGCCGCATGCTGGGCATTCCCTTCGTGCCGGTGATCGACCCGAACTGCAGCGAGGCGACCGAGGCCCAGCTGCGGCTGCTGTGCCGGCGTGTGGAGAAGGTCTCCACGCACGACGCGGCGGGCGGATACCTGCGCACCCGGCTGGCCCGGGTGCAGGACCTGCTGGTGGAACTCGGCAACGCCTACTGGCCCAACCAGTACGCCAACCCGGACGCCCGTGACGCGCACTACCGCTTCACGGCGGCGGAGCTGATCGCGGAAGCCGGCCCCATAGACCACCTGTTCGTCGGGGTGGGGACGGGCGGCACCATCGCCGGCGTCTCCCGCCGGATCAAGGAGGCCTTCCCGGCCTGCGTCGTGGTGGCCGTCGACACCGAGGGATCGGTGATCTTCGGCGGTCCGCCGAAGAAGCGGCGCATCCCCGGCATCGGCTCCAGCATCGTGCCCCCGCTGTGCGAGCAGGCGGTGATCGACGAGGTCGAGATCGTCCCCGAGGCGCGCGCGGTCGAGGGCTGCCGCGCCCTGGTCGAGCGGTACGGCCTCTACGCGGGCGGTTCCACCGGCAGCATCTACGCCGCCATCCGCAGCTACTTCGCCCGCAACCGCCCCGGCACGCGCCGCCCCAGGGTGGCCTTCATCGCCCCGGACCGGGGTCACGCCTACGCCAAGACCGTCTACAACGCCGACTGGTGCCGCCAGCTGCTCACGGAAGAGGACCTGGTCCCGCCCGTGCCCGTGCTGGCCGTCAACTGAAGGAGAACGATCTTCCGTGCCCACCCTGACCCCGCCGCCCATGACGGTGATCGACGCGGGTGACATCGCCGCCCAGATCGAGGGCCACCGCCCCGAGATCGTGGAGACCGTCCGCGCGGCCTACCTGGCGCACGACGCCGGGCAGAGCGCCAACCCGCACAGCTCCTTCCTGCGCTTCCCGCACAACGACCGTGCCCGCATCATCTCGCTGCCCGCCTACCTCGGCGGCGAGTTCGAGGTCGCCGGCAACAAGTGGATCGCGAGCTTCCCGGAGAACACCCGGCACGGCATCCCCCGCGCCTCGGCCACGCTGATCCTCAACGACTGCGCGACCGGCTTCCCGTTCGCCTGCATGGAGTCGTCCGTCATCTCCGCGACCCGCACCGCCGCCTCGGCGGTGCTGGGCGCCGAGGCCCTCGTCGGCGAGCGCCGCGCCCGCCGGGTCGGCATCGTCGGCACCGGTCTGATCGCCCAGCACGTCTGGGCCTTCCTGCGCGACCTCGAATGGGAGATCGGCGGTTTCCGCCTGTTCGACCTCGACCAGGACGCCGCGAAGCGGTTCGGTGCCGTCCTGGAGGAGCACACCGAGGCCGAGGTCGTCGTCGCCGACCGGGTCGAGGACGCGTTCACCGACTGCGACCTGGTCGTCGTCACCACGGTGGCCGGCGAACCCCACCTGCACGACACCCGGCTGCTCGCCCACAACCCGGTGGTGCTGCACCTGTCCCTGCGCGACCTCGCCCCCGAGCTGATCCTCGCCGCGCAGAACTTCACCGACGACGTCGACCACGCCGTGCGCGAGCGCACCTCGCTGCACCTGACCGAACAGCGCACCGGAAACCGGGACTTCGTCGACGGCACCCTCGGTGACCTGCTGCGCAACAGGCTGCGCCGGCACCCCGGCCGCCCCGCCGTCTTCTCCCCCTTCGGCCTCGGCGTGCTGGACCTCGCCGTCGGCAAGTGGGTGCACGACCGGGTCGTCGCGGCGGGCCGCGGCCACCGGCGGTCCGGCTTCTTCGACGGTGTGGGGGTGTGAGCGTGAGCGCCAGCGACACACAGGAGACCTACCGCGTGGTCGTCAACCACGAGGAGCAGTACTCGATCTGGTTCGCCGACCGCGAGCTGCCCGCCGGCTGGCGGCCCGCCGGCGCCGAGGGCACCCGCCAGGAGTGCCTGGACCACATCGAGCGGGTCTGGACCGACCTGACCCCGCTGTCCGTCCGCCGGGAGAGGGCGTCGGCGCGATGACCGTCCCGGCCACCCCCGCACCCGATGCCGGCCTCGCCCGGCTGTGGCTGCGCGGCCTCGGCAGCCGGAGGGACACCGCGCACCGGCGGCTGTTCGTCTTCCCGCACGCCGGCGCCGGTGCCGGCGCCTACCGGCTGGCCGAGCACGTCCCGGACACCGTCGAGGTGTGCACGGTGCAGCTGCCGGGACGGGAGGACCGGTTCGGCGAGGACGCGCTGACCTCCACGGACGCGGTCGTGACCGCGCTGGCCCCGCTGATCGCCGGCCGCACCGAGCTGCCGTACGCGTTCTTCGGGCACAGCATGGGCGCCCTGGTGGCGTTCGAGGTGGCCCGCGGGCTGCGGGACCGGGGCGCCGCGCTGCCCGGCCGGCTGTTCCTGTCCGCGATGCGCGCCCCGGGCGTGCCCGACCGGGAGCCGCTGCACCACCTGCCGGACGACGCCCTGCTCGCCCGCCTCGCGGCCGACGAACTCGCGGGCCTCGACCCCGAGCTGCAGGAGCTGCTGCTGCCCCTGATGCGCGCCGACCTGACCCTGTGCGAGACGTACGCGCACCGGGCCGCGGCGCCCCTGCCGTGTCCCTTCACCGTGCTGCACGGCACCGAGGACGACACCGTCGGCGAGGCGGACCTGGCCGGCTGGCGCGAGCACACCGCGGCCGGGTGCGACACGCACCGGTTCCCGGGCGGGCACCTCTACGTGCGCGACGCGCAACAGCAACTGGCTCGAACCATCACGCGCACCGCCCCCGCCTGGGCCTGAGCCCCGGCCGGGCGGCACCGCCCCCGCACGGGGCCGGCAGGCAGACATCCCCACGGGGGCCGGGCGGCACCGTCCCCGCGTGAGCGAGAAGCAGACGTCCCCGTGTGGGGCTGAGAAAGGATCAGTTCATGTCGACCACCCTGGTCGCCCTGTGGGAGCAGCGGGTCGCCTCGGCTCCCGACTCGGTCGCCGTCGTCGCGGGAACGCGACAGGCCACCTACGCCGAAGTGGACCGGCGCGCCACGGCGCTCGCCGCCGACCTCGCCGCACGCGGCATCGGCCCGGAGTCCCTGGTCGGCGTGTGCCTGGAGCGCTCGATCGACATGGTCGTGGCCCTCCTGGGCATCCTGAAGTCGGGCGCCGGGTACCTCCCGCTGGACCCGAGCTACCCCGCCGACCGGCTGCGGCACATGACCACCGACTCCGGTGCGGGCCTCATCGTGTGCGACGCCCGGCACCGGGAGCGGATCTCGTCCGCGGTGCCCGAGGCGGCCGGCCTGCTGCCCGTGGAGGACGTACCGGACGCGCCGGACGCGCCCTTCGCCTCGCCCGCGCGCCCGCACCACCTGGCGTACGTGATCTACACCTCCGGTTCCACCGGACTGCCCAAGGGCGTGGCCGTCGACCACGCGGCGATCACCTCCTTCCTGCACAGCGTCGCGGAACGCCCCGGCCTCGCCCCGGACGACAGGGTGCTGGCGCTGACCCCGCTGTCGTTCGACATCTCCACCCTGGAGCTGTTCCTGCCGCTGACGCTCGGCGCGACCGTCGTGATGGCGCCGCAGGCCGCCAACACCGACCCCGAGGTGCTGGCCGCCGCCGTCGAGGAGGGCCGGGTCACGGTCGTCCAGGCGACGCCGACCACCTGGCGGATGCTGGTGGCCTCCGGCTGGCGGGCCGGCCGCGGCCGGACGCTGCTGTCCGGCGGTGAGCCCCTGGACGCGCGGCTCGCCCGCGACCTGCTGGCCACCGGCGGCACCCTGTGGAACCTGTACGGCCCCACCGAGGCCACCGTGTGGGCCACGGCGGCCCGCGTCGACGAGGCGGACGAGCGCGTCACGGTCGGCACCGCCCTGTCCAACACCCGGCTGCACGTGGTCGACGAGCACGGCCGCGAGGTGGGTCCCGGTGTCACCGGCGAGCTGTGGATCGGCGGCCGCGGCGTGGCCCGCGGCTATCTGAACCGGCCCGCGCTGACCGCCGACCGCTTCGTGCCGGACGCCTTCGGCGACGGCTCCGGCCGGCTCTACCGCACCGGCGACCTGGCCCGGTGGACGCCCACCGGGGACCTGGAGCTGCTGGGCCGCAACGACCACCAGGTCAAGGTCCGCGGCCACCGCATCGAACTCGGCGAGATCGAGGCCTGCGTGCGCAGCCACCCGGAGGTCGCCGACGCCGTGGTGGTCGTCGACCGCGAGGCGACCGGCGGCGACCAGCTCGTGGCGTTCCTGGTGGCGGCCCCCGGCACACGTGGCACCGAGGACCTGCCGCGCCGGGTCCGCGACCACCTCGCCGGGCGGCTGCCCGCCCACATGGTCGCCCAGGGCTGGGCGGTCCTCGACGCGCTCCCGCGCACCCCGGCGGGCAAGGCCGACCGGGGCGCGGTCCTCGCGCTCGGCTACCGGCGGATCCGCGACACCGCCGCCGGGCACGCCGATGGCCCGCTGCCCCCGCACACCGACACGGTGCGTGCGGTCTGGGCGGAGGTCCTCGGGCTCGCGGAGGTGTCGCCGTACGACGACTTCTTCGCGCTCGGCGGCCAGTCGCTCGCCGCGGTGCGCGCGGTGACGCGGCTGCGCGAGGAACTCGGGCTGCCGCTCGGTGTCCAGGAGGTCTTCGCCCACCCGGCGCCCGCCTCGCTCGCGGCCGCGCTGGACGGCTTCGAGGGCGCCGAGGAGGAGCCGATCGGCCCTGCGACCCGGGCCGAGCTGTCCTTCGGCCAGGAGCGCATCTGGTTCTTCGAGCAGGTCAACGAGGGCGTCCCCGCCTACCACCTGCCGGTCGCGCTGTCCTTCCCCGGCGGCCGGGTCGAGACCTCCCGGCTGCAGCGGGCGCTGACCGCGCTGGTCGACCGCCACCAGGCGCTGCGCACCGCGCTGGTCGCCGCCGACGGCCGCGTCCGGCCGGAGCCGCACGCCGACGTGCCCGTCCCGGTGCGGTGCACCGAGGTGAGCGAGGAGGCGCTGGACGACCTGATCACCGAGCGGATCCGCGCACCCTTCGCCCTGGACCGGGCGCCCCTGCTGCGCGCGGACGTGCTGCGCACCCCCCGGCGCGACGTCCTCCTGCTGACCATCCATCACATCGCCTGCGACGGGACGTCGGTGGACCTGCTGGTGCGGGAACTCGGCGACCTGTACACGGGCAGGCCGCTCGCGGCGGCGCCCGACGTCTCGTACGCCGACTTCGCCCAGTGGGAGCGGGAGCGGATCGGCGGCGCGGAACTGGAGCGGCTGCTCGCCCACTGGCGGAAGCGGCTGGCCGGGGTGCCCGCGCTGGAACTGCCCACCAGCCGGCCCCGCCCGGCCGTCGCCGGCCACCGGGGGCGGCGCACGTTCCTGCGGGTCCCGGCCGGCCTCGCCGGACGGCTCAGGGCCCTGTGCCGGGCCGAGGGCGTCACCCTGTTCATGGGGCTGATGGCACCGCTGCAGGTGCTGCTCGGCCGGTACGCCGACGAGACCGACGTGGCCGTCGGCACCCTGCTCGGCGGGCGGCCGCGGCCGGAGACGGCCGGCGTGTGCGGCTACTTCGTCAACACCGCCGTGCTGCGCACCGACCTGTCCGGCGACCCGACCTGGACCGACCTCCTCGGCCGTGTCCGGGAAGTGGCCCGGGACGCCTACGCCCACCAGGAGCTGCCGTTCGAGAAGCTGGTGGCCGAGCTGTGCCCGGAGCGCGACCTGAGCCGCAACCCCCTGTTCCAGGTGCTGTTCGCCCTGCACGAGGAGCCCCCGGCGGGCGTGCTCACCGAGGTGTACGACCGCAAGGAGCTGGAGGGCCGCCTCGGCACCGCCCGATTCGACCTGGCGTTCGACGTCACCGACCACGCGGTGGGCGACGGCGGCCTCAGCATCTCCGTCGAGTACGCCACCGACCTGTTCGACGAGGACTTCGCCGAGGGACTCGGCCGGCACTTCGTCCGGGTGATCGAGCAGATGGTCGCCGACGCGGACGCCCGCCTGTCGGAGCTGCAGGTCCTGTCGGCGGCCGAGCTGCGCGCCCTGTCCGCCGGAGACCTCGCCGAACCGCTGCCCGAGCCGAGCACCCTGGTGCGGCTGTGGGAGCGGCAGGTGCGTGAGACCCCGGACCAGGTGTGCGTGGTGGGCGACGGCGCCACCCTGACCTACGCCGAGACCGACCGCCGGGCCGCCGCGCTGGCCCGCACGCTGCGCGCCGCGGGGGTCGGCCCCGAACAGCTGGTCGGGGTCTGCCTGGAGCGCTCGGTGGAGCTGGTCGTCGCCCTGCTGGGCGTGCTGAAGGCGGGCGGCGCCTACGTGCCGCTCGACCCCGGTTACCCGGCCGACCGCCTGCGGTACCTGCTCGAGGACTCCGGCGTCCGCCTGGTGGTGGCCGACCCCGCACACCCGTCGGCGGCGCTGTTCGACGGCGCGGCGCGGGTCGTGCCGGTCGCGCGGGAGGCCGGGGGTACCGAGGAGCCGGCCGGGCCGCACCCCGTCGAGGAGGCACAACCGCACCATCTCGCCTACGTCATCTACACCTCGGGTTCGACCGGCAAGCCGAAGGGCGTGGCCATCACCCACGCCAACATCACCGGCTTCCTGGCCTGGAACCAGCGGCTGTGCGGACTGACCGGCGACGACCGGGCGCTGCTGAACCACTCGGTGGCCTTCGACAACTCGGTGTGGGAGATCTTCCAGTGCCTGGTCTCCGGCGCCCAGCTGCACCTGGCGGGCCCCACCGCGGCCTACGACCCGGAGGCGTTCCTGCGGGAGGTGGCCGAGCGCGGCATCACCACGCTGAACGCCACCCCGTCGCAGCTGCGCATCCTGCTGGAGTCCGGCGCGGACTGCGCGGCCCGGCTCGCCTCCGTGCGGCTGGTGTTCACCGGCGCCGAGGCCGTCCCGCACGACGTGGCCCGGCGCATCATGGAGGTCACCCCCGACGGCTGCCGGATCTTCAACGAGTACGGGCCCACCGAGGCCACCGTGACCTCCGCGTTCTGCCCGATCACCGAGGACCTCCTCGACCGGCACGCGCACCGGCCGAGCGTCCCCTTCGGCCAGGCCACCGACAACGCCCGCCTCTACGTCCTGGACGCCCGGCTGCGTCCGGTGGTCCCGGGCTGCCGGGGCGAGCTGTACGTCGGCGGCGACGCGGTCGGCCGCGGCTACCTGGGCAAGCCGGCCCGCACGGCGCAGGCCTACCTGCCCGACCCGTTCGCGGAGGAGCCCGGCGCCCGGATGTACGCCACCGGCGACGTGGTGCGCCTGCTGCCCGACGGCAACCTGGTCTTCCTCGGCCGCAACGACCACCAGGTCAAGGTGCGCGGCTACCGCATCGAACTCGGCGAGATCGAGACGGCGCTGCGCGCCCACCCGGACATCGCGGACTGCGCGGTCGCGGTGCGCCGGACCGCCACCGGCGTGGAACAGCTCGCGGCCTACCTGATCCCCGGCGCACCGGGCCGGGAGCCCGACGCGGCCGGGCTGCGGACGCACCTCGCCCACCGGCTGCCGCCGTACATGCTGCCGCAGAGCTTCACCGCGATCGGGGAGATCCCGCTCACCCCGAACGGCAAGGTCGACCGGGACGCGCTGCCCGACCCCCGGCCGGCCGGCCCGGCCCCCGCGGCCCGGGAGCACGCCACCAAGGAGCAGACGCTGGTCGCCGAGGTGTGGGAGCAGTGCCTGGGCTACGAGGGCGGGTTCGGACCCGACGACAACTTCTTCGACGTCGGCGGCAACTCGCTGGCCGTCACCGCGGTCGCGGCCCGGCTGAGCGAACGGCTCGGCCGCCGCGTCTCCCCGGTCCTGGTCTTCCGCAACCCGACCCTCGCGGGCCTCGCCGGGGCGATCGAGGCGGCGGCGTGAACGCCGGCGCGAGCACACACAGAGAGGCGAACATGTCCAACCCCAGCGTCGTCCTGGTCGACGCGTACCCGTCCAGCTACGCACTCGCGCAGGCCTTCATGGACAGCGGCTGCGAGGTCGTACGCGTGCAGAGCACCGAGGAGGTGCCCCAGTGCTACCGGGGCGCCTTCGACACCAGCGCCTTCAGCGACGACATCGTCCACCGGGGCGTCCTGGCCGACACCGTCGCGGCCGTCGCCCGGCACGCGGCCGTCGCCGTGGTCGCCGCCGGGGAGTACGGCGTCGAGCTGGCCGACCAGCTCAGCGAGGCGCTCGGCGTGCCCACCAACGGCACCCGGCTCTCGCCCGCCCGCCGGAACAAGTACCTCATGACCGAGACCATCAGGGCGGCGGGACTGCGCGCCGCCCGGCAGCGGCTGGTCAGCACCGCGCAAGAGCTGATGGAGTTCCACCGCGAGACCGGCGGCCGGATCGTGGTCAAGCCGCTGCGCAGCGCCGCCAACGACGGCGTGAGCGTCTGCGACACCCCGGAGGACTCGGCGGCCGCGCTGAAGGCCATCCTCGAGGGCACCACCGTCTTCTCCGAGACGAACACCGCGGCCGTGGCCCAGGAGTACCTGGCCGGCGGCGAGTACGTGGTGGACACCGTCAGCCGGGACGGGCACCACCGTGTCACCGACGTCTGGAAGTACAGCAAGATGTCGGTGCCGGGAGTCCGCGACCGCATCACCGGCGGCCACCTGATCGCCCACGACGCCCCGGTCCGCGAGCGGCTGACCGCCTATGCCCGCCAGGTCCTCGACGCCCTCGGCATCCGGCACGGCCCCGCCCACCTGGAGATCATCCTCACCGCCGACGGGCCCTGCCTGGTCGAGGTCGGCGCCCGCATGGCCGGCGCGAACACCCCCTACTACGCCGAGCTCGGCGCCGGGGAGTCGCAGATCGGCTGGACCGTGGAGGCCTACCTCCACCCGGAGCGGTTCCTCGCCGCCCACCGGCGGCCCTACCGGCTCGAACGGCACGTCTCGGTGTGCTGGCCGACGGCCCCGGCCGCGGGCACGCTGCGCTCCTACCCGCTGCTCGACGTCGTCGAGGGCCTGGAGAGCTTCAACAACGTCGAGATGTTCGTCCGGCCCGGCGGCACCGTCGTGCGCACCGTCGACGACTCCACCAAGACCCTCGCGGTGGGCCTCGTCCACCCGTCCGCCGAAGTGGTGGAACGCGACTTCAACACCCTCACCTACCTGGACGGTCCCGGGTTCTACGACATCGAGCGAGCCGAAGAGTCCTGATGAACACCACCACTGACGTCACCCCCGCCGCGACCGGCCTGATCGAGATCCCCGGCTTCCCGCCGTACGACCCCACCGACCCCGTCGAGAACGCGGTCATCACCCGGCTGGCCGGCAACTGGCACCGGCGGGCCGCGGTCAAGCGCGCGGAGCCCGAACTCGCGGACCTCTTCGACACCGCGCGCCCGGACTACCCCGAGCGGATCGTGCCGTTCACCGGCCACCCCGTCTGGGAGGGCCTGCCTCCCGAGGTGCGCGGCTCGATGCTGAGCTGGTCCTGGCTCGCCTACAACCGCCACACCATCATGGCCGAACAGCGCATCGCCAACCCGGCGTTCGCCTACGTGATCGAGGGCGAGTTCCCGTCCCTGGGCGGGCCCGCGCTGGAGACCTCGCTGGCCCAGGCCATGGTCGACGAGCAGTACCACACGCTGATGCACCTCAACGCCAGCACCGTCACCCGGCAGCAGCGGGGCATCACCCTGCCGGACACGGTGCTGCCCGCCCCGCACATCGTGCGACGGCACGAGGAGATGCGGGCCGAGTGCACCGAGGAGTGGCAGCGCAAGCTCACCACACTGGCCTTCGCCACCGTCTCCGAGACGTCGATCAGCGCCTATCTGCACCTGCTGTCCGACGACCCGGACATCCAGCAGATCAACTCCACCACGGTGAAGCTGCACAACCGCGACGAGATCTGCCACTCCTCCATCACCGGCGAACTCGCCAAGACCGTCTACGACTTCCTCTCCAAGGAGCAGCGCCGGTTCTTCGTGGACACCATGCTCACCGGCCTGGAGGCGTTCGTCGCCAACGACTACCGCACCTGGCAGCACATCCTCGCCCTGCACGGCGTCACCGGCGCCGACCGGATGATCGCCGAGGTGCAGCAGGACGCGGGCCGCAAGAACCTGGTGCGCGACTTCAGCGGACTGCACGGTCTGCTGTCCGAGATGGACCTGCTCGGCCGGATCGACTGGCCCTGGGACGAAGCGGCCGAGAAGGCCTAGGAGACGACGTGTTCTCGACCTACCGAAAACTGTTCGCCGAACCCGGCATCCGGTCCCTGACCGTGATCGGGCTGCTGGCGAAGATGCCCGGGCTCGGCATCGCCTCGGTGCTCATCCTGCACATCGTGGGCAACCTGCACCGGGGCTTCGCGGCGGGCAGCGTCGCCGCCGCCTGCTGGACGGCGGGCGCCGGCCTCGGCGCCCCCCTGCAGGGCCGCGGACTGGACCACTACGGACTGCGCCGGGTCTTCGGCCTGCTGGTGACCGCCCAGGCCGTGTTCTGGAGCCTGGGCCACCTGCTGCCCTACCCCGCCCTGCTGGTCGCCGCCTTCTTCGGCGGCCTGACCACGCTGCCCGCCTTCACGGTGATCCGGCTGGCGCTGGCCGGCATGGTGACCGAGGACAACCGGCACACCGCCTACGCGGTCGACGCCATGACCACCGACATCGCCTACATGGTGGGCCCGACCGTCGGCATCCTGCTCGCCTCGACCGCCTCCCCGACGGTGGCGTTCCTGGTGATGGGCGGTCTGCAGCTGCTGGTCGGCGGGGCCTACCTGGTGCTCGACCCGCCGCTGCAGCGGGCCCTTCCCGCCGCGGGCGCCCCGAAGCCCGGGCTGCGGCACTGGCTGTCCGCCCGCATGATGTGCGCCCTCGGCGTCACCGTGGCCACCTCCATCGCGGTGGTCGGCTTCGAGGTCGCCGCCATCGGCACGCTTCAGCGGCACGGCCAGCTCGCCTGGAGCTGGCTGCTGCTGGTCCTGGCCGGCGTCGCGTCCGTGGCCGGCGGCTTCCTGTACGGCGGGATGAAGCGCCCGCCGTCGGTGTTCGCGGTCACGGCGGCGCTGGGCCTGCTGTGCATGCCGATCGGCCTGGCGACCCAGTGGTACTGGCTGTGCCTGCTGTCCGTCCCCGCCAACCTGTTCGTCGCCCCGGCCCTGTCGGCGAGCGCGGGCGCGGTCAGCGGCCTCGCGCCGGACGACAGCAAGGGCGTCGCGATGGGCACCTACGCCAGCGCCATCCTCGTCGGCAACGTGATCGGCTCGCCGATCGCCGGCACCGGCCTGGACCACGGCGGTCCCGGCACCGCGTTCGCCGTGTTCGGCGCCACCGCCGCCGCCGTCGCGGGGCTCGCCTTCCTCTGCGACACCCGGCTGCGCGCCCGCGACAAGACCATGGCCCCGGCGGCCCAGGAGCTGGAGAATTCGGGAGCGACCCAGTGAAGATCGCGATCGTCGACGGCTACTCGACCGGCAGCGTCCTGGCCCACAAGCTGGGCCTGCGGGGTGTGGACGTGGTCCACCTGCGCAGCCAGGAGACGGCGCCGAGCCGGCTGCTGCCCTCCTTCCGTCCCGACCTGTACAGCCACGACTTCGGATACTTCCCCGATCTCGCCGACGCCGTCCGCGCCCTGAAGGAGGCGGGCGTCGACCGGGTGGTGGCCGGCACCGAGTGCGGGGTGGTCCTCGCCGACACCCTCGCCCACGAACTGGGCCTGCCGGGCAACGCGTTCGACGGCGTCGAGGCCCGCCGGAACAAGTACGCGATGGCGCGGCGGCTCGCCGCCGCGGGCCTGGCCGCACCCGTCGGCTTCAGCACGACCGACCCGGAGACCGCCGTCGCCTGGTTCGCCGAGGCCGGCGGCCCGGTCGTGGTCAAGCCGGCCGCGAGCGCCGGCACGGACAACGTCCACATCTGCGCCTCCGCCGCCGAGGTGCGCTCCGCCGCCGCGGCCGTCATGGCGGGCCGGGACTACTTCGGCAACCCCAACCCCTCGGCCGTGGTGCAGAAGTACCTGGTCGGGACCGAGTACATCGTCAACACGGTCGCGGTGGACGGCGTGCAGAAGGTCTCCGACGTGTGGCTGTCCGCCAAGACGGCCGGCCCCGAGGGCGCTCCGCTGTACGACTACCAGCAGCCGCTGCCGCTGACCGCGCCGCATGTCGCCGGGCTGATCGAGTACGTGACCGCCGCGGTGACGGCCCTCGGCATCACCGACGGCGCCGCGCACAGCGAGGTGATGCTCACCGCCGAGGGGCCGGTGCTCATCGAGACCGGGGCCCGCCTCATGGGCGCCATGCTGCCCGACGTCCTGGAGAAGCACTCCGGCACCTCCCACGTGGAACTGTTCGCCCTGGCCCTGACCGACCCGGCGGGCTTCCACGCCTTCCGGGACACCGACGTGCGCTGGACGAGGACCGTGCGCAACGTCTGGCTGATCAACGGCCGGACCGGCACCAGCGCCGGCTGGCACGACCGCTTCACGGCCCTGCCCTCCTTCGAGCGGCTGGTCACGGGCGTCCGCGCCGGCCTGCCCGTGCGCCGGACCGTCGACATGGCGACCTCCCCGGGCTTCGTCTCCCTCGTCGCCGGCAGCGAGACCGAGCTCGACCGCGACCTCGCGGCGATCCGGGCCCTGGAGGCCACCGGCTGCTACGTCGAGACCGCCGGTCCCCCGGCCGCGGCCGCGGCGGGGACCGAGCCGATTTCCGCTTGATTCCCGCTTGAGCGGCCCCTCCTAGCGTCGAGGCGACCCGGTTCGAAGATTGGATGTGTTTTTCTGGTGCTGATCAGCCGCAATGAAAGCAGTCGCTCCTGGCGCGAGGTCAGGGCCTCCTGCGCGAGCGTGATCCGCGAGCTCGAGTCCCGCGGGGTCGACGGCAGCCACCGCGTCCTGCTCTCGGCCGCGAACTCCACGGCCTCGGTGCTGACCACCCTGGCCCTGATGGAGATGGGCGTCTCGGTCGGCCTCGTCGACCGCGGGGTGACCCCGAACCAGTTCGCCCGGCTGGTGGAGGAGGCCGACGCCGACTTCTTCGTCTCCGACCACGAGGAGGAGGCCCCCGCCTTCGCCAGGCTCGACGCCCGCTGGATCCCGCTGCACGCGCTCGACACCGCGCCCGCCGCGGACGACACGCAGGCCGAGCTGTCCTTCGACCGCTGGGCCCGCCGTTCCGACGCCCTCATCGTGTGGACCTCCGGCAGCCTCGGCCGCCCCAAGGGCGTCGTCCGCTCCGGCAGTTCGGTGCTGGCCAACGTCTCCCGCACCCAGGACCGGATGCGCTACACCGAGACCGACGTGCTGCTGCCCCTGCTGCCGTTCACCCACCAGTACGGCCTGTCCATCCTGCTGCTGTGGTGGCAGGCCAAGGCGAGCCTGGTGCTGTTGCCCAGCCGGCGCACCGACCTCGCCCTGGAGGCGATCGTCGACCTCGGCGTCACGGTCGTCGACTCCGTCCCGGCCGTCTACGAGGGCATGCTGCGGCTGCTCGACCGCGGCCGCGTCTCCACCGCCCTGCTGGAATCGGTGCGCATGTGGTGCGTGGGCGGCGAGCCGCTCCAGGACGACCTGCAGCGCCGCTTCACCGAGCGGCTCGGCAGACCCCTGCTGGACGGCTACGGCAGCTCCGAGGCCGGCAACATCGCCCTGGCGGCACCCGACAACCCGCACCACTGCGGGCGTCCGCTCGGCGGCATCACGGTGACCGTCGTCGACGAGGAGGACCGCCCCGTACCGGCCGGCCAGGTCGGCGAGGTCATCGTGCACACGCCCGACCTGATGGTGGGCATGCTGGAGCCGGGCGGCCGGGTCCGGGAACACCAGCGCACCGTCCACCGCACCCAGGACCTGGGCTTCCTCGACGAGCACGGCAACCTGCGCGTCCTCGGCCGCAAGGCCGCCGTCCACCGCTTCGGCAACACCCTCTACCCCGACGCCATCACCGCCAAGGCCAGCGAGTGCGGCCGCCCGGTGCGGGTCGTCCCGGTGGAGGACGGCCGCTTCGGCACCGACCTGGTCTTCGTGGTCGCCGACCCCGAGGAACGGCCGGCCGCGCACTGGCGGCGCGCCTTCGCCGAGCTGGTCGCCGAGTACGAGCAGCCCAACAAGGTGCTCGTGGTCCCCGAGTTCCCCGAGCACACCAACGGCAAGGCCAACCTGACCGCGCTGCGCTACATGGCGCAGGCGGCGCTGCGCAGCGGCCGCGCCGAGGAGGAGAAGCAGGCCGCGAGCGCCGCCCGGCCCGCGGGTCCGGCGATTCCGTTCGCCGACCGGATCACGGTGCTGCAGGACGTCGCCCGGCTGCTCTCCGAGCGCCGCCCGGAGGTCCTGCGCATCCTCACCGAGGTCTCCAACCACCGCACCGCGGCAGACGAGATCGACGCCTCCATCGAGGCGCTGGAGGGCGCGGTCGCCGAGGTCTCCCGCTACAGCCCGCCCGCCGCGCGCCGCATCGGCGTGCTGATGCCGTCGAACATCCCGCTGTACGGCTACATCCTCTACGTCGTCATCCCCAGCCTGTACAGCCAGGAGATCGTCTTCCGGCCGTCCCGGATGATCGACGCCCAGACCCGGGCGCTGCACAAGCTCATCAGCACCGTGCACGACCTGCCGCTGGTGCTCGACGGCAGCGGCCAGCGCGAGTTCCTCGACAACGTCGGCAAGAAGTCGGACGTCCTGGTCTTCACCGGCTCGTACGAGAACGCCGAGATGATCCGTGAACAGCTGCCCGAGCAGACGGTGTTCTGCTTCTTCGGGCAGGGCATCAACCCGTACGTCGTCGGCGCGGACGCCGACCTGAACCGCGCGGTCGACGGTCTGGTCCGGGTGCGCATGCTCAACTCCGGGCAGGACTGCTTCGGCCCGGACGTGGTGTTCGTGCACACCTCCGTCAGCGCCCAGTTCTGCAACCTGCTGTCCCGCCGGGTCGAGGCCCTGCGCCTGGGCACCCCCGACGACGCCACCGCCGACTACAGCGCCATGTTCTACGACGAGGCGTTCGAGGCTACCCTGGACTACCTGCGCGGCAAGCGGGAGTTCGTGGCCGCGGGCGGCCGGATCGACTTCGTCGACCGCCATGTACGGCCGACCGTGCTGATCCACCCGACGGACACCCCGTTCCTGCCCCCGGAGATGTTCGCGCCGGTCTTCAACGTGGTGCCGTTCTCGTCCGAGGAGTGGCTGGACGAGGTGCTGCGCCACCCCTACTACGCGGAACGCGCCATGGCCGCCACCGTGTTCGGCTCCCTGCCGAAGACCGTCGAGGCCCTGCGCGAGCGGCACATGGTGAGCGTCGACCAGACGCTCATCGACATCGAGGACGGCAACAAGCCCTTCGGTGGCCGGGGCATCCGCGCCAACTACATCGCCGTCGGCCGCAAGCGGCACACCGAGCCGCTGCTGCTGTCGAAGGCCGTCGCCGACTACCTGCCGGGAAGGTCATGAGCAACACACCCGACACCAACGCCGAGACGTCGGCGGCCGCCGCCTGGGCCACCGCCGCCGCCGTCCTCGCCGCGTCCGGGACTCGGACCGTCTTCGGCCTGCCCGGTGACGACATGTACGCCCTGGAGGCCGCGCACCGGGCGGGCCTGCGCTTCGTCCTCTGCCGTGACCAGCGCAACGCCCTGTTCATGGCCACCGGCTGGGCCATCCAGTCCGGCGGGGTCGGCGTCGCCGTGGTCGGCAAGGGCCCCGCGGTCACCAACACCCTCACCGGCCTGCTGGAGGCCTCCGCGTCCGCCGCGCCCCTGCTGCTGCTCAGCGGCGGCACCGGGGCCCAGCACCGGGGCAGCGGCGCCTTCCAGGAACTGGACCAGCTCGCCGTAGTGGCGCCGCTGGTGAAGTACGCGGCACGGGTCGACCACCCCGACCGCCTGGTGCCCACCCTGCACCGCGCCCTGCTGGTCGCCCGTCACGAACGCGGCCCGGTCTACGTCGAACTGCCCGAGCACCTGCTCGCCGAGGCCGTCACCCCGGCCGGCGAGCCGGCCGCGCCGGCGGCGGCCGAGACGCCGCAGGAGGTCCTCGCACCCGCCGGTTCCGCCGCCCTGGACGCCCTGCGCACGGCCCGCCGGCCGATCCTGCTGGTCGGCGGCGGCATGCGGCACGCGAACGGCGGACGCGAGGTGGAACGCCTGGCCGAACGGACGGGCGCGGCGATCTTCTGCACGGCCTCCGGCCGGGGCACGGTCGACGAGGCCCACCCGCACTTCTGCGGCCTGGCCGGCCTCTACACGCCCGAGCAGGCGGCCCCGCTGTGGGAGGACACCGACTGCGTCGTCGCCCTCGGCAGCCGGCTGGAGGAGACGGCCACCTTCCAGTGGCCGGCCGGCCTCGGCCGCGAGGTCCCCGTGCTCCAGGTCAACCTGGTGGCCGCCGACTTCCAGACCCTGCTGCGGGGACCGAAGGTACTGGCCGACGCGGGCGCGGCCGTGCGGTCCTGGCTGACGGCGCTGCCCGCGGAGGACGCCGGCGGAGGCTGGGCGGCGCGGGTGCGCGCCGTGCACACCGCGATCCACTCCGACAGCCGCGCCCTGCTGGACGGGCTGGCCGGTTCCCCGGACCTGCACATCGCCGAGGTCCTGCGCGCGCTCGACGCCGAACTGCCCGCCGACCGGATCCTGGTGCAGGAGAACGGCCTGCAGGACATGTGGTCGTACAAGTACCCCCTCTACTCCTGCCACGCGGGCGCCGGCAGCGTCGTCCCGTCCGAGCAGACCAGCCTCGGCTTCGGCGCCGCCGCGGCACTCGGCGTGAAGCTCGCCGCACCCGGGCGGCCGGTGGTGGCCTTCGTCGGCGACGGCGCCTTCGCCATGGCCGCGGCCGACCTGCCCACCGCGGTCGCGCACGGCGGCGGCCTGCTCTACGTCGTGCTGCGCAACGGCGGCTACGGCTGGCTGCAGGTCCAGCTCGACCAGCGGCAGGAGCCGGTGGGCGACCACGCCTTCGTCGACCCGGAGGCCGTCACCGCCCCGGCCCCGCACCTTCCCGGGCTGCACCAGGTGACCGTGCGGGACAAGGCGTCCCTGGCCGGCGACGTGGCACTGGCCTGGGAGAAGGCCGCGGCCGGCGAGGTCGTCGTGCTCAACGTGCCGGTGCGGCTGACCGACGCGATGTTCGGCGCGGACGTCGCCGGCGGCGACTTCCCCGTGCTCGCGGCACCGGCCGGGAAGTGAGGGGAGCGCACATGCCCACGACACGCACGGCGGGCGGCCGCCGGGTGGTGATCACCGGCTGGGGAGCCGTCACCCCGCTCGGCCTCGGCGTCGACGAGACCTGGTCCGCGCTGGTCGCCGGCCGCAGCGGCATCGCACCGCTGACCGGCGTCGACACCACCGGACTCGGCACCACGTTCGGCGGCGAGGTGAAGGGCTTCGATCCCGCCCACCACCTCAAGCCCCAGCAGATCCGGCGCATGGACGCCTACGCCCAGTACGCCTACGCGGCCGCCGGCGAGGCCGTGCACCACGCCGGACTCGTGCTCGACGACGACAGCGGACCGCGCGCCGGCGTCGTGATCGGCAGCGGCTACGGCCCCATGGCCGCCCACGGCAGGCACTTCGCCACCCTGGAGGAGAGCGGCCCGCGCAGGGTCAGCCCCTTCGCCCAGATCACCGGGGCCATCGACAGCGCGGCCTGCGAGATCGGCTTCCGGTTCGGGGTGACGGGCCCGACCCGGGCCCTGAGCACGGCCTGCGCCTCCGGCGCCGACGCCATCGGCGAGGCCGCGCACTGGATCCGGCACGGCACGGTCGACGTGGCCCTCGCGGGCGGCGCCGAGCACATCCTGAACCGCCTCGACCTGGCCTCCAGCGGCAACGCCCGGGCGCTGTCCACCCGCAACGACGCCCCGGCCGAGGCATCGCGTCCCTTCGACACCGACCGGGACGGCTTCGTGATGAGCGCCGGCGCCGGGGTCCTGGTCCTGGAGTCCGCCGAGCACGCCCTCGCCCGCGGCGCCACGATCCTCGCCGAGGTCGCCGGATACGCGTCCACCTCGGACGCGCACCACTGGACCGCCCCGCACCCCGAGGGGCGCGGCGCCCGCGCCGCGATGGCCGGCGCCCTCGCCGACGCCGGCCTCACCCCCGGGGACGTCGGCTACATCAACGCGCACGGCACCTCCACCCAGGCCAACGACCGCACCGAGGTGGAGGCGATCCGGGCGGTCTTCGGCAGCCACGCCGAACACGTCCCGATCAGCTCCACCAAGTCCATGACCGGTCATCTGATCGGCGCCGCCGGTGCCGTCGAGGCCATCGCCGCGGGCCTGGCCATCCGCACCTCCGTGGTGCCGCCGACGATCAACTGCCACCGCCCGATCGACGACGCCCTGAACTTCGTCCCGCACCAGGCGCAGCGGCACCGGGTCGACGTGGCGATGAGCAACTCGTTCGGCTTCGGCGGCCACAACGCCGTACTCGTCCTGCGTGCCTGGGAGGCCGACCGTGAGCAGTGACGCCCCGAACCGCGACGGCACCTCGCTGCCCGCCTACGGCATGCCCGTGCGGGCGCTCGCCAACGGTGAGGTGGACGACGCCGGACACCTGCGCCGCAACCCCTCCGAACTGCCCTGGAACCTGTTCCGGGTCTCCGGTCCGCTCGACGTGGAACGGCTGGCCGCGGCCGTGGAGCAGGTCACCCTCGCCACCGACGTCCTGCACCTGCGGCTGCGGGCCACCGAGGACGGTCCCCGCCTGGAGCGGCGCGAGCCCGCCCCGCTGAAGCTGGAGACCGTCGACGTCCCGCGCACGGTGACGGACGGCCGGCTCTCCGCGGAGGCGGCCGCCGTCCTCGCCCCGGTCGTGTTCGACAAGCCCGACCTGCTCCACGAGCCGGCCGGGCGGGCCGTCCTGCTGCGCGCCACGCAGGAGGAAAAGAAGCAGGATCCGCTGCTGGCCTTCTCCTTCGACCACTCGGTACTGGACGGCTGGGCGCTCGGCCTGATCACCCGGGCCGTGGCCGGCGCGTACCGCGCCGGCGGCCACACCCCCCGCGGCCGGGGCTTCACCGGCTTCCTCGCGGACCTGCCCGAGGAGGCGGTCCGGGCGCGGAGCCTCGCCCGCTGGCAGGACCTGCTCGCCCCGTACCCGCTGCCCGGCCCGCCGCTCGACCTGCCCGGCAGCACCCCGACCGAGACCTTCCAGGACGACGGCCACTACGACGGCCCGCTGCCCGGGAGGCTGGCCACCGGCCTCACCGAGGCGGCCGCCCGGACCGGCCTGAGCCGCGCCGCCGTGCTGCTCGCCGCCACCTCCCTGGCGGCGGGTCTGTGGTCCGACGGCCCCCAGCCTCTGCTCAGCCTGCGCCACGGCCACGCCCGGCCGGAGGACGTGCTCGTCATCGGCCCCCTGGTGGAGCCCTGCGTGCTGCTGCCCCCGAACCCGGAACCGGCCACGGTCGGCGACTGGATCACCGCACACGCCCGCGTCAACGAGGCCCTGCCGCCGACGTACGGCCGCTCCATCCGCGAGGTCGCCCCGCTGGCCCCCCGCACCGTCGGGGTGAACATCCTCCCGCCGGCCCGCCCCCTCGTCCTCGGCCCGAAGACCAGGGCGACGACCGCGACCCGGGACTTCCTCGCCCCGCTGTGGCGGGGGGAGCGGACCGTCGGCCCGGCGACGGCGGCGATCTGGCTCAACTACTTCATGGACCGGCCGGACAGCGTCGAGGCCACGCTCGCCTACGACACCCGGGCCGTGCCCGACCCGTGGCCGCTGCTGGACGCGGTCACGGCGGTGGTCGAGGCCGCCGCCCACAAGCCGGACCTCACGACGGCGGCCCTGCGCACCCGCGTCCGGGCCTCCTGACACTCCCCGCCCACCGCACGAAAGGACGACCGAGGTGGACCCCTCGACCCCACTCCCGCCCCTTCCTGCCGCCGGGCCCGCCGGGCCCACGGCGGGCCCGGCGGGCCTGCTGGCGGGGAAAACCGTCCTGGTCACCGGGGTGCTCACCGACCGCTCCATCGCCTTCCACGTGGCCCGCGTGGCCCAGGAGCAGGGCGCCGAGGTCGTCCTGACCGGGTACGGCCGCCTCTCCCTGGTCGAACGGATCGCCCGGCGGCTGCCCCGCCCGGCCCCCGTCGTCGAGCTGGACGTCACCGACGACGACCACCTGGCCACCCTCGCGGACCGGGTCGGCGCGCACACCGGCCGGCTCGACGGCGTCCTGCACGCCGTGGCCTTCGCGCCGCCCGGAGCCCTGGGCGGTGGCTTCCTGCGCACCTCCCGGCGGGAGGCCACGACCGCCTTCGAGGTCTCCACCGTCTCCCTGCAGGCCCTCACGACCGCGCTGCTGCCGCTGCTGGGGCGGGGCTCGTCGGTGGTCGGCCTCGACTTCGACGCCCGTCAGGTGTGGGCCGGCTACGACTGGATGGGCGTCGCCAAGGCCGGCCTGGAGGCCTGCTCCCGCTACCTCGCCGCCTACCTCGGCGACCGCGGCATCCGCGTCAACCTCGTGGCCGCCGGCCCCCTGCGCACCCCGGCCGGCCACGCCACCTACGGCGAGGACGACGACCCCGGCCAGGCGGAGAAGGAGTGGGACCGCAGGGCTCCGCTGGGCTGGCACGCCGCCGACTTCGAGCCGGTGGGCAGGGCCTGCGTGGCCCTGCTGTCGGACTGGTTCCCGGCCACCACCGGCGACATCCTGCACGTCGACGGCGGCGCCCACGCGGTCGGGGACGGGGGATTCCGTGCCCGCTGACACGCTGCGCCCCCCGGCGGTGCGGCCCCCGGCCCCCGCCGTCCCGCCGGACGCTCCCCCGGTCGGGCCGGTGACGGTCACCGCCGAGCTGATCGCCGAGTTCGCCGACGCCACGGGGGACACCGACCCGGCCTACCGCGACCCGGCGGCGGCCCGTGCGCTCGGCCACCCCGACGTCATCGCACCGCCCACCTTCGCCGTCCGGCTGGCCGCACGGGCCGAACTGCCGGTCCTCGCCCGGTACCCGCTGGGCTACGACTACACGTCGGCCACCCACCTCTCCCAGGACTACCGCCACGTCCGCCCTATCCGCGCCGGGGACGTCCTCACGGCCCGCGGCCGCCTGGTCGACGCCCGCGAGGCGCTCGGCGGCGCCCTGGTCACCGTCGAGGTCACGGTCACCGACGGCGGCGGCTCCCCCGTCACGGTGTCCACCGCGCGGATCCTGTCCGGGCGGCCCGTGGCCGGCGAGGCGGCACGCGCCGCACTGGAGGAGTTCATCGGCCGGGACGACTTCGTCTGCCTGGGCGCCAAGGCGGCCCTGCGCCGGGACCGGATCACCCACCACCACTGCGGCGAGCCGGCGTCCGAAGAGGCCGTCCGCGCGAACCTGGGCGGGCTGCGCGCCTTCCTGGACTCCTTCGAGCCCGGCGCCCAGAGCTTCTCCTCGTTCGTCGCGACCTTCGACCGGCTGCCGGACACCTCGGAGGAGACCTTCGAGCGAACCGTCTGGCGCCACCTGCAGGCCCTGCACGACGAGGACAGCCGGCACCACGCCTGGACCGGGCTCTACGACCGCGACCCCGCCTCCCCCCGTTTCGCCTTCTCCCTCTTCGGCCACCCCTTCTTCGTGGTGGGCCTGCACCCCGGCGCCTCCCGGCCCAGCCGGCGTTTCGCCCTGCCCGCCCTGGTGTTCAACTCGCATCTGCAGTTCAACGCCCTGGGCCGCAATTTCTTCAGGATGCGCAAGAGGATCAGGCAACGCGACCACGACCTGCACGGCTCGGCCAATCCCAGCCTGCTGACCTACCGCGACGAGGCCCGCCACTACAGCGGCCGTATGACGGCCCCGGACTGGACCTGTCCCTTCACGGCGGGCCCGCCCGGCTGACACCGGGCACGAACACCGCCGAGGTCCCCGGCACTTCAGCGCGAAAAGACCCCCCTGACCACGTTCGTACAGGTCAGAGGGGTCTTCCTGAGTGGAGCCTAGGGGAGTCGAACCCCTGACATCCGCCATGCAAAGACGGCGCTCTACCAACTGAGCTAAGGCCCCGGGAGGGAACGCCCGGCCGGAGGAATCATGTTCCGGCGGGTGCCGCAGACCAGAGTACCGGGTCACCCCCCGTATCCCGCAAAAAGATTGGGGGTCCCCGCGGATGACCACTCTCCGTAAGATGCTCGTCGTGGTTCGCTACAGCGAACCGCGGTTTTCAGGGGAAGCGATGGGGAGACGCAATGGACGCCGCACAGCAGGAAGCCACCGCGAGAGCGCGGGAGCTGCAGCGGAACTGGTACGGGGAGCCGTTGGGGGCGCTCTTCCGTAAGCTCATAGACGATCTCGGGCTGAACCAGGCCCGTCTCGCGGCGGTCCTGGGACTGTCCGCTCCGATGCTCTCGCAGCTGATGAGCGGCCAGCGCGCGAAGATCGGCAATCCCGCCGTGGTCCAGCGGGTGCAGCTGCTGCAGGAGCTGGCGGCCCAGGCCGCGGACGGCAGCGTCAGCGCCGCCGAGGCGACCGAGCGCATGGAGGAGATCAAGAAGTCGCAGGGGGGCTCGGTGCTCAGCAACACCGCTCAGACCACGAGTGGTTCCGGGGCGCCCACGGTCAAGCGGGTGGTCCGTGAGATCCAGTCGCTGCTGCGCTCGGTGGCCGCCGCCGGCGACATCATCGACGCCGCGGACGCGCTCACCACGACCCACCCCGAGCTGGCGGAGTTCCTCCGGGTCTACGGCGCCGGCCGCACCTCCGACGCGGTCGCGCACTACCAGTCCCACCAGAACTGACACCACGGCCCGGCATCCGGAGGGGGCCGGGGCCGGGCCGAGGGCGTGGTCCGGGGGGCGTGGTCCGGTGGCGGGACGTATCACTCCGGGGGGAAGTGACCGTTCACTCCGGGGGAAGTGACCGTCCACGACGAGGGGGAGGAGCGGCGGACTGACATGGGTGAGGTCTTCGCCGGCCGGTACGAGCTGGCCGACCCGATCGGACGCGGTGGTGTGGGCGCCGTGTGGCGCGCCTGGGACCACCGCCGCCGGCGCTACGTGGCCGCCAAGGTGCTCCAGCAGCGCGACGCCCACTCCCTGCTGCGCTTCGTACGGGAGCAGGCGTTGCGGATCGACCATCCGCACGTCCTCGCTCCGGCCAGCTGGGCGGCCGACGACGACAAGGTCCTGTTCACCATGGACCTGGTGGCGGGCGGCTCCCTGGTGCACCTCGTCGGCGACTACGGTCCCCTGCCCCCGGCCTTCGTGTGCACCCTGATCGACCAGCTGCTGTCCGGTCTCGCCGCCGTCCACACGGAGGGCGTCGTCCACCGTGACGTGAAACCCGCCAACGTGCTCCTCGAAGCCACCGGCACGGGCCGGCCTCGGTTGCGGCTGTCGGACTTCGGCATCGCCATGCGGCTCGGCGAACCCCGGCTGACCGAGACCAACCTGGTCGTGGGCACGCCCGGATACCTCGCGCCCGAGCAGATGCTCGGCAGCGAACCCGACTTCCCGGCCGACCTGTTCGCCGTGGGCCTGGTCGCCCTGTACCTCCTCGAAGGGGCCAAGCCCGACGCGAAGGCGCTCGTGCGGTACTTCATGGAGCAGGGCACCCCTAGTGCCCCCAAGGGCATCCCCGAGCCTCTGTGGCAGGTCGTGGCCACGCTGCTCCAGCCCGATCCCGAGGCACGTTTCCGCACGGCCACGGGCGCGCGCAAGGCGCTCGCCTCCGCCGCGGAACTCCTGCCGGAGCCCGGCCCCGACGACGAGCTGATCGAGATATTCGACCAACTCGGCCCCCTGCCGCCCGGATTCGGCCCCGACGGGCCACTCAGGCAGGCCACGGGTGTGGAGGCGAGGGCCGTCGGCCCGGTCACCGCGGGCGTGGACGACGGCGGCCCCGGCACGCACGCCCCCTCGGCCGCGGACGTCCCCTCCGGTCCGGGCGCCGGGGCCCACGTGCACACCGGCTCGATGTCGGACACCGGCAGCTTCCGGCTGCCGCCGCCCCAGGACGCGCCGGGCTCCGGGCCGCACCCGCGGCCGGTGCCCACACCCCTGGTCCCCGGGCCCCCCGCCCACGATCCGACGCCGTCCACCCACCCCCTCGCCGCGTCGTCCGGGCCGTACCCGTCCCAGCAGCACGCGGCGTGGAACGCCACCCCGCCCCCATCCGCGGCACCGCAGGAGCGTGCCGACGCCTCCACCGCCTCCTACACCGCGCGGGACCCGAGGGTCCCCCCGCACGCTCCGCCGGCGCCGCGCGCGCACGGACGCCGGGCACGCCGGGCGGACCGCCGCCGGCCCGGGCCCCCGGCCAGGGTCGCGATCCCGGTGCTGCTGCTCGCGCTGGCCTGCTACGCGGTGGGCTTCTGGGCGCTGGCCCGCGTCTGAGCCCGCCGGGCGGCGACCGTCCAGCCGGCGAGGACCAGCAGCAGCACGGTGCCCAGGCCGATGCCGCCGGCCGCGACCAGCCTCATCGCCCGGTCGTCGCCGCCCCCGGTGACGCCGGTCACCGCCGCCTCCCGGTCGTGTCCGGTGACCGTGAAGACGTCTCCCGGCCGGGGATCTCCGGCGTAACCCGGCCCGGCGTGCGCCCGCCCGTCCACCCGTACCCGCAGCGTCACGCCGAACGGCCCGCGCCCGTACGTGCCGGTCATCCGCTCGCTGAGGTGCAGGACCAGGTAGTAGTCGCCGGCGAAGCGCACGGACGTCACCGCGGCCGGTACGGCGTGGCGGTTGGCGTACTCGACCGGCGGGAGCGGGCCGAGGGCGACGGACCTGCGGATGCCGGTGTAGCCGAGGAAGGCGTCGTCGACGGTGCCGCGGACGGGGTTGTGCAGGGAGAGGCCCAGGGCGCCCCCCACGTAGCCGTGGCCGGCGTGGGGGTCCAGCTCGGCGGAGGCGTGCAGTTGGCGGCCCCAGTCCAGCGGCACCTTGTAGAACTGGGTCTCGCCGGGCACGAGGGCGGTCCGCCACACCCCCTGCGCCACCGGCTGGGCCGAGGCGAAGCCGTCACCGCCGGAGCGGTCGCGCGCCGCACCGGTGAGCGGCTCGGGCGCGGCGGAGTTCCAGGTCCGCGGCGCGGCGGTGGAACCGGCACGAGCGGGGCCCGGTTCCGTGGCGGGCGCGATCTCCAGGGCCCAGGGCCGGGCCGGGGCCGCCGTACCGGGGCCGTCGGCGTCGAGGCGTTCGACGAGCAGGTAGTACGTGCCCGCGCCCTGGCACAGCGCCTTGCCGGCCTCGCGCTGCCCCAGGGCCGTGACGGGGCGCGGGCTGAGCCCGGCGCCGAAGCGGGCGGAGTCGTAGGTGCACGGTGTGCCGTGGGCGTCGCGGACGGACACGCGGATGCCGTCGGTGGCGGTGACGGCGGCGTCCGCGGGCGGTACGGCGGTGACGGGGACGTACGCCGTGTCCGTGGCGGCGAGGCGGAGGCGGTAGTAGAGCCTGCCGCCGGCGGGCAGTGAGCTGCGGTAGGTGCGCCCGGGTTCCAGCCGTTCGGCGCCCGGGGTGCCGGCCGAGCCCGCGACGGTGCGGGCGCCGGGTGCGAAGCCGTATCCGCCCGGGCGCGCGCCGGCCGCGAAGGCGGGTCCGCCCGGCGCCGCGACCGGGGCACACAGCCCGAGCAGGACGGCGACGACGCGCAGTCGCGCGGACCACCCGCCCCGCCACCACGCCACAGGCCTTCGCCGCCGCACGTGCCACCCCCTGTCGCTCCGCAACGCACCGGACCGTGGCCCATCCTGCCCCGCGCGCCGGTGCGCCATCCGGGCAACGCACACGGCCGTCCGAATCGCCCGGCATCGCCCGGGGCCGTCCGACGGCCACCGCACCGCACGCCGGAACGCTTACCTCACCCGCGGCACCCCCGCAACACGAGCTCGGGAGAACACGGGAGCCCGGGAGTACGGGAGGACGGGAGGACGGGAGCCCGGGAGGACGGGAGCGCGCAAGACAAGACCCCGGCGCCGCGAGGGCGGCCGGGGTCCGTTCAGATTCTGGTGTCGGGACTCACGAACCCGTGGGCACGGAGTCAGTCGCCTCCGTCCACAGGTCCTGCTCGGCGCGATCCGCCTGGATCTGGCGGTACACGAGGAGCCCGCCGATGGCGGCCAGTGCGACCAGGAGCAGCTTCTTCACCGCGCGACCTCGTCTTTCCTTGACGTAGGGGACCTCTGGCGCCCGACTATACACACCGACCGATATCGATCGGTGACCTGAGCCGGGCCTCAACTCCGGCCCCGGTCAGCGAAGTAGCCGGGCCCGGCACCGTCGGGACCGGAGGGTGACCGCCCCTCCACGGACCGTTACTTTGCTCCCCTTCACCCGTGCTCGGCGGATTCTGGGAGCCTTTCGGCCCCTCTGCGCCCATCCGGGTGGTGTTCATCGGAACATCGACGCGCCACGGGCGTCGGTCCACCACTTCGCGATCCACATACACATCATGAGGAAAGTACGCAAATCGCCCAACCCGAAAGTGAGGGGTCATGGCCCAGAACAAGGTCATGAAGCTGTGGACCGCCATCGTCACCGCCTTCCTCGCGCTGTGCACGGCGCTCGGACTCGCCTCCGCCGGCACCGCGACCGCCGCGCCGGCCGCCGGCCAGCCCGAGGGCCCCCGCACCGGCACCGAGCACCGCACGATCCCGACGACCCCGACGATCCCGGCACCACGCCCCTGGTCCTGGTCACACGGCAGGGCCCTGCCCCCCACGATGAAGCAGCGGATCCGGGCCGAGGCCCACGGAAAGTCCCCGAGGTGCCGGCACCGGCCCCTCACCGAGGACCAGACCGAGATCCAGGCGACGCAGACGGAGACCACGCAGTCCGACCGGGACCCGGCGAAGCTCGACTGCTGATCCTCCCGCTCCCGCAGAACCGCAGACGTCTCGACACCAGGCGACTTGCGTACGCACCAGTCGACACGTCAAGACCCCCGGCCGGGCTGGCCGGGGGTCTCGCGTTTTCCCCGGGTGCGCCATGCTCGTACGGCAACCCCACGCCCGAGGGAAAGGTGGTGAGTGCTGCCGTGAGCCGGCGCGTCACCGTTGTCACCGCTGTCCACGGCCCGTCCGCCCGGTTCCTGCCGGACGCCCACGCCTCCCTGCGAGGACAGCGGCTGCCCGACGGCTGGGAGTGGGAGTGGCTCATCCAGGAGGACGGCGGCACGGACACCGTGCGCCCGTACGTCCCCGACGACGAGCGCGTGACCTTCCGTCAGGGCCGGCCGGGCGGCCCCGGAGTGGCCAGGACGATCGCGCTGGCGCACGCGAGAGGCACGTACGTGAAGGTCCTCGACGCCGACGACCGGCTCACCGCGGGCGCGCTGGCCCGTGACCTGGCCGTACTGGAGGCGGACCGAACCCTCGGCTGGACGACGTCCCGGGTCCTCGACCTGCTGCCCGACGGCTCCACGGCCGGCTTCCCCGGCGACCCGGACGAGGGTCCGCTCGAACGCGGCACCGTACTCGACCGGTGGAAGCGCGACGGCTTCCGCGCACCGGTCCATCCGGCGACCCTGTGCGTGCGGCGGGACCTGCTGACCGCCCTGGGCGGCTGGATGGCCCTGCCGGCCTCCGAGGACACGGGCCTGCTGCTGGCCCTGAGCGCGGTGAGCCGCGGCTGGTTCTCGGCGGAGACCGGCCTGCTGTACCGCAAGTGGGAGGGCCAGGCCACCGGCCAGGCGGCCCACGTCGACCCCGCGGAACGCACGGCCCGCATGGCCGTCGCGGAGGCCAGGGCGCGCGCGCTGGCGGAGTTCGGGTGGACCTACCCGGCCGGACCCTGAGCGGGCGCGGTACCTGGAACTCGCCGGCTCAGCCCGGCCGTTCCGTGATCCGGATCGCCTGCGAGGGGCATTTCTCGACGGCCTCGCGGACCAGTGGGTCGTCGGCGCACTCCTCGCCGCCGGCCCGCACCACGCCGTACCCGTCCTCGAACGCGAACACCGCCGGCGCCCGGTACGCGCACTCGGCGGAGCCGTAGCACAGGCCGCGGTCGACGGTGATCCTCATACGTCCTCCAGCGTCGGCGACCCCGGCCGGTGCTCCCCGGCCGGGCCGGCTCGTGACTTCCACGACCGTCACTGCCCGGCGGGGTGCCCGCCGAACCGGCGGTGCGCGCCGGAGTGCCGGCCGGCCCTGCCCGTCCGGCACCGGTCCCTCCCCTCGTGGGGACCGGTGCCGGACGGTGCGGGGACGTCGGTCCACGCCATGTCGGCGTGTCGGCGCGGACCGAAGAGAGTTGGCCGAGAACCTTCGCCGTCGCGGGCGGTCGCTCCGGGCACCGGGCCGGTGGCCTGTCCGGACGGTGCGTGACGGGTTCGCTACCAGGTCAGGATCCTGCCATCTGCCGCCCGCGAGAAGGAGGTTGGGAACCCCGGTGCGGGCATTCCCCGCAGGTCAGCCGTATAAGGTGAGTTTTCCGGTCCGGACGTCCAGGCGCGGCGGGAAGTGAAGGGGTGGGACCTTGAGTTCCGACTCAGGGGCACGCACAGCTTTCGCCGAGCGCCTCGCGCTGCTGTACAAGGAGGCCGGAAACCCTCCCCTCAAGAGCGTCGCCGAGGCGGTCGTACGGCTCCAGCGGATCGACGAGCGCGGCCGGCCCGTACGGGTGTCCGCCCAGCGGATCAGCGACTGGCGCCGGGCCCGTAACGTGCCCGCCCAGTTCGCCGCGCTCGCGGCCGTCCTGCACATCCTGATCCCGGAGGCACGCCGGCTGCGGCCCGCACCGGTCTCCGGCGGCCTGTACGACCTCGTCCACTGGCAGCGCCTGTGGGAGCGCGCGCTGGCCGGCCCGGTGGGCGAGCGGCCCGCGCCGCCCGCACAGGAGCAGCACCCGTCCGCGGCCCGGGCCCCGTCCGTCGCCGGCGGGGTGTGCCCCTACCGAGGGCTGGCCCCGTACCGGCAGGAGGACGCACGGTGGTTCTTCGGGCGGGAGCGCAGCACGAACGCGCTGGTCGAGCAGTTGCGCGCCACGGCGCACACGGGCGGCCTGGTGATGCTGGTGGGCGCCTCGGGTGCCGGCAAGTCCTCCCTCCTGAACGCCGGCCTGGTCCCCGCGCTGCGCGACGGCGCCCTCACGGATCCACGGTCCGACGTGACGGCGGCGTCGACGGGCGGCCCACCCGGGACCCCGGCGGTCCCGTCTCCTCCCGGCGGCACCGGCCCCGCCGGCCCGGTCCTGCAACTCGTCCCCGGCGCCGACCCCCTGGGCGAGCTGGTCCGCCGCATCCCCGGCCTCGCCCCGGTCGCCGCCGACGCGCGCGCGGCCGAGCGGGAGGCGACCCGGGATCCGGCGGCGCCCGGATCCGATGCCCCGCGACTCGCCCGCGCGGCGCGCGATGCCGTCGCGGCATGGGCGGCCCGCGAGACGCCCGGGGGCACCCGGCCGGTCGTCATCGTGGACCAGTTCGAGGAGGCGTTCACCCTCTGCGCCGACGAGGCGGACCGGCGTACCTTCATCCAGCTGCTCGCCGCCGCCTGCACCCCGCCCGCCGGACCGGGCGGATCCGCCCCGGCGCTGGTCGTCCTCGGCGTCCGCGCCGACTTCTACGAACAGTGCCTCGGCTACCGCGAACTGGCCGACGCGCTGCAGCACCGGCACATGGTGCTCGGCCCGCTCACCAGCGGCGAGCTGCGGGACGCCGTGACGGGTCCGGCCAAGGCGGTGGGGCTGGAGCTGGAGCCGGGCCTCGCCGAACTGATCGTGCGCGAGGTGAGCGCCGACGGCCCGCGCGGCGCGCACGACGCGGGCGTGCTGCCGCTGCTGTCCCACGCCCTGCTGGCCACCTGGCAGCGGCGGAAGGCCGGCCGGCTGACGCTGGCCGGCTACCGCGCCGCGGGCGGCATCCAGGGGGCGGTCGCCGCGACCGCCGAACGCGCCTGGTCCGGCCTCGACCCCGCCGCCCGCACGGCCGCCCGGCTGCTCCTGCTGCGGCTGGTCCGGCTGGGCGAGGACACCCAGGCCACGCGGCGGCGCGGCACCCGGCGGCAGCTGGCGGACGAGTCGGCGGACCCGGGCAAGACGGAGGAGTCCCTGGAGGCACTGGTCCGGGCCCGGCTGGTGACGCTCGACGCGGACACCGTGGAGATCACCCACGAGGCGCTCCTGCACGCCTGGCCGCGGCTGCGGCACTGGATCGACGACGACCGCAACGACCACCTGCTGCGCCAGCGGCTGGAGGAGGACGGCCGGTCCTGGGAGGACTCGGGCCGCGACACCTCGCTGCTGTACCGCGGGTCCCGGCTGGAGCAGGCCCGCGGCTGGGCGAGGTCGGCGGGGGACACCTATCTGACCCGGAGCGCGGTGGAGTTCCTGGCCGCGTCGGTCCGGCTGCGCAAGCGCCTGGTGTGGATCAGCCGGGCGGCGGTCGCGACCCTGGTCGTACTGGCCGTGCTCGCCGCCGGTTCGGCGGTGATCGCCTGGCGGCAGCGGGACGACGCCGTGTTCGCCCAGGTCCTCGCCGAGGCGGACCGGGTCCAGCGCACGGACCCGTCCCTGGCCGCGCAGCTCGACCTGGTCGCCCACGAGCTGCGGCCGCACGACGAGGGCGCCTACAGCCGCCTGATCTCGATCGTCAACGCGCCGCTGGCCACGCCGCTGTCCGGCCACCGGGGCGCCGTGTACCTGACCTCCTTCAGCCCCGACGGCAAGACCCTGGCCACGGCCAGCTACGACCGCACGGTCCGGCTGTGGAACGTGGCCGACCCGGGCCGCCCCGAACCGCTCGGGAAGCCCCTCACCGGCCACACCAGCTGGGTCAGCAGCGCGGTCTTCAGCCCGGACGGGCGCACCCTCGCCAGCGCCGGCGACGACGGCACGGTCCGGCTGTGGGACGTGTCCGACCCCGCCCGCCCGGTCCCGCTCGGCGGGCCCCTGAACGGCCACACGGGCACGATCTACCTGGTCGCCTTCAGCCCCGACGGGCGCACCCTGGCGTCGGCCGGCGAGGACCGCACCGTGCGGCTGTGGAACGTGGCCGACCCGCGCCGGCCGAAGGCCCTGGGCGCACTGCGCGGCCACACGGCGGCGGTGCGCTCCGTGGCGTTCAGCCCGGACGGGCGCACCCTCGCGGCCGGCGCCGACGACGCCACGATCCGGCTGTGGCGCACGGCCGACCCGCGTCGTCCCCGGCCGGTCGGCACGGTGCTCAGGGGCCACACGGACATCGTCCACTCCGTGGCCTTCAGCCCCGACGGGCGCACCCTCGCCAGCGGCAGCGCGGACGACACCATCCGGCTGTGGAACGTCGCCGACCCCGCCCGCCCGGCCCAGCTCGGCCCGCCGCTGACCGGCCACACCGGACCGGTCTGGTCCGTGGCGTTCAGCCCCGACGGCGGCAGGCTGGCCGCCGCGAGCGCGGACAGCACGGCGAGCCTGTGGAACGTGGCCGATCCCGCGTCCCCGTCGCAGGTCGGGGAGCCGTTCGAGGGGAGCAGCGGGGAGATGTACGCGCTGGGGTTCAGCCCGGACGGGCGGACCCTCGCCACCGGGAGCGGCGACAGCAAGGTGCGCCTGTGGTCGCTGCCGGCCTCGGACATGATCGGCCGGACCGGGGCGTTCCGGCCGGACGGCCGGGTGCTGGCCACGGCCGCGCGGGACGGCAAGCTGCGGCTGTGGGACGTGGCGCGTCCCGGCCGGCCCGTGCCGCTGGGCCGTCCGTTCATGCGCGCGGACGGCGACCAGCGCGCACTGCTGTTCTCGCCGGACGGCAGCAGGCTCGCCGTCCTCACCGGGGCGAAGAGCGTGTACCTGTGGAACGTCTCCGACCCCGCCCACCCGGTGCGCACCGGACCGCCCCTCACCCTGCGGACCCGCTTCATGGGCCCCGACGCCCTCGCCTACAGCCCCGACGGGCGCACCCTCGCCACGGCCTACGACGACCGCACCATCCGGCTCTGGGACGTCAGCCGGCCCTCCCGCCCCGTCCCGCTCGGCAGGCCGCTGACCGGGCACCGGGGCTACGTCAACGCCCTCGTCTTCGGCCCGGACGGCCGCACCCTCGTCAGCGGCAGCGCGGACAGCACCGTCCGGCTGTGGAACGTGACCGACCCGCGCCACCCGGTCCGGCTGGGCAGGCCGCTCGACAGGCACTCCGGGCCCGTCAACGCGCTCGCCTTCAGCCCGGACGGGCGGACCCTGGCCACCGGCAGCGACGACGACACTGTCCGCCTGTGGGACCTCGCCGACCCGGCGTCGGCGAGCGCGCTGGGCACCCCGCTCACCGGCCACACCGAGGCGGTGACCTCCCTGACGTTCAGCGCGGACGGCCGCACCCTGGCCAGCGGCGGCAACGACAACACGGTCCGGCTGTGGAACGTCGCCGACCCGGCCTCGACGACCCCCATCGGCCAGTCGATGAGCCCCAACGCCAAGACGGGCGCGTTCCTGTCGTTCAGCCCGGGCAGTCACGTCCTCGGCGTCTCCAGCGGCGCCGACACCGTCCGCCTGTGGAGCCTGGACGCCGACACGGCCATCAGGCACATCTGCTCGGTCACCCGGGGCGTGCTGACCCCGCGGAAGTGGCACGAGTACCTGCCCAGGCTCTCCTACGACCCACCGTGCGAGCGATGATCGGCCAACCTGACTGGTTATCGCGGGACTTGCCCCGCGGACCGTCCGACCTTGTTACCCTGGAAGCGGCCCGATCGCTGGTGCATCCCCCGTCGCCAGCGGTCGGGTCCTTTTCTCGTGTCAGGGGTTCCTACGGACGGCGCCGGCCGAGGACACAGAACTCGTTGCCCTCGGGGTCCGCCATGACGACCCACGACTGGTCACCCTGACCGATGTCGACACGCTTCGCGCCGTGCGCTTCCAGGCGGGCCACCTCGGCGTCCTGGTCATCGGGCCGGAAGTCGAGGTGCAGCCGGCTCTTGCCCTGCCTGCCCTCGTCGATCCGGACGAAGTCCAGGCCCGGCAGACGGTCCGGTTCCGGACGGATCTCGAACTCGTCGTCGGAGGAGTGGACCACGACCCAGCCGAGAGCCTCGGCCCACCACCGCCCCAGAGCCGCCGGATCCACCGAGTGAACGATCACCTGTTCCCATTCCAAGGTCATCCGCAGAGCATAGGTCCGCCGGGACTTCACGAAACAGCCAATAAAAGCCCCCCCGGACCTGGGCCGGGGGGCCTACTCCTCCGGTTCCCACTCGCGGAGCAGGTCGAACAGGGCTGCGTCTCCCTCGAGCCGCAGGCGGTCCGCCGGGATACGGTCGTACACGAAGAGGACCAGCTCACTGGCCGCGCCGTGGACGGAGACGCCGGCCGCGTCCGGGCCCTCTCCGGCGGCGGTGCCGGGCGTCGTGCCGGGCGCGGGGATACGGGTGGAGCGTGCGCCGTCGCCGTCGACCGTGAGGCGCCAGGAGTGGCCCTCGGTGGCGTGGAAGTCGAAGGCGGTGGGCTTGTGCGGCCAGGCACCCGTCGTGGCGACGCAGGTGAACAGGAACTCCTCGACACCGTCGAGTGCCACATCGTCCGGCAGCGGCTCCGGGGCACCCACGGTGACCTGGGCGTCGTAGGTGTGCACCGCCATCTGCTGGAGCTGGTGCCGGGCGACGGCGCCACAGGTCTGCGGCGACTGGGACGCGGCCCACCACGTCCAGCAACCGCGATCCGGGCCGGCCTCCCGCAGTGCGTCCAGCAGGTGCTCCGTGGACTGTGCCAACCAGGCCGACAGGGCCTCGCGCTCCCGAGGCGCAGCCGGGGCGTCCTCCGCCGCGGACTTGGCCGGAGCAGGCCCCGCGGCGACGGTGGCGGCCCAGTCTCGGCGCCCCTCGCCGATGTACTGCGCCAGATCGAACAGCGTCCACTCGGGGCAGCTCGGCACCTGTGCGTCGAGGCTGGGCGCGGAGGCGACCGCGGCGCGGAAGGCGCTCGACCGTTCCTCGATCAGCCGCAGCAGAGCGGGGAACGCAAGTGACGTCGTCACGTGATCTCTCTATCACCGTGTTCCGACGAGCGGACAGTGTTTTTCACAGCCGAGGCGGCGAGCGCACGGCGTGTCAAAAAACCCCCGGACCGATGGTCCGGGGGTTTTGTGAATGGTGGGGCTAACAGGATTTGAACCTGTGGCCTCATCCTTATCAGGGATGCGCTCTAACCAACTGAGCTATAGCCCCGCCGCGCTCTGCGGTGTGTGTCCCGCGCGCTGACTCCTGAAGATTAGCGCACGACCACGTGAGTCCCAAAATCGGTTGTCGGGGGCCCGTCACGCCCGAGGTCCGCAGGCGGTCACTCGTCCTCCGCCAGGGTCAGCTCGATGCCGCCGACGAAGCCCGCCGAGAGGTTGTAGATGAACGCGCCGAGCGTCGCGAGCGCCGTGGCGAGGACCACGTCGATGACCGCGATGATCGTCGTGAACGTGAGCACGTGGGGGAGCGACAGGAACGCCTGCAGATCGAAGCCGTTCCCCTCGTTGGAGCCGGTCGCCTCCGAGATCGTGCCGCCGACCGTCGAGAAGACGCCCATCGCGTCCATGACCATCCACAGCACCGCGGAGGCGACGATCGTGCAGATGCCGAGCGCGATGGAGAGCAGGAAGCTCACCTTCATCACCGACCACGGGTCGGCCTTGGCGACCCGCAGCCGGGCCTTGCGGGTGCGCGGCGCGGTGCGCGCGCCCGTACGCGGCCGGCGTACGGCGTCGGCGGGCGCCTGCGCCGGATAGGCCTGCGGCGGGTGGTACGGCCCGGTGGGCTGCTCCGAGCGCCGCTCCCCGGGGAGCGGAGACGACGACTGCGCCTCACCGGCCGCGCCTCGGTCCGTCACAGTCGCCCCCTGGGATCCCTGCGTGCCGGACGAGTCCGCCACGGAAGCCTTCACCGGCTTCAGGTTGGTCGTGTGCGGGTCGTTCGCACTCCCCGCACGCGCGGCGGAGCCACGGCCGCCGCCGTCCCTGTCCGTACCCGTAGGGGTACCGGCCGATCCGGCGCCCGTGGCTCCGCTCACGATGACTCACTCCTCGTGCCTACTCGGCCGAGGGCGCCTCACCCTCGTCCGTGCCGGTGGTCGCGGCGACCTCGGCGGCCTCGTCGACGGGCTCGTCGCCGCCGACCTCCTCCGCCTCGCGCCCCGCCTCGGCGTTACGTGCGATACCGACCACGGCATCGCGCTTGCCCAGGTTGATCAGTTGGACGCCCATGGTGTCACGGCCCGTCTCCCTGACCTCGTTGACTCGCGTACGAATCACACCGCCGGAGAGGGTGATCGCGAGGATCTCGTCGTTCTCCTCGACAATCAGCGCGCCGACGAGCGTGCCGCGGTCCTCCACGATCTTGGCGGCCTTGATGCCGAGGCCGCCGCGGCCCTGGACGCGGTACTCGTCGACAGCGGTCCGCTTCGCGTACCCGCCGTCCGTCGCGGTGAACACGAACGTACCGGGTCGGACGACATTCATCGAGAGAAGCTCGTCCCCCTCGCGGAAACTCATGCCCTTGACGCCCGAGGTGGCACGGCCCATCGGTCGCAAGGTGTCGTCCGATGCGGTGAACCTGATCGACTGCGCCTTCTTGCTGACCAGCAGCAGATCGTCGTCGGCCGAGACGAGTTCCGCACCGATCAGTTCGTCGTCGGAACCGTCCTCGCGCTCACGCAGATTGATCGCGATGACACCGCCTGCGCGGGGCGAATCGTAATCCTTCAGCGACGTCTTCTTGACCAGCCCGGACTTCGTGGCCAGGACCAGGTAGGGCGCCGCCTCGTAGTCGCGGATCGCGAGGATCTCGGCGATCGCCTCGTCCGGCTGGAAGGCGAGCAGGTTCGCCACGTGCTGGCCGCGCGCGTCCCGGCCGGCCTCGGGCAGCTCGTACGCCTTCGCCCGGTACACCCGGCCCTTGTTGGTGAAGAACAGCAGCCAGTGGTGGGTGGTGGAGACGAAGAAGTGGTCGACGATGTCGTCCTCCTTCAGCTTCGTGCCCCGCACCCCCTTTCCGCCGCGCTTCTGCGCCCGGTAGTCGTCCGTCTTCGTCCGCTTGACATAGCCGCCGCGCGTGACGGTGACGACGATGTCCTCCTCGGCGATCAGGTCCTCGATGGACATGTCGCCCTCGTACGGGATCAGCTTGGTCTTGCGGTCGTCGCCGTACTTCTCGACGATCGCGGCCAGCTCCTCGCTGACGATCCCGCGCTGGCGGACCGGCGAGGCGAGGATCGCGTTGTACTCGTTGATCTTCGCCTGCAGCTCGTCGTGCTCCTGGACGATCTTCTGGCGCTCCAGGGCGGCCAGCCGGCGCAGCTGCATCTCGAGGATGGCGTTGGCCTGGATCTCGTCGATCTCCAGGAGGTCCATCAGGCCGCCGCGCGCGACCTCGACGGTCTCACTGCGCCGGATCAGCGCGATGACCTCGTCGATGGCGTCCAGCGCCTTCAGCAGGCCGCGCAGGATGTGGGCCCGCTCCTCGGCCTTGCGCAGCCGGAAACGCGTGCGGCGGACGATGACCTCGATCTGGTGCGTCACCCAGTGCCGGATGAACGCGTCCAGGGACAGCGTGCGGGGCACGCCGTCGACCAGCGCCAGCATGTTGGCGCCGAAGTTGGTCTGCAGGTCCGTGTGCTTGTACAGGTTGTTCAGGACGACCTTGGCGACCGCGTCCCGCTTCAGGACGATGACGAGCCGCTGACCCGTACGCGACGAGGTCTCGTCACGGACGTCGGCGATGCCGCCGATCTTGCCGTCCTTCACCAGGTCGGCAATCTTCTGCGCCAGGTTGTCCGGGTTCACCTGGTACGGCAGCTCGGTGACCACCAGGCACTGGCGGCCCTGGATCTCCTCGACCTCGACCACCGCGCGCATCGTGATCGAGCCGCGGCCGGTGCGGTAGGCCTCCTCGATGCCCTTGCGGCCCACGACGAGCGCGCCGGTCGGGAAGTCGGGGCCCTTGATGCGCTCGATGAGCGCGTCCAGCAGCTCCTCGTGCGAGACGTCGGGGTTCTCCAGGTACCACTGGGCACCGGCCGCGACCTCGCGCAGGTTGTGCGGCGGGATGTTGGTGGCCATGCCGACCGCGATACCGGCCGAGCCGTTGATCAGCAGGTTCGGGAAGCGGGCCGGCAGGACGGTCGGCTCCTGGGAGCGGCCGTCGTAGTTGTCCGCGAAGTCGACGGTCTCCTCGTCGATGTCGCGGACCATCTCCATCGACAGCGGCGCCATCTTGCACTCGGTGTAGCGCATGGCCGCCGCCGGGTCGTTGCCCGGGGAACCGAAGTTGCCGTTGGAGTCCACCAGCGGCATCCGCATCGACCACGGCTGGGCGAGGCGCACCAGGGCGTCGTAGATCGAGGAGTCGCCGTGCGGGTGGTAGTTGCCCATGACGTCGCCGACGACACGGGCGCACTTGTAGAAGCCGCGCTCGGGGCGGTAGCCGCCGTCGTACATCGCGTACAGCACACGGCGGTGGACGGGCTTGAGCCCGTCGCGGACGTCGGGCAGCGCACGGGACACGATGACGGACATCGCGTAGTCCAGGTACGAGCGCTGCATCTCCGTCTCGAGCCCGACGGGCTCGACACGCATGGCGAGTTCGCCGCCCTCTTCCGGGGTGACGGGGCCAGAAGGCAGATTCGGGGTGTCGTCGGCCATTGCTGGTGAAGATCCTTTCTGGTGCGGTCAGCTGAGACCGACTCAGATGTCGAGGAAGCGGACGTCCTTGGCGTTGCGCTGGATGAACGCGCGGCGGGCCTCGACGTCCTCGCCCATCAGCACCGAGAACAGGTCGTCGGCCTGGGCGGCGTCGTCCAGGGTGACCTGGCCGAGGACCCGGTGCTCCTGGTCCATGGTGGTCACGCGCAGCTCCTCGGCGTTCATCTCGCCGAGGCCCTTGAAGCGCTGGATCGAGTCCTCGCGCACGCGCTTGCCGCGCTGGCGGCCCATCTCGATCAGCGCGTCGCGCTCGCGGTCCGAGTACGCGTACTCCACGTCGTCCCGACCCCACTTGATCTTGTACAGCGGCGGGCGGGACAGGTACACGTGCCCGGCCTCGACCAGCGGCCGCATGAAGCGGAACAGGAAGGTCAGCAGCAGGGTGCTGATGTGCTGGCCGTCGACGTCGGCGTCCGCCATCAGGATGATCTTGTGGTAGCGGAGCCTCTCGATGTCGAAGTCCTCGTGCACACCCGTGCCGAAGGCGGAGATCAGCGCCTGGATCTCCTGGTTCTGCAGGATCTTGTCGATCCTGGCCTTCTCCACGTTCAGGATCTTGCCGCGGATCGGGAGGATCGCCTGGTACTGCGGGTTGCGGCCGGACTTGGCCGAGCCGCCGGCGGAGTCACCCTCGACGATGAAGATCTCGCACTTGGTGGGGTCGTTGGACTGGCAGTCCGACAGCTTGCCCGGCAGGGACGCCGACTCCAGCAGGCCCTTGCGGCGCGTCAGGTCGCGCGCCTTGCGGGCCGCCACGCGCGCGGTGGCCGCCTGGATGCCCTTGCGGACGATGTCCGCGGCCTCGACCGGGTTGCGGTCCAGCCAGTCGTTGAGGTGCTCGTAGACCGCCTTCTGCACGAAGGTCTTGGCCTCCGTGTTGCCCAGCTTGGTCTTCGTCTGGCCCTCGAACTGCGGCTCGCTCAGCTTGACGGAGATGATCGCCGTCAGGCCCTCGCGGATGTCGTCACCGGTGAGGTTGTCGTCCTTCTCGCGCAGCAGCTTCTTGTCGCGCGCGTACTTGTTGATCAACGAGGTCAGCGCGGCCCGGAAGCCCTCCTCGTGGGTGCCGCCCTCGTGGGTGTGGATGATGTTCGCGAAGGAGTACACGCCCTCGCTGTATCCGCTGTTCCACTGCATGGCGACCTCGAGGGACAGGCTCTTGTCCCTGTCCTCGGCCTCCAGGTCGATCACCGTGGGGTGGACGACCTCACCCTTGCGGGAGTTGAGGTACTTCACGAAGTCGACGATGCCGCCCTCGTAGTGGTACGTGACGGTCTTGACCTCGGCCTTCTCGTCCGCACCGGCCTCGTCCGCACCGGTGACGGCCTTGGCCGACTCGCGCTCGTCGGTGAGCCTGATCGTCAGGCCCTTGTTGAGGAACGCCATCTCCTGGAAGCGCCGCGACAGCGTCTCGAAGGAGTACTCGGTGGTCTCGAAGATGTCCGGGTCGGCCCAGAACGTGACCGACGTACCGGTCGCCTCGATGGCCTCGTGCTTGGCCAGCGGGGCCGTCGGCACACCCATCTTGTAGTCCTGCGTCCAGCGGTGGCCGTCCGTCCTGACCTCGACCGAGACCTTCATCGACAGGGCGTTCACGACGGACACACCGACACCGTGCAGACCGCCGGAGACGGCGTACCCGCCACCGCCGAACTTGCCGCCGGCGTGCAGCACGGTCAGCACGACCTCGACGGCCGGCTTGCCCTCGGAGGGCACGATGCCCACCGGGATGCCACGGCCGTTGTCGACGACACGCACACCGCCGTCGGCGAGGATCGTCACGTCGATGGTGTCGGCGTGACCGGCCAGCGCCTCGTCGACCGAGTTGTCGACGACCTCGTACACCAGGTGGTGCAGACCGCGCTCGCCCGTGGAGCCGATGTACATGCCGGGCCGCTTGCGGACCGCGTCCAGCCCTTCGAGCACGGTGATGGCACTGGCGTCGTAGGAGGCGGAGACCGCGGCGGATTCCGTGGCCTCGCCGCTCACGCCGGCGTCGTTGGACGGGATGTTCTCGTTGGGGTTGCCGGAATCGGCCACGAAGCGCCCTTTCTGGCACAGCACGAGCCGGGCTCGTCGGCAGGTTGCCGGAGCGGCTGCGGCATGTTGCGTTGGTAAGCCTTGATCAGCTTTGCTCAGCTTTTCCCGGGCGGTCCCCACGTTGGGGCGGGATTGTCTTCCAGTCTACCGGTAGCGCTGACATCGATGGGGGTTTGCCGGTACCTGAGTCCCCATGTGCCGCTCTCAACCGGTCTCGTCCGGGTCCCGATATACGGATGGGGGCTCTAAGCGGCTCACAGCGGCACTCAGCGCTTTGCGCCGTCAACGCTTGGCTACTGGCGGGTCAGATGGCGGTCCGGTGGCGGTCCGGAGGTGATTCACACCTGTGCACGCAGGTACGGCGGGACGCCCCGCAGGCCTCACGACGTGAGGTACGTCACCCGTAGGTGTCGCCGGGTCCGGTGCTCCCCGGAGCCCGCAACGGGCCGTAACGGCGGGCCGGACCGCCGGGATTGAGCACCTTGATCATCCGTACGGTGCCGTGCCCGAGATCCTCGTTCAGCCGCGCCACCAGCGCCGGCGCGAGCACCCGCAGCTGGGTCGCCCAGGCCGTCGAGTCACACTGCACCGTCAGCACCCGCTCGTCCTCGTCGTACCGCTGGGGCACGCAGTGCTTGGCCAGGTCCTCACCGACGATCTGCGGCCAGCGCCCCATCACCCCGCCCACCGCCGCGGGTGTCTCCCAGCCGCGCTCGGTGAGCAGCCGGTTGATCGCGGCACCCAGCGCCATCGGGTCACGGCCGTCGGCACGCGCGCCGGAGCGCAGACCGCCGCCGCGCCGCGCCTGCTTCCGCTGCCTCGCCGCGTCCCCGCGCGCGCGTGCCTGCTCCCTCGCCGCGCGCAACGCCACACGCGCGAGGTCGACACCGGAGGGCTCCGCCGCCTTCTTGTCCGGGGTGGGCTCGCCGGCGCTCATACGCGCTCCACCGTCCCCCCGGCCACCGCGTACCGGGCACCGGCCAGCACGTGCGGCACGTCGTCGTCCACGGCGGCCGTGACCAGCACCTGTTCGCCGGGCGCCACCAGCTCGGCCAGCCGCTCACGGCGGCGGGCGTCCAGCTCGGCGAAGACGTCGTCCAGGACCAGCACCGGCTCGTTGCCCTCGGCACGCAGCAGGTCGTACGAGGCCAGGCGCAGCGCGAGGGCGTAGGACCAGGACTCGCCGTGCGAGGCGTAGCCCTTGGCGGGCAGCTGCCCGAGCCTGAGGAGGAGATCGTCCCGGTGCGGTCCCACCAGGGTGACGCCCCGCTCGATCTCCTGCTTGCGCGCCTCGGCGAGCGCCGCCGTCAGCTGGGCGCAGAGGTCCTCGCGGGTGTGCGCCTCGCCGGGCGCGGACGGCTTGTACTCCAGCGCGACGGGTCCTCCGCCGGGCGCCAGTCGCTCGTACGCCTTGTCGGCGAGCGGCTGGAGCGCGGCTATGAGGTCGAGCCGCTGGGCCAGCAGTTCGGCGCCCGCGCGTGCGAGGTGCTGGTCCCAGACGTCGAGTGTCGACAGGTCCATGGACCGTCCGCCGTGCCGGCGCGCGAGGGCGGCCGACTTCAGCAGCGTGTTGCGCTGCTTGAGCACCCGCTCGTAGTCCGCGCGCACCCCGGCCATGCGGGGCGACCGCGCGGTGATCAGCTCGTCCAGGAACCGCCGCCGCTCACCGGGGTCCCCCTTGACCAGCGCGAGGTCCTCGGGCGCGAAAAGTACGGTCCGCACGATCCCCAGCACGTCCCTCGGCCTGACCTGCGAGGACCGGTTGATCCGGGCGCGGTTGGCCTTGCCGGGGTTCAGCTCCAGCTCCACCAGCTGCTGTCGCTCGCCCTGCCGGACCTGCGCCCGCACGATCGCCCGCGGAGCGCCCATGCGGACCAGGGGCGCGTCGGAGGCCACCCGGTGGCTGCCGAGGGTCGCCAGGTAGCCCACCGCCTCGACCAGGTTGGTCTTGCCCTGGCCGTTGGGGCCGACGAAGGCGGTGACGCCCGGGTCGAGGGGAACCTCGGCCCGGGCGTACGAGCGGAAGTCGGCCAGCGAAAGATGCGTGACGTGCATGGTCGTCCCGCCGACCTCCTTGCCTCTCTCAGGACCGCCGGTGGCTCTCAGGCCCCCCGGCGGCCTACTTCTTCTCCACGGCGTGGCCGCCGAACTGGTTGCGCAGCGCGGCGATCATCTTCATCTGCGGCGAGTCCTCCTGGCGGGAGGCGAACCGCGCGAACAGCGACGCGGTGATCGCGGGCAGCGGCACCGCGTTGTCGATCGCGGCCTCCACCGTCCAGCGTCCCTCACCGGAGTCCTGCGCGAAACCGCGCAGGCCGTCGAGGTGCTGGTCCTCGTCGAGGGCGTTGACCGCGAGGTCCAGCAGCCAGGAACGGATGACGGTGCCCTCCTGCCAGGAGCGGAAGACCTCGCGGACGTTCTCCACGGAGTCGACCTTCTCCAGCAGTTCCCAGCCCTCGGCGTAGGCCTGCATCATCGCGTACTCGATGCCGTTGTGGACCATCTTCGCGAAGTGGCCCGCCCCGGCCTTGCCGGCGTGCACCGAGCCGAAGTCGCCCTCCGGCTTGAGCGCGTCGAAGACCGGCTGCACCTTGGCGACGTTCTCCGCGTCGCCGCCGTACATCAGCGCGTACCCGTTCTCCAGGCCCCAGACGCCACCGGAGACACCGCAGTCCACGAAGCCTATGCCCTTGGCGGCCAGCTCCGCGGCGTGCTTCTCGTCGTCGGTCCAGCGCGAGTTGCCGCCGTCCACGACCACGTCACCGGGCTCCAGCAGCTCGGCGAGCCGGTCGATGGTCGACTGGGTGGGCTCGCCGGCCGGGACCATCACCCAGACCACGCGCGGCCCGCTGAGCTTGCCCACAAGCTCTTCCAGGCTGTGGACGTCGGCGAGGTCCGCGTTGCGGTCGTACCCGATGACGGTGTGGCCGGCGCGGCGGATCCGCTCGCGCATGTTGCCGCCCATCTTGCCGAGGCCGACGAGACCGAGCTCCATCAGTTGTGTTCCTTAGGTCGCTGTGGCGTGACAGGCACCGAGGTGCCGAGCCGAGCCTAAACCCGCCCAGTCACGCACAGTTGTGGGCATACGCGCTCATGCGTGGCGCCCTCTGACCTGTGGTTCCGGCGCCCGCGGCGGTCACGGTGCCGGGTGCCGCGAAGGCCCCCGGCACTGTGCACAGCTGTGGACGACGTCGGCGGCTCAGCCGCTCAGCCGCACCGGCATGATCAGGTACTTGTACGCCTCGTCCGCCTCCGCGTCGACCGCGGGCTTGCCGCTGAGCAGCGCCGGCTTCGTGGACGTGGTGAACGACAGCTGGGCCACGGGGGAGTCGATCGCGCTCAGGCCGTCCAGCAGGAACGTCGGGTTGAAGGCGATCGAGATGTCGTCGCCCTCCAGCTGGGCGTCCACCCGCTCCACAGCCTGTGCGTCGTCGCTGGAACCGGCCTCCAGGATCAGCACGCCCTGCTCGAAGCTCAGCCGCACCGGGGTGTTCCGCTCGGCGACCAGCGCCACACGCTTGACGGCCTCCACGAACGGAGCCGTCTCGATCACGGCGACGGAGTTGAACTCCGTCGGGAACAGCGTCCGGTACTTCGGCAGATCGCCCTCGAGCAGCCGCGTCGTCGTGCGACGGCCCGCGCCCTCGAAACCGATCAGCCCCTCGCCCGCACCGGAGCCCGCCAGGGCCAGGGTCACGCTGTCCCCGGCGCCCAGCGACTTGGCGGTGTCGAGCAGCGTCTTCGCGGGCACCAGGGCGACCGCGGAGGCGTCCGGGTTCTCCGGCTTCCACAGGAACTCGCGGACGGCGAAGCGGTAGCGGTCGGTGGAGGCCAGGGTGACCGTGTCGCCCTCGATCTCGATGCGCACACCGGTGAGCACCGGGAGGGTGTCGTCACGGCCGGCGGCGATGGCCACCTGGGACACGGCGGCGGCGAAGACCTCGCCGGGGACGGTGCCGGTCGCGTTCGGCATCTGCGGCAGTGCCGGGTACTCCTCCACAGGCAGGGTGTGGAGTGTGAACCGCGAGGAACCGCAGACCACGGTCGCCCGTACACCGTCTGTGGAAATCTCCACCGGCCGGTTGGGCAGGGCGCGGGAGATGTCGGCGAGCAGGCGCCCGGAGACGAGGACGGTGCCCTCCTCGTCGACCTCCGCGTCGACGCTCACCCGGGCGGAGACCTCGTAGTCGAAGCTAGACAGGCTCAGCTGGCCGTCCTCGGCCTTCAGCAGGAGGCCGGCGAGGACAGGCGCCGGCGGACGGGCCGGGAGGCTGCGTGCCGCCCAGGCCACTGCCTCCGCGAGTACGTCGCGTTCCACCCGGATCTTCACCGTAAGCCGCCTCCTGCTGTTGCTACTGAGTCCTCCGACTCGATGTCACCGCCCACTGCGAAGGGCGGAGCACCGGGGACCAGTCTGACGCACGGCACTGACAGTAGGTGCCTGTCGGGGTCAAGTCGCCCGGAGGGGCAGCCGGGCTCGAGCGGACGAGTTGTGCACAGGTCCCGCTTCCAAACGATTGCCGAACTCTCTCTAGTCGGGAGTAGTAGTAGGGCCTGTGGATACCGTGGATAACCACGTTTGCCCAGCTCAGCGCACGAATTTTATCCACCGGCCCTGTGGGCGGAAGCGGTGGACAACCCGGGTCCTCTGTGGAGAACGGAAAGTTCTGCACACCTCGCCCACAGCCCGCGGGCAGTTCTCCCCAGCTGTGTCCCCAGGTTTACCCACGTTTCCCACACCCCAATCCGGCAGCTTCGTGTGACGCCTTTCACTCGACACGGTGATCGGGGGCCTCGGGTTGCCGAACAGTGGACAGCCATGTGGAGAAGCCGCCGATCATTGGGGACAACCGCCCTCAGCCTGTGGGCCGCCGGTGGACAACTTCGTGCACAGCCTGTGGATCTCTTCTTCGTCCACAGTCTGTGGAGATCCTCCGTCCACGATTCCACAGGCGGCTGACCTGGACGGACACCGCGCGCACGGGCTCCCTGTGGACACGCCTTGGGACAACTGGGCGGTCCCCAGGATGTGGAGGGAAGAAAGTCACCGAATCTGTGGAGAGAGGCCGTAACCCGGCAGGTAATCGAACACTCGGTGCCGATCGGGAAACACGCCACGGGCCGCGCCGGACCCTCCACAGGGCTGTGGGGAGCCTCCACCGGGCTGTGTCGGACCCTCCACGAGGGCTGTGTGGACGCTGCCGGACGCCTTCGCACGGGCCGGGGACCGCCGTGGCCCGGTGCCCCGGCACGCCCCGGGGCGACGCGATGAGGGCGCCCCGGGGCGACGCGATGAGGGCGCCCCGGGGCGACGCGATGAGGGCGCCCCGCGGCGACGCGAAGAGGGCGCCCCGGGGCAGAGGTCCCCGGGGCGCCCTCGACGGCGTCGTACGGCCGGCGTCAGCCGTTCTTGATGCGGTTCGTCAGTTCCGTCACCTGGTTGTAGATGGACCGCCGCTCGGCCATCAGCGCGCGGATCTTGCGGTCGGCGTGCATGACGGTCGTGTGGTCACGGCCGCCGAACTGCGCCCCGATCTTCGGCAGGGACAGGTCGGTCAGCTCACGGCACAGGTACATCGCGATCTGCCGGGCGGTGACCAGCGCGCGCCCGCGCGAGGTGCCGCACAGGTCCTCCACCGTCAGCCCGAAGTAGTCGGCCGTGGCCGCCATGATGGCCGGGGCGGTGATCTCCGGCGCGCTGTCCTCACCGCCGGGGATCAGGTCCTTCAGGACGATCTCGGTCAGGCCCAGGTCCACCGGCTGCCGGTTCAGCGAGGCGAACGCGGTCACCCGGATCAGCGCGCCCTCCAGCTCGCGGATGTTGCGCGAGATGCGGGAGGCGATGAACTCCAGTACCTCCGGCGGGGCGTTGAGCTGCTCCTGTACCGCCTTCTTGCGCAGGATCGCGATGCGCGTCTCCAGCTCGGGCGGCTGGACGTCGGTGATCAGACCCCACTCGAAACGGTTCCGCAGCCGGTCCTCCAGCGTCACCAACTGCTTGGGCGGCCGGTCCGAGGACAGCACGATCTGCTTGTTCGCGTTGTGCAGGGTGTTGAAGGTGTGGAAGAACTCCTCCTGCGTCGACTCCTTGTCCGCGAGGAACTGGATGTCGTCGACCAGCAGGATGTCCATCTCGCGGTAGCGCTTGCGGAAGCTGTCGCCCTTGCCGTCGCGGATGGAGTTGATGAACTCGTTGGTGAACTCCTCCGAGCTGACGTACCGCACGCGCGTGCCCGGGTAGAGGCTGCGCGCGTAGTGCCCGATCGCGTGCAGCAGGTGCGTCTTGCCGAGCCCCGACTCGCCGTAGATGAACAGGGGGTTGTACGCCTTCGCGGGTGCCTCGGCGACGGCGACCGCGGCGGCGTGCGCGAAGCGGTTGGAGGCGCCGATGACGAACGTGTCGAAGAGGTACTTCGGGTTCAGCCGCGCCGTCGGCTCGCCGGGACCGCTCGCCGGGGCCGGCTGTGCGGCCGGCGCGCCCGGCCCGCCGCCCGTGGAGCCGTCCGGGCGCCCGTGGCCCCCGCGGTGCGCCGGGCCGCCGCCCGCCGGCTGCTCGGGCAGGCCACGGCGGCGGGTGTCGCGCTGGTCGTAGTCGCCGCGGGCCTGCCCGTACTCGGAGCGTCCGGCGTCGTAGTCCGGGCGGGGGGGCTCGTAGTCCGGACGGGAAGGCTCGTAGTCCGCCCGCGCCCCGTCGTAGTCGCCGCGCTGCTGCTCGTACGGCGGCCGGTCCGCGGCCTGCTGGCGGTAGTCCTGGGACCCGTACGAGTCCGGGCCGGAGCCGTAGGAGTCCTGCGACGACGGCGAGGCGTACGGGTCGCGTTCCGGGAAGCCGAGCCGCGGCTGCTGCCAGCCGTACTCGTCCTGCGCGGGGCGCGGCCAGGCGCCGGGTTCGGGGCGCTGGTACTCGGCGGGGTACGCGGGGCGGGCCGTGGGCAGCTGGTCGGACCGCTGCTGCGGTTCGGTGCCCGGGATCTGGTCGGCGGCGCGATGGCGGCCGTAGCCCTCGTACGGTCCGGAGGGCAGTTCCGGCTCCTCGTAACGCGACTTGGGCGCCTGCTGCGCGGGGGGCGCCGCCGGGGCCGGGGGCTCGCCCGCCGAGTCGTCCACGGTGATCGCGATGCGGATGGGGCGGCCGCACTCACGGCTCAGGGTCTCGCTGACGATGGGCGCGAGGCGGCCCTCGAGAACGCCCTTCGCGAATTCGTTCGGCACGGCCAGCAGCGCGGTGTCCGCGACCAGCGCCAGCGGCTGGCAGCGGCGGATCCAGTGCTCGTCCTTCACCTCGACGCCCTGTCCGCGACCCTCCCCGAGGAGCTGCTCCAGTACTCGTGGCCACACTGCGGCAAGATCGGCAGGTACGTCAGCCACAGGGCACGCTCTCTCACAGGTCCCCCGAACGTGTGGTTCACGGGACGGGTCGGGATGAAAATCAGGTCGGGCGGGGATAAGGGAACGAATCGGAGTCCAGCCACGGTAGTCAGCGCGGCGGGTACGGTTCAAGTTGTTGTCCCCAGCCTGTGGACAGTGTCCCCCGACGCCCGCCGGTTTGACCGAATGGCGCAGCCCCGCGTACCGTAACCAGGTCGAGTTGTCGATGGCTGCTGCCGCCTGCCTCCGATGGGCACAGATCACTTCAGGTGATCGGGAAGCGGTGCACTCGGGCGTGACGCGAGCTACTCGTGGGCGCACGGTGACAGCCAGGACGGCACCCCGCCACTACCGATTTCTTCTGGAGCCCCCGAGTGAGCAAGCGCACCTTCCAGCCGAACAACCGTCGTCGCGCGAAGACCCACGGCTTCCGGCTGCGTATGCGCACCCGTGCCGGCCGCGCGATTCTCGCGTCCCGCCGTAGCAAGGGTCGCGCCCGTCTGTCCGCCTGATCCCGATCAGGTCATGACGTCGTGCTGCCCACCGAGAACCGGCTGAGGCGGCGCGAGGACTTCGCGACCGCGGTGCGACGAGGTCGCCGGGCAGGCCGCCCGACCCTCGTCGTCCACCTTCGTAGCGGTGCCACGGACCCGCACGCGCCTGGGGAGAGCGCTCCCCCGACGCGTGCGGGTTTCGTCGTGAGCAAGGCCGTGGGTGGCGCGGTCGTGCGCAACAAAGTGAAGCGCAGACTGCGTCATCTGATGCGTGACCGAGTCGACCGTTTTCCCCCCGGTAGCCTGGTAGTCGTACGAGCGCTGCCCGGAGCGGGCGACGCAGACCACGCACAGCTGGCCCGAGACCTGGACGCCGCCGTCGAGCGGCTACTGGGAGGGGGCGCGCGATGAAGTACCCACTGCTGGCCCTGATCAAGCTGTACCAGTGGACGATCAGTCCACTGCTGGGGCCGGTGTGCAAGTACTACCCGTCGTGCTCCCACTACGGCTACACGGCCATCGACCGGCACGGTGCGATCAAGGGAACGGCACTCACCGCCTGGCGCATCCTCCGGTGCAATCCGTGGTCGCTGGGTGGCGTGGACCATGTTCCGCCGCGCAAGCGCCCGCGGTGGCACGAAATGCTGCGCGACGCCTGGCGTGCACGCAGGGGCGGGCCCTCCGCCGCCGAACCGGCCACCGAAGAGAAGCTCGCCCCCGAGCTTCCTCCGAGCCCGGCCGCAGAGACCTCGTCCCATGCCCAAGGAGCATGATTAGTGGACACGATTGCCAGCCTCTTCAGCTTCATCACGACACCCGTTTCATGGGTCATCGTCCAGTTCCACACGGTGTACGGCGCCATCTTCGGCCCGGACACGGGGTGGGCCTGGGGCCTGTCCATCGTGTCCCTCGTGATCCTGATCCGTATCTGCCTGATCCCGCTCTTCGTGAAGCAGATCAAGGCGACCCGGGCCATGCAGACGCTCCAGCCCGAGATGAAGAAGATCCAGGAGCGCTACAAGAACGACAAACAGCGTCAGTCCGAAGAGATGATGAAGCTGTACAAGGAGTCGGGCACCAACCCGCTCTCCTCGTGCCTTCCCATCCTGGCGCAGTCCCCGTTCTTCTTCGCCCTGTACCACGTGCTCAACGGCATCGCGTCGGGCGAGACCATCGGCGTCATCAACGAGTCGCTGCTGGAGAGCGCCCGTAAGGCGCACATCTTCGGGGCCCCGCTCGCCGCGAAGTTCAAGGACAGCGCCGACACGATCCACTCGCTGGGCGCCTCGGTCACCGATGTCCGTGTCGTGACCGTGGTCATGATCGTCCTGATGTCGGCGTCGCAGTTCTACACGCAGCGCCAGCTGATGACGAAGAACGTCGACACGACGGTGAAGACGCCGTTCATGCAGCAGCAGAAGATGCTGATGTACGTCTTCCCCATCATGTTCGCCGTCTTCGGCATCAACTTCCCGGTCGGTGTCCTCGTCTACTGGCTCACCACCAACGTGTGGACCATGGGCCAGCAGATGTACGTCATCCACAACAACCCGACCCCGGGCTCCAAGGCCCAGGCCGCCTACCTGGAGCGTCTGACCAAGCACGTCACGCACCACGGCAAGGTCCGCCGCCGGAGCGAGAAGACGATCGTCAAGGCGATCGTCACCAAGGGCCGCGACCGCAACGAGTTCGAGCGGAAGTTCATCAACGCCCTGAACAAGGCCGGCCTCGCCGCCCAGAGCGACGGCACCGTGGTCAAGAGCGTGACCCAGGCCGCGGCTCAGACCGAGGACGGCACGACCGGCGCGACGGCCACCACGACCGCCGCCCGACGCCAGCAGCCCAAGCGTCAGTCCAAGGCCCAGCGTCAGACCGGCGGGCCCAAGCAGGCGGGCGACTCCCCTTCGCTGGAGAAGTCCGACACGCCGGAGGACGCCAAGCCCGCCGCTGCCCAGCAGCCCCAGAAGCCCGGCTCCGGCACCCGCAGCAAGGCCCAGTCCGGCCAGCGCAAGGGTGGCCCGCAGCGGCCCAAGTCCCCGTCCAAGAAGTAAGAAGGAGCCCATCCCGTGACGGAAGGCACCACCTCCGCCGCTGCCGAGGGTGCAGACACCCTCACCCGCCTGGAGCAGGAGGGTGAGATCGCGGCGGACTACCTGGAGGGTCTGCTGGACATCGCCGACCTCGACGGCGACATCGACATGGACGTCGAGGCCGACCGCGCCTCCGTGTCGATCATCAGCGACACCGGCAGCCGTGACCTGCAGAAGCTGGTCGGCCGTGATGGTGAGGTCCTGGAGGCGCTGCAGGAGCTGACGCGCCTGGCCGTGCACCGGGAGACCGGGGACCGCAGCCGGCTGATGCTGGACATCGCGGGATACCGGGCCAAGAAGCGCGCCGAGCTGTCCGAGCTGGGCGCCAAGGCCGCCGCCGAGGCGAAGAGCTCGGGTGAGCCCGTGAAGCTCAAGCCGATGACGCCGTTCGAGCGGAAGGTCGTGCACGACGCCGTCAAGGCGGCGGGGCTGAACAGCGAGTCCGAGGGCGAGGAGCCGCAGCGCTTCGTCGTCGTGCTGCCCGCCTGATCGGCATTCACGTTCCACCGGCCCCGTCTGTTGAGCAGACGGGGCCGAACTTTGTCAGCCTGGTAGTTCTGGTGGCCGGTGCGTGAAGCGCCGGCGCTGTACGGAAGGACGGTCCCCGTGACGGAGGCAGCGGAGCTTCCCCCCGCACCCGAGCAGGCGCGGGAAGTGTTCGGCGAGCGCTTCGCCGATGCGGTCCGCTACGCGGAGCTGCTCGCCGAGACGGGCGTGCAGCGTGGCCTGATCGGGCCGCGGGAAGTCCCCCGCCTGTGGGAGCGGCATCTGCTCAACTGCGCGGTGCTCTCCGAGGCGGTACCCGAGGGAGTGACGGTCTGCGACGTGGGGTCCGGAGCCGGTCTCCCGGGTATCCCGCTGGCCCTGGTCCGGGACGACCTGAACATCACCCTGCTGGAGCCGCTGCTGCGGCGCACCAACTTCCTCACCGAGGTCGTCGAGCTGCTCGGCCTGGACCATGTCACCGTGGTGCGCGGTCGTGCCGAGGAAGTCCTGGGCAAGCTCCCGCCGGTCCATGTGGTGACCGCCCGGGCCGTGGCTCCGCTCGACCGTCTGGCCACCTGGGGCATCCCCCTGCTCCGCCCCTACGGCGAGATGCTCGCGCTCAAGGGCGACACGGCCGAGGAGGAGCTGAAGGCCGCGGCGACCGCGCTCAGCAAGCTCGGTGCGGTGGAGACCTCCATCCTGCACGTGGGAGAAGGCGTTGTGGACCCGCTGTCCACCGTCGTCAGGGTCGAGGTCGGGGAGAGCCCGGGTGGTGTGCGGTTCGCGGCGAAGCGAGCGAAGGCGGCGCGAACGGGCCGGGTGCGCAGGCGTCGCTGACGGGGGTGGCTGACGGGGTGGCTGACGGTCGGGCGTACGTGGCTGACCGTCGGACGTACTCCACACAAGCTGCCAAACCTGCGCAGAACGGAGTGTCGCGCGAGTTCGGCCGCGACCGCTGTGCATCGTGTTTCACGTGAAACGTCGCTCACTGCTGCACGGCATCATCAGTCGCGGCCGCGCCGCGGCCGAACCTCGTGACAGGAAACCTCTCGGTTCGCTCGGAGGGGATTCCCCGGGTGTCCCGCCCCTTCCCGGGGGGACGGAGTTGTCCACAGAGGTGGATTTCTCCACAGAAGGCCAGGCCTCACTGGTTCACGACCCCGAAGACATGGGAGGCTCTGTTCATTGCGAGCCTGATGTCGAGGAGAGTGAATCCTTGCGGTCCGACGCCAACATCGCGGGACCGATGACCGATCCGGTCCCCGGTCCCCGTACCGAGTCGATGGGGGCGGATGTTTCACGTGAAACACCGCCCCCGATGGACGACACTCCCATCGGTCGCGCCGCCCAATTGGCGGTGGAAGCTCTGGGCCGGGCCGGTGAAGGCCTGCCGCGACCGGAGCAGACACGCGTCATCGTGGTCGCCAACCAGAAGGGCGGCGTCGGCAAGACGACGACCACCGTCAACCTTGCCGCTTCGCTGGCCCTGCACGGTGGCCGGGTCCTGGTGATCGACCTCGACCCTCAGGGAAACGCATCCACGGCGCTTGGGATCGACCATCACGCCGAAGTGCCATCCATCTACGACGTGCTCGTGGAGAGCAAGCCTCTCGCAGAGGTCGTCCAGCCGGTCCCGGATGTCGAGGGTCTCTTCTGCGCTCCCGCGACCATCGATCTGGCCGGTGCGGAGATCGAGTTGGTGTCCCTCGTGGCGCGGGAGAGCCGGCTTCAGCGTGCCATCCAGGCGTATGAGCAGCCGTTGGACTACATCCTCATCGACTGCCCGCCCTCCCTCGGCCTCTTGACGGTCAACGCACTGGTCGCGGGTCAGGAGGTCCTGATCCCGATCCAGTGCGAGTACTACGCGCTCGAGGGCCTGGGTCAGCTGTTGCGCAACGTCGATCTGGTGCGTGGACATCTCAACCCCACACTGCATGTGTCGACGATCCTGCTCACCATGTACGACGGCCGGACGCGTCTCGCCTCGCAGGTCGCGGAGGAGGTGCGCACCCACTTCGGTGACGAGGTGCTGCGGACGAGCATCCCGCGCTCGGTCCGCATCTCCGAGGCACCGAGCTATGGGCAGACGGTGCTGACTTACGATCCTGGTTCGAGTGGGGCACTCTCGTATCTCGAGGCGGCCCGAGAAATCGCGCTGAAGGGCGTTGGCATCAGCTACGACGCGAGCCAGGCCCACATCGGCGCCCAGAACGACCCGAGCATGGTGGAAGGGATCCAGTGAGTGAGCGACGGAGGGGGCTGGGCCGTGGACTCGGCGCGCTGATCCCCGCTGCCCCGACCGAGAAGACGTCACCTCCGGCTGTGATGGGGGGGTCGGTATCCGCGTCTTCCGCGGCTGCGCCGGTACTGTCGGCCGATCGTGGTGTGGCCGCCGCGAAGGTGGCCACCCTGCCGTCTGTCTCACATGAAACCGAGGAGACCACGGCGAGCCCGGTTGCGGAGACACCCGCGCCCCCGTTGGGCGCCCACTTCGCCGAGATCCCGCTCGACGCCATCACGCCGAACCCGCGTCAGCCGCGTGATGTCTTCGACGAGGACGCTCTTCAGGAGCTGGTGACCTCCATCAAGGAGGTCGGTCTCCTGCAGCCCGTCGTCGTGCGGCAGCTGGGACCCGCCCGTTATGAGCTGATCATGGGCGAGCGGCGCTGGCGGGCCTGCCGTGAGGCCGGCCTTGAGGCCATCCCGGCCATCGTGCGGGCCACGGAGGACGAGAAGCTCCTCCTGGACGCCCTGCTGGAGAACCTGCACCGCGCGCAGCTGAACCCGATCGAAGAGGCCGCGGCCTACGACCAGCTGTTGAAGGACTTCAACTGCACGCATGACCAGTTGGCCGACCGGATCGGGCGGTCCCGCCCGCAGGTCTCCAACACCCTGCGGCTGCTCAAGCTCTCTCCGACAGTTCAGAAGCGGGTGGCTGCCGGGGTGCTCTCGGCCGGTCATGCCCGGGCGCTGCTGTCCGTCGAAGACTCGGAGGAGCAGGATCGGCTGGCGCATCGCATCGTGGCCGAAGGACTGTCGGTGCGGTCGGTGGAAGAGATCGTCACGCTGATGGGCTCACGGCCTCAGCGGGCCTCACGCTCCAAGGGGCCTCGCGCCGGTTCCGTGCCTTCCCCGGCACTGAGCGAGTTGGCCACCCGTCTCTCGGACCGTTTCGAGACGCGCGTGAAGGTCGAGCTGGGTCAGAAGAAGGGCAAGATCACCGTGGAGTTCGCCTCCCCGGACGACCTCGAGCGGATCCTCGGCACGCTCGCCCCCGGAGAGAGGCTGGCCCTCCAGAGGAGCTCCCAGGACGGCGAGACCGAGCAGAGCGACTGACTCTCGGCTTCGCCGCCCGATTGTGCCGACGAGCGGGCCGTGTCCGGTGTGTACCGGAACACGGCCCGCTCTTTGCTTTGCTGCGGTATCGAGTGAATCGCATCGTGGATACGATGCGCATGGGTATGGCCACAGCAGTCGCCGGGGATGCGGCGGCCGAAAGAAGCGAGGATCAGCCTTCATGGGGCGTCGGCTCGTGCCGCTCACGCTGGACAACCTTCAGGACCTCCCCCAGCCCTGTCGCTCGTGCGTCTTCTGGGAGCTGGACCCGGTCAGGGGCGAAGCGGCCGTGAAAGCGGGCACGACCGCGGTGGAGAAGGAGTCCTGGATCTCCGCGGTCCTGCTGGACTGGGGATCGTGCGGCCGCGTGGCCTACGTCGATGACGTGCCGGTGGGCTTCGTGCTCTATGCTCCGCCGGCCTATGTCCCCCGCTCGGCGGCCTTCTCCACGAGCCCGGTCTCGCCGGACGCCGTACAGCTGATGACTGCCACCGTCGTGCCTGGCTATCAGGGGCAGGGGCTGGGCAGGGTGCTGGTGCAGACGGTGGCCAAGGATCTGCTGCGCCGGGGCTTCAAGGCGATCGAGGCCATCGGGGACGCTCGCTGGAAGGAGCCCGCCTGTCTGCTGCCCGCCGACCATCTTCTGGCCGTGGGCTTCAAGACGGTTCGGCAGCACCCGGCGCATCCCCGGCTGCGGCTGGAGCTACGGTCGACGCTCTCCTGGAAGGAAGACGTGGAGATGGCGCTCGACCGGCTACTGGGGGCGGTACAGAAGGAGCCGGCGCTGAGACCGCTGTAACGGTCGGGCAGCAGCCGGACGCGTCATGCGAATGGGCCAGCCCCGAGGGGCTGGCCCATTCGTGTTTCACGTGAAACATGTACCGCCGACCGCGGACGGCACCGCTCTTCGTCCTACTTGCCGACGATGAACTCTTCCAGGTCGCGGACGATGGCGGCCTTGGGCTTGGCGCCGACGATGGTCTTGGCGACCTCACCACCCTGGTAGACGTTCAGGGTGGGGATGGACATGACGCCGTACTTGGCGGCCGTACCCGGGTTCTCGTCGATGTTGAGCTTGACGATCTCGATCTTGTCGCCGTACTCGGCGGCGATCGCCTCCAGGGACGGGGCGATCTGACGGCACGGACCGCACCAGGCGGCCCAGAAGTCCACCAGGACGGGCTTGTCGCTCTTGAGGACGTCCTGGTCGAAGGAGTCGTCGGTCACATTCTTCAGGGTGCCGGCCACTGCGGGCTCCTTAGCTTGATCGTGCGCTGGGGCGAGGGAAGGGGGGAAGGTCAGACGGCGGCGGTCTTCTCGGGCTCCGCCTTGTCCTCGTCCGCGAGGGCGGCGAGGAAGCGCTCGGCGTCCAGAGCGGCGGAGCACCCGGTGCCGGCCGCGGTGATCGCCTGGCGGTAGGTGTGGTCGACCACGTCACCGGCGCCGAAGACACCGGTGACGTTGGTGCGGGTGGACGGGGCGGCGACCTTCAGGTAGCCCTCCTCATCCAGGTCCAGCTGGCCCTTGAACAGTTCGGTGCGGGGGTCGTGACCGATCGCGATGAACAGACCGGTCACCGGCAGGTCGGACAGCTCGCCGGTCTTGATGTTGCGCAGCTTCAGACCGGAGAGCTTCTGCTCGCCCTGGATCTCGGCGACCTCGCTGTCCCACACGAACTTGATCTTCGGGTCGGCGAAGGCGCGCTCCTGCATGGCCTTGGAGGCGCGGAGCGTGTCACGGCGGTGGACGATCGTCACGGACTTGGCGAACCGCGAGAGGAAGGTGGCCTCCTCCATCGCGGTGTCACCGCCGCCGATCACGGCGATGTCCTGGTCCCTGAAGAAGAAGCCGTCACAGGTGGCGCACCAGGAGACGCCTCGACCGGACAGGGCGTCCTCGTTCGGCAGCCCCAGCTTGCGGTGCTGGGACCCGGTGGTGACGATGACGGCCTTCGCCTGGTGGACCGTGCCCGTGGTGTCGGTGACCGTCTTGATCTCACCGGTCAGGTCGACGGAGACGATGTCGTCCGGAACCAGCTCGGCGCCGAACCGCTCGGCCTGGGCGCGCATGTTGTCCATCAGGTCGGGGCCCATGATGCCGTCGCGGAAGCCCGGGAAGTTCTCGACCTCGGTGGTGTTCATCAGCGCCCCGCCGGCGGTGACAGCGCCTTCGAACACCAGGGGCTTCAGCGAGGCGCGCGCGGTGTAGAGCGCCGCCGTGTAGCCTGCGGGCCCGGAGCCGATGATGATCACGTTACGGACGTCGCTCACGGCTTGATTCCTCGTCTCTGGTCTGCGTCAGTCGACCGGTGGGAGCCCCTTTCGGGACTCTCACACCACCCAACGGATCCTACGGGGCGCGCATTCCCGGTGTGCCCTGGCACACGCTTCCCCGTGGAAGGACTGAGGAACCGCCCCCAGCGGACTCAGGGACGGGCGAGGGACTGCTTCAGGAGGACCTTGCCGGCGGCCGCGTGCTGCTCACGGACACAGGCCGCGTCTACGACGTAGGCCATGACCCGCTCACTGTCCTTGGCGTCCGGCACCACCACGAGATAAGCGGCCTTCCCCTCGTATGTCCCCGTCCTGGCGCCCAGAACGGTGCCGCCGCGGTGAAGCGCCTGCCGGACACAGTCGGGGACGGGAGGCTCGGTCTGGATGAGGGTGTTGGCGCTCTCGGTCGCTCCCGGGGAGGTCCGCTCGGTCCCGACCTCTCCCGAGGGCCGCTGGCTGTCGGCGCCGTTGCGCGTGACCTTCTTGGCGGCGAGGAGATCCTTCACCTGGCTCTGGACGCTGTCGCCGGAGAAGGCGGCGGCGGACGGAGTCGGATGTCCCTGGGCGGTGGGGTGGGAGGAGTGGTCACTGAGTGCCTGCAGGGCCAGGGATCCGGCCCCCAGGACTGCCGCGGTGAGAACGGCGCCCAGAACCACTCGCCTCCGGCGCCTGCCCCGCTCACGGCCCTTGCGTCCCGGACCGGTCGCTGCGTCCGTCCGGCCGGACGGACGGACAGACGGGGCCGATGTTTCACGTGAAACAGGAGCGTCATCGCTCTCGTGGACCGAGGCGTCCGGACCTGAGAGGGGTGCGTCCGCTGAGTCCGGCGCAAAGGTGCCGAGTATCGCCTCGGCAGTGAGGGCGGCGTCGATCCGTTCGGCCACGTCGTCCGGCATGCGCTGCGCCTGCGGAGCGGATCCCAGCAGTTCCCGGATCTCCTCCAGAGAGGCGTGGACGTCGGCGCACAGCTCGCACGCGTCCAGGTGGCGCCGTATGTCCGTGCTGCGGTCCGGCGGGAGAAGGCCTTCGGTGAGGTCGGAGATCTCCGCGACGTCCGGGTGCCCGGCCGTGTCTGTCGTGGAAGTCACGCTCGCCCACCTCCGCCCTTCACTACGGCTGAATCACTGGGTCCGGTGTCATCGGTGCTTTCCTCTGCAGACCCCGTTGCCGGTGGGACGGATGTCCCCGTCGCGCGGTTCCGTCCGGAGCCGGAGTCTTTTTCGCCTCCGGCACCGTCGGGCCGGAGATGGGTGAGCAGGGGCAGCAGCCTCGCCCTGCCCCGGGCGCAGCGGCTCTTCACCGTCCCCGTCGGCACGTCGAGTATCCGGGCGGCTTCCGCCACGGGGTAGCCCTGCATGTCGACGAGCACCAGAGCGGCCCGCTGCTCGTACGGAAGGGTGCCGAGTGCTTCGAGGAGCTGCCGGTGCACGTCGTTGCGCTCAGCGGGCGCCGATGCCGACTCGTGCGGCTCCAGCAGCTGCTCCAGGCGCTCCGTGTCGTCGACGGGTGAGGTCTTGCGCGAGGCCGTCTTGCGCGCCCGGTCGAGGCAGGCGTTCACCGTGATCCGGTGCAGCCACGTCGTGACGGCCGACTGGCCCCGGAACGTGTGGGCGGCCCGGAAGGCGGACACGAGGGCGTCCTGGACGGCGTCAGCGGCCTCCTCGCGGTCGCCCAGCGTCCGCAGCGCGACGGCCCACAGCCGGTCCCGGTGCCGCCGCACGATCTCCCCGAAGGCATCGGGGTCGCCGGCCACATGGCGAGCGAGCAGATCGCGGTCGCTCACCCCGTCGAATACGGCGCCCTCTGCCATGTGCCCCTCCACGGGGGGAACTTAGCTGGTCACCTTGATGTCTGCCACCCTGCCCCGCCAGTGGCCCGGTTCGTCGGGGGCCGGAGGCAGCTGGGTCAGCCACACCAGCAGGTACTGGGTCTTGAGCTGCTTGCCGGGCTGGAGCGTCACAGACGTGCCCGAACCCGAGGCGACCTTGCCGAAGGCGTCGAACGACGTCGGCTCCGACGTCGTTCCCGGGCCGGCGGCACGGAGTTCGACCGAGGTCTCCCCCTTGAAGACGATCTTCACCTTGCCCACCTGCTGGACCTTGCCGAGGTCGAGGATGACGCCGACACCCGACTTCAGGTTTCCGAACTTCGGCCCGAGGTAGAAGTCCGTCTGCCAGTAGCTGGACGGGTCCTTGTCGTACGCCTTGTCTATGTCGGCGGGCTTCTCGGACTGGTCGGTGCTGAACGGGTCGAAGTCCCGGGCGCCCTCGATGGCGACGGGCTTGCCGGCCGTCGGCGCCTTCGGGCCCTTGTCGCCGCCCTGCTGCGTCTGTGTCCTGTTGGTGTCGTTGGACTTGTCGCCCCGGTCCATCAACGCGTCCGCCAACTGCCAGCTGCCCAGGCCCAGGGCGGCGATGAGGAGAGCCGACACCGCCCACTTCAGGGCCTTGCCGGTGCGGCTCTGCAGGGGAGGCGGTGGGGCCGTCACCGGCTGGGTGGCACCGGGATGCGGTGCGGGCCGGCCGTACGTGCCCTGCTGGTAGGTCGTGCGCTGGTACTCGGGCGGGGCCGTGAACGCGGGCTCCGGCGGGCGGATGCGCGGCATCTCGCCGATCACCTTCACCAGCTCTTCCGGCGTGGTGCACGGGGCCTCGTGCCGGGACGCGGTGGCTCCGTCGTTGACCAGGGCCCGCATGGCCAGTTCCGACAGGCCGCGGTGGACACCGGCCCGCACCTGGTCCGGTGCGATGAGCCCGATGTCCTTGGGCAGGCCCGACAGGCCGTACGCGTCGTCCTCGTACGGCCACCGCTGGGTCAGCGCCGCGTACAGCAGGGCGCCGATCGCCTCGGTGTCGGTGCGCTGCGGGGTGTCGGAGCTGATGCCGCGCAGCGCGGCGTTCACGGCGAGGCCACGGATCCGCCACTGCCCGGTGGAGGTGCGCAGGACGGCGTTCGGGTTCAGCCGGAGATGGGCCAGGCCCTCGCGGTGCGCGGCGGCCATGGCGGAGGCGATCTGACTGGCCATCTGGTAGGCGTCGTGCGGTTCCAGGGGGCCGGTCGTGAGGAGCGTGGTCAGCTCGGTGGCGTCGGGCAGCCACTCGTGCACGACGTACACGAGGTCGTTCTCCTCGACGGCGTCGAGGACCTGGACGAACCGGGGGTCGCCGAGCAGCGCGGAGGAACGGGCCGCAGCCAGCACGGAGCGGGCCCGCGCATGGTCCGCGGGCAGGATGTGAACGCCGACGGCACGCCGGAGTTTCTCGTCGACGGCACGCCAACTGCTGAATCCGTCCAGACGGGTGACGCACTCCTCCAGCCGGTAGCGTCTGGCGAGCTTGTGACCGCTGTGCAGTTCGGGAGGAGAGGCGTTCTGCCCGGGACCGTCGATTCCGCCGCTCCCCTGCGCCTCTGCGCTGTCCGTGTCCCGCTCCGGGTTGTTGGCCACCCCGTCGGCCGTGGCCTGGTCCGCCTTGGCGGTCAGCGGTTGCTCACCGCTGTTGTCTGCCACGTCGACGGCAGCCGTGCTCCGTTCCGCCACCGTCGTCCCTGCCTCCCCATCCGTTGCACGCTGTCCGACGCCGAAACCAATTGTGCCCACAGTCCGCCGCTATGCACGACACACGGCAGCGGACGATGGTTGTGCGCCTACCCCCGCCTCAGCGCCCCAGACGCCCGCGGACCATTCCCACGAGCGAGTTGAGTTCATCGATGCGCATACGGCGGGCGGCCACGAAGAAGATGCCGAACAGGACGGCACCGCCGACGATCAGTGCGGCGAAGGAGCCGATGATGCCCTGACCGAGGGTGTGCCCGATGCCGTAGCAGGCCGCGCCGCTGAGCACGGCTGCCGGGACCGAGGCGAGGCCGAGCCGGGCGTAGGTCCGCAGCACGCGGGCGCCGTCGAGGTCGCCGCCGAGCCGCTTGCGCAGGCGCCGCCAGGCGACGCCGACGCCGATCGCGTAGGCGAGGCCATAGGCGGCGGCCATGCCGGCCACCGCCCAGCGGGAAGGCAGCAGGAGGTAGCAGAGCCCGGAGGCAGCCGCGTTGACCGCCGCCACGATGACGGTGTTGTAGAAGGGGGTGCGGGTGTCCTCGTAGGCGTAGAAGGCGCGCAGGACGACGTACTGCACCGAGTACGGGATCAGGCCGAGGCCGAAGGCCATCAGCATGTAGCCCATGTTGGTGGCCGAGCCGATGCCCGCGGAGCCGAAGATCAGCGTGCACATCGGGATGCCGAGCGCGACGAAGCCGAAGGCGATGGGCACGATGGCGACCGCGGTCGTGCGCAGCCCCTGGGAGATGTCGTCGCGGACGGCCCCTCCGTCCCCCTCGGCGGCCGAGCGCGACAGGCGCGGCAGCAGGGCGGCCATCAGGGACACCGTGATGATGGCCTGTGGCAGACCCCAGATCAGCTGGGCGTTGGCGTAGGCGGCGAAACCGGTGCCCTTGACCCCGGAGCCGTCGCCCGCGGCGGTGGACAGCTGGGTCACGACCATGGCGCCCAGCTGGTTGGCGAGCACGAACAGGACCGTCCACTTGGCGAGCATCGCGGCCTTGCCCAGGCCGTGGCCCCGCCAGTCGAAGCGCAGGCGGATCCGGAAGCCGGTCTCCCGCAGGTACGGGATCATCGCGAGGGCCTGCACGACCAGACCGAGCAGCACACCGACGCCGAGGAGCCGCTGACCTTCCGCCGGAATGCTGGTGACGGTCATGTGCGAGTTGGCGGCGGTGCCGTAGACCCAGATGAACATGCCGAGCGAGACGATGATGACGATGTTGTTCAGGACCGGGGTCCACATCATCGCGCCGAACTTTCCGCGGGCGTTGAGGATCTGACCCATCACCACGTGGATGCCCATGAAGAAGATCGACGGCAGGAAGTAGCGGGTGAAGGTGACCGCGACCTCGTTGGCCGCCGGGTTGTCGGCGATGGTGGGGGACAGCATGCGCACCAGCAGCGGTGCCGCGAACATCGCGAGACCGGTCAGTGCGGCGAGCGCCACCATGACGAGCGTCAGCAGGCGGTTGGCGAAGGCCTCGCCGCCGTCCTCGTCCTCCTTCATGGACCGCACCAGCTGTGGCACGAAGACGGAGTTCAGGCCGCCGCCGACGGTGAGGATGTAGATCATCGTCGGCAGCTGGTAGGCCACCTGGAAGGAGTCGGCGAGGAAGCCGAGACCCAGGGCCGCGGCGATCAGCGCGGAGCGGATGAAGCCGGTGAGGCGGGAGACCATCGTGCCCGCCGCCATCACGGCACTGGACTTCAGCAGCCCGGCGGCCTTGCCGCCCTTCTTCGCGGGGGCGGCCGCGGCCGTGGGTACGGAGGGAGCCCCGGACGCCCCGGCCGCCGCGGCGCCGCGCGGACCAGCCGGGTCCGGGGCGGCGGCCGGAGACGGCACCGGAGGCTGCGGCGGGGTGCCGGCAGCGGACGGAGCAGCCGGGTAAGGGGCCTGGGCGTAAGGGCTCCCCTGCTGAGGTCCCTGGTCGTACGGCGACGGGTGCTGTCCCGTGCCCGCCTGCCCGTAGCCGGGGGCGGTGGCCGGCCCCGGGACGCCCGGGGAGTTCGCGGGCGCGTGTCCGCCGCTCTGCTGCTGGTCCTTGAAGAGGTGCGCGAAGGCGTCCGGCTCGTGGTGCTCCTCACCGGAGTGCGACACCAGATCGTCCACGCCCACGAACTGGGTCGTCCGCGGGTCCTCGCCGTACGGCAGGTGCAGGGTCGCGCCCCCCGGCTCGGGCGCCGGGGTCTGCGCCCACACGTTCGGATCGGGGGCGTACGGAGACTGGGCGGGCGGCGCGTACAGCGGCTGCTGCTGTTCGTAGGAGCCCGGGGGCGGCGGCGGGTGCGCGGCGCGGTCGTAGAGCGCCTCGGCGACCGGGTCCTGGGCGGTCAGGTCGTGCGCCTGGTAGGGGTCCTGCCCATAGGCGTCCTGGAGGTACATGTCCGCAGCGTGCTGCGGCGGCACCTGCCCGGGCTCGGGCGGCGTCTCGGGGTAGCCCGAGCCGGCCGCGCCCTGGCCGCGTTCACCGTCGTACGGCGCGTTCATGCTTACCCCACCTCATCGTCCCGGGCCCACCGGCCACGACATCGCTCAACGGTCCACTCTCTCACCCGTCCCGGACGGGTCGGCGTTTTCCGGTGCGGTGTCCGGTGCAGGGTCACTCGCCTGCTCCGGGCCGTCTGCTCCGGAGGCGGAGCCGGACTCCTCGGTGAGACGGTCTCCGGGCGCCTCGGGGTTCCCGGGCTCGTCGGTGCCCTCGCCGTCCGTGCCGGGGCCGTCGTCCCCGGCCTGCCGGGCGGACGCGCGCTTGCGCTGGGTGTACATGCGGAAACCGGCGAGGACGAGGAGCAGCACGCCGCCGCCGATGACCAGCATCACGGTGGGCGTGACCTCGGTGACCTTCACGTCGAAGCTGACCGAGTCGCCGTACTCCTGGCCGTCCTGGGTGAACAGCTGGGCGATCACCGTGACACGGCCGTTGGCGTTGGCCGAGGTGGTGAACTTCACGGACTGGCTGTGCCCGCCGGAGACCTCCACCGGCTGCTCCCAGTAGGCCTTGCCGTGGATCTTCAGACGGGTCGGCATCGTCGACGTCAGGCGCAGCACCAGGTGACCGACGGGCTGGACGAGGTTGTTCTGGACGGTCACCGGGATGGTCGCGCTGCGGCCGGAGAGCTTGGTCTCCGACTTCTCGATCAGCTTCACCTGGTCGGCCAGGCCGTCGAGCCACGTCTCGACATCGCTGCGGTAGCTGTCCGCCTCCGCGTTCCGGCCGCGCCACGACGTGGACATCTCACGGTTTATGGCCCGTCCGAACGGCGTCACCACGCGGGACTGCCTGGAGAGGATCACCTGGAAGTTGTCGAGCTTGTCCTGGGTGAGCGCGACCTGCTCGAACGCCGTCCTCGGCAGCTCCTGCCGGCGGAGCGAGACCGGATAGGCGGACGTCGACGGGATGCGTGTGGTGGCGCTGGGGTCGGGCTTGTCCTTGGCCGCCGAGGTGAGGGCCTGGGACTGGCTCCAGGTGCCGCCCTGGAGTGCCTTCGCGGCTGCCGCCATCGCCTGCACCTGGGCCGCCGTGGGCAGGCGCTGAGGAGCGACGACGATGCTGCGCTGCTGGTCGGTCTGGGCGTTCACCTCAAGGCTCTGGGCCAGGAACCGCTGCACGGCGAGCGTGGCCGAGCCCGCCTTCGTCAGGTCGCCCTCGAAGGCCGTGGAGAGCCGGGCGTCGGCCACGACCGCCGTGGTGCCTCCGCCGACCGGGCGGGCGGCGGAGGGCGTGTAGGTCAGTGCCGCGGTGTCCTGGAGGCTGTCGCTGCGGGCGATCACCCGGTCGGCTCCGGCGGAGGTCGCGACCTTCACGATGGAGGGGTCCACCGCGCCGTTCACGGGCCAGGCGAAGTCGGTGCTCGGTGTGACGTGGAGCACCGTCTTGACGGTGATGGCGGCCACGTCGGTCGCGTCCTTGAGGTGGCTGAGCGAGCCGGTGACGCTGGTGCCGTTGTGCGCGAGGGAGGCCAGGTCCGGGTCGGCGAAGGGCAGCGCGACGACCTCCCTGCCCGTCACCGCCTTCTGCAGGTCGGCCAGCCACTGTTTGGCGAGCGCCTGATTCTCCTTGGAGCCGGGCGTGCTGGTGTCCCCCTCGCCCTGGAGCCGGTAGGTGCCCGACGCCATCGCGTCCACGGAGGCCAGCAGGTCCGGGTCGATCACCCAGGTGACGTCGAGGTCCTTGCCCAGGTTCACCATCTGCGCCAGCCGGCCGCCCGGCGCGAGTTCCTTGGCCAGGTCGTCGTTGAGGAACATCGGCGTCTGCTGCTCGCCCGCGCCCGTCCTGGCCGTCATGTGGACCGTGGAGAGAAGCGGCCACAGGAACGTCGTCTTCGTCTTGGTGTCGGCCTCGGAGGACTGCCACGGCAGGAAGGTCCGCTGGATGCCGAGCACCTGGTCCCAGGACTGGGCGGATGTCTTGCCGGACAGGGAGACGCCGAACTCGTAGACGCCGTCCTCGCCGAGGTCGAGCTTGTCCACCGGGACGGAGATGCTGAAGTGCTGGGCGACCCCCGGGGCGAGCTTGGCGAACTTCTCCACGTACTTGCCGCCGACTTCCGGACCGGTGCCGCCCTGCAGATCGTCGGGGTGCTGGGCGATGCCGTCGATCGACGCGCGGGTGTTCAGCAGGGCGCCCACACGCAGGCCCACGTGGGCGTCGGTGACGGGCTGCTTGCCCTTGTTGGTCACCGTGCCGGAGACGGTCAGCGTGTCCCCGTCCGTCGGGGCACTGGGTCCGAGGGAGTCCAGCGAGACGGACACCGTGCCGGAGGAGGCGGCCTCGGCGGGCGCCGCGGCGGGCAGCTGGAGCAGCCCGGCCAGCAGAGGCACACCGGCGAGCACCGCGCCGCTGCGCCGCAGCCACCGGCGGGCAGGTGAGGGACTGGGCCCCTGGTATTCAGCCGCCTCGGCCACGCGCTCGCCCGTCCCTCGTCATCAGTGGTCGTCGGATTGTGCGTCCACGCATGGTAACGATGTGCGCCGAGGGGAAGTGCCGTGGTCTGCCGCACAAGATCGAAGCACGATGGTGACGCGTCCTCTATGTCCAGTATCGACGGGAGAGCAGGCGTACGCCGCAAGCGCAGTGCTTGCGGCGGGTATGCCCGAGCCGGCCCCTGCCCTAATGGAGGCGCCTCCGGCGGCGCGAGGCACGTACCCTCTTCTGTTGTGCCGAACCCCAACGAAGACACTCCCTCTGCCCTGAGCCAGGTGCAGCAGCGCGCGGTCACCGAGCTGCTGCGGGTGGCCCCCGTCGCCGACGATCTCGCCCGTCGATTCCAGGAGGCCGGGTTCTCCCTGGCCCTGGTCGGCGGGTCGGTCCGCGACGCGCTGCTCGGCCGTCTCGGCAACGACCTGGACTTCACCACTGACGCCCGCCCCGAGGACGTACTGAAGATCGTCCGGCCGTGGGCGGACGCCCTCTGGGAGGTGGGCATCGCCTTCGGCACCGTCGGCGCGCACAAGGGCGGCTACCAGATCGAGATCACCACCTACCGGTCGGAGGCGTACGACCGCACGTCCCGCAAGCCCGAGGTCTCCTACGGCGACTCCATCGAGGAAGACCTGGTCCGACGCGACTTCACGGTCAACGCGATGGCGGTGGCGCTGCCGGAGAAGGAGTTCATCGATCCCCACGGCGGTCTGGCAGACCTGGCCGGGCGAGTGCTGCGGACGCCGGGCACGCCCGAGGAGTCGTTCTCGGACGACCCTCTGCGGATGATGCGGGCGGCCCGGTTCGCCGCCCAGCTGGACTTCGCGGTCGCCCCGGAGGTCGTCACCGCCATGACGGAGATGGCGGCACGGATCGAGATCGTGTCGGCGGAGCGCGTCCGGGACGAGCTGAACAAGCTGATCCTCTCCCGCCACCCGCGCAAGGGCCTGGCGCTGCTCGTCGACACCGGTCTCGCCGCTCACGTGCTGCCCGAGCTGCCGGCCCTGCGGTTGGAGAGTGACGAGCACCACCGGCACAAGGACGTCTACGAGCACACGCTCATCGTTCTGGAGCAGGCGATCGCGCTGGAGGAGAACGGCCCGGACCTCACGCTGCGGCTGTCCGCCCTGCTGCACGACATCGGCAAGCCGCGTACGCGGCGCTTCGAGAAGGACGGCCGCGTCTCGTTCCATCACCACGAGATGGTCGGCGCCAAGATGACCAAGAAGCGCATGACCGCTCTGAAGTACTCCAATGAGCTGGTGAAGGACGTCTCGCGGCTCGTCGAGCTGCATCTGCGCTTCCACGGCTACGGCACCGGGGAGTGGACGGACTCGGCGGTACGCCGCTACGTCCGTGACGCGGGCCCGTTGCTGGACCGCCTGCACAAGCTGACCCGCTCCGACTGCACCACGCGCAACAAGCGCAAGGCGGCCTCGCTGTCCCGCGCCTATGACGGCCTGGAGGAGCGCATCGCCCAGCTCCAGGAGCGGGAGGAACTGGACGCGATCCGCCCCGACCTCGACGGCAACCAGATCATGGAGATCCTCGGTGTCGGCCCGGGGCCCGTCATCGGCAAGGCGTACAAGCACATGCTGGAGCTGCGCCTGGAGAACGGGCCCATGGACCACGACTCGGCGGTGACGGCTCTCAAGGACTGGTGGGCCGAGCAGAGCTGAGACGGATCGGCGGGCGATGTTTCACGTGAAACACGTCCCGCGTTCACAGCGCTGAGGGTGATGTTTCACGTGAAACATCACCCTCAGCGCTGCCTGCCCCACTGTCGTTGGAAGCGGGCCAGGGACACGGCGACGCCGCCGTAGATCAGGGCTACCAGCACCACCAGCATGACCGAGCGACCGTCCGGCGGAAGCATCAGGGCAGCGACCCCTGCCGCGCTGACGAACGCCACGTTGAAGAGCACGTCGTACACGGAGAAGATCCGGCCTCGGAAACCGTCGTCGACCGAGGCCTGCACGATCGTGTCCGTGGCGATCTTGGCTCCCTGGGTGGTCAGACCCAGAACGAAGGCCGCGATCAGCAGGGGCCCCGTGGCGAACGCAAGGCCGAGGGCGGGCTCCAGTACCGCGGCAGCCCCGGAGCACACCACGATCCAGCGGCCCGGGCCGAGGCGCCCCGCCGCCCACGGCGTCACCGCGGCCGCGGTGAAGAATCCGGCACCCGACAGCGCAAGCGCCAGGCCCAGCAGCCGCAGGCCCTCCTCGGTGCCGACGGTAAGGGCGTAGCGGCACAGCATGAGCAGCAGAACGAGGAGTGCGCCGTAGCAGAAGCGCATGAGCGTCATGGCGACCAGCGCCCAGGCCGCTTCCCTGCGCCGGGGGGCGGCCAGGTGCCGGACCGCCGCGAGCAGGTCCCGTGCGGTGTCGGCGAGTGCGGTGGTCAGGTGCGGCCGTGCCGGTTGCCGGTCGGGGCCGAGGAGCCCGGGGGCCATACTCAGGGACGCCAGGCTCGCGCACAGGTAGAGGAAGGCGCCCAACAGCACCACCGCGGCGTCGGAGCCCGATGCCACGAGGCGCACGAGGAAGGCGAGACCTCCGCCGGCGGTCGCGGCGAGCGTGCCGGCCGTCGGCGACAGTGAGTTGGCCAGCACCAGGCGTTCGGTGTCGACCACACGGGGCAGGGCGGCGGACAGCCCGGCGAGGACGAAGCGGTTGACGGCCGTGACACAGAGCGCGGACACATAGAAGAGCCAGTCCGGAACACGGCTGATCATCAGCACGGCTGTGGCCACGGCCAGCAGGGCGCGCAGTCCGTTGCCGTACACGAAGACCTGCCGGCGTCGCCAGCGGTCCAGCAGGACGCCCGCGAAGGGGCCGACGACCGAGTAGGGGAGCAGCAGCACCGCCATCGCGGAGGCGATCGCGGACGCCGAGGTCTGCTTCTCCGGTGAGAAGACGACGTACGCGGCGAGCGCCACCTGGTAGACGCCGTCGGCCCCCTGCGACAGCAGGCGGACGTACAGCAGGCGCCGGAAGTTCCGCAGGCGCAGCAGGACGCGCAGGTCACGTACGACTGGCATGGGTCACACCCTCACTCATGCGGAAGGTCCCCGGGTAGGGAAACCCGGGGACCTTCACCGCCCTGGCAGGAGCGTTCTCGTGCGAGCGGCGCTCTGGGCGCTCTAGCGCTCGACCTCGCCGCTGATGAACTTCTCGACGTTCTCGCGGGCCACGTCGTCGAAGTACTGAACCGGCGGGGACTTCATGAAGTACGAGGAGGCCGACAGGATCGGGCCGCCGATGCCGCGGTCCTTGGCGATCTTCGCGGCGCGCAGGGCGTCGATGATGACACCCGCGGAGTTCGGGGAGTCCCAGACCTCGAGCTTGTACTCCAGGTTCAGCGGGACGTCACCGAAGGCGCGGCCCTCGAGGCGGACGTAGGCCCACTTGCGGTCGTCCAGCCAGGCCACGTAGTCGGAGGGGCCGATGTGGACGTTCTTCTCGCCGAGGTCCCGGTCGGGGATCTGGGAGGTGACGGCCTGCGTCTTGGAGATCTTCTTGGACTCCAGGCGCTCGCGCTCGAGCATGTTCTTGAAGTCCATGTTGCCGCCGACGTTCAGCTGCATCGTGCGGTCCAGGATGACACCGCGGTCCTCGAACAGCTTCGCCATGACGCGGTGCGTGATGGTGGCGCCGACCTGCGACTTGATGTCGTCACCGACGATCGGCACACCGGCCTCGGTGAACTTGTCCGCCCACTCCTTGGTGCCGGCGATGAAGACCGGGAGGGCGTTGACGAAGGCGACCTTGGCGTCGATGGCGCACTGGGCGTAGAACTTCGCGGCGTCCTCGGAGCCGACGGGCAGGTAGCAGACCAGGACGTCGACCTGCTTGTCCTTCAGGATCTGGACGACGTCGACCGGCTCGGCGTCGGACTCCTCGATGGTGGCGCGGTAGTACTTACCGAGGCCGTCGAGGGTGTGGCCGCGCTGGACGGTGACACCGGTGCTGGGCACGTCGCAGATCTTGATGGTGTTGTTCTCGGAGGCGCCGATGGCGTCGGCCAGGTCGAGACCGACCTTCTTGGCGTCCACGTCGAACGCCGCGACAAACTCCACGTCGCGCACGTGGTAGTCACCGAACTGCACGTGCATCAGGCCGGGGACCTTCGACGCCGGGTCGGCGTCCTTGTAGTACTCGACGCCCTGCACCAGCGACGCGGCGCAGTTGCCCACGCCGACGATGGCTACGCGAACCGAACCCATTCCGGTTGCTCCCTGTGTGTACGAGTGAGGCCCTGACTGGGCACTCACGTGGCGGTGTCGCCGGGCGTATCCGTGCCGGAGTCGTCTCCGGTACGGGGCAGGCCGCCCGTCGATCCAGTGGTGATGTCCTGCTGAGCGGACCCCCCGGGCGCGGAACCTTTCCGGTCCCGCCCGGCCCGCTCGCTCTCGATGAGCTCGTTCAGCCAGCGCACTTCGCGCTCCACGGACTCCATCCCGTGGCGCTGGAGCTCAAGTGTGTAGTCGTCGAGGCGCTCTCTGGTGCGCGCCAGGGAGGCGCGCATCTTCTCCAGGCGCTCCTCCAGGCGGCTGCGCCGGCCCTCCAGGACGCGCATGCGCACGTCCCGCGACGTCTGACCGAAGAAGGCGAAGCGCGCGGCGAAGTGCTCGTCCTCGTACGCGTCGGGGCCGGTCTGCGAGAGCAGTTCCTCGAAATGCTCCTTACCTTCCGCCGTCAACCGGTAGACGATCTTGGCGCGGCGTCCGGCCAGGGGCGCGGCGAGGGCGTCCTCGTGGGTGCTTCCCGGTTCCTCGATCAACCAGCCGTTGGTGACCAGCGTCTTGAGGCAGGGGTACAGGGTCCCGTAGCTGAACGCACGGAACACACCCAGTGACGTATTGAGTCGTTTGCGCAGCTCGTAGCCGTGCATGGGGGACTCGCGGAGCAGGCCGAGCACGGCGAACTCGAGGATGCCGGAGCGCCGGCTCATTGTCGCCTCCCCTCGTCTCCGCAGATCGGACCGCTGGTCCCGCAGTTCCTTGCAGCGCCTCTATCTCGCGCTGATGTATCGACTCGATACATCACGACGATAGAACGGCCTTCCGTGTGCGACAAGAGGGAAGGTGGTGAACGGGATCACATCACCGATTCGTTGGAGGCAACTTGCCCGATTTGGGGTGAACTTCAGGGCTCGGTGGGTTTTGGGGGTGCGTAGTCTGTGCGGCATGCACACCACCGGGAACCGCGTGACGTCTGGGGAGCGTCGTCGTCCCCGGTGCAGTACGGGTGAATGCAGAACCGACCACATCCGTACTTCGGGGGGACCGGAAAACAGCCGCCGTTCCAGGCGCGCAGGGGTGCGCCTGCCCGAGGAGTAATCGTTCGATGAGCGAGCACCGTCGCAAACCGCCGCAGCCGCAGGGAGGCGGACGTGCCGCGGCCCGACGCGGTCAGTCCGGCCCGTCCTCCGGCCGCCGTGCGGCACCGCGAGGCGCCACCGGGTCTCCTGCCGACTCTTATGGGTCCAGTTCCCACGGGGCGGATTCCTATGACTCGGGAGGTGAGGAGCGCGCCTACGGCAGCCGCGCCGAGGCGCGCCGCGCGGCGCAGAGAGGCGGCCGACGCAGGCCGGCCGACAACGCGGGCCCTGCCGGACGCCGTGGCGACCCGGGCGGCCCCGGCCGCGGCCGGGGCCGCCCGGCAGCCGCACCCGGGAAGAAGCGGTTCATCGACTACCCCCGGGCCGGCAAGTACGGCTGGCGCCGCTGGGTGCCGTCGTGGAAGCTCGTCTCCGGACTGTGCATCGGCTTCCTCGGCAGCCTGGTGGCGATGGTCGGCATCGGTTTCGCGATGGTCGAGGTTCCGAACGAGAACATCGCCGCGAAGTCCCAGAACAACGTCTACTACTGGGCCGACCACACACAGATGGTGGCCTCGGGTACAGGCGTCAACCGGCAGAACGTCAACATCGACCAGATCCCCGAAGCGATGCGCTGGGCGGTGATCTCCGCCGAGAACAAGACCTTCTACGACGACTCCGGCGTCGACCCCGCGGGCATCGCCCGCGCGGTGCTGAACATGGCGCGGGGCGGCCAGACGCAGGGCGGTTCGACGATCACCCAGCAGTACGTCAAGAACACGTACCTGAGCCAGGACCAGACCCTCACCCGTAAGTTCAAGGAGATGTTCATCTCCATAAAGGTGGGCACGAAGCTCGACAAGAACACGATCCTGCAGGGCTACCTGAACACCTCGTACTTCGGGCGCGGCGCCTACGGCATCCAGGCGGCGGCGCAGACCTACTACGGCAAGAACGCGGTCGACCTCAGGCCGAGCGAGTGCGCCGTCCTGGCCGCTCTGCTCAAGGGAGCGACGTACTACGACCCGGCCGGCAACGTGGACCTCGACAAGACCGCGACCCCGCAGGCCAACCGCAAGCGGTCCGAGGCGCGCTGGGCGTGGATCCTCAACGAGATGCACAAGGACAAGCACCTCACCGACGAGGACTACCAGAAGGCGATCGCGAAGTACCCCGAGCCGGACGGCCGCAAGGCGACCAAGGGAATGACCGGCCAGATCAGCTACCTGGCCGACACGGCGAAGAAGTACGTCCTCGCCCACTCCGACATCACGGAGGCGCAGTTCGACCGGGGCGGCTACCAGATCTACACGACGTTCCAGAAGGGCAAGGTCAACGCGCTGGCCAAGGCCGTGAAGAACGTCCAGAAGTCGCGCCTCGACCCGAAGCGCCACGACCTGGACAAGTACGTCCAGTTCGGAGCGGCCTCGGTGGTGCCCAACGATGGTGCGATCGTCGCCCTCTACGGCGGTGACGGCTACGAGAACGGGCACTTCACCAACAACGCCGACACCTCCGGTGTCCCCGTCGGTTCGACGTGGAAGCCGTTCGTGCTGGCCGCGGCCATGAAATACGGAACGGCCAAGTCGGACGGCGAAGGTGTGTCGCCGTTGAGCAAGTACAACGGCAACGACCACCTCAAGGTCTACAAGCCGGACGGGTCGTTCTATCTCAACAAGGACAATTCGCCCTTCTACCAGAAGAACGAGAGCCCTCGGCCCTGGGGGTACATCACCCTCCGCAAGGCGATGGAGCAGTCCGTCAACACGCCGTTCGTGCAGCTCGGTGTCGATGTGGGCATGACGCACGTCCGGGACATGGCCAGGTCGGCGGGCATCCTCAACCAGAGCATGTCGCAGGACCTCAACCCGTCCTTCGCCATCGGTACGTCGACTCCCAGCGCGATCCGCATGGCGGACGCCTATGCCACGTTCGCGGCCTCCGGCAAGCAGGCCGACCCGTACTCGGTGACCGCCGTGAAGGTCAACGGCGCGGACGCGCCCAGCTTCGTCAAGCCGAAGCCCGCTCCCAAGGACGCGATTGACCCGAACATCGCCAACAACGTCACGGACGTCCTGGAGAACGTCATTCAGAACGGCACGGGTTTCAACGCCAAGGCCCTCGGGCGTACGGCGGCGGGCAAGACCGGTACGACGGACAAGAACAAGTCGGCCTGGTTCGTCGGCTATACCCGGCAGCTGTCGACGTCGGTGACGATGTTCCGCGAGAACCCCAAGGACCACAAGCTGCTGTCCATGAACGGAACCGCGGGCAAGGACTCCATCCACGGTGGTGACATCCCCACCCTGGTGTGGACCGAGTACATGAAGGCCGCGCTCAAGGGGAAGTCCGACCTCGGTTTCGAGAAGGCGACCGAGATCGGCGGCATCCACGACGAGTCGGGCGCGCCCTCTCCGACCCCGACCGTCAGCGTCACGCCGAGCCAGACGCCGAGTGACACCCCGAGCCCGACGCCGAGTGAGACGGCCACCACGCCGACGCCCACGCCGAGCGAGACCTGTCAGTTCGGCTGGGGCAACAACTGCAACAACGACAACGGCGGCAACGGCAACGGAGGCGTGGACACGGGCGGAACCGACGGAGGCACCACGCCGACGCCGACGGCGACGGACACCTCCGGCACCGGCACCACCCGAGGAAACGGCAATGGAGGCGGCGGCATCTTCGGCGGCCAGACCGGCTAGCCGCCGATACCCCGACCGATTGACGTCCAAATCGCCCGCCACGGGTGTTTCACGTGAAACACGGGGCCGCCGCACCGACGAGGTGCGGCGGCCCCCGGCGTATTCCCGGACGGGTACGGCAGGATGTGCCACATGCCCAGTGCAGAGATGACGCCCACCGGTGCGCACGAGCCGGAGTCCGTGCGGCCCGCCACGACGGAGCCGGTGCATCCCACCCAGGAGGACGCGGTCGCCGCGGCCGGCAGTGAGCTGATCGGCGGCCCCCTCGGGTGGCGTGCCCTGCCCGCGACCTCCTGGTGGACCCCGGTGCGGGTCATCGTGCTCGTGGCGATCGGGATGTTCGCCCTCGGCCTGGTCCAGAAGGCGCCCTGCTATGACAGCGCCTGGTTCTTCGGCGCGAGCAGCCAGTACACGCACGCCTGCTACTCGGACATCCCGCACCTCTACCAGGGACGTGGGTTCGCCGATCATCTCGTGCCGTACTTCGACAGGCTCCCGGGCGATATGGAGTACCTCGAGTACCCGGTGCTGACGGGCGTGTTCATGGAGGTGGCCTCCTGGCTGACCCCGCACAGCGGAAGCTTCCAGCACCAGGAGCAGTGGTACTGGTTCGTCAACGCCGGGATGCTGATGGTGTGCGCGGCGGTCATCGCCGTCTGCGTGACCCGCACCCACCGCCGGCGCCCCTGGGACGGCCTGCTGGTCGCCTTGGCGCCCGCCTTTGCGCTGACCGCGACCATCAACTGGGACCTGTTCGCGGTCGCCCTCACCGCCGCCGCGATGCTGATGTGGTCACGGAGCCGGGCCCTCGCCTTCGGCATCCTGCTGGGGCTGGCCACAGCCGCCAAGCTCTATCCCGCCTTCCTGCTCGGGCCGCTGCTCCTCCTGTGCTGGCGGGCCGGTAAGTGGCGGGAGTTCTTCCAGGCCCTGGGCGGCGCGGTGGGTGCCTGGCTCGCGGTCAACCTGCCGGTGATGATCACGCACGATACGACGGGCTTCCACATCCGCGAGGGCTGGGCGAAGTTCTACACCTTCAGCAAGGAGCGCGGCGTCGACTTCGGCTCCTTCTGGCTGATCTGGGCGCAGAACTCCAGCCACCCGCCCACGATCGACTTCGTGAACACCGCGGCCTCGGTCCTGGTGGTGCTGTGCTTCCTCGGCATCGGCGCGCTGACGTTCACCGCGCCCCGCCGGCCGCGCTTCGCCCAGCTGGCCTTCCTGATGGTCGCGGCCTTCGTCCTCACCAACAAGGTCTACTCGCCGCAGTACGTCCTGTGGCTGGTGCCCCTGGCGGTCCTCGCGCGGCCCAAGTGGCGGGACTTCATCATCTGGCAGGCGTGCGAGGTGGCGTACTTCCTGGGTATCTGGATGTACCTCGCCTACACGACCAGCGGCGATGCCCACAAGGGCTTGCCGACGCACGGCTACCAGTGGGCGATCGTGCTGCACCTGGCGGGCACGCTGTACCTGTGCGCCGTCGTCGTACGGGACATCCTCATGCCGGAGCGGGACGTGGTGCGCAGGTCCGGCGACGACGACCCCTCAGGCGGAGTGCTGGACGGCGCGGCGGACATCTTCGTGCTCGGCGCGGCGGCCCACCCGCCCCGGCACGCCGTCCACTTCGACTTCGACGGTCCTCAAGTGGACTGGGGCAAGCCCGAGCTGCTCTCCCACGAGGACCGTTCGCCCTGAGCGAACACCCCTGTAGCGAGGCATGAGGAAGGCCGTACACGAGCGACGCGTGTACGGCCTTCCTGTACGACTCCCTGAGGCCCTAGCGGTCCACGAGGCGGTCGAACTGCGTGGTGGTGTGCCGCAGGTGCGCCACCAGTTCGTCGCCGACCTGGGGCTCGGGCGCGTCCGACGGGACGAAGAGGATCGACACCTGCATGTGCGGCGGCTCGGCGAACCAGCGCTGCTTCCCGCCCCAGACGAACGGTGAGAGGTTCCGGTTGACCGTGGCCAGGCCGGCCCGGGCGACGCCCTTGGCACGCGGCATGACGCCGTGCAGTGCCTTCGGGGCCTCCAGGCCCACCCCGTGGGAGGTACCGCCCGCCACGACCACCAGGTAGCCGTCCGAGGCCGCCTTCTGCTGCCGGTAGCCGAACCGGTCGCCCTTGGCGACACGGGTGACGTCCAGGACGGCACCGCGGTACTCGGTCGCCTCGTGGTCCCCCAGCCACAGCCGCGTGCCGATACGGGCGCGGAAGCGGGTCTGGGGGAACTGCTGCTGGAGCCGGGCGAGGTCATCGGCCTTGAGGTGGCTGACGAACATCGTGTGCAGCGGCAGCCGGGCCGCGCGCAGCCGGTCCATCCAGCCGATGACCTCCTCGACGGCGTCCGAGCCGTCGGTGCGGTCCAGCGGCAGGTGGATGGCGAAGCCCTCCAGGCGGACGTTCTCTATGGCCTGGTGCAGCTGCGGCAGGTCCTGCTCACTGATCCCGTGCCGCTTCATCGAGGACATCACCTCGATGACGACACGGGCTCCGACGAGGCCGTAGACACCGTCGACCGACGACACCGAGCGGACCACCCGGTCGGGCAGCGGTACGGGCTCCTCGCCGCGCCGGTAGGGCGTCAGCACCAGCAGGTCCCCGCCGAAGAAGTCCTTGATGCGCGCGGCCTCGTACGTCGTGCCGACGGCGAGCAGGTCCGCACCGAGTCGTGTGGCCTCCTCCGCCAGCCGTTCGTGTCCGAAGCCGTAGCCGTTGCCCTTGCAGACCGGGACGAGCCCCGGGAACTGCTCCTGCACGTGCTTGTGGTGCGCCCGCCAGCGCGCGGTGTCGACGTAGAGCGTGAGCGCCATGGCCGGACCTGGGACCTTTCTCGGGGCTGCGGTGTATCAGGGGGTGAGAGCTGTGAAGGCTATGGAATCAAACGCGCGCGGGTCAGCGGCGCGACATGTAGATGTCGAGGGCCTTGTGGAGCAGCTTGTTCAGCGGGAAGTCCCACTCGCCGAGGTACTCGGCGGCCTGTCCGCCCGTGCCGACCTTGAACTGGATCAGGCCGAACAGGTGGTCCGTCTCGTCCAGCGAGTCGGAGATGCCACGCAGGTCGTAGACGGTGCCGCCGAGGGCGTAGGCGTCGCGCAGCATGCGCCACTGCATCGCGTTCGAGGGCCGGACCTCACGGCCGATGTTGTCGGAGGCGCCGTAGGAGTACCAGACGTGACCGCCGACGATCAGCATCGTCGCGGCCGACAGGTTCACGCCGTTGTGGCGGGCGAAGTACAGCCGCATGCGGTTGGGGTCCTCGGTGTTGAGGGCCGTCCACATGCGCTGGAAGTACGACAGCGGGCGGGGCCGGAAGTGGTCGCGCACGGCCGTGATCTCGTACAGCCGCTGCCACTCGGCGAGGTCCTGGTAGCCGCCCTGGACGACCTCGACGCCGGCCTTCTCGGCCTTCTTGATGTTGCGGCGCCACAGCTGGTTGAAGTTCTTGTGGACCTCTTCCAGGGAGCGGTTCGCAAGCGGCACCTGGAAGACGTAGCGGGGCTGGACGTCGCCGAAACCGGCGCCCCCGTCCTCGCCCTGCTGCCAGCCCATGCGGCGCAGCTTGTCCGCCACCTCGAAGGCGCGCGGCTCGATGAAGTCGGCCTCCATGTCGCGCAGGCGCTTCACGTCCGGGCTCTGGATGCCCTTCTTGATCGTCTCCGCGTTCCAGCGGCGGATGATCACCGGCGGGCCCATCTTCACGGAGAAGGCACCCTGCTGCTTCAGGTGCGCCAGCATCGGCTGGATCCAGTCGTCCAGGTTCGGCGCGAACCAGTTGATGACCGGACCTTCGGGAAGGTAGGCGAGGTAGCGCTTGATCTTGGGCAGCTGGCGGTACAGGACCAGGCCCGCGCCGACCATCTCGCCCGTGCGCTCGTCGAACCAGCCGAGGCTCTCCGAGCGCCACTCCGCCTTCACATCGGCCCATGCCGGGACCTGCATGTGGCTCGCCGCCGGCAGGCTCTGGATGTAGGCCAGATGTTGCTCGCGGCTGATGGTCCTCAGGGTCAGGCTCATGTCGGGGCGCTCCTCGGGCTGGTGTGTCCCCATGGGTTCAGGGGCTCCGGCTCTCGCGCCGAAGCCTACTGCCCCTTGCGCACGCACCGACTGGGCGTACGGCACCTTCGCCCCGGCCGGTGGTGCGGCCGGGGCGTCACCCGGTGCCGGGAGCGTGCGAGGAGCGGAGGGCTCAGCTGCTGACGAGTCCGCCGAACAGCCCGCCGTGGGCCATGCCGAGCATGAAACCGACCCCGGCGAAGCCGAGCCCCAGGACCAGTCCGAAGCGTTGCCGCGTGGTCACCGAGATCCACTGGCCGTACGCGCCGATGACGAGCGCCGCCAGGCCCGCCCACGACGTGAGCAGATGGAGGCTGTGGAAGAAGGCCGTGATGAAGGAGAGCAGGCCCAGGACCAGCGTCACTGCCGTCAGGCCGTCCTGGAGCGGATGGAGCTTTCCGTCGGTGGCGAACAGGGATCCGGCGGTATTGGGTTGCAACGCCTGTGCCATGAGGCACCTCCTGCGGATCGCGGCGCACGGTAGCGCCCTACACACCCGATGTGTACAGACTGGGGGTGCCCACCGGCGGATTTCAACCGGAAGCCGGTGTGCAGGTAGTCTGTACCGTCTGCACCGGTGTCTGCCCAGGTCTGCTGCGGTCACACTGCGGGATCCTCTGCGGAACCCCTCCGATTGTCAGTGGCGGCCGATACCGTTGCGTACGCATCACAACCCTCCTGCCACGGAACGACCGTGGCCGCTGAGTCCAGAGGAGGTGGGTTCCACATGCGTCACTACGAGGTGATGGTCATCCTCGACCCCGATCTCGAGGAGCGTTCGGTCTCCCCGCTGATCGAGAACTTCCTGTCCGTCGTCCGTGATGGCGGCGGCAAGGTGGAGAAGGTCGACACCTGGGGCCGTCGTCGTCTCGCGTACGAGATCAAGAAGAAGCCCGAGGGCATCTACTCGGTCATCGACCTGCAGGCCGAGCCTGCGGTCGTCAAGGAGCTCGACCGCCAGATGAACCTGAACGAGTCGGTCCTCCGGACCAAGGTCCTCCGCCCCGAGACCCACTGAGCTCGCAGCTCAGCTGATCTCGGGATCCGAGTAGCACCAAGCAGCCAGCAGCAAACCCGCCGAGAGGTTCCCCCATGGCAGGCGAGACCGTCATCACGGTCATCGGCAATCTTGTCGACGACCCCGAGCTGCGCTTCACCCCGTCCGGTGCGGCGGTCGCGAAGTTCCGCGTCGCGTCCACTCCCCGCACCTTCGACCGCCAGACGAACGAGTGGAAGGACGGCGAGAGCCTCTTCCTGACCTGCTCGGTCTGGCGTCAGGCGGCGGAGAACGTCGCCGAGTCGCTCCAGCGAGGCATGCGCGTCATCGTGCAGGGCCGGCTGAAGCAGCGGTCCTACGAGGACCGTGAGGGCGTCAAGCGCACGGTCTACGAACTGGACGTCGACGAGGTCGGCCCCAGCCTGCGCAACGCCACGGCAAAGGTCACCAAGACCGCCGGCGGCGCTCGCGGTGGCCAGGGCGGTTACGGCGGCGGTGGCGGCCAGCAGGGTGGCGGCGGCTGGGGCGGCGGCCCCGGTGGCGGCCAGCAGGGTGGCGGCGCTCCTGCCGACGACCCGTGGGCGACCGGCGCTCCCGCCGGTGGCAACCAGGGTGGCGGTGGCTGGGGCGGTGGCTCCGGCGGCGGTGGCGGCTACTCGGACGAGCCCCCCTTCTAGGCCTTCGGGCCGGAGGCGGGTCTTATCCCAACTTCTTGATCACACAGGAGAAACACCATGGCGAAGCCGCCTGTGCGCAAGCCGAAGAAGAAGGTCTGCGCTTTCTGCAAGGACAAGGTCACGTACGTGGACTACAAGGACACGAACATGCTGCGGAAGTTCATTTCCGACCGCGGCAAGATCCGTGCCCGCCGCGTGACCGGCAACTGCACGCAGCACCAGCGTGACGTCGCCACGGCCGTCAAGAACAGCCGTGAGATGGCGCTGCTGCCCTACACGTCCACCGCGCGCTAAGGGAAGGGTGACCGACTCATGAAGATCATCCTCACCCACGAGGTTTCCGGCCTCGGTGCCGCGGGCGACGTCGTCGACGTCAAGGACGGCTACGCTCGCAACTACCTGATCCCGCGGAAGTTCGCTATCCGCTGGACCAAGGGTGGCGAGAAGGACGTCGAGCAGATCCGTCGTGCTCGCAAGATCCACGAGATCCAGACCATCGAGCAGGCCAACGCTGTGAAGGCCCAGCTCGAGGGCGTCAAGGTCCGTCTGGCCGTCCGCTCCGGCGACGCCGGTCGTCTCTTCGGCTCCGTCACCCCCGCCGACATCGCTTCCGCGATCAAGGCTTCCGGTGGCCCCGAGGTCGACAAGCGCCGCATCGAGCTGACCGCTCCGATCAAGACCCTGGGCGCCCACGAGACGTCCGTGCGTCTGCACCCCGAGGTTGCCGCCAAGGTCAACATCGAGGTCGTCGCGGCCTGATCGCCGCGTGATCACTACGCTCGTCTGAGCAAGTGAAAGGGGTCGCACCCGGTATGGGTGCGACCCCTTTTCCTGTGGATGCTGAGGCACCACGGCATGTTTCACGTGAAACGGTCAGCGCGTCGCGCCGGTCACGATCCACCGGCCGGACCGGCTCCTCAGCCACAGCGTCAGCAGGCGGACCGTCATCATCAGCGTCATCGCCGCCCAGAGGGCGGTGAGGCCACCACCGAGTGCCGGGATGAGCAGTGCCGCCGGGGCGAACACCGCCAGGGTGACCACCATGGCCCAGGCCAGGTACGGACCGTCGCCCGCGCCCATCAGGACGCCGTCCAGGACGAAGACGATTCCGCAGACGGGCTGTGACAGCGCCACCACCAGCAGCGCGGGCAGTGCCGTGTCCGTCACCACCGAATCACCGGTGAACAGGGGCAGGAAGAGCGGCCGGCCGGTCACTACGAGCAGGCCCAGCACGACACCGGTCGCCATGCCCCACTGGACCATGCGGCGACAGGCCTCGCGCGCGCCCTGGGCATCGTCCGCCCCGAGATACCGGCCGATGATCGCCTGTCCCGCGATGGCGATGGCGTCCAGTGCGAACGCCAGCAGGCTCCATAGGGACAAGATGATCTGATGGGCGGCGATGTCGGCGTCGCCGAGGCGTGCTGCGACCGCCGTGGCGATCATGAGGATCGCCCGTAGCGAGAGCGTGCGGACCAGAAGTGGGGCCCCGGCCTGTGCCGAGGCCCGAATGCCGGCGGCATCCGGTCGGAGGGAAGCGCCGTGCCGACGGGCCCCACGGACTACCACGGCCAGATAGACGGCGGCCATGCCGCACTGGGCGATGACCGTGCCCCAGGCCGAACCGGCGATACCGAGCCCGGCGCCGTAGACGAGCCCTGCGTTGAGCGCGCCGTTGGCGATGAAGCCGGCGATGGCGACGTAGAGAGGGGTCCGGGTGTCCTGCAGTCCGCGCAGCACTCCCGTCGCGGCGAGGACGATGAGCATGGCCGGGATGCCCAGCGAGGAGATACGCAAGTACGTCGTGGCGTACGGGGCTGCCGTCGCGGAGGCGCCGAAGAGGTCCACGATGCCGGACGCCAGTGGAAGGACGACGGCGATGACGGCGATGCCGAGCAGGAGGGCCAGCCAGACACCGTCCATGCCCTGACGGATGGCGGCCTGGAGATCACCGGCGCCGACGCGACGGGCCACGGCGGCCGTGGTGGCGTAGGCGAGGAAGACGAAGACGCTGACGGCAGTGGTGAGAAGGGCGGAGGCGATCCCGAGGCCGGCAAGCTGGGCGGTGCCGAGATGACCGACGATCGCGCTGTCCGCCAGGACGAAGAGAGGCTCGGCGACGAGGGCGCCGAAGGCGGGGACGGCCAGCGCGACGATTTCTCGGTCGTGCCGTCGCCGGGCGGCCTTGGGGAGCGCGGGAGCCTGTGTCATGAGCACTAATCTAATCGTCCACAGGTAAGAGCTGCAAGTCATGTCTGCCCCTTACTGTGTGCCATGGGCTGCCTCCTTTCGCGCACCGTTCGAAGCGATCTTGGTCCGACTGGGGAAGTTTTTCTTCTGCACAGCCGGTGGACTGTGAAGCAGCAGGTCAGAGGCTTTCTCCGGAAAGGATCGAGGGCTTGTTCACAGCGCTGTCCACCGGGTCGTGCACAGGTTTCGGGGAGTTCTCCACAGCATCGGGGTGGTCGTCCACATGGCCTGTGGATAACCAGATTGGCTGACGCTGCCGACGGGCCTACGGTGGTCCGGCGCCCGCTCCTTCCCCCGGCCCGTAACACGTCTTTCCCGTGGCCCCTGGAACCGTCACAAACCCGACGTCCCAGAACTGGAGCAGGGCCTCTTATTTGTCAGTGTCGTGCCCTACAAAAGAGGACACGGCGAGGTCCGCCCTGCGGACGGGAGGAGGTGGCTCGGTGAGCATTTCCGAGCCCTTGGACGATCCGTGGGCCGACAGTGGACCCAGTGATCGTCTGCCGGCCGCCCGTCGGCGCAACGACGGCGGCAGGGGTCGTGAGGAACAGCACGACCGGGGCCGGGAGAACGGCGCCTGGGACGGCGGAGGGGCGTCCTTCGAGCGAGTGCCACCGCAGGACCTGGACGCCGAGCAGTCGGTGCTGGGCGGCATGCTGCTGTCCAAGGACGCCATCGCCGACGTCGTCGAGATCCTCAAGGGCCACGATTTCTACAAGCCCGCGCACGAGACGATCTACCAGGCCATCCTGGACGTCTACGCCAAGGGCGAGCCTGCGGACCCGATCACCATCGCCGCGGAACTCACCAAGCGCGGAGAGATCAACAAGGTCGGCGGCGCCGCGTATCTGCACAGCCTCGTCCAGACCGTGCCGACGGCGGCCAACGCCGAGTACTACGCGGAGATCGTCCACGAGCGGGCCGTCCTGCGCCGCCTGGTCGAGGCCGGTACGCGGATCACGCAGATGGGATACGCGGCCGACGGAGACGTGGACGAGATCGTCAACAGCGCCCAGGCCGAGATCTACGCCGTCACCGAGCAGCGCACGAGCGAGGACTACCTGCCGCTCGGCGACATCATGGAAGGCGCCCTCGACGAGATCGAGGCCATCGGTTCGCGCAGCGGTGAGATGACGGGTGTGCCCACGGGCTTCACCGACTTCGACTCCCTGACGAACGGCCTGCACCCAGGCCAGATGATCGTCATCGCGGCCCGCCCGGCCATGGGTAAGTCGACCCTCGCCCTCGACTTCGCGCGGGCCGCCTCGATCAAGCACAACCTCCCCAGCGTCATCTTCTCGCTCGAAATGGGACGCAACGAGATCGCGATGCGCCTGCTGTCGGCAGAGGCCCGGGTCGCCCTGCACCACATGCGCTCGGGCACGATGACCGACGAGGACTGGACCCGGCTCGCCCGCCGCATGCCGGACGTCTCGGCGGCGCCCCTCTACATCGACGACTCCCCGAACCTGTCGATGATGGAGATCCGTGCCAAGTGCCGCCGTCTCAAGCAGCGCAACGACCTCAAGCTGGTCGTCATCGACTACCTCCAGCTGATGCAGTCCGGGGGCTCCAAACGCGCCGAGAGCCGTCAGCAGGAGGTCTCGGACATGTCCCGTAACCTCAAGCTGCTCGCTAAGGAGCTGGAGATCCCGGTCATCGCGCTCTCCCAGCTCAACCGTGGTCCGGAGCAGCGGACCGACAAGAAGCCCATGGTGTCCGACCTGCGCGAGTCCGGGTCCATCGAGCAGGACGCCGACATGGTCATCCTGCTGCACCGTGAGGACGCCTACGAGAAGGAGTCCCCGCGCGCGGGCGAGGCCGACCTCATCGTCGCCAAGCACCGAAACGGCCCGACGGCCACGATCACGGTCGCGTTCCAGGGCCACTACTCCCGCTTCGTGGACATGGCACAGACCTGACCCGGCCGTCCCGTAGGGTCTCAAGTTTCGTGTCGGAATCTCACGGTCCCTGTCGGATCGAAGTCGGATCCGACACTGAGCTGGGACTCGCAGGTCGCTGCCGTACCTCATTCGAGTGACAGGACCTCGGCCACCCCTTGCTTGAGCGCGCTGAACGTGGCAGAGCCATGAAACCGACCCCCTTCGGCAAACGCGTGGCCGCCGCCATCCGGAATCCGTTTCCGACCAAAAACGCATTGCCCAGGCCAGGGAGGCTTGCTACCGTCACGCCAGCGCGAGAGGCGCGTGATCATGGGACAGGGAGGTTGATGAATATGGCCGCCGTCGGCCGTCTTCAGCATGCCCTTGTCCGGCCCGCGCGTTAGCAGAGCGCGGTCCGGTCGTTCCAACGACCAGGAATGACACGTGACTTCCTCCACTTCATCAGCCCACATCCAGCTGACCACCGACCGCCTCGTTCTCCGGCCCTGGACCGCGGCCGAAGCCACCGCGGTCCTCGACAACACCAGGTCGGCCGACTGGGCGGACGACTTCCCCGCCGAAGGCGACCGCGTCGTCGCGGGCCTCTTCGGCCAGTTCCCCGCCTGGCTCGGCGAGCACGGCCACCGGCTGATCATCGAGCGCGACAGCGGCCTGGTCGTGGGCTCGATCGGCCTGTTCTGGCCGCCCAGCGAGGGAACCCTCGAAATCGGATACGGCATCGTGGCGTCCCGCCGCGGTCTGGGCTATGCCCCCGAGGCCGCCCGGGCCCTCGCCGAGTTCGCCCTCACCGCCCCCGGCGTCCATACCGTGTTCGCCAACGTGGAGCTGTCGAACCCGGCCTCCGTCCGCGTCCTGGAGAAGGCCGGCTTCCGCCGATGGGCCACTGAGGAAAACACGGCCCGCTTCAGGATCACGAAGCCGGCCCACCACGAACGGTGATTCCTTGGGGCCGGCGGGATGCCGTCGGCCCCACACCGCCGCAGAGGAAATGACACGGCCGTGAGACAGAACGCTCCGGCCAAGCCGTGAGACAACCAGAGAAACCTCAGGTCACGGCATGGGCAGATGTCACGAGCGGTGAGAACCTGCACGTCCTGTTCCGACGCCGGCCGCGCGGGCCATCGAGCCCGGTCCCCGCGGCCGAGCCGACCGGTCATGGGGCTGTCAGACTCCGTCGGGCCGGAAGAACGCGAGTATCCTCCGGGCGGCGTCCGGCGACATCAGCAGTTCCTGCATGTCCGCGGACATCCGGGCGGCCGCGCTGGTGCGCTCGAACATCTCGCGTTCGTACGCCTCGACCGCGGCGGGAAAGTCGTCCGGGTGCGCCGCCAGCGCGAGGCCGAGCAGGGCCCCGTCGAGCAAGGCCATGTTGGCGCCCTCCCCCACCGGCGGCATCAGGTGTGCGGCGTCGCCGAGCAGCGTGACGCCTGGCGTCGGCGGCCAGGTCAGGCCGACCGGGAGAGCAGTGATCGCCCGCGGCGCGACCGTGTCGTCGCAGGCCGCGATCAGTGCGGTGAACCGTGGGTCCCAGCCGGTGAACTCCTCGACGAGCCGCGTCCGGACGGCGGCCGGGTCGTCGAACGGGATCCCGCTGGTGGCGAACCAGTCCTCGGCGGTGTTGTAGAAGCTGAGGCCGATGCGTACACAGCCGTCGCCGTTGCGCTGCGCCGCCAGGGACCGCCCGTTGCCGAGCACCCAGTAGTTGCCGCGCCCGACCATCGACGCGAGATCGGGGTGGGTTCGGTCGATGTCCGCGATGCGGAGTTCGACGACGTTCTGGCCGATGTGCGCAGGCCGGGCGTCGGTGAGCAGTGCGCGGACCCGGGAGTTCGCGCCGTCGGCGCCGACCAGCAGGTCGTACGTCGCGTTGCTGCCGTCGGCGAAGCGCAGCACACCGGTGTCGGCGGACTCGAACGCGCGCCCCCAGCGCACCGTGTGCTCGGGGAGGGAGTCCAGCAGCAGGTCCCGCAGATCGGCACGGTCCACCTCGGGGCGTTCGAGCGGGGCCCCCTCCGGTGTGTCCTCCTGCAACAGCAGGGTGCCGTCCGGCTCGAGGAGCCGCATGTCCTGACCTTCGCCGCGGGCGATCGCATGGAACTGGTCGACCAGACCGGCCTCGCGCAGCGCTCGCTGCCCCGAGTGGATGTCGAGCATGCCGCCCTGGCCGCGGACGTCGCGCGACGGGTCGCGCTCGTACACGACGCAATCCATGCCGTTCACGTGCAGTACGCGGGCGAGAGCCAGGCCGCCCAGGCCAGCTCCGACGATGGCGATGCTCATGGCCGCTTCCCTTCGATACGGCGTATCGGTCGATACACTGTATCGCTCGATGCGGAGTATTGTGAGCGGCATGTTGGTGTGGGAAAGGCCGGAGCCGCCGAATCGACCCGTGCCGGCCCCGTTGAGCCGCGAGCGGATCGTGCGAGCGGCGATCCGACTGGCCGACGCGGACGGCCTGGACGCGGTCTCGCTGCGCAAGGTCGCCACCGCACTGGACGTCCGTCCGATGCGGCTGTACGGCTACATCGCCAGCAAGGAGGAGCTGCTCGACCTGATGGTCGACGCCGCCTACGCCGAGATCCGGCCGGTCGGGGACGCCTGGCGGGAGGTGCTCCGGTCCCTCGCCGAAGCCACCCGGCACGCCGCTCACGAGCACGAATGGCTCGCCGATCTGCTGGGTGGCCGACCCCAGCTCGGGCCGCACGCGCTGGCCAGCGGGGAAGCCGTGGTGTCCGCGCTGGGCGACGTCCACGTGGACGCCGTCATGCCGGTGGTCGCGGCGGTCAACGCGTACGTGATCGGCGCGGTACGCCGGGAGATCGCCGAGCGGCGTGCCGAGCGGGCCACCGGGATGGACGAGAAGCGCTGGCAGGCCTCACTCGGGCCCTACCTGGAGCGGACTTTCGCCACCGGCCGATTGCCCGCGCTGGCCACGGTGGTACGCGATGCCGCACACCTGGACGCCGACCAGACCTTCCGGATGGGCCTCGATTTCCTGCTCGACGGCATCGACGCCCGCATCTCAGGGGGGCGTGCGGCAGAAGGACGGCCGTGATACCGGCTTCGGCGCTGACGCGTTGGAGCGACGCAGGCAAATGCATTCGACGTCCGTCGCGGCAGCCGGTGAACTGGGCCCATGACGACATCGCAGGAAGCACTGCTCCCCGGCACCCGACGTGCCCTGTTGCACCGGATCGCGGTCGCGCAGGCCGAAGGGCGGGCGCCGTCGCTCGTCGCCGCCGTGGTACGGGACGGACGGGCCGTGTGGCACGGCGCGCGCACCTCGGTAGAGGGGCATGGGCCGGACGAGAACGTGCAGTACAGGGTCGGCTCCATCACCAAGACCTTCACCGCCGTACTGGTGATGCGTCTGCGCGACGAGGGACTGCTCGATCTCGCTGATGCGCTGGAGAAGCATCTGCCGGGCACCGGTGCGGGAGAGGCGACCATCGCCCAACTGCTCGCCCACACCGCCGGTCTGGCGGCCGAGTCGCCGGCGCCCTGGTGGGAACGGACCCCCGGTTCCCTGCGGCCGGAGCTGAGCGACGTGCTCGGTGAGGAGCCGCTGCTTCATCCCGTGGGCCGCCGGCACCACTATTCCAACCCGGGCTATACGGTGCTCGGCGCGCTGGTGGAGAAGCTGCGTGACGCTCCCTGGGAAGAGGTGCTGCGCAGCGAGATTCTCGAGCCGCTGGGCCTGCACCGGACGAGCACGCGGCCGCAGTCGCCGCACGCGGGCGGATGGGCGGTGCACCCATGGGCCGACGCCATGCTGCCCGAGCCGCTGGAGGACCTCGGCCTGATGGCACCGGCCGGGCAGCTCTGGTCGACCACGGGGGACCTGGCACGGTTCGCCGCGTTCCTGGCCCGGGGCGACGACCGGGTGCTGAGCTCGGAGTCAGTACGCGAGATGCGGACCCCCGCGGCACCCGCCGAGGCCGCGGACGTGGTGGACGGGACCAGCTACGGCCTGGGTATGCAGATCCAGCGCCGCGACGGCCGGTTGCTCGTCGGGCATTCCGGTTCGCTGCCGGGCTTTCTGGCGAACCTCACCATCGGCATCGAGGACGACGTGGCCGCGGTGGTGCTCGCCAACTGCACCAGTGGGCCGCTGCTGGGCGCGGTGGGCGCTGACCTCGTGCGGATCGTCGCCGACGCGGAACCCCGGATCCCCGAACCGTGGCATCCGCTGCGCGAGGTGGATCCGGCGGTCCTTGAGCTGGCGGGGCAGTGGTACTGGGGGACTCAAGCCTTCGGCCTGCGGGTGAGCGCCGACGGGCTTGTCGCGCTGGGACCGCTGACCGGTGCCGGACGTCGTGCCCGCTTCCGCTCGAACGGGGACGGCACCTGGACGGGGCTGGAGGGCTACTACGCCGGAGAACTGCTGCGGCCTGTGCGACGCCAGGACGGTTCCCTGAGCCACCTCGACCTCGGCTCGTTCGTCTTCACACGGCAGCCGTACGACACCGGTGCTCCCGTACCCGGCGGAGTGGATCCCGAAGGATGGCGGGGCATTCGCTAGCCCGTAGGCACCAGGCGGTGTGTTTCACGTGAAACACACCGCCTGGCGATCGGCCTCGGGAAGCTGTCAGAGCCGCAATTTGAAGCCCTCGTGTGAAGCAGTGAACCCCAACCGCTCGTAGAATCGGTGGGCATCGGTGCGGGTCTTGTCGGATGTCAGCTGCACCATCCGGCAGCCGAGGTCCCGGGATGTGCCGATCGCCCACTCGATGAGCCGGCTGCCCAGCCCGCCACCCCGCTCGTCGGCGTGGATACGCACGGCTTCGATGAGCGCACGGGTCGCCCCTCGATGAGAAAGTCCCGGAATGACGGTGAGCTGAAGGGTGCCGATGACGCGGCCTTCGCGTACGGCGACGACGAGGTGCTGGTTCGGGTCCGCTTCCAGGTGCTGAAGCGCGGTTCGGTACGGAGTCAGGTCGTGAAGTGACTCCCGCTGGGCGCCCAGCGGGTCGTCTGCGAGCATCGCGACGATCGCCGGAAGGTCAGCGGCGGTGGCGTCACGTATTTCAAGATCTCCCATGCCCCGCACCCTACGCGGGCACGTTCAGCGACTTCACGGCCCTGACCAGCGGCGCCAGTTCGGTGCTCCGGGAGGCCTCGTCCAGGGCCTCCCGCAGGGCGGCGTCATTGGTGGGCCGCGCCTCCTCCAGCAGCCGCAGGCCCGCCTCGGTCACATTGGTGTAGATGCCTCGCCGATCGGTGGGGCACAGGTAGCGCTCCAGCAGGCCGCGGTCCTCCAGGCGGGTCACCAGGCGCGTGGTGGCGCTCTGGCTGAGGACGACCGCGTCGGCGACCTGCTTCATCTGCAGGTGTCCGCCCTCGCCGTCGTGCTGCCTGCTGAGTACGTCGAGCAAGGAGTACTCGCGCACGCTCAGATCGTGCTTCGTCTGCAGGGCGCGCTCGATGCGCGCCTCGATCCTCCCGTGCAGCGCAGAGAGAGCGCACCAGCCCTGGGCAAGGGCGGTGAGTGCGGGGTCCGTCGCTGTCATGGCTTTCTCCTCCGTCCCGGAGCGGCTGCACACAAGGGTAGAGCAATCCCGCAATAGCCCGCGTTTGCAATTAACCAGCGTCTGCAACTATTGTCGAAGCACGCAAAGCGCTCATGCAATCGTCTGGGAAGGTGTCCCCACATGCCTCTCGCGCTTCTGGCCCTCGCGATCGGGGCCTTCGGGATCGGAACGACCGAGTTCGTGGTCATGGGCTTGCTGCCCGAGGTCGCGGCCGAGTTCGGGGTCTCCATCCCCACGGCGGGCCTGCTCGTCACCGGCTACGCACTCGGCGTGGTCATCGGCGCCCCGCTGATGACGGTGCTCGGCACCAAGGTCTCCCGCAAGCGGATGCTCATGCTGCTGATGGGACTGTTCATCGCCGGAAACCTGCTCTCCGCGGTGGCCCCCGCCTTCGCCGTGATGCTCATCGGACGGGTGGTCGCCTCGCTCGCCCACGGAGCCTTCTTCGGCATCGGCTCGGTCGTGGCGGCCGAGCTGGTCGCGCCCCACAAGAAGGCCGGCGCCATCGCCATGATGTTCACCGGCCTGACCGTCGCCAACGTCATCGGTGTCCCGCTGGGCACCCTCATCGGCCAGGACGTCGGCTGGCGCGTCACCTTCGGCATCGTCGCCGCCCTCGGCGTCGTCGGGCTCATCGGCATCGCCAGACTGGTGCCCGAGATGCCGCGGTCCGAAGGCGTGCACCTGCGGCACGAGCTGGCCGCGTTCAAGAACGCCCAGGTCCTGCTCGCCATGGCGATGACCGTGCTCGGCTTCGGTGGTGTCTTCGCTGCCATCACCTACATAGCGCCGATGATGACCCACGTCGCCGGCTTCGCCGACGGCTCGGTCACTTGGCTGCTGGTGCTGTTCGGACTCGGCATGGTCGGCGGCAACCTCCTCGGCGGCGAGTTCGCCGACCGCGCCCTGATGCCGATGCTCTACGTCTCCCTCGGCGCCCTGGCCGTGGTCCTGGCGCTCTTCACACTGACCGCCCACAACAAGATCGCGGCTGCGGTGACCATCGCCCTGATCGGCGCCTTGGGTTTCGCCACCGTCCCGCCGCTGCAGAAGCGGGTGCTCGACCAGGCGCACGGCGCCCCGACGCTCGCCTCCGCCGTGAACATCGGAGCCTTCAACCTGGGCAACGCCCTCTCCGCATGGCTCGGCGGCATGGTGATCGCATCCGGCCTCGGCTACACCGCGCCCAACTGGGTCGGCGCCGCCCTCGCCGCGGCCGCCCTGGCCCTCGCCGTCCTCTCGGCGGCCCTGGAGCGCCGTGACAGCGCGCGCGGTGCCGCGACCCCTTCCGTGACGCCTGCCGGGCAGCGGACCGCCGTCCCCCACTGAGCCCCCGGCTCACCCCGCAGACACCCGTACCCGGGGACGCCCCGGTACGGCAAGCACCCGCTCACCCCCACCGAGGAGAAAGCCCATGAGCACCACCGCCGTCGCCCCGCTGACCATCGAGGACGCCGAGCTGCTCGTCGCCACGGCTCGCAGTGCGGCCGAGGACGCCGGAGTCACCGTCAGCGTCACCGTCCTCGACGCGGGCGGGCATCTGCTCGCCTTCCGACGGGACGACCGGGCCGTACTGATCTCCGGCGAGACCAGCACCCGCAAGGCCTACACGGCTCTCCAGCTGAACGCGCCCACCGCCGATCTGGTCGACGCCGTACAGCCGGGCGGCCTCTTCCACACGTTGCCCACGGCCCTCGACCGGCCCCTGCTGTTCATCGCGGGCGGTGTCCCCGTCCACCGCGACGGTCGGCTGATCGGTTCGCTCGGCGTCGGTGGCGGCGCGCCGCAGCAGGACCACGGCTTCGCCACCACGGCGGTGAGGGCGCTCGCCTGATCCCACGGCCGGCCGGACCGACAACGCCGGTCCCACAGCTCGCGGCGGCGGGGCCGGCGTTCGCGTGCCAGGATTCAGCCCGCGGCCACGGTGAGCGGGGCGAACCGACGCGTCCAGTCCCCGGGAAGGTCGGGGACGCCGTAGGTCATCACGGCGTTGAACGTCACGGACGCCAGTCCCCGCGCCTTCACCCACGCCAGCAGTTCCTCGTGACGCACGTCGATGTCGGTGCGCAGCGGACGGTCGGTACGGGCGGCCAGCGAGGCGATGAGGGCCTTGGCGGTCTCCGTGTCCCGGGCGATCAGCGGGCCGACGACATGGGTGTCCATGTTGGGCCACGCGGCCGCGTATCCGATGATCCGGCCGTCCTCCTCGGCGACCCGCAACTGGTCGGCGAAGGCGGGCAGCCGGGTGATGAGGGGCGTGCGGTCGGCGCCGAACACCTCCTCGTCCAGACGCAGGATCGCGGGCAGGTCCTCCGCGGTCGCCGCGCGTGTCGCCACCCCGGACTCGGGCTCACCGGTGAAGAGGCCGGTCAGCATTTCCGCCCGGCCGGTCACCTTGAAGCCCAGTTCCTCGTAGAGGGGACGGCCGTACGGGGTGGCGTGAAGGGTCAGCGGGGTGGTTCCCATGGCGGACACGACGTGCCGCATCAGGCGACGCCCGACACCCTGACGGGCATGACGTGCGGCCACCAGAACCATGCCGACGGCTGCCAGTTCCAGCCGGTCCCAGGAGCCGTACTCGGTGACGACGCACGCGGCCACGAGGCCCCCCTCGGGGTCGTCGATGCCGAAGCCCTTTCCGGCCGTGAGGAGGAAGCCCCACTTGTGCTCTTCGCGTGGCCACCCCCTGTCTTCGGACAGGTCGGCACACGCGGGGAGATCGCGCAGCGTCAGACGGCGGATGGGCAGAGCGGCGAGAGAAGGAGTAGGCACGCAGGTCAGGCTGTCCGACCGGGACCCCCGGCGTCCACCTGTTTCGATGCAAACGCACGTGCTTTTCGCCATGCCGCAGCCGTGCGCCAGCCCGCGGCAGCTTCGGAACAGGGCTACCCGAGGTCGGGAGCGTGCATGGCGCGCACCCCCTCGATATTGCCGTCCAGGTAGTGGCGCAGCGAGAGCGGGACGAGATGGACGGAGGCGATGCCGACACGGGTGAACGGGATACGGACGATCTCGTACTCACCCGCCGGCTCGTCCACTTCGGGGCCGTGGCGCAGGGACGGGTCCATGGACTCCAGCCGGCAGACGAAGAAGTGCTGCACCTTCACACCGGTGGCGCCGCCGTCCTCGCCGATGTGCTCGACGGTGTCCACGAAGCACGGCACCACATCGGCGATCTTGGCCCCCAGTTCCTCGTACACCTCTCGATGCAGGGCGTCCACGACGGTGGAGTCCCGGGGCTCGACCCCGCCACCGGGCGTGACCCAGTAGGGATCGACGCCGGGCTTGGTGCGCTTGATCAGGATCAGGTCGTCACCGTCCAGGAGAACGGCACGGGCGGTGCGCTTGACCACGGGTCGGACGGTCATGGGAGAAATGTGGCCCGGCTGGTTCCACGTGAAACATCGGCCCGCGACCCCAGTGCGTATCCAACCGGGATCGGGGCTCAGCCCCACGTCACGGCCGCACGCTGGAGCCACTCGTGCGCCCGGGCCACATGCGGCATGGCCAGCGTTCCGGTGCGTGTGACCAGGAAGTACGTGCGCAGGGGAGGCACCGCCGGATCGTGCAGGGTGACGATCGCGCCGTGGTCGATGGCGGGGAGGCACAGATAGTGGGGCAGCACCGCCAGCCCGGCACCTGCGATCGCACAGGCGAGTACGGCTCGCAGATCCGGGACGATGACTGTGCCGGAGGTGGCCGGGCGGGAGTCGAAGACGGAGGCCCAGTACCGCGAGACGAAGGGCAGCGACTCGTGGACCTCGACGACGGGGAGATTCTCCAGGGCGGGTGCTCCCTTCAGCCGCAGCGCGTCCGGGCCGATCCGCCGCGCCCAGCGCGGTGCGGCGACCAGCACGTGTTCCTCGTCGCACAGTGGCGTGGCGGTGAGCAGGGCCCCACGGGGCCGGGCCGTGCTGATGGCCAGATCATGGTGTCCGGCGGCGAGCCCCTCCAGCGCTTCCTCCGCGGTGCCGAAGGAGGCGCGCAGCGCGAAGCCCTGGCCGTCGTCGCCGGCCAGTTCGGTGAGGGCCGGCAGGGCGCGTTCGGCGGTGAACTCGGGTGGGCCGGCCAGGTGCAGCGTCCTCAAGGACGACTCGTCGTCCAGACCGCCCTCGGCTATCTCCACCAGCGCGTCGAGGTGGGGAGCGGCCTTGTGCGCCAGTTCGTCGCCGATGGTCGTCGGAGTCACCCCGCGGGCCTGGCGAAGGAAGAGGGGCCTGCCGAGCTGGCGTTCCAGCGTACGGATCTGTGAGGTGACCGCGGGCTGGGAAAGCCCGAGCAGGGCGGCGGCGCGAGTGAAGGAACCGGCCCGGTGCACGGTGACGAAGGTCCGCAGCAAGGCCAGGTCCATGGTCCTCCCCTCTCCCTGTCGTCCTCCAGCCCCCGGGCAGGTCCCAACTATAAATAAGTCGATAGGTCGCTGTCGCTAGCGTGATTGGACACTGACAGAGAGTCAATTAGCCTTGGTCACACGGTTCTTCGCTCGCGGAACCGCCGACGGTCCGAGTCACGAGGGGGGAGGCTCGGACCGTCGTCCAGCGGCAGCGAGTGGACGCGTTCCCGGCTCACCCGGCCGGCGCGTCCGCGCTCAGCCGGCGGACTCGTCCAGGGCCCGCAGCAGATCGGCCACCAGGTCCTCGGGGTCCTCCGCACCGACCGACATACGGATGAAGCCCTCGGAGACCGCATCCCCGCCCCAGCGGCGGCGGCGTTCGGCCGTGGAACGGACCCCGCCGAAGCTCGTCGCGTCCTCCACGAGGCGCAGGGCCTGCAGGAAACGCTCGGCACGCGCGCGGGTGGGCAGCTCGAAGGAGACGACGCAGCCGTAGCGGCGCATCTGCTGCGAGGCGATCTTGTGCGACGGGTCGTCGGGCAGCCCGGGGTAGCGCAGGCCGGACACCTCGGGCCGTCGCCGCAGGGCCTCGGCGACCCGCAGGGCGGTGGCGTTCTGCCGGTCGACGCGCAGCTGCAGTGTCGCGATCGACCGGTGCGCGAGCCAGGCCTCCATGGGCCCCGGGATGGCCCCCACGATCTTGCGCCAGCGGCGTACGGCGGCCATCGCCTCCGCGTCGCGGCCGGTGACGTAGCCCAGGAGGACGTCTCCGTGCCCGGTGAGCTGCTTGGTGCCGCTGGCCACGGAGAAGTCGGCTCCGAGCTCGAGCGGACGCTGCCCGAGCGGGGTGGCGAGGGTGTTGTCGACGGCCACCAGGGCGCCGCCGGCGTGGGCCGCCGCCACCAGCCTCCGGATGTCGCACACGTCGAGTCCGGGATTCGACGGGGACTCGATCCACAGCAGCCGCGCACCGTCGAGCACCTCCAGCTGAGCGTCGCCGCCGGTGGGCGCCGTGCGCACCTCGACGCCGTAGGCCTCCAGCTGGGCGCGGACCAGCGGCAGCACCTGGTAGCCGTCGGAGGGCAGTACGGCCACGTCCCCGGCGCGCAGCTGGGAGAACAGCACCGCGGAGATCGCCGCCATGCCGGAGGCGAACACCAGCGTCTCGACGTCCTCGTGACCGGGCGCCTCCAGCTCGCCGATGGCACGCTCCAGCAGCGTCCAGGTCGGATTGTCGTCACGGCCGTACAGGTACGGTCCCGTCACCTCGCCCGGCAGGTGGAAATGCGCCGCGAACACCGGTCCGGGCAGGGTCGGCTCGTGCTTGACCGGCTCGGGCAGTCCCGCCCGTACGGCGCGCGTGCCGTCGCCGGCGGTCGCCGCGTCCTCGGTGGTGTCGCTCATGCGGCCCGTCCCTCCAGTTGTTCCCGTACGGCGGCGAGCAGGCCGTCGCTCGCCGCTTCCACCATCTCAAGACACTCCTCGAAGCCGTCCCGGCCCCCGTAGTAGGGATCCGGTACGTCGAGATCGTCGCCCCCCTCGGGACCGTAGGACCGCAACAGGCGGATCTTGCGCGCGTCCTCCTCGGTGGGCGCGAGACGGCGCAGGGCCTTGAGATGGCTCCGGTCGAGAGCGATCACCAGGTCGAGCAGGCCGAACCATGACGGCTCGAACCGACGGGCGACGTGCTCGGTGCCGTAGCCGTGCTCCTCGAGGACCGAGACGGTGCGCGGGTCGGCGGCCTCCCCCTCGTGCCAGCCGCCGGTGCCGGCGCTGTCCACCCGCACCCGCTCCTCGAGACCGGCCTCGGCCACGCGCGCGCGGAAGACGGACTCGGCCATCGGGGAGCGGCAGATGTTGCCGGTGCACACGAAGCAGACGCGGTAGGTCATGTCGTGCTCAGTCCTCGTCGGGCAGTACGACGTGCAGCGCCCAGGAGACGACGGAGACGATCAGGCCACCGAGCACGGCCGTCCAGAAGCCGTCCACGTGGAAGCTCAGATCGAGCTTGCCGCACACCCAGGAGGTCAGCAGCAGCATCAGCGCGTTGACGATCAGGGTGATCAGTCCGAGGGTCAGGATGAACAAGGGGAAGGTCAGTACCTTCACGATCGGCTTGACCAGCCAGTTCACCAAACCGAAGATCAGTGCGACCACGATCAGCGTGCCGGTCTTCTTGGCAGTGCTGTCACCGGTGAGGGTGATCTTGTCGAGCAGCCACACCGCGACCGCCAGGGCGCCCGCGTTGACGATCGTCTTGACTACAAAATTCTTCATGTGTCTGATCGTGGCAGACCGGATCGTGACTGAGCAGTGAGATGAGGGCGGCAGCGGCGATGAAGGCATTCCGGCTGGACGAACTGGAGGCGGAACGCGCCGCCAACGAGGGTGCCTACCTGCAGTTCCTGCGGGAGCGGAACATGTCGGTCGGCCTGTACGCCCTCGACGCGGGCGCGCACGACCCGCAGCAGCCGCACGGCCAGGACGAGGTGTACTTCGTGGTCAGCGGCCGGGCGTCGATCACCGTCGGGCTGGAGACGACCGACGTGGCGCGGGGCAGCGTCGTGTACGTACCGGCCGGAGTCGCGCACAAGTTCCACCACATCAGCGAGGACCTGAGGGTGCTCGTCGTCTTCTCTCCCCCCGAGGCGTGAGCCGCCACCCGGGGTTCCCTAGGGGACGGGTCAGGGGGAGACAAGGGATGCGGAGCCCCCGCGGGTCCCGTCCGCGGCCCTAGCATCGAGTGCAGAGACTCCGACAACGTACGAGAGAGCAAAGGACGAGGGCGATGCGACAGATCTTCGCGGGGCTGCCGTGGTGGGTGAAGTGGGTCGCGGTGCCGGTCATCGCCCTGGTCGTGTTCGGCAGTCTGATACTGACCGTGGTGGGATTCGTCATCGGCCTGCTGTTCAAGGCGCTGATCTTCGTCGCGCTGGTGGGCGGACTGATCTACATCGTGCGCAAGTTCCTGTCGAGTTCCTCGTCGCGCAGCGACTGGTGAGTCGCGGGGGACCGGTGAACGAGAACGGGCGCCGGTTCCCTCAAGGGAGGGAAGTTTCCCCGTCGGGCCGTCTGCACGCGGTGGCAGACGATTAGAGTCCGAAACTCCCCACGGGGCCCGGCCCCGTGGCGGCGCAGACCCCATCCGTGCTCTACCCCCCGCACGGGCTGCCCCCACTCGCGCTTCGGGAGTGACCCTTGGCCACGGTTGACACCGCACCCGCAGAATCCCACGCACCCCCCGCCTCACCCCGTTCCTGCGCGCCCCCGGCCCCCCGGCCGCCCGCCGTCGTCGTCCCCGGGCAGCCACACTGCGCGGACCCCCCAGGGCAAGTGCCCACGACGGACGTCACCGGACGTCGGCCGCCCCGGGGCGCGCCCGGCCCGCCGGCCGCGGCGACCCTCATCGGATCCGTCCAGCGGGCCATGCGGCTGCTGGAGAGCGTCGCCGCACACGGTCACGGCGCCACCGCCAAGCAACTCGCCCGCGAGACCGGCCTCGCCCTGCCCACCGCGTACCACCTGCTGCGCACCCTCGTTCACGAGGGTTATCTGCGCCGGGAGAAGGGGCTGTTCTTCCTCGGCGAGGCCACAGAGCGGCTGAACAGCAGCGGAGCACAGCAGAAACGTCGCAGCACGGTGGCGGACGCACTGGCACACTGGCGCGATTCCATCGGTGTACCGGTGTACTACGCCATGTACCGGGACGGCGAGATCGATGTCCTGTGCGTCGCCGACTCCCCGGAGACGCCCGCGGTCGAGGAGTGGGCCGACTTCCGCGAGACCGGCCACGCCCACGCCATCGGACAGTGCCTGCTCTCCCAGCTGGACGAGGACGCCCGGCGGGACCACCTCGCCCGCTACCCCGTACAGGCCATCACCCCCTACACCGTGCGGGACAGCGATGCCCTGCTGCGGCGCCTGGCCCGCATGCGGCGCATGGAGGCGGTGGTGGAGCGTCAGGAGTACGCGCCCGGCACGGTCTGCGCGGCGGTTCCGATCACGGTCGGCGCGACCGCCGCCACGATGGCCATCTCGCTGCCCGCCCGCCAGGCCGACCGGCTGCTGCCAGCGGCCCACCGGTTGCAGCGGGAGATCGGGCGCCACCTCGGGTCGCTCACCCTCTCTATCAGCATTTGAAAACTTACTCCTTGTGATCTGCTGTGCACTTTCAGCAAGATTTCCCCACGGTCAAAGGGATCATTCCCGGCCAGTCGATGTCATATGACGGGATAGGCGATGCGCGAGTCCGTACAGGCAGAAGTCATGATGAGCTTTCTCGTGTCGGAGGAGCTCTCCTTCCGCATCCCGGTGGAGCTGCGCTACGAGACCTGTGATCCCTACGCCGTGCGACTCACTTTCCATCTGCCTGGTGACGCGCCGGTGACCTGGGCCTTCGGCCGCGAACTGCTGATCGACGGAGTGGGCCGGCCGTGCGGGGAGGGGGACGTGCACATCGCTCCCGTCGACGCGGGAGTGCTGGGCGAGGTGCTGATCCGCCTTCAGGTCGGCAGCGATCAGGCGCTGTTCCGCTCGTCGGCGCCGCCGCTCGTGGCCTTCCTCGACCGGACGGACAAGCTCGTCCCGCTCGGTCAGGAGGGCGCGCTGGCCGACTTCGACGCCCATCTCGACGAGGCCCTGGACCGCATCCTGGCAGAGGAGCAGAGCGCGGGCTGACACGTCACGGCACAGGGCGCCGGGCGCTCCGCCATGTCGCACGGACCGGTGCAGGAACGCTTCTGCACAAGGGGGGCGCGTCCGGTGGGGGGCGGCGCCGGGCTCAGCGCTTCCGGCGCCGCCCCCGGCCGGTGCGGGCCGGAGCGGGCTGGGCCGTCGCCGAGGCCGGGACAGCCGGCACCGGCCGGTCGGCCGACACCACCAGCGCGGCGAGGGCGGTCGTGACCGGTACCGAGGCGACCAGCCCGATCGAGCCCACCAGCGTGCGCACGATCTCCTCGGCCACCAACTCGCTGTTGGTCACTGCACCGACACTGCTCCGCGCGATCGAGAACAGCAGCAGCAACGGCAACGCGGCGCCGGCGTAGGCGAGGACGAGGGTGTTGACGACGGACGCGATGTGATCGCGGCCGATGCGTATGGCCGCCCGGTACAGCCCCCGCCAGCCCATCGACGGATTGGCCTCGTGCAACTCCCAGACGGCCGACGTCTGCGTCACCGTCACATCGTCCAGGACGCCGAGCGAACCGATGATGACGCCGGCCAGCAGCAGACCGCTCATGTCGATCGACGGGTACAGACCGTGGATCAGGCCGGTGCTGTCGTCCGTGTTGCCGGTGAGCGCCGCCCAGTCGATGAACTCGGAGCCCAGAAGGCCGATCAGCAGGAGGGAGGCCAGGGTCCCGAGCACCGCGACCGACGTCCGGGCCGACAGCCCGTGGCACATGTAGAGCGCGATGAGCATGATCGCGCTAGACCCGACGACGGCCACCAGCAGGGGATTCGCCCCCTGCAGGATCGCGGGAAGGATGAACAGCGTCAGCACCAGAAAGCTCACGGCCAGCGCGACCAGCGCCATGACCCCGCGCAGCCGGCCCACCACGACGACCGCGAGCGCGAAGACACCCGCGAGCAGTGCCATCGGGAACTTCCGGTCCACGTCCGTCACCGAGTACTGCAGCTCCTCGGGCGCCGAGGGCTCGTAGGCGACCACGACCTTCTCGCCCGGGTGCAACTGCCGTGTCTGGTCCGGCTGCACGATTTCGGTGAACGTACGGCCCGTGTCCTCGCCGGTGTCCACCCGGACGGTCGCCTTCTTGCAGGTACCACCGCCCTGCCGCACCGCGGAACCGCCCACGGCGGTGGATGTGCCGCCCGCCGGTGTGCCACTGGAGCCGCTCACCGATCCGCAGCTCACCTCGACCACCCTGGTGACCGTGGCCTGTTGCGTCTGGCGGTCGAAACCGACGCCCGTGTGTTTGTGCGACGGGGCTGACCCGGGCCACAGCACCACCAGCCCGACCAGGACCGCCACCGTGAACGGGACCAGGATCGCCGCGATGACCTTCCGCAAGTGCTGGGAGACGGGCGCGGCGGGCCCGTGACCGTGGCCGTGGCCGTGCGCGTGGCCATGACCGTGCCCAAGCCTGTGGCCGGCACCGGGGGCGGCTTTGCCGGATTCCTGCTCGCCACCTGGGGACACGGGGTCCGGGTGGCGCGGCTCGGGCGTCTGGTACGGGTACCGATCCATCCTGGTCACCGCCCGATCATCGCAAGTCCGGCGGGTGCCCACTGTTCACCGCGCCACACATGACGCTAGCGTGGAGGCACCTTTGCACACGCGGGAGCTCGGAGCACCGGGCTGAGAGGGCGCTGACCTCCGTTCACGCGATGCTTCATGGGGAACGAACGGTGTTCCACGTGAAACGTCAGCAGACGGAAGCCGCTGCGTCGACCGCCGAACCTGTTACCGGGTAATGCCGGCGTAGGGAGTAGGTCTCATGACCAACAAGGACGCACGCACGCCTGCCTCCGCCCAGGACGACACGTCCCAGGAGGCCGGGAAGTCCATCGGCTGGCACAAGGCGTACGTCGAGGGTTCACGCCCCGACCTGCGGGTGCCGGTCCGTCAGGTGCATCTCACCAACGGGCAGTCGGTCACCTTGTACGACACCTCGGGCCCGTACACCGATCCGCTCGTCGACACCGATGTCCGCAGGGGCCTGCCGCCCCTGCGGGAGAACTGGATCGTCTCCCGCGGCGATACGGAGGAGTACGCGGGCCGTCCCGTCCGTCCCGAGGACGACGGCATCAAGCACACCGCGCCCCGAGGCGGCCTGCGGAACCTGGACGCCGTCTTCCCCGGCCGCCCGCGCCAGCCGCGCCGCGGACGTGAGGGTCAGGCGGTCACGCAGCTCGCGTACGCACGCAGGGGGGAGGTCACCCCCGAGATGGAGTACGTGGCCCTCCGGGAGAACGTCTCTCCCGAGGTGGTGCGTGAGGAGATCGCGGCGGGCCGCGCGGTGCTGCCGGCCAACGTCAACCACCCGGAGATCGAGCCGATGATCATCGGCAAGCGGTTCCTGGTGAAGGTGAACGCCAACATCGGCAACTCGGCGGTTACCTCCTCCATCGAGGAGGAGGTCGAGAAGATGACCTGGGCGACCCGCTGGGGCGCCGACACGGTCATGGACCTGTCCACCGGCCGCAACATCCACACGACCCGCGAATGGGTGCTGCGCAACTCCCCCGTCCCCATCGGTACGGTGCCGCTCTACCAGGCCCTGGAGAAGGTCGACGGCAGGGCCGAGGAACTCACCTGGGAGATCTACAAGGACACGGTCATCGAGCAGGCCGAGCAGGGCGTGGACTACATGACCGTCCACGCCGGTGTGCGGCTCGCCTATGTGCCGCTGACCGCCAACCGCAAGACCGGCATCGTCTCGCGCGGCGGCTCGATCATGGCCGCGTGGTGTCTGGCGCACCACAAGGAGTCGTTCCTGTACGAGAACTTCGAGGAGCTGTGCGAGATCCTCGCCGCCTACGACGTCACGTACTCGCTGGGCGACGGCCTGCGGCCCGGCTCGATCGCCGACGCCAACGACGACGCCCAGTTCGCGGAGTTGCGCACGCTCGGGGAACTCAACCGGATCGCCAGGCGTTTCGACGTACAGACCATGATCGAGGGCCCGGGACACGTCCCGATGCACAAGATCAAGGAGAACATCGACCTTCAGCAGGAGATCTGCGACGAAGCTCCGTTCTATACGCTCGGCCCGCTGACCACGGACGTCGCGCCGGCCTACGACCACATCACCTCCGGCATCGGTGCGGCGATGATCGCCTGGTGGGGCACGGCGATGCTCTGCTACGTCACGCCGAAGGAGCACCTGGGGCTGCCCAACCGCGACGACGTCAAGACCGGTGTCATCACCTACAAGATCGCCGCGCACGCGGCCGACCTCGCCAAGGGCCATCCGGGCGCGCAGGAGTGGGACGACGCCCTGTCCGACGCCCGCTTCGAGTTCCGCTGGGAGGACCAGTTCAACCTCGCTCTGGACCCCGACACGGCACGGGAGTACCACGACGAGACGCTCCCGGCGGAACCTGCCAAGACGGCCCACTTCTGCTCCATGTGCGGGCCCAAGTTCTGCAGCATGAAAATCAGCCAGAGCATCACGGAGCGGTTCGGCGGAGCGGCGGCCGACGGGGCGTCTTCCGAGGAGATCGCCGAGGGGATGCTCCAGAAGTCCAAGGAGTTCGCGGAGAGCGGGAACCGGGTCTACCTGCCGATCGCCGACTGACGGGGGCGAGGGCGGTGCCCGGCCGAGCGCGCTGGACGGCACCGCCCCTGTCCACCGGCACCGGTCTCACTCCGGCAGGTGCTCGGGGCCGCCGAAGTCCGGGCTCGTGTAGTCGGGGCTGGAGAAGCTCGGCCGGCCGGAGCCGGTGCCGTCGTCGGGGCTGCTGAAACCGGGGCGGTCGTATCCCAGGCGCGGCATGCGGCCGGTCGTGGCGGGCGGGGCCGTCCGGTGCGGGGCCGCGGGGCCGGACTCGGCGAGGGCCTCCTGCAGGAACGGCAGGATGCCCCGCTCCAGCAGAGCGCTCCGCCAGGCCTCCCTGGCCCTGGCCAGCTCCTCGTGCGCCGCGTCCCGCGCCCGGCTCTCCGCCGAAGTGCCGGCGCCGTTGCGCAGGGCGGTGAGGAGCAGTCCGGCGGCGGCGACGAGGATCCCGGCGGCGGTGACGGCGCCGAACACCCAGCCCACGGTGAGCATGGTCCTGGCGACGGGCTGCCCGGCGTCCAGCATCTTCAGGATCCAGCCGACGAGCAGGAAGATCGCCGCAGCGGTCCCGGACAGGACCGGTGCCAGTACGGCGACGACCGCGATCGCGCCCGCGCCGGTGGCCTCGCCGGCAGCGGCCGGCGTGCCGAGGGGGGCGGTGGGAGTCGCCGTGGCCGGGACCGAGTCCGCCGGTGCGGTGTCGCCGGGGACCGGGGGCGCGGACAGCGCCGGTTGGCGCAGTTCGTCGCGGATCTGCACGTAGTGCTGGTACTCGGCCGCCGCGGCCTCGGTGATCAGGGCCATGGCGTCGAGCGCCATGGTGCGCAGTTGTCCGGGGCCGAGCCGCTGTCCGGCAGCGGCCGGCTCCGGCCGGTGCGGGGCGGAGCGCAGCGCCTCATCGAGGAGCCGCTCGAACTCCTGGCGGTCCTCGCTCTGCAGGTGCTGCGGAACGCTGTTCATGTGCATCCCCCGATGCTCCGTAGGGCTGGGGCTCGCACGCCGGCGAGCCGTCGGGCAGAAACGGAGGGGAGCCTGTTACGGACAACCGATGGTAGAGCCGTGGCGGTACACGGTGACAGGGGGTTGCCGGAAATTGCGTTCCGCCTGCGCGCGTACCGCGCCGGGGACGGCCTGTCGCGGGAACGGTCAGTTGTCCAGGGGAAGTTGCCGGACCAGCAGCTTCCCGGCCATGGTCACGCCGCCGTCCATGGCGATGGCGAGCCCGCCCGCGTACACGTGGGGTCCCTCGACGACCGGGCCGCTGTTCTCCTCGCCGTCCTCGGAGCCGACCTCGCCGAGGAGGTAGGGGATGGGGCTGTGTCCGTGAACGACCCGGTTGCCGCCGTACGTATCGAGGAGGGAGCGGACGGCGTCGGCCCCGCCCTCGTCGCGGAAGGAGAAGCGCTTGGTGAACTTGCGGAACAGGTCCCAGACCTCGTCGGCGTCGTTGCGGGTCAGCGCTTCGCGGACGGTGTCGTTGACCGCTTCGATCGAGTCGCCGTAGTCGAGGTAGGCGGTGGTGTCGGAGTGGACGAGCAGGTAGCCGTCGACCTCCTCGACGGCGTCCAGGCGGGCCATCCACTGCAGGTGGTGGTCCTGGAGGCGGTCCATGTCGGTCTTCTGGCCGCCGTTGAGCAGCCAGGCCGCCTGGAAGGTGGCGGTGCCCGCGCCGGAGTGGACCGGGGTGTCGCCGAACCGCTTGGCCCCGAGGAGCAGCAGCTCGTGGTTTCCCATGAGGGCCTTGCAGTAGCCGCCGGCCGCGGCCGCCTCGGCGGACAGCCGCATCACCAGGTCGATGACGCCGATGCCGTCGGGGCCGCGGTCGGTGAAGTCGCCCAGGAACCACAGCCGGGCGGTGCCGGCGCACCACTCGCCCGAGGCGTTGACCAGCCCCTGCTCCTGCAGGGCGGCGAGCAGTTCGTCGAGGTAGCCGTGGACGTCACCGACGACGTACAGCGGTCCGGGGCCGGTGGCCGGCGGCGGCGCCGGGGCGGCGGGGACCGGTTCGACGGGCACCTGGACGGTGTCGCCGCGGTTGATGACGGGCAGGTCGCGCTGGGTGGGCGTGTAGCCCTCGGAGTACACCTCGTCGGCGGGCGGGGCGGTGTCGCCCGGATGCACGTCTCGGACGAACGGACCGGTCTCGTGGACGTACGCCGGCACCCGGAAGTCGCGCAGCGTCGCCGTCCGCTCCACCTCGGGTCCCTGACCGGCCCCCTGAGTCATCAGACCCCTCCACCATCGCGCCGCAGCTGCACCGCTTCGGACTGCCTGGTCGCAGCGGTCCACGGTGTCGTGGGCCCATCATAGGAACGCTCGTCGCGCCGTGTGATGACCCAGGGGTGGTGAATCGGAACAAGACTGCGGCACGCTGCGGCTTTCGCCCCGTTTGGGCAGATGTTCGCACGGCGGCCGGCCCCCTGCGGCCGCCGTCGCCCGCTTGCCGGTCACCGGTCCCCGGCCTCCGCGCCCCGGAGCACCGGTAGGTGCCTCAGGGAGCCGCTTCGGCGCGCTACTTGTCGTCCGGTGTGCGCGGCGGGCTGACCGTCGTGCGCGGGGAGCGCCGCTGGGAGGAGGTGCGCACGATCAGCTCGGTCGGTATCACCTGCTCGACCGGGTGGTCCGACTCGACGCCCTCGATGGCGTCGATGAGCAACTGCACGACGGCGGTGCCGATACGGCGCGGCTTCAGGGAGAGGGTGGTGATGGGCGGCTCGGTGCTGGCGTACACCGTGGACTCGCTGCAGCACACCAGCAGCAGGTCGTCGGGGACACGGAGCCCGTAGCGGCGGGCGGCGGCGAGCAGGTCGGTGCCGTTGGGGTCGAACAGGCCGTAGACGGCGTCGGGCCGGTCGGGGCGGGCGAGCAGCCGGTCGGCGGCGACGGCGCCCGCGCACGGGTCGTGCGCCGGGTAGGCCTCGTAGACCGGATCCTGGCCGACGCGCTCGCACCAGTGCAGGTAGGCGGTGGTCGACAGGTGGGTGTACGTGTCCGTCGTGGTGCCCGTGAGCAGACCGATGCGGCGGGCGCCGGCGGCGGCGAGGTGGTCGAGGATGCCCAGTACGGCGGCCTCGTGATCGTTGTCGACCCAGGCGGTGACCGGGAGCGAGCCGGCCGGGCGCCCGTCGGACACGACCGGCAGCCCCTGGCGGACCAGTTCGCTCACGACCGGGTCCTGGTCGGAGGGGTCGATGACGACCGTGCCGTCCAGGGCGACGTTGGACCAGACGTCGTGGCGGGAGGTCGCCGGGAGGATGACGAGCGCGTAGCCGCGGGCGAGGGCGGCCGAAGTGGCGGCCCGGGCCATCTCGGCGAAGTACGCGAACTCGGTGAAGGTGAAAGGTTCATCCCCGTACGTCGTCACGGTCAGGCCGATCAGACCGGACTTGCCGGTACGGAGGGTGCGGGCGGCGGCCGAGGGACGGTACCCCAGCCGGTCGGCGACCTCGCGGACATGGCGCCGGGTGGCGTCCGGGAGCCGGCCCTTGCCGTTGAGGGCGTCGGAGACGGTCGTGATGGAGACCCCGGCGGCGGCGGCCACGTCTCTGATGCCCGCCCGGCCCGGCCGGCTGCCTCGACGTGAGGTTTCCGCGCGGCTCACCTGGTGCTTCCCTGCTGCTGTCATGGCGAGCCGATAGTAGGGCTCATGCGGTGGGGTAGTGCGGACGCATATGCACGCGTTGACAGGCACGTTTCTGCATGGTCGGCATGGGTCAACTGCCTTGGATTACAAGGCACTTACTGGTCCCTGGGTGAAGACGTGTCTTGTTGACGCGTATGGACCTGCCAAGTGCCCGATGTCTCGAAGAGGTCTCAACTCACCTTCACGGGGGATGCGCGCCACGGCGCGAGCCACCGGCGCGTAGATATATGTGCGGCGCGCCCCCGATACGTACGCCTTCGCGTAGTGATGCCCCTGATGCCGGTGTGGCCGGCGAGACGGAGGAGCCGGCGAGAGTTCGGTATTCCGCGGCCCTCACCTGTACGCACCGGGGCCGAATCCTCATAAGGTAAGCAGTATTGGAAGCCGGCGGCGTCGACGGTCCGCCGGTGGTCGCGAGGAGGACTGCGGTGAGCGAGACGAGCCCCAAGCTGCGCGCCGAGCTGGAGGGTATCCCCACCTACAAGCCGGGCAAGCCCGCCGCGGCCGGCGGGCCGGTCGCCTACAAGCTGTCCTCCAACGAGAACCCGTATCCGCCGCTGCCCGGTGTGATGGAGAGCGTGACCACGGCGGCCTGCGACTTCAACCGCTACCCGGACATGGCCTGCAGCGGGCTGATGGACGAGTTGTCCGAGCGTTTCGGTGTGCCGCTGTCCCACCTGGCCACCGGCACCGGTTCGGTGGGCGTCGCCCAGCAGCTGATCCAGGCCACCAGCGGACCCGGCGACGAGGTCATGTACGCCTGGCGGTCCTTCGAGGCGTACCCGATCATCACGCAGATCAGCGGCGCCCGGTCGGTGCAGGTTCCGCTCACCCCGGGCGATGTGCACGACCTGGACGCGATGGCCGAGGCGATCACCGACCGGACGCGTCTGATCTTCGTCTGCAACCCCAACAACCCGACCGGCACGGTGGTGCGGCGGGCCGAGCTCGAGCGGTTCCTCGACCGGGTGCCGAGTGACGTGCTGGTGGTGCTGGACGAGGCCTACCGGGAGTTCATCCGCGACCCCGAGGTGCCCGACGGCGTCGAGCTGTACCGGGAGCGGCCCAACGTCTGCGTGCTGCGGACCTTCTCCAAGGCCTACGGGCTGGCCGGCCTGCGGGTCGGTTTCGCGATCGCCCATGAGCCGGTCGCGGCGGCACTGCGCAAGACGGCGGTGCCGTTCGGGGTCAGCCAGCTCGCGCAGGAGGCGGCGATCGCCTCGCTGCGGGCCGAGGACGAACTGCTGGGCCGGGTCGGCTCGCTGGTGTGCGAGCGTAAGCGCGTGGTCGACGCGCTGCGCTCCCAGGGCTGGACGGTGCCGGAGACGCAGGCCAACTTCGTGTGGCTGCGGCTGGGAGAGCGGACGCTCGCGTTCGCCCAGGCGTGCGAGCGGCACGGTGTCGTGGTCCGGCCGTTCCCGGGCGAAGGCGTGCGGGTGACGGTCGGGGAGACCGAGGCGAACGACATCTTCCTCAAGGCGGCGGAGGCGTTCCGCAAGGAGCTCTAGACGGGCAGCGCTGGTTCTCGACCAGTTCCGCTCGGGCGGGGTCGCCGTACGGTCATCAGGACGTACGGCGACCCCGCCCGTGTCTTTTCGGGATGCGCTCCACGTCACCCGGACCCCCCTTCGATTGGCGGATATGTGTGCGTCATAATGGCTTGTGAATGTGAACGCGTTCACAAGCGCGTCCCGATTGCTCCTTACGTGTGCAACAAAAGGGGCAAACCGCCGATGCGTCTCGGCGGAGTGAGGAGAGTGACGACGTGGACCTGGCTCTGGCGCCGGAGACACTGGCGCGCTGGCAGTTCGGCATCACCACCGTCTACCACTTCCTGTTCGTCCCGCTGACGATCTCCCTGGCCGCTCTCACAGCCGGGCTGCAGACGGCCTGGGTGCGCACGGAGAACGAGAAGTACCTCAGAGCGACCAAGTTCTGGGGCAAGCTCTTCCTGATCAACATCGCCATGGGCGTGGTCACCGGCATCGTGCAGGAGTTCCAGTTCGGCATGAACTGGTCGGACTACTCGCGGTTCGTCGGTGACATCTTCGGTGCCCCGCTCGCCTTCGAGGCCTTGATCGCGTTCTTCTTCGAGTCCACCTTCATCGGCCTGTGGATCTTCGGCTGGGACAAGCTGCCCAAGAGGATCCATCTGGCCTGCATCTGGATGGTCTCGATCGGCACGATCCTGTCGGCCTACTTCATCCTCGCGGCCAACTCCTGGATGCAGCACCCCGTCGGCTACAAGATCGACAAGGCGAGGGGCCGCGCGGAACTGACCGACTTCTGGGCCGTGCTGACCCAGAACACCGCGCTCAGCCAGGCCTTCCACACCCTGTCCGCGGCCTTCCTGACCGGCGGCGCCTTCATGGTGGGCATCGCCGCCTACCACCTGGCCCGCAGGAAGCACGTCCGTGAGATGAAGACCTCGCTGCGGCTCGGTCTGATCACCGTGGTCATCGCCGGTCTGCTCACCGCGGTCAGCGGTGACGTGCTCGGCAAGGTCATGTTCAAGCAGCAGCCGATGAAGATGGCCGCCGCCGAGGCACTGTGGGACGGCCAGGAGCCGGCGCCGTTCTCGGTCTTCGCTTACGGCGACGTGGAGAAGGGCCACAACAGCGTCGCCATCGAGGTCCCGGGCCTGCTGTCGTTCCTCGCCAACGACGACTTCACGTCCTACATCCCGGGCATCAACGACGTCAACAAGGCCGAGCGGCAGCAGTTCGGACCCGGAGACTACCGGCCCAACATCCCGGTCACCTTCTGGGGCTTCCGCTGGATGATCGGCTTCGGCATGGCGTCCTTCGCGATCGGCCTGGCCGGGCTCTGGCTGACCCGCAAGAGGTTCATGCTTCCGCAGCATCTGAGGGTCGGCGACGACGAGGTGCCGCACCTGGTCCTCTACAGGAACAAGGCGCTCGGTCCGAAGCTGACCACCTGGTACTGGCGCATCGCGATATGGACGCTGGCCTTCCCGCTGATCGCCAACTCCTGGGGCTGGATCTTCACCGAGATGGGCCGCCAGCCGTGGGCTGTCTACGGTGTCCTGCAGACCCGGGACGCGGTCTCCCCCGGTGTCTCCCAGGGCGAGGTCCTCACCTCGATGACCGTGTTCACCGCGCTGTACGCGATCCTCGCCGTCGTCGAGGTCAAGCTGCTCGCGAAGTACGTCAAGGCCGGCCCGCCGGAGCTGACCGAGGCCGACCTCAACCCGCCCACGAAGATCGGCGGCGACACCCGTGACGCCGACAAGCCGATGGCCTTCTCGTATTAGGCCGAGGGAACAGTCATGGAACTTCACGACGTCTGGTTCGTCCTGATCGCCGTCCTGTGGACCGGCTACTTCTTCCTGGAGGGCTTCGACTTCGGGGTCGGCATCCTCACCAGGCTCCTGGCCCGCGACCGGCCCGAACGGCGCGTGCTGATCAACACCATCGGACCCGTCTGGGACGGCAACGAGGTGTGGCTGCTCACGGCGGGCGGCGCGACGTTCGCCGCCTTCCCGGAGTGGTACGCCACGCTCTTCTCCGGCTTCTACCTGCCTCTGCTCCTCATCCTGGTCTGCCTGATCGTGCGGGGCGTCGCGTTCGAGTACCGCGCGAAGCGACCCGAGGAGAAGTGGCAGCGCAACTGGGAGACGGCGATCTTCTGGACATCGCTGCTCCCGGCGTTCCTGTGGGGCGTGGCCTTCGCGAACATCGTGCGGGGCGTGAAGATCGACCGGCACTTCGAGTACGTCGGAAGCGTCGGGGACCTGCTCAACCCCTACGCCCTGCTTGGCGGCCTGGTGACGCTGTCGCTCTTCACCTTCCACGGTGCGGTGTTCACCGCGCTCAAGACCGTGGGGGACATCAGGACACGCGCCCGGAACCTGGCCCGGTGGGTGGGTCTCGTCACGGCCGTCGTGGCGCTCGCGTTCCTGCTCTGGACGCAGGCCGACAGCGGTGACGGGAAGAGTCTGGTGGCGCTCGTCGTGGCGGTCGGCGCGCTGGCAGCGGCTCTCGTGGCCAATCAACTCGGCCGTGAGGGATGGTCGTTCGCACTGTCCGGCGTCACCATCGTGGCCGCGGTGGCCATGCTCTTCCTGTCGCTCTTCCCGAACGTCATGCCATCGACGCTGGACGGCGGCTGGAGCCTGACGGTCACCAATGCCTCGTCGAGCCCGTACACCCTGAAGATCATGACCTGGTGCGCGGCGGTCGCCACACCGATCGTTCTGCTCTATCAGGGCTGGACCTACTGGGTCTTCCGCAAGCGGATCGGCACGCAGCACATCGCACCTGACGCTGCCGCCGGGGCCGCGCACTGAGTCCGCCGAGGGTGTGTTTCACGTGAAACACACCCTCTGGGCCGAGAGGCATGTTTCACGTGAAACCCATCGATCCACGCCTGCTGCGGTACGCCCGCGACACCCGTCTCTTCCTCGTGGCGGTCGTCGGTCTGGGTGCCGTCGGTGCCGGGCTGGTCATCGCTCAGGCGATGCTCGTCGCCGAGGTGGTCGTCGGGGCGTTCCAGCAGGGACAGTCGGTCACTGATCTGCGTACTCCCCTGTTGCTGTTGGCCGCCGTGGCCGCTGGGCGATCGGTTGTCGCGTGGTCCACCGAGCTTTTCGCCCACCGGGCCAGCGCGGCGGTGAAGTCGGAGCTGCGGGGGCGGCTCCTCGACCGTGCGGCGGCGCTCGGTCCCGGATGGCTGAGCGGGCAGCGGACCGGCTCGCTGGTCACCCTGGCCACACGCGGCGTGGACGCCCTGGACGACTATTTCTCGCGCTATCTCCCGCAGTTGGGGCTTGCGGTGGTCGTGCCGGTGGCGGTGCTGGCGCGCATCGTCACCGAGGACTGGGTGTCGGCGGTGATCATCGTCGTCACACTGCCGCTCATCCCGCTCTTCATGATGCTGATCGGCTGGGCGACCCAGTCCCGGATGGACCGTCAGTGGCGCCTGCTCTCCCGGTTGTCCGGTCATTTCCTGGACGTGGTCGCGGGTCTGCCCACGCTCAAGGTGTTCGGCCGGGCCAAGGCGCAGGCGGACTCCATCCGCCGGATCACCGGCGAGTACCGGCAGGCCACGCTGCGGACCCTGCGGATCGCCTTCCTCTCCTCCTTCGCACTGGAGCTTCTCGCCACCTTGTCGGTGGCGCTGGTCGCCGTCACGATCGGCATGCGGCTCGTCCACGGCGACATGGACCTGCACGTCGGCCTGGTCATCCTGGTGCTGGCGCCCGAGGCGTATCTGCCGCTGCGGCAGGTGGGCGCGCAGTACCACGCGGCGGCGGAGGGGCTCGCCGCGGCGGAGGAGATCTTCAACGTCCTGGAGACGCCGGTCCCCGCTTGCGGTACGGCAGCGGTGCCGGCGGGTGCGGTGGCCTTCGAAGGGGTCACCGTTCGCTACCCGGGGCGCTCGGCGGACGCGGTGACGGAGGTGTCCTTCAGCGTGGGGGCCGGCGAGACCGTGGCACTCGTCGGGCCGAGCGGTGCGGGCAAGTCGACGCTGCTGAACGTGTTGCTGGGGTTCGTACGGCCCACCGCGGGCCGGGTGCGCGTCGGGGGAGCCGATCTCGCCGGGCTCGACCTGGAGGAGTGGCGGTCGCGGATCGCGTGGGTGCCGCAGCGGCCGCACCTGTACGCCGGGACCATCGCGGAGAACGTCCGGCTGGCGCGGCCGGGTGCCGACGACGCCGCCGTTCGCCGCGCTCTCCGCGACGCGGGCGCGCTGTCGTTCGTGGACGTGTTGCCCCAGGGCGCGGAGACGGTGCTCGGTGAGGACGGGGCCGGCCTGTCGGCGGGGCAGCGGCAGCGGCTCGCTCTCGCGCGGGCGTTTCTCGCTGACCGGCCGGTGCTGTTGCTCGACGAACCGACGGCTGCGTTGGACGGGGCGACGGAGGCGGAGGTCGTGGCGGCGGTGCGGCGGCTCGCGGTGGGGCGGACGGTGCTGCTCGTCGTGCACCGGCCCGCACTGCTGGATGTGGCCGACCGGGTGGTGCGGCTGGGGGCGGAGCCGGTGGAGTGCCCGGGGGGCGTCCGGACCACCAGGGGGCTCCGCCCCCTGGACCCCCGGCCTCGCCCACCCGCCACCCGACTCGGTCGGCTGGATGCCGGGAGCGAGGAGGACCGGCTCGCGGAGCTGGAATGCGGGGCGGAGGACGCCCGGCTCGGGAAGCCGGCAGATGAACGTGATGCGGGGTGGCTCGGGGCGCTGGATGGCGGGGGTGAGGAGGCCCGGGTCGGTCGGCTGGAAGTCGGGGGTGAGGAGGGCCGGCTGGGAGACGGGTCTGGTGGAGGGGGCAGGGGTGGGGGGTCGTCGGTGTTCGCGCGGGTGCGGGGGCTGGGCGGGGCCCGGCGGGGGCGGCTCGGGCTCGCGTTGGTGCTGGGGAGCCTGGCGCTCGGCAGTGCCGTCGGGTTGATGGCCACGTCCGGGTGGCTCATCTCGCGGGCCTCGCAGCAGCCGCCGGTGCTCTATCTGATGGTGGCCGTGACGGCTACCCGCGCCTTCGGCATCGGGCGGGCCGTCTTCCGGTACGCCGAGCGGCTGGTCTCCCACGACGCCGTGCTGCGGACGCTGGCCGACACCCGGGTCGCGGTCTACCGGCGGCTGGAACGCCTCGCACCCGCCGGACTGCGCACCGCCCGTCGCGGCGATCTGCTCACCCGGCTGGTCGCGGACGTGGACGACCTGCAGGACTACTGGCTGCGCTGGCTGCTTCCGGCCTCGGTCGCCCTCACCGTCTCCGCCGCCTCCGTCGGCTTCACCGCCTGGCTGCTGCCGGAGGCCGGTGCCGCTCTCGCCGCCGGCCTCCTGGCGGCCGGTGCCGGCGTGCCGCTGGTGACCGCGGCCGTCGCCCGGCGCACCGAGCGGCGACTGGCGCCCGCCCGCGGAGTGCTCGCCACCCGCGTGACCGACCTGCTCACCGGTACCGCGGAACTGACCGTCGCCGGCGCACTGCCCGCCCGCACGGACGCGGCCCGGCGGGCTGACAACGCCCTCACCCGGATCGCCTCGCGCGCCGCCACCGTCACCGCGCTCGGTGACGGGCTCACCGCGCTGGTCTCCGGGCTGACGCTCGTGGCCACGGCCCTGCTCGGCGTCCAGGCGGTGGCGGCCGGACGGCTCTCCGGGGTGGCGCTGGCCGTGGTCGTCCTCACTCCCCTCGCCGCCTTCGAGGCCGTCCTGGGGCTGCCGCTCGCCGTGCGGTACCGGCAGCGGGTGCGGCGCAGTGCGGAGCGCGTGTACGAGGTGCTGGACGCCCCGGAGCCCGTCCGGGAGCCCGAGCGGCCCCGGCCGGCACCCGCCTCCCCGTTCCCCGTGGTGGTCAGGCAGCTGGCCGCGCGGTACGAGGGGCAGCGGGGGGAGGCGCTGGCCGGTCTCGATCTCACACTGGAACGAGGACGGCGGATCGCGGTGGTCGGCGCGTCCGGCTCCGGCAAGACGACCCTGGCCCAGGTGCTGCTGCGCTTCCTCGACCCGTGCGCCGGCTCGTACACGCTCGCCGGCGTGGACGCGGGCGCGCTGGCCGGTGACGACGTGCGGCGGCTCGTCGGGCTGTGTGCGCAGGACGCGCACCTCTTCGACAGCTCGGTGCGCGAGAACCTGCTGCTGGCCCGCAAGGACGCCACCGAGTCCGACCTGCGCTCGGCACTGTCCCGGGCCCGGCTGTTGGACTGGGTGGAGGGACTGCCCGACGGCCTGGACACGCTCGTGGGCGAGCACGGGGCCCGGCTGTCCGGCGGCCAGCGGCAGCGGCTTGCGCTGGCCCGCGCGCTGCTGGCCGACTTCCCCGTCCTGGTCCTGGACGAGCCCGCCGAGCACCTGGATCTCGCGACGGCCGACGCGCTCACCGCCGATCTGCTGGCCGCCACGGAGGGCCGTACGACGCTGCTCATCACCCACCGGCTGGCCGGACTGGAGTCGGTGGACGAGGTGGTCGTGCTCGACGCGGGCAGGGTGGTGCAGCGGGGGCCGTACACGGAGCTGGTCGCGGTGGACGGACCCCTGCGGGCGATGGCACGGCGCGAGGCGGAGGCGGAGTCGCCGGCAGCGGTGTGAGCCGGTGCTCGCCGGGCGGTTCCGTCGATCGTGGTGGCCGCCGGCAGCGGTGTGAGCCGTGCTCGCCGGGCGGTCACGCCGGATCGCGGTGTCTCAGAGGCGGTCCGCCAGCAACTGCTCGATCACCACGGCCACGCCGTCCTCGTTGTTCGCGACCGTACGTCCCGAAGCGGCGGCGACGACGTCCGGGTGGGCGTTGCCCATCGCGTACGACTGGCCGGCCCAGGTCAGCATCTCGACGTCGTTGGGCATGTCACCGAAGGCCACGACCTCCTCGTGCGAGATACCGCGCTCGGCACAGCACAGGGCGAGGGTGCTGGCCTTGGACACGCCGCAGCCGCTGAGCTCCAGCAGCGCGCTGGGGCTGGAGCGGGTCACGTTGGCGTGGTCGCCGACCGCCAGCCGGGCGAGGGTGAGGAAGGCGTCGGGGTCGAGGGAGGGGTGGTAGGCCAGGATCTTGAGCACGGGCTGGTCGGCGTCCGGACCGTCGGGTGCGAGCAGTTCCTCGGCGGGCCGGAGGTGGTCGGGTATCTCCATGTGCAGCTTGGGATAGTCCGGCTCCTGGTGGAAGCCGTACGTCTGCTCGACCGCGAACACCGTGCCGGGTGCCGCCTCGCGCAACGCGCGCACGGCGTCCAGAGCGTTCTCGCGGGCCAGTTCGCGCACCTTGACGAAGCGGTGGGCGCCGGCACCGCCGTGCAGGTCGACCACGGCGGCGCCGTTGCCGCAGATCGCCAGGCCATGGCCGTGGACGTGATCGCTGACGACGTCCATCCAGCGCGCCGGGCGGCCCGTGACGAAGAAGACCTCGATGCCCGCCTCCTCGGCGGCGGCCAGCGCGGCGACCGTCCGGGGCGAGACCGACTTGTCGTCACGCAGGAGCGTGCCGTCCAGGTCGGTGGCGATCAGCCGCGGCTGGATACCGGCGGCGGGGGTCCCGGGCTGTCTGGTCGCTGAGGTCACCCGGTCATTCTCGCGCATATGCCCGCACGGTCGTGCGGAAGTGCGCACAGATGAGACACAGATGACGCTCGGCACGCGGAAGCCCCGTGGCCGGGGCGGCCCGTTGGCACCGTGCGTCAGCCCAGCTGGGCGACGGCCTCCATGGCGATCCGCTCGAAGACCTTCTGGTCCGCGGCGAAGTCGGAGTCCGGGATCGGCCAGTGGATCACGATCTCCGTGAAGCCCAGCTCCCGGTGCCGGCCGACGAAGTCCACGAAGGCGTCCAGCGACTGCAACGGCCGGCCGCGGTCCGGGGTGAAGCCGGTGAGCAGGACCTTCTCCAGATCCGTCACGTCCCGCCCGACGGCCGAGCAGGCCTCAGCCAGCTTGCCGGCCTGCCCGCGCAGTGCCTCGACGGACTGCTCGGGCGTGCCGGTCTCGTACAGCTTCGGGTCGCCGGTGGTCACCCACGCCTGCCCGTACCGCGCGGCCAGCCTGAGGCCGCGCGGGCCGGTGGCCGCCACCGCGAAGGGCAGCCGGGGCCGCTGCACGCAGCCCGGGATGTTCCGCGCCTCGTGGGCCGAGTAGAAGTCCCCCTCGTACGACACCGTGTCCTCGGTGAGCAGCCGGTCGAGCAGCGGCACGAACTCGGCGAGCCGGTCGGCGCGCTCGCGTGGCGTCCAGGGCTCCTGGCCGAGGGCCGTCGCGTCGAAACCGGTGCCGCCGGCACCGATGCCCAGGGTGACCCGGCCGCCGGAGATGTCGTCGAGGGAGATCAGCTCCTTGGCGAGCGTCACCGGGTGCCGGAAGTTCGGTGAGGTGACCAGCGTGCCGAGCCGCAGCCGCTCGGTGGCCGCCGCGGCGGCGGTCAGCGTCGGGATCGCGCCGAACCACGGGCCGTCGCGGAAGCTGCGCCAGGAGAGGTGGTCGTAGGTGTACGCGGTGTGGAAACCGAGCTGCTCGGCGCGCACCCAGGCCGAACGGCCGCCCTCGTTCCAGCGGCGGTGGGGCAGGATCACGGTGCTCAGACGCAGACTCATGCGTCCGAGAGTAAGCGGCACCGCCGGCCACGGGCGAAACGGTCACCTGATGCGGCTGCTCAGCCATGGGGTGAGGAGGACGCCGGGGAGGTACTCCTTGTGGGCCCGGTCACCCGGGAGCGGGACGACCAGGCGGTAGCCGGGTGGGAAGCGGCGCGCGGTGACGTGGGCGAGACCTTCGAAGACGGAGCGGACGAACGCCGGGACGTCGTCGCGCGGGATGTCGTGGCACTCGACGCCCTCGACGGTGACCAGCGCGTCGTCCTCCGGGTAGAGCCGTACGTCCACGCGGGGTGTGCCGCCGAACGTCACATGAGCCTCGTGCGGGAGCGAGCCGTCGGGGTCCGTGGTCACACCGACGCCCGCGGCGCTGCGGCGGGAGGTCTGGTCGGCGCCGATGTCGTGGGTCACCTCGATCTCGCGCGCGTGGTGGACGGCGAGGGCGCGCAGGGCGGTGACAGCGGCCTCGGTGGTCGGCAGGTGCCCGGAGGAAGAGTCCATACCGATGATCATGACTCCTGGGGCGGTCCGTGTTCAGCGGGACCGGGGAAGAGGAGGTAGCACGGCGGTACGGCCTTCGTCAGCCAGACGCCGTTGGCGCTGACCTGGAACTGGTAGCCGTCGCGGTGCATCGCCGCGGCGTCGACGGTCAGCACCACGGGCCGGCCGCGGCGGGCGCCGACGCGGGTGGCGGTGTCCCGGTCGGCGGAGAGGTGGACGTCGTGCCGGTTCATGGGCCTGAGGCCCTCGCTTCGGATCGCGTCCAGATTGCGGGCGACGGTCCCGTGGTAGAGGCACGGCGGTGGGGGCGCCGGGGGCAGGCCGAGGTCGACCTCGACGCTGTGGCCCTGACTGGCGCGGATCCTGGCGCCCTCGATCACGAAGCGCCGTTTGTCGTTGGTGGCCACCACGTGGTCCAGTTCCTCACGGGTGATCCGGAAGCCGTGGGCGCCCGCGGCCGCGATCAGCGTGTCGACCTCCACCCAGCCGCCCGGGTCCAGTGTGAGGCCGATGCGCTCGGGCTGGTGGCGCAGGTGTTTGGAGAGGTACTTCGACACCTTGACGGTGCGTCTTTCGTCCATGGCTCCAGCGTGCGGCAGAGACGAGGATCACGCAGGTTCTTTTCACCGGCGGGTTTGATCCACAGCCAAGCCCGGTTGTCCACAGGCGTGTTCCGCGTCCCTGTGGACAACTGGCCCTCGTTCGCGAGGTGTTCGCCGACGCCGCCGCGGAAGGGCGTCCGCCCGTGCCCTCACAGCCTGGGTTCCACCCGTGCGATCCGGCGCAGTGCCCCCGGCAGGAAGCGGGACAGGAGGCGTGCGCCGCGGGCCTCGACGGTCACCGGTGCGAGCGCCGTGTTCCGGGCCACCGCGTCCAGGACGGCCGCGGCCACCTTCTCCGGCGGGTAGTTGCGCAGCCCGTACAGCCGGGTCGCCCTGCGCCGCAGGCGGTGTTCCTCGGCCTCGTCGGCGCCGGCGAAGCGGGCCGTGGAGGTGATGCCGGTGTTGACGAGGCCGGGGCAGATCGCGCTCACCCCGATGCCCCGTCCGGCGAGTTCGGCGCGCAGGCACTCGGAGAGCATCAGCACGGCCGCCTTGGACGTGCTGTAGGCCGGCAGGGCACGGGAGGGCTGGTACGCGGCCGCGGACGCGACGTTGACGATGTGGCCGCCCTGGCCGCGCTCGGCCATGCGCGCCCCGAACAGGCGGCAGCCGTGGATGACGCCCCAGAGATTGACGTCGAGAACCCGGCGCCAGTCGTCGGTCGTCGTGGCGAAGAAGGAGCCCGCCAGGCCGATGCCCGCGTTGTTGACGAGTACGTCCAGCACGCCGTACTCGCGGTGGACCTTCTCCGCGAGCTTCTCCATGGCCTGCTCGTCGGAGACGTCGGCCGTCTCGGCCCAGGCCTCGGGGGCGCCGAGCTGCCGGGACCGTCCGGCCGTGCGGGCCGCGGCCGCGCTGTCGCGGTCGACGGCCACCACGCGCGCGCCGGCCTGCGCGAACGCGAACGCGGTGGCCCGCCCGATGCCACCGCCGGCGCCGGTGACCAGCACCAACTGACCGCCGAACCGGTCGGCATGGCGGCCGGCGGCCTTCGGCACGGGACGGCCGTCCTCCACGGACCGCACGAACTCCGCGATCCAGGCCGAGAGCTGGTCGGGCCGGGTGCGCGGGACCCAGTGCCCGGCCGGCAGGGTACGGCGGGTCAGCCGGGGCGCCCACCGCTCCAGGTCGTCGTACAGCCGTTCCGAGAGGAACGCGTCCTCCAGCGGCGTGATGAGCTGCACGGGCACGTGCGCGTGCGCGTCCGGGCGCGGCCTGCGCAGCCGGGCGCGCACGTTGTCGCGGTACAGCCAGGCGCCGTGCGCGGCGTCGGAGGGCAGGGAGGAGGTCGGGTAGTCGCCGCGGGGGATGCGCTCGGTCCGCTCCAGGATCCTCGGCCAGCGCCTGCCGAGCGGGCCGCGCCAGGCGAGCTCCGGCAGGGCGGGCGTGTGCAGCGCGTACACGTACCAGGACTTCGCGCCCTGGCCGAGGAGCTGTGCCACCCGGCGGGGCGTCGGACGCTTCACGCGCGCGTCGATCCAGTGCCCGAAGTGGTCGAGGGACGGTCCGGACACCGAGGTGAAGGACGCCACCCGGTCCTGGGCGCGGCCGGTCGTGACGAACTCCCACCCCTGCACCGAGCCCCAGTCGTGACCGACGAGGTGCACCGGGCGGTCCGGGCTCACCGCGTCCGCCACGGCCAGGAAGTCGTCCGTCAGCTTGGCGAGGGTGAAGCCGCCGCGCAGGGGCTTCGGCGCCGTGGAGCGGCCGTGGCCCCGGACGTCGTAGAGGACGACGTGGAAGCGGTCCGCCAGACGGGCGGCGACCTCGGACCAGACCTCCTTGCTGTCCGGGTAGCCGTGCACCAGCACCACCGTCGGCTGCCGGGGATCACCCAGCTCGGCCACGCACAGCTCGACCCCGCCGGTTCGCACCCGGCGCTCGCGCGCACCTTCCAGGGTCACCGTTCCTCCGCCCGTCGCCGCCCACCCGCGATGTGCGGGGAGTCCGCTGTGTCCGGCCGCCGTCCCGCCGGGCGTCACGCCGGCCGGCCGCGGTACGCGTCCGTAACGTGACACTCGCGAATGTGGCAGTTGTTAGAGAGAACGTCAATAGGGTCGATCAAGGGCCGCGGACGACGCCCGGCGCACGACCGGGGCAAGACCTGGGACGGGGTTCCCTCAGGGTCCCGTACTACTCGAGTCTGACGTGAAGACGCCTCCACGGTCTGACGACCGGCCTGCTCCGTGTCACTACCGTCGTAGCCGTGACTGTGATCGTGACCGAAAGCCTGAGCAAGCGGTTCCCCCGGGTGACCGCGCTCGACCGGCTGTCCGTGGACATCGGGCCCGGTGTGACCGGACTCGTCGGAGCCAACGGCGCCGGCAAGTCCACCCTGATCAAGATCCTGCTGGGTCTGTCCCCCGCCACGGAGGGCCGCGCCGCGGTGCTCGGCCTGGACGTGGCCACCGAGGGCGCCGCCATCCGCGAGCGCGTGGGCTACATGCCGGAGCACGACTGCCTGCCGCCCGACGTCTCGGCCACCGAGTTCGTCGTCCACATGGCCCGCATGTCCGGCCTGCCGCCCGCCGCCGCGCGCGAGCGCACCGCGGACACCCTGCGCCACGTCGGCCTGTACGAGGAGCGCTACCGCCCCATCGGCGGCTACTCCACCGGCATGAAGCAGCGGGTGAAGCTGGCCCAGGCCCTGGTGCACGACCCGAGGCTGGTCTTCCTGGACGAGCCGACCAACGGCCTCGACCCGGTCGGCCGCGACGAGATGCTCGGCCTGATCCGCCGCATCCACAGCGACTTCGGCATCTCGGTCCTCGTCACCTCCCACCTCCTCGGCGAGCTGGAACGCACCTGCGACCACGTCGTCGTCATCGACGGCGGCAAGCTGCTGCGCTCCAGCTCCACCACCGACTTCACCCAGACCACGACCACCCTCGCGATCGAGGTCACCGACAGCGACGCCCACCCCGACGGCACCCGCGCGGTCCGCGACGCGCTCCACGCGCGCGGGATCGACACGAACGCCGAGGCGGGCGGACTGCCCGGCGCCGGGCACATCCTGCTGCTGACCGCCACGGGCGAGGACACCTACGACCTCGTCCGGGACGTGGTGGCCGACCTCGGCCTCGGCCTGGTGCGCATGGAACAGCGCCGCCACCACATCTCCGAGGTGTTCAGCAGCAGCGACGAGCAGCGGAAGGAGGCCGCCGGCCATGGCGGTTGAGCACCCCCTCGCCCCCGCGGGCGACCAGACCCGCATCCACGACATCGGCTACCGCGGTTACGACGGACCCCGCCTCGGCCGCGCCTACGCCCGCCGCTCGCTGTACTCGCAGTCCCTGCGCGGCGCCTACGGCCTCGGCCGTTCGGTGAAGTCCAAGGTGCTGCCGATGCTGCTGCTGGCGGTCATGTGCGTGCCCGCCGCCATCATGGTGGCCGTCGCGGTGACCACCAAGGCGCACGAGCTGCCGCTCGCCCACGCCTACACCCGCTGGGCGATCGTCATGCAGGCCGTGATCAGCCTGTACGTCGCCTCGCAGGCGCCCCAGTCCGTCTCCCGCGACCTGCGCTTCAAGACCGTGCCGCTGTACTTCTCGCGGCCCATCGAGACCGCCGACTACGTCCTGGCGAAGTTCGCGGCGCTCGCGTCCGCCCTGTTCGTCCTCACCGGCGCCCCGCTGATCGTGATGTACCTCGGCTCGCTGCTCGCCAAGATGGGCTTCGCCCACCAGACCGGGCAGTTCGCCCAGGGACTGGTCTCCGTGGCCCTGCTCTCGCTGCTGTTCGCCGGTGTCGGCCTCGTCATCGCCGCGGTCACCCCGCGCCGGGGCTTCGGCATCGCCGCCGTGATCGCCGTGCTCACCATCTCCTACGGCGCCGTCTCCACCCTCCAGGCCATCGCCCACGTCCAGGGCAGCGACGGCGCCGTCCCGTGGATCGGCCTGTTCTCGCCCGTCACGCTGATCGACGGTGTGCAGTCCGCCCTCCTCGGCGGCGACTCCTCCTTCCCCGACGGGATCGTCCCCTCCCACGGGCAGGGCGCGGTGTACGTCCTGCTCACCCTGGGCCTGGTCGCCGCGTGCTACGCCCTCCTCGTCCGCCGCTACAAGAAGGTGGGACTGTGACCACGCCCGGCCCGTCGCCCGCCACCACCCTTCCAAGGAACGGGCTGCGCCCATGAGCACTCTCTCCATCGACCACGTCTCCCGCTGGTTCGGCAACGTGGTCGCCGTCAACGACGTCACCATGACCATCGGCCCCGGCGTGACGGGCCTGCTCGGCCCGAACGGCGCCGGGAAGTCCACCCTCATCAACATGATGGGCGGCTTCCTCGCCCCCTCCACCGGCACGGTCACCCTCGACGGGCGGCCGGTGTGGCGCAACGAGGCCGTCTACAAGCACATCGGCGTCGTCCCCGAGCGGGAGGCGATGTACGACTTCCTCACCGGGCGCGAGTTCGTCGTCGCCAACGCCGAGCTGCACGGACTCGGCGCCAAGGCCGCCGCGCGGGCGCTCGCCACGGTCGAGATGGAGTACGCGCAGGACCGGCAGATCTCCACGTACTCCAAGGGCATGCGGCAGCGCGTGAAGATGGCCTCCGCGCTGGTGCACGACCCGTCCCTGCTGCTGCTCGACGAGCCGTTCAACGGCATGGACCCCCGCCAGCGGATGCAGCTCATGGACCTGCTGCGCAGGATGGGCGACGAGGGCCGCACGGTGCTGTTCTCCTCGCACATCCTCGAAGAGGTCGAACAGCTCGCCCGGCACATCGAGGTCGTCGTCGCCGGACGGCACGCGGCCAGCGGTGACTTCCGCCGGATCCGCCGCCTGATGACCGACCGCCCGCACCGCTACCTCGTGCGCTCCAGCGACGACCGCACGCTCGCGGCCGCGCTGATCGCCGACCCGTCCACGTCCGGCATCGAGGTCGACGTCGCCGAGGGCGCGCTGCGCGTCCAGGCCGTCGACTTCGGCCGCTTCACCACCCTGCTGCCGAAGGTCGCCCGCGAGCACGGGATCCGGCTGCTGACGGTCTCGCCGTCCGACGAGTCCCTCGAGTCCGTCTTCTCGTACCTGGTCGCGGCGTAGGAGGCCGAAAGATGTACGACCCCACCGTCGCCCGGCTCACCTACCGGGCCCTGCTCGGCCGCCGCCGGGCCCTCATCCTCGGCGCGCTGCCGCTGCTGCTGATCGTGATCTCCGTGGCCGTACGCGGCCTGACCGGGGCCGACGACCAGACGGCGTCCGACGTGCTCGGCGGCTTCGCGCTCGCCACCATGGTGCCGATCATCGGCGTCATCGCCGGCACCGGCGCGATCGGCCCGGAGATCGACGACGGCTCCGTCGTCTACCTGCTGTCCAAGCCGCTGAAGCGACCCGTGATCATCTTCACCAAGCTCATCGTGGCCATCGCCGTGACGATGGTGTTCTCGGCGGTCCCGACGATGATCGCGGGACTCGTCCTCAACGGCAACGGCCAGCAGATCGCCGTCGCCTACACCATCGCCGCCCTGGTCGCCTCCATCGCCTACTCGGCGCTGTTCCTGCTGCTGGGCACCGTCTCCCGGCACGCGGTGGTCCTCGGGCTCGTGTACGCCCTGGTCTGGGAGGCGCTGTTCGGTTCCCTGGTGCCCGGCGCCCGCACGCTGAGCGTCCAGCAGTGGTCGCTGGCGGTCGCCCACAAGGTCGCCGAGGGGGAGCTGGTGACCTCCGACGTGGGACTGCCGACGGCGACCGTGCTGCTGGTGGCCGTCACCGTCCTGGCCACCTGGTACGCCGGCCGGAAGCTGCGGTCGCTGACGCTGGCGGGCGAGGAGTAGGCCGCGGGGCGACGAGGAGGAGGGCGCGGGCGGCTTTGACGGGGACTTCACCCCGCCCGGAGCAGACTGGGCGAACAGGAGTACGGCTAGGAGGCCGCAGATGGGTGAGGAGATACCGCAGCACGAAGGACGGGACCGGTCCGACGGTGACGGCTGGGACGACATCGTCCTGGACGAGGCGTTCGTACGGGCCGCCGGAACCTCCGAACCGTCCGCCCGGGCCCGGATGCTCGCCGCCCGCTGGCGCGCCGAGGAGCCGCAGCCGCGGCCGTGGCGCTCCGATGAGCCGCCGGCCGGCTGGTTCTTCGGCAAGGCCCGTCGCCGCCGGTGGCGGCGCCGGTAGGACGGCGCCCGGCCCCGGTTAATTCAGTGGCGCCCGACTCCCGGGCGGAGCAAAGTGGTCGTGCCCCACCCGCCGGGACGAACCCGGCGCGACGGACTGGGAGAGGAGCCGGGCGATGTCCATGCACGACAGTACGCCCAGCTCCCGACAGGGCGGTCAGAGGCGGGCTCCGGAGTGATCGCCACTCCTCCGTGAAGCTCGGGGACTGCCCGGGGCGGCCGCTTCGAGCACGCGATGTCGCTCTCGCGTGGGCCGCCCACCCGGAGGATTGGCCGAGTGGTAAGGCACCGGCTTGCTAAGCCGTGGTCGGGGGCGACCCCGCGCACGTTCGATCCGTGCATCCTCCGCGAGACGTTGTCACTGTGACTCGGCGGTCGTGTGGCCCGGTGGTCCTGTGACTCGGTGGTCCTGTGGCCCGGTGGTCCTGTGACCCGGCGTCACCCTGACTCCGGCGCCCGGTGACCCGGCGGTCCTGTGACTCGGCGTTGCCCTGTCTCGTACGTCTCCGGCGCCCGGTGACCTGGCGGTCCTGTGACTCGGCGGCGCCCTGATTCCGGCGTCTCCGACGCCCCTGGACCGGTGGCCTTGTGGTGCCGCGTGATCGCACGGCGGCCGGGGTCTCAGCCCAGCAGTCTTTCCAGCACCGCCGCGATGCCGTCCTCCTCGTTGGAGAGCGTCACCTCGTCCGCCACGGCCCGCAGTTCCTCGTGGGCGTTGGCCATGGCCACTCCCCGGGCTGCCCAGGCGAACATCGGGATGTCGTTGGGCATGTCCCCGAAGGCGATCGTGTCCGCGGCCTTCAGGCCGAGGCGGCGGGCGGCCAGGGACAGGCCCGTGGCCTTGGACAGGCCGAGCGGCAGCAGCTCCACGATGCCGGCGCCCGCCATGGCCACCGTGACGAGACCGCCGGCCACGCGTCGGGCCGTGTCCGCCAGCTCGTCGTCGCCGAGCGTCGGATGCTGTATGTAGACCTTGTTCAGCGGGGCGGTCCACAGGTCGGACGCGTCCGTGAACGGGACTGCGGGCAGCGTGCCCGTGACCGCGTACCCCGGGCCCACGAGGACTTCGCCGTCGAGGCCGTCGCGGCTGGCCGCCAGGTACAGCGGGCCCACCTCGGCCTCGATCTTGGCCAGGGCCACCCCCGCCAGCTGCCGGTCCAGGGTGACCGAGGTCAGCAGGCGGTGCTCCCCGGCGTGGTAGACCTGCGCACCCTGGCCGCAGACGGCGAGGCCGTCGTAGCCGAGGTCGTCCAGGACGTGCCGGGTCCAGGGGACCGCCCGGCCGGTGACGACGATGTGCGCCGCGCCCGCCGCGGTGGCCGCGGCGAGCGCGTCACGGGTGCGCTGCGAGATCGACTCGTCGGAGCGCAGGAGCGTTCCGTCGAGGTCCGTGGCGATGAGCCCGTACGGGAAGCTCACTTGGCCACCGGCTCCAGGACCTCCCGGCCGCCCAGGTACGGGCGCAGCACCTCGGGGACGCGGACCGAGCCGTCGGCCTGCTGGTGGTTCTCCAGGATCGCCACGATCGTGCGCGGAACGGCGCACAGCGTGCCGTTGAGCGTCGCCAGGGGCCGTACGGTCTTGCCCTCGCGGACCCGGATCGACAGCCGGCGGGACTGGAACTCGGTGCAGTCCGAGGTCGAGGTCAGCTCCCGGTACTTGCCCTGGGTCGGGACCCACGCCTCGCAGTCGAACTTGCGGGCGGCGGAGGCGCCGAGGTCACCGGTGGCGACGTCGATCACGCGGAACGGCAGCTCCAGCGAGGTCAGCCACTGCTTCTCCCACTCCAGCAGGCGCTGGTGCTCGGCCTGGGAGTCCTCGGGGGCGACGTACGAGAACATCTCGACCTTGTCGAACTGGTGCACGCGGAAGATGCCCCGCGTGTCCTTGCCGTGCGAGCCGGCCTCGCGGCGGAAGCAGGGCGAGAAGCCCGCGTACCGCAGCGGCAGCCGGTCGGCGTCGATGATCTCGTCCATGTGGTAGGCCGCCAGCGGTACCTCGGAGGTGCCGACCAGGTACAGGTCGTCCCTGTCGAGGTGGTAGACGTCCTGGGCCGCCTGGCCGAGGAAGCCGGTGCCCGCCATGGACTGCGGGCGCACCAGCGCCGGGGTCAGCATGGGGGTGAAGCCGGCCGCGGTGGCCTGTGCGATCGCCGCGTTGACCAGGGCCAGCTCCAGCAGGGCGCCGACGCCGGTGAGGAAGTAGAAGCGGGAGCCGGAGACCTTCGCGCCGCGCTCGACGTCGATCGCGCCGAGCAGCTGGCCCAGCTCCAGGTGGTCCCTGGGCTCGAAGCCCTCGGCGGCGAAGTCGCGGATCGTGCCGTGCGTCTCCAGCGTGGCGAAGTCCTCCTCGCCGCCGACCGGCACGCCGGGGTGGACCAGGTTGCCGAGGCGGAGCAGCAGCTGCTGGGTCTCGGCGTCGGCCGCGTCGCGCTCGGCGTCGGCGGCCTTGACGTCGGCCTTCAGCTGCTCGGCACGTCCCAGCAGCTCGGCCTTCTCGTCGGCCGTGGCCTTGGGGATCAGCTTGCCGAGCTGCTTCTGCTCGGCCCGCAGTTCGTCGAAGCGGACGCCGGAGGACCTGCGCCGCTCGTCGGCAGACAGGAGGGAGTCGACGAGCGCGACGTCCTCTCCACGGGCGCGCTGGGACGCGCGCACACGGTCGGGGTCCTCACGGAGCAGGCGAAGGTCAATCACGGGGCCAAGGCTACCGGTGCGCGGTTGCCGCTCACGAATCACTATTCCGGGGAGTTCTGATTCGCGGCTTACGTTCCGTTGTGCGGTAATTGCCGAATGTGTCAGGGCGTGTCAAGGAAAAGTGTCTCACTCCCTGGGACGAGTTGCGCCCCCGGCTTCCGGTTGACCGGACTTCCTTGTGCGGACCGGGACTTGGGCGCTCGGTTGTCCACAGCGGGAGCGGCCTGCCGGAGAGTTATCCACAGGCTGTGTGGAAGGTCTGTGGATTTCGGAATTGATCACTCCGGAAGCGTCGGACCGGCTGGAGAATTCCCCGGTCAAACCCCATCGATACCCACGATCGGGTGGGAAACGGTCGCCCCAAAAGATGAACCGCAGGAAACGGGTGGACGAAGGGTGACCCAGGCGACAGTGACCGCATCTGTGGGCCGTAGGGCGATTTGTCGACTGGATGCCCCTTGGGTGTCGACTTGTCCCCAGGTCGAGAAGAGTACCTGTGGATAACGCCTGTGGATAACGATGATATGCGGGTACGACCGGCTAGAACCGGCCGTCCTGGCAGCGCGCCACCCAGTCGGCCGCAGCCATGAACTCCCCGTCCGAGGTACCCGGCAGCGTCGGCGGCGCAGTGTCCGGCGTGATGTCGGCACGCGGATAGGACCCGAGGAAGCGCACCTGGAGGCAGATCCGCTTCAGACCCATCAGTGTCTCCGCCATCCGACGGTCGGAGATGTGACCCTCGGCGTCGATGCAGAAGCAGTAGTTGCCGATCCCGGCACCTGTCGGCCTCGACTGCAGCAGCATGAGGTTGATGCCGCGCGAGGCGAACTCGCCCAGCAGGTCGCGCAGGGCGCCGGGGTGGTCGTCGCGCTGCCACAGCACCACCGAGGTCTTGTCGGCTCCGGTCGGCGCGGCGGGCCGGGCCGGGCGGCCGACCAGCACGAACCGCGTCTGCGCGTTCTCCGCGTCGTGGATCCCGGTCTCCAGGGCCCGCAGACCGTACCGGGCGGCGGCGAACTCGCCCGCGAAGGCCGCGTCGTAGCGGCCCTCCTGGACCAGGCGGGCGGCGTCCGCGTTGGAGGCGGCCGACTCCCAGACCGCGTCCGGGAGGTGCGTGCGCAGCCAGTTGCGCACCTGCGGCTGGGCCGCCGGGTGGGCGGAGACCGTCTTGATGTCCGCGAGCGTCGTACCCGGCCTGACCAGCAGCGCGAAGGTGATCGACAGCAGCACCTCGCGGTAGATCGTCAGCGGTTCGCCGGCGACCAGCTCGTCGAGGGTGGTGGTGATGCCGCCCTCGACGGAGTTCTCGATCGGCACGAACGCCGCCTCGGCCTCGCCGGCCCGCACCGCGTCCAGCGCGGACTGCACCGACACATACGGGACCAGCTCCCGGGTGGCCGCCTCCGGGAGCGTCCGCAGGGCGACCTCGGTGAACGTGCCCTCGGGGCCCAGATACGCATAGCTCGCTGGCATGCCCTCACCCTAATGGCCGCCCGCCGACCCGGCGCGGCTGTCTCACGACGACCACTCTTCCGGGTGGTTTGAACCCTTGGCGCCCGCAGAAGGGCGAATCAGCCCTCCAGCAGCCGCTGTCCCACGTACTCGCCCTTCGCCGCCCCACCCGGCACGGCGAACAGACCGCTCGCCTCGTGCCGGATGTACCGCGAGAGCGCGTCGCCCCGGTCGAGCTTGCGCTGCACCGGCACGAAGCCGCGCAGCGGGTCCGCCTGCCAGCAGACGAAGAGCAGACCGGCGTCGGGCGTGCCGTCCGCGTCGATGCCGTCGTGGTAGGAGAACGGGCGCCGCAGCATGGCCGCGCCACCGTTCCGGTCGGGCCGGGTGATCCGGGCGTGCGCGTTGACGGGTACGACGTACTCGCCCTTGGCGTCGGTCTTCTCCAGATCCATCTCGGTCGTCTCGTCGCCCCCGGACAACGGCGCCCCGTCGGCCTTGCGGCGCCCGATGACCTGTTCCTGGGCGGAGCGGGACAGCTTCTCCCAGTCGTCCAGCAGCATGCGGATACGGCGCACGACGGCGTAGGAGCCGTTCGCCATCCAAGCGGGTTCGCCCGAGGCGGGCACGAAGATCCGCCGGTCGAAGTCGGCGTCGGCCGGCCTTGGATTGCGGGTGCCGTCGATCTGGCCCATGAGGTTCCGCGCCGTCATCGGGTGCGCGGTGGCTCCCGGCGTGCGGTTGAAGCCGTTCATCTGCCAGCGCACCCGCGCGGCCGAGCCGGCCTCGCGCTGGATGGCGCGCAGCGCGTGGAAGGCGACCAGGGCGTCGTTCGCGCCGATCTGCACCCACAGATCGCCGTCGCTGCGCGTCTTGTCCAGGTGGTCGGAGGAGAAGTCGGGGAGCGGATCGAGGGCGGCCGGCCGCTGTGCCCGCAGACCGGTCCTGTCGAAGAAGCTGCGCCCGAAGCCGAAGGTGACCGTCAGGGAGGAAGGACCCGCGTCCCGCGCCACGTCGGTGTCGTGGTGCGGGGCGGCCTCGCCCGCCATCAGCCGCTCCGCCGTCGTGGACCAGCGGCGCAGCAGGGCTGCCGCCTCTCTGCGGCCCGCGCCCGCCACCAGGTCGAAGGCGACGAGATGACCGCGGGCCTGAAGCCCCTCGGTGATGCCGGGCTGGTGTTTCCCGTGAAACATCGCCCGGGTGGAGCCCACCGAGGTCAGCGCGGTGGCCTGCGCGGGCGCGGCGGCATAGCCCACGGCTCCGCCGCCCGCGCCGAGCACGAGACCGGTGGCGCCCGCGGTGCCCAGCAGCGCGCGGCGGGAGACGCCCCGCTCGCTGCCGGGTGCGGACTCCCGCACCGCGGGCTCGGGGGCGCGGGCCTGGGGGACGGACTGGTCGGGCATGGTGTGGTTCAGCCGATCTGCGCGTTCTTGGAGACGGTCGCCTGGTCGATGTCGGAGGTGCGCACGGTGACGGCCACCTTCCAGTCGCCGGCCATGGGAATCTGCACTCCGCTCGCCGACCAGTGGCCGGTGGCGATGTGGTCGGGGGTCACGGGAAGCGGGCCGATCTTCTTCGCTTCGAGGGTGAGGGAGACCTTTACCTCCGGGACGTCGAAGGCCCGGCCGTTGGACCGCTGGACGTACACGTGCATCTCGTTGCCGCCCACCCGGGCGGGGTCCAGGTCGATGCTGACGACGCCCTTGCCGTCGGTGCCGCCGGTGTCGAAGGGCATGGTCAGGGTCAGCGCGCCGGAAGCGGCGGAGGACGAGGACGACGAGCTGGAGGACGCGGACGTCGCTGCCTTGGCGTCCTGCTCCGTGCGGCCCGGTTCGGTCTGTGTCAGCGCGGTGGTGACGGCGAGCAGGACGACCGCGACGCCGGCCTCGGCCAGCACCGAGCGGCGCAGCCCGAACCGGTCCGGGTCGGAGTCCCGCAGCCGCTTCTGCCGGGCGGCGTCGATCGCGGCCCGCTGCCGGGCGAGCTGGGCGGCCCGTCGGGAGTCACCCGGGCCCGCGGCACCCTTGCCGCCGTCACCGGGACCGTCCGCATCGGCCTTCCCGTCCAGGGACGGCTCGGGGGAGGTCCGGGCCGCCTTCCCGGCCGCGGCCGGGACGACCCGCTCCTTCTCGGCCCGCTCCTTCTCGATCCGCTCCTTCTCGGCGTGCTCCTCCTCGACCTGCTTCTTCCCAGCCCGTCCGGCCGGGGCCGTCGCGGCCGTGCCGGCCGCCAGCTGTCCGGTCCACCGCCGCGACACCGCCGCGATACCGACCAGCACCGCCACCAGGGCGATCTTGACCAGCAGGAGCTGTCCGTACCGTGTCTCGGTGAACGCCGACCAGGAGCCGAGCTGCCGCCAGGACTGGTAGACGCCGGTCGTGACGAGTGCCAGGACGGCCCCGAAGGCCAGCCGGGAGAAGCGGTGCACGGCGGCCGCCTCCACCGGGGTCTCGGCGGGAGCCCGGTAGAGGGCGGTGAGCAGGGCGGCGAGACCACCGAGCCACGCGGCGACGGCGAGCAGGTGGACGACGTCGACCGGCATGGCGATGCCCGGCTGCAGTCCGGTCGAGGCGTGCTCGGCCATGGCCCAGCTGGTCGCGAGCCCGGCGGCGACGACCACCCCGCCGACGGCCAGCCCGAAGGTCAGGTCACGCTTCTCCTCACCGTCCTCGCGCCGGGTCCAGGCGCCGAAGAGGACGGCCACGAACAGCGCGGCGGCGGCGAGCAGCAGCAGCCGGGAGACCAGCGCGGCACCGGTCTTGGTCTGCAGCACCTGGCCGAGCAGGTCGAGGTCGAAGATGTCGGCGGCCTTGCCCGAGGTGGTGTAGGAGCCGCGCAGGAGCAGCAGCCACAGGGTGGCCGCGGTGAGCGCCAGCCAGCCGCCGACGACCAGCCGCTGCAGGGCCCGTACCCCCGCGCCGCGCTGCCAGCAGGCGAGCACGAAGGCCGCGCCGCCCGCGAGCACGATGAAGCCGGCGTAGGAGACGTACCGCCCGAAGGCGTACAGCGCCCCGACGGCTCCGCCGCCCGCGGCCGGTCCGGCGCCGGAGACGACGGTCTGCGAGGGCGCCCCGATGGAGAAGGTGTAGGCGCCGGAGACGGGGTGGCTGTCGGCCGAGACGACCTGGTAGGTGACCGTGTAGGTGCCCTTGGCCAGGCCGCTCTTCAGCCGTACCGCGTACGTCGTCCCGCTCACGTTGGTGGCCCCGCCCGTCTGGACGGCCTTGCCCTTGGGGTCGAGGACCCGCAGGGAGTCGTCGTTCGTCGCCACCTTCTCGGAGAAGGTGAGCGACACCTGCGTGGGTGCCTTCTTGACCACCACCCCCTGTGCGGGGTCGCTGCCGGTCAGCGCTGCGTGGGCGGACGCCGGTGCGGCACCGGACAGCAGCGTGCCGGTGACGGCGAGGAACAGCAGCACCAGGATCCGCAGGCGGGGGGCGATGGTCCGCGTCACAGTGGTCCCTCCCTCAGTGGCCGGTCGACGGGTTGTACGTGGCGGACTTCACCGGCATCTCGACGGTGAGGGGCCCGGATTCGGTGAAGGTGAGCTTCACGGTGACCGTCTGGCCCTGCTTCGGCCGGTGCTTCAGCTTCTCGAACATCAGGTGGTTGCCGCCGCTGCGGAACTCCAGCCGGCCGTGGGCGGGTATGGCGAAGGAGGACTTCTCCGCCATGGCGCCGCCCGCCGTGCTGTGCATGGTGACCTGGCCGAGGTCGCTGGTGACCGAGGTCAGCTCGTCCCCGGCAGCGCCCTTGTTGGTGATCGTCAGGAAGCCGGCGGCCATGTCGGCGGAGACCGGCTCGGGCATGTACGGGGAGCCGACGGACAGGTCGGCCTTCCCGGCACCGGAACCGGCACCGGAACCCGAGCCGGAATCGGAGTCCGTTCCGGAGCAGCCCGCGAGCGCGAGGGCGCCGGCCAGAACGGCCGGGGCCAGGAGGGAACGCCTCACGGCTTCGCCCCCTCGGCCAGCTTGGGCAGGTCCTTGGTGTAGTCGTCGACCGAGGCGGACTCGCCGTAGAGGACGTACCCGGCGTCGGTCTTCGGGGAGAACGCGATGACCTGCGTGCCGTGCACCGAGACGAGCTTGCCGTTCTTGTCCTTCGCCGTCGGCTCGACGGAGATGCCCACCGAGCGGGCGCCGGCCTTGATGGTGGCGAAGTCGCCGGTCAGGCCGATGAACCGCGAGTCGATGCCCTTGAGCCACTTGCCCAGCTCGGCCGGGGTGTCACGGCCGGGGTCGGTGGTGACGAACACGACCCTGAGGTCGTCCTGCTCGGCCTTGGGCAGCGACTTCTTGGCGACGGCGATGTTGCTCATCGTCGTGGGGCAGATGTCGGGGCAGTGCGTGTAGCCGAAGTAGAGCAGGGTCGGGTGTCCCTCGGTCTCCTTGCGGAGGTCGTACTTCGCGCCGTGCGTGTCGGTGAGGACCAGGTCCGGCTTCTCGAACGGCTGGTCCAGCACGGTGGCCGCCTTGTCCGGGCCGGACTCCTCCGAGACCACGGAGACCGGCGCCCCGCTGTCGGTCCCGCCGCCGCAGGCGGACAGGGTCAGGGTGGCGGCGGCGAGCAGCGCGGCCGCGGCGAACGTCTTCTTGCGCATAGAGAAATGTCCCAGTTGTGATGACTCCGGCGCGCACCGGGCTCGTACGACAGCGTCGCACGGCCCCGGTGCGCGGACGGAACGTGGACTCAGGCGGCGGTCCGGCGGCGACCGGCGAGGACGCCGTAGGCCACGCCCGCGGCGCCGACGACGATGCCGACGACGCCGAGCACGCGGGCGGTGGTGTCGCTGCCGCCGCCGGAGCCGGAGTCGGTGGCGGCAGCGGTCTTCGCGGTCTTGCCGGCGCTCTCGCCGGAGGCGTCCTCGGCGCCCGCCGCGCCGTGGTGGTCATCGGTCGCGGCGGACAGCTGGAGCACGGGAGCCGGGTTCTCCGGCTCGTCCTGGCCCTTCTGCGGCACCTCGATCCAGCGCACGACCTCCTTGTTGGAGTACGTCTGGATCGCCTTGAACGCGAGCTGGTCGGTGTCCTCGGGAAGGGCGCCGACGGAGAGCGGGAACTTCTCGAAGAAGCCCGGCTCGATGCCCTTGCCGTCGGCGGTCCAGGTGACCTTGGTGACGGCCTCGTCGATCTTCTCGCCGTGCATCGTGAGCGGCTTGTCGAGCTTGGACTTGGTGACCTTCGCGGTCCAGCCCGGGACCGGCTCGGGCATGACCGAGGCCAGCGGGTGGTCGGCCGGGAAGGTCACCTCGAGCTTGGTGGTCGAGGCGTCGTCGCGCTCGTTGGGGACCTTGAAGTCGACGACCGCCCAGCCGCCCTTGGCCGCGGTGCCCTCGGGCTGCACGGAGACGTGCGCGAAGGCGGGGGCCGACAGGGTCAGGACGGCCGTGCCGGCGACGGCGGCGGCGGCGACGGCACGGGAGGCGGTGCGGCGGGAGACGACGCGGGAAACCTGCATGGAAGAGCACTCCACTCTGGGTGAGGACCGGTGAGGGTCACGGTGTGGTGGGAGGTACGCGTGCGCGTGGCCGTGCCACTCGTCGGGTTCGGCGTGCGCACACGCGCGTGCCGCGCGACGGCGGCCGCTCTCCCACCGGCGGTGTGGAGTGGTCTGCGGTCGCGTCAGGCGGCGAGGCGGAAGGCCGCGGCCGGCGGGCCGCGCCGGATCACCGTGTGCTGGAGTGCGGTGGTGTGGGGGGCCGGTACCGCCTCCGGGGCGGTACGACGGCCGTGCGGGACGGGCCCGGTGGCGGGCAGCAGCCCGGCGCACAGGGCGTGCGCCAGCGCGAGTGCCCCGCGCAGGGACCGCATGAGCGCGCCCTCGGCGACCCCGTGCGCCGACAGTTCGATCAGCCGCAGCACGGCCAGGTCACCCCGGCGCAGCAGCCAGCCCGTGGCGACGGCGGCGAGGACGTGGCCGAGCAGCATCGGCAGCGAGGGCAGCAGCGACGCCGGTGCCGCGGAGCCGGTGACGCCGGCCATGTGGTGCATGTGCGGCATCGCGCCGACCGCCCGGCCCGAGGGGTCGATGAGGTGCGCGTCGAGCAGCAGACGGTAGGCGTGCCCGGGGGTGAGCACCGACGGGCCGGAGCCGCACACGAGGCGGGTCGCGCGCTCGACGAGCGCGGCGTCGCTCAGCGGCCCGTTCGCCGCCCCCGTCGGCATGCCGGCGGAGGCCATGGCGGCCCCGTGCCGGCCCAGCCCGAACAGCGTGTGCAGCACGGTCTGGCCGAGCGCGAGGAGCACGGCGATGCCCGGCAGCGAGCGGGTCCGCCCGGCGAGCGGTGCCACGAGCAGCAGGGAGCCGAGGAAGCCGGCGCCGAGCGTCCACAACGGCACGCTCGCGCAGGAGGCCAGCGAGTGCCCGACCGCGGCCAGCACGACACAGACCGCGGCGAAAGCCGCGGCCCGCAGGATCCGGAGCCCGGCTCCGGGGCGCGCCGTGCGCGGGTGGGGGGCAGACATGGCGGGCTCATCATCGCACTGCCCCGGCCGGCGGCGTGCGGCAGGTCGCCGGACGCGTCCCTCATGTCCGGGTTCCTCCCGCGGCACGGCGACCGGATGGGCGGAGTCACGTCCGCCGAGTGCTTATGGCCGCCTATGGGCGGCAATACGTAACGGTATGTCGAGCCGCGGCCGGGAGGCTGGAGCATGAGCATCTGGTGGTCACTCCATCTGCGCCGCGAGCCCTCGAGCGTCCCTCTGGCCAGGCGCCTGCTGATGGGGACCATGGAGACGGCGGGAGTCGACCCGGAGGTCTCCTACGACCTGTCCGTCGCGCTGAGCGAGGCCTGCGCCAACGCCGTGGAGCACGGAGGGGACGAGGTGCCGGGTGACGCCTCGGAGGCGTACCGGGTGACCGCGTACCTCGACGGCGAGAAGTGCCGGATCGAGGTGGCCGACTCCGGACCCGGACCGGCCCGCGCCCAGGAGGTCAGGCCCGCTCGCCCCGACGCCGAGCACGGCCGCGGGCTCTGTCTCATCCGGGAACTGGCCGACCACGTCCACGTCGGCGCCATGCCCGGTCTGCGCGGGACGGTGGTCAGCTTCGACAAGATGCTCAGGTGGCGCGAGGACGCGTCGCCCCTGGCCGTCTGAGGCCGTCCGCCGGGCAGGAGTCCCGGCGACCGCCTAGGGTGCGCGCATGCCCATCGACACCGAGGAGATAGCGGCCGGCGTGACCCTGCGGCCGCTCGCGCGCGAGGACGTGGACGCACTGTGCGCCGCCTATGTGGCGAACCGCGGGCACCTGGAACCCTGGGAACCGGTCAGGCCCGAGTCCTTCTTCACGGCGGCGGGACAGTCCGAGCGCGTGCACGGGCTGCTGCGGCAGTACGCCGAGGGCGCCGCGGTGCCCATGGTCCTCGCCGCGGCGGACGGCCGGATCGTCGGGACCAGCACCCTGACCGGGATCACCCGGGGCCCGTTCTGCAGTTCCCATCTCGGCTACTGGATCGCCGCCGACCAGCAGAACCGCGGGCTGGCCAGTGCCGCCGTGGCACGGATGTGCCGGATCGCGCGGGACCACGTGGGACTGCACCGGATCGAGGCGTCCACGCTGCTCGGCAACACCGGTTCGCAGCGGGTGCTGGCCAAGTGCGGGTTCGAACCGATCGGCATGGCCCCGCACTACCTGCACATCAACGGCGCCTGGCGGGACTGCCGCCTCTTCCAGCGGATCCTGCACGACCGCGACCCCGCCCTCTGACGACCGCCGCGCCCCCGACCGGGGAACGGTGGCCGGGGCGCTCCCGGCAGGGGGGCGGCGGCCGGTGCGCCGCGGACGGGCCGGCGTCCGCGTGGCGTCACGAAGGCGCGTCCAGGACCTTCGCCAGCACCTCAAGCGCCTCCGGATACGCCCGTTCACGGGGCGTGCCGTAACCGACCACGAGCCCCTGCGGGCGTCCGGGGCCCGGGGTGTGCCAGTGGTCGCCGAGGGCGCCGAGCGCGAGACCTTCCGCCTCCGCGCGGGCCAGCGCCTCCGCCTCCTCGGGCACCTCGATCAGCGCGTGCAGCCCCGCCGCGATCCCGCGTACGCTCCGGTGCGGTCCCAGCCGGTCCAGGAGCTGGTCGCGGCGGCGCCGGTAGCGCAGCCGGCACGCGCGTACGTGCCGGTCGTAGGCGTGGCTGTCGATCAGGTCGGCGAGCGCCAGCTGGCCGATGGTCTCGGTGTGGTGGTCGCTGTGCAGCTTGGCGTCGGCGACCGCGTCGACCAGGTGCGGCGGCAGCACCATCCAGCCGAGCCGGAGCGCGGGTCCCAGGGTCTTGGACGCGGTGCCGAGGTAGACCACCTGACCGGGCGCCATGCCCTGGAGCGCGCCCACCGGCTGGCGGTCGTAGCGGAACTCGCCGTCGTAGTCGTCCTCGACGATCAGTCCGTCACGCGCACGTGCCCAGTCGGTGAGCGCGCGACGCCGCTCGGGGTGCAGGGTCACCCCGGTCGGGTACTGGTGGGCCGGGGTGACCACCACGGCCGCCGCGTCGCCGAGTTCCACGGGGCGCACCCCCTGCGCGTCGACGGCCACGGGCCGCACGGTCCCGCCGTTGCGCCGTACCACCTCGCGGTGGAAGGGCAGTCCCGGGTCCTCCATGGCGACGGCGGCGCCGTCGAGGACGCGTGTGAGGAGCGCGAGGCCCTGGACGTACCCGGAGATCACGACGATCCGGTCCGGAGGCGCGAGCACGCCGCGCGCCCGCCCCAGGTAGCCCGAGAGCGCGGTGCGCAGTTCGATCCGGCCGCGCGGATCGCCGTAGTCGTACGCCAGCGAGGGCGCCGTCGCTATGGCGCGGCGCAGTGCGCGCAGCCAGGCCGCCGCCGGGAAGGCGCCGACGTCCGGGCTGCCCGGGCGCAGGTCGAAACGCGGGGCCCGCGCGCGCACCCGTTCCTGCGGTTCCTCGGAGCCGACGGAGGGCAGGGAGGCGACCCGGGTGCCCGAGCCCTGGCGTGCCGTCAGGTATCCCTCGGCGACGAGCTGGTCGTAGGCCGCCTTCACGGTGCCGCGCGAGATGCCGAGTTCGGCCGCGAGCCGCCGGGTCGCGGGCAGCCTGGTGCCGGGTGCGAGCCGTCCGTCGCGCACGGCGTCCCTGAGGGCCCTCTCCAGCCCGGCGCGGCGGCCGTCCGCCGCGTCGGGCTCCAGATGCAGGTCCACGCCCACACCGGACCAGAAGTCGTCCACGAACACCGTTCCCCCAGGCAACGTGAAGGCCTCACACGTATACGGACACGCCGATGGCCGGGCACCTTCCCGGTGCCCGGCCATCAGTAGTCATATCAGCCCTTCAGGGACGCCATCCACGCCTCGACCTCGTCGGAGCGGCGCGGCAGGCCCGCCGAGAGGTTCCGGTTGCCGTCCTCGGTGACGAGGATGTCGTCCTCGATGCGGACGCCGATGCCCCGGTACTCCTCCGGGACCGTCAGGTCGTCGGCCTGGAAATACAGGCCCGGCTCGACGGTGAGCACCATGCCCGGCTCCAGCGTGCCGTCGACGTACGTCTCGGTCCGCGCGGCCGCGCAGTCGTGGACGTCCATGCCGAGCATGTGACCGGTGCCGTGCAGGGTCCAGCGGCGCTGCAGGCCCAGCTCGAGCACCCGCTCGACCGGGCCCTCGACCAGGCCCCACTCGACGAGCCGCTCGGCGAGCACGCGCTGGGCGGCGTCGTGGAAGTCGCGGTATCCGGCGCCCGGCTTCACGGCCGCGATGCCGGCCTCCTGGGCGTCGTACACGGCGTCGTAGATCTTCTTCTGGATCTCGCTGTAGGTGCCGTCGATCGGCAGCGTCCGCGTGACGTCGGCGGTGTACAGCGTGTGCGTCTCCACGCCCGCGTCGAGCAGGAGCAGGTCGCCGGAGCGGACCGGGCCGTCGTTGCGCACCCAGTGCAGCGTGCAGGCGTGCGGGCCGGCCGCGCAGATGGAGCCGTAGCCGATGTCGTTGCCCTCCACGCGCGCGCGGAGGAAGAACGTGCCCTCGATGTAGCGCTCGCTCGTCGCCTCGGCCTTGTCGAGGACCTTCACCACGTCCTCGAAGCCGCGGACGGTGGAGTCGACGGCCTTCTGCAGCTCGCCGATCTCGAACTCGTCCTTGATCAGCCGTGCCTCGGAGAGGAAGACGCGCAGCTCCTCGTCGCGCTCGCCGGTGACCTTGTCGGTCAGGGCGGCCTCGATGCCGGCGTCGTGGCCGCGCACGACCCGCACCGGGCCGGTGGCCTCGCGCAGCCTGTCGGGCAGCTCGCGCACGTCGGCGGCCGGGATGCCGTACAGCGCCTCGGACTCGGTGAGGGAGTGCCGGCGGCCGACCCACAGCTCGCCCTGGCCGGAGAGCCAGAACTCGCCGTTCTCGCGGTCGGAGCGGGGCAGCAGGTAGATCGTCGCCTCGTGGCCGTCGCCCTCGGGTTCCAGCACCAGGACGCCGTCCTCGGTCTGGTTGCCGGTGAGGTACGCGTACTCGACGGAGGCGCGGAAGGGGTACTCGGTGTCGTTCGAGCGGGTCTTGAGGTTGCCCGCCGGGATCACCAGGCGCTCGCCCGGGAAGCGGGCGGAGAGTGCGGCGCGGCGGCGCGCGGTGTGCCCGGCCTGCTCGATCGGCTTCAGGTCACGCAGCTCGGTGTCGGCCCAGCCGGACTTCATGTTCTCGGCCAGCTCGTCGGAGACGCCCGGGTAGAGGCCGTTCTTCCGCTGCTTGATGGGCTCGTCGGACTCGGTCTCGGGGCCCTCTGCGGTAGCAGAGTCGGGCACAGCCGGGTTGAGCTCGTCGGACACGTGATCCTCCTCGATACGCCATGTGATCTCCCCCGGGGCCCGCGACGCTCCTGCTTGTGGCCGAGCGGGGACCTCCATCATCGTACGGTCGTACCCAGGTGGGACCGGGGCCGGATGAGCTGTTATGGCCGGTCATCGCATGGCGGGTCAGTCGAAGCGCGCCGCCAGCAGGACCACGTCCTCCACGCTGTCGGCCGTGTCCAGGCCGTCCGGCAGGACGGCGCGCAGGACGTGGTCGGCGACGGCGCCGGGGTCCTGGCGCAGCGCGCGGGGCACGCTCGCGGCGGCCGCGTGCAACCGGGCGAAGGCGCGGTCCATCGCGTCGCCGGTGCGGTGCAGCAGACCGTCGGTGTAGAGCAGGACCGTCTCGCCGGCCTCCGCCTGGATCTCCACGCTGGGCGCCTCCCAGCAGGCGAGCATGCCGAGCGGCGCGGAGACGGACGTCTCGGCGAACTCGGTGCGCCGCTCGCCGATCAGCAGTGGCGGGGTGTGGCCGGCGCCGGCCAGGGTGACCTTGCGCAGGGCCGGCTCGCAGTAGGCGAACAGGGCGGTGGCGGAGCGGGCGGGCTCGGTCAGCCGCAGCAGCAGCTCCAGGTCGGACAGGACGGCGACCGGGTCCTCGCCCTCCATCACGGCGTAGGCGCGCAGGGAGGCGCGCAGCCGGCCCATCGCGGCCACCGCGCTCGGCCCGGAACCGGTGACCGAACCGACCGAGAGGCCGACGGCGGCGTCCGGCAGCGGCAGCGCGTCGTACCAGTCGCCGCCGCCGCGCGGGCCGGTGCGGTGCCGGGCGGCGAGCTGCACACCGGCCACCCGGGGCAGTCGGGAGGGCAGCAGCTCCTCGGTGATGGTCGCGGCCCGCGCGCGCGTGCGTTCCACTTCGAGCAGCCGGGCGAGGTGCTCGGTGGCGTGCCGGACGTAGAGGCCGGCGAGGTGGCGCCGCCGGTCGTGCGGTTCGGCCGGTTCGTCGTAGAACCAGACGGCGGCGCCGAGGCGGCCGGCGTGGTCGGTGGCGAGGGGCAGGGCGTAGCTGGCGGCGTAGCCGAGGCGGGCGGCCACTTCGCGGTGGCGGGGGTCGAGTCCGTCCTCGGCGAGCAGGTCCGGGTGGAGGATCTCGCCGGTCCCGGCGAGGTCGTAGGGCAGCGCGCCGTGCGGGACGGTCTCGATGTGGCCGAGGTCGGCGCGGCCGAGGCCGAGGCCGGCGGTGGTGCGTGGGCCGAGTCCGTCGCCGGGTTCCAGGACGAGCATGCCGCGGCGGGCGCCGACGAGGGCCGCACCGGCCCGCAGCAGCTCGTGCAGGGCGGGGTCCAGCGCGTCCGTGCGGGAGAGGCGCTCGGTGAGTTCGTGCAGGGTGGTCAGGTCGGAGACCCAGCCGGCGAGCCGGTCCTGGAGGAGGGTGCCGGGGGCGGGGGCGTGTGGACCGGGGGCGGTCGTGGGGACCGGATGCGGGTCGGGGGAGGGACCGGTGCCGGGCGCGGCGGGAGTGGGCGCGACAGTGTGTGCGGGTGCCGGAACCGCTGGGTCGATTCCGGCCACTTTCGAAGGATGCGGGGCGCTCATGGCGTCCGGCTTTCAGACCGGTGCGTTTTGCTGAAAAGCATCGCAAACCCCCATGTCATTCTGCGCCGCTAGCAGTGTCTCCACATGTACACGCACTCGTGAGGGGATGTCCAGCATTGTCCTGCCGGGATTACTGGTGTCCGTGAGTGGGACGTGGGTTTTCCGCTAAGCCCTTGCCTTACTGCCAAGTTGGCTGAAAACTGCCTGAGGTATCGGTCCATTGCGGTCGACTGGCCTTGCTCCACAGAGCGTCACAGCGGTCGTGATGGGTACGTACTCGGAGAAGGCCAGGGGTGGTTGGGGACCACCCGGAACCTGGCGACGGACCCGGGCGTCATAGCCACCGACGGCCGAGCCCCATCCTCCCGTGGCGGAGGCGGAGAGAAACACGCGCGACGGCAAACGCCAGGCTTCGCCACCCCCGTGCCGCACCCGAGCTTCCGGTAGTCGCACCACGGAAGCGGACGCGGCCGACGCCGGACCCCTTGGGGTTCCCCCCGCGGTGTGCGGGGGTGTGATGCGCCAACAGGTACGCCCAGTGAAGTGATCGACACATGGTGTGAAGTGATCCACGGTGTTGCCAGCGGTGCAACGGAAAGGAACGAGCGCTCATGCGCGAGATCCTCAAAAGGCGACGCAGGCTCCTGTCCAGGCGGAACGATGGGAAGCCCGAGCCGATCAGCGCGGCCCTGACCTTCGCGACGGAATGGCAGTGGCCGGTGCTCCCGGGCGTGGCCCCGGACCCGCGAGGTCGGGCCCGCTGCGCCTGCCCCGACCCGGAGTGCACGGTGCCCGGCGCCCATCCCTTCGACCCCGGGCTGCTCGCGGCCTCCACCGACGCGCGCATGGTGCGCTGGTGGTGGACCAACCGGCCGGGCGCGCCGGTGATCCTCGCCACGGGCGGCCGGGCGCCCTGCGCGGTCAGCCTGCCGGCGCTCGCCGCGTCCCGGGCCCTCGCCCTGCTCGACAAGCGGGGCATGCGCCTCGGCCCGGTGATCGCCTCGCCCACCCGCTGGGCGCTGCTCGTGAAGCCGTACTCCATGGAGCAGCTGGGCGAGCTGCTCTACGCCAAGGACTTCGTGCCCGGATCCCTGCGTTTCCACGGCGAGGGCGGCTACATCGCCCTGCCCCCGTCCGAGACCGGCCAGGGCGCCGTCCGCTGGGAGCGCGCCCCGCTGCCGGGCTCGTCCTCGCCGTGGGTGCCCGACGTGGAGGCCGTGGTGGACGCCGTGGTCGACGCCCTCACTCGTACGGGTGTGAGCGCGCCCGAGTTGTAGGGGTGTCGGGCGCGGACGGGCCGGACGGGCCCCGGCGCTCGTTATCTTCCGCACATGGTGCGTCATTCCGGGGGCCACCGCGCCCCACAACCGCCCCGCGGCGGGCCGGACCCCCGAAGGCTCCGGCTGCTCGCCCTCGTGTGCGTCGTGGCGGCAGCGGTCGTGCTGCCGCTGGCCATGGCGTCCGCCGGGCAGGTGGGCGACACGGCACCGGCGGCCGGACCGACGTCCCCGGGGGGCGCCGGTGCCGGAGAACGGATGGACGGTCGGGAGGTCGGCACCACCGCGAAGCGGGTCGGCGACGCCAAGGACCCCACCGTCGCCCCGAGCCGCTCCCCGCTGCTCCTCGGCCTGGGCCTCGCCACCGCCGCGAACTGCGGTCCGGCACTCACCTCGCCCGAGGGCATCGAGGCGCAGACCTGCGTCCTGACCCAGGGCGCGGACACCTGGGCGCGCACCTACTACCGCAACGCCACCGGCGGGCCGCTGGACTCCGTGCTGAGCCTGATGGGGCCGGGCGGCCGGACCGTGCAGATGCACTGCGCCACGGGCGCCGACGACGAACCCGCCACCTGTGAGACTCCCCGTGAGCACAGCCGGGGCGGCCCGGGAGGCTACACGGCCGTCACCGAGTTCGCCGAGAGCGGGGACGGCGGGGCACTGCTGCTGCGTTCCGGCAGCAACTCATAGGCCTGTATGAGGAGTTGACGTTCGCCGGCGCCGTGCAAGCGCTTGCGGACATGGAATGGCCCGGTTGCTGGCGACGGGGGATGCACCAGCAACCGGGCTACTGGAACGGTAACAAGAGATCGCCGGTTCGCAAATTCGGTCCGGGGCATTCGGCCACCGATTTCCCTGTCACGCCGGGGAGTTGTGACAGGAGTCACCTGTTGTGCGGGCTGCCGTCACGGCTGACCGACCGGTCAGCCGTGACGTGCGCGCGGGGCGTCAGCTGAGCGTGACCTGCCGGTTGGTCAGTCCGCCCCGGGCCCGGCGCTCGTCCGGCGTGAGCGGCTCCTGTACGGCAAGGGCCGCGGCGAGGCGCTCGGCGAACTCGGCGGCAGGCTTCTCCACGTCGTCGGCCCCGACGCCGCTCGGCAGGTCCCAGACCGGCACGGTGAGGCCGTGGGCGCGGAAGGAACCCACGAGCCGGGTGCCCTCCCCGAGGCGGGAGCGGCCCGCCGCGTGCAGCCGTGCGAGAGCGTCCAGGAGCTGCTCCTCCGGATGCGGCATGACCCAGCGCAGATGGTTCTTCTCCGGGGTCTCGCACCAGTACGCGGCGTCCACACCGGCCAGCTTCACGGTCGGGATGGCGGCGGCGTTCGCGCGCTCCAGGGAGGCGGCCACCTCGGGTGTGGCGTTCTCGGCGTCCGGCACCCAGAACTCGAAGCCGCTGTGCACGACCGGTTCCAGACCGGCCTCGGCGTCGAGCAGTTCCTGCAGCCGCGGACCGTCCACCGGGGCGCGGCGGCCCTGCACCGGGGTGCCGGGCTCCGCCTCGAGGGCCCGCAGGAGGGTGTCGGCGAGGTCGCGGCTGATGTCGCCGGACGCCGTGTCGTTCTGCAGGCCGATCAGGACCGAGCCGTCGTCGCGGCGGAGCGCGGGCCAGGCCATCGGCAGCACCGTGGCGAGGGTGACCGACGGGACGCCCTCGGGCAGGCCGTCCTTGAGGGTCAGCTCGGCCGTCGCGGCCGGGACCAGCTCGCGCAGCGCCACCCAGTCGCACTCGCCCGGCAGACCCTCGAACGGACGCTGCACCAGCTCGGTCGCGGCGTGTGCCGCGGCCCGGCCGTGACACGCCTTGTAGCGGCGGCCGCTGCCGCAGGGGCAGGGTTCACGGGCGCCGACAACCGGAACCTGTCCATCAGCACCTACGGCGCCGGCCGCGCCGCTGAGCTGCGGCCGCCTGGCCTTCGTCTGGGGTCGCTTCTTGGCCATCGTGGGGTCTCCCGGTTACGGCTCTTCGCGTACGGCGGGAGCCTAGCCGTTCAGGCCACGACCGACGGGCACCTGTGGACGACGCCCCCGCGCTCGACGCCACTGGTGTGAACCTGTGGATGTCTCACCTCGCCGGCGCGTCCCCGGCCGGGTGTGTCCCCGGCCGGGTGCCTCCGTGGCCCGTACGTCCTGCCCGGTGGGTCCCCCGCACTCGGTGTGTCTCCGGTACCCGTCGCGTCCCCCGCACCCGTCGCGTCCCGCGTCCCGGTGTGTCGGCGTCCGCTCGGCGCGGGGTCGCCGGGCCGGCCCGGTCCGGGGGTCAGTCCCTTCGGGGGTCAGTCCAGGTCCTCGAACGCCTCGGCGAAGTCCAGGACGGACATGTCCGCGAGCGCGGGGGCAGGGACGCGCGGGGAGAACCCGTCGCGTCGGCACCCGGCGTCGGGATCGTGCACGTCGTCGTGGACCACCACCCAGACCGTCACCTCGCCCCGGACGTCGTCCCGGACGCCCCAGTCGTCGGCGAGAGCGGTGATGATGTTCAGCCCCCGGCCGCCGTGCGCGGTCACCGACGGTGTGGCGGGCGCGGGCCGGGTCGGACCACCGCCGTCCGTCACCTCCACGACGAGCCGTCCCCGCGGATCGACCCGCCAGGCGGCGAGGACGTCACCGTCGCCGGCCGGCATGTTCCCCAAGGGACGCCCGTGTTTGCAGGCGTTGCTCAAGAGTTCGGAAAGGATCAGTACGGCATCGTCGATGACCGATTCCGCGACGCCCCCGCGGCGCAGCTGCGCGCGCATCCGGTGCCGCGCCTCCCCCACGCCCGCAGGGCCATGGGGTACGGCCATGCTCGACGACGTGGGCACCTCCTGTGCCACCACCAACGCCACCCCCGAGACCTCCTTTGCCCCACGCCACGGTGTGGATGCCCCATTGGCCTGTACCGGAAACCGGCCAATCCTCTTCCGCTGACGCATTCGACACGGTCGTGCACGGAGCGAACGCGCCGGAGCACTCCCTGTGACGTGCCGCCGTCCGCGACGGTGCGCGCGGGCGACGTGTGGCTGGAAACAAGTGGTGTGGCCGAGACGGGAGGATCCTGTACTTCCGCCAGCCGGGTCAAGACCCGCGCACGGCTCTTTCACCCGCCTCTTGGGAATGTGCCCGTGCCGTGCCCGCCCGGATCAGCGGCCGAGCTGGTCCAGCACCGCGCGCGGACGGTTGGTGATGATGGCGTCGACGCCGAGCCCGACGCACAGGTCGACGTCCTCGGGCTCGTTCACGGTCCACACGTGGACCTGGTGACCGGCGTCTTTCAGCCGCTGCACGTACAGGGGGTGGCTGCGCACGACCCGGATCGAGGGGCCCGCGATGCGCACGCCCGCGGGGAGCCGCCCGTCACGCAGCCGGGGCGAGACGAACTGCATCAGATAGACGGTCGGCAGGGCCGGCGCCGCCGCACGCACGCGGTGCAGCGAACGCGCCGAGAAACTCATGACCCGGACCGGGGACTCGGCGGCGGAGGCCGGGGCGGCAAGGCCGAAACGCTTCAGCAGCGTCAGCAGGCGGTCCTCGACCTGCCCGGCCCAGCGCGTGGGGTGCTTGGTCTCGATGGCCAGCTCCACCCGCCGCCCGGCGTCCGCGACCAGCTCGAGCAGCCGCTCCAGGGTGAGCACGGAGGTGTCCGCCGGGTCCTCCGGCGGATGCTCCCAGTCGGGCTCCTCGTCCCGCCCGCGCCAGGCCTCGCGCGTCTTCCAGGAGCCGAAGTCGAGTGCGGCGAGATCGGCGAGTTCCAGCGCGGAGACGGCGCCGCGGCCGTTGGAGGTACGGTTCACCCGCCGGTCGTGCACGCAGACCAGGTGGCCGTCCGCCGTCAGTCTCACGTCGCACTCGAGGGCGTCCGCGCCGTCCTCGATGGCCTTCCGGTAGGCGGCGAGCGTGTGCTCGGGCGCGTCCTCGGAGGCGCCCCTGTGGGCGACGACCTTGACGGAGTGCTGCAGTGCGTGGGTCACCGCGTCATGGTGCCACCGGTGCCGGGTACATGGGGCGGCGCGGTCGGCGTCCGGCAGTGTCCGACGGGCGTCCGTGCGCCGGACGAGGGTATACGCCCTACCGGTTTAACTGAATTTTACTTATATAACTTTTGCCTCAAACATCCTATATAAAGGGGACTCCCGGACCCACAGCCACCGCTTATGGTGCTCTGACGGCCCATGGGAAAAGCTGACCGCAGACGAACGCGACCGACGACGACCCAGGCGTGGATCTAGGAGAGAAGCTGTGAGCACCGAGAACGAGGGCAACGCGGTACCCCCGGCCCCGTCCGCACCTCCCGTGCCGGTGGCCTCCCCCGACGCCTTCCCCCAGGGCCACCTGCCCGAAGGGAACGCGCCGACGGCTCCGCTCCCGCCCGTCCCGGCCTCCGCGGAACACGGCCGGGCCGCGCACCAGCCCGGCCCTGCGCCCGACGGCTCCTGGCCGCCCCCGCCGCCGGCCACGCCGTCCTACACCGACGGCGGTGCCGGTGGCGCCGCCGGTGCCGGGTGGGGAGCCTCGTACCAGCAGCCCGCCCCCAAGCCCCGCGGCGGACGCGGCGGACTGGTCGCCGCGGTCCTGGTGGCCGCGCTGGTCGCGGGCGGCCTCGGCGGCGGTCTCGGCTACACCCTGGCCAAGGACAACGACAACGGCGGCTCCACCACCGTCTCCGCCTCCGACGGCAGCGCCGCGCAGGTCAAGCGCGCGCCCGGCACCATCGCCAACGTGGCCGCGAGGGCGCTGCCCAGTACGGTCACCATCGAGGCCGAGAGCAGCAACGGCGAGGGCGGCACCGGCACCGGGTTCGTCTTCGACAAGCAGGGCCACATCGTCACCAACAACCACGTGGTGGCCGACGCGGTGGACGGCGGCAAGCTCACGGCCACCTTTCCGGACGGCAAGAAGTACAACGCCGAGATCGTCGGCCACGCGCAGGGCTACGACGTCGCCGTCATCAAGCTGAAGAACGCCCCGTCCGACCTCAAGCCGCTCGCCCTCGGCGACTCCGACAAGGTGGCCGTCGGTGACGAGACCATCGCCATCGGCGCCCCCTTCGGCCTGTCCAACACCGTGACGACCGGCATCATCAGCGCCAAGAACCGCCCCGTGGCCTCCAGCGACGGCAGCGCCAGCAGCAAGGCGTCGTACATGAGCGCCCTGCAGACCGACGCGTCCATCAACCCGGGCAACTCCGGCGGCCCGCTGCTGAGCGCCTCCGGCGCGGTCATCGGCATCAACTCCGCGATCCAGTCCTCCAGCAGCGGCGGCTTCGGCTCCGGCCAGTCCGGCTCGATCGGCCTGGGCTTCGCGATCCCGATCAACCAGGCGAAGTACGTCGCCCAGCAGCTCATCAAGACCGGCAAGCCGGTGTACGCCAAGATCGGCGCGTCCGTCTCCCTGGAGGAGTCCACCGACGGCGCCAAGATCACCGACCAGGGGGCGGCAGGCTCCGCCGCGGTCGAGTCCGGCGGCCCCGCGGCCAAGGCCGGCCTCAAGCCCGGCGACGTGATCACCAAGCTGGACGACCACGTCATCGACAGCGGCCCGACCCTGATCGGCGAGATCTGGACCCATGAGCCGGGCGACAAGGTGACCGTCACCTACAAGCGCGGCGGCCAGGAGCACACGGTGGACCTGACCCTGGGCGCCCGCGAGGGCGACAGCTGACCCGACCGACCGCCACCCGCGCGTGAAGGGGTGCCTCTCCCGGACACCGGAGAGAGGCACCCCTTCACGCACTTCAGAGCCTGAACACGCCCCGCCAGGTCCACCCGGCCGCGAGCACCGTGTCCCGCAGGGGATCGCGCATGTCACGCGAGTCGAACAGGACGACCTTGTGCCGGCGGCCGTCCGGGCCCCGCTCGTACGTCCACTGTTTCCTGACGTACGGCCCGCGGCTCCACCGGCGCGACACCCCCCTGCGCGGAGGATTGCCGACCAGCGCCACCTCCCGCACCTCGTCGAGGACGTGCACCTCGCGCCCGTCCGGGACCAGGCGCATGCGGGCCTTCATGTTCCGCTCCACCTTCTCCCCGACGACGGAGTCGCCCAGCGCGGGCAGCACGACCTGCCACTCCGCCACCAGATCCGCCTTCTCCGCCCCGAGGGCCGCGCGCACGCGGAACGGCACGCCCGTCCCGTTGAGCGCGAGCAGCGCGTCCCTGACCTGCGCGGCGGGAAGCGGGGTGATGTCGCCGGCCGGGTACTTGGTGCCGGTCCGCCGGTCCCGGTAGCGGGCCCACAGGTCCCGCAGCCCGCCCATCGCTACGCCTCCTCCGGGACGTCCGGCCGGACGGTGCGGAGGAACTCCTGGAAGTCCCCCAGGACGGCGTCGTGCTGCGCCGCGGTGGCGGTCAGCGCGATCCTGACCAGCCCGCGGCGGTGCGGGTCCCGCTCGTCCACGACGAACAGGTACACCTGGGACTGGACGAGGTCACGGAGCGTTCCGTCGACGACGGCCGAGATGGCCAGCCGCTGGGTCAGGGCGGGGGCGTCCCCGGAGCCCACCTCGCGGCGGTCGACCACCTCCACCGACCCGGCGCCCTCACGCAGCTGTTCCACGGAGGCGTCGGCGAGCTGGGCCGGCGTGACCCCGTCGAGCGGGAAGCCGCCGTCGATGGTGATGTTGGCGGCGAAGCCCTCGTCCGGTCGCGGGTGCACCGCGGCGAAGGCCACTCCGAGGCTTTCGTTCTCCTCGGCCGGGGCCACGAGCCAGTCCTCGGGCGGCCGGAACTCGAGCGGCACGGGCAGTGTTGCGGGCATCTCGGGCCCTCCTTTCACGGGGGAGCGGATCAGAACAGGCCGACGACGGAGTCCTTGACGGAGCCGGCGAAGTCGCCGACCGCGTCGGCGGCGTCACCGACACTCTTCTTGAACTTGTGCGGATTGAAGGTGATCTCGACTCCCGCTCCCGCGCCGATGGCCTCGGAGACGAAGCCGTCGGCGCCGATCTTCCAGGTGCCGTTCTCCTTCTTCCAGCCCGCCCAGGCCTCCACACCCTCACCGACGCCGCCCTCGGCCGACCCGCCGATGCCGATGCCGGCGAACTCCACACCCCCGGCGATGCTCTGCTTGGCCCCGTAGAAGGCCTTGGCGTTGACCGTGGCCTCCTCCTTGGTCAGCTTCGCACCGACCGAGGCCTCGGCGCCCGCGAATCCCTCGGTACGGCCGTACACGCCACCGTAGTCCCCGTACTCCGCCCGGACCTCCCCCAGGTCCCGGACTCCCACGGAGGCCTCGGCCTTGGCGACCAGACCCTTGTTGTTGAAGCCGTAGTTGGCGGTGGCCCGGGCTCCGCCGTAGACGTCGCCGATCCCGGAGAGCTTCCAGTTCCCCTTGGTCGCGGTGCCCTTCGCGGTCAGGTGGAACAGGTCGGCGTACGCCTTGACCGAGCCCTCCTTGCCGTTCTTGGGGCCGGGGGTGACGGTGAAGCCGACGTCGGGTCCGGTGAACTTGAACTCGCCGTCGGTGACCCACCCGTCGGTCTTCGTGTGCACGGGCTTCTGTTTGGCGTAGGTGTCGACGTCGCCCTTGGCCTGCCCGTTGAAGCCCGTGAGGGTGCCGTCGCCGATGTCGCCGTCGAGCACCACACCCTCCAGCGCGGCCTTGACGTCGGAGTCCGCGTCCACGGCGTCCTTCACCCGCTGGTCGATCAGCTGCTGCCAGGAGGTGACGGACTTGCGGACGCTGTCCTGGTAGTCGGGGTCGTGGACGTAGGCGGTGTGCTCGCCCTGGGTCAGTTTCGCGGTGTCGAACGACACCACGCCCTGGTCGGAGACCTTCATGCCGGCCTCCACGGCGTCCTTCCGGGCCGACTCCAGCTTGCCGCGCGCGCTCGTGAACTGCGTGTGCGCCTCCCGGAGCAGGGATGCGACGGCCTTCGCCTCGGTCTGGGCCTTCTGGAACTCCTTCAGCGTGATGTCGAAACGCTTGTTGGCGGCGTCCGCGCTCAGGCCGATCCAGCTCGGGCCCATGGATATGCCGTGGACGTCCCGGCGGTACGCCGTCTCCTGTTCATGGAACTTCTTCGCCATGCCGTCCCAGCGCTCGGCGGCAGTGGTGAGCGCGGACAGGTCCGTCGTCATGATCTCGTGATAAGTCGGCATGAGTCCCCGTTGTGCGTGATGGTGTCCGGGCCACGCGTGCGTACGCCGTCGCGGGCGCGGAGGCGTGGGTGAGGCGGCCCGTGCGGCCGCGGTGCCGTCAGTACTGGTCGAGCGAGGAGGAGGTGCGCACGCGCGAGCCGACCCCGAGGTCCGTGCCCTGGAACACCGTGTTGGTGCTCCGCAGGGCCGCCTTCTCCGACGACAGCCGGTTCATCAGGTTCTGCACCTGCTCGCCCCACGTCTTGTGGGCGGCCTTCAGGGCTCCCGAAGTGAGCCAGCCGTCCCCGTCCTTGGCCTGCAACGCCTTCACCGCGGCGCCGGTGTCGTCGTCCGCCCAGTCGCCGGCCTTCCTGGTGTCCGGCTCGATGTGGTCCTGCAGGGCCTTGGCCGCGGCCTGCTTCTCGGCCGGTGAGGACGCCAGGTCCTTCCGGCCTCCGCCCGCCCCTGCGCCCCCTGAGGGCCCCGCGGATCCTCCGGGGTCGGAAGGGATCTGGTTCAGCCGCATCCCGACGGACGGGCCCGGGCCGTTGTCTGTCATGCCTGTCTCCCCGTGTGTCGCCGTGTGGCACCCGAGTTCAGGACAACCACACGTCCGTGCTCCAGACGTACGGTAGTGCGTCCCAGGCCCGCCCGTCGTACCCGTCGGGTGACAGCGGTGAGGGAAGACGGCCCCCGTCCCCGCCGGCCCGTGACGGGCCGCTCGGAGCGCCCGCACGGCAGCCGCGCCCCCACACACCGGCCGTGGCCGGTAATCTGTACCCGCGCCGCTGGTCTCCGGCGGCAGCGGGGAGGCGTGCCCGAGCGGCCGAAGGGAACGGTCTTGAAAACCGTCGTGGCAGCGATGTCACCGTGGGTTCAAATCCCACCGCCTCCGCGCGCTGAACAGTGAGAACGGCCCCCGACCTGTGGTTCCGGTCGGGGGCCGCTCCCATGTCCACGTGCTGTGACTGCCCGGTGTTCCGTGGTCCCCCACTCGATCGGGCAGGACAAGACGCCTCGATCCGTTGTTCGGGGTCAGCCGGCACCGGGGGGCGGGACTCGGTGGGCGGGAACCGGCTCGGACAACGGCTGCCACTCCCGCCTGATCAGCCCGTAGACCCACGAGTCGGAGACCTCGCCGTTGACGACGCAGTCTTCCCGCAACGTCCCTTCACGTACGAAGCCGAGCTTCTCCAGCACGCGGGCGGAAGCCACGTTGCGCGTGTCGGTCTCAGCCTGGACGCGGTTCAGGTCCAGCGTGTCGAACGCCCATCGCAGCAGAGCGCGCGCGGCCTCGGTGGCGTAGCCGTGACCCCACGCCGCATCGTCGTAGCAGTAGCCGAGCGAGGCGCTGCGGTACTCCGGATTCCACCTGCCCAGGGTGCACCAGCCGATGAACGCCCCGTCGGAGGAACGGTCCACGGCCAGCCGGACCCCGGTGCCCTCCTGTGCCATCTGCCGGCAAGCCGTGATGAACCTCTCGGCGCGCGCGCGTTCGCGCCACGGTGGCGAGTCCCAGTAACGAAGCACGTAGGCGCTGCTGTGCAGTGCGAAGAGGTCGTTCGCATCCGTGTCTTCGAAGGCACGCAGGCGAAGGCGAGCGGTGTGCAACGAGGGGGTGGGCAGCGACGCCCTCATGTTCCCTCCCTGGTCGGTGGCCGATCATTCAGACATCCGACGCCGGTCACTCGCAACGGGTTTCCGGCGGGCCGGCAGAACGACCTATCCGCTCAGCCCGTGAGGGCCGCCGCATGGGCGGACGCCTCCTCGGCCGTGCCCCACCACACCGGGAAGTGCGGGAGCGGACCGCGATGCGCTCGGTCGGAGGGGCGTCACCTCCGTGTTGGCGCAGCGGTCGTGGGGTTTCGTGAAGGTTCCCACGGCCCGGCTTCGCGTCACATGGTCCGTGCCCGGTGACGGCACTGTCCCGAGTGCGTGACACAGGTCCTCGCGGTGGTGCCGTCGCCCGCGGTCGGGGTTACGGTCCGGATCCGGGGGCGGCCGGTCGGGCCGCCCGCGATCAGGGGGGACGTACAGAATGAATGCCCATCGCCTCAGACCAGCCGCCGTCACGCTCGCTGCCGTCGCGCTGGCCGCCGTGCTCACCGGGTGCCAGGGGAAGGACTCGGCCGCCGGAGCCGACGGCGGGCCGAGCACCGCCGCCACGGCCGGCTCGGCCGCAACCGGGAAGACCGGCACCGGGAAGACCGGCGGCGGCAAGACCGGCAGCGGCAAGGGCGGCCCGAGCGAGGGCGCGGGCAAGGGCAAGTCCGGTGCCACGGCCGGCTCGGGAGGCGGCGCGGCCGCGACACCCGCCGCCAAGGTCACCGGAGGGGCCAAGAGCAAGGCACCGGCGGCCGGCTGCGCCACCACGGCGCCGGACCCGGACCACGTCGACCCCGACGAGTTCGCGCTCTACCGCGTAGAGGAACTCGACGGCAGCACCGGCAAGGTGAACCTCGTCATCCAGCACGGCGCCTGGGGCTGCCCCGGTGGGGACGGCGAGGGCGCGCCGTTCGTCGTCACCGGTGAGGACAGCCGCTGGGCCCTCGACCAGGCCGCGTACGTCACCGCCACCAACCCCGTCACCGACAGCAGCGAGAACCAGCGCATCGGCGTGAACGAGCTGATCGACTGGGTCAAGGCGCACCCCGACTCCGGCCTGGTGTTCAAGTACGAGACCGGCGCGGACGGTTCCATCGACCGGCTGGAGCAGGTGTACGCGCCGTAGTCTCCACTCCTCACCCGTCAGGGCCGGCGCCCCGTCATCCGCGCCGCCGAGGCGATCGTCGCCCGGGCCTCGTGTTCGGACAGGCCCGTGTGGCGGGCCGCCTCGGTCAGGGGGTCGGCCAGGGCGGGGCCGATGCCGTTCTCGTACGCCCGGCAGGCCGCCCAGAACAGGCGCGTGTTGCGCTGCCCCTCGTGGGCGCAGAGGACGAAGTGGACCAGGCCGCGGCCGTGGTCGCCGGGCGCGGACGGGGCCGGGCGGCCGGTGCGGGGCGGGGGCAGGAGCAGGCGGAGCAGGGACGGCGGGCAGGCGGCGGGTGGCAGGTGCGCGGTGCCGGGGGCGGCCGCGTAGACGCCGTGGCCGGTGCGGGAGCCGGGGCCCACGAGGTATCCGCCGGCGCCGCGGATGTCGATGCCGGGGGCGAGACGGCCGGCCGAGTTCGGTACGACGACGTCCGGTGGGCCGGACAGCCACAGGTGCCGGCCGCCGCTCGGGGTGAGGACGACCACCGTCTCCGGGATCGTGAACAGGTGGCGGAGGGCCAGCTCGCGAAGGGCGGCCGAGGAGTCCGTGCCGGACTTGGTGTCCAGGTCGACGCCGATCAGGTGGTACGGGGGCAGCCCGCAGGCGATGCCGTACCCGGTGGCCCAGGGCGCCGCGGCGAAGAGCCGGCGGATGCGGGCCGGGTCGGTGGAGGCGTCGTACACGCCGTGGCCGAAGCGGCCGCACTCGCCGTGGCAGTGCGGTCCTGCCGGGTCGGGGCGGCGTGGTCCTGCCGGGTCGGGGCCGGTGCGGTGCGGGGAGCGCAGGGCCGGGAGTTTCGTCCGCGACAACGGGATGACGGCCAGGCCGCGCTCGGCGGCTGACAGGGCGTGCGCGAGGGCCAGCGTCGTGGCCTGCCGGTCGATGGTGGCCATGGCTCCATGTTCGTACTCATGTTCGAAAAAGGGAAGGGTGGATGGCCGCGGCGCGCCCGGGCGGGAGCGGAATGGCCGAAAAGGTGCCGGAACGATTCGCTCCTTGCGCCGTCCGGGGGTGGCGACCCTTTGCGATCCTTCTGCTGGATCAGCTTCGGCGGCGAGGAGGGAGAAAAGCGGCGATAGGGGTTTATCGACTTGTCATCACGCTTGCGTGCGAATCACGGCTTAAGGGGTGGTTCAGCAGGAATGTGCTGGGCAACCCTGGGGGCGTGACGTCGTCCACGACAGTCGGGGCGGTCGGCCAACCGCCCCGACGCCTGCCGCAGTTCACTGGAGGAAACAGCATGGCAAGCATCCGCACCGCCCGCGTCCTCGCCGCCGTGGCCGCACTACCGCTCGCGGCCGCCCTCTTCAGCGGCGTCGCGGCCGCGGACAACGCCACACTGCAGGACGCGGTCGGCTCGGGCGCCTCGAACCGGAGCAATGCCGCGCAGGTGGACAGCTCCGCGTTCACGACCGTCCAGCAGGGCACCGAGAACGTGGCCGTCTACTTCACCCCGCTGTGGTGAGCGGCGGGCGGGGTCTTTCCTGAGAGGGATCTCGCGGGGGTGTGCTTCAGGGTCGCAACGCGTCCGCGCGGCGGTGCTCCGGTACCGCCGCGCAGGCGTGCCCGCCGGGAGCCCCGGCACCGAGGGCCGCCGGAGTACCGGCACCGGGGAGCCGGCGGTGAAAACGGGAACCGTACCCCCAGTCGGGCCCGATCCGCGGACTCGCGGGCCGGACCCGTGCCCGGTGCCCGGTGCGGATGCGAGAGTGGCGGGCGGGACCCGCACCCCGGCTCGGACCCGCACCCCGGGCTGGGCCGGATCTCCTCGCACGGCGGGATCTCCGTGCGGGGCCGGATCTCCGTGTGGGGCAGGATTACCGGGGTCGCGGGCCGGGACCCGTACCCGGAGTCAGGGTCGGACCCCCAGTCGGGTCGGACCCGCCGTCCACCTTCAGGAGGTGCAGCCAGCCCCACCCCTACAACCTGAGGGGGACACCGCTTCGGGACCTGCGGGCGATCCGCCGGACCGGGGCCCACTTCTAGCGTGGGGCCATGACCACACCCGTCTGCACCAGCGCCTCGGCGGCCGCCGCACCAGGGCGGCAGAGCCTCCCCCACCCCCGGCTCCGCACGAGCGGCGGCGGGACCCCGATCTACCCCTCGTTCGCCTCGTACGTGCGGGCCCGCCAGCCGATCCTGCTGCGCGCCGCGCGCTCGCTGACCGCCAACCCCAGCGACGCCGAGGACCTGCTGCAGACCGCGCTCGCCAAGACCTACGTGGCCTGGGAGCGGATCGAGGACCAGCGGGCGCTCGACGGTTACGTGCGCCGGGCGCTGGTCAACACCCGCACCTCGCAGTGGCGCAAACGGCGGGTCGACGAGTTCGTCTGCGAAGAGCTGCCCGAGCCGGAGCCCATGCCGGGCGCCGACGACCCCGCCGAACAGCAGGCGCTGCACGACGCCATGTGGCGCGCGATCACCAAGCTGCCGGCCCGGCAGCGGGCGATGGTCGTCCTGCGGTACTACGAGGACCTCAGCGAGGCCCAGACCGCCGAGGTGCTCGGGGTGTCCGTGGGCACGGTGAAGTCGGCGGTCTCCCGGGCGCTCGGCAAGCTCCGCGACGACCCCGAGCTGATGCTGGCCCGCTAGGCCGTGTCCGCACGGTCCAGCCGGTCCACGCCACGATTTCGCTTCCCCTAGTGACATACCGCGCGGTATGTGCGCACAATCAGCGCACCCTCTACCACCGCGTAAGGCAATGTCGCCCAGGAGGACGCCGTGCTGAGCACCATGCAGGACGTACCGCTGACCGTCACACGCATCCTCGAACACGGGGTGCGGGCGCACGGGCGGTCCGAGATCATCACCTGGACCGGCGAGGACGAGCCGCAGCGTCGCAGCTTCGCCGAGGCCGGCGCCCGCGCGGTGCGGCTGGCGAACGCCCTGCGGGACGAGCTCGGTGTCCGCGCGGACGACCGGGTCGCCACCCTGATGTGGAACAACGCCGAGCACGTGGAGGCGTACTTCGCGATCCCCGCCATGGGCGCGGTTCTGCACACGCTCAACCTGCGGCTGCCCGCCGAGCAGCTCGTGTGGATCGTCAACCACGCCGCCGACAAGGTCGTCATCGTCAACGGCTCGCTGGTCCCGCTGCTCGCACCGCTGCTGCCGAAGCTGCCGACGGTCGAGCACGTCGTCGTCTCCGGACCCGGTGACCGTTCCCCGCTGCACGGCACGCACGCCCGGATCCACGAGTACGAGGAGCTGATCGCCGGCCGGCCCACCACCTACGACTGGCCGGAGCTGGACGAACGCCAGGCCGCCGCCATGTGCTACACCTCCGGCACGACCGGTGACCCCAAGGGCGTGGTCTACAGCCACCGTTCGATCTACCTGCACTCCATGCAGGTCAACATGACCCAGTCGATGGGCCTGACCGACCAGGACACCTCGCTCGTGGTCGTCCCCCAGTTCCACGTCAATGCCTGGGGCCTGCCGCACGCCACGTTCATGACCGGCGTGAACATGCTGATGCCGGACCGTTTCCTGCAGCCGGCACCGCTCGCCGAGATGATCGAGCGGGAGAAGCCGACGCACGCGGCCGCCGTCCCCACCATCTGGCAGGGCCTGCTCGCCGAGCTGACCGCACGCCCCCGTGACGTCTCCTCCCTGACCCAGGTCACCATCGGCGGCTCGGCCTGTCCGCCCTCGCTCATGCAGGCCTTCGACGAACTCGGCATGCGGGTCTGCCACGCCTGGGGCATGACGGAGACCTCGCCGCTCGGCACGGTGGCCCGTCCGCCGGCCCACGCGGTCGGCACCGACGAGGAGTTGGCCTACCGCCTCACCCAGGGCCGCTTCCCGGCGAGCGTCGAGGCCCGGCTCACCGGTCCCGGCGGCGAACGCCTGCCCTGGGACGGGGAGTCGGCGGGCGAGCTGGAGGTGCGCGGCCCCTGGATCGCGGGCGCCTACTACAACGGCCCCGGCGCCGAACCACTGCGCCCCGCCGACAAGTTCAGCGAGGACGGCTGGCTGAAGACGGGTGACGTCGGCACCATCTCCTCCGACGGCTTCCTCACCCTCACCGACCGTGCCAAGGACGTCATCAAGTCGGGCGGCGAGTGGATCTCCTCGGTCGACCTGGAGAACGCGCTGATGTCCCACCCGGACGTCGCCGAGGCCGCGGTGGTCGCCGTGCCCGACGAGAAGTGGGGCGAGCGCCCGCTGGCCACGGTCGTCCTCAGGCAGGGTGCCACCGCCGACTTCGAGGCCCTGCGCCTCTTCCTCGTCGAGGAGGGCCGCATCGCCAGGTGGCAGCTGCCCGAGCGCTGGACGATCGTCGAGGCGGTGCCGAAGACCAGCGTCGGCAAGTTCGACAAGAAGGTGCTGCGCAGGCAGTACGCGGACGGTCAGCTGGACGTCACCCGCCTCTGACCCCGGGCGGTACGCCGGGCGGAGGGAACACCGCACCCGTTCGCGGGCGGGCAGCCGTCGGCCGCCCGCCGGACACGGTGCCGGGACGGGCGCCCGTCGTCCGGAGGCGCTGCGGTCTGCCGGAGCCGATGCCGTCCGCCGAGGCGGGTGAGGTCTGCCTAGGCCGATGCGGTCACTGCCGAGGCCGATGCCGTCTGCCGGGGCCGGTGCCCGCCGTCCTCCGGCGGTCGGCGGACATCCGGTCACCGACCAGGTGCCCGCCGGCCGCAGGGATCCCGGACGCCCGGCGGGCCGCCGGGCGTCGTCGCCTCATCGTCCGCCCGGCCGGCCCCCGCGGGACGCGGTCGTCAGCCGGCCCAGCAGCAGCCACACCGCCGCCACCGCGCACACCCCGGTCCAGCCCCAGTGGCCGAAGGCCGGGCCGGCGGCGGCCGAGGCGAGGGCGCCGCCCGCGAAGCCGGAGACGACGTAGGCGGTGTTGGCGGTGGCCGGGGTGGACGTCGTGGTCAGGGCCAGGGTCTGGTTGGCGACGTGGGAGGCGACCAGGGCGGCGTGGATCGCGATCGCGGCGGCGAACAGGGCCACCAGGGCGTGCCCGCCGAGCCAGAACAGCGGCACGGACACGGCCGCCACGACGTACGCGTTGCGCACGACCCGCGTGGCCCCGAAGCGGTCCACCAGCCCCCCGGCCAGCGGCGCCACCGCGCTGGAGGTCAGGCCGAACAGGCCGAACAGGCCGGCGGTCGCGGTCGAGAGGCCGTAGGAGGGGCCCGTCAGCAGGAGCGCCAGGGACGTCCACAGCGCGCTCCAGGCGCCGAACATCCCGGCCTGCCGCAGGCACGCCCGCCACAGGTCGGGCGAGCGGCGGACGAGCCCCGGCAGCTCGGCGATGCCGGAGAACAGCCCGCCCGGCCGCGGGCGCCGCTCCGCCGGCAGTGCCAGGGCGGTGGCCAGACCCAGGGCGAGGGTCAGCACGGCGGACCCGGCGAACACCCAGCGCCAGCCGAACGCCTGCCCGGCGAGACCTCCGACGACGCGCGCGGCGACGATGCCCGTGAACAGCCCCGCGATGACGGCGGCGACGTGCCGGGCGCGCCGGTCGGCGGGTGCCCGCTCGGCGACCAGGGGGACGAGCAACTGCGGTACGACGGTCGCCGCGGCGGCGACGAAGACGGCGGCCGCGAGGGCGGTGGTGCCGGGCGCGACGGCCGCGACGACCAGCGCCACCGCGGTGGCCGCGGAGAGACCGGCGACGAGCCGGCGCCGGTTGACGCGGTCGCCGAGCGGCGCGAAGAAGAGCAGCCCCGCCGCGTAGCCGAACTGGGCGACCGAGGCGATCCAGGTGACGGCGGAGGGCACCGTGCCGAAGTCGTGGGCGATGAGCGGGAGCAGCGGGGCCGCGAGGTAGATGTTGGCGGCCGTGACGGCGGTGCAGACGGCGATGAGCAGGAGGAAGAGTGAGCCGGAGGCGGGCCGCCCGGGGGAGGGGGCCCCGGTCTCGCGCGCTTGACGAGCTGTGGCTTGACGGGCTGTGGCCTGGCGGGCTGTGGCGGTGGTGGCTGACGGCATGAGCGGAGCTGCTCCTCGGAGTCGACTTCCACAACTAACTGGTTGGTTGGAACTCTCCAACAGCCTGCCCCGGCCTCGCATTCCCGTCAACCAAATAGTTGGTTACCTCTCCTCGCCGCCCTACCCTGTCCTCATGGCAGCAGTGAGGGACCCCGAGGCCACCAAGGCCCGCATCTTCGGCGCGGCGGTCGCCGAGTTCGCCCGGCACGGCATCGCGGGCGCCCGCATCGACCGCATCGCCGCCGAGGCCAAGGCGAACAAACAGCTGATCTACGCCTACTTCGGCAACAAGGCCGAGCTGTTCACCCAGGTTCTCGGCACGTGCATGGTCGACCTCGCGGCCGCCGTCCCCGTCGATCCCGACGACATCGAGGGCTGGATCGACCGCGTCCTCGACTACCACGCCACCCACCCCGAACTGCTGCGCCTGCTGTTCTGGGAGGGCATCGAGTACGGCACCGCGGAGCTGCCCGACGAGACCGCCCGCCAGGAGCACTACGCCGGCAAGGTCGCCGCCGTCGCCGACGGCCAGGCCCGCGGCGTGATCACCGACACCATCCCGGCGGGAGACCTGCTGTTCCTGCTGGTCGCGCTCGCCAACTGGACCTCGGTCGTGCCGCAGATGCGGCGCATCCTCACCGGGGCCGAGGACAGCGACCAGGACCGCCTGCGCGCCTCGATCAAGGAGGCGGCCCGCAGGCTGATCGCGCCCTGACGGAAGCCCCGACGGACGTCCTGACGGAGATGCCGACGGAGACCCCGACGGAGCGGTGCGCGCTGCCGCGCGGCGGCACGCACCCCCTGCCGCTGCCTAGTTGGTGCCGATCCGGGCCAGCAGGTCCACGATCCGCGACTGCACCTCGGTGCTGGTGGACCGCTCGGCGAGGAACAGCACCGTCTCGCCCGAGGCCAGCCGGGGCAGGTCGGCCTGGTCGACGGCGGCCGTGTAGACGACGAGCGGGGTCCGGTCGAGCTGCCCGTTCGCGCGCAGCCAGTCCACGATCCCGGCCTGCCTGCGGTGCACCTGCATCAGGTCCATCACCACGAGGTTCGGCCGGAACTGTCCCGCCAGCGTCACCGCGTCGTTCTCGCTCGCGGCCCGTGCCACCTGCATCCCGCGCCGCTCCAGCGTCGCGGTCAGTGCCAGCGCGATCTCCGCGTGCTCCTCGATGAGCAGCACCCGCGGCGGATGCTGCTCGCTGTCCCGGGGCGCCAGCGCCTTGAGCAGTACGGCGGGGTCGGCGCCGTACGCCGCCTCGCGCGTCGCCTGCCCGAGCCCGGCCGTGACCAGCACCGGCACCTCGGCGGCCACGGCGGCCTGGCGCAGCGACTGCAGCGCCGTACGAGTGATGGGTCCGGTCAGCGGGTCCACGAAGAGCGCGGCGGGGAAGGCCGCGATCTGGGCGTCGACCTCCTCCCGGGAGTGCACGATGACCGGCCGGTAGCCGCGGTCGCTCAGCGCCTGCTGGGTCGTCACGTCCGGCGCGGGCCACACCAGCAGCCGGCGCGGGTTGTCCAGCGGCTCCGGGGGCAGCTCGTCGTCCAACGGCTGCGGCCGCGGGGTGTCCGCCACCTCGACGGCACCGCCGGGCCCGTCCAGCGGTTCGGGCCCCTCGGCGGCGTCGGGTCCCGGAGCGCCTATGGCGTACGACCGTCCGGCACCCTCGGTGCCCGGGGCGAGGCGGGACTGACCGGGGAGTGACGGCTGCGCGGGCACCGGTTCGGCCGGCGGATGCGGTCGGGCGGCCTGCTCCTGCTGCTGGAACTCGGGGCGCGCGGCCGGGTCCGGGGGCGTGCCGAGCTTGCGACGGCGCCCGGAACCGCCCGGCGCGTGCGGGGGCGGGGTCGCCGTCGGCTGCTGCACCTGGGCGGCCTGACGTGCGAACGGCACACCTTGCCCGAGCGTCCGGACGCTGATCGCCCGTCCCTGGGTCGAGTGGGGATCGACCGCGGCGCCAGCGGCTCCTGCTGCTCCTGCTGCTCCGGCCGCTCCTGCGGCCTCGGCGGGCAGCGGCTGCGCGGCCCGCTGGGACCGCGCACCGGTGTGATCCACGGGAAGCGGGGTGCCGGCGGCCGGGGTGCCCGGGTTCGCCTGCGGTACGGGCATGCCCGCGCCGGAGGTGTCGTCGGCGCCGGGCCACTGCTGCGGGACGGTTGCCGCGGGCACGGCCGGTACCTGACCGGTGGCCGACTCCGCCGGCAGCGGCTGGGCGGCCGGGGGCGCCACCGGAGTGCCGGCGGGCGGGGTGCCGGGCTGCGCGGGGGGTGCCGCGGTCACGGGCCGGCCGGCGGTGCCCTGGGCGGGCACCACGGGGTGGGGCCCGCCCACCTGCTGGCCGGGTACGGCGGCGCCGGGGGCGGTGCCGGGCTGCGGGCCGGGCCCCGCCTGCGCGGCCACCGGGGCCTGACCGGGCACCTGGACAGGGGGGGCCTGACCGGGCACCTGGACCGGGGCTCCCGCGGGGCCGGCCTGGACGGGGATGGACTGTCCGGCCGTACCCTGCGCCGGAATGCCGGGCACCGCGTCCTGCCGAGCGGGAGCCGGCGGCATCGCCGCGCCGGGCGCGGGTACCGGCGCCGCCGGTACGGCCGGTCCGCCGGGCGCCGCCTCCCCGGCGGCGGTCCCCGGCGCCACCGCCTGGGCGGCCTCGCCCGGCCGGGCCACGGCCCGGCGGCGCCGACCGGTGGGAGCACTGGTGGGGTGCGGCTGCGGCGGAGTGTGGTCCGCGGCCTGGTCGAGCGGAACGGCGTCGTGCCGGCCGTCGGCGCCGGGCACGTTCTCGGCGCTCACCGGCGACTGGACGGGCACCTGCACCTGCCCGGGCAGGACACCGGCCTCGGGGCCGGGAACGGAACCGGGAACGGCGGCGCCCGGACCGCCGGGTACACCGGCGCCCACGGGCGAGGCGGCGTCGGCGCCGGGGACGCCTGGGACGCCGGGGGCGCCGGGCATGACGGCGCCCGGACCGACCGGAACGCCGGTGCCGGGAACCGCCGCCGCGTCGGGGCCGACCGGCGCGCCCGCGCCCGGAGCCACAGGCGTACCGGCGCCCGCGGGAGCGACCGGCACACCAGGTGCCCCGGTCCCGCCGATCGCGGTCGCGGAGGCCTCCGCGGACGCGGGCCCGGACTCGGGTGAGCGGTCGGCCTCGGCCGGGGGGAGGGCGAAGACGGTGCGGGCGCCGCCCGCCTCCTGGCCCGCGGCACGCTCCGCCGCGGCGGCCAGCGCACGCCGGCGCCGTCCGGTCGGCTGCGCGCCCTCGGCCGGGACGGCCTGGCCACCGGGAACCGGCTCGGCGCCCGGGACGGCCACCGCACCCGGCGCCGGCCCCGCGCCGGCCACGGGCAGGGCGGGCGGCAGCGCGGCCTGCGGCTCGCCGGAGTCACGGCGGGCGCGGCGGCCACCGGGCCCGGGCACGCCCTGCGGCGGCACGGCGCCGCCGAGTGCCGTGTTGGAGGCGGCCGCTCCCGCGGCATGCTCGGCCGCGGTCACCACGGCGCCCTCGGCCACACCCTCGTCGTCACCGGCATCCGCGCCGGCACCGTCGGCGCCGCTCTCGGCGGGCCGCCCCCGGCGCCGTCCGGTCCCGCCGGACGCGGTCTCGGGGATCTCGGCCGCGACCGCGGCGGCCTCCTCGGCGGGCATGCCGGCACGCCGACGGCGCCGGCCGGTCGGCGTGCCGGCCTCCGCCTCGCCGGGGGCCTCGCCCGCACCGGCAACGTCACTCTCCAGGAAGGCGTCCGTGGAGGCCCGCCGGGCCCGCCGCCGTCCGCCGGTGACCACGGCACCCTGTTCGCCCGCACCCGCTCCCTCGGCCGCCACTTCGACGGCGGCCGGGAGCTGCGGCGCGGAGACCGCCCCGGCGCCACCGCCGAGCGGCACCTCCAGGACGTAGGCGCTGCCGCTCATGCCCGGCACCTCGTGCGTCTGCAGCACCCCGCCGTGGGCGCGCACGATGCCGCGCACGATCGGCTCGTGCACCGGATCCCCGCCGGAGTACGGTCCGCGCACCTCGATCCGCGCGACCTCACCGCGCTGCGCGGCGGCGACCACGACGGTGTTGTCCAGGTAACCGCCCGTGGAGACGGGGGTGTTGCCGGTCGCGTCGACACCCGCCACGTCCGCCACCAGATGCGCCAGCGCGGTGGCGAGCCGCTGCGGATCGACCTCGGCCTCGATCGGCGGCGCGTGCACGGCGAACTGCACCCGTCCCGGCCCGATCAGCTCGACGGCCCCGTCCACACCGGCGGCGACGACGGCGTCCAGCATCACCTTCGTACGGGCGATGTCCTCACCGCCCGAGTCCAGCCGCTGGTAGCCGAGGACGTTGTCGATGAGGGTGGTGATCCGCGCGTACCCGGCGGACAGGTGGTGCAGCACCTGGTTGGCCTCGGGCCACAGCTGTCCCGCGTCGTCCGCGGCGAGGGCGGCCAGCTCGCGCCGCAGCTCGTCCAGCGGGCCGCGCAGCGACTCCCCGAGCAGCGTGAGCAGCTGCTCGTGCCGTCCGGCGAGGGCCTCGTACCGGTCCTTCTCCCGCTCGGCGAGCGCGGCGTACCGCTCGTCGCCGGCCGCCAGTTCCTCCGCGTGCTGCTCGCGCAGCTCCTCGACCTCGGTGACGTGCTCCTGGCGCAGGGCGGTCAGATCGGAGGCGTGCTCCTCGGAGAGCCGCTCCAGCTCGTCGGCGTGCGCCTTCTCCAGCGCGGCCTTCTCCTCGGCGAGGGTGTCGTAGGGCCGCCGGTCGGTGAAGGTCATGACGGCGCCGACGAGCTGATCGCCGTCGCGCACCGGAGCGGTGGTCAGGTCGACCGAGACCTTCGCGTCGCCCTTGGACCACAGCACCTGCCCGCGCACCCGGTGCTTGCGTCCGGAGCGCAGGGTGTCGGCGAGGGGCGACTCGTCGTAGGGGAAGGGGGAGCCGTCGGCGCGGGAGTGCAGGACGAGGGTGTGCAGCTCCTTGCCGCCCAGCTCGCCCGCCCGGTACCCGAGGATCTGGGCGGCGGCCGGATTGACGAGCACGATCCGCCCGTCGGTGTCGGTGCCCACGACACCCTCCGACGCGGCCCGCAGGATCATCTCCGTCTGCCGCTGCGACCGGGCCAGCTCGGCCTCGGTGTCGACGGTTCCGGACAGGTCCCGCACCACGAGCATCAGCAGCTCGTCGCCGGTGTAGCCGTAACCGTCGTACGCCTGCTGCCCGTTCTCCAGGTTCGCGCTCGTGACCTCGACCGGGAACTCGGTCCCGTCGGTCCGCCGCGCGATCATCCGCGTCGGCTTGGTCCGCCCGCGCGGGTCCATGTGATCGGGTCGCCGCATGGATCCGGGGATGAGCCTGGAGTCGAACTGCGGCAGCAGATCGAGCAGCCCGCGCCCGACGAGCGCGGTCCCCGGCGCCTCGAAGGCCTCCAACGCGATGGTGTTGGCGTTGACGACGGTGCCGTTGGCGTTGACCAGGACCAACGCGTCCGGCAGCGCGTCGAGTATGGCAGCGAGGCGAGCAGCGCCTCGGGATGGCCTGCTGCTCACGAAACGCTTCCTCCCTGTTACCGCACCTTGCCGACCGCTCGGGCCATCTTGCCAACCGGCCCGCGACGTGTCACGCGAGGGAGTCTAAGGGCACGGGTTGCGTTCGCGACGCCGGATGAGAGGGAGGTCCCACGGGGAAGTGACAACGAACGCGTGAGCGCACCCCTTGGCTCCGCGAGACCTTCGCGGGACCTTTACGTCACGGTTGGTTCCACCGGGGACCCCTCCGCCCGGGCCGGCGCGCTCAGGTGGCCGGCGGACCCAGCCGGGGCAGCAGGGGCACCATCCGGTCCCACCGTCCGATCTCGCAGCCGTCGCCGCGGTCGTACGTGGCGTCGACCCTGCGCCCGGCCCAGCTGCCGGTGACGCGGGCGGTGGCCGGACCGCCGTACAGCTGGGTGCAGACGCTGTCGGGGTCCACCGGGGCGAAGGGGTCCCGGCCCCACCGGGCGTGCGAGTCGAGCGCCCGGCAGGCCCCGGCCACGTCCGGGTGCCCTCCGCCGTCCGGGTGGCAGAACACCTCGTACGTCCCGTCCCGTCCGGTCCCGGCGTGCCGGACGACGACGGTGAGGTGATCGCCGGCGGGCTGGTCCTCGGGCCGGACGGGCGGCGGCATGGCACCGGCCGCCGCGGCGGGCACGGCGGTGAGCGGGACGAGGCAGGCGACGGCGGCGAGCGACGACACGAGGACGCGCCGCCCGGCGATCGACAGAGCGGAGATCATGCCCTGTCCAACGCCCGAACGCGCCGCACGTTGCGCGCCACCTCCGCGCCCCGCCGCCGTTTCGCCGCGCCGGGCGAAGCCCTTTGCCCTGCGACCCGACTGCCTAGTACCGTGGGGGGCGATTGGTGACACCGCACCCGACTGTGTCATCATCTGCAACGCACCGATCGCGCGCTCGCGTGAGCGGTTGTGCTGGAGGCGTCGCCTAGTCCGGTCTATGGCGCCGCACTGCTAATGCGGTTTGGGTCTTAAAGCCCATCGAGGGTTCAAATCCCTCCGCCTCCGCACCGATCCCGAAGCCCCGGTCCCCAGGACCGGGGCTTCGGCGTTCCCGGCCCGCAACCCTGCTCTGGACGTTTCCGCAGGTCACAAGGGGTGCACGGATCGGATTTCACATGACGGCGGCAGTCATGTAATGTTCTTCCTGTCGCCGCGAGCGGGCCGAAAGGACCGGGAGCGAAGACAAAGAAACAAAAGAACAAGCACTCGTAGCTTAACGGATAGAGCATCTGACTACGGATCAGAAGGTTGCAGGTTCGAATCCTGCCGAGTGCACATAGATCAGAGGCCCCGCCGGTTCGACCGGCGGGGCCTCTGACATCAGCGGGTGACATCAACGCACACGTTGGCCGACCGGACGACGTGACGAAGGCATCCGCCTACGAGATCTCCTCTGGATCCTCGCCCAGCGCGTCGTGCATCCGATCCGCAGCCGCCCGCAGCGTCGTACCCATCATGTGCGCGTACGTGTCGAGCGTCATCGTGATCGTGCTGTGCCCGAGCGTCTCCACACGTATGTCGGGGAGATCAACATCCGCCCACGTGAGGGCGAGGCCTCACCGCCGCAGGCCGTGGACATGGGCGGAAGCCCACAGGCGTATAGGCGGCGGGAGCGGGCGGTCTTGAGCACGAGGCAAGCCTCTGCGGCATCCAGCAAGCCTGCCGAGTGCACACAGTCGAGAGGCCCCGGAGGGATCCCGGGCCTCTCGCGTTGCTGGGTACGGTGCGCCCGAGGTGTGCTCACCGTCGTCGGTCCGTGCCCGTCGCACGACAGGCCACAGACGACGGGTGACGGGTGTCGTGCTGATCAAGCTCGGCGTCGAGGCGCCGCGGTGCAGCCCTGGGGTCCGCCCGGGACGGGGCGGGGCGCGGCAGGGCGACAGGCCGTCAGGCGGCCGCCGCCGTGCGGGTTTCGGCTCAGCACTCCTCCTGCGGATCGTTCCGGTTCAGCTTCTCCAGGTACTCGTGGGCCAGGGCCGTGGCGCGGGTGAACCAGTCGGTGATGATCGCCAGTTCGCCCGCGGAGTAGTCGGAGAACAGGGCCGTCAGCCGCTCGTAGTGGCCCGCGTACACCGCCTCGACGCGCGTGACGGCGGCCGGTACGGCGGCCACGCGGACGCGGCGGCGGTCGCTGGGGTCGGGGCGGCGGGTGACGTAACCGGCCCGCTCCAGACGGTTGAGGATGCCGGTCACCGCGCCCGTGGTGACGTGGGCGCGGGCCGCGAGGTCGCCGGCCGTGAGCAGGTCCTCACCGGCCTCCAGCACGAAGGCGAAGCAGGTCAGGTCGGTGACGGTCAGGCCCAGCCGCCGGGCCAGCTCCTGCTGGCCGATCAGGTGGGCGGCGATGAGGTGGTCCATCGCCGACAGCGCCTGGGCCGGCGAGACGGGCGGTCGCGGCGTGCCGTGCATCTGTCGTATTCCCTTAGCTCGTGAGATATTAGGCTGTGAACTTCTTAGTCCGTGAGGGAATGGCTTCCCTGGGGGGGCTCCATGAGTCTGTACGACGAGGGTCACACGATCGCCGGCTGGACCGGCTTCGGCATCGCCACCGTCGGATGCGGTGTGGTGGGGCTGGGGGTGTGCACGGCCTCGCTGCCGGTGGTGTGGGCCGGGCTCGCCGTCGTGGCGGTGAGCGTTCTGGTGACGTGGGCACTGCACCTGTCCGGCTGGGGCAAGCCGCCGGGGGTACGGCCGCGGGACCAGTGGGGGATGCGCGTGCGTGACGCCCGGGCGCGCTCCGGGCATCCCGGGTGCGTGAGCTGCCGGCTGGCGGGGCGGGGACGGCGGGTGAGCACGGCCCCGGTGGCGGCCGTTCCCGCCAGGGGGGCCGCTGACGCATAGCTGACGCCGGCGCATGGGCGAACGGCCGTCCCGGGCGCCCGGTCCCGTTGTCGGACCCACCCCCTACCCTCACGAGTGATGGCACAGGTGTGGAAGTGCTCGGGGTTGCGCTGGTCGCCGGACGGACCCGTGCTGGTGTGGGACGGCGGGCGGCGCAGTGCGCTGCCCCGGGGGAAGCGGGTCGCCTTCGCCGTGCCGGAGGGGGCCGGGCGGACGTGCGTGGGGGCCAGGGGGCATGCCTGCCCCGTGTCGGCCACGGTGCCCGGGCGCGGTACGGGGGGCCGGTGCGAGGAGTGCGCGCGGCTCGACCGGGCGCACTCCGTGGCCGCCGACACGATCGCCGACGACCCCCGGCCCTACCGCGTCTACCTGGCCTGGTTCGGTCCCGGCATGGTCAAGGTCGGCATCACCGCCGCCGAGCGCGGCCCGGCCCGGCTGCTCGAACAGGGCGCCGTCTGCTTCAGCTGGCTCGGCACCGGTCCGCTGATGGCCGCGCGGCGCACCGAGGAACTGCTGCGGGCCGCGCTGCGGGTGCCGGACCGGATCCCGTACGCCGGGAAGCGGGCGGTGCGTTCGCTGCTGCCGGGGACGGCGGCGGAGCGCGCCGCCGAGGTGCGGGAGCTGCACGCGCGGGCCGCAGCGCTCACCGGGTGGCCGGAGTCGCTGCGCCCGGAGCCCTGCCGGGTCCATGACCACGTGGGGGTGTTCGGGCTGGCGGGGGCCGCGGACGCGGTCGGGGAGATCGTGGAGCTGGTGCCCGGCGGCGGCGTGAGCGGTGAGCTGGTCGCGGCCGCCGGGCCCGATCTGCATCTGGCCGTCGGCGGACGCGGGGTGGTCGTGCTCGACACCCGGCTGATGACCGGCTGGGGGTTGCTGCCCACCGACTCGGGGGACAGCGGGTGCACTCATCCCGTCAGGGAGTTCAGGAGGGAGCAGGAGGGGCTCTTCTGAGGGAGGGCAAAGACTTGGATCCCGTACGGATCCCTTTCGGCAATCGCCGTGGACGCGGACGGCCCCGCGGCCGACCGTGGTCGCATGAGCCCTCACGCAACAGAGCCGGACGTGACCGGCGCCGTCCCCCAGCCGCCCTACTACGCGGTCGTGTTCACCGCGCACCGCACCGACGAGGACCCGGACGGGTACCGCGCCGCCGCGGACCGGCTCTCCCGCCTCGTGCGGGACGTGCCCGGCTTCCTCGGCGAGGACTCCGCCCACACTCCCGGCGGCCTCGCCATCTCCGTCGCCTACTTCCGGGACCTCGACGGCATCGAACGCTGGCGGCAGCACCCCGAGCACCTCGCGGCCAAGCGGCACGGGCGCGAACACTGGTACGAGCGGTACGCGATCCACATCGCGAAGGTCGAGCACAGCCACGCCTTCCACCGCTCCTGACGCGCTTCCCAGGGGTTCCCTGAGAGGCACCTGTGGGTTTCTCAGGGAAATCACAGATTCTGGAAAGCGTCTTCTCAGAGGGCCCCGACAAGGTGTCCGCCATGACCACGACCTCGCCCCAGGGGCGCACCGAACTGCTGAGGCCGGACGGCAGCCCCGTCCGCGTGCTCGTGGTGGACGACGAGCTGTCGATCACCGAACTGCTGAGCATGGCTCTTCGTTACGAGGGCTGGCAGATCAGGAGCGCGGGGGACGGTCAGGGGGCCCTCCAGACGGCCCGTGACTTCCGGCCGGACGCCGTCGTGCTCGACATGATGCTGCCGGACATGGACGGGCTGGCCGTCCTCGGCCGGCTGCGCCGCGAACTGCCGGACGTGCCCGTGCTGTTCCTGACCGCCAAGGACGCGGTGGAGGACCGTGTCGCCGGGCTCACCGCCGGCGGCGACGACTACGTCACCAAGCCGTTCAGCCTGGAGGAGGTCGTCGCGCGGCTGCGGGGGCTCATCCGGCGTTCCGGCGCCGCCGACCGCCGGTCGGACTCGGTGCTCGTCGTCGGCGACCTCACGCTCGACGAGGACAGCCACGAGGTCGCGCGGGGCGGTGACTCCATCCACCTCACCGCCACCGAGTTCGAGCTGCTGCGTTTCCTGATGCGCAACCCGCGGCGCGTGCTGAGCAAGGCGCAGATCCTGGACCGGGTCTGGTCGTACGACTTCGGCGGGCAGGCCAACGTCGTCGAGCTGTACATCTCCTACCTGCGGCGGAAGATCGACGCCGGGCGCGAGCCGATGATCCACACCCGGCGGGGGGCCGGATACCTGATCAAGCCCGCCGTGTCATGAGCGGGCGACGACGGCCGCGTCGGCGGAAGCGGCGGCCAGGCCGGCCGGGCACCCTGCGGACGCGACGGGCGGGCCAGCCGCGCACCCTGCGGACGCGGCTCGTCGTCGCGTCCGTCGTGCTGATCGCCGTGGTCTGCTCCGTGATCGGCACGGTGACGACGCTGGCCCTGCGCTCGCACCTGTACGAGCAGCTGAACGGCCAGCTGAACGAGGCCGCCTCGCGCGCGTCCGGCTCCTTCGGGCCGCCGGGGCAGCAGCCCGGGGGAGGCATCGCACCGGACGGCCGGAAGCTCAAGCACCCCACCGACCTCGCCGAGTTCGTCACCAAGGGCCCGCAGCTCCCGGGCACCGCCGCCGCCGAGGTCGAGGGCGGCGTCATCACCGGTGCCCAGCGTGGCGTGAAGTCCACCAGCGACTTCGAGATGAGCGCGAAGCCGCTGACCAAGGCGCAGCGCGCCGTCCTCGCGGCCGTGCCCCGGGTGGACGGGGGGCAGTACACCGTCGACCTCCCCGGGCTGGGCGAGTACCGGGTCGAGTACCGGACGGGTTACAACGGTGACTTCTACGTCGCCGTCCCCACCTCGTCGGTCGACAACACGATCAACACCCTGATCCTCGTCGAGGTCAGCGTCACCGTGGCCGGCCTGGGCGCCGCCGTCATCGCCGGCTACGTGCTCGTCGGCCTCGCCACCCGCCCCCTGCGCAAGGTCGCCGCCACCGCCACCCGCGTCTCCGAACTGCCGCTGCACTCGGGTGAGGTGAACCTGAGCGAGCGGGTCCCGGAGTCGGAGTGCGACCCGCACTCCGAGGTCGGCCGGGTCGGCGCCGCGCTCAACCGCATGCTGGACCATGTCCACGGCGCCCTGCACGCCCGCCAGCGGAGCGAGACCCGGGTACGGCAGTTCGTCGCCGACGCCAGCCATGAGCTGCGGACCCCGCTCGCCTCCATCCGCGGGTACGCGGAGCTCACCAGGCGCGGGCGCGAGCAGGTCGGACCCGACACCCGGCACGCCCTCGGGCGGATCGAGTCCGAGGCCGGCCGCATGACCCTCCTCGTGGAGGACCTGCTGCTGCTCGCCCGGCTCGACGCCGGACGGCCGCTGCAGTTCCAGCGGACCGACCTGATCCCGCTCGTCGTCGACACGGTCAGCGACGCCCGGGCGGCCGGCATGGACCACAACTGGCGGCTCGACCTGCCCGACGAACCGGCCCTGGTGTCGGCGGACGCGGCCCGTCTGCAGCAGGTGCTGGTCAACCTGCTGGGCAACGCCCGCAACCACACGCCACCGGGGACGACCGTCACCGCGCGCGTGCAGCGGCGCGGTGCCTGGATGTGCGTCGACGTCGAGGACAACGGGCCGGGGATCCCGCCCGGCCTGCTGCCGCACGTCTTCGAGCGGTTCGCCCGCGGGGACTCCGCGCGCTCCCGGGCCACCGGATCCACCGGCCTCGGCCTCGCCATCGTGCAGGCCGTCGCGGCGGCGCACGGGGGCGCGGTGACCGTGGACAGCGTGCCGGGGCGGACGGCTTTCACCGTGCACCTGCCCGTGCTCATCCCCGCCGTGGCGCACCCGGACGCCGACATGGACCGGCCCCCGCACTCACAGGCACAGCACAGTTCCACCACATGGGCGCGACAGGGCGGTTGAGCAGAGTCGGTGCATGCGAACCGACTCTTCTCCCGGCACCCTGCCGGCGCGGGAGCACCTCCCGGCCACAGACGCCGGAACGCCTGTCCTGGACGTAGTGATCCCCGTCTACAACGAGGAGAAGGACCTCCGGCCGTGCGTCCGCAGACTGCACGAGCACCTCACCCGTACCTTCCCCTACGCGTTCCGCATCACCGTCGCGGACAACGCGTCCACGGACACCACCCCGCTGGTGGCGGCGCGGCTGGAGGCGGAGATCCCCGAGGTCACCAGCTTCCGTCTGGAGCAGAAGGGCCGCGGCCGCGCCCTGCGGACCGTGTGGTCCGCGTCCGAGGCGCCGGTCCTCGCCTACATGGACGTCGACCTGTCCACCGACCTCAACGCCCTGCTGCCGCTGGTGGCGCCGCTGATCTCCGGTCACTCGGACCTGGCGATCGGCTCCCGGCTCGCCCGCGCCTCCCGGGTCGTGCGCGGCCCCAAGCGGGAGTTCATCAGCCGGGCCTACAACCTGATCCTGCGCGGCTCCCTCCAGGCCCGCTTCTCCGACGCGCAGTGCGGCTTCAAGGCGATCCGCCGCGATGTGGCCCAGGTGCTGCTGCCGCTGGTGGAGGACACCGGCTGGTTCTTCGACACCGAGATGCTCGTGCTCGCCGAGCGGGCGGGGCTGCGCATCCACGAGGTGCCGGTCGACTGGGTCGACGACCCGGACTCCACCGTGCACATCGTGCGGACGGCCACCGACGACCTGCGGGGCGTGTGGCGGATCGGCAGGGCGCTGGCCACCGGTTCGCTGCCGCTGGACCGGCTGACCCGGCCCTTCGGCGACGACCCACGCGACCGTGACCTGCCCGACGTGCCCAAGGGGCTGGCCCGCCAGCTCGTCGGGTTCTGCGTGGTCGGGGGCCTGTCGACCCTGTTCTACCTCGTTCTCTACGGCGCCTTCCGGCAGTTCTCCGGCTCGCAGATCGCCAACGCCCTCGCGCTGCTGGTCTCGGCCGTGGCCAACACGGCCGCCAACCGCCGGCTCACCTTCGGAGTGCGCGGGCGGGGCGGGGCGGTACGGCACCAGGCGCAGGGCCTCGTCGTCTTCGGCATCGGGCTCGCCCTGACCAGCGGTTCCCTGGCCGCCCTCGGCGCGGCCACCGACAGTGCGGCGCACTCCACCGAGCTGGCGGTGCTCATCGCGGCCAACCTCGCGGCGACCGTGCTGCGGTTCCTGCTCTTCCGCGCCTGGGTCTTCCCGGACCGGGGCGAGTCGGCCTCCGGCGGCGACCCGACGGTGGTCATGGCCTTCACCCCGTCCTCGCCGGCCCACCGCACGACGGCTCCGTACGGGCCGCTGCCGACGCGCCCGGCACCGGACCGGCAGCAGGCGTACGAGCCGTCGTACCCGCGGTCGCACCAGACCACCCACCAGACCACCCAGGTCCGCGCCGGTGAGGCCGCCGCGGACGGCAACTGGAGGGACGCCACCATGCGCCTGCAGCCGGTGCGCCCTCACCACGACACCGATCCGGGGGACCCCCGATGACCACCCACTCCGACCCGACGACGCACCAGGGATCCCCGGCCGTGTGGGGTCCGCCTCCGACCGCTCCCCCGACGGTGCGCGCACCGCAAAACGCCTCCCCGGCCGATTCCCCGGCCGATTCCCCGGCCGACTCCGCGGCCCATTCCCCGGCCGGCCTCCCGGCCGTCGCGGGCTCCGAGGCCGGTGCGCCCCGGCAGCCCTTCGTGCGCAGACTCCGGCGCGGCCGCCCCGAGGACCCCCGCTGGGTGCGCCCCGCCTTCCTCGGCCTGCTGGCCGCCACCCTCCTGCTCTACCTGTACAACCTGAGCGCCTCCGGTTACGCCAACTCCTTCTACTCGGCGGCCGTGCAGGCGGGCAGCACGTCCTGGAAGGCGTTCTTCTTCGGCTCGCTGGACGCCGGCAACGCCATCACCGTCGACAAGCCCCCGGCCTCGCTGTGGCCCATGGAGCTCTCGGTCCGGATCTTCGGCCTCCACTCGTGGGCGATCCTCGCCCCGGAGGCGCTGATGGGCGTGGCGACCGTCGCAGTCGTGTACGGCGCCGTACGCCGCCGGTTCAGCCCCGCGGCCGGTCTGGTCGCGGGCGCGGTGCTCGCGCTCACACCCGTCGCGGCGCTGATGTTCCGGTTCAACAACCCGGACGCCATGCTGGCGCTGCTGATGGCCACGGCCTGCTGCCTGGTGGTCCGCGCCGTCGAGGACGGCCGTACGAAGTGGCTGGTGTGGGCCGGTGTCGCGATCGGCTTCGCGTTCCTCGCCAAGACGCTGCAGGCCTTCCTGATCCTGCCGCCGCTCGCGATCGTGTACGCGGTCTGCGCGCCGGTGCCGTGGAGGAAGCGACTCGGCCAGCTGGCCGCGGCGACGCTCGCGCTGGTCGTCTCGGGCGGCTGGTGGGTCGCGATCGTGGAGCTGTGGCCCGCGTCCTCCCGCCCTTACATCGGCGGTTCCCAGAACAACAGCTTCCTGGAGCTGACCTTCGGCTACAACGGGCTCGGCCGGCTGAACGGCGACGAGACCGGCAGCGTCGGGGGCGGCGGCGGGGGCGGCGGTGGCGGGGGCGGCACCGGCATGTGGGGCGAGACCGGCTGGAACCGGATGTTCGACTCCGAGGTCGGCGGCCAGATCTCCTGGCTGCTGCCGGCCGCGCTGGTCCTGCTGGCCGCCGGTCTCGTGGCCACGCGCAGGGCCCGCAGGACGTCCGTCACCCGTGCCTCGTTCCTGGTCTGGGGCGGCTCCCTGCTCATGACCACGGCCGTCTTCAGCTACATGGCGGGCATCTTCCACCAGTACTACACCGTGGCCCTCGCCCCCTACATCGCGGCCGTGACCGGCATGGGCGCCGGGCTTCTGTGGGAGAGGCGGCGGGAGCCGTGGGCGTCGATCACCCTCGCCGCATCCGTGGTCGCGGCGGCGGCCTGGGGCTACGTGCTGCTCAACCGCACCTCCGACTACCTGCCCTGGCTGAAGTGGCTGGTGCTGGTCGGCGGTCTGGCCGCCGCGCTGGGCCTGGTCTTCGCGGGCCAGACACCCCGGCGCGTGGCCCTCGCCGCGGCGGCGGCCGGCCTCGTGGCCGCGCTGGCCGGGCCGACCGCGTACACCCTCAGCACGCTCCAGCAGGGCCACACCGGCTCGATCGTCACGGCCGGCCCCGCGGGGGCGAGCAGGATGGGCGGTCCCGGTGGCGGGGGTCCCGGCGGAGGGGGGATGCGCGGCGGCTTCGGCGGCGGCATGCCCGGCCAGAACCATCAGGGGCAGCAGGGGCAGCAGGGGCAACAGGCTCAGCCGGGCCGGCAGAACGGCAACGGCTTCCCGGGCGGCGGCTTCGGCGGCGGCATGCCGGGCCAGCAAGGCCAGCAGGGCCAGCAGGGCCAGCAAGGCCAGCAGGGCCAGCAGGGCCAGCAAGGTCAGCAAGGCCAGCAGGGCCAGCAGGGCCGGCAGAACGGCAACGGTTTCCCCGGCGCGGGCCGCATGGGAGAAGGCGGCATGGGCGGCGGCGGAGGCGTGGGCGGCCTGCTGAACGGGGCGAGCGTGTCCTCCGCGGCCAGGAAGCTGCTGGAGAAGGGCGCGTCCGAGTACACCTGGGTCGCCGCGTCCATCGGTTCCCAGAACGCGGCCGGTTACCAGCTCGCCACGGGTGACCCGGTCATGGCCATCGGCGGCTTCAACGGCACCGACCCGTCCCCGACCCTGGCCCAGTTCAAGAAGTACGTGGAGGAGGGCAGGATCCACTACTTCATCGCCGGCGGCGGCATGGGCGGTGGCAACAGCGGAACGTCGGCGCAGATCAGCTCGTGGGTGCAGAGCAACTTCAAGAAGGTGACGGCCGGATCGGCCACCTTCTACGACCTGACGCGGAGGACGAGCGGCTGACGAGCGGCTGACGAGAAGTCCCCGTGCCGTGCACCGCACAGCCCCGGCTGTGCGGTGCACGGCATGGTCGTGCCGGTGGTCGCTTCCTGACCCGCGGGGTATGGGTAGGCGTGCGGGAACAGCGAACCTCTCGGAGGAAGGGCCGCCGATGGCGAAGGCAGCGGGCCGCTCGGCGCGGAGCAGCGTGTGGCTGGAGGAGACGGCCCGTCGCGGTGGGCGCGGCGGACAGCCCACGGGTCTGGACCGGGAGCGGATCACCGCGGCGTCCGTGCGGCTGCTGGACGCCGAGGGGCTGGCGAAGTTCTCCATGCGGCGGCTGGCGGGCGAGCTGAACGTCACCGCGATGTCCCTGTACTGGTACGTCGACACCAAGGACGACCTGCTCGAACTCGCCCTGGACGCGGTCTACGGCGAGCTGCGGCTGCCCGCCGAGGAGGACGGGACCGACTGGCGGGAGCGGCTGAGGGCGCTGGCCGCCGAGTACCGGGCGCTGCTGGTGCGCCACCCGTGGCTGTCGCGGCTGGCCGGCCAGTACCTGAACATCGGCCCCCACTCGCGGGAGTTCTCCCGCAGCGTGCAGCGGACCCTCGGCCGTGCCGGGCTGCCCGCGCACCGGGTGATGAGCGCGATCTCGGCCGTCTTCCAGTTCGTGTACGGCTACGGCACGGTCGAGGCCCAGTTCCTGTCCCGGATCGAGGGCTCCGGCCTGACCCCGGACGACTACTACCGGCAGGCGATGGACTCGGCGGGCCAGGACCCGTCGACCGCGGACTTCGTCCAGGAGGCCAGGCGGATCATGGACGCCCGCGGCGGCGACACGGTCGCCGAGATGATGGACCGTGACTTCACCTTCGCCCTGGACCTGCTGATCGCCGGCATCGAGGCGATGGTCGAGCGCGGCTGACCCGCCGCGCACCGGCCCCGGTTCAGTCCCCGGTGGCGAGTCGCGCCGGGAAGCCCCCGGTGGCCACCGGACCCCACCGCAGCGGCGTCACCCGGATGATGGACTTGCCCTGCCTGAGCATCGCCCCCCGGTACTCGTCCCAGTCGGGGTGCTCACCGGCGATGTTCCGGTAGTACTCCACCAGAGGTTCGACGGAGTCGGGTGCGTCGACGACCTCGGCGGTGCCGTCGATCTGCACCCAGGGGCCGTTCCAGTCGTCGCTCAGGACGACGAGGCTGACCCGCTCGTCCCGCTTGGCGTTGCGGGTCTTGGCGCGCTCGGGGTAGGTCGAGACGACGATCCGGCCCGAGTCGTCCACGCCGCAGGTCAGCGGGGAGGCCTGTGGCGCGCCGTCGGCGCGGCGCGTGATCAGCAGGGCGCGGTGGCGGGGGCGTACGAAGTCCAGCAGCTCGTCCAGCGATACCCGGGTGTTGGTCGCGATGTTCGGTGCCATGGCCGCAGCCTAGAGGGGCGGTCGCGGCTTCATCCTGACCCTGCCGGGCACAGGCTCGGCGCGTCGGCGCGCCGACGACGTCCCGCGCTCCGGGCGCAGGTCACTTCACCGCAATGGAGCAGCTAAAGTGCTGATGTCCTGTGCTCGCAGTCGGGAATGTGCTGCGGAGCTCTCCTGTGCACGGCCATGCGGTCGTGCCATCCGAGAGGTTCGTGGTGGCTTCGTCCGACTTTTCCGATGTGTCCGGTCCTGCTGTCGGCCTCGAACTGGCCGAGGCCCTCACGGCCGCCGCGCGTGAGCTGCACCAGACGACCACGCCGGACGCCACCCTGGACACGGCGGCCCGCCTGGCGGTGCACCTGCTCCCCGGCGCCGAACACGCCGGGGTCTTCGAGCTGGAGCGCGGTGACACGCTGCGCACGGTGGCCTGGACCGACGACATCGTGCGCGAGGCCGAGCCCCGTGATCTGCCGCACTGGGAGCGGCTGTGGACCTCGCCGGTGGTGCGCATGGCGGACAGCGGCGGCAAGGACGGTGAGCGGCCCGGGCTGCGTTCGGTCCTGTCCATGCGGCTGCGGGCCGACAAACGCCGGCTGACCGTGCTCACGGCCTACGCCCGCGCCCCGCACGCCTTCGACGAGACGGCCGCCCGCCTGGGCCGGCTGTTCGTCGCCCATGTGAGCCTCGCCCTGAACTCGGTGACGGTCCGTGAGCAGTTGACGGAGGCCATGCACACCCGGGACCTGATCGGCCAGGCCACCGGCATCCTGATGGAACGCCTCGACATCGACGCGGCGGCGGCCTTCGAGAGCCTGGTGCGCGCCTCCCAGCGGGAGAACACCAAGCTCCGCGACCTGGCCCGCCGCATCGTGGGCGCGACGGAGAACTAGGCCCTCCGGCCGCCCCTAGGCCCTGTCGTCGAACTCCCGCCTGCCCCGTGACGCCGGGAGTTCGACGACGGCCTAGGCGGCGGGCAGGGACTCCCCCTGGACCGCCTGGATGTCGAGTTCGACCTTCAGGGTCGTGCCGATGGCGGCGATGCCCGCCTGGAGGACCTGGTTGTAGTTCATCGCGAAGTCCTCGCGGTGCAGTTCGGCCGTGGCGCGGAAGGCGGCCCGGGTGCCGCCCCACGGGTCGGCGCCGGTGCCGAGGTAGGCGAGGTCCAGGTCGACCCGGCGCACCACACCGTGCATGGACAGTTCGCCGTGCACGGTCCAGCGGTCCGAGCCCGCGGCGGTCACACCGGTCGAGTGGTAGGCGATCTCCGGGTGCCGTTCGACGTCGAGGAAGTCCGCCGACTTCAGGTGGGTGTCCCGCATGCTGTTGCCGGTGTCGATCGAGGCCGCCCGGATCACCGCCGCCACGCGGGACTTGGTGACGTCGTCGGGCGCGATCTCGATGGTGCCGCCGAACTCCGTGAACCTGCCGTGCACGCTGGAGATGCCCAGGTGCTGGGCGACCGCGGCGACGGAGGAGTGCACCGGGTCGATCGTCCAGGGGCCGGGCGGCGGCAGCTCGGTGCCGCCCTGCCGGGCCAGTGTGACCGTGCCGACCTCGGCCCGGCCGCTCGCGGTGACGATCGCGCTGGACGCGGCGGGCGCGTACCCGACGGCCGTCACGATCACCGTGTACGCCCCCGGCGCCAGCTCGGTGGTGTCCCGTACGGCCCCCTCGGTGTCCGCCTCGGCCCGCAGCACCTGCGCACCGGTCATGTCGGTCACCGTGACGACCGCGTGCGACACGGCCCAGCCGTCCCGCGTACGGATCTTCGCGGTCAGTCCCATCCCGTCTTCTCCCTGAAAAGGCATATGAATCGGTCGTATGAGATCGGCCCGTGGCGCGCGCCGCACCTGAGGGGCGGCGCGCGCCACGGGCCGTGGGCCGTACTACTCGCCGGGGTGGGCGAGCTCGATGTCGTGGCCGTCGACTCCCGGGCCGGAGACGGTGAGGGCCGTCGCCACCGGCGGGTAACCCGTCGCGATGACGGTGTATTCGCCGCCGTCCAGGTCGGCGAAGCCGTACGCCCCGTCCGAGCCGGTGGTGGCGGTGCCGACCACGTTGCCCGCCTGGTCGACGAGCGTCACGCGGGCGTCGGCCAGCGGACCGTGCGGGGCGCGGACGACACCCTGGAGACGGGCACCGGCGTCCAGGTCGACCTCGATCCGGGTGATCCCGGCGGCGCCGACCTCGACCGGCAGCGCACGCGGCCGGAACCCGTCCGCGTTGACCGCGACGGTCATGGTGCCCGGCACCAGGTCGGTGAGGGCGAACTCGCCCTGCTCCCCGGTGGCGGCGGTGGCCAGCAGGTCGCCGCGGACGTCGGTGACGATCACCATCGCGTCCTTGACCGGCAGCGCGCTTCCGGCGGCCCGGACCACACCGGTCAGCCCGCTGGTGCCGCTGAGCAGGATGTCGTACGCCAGCGGCTCCTCGCCCACCACGATCGTGGAGGCCTGCGGCTGGTAGCCGTCGGCGGAGGCGATCAGGACGTAGCTGCCCGTGCCGGGCGCGTCCACCGCGTAGGAACCGTCGGCCTGGGCGACCGAGCGGCCCAGCTGGCGGCCGGAGAGCGAGATCAGGGTCACCGCGGCCTGCGGGACCGGGACGCTCTCGGCGCCGCGGACGAAGCCGTGGACCGGGGTGCCGCCACCGGTGCCGGGCCCGGCGATGGTGGCGACGGCGGACAACTGCCGGCCGGTCTGCGCGGTGGCCGTGTCCTCGGCTCCCGAGGACACCGAGGCGGCGGCCGCGGCCGGAACCGGCTCGGCGGCCCGGGCCTCGGCGACGACCGGAGCGGCGACGGGGTCGGCCACGGGGGCCTCACCCTCGGCGGCCTGGGCGAGAGCGCCCTTGGTCTTCAGCGGGACCTCCTTGATGAACAGCGTGATCAGGAAGGCGACCGCGGCGAGGGCGGAGGCGATGAGGAAGACGTCGGCGATGCCGTGGCCGTAGGCGCTCTCCAGCAGCGTCCGGATGGGCCGCGGGAGCTTGTCCATGTCCGGGATGGTGTCGGTGGAGCCGGAGCCACCGGCCAGGGCGGCCTGGTACTTGGGGCTCAGGGAGGCGATGCCGTCCGTCACGTAGTGCGTGATCCGGTGGGACATCACGGCACCCAGCGCGGAGACGCCGACCGCGCCGCCGAGGGAACGGAAGAAGGTCACCGTGGAGCTGGCCGAACCGAGGTCGGAGGGCGCCACCTGGTTCTGCGTGGCGAGGACCAGGTTCTGCATCATCATGCCGATGCCCAGGCCCAGCAGGGCCATGAAGATCGCCATCTTCCAGTACTCGGAGTCGTACCGGATGCCGCCCAGCAGGGCCAGGCCGGCCGTCACCAGGACGCCGCCGCTGACCAGCCACGACTTCCAGCGGCCGGTGCGGGTGATGAACTGACCCGAGACCGTCGAGGAGACGAACAGGCCGGCGATCATCGGGATGGTCAGGACACCCGACATGGTCGGGGACTTGTCCCGCGCCAGCTGGAAGTACTGGCTGAAGAACACGGTGCCGGAGAACATCGCGACACCGACGAACAGCGACGCGAGCGACGCGAGCGTGATGGTGCGGTTGCGGAACAGGCGCAGCGGGATGATCGGCTCGCTCGCCTTGGCCTCCACGAGAACGAAGAGCAGGCCGAGGACGATCGAACCGCCGACCATCGCGGCGGTCTGCCAGGACAGCCAGTCGTACTTGTCACCCGCGAAGGTGACCCAGACCAGCAGCAGGGAGACGGCGGCGGAGATGAAGAACGCGCCGCTCCAGTCGACCTTGACCTCGCGCTTGACCACGGGCAGGTGCAGCGTCTTCTGCAGCACGATCAGCGCGATGACCGCGAAGGGGACACCGACGTAGAAGCACCAGCGCCAGCCCAGCCAGGAGGTGTCGGTGATGACACCGCCGAGCAGCGGGCCGCCGACCGTGGCGACGGCGAAGGTGGCACCGAGGTAACCGGAGTAGCGGCCGCGCTCGCGCGGGGAGATCATCGCCGCCATGACGATCTGGGCCAGGGCCGACAGACCGCCGACGCCGATGCCCTGCACCACGCGGCAGGCGATCAGCATGCCCGGGTTCTGCGACAGGCCGGCCGCCATCGAGGCGACCACGTAGATGATCAGCGCTATCTGGACGAGCGCCTTCTTGCTGTACAGGTCGGCGAGCTTGCCCCACAGGGGAGTGGCCGCGGTCATCGACAGCAGGGCGGCCGTGACCACCCAGGTGTAGGCGGACTGACCGCCGCCCAGGTCACCGATGATCTCCGGCAGGGCGTTGGAGACGATCGTGGACGACAGGATCGCCACGAACATGCCGAGCATCAGCCCGGACAGTGCCTCCATGATCTGCCGGTGGGTCATCGGGGCGTGACCCGATCCTCCCCCGTGCTTGGCGTGAGCCCGCACACCGGCTGGTGTGGTCGTTGCCATGGGCTTCCTTTGCTTACGTACTTGCGGGTGTACGGGTGGTCTCTTCGAACACGGGCGCGGCCGCGGAGGCGGTCCGCACCGGGGCGGACCGGCAGTCGCCGAAGGAGGCACGCAGGCGCGCCATCAGCCGGATCAGCTGGCCGACCTCGTCGTCGGTCCAGTCGGCCAGCCGCTCGGCGAGCAGGTGCGTGGTCCGCCGGGACAGCTCGTCGAGCTGTTCCAGCCCCTCGGGCGTCAGGCGCAGGATGCGCGAGCGCTTGTCCGCCGGGTCCGGGGACCGCTCGATCCAGCCGCGTGCGGCGACGTGCGCGACGTGCCGGCTGGTCACCGACATGTCCACGGCGAGCAGCTCGGCGAGCTTGCTCATGCGCATGTCGCCGTGACGGCCGAGCAGTGTCAGCACGGCGGCCGAGCCGGCCGGGCACTCGGACGGCAGGATCCGCCCCAGGTCCCGTTTCACGGCTCCGAAGGCGCTGAACTGACGCACCAGCTCTTCGTACTGCGCCTGCTCGGCCATCACACCTCCCGTATTCGTTGCTTAGGGCAACCATAGATAGGTTGGTTGCTGCAGGCAAATAAAGAGGGGCGAGCGGGCGTAAAAAGTTGGCAAAGGCAAGCATTGCTTGTGTAAATGCGCAGGTGGACAGGGGTGGCGTGCCCCCGTCTGTCCCGGTGGCCCCGCACTTGGGCCGGTCACGCGGATTCGCTAGTGTCTCGGGGCATGGCTAACACCCAGGGCCCCCAGGGCAGCTACGACCCCGCCGGCAGCACCCAGATGTTCCGCGCGTTCGTCGACGAGGCCCCCCAGGGGCGGCAGCAGCAGGCGGCGGCCTCCTCGGGTCCCCGCATCGGTCTGATCGTCGGCATCGTCGTGGCGCTCGCCGTGGTGGCGGGGGTCGCCTGGCTGGCCCTCAAGTAGGGGCCGCTTCCCCCCGGACGGAGCTGTCCCGCGCCCGACGTGCCTGCCCAGCCGCGCACGCCGGGCGTCGAGGCGTGCGCGGACGCGGTCCCGGCGGGCCACCGCAGTCCGGGCCGGCGGCCGTTGCCGCGCGGGGACGGACGAAGCCGCCGGCGCTGCCGTGACGGCGCACCGGCGGCCATGGGCCAGAGGGTCTCAGTCGGAGATCAGGCCGTCCCGCAGCTGGGCCAGGGTCCGGGTGAGCAGCCGGGAGACGTGCATCTGCGAGATGCCGACCTCCTCGCCGATCTGCGACTGGGTCATGTTGGCGAAGAACCGCAGCATGATGATCCGGCGCTCCCGGGGCGGAAGCTTGGCCAGCAGCGGCTTCAGCGACTCGCGGTACTCCACGCCCTCCAGTGCCGTGTCCTCGTAGCCGAGGCGGTCGGCGAGCGAGCCCTCGCCGCCGTCGTCCTCCGGGGCCGGGGAGTCGAGGGACGAGGCGGTGTAGGCGTTGCCGACCGCGAGGCCGTCGACCACGTCCTCCTCGGAGACGCCGAGCGCGGCGGCCAGTTCCGTCACCGTCGGGGAGCGGTCCAGCCTCTGGGACAGCTCGTCGCTCGCCTTGGTGAGGGCCAGGCGCAGCTCCTGGAGGCGGCGCGGAACGCGCACCGACCACGAGGTGTCGCGGAAGAAGCGCTTGATCTCGCCGACCACCGTCGGCATCGCGAACGTCGGGAACTCCACGCCCCGCTCGCAGTCGAAGCGGTCGATCGCCTTGATCAGGCCGATGGTGCCGACCTGGACGATGTCCTCCATCGGCTCGTTGCGGCTGCGGAAGCGGGCGGCCGCGTAGCGGACCAGCGGCAGGTTCAGCTCGATCAGCGTGTCCCGGACGTACGCCCGCTCGGGGCTGTCCTCGCCGAGCGCGGCGAGCCGCAGGAAGAGGGAGCGGGACAGGGTGCGGGTGTCGATGTCCGCCGGGGCCGGCAGGGCCGGGGCGGCCTCCACGGGCGCGGCGGCCTCCACGGGCGCGGCGGAGGGGACGGCCGGGGCCGGCACGGCGGCGAGTGCCGTGACGTCGTCGAGCACGTCGAGAGCGTCGAACTCCTTGGGCGCTGTCTCGCTCTTCGTCGGCGTCAGCACCTTCGAGCTGCCCTGTTCTGCGGACATGCCACCCCCTTTGGGTCGCGGGACGGTCGCGGCGGTGCTGCCTTTTCGAGCAACGCAGCCTTCACCTGAATACCGGAGCCGGAGCCCCGGCAAACGCGCTTCCGGCAGAATGTCACATGTCGGCAACACGCTGTAGTGACATGTCGACATGTCACAGGTGAATCGGCCCTGGAAAGAAGGGGTCTGACGCTTTATCGGACCACAACTGTCGGCAACAGCCCTGGTGAGCGATTCGCTCGCACCGGTTACGGCTCGTTCAGGTTTGCGATGCAGCGTTGTGGGGGCCGTGCATCCGTGCGCCCGCTATGCATCGGGTGAACGCCCGGCGTGCTTCGGTCCGACGCCGGCTATGCGTCGATCCGATTTGCGGACCGCAGCCGCTGGAAGCTACGGGCGAGCAGCCGCGAGACGTGCATCTGGGAGACGCCGAGTTCGGCGCTGATCTGGGACTGGGTGAGATTGCTGTAGTAGCGCAGCAGAAGGATTCGCTGTTCCCGCTCGGGGAGTTGCACGAGGAGGTGCCGGACGAGGTCGCGGTGTTCCACGCCGTCCAGGGCCGGGTCCTCGTAGCCGATGCGGTCGAGCAGGCCGGGCAGTCCGTCGCCCTCCTGTGCGGCCTCCAGCGAGGTGGCGTGGTACGAGCGGCCCGCCTCGATGCAGGACAGCACCTCCTCCTCGCTGATCCGCAGCCGCTCGGCGATCTCCGCGGTCGTCGGTGAGCGCCCGAAGGCCGTGGTGAGGTCCTCGGTCGCGCTGTTGACCTGCACCCAGAGCTCGTGCAGCCGGCGCGGTACGTGGACCGTGCGGACGTTGTCCCGGAAGTACCGCTTGATCTCGCCGACCACGGTGGGCATCGCGAAGGTCGGGAACTGCACGCCCCGGTCCGGGTCGAAGCGGTCGATGGCGTTGATCAGCCCGATGGTGCCGACCTGGACCACGTCCTCCATCGGCTCGTTGCGGGAGCGGAAGCGGGCGGCCGCGTAGCGGACGAGCGGGAGGTTGGCCTCGATCAGCGCCCCCCGTACGCGGTCGTGCTCCGGCGTTCCCGGCTTGAGCTGCTTCAGCTCGGCGAAGAGCACCTGGGTGAGGGCCCGAGTGTCGGCCCCGCGGCGTTTTCCGGGGGTTGGAGGGGCCGGGGCGGGCGCATCCTCCTGGGGTGGCGCAGTACTGGCCGACACGGTCAACGCCACCTCTTCATCGGTCAATCATCCGTCAAAAGCGGTCATAGCATCACAAGACAGGTCCGCTGTGTGCAAGCACCGCATAACGCCGTGTTGGGTTCAAATTGCGCCAAGTTGGGCCCCGGGACACACAAAAGCCCCCCGCCGTCACGGCGGGGGGCCGACGGGCCGAAAGACTCAGAACGTGTAGTCGGCGATCACCCAGGTGGCGAACTCGCGCCACAGCGCGACGCCCGCCTGGTGCGCCGGGTGCTCCAGGTAGCGCTTGAGCGCGTCGGCGTCCTCGACGGCGGAGTTGATCGCGAAGTCGTAGGCGATCGGACGGTCGCTGATGTTCCAGGCGCACTCCCAGAAGCGCAGCTCCTCGATCTGGCCGCCGAGGGCCCGGAAGGCCTCCACGCCCGCCACGACCCGTGGATCGTCGCGCTCGACGCCCTCGTTGAGCTTGAAGAGGACCAGGTGGCGGATCATGGGGAGTACCTCAGCTCTTTCCTCCGTTGGCGGCCCAGGTCATGAAGTCGCCTATGGCCTTGGCCGCGTCCGAGATGCCCTCGAAGCCTACCTGTACGTAATCGGCCGCCTTGGCCGGATCCGTGATGATCACGTACAGCGCGAAGACCGCCAGCGCGTACACGGCGATCTTCTTGGCGTTCACCGCCACCGCGGCCTCCCCTGTGCCTGCTGCGAATCTTCGGCGCCTGCCGCCGGCGGTGAGTTTATCCGCCCGATCGTCCGTTCCGGTGAGGGTGCTGTGTGCGAGCGCGGAGCGCCGGGGCGGGGCCGCGTTCCGGCCCCGGCCTGCGGTCCACCGGAATCAGGGCCGAGCCGGGGTGAGTTCAGGGCGACGGGACGGGACTCCAGGGCGCACGCGAAGGGCCCGGTCCATCGGACCGGGCCCTTCGTCGGAGCGGTAGCGGAGGGATTTGAACCCTCGGTGACTTGCGCCACACTCGCTTTCGAGGTCTGTTCGTGCTGGTCAGAGCGCTATCCGTGGGCGTTCAGCCTCGTTCATTCCCGTACTCTCGCCCGTCGCGCGGACTGAGATGGACGGCTCCGGACGGGGGTGAATGAGACGGAAACTGAGACGGAGCGCCACCCGGCTGACCTGCGCATCAGTCGGTTGAGTGCCGAGAGTGTGAGGCGTCCAGGGCCGCGATTACGGCCGCCGTATCGCCGTCGTACAGCAGGTGCGGTTCGTCTGCCTCTGGCGGGATGAACCGGGTGCGGTACCGCTGGAGGTCGCTCTCTGAGAAGTAGATGGCGTTCGGATCATCCTCGTGGAACTCGTTGCGCTTGCTGATCCTGGCCCAAAGCTCATCGTGACTCGCTGCGAGGTAGACGAGTACAGGAACGGCGCCGACGTCGGTGGCGATGGCTCGCCACTTGTTCCGATCCTCGGGGGTCCAAAAGCCGTGGTCAACGACGACGTCGTGTCCAGCCTTGAGCTGTTCCCGCAGCTCCGCCGCCACGTCTTCGAGGACCGGACGCTCAAGGGTGGGGAAGGTGCCGCGGGGGAAGTCCACGCCGTAGACGCCATGCCGGCGGTACATCTCTTCGTCCGGGCAGAGCCGCACGAAGCCACGGGCGGTGAGTGCGCGGGAGAGGGTGGTTTTACCGGAGCCGGGGAGGCCGGCCATCAGGACACAGAACGGCGGACGTGGTGTGCCACCCGTGACCGTCACGTGGTTACCTCCGATTCCGTGCGCCAGGTGCGGCCCGGACCTCCGAGGTCCACGCCGTATTCCACGATGTTGCCCTCAGCGTCAACGAACTGCGCTGTCATCACGACTACTGGTTCCGCTGACAGGTCATCCGGGTCAAGCTCCAGAAGCCGTGCGTCGTCCGGCGTAAGGAGTCGGGCCGATGCGGTGTCGATGCGGTGACTAATGGGGTGGCCGGTCGCTTGGGCAATGAGCTGTAGTGACGTTCCCCCCGTCAGGCGCTCACTCGCCGCTAGCTGGGGGATCAGCTTCCCGTACCGAGCGGGGATCCAGGACGTGCTGTGGGCCACGATTCCGTGGCGGTCTCTGTAGACCCGGCTCCGACGAACCACGTCGGACCCCGGCTCAATGTCCAGAGCTTGGGCCACCTCGGCGGGTGCCGGCACCACGGCGGCCTGATGCGAGTCTGACCTTTCACCCTGCCCCCAACTGGAACCGGTTCGGCGTCCTCGGTCCTGGCGCTGGGACCCTGACGACATCGAAGTAGGTCGGTCCAGAACCTCTGTCCCGATGCCGTGGATACCTCGTACAAGGCCGTCGTTGCGCAGCTTGCGCAGTGCCTTCTCAGCGGTGGCGGTGCTTACTTTCCACTCTTCCGCCAGGTTCTTGATGCTCGGCAGAAGTGCCCCCGGCTGTAGCTGACCAGACGCAATCAGCTCCGTGTAGTGGGCTGCGATCTTCGCGTACGGCGCCCGATTGTCGGCCTGGCCTGCCATGTCGCCCGCTCCCTGTCGTGACTTCCCTGAGGTTCCCTAGCTTACCGCTTGACACCGCAGGGAACCCTAGGGAACCTTAGGGATGTGCCCGTCGGGCGGTCTTTCCAGACCGGCGGGTGTCGGACCTCGACGTGCCTGGCTGCAATCCGGGCTTGTCGGGGCCAAGGGGCCCGGGACAGAGCGGGCCGAGGGACCCGGACCCCTGGTCAACCGGAGGGCTCAGACCGAAAGGTCACGTCTCCATACGCCTGAAACGGGAGCCCGTGTTCCCGAAGGAGACACCAGCACCACCACGACTTCCGCAGTGCTTGCCGCTGCGGCCGGTTGCCTCCGTTGCTCGTCTCGTACGAGCAGCGCTGAGGGGAGCCGGATGTTCCGACTTCAACGGCGCGCGGCCCCGGTGCTCGAACACCGGGGCCGCTGTTCGGGCCGTTCCTGTGTGAGAGGAACCAGACCCAATGAGCCACATCGTTACTGTTCAGGACGCTGTTACTGCGTTCGCCGACTTCATGGAGCCGACGGACGCGGAGCTGGACGCGATCGAGTTGGAGATGCCCGCGATCCTCGCGGACGTCGAGCTGCTCGACGCGCAGATCACCACCCTGGACCGCACCCCGACCGAGCTGGACGCCCGCCGTATCCGCCGGGCCCGCCGCCGGGTGCTGGCCGCGCGTCGCGCGCTGGCCAACCACGCTGCGGACGCAGGCCGGGGCGGTGCGGCGTGAGGGAGCAGGAGGCGGCGCGGGAGTTCACCGCGCAGATGTCCGTACGGGACGGCCGGTGGCGGCTGTACGTCGTGCTTCTCGGCACGACCGAGCGGTGGCCGGAGGTCACGTTCGGCCGGCGCCGCCCGGTGCCGACACTCACCGAGCGTTCACGGGCGCTCAACCGACTCGGGTTCGAACCGGTCGTGGGCGGTGAGTGGGCGTGGTCGGAGGACAGCGAGATTCCCGACGACCCCACCACCGTGGTCGTTCTGATCGCCGCCACCCGGGTGCGTTCATGGGCGGGGGTGGTCGCGTGAACGCCGAGCCCGTCCGCTCAGCCGAGCGGGCCCTGTCGGCCGGGACGTGGCTGATCGTGGCGGGAGCGATGTTGTATTCGGTCCTCACCGTGACCCCGCTCGCGGCCCAGCACACCCCGGATCGGTGGGACTGGACCGCGCCGATCCTGCCGCTGGTGGTGGACGCCGCGGTGGTCATCGTGGTCCGGCTGGACGCGGTGCTCGCCCGGCTCGGGGGACACGGCGGCCGGTGGCCCATCGCCCTGCGGTGGATGACCGGCTGCATGACCCTGGCCCTTAACGTCGCAGACTCCGCCCTCCAAAACGACCTGGTAGGCGTCGCCGTGCACGCGGTCGCGCCGCTCCTGCTCATCGTCACCGCCGAGACCGGGCTCGCCTACCGACGCGCGATCGCCGCCGCCGTGACGCGGCTGGAGGCCGAGCAGCGCGCCGAGCGGGAAGCCCGGGAACGGGCCGCAGTCGAGCACCGTGAGGCGGCGGACCGGCGGGCCCGGGAGGAACGCGAGCACGCGGCGCAGTTGCTGCGTGAACAGCGTGAGCATGAGGCCCGGCTCGCCCGTGAGCAGACCGAGCGTGAGGAAGCCGCCCGCCGTGCGGAGCGGGCCGAGCGGGAGGCGCGGGAGCGGGCGGAGCGGGAGGCTCGTGAACGCCGTGAGCGAGAGCGTGAACAGCAGCAGCGCGAGCGTGAACGCGTCGAGCGGGAGGCCGCTCAGCGTCGTGAACGTGAGCGGCTGGAGCGCGAGAAGGAAGCGCGCCGGCAGCAGCAGGAGCGGGCCGAGCGTGAACGCCGTGAACGCGCCGCGCTGCTGTCCGCCGGGCCGGTGAGCGAGAAGCTTCCCGAGGACCGGGCCCGCATGGTGGTGCATGCGGCGTTCGGTGAAGGGCTGCCGGTGCGGGCGGCGGCGGAGCTGTGCGGCTGGTCGGTTGGCTGGGTCTCCGCCCGCTACGCCGAGCACCGCGACGGCACTGGACTCGTCCTTGAGACCGCGTCGTCGTGAGCGCACTGCCCGTCTACCGGTGGCGGCTCGCCCCGGATGGGTTGGCCACTCGTCGGCAGCTCCGTGCGATGGGGCTGCGGCCCGGTGGTCAGGACGTGGCCGCCGAACTTCAGCGGCCTCGCCGTGGGCGGGGACCGCTGGTCGCCTACCTCTACCGCGTCGACCGCGCCCGACCCATCCGCCCAATGACCCCGGCCCGCATGGAGGCACTGGCCAAGGCCAACCGCGCACGACGCACCTGCCCCACCTGCCGGCGCGATGCCGGATACGTCATCCCCGCCGCGCTCGGCACCTGCGTGCCCTGCGCCGACACTTCGCCCGTGGGAGGTTCCTGATGGACTCCGAGCGCCTTCCCGTCCCTGGCGTCATCCGCCTACCGGACGGCCGATTCGTCTACGACGACACTCCCACCCCTGTCGTCCCGCAGCACCAGGCAGTTCCGTCTGTGGTGGTGCAACACATCCACCAGGCACCGCCGGACCGCACCGTGCAGCGCATCGCGCTCGGCTCCGGGGTCGGGGCCGGCACGGTGGCCGCCGGGGTCTACTTCGGTCCGCTGCTGGTCGGTGTCCTCACTGCCATGGCCGCCAACCTGGCGCTGCTGGCCCTGATCGCGGCCGTGTGCGCGTGGGGTGTCGTCACCGTCGTCCGCTCGGTGGGCGGCGAGGACGGCAAGCGTGCCGCGAGCAGCCTCCGTCGCGCCCGCGGTCGTCGCTGACGCTTGCCTGCGGCCCCCGGGAGACGCGTCCCCGGGGGCCGTGGGGAGCCGGACAGCCCGGCCCGGAACGGAGATGCAGCCGTGAGCAGCAACCAGCAGCCCCGCCTCACCGCCGGTGAAAAGGCTCAGCTCGCCTGGTACGTCGCCCGGATGGCCAAGCGCGGAATTGCCGACGATCGCCAGTACGGCGGCCGGGTCGACCAGAGCGACCTGCAGCGCAAGTTCGACCGCGTCATCGAGCAGGCCCGCAAGCGCGAGGAGCGCGCCCGCAAGGGCAAGTAGCAACGCCCCGGGGGCGGTCGTCCCGGCCAAGGAAACAGGCCGCCCCCGGGCCACCCACCACCCTCTTTTGAGCAGCAGGGAGCACCAAGCATGGCTGACAGCACGTCGGGCCCGCACCTGCGGCCCGTACCCGACACCGACCCCGACGACGTCCCGGTGGCTCCGGTCGCGGTCGATAACCCGGCACTGCCGGACCCGAAGGTCCGTGTGGAAAAGCGCAAGCCGGTCCTTGCCGGATGGCTCACCAACCGGCGCGACTTCCTCGCCACCGCCCGCCACACCGGCGCGAACGTCGGATACGCCGCTCTCTATCACGGGGTCCGCGTGCCGGTGTATGCCGGACGCCTCGCCCTCATGGCTCCCCGGGGCGCGTGCCGGTTCGTCGCGGCGACGAACCGGTGGGTGTGGGACCGCGAGGCCGCTCCCTTGCGGGAGTTCGCCGTCCGTACGGAGGACGTTGAGGAGTACATGCGCCTGGCCCGGCTCCGATCGGGCCGCATCCGCCTGCGTGGCCTGGTCACACTGGTCGCGACCGTGTTCGGTCTAGGTTTCGCCCTCTACCTGTACGTCCTCGCCCCCGCCTACCTGTACGCGTTCGCGGCCGGCGGGGTGCTGCTGCTCGGCATGGGTGGACAGCAGCCTGACGCCCCGGTCGTGGGCCCGGCGGTGCTGAAGACCGAGGTGCAAAAGCTCACCGGCTCCATCGTCCTGCGCGGCCTGGACTCCATCGGCAACGCGAAGATCACCGCCGCGATTAAGAAGGGCGGTGACATGAACGGCCTGCGGTTCGTCTCGGAGATTGTCCGGGACGGGCCCGGCTACCGCGCCGACCTGGACCTTCCCTACGGCGTGACGCCGGAGGACATCATGGAGGCCCGCAAGCCGCTGGCGTCCGGCCTGCGTCGTAAGACCGGCTGCGTGTGGCCCTCCCCCGACCCCGAGCAGCATGAGGGGCGCCTGGTGCTGTGGGTGGGGGACAAGCCGATGAACGAGACCACCAAACCCGCCTGGCCGCTGGCTAAGTCCGGGACGGTGGATCTGTTCCGGCCGGTGGTGTTCGGCAACGACCAGCGCATGCGGGATGTGTCCGTGACCCTCATGTTCGCGTCCGTCGTCGTCGGCTCCATCCCCCGAATGGGCAAGACCTTCCTCATGCGGCTGTTCCTGCTGATCGCCGCACTCGACCCGCGCGCCGAAGTCCACGCGTTCGACTTCAAGGGCACCGGCGACTTCGGCGCGCTGGAACCGGTCTGTCACCGCTACCGCGCAGGCGAGGAAGACGAGGACATCGAGTATGTCCTCGAATCGCTGCGGGAGCTGAAAGAGGAACTGCGACGCCGGGCGAAGGTCATCAAGTCACTGCCCCGTACGCGGTGCCCGGAGTCGAAGGTCACCCCCGAACTCGCCGGTGACCAGAGTCTCGGTCTGCACCCGATCGTGGTCGGGTTCGACGAGTGCCAGGTGCCGTTCGAGCACGAGGAGTACGGCAAGGAGATCGAGGCGATCTGCACCGACCTGGTCAAGCGCGGTCCCGCCCTGGGGATCGTGGCCATGTTCGGCACTCAGCGCCCCGACGCCAAGTCCCTCCCGACAGGGATCAGCGCCAACGCCGTCCTGCGGTTCTGCCTGAAGGTCATGGGGCAGCCCGCCAACGACATGGTGCTGGGCACGTCGATGTACAAGTCGGGGTACCGGGCGACGATGTTCTCCCGCTCCGACCGAGGCATCTGCTGGATGGCCGGGGAAGGGGACGACCCGCGCATCGTCGCGTCCGCGTTCGTGGACGCGGTCGCCGCCGAACGCATCGTCGCCCGTGCCCGCAAAGCCCGCGAGGACTACGGCAACGTCACCGGCCACGCCATCGGCAAGGGCCCGGAGACCACCGGGACCGGGTCCGACATCCTCGCGGACGTCCTGGACGTCATCGCCGACGACGAGAAGGCCGTGTGGTGCGAGCGCATCGCCGTCCGACTCACCGCCGCCCGCCCCGACACCTACGCCGGATGGCAAGGCGAGAACGTCACCGCCGCACTCAAGCCCTGGGGCATCAAACCGGGCCAGGTGTGGGGGCAGACCGACGACGGCGAGGGCGCCAACCGGCGCGGCATCAAGCGCGCCGACATCACCGCCGCGATTACACGGCGTAACGCCGATCGGGCCGCCGCCTAACCCGAGCAACGCTGCTAGACCTAGCAGCCGCCACCGCTAGGTCTAGCAACCCCACTAGCGCCCTATCGGGCCACTGATCAGCGCACTAGCGCCTAGCGGCCCACCTGCGAAAACACCCCGAAACTGCCCTGGGAAGGGATGTGAGCCCCCGTGGCTCTCGCTAGCCTCACCATCCTGCTAACCCTCGCCGGTTACGCAGTGTTATGTGTGGTCAAGCCGTTCGCGCCGTGCCGGAAGTGCTCCGGGACCGGCGTCCGGCAGGCCCGCCGCACGGTCAAGCTGTGCCGCCGCTGCCGTGGGCAGCGCTACCGGCTCCGCATCGGCCGCCGCCTGCACAACACCGGACGCGACATCCACCGCGCCGGCACCCGACGAACCCACCGCCACAACTCCGACAGGGGGTTCACGTCATGGCCGTGACCGTCTCGCTCGTCTCCGTGTTCGGCCTGGTCCTATTCTTTCTGCTGCGCTCCCACAGCCTCACCCCGGGCGCGGCGTTCGCCGCCGTGATGTTCGGCTTTTTCCTCGCCTCCTCCGGCGCGGCCGGACCAATCAACGAGATGACCGCCGCCATCGTCCACGCCATCCCCAGCCGGTGACCGCGCCCGGCACGTTCGAAATCCGCGTGATCTGTGCCCCCGAGGACATCGACCGCATCACGGCCGCCCTCGCCGGCGCGTTCACCACCGGTCCGGCACGGGCCTATCCGACCCGGGACCGCACACGCATTCGGCTCTACCTCACCGCCACCGACCGGGCGCCCACCCCGACACAGCGGCTCGCACAGTCGGACCACTAGACCGCACGACCAAGGGCGGCCCCCCTCTCGCCAAAGAAACGGGGCCGCCCTTGTCACCCAGCCCGCTCAAATCGAACTGGAGGCATCCAGCATGACCCATGACACCCAAGCCGCGCTGTTCCGTGCAGCCTTAACCGCTGCCGAGCGCGGCTGGCACGTCTTCCCCCTCCGTCCCGGCAGCAAGCCCCCCGCCCTGCACGGCGAGAAGTCGTGCACCCACACGGGCGAGTGCGCCCGCGGGCACGTGAAATGGGAACAGCGGGCGACCACCGACTCCGGCCGCATCCGTGCCGCCTGGTCCCGGGCGCCGTTCAACGTCGGCATCGCCACGGGCCCTTCGGGGTTGGTCGTGGTCGACCTGGACCTGCCCAAGGACAAGAGCAGTTCGGACGCGCCTAGCGGCGCGACAACCTTTGCAGCGCTCTGCGAGCGCGCCGGGCACGCCGTCCCCGACACCTACCGGGTGCGGACCGCGAGCGGTGGTGAGCACCTGTACTTCACCGCCCCTGCCGGGGTGAGGCTGGGCAACACCGCGGGCACCGTCGCCGATTCGGTCGACACCCGCGCATGGGGCGGATACGTCGTAGCCGCCGGCAGCACCACCCCCGCCGGAAAGTACGAGGCGCTGAGCGCCCCTGAGACGGCCGTACTGCCCCCGTGGCTGCAAGCCATCCTGCAACCGGCCCCCAGGGCGTCTCAGACGCCTTCGGTGGCTGTAGTGGGGCAATCCCGCCGATACGCGGACAGGGCGCTCGCCAATGAAGCGCGAAACGTGGCTATGGCCCAAGTTGGCGAGCGTGAAAGCAAGTTGTTCCGTGCCGCGCGCGCTCTGGGGCGGCTCGTCGCGTGGGGCGACCTCCCCCGGCACGTGGTCGAGCAGGCTCTTCAGGAGGCGGGGGAGTCCGTGGGACTGTCGCCGGCCGAGTGCCGCTCGACCCTGCGCAGCGCTCTGAACTGGTCCATCGCCCACAACCAGGTACACCGGGAGACGGCATGAGCACCCCTCCCCGCCCCCGCCTGAAGAGCATCACCGCCACCCCCGCCACGCCCGCCGCCGAACCGGCCGCGCCCCGCCCGGCCGTGGGCGGGCCGAAGGGCGCCGCCCGCAAGGGCGTCGTAACTGCCTTTCGCTCTGACCGGTTCCAGAGCGACGAGGCACGCCGCAACGCGGAGGATCCCACTGCGGAGCGGCCCGGTATCCGCATTTACGCCCCACCGGTCTACCGCCACCACTGGGACGGCGCCCGCTGGTCCACACGGCCCGGCGACACCCCCACCGCCGCCTACGCCTGCGCCTGCGGACAGACCGGCATCGCCACCGGCACCCGCGACGTAACGGCGCTGGTCGCTGAGTACGAGGCCCACAAGTCCGCCTGTACCGGAGAGCCCGCCGCACCCACGGAAGGGAAGGACGCCGCATGACCCCCACGCCCATCGACGGGGCCGCGCTGCTGGACGAGGTGGAAGCCTTCCACCGCCGCTTCAACGTCTTCCCCACCGATGCCGCGTTCGTCGCGGTCGCGCTGTGGGACGCGCACGCCCACCTGCTCGACTGCTTCGACTCCACTCCCCGCATTGCCTTCCTGTCCCCCGAACCGGGGTCGGGCAAGACGCGGGCACTGGAGATCGTGGAAACCCTTGTGCCGCAGCCAATGACGGCGGTGAACGCCTCCGCCGCCGCACTGTTCCGTTCCGTCTCCAGCGGTAACGGCAAGCCGACGATCCTGTTCGATGAGATCGACACCGTCTTCGGCCCCAAGGCGGGGGACAACGAGGAGCTGCGCGGGTTCCTCAACGCCGGACACCGCCGGACCGGAGTCACCTACCGGTGCATCGGAGACGGCGGACAGCAGACCGTACAAGCGTTCCCGTCGTACTGCGCGGTCGCGGTCGCCGGTCTCGGCTCCCTGCCCGACACGATCCTGAGTCGGTCCGTCATCATCCGCATGCGGCGCCGCGCCAGGAACGAAAAGGTGGAGCCCTTCCGGGCCCGCATCCACGAAGCGGAGGGACACAAGCTCCGTGACCGGCTCGCCACGTGGGCGGAGCAAGCCCGCGGGTCCGTGCTGGGCGCGTGGCCGAACATGCCCGACGGGGTGACCGACCGGCCGGCGGACGTGTGGGAACCCCTGCTCGCCGTCGCCGACGCCGCCGGAGGGGACTGGCCCAAGCGGGCCCGCGCCGCCTGCGTGTCCCTGGTCACCGCGTCCAAGGCCAACGACAAAGGCAGCATCGGCGTTCGCCTGCTCACCGACCTGCGCGACCAGGTACTGGTCGGCATCGATCGCCTGCCCACGGTCGCCATCCTTGACCGACTCAACGCCATGGACGACGCGCCATGGGCCGACCTCGGAGGTAAACCGCTCGACAGCCGGCGCCTGTCCAAGATGCTCGCGGAGTACATGACGGCAGACAACGAGCCCATCGCCTCCCGCAACATCAAGGCCGCCGGAAGCGTCCTCAAGGGCTACTACGCCGCCGATCTCTGGGACGCATGGGCCCGCTACTGCCCCCCGCCCCCGGAAAGTCCGCTACCTCCGCTACCCGGCACCGAAAACGCCGCCTGACCAGCAACAACGCGGTAGCGGCAACGGGCATCCGGAGCCGCTACCGCGCCGCTACCCATCCGCTACCGCTACCTGTCCCGCTACCTCAAACAGGGCCCCTGACCTGCGAGGTAGCGGCGGTAGCGGAAGTAGCGGTTCTCAGAGGTACCCCCCGAAGGACCAACCCAGAGGAGACCTCACGTGAGCATCGCCATCGTGGACACCACGCCTCTCGCTGAGGCCAACGACACGGCCCCCGTTCTCCTGACCGTCGAAGAAGCCGCCCGCTGCCTCCGGATCGGTCGGACCACCTGCTTCTCCCTCATCCGCACCGGGGAGCTGGAGTCTCTGATGGTCGGCGGACTGAGGCGCGTCCCCGCCGACGCTCCGGCCGCCTACCTTGCCCGCCGTCGCGCTGAGCGGCAGGCGGCCTGACCTATCCCTCTCACCGGAGCGCTGCCCACGTGGGGTGGCGCTCCGGTCGTTTTCGCTCGCCTCAACCTCAAGGGAGTCCGCCCGTGGCGGAAGACAAGAAGCGCACCCGACAGCCCAACGGCCGCAGCTCCATCTACCAGGGCAGTGACGGTAAGTGGCACGGCCGCGTAACCGTAGGCATCCGTGACGATGGCAAGCCGGACCGCCGCCACGTCGAACGCAAGAACCGCGCTGAGGTGACCGCTGCAGTCCGTGAGTTGGAGCGACAGCGCGACGCGAAAGCCATCAGGAAGGCGGGCCGCCCGTGGACCGTCAAGACGTGGCTCACTCACTGGGTCGAGAACATCGCCCCGCTCGCGGTGAACGAGAACACCATGGTCGGGTACGGCGTCGCCGTGCGGAAGCACTTGATCCCCGCCCTTGGCGCTCATCGGCTGGACAAGCTGAGGCCGGAGTACATCGAGAATTTCTACGGGCGCATGGTCGCCGACGGTCGTAAGGCGGGCACGATCCACCAAATTCACCGGACCTTCCGTACGGCGCTGAACGAGGCGGTACGGCGTGGCCACCTCGCCCGGAATCCCGTCCAACTGGCGAAGGCGCCCCGCGTCAGCGAAGAGGAGATCGAGCCCTACACCGTCGAAGAGGTGCAACGGCTGTTGCGAGCGGCCGATGACCGGCGGAACTCCGCACGATGGGCGGTCGCGCTCGCCCTCGGCCTCAGGCAGGGCGAGGCACTCGGCCTCAAGTGGTCGGATGTGGACCTGGACCGGAGCGTCCTGATGGTCCGGCGGAGCCGCCGTCGGCCGCGCTACGCCCACGGATGCGGGGAGACTTGCGGGAGGAAAGCCGGGTATTGCCCGGAGCGTCAGCGGACCAACCCGGAGACGGCTGACACAAAGTCTCGCGCCGGACGGCGAGCCGTGGGGTTGCCCTCCCAGCTCGTAGACCTCCTGCGCACCCACCAGGCCAAGCAGCAGGCCGAGCGCGCGGCGGCCGGCGGCGACTGGGTGGACGAAGGATGGCTCTTCGCTACGCCGACCGGGCGCGGCACATCACCCCGGACGGACTACGACGACTGGAAGGAGTTGCTTGCCGACGCGAAAGTCCGAGACGGCCGACTGCACGACGCGCGCCACACCGCGGCAACCGTCCTCTTGATCCTCGGGGTCTCGGAGCGTGCCGTCATGGGGCTCATGGGCTGGTCCACGACTGCCATGGCCGCGCGGTACCAGCACATGGTGGACTCCGTGCGCAGCGACGTCGCCCGACAGGTCGACGGGCTGATCTGGAAGCCGGATGACGACGATGGTGGTCTCGCCGGCGCGCTTGTTCCTACTGGCTGAAGCCGGGACGAAGGGGCGGCCCGTGACAGCTGCCCCTTCGTACACACAGGGCGGTGGCGGATTGGCCCGGTTAGCTGTCGAACATCCCTCGTGCAGCTTCGCGCTGGTGAGGGATCGGACGATCCCGTCGTAGTACACGCCGTTCTTGCTCTCGCGGTGGCTGACGATGCGGATTTTCTTGTTCGGGTCCGGCTGGAGTTCCGCAACCGTGGTCATGGCTGTCTCCCTCGGGTTGAGAGTGCGGTTTACAAACGCTTCGTGAGCGGCGGACGAGGGCGCGTACAGGCGCGTGACACCCCAATGCGGTGCCCCTTCACAACCCTGTCTCGCGGTGACTAAGCGTATTTATATGGTAACTATCTGTCATCAATCCGTCCAAACGATCAATTGCGGAGAGGCGCATGAGCGAACAGGAAGTCACCTTCTACGCCCGGCCCAGCTACACGGGGGACGGCCACACCTACGCGGTGGGAGCGAACGAGAACCTGCACCCGGGCGAACTCAACGACAGGTTCCGGTCCGTCAGGGTCGGCCGGAAGGCCAAGGTCCTGGCATGGCAGCACGCCAACCAGACCGGCAAGTACCGGGAGTGGGAGGTCGACCAGCCGGACATCTCCGACATCGGCGGGCTGACCCGGTTCAAGGTCGTCGAGAGCACCACGCTGCCCATCGCGGTCCGGCTCCAGGACCTCACCGGATCTCAGCCCGGGCGGTACAGCCTGAAGGTCGCTTCCTACGACGTCGGGGACACCGTCGTCCGCTCCGGCGACCCGGAGTACGGGCTCGTCGGCGTCATGCCCGAGGACGGCCCGCCGGTCACCAGTGCCATCTACGTCCGCAACGAGCTGTCCGGCGAATATGTTGCCCTCGGGGCCATCTACTTCGCCTGGAACTCGGGGACCAAGTCGATCGACGTCGCCGACGCCTCGAACGTCCCCGAGAACCTGGACTACTCGCGAGACGGTCGCAACCAGTTCACCTTCAAGCTCACCGAGGTGTAGGGACCGGAGCATCCCCGGACCGGCCGGGTGCCGGCGTTTCGCACCGAACACGGCAACCGCGACGATCCACCTCATCGTGTGACCGTCACTCAGCTGAATGAGACGGAAACTGAGACGGAAGACCACGAAGGGCCCGGTCCATCGGACCGGGCCCTTCGTCTACCTGCGGTAGCGGAGGGATTTGAACCCTCGGTGACTTGCGCCACACTCGCTTTCGAGGCGAGCTCCTTCGGCCGCTCGGACACGCTACCGAGGGAGACCTTACAGCAAGGTGGGGCATGGTCCGAAATCGGTATTCAGCGGTCTCTGAAGAACTCGGTGAGGAGGCGGGCGCACTCCGGCGCGGACACGCCCTCGACGACCTCCGGCCGGTGATTGAGGCGGCGGTCGCGGATCACGTCCCACAGGGAGCCGGCCGCGCCCGCCTTGTCGTCCCGGGCGCCGTAGACCACCCGGTCGACGCGGGACTGGACGATGGCTCCCGCGCACATGGTGCAGGGCTCCAGGGTCACCACGAGCGTGCAGCCGGTCAGCCGCCACTCCCCGAGCCGCGCGGCGGCCCGCCGGATCGCCAGGACCTCCGCGTGCGCCGTGGGGTCGCCGGTGGCCTCGCGTTCGTTGTGCCCGGCGCCGAGCACCGTCGTACCGTCCGGGGACAACACGACGGCGCCGACGGGGACGTCACCGCCCCGGACGGCCCGTCCGGCCTCGTCCAGGGCGAGCCGCATCGCCGCCCGCCACGGGTCGCGCACCGGGTCCGGCGGGCCGGTGGCGGTGTCGTGGGCGGTCAGCGGACGGTCTCCAGCACCTCCGAGGCGCCCAGGGCCTCGGCGATGGAGCTCAGCGCGTCGTCGGCGTCCAGGGCGCGCAGTTCCTTCTCGCCGATGCCCAGGTCGTCGAGGATCTCGCGGTCGCCCACCGGGCTGTGCGGCACCGCGTCGGCGGCCGCGCCCTCCTCCTCCTTGTCGTCCTCGGACTCGCCGTCCTCGGTGCCGTCGAGGTTCAGCGCGTCCAGGTCGGGGCCGTCGTCGGCGCCGGGTTCCCGGCCGAGCAGCTCGTCGGTGAGCAGCAGCTCACCGTAGGCGCTGCGGGCGGCCGCCGCGGCGTCCGAGACGTAGATGCGAGGGTCGTCCTCGCCGTCCACGCGGACGACGCCGAACCAGGCGTCCTCCTGCTCGATCAGGACGAGCACCGTGTCCTCGTCGGGAGAGGCTTCCCGGGCCAGGTCGGCGAGATCCGACAGGGTCTCCACATCGTCCAGCTCTGTGTCGCTCGCTTCCCACCCGTCTTCGGTGCGCGCGAGCAGTGCGGCGAAGTACACCGTGACTCTCCCACTGGTCATAGGCGTGCCGGTTGGGGGTCCCCCCGGCGGAGGTACGTGGGCGGGGAGAGCTCGGGCTCCGAGCCCCACCCACTCGGAATCGTGGCAGAAAGAAAGCGTTCAGGGGACGTCTTCGGCTCCCTGTGTCCGGCTGTTTCGATCGAGGATCCGGCATCGGCTCAGCAGGACGCTCATTGCCGCCACCTGCGGATCGTACGCGGATTTCACGGGCGCTCACGCATGCCCGCCACCCGAACGCCGAAGCGGGCGCGGAGTCTTCGCCCCGCGGACTCGTTCACCGGGCCGTGCTCACGGCTTCCCTCCCTACCAGCGGAACGTCCTCATCCGCATCGCGTGGCGCAGTCGCGCGACCTTGGCGCGTCGCGGCTGGACCCGGGCGCGCAGCGCGCGGGCCTCGGCCAGGTCGCGCAGGAACTGCGCGCGGCGGCGCCGGCGCTCGGCGTCCGTCTCGGGGTGCGGGCGGCCGGAGCGCGTGGGACCGGGCGCCGAGGGCCTTGCCGGCCTCTCGGCGTCTCCGGGCGCGTCGTCAGGAAGGTCAGGCAGGTCAGACACGTCACACCACCCCAGTCCGTCCCTCCCCACCTTCCCTCGCACGGGCGGTTTGACGCCAGCGCGATGCGGTGCGGGGCGCAGGTACCGTTATGGGCATGCGTCTCCACGTCGTCGACCACCCTCTGGTCGCCCACAAGCTCACCACGCTGCGCGACCGGCGCACGGACTCCCCGACCTTCCGCCGGCTCGCCGACGAACTGGTCACCCTGCTCGCCTACGAGGCGACCCGGGACGTGCGCACCGAAGCCGTCGACATCGAGACGCCGGTGGCCACCACCACCGGCGTCAAGCTCGCCCGGCCCCGCCCGCTGGTCGTGCCGATCCTGCGCGCCGGCCTCGGCATGCTGGACGGCATGGTGCGGCTGCTGCCGACGGCCGAGGTGGGCTTCCTCGGCATGATCCGTAACGAGGAGACCCTGCAGGCCTCCACCTACGCCACCCGGATGCCGGAGGACCTCTCGGGCCGCCAGGTGTACGTCCTCGACCCCATGCTGGCCACCGGCGGCACGCTGGTCGCGGCGATCCAGGAGCTGATCAAGCGCGGTGCCGACGACGTGACGGCCGTGGTCCTGCTGGCCGCCCCCGAGGGCGTCGAGGTCATGGAGCGCGAGCTGGCGGGCACCCCGGTGACGGTGGTGACGGCGGCGGTGGACGACCACCTCAACGAGCACGGGTACATCATCCCCGGCCTCGGCGACGCGGGTGACCGGCTGTACGGCGCGGCCGAATAGACGGATCGGCCGGCCGGGCCCCGGGTGGGCGCCGGGCGAGCGCCGGCTGGGCGCCGGGCGGGCGGCGCCCCGCAAGGGGCGCGGGGACCGCGCGCCGATCCGTGACACCCGGCCCGAACGCGGGCCGCGACGACACACTCGGTTCCGACCCGCAGGGCGTGACGCACAGGGCGTGTCGCGTCCGGGGCCGAGCCGCGGGCCGCGATGAAACGCCCGGGTCCGACGCGCAGGATGTGACGCACAGGGCGTGTCGCGTCCGGGGCCTACCCGCAGGCCGGTGCGACGCTCCCGCGTCCGACCCGAAAGGCGTAACGCGTCAGGCGTGACGCACGCGTGTCCGGCCCGCAGGGCGGCACGCGGCGTCGGCCCTCGGCGGGGCGGGGCCTCAGCAGCCCTTCTTCGGCGCGTCCGGTGAAGGCTTCGGCGCCGGCGCGCTCAGCGCGGTCAGGGCCTCGGCGGCGGCCGCGGGCTTGGCCAGTCCCTTGAACCCGTCCCCGAGGACCAGGTCGAGGTCGGCCCCCTTGCGGCCGGCCTCCGTCCGCAGCTCGGCGCCGGTGAGCTGCGTGGCGAGCACCGGCAGCGAGGTGTTCCGCGCGGCGGCGGGGCCCAGGAGGACTCCGGTGCCCTTGACCTTCTTGTCGAACTCCTTGGGCGCGTTGCCCACGTCACCGATCCGGAAGCCGCGCTTCTTCAGCTCGTCCGCGGTCTGCTTGGCGAGCCCGGTGCGCTTGGTGGCGTTGTAGACGTTCACGGTGATCCGGCCCGGCCGCGGCACGTCGCTCACCTGGGCCGCTGGGGCCGCCGTCGCCGCCTTGGTACGGCAGTGGGCCGCGGCGCCGCCCGCCGTCGGCTTCTTGCCGCCGGTGAAGACGTCGATGAGCTGCAGGGTGCCCCAGCCGATGAGACCGAGCGCGGCGAAGGAGGCCACCACGACCGCGACGAGCCTGCCGTTGCGCCGGCGCGGGCGCATCCGAGGGTATTTGCCCCCCGTGATCCGGTACTTGCCGCCCATGCCGGGGGGAGTCAGCATGCTCATGGGCGCAGCGTAGTGCGCCCGGGCGGCGATGCCTATTAGATGATCAGTCGATGCCGCCCGGCGGAACCCGAAAGGGTCAACGACCGTGTCGCGCCGGGTCAGTCGAGTTCGAGCACGCGTGCGTGCAGCACCTGGCGCTGCTGGAGGGCCGCACGGACCGCTCGGTGCAGACCGTCCTCCAGGTACAGATCGCCCTGCCACTTCACGACGTGCGCGAAGAGGTCGCCGTAGAACGTCGAGTCCTCCGCCAGCAGAGTCTCCAGATCGAGCTGCTGCTTGGTGGTCACGAGCTGATCGAGGCGGACCGGGCGCGGCGCGACGTCCGCCCACTGCCGGGTGCTTTCCCGGCCGTGGTCGGGGTACGGCCGGCCGTTTCCGATGCGCTTGAAGATCACACGGAAAGCCTACCGGTCAAGACGTTCCAGGCGCAGCCATGGCGGCCGAGTGCGAGGCTTGAAAAGATCCTGCATAAGGGTCATACGGTCCGATACCGGGAACGGGGGCTCCAGATGAGTGACAGCGGCGCCGCGCCGTCCGCCTCCCCCGAAGGCGCCCCCGCGCTCCCCTCCGAAGCGCGGGAGATCGCATCCGGGTACGCCTTCGCGGGCCCCGCCCTCGACCTCGGCGCCCTCCTGTGGGACGGGCACTGCCACCCCGGCGCGCCGGTCCGGGTGCCGCTCCCCGTGCTCAACCGGCACGGACTGATCGCGGGTGCCACCGGCACCGGCAAGACCAAGACCCTGCAGCTGATCGCCGAGCAGCTGTCGGCACAGGGCGTGCCGGTGTTCCTCGCGGACGTCAAGGGCGACCTGTCCGGCATCGCACGCCCCGGGCGGCCGGACGACCGGGTGCGCGGGCGGGCCGCCGAGGTCGGTCAGCAGTGGGAGCCGGCCGCCTTCCCGGCGGAGTTCTTCGCGCTCGGCGGCCTCGGCCACGGCATCCCGGTGCGCGCCACCGTCACGAGCTTCGGCCCGGTTCTGCTGTCCAAGGTGCTCCGGCTCAATCCGACGCAGGAGCAGTCGCTCGGCCTGATCTTCCACTACGCCGACACCAAGGGTCTGGAGCTGGTCGACCTCAAGGACCTGCGCGCGGTCGTCACCTTCCTCACCTCCGCCGAGGGCAAGACCGAGCTGAAGGGCATCGGCGGGCTGTCCGCCGCCACGGCCGGGGTGATCCTGCGCTCCCTCACGGCCTTCGAGGCGCAGGGCATGACGGACTTCTTCGGCGAGCCGGAGTTCGACACGGCCGGCTTCCTGCGCACGGCACAGGACGGGCGCGGCGTCGTCTCCGTGCTGGAGCTCCCGGCGGTGCAGGACAAGCCGCGGCTGTTCTCCACGTTCCTGATGTGGCTGCTGGCCGATCTCTTCCACGACCTGCCCGAGATCGGCGACGCGGACAAGCCCAGGCTGGTCTTCTTCTTCGACGAGGCGCACCTGCTGTTCGACGACGCCTCCGAGGCGTTCCTGGACTCGATCACGCGGACCGTACGGCTCATCCGCTCCAAGGGCGTCGGCGTCTTCTTCGTCACCCAGACCCCGAAGGACGTGCCCGGCGACGTCCTGGGCCAGCTCGGCAACCGCGTACAGCACGCCCTGCGCGCGTTCACCCCCGACGACCAGAAGGCCCTCACGGCCACGGTGCGGACCTTCCCGAGGTCGGCGTACGACCTGGAGGAGGTGCTGACCGGCCTCGGCACCGGTGAGGCGGTGGTGACCGTGCTCAGCGAGACCGGCGCGCCGGCCCCGGTCGCCGCCACCCGGCTGCGCGCCCCGCGGTCGCTGATGGGTCCGTTGGACGCCGACGGCCTGGACCAGGCGGTCCGCGCCTCCCCGCTCCACGAGCGTTACGCACAGGCTGTGGACCGCGAGTCGGCTTACGAGAGGCTGGGCGAGCGGCCGGGCGAGCGGGCGGAGGAGCCGGAGACGGCCGAGGCGCCCAGGAGCACCCGGGGCGCCAGAAGCCGGAAGGCGCCCGAGGAGGAGCAGTCACTGGTCGAACAGGTCGTGAGCAGCGGGATGTTCAGGTCGCTGGCCCGCTCGGTCGGCACCCAGATCGGCCGCGAGATCACCCGCTCCCTGTTCGGCACGGCCCGGCGGAGGCGGTAGCCGCCTCCGCCGGGTCCGCGTCACCGCTCCCGTCCCCCGGGCGGCCGCTGCGGTTGCGGCTGTCGCCGGTCCGGCTCGGGCGCCGTGGCGCGCCGGGCCTCCGCGCGCAGCAGGGCGCGCAGGACGGCGTAGGGATCCGTGGGCATGGCTGTGCTCCTTGCGTCGAGCCGACTGACCTGTGCGGGGCACGGGTCTGTCAGCAGCGCAGGACCACCGTGCGCGGCGGCGACGGGGCGTACGGCACCCCGGGCGGGCCGGCGCACGTACGCGCCGCCGGCCGGGCGGGGGCGTGGCCGGGACCGGACCGGGGCGTGCGGAGTCCGGGTACGCCGGCCCGGTGCGCGGCACGGGCCGGCGGCCGCAGGGCGGCGTCCGGGACGTCGTGCTCGGTGGTCCCGGCGGCCGCGGCGGGCGCGGGGGCCGCCTGGGCCTGCAGGTGGGCGCCGGGCACCCACAGGACGAGCAGCAGCACGAGCACCCGCGGCCAGGTACGGGTCCGGGGGCTGCGCGCGGTCCTGCTCACGGCAGGTGTCTGCCCGGCGCGGAGGCGACGCCCAGCACGCGGGGCACGGAATTCGCCGACTCGGCGTACGGGCCGGGTCACACCGTTCGCGGCACCCGGCCGGCCCGGCCGCGGATGCGGAAGGCGGTGACGATCTCCACGATCCCCACCACGACCAGCCAGGCGCCGCCCACGAGGGTGAGTACGGCGACCGACTCCAGGGGCGAGTCGATGAGCACGATGCCGGCGACGAAGGTGACGATCCCGAGGAAGATCTGCCAGCCCCGGGCCGGCATCCGGGAGTCGTGTACAGCGGCCAGGGTCTGCGTGATCCCGCGGATCAGCCAGCCGATGCCGATCCACAGGGCGAGCAGCAGGATCGACTGCATGGGCCCGCGGAAACAGAACAGTCCGAGCAGGATCGACAGGGCGCCGCTGATGAACGCCAGCACCCGCAGTGAGGTCGCCTTGTGCGTGCCGAACGCCGACACCAGCTGGAAGACGCCGCTGATCACGAGGTAGAGGCCGAAGATCACGCCGGCCGCGAGCAGGGAGGGGCCGGGCCAGACCAGCACCAGGACACCGAGGACCAGCGAGACGACGCCGGTGATCAGGACGACCTGCCAGGCGGCCCGGGACAGGGCGTGCAGGGGGCCCTCGAGCGGTGGTTCGGGCTCGTGGTGGCCGCCCGGCGGGTGCGCCGAGTGGACGCGCCGGTCGTCGTACTCGTGGCCCCACGCGGGTCCGCTGTTCGGTGCCTCGGTCATGGTCCATGCTGGGAACGCGCGGGACGGCCGCGCCACCCGGGTGGGCCGGCCGGTGGACCCTGGCGCCGCCGCCCGTCCCGGCCGCGTCCGCTACGTGCCCGCGGCCTTGGCGGCCTTCGCCGCCGCCTTCACCTCCTGCTTGTGGGCGCGCACCTTGGCCAGCGACTCGGGGCCCGTGATGTCGGCGACGGAGCGGAAGGACCCGGCCTCGCCGTACGCGCCCGCCGCCTCCCGCCAGCCCTGGGGCGCGACCCCGAGCTGCTTGCCGAGCAGTGCGAGGAAGATCTGGGCCTTCTGCCTGCCGAAGCCCGGCAGGTCCTCCAGCCGCCGCAGCAGCTCGGCCCCGCCGCCGGCGCCCCGCCACACGGCCTCCGGGTCCCCGTCGTACCGGTCGACCAGGTACCGGCACAGCTGCTGGATGCGCTTGGCCATCGAACCCGGGTAGCGGTGCACGGCGGGCTTCCGGGAGAGCAGCGCCGCGAAGGCCTCCGGATCCATCGTGGCGATCTCGTGCGCGTCCAGATCCTCGGCGCCGAGCCGGTCGGCGATGGTCCGGGGCCCCTTGAACGCCCATTCCATCGGCACCTGCTGGTCGAGCAGCATGCCCACCAGCGCGGCGAGCGGGGAGCGCCCGAGCAGCGCGTCGGCCTCCGGGTCCTGGGCGAGGTGCACGGTGACGTCCATGCGTCGATGGTCCCGCGCCCCCGCCCGGTGCGCGCGCCGGTGGACGGCTGCGTACATCGCGTACGATTCCCTGGACTGAACTTAGGCAAGGCTAACCTAAAGGGGTCAGGTGACCGTCGAGACCTACCGCGACGCCTGGGGCGTTCCCCACCTGCGGGCGTCCAGTGCCCGTGCACTCGCTCACGCACAGGGCCGGGTGACCGCCCACGACCGGGCCTGGCAGCTGGAGACCGAACGCCACCGCGCCCGGGGCACCTCGGCCTCCTTCCTCGGCGCCGACGCCCTCCCCTGGGACGTCCTCGCCCGCCGGGCCCGCCTCGACGACACGGCCCGCCGCTGCTTCGCGGCGCTGGAGAGCCGGGACGCCGAGACGGCCGACTGGGTCCGGGCGTACGCCGACGGCGTCAACGCGGGCCTGCGCGCCGGCGCCCGCCGCGCCCCCGAATTCGCCCGCACCGGCCTCCTCCCGGGCCGCTGGCAGCCCTGGACCCCCCTCGGCGTCTGGCTCGCCACGCACATCCTCTTCGCCGGTTTCCCCGCCAAGCTCTGGCGCGAGCAGGCGGTGCGGCACCTCGGGGCCGACGCCGTCCGCCTGTTCGCCACCGACGGCCCGGGCACCGCCGGGAGCAACGGCTGGCTCGTCTCCGGCGACCGCACCGAGTCCGGGCACGCCCTCATCGCGGGCGACCCACACCGGTTCATCGAGGACCCCGGCGTCTACCAGCAGATCCGTCTGTCCTGCCCCGAGTTCGACGTGGTCGGCCTCGCCGTGCCCGGCGTCCCCGGCATCGCCCACTTCGGCCACACCGGCACGGTCGCCTGGGCGATCACCAACGCCATGGCCGACTACCAGGACCTCTACCGGGAGCGGCTGCGCCGCACCGGCGCCGGCGTCGAGGCCCTCGGCCCTGACGGCGCCTGGCACCGGGCGTCCCGGCACACGGAGACCGTGGAGATCGCGGGGGAGACCCCGGTCCTGATCGAACTGATCGAGACGGACCGCGGCCCGGTGATCGCGGGCGGCCCGGAGGGCCTGGAGGCGGGCACCGGCACGGGCGGCGCGGGCGGGGACGGCACCCTCCTCGCGGACGACGCCCAGGCCCTCGCCCTGCGCTACCCGCCCCGCGTCACCGAGGACCTCGGCTTCGGCGCCCTCCTGCCGCTCCTGCGCGCCCGCACCGTCGCCGACGTCGACCGCGCCCTCGACGCCTGGGCCGAGCCCGTCAACGTCGTCCACGCCGCCGACACCGCCGGCGGCACCCTGCACCGCGTCGCCGGCCGCGTCCCGCTCCGCGCCGAGGCCAACCGCGTCCGTCCCGTCCCCGCCTGGGAGCCGGGCCACGAGTGGCACGGCACGCACGAGACGCCGTACGCCGGTCTCACCGACGGCGTCGCGGTGATGGCCAACCAGCGCGGCCCCGCGGGCCCCCTCGGCGTCGAGTTCGCCCCGCCGCACCGCGCCGCCCGCATCCGCGCCCTCCTCGACGCGCGCCGGACCTGGAGCGCGGACGGGATGTCCGCGATCCACACCGACACGCACCTCGCCTCCGCCGGCCCCCTCCTCGACCACGTCGCCGCCCTGGACGGCCTCACCCACTCGGCCACCCTCCTGCGCGACCGCCTGCTCGCCTGGAACCGCCGCATGGACGCCGACAGCGCCGACGCGGCGGCCTACGCGGCACTGCGCACGGCCGTCGTCCGCCGCCTCGCCGCACACCCGGTGTTCGCGCCGCTCACCGAGCCCCCGGCCTACCCGGACGTCCTGCTCCCGTGGCTGGCCCTCGTACCGCGCATCGGCCACGCCCTCGAACACCTTCTACGGGCCGAGGAGCTGTACGGCATCGACCGCCCCGCGATCGTCCGGGCCGCCCTAGAGGCGACGGCCGCCGCACCGCCCGCCGGCACCTGGTCCGACACCCACCGCCTGGCTCCCTGGCGAGCGCTGCCCGACCGCGCGGACGACGGGCCCGGCCTGGCCGGCGACCACGACTGCGTGCTGTGCACCTCCGCCGTCCCCGGCCTCACCGACCGCGCGGCGCGCGGTCCGGCCGCCCGCTACGTCTGGGACCTGGCCGACCGCGCCGGCAGCCGCTGGGTGGTGCCCTTCGGCGCCGACGGCGTCCCCGGGGCCGTCCACCACCACGACCAGCTCCCCCTGTGGCTCAAGGGGGAACTGGCCCCGATCGTCACCGACTGGTCCCTTCTCCACCGCACCGAGGAAACCGATGACTGACGCGCACGAACAGCACGTACCTGGCTACGGCACCGTACGCATCCGCCCCCTCAACCCGGACGGCGACATGGATGTGGTCCACGCCTGGGTGAGCGAGGAACGCGCCGTCTTCTGGGGGATGAACGGCCTCACCCGCCCCCAGGTCGCCGAGATCTACGCCCATATGGCCACCCTCGACACCCACCACGCCCACCTGGTCACCAAGGACGGCGAACCGGCCGCCCTGCTCCAGACGTACGAGCCGGCCGCCGACCGCGTGGGCGAGTGCTACCCCGTGCGCCCCGGCGACCTCGGCATCCACCTCCTCCTCGCTCCCGTGGGCGCGGGCGGCCCGCGTCCGGGCTGGAGCGGAACCCTGCTGACCGCGATCGCGTCGTACGCGCTGCTGACCCTGGACCGGCGCCGGATCGTCGTCGACCCCGACGTCCGCAACACCAGGGCGATCGACCGCTTCGACCGCCAGGGCTTCGAGCGCGGGCCGGTGGTCGTCCTCCCCGAGGTGGACGTCCCGGACGTGTACCTGCCGGAGAAGCACGCCCAACTGGCCTTCCTCGAACGGGAGACGGCCTTCCCCGGGTGACGGGGCCCGGACGGACAGGCACCCGCCGATGCGGCGCCCGAGGGAACGGGGGACCGGAGACGGGGGACCGACGGGGCCCGCCGGGCTGTGCGCGCCTCGGCCCGCCGCCGCTCCGGCTGCCGCGTCCGCCCCCGCCGCGTCGGCCGTCGCGGCGACCGACCGGATCCGCGACCGACCGGATTCGCGACCGCCTGGAGTTGCGACCGACCGGATTCGCGACCGCCTGGAGTCGCGACCGACCGGATCCGCGACCGACCGGCCGCCGTGGTGAGCACGGCGGCCGGTCCGTCCGTACGTATGGGGAGGCCGTGGGCGGCGGATGACGGGGAGGTCCAGGTGCGCGACGGACACCGATGGGTGCGGCGGCTGACGCTGCTCTGCGCGGGCTTGCTGCTGTCGCTGCTCGGCACGGCGGCCCCCGCCTCGGCCCACGCGGCACTGCGCGAGACCGACCCGGCCGACGGCACGGTCCTCAGGACGGCACCCCGGCACGTCACCCTCACCTTCACCGAGTCGGTCGGCCTGCTCACCGACTCCTTCCGCCTCTACGACCCCGACAACCGCCGCGTGCGCACAGGCCCCGCGGACCACGCCCCCGGCCGCTCCGACACGGCCCGTTTCTCCCTGCCCGCCAAAGCGGCCAAGGGCACGTACACGGTCGCCTGGCGGGTGGTGTCGGCCGACAGCCACCCGGTGTCCGGCGCGTTCACCTTCTCCGTCGGCAACCGCACGGCGACGACGCCGAGCGCGGCACCGGACGCCGCCGGCGACCCGGCCACGACGGCCCTGTACAACATCGCGCGCTACCTGGCCTACCTCGCCGCGGCGCTCCTCCTGGGCGCGGCGGCGTTCGTCGCGTACTGCCGCCCGTCCACGTCGGCCCCGCTGCGCGCCCCCGCCCTGGCCGCCACCGGCACGCTCCTCGCCGCGACGGCGGCCCTGCTCCTGCTGCGCGGCCCGTACGAGGAGGGCACCTCCCCGTCGGACGCCCTCTCGCTCTCCGCCCTCACCCACACCCTGACCACCCGTCCCGGCGAACTCCTGCTCGCCCGGCTGGTGTTGCTGCTGATGGCCGGGACCGTCACCGTGCTGCTCAGACCCCGCCGCGAGAGGCTCCCCCGCCGGGTCGTCCTGCCGGCGGTGGCGGTCTTCTCCGTGGTGCTGTCCCTGACCTGGTCGGCGGCGGAGCACGCCTCGGCGGGCATCCAGGTCCCGCTGGCGATCACCTCGGCCACCCTGCACCTGCTGGCCATGGCCGCCTGGCTCGGCGGCCTGGCCGCGCTGCTGCGCACCCTGCACCGCACCCCACGGGTGTCCGCCACGGTCCTGGTCCGCTTCTCCCGCCTGGCGTTCGCCTCCGTGACGGTCCTGGTCGTGACCGGCGTCTACCAGTCCTGGCGCGGCCTCGGCTCCTGGCAGGCGCTCACGGGCACGACGTACGGCCGTACCCTGCTGGCCAAGTTGGCGGCGGTGACCGCGCTGCTGCTGGCGGCGGCCTGCTCCCGCACCTGGACGACCCGCCTGGTGCGTGCGGCCGCGCCCGGCGCGACCGCTCCGGCGCGCGTCCCCGAGCCGGCCACCGGCCCGCCGCTCCCTCCGGAACCGGAGGCGTCCCCGCCCGCCCCGGCGCCCGCCGCCTCCGTGCACCTCCTGCGCCGCTCGGTGCTGGCCGAGGCGGCCGTGGGCGTGGTGGTCCTGGTCCTGACGACGCTGCTGACCAGTACGGTGCCCGGCCGTGCCGCCACCGAGGCGGCGACCGAGGACGCGGTGACGACCGGTGTCCCGGCGGCCTCCGTCGTCACGGTCCCGTTCGACGTCGGCGCGTCCGGCGGCCGCGGCACGGTCCAGATCACCCTGGACCCCGGCCGGGTCGGCAGGAACTCCGTCCAGGCGGTGGTCTACGGCCCCGACGGCGGCCTGTCCGCGGTGCCCGAACTGCGCCTCTCCCTCACCCTGCCCGCCCAGCGGGTCGGCCCCCTGGACACCAAGGTCACCGACCGCGGCGGCTACTGGGCCGCCGACTCCTTCGACCTGCCCATGCCGGGGACGTGGACGATGAAGGTGACGGTACGGGTGTCGGAGGTGGACCAGGTGACGGTGTCCAGGACGGTGCGGGTGACGCGGTAGCCGGGCCCCGGGTCCGCGGCTCGGTCTCCATACAGTTGCCACGGCTGCCACAGCTGCATATAGGCCCACGACCCGATACATGACGAAGTTACTTGTCCTGCTAATTGTTCACCCGTTCGGCCCGCACCCCATCATCACGCGACCGCGTTAGTGCGAATATGACCAAGGCCATGAGGGGGCGGCTGGGCCCCTACACGTATCTGTCTGCGTCCAATCCCGCAGCCGCGAAAGGGACCTTGTCGAACGGTGGCCTCCCCGTGACACTCGAGGTGACCGAGGACGTTCTTCAGGAATTCATGGATACCATGAGCGCCTTGGAAAGGGACCTGTCGAGACGCTGGGCGAGCACGGAATACTGGTTCAGTGGCACACGGGCGGAATGACCATTCGCGTCATGTATCACGAACGAATGGGGTACTACCCTGATCCGGCCGCCGACTACTCGGACGGCTACCAGAGCGTCGGGGACGGGCACTGGACGCCCACCGAGACGTTCTACCACTCTCTCAACTCCCCCCTCGGCTCCCCCCTGAACTCTCCTCTGGGCGCGCCTTCGAACGCGCCCCTGATCCCGCCGGAAGCGAGCTGGGATCCCGCGGAGGAACTGGCCTTCATGCTGCGGGACGCCATCGAGGAGCAGCAGCCCAGGATCCCCTCCGCCCGCAAGGAGGACCACCTCGGCGATCCGGTCCCGAAAAGCCATCGTGAGATCCTCGAGGAAATCACAGCGGAACTGCCCCCGGTGAACAGGCCTCGCCGAGGGCATCGCAAGGTCCGCGCACGGCAGCGTCCGAGCGGAATCCGGGTCATCAGCTACTGCATCGCCGCACTGGCGACCGTCGTCGCAGCCGCCGTGAGTATTTTCGGCGGCCTCATCGCTTACGACCCATTGCGTATCGTGGCGGTTTCCCAGTCGCACAGTGACGTCGTTTCCTGGTGGCCCATTCTGGTGTTCGGCCCCTGGCTCGTGGCGGCGCTCGCCATTTTCCGTGCGGCGCTGCACCAGCGCCGGGCCTTCCATTCCTGGTGCATGCTCCTGGCCTTCTCCGCCATCGCCATGACGCTCTGCGTCGCACCGGCGCCGAAGAACGTCGTCGACACGGCGGTCGCCGCCCTGCCGAGTTTCGCCTCGCTGGCCTGCTTCCAGCAGGTGGTCCGCCAGATCACCATGACCAGGCCGCCCCGGAGGGCGCTGCCCCGGCACCGGGTACACGTGGCCGAGGCGGCCGCCGCCGTGGCGGCACCCGGGAAGCGGCCTGGCCGAGCGGCCTGAGACACGACGGCGGCGCCCGGCCGGCGGGCCGGGCGCCAGTACCGCTTCCGTCAGGCCGGGCGTCCCACCGCTCCTGTCAGGCGGCCGGGGCGACCGCCCGGCCGAGGTGCCGGGCGAAGAACCGGACCGCGCTGCCGACCTCGAACCTGGGCAGTTCCTTGTGCCGGCCGGCGTTGGCCCGCAACGTCTTCTCCTTCGAGGCGAAGGCGTCGAACAGCGCGAGACCGGACTCGCGCGGGATGTGCTCGTCGTCCCACTGGAGCATGAACTCGACCGGGACGGTGATCCGGCTCGCCGCCTCGGCCAGGGCATCGGGCCAGTGCAGGCCGAAGACCGCGGCGCGGATCCTGGGGTCGGCGGCCGTCAGCGGCACACCGATCGCGGTGGCCATGTTCAGGCCGAAGTAGCCGACCGGTCCGTCCGGGCCGATCTCGGGGAGTTCCTGGAGCGCGTCCAGGGTCGCCTGCCACTCGGGTACGGCGCGCTCCGCCAGATGGGCGTTGTAACGGACCACGACGGGGCCTTCCGGTTCGCCCGCCGCCCGCGCCCGGTACAGCGCCGCGATCTCCGCCTCGTCGTGCGCGGTACGCGGCCGGTCGCCGTGGCCGGGCGCGTCGATGACGGCGACGTGGAAGCCGCAGTCGGTCACGAAGCGGTGCGCACGGCCGCTCATCGCCGGCCACTTCTTGTGCGTGCCGCCGCCGTGACCCATCAGCACCAGGGGTGCCCGTCCGGGACCGGACACGGGCGACCAGAGCACGCCGGGGACCTCGCCCACGGTGAAGTCGCGCTCGACCACGCCGTCCGACGACGTCTCGGCCGTGAAACGGAGAGAGTGCATAGGTAGTGCCTTTCGGGAGTGCCTTGCTCGTGAGGCGCTCCCGGCGACACCTATGTCGATCGCCCGGCCGTGGCGAACAGGGGGAGCACCCATACGGATACAGCGTTCATGGGTCTCACCTCCTCGGGCGGTTCACGGCCGCACGAAAGCTACCAGCCGGACCGGCCTGCGGCCCATCGCTTTTCAGCCGGCTGGTGCTTGTCGGTCCGTCAGCCTGCCAGTCCGTAAGTCCGTAAGTACTTTTGCATTACAAAAGTACGTGCGACACTGATGAGAGCCGAGGAGTCGAACGACTCCGGGACCACGGGGAGATGGGGGACACGTGTCACGCGATGAGTACACGGGAGCGTTCAGGGCGACGGCCGATCTACGGATGGCTCAGCGGGCCAGGCTGACCGCCAGCACCCCGCCCCCCTACGCATCGTGGTGGGCCCCGTTGGCAGGCGTCACCCATGGAATCGGCATGGCCCTGGCCACCGCCCCGCTCCTGTACGGGGCGAATGGTGCGGCGTGGCGGCCCGCACTGCTGGTCGTCATGATCACGACGCTCGCGGCCTTCCCGGTCATGTGCGCGGTGCGCGCGCTGCGTATGCGGGTGCGCGCGTGGCCATCGCGCGGAAGCAAGGGGCAGCGTCTCCTCCTCGAAGGACTGCCGGTACTCGCCTACGCGGTCGCCGGCCTGGCGTTCCTCGCGTTCGGACGGAGCGTCGGCGCGATCGCGCTGGGCGTCCTCGCGGGAGGCTCCCTGTGGTGGCGGGAGTCCCGCAGGAACGCCCTCCGCTCCGAGGCGGCGGCGACGCTCGAGGCGTCGGAGCGCACGGCATGAACCCCGCCGTGCCGCCGGCACTGGACCAGGTCATCCACCATCCGACACGGCTGACCATGATGGCCTTCCTCGCCGGCTGTGCCGAAGCGGAGTTCGCCGCCGTCCGCGACTACTGCCAGGTCTCCGACGCGAGCGTCAGCCGCATCGCGACCGCCCTGGAGGAGGCCGGGTACCTCAAGATCCGCAAGGGAGCGGTCGGCCGGCGCCCGCGCACGTGGCTCTCCGTGACGCCGGCCGGCCGTACGGCCCTGAAACGCCACCTCGCCGCACTGCAGGCCATCGCCGACGCGGCGCAGGAAGCGGGGGCGGGGGCGGGGGCTAAGGCGGAAGCGAGCGGTCGCGACGGCTGAGCGGCACCGTCCGGGGCGTGACGCGCGACCGTGCACGGGCCTGACGGTTCACGGGACTGACGGTTCAGTCGGGCCGTCCCCGGAAAGACCGCCGGATCCGGGTTCGAACGTCGCGCCGAGGTCGTACTGCGCGATCCCGAAAGGCCGGAAATCGGCCTCCGCGAGGACGCGGTAGAGAAACTCGGACGTCGACATGTCGTACCGATTCCATCCGCCCACGTCGTTGGACCGCGCAAGGATGGGGTGATCGCCCGGCCGCTCGGCATCGAGCAGCCAGAAGTACTCGTCGGCCCACTCGGTGGAGCCCCACTCGACCAGCCCCTTGCCCCCCGGCGTGTAGATCGCATAGGGCGCGACGGCGGAGACGGCCCCGAACCCGGCGTCCCGGTCGACCGACAGGTCGGCCCGCCACTGTCTCAGGAAGTCGAACGTCCCGAGGCCTTCGTCGCGCCCCAGGAAGTAGACGGAATCACCGAAGACGCCGCCGCCGAACGCCTCGTACAGCTCCTTGTAGTCCGCCGGCAGCGGAACCCCCAGCTCCTGCTCGACCGCCGCCCAGTCGACGGAGATCCCGAGCGGTTCCCACCCGGTCAGTTCGATCACTCGCTGAACCCACATGGAGCAATCCTTAAGCACTGGTCGTCGTGCCGACCCTGGATGAAGGCCGTCTCCGTCCGGCACGCCCTGGAACGGCACCCCGGTCTCGGCGGCCTGCTGACGGACACCGCCGACAACAACCCGCACATGACGCGCATCAACGACGCGCTCGGCTATGCGCCGACCCACACGACGTTCGAGTACCAGCTCGACCTCTGACGTCCGGTCCACCACGACAGTGCGCGCTGGGCCCTCACACGGGTCCTCACCCGGGCGCTCGGCCTCGCCGGGTCCCGCGCGGGACGGCGCTCCATCGGCCTCCCCCGGACCAGCTGATCAGGCTCTCATGGTCAGCCCAGTTGCGATGGGGCACGCCAGGTCCGGGTGCCGGCGCGAACCTCGCCGGCCGCGATGACGTCGTCGGGCACGTGCCTCTCCTGGGCCGCACCGGCCAGGTCCATGTACATGAGCGCAGCCGCCGAGCTGCCCAGCCCGGTTCCGTGACCCTCGACTCCCCAGCGGGCGAGGTGACGTGCCCCCTCGTCAAGGCCGTCCTCGGGAGCGGTGGGAAAGATCTCGCGCAGGGCGGCGCGAGCGATCTCCACGACGCTTCGTGTCTGCATCGGAACGGTCCTTCCGGAGGGTCATGGTTGGTGGGCGCGTGCGGTGCACACGAGGCACTTGTCCTGGTAGCCGGTCACCCACATCACCGCGCGGGCGACACTCTCGGCGGATTCGAGCGCCTCGTTGCGATCCAGTTCCGCCAGTTCGACCGTGCAGAGCACGTCTCGGACGAGGACCTCCCAGTGGTCCTGAGCCTTCTTCCAGTCTCCCCGGTGCGCCCGTCTGACGTAGCGGTCCAGGAACTCCTGGTCCTCCGCGCTCTTCAGATGCAGTGACTCGAGGAAGGTGATCCTGCCCGGTGGCTTGAGGCGGCGTTTCAGGCCCCTTCGTTGGAACAGCTGGTTGGTCGCGATCTCTTTGACCCGCTGCATCCGGGCGGCGATCACATGACCTGCCACTCCACCGATCAGCGCTGGTACCAGCAGCCAGCCAAGTATCGATGCGCCCCAGGACGATACGTGCACGGGCCGGTCGATGAGCGTGAACACCCTGTAGATGCCGCTCCAGCCCTTCTCGGAGCGGCCGGCGCCGAACACCCAGACGAATCCGATGACCAGGAAGATCGGTATGCCCCAGTCGATGAACCACTGGGTGACGCCCGACAACGCCTTGCGCGAGCGGAACGTGCGCCGTATCCACACCGCCATGGACTGCCCACGCGGCGGGAGCAGGGACGGCGGCAGAGGCGGTACCGACAACGGATGCCCTCCAAGGAGGCGACAGGGCTCGGTCACCGCAAGTGACGCTCCCATGCGGTCCGTGGTTGCAGCGTCCGGCGGGGACTTGCAGGAACATCGAGACCTGCTGGCCGATGGGGCACCCAGGCCGCAGGGGCTCATGGCTGTCGGGGCCAGGCCCCTACGGTCGCGCCCACCGCTGCAGCTTCCCGAGAGCGCGCTCCTTGTGAAGCCGGGTTGCCGAGATCTCGTCCGTACTCGTCACGAACGCCGTGATGGGGGTCCACCGCTTGCGCCCCCTGTGAGTCGTCCATCTGACCGCCGGGAAGTCCGTTATCCCCGTGATGCTTTCTCGGGGGATGACACGTGTGCGCAGATATCCGCGGATCACCAGTGTCGCGCGCCGGCAGCTCACGCCGAGCCGGTAATCCCTGACAGCGATCACCGCGAACCCGATCGCGCCGAGGCAAGCCGCGAGTCGCGAAAGGGCGCCGTCGGCCTGCACCGCGCATGCGATGGCCCCAGCCGCCGGGGCCGCCCCGAGGACGCTGTTCGCGAGACGGTTCAGCGTCGACGGCGCCAGCTCCATGACACTCCTGCTCCTCACCAGCGGCGGGTGGGCGAGCCTACAGGCGGCGATGCCCGCGCGGCTCGCTCCCGGACGGGGGGGCCGTTCACCCGCGTTCATGGGCGGCCGGTTGTCTGACCGGCTACCGCCTCCGGTCTCGTCTGAACGTCCGTGAACGGCGCTGGACGAGACGGAAACTGAGACGGACGGTGGTGCCGAGTTCGCCAGCATCGCCACTGTTGGAGGGGGCGTCATGGCGTTGGCCGGCAAGGGATCACGACAGATCGTTGTCGATGGCACGGCCTACCGCTGGCGTCTGCGAGGCAGGCCGACGTACCACCAGGGCCTGGCCTGGTCGCCGTGCACATTCGCGGTCGAGCACGTGGACACGCCAGGCAGGACGCTCGTCGTCACCACCAGTCAGCCGCATCCCAGCAACTGGATCGGTCGCGAGGCTGAGCCTGTACTGCCGTCTGGTGTGGCTGCGGCCGTTCGGCTTGCCCTGTGTGAGGGGTGGACTCCGACGGCTACGGGCCCCGCGTTCCACCTCGACCGGTCCGCCGGCTTCACACCCTCGTAGTGAACAGAGCCGGCGAAGTGGTGGGCAGACGTCGGAACCGGCGAACGGGGGGCTTGCATGGATTGGGGGACGCTCTGGGGGACCGGCCTCGGCGCGGTTATGGGCGTCGGTTCCACACTGCTTGCTGATCGAATTCGCTGGAAGCGCGATCAGTCGACCAGGCTGTTCGATCTGAGACGACAGTTGTACGGGGATTACCTGTCGGCGCTAACCCGAACGCGGAACGAACTCAAACACATCGGCAGCTCAATCGACCTCGATGCTGACGAGCGTGCTCGCCACGCCGGCGCGGCGTATCGGGAGGGCGGAGTACCTGAACTTCGTTACCAGATAGCGATTCTTGCGCCCCAACGGGTTGTGGGACCTGCAGTGGAAGCCCATAGGAGGCTTCGCGCCGTGGGCAGTGTGGGAAAGCCGGGCGCCTGTACGTCGGCGTAGTGGCCGAGGCACCCTCCGGGCGTCTCAGGCGAATCGAGGACACCCCAACCCTCCTCGTCCCTCCACTCACGCACAGACGCAGTCACGGCTGCGGCGATCCTGCGGTTCCCTCTGCGGCGACTCATCCGCCCGGTTCCACGGGTGACCGGTCTCAGTTCGGAAACTTGAGAGCCCGCCGCTGCACGTCGTACGGGGCCTCTCGACGCCAGACACGTCGCCACTCCCGGGCAAGAAACGCGCCGACTACGAGAAACAGGACCGATCCGGGCCAAGTGATGTGGGGCATCTCTATGAATGTGGAGATCGGGGCGGCCACCCAACCGCAAGACACCAAGGCGAGCACTACGACGCGACCTGTTCGCCCAGGGAACCTGGACACATCCGCCATGCTGTCGTCCTCCATGCTCTGCTCCTCGGCTTTGTGAGTGGCAGTGTAAGCGCGGTCGGCGGAACGGCTTGGAGGTGTTGCCTCATCCTCATCAGGTCGATCAGGGGAAGCTGAGGACAGCGGCCAACTCGCTGCCGGTCTCGGCTGAACTGCCGCTGAGAACCGCGTCTGACCGCCCGCGTCCCCATCTGTTGATGTCAGCTTCCGCAGGACCTGCGAGCGGGAAAGTACCTCGCTGCGGTACCGCGGGAAGGCGTGAGGTACAACCACGCCATGGCGAATCGACCGACGCAGGCAATGTGGTGGGCTGAAATGGCGATCGGGTTTGCCGTAGCCGCCGTGGCTTTTGCTGGGAGCGGCGCTCTTCTGGCGGCTTCGGCGCCCCGGGGTCACCACGTCACAGTGGACGGCGGGGCCTCCGTCGTGCTGATCGCGCTGTCCGCCGGCGTCGGCATCTTCGTGAGCGGCCGGTTCAGGGCATGGGGGCTGCGTCGGCAGGTGTCCCGCACACGGCCTTGAGTCCCAGGACGTCGGCGCACGCGCTTACCACGACGGTCGCGGCCGCTGATCAAGACCCTGTGCCAGCACCAGGAGCGCGGCCGGCGCCGACTGGGAGGGCAAGGGGTACGTCTTCGCCTCAGGGCCGCCGAGCCCGAACACCGACTTTCACGCCTGGAAGCGGCTGCTTCGGGACGGTGGTGGCCGGGACGGCCGTCTGTACGACGCTCGGCACACCGCCGCGGCCGTCCTCCTGATCCTCGGTGTCCGCAAGTCGTGATCGACTCGATCACGGGCGTGGAGCTCGGGGGAGTGACCCGCGTGCGAGCCCGGTGCATGCGGGTGAATGTGACGGGAGTCATGCTCCGCAAGGTCGCTCAGCAGGTCGGCGACGCGCTCCGGGTGCCGCCCGGCCGAGGGAAAGACCGGCTGAGACGCAGACCGAGACGGACGACGTCGAAGGGCCCCACTGCGAACAGTGGGGCCCTTCGACATCGTGCCCGGTGAGGCACTGGCGGAGGATACGAGATTCGAACTCGTGAGGGGTTGCCCCCAACACGCTTTCCAAGCGTGCGCCCTAGGCCTCTAGGCGAATCCTCCGCCGGAAACATTACATGACCGAGGGGAGTGCTCGCGAACTCGTTGCCGCAGGCCCGGATCGGGTACTGTGGGCGCAGCCCCTCACGCGGCGCTATCTGACTGAACTCCCCCAGGGCCGGAAGGCAGCAAGGGTAGGTCGGCTCTGGCGGGTGCGTGGGGGGCCCTTGCGTTCCCGGCCGTCCTCGGGCGGGGCCGGTTGTCGGTGGGCGCCATTAACCTCGTATGCGTGTCGTCTCTCGCGCTGTACCGCCGCTATCGCCCGGAGACCTTTGCCGAGGTCATCGGGCAGGAGCATGTCACCGACCCGCTGCAGCAGGCGCTGCGGAACAACCGGGTCAATCACGCGTACCTGTTCAGCGGGCCGCGTGGGTGCGGGAAGACGACCAGCGCGCGCATCCTGGCCCGCTGCCTGAACTGTGAGCAGGGTCCCACCCCGACGCCGTGCGGGGAGTGCCAGTCGTGCCGGGACCTGGCGAGGAACGGCCCGGGGTCGATCGACGTCATCGAGATCGACGCCGCTTCGCACGGTGGCGTCGACGACGCCCGTGAGCTGCGGGAGAAGGCCTTCTTCGGGCCCGCGAGCAGCCGGTACAAGATCTACATCATCGACGAGGCCCACATGGTCACCTCGGCCGGCTTCAACGCGCTGCTGAAGGTCGTGGAGGAGCCCCCGGAGCACCTCAAGTTCATCTTCGCCACCACCGAGCCCGAGAAGGTCATCGGGACCATCCGCTCGCGGACCCATCACTACCCCTTCCGGCTCGTGCCGCCCGGGACCCTGCGCGACTACCTCGCCGAGGTGTGCGGACGGGAGGACATCCCGGTCGAGGAAGGCGTGCTGCCGCTCGTCGTGCGCGCGGGCGCCGGGTCGGTGCGTGACTCCATGTCCGTCATGGACCAGCTCCTCGCCGGCGCGGGCGCGGAGGGCGTGACGTACGCCATGGCGACCTCCCTGCTCGGGTACACCGACGGGTCCCTGCTCGACTCGGTCGTCGAGGCCTTCGCCACCGGTGACGGGGCCGCGGCCTTCGAGGTCGTGGACCGGATCATCGAGGGCGGCAACGATCCGCGCCGGTTCGTCGCCGACCTGCTGGAGCGGTTGCGGGACCTGGTGATCCTCGCCGCCGTGCCGGACGCCGTCGGGAAGGGGCTCCTCGACGCCCCCGCCGACGTCCTGGAGCGCATGCAGGCCCAGGCGTCCACCTTCGGCGCGGCCGAGCTGAGCCGCGCCGCCGACCTCGTCAACGAGGGCCTCACCGAGATGCGCGGCGCGACCTCGCCCCGCCTCCAGCTGGAACTGATCTGCGCGCGCGTGCTGCTCCCCGCCGCCTACGGCGACGAGCGGTCCGTGATGGCCCGCCTCGACCGTCTCGAGCGCGGCGTCAACTTCTCCGGCGGCGCCGGCGCGCCCGCCATGGGGTACGTGCCCGGTCCCGAGGCCCATGGCGCCGGTGCACCCGTACCACCCGTACCGGCCGGGGGCGGACCCGCTGCCGCCCGGGCGGCGGTACGGGGCACGGGCGGCCCCGCGGGCGGAGCCGGCGGCCCCGCCACGCCTTCCGCGCCGGACGCCCCTGCCTCCGTTCCGGCCGCCTCCGGGGCCGCTGCCGCCGCTCCGGCCGCCTCCATGGCCCCCGCGCCCACTGCGGTGCCCCCTGCGGCCGAGAGGGAAGCACCGGCCCCCGCCCCCGTACCCGCAGCGCAGCCTCCAGCGGCCTCCGTGGCCCCTGCCGCCGCCCCCGGATCCTGGCCCGCCGCCGCCGCCGCCTCCGCCGGCAGCGGGCGGCGCCCCGGGGGCTGGCCCACGGCGGCGGCCCCGGCCGGTGCCCAGCAGGGGCAGGCCCCGGCCCCCGGCCGCGCTCCTGCCTCCGGCTCGGCCCCTGCCCCGGCCCCCGCGCAGCCGCAGCACCAGGCAGCCTCCGCTCCGCCCCCGCCCGCGGGTGCTCCCGCCGGCGGCCTGGACCCCCGAGCCCTCTGGCCGAACATCCTGGAGGCCGTCAAGAACCGCCGCCGCTTCACCTGGATCCTGCTCAGCCAGAACGCCCATGTGGCCGGTTTCGACGGCACCACCCTCCAGATCGGCTTCGTCAACGCCGGAGCCCGCGACAACTTCGCGGGCAGCGGCAGCGAGGACGTGCTGCGGCAGGCGCTGGCCGAGCAGTTCGGCGTGCAGTGGAAGATCGAGCCGGTCGTCGACCCGTCCGGCGGCGGCTCGGCCCCGTCGGCCGGCGGTTCGTCGGGCTTCGGAGGAGGCGGCGGTTACGGCGGTGCCCCGGCCGGTGGCGGCTACGGCGGCGCTCCCACCGGCGGCGGTGGCTACGGCGCCCCGGCCGCGCCCCGGCCCGCGGCCGCCCCGTCCTCCCCGCAGCAGGCCTCCGCGCAGCCGTCCTCCGCGCAGGGCGGCCCCGCCTCAGCCCTGGCGGCGCCCCCCGCCGCCCCACGGTCCACGGCCGCCCCCGAGCCGCCTCCGGTCGCCCCCGAGGACGACATCCCCGAGGACGACGACCCCGACCTCGACGAGTCGGCCCTCTCCGGTCACGACCTGATCGTGCGGGAACTGGGGGCGACGGTGGTCGAGGAGTTCTCCAACGAGTAGCCCGCTCCGCGAGCAGCCCCAGAAGGGCCCTTGTAGGAACGTACGGCTTCCCCGGCGCCCGGCCTTCGGCAACCTTGCCGATAGGCTGACCCCCGTGAAGGTCCTCGTCATCGGCAGCGGCGCCCGCGAACACGCCCTGTGCCGCTCCCTGTCCCTCGACCCCGACGTCACCGCGCTGCACTGCGCCCCCGGCAACGCCGGCATCGCCGAGGTCGCCGAGCTGCACCAGGTCGACGCGCTCGACGGCGCGGCGGTGGCCGGGCTGGCCACCGGCCTCGGTGCCGACCTGGTCGTCGTCGGCCCGGAGGCCCCGCTGGTCGCCGGTGTGGCCGACGCCGTGCGCGCGGCTGGCGTCCCCGTCTTCGGCCCGTCCGGCGAGGCCGCGCAGCTCGAGGGCTCCAAGGCCTTCGCCAAGGACGTCATGGCGACGGCCGAGGTGCCGACCGCGCGGTCCTACGTCTGCAGCACCGCCGAGGAGGTCGCGGAGGCCCTCGACGCCTTCGGCGCCCCCTACGTCGTCAAGGACGACGGGCTCGCCGCGGGCAAGGGCGTGGTGGTGACCTCCGACGTCGAGGCCGCCAAGGCACACGCGGCCGGCTGTGAGCGCGTGGTCATCGAGGAGTTCCTCGACGGCCCCGAGGTGTCCCTGTTCGCCGTCACGGACGGGGAGACGGTCGTCCCGCTGCAGCCCGCCCAGGACTTCAAGCGCGCCCTGGACGGCGACGAGGGCCCCAACACCGGCGGCATGGGCGCGTACTCCCCGCTGCCGTGGGCCGACCCCAAGCTGGTCGACGAGGTGCTGCACACCGTGCTGCAGCCCACCGTGGACGAGATGCGCCGTCGCGGTACGCCCTTCTCCGGTCTGCTCTACGCCGGGCTCGCGATCACCTCGCGCGGTGTCCGGGTCATCGAGTTCAACGCCCGCTTCGGCGACCCGGAGACCCAGGTCGTGCTGGCACGCCTGCAGACCCCGCTGGCCGGTGTCCTGATGGCCGCCGCCACCGGGAACCTCGCCGACCTGGCACCCCTGCGCTGGAGCGAGGACGCGGCCGTCACCGTCGTCGTCGCCTCGCACAACTACCCCGGCACCCCCCGTACCGGCGACCCGATCACCGGACTGGACGAGGTGGCCGCCCAGGACGCCCCGCACGCGTTCGTACTGCACGCCGGGACCAGGCAGGACGGCGACGCGGTCGTCAGCGCCGGCGGGCGCGTGCTGTCCGTCACGGCCACCGGCAAGGACCTCGCGGAGGCACGCGAGCGGGCCTACCGGGCGGTGGGCAGGATCCACCTGGACGGCTCGCAGCACCGCACCGACATCGCGGCGAAGGCGGCGCAGGCCTAGGCCGGACCCGCGAGGCTACGCCTGCGGGCACGACGCCCGCCCCCGCACCCCATCGGGCCCCGGAACCGAATCCGGGGCCCGATCTTTGCTTTCTGTCACCCAGCTCTGACCAAAGCCATTCCATCGAGTGAGCAATCCCCCATCCGGCTGACGTGGGCCGAAGCCCCAACTAGGGTGCCGCGCAAGCGTTCCGGCACTTGGCCCACCGGCATTGCGATGTCGGTGGCGGGTGCCACAGTGGGGGAGTGAGCAAGACCAGGACGGCACGGCACCGGCAGGGAGGGGGTGAGGTCGGCACGTGACCGGAATCGGTGTGGAGATGGGCGCGCAGGCCGCGCGCTCCAGGGCCCTCGCCGTGCTGCGGGTCCGGGGCCGGGCGCTGGCGGTGGCCCTGCTGCCCGCAGGCGCCGCGGTGATCCTGCTGAGCGGCGGTTCCACGGGCAAACTCGTCGGCCCCGGCTGGGACGCGGCCCGCTGGATCGTGAGCGTGCTCGCCGTACTGGTGCTGCTGGCCGCCACCGGTATCGCCCTGGTCGTGGCCCGGGCCCGTCCGGCGGTGAGCCCCACGGTGCCGGTCCCGGAGAAGTCCGCCCCCGACCTGTACCGGATGGTGCGCGACCTCGCCGACCGCCTGGACGTGCCGGCCCCGTCGGCCATAGCGCTCACGCCGGACTGCGACAGCTGGCTGGAGGACCGCGCGCACTCGGCCCACGGACCCCCGCCGGGTCCGGCGTCCGGCGAGCCGGCGGACCCGGGCCCGCACGCCTCCCGACGCACCCCCGTCGCACCGGTCCTCGTCATCGGCTCACCGTTCCTGTGGTGGATGAGGGTCGGCGAACTGCGTGCGGTCCTCGCCCCGGTCGTCGCCGGTACGGGCCCGTCCGCGCACCCGGACATAGCCGCCGCCCGCCGTTTCGTGCGCGGGCTGGACGCGGCGGTGGCCGTCGCCGCGACGCCCGGCCGCTGCCCGCTGACCCGCGGAGTCTGCGCGGCCCTCGGCTGGGTGGCCCGGCTGCTGCTGAGCGGCTGCCGGGAACACGCGGCGCTGATGGAGCGCGGGGTCGCCGCGGCGGCAGCCGAGCGGGCGCAGGCGGTGGACTACGGCCTGCGGATCGTCGCCCAGGAGCAGGTCGGCCTCGCCTACGCCGGCTGGGACCGGCTGCTGACCCGGGTCGCGCTGCCCGCCTGGCGCATGGGCCGCTGGCCGTCCCGCCTGGACGCGGGCGTGGTGGCGGCGCTCACGGAACTGTCCCGGCGCGACCGCCTCGCCGAGGGCTTCACCTCCCGGCTCGGCGAGCGCCCCGCGTGCGACCTGCTGGAGGAGCCCGGCGTGGTGGACGAGGCGGCCTCGCTGCTCGCGGCGCGCCTCTTCCACGGCGGCCCCGCCGAGTGCGGCCCCGACTGGGCCCCGGTGGACTGGCCGGCGTACCCGGAGGAGGTCGTGGACCGCACCTGGCGCGCCGACGCGGCCCGCCTGCACCGCGTCCTCGACGCCCTCGGCGTCCGCCCCTCCCTGGACCCCAGGACCCCCGACCCGGGCGGCCCCACCCTGGCCCGCGTCCTGGACCACCTGACCGAACCGGCCCCGGCGAACGGCACCGGGCGAGAAGGATCCGGCCTCGAAGACACGGGGATCGAGGACACCGGCCTCGAAGACGCCGGGCCGGGGGACACCGGCTTCGGAGACACCGGCCTGGAGGGCACCGTCCTTCAAGGCACCGGTTCAGGGAACGTCGGCCCGGGCGACACCCACGCCCCGCACACCGACACCCCGCGCACCTCCACCGCGCCCCACGCCGACGAGGCGGCGCAGTCCCGGGACACCTCCGCCGCTACCGGCCCCTCCCTCCCCTTCGACGGCTCCTCCGCCGATCGCGACTCCTCCACCGATCACGGCTCCTCCGCCGATCGTGACACCGCCGCCGATCACGGCTCCTTCGCCGATCACGACGCCTCCGTCTTCGACGACCCCTCCGCCTTCCACGACGAAGAAGACGACGCCGACCCCGGTACCGAGCGCAGTTCCGCTCTCGCCGCCGGGCTGAGCGCCGAGCTGGCCCGGGAGGAGGCCGGTGTGCCGAGGGGGGCGAGTGCCGTCGGGCAGAGCCCCGAGAGCGCCCTGTGGGACGACGGCGGCCTGCCGCTGGTCCCCCTGCAGCCCCCGCGCACCGCCCGCGAACTGCTCGCCGATCACGTGAAGGCGATGGTGTGCTGCGCGGCCGTCGACACCGCCGGCGCGATCCCGGCCCTGGACTGGCTGGACGGCCCGTCCCTGCTGCTGGGCGGGGAGCGGGCCACCGACCTGACGCCCAGGGTGCTCAGTCTGATCGAAGAGGGAGACCCGGGCCCGTTGCGCGACTGGCTGAGCGCGTCCGGGATACGCGCCGAGAAGCCCGTACGGCTCGTCTGACCCTCCCGCCCACGCCGTGCGTCCCACCCGGACCGGCGTAACGGAAAAACGACTTCCAGTTCAGGTCAATTAGCAACGACTAGTGACCGGGCACGTGCGTTATGTGATGTGCTGGGGACAGCCCACGCCTTTGGCAAAGGCTGGCGACATACCCCGGCACACCGAGCACAGAGCACCTCGAGCACCGCCGGTACCGCGAACATCAGAAGCACCACGAGCACCGCGAAGACGACACGAGGGCACGAGGGAGGGGAGCGATCATGGCATCGGACCACATCCGCCGCTGGGAGTCCGGAGCACTCGCGCACGCCGTCACGGACCCCTTCGGCCAGGGCCCGGTGCCCTGGCTGCGTGGCAGTGAGACCTACTTCGACGACACGGGACACGTCGTGCCCTGGTACGTCGAACCGACTCCGCAGCCGCTCGGCCCCGCGGGCGGGGCCCGGGTGCCCGCGCCCCGGGCGGCCGGTCCCGGGCCCCGCTCGGCTGACGACGTGCACCGCCAGATCAAGGGTTTCACCGCGACCGGCGCCGTCACGCCCGGCGAGGCGATCGACTTCCACATCACGGTCGACCCGCCGCAGGAGTTCAGCGTCGACATCTACCGGATCGGCCACTACGGAGGCGACGGCGCCGCCAAGATCACCACCAGCCCGCGCCTGTCCGGCATCGTCCAGGCCCCGCCGCTCACCGCCGACCGGACGGTCTCCTGCCACCACTGGTGGCTCTCCTGGCGCCTGCAGGTGCCCTCGCACTGGAGCATCGGCGCCTATGTGGCCGTTCTGACCACGGCCGACGGCTACCGCTCCCACGTGCCGTTCACGGTCCGCGACGACCACCCCGCCGACCTGCTCCTGCTGCTGCCCGACATCACCTGGCAGGCCTACAACCTCTACCCGGAGGACGGCCACACCGGCGCCAGCCTCTACCACGCCTGGGACGAGGAGGGCCGGCTGCTCGGCGAGGCCGACGCGGCGACCACGGTCTCCTTCGACCGCCCTTACGCGGGCGCGGGCCTGCCGCTGCACGTCGGCCACGCCTACGACTTCATCCGCTGGGCCGAGCGCTACGGCTACGACCTCGCCTACGCCGACGCCCGCGACCTGCACGCGGGCCGGATCGACCCCACCCGCTACCGGGGCCTGGTCTTCCCCGGGCACGACGAGTACTGGTCGGTGCCGATGCGCCGGGCCGTCGAGGACGCCCGCGACCGCGGCACCTCGCTGGTCTTCCTGTCCGCCAACACCATGTACTGGCGAGTGGAGTTGGGGCCGTCGCCGTCCGGGGTCCCGGACCGGCTGCTGACCTGCCGCAAGCGCAAGGGCCCCGGCAGGCCGGTGCTGTGGCGGGAGATCGACCGGCCCGAGCAGCAGCTGGTCGGCATCCAGTACGCGGGCCGGGTGCCCGAGCCGCACCCGCTGATCGTCCGCAACGCCGGCCACTGGCTGTGGGAGTCGACCGGCGCGCACGAGGGCGACGAGATCGAGGGCCTCGTCGCAGGCGAGGCCGACCGCTACTTCCCACGCACCCCGCTGCCCCCGCACGACGAGCGCATCCTGCTCGCGCACTCGCCCTACACCGACGGGGACGGCGCCCTGCGCCACCAGGAGACCTCGCTGTACCGGGCACCGTCCGGCGCCTGGGTGTTCGCCTCCGGCACCTTCGCCTGGTCACCGGCGCTGGACCGCCCCGGCCACGTGGACCCCCGCGTCCAGCGCGCCACGGCGAACCTCCTGGACCGCATCTGCAAACGCGACTGACCAACGCGACTGCCCCCCGGTGGGCCCCGGCCGACCCCCGGCCGATCCCCGGCGGCCCGCGGCCGACCCCCCTGACCGAAACCGATCCTTCCGATAAGGGAGAATCGAGGCGTTGGACAGAACCACGGGGAGGAACCGTGTCCGGATTCGTAGAAAAGCCCGAGCCGATCCAGGTTCCGGGCCTGGTGCACCTGCACACCGGAAAGGTGCGCGAGCTGTACCGGAACGAGGCGGGCGACCTCGTGATGGTCGCCAGCGACCGCATGTCCGCCTACGACTGGGTGCTGCCCACGGAGATCCCCGACAAGGGCCGGGTCCTCACCCAGCTGTCCCTGTGGTGGTTCGACCAGCTGCGCGACCTGGCCCCCAACCACGTCATCAGCACCGAGCTGCCCGCGGGCGCCCCGGCCGACTGGGCGGGCCGCACGCTGGTCTGCAAGTCGCTGAGGATGGTTCCGGTGGAGTGCGTCGCCCGCGGCTACCTCACCGGCTCGGGTCTGGCCGAGTACAAGGAGTCCCGCACGGTCTGCGGCCTCGCCCTCCCCGAAGGCCTGGTCGACGGCTCCGAGCTGCCCGCGCCGATCTTCACGCCCGCCACCAAGGCCGAGGTGGGTGAGCACGACGAGAACGTGTCCTACGAGGAGGTCGCCCGCCAGGTCGGCGCGGAGACCGCCGCCCAGCTGCGCCAGGCCACTCTCGCCGTGTACTCCCGCGCCCGGGACATCGCCCGCGAGCGGGGGATCATCCTCGCCGACACCAAGTTCGAGTTCGGTTTCGTCGGCGACGACCTCGTCCTCGCCGACGAGGTCCTCACCCCGGACTCCTCCCGCTTCTGGCCGGCCGACCAGTGGCAGCCGGGCCGCGCGCAGCCGTCGTACGACAAGCAGTTCGTCCGTGACTGGCTGACCTCCGCCGAGTCCGGCTGGGACCGCGCGAGCGAGCAGCCCCCGCCGCCGCTGCCGCAGGAGGTCGTGGCGGCGACCCGGCAGAAGTACGTGGAGGCGTACGAGCGCCTCACCGGCGTCAGCTGGTCCTGATGCGGGAGCCCCGGCGGGAGCCGGGGCGAACGCGAGAAGCCCCCGGCCGGAACCGGGGGCTTCTCCGTGGAGCGGACGACGAGGCTCGAACTCGCGACCTCAACCTTGGCAAGGTTGCGCTCTACCAACTGAGCTACGTCCGCACTGCGCCGTGGCGCGAGAGCAACTATACCCAACCTCGCTCCCGTGCGAGACGCACTGCCGCATGGCGGTTCTCCGCACCGAGCTTCGTGACCGCCGAGGAGAGGTAGTTCCGCACGGTCCCGGCTGACAGCGCGGCCCGCTCGGCGATCTCCGCGACCGGCGCGCCGTCGGCGGCCAGCTCCAGGACCTCCGCCTCCCGCGCGGTCAGCGGGGAGTCCCCGGCGGAGATCGCGTCGGCGGCCAACTCGGGATCGACGTAACGGTTTCCGGCATGGATCGTCCGGATGATCTCGGCGAGCCGCTGGGCACTGACCGTCTTCGGGACGAATCCGCGCACACCGGCCGCGAGCGCCCGTTTCAGGTGCCCGGGACGCCCGTGCCCGGTGACGATCAGCACCTGGCAGCCGGGCAGTTCGGTCCGCAGGGATGTGGCGACCTTCACACCGTCGGCGCCCGGCATCTGCAGATCGAGCACGGCCACGTCGGGCGCGTGCGCCCGGGCCATCGCCAGCGCCTCGGGTCCGCTCGCTGCCTCCGCGACGACCAGCAGGTCGTCCTCCAGCGAGAGCAGGGCGGCCAGCGCCCCCCGGATCAGGTGTTCGTCGTCGGCGAGCAACAGCCGTACCGGACCGCTCATGACGTGACTTCGCTCACTTTCCCGCTCGTGACGGCCGTGGACGTCCCACCGTCCCGCAGCGGCACCTCGGCCACGACCCGGAACCGGCCCTCGCCGACGACCCCCGCCTCCAGCGTCCCGTCCACCGCGGCCAGCCTTTCCCGCAGCCCGGCGATGCCCGAACCACCACCACCGCCCGGCCCATCCTGCCGCTCAACGCCGGTGCCGGCGCCGCGACTCGGATCGGTCACCCCGTCGTTCTCCACCGTCAGCACCACCAGCCCCTCTCGCACCCGCAATCCCACCGCACAGTGGCCGGCGTCCCCGTGCCGCAGCACGTTGGTGGCCGCCTCGCGGACCACCCAGCCCAGCGCGGACTGCACCTCGCCGGGCAGCCGCCCGGCGTCCGCGCGGACCTCGCAGTCGATCCCGGCGGCCCTCAGCACGCCTTGCGCGCCGAGCAGTTCGACACCGAGGTCGGCCTCGCGGTACCCGCGTACGACGTCCCGGACCTCACGCTGGGACTCCTGCGCGATGCGCTGCACCTCGATCATCTGCTCGACGGCCTCCGGGCGGCCTCGGCGCGCCAGTTGGACGGCCAGCTCGCTCTTGAGGGCGATCACGGACAGGTTGCGCCCCAGCACGTCGTGCAGGTCCCGGCCGAACCGCAGCCGCTCCTCGGCCACGGCGAGCCGGGCCTCGGTCTCGCGGGCCCGTTCCGCCTCCCAGAGCACGGACAGGGTCCAGGCGCCGCAGCGGCAGGCGAGCAGCGAGAACAGCGTCTGGAAGGCGGCCATCACGCCGGTCACGAGGATGCCGAGGCCGTCGCGGTCGGCGAGCCCGAAAGCGCCCATGAGGATCACCGCGAGCACCGCCGAGCGGCGCAGGAACACCCGGACCGGGACCGTGAGTCCGAGGAGCAGCCCGAACGGCAGCAGGGCGGCGCCGATCACCAGCCGGATCGTCACCGGGTCGGCCGCGTCCAGCGCGGCGAGTGCCACGGTCAGCGCCAGTGCCGAGGCCAGCAGGACGGCCGGTGTGCGGTGCGCGCGGGCCGGCAGCCGGGTGCGTCCCAGGTAGTGGTCGAGCGCGCGCCGGGTGAGCCGGTTGGAGACGGCGCACTGCAGGGCCGCGACCAGGACGAGCGAGGCGCCGAGGACGAGCGCCACGGGCCGGTGGTCGAGACCGCCGACCAGGGGCAGCAGCATCCAGCAGAGCGAGAAGAACCAGGTGGTGACGTACCAGGTGACGACCGTGTACAGCTCGACCCGTTCGGCCTTGCTCCGTGCCCGCCAGTGCCGCTGCTGCCATCCCCGCATGCGCCTGAGCATCCGCGCGTCCCCCTCCTCAGCGCCGCGGCTCCCACCGGAACCACCGTCGTACAGCAAACACCGCCACGATCGTCCAGGCCAGCGCGGTCGCGAGGGCGCCCAGGGTCTCGTGCGTGCCCAGCTGACCGGACCAGCCGGCGCGGATGAGGCGGATCGCCGGGGACAGCGGGAGGAGTTCGCAGACGGAGGCGAGCCGCTCCGGCATGACCTCGGTGGGCACCGTGATCCCGGAGCCGACCATGGACACGAACACCATCGGCAGGGCGGTCACCTGGGCGCTCTCGGCGGTCCGGGTGAACGACGCGGTGAGCGCGGCGAGCGCGGCGCTGACCACGAGCCCGGCGAGCAGGCCTGGCAGGAGCAGGTACGGCGCCTTCGGTGCCCCGGTGTGCAGCAGAGCGGCGCAGCCGGCGGACAGCACGACGGCCTGGGCCAGACCGAGGGCGATCGCGGGCAGGGCGGTGCCGGTGAGGATCTCGGGGTCGGACAGTTCCCCGGTGCGCAGCCGCTTGAGGACCAGTTCCTCGCGGCGGGCGACGTAGGCGCTGACCAGGGAGGTGTAGACGGCGAAGAGGAAGGAGAAGCCGATCGCGGTGGTCAGCAGGACCGTGCCGATGTCCAGCCCTTCCTTCTTCAGGTCCAGATCGTCGAGGGCGGGCCGCATGGCGAACGGCAGCGTGAGCGGCATGGCCAGCGCTGTGAAGACGGCTCCCCGGTTGCGGCCGAGCAGGGCGAGTTCGGCCCGTGCCAACGCCCGCAGCCGCCGCGCCACGGGGGCGAGCGCCCCCGGTCCCGGGCCGCCCTTCCATCCGCTCACCGCTCGCCGACGGACCCCACTGACGCCGCCCCGTCCCGCCCCCGTGCCGGTCCCGCTCACACCGCCTCCTGCCGATTCCGCCTCGACCCCGCTCATGCCCGGCCCTTCCGTTCCGGGCCCTTCCGTTCCGGGCCCTTCCGTTCCGGGCCCTTCCGCGCCGGGGCCGCCGTCCGCCGGTTCCGCCTCGACCCTGTTCATGCCGCGCCCTTCCGTTCCGCCGCCGGTCCCGCCGCCCCCGCCGTTCGCGCGCCGAGAGCCTCCTTGCCGAGCCGCTCCGTTGGCGCGTCGCCGGGCCGCCCCGTTCCCGCGCCAGCCCCGCTCACGACGTCATCCCCCGTTCACGCGCGATCCCCAGGAACGCCTCCTCCAGTGAGGCCGAGCGCACGTCCAGGCCGCGCAGTTCGACGCCGGCGCGCTCGGCCCACGCCAGGACGGCGGTGGCGGTCCGCTGCAGTTCGGCCGTGCGCAGCAGCACCGTCCTGCCGTCGCTCTCGTGGTCGCAGACGCCGAGGTCGGCGAGGGGCGGCAAGTCCCCCGGGAAATAGCCCTCGGGCAGCTCGAAGGACATCCGGGAGGGGCGGCCTGCGGTGACCTCCGCCGGGGTCCCGGACGCGGCGATGCGGCCCTCGTGCAGGATGGCGAGCCGGTCGGCGAGGCCCTCGGCCTCTTCCAGGTAGTGCGTGGTGAGCAGCACGGTCGTACCGGCGTCGCGCAGGTTCCGCACCAACTTCCAGGTGTCCCGGCGGCCCTCGGCGTCGAGCCCGGTCGTCGGCTCGTCGAGGAAGAGGACTTCCGGCTCGCCGAGCAGTGCGAGCGCCAGGTCCAGGCGGCGCCGCTCACCGCCGGAGAGCTGCTTGACCCGCACCCGGTGCTTGTCCGCGAGCCCGACCAGCTCCAGCACCTCCGGCTCGGGGCGCGCACCGCTCGTGCACCCCGCCCACATCCGGGCGGTCTCGGCGACGGTGAGTTCGGCGGGGAAGCCGCCCTCCTGGAGCATCACGCCGGTGCGGGGGCGTACGGCGGCCCGCTCGCGGTAGGGGTCGTGGCCGAGGACCCGGACCCGGCCCCCGGCCGGAGCGGCGAGTCCCTCCAGCAGTTCCACCGTCGAGGTCTTGCCCGCGCCGTTGGTGCCGAGCAGGGCGAAGATCTCCCCGCGTGCCACGGAGAAGGTGATCCCGCGTACCGCCTCGAACCCGCCCCCGTAGACACGCCTGAGGTCGGTGACCTCGATCACGGGCTCGTGTTCGTCCTTGTCCATGGAACCAGCGTCCCGGCGCCGGGCGCGGCCCGGCAGTGCGCGGTGTCATCGCCGGGCATGACAAATGTCAGAGCCCCGAGGCGGGGGAAGCACACGGGCACACGAAAAGACCCCGGTCCAGTGGACCGGGGTCTGATTCCCGAGCGGACGACGAGGCTCGAACTCGCGACCTCAACCTTGGCAAGGTTGCGCTCTACCAACTGAGCTACGTCCGCACTGCCTCCGATCGGCTCCCACCGATCGGTGCGAGCACCAGCCTACCTGATCCACAACAGTGGTCGTGACGGCCGGCGCCAGAGCGGGTGACAGGAATTGCACACTGCGCCTTCCCCCTGGAAGGGGGATGTTCTACTACTGAACTACACCCGCATGTCCTCGGGATCCGGCCTCTCGGCCTCGCCCCTCGGCGTGTCCCAGACATTAGCTGATCAGCAGGGGGGTAGCGCAAGTCGGTTCCCCCGGCGGCCCTCCGCCCGTCCCAAGTGCACGGCCCCCAGGGCCCGCTGACGGACCCTGAGGACTGCCCCTTCGCGGGCTTCACTGCGCGGCGCTGAACGCCTCGTAGACCTTCTTGGGGATGCGTCCGCGGGCCGGGACGTCCATCCTGTTCGCCTGGGCCCAGGCGCGGACGGCCGCCGGGTCGGGGGCGACCTCCGTCTGCTTGTACGCCTTGCCGGACCGCGACCGCTTGCGGCCGGCCTCGACGTAGGGCGCGAGCGCCTCGCGCAGTTTCCCGGCATTGGCTTCGTTCAGGTCGATCTCGTACGACTTGCCGTCGAGTCCGAAGGCGATCGTCTCGGCCGCTTCCGAGCCGTCGATGTCGTCAAAGAGAGTGACCACGACTTTTTGCGCCACGAATATCGGTCCCTTCGTGCGGCACGTCGATACAGCTCAACGGCCTTGATGTGCCGAGTATCGGCTATTGCCAATTCATTTGTACAGTGCCCGGCAATGCAATGTGAAGCCCGACTAAATCCGTCCGCGTGTCCGAGCACAATAGGGGCCGCCGACGGACTCCCGAACTTTCCCAGAACTTTTCACGGGTGCACGGCTTCGACACCCGATCGTGATGCGCCTCACGTAGTTTCCTACAACTCTACTCGCGTAGAAATTTTGTGCGGGTAGTCTGAAGGAACCTGCTCAGCACCACACACCGGGAGTGCCAGTGGCACGCGTCGTAGTCGACGTCATGCTCAAGCCGGAGATCCTCGACCCCCAGGGCCAGGCGGTCCAGCGTGCGCTGCCGCGCCTGGGTTTCGAGGGGATCTCGGACGTACGTCAGGGAAAGCGTTTCGAACTGGAAGTTGACGGGCCGGTCGACGAGGCCGCACTCGCCCGCATCCACGATCTTGCGGAATCCTTCCTCGCCAACACCGTGATCGAGGACTTCGTCGTCAAGGTGGAGGACCCGGCGGAAGTCGCGGAGGCGGCCAAGTGACCGCTCGTATTGGCGTCGTCACTTTCCCGGGCAGCCTCGACGACCGGGACACGCAGCGTGCGATCCGTATCGCGGGCGCCGAACCCGTCGCCCTGTGGCACAAGGACAAGGACCTCAAGCAGGTCGACGCCGTGGTCCTGTGCGGCGGCTTCTCCTACGGCGACTATCTGCGGGCCGGCGCCATCGCCCGTTTCTCGCCCGTGATGGACTCCCTCATCGAGCAGGCGAAGGCCGGACTGCCGGTCCTCGGCATCTGCAACGGCTTCCAGATCCTCACCGAGGCCCACCTCCTCCCGGGCGCGATGCTCGGCAACGACCACCTCCACTTCATCTGCCGCGACCAGAAGCTGCGGGTGGAGAACGCGGAGACCTCCTGGACCGGCGACTACCGCGCGGGTCAGGAGATCCACATTCCGCTGAAGAACATGGACGGCCGGTACGTCGCCGACCAGTACACGCTGGACAAGCTGGAGGCGGAGGGCCGGGTGGCGTTCCGGTACCTCGACTTCAACCCCAACGGCTCGCTCAACGACATCGCCGGCATCACCAACGAGGCTGGGAACGTCGTCGGCCTCATGCCGCATCCGGAGCACGCCGTCGAGCCGCTGATCGGTACGGGCCGTACCGACGGCCTGCCCTTCTTCACCTCGATCCTCAAGAAGCTGGTCAACGCATGAGCCGGACGCCTCTGGACACGGTCGAACACGCGGCCGCGACCCCCGACGTCGAGCTGCCCTGGGCCGAACTGGGCCTGAAGAAGGACGAGTACGAGCGGGTGGTGGAGATTCTCGGCCGCCGCCCCACCGGCGCCGAACTCGCCATGTACTCGGTCATGTGGTCCGAGCACTGCTCGTACAAGTCCTCCAAGGTCCACCTGCGCCAGTTCGGCGAGAAGGCCCCGCAGAGCGACGCCATGCTCGTCGGCATCGGCGAGAACGCCGGCGTGGTGGACGTCGGCCAGGGCTACGCGGTCACCTTCAAGGTCGAGTCGCACAACCACCCGTCGTACGTCGAGCCCTACCAGGGCGCGGCCACGGGTGTCGGCGGCATCGTCCGCGACATCATCGCGATGGGCGCGCGGCCGGTGGCCGTGGTCGACCCGCTGCGCTTCGGCGCCGCCGACCACCCCGACACCAAGCGCGTCCTGCCCGGCGTCGTCGCCGGCATCGGCGGCTACGGCAACTGCCTGGGCCTGCCCAACATCGGCGGCGAGGTCGTCTTCGACGCCTGCTACCAGGGCAACCCGCTGGTCAACGCCGGCGCCATCGGCGTGATGCGGCACGAGGACATCCACCTCGCCAAGGCCTCCGGCGCGGGCAACAAGGTCATCCTCTACGGCGCCCGGACAGGCGGCGACGGCATCGGCGGCGCGTCCATCCTCGCCTCCGAGACCTTCGACGACGCCAAGCCCAGCAAGCGCCCGGCCGTCCAGGTCGGCGACCCCTTCCAGGAGAAGCTGCTCATCGAGTGCACCCTGGAGGCGTTCAAGGAGAAGCTGGTCGTCGGCATCCAGGACCTCGGCGCGGCCGGCCTGTCCTGCGCCACCTCCGAGCTGGCCTCCAACGGCTCCGGCGGCATGCGCGTCACCCTGGACGACGTCCCGCTGCGCGACTCGACCCTGTCTCCTGAGGAGATCCTCATGAGCGAGTCGCAGGAGCGCATGTGCGCGGTCGTGGAGCCGGACAAGGTCGACCGCTTCCTGGAGATCTGCGAGAAGTGGGACGTCATCGCCACCGTCGTCGGTGAGGTGACCGACGGCGACCGGCTGGAGATCTTCTGGCACGGCGAGAAGATCGTGGACGTCGACCCGCGCACGGTCGCCCACGAGGGCCCGACGTACGAGCGTCCCTACGCCCGCCCCGAGTGGCAGGACGCCCTGCAGGCCGACGACGCGAACAAGCTGCCGCGGCCCACGTCCGGCGAGGAGCTGAAGGACCAGGTCCTGAAGCTGGTCGGCTCCCCGAACCAGGCCTCCAAGAAGTGGATCACGTCCCAGTACGACCACTTCGTGCAGGGCAACACCGTCCTCGCCCAGCCGGAGGACTCCGGCATGATCCGCGTGGACGAGAAGACCGGCCTCGGCGTCGCGATCGCGACCGACGGCAACGGCCGCTACGCCAAGCTGGACCCGTACACCGGCGCCCAGCTGGCCCTGGCCGAGGCCTACCGGAACGTGGCGACCACCGGCGCCAAGCCGCTCGCCGTCTCCGACTGCCTCAACTTCGGCTCGCCGGAGGACCCGGCGGTGATGTGGCAGTTCGCGGAGGCCGTGCGCGGTCTGGCGGACGGCTGCCAGCAGCTGGGCACGCCGGTGACCGGCGGCAACGTCTCGCTCTACAACCAGACGGGCGAGGCGGCCATCCACCCGACCCCGGTGGTCGCGGTCCTGGGCGTCATCGACGACGTCGCCCGCCGCACGCCGGTCGCCTTCCAGGAGGAGGGCCAGCTGCTCTACCTCCTCGGCGACACGCGCGAGGAGTTCGGCGGCTCGGCCTGGTCCCAGGTCGTGCACGACCACCTCGGCGGCCTGCCCCCGAAGGTCGACCTGGAGCGCGAGCGGCTGCTGGCAGAGATCCTGATCTCCGCCTCCCGCGACGGCATGATCGACTCGGCGCACGACCTGTCCGACGGCGGCCTGGTCCAGGCGGTCGTGGAGTCCGCGCTGCTCGGCGGCAAGGGCGCGCGGCTGGTCGTCCCGGACGGCCTGGACGCCTTCACCTTCCTGTTCTCCGAGTCGGCCGGCCGCGCGATCGTCGCCGTGCCGCGCTCGGAGGAGGTCCGCTTCAACGACATGTGCGGCGCGCGCGGCCTTCCGGCCACCCGCATCGGTGTCGTGGACGGCGACTCCGTGGAGGTCCAGGGCGAGTTCGCCCTCACCCTGGCCGACCTGCGCGAGGTGCACGAGGGCACGATCCCGGCGCTGCTCGCGTAGCGGCCCCACCCCGCCGAAGGCCCTGCCCGTTGGGCGGGCAGGGCCTTCGGCGCGCGGAGGGGCGTCCGTGACAGCTTGCCGCTCACGGCGCGTGTCCCCCCCATGACGGCCGGTCGGCCGCCCGCGCAGGCCTGCGGATCGCGGTCCTGGGCGGATGGCGACGTGAAGGCGTGGAATCGCGGGTCCTTCCGGTGCGACCGGGTGCCCGCGGCTGTCGGCGGTGGTTCAGCGCTGTGTGCGCGGGTTTAGGCGTCGCCGGGGGTGTGCTGCCGCAGGGCCGGATCCTCGTGACGCGCTCGTGCGGCCTGGCGCACTCCCGGCCCGGACCGGTGGTGAGGCGCGCCGTGGTCCGTGGGTGTCGGTGGCTGGGTGCCGGTGTCCGGGGCTGTGGCTGTCGGCCGGTGCGGGGAGGCCGGGTGCCCGCTGCCCGGGCCGTGGCCGCGGGGTGTGCGCCGGCGCCGGCCGGAACGTCGCCCGTATTCGCTCGCCGTGCGGGTGCGGGCCTGCATAGGCTCACCGGCATGCCACCGGCCAAGAAGCGTGCCCGCAGCTACGACCCGGCCAGGACCCGCGCCGCGGTCCTCGCCCAGTTCACCCACGTCAGCGAGGCCGTCCGCGGCCTCACCCCCGGGCAACTCGCGCTGCCCACCCGGCTCGGCGACTGGACCGTACGGGAGCTGGTCGCGCACATCGGCATGGCGGTCACCGCCGTCCACCGGGCCCTGGACCGCCCGGCCCCGCCCCGGCAGGACGTCACGGTGGCCGAGTGGCCCTTCGCCACCTCCGCCGGCTCCGCGGCGATCGCCGAGTTCACCCGCAAGCTCGCCATCGAGCACCCCGACCTCGACGCCTACCTGACCGACGTCGACCGGGGCCTGCGCGCCCTGCTCGACGAGCACCCCGGCAGCCGGCTGCTGGAGACCACCGCGGGCGCCCTGCCGCTGGACGACTACCTCGTCACCCGCACCGTCGAGCTCGTCGTCCACACCGACGACCTCAACGCCGCCGTCGACGGACTCGACGTGCCGTACGACCGCCAGGCGCTGGCCGCCGCCACCCGGCTGCTCGCCGACGCCCTCGCGGTGAAGGCGCCCGGCGGCTCCACCGAGGTGCGCGTGCCGCCCTACGCCGTCGTGCAGTGCGTCGAGGGGCCCCGCCACACCCGCGGCACCCCGCCCAACGTGGTGGAGACCGACCCGCTGACCTGGATCCGGCTCGCCACCGGCCGCCTGGCCTGGCCGGACGCCCTGGAAGAGGCGAAGGTGAGCGCCAGCGGGGAGCGGGCGGACCTCGGGAACCTGCTGCCGCTGATGTCGTAGCCGGCGCGAACGGCGGAACCGGTCGCACCGACGGCCCGTCGAACCCGTATGAACCGGTACAAGCAGCGCATGACCCTGACGGTGGCCGCCGCGGTCGTCCCGTTCGCGGTGGCCTGTGGGAACGGGAAGGCGGACAGTGGTGCGATGAGCGGCCCGCGACCGGTGACCGGGATCGACTGGCGGGTCGACGGCATCACCGTCGGAGGTACGACCCGCCAGGCACCCGCCCCCGCCCGCCTGCGCATCGACGAGGACGGCAAGGCGGGCGGCAACCTCGGCTGCAACCAGTTCAGCGCCAGGGTCACCGTGCACGGCGACCGGATCACCTTCGGGGACCTGCGGACGACGCGGATGGCCTGCGGCCGGGAGCGGATGGACTTCGAGCGCGCGCTGGCCCGCACGCTGACCACCGGCACGCTCGTCGCCAAGGCCGACGGCGCCGGGCTGACGCTCACCGACGGCGACGGCGACCGTGTCCACCTCAGCCGCCGCGCACCCGATTGATGTGCGACACCTCACTCACGCATGGGGCCAGGAGGTGCGCAACCGGTCCGCACGACGCGTCCGAGCTCCCGGGCCGGTGCCACGAGAATGTCCCTGAACTGCGGAAACGCAGAATCGCCCAAGGTGATCGCCAACTGCGGCCCGCCCCCGGCGAGCATCCCCAATTCGGACCAGTGGTCGACCTCGCCTACACTCGATGGCGTGCCACGTGGTGACGGTCGACTCAATCACGATCTGCTTCCCGGCGAGAAGGGCCCCCAGGACGCTTGCGGCGTCTTCGGTGTCTGGGCTCCGGGTGAAGAGGTCGCAAAGCTCACGTACTTCGGGCTCTACGCCCTCCAGCACCGGGGTCAGGAATCCGCGGGAATCGCGGTCAGCAACGGCTCCCAGATCCTCGTCTTCAAGGACATGGGCCTGGTCTCCCAGGTCTTCGACGAGACTTCGCTCGGTTCCCTCCAGGGTCATATCGCGGTCGGACACGCCCGCTACTCGACCACCGGCGCGTCCGTGTGGGAGAACGCCCAGCCGACGTTCCGTGCCACCGCGCACGGATCGATCGCGCTCGGCCACAACGGCAACCTGGTCAACACGGCGCAGCTCGCCGAGATGGTCGCCGACCTGCCCAAGGACACCAACGGCCGCTCCACCCGGGTCGCGGCCACCAACGACACCGACCTGCTGACGGCCCTGCTGGCCGCCCAGGTCGACGAGGACGGCAAGCCGCTGACCATCGAGGAGGCCGCCCACGCGGTGCTCCCGCAGGTCAAGGGCGCCTTCTCGCTCGTCTTCATGGACGAGCACACCCTCTACGCCGGCCGTGACCCGCAGGGCATCCGCCCGCTGGTCCTCGGCCGTCTTGAGCGCGGCTGGGTGGTCGCCTCCGAGTCCGCCGCCCTGGACATCTGCGGCGCGAGCTTCGTGCGGGAGATCGAGCCGGGCGAGTTCGTCGCCATCGACGAGAACGGCCTGCGCACCTCCCGATTCGCAGAAGCGAAGCCCAAGGGCTGCGTCTTCGAGTACGTGTACCTGGCCCGCCCGGACACCGACATCGCCGGCCGGAACGTGTACCTCTCCCGCGTGGAGATGGGCCGCCGCCTGGCCAAGGAGGCCCCGGTCGAGGCCGACCTGGTCATAGCGACCCCGGAGTCGGGCACCCCGGCCGCCATCGGCTACGCGGAGGCCTCCGGCATCCCCTTCGGCGCCGGCCTGGTGAAGAACGCCTACGTGGGCCGCACCTTCATCCAGCCCTCGCAGACCATCCGCCAGCTGGGCATCCGCCTGAAGCTGAACCCGCTGAAGGAAGTCATCAAGGGCAAGCGCCTGGTCGTCGTCGACGACTCGATCGTGCGTGGCAACACCCAGCGGGCCCTCGTGCGCATGCTCCGCGAGGCCGGCGCGGCCGAGGTCCACATCCGGATCTCCTCGCCGCCCGTGAAGTGGCCCTGCTTCTTCGGCATCGACTTCGCCACGCGCGCGGAGCTGATCGCCAACGGGATGACCATCGAGGAGATCGGCACCTCGCTCGGCGCCGACTCCCTGGCCTACATCTCCATCGACGGCATGATCGATGCGACCACGATCGCCAAGCCGAACCTGTGCCGCGCCTGCTTCGACGGCGAGTACCCGATGGAGCTGCCGGACCCCGAGCTGCTCGGCAAGCAGCTGCTGGAGACCGAGCTGGCCGCGGGCCCGGCCGCAACGGCCGCCACGGACGCGATCCGTCGCCCGTAACACCCCTGCAGTACGACACGAAAGCTCTCACAGTCATGTCTGAGACAACTGGTGCCAGCTACGCAGCGGCGGGCGTCGACATCGAGGCGGGCGACCGCGCCGTAGAGCTCATGAAGGAGTGGGTGAAGAAGACCCGGCGCCCCGAGGTGCTGGGCGGCATCGGCGGTTTCGCCGGGCTCTTCGACGCCTCCGCCCTCAAGCGCTACGAGCGTCCCCTCCTCGCCTCCGCCACCGACGGCGTCGGCACGAAGGTCGACGTCGCGCGCCGCATGGGCGTCTACGACACCATCGGCCACGACCTCGTCGCCATGGTGATGGACGACATCGTGGTGTGCGGCGCCGAGCCGCTGTTCATGACGGACTACATCTGCGTCGGCAAGGTCCACCCCGAGCGCGTCGCGGCCATCGTGAAGGGCATCGCGGAGGGCTGCGTGCTGGCCGGATGCGCCCTGGTGGGCGGTGAGACGGCCGAGCACCCCGGGCTGCTCGGCGAGGACGACTTCGACGTCGCCGGCGCCGGTACGGGCGTCGTGGAGGCCGACCGGCTGCTGGGCGCCGACCGCATCCGCGAGGGCGACGCGGTCATCGCCATGGCGTCCTCCGGTCTTCACTCCAACGGGTACTCCCTGGTCCGCCACGTCCTGCTGGACCGGGCGGGCCTGGCCCTGGAGACGGAGATCGCGGAGCTGGGCCGCACCCTCGGCGAGGAGCTGCTGGAGCCCACCAAGATCTACTCGCTGGACTGCCTGGCGCTGACCCGCACCGCCGAGGTGCACGCCTACAGCCACGTCACCGGCGGCGGACTCGCGGCCAACCTGGCCCGGGTCATCCCCGACGGGCTGCACGCCGTGGTCGACCGCTCCACCTGGACCCCCGGCGCGATCTTCGACCTGGTCGGCAGGACCGGCGGCGTCGAGCGCCTGGAGCTGGAGAAGACCCTCAACATGGGCGTCGGCATGATCGCGATCGTCCCCGAGGAGTCCGCGGACGTGGCCCTCACCACTCTGGCCGACCGCGGGGTCGACGCGTGGGTCGCGGGCGAGATCACCGGCCGCGGCGACAAGGAGAGCGGCGCCGAGCTGGTCGGGGACTACGCCGTCTGACCGCCGGACAGCACAGAAGCCGGTCGGTGGCTGTGCCACCGACCGGACAAATGCTTCAGTGCAAGGTCAAGCGCCGCGACGATGTTGTGAAGGACCGTCGTCCTCGCCCCCGTCGTCCTCATAGAGGTCGGCGTAGCGCGAGTACAGGTCGTCCTCGTCGTCCTCATCGTCCTCGAACGGCTCGCCGTTCGGCGGCTGGCTCGAAGTCGATGCGCCCAGTTCACTGGCCAGACGTGACAGGTCAGTCCCACCGCTGTTGTACTTCAGCTGGCGGGCGACCTTCGTCTGCTTGGCCTTGGCCCGGCCGCGCCCCATGGCTCGACCCCCTCGGTGACGGGGCTCGACGGCCCCAGAGTCTGACACGCGTTCATGATCGGAACGGGCCCTCCGTGGAGAGGCCGGTCCGTAGGGCTTCCACGGTACCTGAGCCCGCGCCCATACGGTACGTCGCCCGCAGCACGCGCGTGTGCACAGGACCCTCGAGGCGCCCCGTCCTCGCTGGTCAGTGGCGATTTTAACCACTTATCGGGGTACGACCCGCCGACGGAAGTGAGAGTTCTCTCTAAGTTCCCGTCGGCGGGTACCGCTCACCCGTGCGAGGGGGCACCCGGCCGGGGTGCCGGCACGGCCCGGCTCAGCGCGCCGCGCGCGCCTCGGCCATCCGCTGCTCGGCGATCCGGTCGGCCGCGGCGGCCGGCGGAATACCGTCTTCCTTCGCACGTGCGAATATGGCCAGCGTGGTGTCGAAGATCTTCGCCGCCTTCGCCTTGCACCGGTCGAAGTCGAACCCGTGCAGCTCGTCCGCCACCTGGATGACCCCGCCCGCGTTCACCACGTAGTCCGGCGCGTACAGGATCCCGCGGTCGGCGAGGTCCTTCTCCACACCCGGGTGGGCGAGCTGGTTGTTGGCCGCGCCGCACACCACCTTGGCGGTCAGCACCGGGACGGACTCGTCGTTCAGGGCCCCGCCGAGCGCGCAGGGGGCGAAGATGTCGAGCCCCTCCACCCGGATGAGCGCCTCGGTGTCGGCGACGGCCGTCACACCCTGCGGGTACTGCTCGACGATCCGCTGGACGGCGTCCGCGCGCACGTCCGTGACGACGACCTCGGCGCCCTCGTCGCGCAGGTGCTTCACCAGGTGGTGGCCGACCTTGCCGACGCCCGCCACGCCGACCTTGCGGCCGCGCAGCGAGGGGTCGCCCCACACGTGCTGGGCGGAGGCGCGCATGCCCTGGTAGACGCCGAACGCGGTCAGCACCGAGGAGTCGCCGGCGCCGCCGTTCTCGGGGGAGCGGCCGGTCGTCCAGCGGCACTCGCGGGCCACCACGTCCATGTCGGCGACGTACGTGCCGACGTCGCACGCGGTGACGTAGCGCCCGCCGAGCGAGGCGACCATGCGCCCGTAGGCGAGCAGCAGTTCCTCGGTCTTGTCGCGCTCCGGGTCGCCGATGATCACGGCCTTGCCGCCGCCGTGGTCGAGCCCGGCCATGGCGTTCTTGTACGACATCCCGCGCGCGAGGTTCAGGGCGTCGGCGACGGCCTCGGCCTCGGTCGCGTACGGGTAGAAGCGGGTTCCGCCGAGGGCCGGGCCCAGGGCGGTGGAGTGGAGGGCGATCACGGCCTTCAGGCCGGTCGCGCGGTCCTGGCAGAGCACGACCTGCTCGTGGCCGCCCTGGTCCGACTGGAACAGGGCGTGCAGGACATCAGCAGGTGCGCCGGTTACCTCGGTCACTGTGGTGACTCCTGTGTAAATAGCGGCGAGTGGGGTGGACCCCGTACGGATGGCGGGGTGCCGTGGCATGAGAGTAGAGCCTCGGCACGACCACCATCCGTGCAGTGTTAAGGATCACTCTTGCGTGCCCTTCGCGCACGCATGGCCGTGGCACGATTTGCAGTGGTTTCGAGCCCGGTCCTATGGGGAGGGAGCAGGCGTGCCCAAGGTGTCCTCCGTGGTCGTCCCCTACGCCGTGTATCTGCGCGTGTACGAGCCGCTGGGCGCCTTCCCGGAGCCGGAGCGCGGTCACTGGGAGCGCTACGCCCGGCGGCCCGACCGCCCCTCCTGTCAGGACGAACTGCGCCGTTCCCTGGCCGACTTGCTGCCCACTCCGCCGATCGCGGTGCCGGTGCACGAGAGCGGTGACGCCTTCGTGCTGGAGGTCGAGGGGGTGACCTGCGTGTGCCCCTGGCGTACCCGGCTGCGCGGCTGGCAGGCCCTGGGCGGACTCGCCGAGGAGCTGCCGCCGCCGGTGCTGGACGCGGCGCTGCCGCCGGTCGTGCGCCGGCAGGCCGAGAAGGACTACGAGCGCTGGCTCGCCGGCAATCCCGACGCCCGGCCCTGGATCCGCACGGCGACGTGGCAGGTGCCGCTGAACTGGTTCGTACTGGTCTCCGACGAGGAGCGCCACTACGGCAAGGGCACCGCCGAGGAGCCCCCGGCGCTGCGCTACCGCACGCCGATGGTGCAGGCCCGGCGCAGGGTGGCGCGGGCGCTGCGCACGCTGAAGGACGCCGTCGAGGAGGGCCCGCTGATCGACGGGCTGGTGGACGTCGGCCGCTGGCTGGAGGAGTTCCACCCGCGCTCGCTGGTGGAACTGGACTACGGCGGCCTCGTGCACGTGCTGCCGGCCGGCGAGTTGGAAGGCGACCGCTCGGCGGCGGACGTAGCCGAGGGGATCGAGGCGCTGCGCACGGGTGACGGGGCGGCGGCCGCGGAGGCGTACGGGCGCCTCGTGGAGCGGTGGCGGGCGGTACGTGACCGACGATCCGCCAACTGAGTGACGTACATCACGGCTCGAACGGCGTCGAACGACGTACGGTCTACGGCACTTGACCCTTTGACGGGATGTTGGCCCCGATCTGGACTTTTGTCTCAAGGGTGATGGACGGCACTTACACGGCCCTTGCGCCTCTTGCCGCCCCTCATGCCAAAATAGGACAAGGAGTCCGGGGAGGGCTCCGTCCGCCCAACTATGCTCCATTGTGGGTGGATTCTCAGCATTGCACGCTTTGGGGGGTCTGGTGGCTCCTGATTGTCCTGTGACTGATCGTCACAGTGGCGTGACTGTCCGCTATGGCATGGTCCATCGGCTTCCGTCGCTGATGAACACCTGGGAGGGCAATTCCATCGGTTTGGCCGACGCGGCTGGACAGATGGTGTAGTTGTAGTGCCGAGGACAAGCCGTTCGTCCTATAACCGACTCGACTCGCGTCCGCCATTTCGGGCAACGCGGGTCAAGGTGCAGAATTTAGAGGAAAGAACCGAGAAGGTTCGGTTCTCCCGAGGAGGCCGCTCATGACCGCTCGCACCCCTGATGCCGAGCCGCTGCTGACCCCGGCTGAGGTCGCCACCATGTTCCGCGTCGACCCCAAGACGGTCACGCGGTGGGCGAAGGCCGGCAAGCTCACGTCCATCCGCACGCTCGGCGGGCACCGCCGCTACCGCGAGGCCGAGGTGCGCGCTCTGCTCGCGGGCATCCCGCAGCAGCGCAGCGAGGCCTGAACAACTGAATACCGGGCGAAACGGTCGGTCCCCCAACTGGCCGCCGAGCCCGGAACCACAGCTGTGACCGACGCGGGTCCTGCCCCAACAGGCCCCTCTCCCGAGCCGAAGAGAACGTCGTAGGCAAGCAGCACAGGGTGCGTCGTAGGTCGCGCCGGACTCCGCCGGGTCCGGTGCGATCTTTTTTGTGCGCGGACAGCGGCCGGTCGGTGCTCTGTGAGCGGCCTTGTCGGAGTCTGGGGAGGGGTGTCGGAAGCGCTGTGCGAGACCTCTGAACGAGGTGCAATTGCACATATAAAATTGACCAGTTGTAGGGCGGGGGTAAGTACCGCTCTTTCAAAAACTCATGCGGTGACTCCCGTCACAGGCGAGCCGGCTTGTCGCCGGCGGCCGTGGTGCGCTAGTGGGACTGATCACGCGCTGCGGGGGTGCTCGTCCCCGGCCTGCCCGTCGTCCGCCTCCGCCTCCGCCTGCTGGGGGCCCGGGCCGCCGTCCATCGCCAGCCGCTGCAGATGGCGGCAGACGGCGCAGCGACGGGTGAGGTGCCCGTAGGACGACGCGGCCGACAGATGCGCCCTCAGCAGCGCCCGCGTCTCGTGCCTGGCCGATGCCGCCATACGCCACCTCCAGAGGCCCCACAGGAGGAACGGGCCATGCTCTCTGGGTACCGACCGAATGTGACGCCGTCAAGGGAGCGGGCGGCGCCGCCGGACACCGGCAACGGCGAAGGGCCCGGACCGAGGGCCTCTCCGCATGCGGCCGTGATGGCACTCGCCGCGTCCGCGCACGACGGAGGCCCGCGTCCGTCGCCGGATGCGGGCCTCTTCCTCGACGGGTTGGTGCGCGCTGTGTGCCGTGCATGACTGAGGCCCGCGTCCGTTGCCGGATGCGGGCCTCTCGTTGCGGTCCTGACGGGATTTGCTGTGCCCGATCGCGGCTCCGCCGCGGGCGCGGTCTCCGCCTCGACGGGTTGGTGCGCGCTGTGTGCCGTGCATGACTGAGGCCCGCGTCCGTTGCCGGATGCGGGCCTCTCGTTGCGGTCCTGACGGGATTTGCTGTGCCCGATCGCGGCTCCGCCGCGGGCGCGGCCTCTTCCTCGACGGGTTGGTGCGCGCTGTGTGCCGTGCATGACTGAGGCCCGCGTCCGTTGCCGGATGCGGGCCTCTCATTGCGGTCCTGACGGGATTTGAACCCGCGGCCTCCACCTTGACAGGGTGGCGAGCACTCCAAACTGCTCCACAGGACCAGGTTTCGCGGCGCTTCGCTTGCCGTTCTGCGCTGCGAAAAGAGACTGTACAGGAGGTGGGCCGCCTGGTCGAACTCACCCCCTGTACGCGAACGGCTACGGAGCCGCGGCGTCGATCGCCTTCACGATCCGCTTGTCCGAGACGGGGTACGCCGTGCCCAGCGCGTGGGCGAAATAGCTGACCCTCAGCTCCTCGATCATCCAGCGGATGTCCAGGACCTGCCGCGGCACCGGACGGCCCTTGGGGAGCTGCTCCAGCAACCAGGCGTACTCGTCCTGCATCTCGTGCACCTTCTCCATGCGCGTGGTGTCCCGCTGGACGCCCGTCGGCATCTGCTGCAGGCGCCGGTCCGCCGCCACCAGGTAGCGCATGAGGTCGGGCAGCCGCCCCATGCCCGCCCAGGTCACGAAACCGGGCCTCACCAGGGCGTCCAGCTGCTTGCGCACGTCCGTCAGGTTTGCCAGCAGCGCCGGGCTGCCCACGGCCTTCAGGCGGCGCTCACAGGCCTGCCAGGCGGCCAGCACCTGCTGCGTCTGGCCCACCGCACGGACCGTTGTGTCCACGATCTCCGCCCGCACCTTGTCGAACAGCTTCCGGTACGACTCCTCGTCCCACACCGGCCCGCCGAAGTCCCCGATCAGCTTGTCCGCCGCGGCCATCGCGCAGTCGTCGAAGAGCGCCTGGACGGAGCCGTGGGGGTTGGCGGACAGCGCCAGCTTCTGGGCGTTCGTGAGGCGGTCGCTCGCGAACTTCGCCGGATTCACCGGGATGTTGCGCAGGATGAGGCGGCGCGTGCCCTTCCACATCGCCTCGGCCTGCTCCGCCTCCGTGTCGAAGAGCCGCACCGAGACCGTGTCGCCGTCGTCCACCAGCGCCGGGTACGCCTTCACCGGCTGGCCGCCCCGGCGGGTCTCGAAGACCCGGGTGAGCGTGCCGATCGTCCAGTCGGTCAGCCCCTCGCGCTCCAGGGACTCACCGCCCTCCCGCGACGCCGTGGCGGCCGCCGCCTGGGAGAGGGCCTTGCGCGCCTTCGGCTTCAGACGCAGCTTCAGCGCCTCGAGGTCCTTGTCCTCCGCCAGCTTGCGGCGCCGCTCGTCCACGATCCTGAAGGTGATCCTCAGATGTTCCGGGACCTTCGCCCAGTCGAAGTCGTCCGCCTCGAAGGGAACGCCGACCATGCGCTTCAGCTCACGGGCCATGGCCCCGGTGAGCGGTTCCTGCGGTGCCGTCGCGCTGCCGGGGGCCGACGGGACCGCCCTCTGCAGGAACGTCCTGGCGTAGTTCGGCGCGGGCACGTAGTTGCGGCGGATCGGCTTGGGCAGGCTGCGGATCAGCTCCGTGACCACCTCCTCGCGCAGGCCCGGGATCTGCCAGTCGAAGCCCTCGTCCGTGACCTGGTTGAGGACCTGGAGCGGGATGTGCACCGTCACGCCGTCCGCGTCCGCGCCCGGCTCGAACTGGTACGTGACCCTGAACTTCAGGTTCCCCTGCCGCCAGGAGTCCGGGTAGTCGGCCTTGGTGACCGCCTCCGCCGACTCCCGGATGAGCATCTCCCGCTCGAAGTCCAGGAAATCGGGCTGCTCGTGCCGCTTGCGCTTCCACCAGGAGTCGAAATGGGCACCGGACACGACGTGCTCGGGCACCCGCTGGTCGTAGAAGTCGAACAGCGTCTCGTCGTCGACCACGATGTCCCGGCGCCGGGCCCGGTGTTCCAGCTCCTCGACCTCGCTGAGGAGCCTGCGGTTGTCCGCGAAGAACTTGTGGTGCGTGCGCCAGTCGCCCTCCACCAGCGCGTTGCGGATGAACAGCTCACGGCTGACCTCGGGATCGATGCGGCCGAAGTTCACCTTCCGCTGCGCGACGATCGGCACGCCGTACAGCGTGACCTTCTCGTACGCCATCACCGCGGCCTGGTCCTTCTCCCAGCGCGGTTCGCTGTACGTCCGCTTGAGCAGGTGCTCCGCGAGCGGTTCGACCCACTCCGGCTCGATCTTCGCGTTGACCCGCGCCCACAGCCGGCTGGTCTCCACCAGCTCGGCCGACATCACGAACCTCGGCTGCTTGCGGAACAGCGCCGAACCCGGGAAGACCGCGAACTTGGCGTTGCGGGCGCCCAGGTACTCGTTCTTGTTGCCGTCCTTCACATCCTTCATCCCGATGTGGGAGAGGAGGCCGGCGAGGAGGGAGACGTGGACGCGGTCGGCGGGGGCGTCCTCCTCGTTGAGGTGGATCCCCATCTGCTTGGCGACCGTCCGCAGTTGGGTGTAGATGTCCTGCCATTCGCGGATGCGAAGGAAGTTCAGGTACTCCTGCTTGCACATCCGCCGGAAGGACGACGAACCCCGCTCCTTCTGCTGCTCGCGGATGTACCGCCACAGGTTCAGATAGGCCAGGAAGTCGCTGGTCTCGTCCTTGAAGCGGGCGTGCTGCTGGTCGGCCTGCGCCTGCTTCTCCGCCGGGCGCTCACGCGGGTCCTGGATGGACAGCGCGGCCGCGATGACCATGACCTCGCGGACGCACCCGTTCGTGTCCGCCTGCAGCACCATGCGGGCCAGACGCGGGTCGACGGGCAGCTGGGCCAGTTTGCGGCCGGTCTGCGTGAGCCGCTTGCGCGGGTCCTTCTCGGCCGGGTCCAGTGCCCCCAGCTCCTGCAGCAGTTGCACGCCGTCGCGGATGTTGCGGTGGTCCGGCGGATCGATGAAGGGGAACTTCTCGATGTCGCCGAGGCCGGCCGCGGTCATCTGCAGGATGACGGAGGCCAGGTTCGTGCGCAGGATCTCCGCGTCCGTGAACTCCGGACGGCCGAGGAAGTCCTCCTCGCTGTACAGCCGGATGCAGATGCCGTCCGACGTACGGCCACAGCGGCCCTTGCGCTGGTTGGCGCTGGCCTGCGAGACCGGCTCGATCGGCAGCCGCTGCACCTTGGTGCGGTGGCTGTAGCGGCTGATGCGGGCGAAGCCGGGGTCGATGACGTACTTGATGCCGGGGACGGTCAGGGAGGTCTCGGCCACGTTGGTCGCGAGCACGATCCGGCGCCCGGTGTGCGGCTGGAAGACGCGGTGCTGCTCGGCGTGCGAGAGCCGCGCGTAGAGCGGCAGCACCTCCGTGAACCGGTACTTCTTCTTCTCCAGGGCGTCCGCCGTGTCCCGGATCTCCCGCTCACCGGAGAGGAAGACGAGGATGTCGCCCTGCCCCTCGCCCATCAGCTCCTCGACGGCGTCGGTGATGGCCGTGATCTGGTCCCGGTCGGCGTCCTCGGCGTCCTCCTCCAGCAAGGGCCGGTAGCGCACCTCGACCGGGTACGTCCGCCCGCTGACCTCGACGATCGGGGCGTCGCCGAAATGCCGGGAGAAGCGCTCGGGGTCGATGGTCGCCGACGTGATGACGACCTTCAGGTCCGGGCGCTTCGGCAGCAGCTGGGCCAGGTACCCCAGCAGGAAGTCGATGTTCAGGGACCGCTCGTGCGCCTCGTCGATGATGATCGTGTCGTAGGCGCGCAGCTCGCGGTCGGTCTGGATCTCGGCGAGCAGGATGCCGTCCGTCATCAGCTTGATGAAGGTCGCGTCCGGGTTCACCTGGTCGGTGAAGCGGACCTTCCAGCCGACGGCCTCGCCGAGCGGGGTCCGCAGCTCCTCCGCGACCCGCTCGGCGACCGTGCGGGCGGCGATCCGGCGGGGCTGGGTGTGCCCGATCATCCCGCGCACCCCGCGGCCCAGCTCCAGGCAGATCTTCGGGATCTGCGTGGTCTTGCCGGAACCGGTCTCACCGGCGACGATGACGACTTGGTGATCGCGGATGGCGGCCGCGATCTCGTCCTTCTTCTGGCTGACCGGCAACTGCTCGGGATAGCCGACGACGGGCACACGGGAGCGCCGCTCGTCCATGCGTGCCGAGGCCTTGTCGATCTCGCCGTCGATCTCGGCGAGGACGGCGGCACGGGCCTCGGGCTTACGGATCTTGCGCGCGCCCTCGAGCCGCCGGCCGATCCGGTGCGCGTCGCGCAGCGACAGCTCGGTCAGGCGGGGGGCGAGGGTGCCGAAGGCGGGGGCGGGATGCGTAGACATACGCGGTCCAGGATCTCACCCCCCGCGAAAAACACGCGAACGAATTGACGCCGGCCGCCCGCGGTTCACCGGCTAGTGCTGTGGCCGGCCACAGCACTAGGAAGCGGGCGGGGCCGACGCGGTGTCGGACTGCCTGCGGGCCGCGCCGTCGCCGAGGGCGATCGACCTGGCGGTGTTGGAGATGGCCTTGATGCCCAGATAGGCGGTCGTCATGCTGCTGACCGCGGTGAACGCGGCGGTGAGGACGCCGACGACCACCGCCTTGTCGCCGTCGAGCCGCCACACACCGACGATCGCGACCGCGGCGATCGCCAGATTGCTGACGACGACCGCGAGCAGCCCGTAGCGCGCCCGGTCCTTCTCCAGCTGAGTGTCCGGCCCAGCCCTGCCCACGTCCTGCCCCATGTCTCCCCCGCCCTCCGAGAACTGCTCCAGCAACCAGAACGTAACGCCGCCCGGCCCTCCGTGCCACCGGCCGGAGGCAGCGGGGGACCGGCTGCTGTCCGGCGGCCTGCTACGGCCGTGCGTACGGCCGCGTCATGATCTCCATGTTGTGGCCGTCCGGGTCGTCGAAGTAGGCGCCGCGCCCGCCGAACAGGCGGTTGATCCGGCCGGGCTCGGTGTGGGCGGGGTCGGCGTAGTAGGTGACCCCGACCGTCTCCAGGCGGGTGATCATGGTGTCGAACTGCTCGTCGGGCACGAGGAACGCGTAGTGCTGCGACTGGATCGCCGCGTCGCGCTTCTCGTAGAAGTCGAGCGTCACGCCGTTGCCCAGGTCGACGGGCAGGAACGGCCCGAAGGGGGCCCCGACCTCCAGGCCCAGGATGACGGCGATGAACTCGGCCGACAGCTGCCGGTCCGTGGCGTAGACGGCGGTGTGGTTCAGCTGGACGGTGGCCGGCAGTGCGGATTCCTGCTGGTGCTGCTGGTCATGTGACATGTGTGGACGTGTCTCCGGGTCTTGGATCCGACGGGGAGCGCCGTGCGTGGGCGCTGGAAGGGAAGACACGGAGAAACGGCGGGCCTCTTGCCCGCCTCGTGCTCACGCCGAGGCCGGGTGCCTCACTCTTGAATGGCCCATGGCCGACCCGGCAGTCACCTGATCAACCTAGTGCCTCACCGTGCGTCACGGCAATGCCGGACAGCGCGGTCCGCGGCTGGCCCGAGGCCTTGCCGTGGCCGTCGGCGTGCCGGTGGATGCAGGCGACACGAAAGAGCCCCTCTCCGTTGACGCCGGAGAGGGGCTCCTGCCCTGATGAGGGCTCTTGTGGCTGGGGCCGGGGTCGAACCGGCGACCTATCGCTTTTCAGGCGATCGCTCGTACCAACTGAGCTACCCAGCCACGAGGTTTCACGTGAAACCTCAGCGGTCCTGACGGGATTTGAACCCGCGGCCTCCACCTTGACAGGGTGGCGAGCACTCCAAACTGCTCCACAGGACCAAGCTCTGTGTGCAACAGTGTCGCACACGATCTTGCGTGCCCCCAACGGGATTCGAACCCGTGCTACCGCCTTGAAAGGGCGGCGTCCTAGGCCGCTAGACGATGAGGGCTATCGGCCCGCCTGGGCGCTTCTCAGCGCGTCGGGGACGTGAGAAGCATATGGGATGGCGAGGACTATCGCCAAAACGGTTTACGGCGAGCGGTGGGACGGCGTCCCCGGCGGGGTGGTGGAGGCAGTCGGGGCCGGGGACGTCTCGGGATGGTTCTCGTCGGCCAGGTGACGGCTGACCTCGGCCGTTGTCAGGCCCAGGCCCCCCAGCTTGATCGCGTCCCAGGCCTGCAGGCGCCGGTTGTCGCGGTCGAAGTAGAGGATCGACGCCTCGATCGGGGCGGGGTACTGGCGCTCCACCGCGCGCAGCCCGCTGCCGCCGGTCGAGCCCTCCATGCGCAGCCGGGTCCCGTACTTCAGCGTCTCGGTGTCCTGGTGGTGCAGGTGGCCGCAGAGCACCAGCGGCACCTCGCCGTCGGTCTCGCGGGCGGCCGAGGGTTCGTGGGCGACCGCCACGTCCACCGGCGTGCCGGCGTCGCGCTGATCGCGCAGTGCGCTGGCCAGGCGGTCGCCGGCCAGTTCCTCCGACGCGTTGCCGCCGGGCACCGCCGAGCGGTCGGGGGTGAACTGCGGGTCGCCCGTCCCGGCGAAGCGCAGGCCCGCGACCGTCTGCGCCCGTCCGTCGTCCAGGACGTGCACGTTCTTCATGCGCTCCAGGTAGTGCTGGGTGTTCTTGGAGTCGTGGTTGCCCCGCACCCAGACGTACGGCGCGCCCAGGTCCTCGATCGGGTCGAGGAAGCCGTTCTCGGCTGCCGTGCCGTGGTCCATCGTGTCGCCCGAGTCGACGATCACGTCGACCCTGTACTGCTTCACCAGCGAGGCGATGATCTTCCAGCTCGCGGGGTTCAGGTGGATGTCCGACACGTGCAGGACGCGGATGGTGGAGGGGTCGGGCTGGTAGGCGGGGAGCGTGGACGTGACGTCGTAGAGCTTGGTCACGTTCGTCACCAGGCGGGCCAGCTCCTGCTGGTAGACGTCGAACTCGGTGACGATGCTGCGCGCGTTGCCGACCACGGACGGTGCCGAGCTGAGCAGTCCGGAGAACCTGGGTTCCAGGACCGACTTCGGGTTCCAGGTGGCGTAGGCGGACGCTCCGGAGGCCGCGAGGAGGGCGAGGGCGAGGCCGCCGGCCGCGAGGGCCGGACGCGGGCGGCGGTAGACGGCGAGGCCGAGGGCGGTGGCGCCGGAGACCACGGCGACGCAGGAGCGCAGGGCCAGGTCGAGCGTGCCGTGCTCGACGTCGTGGGCGACCTCGTCCTGGAGCCCGGAGATCCGCTCGGGGTGGTCGACCAGGGCCTGGGAGCGCAGCGGGTCCAGTTGGTCGACGTTCACGTCGAGGCGGACGGGGGCGACATGGCTGTCGAGGGACAGGGCGCCCAGGGGGGAGATGTTGATTTTGGTGCCGCCGGTGAGGGAGGGGCGCAGCGCCATCGTGGTGTTCATGGGGCCGACCGGGGCGCGGACGTTGCCGACGATCAGCAGGCCCAGCCAGGCTCCGGCGAGGACGACCAGGGTGAGTCCGAGGGCGTGGAGCCAGGGGCGCGGGCGGGCGGCGAGTTCCGGTGTGGCCCGCGGTGTTGCGCGGGTGCGGGTGCGCGTGCGGTGTCTGCGCTGCACGGTCCGGTCCAGCATGTGGTTCAGGGCTGCGAGGGGGGCGCGGGCCATTGGTCCCGTATGCCCGGGGCCGGGTGTGGATATGCGGCGGTCCCGTTCTCCGCGCGGCCGCCGGCGGCCGCGTGCGCAGGGGCCCCGCGCTGAGGCCCGTCGTACCCGACAATGACCGTGTGCTGGAGATGACGCGCGAGGAGTTCGAGGAGCTGGTCGCCGAGGCGCTCGACCGGATCCCGCCGGAGCTGACGCGGCTCATGGACAACGTCGCGGTGTTCGTCGAGGACGAACCGCCCGCCGATGATCCAGAGCTGCTCGGCCTGTACGAGGGGACCCCGTTGACCGAGCGGGGTGAGTGGTACGCAGGTGTCCTGCCGGACCGGATCACCGTCTACCGGGGGCCGACGCTGCGGATGTGCGAGACGCGCGAGGACGTCGTGGCGGAGGCGGAGGTGACCGTGGTGCATGAGATCGCTCACCACTTCGGCATCGACGACGCCCGGCTGCATGCCCTCGGTTACGGCTGAGCGGCGGTTCGAACGGGGCGCGTGTCCTCTTGCGGGCGAAGGGAGTTGGGAAGGTTGACTCCTTTCCTTGTCCCGGAGGTGGCCGCCGTGCGCCCCTTGTACGTACCCGTCCGTCTGGCTGTCACGGTGCTGGCCGTCGCCGCGGCCGCCGGCTGTGTGAACGTGGGTGACGACGCGGGGCGGGCCAGGCCCTCCCGCTCGGCGGGTCAGCACGGCGGTGGTGTTCCGGACGGCGGCCCGCTGGGCGGCGGGGGCGGAGGCGGGTTCGGGTACGGCGGCGGTCCGGCGGCCGACGGCAGACATGGTCACGGCGGCAAGGCGAAGCGGGGCGGGTCGGCGTCCGCGTCGGCCACGCCGTCCGGGAAGAAGGGCAGTGCTTCCTCGGTTCCCGCCAAGCCGGGCAGGACCGTGAAGCCCGGGGGGCCGGCGTCGACCGGGCAGGAGACGACGCCGCTGCCCACCTCCGTTCCGCCCGAGCCGCCGGCTTCCACCACCCCTCCGCCCGCGTCGGAGCCGCCGTCGGCGGAGCCGTCCTCGTCGGCGCACGAGGAGACGGGGCCGCAGCTGGTCCAGCGCGAGCCGGCGCCCGCGGCGGGGGTGCCGGTCTGATCTTGCGGGGGTGTGATGCCGGTCTCCGGGCATGCGGCCGGTTTGCCTTTGGGGGTGGTGGGTGCGTATGGTGGTAGATCGTTTGATCCCATTTGCCCGGCGCCACCACAGAGCGCGCCGTGTGGCGCGTACTCTCCCTTGCCGTGGCGGACCGCATTGAGGCGGTCGTGAGCGAATCACGGAGTTGACGGGCGCGTGCCGACGAGACTCCGGAAGGTTTCGCATTCGCATGTCCGTGTCCAGTACTGACCAGATCGTCGTGTCCGAGAACGAGTTCGAGAACGAGCTCGACCAGGAACTCGTCGACGTGACGACCGAGGTCACCGAGGCCCCCGAGGCCGCTGACACCCCCCAGACCACCTTCGCCGACCTCGGTCTTCCCGAGGGCATCGTGCGCAAGCTCGCACAGAACGGCGTCACCACCCCCTTCCCGATCCAGGCTGCGACCATCCCGGACGCCCTGACCGGCAAGGACGTCCTCGGCCGTGGCCGCACCGGCTCCGGCAAGACCCTCTCCTTCGGCCTGCCCACCCTGGCCACGCTGGCCGGCGGGCGCACGGAGAAGAAGCGGCCCCGTGCCGTCATCCTCACCCCGACCCGCGAGCTGGCCATGCAGGTCGCCGACGCCCTCCAGCCGTACGGTGACGTCCTCGGCCTGAAGATGAAGGTCGTCTGCGGCGGCACCTCGATGGGCAACCAGATCTACGCCCTGGAGCGTGGCGTCGACATCCTCGTCGCCACCCCGGGCCGTCTGCGCGACATCATCAACCGCGGAGCCTGCTCCCTGGACGACGTGCGCATCACCGTTCTCGACGAGGCCGACCAGATGTCCGACCTGGGCTTCCTGCCCGAGGTCACGGAGCTGCTCGACCAGGTTCCGGCGGGCGGCCAGCGGATGCTGTTCTCCGCGACGATGGAGAACGAGATCCAGACCCTCGTGGACCGCTACCTGAACAGCCCGGTCTCCCACGAGGTGGACGCGGCGCAGGGCGCGGTGACGACCATGTCGCACCACATCCTCATCGTGAAGCCCAAGGACAAGGCGCCGGTCACGGCCGCGATCGCCTCCCGCAAGGGCCGCACGATCATCTTCGTCCGCACCCAGCTGGGCGCCGACCGCGTCGCCGAGCAGCTGCGCGAGTCCGGTGTGAAGGCCGACGCGCTGCACGGCGGCATGACCCAGGGCGCCCGCACCCGCACGCTGGCCGACTTCAAGGACGGTTACGTCAACGTCCTGGTCGCGACGGACGTGGCCGCGCGCGGCATCCACGTGGACGGCATCGACCTGGTACTGAACGTGGACCCGGCGGGCGACCACAAGGACTACCTGCACCGGGCCGGCCGCACCGCCCGTGCGGGCCGCACCGGCACGGTCGTGTCGCTGTCCCTGCCGCACCAGCGGCGTCAGATCTTCCGCCTCATGGAGGACGCGGGCGTCGATGCCGCGCGTCACATCATCCAGGGCGGTGCCGCCTTCGACCCGGAGGTCGCCGAGATCACCGGCGCCCGTTCCATGACCGAGGTCCAGGCCGAGTCGGCGGGCAACGCCGCCCAGCAGGCCGAGCGGGACGTCGCCCAGCTCACCAAGCAGCTGGAGCGTGCCCAGCGTCGCGCGGCCGAGCTGCGCGAGGAGGCCGACCGGCTGGTCGCCCGGGTCGCCCGCGAGCGCGGTGAGGACCCGGAGGAGGCGGTGGCCCAGGCCCAGGCGGCCGCGGCGGAGGCCGTGGGCGAGGCGGCCGTCGCCGAGCAGCCGGCGCAGCGCGAGGCCGAGCGCGAGGAGCGTCCGGCGGCCTCGGCGCCCTACGAGCGCAAGGAGCGGCGCGGTTACGACCGCCGGGACGACCGCGGTGACCGTGGTTTCGAGCGCCGGGACGACCGGGGTGACCGTGGCGGCCGTTCCTTCGAGCGCCGTGACGACCGCCGTCCGTTCGACCGTGACCGTGACCGTGGTTTCGAGCGCCGGGACGACCGGGGTGACCGTGGCGGGCGTTCCTTCGAGCGCCGTGACGAGCGCCGTCCGTTCGACCGCGACCGCGGGGCCGACCGCCGTGACGACCGCGGTGGCCGTTCGTTCGAGCGCCGTGACGACCGGGGTGACCGTGGCGGGCGTTCCTTCGAGCGCCGTGACGAGCGCCGTCCGTTCGACCGCGACCGCGGGGCCGACCGCCGTGACGACCGCGGTGGCCGTTCCTTCGAGCGCCGCGACGACCGTGGCGGTTTCCGCCGGGACGAGCGCGGCGGGCACCGGGGCAGCGACCGTCCGTTCAACCGTGATCGCCGCGACGACCGCCCGGGCTTCCGCTCCGGTGGCCACGAGCGCCCCTACGGCCGTCGTGACGACCACCGCGGCACCGGCTCCTTCGGCCGCCGCGACGACAAGCCGCGCTGGAAGCGCAACGGCTGACGCCGAGTGAGGCGATGGAGGGCCCGTACGACTTCGGTCGTGCGGGCCCTTCCGCGTACCTGACCGGCGGCTGCCCGACGGGCCGGTCGGGAAGCCGCGACACGCATGTACTATCGGGCGACTTCCGTGGGGGACATGACAGGCCGGGCGGGGAGATCGCGAGCGGCGCACGTCCCCTCCACCGATCCTCGGGGAGGACCCGCTTTGGCTCGCTACGCCCTCAGACGCCCGACCCGGACGGGACGCGCCGCCCTGGCCGTCGTCGCGTCGGCCGCGCTGACCGCCGGACTCGGCCCGCTGGCGCCGTCCGCCACGGCGGTGGGCGCGCCCCAGGAGACGGTGGTGCCGGCCACGCCGCGCGACACGTACACGTCGGCCTCGCTGTTCAGCGCGTCGACGTACGGCGGTCACGACGGCGCCGGGGCCCAGGGCGTCTTCCACCGGCTGGAGGGCCACTCCGGACTGGTCTGGACGCGGTACGCGGACGGGCGGTCCGTGCCCGTGACGCAGCCCGAGGGCGTCCTCGGCACCTGGGGCACCGGCGCCGACGTCCTCGCGTACCGCTACGAGGGCGGCCGGGTCGGCCTGTGGAACGCGGCCGACGGCACCACCCGCACGATCCAGGTCCCCGCCGGCCAGGCGCTGTACACGGCGTACGACGACCTCGCGGTGGGGTACCGCAATGTGACCGGCGAGGACGGCACGGCCGGCAAGGAGATGCACCTGCTGTTCCCGGAGCCGGGCGGCACCACCCGCGACGTGCCGGTCACGGGGCTGCCCGACGGGGTGAAGCTGCTCAAGCCCCTGGGCGGTGACGCCTCCGGGCTGCTGTTCAGCGCCGTGCAGGGGCAGCAGTACGTGTCGGTGCTGGTCGACCGGAGCACGGGCGAGGCGCTGGGCTGGACCCCGGCCCGCGGCAAGGTGTACCTCAACGGGTACGTCACCGGCGGCCACGTCGTGCTGTTCAACATCAACGAGTCCAAGGTCCTGGTGTTCGACCGGTCCGACCTGTCGGCACCCGCGACCGAGGTCGCGCTCTCCGGCGGTGACAGCGTGAACCCCGCGCAGAACCTCGCCGTGGTCGGCGAATGGCTGGTGCACCGGCCCAGCAGCGGTACCGCCGTGCTGGCCGAGCCCCTCACCGGCGGCCCCTCGGTCAAGCTCGCCGTGTCCGACCCCGGCATCTCCGTGGCGAGCGGCGGCGCCGTCTTCCTGGGCCGTACCACCGCCGACGACTGGGGCCTGCAGCGCATCGAGCCCGGTTCCGACGGCAAGCCGGTCGTCACCCAGGTGAAGGCTCTGCCCAAGCCGCCCGCGCAGATCCAGGGACTGTCCCTGGAGCAGGGCAGGCTCGTCGTCACCGACGCCGGCCGGCGCGGCCGCCGGGACGACTACGTACGGACGGTCGCCGCCGGCGGCACGCCCGAGTACGGCGAGCGTTCCGACTTCACGCCCCAGCTCTCCTCCGACGTGCTGATCGGCAGCTGCCACGCCACCGACGTGGCCTGCTCGCAGATCTACGGCACGGCCGACGGCCGCATCGCCTGGCTGGAGCACGTCTCGGACACGGAGGACCGCATCCGCGTCAACGGGCCGGCCACGGGGGGCCTGTGGGAGCGGACCGTTCCCACAGGCGGGCGCATCACCGACGTCTCGGGCCGCCACCTCCTCTTCACGGGCGCCGACAAGCAGTACGTGTACAAGATCGGCGACTACGGCACCCCGGCCGTCACCCGCGCCCCGGGCGCCGCCGCCCTCTCCGGTGACCTGCTGTGGACCGCGGGCTCGGCCCCCGGCACCGTGACCGCGTACGACCTGAGCGCGAAGAAGGCCACCGGGACCTTCGACACCGGCGCCGGCTGTGCGCCCACGGAACTGCAGGCACTGGGCCGCTGGATCTACTGGACCTGCGACGGCGGCAAGGCGGGCGTCTTCGACCGTACGGCGGGCGAATCCGTGTCCGTCCCGGCCGGCGAGGCGAAGCTCGGCGACGGCTACGTCGTCACGCACGACAAGCAGGCCGGCGAACTCGTCCTCACCGCGTTCGCCGACGGCACCCCGGCGAGCCGGGTGATCGGCGCGCTGCCCGACACCGGCGTCTCCCAGCGGGACGTCCGCTGGACGGTGGACGAGTCCGGCGGCAACGCCGCGTACGTGGACGGCGAGGAACGGGTGCACCTCGTGCCGTCCGGGGTGCCGCAGCAGCCGCTGCGGCTGCTCGCGCCGGCCTGGACGGCGTCGTCCGTCGAGGGGCACGAGTACGACACGGTGCCGGACACCCTGGCCACCGTGCTGCTCTCCAAGCCGTCCTCGAAGTGGGACCTGACCGTCCGCGACCGCGCGACCGGCAAGGTCTACACGGACGGCCGCGACGGCGGGCCGGCCCGCGGCGAGCTGACCGTGGGCTGGCACGGCCTCGACCCGGCGAAGCCCGGGGACGCGTTCCTGCCGAACGGTTCCTACGACTGGACCCTGACCGTGACCCCCGCGGACGGCACCGGCGCCCCCTTGGAGGTGCGCGGCACGGTCCGGCTGCAGCACGGCGCCCCGGCGCGCCACGACCACGCGGGCTCCGACGGGCTGCCGGACGGCGCCGCCGATCTGCTCACGCTCAACTCCTCGGGCACGCTGACCTTCCAGCAGGGCACCGGGAAGGGCACGTTCTCCGGCAAGGAGTCCGGCGGCGGCTGGTCCACCAAGGCGCTGGCGGTGCCGTTCGGCGACCTCGACCGGGACCGCTGCAACGACGTGCTGGTGCGCATGAGTGACGGCTCGCTGCGCGGCTATGAGGTCAAGTGCGGTCTGGCGCCGCAGCCTTCGATGCCGTACAAGAAGCTCGGCACGGGCTGGAACGCGTACGACGTGCTGACCTCGCCGGGTGACCTCACCGGTGACGGGCGGGCCGATCTGCTGGCCCGCAAGGCGTCGACCGGTGACGTGTACCTCTTCGCGGCCAAGAGCGACGGCACGCTGGCGGCGGCGAAGAAGATCCGGTCCGGGTGGACGGGCTACACGAAGCTCGTCGGCGCCGGGGACCTGAACGGCGACGGCATCGGTGACGTCCTCGCGCGGGACAAGGCGGGGACGCTGTACCGCTACAACGGGGCGGGCAACGGCCTGCTGAAGGACCGCGTGAAGGTGTTCTCCGCGTGGGGCGCCTCGTACAACGCGGTCGTCGGCGTCGGCGACATCACCGGCGACGGCAGGAGCGACCTGGTCGAGCGGGACACGGCGGGCAACCTGTACCGCAACGCCGGTGACGGCAAGGGGTCGTTCGGGGCCCGGGTGAAGATCGGCAGCGGCTGGCAGGGTTACAAGGGCCTGTTCTAGCGCCATCCGGTGCCGAAGTGACGCATGTCACGCCCCCGGCGGGGGAATTGCTGGGGGCATGACAGATGACGCGAGCGCCAGCGGGCCGGCCGGCCTGTCGGACGAGGAACGGCTGGCCCAGCTCGGTTACACGCAGGTCCTGGCCCGCCGCATGTCGGCGTTCTCGAACTACGCCGTCTCCTTCACGATCATCTCGGTGCTGTCCGGCTGCCTCACCCTGTACCTCTTCGGCATGACCACCGGCGGCCCCGCGGTGATCACCTGGGGCTGGGTCGCGGTGGGCCTGATGACCCTGTTCGTGGGCCTGTCGATGGCCGAGATCTGCTCCGCCTACCCGACGTCGGCCGGCCTGTACTTCTGGGCCCACCGCCTCGCGCCACCGCGCTCGGCGGCGGCCTGGGCGTGGTTCACCGGCTGGTTCAACGTGCTGGGCCAGGTCGCGGTGACCGCGGGCATCGACTTCGGCGCGGCGTCCTTCCTCGGCGCCTACCTGAACCTGCAGTTCGGCTTCGGGGTGACACGGGGCCGCACGGTGCTGCTGTTCGCGGCGATCCTCCTGCTCCACGGCCTGCTGAACACCTTCGGCGTCCGCATCGTCGCCTTCCTCAACAGCGTCAGCGTGTGGTGGCACGTCCTCGGCGTCGCGGTCATCGTCGGCGCCCTCGCCCTCGTCCCCGACCACCACCGGTCGGCGTCGTTCGTCTTCACGCACTTCGTCAACGAGACGGGCTGGGGCAGCGGCGCGTATGTCGTCCTCCTAGGCCTTTTGATGGCCCAGTACACGTTCACCGGTTACGACGCCTCCGCCCACATGACGGAGGAGACCCACGACGCCGCCACGGCGGGCCCGAAGGGCATCGTCCGCTCGATCTGGACCTCGTGGATCGCGGGTTTCGTCCTGCTCCTCGGCTTCACCTTCGCGATCCAGTCGTACGACGACGAGCTCGCGTCCCCCACGGGCGCGCCGCCCGCCCAGATCCTGCTGGACGCCCTCGGCGCCACGTCCGGCAAGCTCCTCCTGCTGGTGGTGATCGGCGCCCAGCTCTTCTGCGGCATGGCGTCCGTCACCGCCAACAGCCGTATGATCTACGCCTTCTCCCGGGACGGCGCGCTGCCGTTCTCCCGCCTCTGGCACACCGTCAGCCCGCGCACCCGCACCCCCGTCGCGGCGGTCTGGCTGGCCGCGCTGGCCGCCCTCGCGCTGGGCCTGCCCTACCTCATCAACTCGACGGCCTACGCGGCGGTGACCTCGATCGCGGTCATCGGCCTCTACATCGCGTACGTCATCCCGACGTTCCTGCGCGTCCGCAAGGGCGCCGCCTTCGAACGCGGGCCCTGGCACCTGGGCCGCTGGTCGCAGCCGGTCGGCGTCGTCTCGGTCGCCTGGGTCGGCCTGATCACGGTCCTCTTCATGCTCCCGCAGGTCTCCCCGGTCACCTGGAAGACCTTCAACTACGCCCCCGTGGCCGTCCTGGTCGTCCTGGGCTTCGCCGCGACCTGGTGGCTGGCCTCGGCCCGCCACTGGTTCCTCGGCCGGGCCCCCGCGCCCACCCGCGAACCGGTCGAAAAGTGACCAACACCCGCGCCGTCCGCACCGCGCGACGCGGCCGGTCCCGATACCCGATCGGAGACACGGCCGCGTCCCGCTATGCTCGGACAGGCAACATCGCCCGGGCCCTTAGCTCAATTGGCAGAGCAGTGGACTTTTAATCCATTGGTTGTGGGTTCGAGTCCCACAGGGCCTACGGGTCGCAGGCGGGGGGCACCCCCTCCGACCTGCTGCGCAGCGCCCGGGCCGACTTCGGTCGGCCCGGGCGCTGCGGCGTTTTCACCAGGGTGGTCAGGGCCGGCCCGGGGGGCCGTACGCCCGCAGGAACGCCTTCACCCCGCCCCTGAGCAGGTGGTCCGTCTGCTCAGGGGGGAGGGGGAGGACGCCGTAGTGGGTGGACTGGACGATGGTGTGTGAGGTCAGGGCCATGAAATGAGCGGCCGTCAGCTCCGCGTCGCCGTGGGGGTCGAGCAGGCCGGCGTCCGCGAGGTTCGCCATCGCCGCGGCGACGGCCCGGGCGACCGGTTCCGGGCCCGCTTCGTGCCAGGCGTCGAGGACCTCCGGCGGCACGTGGTCCGCCTCCGCGTGGATGTGGCGGACGAGCGCGAAGTGGTCCCGGTAGTCGCTCATCGCGCCGACGAAGGCGTGGGCCAGGGAGACCAGGTCGCGTTCGAGGTCGTCGGGGCGCGGCGGGCGCTCCGGGTCCAGCACGGCGCGCAGGCGGGACAGCAGGGCGTCGCGGACCTCGTTCGACGTCCAGGTCACCACGGTCTGGAACAGCTGCGCCTTGCCGCCGGGAAAGTGGTTGTAGAGCGTGCGCGTGGAGATGCCGGCCTCGGCGGCGAGGGCGTCGACCGAGGCGCGCGCGTAGCCCTCACGGCCGAAGAGCGTGCAGGACGCGCTCGCGATGGCCATCTGCTTCTCCAGTTTGCGCGGTGAGACTTCGCGGCGCGCCCGCTCCAGTCGCTTCTCGTTCGTTTCGCCCACATCCGCCTCCCTCTCGAGCAGCCACTCTAACCGAACTACAACGGACGTTGTAACTTTTACAACGAGCGTTGTAGTTTGCTGACGAGGCGACCGCCGGGAGCGGCCGCCCGCCAACTGATGGGGGATACCCGTGTCCGCTCCTGCGTCCACTTTTTCCGTGACCGTGACCGAGACCGAGACCGAGACCGAGATCCAGGCCGAGACCGAGGCCGGGACCGGTGCCGCCCGCGCCGAGGAGGTCCCGCTGCGCGTCGCCGTCGTCGTCGGCAGCGTGCGTGAGGGCCGGCAGGGCCGGGCCGTCACCGACTGGTTCCTCACCGCCGCCGGTGAGGAGGCGGGCTTCGACCTCGACGTCATCGACCTGGCAGACGTGGACCTGCCGCTGGTCATGCCCGGCTGGGGCGGCGCGCCGGATCCGCGGGCCGCCGCGGCGCTGCGGGAGGTCTCGCCGCGGCTCGCCGCAGCGGACGCGTTCGTCATCGTGACGCCCGAGTACAACCACAGCTTCCCGGCCGTTCTGAAGAACCTCGTCGACTGGCACCGCGCCGAGTGGCAGGCCAAGCCGGTCGGCTTCGTGTCGTACGGCGGCCTCGGCGGCGGTCTGCGCGCGGTCGAGCAGCTCCGGCTCGTCTTCGCGGAGATGCACGCGGTGACCGTGCGCGACTCGGTCAGCCTGCACGGGCCGTGGTCCGGCCTGGACAAGGACGGCATCCCCCGCGACGCCGCCCTGTGCGCCGGCGCCGCTAAGGGCATGCTCGGCCAGCTCGGCTGGTGGGGACGGGTTCTGCGAGCCGCCCGCGCCGAGCACCCCTACGCGGGCTGAGGGGGACGGAACGATGAGCGCCCCTCAACCCGCGCGGTCTGCGCGGTCTGCGCGGCTCTCCGAGCCCGCCGAGCCCGCCGAGCCCGCCGAGCCCGCCGAGCCCGCCGAGCCCGCCGAGCCCGCCGAGCCCGCCGAGACCTCCGGATCAAGGGCCACCGGCACCGTCCCCGCGGCACCGCCCGGCGTCCTCTACCGCGTCATCACCGTCGTCGTGCTCGGCACCGTCATGGCGGTGCTCGACATGACGATCGTCAACGTCGCGATGCGCCGCCTCTCGGAGTCCTTCGGCGCCCCGCTGGAGACCATCCAGTGGACGGCCACCGCGTACACGCTCGCGCTCGCCGCGGTCATCCCGACCGCCGGCTGGGCGATGGGCCGGCTCGGCGCCAGGCGGACGTACGTGACCGCCCTCGCCCTCTTCACGCTGGGCTCCCTCCTGGCCGCCTGTGCCTGGAGCGCGGGCAGCCTCATCGCCTTCCGCGCGGTGCAGGGGCTGGGTGGCGGACTGCTGCAGCCGGTCGGCATGGCGATGGGGATGCGGGTCGCCGACCGGGAACGGTTCGGCCGGGCGATGGCCCTGCTGGGGCTGCCCATCCTGGTCGGCCCGGTGGCCGGCCCGGTGCTCGGCGGCCGGCTGGTCGACGCCGCCTCCTGGCACTGGATCTTCCTGATCAACCTGCCCGTCGGCGTCCTGGCCCTGATCCTCGCCGTCCGGCTCCTGCCCGAGGACGCCCCGGACACCCGTCGCGCCGACCCGCCCCGGCTGGACGTCCCGGGCCTGCTGATGCTCTCGCCCGGTCTCGCCCTGCTCCTGTACGGCCTCGCCCGTGGCGGCGAGCGCGGCGACTTCGCGGCACCGGCCGTCCTGGTACCGACGCTCGCCGGCGCCGCCCTCACGGTGGCCTTCGTGCGGCGGGCGCTGACCGTCCGCGCCCCGCTGCTGGACCTGCGGCTGCTGCGGGACCGTACGTTCGGCGCCGCCGTTCGCACCCTCGCCCCGTTCACCTGCGGCTACTTCGGGGCGATGCTGCTCGGGCCGCTGTACTGGCAGCAGGAGCGGGGCATGACCGCGACGGCGGCCGGGCTGCTCGGGGCGCCGGTCGGGCTCGTGGTCGGTACGACGATGCAGGTCGCTGCGCGGCGGATCGACCGCGTGTCGCCGCGCGGGGTGATCGTGGTGGGGTGCGCGGTGGCGGCCCTCGGGATGGCGCTGACGGCCTGGCAGACCGGCACGGCGGCCGTGGCGCCCTGGCGGATCGTCGCGGCGGGCATGGTCATGGGCGCCGGCGTCGGCATGACGCTGATGCCGACGATGACCACGGCGACCCGTGACCTGCCCGTGGACCGGCTGGCCGGGGCGAGCACCGCGCTGAGCATCAACTCGCAGATCGCCGCGTCCGTCGGCACGGCCGTGCTGTCGGTGGTGCTGGGCTCGGCGGGCGCGGACCCGGCGGGCTTCCGCATCGCCTACGCCCTGGCCGCGGTCATGCTGAGCCTCGCGATCCTCCCGGCCCTCCGCCTCCCGGCCGGCCGGCGGGAACCGTGACCCGGCCGCCGGTTCAGCCCGCGCAGACCTCCGCGAGGCCGGCCGGCTCGTCCAGCTCGGCCAGGGGCAGGGTGTGCTGGGTCTGGAGGACCTTGGCGCGCAGGTAGCGGACGTTGTGGGCCGTGGTGAAGACGCCGGTCGGCACCCGGTCCCGTACGGCGACGCCCCGGGCGCGCAACTGCTCCGCCTTGTCGGGGTTGTTGGACAGCAGGTCCAGTTCGCCGATGCCGAGGGCGGTGAGCATCTGCGCGGCGGCCGTGTAGTCCCGGGCGTCCTCCGGCAGGCCCAGGGCGGCGTTCGCCTCGTACGTGTCGAGGCCCTGGTCCTGCAGGGCGTAGGCGTCGAGTTTGTTGTAGAGGCCGATGCCACGGCCCTCCTGGCGCAGGTAGAGCAGCACGCCCCCGCGGCCGGCGATGCGCTCGACCGCCTCGCGCAGCTGGGGCCCGCAGTCGCAGCGCGCCGAGCCGAGGACATCGCCGGTCAGGCACTCGGAGTGCAGGCGCACCAGCGGCACCGGGCCGGGGTCGCCGAGGACGACGGCGACGTGCTCCCGGCCGTCGGTGAGCCCGTGGAAGGTGACGAGTTCCGCGTCGGCGCTGTAGCCGTCGTGGAAACGCAGCGGTACCCGGACGCGGGCGCGCGGGCTGGCGGCGGGGGTGTCGGGCATGCGGGTCTCCAGGGTCCTGGCCGTACCGGGCTTTCTGCTTCAGATTTGAAGCAGAAGTCAGTCAGGTTCGGGACCCTATCTCATGCTTCAAAGTTAAAGCAACGAACTATGGGCCGGGCGGCCCGCACGGGCCGGCTCACTCGGGCCCGGAGCCCGAGCACGAGGACCGCCGCCGCCACGGCACGTCCTCCGTGGCCGCCCGCTCGTCGTCGTCCTCCCCCTGCAGCCCGCGCGCGATCCCCGTGCAGATCTCCTCGAGCTGTCCCACCTGCTCCGGCGTGAGCCGGTCGAAGAGGGTGGTGCGCACCGTCTCGACGTGCCCGGGTGCCGTACGCTCCAGCACGGTCATGCCCTCGTCGGTCAGCACGGCGAGGCTGCTGCGCTTGTCCCAGCGGCAGTCCTCCCGGCGCACCAGCCCGTCCCGCTCCAGCCGGGTCACCGCGTACGTCAGCCTGCTGCGCGTGATCTTCAGCGTTTCCGCGAGATCGGTCATGCGCAGCCGCCGGTCGGGCGCCTCGGAGAGGTTGGCCAGCACGGAGTAGAACAGGTGGGGCATGCCGCCCTGCTGCTGGAGCTGCCGGTCGATCGCGTCCTCCAGGAGCCGGGAGGCGGCGATGTAGGCGCGCCAGGCGCGCTGCTCCTCGGGGGTGAGCCAGCGGGTCGTCATGTTGCCAGTGTAAGTTTGTTTAAAACTTTAACCAAGACTCGGCGGGCCCGCCGGTTCGCCGCGAGGGAGTACGCCGATGCCCCTGCCGTACGTGCTGCTGTCCGCCGCCGTCTCCCTCGACGGCTTCCTGGACGACACCGGCCCCGAGCGTCTCCTGCTCTCCAGCCCGGCCGACTTCGACCGGGTCGACGCGGTACGGGCCTCCGTCGACGCCATCCTGATCGGCGCCGGCACGATCCGCGCCGACAATCCGCGCCTGCTGGTCAACTCCGCCGAGCGGCGCGCGGCCCGTGTCCGGGAGGGCAGGCCGGAGTACCCGCTCAAGGTGACCGTCACCGCCTCCGGCGACCTCGACCCCGACGCCAACTTCTGGCACACCGGTGGCGAGAAGCTCGTCTGCACCACCGACGAGGGCGCCGAACGCGCCGCCCGCCTCCTCGGCGCCACCGCCGACGTCGTCCCGCTCGGCCCCGTGCTCGACTGGCGGACCCTGCTGGAGCACCTGCACGACGTGCGCGGGGTCGGCCGCCTGATGGTCGAGGGCGGGGGGACCGTCCACACCCAGCTCCTCCAGCAGGGGCTCGCCGACGAGTTGCAGCTGGTCCTGGCCCCGCTGTTCGTCGGCGATCCGGCGGCCCCGCGGCTGTTCGGGCCGGGGCCGTACCAGGGCGGCCGGCTGCGCCTGACCGAGACCCGCCGCATCGAGGACGTCGTCCTCATGCGCTACGAGCCCACGGCACCCGGCGAAGGCCCGGCCGTCACCGCGGCCGACCGCCACTGGCTGCGCGCCGCGTGTGAGCTCGCCGCCCTGTGTCCGCCCTCCGCGACGGCCTTCAGCGTCGGCGCCGTCGTGGTCGCCGCCGACGGCACCGAGCTGGCCCGCGGCCACTCCCGGGAGGGCGACGACCCCGTGGTCCACGCGGAGGAGGCCGCGCTGGCGAAGACCGACCCGGCCGACCCGCGGCTGGCCGGCGCGACCGTCTACAGCAGCCTGGAGCCGTGCGCCCGCCGCGCCTCCCGCCCCGCGCCCTGCGCCGAGCTGATCCTGCGGGCCGGGCCGCGCCGGGTGGTCACCGCCTGGCGGGAGCCCGACACCTTCGTCGCGGCGGCCGACGGCACGGGCGTGCTGCGCGGCGGGGGAGCCGAGGTCGTCGTCCTGCCGGAGTTCGAGGCGCTCGCCAAGGCTCCGAACGCGCATCTGACGGGCTGAGCCGCGCCCCTCCGGGACCCCGCCCACGGGACCTGCGGGAAACCGATGTGCATTCGGCGCCGCGCATGGCGTACAGTAGAGACACAACGACGCGGGGTGGAGCAGCTCGGTAGCTCGCTGGGCTCATAACCCAGAGGTCGCAGGTTCAAATCCTGTCCCCGCTACTGAAGGCTCAGGGCCGGAATCCAGTACTGGATTCCGGCCCTGAGTGTTGCCCCGGTTCGTGCGCGGTTCGTGCCGGGGGGCGCCTCCGCCGCCCTCACGAACGGTGATCGGGCGACCGCCGCCCGCATCACACCTGAGTCACCATCAAAACTTCCGAGGCTCCTGAATACCGGCCAACTCGCCCGCTTCGCGGTGTTCCTGGCGGTTAAGTCCCCGCGCCCGAACCCAAGTGATCAAGCCGAACAGCTTGGAAAGTGACCAGCAAGTCTATTAACGTTCGATAACGCAGCGCGGTCGTCCCAGCCGTCACCGAAGGCGGCTCCGTGCGCACGCGCCGAATCCCGTGAGGGAACCGGGGAACCACCACCTTGGGGTGAATCTCGCGAACGCCGCCGTGAACCACTTGTGTCCACGGCCGGTGTACGCGCGTAGGAGACCTTCCTGCTCCGAACCCGTCAGCTAACCCGGTAGGCGGAGGAAGGAAAGGAGTACGCCCGCGTGGCGTCCAACCGGCCTGTCCCCGAAGCCCCATTCATACCCGCGCAGCGCGAGACCGACACCTTCGGTTACGGCTCCTACCGCGCCGAAGAGGGGCCCTGGGAGGAGTGGAACCCGACCGAGGAGTCCGTCGCCCCGGTCCGCGGCCGGCACCGCGTCGCCAAGCAGCGCGGCGGCTTCGCCCGCAGCTCCACCGTCCTCGGCGTCGGCGTGATCGCCGCGGTCGGCGCGGGCGGCATGGCCAGCGCCAACACCGGCAAGCCCCCGGTCTCCATCTCCCTGCCGGACCTGCCCTCCGTCGGCTCCCTCTTCGACGACGGCGACGCCGCCGAGGCGCCCGAGGCCACCACCACCGCGCTCAGCGCCGTCGGCGTCACCTCCACCGACGGCGAGCAGGACACCGACGCCGGTGAGGCCCTGCGCAACCGGATCATGGCCCAGGCCGAGCAGCAGAAGGGCCAGGCCGAGAGCAAGGCCACCGCCGCCGCGCTCGCCTCCGCCGAGAAGCAGACCGCGGCCGCCGCCGCCAAGGCGGAGAAGGAAGCCGCCGCCAAGGCCGCCGCGGCCAAGGAGAAGGCGGAGGCCGCCGCCGAGAAGGCGGCCGAGGAGAAGCGGCTGGCCGAGCTGGCCAAGCAGTACACGCTGCCGACGTCCGCGTACACGATCACCTCGACCTTCAACGAGGCCGGCTCGATGTGGTCCTCCGGCCACCACACCGGCCTGGACTTCGCCGCTCCCACCGGCACCCTCATCAAGGCCATCCACAGCGGCACGATCACCCAGGCGGGCTGGGCCGGCTCCTACGGCTACCGCACGGTCCTCACCCTGGACGACGGCACCGAGCTGTGGTTCTGCCACCAGTCCTCGATCAGCGTCAGCGTCGGTCAGAAGGTCTCCACCGGCGAGGTCATCGGCCGTGTCGGCGCCACCGGCAACGTCACCGGCCCGCACCTCCACCTGGAGGTCCACCCGAACGGCGACGCCACCGGCATCGACCCGATGGCGTGGCTGCACGGCAAGGGCCTCAACCCCTGACCCGTCCCGCCCGGCAGCCCCGGGCGGCATCCCGGCGGGGAGACCCGGCGCCGGCGGCGGAATGCGATCATCCACCGCCGGCGTTGACGTCAGGCATGACCTCTCTGCGCACACTCGGTTCCTCCGACCTCCAGGTCTTCCCGCTCTGCCTCGGCGGCAACGTCTTCGGCTGGACCGCCGACGAGGCGGCCTCCTTCGCCGTCCTCGACGCCTACGCGGCCGCGGGCGGCAACTTCGTCGACACCGCCGACTCCTACTCCGCCTGGATCGAGGGCAACGAGGGCGGCGAGTCCGAGACGATCATCGGCAAGTGGGTCAAGGCCCGCGGCAACCGCGACGACGTCGTCATCGCCACCAAGGTCAGCCAGCACCCGGAGTACCCGGGTCTGTCCGCGGCCAACATCAAGGCGGCGGCCGACGCCTCGCTCCGCCGCCTGGACACCGATCACATCGACCTCTACTACACCCACTTCGACAAGCCCGAGGTGCCGGTCGAGGAGATCATCGGCGCCCTGGACGAGCTGGTGAAGGCGGGCAAGGTCCGGCACATCGCCGCCTCCAACATCACCCCCGAGCGGCTGCGGGCCTCCCTGGACTTCTCCGACCGCGAGGGTCTCGCCCGCTACGTGGCCCTCCAGCCCCACTACAACCTGGTCTCGCGCGACACCTACGAAGGCCCGCTCCAGGACCTCGCCGCCCGCGAGGGCCTCGCCGCCGTCCCGTACTTCTCCCTCGCCTCGGGCTTCCTGACCGGCAAGTACCGCCCCGGTGCGGCCGTCGACAGCGCCCGCGCAGGCAGCGCCCAGAAGCACGCCGACTCCGAGCGCGGGCAGCGTGTGCTGGCGGCCCTGGACGAGATCGCCGCCGCCCACGGGGCCCCGGTCGCGACGGTCGCCCTGGCCTGGCTCGCCGCGCAGCCGACGATCACGGCCCCCATCGCCTCCGCCCGGACCGCCGGTCAGCTCCCGGCCCTGCTGGGCCTGGCGGAGCTGACCCTGACGGACACGGAACTGAAGCAGCTGACGGAGGCGTCGGCCTGACCTCGCCCGGCGTGCGCCGCCGGCCGCCTCCGGGACGGCGCACGAGCCGGCGGCCCCGGGCCCCCTTCGGCCCCGGACCCCGCTCGGGTCGGTCGGAAGCCGCCGTCGACCGGAGCCGGCCTGGTCCGAAAGAAAGACCCTAGGTCCGGTAGGGGTTGTACGCGGGGAACGGCGCCGCCGGATATCCGTACGCCGGCGGTGCCGCCGCCCAGTGGAGGGGCATCTGGGCGGAGGCCCTGGCCGCGTACTCCAGGGCCGGCCGCGCCATCGCCCGGTGCGCCCACAGCTCGGTCAGCAGCTCCCGCTCGCGTACGACGAAGTCGGCCCCGGCCCGCCCCCGCCGCCCGCGGTGCCGCAGGAACGCCAGCGAGGTCGCGCACGCCTCGTACCGGGCCACGGTCTGGGCCGCCGGCCGGCCCCCGAAGTGGTGCCGGGCGTACTCCCGGGCCATCCGCCGCGCCCGCATCGACCCGAGCGCGAACGGCTCGCCCGGTCCCAGCCATCCGGCCAGCACGTACGCCGGGAGCTCCGCCCGCACGGTCCGCAGCTCGCGCTGCCTCGTCCAGATCGCCAGCCAGGTCACCAGCGCGAACGCGGGCACCATGAAGCCGCCGTAGACGGCGAAGAAGCCGTACGGGCCGAAGGTCGAGGAGCCGTTCCAGAAGGCGTGCATGCCCATGGCGAGCAGCAGCCCGCACAACGGCAGCAGCACGCGCCGCGCGTGCTGCCGCTGCGCCGACAGCGCGGCGATGCCGAAGCCGATGCCGGTGAGGACGGTGAACAGGGGGTGCGCGAACGGGGACATCACGACGCGCACGAAGAACGTGGCGGCCGTGACCGAGGCGATGCCGCGGCCACCGGTGACCTGGTCGGCCCCGAAGGCCGTGCCGAGGTACAGGATGTTCTCGGTGAACGCGAACCCGGTGGCGGTGATCCCGGCTATCACCACGCCGTCCACGATCCCGGTGAAGTCACGTCTGCGGAAGAGGAACACCAGCAGCACGGCCGCGGCCTTGGCGGACTCCTCGACGATCGGCGCTATCACCGTCGCGCCGAGGGTGTCCGCGCCGGCCGGGTCGGCGGTGGCGGTGGCGATCCACTTCGTCGCGAAGCTGTTGGCGACGATGGCTATCAGCGCCGCGGCACAGGCACCCCAGGCGAAGGCGAAGACGAGGTTGCGCCAGGGTCCCGGTTCCACCCGGTCCAGCCACCGGAAGGCGGCCATCAGCCAGGGCACGGGCAGCACGGCCAGACCGAAGCCGACCAGGAGCCCCTCCGTGCCGGTCTGCCGCCGCACGAGGGCGAGGATCACCAGCCCGGACAGCGCCAGCAACGAGATCAGCGCTCCGTACCGCACCCATCCGCGCTGCCACCAGCGCGGGTGACGGAGCGTCCCCGCACCGGGGCTGGAGGGCGGAGGAGGGTACGGAAGACTGGTGGCCACGGCATCGACCCTAACGGTGACGGTGCGGGGTTCTGGAGCGGTCGGGGGGACCCGCGGCGCCGGCCCGGGCTGCCGGCGGTTACCGGCTCTGGTGCGGTACGCGCCGGAAGAGCAGATCGTTCACCAGGTGTCCCTTGTCCAGTCCCTGACCTTCGAAACGGGTCAGCGGCCGGAACTGGGGGCGTGGCGCGAAACCGCCCCCGGCCTGCGTGTTCTCGAAGTCGGGGTGCGCGTCGAGCACCTCGAGCATCTGCTCGGCGTAGGGCTCCCAGTCGGTCGCGCAGTGCACGATCGCCCCGGGCCGCAGCCGGGTGGCGGCGAGCGTCAGGAACTCGGGCTGGATGAGCCGCCGCTTGTGGTGCCGCTTCTTGGGCCAGGGGTCGGGGAAGTACACGCGCAGTCCGTCCAGCGCGTCCGGCCGCAGCATCTCCCGGAGCAGGATGATCGCGTCCCCGTTGCCCACCCGGACGTTCGTCAGACCGTCCCGGTCGGCGAGGTTGAGCAGGTTGCCCTGCCCCGGGGTGTGCACGTCCACGGCGAGGATGTTGGTGTCCGGGTCGGCGGCGGCCATCCGGGCGGTGGCCTCGCCCATCCCGAAGCCGATCTCCAGCACGACCGGGTTGGCGTTCCCGAACAGCTCCGCCGGATCGATGACCCGCTGCCCGTCGATGTCCAGCCCCCACTGGGGCCACAGCCGCTGCAGCGCGTCGGCCTGCCCGGCCGTCACCCGGCTGCGCCGTGGCTGGAAGCTGCGGATCCGCCGCTCGAAGTGTGATCCGGCCGGATCGGCCTTGGGCCCGTCGGGAAACCGCGGCTCGCCCTTGGCCCGGGTGTGCCGGACGGAGACCCCGGGCACGTGCGGTGCCGAGGCCAGGGCTTCGGGGGTGGTGTTCAGGGAGTCAGACACAGTAAGACAGATTTTACGGCGCGGCCGGACGGTGCCCTCACAGCAGACCGAGCACCCGCCGTGCGACCTCCCGCCCGATGGGCAGGGAGGCGGTCGCGGCCGGGGACGGCGCGTTGAGCACGTGCACCGTCCGCGCCCCCTCCCGGATCAGGAAGTCGTCCACCAGCGTCCCGTCCCGCAGCACCGCCTGCGCCCGCACCCCGGCGGGGGCCCGCACCAGATCGGCGGCCTCCACCGCGGGCAGCAGTCTGCGCACCGCCTCCAGGAAGGCCCCCTTGGACACCGACCGCCGCAGCTCACCCGCCCCGTACCGCCAGTGCCGCCGGGCGATCGCCCAGGACCCCGGCCACGCCATGGTCCCGGCCAGCTCCCGGGGCCGCACGACCCCCCAGCCGTACCCCTCCCGGGCGAGGGCCGGCACCGCGTTCGGCCCGATGTGCACGCCCCCGTCGACGCCCCGGGTCAGATGCACGCCGAGGAACGGGAAGGCGGGGTCCGGGACCGGGTACACCAGCCCCCGCACCAGCTCCGGCCGCGCCAGCTCGTAGTACTCCCCGCGGAACGGCACGATGCGCACCCCGGGTTCGTCCCCGGTCAGCCGCGCCACCTCGTCGCAGTGCAGCCCGGCGCAGTTCACCATGACGCGCGCGCGCACGACGTCTCCGCCCGCGGTGAGCACCGCCACGCCCCGCTCCGGCCGCCGGTCCACCCGCACGACCTGTGCGCCGTAGCGGACCTCCGCCCCGGACGCCCGCGCCAGCTGCGCGGCGACCCCCGCGAAGTCGCACACGCCGGTCGTCCCGACGTGTATGGCGGCGAGGCCCCGCACCTCCGGTTCGTACTCGGTGATCTGCGAGGGACCCAGTTCCCGCACCGGGATGCCGTTCTCGCGCCCCCGCTGCACCAGCGCGTGCAGCCGGGGCAGCTCCTCCCGCTCGGTGGCGACGATCAGCTTGCCGGTGACGGCGTGCGCGATGCCGTACTCGGCGCAGAACTTCACCATCTCGGCGGCGCCCCGCACCGCGTACCGCGCCTTGAGCGAGCCCGGCCGGTAGTAGACGCCGCTGTGGATGACACCGCTGTTGCGTCCCGTCTGGTGCCGGGCCGGCCCCGGCTCCTTCTCCAGCACGATCACCCGCGTACCCGGCCTGGACCGCGTGATCGCGTGCGCCGTCGACAGCCCGACGATCCCACCGCCGATCACGAGCACATCACAGTCGTACGCCCCGGTCCGCACCTGCACCACCTCCGCCGTCGATAGTGCACTGCGCCACTGACAACCGCTTCAAACCCGGGAAACCCGCCCGGCGGGCGGCGCGGGCGCGGTCCTACGCCATCGCCATCAGGAGCGGGCGGGCCCGCTCCCGCAGTTCCACGACCCGCGGCTCGTCCCCGTACGGCTCCAGCCGGTGCAGGAGGTCCTTCACGTACTCCGCGGTCCGCGCCGACGAGATCCGCCCGGCCACCTCCACGGCCCGCACGCCCTGCTCGCACGCCGCGTCCAGGTTCCCGGACTCCAGCTCGGCGACCGCGGAGACCACCAGCCGCAGCCCGTGGGACCGTACGAACTCCTCCGTCGGCTTCGACAGCGCCTGCTCGGTGAAGCGCCGGACCTGACGCGGCAGCTTCAGGTCGCGGTAGCACTCCGCTGCGTCCGCGGCGAACCGGTCGTAGCCGTAGAAACCGAGCCAGGTGGGGTCGTTGTCCCCCTCCCTGGACCGCTCCAGCCAGCCCTCGGCGGCCTTCAGCGCCGTGCCGGCGGCCTGCGCGTCGCCCGCGCGCGCGTGGGCCCGCGCCTCGACGAGCCGGAAGAAGCTCATGGTGCGGGCGGTCGCCAGTCCCCGGTTGCGCTCCAGGGCGGCCTGCGCCAGGTCGACCCCCTCGTCGCCGAAGCCCCGGTACGTCGCCTGCAGCGACATGGAGGCCAGCACGTACCCGCCCAGCGGCACGTCGGCCGCCGCGCGCGCGAGCCGCAGCGCCTGGATGTAGTACCGCTGCGCGGCCTCCTGCTGCCCGGTGTCGAAGGCCATCCACCCGGCGAGGCGGGTGAGTTCGGCGGAGGCGCCGAACAGGGCGCGGCCGACCTCGTCGGAGTAGGAGCCGAGCAGCAGCGGCGCCGCCTCGACCCGCAGGCACTCCGGCACCATCGACGAACGCCAGTCGCCGCCCCCGTACTTGGAGTCCCACCGCCTGGCGTCCTCGGCGGCCTCCCGCAGTTTCTGCACATCGCTGTGGCCGACTTTGAGCGGTGCGCCCGAGCCCTCCATGGAGCCGGTCTCGCGCGCGACCGAGCTGTCGGCGGGGGTTATCAGCCACCGGGAGGCGGGCGTTGCGTATGCGCTCACTGCGAACGATCCGGCGAGGGACTGCCAGATGCCGCCGGAGCCGGCCCGGCGCCCTGCGAGGTCGAGACGGTACAGCTCCGTCGCCGATCTCACCGCCTGCCCGACGTCCCTGGGGAAGGCGAGGCCCACTTCGGGCGCGGGGTCCGCGTCCGCCAGTCCTATCTCGTGCAGCGGTACCGGGCGGCCGAGCTTCTGCCCGATGGCGGCGGCGATGAGGTGAGGGGCCGCACCCTGCGGCACCATCCCCTTCGACACCCAGCGCGCCACGGAGGTCTTGTCGTAGCGAAGAGTCAATCCGCGTTGGGCGCCGAGGTCGTTGACGCGTCGCGCGAGCCCTGCGTTGCTGATTCCCGCGAGGGCGAGAACGGTGCCGAGTTTCTCGTTCGGCCCGCGTTGCTCCCTGGACATGCGCCACCCCTCGACACAGACGGCCGCCGCGCTGGCATAACCACGCGGCATTCGTAAACCCAGCGTAGTTCGCCGCATCCCAAGCGTTAAGGGGCATTGTTCCGGTTGGCGGGATTGTGGTCCGTACGCGAGTGCGTCCCTGTACGCACCGTGCACGGCGGGCCTTCACGTGCCCCCGGCCGTGTGGCCGTGCGCCCGTCCGTGCGCTCTTCTCCGGCCATCGGGGGAGCGATTCCATGGCTCTTGCGTGGGTCGGCCCGCTGTACTGGATCCAGTGGGCTGGGGGACACCGCCACCTTCATCCCCGCGGGTGGCGGACCGGTCCGGGAGGCGAGGCCCGCCTCCCGGACTGTGCGCGTCACGCGCCGCCCGCGCTCGACGCGAAGCCTGTACGGAGCGTGTGCACATCCCGCCCTCCGCCACGGATTTGGCCGAAAATCGACCCCGCCTCCCGCGGGTGACCCCGTGCCTCACCACGGCAGTTGAGGGCGCGAAGGGCGGCAAAACGGCGCGTTCAGGGGCGCATTCACGTCGCGCCGACCTTGCATCGTACGGGAGTTCGCGTACTGCCGGGCACGCGCGCGTGAGCGCATTCCCTCGATCGAAGGCGGCGCCACGGAGCCTCGGGAGCGCGTCCTTCATGGCAGCATGGGGACCCTGTTCGTGCGGTGCACTGGTGGTCCACAGCCTGTGGAGGCGTCGATGCGGTGGTTGGTGGGGTGGAGCAGCACCGCCGCGGGCACCGCCGGGACCGGCTCCGCGGGCGCGGTGGGCCACGACGGCGAGAGCCTGCAGCCGGTCGGCTCCCAGCTCCTGTGGGGCGACCCGGACCCGTTGTGGGCCGTCGGCGACTGGCGCCCGGACGAGGTGCGCGTGGTGCGGTCCGACGGACAGACCCGGATCGCGGTCCTCGGCATCTGCGGCGCCTCCGACGAGGAGCTGCGCCGCGCCCTGTTCACCGCGCGCGGTGGCGCACTGCGCCACCTGACGACCTGGTCCGGCAGCTACACGGCCGTCGTCCAGGTGGGCCGCCGCATCACCGTCTGCGGCGATCTGGCGGGCGCCCGCCCGGTGTTCCACACCCCCTGGGCCGGCGGCACGGCCTACGCCACCGCAGCGCTCCCCCTCGCCGACCTCGTCGAGGCCAACCTGGACTTCGGTCACCTGGCCGCCCTGCTCGCCGCCCCCGACGTGCCCGCCGCGCTGCGCGACACCACCCCGTACGACGGCGTACGGCGCGTGCCGCCCGGGCACGCGCTGGTGCTGCGCGCCGGGGCCCGGGAGATCGCCGGGTACGAACCCGTCGCCTCCCTCGCCGTGGCCGCGCCGCCGGCCGACCCCGACCGCGCCGTGGACGCCGTACGGGACGCCCTGGTGGAGGCGGTCCGCACCCGGCTCGCGGCGCCCCGGCACGTACCCGACCTCGACCCCGGGCCGGTGCCCGGCATGGGGCCCGCCGAGCGGCGGGCGGCACGTGGGATGCCGGTGCCCGGGATCGGCGCCGACCTGTCCGGCGGACCGGCCTCCGGCACCCTCGCGCTGCTGGCGGCGGGGCTGCCCGGCAGACCGGGCACGCTCCTCGGCCACGGCACGGGCGCGGGCGAGCGGCTCTCCGCCGTCACCTTCAACGACCTCGCCGTGGGCGGCCGCGAGGCCGAACTCGAACGCGCCGGCACCCTCGCCGCCAATCCCCGGCTGCACCACGTCGTCGTCACCGGGGGCGAGGAGACCCTGCCCTACGCCGACCTCGACGGCCCCCTCACCGACGAGCCCGGGCCCTCACTGGTCACGGCGGCCCGCCACCGTGCCCGGCTCGCCGCCGGCAGCGCCGACCACTTCACCGGCCACGGCGCCCGCCAGGTCCTCGACGCCCACCCCGCCCGCCTCGCCGACCTCCTGATGGACCGCCGACGGCGCCATCTGGTGCGGCCGGTCGCCGCCCTGGCCCGGGCCGACGGCTCGGTGATGGTCCCCGCGCGCGTGTACGGCGCCGCCCGGCGCCTGGCCCGCATGCCCTACCGGGCGGGTCTGGAGGTGCTGGCCGAAGGGCTGATGCGGCGCCGCTTCGACGAGCCCAAGGGGGCGGTCGGTGCGTCCCTCGCCGCGCTGACCTGGGCCGGCCCCGGGCCGGCCGCGCGGTGGCTGACGGGGGAGGCACTGGCTGAAGTATCGGTTCTGCTGCAGGGCGCGGCGGACCGCTCCGCCACCGGTCCCGACCGGCGCCCCGGTGACCACCGCGCGCGTGCGGCCCTCGCCCGGCACGCCGCCGATCTGCGCGTGCTGGAGCAGGCCGCGGAGATCCGCTCCCAGCGCCTGCACGCGCCCTTCCTCGACAACCAGGTCGTCCGCGCCTGCCGTGACCTGCCGGAGGCCCTGCGCGTCCAGCCGGGCGCCCGCGCGGCCATCCTCCGTACGGTTCTGGAGGGCGCCGGCGTCACCGATCTGCCGCCCGGCTGGGGCGCACCCTCGCACGCCACCTCGGCGGCCGCCGCGCGCGCCGGCCTGCGTCTGTCGGCCGACCCGCTGCTGGAGTTGTTCTCCACCCCGCTGCTGGCGGACGCCGGCCTGGTGGAGGCCCGCGTCGTCCGCAAGGCGGTGCGTGCGGCGGCCGCCGGTGAACCTCTTCCGCTGGACGGACTCGCCGAGCTGATCTCCCTCGAACTCTGGCTCCGCCGCCTCCTCGCTCGCCGCGGCACCTGCTGGACCGGCACCCCGGCACGAGCCCGCGCGGTGCCCTCCGGCATCCCGCCGAGAAGGGGAGCGCTGGCCTCCGGCGCGTGACCGGCGACGTCACGCCCGCGGCTCCGTCGTGGCTGGTCGCGCAGTTTCCCGCGCCCCCGGGGGCTGTGGGCACGGGGGTCCGTATGCCGCCGTAGCTTCCGGCAGCCGTGCCGGCCCAGCCGGGCGCTGGTCTTCGGCGCGTGATCGGTGATGCTTCGCCTGCGGGTTCGTCGTGGCTGGTCGCGCAGTTTCCCGCGCCCCTGGGGGCTGTGGGCACGGGGGTCCGTATGCCGCCGTAGCTTCCGGCAGCCGTGCCGGCCCAGCCGCGGACACCCGTGCCGCCGGGGCGGCACGGGTGGGCGCGGCGGCACCCCGCACGCGCGGGCCACCTGACCCCCGCCCGGCCGAAGCACAGGGCACCGGAACCGCACCGCCCCCCGAAACCCCCGTGCCCCCGCCCCCGCCTCCCCGCGACAATGACCCGGTGCGGTACAGAATCCTCGGCCCGACCCGAGCGTCAGACGACCAGGACACCCCCCTCCCCATAGGCGGCCAGCGCCTCCGCACGCTCCTCGCCGCCCTGGCCCTGCGCCCCGGCCGCACCACCACCCCCGAGACCCTCATCGACGAGGTCTGGGCGGACGACCCGCCCCAGGACGCCCCCGCCGCCCTCCAGGCCCTGATCGGCCGCCTCCGCCGCGCCCTCGGCAGGCACGCCATCGCCTCAGCCCCCGGCGGCTACCGCCTCGAGGCGACCGAGCAGGACGTCGACCTGCACGTCTTCGAGCGGCTCACGCACACCGGCACCAAGGCACTCGCCGCCGGCGACCCCGCCACCGCGCACCGCACCCTCACCGAGGCCCTCCACCTCTGGCACGGCCCGGCCCTGGCCGACCTCCCCGACCGCACCGCCGCCGCCCGTCCGGAGGCCCTGCGCCTGGAGGCGACCCGCGCCCGCGCCGCCGCGGCCCTGGACCTCGGCCGCGCGCAGGACGCCGTACCGGAGCTGAAGGAGCTGACCGCGGCCCACCCCTACGACGAACCCCTGCACGCCCTCCTCATCCGCGCCCTGCGCGACACCGGCCGTCCGGCCGACGCCCTCGCGGCCTACGAGTCGGCCCGCCGCACCCTGGCCGACACCCTCGGCACCGACCCGGGCCCGGAACTGAGGTCCCTGCACACCTCGCTGCTCCGGCAGGAGGAACCGCAGCTCCCGCGGACACCGCAGCTCCCGAGGACACCGCCGACACCGCGGACACCCACGTCCCCGGAGTCACCGACGCCGCCGCCTCCCGCCCCCCGGCCCCCCGAGCGCACCGGCAACCTCCGCCCCCGCCTGACGTCCTTCGTCGGCCGGGAACCGGAACTCGAGGCCATACGCTCCGACCTGCACAGGTCCCGCCTGGTCACCCTGACCGGACCGGGCGGCTCGGGCAAGACCCGCCTCGCCGAGGAGGCCGCCGCCGGGCTCCCCCAGGCCTGGCTGGTCGAACTGGCCCCGCTCGACCACCCGGAGGCGGTGCCCGGCGCGGTGGTCAGCGCGCTCGGCCTGCGCGAGACGGTGCTGCACACCAGCGACATGGCGATCGGTCAGACCGACCCCACCGCCCTGCTGATCGAGCACTGCGCCCCGCGCGACCACCTCCTGATCCTCGACAACTGCGAGCACGTCATCGATGCGGCCGCCGTCCTGGCCGAAACCCTCCTCACCCACTGCCCCGCGCTCACGATCCTCGCGACCAGCCGGGAACCCCTGGGCGTCCCCGGTGAGTCGGTGCGCCCGGTCGAACCTCTCGTCCCGGAGCAGGCGCACCGCCTGTTCACCGAGCGCGCCGAGGCCGTCCGTCCCGACGCCGGCGCCGTGCTCGGCGACACCGAGGCCGTGGGGGAGATCTGCCGCCGCCTGGACGGTCTGCCGCTCGCCATCGAGCTGGCCGCCGCCCGGCTCAGGCTGCTGACCCCGCGCCAGATCGCCGACCGGCTCGACGACCGCTTCCGCCTGCTCACCACCGGAAGCCGCACGGTCCTGCCCCGCCAGCAGACCCTGCGCGCGGTCGTCGACTGGTCCTGGGAGCTGCTCGACGAGCGGGAACGCACGGTGCTGTGCGAGGTGTCCGTGTTCGCCGGCGGCTGGGACCTAGCGGCGGCCGAGGCCGTGTGCACCGGCCCCGCGGCCGACCTGATCGGGGCCCTCGTGGACAAGTCCCTGGTGGTCGCCTCGCACGGACCGGACGGCTACGCCGCTGCGAGCGGCATGCGCTACCGCATGCTGGAGACCATCCACGAGTACGCCACCGAGCGTGCGGCCGAGGTCCCCGGTCTGCGCGCCGCGGCCGAGCGCCGGCACCGCGCGTGGGTGCGGGCGCTGGTCGAGGAGGCCGATCCGCTGTTGCGCTCCGCGGCCCAGCTGCCCTGGATCGCCCGCCTGGAGACCGAACTGGACAACATCCGCGCGGCCCTCGACCGTGCCGTGCGCACCGGTGACGAGCCGGAGGCGGGCGCGATCGCCCTGGCCATGGGCTGGTTCTGGTGGCTGCGCAACTACCGGCAGGAGGCGGTGGCCTGGGTCCGGCTGGTACTCCGCCTGGGGGTGGCCCTGGACGGCCTGCCCGCGGGGGCTCCCCCGGACGCCCTGGAGAAGCGGATGGAGTCCGCCGACCCGGTGGACGCCCTCCTCACCGCCCCCGACGGGGAGGGCGGGCATCCACTGCGCTGGCTGCGCATGGACCTGCGGATGCTCGACCTGCTGCTGACGTCGGAGCTGGGCAGCGAACACCTGAGGTCCGACGAGCGGGCCCCGCGGTACGTCGCGCGTATCCGGGCCGCCTACGAGCGGGGCGGTCCGCAGGCCGCCCGGCTCCCGGGCCTCATCTGGCCGATGACCACCTACTACCTGGGCGACCCGGCGGACAGCGGCCCCGACATGGCCGCGGCCGTCGCCAACTGCCGTGTGTACGGAGGGGAGTGGGAGATCGGGGTGTGCCTGATGTACCGCACCCACGTCACCGTCGACTCCCCGGGCAACCTGCGGGGCGTGGACGAGTCCCTGGCCGAGCTGCGGCCGCTCAGCCGGCGCGTCGGGGACCGCTGGATGCGGGCGCAGGTGTGCAGCGCGGCCGGCGAGGCGGCCATGGCGCGCGGCCGGTTCGACGAGGCGCGCGCCGAGTACGAGGAGGCACTGCGCCTCGCCTACGAGGTGGGGGCGTACGCCGAGTCGCCGTTCCTGATGGCGAGACTCGCCGAGATCGCCTACCGCTCCGGCGACCGGGACGCCGCGCTGACCGCCCTGGACGAGGCCGGGGCGGCCGCCGACCGGTACGCGGTGCTGGAGTCCCGGGCCTTCGTGCTGCTGCTGCGCGCCCACATCGCGCTGCACGACGGGCGGACCGCGCAGGCCCGCGAGATGTACGAGGCCACGTGCGCGATGGCGGACGGGGGTACCCCGCCACCCCAGTTCCTGGCCGCCCTGCGCGGGGTCGAGGCGCTCCTCGCCGCCGACGAGTCGGGCCCGGCGCACGGGCTTCCGGTCGTCGCCGAGGCGCTGCGCGAGGCCGGCGACAGGCGGTGCGCCGAATCGATCACGGCGGGGCTCGTGGACACCGCCGCCGGGCTGCTGGCCCGCCTCGGCGACCTGCCGGGCGCGCTACGGCTGTACGCCGCCTCGGACAGCTGGCGCGACGGCCATCCGCGCCCCGAGCCGGAGCACAGCGAGGCCGCACGGGTGCTCGCCGGTGCCCGCGCGGCACTGCCGGCCGAGCGGTTCGCCGCCGAGCGGGCGCGAGGGGCGACCCTCGACGTGGCGGGCGTCCTGCGCGAGCTGAGCGCGAGGACGGCAGCCGCCGCCGAAGGCCGGTAGGGCCGGGCCCGCGATTCCGGCCTCGTCCGCCGGACAGGTCCGGGTTCGCCGCCGCTACCGGCAGGTGAACCGGGCCTCCGCCCAGTCCGCCAGGGCCACCCGGTCGAAGGCGCTGCCGTGCGGTTCCACGACGAGCCGGACGGTGCTGCGCCCGGTGAGGTCCAGATGGACGGGGACGGCCCGGTCGCGGGCCCCGACCGTCCCGGACCGCCACAGCCGGACCCCGTCCGCGTAGACCGAGAAGAGGACCTTTCCGGGTCCCGGCGTCAGGTCGTCCACGCCGGCCAGCGCGTCGTAGGCGGTGCACGGGCGATTGAGGGCGACGGTGACGGAGGACTCGCCGTGGACGGTCGCCCCGCCCGCGTACCGCCGGCCGTCGATCCGCATGCCGTGGCGCTGCCAGACCCAGCTGCTCCCACGCAGTGCGATCTCCGGCCGGGTGCCGTCCCCGACGACGTCGTAGCGCAGGCCGCCCAACTCGTAGACGGCCGGGGCCGGCGGGATCGGGGGCGTCGGGGCCGGGTCGGGCTCCGGCGTAGGTGTGGCCGTCGGCGCACGCGTCGGGGGCGGGGTGGGCTCGGGTGCGGGCGTGCGGGGCGCGGTGGGGGGTGAGGCGGGCGTGGGGGACGGTGACGGCGTCCGGGCCCGCTCGGGGGCGAGCTCCACCGGCTTCGGCGCCGGTCTCTTCTTCGGTGGATCGGCCACCGTCGGATCGGCCACCGGTGGATCGGCCACCGTCGGATCGGCCACCGTCGGCGCGGACAGCGGTGGCTCCGACCGCACGACCGGGGCGGACGGTGACGGTCCGGCCACGTCCTTGGCCGGATGGCTGCCGCCGGCCAGGGCCAGCGCCACGACGGCGACGGCCACCGAGACCACACCGGCCGCGATACCCGCCTTCACCGGCGCCCCGAGTACTTCCGAAGCGGCGGCCGCCCCGCCGCCGGTCCCCGCGCCACCGGACGATCCGGCACCGGCGGCGGCCCCCGCCGCGGCACCTGCGGCCCCGCCGCCTCCGGCCGCGATCCCGAGCGCCTTGGCGTACCCGGCGGCCGGGAACCAGCCGATGACGGCGACCGGGACGACAGCGGGAATACCGTGCGCGACCTCCTCGATCTGCGCGGCCGCCAGCCGGCACCGGGCGCACTGCTCGAGATGCGCGCGCAGACCCCGTTCCGCGCGGATGCGCAGCTTGCGGCGGGCGTAGCCGCCGAGCCGGCCGGCGTAGCGGGCGCACTCCTCGCCGCCGTCGGCGAGGCCGGCGCTGACGTGGGCCTGGAGGTAGGCCTGCTTCAGGCCCTCACGGGCGCGGCTGGCCAGCACCCGGGCGCCGTTGGCGTCCAGCCCGAACAGGACGGCCACCTCGCTCGGCGACTCGTCCTCGACCTCGGTGTGCCACAGCACGGCCTGCCAGCGTTCCGGCAGCGAGCGGAAGGCGCGCATGGCCATGGACCGCTCGGCCTCGTGCATCGCGTGCACGTCGGCGCCCGCGTCCGGCCCCGCTCCGAGGGAACCGGCAGCCGTGGTGCCGTCGGTTCCCCCGGAGGGCCGCGCGGCCTGCTGGGCGAAGGCGGCGAAGTCGTCGACGAGTTGCTCGCGCCGGGCGGAAGCGGTCCAGTGCGCGGCGACCCGGCGCACCGACGTCAGCAGATACGCGCGCACGGCGTGCTCAGGTCCCGAACCGCCGCGGACGGCCTGCAGTGTGCGGGCGAAGACCTCCGCCGTCAGGTCGTCGGCGGTGTGGGCGTCCCGGCAGCAGGTTCGCGCGTACCGGCGTACGGCGTCCGCGTGCCGCCGGTACAGCTCCTCGTACGCGGAGTCGTCACCGCCGCGCATCCGAGCGATCAGCTCACCGTCGGCGGGCGGCGCGCCCGGCGCCGGCGGAGGCACGTCTCCGGCGCGCTGCGCGGGCACGCCCGCGTCGCCGAGCCGACCGGAGCGTGCTCCGCGGCCACGCTGACCCGGCACCTGGGGTAAGGACGCGCCGGCCCGGTCGGGCTCACCGTCACCGAGGGGCCCGTCCCGCCTGTCGACACTCATCGCGGAACGCCCCCTACGCCAGGCCCACCCCGTTCCGTCACCGGCTCAGCGTGACACACAACCGCGTCCCCGACGCCCCCCTCACGCCCTCATCCACTCGTCCTGGCGAACGCGCCGCACACCGGACAGCCGCACCCGAACGGGTGAACTGGAAGCACTCGGGGCCAGACGCGACCGGGCGACGGCGAATGGGAACTCCCCCACAGCCACCGGCGCCGAGCCCCCGGGGATGGACAGCCTTCCGCCGCCGAGGGCGCGCCACCGCCCCGCACCGCCGCCCCGCGCCACCGTCCACGCGCGACTGCGGTCAGCGATCAGCGGCTTGACACGGTTCGCCGGGCGCCCCGGTCCCCACCCGGGAGCCGGGAAGGCGAAGGGGCCCGACCCCGAACGCGGACCACCCGCGCCACCCGGCCGCGGTGGCGGCGTGGGTGACGCGGGTGGTGACGGCATCCCGCGCGGACGAATCCGGGGCGAGCGGCGGTGCCTAGGCCGGCCGCGACCGCAGCCCCTCCAGCAGGATCTCCAGCAACCGGGCGGACGCCGCCGCCTGCTGCGCCGGATCCGGCAGCGACGGGGCCGCCGTGGCGATGACGAGCAGCACGTCGGACACGGACACGTCCGCGCGCAGCTCACCCGCCGCCCGCGCCCGCTCCACCAACTGACCGACGACCTCCAGCAGCGCCCCGGCTCCGGCGTCGTCGGCCACCCCAGCAGCCTCCTCCGGCACCAGCCGCAGCTCGCCGGCCCCCGACTGCGTGCGCTGCTGGGGCACCCGGGCGTCCTCGACCGGGCCGGCCAGGCCCACGGACTCCCCGGAGCCGACGCCGCCGGCCGGGCCCCCCGGTTCGGCCGAACCGGCGGAGCCGACCCGCAGCACCTGCGGCGGCAGCAGACGCCCCGCCCCCGACGCCACGGACGTCCGCAGGAACCGGGAAAGCGCCGACCACGGCTCGTCCTCCTGTCCGAGCGCCGTCCGCGCCTGCTCGGTCAGCCGCGACGTCTCCTCCTCGGCGATCCGCCGGACCAGCACGTCCTTGCTCGGGAAGCGCCGGTAGACCGTGCCGACACCGACCCGAGCGCGCCGCGCCACGTCCTCCATCGGCGCGCCGTACCCCAGCTCGCCGAAAACCTCACGTGCCGCACGCAGCACGTGCTCCAGATTGCGCTGTGCGTCCACGCGCAGCGGCGTCGTACGCGCCCCGTCGGCGCGTCCGTTGCCCGCCGCGCCCATCGCGCCGCCATGAGGCGCGACAGCGGTTGCGGATGACCAGTGCGTGTCCTGAACATGCATGTGTTCCCCCGGTAATGACGTCTCCCCCCGGAGACTCTCCCCGCCTGAGTCCGGAATGCGGGCAACTGACTTCGGTCCCGACCGGACCCACCCGTCGTGGCCCCGCTCGATCACAGTCCCTACACCCCATCGACACATGAACATAGTTGAGAGGGCGTCAATTCAGAAGGGGCAGATTCCGCACAGTGCGCCCCCCGATCGGAGTACGGGTCATGTACGTCCCGATACCGCACCTTCGTACCCTGTCGTCCGCACCCCCTGACCTGCCCCCTTTCGTCCCGCCCGAACAGCCCGCCCGCCTCCGCGCACTTCCGGCCGCCGGTCACACAATTTGCCGGGGCTGTGGACAAACAACAGAGACGGGTGCGTCATGGGATGGTGAAGGAACGTGCGCGCATTCTCGTTGTCGGCGGCGGCTACGTCGGGATGTACACGGCCCTGCGCCTGCAGCGAAGGCTGAAGGGGGAGCTCAGACGGGGGGAGGTCGACATCACCGTCGTCACCCCCGACCCCTACATGACGTACCAGCCGTTCCTCCCGGAGGCGGCCGCCGGCGCCATCTCCCCTCGCCACGTCGTCGTACCGCTGCGCCGCGTCCTGCACCGGTGCCACGTGGTCATCGGCGAGGTGACCGCCGTCGACCACGCGACGCGCACCGCCACCGTCACCACGCTCGCCACCGCGGAGGAGGGCGGGGCTGCCGAACTCCTCGGCTACGACGAGCTGGTGCTCGCCCCCGGCTCGGTCTCCCGCGTCCTGCCCGTCCCCGGGCTCGCCGAGTACGGCATCGGCTTCAAGACCGTCGAAGAGGCCATCGGGCTGCGCAACCACGTCATCGAGCAGATGGACATCGCCTCCTCCACCCGTGACCCCGCGGTCCGCGACGCCGCCCTCACCTTCGTCTTCGTCGGCGGCGGCTACGCGGGCGTCGAGGCCCTCGGCGAACTGGAGGACATGGCCCGCTACACCGCGCGCTACTACCACAACGTCCGTCCCGAGGACATGAAGTGGATCCTCGTCGAGGCATCCGACCGCATCCTCCCCGAGGTCGGCACGGAGCTGGGCCGCTACACCGTCACCCAGCTGCGCCGCCGCAACATCCAGGTGCTGCTGGAGACCCGCCTGGACTCCTGCGCCGACCGCGTCGCCGTCCTCAGCGACGGCCAGCGCTTCCCGACCCGTACGGTCGTGTGGACGGCCGGCGTCAGACCGCACCCCCTGCTCGCCGCCACCGACCTGCCGCTCACCGCACACGGCCGGCTCAGGTGCACCGCCCGGCTGGCCGTCGACGGCGTGGAGCACGCCTGGGGGGCGGGCGACGCGGCGGCCGTCCCGGACGTCACCGCGGCCGAACCCGGCACCGAGACCGCCCCCACCGCCCAGCACGCCCTCCGCCAGGCCGAGGTCCTCGGTGACAACATCGTCCACGCGCTGCGCGGCGAACCCCTTGAGACGTACGCGCACAAGTACGGCGGCTCCGTCGCCGCACTCGGCCTCCACAAGGGGGTCGCACAGATCTACGGGCGCCGGCTGAAGGGCTACCCTGCCTGGTTCATGCACCGCGTCTACCACCTCAGCCGCGTGCCCACCTTCAACCGCAAGGCCCGGGTGCTCGCCGAATGGACCCTCGCAGGGCTCTTCAAACGGGAGATCGTCTCGCTCGGATCACTCGAACATCCGCGTGCGGAGTTCGAACTGGCGGCCGGTGGAAAGCCTTCCCCCGGCCCCTCGGACGGCCCGAAGGGGTCGTCCTGACCGGACCCAGGAACTCCACGGACCGCACAGGCGTCTGACGGATGCCGCCACGGCCCGCTCCCTGCCAGACTGCCCACGTCCTCGGGCGGGTCACCCGCCCGCCCTCCCTCAGCACCCACGAGGCCTGCCCCACTGTGAACTTCACGCGCTGGAGCGCCCGGCTCCCCGGAACGCAGCGCCGCGCCGCAGCGCGGCCCGACACCCCGGTCCCCCCGGACCGGCGGGGGGACGGCTCCGTGCCCGCGGCCCGCGCGGCACAGCGGCCCGGGGACGCCCCCGCGGTGCCCGCGGTCGACGAACTGCCCACCCGTGACGTCCTCGACCGTGTCCCGGCCCTCGTCGCCCTGGTCCACGGACCCGACCACCGCATCGCCTACGTCAACGACGCCTACACGGCGGCCTTCGGCCCCCGGACCACGGGTGAACCCGCGCGCGAGGCGCTGCCCGAACTCGCCGAACTGGGCCTGCTCCCGCTCCTCGACCAGGTGCTGCGCAGCGGCAGGCCGCGCACCCTGAAGTCCCGCAAGGCCGTCGACGGCCGCTCCTACACCTTCACCTGCACGCCCGTGTCCGAGGACCGCGACCGCGACGGCGGCGTACTCGTCTTCGCCACCGACGTCACCGACCACGCGGAGGCCGCCGAACGCCTGCGCGCCAGCGAGCGGCGCCAGCGCGAGACCGCCGTCACCCTGCAACGCTCCCTGCTCCCGCAGGAGCTGGAGCAGCCCGACGACCTGCGCATCGCCGCCACCTACCAGCCCGGCGGCACGGAGGCCGCGGTCGGCGGCGACTGGTACGACGTGATCACGCTCGGCGGCGGGCGCACCGCCCTGGTCATCGGCGACGTCATGGGCCGGGGCGTGCGCGCCGCCGCCGTCATGGGCCAGCTGCGCACCGCCGTCCGCGCGTACGCCCGCCTCGACCTTCCCCCGCACGAGGTGCTCCAGCTCCTCGACGGCCTCGCCACCGAGATCGACGCGAACCAGATCGCCACCTGCGTCTACGCCGTCCACGACCCGAACGAGGGCCGGCTGGTGTACGCCTCCGCGGGCCATCTGCCGATCCTGGTCCGCGACGAGAACGGCACGGTCTCCCGCGCCGACGAACCGACCGGCCCGCCCCTGGGCACCGGCGGCTGGATGCACGCCTCCGGCTCCATCGCCCTCGGCCCGGGCGCCACGGCGGTTCTCTACACCGACGGTCTGGTCGAGCGCCGCGACGAGGACCTGGACGAGGGCATCGCCGCCCTGGAAAGAGCCCTCGCGGGCGCGACCGGCACCCCGCAGGTCGTCTGCGACCGCCTGGTCCGCTCGGCCGGCGTCACCGCCGACCACGACGACGACGTGGCCGTCCTCGTCCTCCAGCACCCGGCCCGCAAGGGCCCCGACGGCGAGCTCTTCCACAACGCGGCCCTGGAACTCCTCGGCGGTGTCGAGGCGGCCCCACGCGCGCGTGCCTTCGCCTCCGGCGTCCTCACCAGCTGGCGTTTCCCCGCCGAGCTGCACGACCTCGGCGTCCTCGCCACCAGCGAACTGGTCGCCAACAGCCTCCAGCACGGCACGCCGCCCATGCGGCTGCGGCTGCGCCGCACCGACCGCCGGCTCATCGTGGAGGTCACCGACGGCGACGACCACCTGCCGCGCCGCCGCCGCGCCGAACCGGGCGACGAGTCGGGCCGGGGCATCGCCATCGTGGCGACGATCGCCTCCAGCTGGGGCTGCCGCAGGACGCCGGGCGGCGGCAAGGCGGTGTGGTGCGAGTTCCTGCTGCCCAAGGGTTAGGGCCTCTGGTTCGGATCAGGCCTGATCCGAACCAGAGGCCCTGGGGGCGCGCATGCCCGAGAAGGAGGGGTGCGCGCCGTCCGGAGGCGCTGCCCCTACGCGGCCAGGCTCTCCGCGGGTGCTCCGCCCCGGGCCACCACACGGCTCCTGGCCGCGACCCACGGCTGGTCCTGCGCGACCGTGAGCCGGCGGCCCAGCCGCAGCGCCAGCACGGTGATACCCAGCGAGAACAGCAGGAAGGTCACGACGTACGGCGCGTGCAGCGACGCCCCCAGCGGTCCGCCGACCGCCGGACCCACCGCCAGCGCCAGCTGCTTGACCAGCGCGAAAGCCGAGTTGTACTGCCCGGCCATGCCCTCCGGCGCCAGATCGGCCACCAGCGGGGCGACCGTCGGCGACAGCATCGCCTCGCCCAGCCCGAACAGGGCGTACGTCGACACGAACGCGGCCGTGGCCATCTCCTGGCTGCCGTGGCCCAGGCCCGCGTACCCGGCGACCAGCCAGGCCACCGCCCAGATCAGACCGACCCCGGCGATCACCCGGGACCGCCGCCGCCGCTCGACGAACCTCAGCACGGCGAACTGGGCGACCACGATCATCAGCGTGTTCGCCGCCAGCGCGGTGCCCAGCGCGGAGGTGGATATCCCGGCGGCCTCCACGCCGTAGGCGCTCAGGCCCGACTCGAACTGGCCGTAGCAGGCGAAGAACAGCACGAAGCCCAGCACGGACAGCTGCACCATCGCCCGGTTTCCGAGCAACTGCTTCCAGCCGCCCTTCACCGACGCCGCGGGGGCGTCCGCCAGTCGGGGCGAATACGGCATGCGCACCGTGGCCATCACGACGACCAGCAGCAGGAACATCGCCGCCTCGATGGCGAACAGCAGCGTGAACGACGACACGCGCGTGGTGTCGACCAGGTGACCGCCGATGAGACCACCGACGCCGAGCCCCAGGTTCTGCAGGAAGAACTGCGTCGCGAACGCCCGCGAGCGCGTGTCCGCCGACGAGCAGTCCACGATCATCGTCGCCAGCGCCGGCTGCGTCACGGCCTGCCCGGCGCCGAGCGTCGCGGCGGCCAGCAGCACGCTCACGGCACCGCCCGCGAGCCCGAGGCCCAGCGCGCCCAGAGCGGCGGTCACCAGGGCGGCGAGCAGGACCGGCAGCGGGCCGCGCCGCACGATCGCCCGGCCGGCGAACGGCAGGACCATCAGCGCGGCCACGGCGAAGACGGCGAGCACCGTTCCCGCCGTCATGGCCCCCAGCCCCCGCACCTGCGCCACGTAGACGTACAGGTAGGGGACCGTGAAACCGAGCCCGAATGCGCTGAGTGCGTTGCCCACGTGGATCCGGCGCATCGCTGCGCCCATCGCCCTGGTCACGTTCACCTCTCTCACTAGTTAGACCTGAAGACTTCAAAGCTAAAGTTCGAAGCTAAAGAGTACACAGTGAAGGACTTCAAGGCAAAGCAGCGCCGTGCGATACTGCCGCCATGGCCGACACTCCCGGCGTCACCGAGCCGACGCTCGAAGAACAGATCGCCGCCTACCAGCGCGAGTTCCAGGACCTCGACCCCCAGGTCGAGAAGATCGTGTCGGCGCTGTCCCGGCTGAACCGCCGTATGAACGTCGCGTACGGCCGCCAGACGGCCGACCTCGGCATCAGCAACGCCGAGTGGGAGGTGCTCAAGGCGCTGGTCCTCTCCGGCGCCCCCTATCGCATGGGGCCCAGCGAGCTCGCCAAGCGGCTCGGTCTCACTCCGGCCGCCATGACCCACCGGATCGACCGCATGGTCACGGAGGGCCTGGTCACCCGGGAGCGCGACGAGACGAACCGCGTACGGGTGATCGTCGAGCTGACACCCGAGGGCCGCGAGAAGTGGCTGGAGGCCATGCGGCTCGCGACCGTCTTCGAGGAGGACCTGCTCCAGGACCTCACACAGGCGGAGCGCACGGTCCTCGGGGAGGTGCTGACCCGGCTCCTGCGCAGGGTGGAGCACGCCCAGCCGGACGCCGGCGGCCGGCTCAGCGACCTGGACTGAAGGACCCCCGGGTCCAGCTGAAAAGATCTTGACAGGGTCGCTTGACACCCCCCTGTCCGATCCGTAAAGTTCTTCGGGTTGCCACGGAGCCGTAACGGTTCTCCGGTGACACTCCGCCGCCGCGAGCGGCACCTCACACCAAAGCAGGATCTCCCGACGGGCTGATTTCGGCATGCCGGAATTCAATTCGAATAGGGACACGGTGCCCCGATTGGGAATCGCCGAGCGGATCCGCTAAGGTTTGAGACGTCGGAACGGCCCAACGGCCGCGAGGACAAACCCCCCTGACTGGGAGTCAGACGCCGAAAGGATCTGATAGAGTCGGAACCGCCGGAAAGGGAAACGCGAAAGCGGGAACCTGGAAA
>NZ_BMUE01000005.1 GCF_014650035.1 Streptomyces lucensis JCM 4490 | reverse complement strand
ACGCCGCCAGCGTTCGTCCTGAGCCAGGATCAAACTCTCCGTGAATGTTTACTCGGCCGTAATTCAGCCGGTGCAACACCACGAGAGCGGTGCGAGAGGAGGAATAATCCACTCGCACACAGCGTCCTCGCTGTGTTTTTCAAAGGAACCTCGTCCCGATCGTGATGACCGGAGACGGGGTATCAACTAATCTGGCGTTGATTTTTGGCACGCTGTTGAGTTCTCAAGGAACGGTCGCTTCCTTTGTACTCACCCTCTCGGGCTTTCCTCCGGGCGCTTCCCTTCGGTGTTCCAAACTCTATCAGGGTTTTTCCGTCTTCCTGACCACCCCCCTGCGGGCACGCAGAAGGAGATCCAGAAGTAGGATCCGACGAGTTTGGGTGCTGCCGAGCGAGGACGCTTTCACATCCCTCTGCCCGAGCAGGAGTACGACTGTACACGGGGCCTCGAGACGGGTGCAAATCCGGGGGGTTGGTGGTCTAGACCACTTACTGGTAGCTTCTATACGGAACCGCCAGTTCACTTGACATAGCCTGCTGCTCAGTGCGCCGCCCGGGGCACCCGGTGATGGCCCGCAAGCAGCTCCACTCCCTGGGAGGCTTCCCATGACCACCGTGACGTCCCCTCTTGCCGGACGTGCCATCGGACTGGCTGCAGTGCCTGATCCGGTCTTCTCCGGGGCCATGGTCGGCCCGGGCACCGCCATCGACCCCGTACGCGAGCCCTCCGAGGCCGTGGCGCCCGTGGACGGCGTCATCGTCTCCCTGCACCCGCATGCCTTCGTCGTCGTGGACGGGAACGGGCACGGTGTGCTCACGCACCTCGGTATCGACACCGTCCAGCTCAACGGCGAGGGCTTCGAGCTGCTCGTCGCCAAGGGCGACACGGTGACGCGCGGGCAGAGCATCGTGCGCTGGGACCCCGCCGCGGTGGAGGCCTCCGGCAAGTCCCCGGTGTGCCCCGTCGTCGCGCTCGAAGCCACGGCCGACTCTCTTTCCGACCTCCGTGACGGCGGCGACGTCAAGGCCGGCGACAGCCTCTTCGCCTGGAACTGAGGGCAGCGCCGCCCCGGGCGGCTACCAGGACAACCACCGCGGCGGCGGGACCCGCCGCACTAACGGAGACGGGTGAGATGGAGACAACGCTGCGAGGCGTCGGCGTGAGCCATGGCGTGGCGGTCGGCGAGGTCCGGCACATGGGCACGGCGGTGCTGGAGCCGCCGGCCAAGCAGATTCCCGCCGAGGAGGCGGAGCGTGAGCAGGGGCGTGCCCGCCAGGCCGTGGACGCCGTGGCCGCCGACCTGACGGCGCGCGGCAACCTGGCGGGAGGCGAGGCCCAGGCCGTACTCGAGGCACAGGCCATGATGGCCCAGGACCCCGAGCTGATGGCCGACGTCGACCGGCGGATCGCCGTCGGCAGCACGGCCGAGCGCGCGGTGTACGACGCGTTGGCGGCCTACCGGGAGCTGCTGGCCGGTGCCGGTGAGTACCTCGCCGGGCGGGTGGCCGACCTCGATGACGTGCGCAACCGGATCGTCGCCCGGCTGCTGGGCGTTCCGATGCCGGGCGTGCCGGACAGCGACGAGCCGTACGTGCTCGTGGCGCGGGACCTGGCTCCCGCCGACACGGCACTGCTCGACCCCACGCTGGTGCTCGGCTTCGTGACCGAGGAGGGCGGTCCGACCAGTCACAGTGCGATCCTGGCACGTGCGCTGGGCGTGCCGGCCGTCGTCGCGCTGCCGGGTGCCGGGGAGCTGACGGAGGGCACCGTGGTCGCCGTGGACGGCAGCACCGGCGACGTCTTCGTGAACCCGAGCGAGGAGAAGAAGGCGGAGCTTCGGGCCGCGGCGGCCGAGCGCAAGGCCGCGCTGGCCGCCTCGACCGGTCCGGGCGCGACCGCGGACGGGCACAGGGTTCCGCTGCTGGCCAACGTCGGCGGCCCGGCGGACGTGCCGGCGGCCGTGGAGGCCGGTGCCGAGGGCGTCGGTCTCTTCCGTACCGAGTTCCTCTTCCTGGACGACAGCAAGAACGCTCCTTCCGAGCAGAAGCAGGTGGAGGCCTACCGGCAGGTGCTGGAGGCGTTCCCCGAGGGCCGCGTGGTCGTGCGTGTGCTGGACGCGGGTGCGGACAAGCCGCTGGACTTCCTGACGCCCGCGGACGAGCCGAACCCCGCGCTCGGCGTCAGGGGCCTGCGCACGCTGCTCGATCACCCCGAGGTGCTGCGGACGCAGCTGACCGCGCTGGCGAAGGCCGCCGAGGGGCTGCCCGTCCACCTCGAGGTCATGGCGCCCATGGTGGCCGACCGCGCGGACGCGAAGGCGTTCGCGGACGCCTGCCGTGCGGCGGGGCTGACCGCCAAGTTCGGCGCGATGGTGGAGATCCCCTCGGCCGCGCTGCGGGCACGTTCCATCCTGCGGGAGGTGGAGTTCCTGTCACTCGGGACCAATGACCTCGCGCAGTACACCTTCGCGGCGGACCGGCAGGTGGGTGCGGTCTCGCGGCTGCAGGACCCGTGGCAGCCCGCGCTGCTCGACCTGGTCGCGTCGGCCGCCGAGGCCGCCCGGGCCGAGGGCAAGAGCTGCGGCGTGTGCGGCGAGGCCGCCTCCGACCCGCTGCTGGCTTGTGTGCTGACCGGTCTCGGTGTCACCTCCCTGTCGATGGGTGCGGCGTCCCTTCCGTACGTACGGGCGACGCTGGCGAAGTTCACCCTGGCGCAGTGCGAGCGGGCCGCGGCGGCCGCGCGGAGCGCGGACAGCGCCGAGGAGGCGCGCGGTGCGGCTCAGGCCGTGCTGTCCGGCGAGTAGCCGCGGGCGTCGGCGCGTCCGGTGTGCCGGCTGATCAGGGGCGTCCCGCCTTCGGGTGGGGCGCCCCTGTGGCGTCGGTGCCTCTGCCCGCCCGTCGTGCGCGGGAGTCAGTGGCGGTGGTCCGCCTCCGTGTTCCCCTCGCCGAGGTCGGGTGCTGCGCAGTAGTCGACGTCGGGCTCCGGGGAGACGAGATCGCCGGATTCGGGGTCGGTGCAGTAGGCGTCGAAGACCTCCGACGCGGTGAGTGGTTCGAGGCCGCCGGCGCGCAGCCGCCAGCCGCAGACCTGGTCGGCCGTGCCGGGTGCGCTGGTGCGCATGACGAGACCGCCGGGGCTGCGGGTGGCCAGGCCGAGCGCGAGGACGCTGGTGAACTCGAGGGCCTCGGCCTCGTCGAGGCGGGTGGCGCCGTGGGCGTCCTGGTCGCCGTGCAGTACGGAGACGAGTGTGTCCGGTGCTCCGGAGACGCTGCACACGAGGTGCCGGTCGCCCGGCGGTGCCGCGTCGAGGATGCGGACCACGAGGTCGGAGGCGCGGGTGAAGGCGGCCCTGCCGATGTCCTCGCCGCAGGTGGGGCAGGGGCCGAGGCGGGTCAGCAGGGTGGTGGCGTACTCCCAGGTGGCCTGGCGTACGGCTTCGTCCACGAGGTCGGGCAGGAGAGTGGCGAGGGGCCGGCCGTCGTAGGGAATGGTGGGACCGGTTGCCGCGAGTTCCGCGGTGAACCGCGTCCGGCTGGCCGGGGCCTCGGGGTCGAGACCGGTTCCGGCGCAGTAGGCGGCGTAGTCCTCGGGGTCGAACAGGGCGATCGTGGTGAGGGCGCCCTCGGCGGCGCGGGCCCTGAGGACGGCTTCGACCTGCTGCAGATAGGTCGCGTGGTCGTCGAAGGTGAAGCTGCGGTATCGCCGCATGCTGCGGAAGTCGTGTTCGTCGGTGAGCAGGCCGATGGTGCCGGCGATCTCCCGGTGCAGGACGCGCCGCATGGTCCGGTGGTCGGTGTGCGCCATGTTTCCCCCTGGTGCGCAGTCGATCAATGCTCACTCACCGTAACCGGCGGCACTGACAACGAGGGAGCCCGGTGGCGGAGCCCCGGACCCCACCCGTCGGCGCGGTGGGTGGTCCGGGGCTGTGCGCGGGTGGTGACGCGGGCGGCTCAGGCGCGTTTGCGGGCGAGTTCCTCGTAGAACCCGAGCAGGCCCAGGTCGTCGATGGATCCGGGGTTGACCGCCTTCTCCATCGGTGTGCCCTGCAGGAGTCGTTTGACGGGAACCTCGATGCGCTTGCCGGTGAGGGTGTGCGGGACGCCGGGCACCTCGATGATCTCGTCCGGTACGTGCCGCGGTGAGAGCTGTTCGCGGATGGCCTGCTTGATCCGCTTCAGCAGTGCCTCGTCGAGGGCGGCCCCCGGTGTGAGGTGCACGAACAGCGGCATCCAGTAGCCGCCGTCGGGCTGTTCGATGCCGATGACCAGGGATTCCCTGATCTCGGGCAGGCGCTCGACGACCTCGTAGATGTCGGCCGAGCCCATGCGCACACCCTGCCGGTTGAGGGTGGAGTCGGAGCGGCCGTGGATGATCACGGATCCGCGTGAGGTGACGGTGATCCAGTCGCCGTGGCGCCAGACGCCGGGATAGGTGTCGAAGTAGCTGTCGTGGTAGCGGCTGCCGTCGGGGTCGTTCCAGAAGCGGATCGGCATGGACGGCATGGGGTTGGTGACGACCAGTTCCCCGACCTCGTCGATGAGCGGCTGCCCGCTCGGGTCCCAGGACCGCAGGTCGGTGCCGAGGCCGGGCGCCTGGAGTTCGCCGGTGTACACGGGCAGGGTCGGGACGGCTCCGGCGAAGCAGGAGCAGACGTCGGTGCCGCCGCTGACGGAGGCGATCCACAGGTCGTCGCGGACCTCGTCGTGCAGCCAGCGGAAGCCGTCGGGCGGCAGGGGGGAGCCGGTGGTGGCGACGCACTGGACCCGGGAGAGGTCGAAGTCCCGGGCCGGGTGCACGCCCGCCTTGCGGCAGGCCATGACGTAGGCGGCCGAGGTGCCGTAGAGGGTGGCTCCGGTGCGTTCGGCGATCCGCCACTGGGCGCCGGTGTCGGGGTAGCCCGGGCTGCCGTCGTACAGGATGATCGTCGTTCCGGTGAGCAGGCCGGAGACGAGGAAGTTCCACATCATCCAGCCGGTCGAGGTGTACCAGAAGAAGCGGTCCCCGGGACCGAGGTCGCAGTGCAGCCCGAGCTGCTTGAGGTGCTCGACGAGGATGCCGCCCTGGGACTGGACGATGGCCTTGGGCAGGCCGGTCGTGCCGGACGAGTACAGCACCCACAGCGGGTGGTCGAACGGGACCTGCTCGAAGACGGGTTCGCGGTCCCCCGCCGTCAGGGCGGACCACTCCAGCGCGCCCTCGGGCGCCTCGGTGCCGAGGACCGGGATGTGGACGACGGCGCGCAGCGTGGGCAGCTCGCGGCGCAGCTCGGCGACGATCTCGCGGCGGTCGTGCTCCTTGCCGCCGTAGCGGTAGCCGTCGACGGTGAACAGGACGACGGGTTCGACCTGCTGGAAGCGGTCGAGGACGCTGCGAGCGCCGAAGTCGGGGGCGCAGGAGGTCCACACGGCGCCCACGGCGGCCGTCGCGAGGAGGGCGACTACCGCCTGGGGGACGTTCGGGAGGTAGCCGCTGACCCGGTCGCCGGGGCTTACGCCGAGGTCGCGCAGTGCGGCGGCGAGGGAGCCGACCTGACGGCGCAGCTCGGACCAGGTCACCGGGCTCGGCTCGTGCGTCTCGTCCACGTACAGGAGCGCGGGCTCGTCCGGGCGGTCGGCGGCGGCGCGCAGGGCGTGTTCGCTGTAGTTGAGGGTGGCTCCGGGGAACCACTGGGCGCCCGGCATCGAGCGGTCGCCGAGGACGCGCGTGGCAGGGGCCGAGAACCGTACGTCGAACCACTCCGTGAGGGCGTTCCAGAACGTGTCCAGCTGGTCGACCGACCACCGGTGCAGCGCCGGGTAGCCTCCCTCGGCCGGGGCGCCGTGGTGCTCGGCGGCCCATGCCTGGAACTGGGTGATACGCGCCTGGGCGATCCTCTCGGGATCGGGCTGCCAGAGCGGCTGGGGGTTCGCGGTCGACATGGGGCGGCTCCCGGGCTGTGCGCGTCGTGTGCGTCGGTCCGCGCACGGGCTGGGGTGTGCGCGTGACGCGGCTGACAGGGACGATGCCATGTGATCGACTTCTGCACCAGGGCGCGCCCCACATAGTCCCTGTCGTGAAGATGTGGTCGTGGCACGGGTGAACGGCAGTTGAACGACACGCGCGCGTGGGGCGCTCAGTGGCAGGGTGAGCAGCATGGACGGTCGTGACCTGGTGCGTTCGGTGAGTGTGGTCGGTTCGGGGAGGGCGGCTCGGGGGTGGCTCACCATGCGGGCCGCGTGGCGCAGGCGGCGTGTCGACGCCGCCGGGCTGCCGCGGCGGGGGGCGGAACGGGCGCGGGTTCCGGGACAGGTGCAGGGTGTGGAGCCGGGGCCGGGAGGCGGGCTGATCCGTTTCGGCCGGTCGGAGCTGCGGATCACCGTGGCGGTGAACGGAGCCGTCTTCCGGGGCTGGGACGGGGCCGGCCCGCAGCCGTCGTACGCGCTCGCGGGAGCCGGTCTCGAGCCGGATCCGCGGGCGGTGCTGGAGCCGGACAAGGACGGTGGCTGGCGGGTGGTCGCCGAGCGGGTGACGGTCGTCGTCTCGCGTCACGGTGCGGTGCAGGTGTGCACGCCGGGCGGGGTGACGCTGCGGCGGGATCTGCCGCCCCGCTGGTGGGAGCCGGTCGGCGGGGGCCCGGCACGGTGGACGCAGCGCTCCGAGGTGGCGGCGGACGCCCGGTTCTTCGGCCTGGGCGGGCGGGCGGCGGGGCCCCGGCTGCGGGACGGCGCGTACCGGCTGTGGAACACCGACCCCGGCCGCGCGTTCGGGCCCGGGGACGATCCGCTGTACCTGACGATGCCGGTGCAGTTGGTGGTGGCGGACGCGGGCACGCATCTGGTGTTCCACGACACGACGTGGGACGGCACGGTGGTCCTGCGGGAGGGTGAGGAGGGCTCCGGGTCCGGGCACGACCGGGCGGGGCGCTGCGAGGTGCGCGTGGACGGTGGTCCGCTGCGCTGCTGGGTGATGGTGGGCACTCCCGCGCGTGTGCTGTACACGTGGGCCGCGCTGACGGGGGCCCCGGCGGTGCCGCCCGCCTGGGCGCTCGGCCACCAGCACGCGCGGTGGGGCTTGGGCGGCGAGCGGGAGGTGCGGCGCGTCGTCGCGGGCCACCAGGAACGTGGTCTGCCGCTGGACGCCGTTCATCTGGGCATCGGCCACCACGACGACCAGCGGGTGTTCACGACGGACCCGGAACGCTTCGCGAAGCTGCCCGTGCTCGCCGAGGAACTGCGCCGCGACGGGATAAGGCTGGTGTCGGTCGTCGAACCGGCCGTGCGGGCCGAGCCGGGCAACGCCGTGTACGACAGCGGTTCGGCTGTGGACGCGTTCGTCCGGGATGCCGCGGGGCGGTCGGTGCGGGGCGTGACGCGGGCCGGTGAGTCGGTCTACCCGGACTTCACGCACGCGCGCGTGCGCAAGTGGTGGGGCGGGCTGTACGAGGAGCGGCTGGAGCAGGGCTTCGCGGGGTTCTGGCACGACATGAACGAGCCGACGTCGCTCCACGCCTTCGGTGAGCGGACGTTGCCGCGGTCGGCCCGGCACGCCCTGGAGGGGCGCGGCGGCGACCACCGGGAGGCGCACAACGTGTACGCGCTGTGCATGGCCCGGGCGAGCTACGAGGGGCTGCGCGAACTGTCGCCGAAGGAGCGGCCCTTCGTGTTCTCCCGCTCCGGCTGGGCGGGGATGCAGCGGTACGGGGGCACCTGGTCGGGGGGCGTGGCGACGGGCTGGCCGGGGCTGCGGGCGTCGCTGTCGCTGGTGCTGAACCTGGGGCTGTGCGGTGTGCCCTACTCGGGTCCTGACGTGGGTGGTTGCGACGGCAGCCCGTCGCCGGAGCTGTACCTGAGGTGGTTGCAGCTCGGCGCGTACCTGCCGCTGTTCCGTACGCACGCGGGTCCGCACGCTGGGCGCGGGGAGCCCTGGGAGTTCGGTGCCGAGGTGCTGGAGCACGCGCGCGCGGCGCTGCTGGAGCGCCGGCGGCTGCTGCCGTACTTCGTCACGCTGGCGCGTCTGGCCCGGCGGACCGGTGCGCCCTATGTGCGGCCGCTGTGGTGGGGTGCGCCGGAGGACCGGGCGCTACGGGACTGCGAGGACGCGTTCCTCCTCGGTGACGGCCTGCTGGTGGCCCCGGTCCTGGATCCCGGGGCCGGACGGCGTGCGGTCCGGCTGCCGAGGGGCCGGTGGTACGACACCGCGACGGAGCGGTCCTACGAAGGGCCGGCCCGGGTGGTCGTCGACGCGCCGCTGTCGCGGATACCGGTGTTCGCGCGCGCGGGGGCGGTACTGCCCGTGCGGGGCGCGGACGACGGGCTGGAGCTGGAGGTGTGGGCGCCGCCGCACGGCCGCACGGGTGGCGGTCTGGTGGTGGCCGACGCGGGCGACGGGTGGGACGAGCCGGAGATCGAGCGCTACGTCGCCCGTCGGCAGGACCGGCGGGTGGTGGTGAGCCGCGAGCGCGAGGGCGGCACGGGTGAGCCGCCCTGCCCGGTGCGCGTAAGGGGCCTCGGCTGAGGCCGGCCGGCGGCGGACCGGCCCGTGGGGCTCAGATGTAGCGGCCCTCGAACCAGGCCCGCGCGGCCACGGTGTGCAGGGGGAAGGCGAGTTCCTCGGGCCTGCGCAGCAGGTGCCGGCCCGCGGTCTCGTCGGTGGGGCCGGACGGCGGGAGCCCCTCGGCCGGGCGTTCCGGGAGGAGTCCGAAGAGCAGGAGGTGGCCGTCGGGCGAGCTCATGGCGTCCACGAGCCGCACGTCGCGGGCGGGCGCGTCGATGCCGGTCTCTTCCCTGAGTTCGCGTACGACGGCCTGCTTCCAGTCCTCCCGGTCGTCGATGTAACCGCCGGGCAGGGCCGTGCCTCCGCGCGCGGGGCCGATGGCCCGGGTGATCACGACCAGGGCCGTGCCCTCGGTGTCGTACACGGGCTGCAGCGCGATCGCGACCGGCAGCGGGTTGCGGTAGGCGACCGACCCGCAGGTCCGGCAGGAGCGCGGCCAGCCGGTCGCGTCTGCTCCGTACGGCGCTCCGCAGCTCGAACAGTGGGAGTTTGGCGCGGAGTTGACAGATGGGTGCTGAGTTTCGGACACGCGCGGACTGTATCCGATCACGTCGGGGACGTCTTCCGGCGGCGAGGCGCGAGAACCGACGGAAGTCGGAAGGCGGCCGGGATCACCCCCGTCGACCCCGGCCGCCTCTCCCGTATCACGACGCCGGAGAGCCGCTTTCGGTTCACCGGAGCGGTCCGCTTCCGCCGTCCGCCCCGCGGCGGGTGCGTGACGATGCGACGGAGGAGGTGACCTCCACCGTCCGACACTGTGCGTGATCGCCCGGGAATCCTGCGTGAACGTCTCATGAACTGCGCCTGCGCGTCCCCGGGCAGCGCCATCATGCTCCCGTGCACTCCTGGACGGATACTCTCCGCTTCGCCTTCCAGCCCGTGGTCAACCTGAGGACGCGCGCGGTCGCCGCACTGGAGACACTCGCCCGCCCGGAGACCGGTGACATCCTCGCCGAGGCCCGCCGCGACCCCGGTCTCGACAGCACGCTCGCCGTGCTGGCGCTGCGCGCCGCGACACGCAGGGAGACGCTGCTGCCGCTGCACCTGAACGTGTTCGCGGCCACGCTCGCCGATCTGGGCGGCCTGACACCGCTGCACGACGCGGTGCGCGCTGCAGGACGCATGCCGTGGGAGGTGACGCTCGACATCGTCCCGCCCTACGCGCACGTGCCGCAGCGGGCCCTGCTGGAGGCGGTGGCCGCGCTGCGTGAGCAGGGCTTCCGGATCAGCGCGGACGGTGTCGGGGACGGCGACGTGCCCCTCAGGCTGCTCGCCGACCTCTCCCCCGACCTGATCAAGCTCGACGCCTCGCTGCTGCGCCGGCCGGCCGCGGTCCGGTCGATGCGGACGCTGTGCGAGGAACTGCGTGCCCTGGTCGCGGTGGAGGGTGTGGAGACCGAGCTGCAGTGCGCGGCGGCGGTGTCGGCCGGTGCGCAGCTGGCCCAGGGCGAGCTGTTCGCGCCGCCGGCCCGGATTCCCGCGGCGGACGTGTACGTTCCGCCGCGCGCGCCGGGTTCCCTGGCCATGCCACGCTCGGGGCCTCCGGTACGGGAGTTCGTCCGTCCGGCCGCGGTGCTGCCGGTGACCGCTTCGGCGGGGCAGGTGCGGGCCTTGCTGACCGGGTCGCCGGACGTCTCCGGTGTGCTGCTGGCGGACCAGGCGGGGAGGCCGGTGCGGTCGGTGCACCGCTCACGCTTCCTGCTGTCCATGTCGGGCCGCTACGGGCACGCCCTGTACGCGGACCGGCCGGCCTTCAAACTGGGCGACGTCCCGAGGACGGTCGGTGTCGGCGCCACCGCCTGGGAGGTGCTGGACGTCGTCGCGGTCGGCGGCCGTGACCGGACCTCCGACGATGTGGCGGTGGTCGACGAGTACGGCCGGTGCGTGGGCGTCGTCCGGCTCGCGGATCTGGTGCGGGCCCTGGCCGAGAGCCGCGTCGAGGAGGCGGCGGGGCTCAATCCGCTGACCCGGCTGCCCGGTTCGGACGCCATCACGGGCGAGGTGGACCGGCGGATCGCGGACGGGCGGGCGTTCACGCTCAGCTGGCTGGACATCGACCACTTCAAACAGGTCAACGACGGTGCCGGGTTCGCGGCCGGGGACGAGCTGATCCGGTCGGTGGGGCGGGCGCTGCAGCAGGCGGTCGGGGGGCACGCGCGCGTGGGTCACATCGGCGGTGACGACTTCCTGGTGCTGGCCGACGAGGAGGCTCTCGATCCGCTGGTCACCGCAGTGCTCGACGCGCCCTGGTCGGCGGGTGGCCGGCCGGTCACCCTCTCGCTCGCGACGGTCGTGTGCGCACCGGGCAGCGTCGGCGACCACCGCCAGGCCGCCGCCCACCTCGCACCGCTGAAGAAGGCGGCCAAGGCACTCGACGGCGCGAGCTGGGTGCTCGGGCGCGCCGGGCTGCCCGGCCAAGAGGTCCGCCGGGACGGTTCGGGGGCGGCGCGGGACCGGGCCGGGGTCGGGGCAGCCGAGCCGCGAAGGTGAACCGCGCCCGTGAGTGGCGCCGTTGAGGTATGGACGCCGTGCGAGGCCGCCGGGGCGTGCCGCCGTCACCGTCGCCGTCGGCCACCTTGACGCCCTCGTGACACCGGTGAACACTTCCCGGTGTCGGCCGACATCGCCGTACATTCTCGGCGTTATCAGGCACTGTGCCACGGGTCTGTCCTGCTCCACGGCCCGTCCCTCCATGGCGATCCGGCCACGACGACACGCTCGTCACGGACGCCGGGCGAGGCGCGGGTCTCCCTGCTTCGGCCGAAGTCGCCAAGGAACCGTTCCTGCACGGAGGGTCGGGGCTGATCGCCCCCACCGGCGCCAAAGGGAGCTGCCATGAGCAATGGAGACATTTTCGTCGGCGAGGTCATCGGCACCGCGATCCTCATCCTGTTCGGTGCCGGTGTCTGCGCCGCCGTCACCCTCAGACATTCCAAGGCGCGGGCCTCGGGCTGGGTCGTGATCGCGTTCGGCTGGGGTTTCGGCGTGCTCGCCGGCGCCTACACCGCCGCCCCCCTCTCCGGCGGCCACCTCAATCCCGCGGTCACCATCGGCATCGCCGTGGACACCGGCAAGTGGGGCAAGGTCTGGGTCTACCTGCTGGGCCAGATCGTCGGCGCGGTGCTGGGCGCCGTCCTCGCCTATCTCGTGTACATGGCGCAGTTCCAGGCCAACGTCCGCACGACGGACGCGACCGGGGGCACGGCCGGCGAACCGGTGCCGACCCTCGGCGTCTTCTCGACGATCCCGGAGATCCGGAACCCGGTCGCCAACCTGATCACCGAGGTCATCGCGACCGTCGCGCTGGTGCTGCCCGTGCTCGCCTTCGGGCTGACGAAGGGACTCGGTGAGTCCGGCATCACGGTGCTGATCGTCTCGCTGCTCGTCGTCGGCATCGGGCTCTCCCTCGGCGGCCCCACCGGGTACGCCATCAACCCGGCCCGCGACCTCGGCCCGCGCATCGTGCACACCTTCCTGCCGATCCCGAACAAGGGCACCTCCGACTGGGGTTACGCCTGGATACCGGTCGTCGGCCCGCTCATCGGCGGAGCGCTCGCCGGCCTCGTCTACAACGCGGCCTTCTGACCCGCGCACGGGCCGCCCGGACCCACGCGGGCCTTCCGGGCGGCCCCGCGCCCAGCGACCCACCCCGCGACCCGATCCCGCGACCCGACCAGCGACTTGGGGACAGCCATGACGGACAACGCCGAGAAGTACGTCGCCGCCATCGACCAGGGCACCACGTCCAGCCGCTGCATCATCTTCGACCTCAGCGGCGCGATCGTCGCCGTCGACCAGCGCGAGCACCGCCAGATCTTCCCCAAGCCGGGCTGGGTGGAGCACGACGCCACCGAGATCTGGTCCAAGGTGCAGGCCGTGGTGGCCGGGGCGCTCGCCAAGGCCGGGCTGCGCGCCGGGCAGCTGAGCGCGCTCGGCATCACCAACCAGCGGGAGACCACGGTCCTGTGGGACCGCGCGACGGGCAAGCCCGTGCACAACGCCATCGTCTGGCAGGACACCCGCACGGCCGCCCTGTGCCGTGAACTGGGCGGCCCGGACGGCCAGGACCGCTTCCGCGAGCAGACCGGACTGCCACTGGCCAGCTACTTCTCCGGGCCCAAGGCGGCCTGGCTCCTGGACCAGGTGCCCGGCCTGCGGCAGCGGGCCGAACGCGGCGAGATCGCGTTCGGGACCATCGACTCCTGGCTGATATGGAACCTCACCGGCGGCACCGACGGCGGCCGGCACGTCACCGACGTCACGAACGCCGGGCGCACCATGCTGATGAACCTGGACACCCTCCAGTGGGACCCCTCCATCCTGTCCGCCATGGACGTCCCCGAGGCGGTACTGCCCGAGATCAGGTCCTCCGCCGAGGTGTACGGCACCGCGGTGGGGCAGCTCGCCGGCGTGCCCGTGGCCTCCGCACTGGGCGACCAGCAGGCCGCCGTGTTCGGACAGGCCTGCTACGACGTGGGCACCGCGAAGAACACCTACGGCACCGGCAGCTTCCTGCTGCTGAACACCGGCAACCGGCCGGTGCCGTCCAAGAGCGGACTGCTGACCACGATGGGCTACAAGATCGGCGGGGAGGCGCCGGTGTACTGCCTGGAGGGTTCCATAGCGATAACGGGCGCCCTGGTCCAGTGGTTCCGCGACCAGCTCGGCATCATCCGCACCGCCGACGAGATCGAGACACTGGCGGCGAGCGTCGAGGACAACGGCGGCGCCTACATCGTGCCCGCGTTCTCAGGTCTGTTCGCGCCCTACTGGCGTTCCGACGCGCGCGGCGTCGTCACCGGACTGACGAGGTACGTCACCAAGGCGCACCTCGCGCGCGCGGTGCTGGAGGCGACGAGCTGGCAGACCCGGGAGGTCGTGGACGCCATGTACCAGGACTCCGGGGTGCGGATCACCACCCTGAAGGTCGACGGCGGCATGACGAGGAACGGCCTGCTCATGCAGCACCAGGCGGACGTGCTCGGGGTTCCGGTGGTCCGGCCCCGGGTGTCCGAGACGACCTGCCTGGGCGCGGCCTACGCGGCCGGGCTGGCGACGGGCGTGTGGAACGGCCTCGACGAGCTGAAGTCGCACTGGCAGAAGGACGCCGAATGGGCGCCCGCGATGGAGGAGCGGGTGCGCGAGCGCGAGTACGGCAACTGGCGCAGGGCGGTGGACAAGAGCCTCGGCTGGCTGGAGGACGGCGAGGCGTAGGGCCTCGGCCGCCGGGTGGAAGAGCACGGCACGCGCGCGTGAGTGCTGGTCCCGGACCACGGCCCGTACCCCGGTCGGCGGGGGTACGGGCCGTGCCCGTGGCTCAGGTCCCGACGGCCTGGCGGCTGCCGGCCGCGTACTCCATGGCGTGCTGGACGACGCCGATGAGCACTTCCTTGACCGACTCGCGGTCGCGGGCGTCGCACAGCAGGACCGGCACGTCCCCGTCCAGGTCGAGGGCCTGGCGGACGGCATCCGCGGGGTACTGCGCGGCTCCCTCGAAGCAGTTGACGCCGACGACGAAGGGGATGGCACGCCGCTCGAAGTAGTCGACGGCGGCGAAGCAGTCCTCCAGCCGGCGGGTGTCGGCGAGGACGACGGCACCGAGGGCGCCCTCGGACAGCTCGTCCCACATGAACCAGAACCGCTCCTGCCCGGGCGTGCCGAAGAGGTACAGCACCAGGTCCTCGCGCAGGGTGATGCGACCGAAGTCCATGGCCACGGTGGTGGTGTGCTTGCCCTCCACCCCGCTTGTGTCGTCGACCGGCCGACCGGCCTCGGTGAGCAGTTCCTCGGTGCGCAACGGCCGGATCTCGCTGACCGCGCCGACGAGGGTCGTCTTGCCCACGCCGAAGCCGCCGGCCACCAGGATCTTGAGCGTGACGGGCTCGACCGGGGGCTTGCCGCGCTCAGATCGCCCGAAGATCATCGGTCTCTTCTCCTGCTCGATGGGATACGGGTGACGGCCGGCCGTAGCCGCCGCCACCGGGGGTTTCGATGACGAGTACGTCGCCGGGGCCGACGTCGGCGGAGCCGCTGCCGCCCAGGTCGGTGACCGTGCCGTCGGCCCGCTCCACGCGGTTGGCACCGAGCGCGCCCGGCTCACCGCCCGCCATGCCGTACGGGGGCACGCGGCGGTGCTGGGAGAGCGTGGAGACGGTCATGGGTTCCAGGAAGCGGATGCGGCGGACGGCGCCGTCACCGCCGCGCCACCGGCCGGCCCCGCCGCTCCCCCGGCGGACGGCGAACTCCTCGAGCCGGACCGGCAGCCGCCACTCCAGGACCTCGGGGTCGGTGAGCCGGGAGTTGGTCATGTGGGTCTGCACGACGTCGGCGCCGGGGAAGCCGTCGCCCGCTCCCGATCCGGAGGCGACGGTTTCGTAGTACTGGTGGCGTTCGTTGCCGAAGGTGACGTTGTTCATGGTGCCGGAGCCCTCGGCCTGGACGCCGAGCGCGGCGTACAGGGCGCCGGTGATGGCCTGGGAGGTCTCCACGTTGCCCGCGACGACGGCGGCGGGCGCCCCGGGGGCGAGCATCGAGCCGGGCGGTACGACGATGTCGAGGGGGCGCAGGCAGCCGTCGTTCAGCGGGATGTCGTCCGCGACCAGGGTCCGGAAGACGTACAGGACCGCCGCGTTGACGACCGCGAACGGGGCGTTGAAGTTGGTGGCGAGCTGCGCGGAGGTGCCGGTGAAGTCGATGGTGGCCCGGCGCTCGGTGCGATCGACGCGCACGCGGACGCGGATGACGGCGCCCGAGTCGGTCTCGTAGGCGTACTCGCCGTCGCCCAGGGCGTCGACGACCCGGCGGACGGCCTCCTCCGCGTTGTCCTGGACGTGCCGCATGTAGGCCTGGACGACGTCGAGACCGAACTCGTCGATCATGCGGCGCACCTCGTCGACGCCCTTGCGGTTGGCGGCGATCTGCGCGCGCAGGTCGGCGAGGTTGGTGCGCACGTCGCGGGAGGGGTGGGGTGCTCCGGTGAGCAGGCGGCGGGTCTCCTCCTCGCGGAAGCGGCCGTTCTCGGCGAGCAGCCAGTTGTCGAAGAGGACGCCCTCCTCCTCGATGGTGCGGCTGTGGGCCGGCATGGACCCCGGGGCGACGCCGCCGATCTCGGCGTGATGGCCGCGTGAGGCGACGTAGAAGAGGATCTCCGGCTCACTCCGCGTGTCCGTCGTCCCCTCGGCGTCGAACACGGGAGTGATCACCGTGACGTCGGGCAGGTGTGTCCCGCCGTGGTAGGGGTCGTTGACGGCGTAGGTGTCGCCCGGCCGCATCCCGGTGCCGCGGCGGCGGATGACCTCCTTGACGCTGGTACCCATCGAGCCCAGGTGGACGGGGATGTGCGGGGCGTTGGCCACCAGGTTCCCGTCCGGGTCGAACAGGGCGCAGGAGAAGTCCAGGCGTTCCTTGATGTTGACGGACTGGGCGGTGGACTCCAGCCGGGCGCCCATCTGTTCCGCGATGGACATGAAGAGGTTGTTGAAGATCTCAAGCAGTACCGGGTCGACTTCCGTGTCCAGGCAGGAACTCTGTGTGATCGCCGTGCGTTCCATGACCAGGTGCCCGGCGTCTGTCGCCGCGGCCCGCCAGCCGTCGTCGACGACGGTCGTGGCGCCGAACTCCGTGATGATCGCGGGGCCGGTGACGGTCTCGCCGGGGGGAAGTCCCTCGCGGCGGTGGAGGGGCACATCACGCCAGGCGCCGCCGGTGTGCAGGCGGACGGTCACGGGTACGGCCCGGTGGCCCTCGTACGGGGCGAGGGCGGACAGGTCGGGGGGTGAGGTGATGCCGGTGGCTTCCACGGAGAGGGCTTCGACGACGACCGGGCGGTCGAGGGTGAAGGAGTACGTGGCGCGGTGACGTTCCTCGAAGGCCCGTGTCATGGCGCCGGGGCCGGCCAGCTCGACGGTGAGGGTGGTGTCGGTGCCGTCGTAGCGGAGCTCGGCGCGGCGGGTGACCCGCACGCGGTCGTGCGGGACGTCCTCCGCGGCCAGTTCGGCGCGTGCGGCGGTCTCCAGGTCGTCGGCGGTCCGGTGGATGCCGGGCATGGCGGCGGCGTCCAGAAGTGCCTCGACGGACTGTTCCCGCATGGCGGTGGTGTCCGCGAGGCCGATGCCGAGCGCGGAGAGGACACCGGCCATGGGCGGCACGAGGACGGTGCGGATGCCGAGGGTGTCCGCGACCTGGCACGCGTGCTGGCCGCCCGCGCCTCCGAAGGAGGTCAGGGCGTAGCGGGTGACGTCGTGGCCCTTCTGGACGGAGATGCGCTTCACGGCGTTGGCGATGTTGGCGACCGCGATCCGCAGGTAGCCCTCGGCCACCTGTTCGGGGGTTCGGTCGTCGCCGGTCCGCCGGTGGATCTCGCGTGCGAGGGCGGTGAACCGCTCGCGGACGACGTCCTGGTCCAGGGGCTGGTCGCCGCCGGCCCCGAACACGGCCGGGAAGTGGCCGGGCTGGACCCGGCCGAGCATCACGTTGGCGTCGGTGACCGTGAGCGGGCCGCCGGCGCGGTAGCAGGCGGGGCCCGGGTCGGCGCCGGCGGAATCGGGGCCGACCCGGTAGCGGGAGCCGTCGAAGTGCAGGACGGACCCGCCGCCGGCGGCGACGGTGTGGATGTCCAGCATCGGGGCGCGCAGCCGTACACCCGCGATCCGTGTGGTGAGGACGCGCTCGTACGCGCCGGCGAAGTGCGAGACGTCGGTGGAGGTGCCGCCCATGTCGAAGCCGATGACGCGGTCGAAGCCGGCGCGCTGCGACATCCGGGCCATGCCGACGATGCCGCCGGCCGGTCCGGAGAGGACGGCGTCCTTGCCCCTGAACCGCACGGCCTGGGTCAGCCCGCCGTTGGACTGCATGAACATCAGCGGCACGCCGTGGAGTTCGCCGGCCACACGGCGGACGTGGCGGCGCAGCACGGGCGAGAGGTAGGCGTCCACGACGGCGGTGTCTCCGCGCGGCACGAGCTTCATCAGCGGGCTGACCTCGCTGGACAGCGAGATCTGGGGGAACCCGGTGCGGGCGGCGAGTTCCCCGATCGCTCGTTCGTGTGCCGGGTGGAGGTGGCTGTGCAGGCAGACGACGGCGACCGCGCGGATCCCGTCGTCGTACGCCCGCTGGAGCGGGCCCGCCAGACGGTCCAGGTCGGGGGCGCGCAGTACGGTGCCGTCGGCGGCGACGCGCTCGTCCACCTCGACGACCCGTTCGTGGAGCGGTCCGGGCAGGTCGATACGGCGGGCGAAGATGCGGGGGCGGTTCTGGTAGGCGATGCGCAGGGCGTCGCGGAAGCCCCGGGTGACGACGAGGAGGGTGCGTTCGCCCTTGCGTTCCAGCAGGGCGTTGGTGGCGACCGTGGTGCCCATGCGGACCGCCTCGACGGGCTCCCGGGAGCCGCCGAGGAGTTCGCGTACACCGGCGACGGCCGCGTCGGACACGGGTGCCCCCTCGCTCGCGCGGAGCCGGGAGGCGGTGAGGGCCGGGTGGTCGGACAGCACCTTGCGGGTGAGCAGCCGGCCGTCCGGGCGGCGCGCGACGATGTCGGTGAAGGTGCCGCCCCGGTCGACCCAGAACTGCCAGCCTGCCACGTCAGTTCCCCGCTTCCGCGCCGGTCACAGCGCCCGGAGGCCGTTGATCACGTCGCGCAGAATACTCTCGTCCGGCAGTTCCGCCGGTGGCACCGGCCGCGTGACGTGGACGAATTCCGCGTGCGCGAGGTCGCCGACGAGGACGCGGACCACGCCGACGGGCAGGTCGAGTTCCGCGGCGAGCTCGGCGACCGACTGGGGTGCGTCCCGGCAGAGTCCGACGATCTCCACGTGTTCGGGGGACAGCGTCGGATCGGCTTCCGGGTCGCCCGCGTCAGGCTCCGTGACGACCACCGCGATCAGGTCGAGGCGGTGCTGCCCCGCACTGGTGGTGCGGCCGCGCGTCATGGCGTACGGGCGGACGACCGGTCCGGCGTCGTCGTCGAACCAGTGGTCTGTTCCCTGACCGTCTCCGCTCATGTCATCCCACTACCCGCCTGCGGGCACGTCGGTGCGCGGGGCGGTGCCCAGATGCGCGCCGACCCGCTTGACCAGCAGCGTCATCTCGTAGGCGACCTGTCCGACGTCGGAGTCGGCGTCGGAGAACACGGCGAGGCAGCTGCCGTCACCGGCGGCGGTGACGAACAGGAAGGCTTCGTCGAGCTCGACCACGGTCTGCCGGACGCTGCCCGCCTCGAAGTGGCGGCCCACGCCCTTGGCCAGGCTGTGGAAGCCGGAGGCCACGGCCGCGAGGTGCTCGCTGTCCTCCCTGGTCAGATCCTTGGACACCCCTGTGGGCAGTCCGTCGCCGGACAGGACGACGGCCTTGCGGATGCTGGCGACCCGGTCGACGAGGTCGTCCAGGAGCCAGTTCAGCTCCCCCTTGTCCGTCATGTGGCCGGTCGGCTTCGGTGCGGTCATCGACCGTCCCCCTTAGTTCCTTGTGCGGTGCCGTTCGTGGTTCCGTCGTCCGCGGCGTTCTCGTCGCGGCCTCGCTGCCAGCCGCGCTGGAGCGACGCCATCCGGCTGCGGACCTCCTCGGCGTCGCGGTCGGCGGGTCGGGCCGCGCGCTCCGCGCGCCGTTCGGTGTCCTGTTTGAGCTGGGGCGCCAGGCTGGCCTGGCGTACGCGCCGGGGCAGCGGCCCGGTGCCCGGTGCCCCGGCCGCGCCACCGGCCGTCGGCGTGCGGTCACCGCTGTTCCCGGCCGCGGCGCCGCCCGGTCGTGCCGGGCCACCCGGGCCGCCGGACGCGAGTGCCCTGGGCCGGCTCCGCCGGGGCAGCGCCGGGGGCTCGGACGCCCCGTCGGCGCCGGCGGCCGGGGCCGCGCCCGGCTCGCCCGCACGGTCGGCGGGTTCGTCGCCGGGGCGCCGGGAGGCCGCACCGCGCCGCCGGGCGGGAAGCGGGGCCGGTGCGCCCGTGTCGGCGCCGCGCGGGCCGGCGGGAGGTTCCCGGTCCGTTTCATCGCGGCGGGAGCGCGCGCCGGTGACGGGCTTGCCGTGCGAGCTGACCAGCTTGGGCGTCTGCCGCCGTGGCAGCGGCACGGGTCCGCTGTCGCGGTCGTCCTCGCGCGTGAACGGGTCGCCCGGCCGGGGGGCCGCGCGGTCCTCGCCGCCGGGCCGTGACCGGCGAGGGCGGAAGATCCCGCCTCGTTCGCTGTCCTCGTCGCCCAGGACGCCCGGCAAGTCGTCGAGGGCGTCCAGATCGACCGGCGCCTCCAGTTCGACCGGGCCGTCCAGCAGGGAGGTGGGCAGGCCGGGCAGCTGCACGGTCGCCTGGGACCGTCCGGCGGCACGGCTCGCCGGCTGCCCGGCTTCCTTCGCCGGGCGGTCCCGGTCGAGCCGGAAGCCGATGCCGTTGGTGTCCGGGACGTCGTCCGTCAGCAGCGTCTCGGGGACGAAGACGACGGCGGTGGTTCCGCCGTAGGGCGACGGCTGCAGGGAGACCCGGACGTTCTGGCGCTGGGCGAGCCGGCTGACCACGAACAGACCGAGGCGGTCGGTGTCGGAGAGCTCGAACTCCGGCGTCTCGGCGAGGCGCAGGTTGGCGTCCAGGAGCGCCTCGGCCGTCATGCCGAGGCCCCGGTCGTGGATCTCCAGCGTGAACCCGTTGGCGACCCGCTCGCCGAGGACCTGGACGGCGGTGTGCGGGGGCGAGAAGACCGTGGCGTTCTCGAGGAGTTCGGCCACGAGGTGGGTGAGGTCGGCGACGGCCGGGCCGGTGACGGCGATGCGCGGCAGGCGCCGTACCTCGATGCGTTCGTAGTCCTCGACCTCGGCGACGGCGGCACGGACGACGTCCATCAGCTGCACGGGACGGCGCCACTGCCGGGAGGGCGCGGCGCCGGACAGGATCACCAGGCCCTCGGCGTGCCGGCGCATGCGCGTGGTCAGGTGGTCCAGGCGGAACAGGTCGGCGAGTTCCTCGGTGTCCTCGGTCCTGCGTTCCATGGTGTCGAGCAGCGTGAGCTGCTTGTGCAGCAGCACCTGGCTGCGGCGGGCGAGGTTGACGAAGACCTCTGAGACGCCGGCACGCAGTTCGGCCTGCTTGACGGCGGCCTCGACGGCGGCGCGCTGGAGGGTGTTGAGGGCCTGGCCCACCTCGCCGATCTCGTTCCGGTCGTACTCCAGGCGCGGCACTTCCGTCTCGACGTCGACCTGTTCACCGGTCGACAGGCGGCGCATCACACTGGGCAGCCGGACCCCGGAGGCCTCGTGCGCCTCCAGGCGCAGCTGACGCAGATCCCGGATGAGGGCGCGGCCCACCCGGATGGAGAGGAAGACGGAGAGCAGGAGGGCCACCAGACCGAGGACGCCCACGACGGCGGCCTGCACGATGACGCGCACGGCGACGGGGCGCGCGCGGTCCTGCAGGCGGTCGCCCACCTGGTCGTCGAGGGTGCCGAGTTCTTCGAGGACGCTCGCCGCCGCGGAGTCCCAGCTCTTGGCGGTGACCCCGCGGGGGGTGCCTGAGTCCGTGCCGATGACGGTCCGTTCGGCCGCGCGCAGGGGGGCGGTGGTGGCGTTCCTCCAGAAGCGTGCGTAGCGTTCGCGCTCCGCGGCGGGCAGCAGCGGCAGGCTGATCTCGTACAGGAGTCCGCGCTGGGCGGCGAGGTCGGAGATGTCCCGGGTCTCGTCGCGGGTGAGGCGGCCGACGACGAGGGAGGAGCCGAGGAGGGCGTCCTCCCGCGAGAGCAGTTCGCGGGCGCGTGCGACGTTGATCAGCGCGCGGGCCTGCTTGTCCGTCTCGACGTCGTCGACGCCGTCGAGTGCGGCGAGCAGGGCGTAGCAGGGGTCGACGAGGTGGTTGTAGCGGACGAGGGCCTGGCCTCGGGTGGCCGTGCCCTCCTCGACGTTGCGGCGCAGGGAGTCGAGGCTGTCGAAGGCGTCGAGGAGGGTGGTGAGGTGCTCGTTGTCGTCCGCGTCCATGCCGTCGCGGACGTCCTCGTCCTTGGCGTTCTCACGGATCGTGGCGATGGCCCGGTCGGTGGCGCCCCGGGTCCGGTTCAGCGCGGCGAGCGCGTCGGCGGCCCGGGGGTCGGCGAGGTAGACGAGTGTCTGGCGGCGCTCCTGCTGGAGGACGCGGGCGGCGTCCTCGGCGGGATAGCCGATGTCCTGCATGACGTCCGAGACCTGGAAGAGCCGGGCGACCTCACGGCCGGTGAGCACCGTGGCGAAGGCCCAGACGGCGCCCAGGGACACCAGCGGCACGAGAACCAGCGCCACGATCTTCCGGCGGATCGACTTCCCGCGAAAGCGCATGGCCTCCCCCAGCTCGACCCCCACCGGCCGGGGGTGACATGTGCGTCAACAAACGGCGCGAGCCTACTACCGCCTTACGGATAACTCGAAGACGTGTCTGGCGGGGGAACTTCCGTACCGGCGGCAGGACATGGCGAGTTGTCCGGGCATTGCGGGAGATTGCCACCGCTGTTCGGCGCGCCGCGCCGGGAGGGGACGCACGGCCTTGGACAGGCGGTTGGCCGAATTCTTTCGCCGTTCGGGAATCTTCACGCCGTCTCGTTCGTCCATCTCTACGGGAGAAGGAGGCGGAATGGGCCACATGAGCCCCATCCCGCGCCCCGGGCGGCGTAGAACAGCGCAAGCCGGGCAGCCAGTGGGGAGTCGGAGTCTTCGGACGCCGGGCGAGCGGTCTGCCGGCGGTGGGGAGTGACACGGTGATGGGCACGGCGGAGCGGGGCAGGGCGCGCGAGACGGGCGTCGCGGAGCGCTCGACGGCGCTGCGGCGCCATGAAGCGGCGGATCGCGGCATCCCGGGGCCGGTGCGCGCCGGTGAGTCCGCCGACGGGGAACGGGAGCGGACGTACCGGCCGCTGTGGGTGGAGGAGCCCGCGCGGCGGCACCCGACGCCTGATCCGGTGCGGGGAGCGGCGGTGCTGGCGGTCATCGTCATAGCGGTGACGCTCGTCCAGGCGATGGTGGCGTTCCTGTGCACGATGGCCGGGTCCTGGCTGGCCTTTCCCATGGTGATCAGCAGCGTGGTGAGCACGGTGGTGGCGACCTGGGCCGTGGTCGACGTCTGGGTGACCCGCCAGGTGTGGAACCAGCGGTACGGCGTCGTCTCCGAGCCGAGCAGCACGGCCCGCGCGCTCCGGCGCGAGCGGCGCGTGCGGCGGCGTCAGGAGCGGGACGAGCTGCGGGAGCAGGAGCGGATACGCCGGCGGGGCGGCGCCGGGCAGCTTTCGCACTCCTGAACCCGCGTGGGCGGGGACCGGACGACGGCCGGGACGCGTTCGGGCGCTTCGGTAGCATGACGTCTCGTATGGCGCATGATCCGGCGCGGTACGCAACGCGGCCACCCGCAGGTGGCGGGAGGTGAGTCATGCCCAGTGCACAGGCCGGTGCCGTGCAGTCGGTGGACCGTGCCGTGAGCGTGCTGGAGATCCTCGCCCGGTGCGGCGAGGCGGGCGTCACCGAGATCGCCGCGGAGCTGGACGTGCACAAGTCCACGGCGTTCCGGCTGCTCGGCGTCCTGGAGAACCGGGGGCTGGTGGCCCGGACCAAGGACCGTGGCAAGTACTGCCTGGGGGCCGGCGTCCTGCGCCTGGCGGGGGCGGCCGCGGTGCGGCTGGAGATCTCCCAGGAAGGCGTACCGGTCTGCCGGGAGGTCGCCGACGAACTGGGCGAGACGGTGAACCTCGCCGTCCTGGACGACGACGCGGCGGTCAACGTGATGCAGGCCCGCGGCACCGCCTCGATCACCGCGCAGAACTGGCTGGGCAGGCGCACCCCGCTGCACGCCACCTCCAGCGGCAAGGTACTGCTCGCCCACCTGCCGCCCACCCTGCGCGAAGGCCTGCTGGCCCGGCCGTTGCCGCGCTTCACGGACCGTACCGTGACCGGCGCGACGAGGCTGCGCGCCGAGCTGGAGGCCGTGGTCGAGCAGGGCTACGGCGTCACGCTGGAGGAGCTGGAACCGGGGCTGGCGGCCGTCGCGGCGCCGGTGCGCGGCCACGACGGCCAGGTGATCGCGGCGATCAGCGTCTCCGGCCCGGTGTACCGGCTGAACGGGGACCGGTTGCCGGAGGTGGCGAAGCGGACGGTGGCGGCGGGCGCCGAACTGTCGCGCCGGATGGGGTACGGCCTCTGACCGGAGCCGTACCCCCGGCTCACACCATGCGCGCAACCCGCCGCACGGTACGCAACGGCTGCGGAACCCGCCGGTTGCCCGCCGCGCCCCTCAGGGCGCGGCCGGCGCCGGCCTTTTGAACATGCGGGTCGCCGTGATCTCGCTGCGCACCGCTTCGCCGGCCCCGGGCTGCTGGGGAAGACCGGGCCGCAGGTGCTCCTCGACGCTGATGTACTTCAGGCCCGCCCTGAGGTCGGCGTCGTTGCGCAGCCGGATGACCAGTGGGAACTCCGCGAGCGCGGTCGTGTCGAACAGGCCGGTGGTGTACAGCAGCTGCACCCCGAGCGCGTCGGACACGGCCCGCTGGAGTTCCAGCAGGTAGGTGGCGTTGGCCCGGCCGATGGGGTTGTCCAGGAACAGCGTGCCCGCGTGCCGGTGCCTGTCGCGTCCCCGGTCGTTGCTGCGCAGCGCGGCCATCGTGCAGTACAGGGCGATGGCCGCCGTGAGCAGCTGGCCGCCCGAGAAGACGTCGCCCATCTGTCCGACGGGGACCCGCTCGGCGCGCAGTACGGCGTCGGGCTTGAGGATCTCGACGGCCACGCCCTTCGGCTGCAGCGCCGCCGCGACTCCGCGCAGCAGCAGGGACATGCCGTCGCGGCGCATGTCCGAGTTCTTCTTCACGGCCGCCCGCGTGGCCTCGTCGATGACCTCGCCGAGCCGTTCGGTGAGCGTGGCCTGGTCGGGCTCCTCGAAGCGGATGCGCAGGAACTCCTGCCCGGACCACTCGCCGAGCCCCTCGGGCAGCCGGGAGAGCCGCTGGGCGGACCTCAGCGTCGCCAGCGCGGACTCCACGAGACCGCGCAGCCGGTCCACGATCGAGTCCCGGTTGCGTTCCAGCTGCGCCAGCTCGTCGGTCAGGACCCGCAGCCGGGGCGCGAAGGCGTCCGCCCACTTCTGCGCGTGCTCGGGCAGCGCCGACGCCGGGAGTTCGCGGATCTGCTGCCGGGCGGGGGTACGGACCTGCTCGTAGCGCGTGGCGTTGGCGTGCCGGACGAGGACGTCGCTCGCCTCGCGCACGGCGGCCTCGGCGGCGGACAGGTCGGCGGCACAGCCGCGCAGCGAGCGGCGGGCCTCGGCGGCGGAGTGCCGGGCCTCCTCCAGGGTGCCGGGGTAGGGCTCCGGCTCGTCCTGCTCCTCCTCCGGCGCGTGCTCGCGCAGCAGGTCCCGGAGCATCGCGGCGATCTCGTCGAAGCCGGCGGCCGCGTCCTCGGCGGCGCGGTGGGCCTCCAGCAGTTCCGCGTGCGCCTCCCGGGCCTCGGTCAGCGCCTCCGTGCGGGCGGCGAGTTCGGTCGTGGCCGTACGCAGCAGTACCTGGGCGTGCCCGGCGTCACGCGGGACGAGTTCCTCGGGGAGCTCGGTGTGCGCCTCACCGTCCTCGGGCGCGTGCCGCTCGGCCTCGCCGCGCAGCCGGCCCAGCTGTTCGCTCGCCGTGGACATGCGGGTCTCCAGGAGCTGCACCAGCTCCTCCGCACGCGCCGCCGCGGCCTGGCGGGACGGCCCGTCGGAGCCGTCGGGCGACTGGAGGAGCTGCTCGGCGCGGGTGCGGACCTTGTTGCTGAGCCGGTCCAGTTCGGCGCGGGCGGCGCTCTCGTCGCTCTCCGCGCGGGCCTGCTCGGCCCGCAGGTCGGCACCGACGCCGACCTTCTCGTACACCTGGGACGCGGCCCGGTAGGCCTCCCGGAGGGCGGGCAGGGAGGCCTCGGAGGCGTCCGCGTCGTCGACGGGGACCTCGTCGGGGGCGCCGGCGATCTCGGAGCGCTCGGCGCGCAGGGCGCGCGCGGTGCGGCGCGCGTCGTCGGCGGCGCGCTGAGCGGCGCGGCGGTCCTCGTCGGCGGCGCGGGCGCGCTCCAGGCACGTCTGGGCGCGGGCCTCGGACTCGGCCGCCTCGTCGGCGAGTTCGCGCAGTTTCGCCTGCCAGCCGGCGCGCTCGCGGAGCCGGAAGGCGAGGCCGGCCAGGGCGTCGGCGGCACGGCGGGTCCTCTGTGCGGCCTCCTGCCGCTCGTCGCGGACCTGCGCGGCCTCGGCGGCCGCCTCGTCGGCCTCCGCGCGGGCGGCGCGTGCCTCGGCGAGGTCGGCCTCGGCCTCCTCGGCGAACGCGCGGGCCTCCTGGGCGGCCCCGGCGAGTTCGGAGAGGTGCCCGGCGGGGCAGCCGGTGCGCCAGGAGGTGAGCCGGGCGGCCAGTTCGCGGTCCTTGCCGAGCCGGGCGGCCAGGGCGCGGATCTCCTCGTCGCGCTCGGTGGCCCGCGCACGCAGGGCCTGGCGTTCCTCGTCGGCGGCGTACTCGTCGTGCATGGCCGGGTTCGGCGGCACGAGGAAGACGTCGCCCGGGGTGGCGGCGCCGTCCGGGGCCGGGGCGAGCAGGGCGGCGGCCGTGCCGACGGCGACGGCGGAGCGGGGCAGCAGCGCGGCCTCGCCGAGGGCCTCGCGGGCACGCGCGTGCGTGTCCGGGTCGGTGATGATGACGCCGTCGACCAGTTCGGGGCGGGCGGCGAGCACACGCGCGTGGTCGACGGGGTCGACGGCCTGGGCGAGGTAGCGCCAGCCGGGCAGCGCGGGGATGCCGCGCTCGCCGAGGAACTCGACGGTGGCGAGCACGTCGGGGCCGGGCGGCAGCAGTCCGCCGTCACCGAGGGCGCCGAGGATGCGGGCGTCGTCGGCGGCGGCCGTCCTCAGGTCGAAGAGGTGCCGTTCCGCGGCCGACACCGCGTCGTCGAGGAGCTCCCGCAACTCGTCGGCGAACCGGTCGAGTTCCACGGGGGTGAGCGGGCTCCCGGCCTGGGCGGCCGCGTCGTCCGCGACCGGCCCGTCCGCGGCGCCGTCGTCGGCTGCCGGCCTGGGCGCGGGCACGCCGGCGCGTGCCGCCGGGGGTGCGCCGGGCAGGCTGAGCAGTTCCGCGAGCCGTTCCTCGGCGGCCAGCGACTCGGCCAGACGCCGTTCGGCCTCGTGGGCGCGCTCGGCTGCGGTCGCGGCGTCCGCCGCGCGGGCGGCGGTGAGTTCCGCGCGGGACTCGGCGGAGGCCGCCTCACGCGCGTGCTCGGTGGCCTTGCGGGCGGCCTCGCGGGCCGTGTCCCAGGCGGCCACGGCCGTCTTCTCGGCGTCGCTCGCGGCGAGCGCGGCGCGCGCCGGGTCGGCGTCCGCCGCAGTGTCGTCCAGCCAGCCGGCGCGGACCGCTTCGGCGGTCTCCTGCTCGACCTCGGCGAGGCGCTGGCGCAGGTGACCGGCCTCGCTGCGGGCGCGCTGCGCCTCGGTGGCGGCAGCCGTGGAGTCCCGGTACGCCGAGTCGCCGGCCTCCTGGAGGGCGGCGGAACGCTCCTCCTCCTCGTTGGCGAGGGCCTCGGCGCTCCCGGCGGCCGCGTGCAGGGCCCGCACGAGATCCACGGCGGCCCTGGCGCGTGCGGCGAGCGCCGGAGCGGCGTCCCGTTCGGCCTCCTGGATGGCGGCGGCCACGCGCGTGACGCGGTCGGTGGCCGCACGGTGGCGCAGCACGGCCTCCGCCGCCTGCCAGGCGGAGTGCAGGGTGCGGGCGTCGGCCAGTTCGCGTTTCTGCGCGGCTGCGGACTTCTCGGCGGCGGCGAGGGCCAGGGAGGCGTGCCGGTAGGCGAGTTCGGCGGCGATCTGGGCGCTGCGCTCCCGCGCGCCCTCGGAGTGCGTGACGGCGTACGCGGCGGCCGTGACCCGCTGGGCGAGGTCGGCGGCCCGCATCCGTTCCCGCACGGCGCGCGCGGACAGCCGCCGGGCGAGGGTGCGGGTGCGGCGCTCGGCGCCGGCGTGGACGTCCCGTGCCCGGGAACGGGCCCCGGCGGCCTCGACGATGCGTCCGAGCAGGTCGACGGAGCCCGCGGTGAAGTCGCGTTCGGCCATCAGTTCGGCGCGCCGGCCGAGCTTGTTGCCGAAGCCGCTGACGAGGTCGGCCAGGCCGTCGGTGTCGCGGGTGTCGGTGACGGCGCGCAGCAGCAGGTCGGTGAAGTCGGAGTCCTTCTTGACCGCGAAGAGACCGGCCGCCTCGCCCTCGTCGGCGTTCATCTCACGCTGGTAGCGGAAGAGTTCGGGGTCCAGACCGAGGTCGCCGAGGTGCTCGATCCAGCGGTCGTGGATCTCCTCCCAGTGCGCCTCCAGGTGCGGGTACGCCTTGCCCGCCTCGGTCAGGGCGTCGCGGAAGCCCTTCATGGTGCGGCGGCGGCCCTGGGCGCCCGAGGCGCCCTCGGCGGGCGGCCGTACGGCGGTGGACTCGGCGACCGGCAGGTTGTCCAGGCTGAGGCCGGGACCGGGCCGGAAGGAGTACCAGGCCTCGGCGAACTTGCGCGGGTCGTTGGAGACCTGCCGTCCGCGCCACTCGCTGACCTTGCCGACGACGACGCACTCGCCGGTCTGCACGTGCTGCCACTCCAGGGCCACGTGTCCGCAGTCGTCGGCGAGCAGGAACTTGCGGAGCACGCCGGAACTGGCGCCGCCGAGGGTGTTGCGGTGGCCGGGCAGCATCACCGAGAAGATCAGCTTGAGCAGGACCGACTTGCCGCCGCCGTTCTCCAGGAAGAGCACTCCGGCGGGCGCGGGCCGGCGCGGCGGCCCGGAGGGCTCCTCCTCGAAGAACTCCGCCTGCGTGGGCGCCGGGTCGGGCACGGGCTCGCCCACGCCCCGCAGGTCAAGCACGGTGTCGGCGTAGCGCGCACCGGCGGGCCCGATGGAGTAGAGGCGGACCCGGGACAGCTCGTACATGGCGGACTCTCGTCAGTTTTCTGGCGGTTCGGAAGGTTCAGGAGTGCGACGGCGTGTGGAACGGCAGCCCGGCGTCGGCCACCAGGTCCAGGTCGTCGGTGTCCTCGGCGGGCAGCAGGGTGGCGGTGCCGTCGGTGACCGGGACGACGCCCAGTTCCAGGAGTTCGGCCATGGCGGCGCCGGCGGCCATGTCGCGTACCTGGAGCTGGTAGCGGGCCGTGGTGCGGTAGGTGCCGCCGTGGTCGTCCCCGGTGCGCTGCAGGAAGCCCGAGTCGGTGAGGAAGGCCAGGGCCTTCGCGACGATGCCGGTGGTGGAGGCGGCCGGACGGCGGGCGTCCTTGGTGGCGCCGGTCGCGCTGCGTCTGGCCCAGATCCGCCAGGCGGCCTCGAGTCCGGGGGCGTCCGTCGCCGGGTCGGTGTTCTCGCCCTGTTCCTCGGCGCGCTCCTCCAGGCGCCGGCAGGCCTGCCGCACGAAGGTGTCGACGCCGTTGACCGTGACGCGGCCGATGTAGGAGTCGTCGGCTAGGTCCTCCGGGCGCGGGAACGCGAGGGCGGCGGTGGCGAGATGGGCCAGTCCGTGCAGGAAGCGGTCGCCGGAGTCGGCGGCGGCGCGACGCGCGTAGTCGCCCATGCGGACGGCGAACACCGAGTCCTCCGCGGCCGTCACGGCCATGCCCGCGCGCGGGGACACCTCCAGCACCACGAGCCCGAGCCCGGCGGCGACGGCGTCGGCCAGCCGTGCGAACGGCGGGTCCTCGCGGTAGCGGCGCAGCAGCTCCGCGTACTCCTGGTCACGCGCGGGCTGCAGCTTGGGCTGCAGTCCGAAGGCGACGAGCCGCGCCGCGTCGGCGGCGTCGGCCGGGGTGACGGCGGCGGACGCCGACGGGGCGGGGGCCGCCTCCGTGTCACTCCACTCGACGTGCTCGCTCACGGCTGTGACTCCTTGTCGTTCTCCGGCTTGCTCATGCTGCTTCCGTCCGGTCCGCGGCCATGCCCGCCGCGTCCAGCAGGGCGGTTCCCACGATCAGGTCCGCCCCGCCGAACTCGGGATCGTCCAGTTCGGTGCCGTCGTCGACGGCGAACAGGAGTTTCTGCTCGCCCTGCCGGTAGGCGGTGCCCACGGCGGGGCTGGCCGCGTGGACCGCCAGCAGGGCCACCAGGTAGGCGAGATCGGGGTCCCCTGTCCGCCGTGCCTCCGCCAGCAGGCCGGACAGTCTGCGCGGCGCGTCGGCGGGCAGGTCGAGCAGTTCCGTGGCGGCGGCCAGCTGCTCCTCGCTGAACCGGCTGTCGTCCGGGGTGGCGATGAGGTCCGGCTCCGGCATCTCCGCGCCCAGGTGCTCCCGCTCCACCGGCGGCGTCAGCAGGATGTCGACCAGGTCGCCGACCCGCACGGACACCGGTGTGCGCAGACCCGTGCCACCCGTGAAGAACGCGTCGGTGACCCGGATCGCCCGCTCCAGCGGCAGCGGCAGGAGGGGGGCGAGGAGGTGGCCGTACAGGTCGGTGCCGGAGGTCGCCGCCGGGGTGGCGAACGCCTGCCGGTCCTGTTCGGCGCGGAAGAGCGGACCGGCCTCCAGCAGTCGCGACTGGAGCTGGGTGTGCCGCCGGATGCAGTCCTTGACGATGTCGACCAGTTCGGCCGCGCGGCGCTTGTGCTCGGTGTCCTCGGTCTCGTCGCGGGCCTTGCGGATGTTGGTGAGGATGGCGTTCTCGTGGCGGTAGCGCTCGGCCACGTGGTCCAGGGCCTCGGCGATCATGTCGGGCACGGAGTTGAGCCAGTCGACCGCGCGCACGTTGCGCCGGGTGGCGTCCAGGGCGCGGCGCAGGGTCTCGGAGTACTGCACCGTGCGGTAGCGGGCCTGTTCGGCGGCGAGCTGGGCGTCGGCGAGGCGGCCGCGGCTGATCAGCACCTCCAGCTTCACCTCGGCGGCGATCTGGGCGCTGGTGACGTCGGTGTCGAGGGCGCCGACCAGGACGTTGACGGCTTCGTCGGTGGTCCGCAGGTAGACCGTGCCGCCGGGGCCGGGGACCTCCTCGACCAGCTTGAAGTCGTAGTCGCGGCGGACGTAGGTGCCGTCCGGCGCGAAGGTGCCGTAGACGGCGCGGAAGCCGCGGTCGACGCTGCCGACGTTGATCAGGTTCTCCAGCACCCAGCGGGCCACGCGCTCGTGCTCGGCGGCGGGCCGGTGCGGGGCCTGGGCGGCGATGCGCGGGACGAGCCGGGCCACGATCTGCTCGTGATCGGCTCCGGTGTCGAAGTCCATGTTGAGTGTGACGAGGTCGATGGCGGCCAGCGCCACCTCGGCCATGCCGTACACCGAGTACTCGCCGGCCAGGTTGGCCTTGCGCGCGTCGAGGTCGTGCAGCGGCGCGGTGCAGGCGAGCGCGCGCAGCCGGCGCGCCAGACCCTCGTCGGCGGCCGGGCCCGGAGCCGGGCGCGGCCCCGCGCTGAGCTGGGGCGGAGCGCTGTCCGTCGGTGCAGGCGAAGTCACGGTGGACAGACTAGGTCCTCGGTCTGACATCGACCCAAACGAGAGGCTGGGCCGGTTTGCCCCCGGGCGGGGAGCGGGGCCGCCGCCGGGGCGCGGGCCGCCCGCGGCCGGCCGCGCGGTTCCCCGTGCCTCCGGGGCGTGCTCCTACCGGGCGGGCTCTTCGCCGACCCGGCGGCGGTACACCTGCACCATCCGTGCCAGGGAGTCCGCGAGGTAGGTCTGCAGCAGCTCCTCCGCGCCGCGCCGGTCACCGGCCTGGAGCGCCTGCAGGATCCGGCGGTTGCGGGCGAGGTAGGGCTCGTGCAGCCGCCGCGGGTCGTCGACGACGTGGAAGGCCAGCCTCAGCTCGGCGAAGACGCTGCGCATCAGCTCGTCGGTGCGCTCGCTGCCGGCGAGGGCGACCAGCTCCTGGTGGAAGTGGATGTTGGCGGTACCCATCGCTTTCCAGTCATTCTCGGCCGCCGCCGCATCGCCTTCGGCGACCGCCGAAGCCAGTTCCCGGAGCAGATACGGCGGGTCGCCCAGGCCCCGGACGACGGCGCACTCGACGAGGGAGCGGGTGCGGTAGATGTCCTCGACGTCCTCGACGGTGAGGACCCGGACGAACACGCCGCGGTTGAGTTCGTGGACCAGCAGGCGTTCGTGTGTGAGCAGCCGGAACGCCTCGCGCAGTGTGTTGCGGGACACCCCGAGCGCCCCGCCGATGCTGTCCTCCGACAGCCGGGTTCCGGGCGGGAAGTACCCGTCGGCGATGCGGCTTCTGAGGATGTCCGAAACCCTCTCGGCCGTGCTGGTGCGCCCCAGGAGGGCACGGTCGTCGGCCAGTCCCGCCAGCTGCTCTGCCATGCCCGGAATTGAATCGCAGACAACGGCACGAGACAACGTGGGTATTGAGGGATCGTTGAACGATCCTCTACGTTGCTCCGCACGGCACGGCTCACTTCCCGCACCCTTCGTCCTCCTTCTGCGAGGTGCCCATGAGCACGACTCCACCGCCACGGTCCGCAACCCGGGGCATAGGCCCGGCTCGAACCGAACACGCCGCCGAGGGCGGCCCGTTCGGCTGGCTGCGGGCCCTCGGCCGGGACGGCCGGCAGGCCTTCGCCGGCGCTTTCGGCGGGTACGCCCTGGATTCCTACGACTACTTCACGCTGCCGCTGAGCATGGTGACGCTCGCGGCGCACTTCGGCCTGAACAGCGGACAGACCGGGCTGTTCACCACCGTCACGCTGGTGGTCTCGGCGATCGGCGGTGCCGTGGCGGGCATCGTCGCGGACCGGGTGGGGCGGGTCCGGGCCCTGATGATCACGGTGATCACGTACGCCGTGTTCACCGTGGCCTGCGGCTTCGCGCCCACCTACGAGACGCTGCTGGTCTTCCGCGCGCTGCAGGGGCTCGGGTTCGGCGGCGAGTGGGCGGTCGGGGCCATCCTGGTGGCCGAGTACGCGAGCGCACGGCACCGGGGGCGCACGCTCGGCGCGGTCCAGAGCTCCTGGGCGGTCGGCTGGGCGCTCGCGGCGCTCGTCTACACGCTGGTCTTCTCCCTCGCCGGCGACGCTCTGGCCTGGCGGATCATGTTCTGGACCGGCGCGCTGCCCGCGCTGCTGGTGGTGTGGCTGCGCCGACGGGTGCACGACGCCCCCACGGCGACCGCGGTCCGGGAACAGGCCTCGGTGCGGGGCTCCTTCACGGCGATCTTCCGGCCGGGCCGGGACGGCGCCCCCGGCCTGCTGCGCACCACGGTGTTCGCGAGCCTGCTCTCCACGGGCGTGCAGGGCGGCTACTACACGCTCGCGACATGGGTGCCGACGTACCTGAAGTCCGAGCGCGGCCTGTCGGTCGTCGGCACCGGCGGCTATCTGACCCTCCTGATCTCCGGCGCGTTCCTCGGTTACCTGACCGGCGGTCACCTCACCGACCGGCTCGGCAGGCGGAACAACATCTGGCTGTTCGCGCTGCTGTCGGCCGGTTGCGTGCTGGCGTACGCGCACATCCCGGAAGGCGCCGGCACCCTGCTGCTGGTGCTCGGCTTCCCGCTCGGCTTCTGCATGTCGGCCATCTTCAGCGGCTTCGGTTCCTATCTGAGCGAGCTGTACCCGACGGCGGTGCGCGGCACCGGCCAGGGCTTCGCGTACAACACCGGCCGCGCGGTGGGCGCGGTGTTCCCCACGCTGGTGGGCTTCCTCGCCGACAGCTGGGGGGTGGGCGGCGCGCTGGTCTTCGGCGCGATCGGCTACGGCCTCGCGGCGCTGGCGCTGCTCGGCCTGCCGGAGACCCGCGGGAAGGAGCTGTCGTGACGCGGACGCGGCGCACCGGGGACCGCGGAGCGACCCGGCGGGCGGCCGTGACGGCCTGCCGCCGCCGTCCGCCGTCGCCCACGCGCCGGACCGGAGGTTCCTGACCCGCGCCCGCGACGAGCAGTACCGGCCGGCCGGCGTCGACCGAGGCCGGCCGGCCCCGTCCTCACGAGAACCGGAGACACGAGACCACCATGACCGTGATCGATCTGAACGCCGACCTCGGCGAGGGCTTCGGCCGCTGGCGGCTGACCGACGACGAACAGCTGCTGTCCGTCGTCACCAGCGCCAACGTGGCCTGCGGGTTCCACGCCGGGGACGCGGCCACCATGCGCCGGGTGTGCGAACTGGCGGCCGCGCGGGGGGTGACGATCGGCGCGCAGGTCTCCTACCGGGATCTCGCCGGGTTCGGGCGGCGCGCGATGGACGTGCCGCCCGCGGAGCTGGCGGCCGAGATCGCCTACCAGATCGGCGCGCTGGAGGTGTTCGCGCGCGCCGCCGGGGCGCGCGTGGCGTACGTCAAGCCGCACGGCGCGCTCTACAACCGGGTCGTCGACGACGCGGAACAGGCTCGTGCCGTGGTCGACGGCGTGCTCCTCGCGGACGCCTCGCTGCCGGTGCTGGGCCTGCCCGGCTCGCGTCTGCTGGCGCTGGCCGCCGAGGCGGGGCTGCCGGCCGTCGCCGAGGCGTTCGCGGATCGCGCGTACACCGACGGGGGCACCCTGGTGCCGCGCGGCCGTGAGGGCGCCGTGGTGACGGACCCGGAGTCCGTCGTGGAGCGCTCGGTGAGCCTCGCGCGCTCCGGCGCTGTCACCGCGCACTCCGGCGCGCGCATCGAGGTGCGTGCCCGCTCGCTGTGCCTGCACGGTGACACCCCGGGCGCGGTGGAACTGGCCCGCCGGGTGCGCGAGCGGCTGGTGACCGCGGGAGTGCGGCTGGAGGCGTTCGCGTGAGGGCGCTTCCGGTCGGCGACGACGCGCTGCTGGTGGAGGTGTCCTCGGACGAGGAGGCACGGGCCCTGCACGCCGAGGTGCTGCGGCGCCGCGCGCAGGGCCTGCTGACCGTCCGGGAGATCGTCCCGGCGGCCCGGACGGTCCTGCTCGACGGACTGGACGACCCGGCCCGCCGGGTGCGCGAACTGGCCTCCTGGGAGGTGCCGCCGCCGCCTTCCCGCGCGCGTGAGCTGGTCGAACTGCCCGTACGGTACGACGGCCCGGACCTCGCGGAGGTGGCGGCGCACTGGCACGTGCCCGAACGCGAGGTGGCCCGCATCCACGCGGGCACCGAGTTCACGGTGGCCTTCTGCGGGTTCGCGCCCGGCTTCGGCTACCTGACCGGCTTGCCGGCGCGGTACGACCTCCCGCGCCGGGCCACCCCGCGCACGGCGGTCCCGGCCGGCGCCGTGGCCCTCGCGGGCCCTTACACGGGCGTGTACCCGCGTTCCTCGCCGGGCGGCTGGCAGCTGATCGGCACCACGGACGCGGTGCTGTGGGACCACGCGCGCGTGCCCGCCGCCCTGCTGGCGCCGGGAGTACGCGTGCGGTTCGTACCGGCGGAGGGCGTGTGACCGGGCCGCGCGTACCCGTGGCCGGGCCGCCCGTGCCCGCCTGCCGCACCCGGACGGCCCACGCGACGGGCCGCACGCCCGGGCCCCGGGCCCGGAAAGGGCAGCCGGCCGGAGCGTCCCTCACTGATGGTCCGGCCCCGGGGAGGACGCATGAGTGACCGTTCGATCGTCGTCGAGCGGGCCGGGGCGCTGACGACGGTGCAGGACCTCGGGCGGCCGGGGTACGCGCATCTGGGCGTGCCCCGCTCCGGGGCGCTCGACCCGCCCGCGGCCGCGCTCGTCAACCGGCTCGTCGGCAACCCGCCGGACGCCGCCGTCCTGGAGACGACCCTCGACGGCTGTGCGGTGCGCGCCCGTTCCACGGTGACCGTCGCGGTGGGCGGCGCGCCCTGCCCGGTCGCGGTGGGCGGCCGGCCGGCCGCGTGGGGCGCCCCGGTCGTGGTGCCGGCCGGTGAGCTGCTGGAGGCGGGGGCGGCCATCGCCGGGGTGCGCAGTTACCTGGCCGTCTCCGGCGGCGTCGCCGTGGAGCCGGTTCTCGGCAGCCGGGCCACGGACCTGCTGTCCGGCCTGGGACCGGCGCCGCTCACCGACGGCACGGTGCTGCCGCTCGGCCCATCGCCCGGGCCTCCCGCGCGGGTGGACGGCGCCCCGCAGCCGCGCCCGCCGGCCCACCTCGTGCTCCGGGTGACCCCGGGGCCGCGCGCGGACTGGTTCACGGACCGGGCGGTCAGGGACCTCACCACGCGCGCGTACCGGGTGTCGCCGTCGAGCAACCGCATCGGCCTGCGCACCGAGGGACCCGGGCTGGAGCGGGCCCGCACCGGTGAACTGCCGAGCGAGGGCATGGTCCTCGGCGCGGTCCAGGTCCCGCCGGACGGACGTCCGGTGGTCTTCCTGGCGGACCATCCGACGACCGGCGGCTACCCGGTGATCGCGGTGGTCCGCGCCGCCGACCTGCCGGCGGCCGCGCAGGCGGTGCCGGGCACCCCGGTCCGCTTCGTACCGGTACGGAGGCGCTGATCCACGGCGCCGCCGGGGGGAACCAGGTGATCCGGTCACGGCGACGACACGCACACGGGTGTTGCCGCCGTGCTGGACGTGCCCGCGTCACCTCCGCGCCTTCCGTGCGGGGAAGGCCGCACGAAACACGGGGTCCGCACCCGAGCGGGTCAGACGGCCGTCATGGCCGCCTGACCCGCCGGTCATCCGGTGTTCACCCAGAAGGCGGTCGTCCGCCCGGGCCGGGTGCCGTCTTGGGGTCAGCCGGCTGTGCCGTCGGGTCCGAAACGGCTGCGCACCGCCGTCTGCACCTCGTCCTCCTCGGCCGGGTCGGAGGCCAGACGGCGCAGTCGCTCCACGACCCGGGCGTCACCGGTCTCGGCGTGCCGGGCGGCGACTTCGCGGGTGGTCTCCTCGCAGTCCCAGAGGCATTCGACGGCGAAGCCGGTGGCGAAGGAGGGGTCGGTGGCGGCCAGGGCGCGGGCGGCGCGGCCGCGCAGGTGGGAGGAGGCCGTCTCACGGTAGATGTGGCGCAGCACGGGCGCCGCGCAGGCGATGCCCAGGCGTCCGGCGCCGTCGACCAGGCTCCACAGGGTGGGCGCGTCGGGCCCCTCACCGCGTACGGCCTCGCGGAGCGCGCCCAGGACGAGGTCGCTGTCCTGTGCGCCGCCACGGCAGGCGAGCATGCGTCCGGCGGCGGCGCCGAGCGCGTCGGGGCGCTGGGCCCAGCCGCGCGCCCGGTCGACGGCGGCGACACTGCGCATCCGTTCGAAGGCGTCGACGGCGGCCTCCGCGACGGGCGCCGTGCCGTCGACGACCGCGGCCTCGATCAGGTCGAGGGCCTCGGGATCGTTGCCCTCGGCGAGGTAGCGCAGTGCGGTGCAGCGGGCTCCGTCGGCGCCGTTCCGCGCGGCCGCGAGGATCTCGGGCCGGTCCTCGGGTCCGGCCACGGCGACCAGACAGCGCGCGGCGGGGACGTGGAGGGCGGCCCCGCGCTCCATGCCCTGCTGGGCCCACTCGAAGACGGCTCGCACGCTCCAGCCGGGGCGCGGGCCGGTGGGCCGCATCTGCCGCTGCCAGCGGTCGAAACAGCCGGTCTCCTGGGCCGCCCGCACGCGCGTGGCGATCGATTCGCGCGGATCCTCGGCCCACAGCCGCCAGGGGCGCGGCTCGAAGGCGTCGCGTACGGCGGCGGCCAGCTCGGCCTCGCCTTCCGGATCGGTGGAGAATCGGGCCAGGACGGGCGCGGCGAGGGCGCGCAGGCCCGCGTCGTCGTCTCTCAGGGCCAGCTCGTCCAGGGCCCAGGCCCAGCTGGAGCCGTGGGCGGCGTACCTGCGCAGCAGTTCGAGCGCGTCCCGCCTGCCGTAGGAGGCGAGGTGCCCGAGCACGGCCAGCGCGAGGCCGGTGCGGGACTCGTCGGTGTCGAGGACGTCCTCGGGGTCGAAGAGGTGCGCCTCGATGGCGTCCAGCTCGCCGTTCAGGTCGAGGTAGAGCCGGGCGTAGTACAGGGAGCGGTTCTCCACCTGCCAGTCGTGGCGGGGGTCGCGCAGCACGCAGTGGTGGAGCGCCGCGAGCGCTTCGGCGCGGGGGGCGGTGAGCGCGTGCAGCGTGCCGTCGCCGCGGCCTCTCTGCAGGAGGCCGAGCAGTGTGCCGCTCGGCGCTATGACCGGATCGAACATGGGAAACAGCCTCACATCAAGCGTCGACGCAACCGGGGAACACGCACTACCTGGCCACGTGACACAACGTCGGAGCGCCCGCCGTCTCTTGCTTGCTGTAGACCATCTCTCTCTGCCTCTCGTCGGTGGCCCATGCGGACCGCATCACGGTCCGCGCGGTGCGGCAACACCTGCCCAGCCATCGCGTCCGTGAATCACGACGTCATGATGACCCGCGCTGTGAGCTGCCGCGACCGTATTTCCGGCGGCCCTTTACCGCCTCCCCCGTTTTCCGTGTCGTCCCTGGTCAGGTCGTTCGGGTCAGTTGACGCCGAACAGTTCCAGAAGGTCCTTCTTGTCGAACATCCGTGCCGTGTCGACGGCCGACGGCGTTCCGGCCGAGGGGTCGGCTCCGCCCTCCAGGAGGACCTTGATCACATCCGTCCCGCCCTTGAAGACGGCCCCCGCGAGCGGGGTCTGGCCCCGGTCGTTGACGCGGTCCGCCTCCGCGCCACGGGCGAGCAGGGCCTTCACCGTGCCGGCGTGGCCGTGGTAGGCGGCGAGCATCACGAGGGAGTCGCCCCGGTCGTTGGTGAGGTCTGCCGGAACACCCGCGTCGACGTACGCCACGAGCGCCTCGGTCCGCCCCTGCCGGGCCAGATCGAAGATCTTGGTCGCCAGCTCCACGACCTCGGGGTCGGGAACTTCACTCATCGGCGGGACCGCCTCTCCTCGGAACTTCGGTGGTGCAGGGAGCGTACGGCAGCGAGCGGAGCGCAGCCGTACGAGTGAATCGCCAGCGTACTGGCTTCCGCCGCACATGACCCGATGTGCCCGAGGTAAAGATCACCAGCGGACGCCACCGAAGGCAACAGGCCTGGTCAAAGGGGTTCGTGAGGGCTCCGCCAGGCGGGGGAAATCATCCGGATTTCACCCGGTTGCACCTTTAATCGTATAGATACATGCTGTGATCCTGGAAGAACTCAGGGTGACTGTCCCCCTCGACACCAGGAGGCCCCCAATGATCCTCTCCATGTCCGGCGTCGTCCTGCTCGGCGTCATCGTGTTCCTCTTCTTCCGCAAGGACGGCCTCAAGGGCTCGCACGCGTGCGTCTCGGCCCTGTTCGGTTTCTACCTCTCCAGCACGGCCATCGCACCGAGCATCAAGGCCGGCGGCGAGAGCCTGGCGAGCCTCCTCGGCGGCATCAAGTTCTGACGCCGCAAGTCCCGACCGATCGCACCATCAGGAGACAGCAGTGGCCCGGCGCCCTCTTCCCCGCATTCTGAGCAAGGACAGCGCACAGATCGCCCGGGCGCAGATCGCCCGGAGCCGGGAGCTGGCCCGGACGGCGGCGGACAGCGCCACCGACGTCCTCCACCCGCTGATCACCGTCTCGCGCGGCCTGGGCCTGCTGGCCTCGGCCGGGCGGCGCAAGTGGGCGCAGACGCCGAAGGACAGGCGCGGGCCACTGCTGTTCCTGGTGGCCTCGGTGTTCCTCCTGGTGGTGCTCGTCCCCTACGGTCCGCTGCTCGCCGTCATCACCGTGATGGCGGCGGCGGCCTGGCAGGGCCGCGATCGCACTCCGCCGGCCGACGAGGGGCCCGACGAGTCCCAGGCCGAACGGCTGCGGGCGCTGTACGAGGCCCTGGTGCCGTACTTCGCCGGCCCCGAGGACCCGGCGCCGCTGTACGCCCACGGCGGGGAGTGGGACAAGGCGTTCACCGCACACGAGTTCGACGACACGGGGCGCGTCGGCCATCTCGTGATCCGCTATCCCGCCTACTTCCCGGACGGCGAGCCCGAGGCCCGCGCACGCGTCGAGCGACTGCTGGCCGCGAAGGCCGGGCGGGGCCGCGAGTACCACTTCGCGTGGGACGAGGAGGGCAACCAGCTCACCGTCACCGTGCTCGCCCCGCTGCCCGCCGACATCGCCGCCCAGCGCTTCGTCACCACGCCCGGCGAGACCGTCCTCGGCTTCACCGACCCCAGCGAGGTCCGGCGCACGCTCCCGCTCGCGTACGGAGAGGAACAGGTCGACGTCCCGCCGGTCGTGTGGCGCACCGGCATCCGCTCCACCGAGCCGCACCTGCTGGCCATGGGACAGCCCGGCAGCGGCACCTCGACGCTGCTGCGCTCCGTCGCCCTCCAGGCCCTGGAGCACGGCGACGTCCTGATCGTCGACGGCGGCGGCACCGGCGAGTACGCGAGCCTGACCGGCCGGGACGGCGTGCTGGCCGTGGAGTGCGCCCTCGCCGGGGCGCTGGCCAGCCTGGAATGGGCCGCGCAGGAGACCGAGCGGCGGCTCGTCGCGACCGACCTGGCCCGCCAGGCCGGCGACCCGCCGCCGCCGGACACCCGGCGTCCGCTGTGGATCCTCCTGGACCGCCCGGGCGTCTTCGCGCACCTCGCGGCCGCGGAGGGCCGCAGGGATCCGCAGGCGCTGCTCCAGGTACCGCTGCGGCACGGCCGCGCGGCGAACGTGACCGTGGTCGTGGCCGAGCAGTTCGACAACGCGGAGGCGCTGAGCGACGTGGTGCGGCAGCACACGCGCGCGCGGGTGGTACTCGGGTCGGCACCGTCGCGGCAGGTGGAGGCGGTGCTCGGGACGCGGCCGCCGACGGCGGCGCTGACGCACCTGCCGCCGGGGCGGGGGTACGCCCGGCTGGGCTACGGTCCGGTGCACCGGCTGCAGGTGCCGCGTACGCCGGATCCGTACGACGACGCGACGAGCGACGCGGATCGGCAGGCCGTGCTGGAGTTGCTGCCGCCGCGGAGTACGCCGGCGGACGCGGGGCCGGTCGCCGCGGAGGCGGTGGCGGTGGCGGATCCGACGAAGCCGGTCGCGGCCGCGGAGGCGCTGGCGGCCGAGGGCTGAGCCGGGCCCTGCTGCGGTGGGGCGGTGTTGTCTCTCGCCCCGCCGCTGCGCCCACCCGTGCCGCCCCAGCGGCACGACTGCCAGCAGCTACGTCACGCCACGAACGTGCGGGGGGCCTCCGTGGCACCGGTGGCGCCCGTCCTCACCAGGTGGGCCGCGGCGGCCAGCCGGGTCGCCGCCTCCTCCGCCACCGCTCCCCCGACCGTGAACGGAAGGCGCACATAACCCTCGAAGGCACCATCGACCCCGAAACGAGGACCTGAGGGCACGCGGACACCGACCCGCTCGCCCGCTTCCGCGAGGCGGGAGCCGGACAGGCCGCCGGCGCGGACCCACAGGGTCAGGCCGCCCTGTGGGACGTGGAACTCCCAGTCGGGCAGTTCCCGGCGGACCGCGGCCACCAGGGCGTCCCGGTTCTCCCGGGCCTGTTCGCGGCGCAGCTCGACCGCCTGCTCCCAGCCGCCGGTGCTGAAGAGCCAGTTCACGGCGAGCTGTTCCAGCACCGGGGTGCCCAGGTCGGCGTAGGCGCGCGCCGCGACCAGGCTGCGGATGACGTCCGGGGCCGCGCGGACCCAGCCGATCCGCATGCCCGCCCAGAACGCCTTGCTGGCGGAGCCGACCGTGATCACCGTGGAACCGGCCGGGTCGAAGCCGCACACCGGACGCGGCATGGCGCCTTCGAAGCCCTCCTCCAGCCACAGCTCGCTCATCGTCTCGTCGGCGATGAGGACCGAGCCGGCCGAGCGGGCCGCGTCCACCAGCCGGCGCCGCTGGTCGTCGTCGGCGAGCGCACCGGTCGGGTTGTGGAAGTCGGCGACGACGTAGGCGAGGCGCGGCGCGGCCTCGCGCAGAACCTGGCGCCAGCGGTCCATGTCCCACCCGGCCAGCCCGTCGGCCATGGCCACGGGCACGAGACGCGCGCCCGCCTCCCGCATCAGCTGGAGGATGTTGGCGTAGGACGGCGACTCGACGGCGATGCGTTCCCCGCGGCCCGCGAAGAGGTGGCAGATCGCGTCGATCGCGCCCATCGCGCCGGTCGTCACCATGATCTGCTCGGGCATGGTGGGGATGCCACGCGCGGTGTAGCGCTCGGCGATCATCGAGCGCAGGGCGGGCAGCCCGGCCGGGTAGTCGCCGTGTGTGTGGGCGTAGGGCGGCAGTTCCTCCAGGGCGCCCTGTACGGCACGGGTGAGCCACGGTTCGGGGGCCGGGAGCGAGGCGCAGCCGAGGTCGATCACCGAGCCGAGGGCCTCCGGGGGCAGCGGCTCCAGGCCCCGGGCCGGCAGCGGATTGCCCGCCGGTACGGCGGTCCAGCTGCCGGCTCCGCGCCGGGACTCCAGGAAGCCCTCGGTCCGCAGCGCCTCGTAGGCGGCGGCGACCGTGGTGCGGCTGACGGAGAGGGCGAGGGCCAGTTCGCGTTCGGCGGGGAGGCGGGCGGCCACCGGGACGCGGCCCTCGAGGACCAGGAGCCGGATGCCGTCGGCGAGGGCGCGGTAGGCGGGCGGGCGGCGGGTGCCGGGGCCGGCGGGCCGTTCCTGCTGGGAACCGAGGAGCCGCGCGAGTTGCGCGGCCCCCATCGCAGAGGTCCAATGCGCCATGAAGATCAGTCCACCTTCCCCGGATTGGCCATGGATGACGATGCATCCCGAGCCACAGAGTGACATGCGTCAGGCCACCGCCACCAGTCAGGGGGGTATCTCGTGTCCACTCGGGTCCGTCTGGGACGACGACTGATCCAGCTGTACGCCGGACTCGTGCTGTACGGCGCGAGTTCCGCGCTGCTCGTGGAGGCGGGCCTGGGCCTCGAGCCCTGGAACGTGCTGAACCAGGGGCTCGCGGCACTGACCGGACTGACCATCGGCGTGGTGTCGATCGTCGTGGGAGCGGCGGTGCTGCTCCTGTGGATCCCGCTGCGCCAGCGCCCGGGGCTCGGCACGGTGTCCAACGTCTTCGTCGTCGGCCTGGCCATGGACGGCACGCTCGCGCTCGTCCCGGACGCGCACTCCCTCGCCGTACGGGTCCCGCTGCTGCTCGCCGGGATCGTGCTGAACGGCGTGGCCACCGGCCTGTACATCGCGGCGAGCTTCGGCCCGGGCCCGCGCGACGGGCTGATGACGGGCCTGCACCGGCGCACCGGCCGCTCGATCCGGCTGATGCGGACGGCGGTCGAGGTGGCGGTGGTGGTCACCGGATTCGTGCTGGGCGGCACCATCGGAGTGGGCACGGTGCTGTACGCCGTCTCCATCGGGCCGCTGGCCCAGCTGTTCCTGCGGATGTTCGCCTTCGCGCCGGCACCCGCGGGCAGCACGGTCGTTGCCACCGCGACACCTCAGGGGGCGATACTGCCGGGGTGACCCTCACGACACCGCGCCTGCGCCACCCGTACCTCGACCACCCGGGGCCGATCGCCTTCGCCCACCGCGGCGGCGCGGCCGACGGGCTGGAGAACACCGTGGCGCAGTTCCGGCGTGCGGTGGAGCTGGGCTACCGCTACATGGAGACCGACGTGCACGCCACGGCGGACGGGCGGCTCGTCGCCTTCCACGACGCGACCCTGGACCGGGTCACCGACGGGGCGGGGCGGATCGCGGACCTGGAGTGGGCGGACGTACGGCACGCGCGCGTGGCAGGCCGCGAGCCGGTGCCGCTGTTCGAGGAGCTGCTGGAGACGTTCCCCGAGGTCCGCTGGAACGTCGACATCAAGGCGGAGTCCGCGCTGCGTCCCCTGCTGGAGCTGGTCGAGCGCACGGGCGCGTGGGACCGGGTCTGCGCGGGTTCCTTCTCCGAGGCGCGGGTGCTGCGGGCCCAGCGGCTGGCGGGGCCGCGCCTCGCCACGTCGTTCGGCACGCGCGGGGTGCTCAGCCTGCGGCTGCGATCGTGGGGGGTGCCGGCCGCGGTGCGCCGGTCCGCCGTCGCCGCGCAGGTGCCCGAGGCCCAGTCCGGTGTCCCCGTGGTCGACCCCCGTTTCGTGCGCGCCGCCCATGCGCGTGGGCTCCAGGTGCACGTGTGGACGGTCAACGAGCCGGAGCGGATGCACCGGCTCCTCGACCTCGGCGTCGATGGCATCATGACCGATCACATCGACACGTTGCGCAAGGTCATGGAGGAGCGCGGCGTCTGGGTCTGACCGCCCGGCGCCGGCGGCCCGCCTTCGCACGGCACTTCGGCGGGGAAGCGAGGGCACGGGTGGGCATCGGCACCCTGCGCACCGAGACGGCGGACGACCCCGCCGGTCTCAGGCGGGAACAGCGCGGCTGGTATTTCTACGACTGGGCGTGCTCGGTCTACTCGACGAGCGTCCTCACGGTGTTCCTGGGGCCCTACCTCACCTCGGTCGCCGAGCACGCGGCGGACGCCGGGGGCTATGTGCATCCGCTGGGCGTGCCGGTCCGGGCCGGTTCCTTCTTCGCCTACGCGGTGTCGCTGTCGGTGATCGTGGCCGTGGTCGCCATGCCCCTGGTGGGCGGCAGGGCGGACCGCACGGGGCGCAAGAAGCCGCTGCTCGCCGCGGCGGCCTACACCGGGGCGGCCGCCACCGCCGGCATGTTCTTCCTCGACGGCGACCGGTACCTGCTCGGCGGGATCCTGCTCGTCGTGGCCAACGCGGCGCAGTCCGTCGCGATGATGCTCTACAACTCCTACCTGCCGCAGATAGCGCCGCCCGAGCAGCGCGACGCGGTCTCCTCGAGGGGCTGGGCCTTCGGCTACGCGGCGGGTTCCCTGGTCCTCGTCGCGAACCTGGTCCTGTACTCCGCGCACGACTCCTTCGGCCTGTCCGAGACGGCCGCGGTCCGCGTCTGCCTGGCCTCGGCGGGACTGTGGTGGGGTGCCTTCACGCTCGTACCGCTGCGCATGCTGCGCGACCGGCACGCGCGCGTCGAGCGGGCCACGGCGCCGGGACCGCGGCAGTTCGCGGCGACGGTCCGGGACATGCGCCGGCATCCGCTCACGCTCGCCTTCCTGCTCGCGTACCTCGTCTACAACGACGGCATCCAGACGGTGATCTCGCAGGCGTCGGTCTACGGCTCCGAGGAACTGGGACTCGGGCAGTCGACGCTCATCGGCGCCGTGCTGCTGGTGCAGGTGCTGGCCGTGGCCGGGGCGCTCGCGATGGGGCGGCTGGCCCGCACGTACGGCGCCCGGCGCACGATCCTCGGCTCATTGGTGGCCTGGACCCTCACGCTCGCGGCCGGGTACTTCCTGCCGGCCGGTGCCCCCGTCTGGTTCTTCGTGCTCGCCGGCGGTATCGGGCTGGTGCTGGGCGGCAGCCAGGCGCTGTCCCGGTCGCTGTTCTCCCATCTGGTGCCGCCGGGCAAGGAGGCCGAGTACTTCTCGGCGTACGAGATGAGCGACCGGGGGATGAGCTGGCTCGGGCCGCTGCTGTTCGGCCTGACCTACCAGCTGACGGGAAGCTACCGCTCCGCGATCGTCTCGCTGGTGGTGTTCTTCGTGATCGGTTTCGCCCTGCTCGCGCGGGTCCCGGTTCGGCGTGCGATCGGCGAGGCGGGTAACCCGGTACCGGAGAGGATCTAGCTCCGATTTAGCGTTCAACACGAAAGGGCGGTAGTGTACGCGTTTGGCCTGCCAGGCGGACCGTTACTGCGCGTCAAAGAAGCCGAAACGCTAGGTGACATCTGCTAGCAGATGTGACAAACCGGGCGCCTGTGGGTAGAACAAGGGGCGGCTACGACGGCGACGCATGACCCGGAACGGGAATCTTTACCGCCGACCGGACGTTGACCGGATGACGACGACAGCGACACCTGTCCTGTGGGCGACAAGCCCGGGAGGCACGATTCATGAGTGAGCGAGCTCTTCGCGGTACGCGCCTCGTAGTGACCAGCTACGAGACGGACCGCGGTATCGACCTGGCTCCGCGCCAGGCCGTGGAGTACGCATGCGAGAAGGGGCACCGGTTCGAGATGCCCTTCTCGGTCGAGGCGGAGATCCCGCCGGAGTGGGAGTGCAAGGTCTGCGGGGCCCAGGCACTCCTGGTCGACGGTGACGGCCCTGAGGAGAAGAAGGCCAAGCCCGCGCGTACCCATTGGGACATGCTGATGGAGCGGCGCACCCGTGAGGAACTCGAAGAGGTCCTCGAGGAGCGCCTGGCGGTTCTGCGCTCGGGGGCGATGAACATCGCGGTTCACCCTCGCGACAGCCGCAAGTCCGCATAACAGCACATCACGAGTACACCGCGGGCGCCGTACGTGAATTTCACGTACGGCGCCCGCGGTTTCGTGTCCGGGTGCGCCCCCGACGGGGGCGCGTGGGTTCACCGCGTCAGCGGCGGGCGCCGCTCCCCCGGCTCCGGGCGTTCCTCCCGGACGACCTCGCCCTGAACGACCTTTCCGTCGGGGCGGTGGATGCGGACCTGCTGGAAGGCGTCGCCCAGGCCGCCGGAGGCGGCCCGGCTCAGCCTCTTGTCCAGGGCGCCCTCCGCGTAGCGGCCGACGGCCTTACGGACCGGCGGCAGGAGCAGGAGCAGACCCGCCACGTCCGACACCAGGCCGGGAAGAATGAGCAGCAGCCCGCCGAGCATCGCCAGGCCGTTGCCGCCGCCGCGCTCGGGCGAGCCGCCCCGCTGCAGCGCCTCGTTCAGGCTCTGGAAGGCACGACGGCCGGCCCGCTTGATGACCACGGAGCCGGCCACCAGGCCCGCGACGAGGAGCAGGAACACGGTGGGACCGCCCGCCGCGTCCGCGACCACCGTCAGCAGCCAGATCTCCAGCACCAGCCAGGCGGCGACGCCCAGCGGCAGGAACCTGCGCAGCCGGGAGCGCCGGGGCCGGGCGGTGTACGAAGAGGTCGGAGCGCCAGTCGTCATGCTTCCAGTGTGCCCGGCAGCGCCTCAGCGCGGGATAAGGGGTGGATCAGTCGGAGCCGGGCGGTGTCCGCCGGGCCTGCCCGCCCCTGCCGGTGACCTTCCCGACGCGCTCGCCCGCACCCCAGACGGTCACCCGCCACAGGGCCTCGACAAGGATGTCCTTGCTCATCTTGGAGTCGCCGAGTTCCCGTTCGACGAAGGTGATCGGCACCTCGACCACGTGGAAACCGGCCTTGACCGCGCGGCGGGCCAGGTCGACCTGGAAGCAGTAGCCCTGCGAGGCGACCTCGTCCAGCCCCAGGCCCTGCAGGGTCTCCCGGCGGAAGGCGCGGTAGCCGCCGGTGATGTCGCGCAGCGGCAGATCGAGGGCGAGCCGGGAGTAGAGGCTGCCGCCGCGGGAGATGAACTCACGGGACTTGGGCCAGTTCACCACCCGGCCCCCGGGCACCCAGCGGGAGCCCAGTACCAGGTCGGCGCCCTTGAGGGCGGTGAGCAGGCGCGGCAGCTCCTCCGGCTGATGGGAGCCGTCGGCGTCCATCTCGACCAGCACGCCGTAGTCGCGCTCCAGGCCCCAGCGGAAGCCCGCCAGGTAGGCGGCGCCCAGGCCCTCCTTGCCCTTGCGGTGCAGCACCTGGACGTGCTCGTCCTCGGCGGCCAGTTCGTCGGCGAGCTTGCCGGTGCCGTCGGGGCTGTTGTCGTCCGCGATGAGTACGTGCGCCTCGGGGACGGCCTTGCGCACCCGGCCGACGATGGACTTGATGTTCTCCGCCTCGTTGTAGGTCGGGATGATCACCAAGGCCGTGCCGAGCGGACCGAACTGCCTCCCCTGGGCATTGGCCGCCAAGGTCCCGTCGCCGTCGTTCACTACTGCCCCTTCGACTCGTACTCAGGGATCCACCTTAGTGGCCGCGGCCTGGGATGACGTGCCGACTCTTTCGTACGGTGGTGTCCTTTTCGCAAAAGCGGGGTAAGAACACCAGTTTCGGCACCCGCGTCCCTCGACGGATGGGGGCCCGGCGCCCTTCGGGCCGACCTGGGACCCGCTGGCTGCGGGTCGACCGAAAGCCGTTGTCTACTGAGCGCCCGGGCCCCACCCGGGTCACACCTGGCCGACCGGCCGGAGCGTTCCCTCGTCGGCGCGGGCGCTGGGCCTGGCTGTCAGCGACGGCGCCCCGGTGCGGAACACCGTCCCTGACCCAGCGGTGCCGCGACGAGTTGCGCGAACGCTCCCCGGTCGGGTGTCCGGTGGTGGACTCCGCCGAACCTACCGGCCCCCGGCCGCCGACTGTCAATACCCCTGTGACCTGCACAAACAACCGTTCCATCACGCTGAGTGCGGAGGATGCGCAGGTCGGGCGACGCGGCGGCCGGAAACGATCACCGGCGCGCCGCCCCGGGAGATCACTCGCCCGGCCGTACGAACACCGTCCGTCCGCCCACCACGGTGCGCAGGCAGACCGGCAGGTCGCGGCCCGGGGTCAGGTCGGGCAGGCCGGGAGTGCCGGAGCGCGGGTCGGTCGACCAGCGGGCCACCCGGTCGTCGGGGGCCTGCACGACCAGCTCGTCGGTACGCCAGACGGCGTAGTCGGCGGGCGCGCCGGGCACCAGGACGCCCGCGTCGTCCCGCCCGACGGCACGCCAGCCGCCGCGCGTGTGGGCGGTGAAGGCGGCCCGCACGGAGATCCGGTGCTCGGGCGTGTGGTGGAAGGCGGCGGCACGGACCGTGCCCCAGGGGTCGAGCGGGGTGACCGGGCTGTCGGAGCCGAACGCCAGGGGCACACCGGCCCGCAGGAGGGCCGCGAAGGGGTTGAGGGTGCGGGCCCGCTCGGCGCCGAGGCGCTGGGCGTACATGCCGTCGGCGCCGCCCCACAGGGCGTCGAAGGCGGGCTGCACGGAGGCGGTCAGACCGAGTTCGGCGAAGGCGGCGACGGTCTCGGGGGTGAGCATCTCGGCGTGCTCGACGCGGTGGCGGGCGGCCCGGACGCGGGTCAGGCCGACCTTCTCGGCGGCGGCGCGGACCCCTTCGACGACGGCGCTCACGGCGGCGTCGCCGATGGCGTGGAAGCCGGCCTGCAGCCCCGCCTCGGTGCAGGCGACGACATGGGCGGCCACGGCGTCGGCGTCCAGGTAGGCGGTGCCGGTGTGGGCGGCGTCGGCGTACGTCTCGTGCAGGCAGGCGGTGTGCGAACCGAGGGCGCCGTCGGCGAAGAGGTCGCCCGCGGCGCCCGCGGCACCGAGCTCGCGCGCCTTCTCGACGTCCTGTTCGGCCCAGTAGCCCACGACGCGGGGCCCGGGGGCCCCGGCGGCGAGGTCCAGCAGGGCGGTGAAGTCGTCCTCGGAGGAGATCTGCGGGCCGCCGCACTCGTGCACGGAGCCGATGCCCAGGGAGGCCGCGTGGGCGAGGGCGGCACGCTGGGCCTCGGCACGCTGGGCCGGGGTGACGGCCGCGAGGGCGGCCTCACGGACGGTGTGGTGGGCATCCCGGGTGAGGGGGGCGTCGTCGCGCGGGACCACGCCGGGCACCAGGTCCAGCAGGGCGGTGGTGACGACCGCCGAGTGCACGTCGATCCGGGAGAGGTACAGCGGACGGCCGCCGGTCGCCTCGTCCAGCTCGGCGCGCGTGGGCGGGCGGCCGCCGGGCCAGCGGGCGGCGTCCCAGCCGTGGCCCAGCAGGACCCGGTCGCCGGGTCGGGCGGCGGCGAACGCGCGGACCTGGGCGAGCGCCTCCTCCAGGGAAGGCACGCCGGAGAGGTCGAGGCCGGTCAGCGCGAGGCCGGTGGCGGTGGTGTGCACGTGGGCGTCGGTGAAGGCCGGGGTGACCAGGGCGCCGTCGAGGTCGACCACCTCGTCCACGCCGCCGGCGAAGGCGTCGGCCGCGCCCTCGGAACCGACCCAGGCGACCTGGCCGCGCTCCACCACCATCGCGGTGGCGAAGGGATCGGCGGGGCTGTGCACTTCTCCCCGGCGCAGGAGAACGGTACGGGCGTCGGCCGGCTGCTCACTCATGGCAACAGTCTCTCGCGTCCGCGGGAGACCCCCGGCACCGGGGCGGCGCGTCGCCGGGTGCTGTCCGGCGGCGCGCGCCGGCCGGGATCACCGGCCGGGCCGAGCCCGCCGCCCCCGCGTCAGATCTTCGGCGGGCGCGCCTCGTACGGCGTGGAGAGCACCACCGTCGTGCGGGTGGAGACTCCCGCCAGGGAACGCAGGCGGGCCAGCAGTTCCTCCAGCTCGTGCGGGGTGGACACCCGCACTTTGAGGATGTAGTTCTCGTCGCCCGCGACGCTGTGGCAGGCCTCGATCTCGGGGACGTCGGCGAGCCGGTCCGAGATGTCGTCGGGAGCGCTGGGGTCGAACGGCTTCACCGAGATGAACGCGGTGAGCGGCAGCCCGACGGCCTCGGGGTCGACGACCGCGGCGTAACCGCGGATGACGCCACGCTGTTCGAGCCGGCGCACGCGCTGGTGCACGGCCGACGTGGACAGGCCCGTGGCCTTGCCCAGGTCTGTGTAGCTCATCCGCCCGTCCTTGACGAGCAGCTGCACGATTTGACGGTCCAGCTCCTCCATGGCGCCAAAACCTACAGGGCGCCTGATCGTCGCGGGTAGCCGAGAGCGCAGGTCATGGCCGGTTCGATACAAAAATGCGCCGTACCGGCCGTCTCGCGGGCACCTGCTCGCGGCATGTGACGAACGCCACACGCAGGGAACCGGCTCCGTGATGTTCTCGTGATTACCGCCAGGGGCCGGCGGGAAGTGCTTGGTGTGGTCGAGGCCGCAGCGCCGTCACGGCCCAGCCTTAGGGGGAGAATCCCATGCAGAGTGTGAAGCGTCCTGGTCGGTCCGTGTCCAAGAGGCAGCCCGTCGTCGAGCCCGAGCCGGAGGGCGTCGAACCCGACGCGCTCGACGACGAACTGGACACCTACGACACCTTCGAGATGTACCGGGTGATCTGCCCGGACTGCGCGCAGCCGATCGCGCTGCTGGCGGACGAGGAAGTGCTGCCGGAGCACGCCCTGTGCGCCTCGCCGTGGAACCCGTTCGGGCTCACGGTCTGCGCGGGCACGGGCCGCGCGGCGGCCGACGCCCGCTCCGCGGACGAGTCCTGCGAGCCGCAGGAGCAGGACACCGCCCTGCTGCTGACGCTCCCCCAGGGCCTGGACTGGCGGACGCAGCCCTTCTCCCACGTCGGCGGTCCGGGCTCGCGCCCGATGCGCACGCCGGCGATGCGCCGCCAGGCCGCCTGACTCCGTCCGGAGCGGACCCCGGTGCCGTTCGCCGACGACCCGCACCACGGCTCGCGAGCCGTGGTGCGGGTCCGGTGCGTCCCGGACCTCCGGGTCCGGCCCGTGGGGCCGGGCCCGACGGTCGTGGACTGACGCTCGATTCAGCCGGGCGGTGACCTCCGCGGCCGCTGCCGCGTTGCCAGGGCATGACCCCCACGTACTCGGCGACCGGGCGTCAGCGCCGCATCTTCGTCCCGCGCCCGACGGAATCGCTTCCGGTCCTGGCGTCGCCCCCGGCGCCGCCGCAGGACCCGCCCATCTACCGCGATCTCATGCGGACCTGGGCCGACCGGGGCCGCACCCTGCCGGGCCGCCACGACCCCGAGTGGGTCAGGCTGGCGGCCCCGACGGTCGTCAGGGGGCAGTTCAGCGCCCCTCCGGCCCTGCCACATGACGGGCGATGACCATCCGCTGGATCTGGTTGGTGCCCTCGACGATCTGCAGGACCTTCGCCTCGCGCATGTAGCGCTCCGCCGGGAAGTCGGCGGTGTAGCCGTATCCGCCGAGTATCTGCACGGCGTCGGTGGTGACCTTCATGGCCGTGTCCGTGCAGTGCAGCTTGGCCATGGCGGCCTGCTTGGAGAACGGCCTGCCCGCGTCCTTCAGCCGGGCGGCCGCCAGGTACAGCGCGCGGCCGGCCTCGATCTGGGTGGCCATGTCGGCGATCATGAAGCGCAGGCCCTGGAAGTCGGCGATGGGCCGGCCGAACTGCCGGCGCTGGCCGGCGTAGGCGACCGCCTCGTCGAGCGCGGCCTGGGCGACGCCGATGGCGCAGGCCGCGATGCCGAGGCGCCCCGAGTCGAGGGCGGACAGGGCGATGGAGAAGCCCTGGCCCTCCTCGCCGATGCGCCGGTCGTCGCCGACCCGGACGCCGTCGAGGTGGACCTGGGCGGTGGGCGAGCCCTTCATGCCCATCTTCTTCTCGGGCGACGCACCGCTCAGGCCCGGGGCGTCACCGGGCACCAGGAAGGCGGTGATCCCGCGCGGGCCGTCCTCGCCGGTGCGGGCCATCACGGTGTAGAAGTCGGCGATTCCCCCGTGCGTGATCCAGGCCTTGGTGCCGGTGATCACCCACTCGTCGCCGTCCCGGACGGCCTTGGTGCGCAGCGAGGCGGCGTCGGAGCCGGAGGCCGGCTCGGAGAGGCAGTACGCCCCGAGCAGGCCGCCGCCGAGCATGGCGGGCAGGTGCTCGACCTGCTGCTGCTTGGTGCCGTAGGTGGCGAGTCCGTAGGAGGCGAGGGTGTGGACGCTGACGCCGAGACCCACGGTGAGCCGGGCCGCGGCCAGCTCCTCCAGGACCTGGAGGTACACCTCGTAGGGCTGCTCGCCGCCGCCGTACTCGGAGTCGTAGGGCAGGCCGAGCAGGCCGGAGCGGGAGAGCAGGGTGAAGACCTCGCGCGGGAAGCGGCCCGCGTCCTCCTCCTCGGCGGCCTTCGGCGCGATCTCGCGCTGGGCGATCTCCCGGACGAGTGCGAGCAGGTCACTCGCCTCGTCCGTCGGCAGTTGACGCTCCACCGGCTGCGGGTCGCGGTCGGACATGGCGTCGGTCTCCTCCCTGTCGGGGCACCGGCGGTGCGGCCGTGGGTGAGGCGGCTCCGCCTGGTCGTTCCGGGTCTGCCGAAGGCGCCCGCCCCCGGGTCTCGGAAGCTGCTGACCAGCGGCTGTGCGCTGTGAGTATGCCCGATCGGGGACGTCCCGTCACCAGTTAACGACCGCTTACTTCAGCATTCCGCTCACGACTTCTTTCTCGATCCAAATTGGTACGCACCATTGACCTATTGGTCTAGTCCTCCTACTGTGCATGACCAACGCTTTACCGCGTTCATGCCAATCGGCGAGCGTTCCCCTCTCCCCCACGAGGAGCCACCCGATGCACACTCCCCAACGTCCCCGCACACGCCTGCGCGCCCTGGTGTCCGCCGCGTGTGCCACCGTCCTCGGCGCCGGGCTGCTGGCGGGCGCGGGCACCGCCACCGCCGCCGCCGCCCCGGCCGCTCCCGCGGCTTCGCGGATCAAGGCGTCCAAGGTGGTCGGCTACTTCACCGAATGGGGCACCTACGACCGCAAGTACTACGTGAAGAACGTCGAGACCTCGGGTTCCGCGGCCAGGCTGACCCACATCAACTACGCCTTCGGCAACGTCACCGGTGGCAAGTGCGCCATGGGCGACTCCTACGCGGCCACCGACCGGGCCTACACCGCCGCCGAGTCCGTCGACGGTGCCGCCGACACCTGGGACCAGCCGCTGCGCGGCAACTTCAACCAGTTGCTGAAGCTGAAGAAGAAGCATCCGGGCCTGAAGGTGCTGTGGTCGTTCGGCGGCTGGACCTGGTCCAGCGGCTTCGGCGAGGCCGCGAGGAACCCGGCCGCCTTCGCGCAGTCCTGCTACGACCTGGTGAAGAACTCCAAGTGGGCCGGGGTCTTCGACGGCATCGACATCGACTGGGAGTACCCGAACGCCTGCGGCAACACCTGCGACACCAGCGGGCGGGAGGCCTTCCGGAACGTCATGGCCGCCCTGCGGTCGAAGTTCGGCTCGGGGAACCTGGTCACCGCGGCGATCACCGCGGACGCGACCGGCGGAGGCAAGATCGACGCGGCGGACTACGCCGGCGCTGCCCAGTACGTCGACTGGTACAACCCGATGACCTACGACTACTTCGGCGCCTGGGACGCGACGGGCCCGACCGCACCGCACTCCCCGCTGAACTCCTACGCCGGCATCCCCAAGGCGGGCTACTCCGCCTCGGCCACCATCGCCAAGCTCAGGGGTCTCGGCATCCCGGCCTCCAAGCTGCTGCTCGGCATCGGCTTCTACGGGCGCGGCTGGACCGGGGTCACCCAGGCGGCGCCCGGCGGTACGGCCACGGGCCCGGCGGCCGGGACGTACGAGCAGGGCATCGACGACTACAAGGTCCTCAGGACCAAGTGCCCGGCGACCGGCACCGTGGGCGGCACGGCCTACGCGAAGTGCGGGAACAACTGGTGGAGCTACGACACCCCGGCGACCGTCGCCTCGAAGATGACCTACAAGAACCAGCAGGGCCTCGGCGGCACCTTCTTCTGGGAGCTGAGCGGTGACACCGCGAACGGTGAGCTGATCCGGGCCATCAACTGAGCCCGGTCGCCGGGAACGGGGAGCGGGGGACCACGAGCCTCCGCTCCCCTACCCGTTCCGGCGTCAGAGCAGACCGAGCCGGGTCACGAACATCGCGATCACCGCGACGAGCACCCAGCCCATGACGTGCTCGAGGATCTCGGGGCCGTCCTCCTGGGGGCCGCCGGTGCGGACGCGGGTGGCGGTGGCCGGGTGTGCGCTCATGGTTTCTCGCAGAGGTCGGACGTACGAAGTGGAATCCCCCCGTTCGTCCACCTTGCCACCCGCGTCGGCTCTCGCGGCGGAGAGGTTGCTCACACGGACCGGGTCAGCGCACGCCCACCGCGGCGAGCGCCTGGCGCCGGCGCGGGCTCGGGTGCGCCGGGAAGTAGAGGTAGCAGACTCCCCCGGTGCCGGAGACGACCTTGCCGGAGGCGTTGTACCGCTTCGTGCGCAGCCAGATGTTCTCGAACTCGCGGCGGAGGTAGACCCGCCGCACCGCCTCGTCGCTCGGCGATGCCGGGTCGTTGGCGATCACGTCGCCCTCCGCCGTGAAGCCGATCACGGTCATCAGGTGGCCGGAGGTGCCGTAGCCCGCGCCGGTCAGCTCGCTCTTCAGGAAGGACTGGGACGTTATGGCCGGGATGCCGGCGGCGACCAGCGTCTCCAGTTCGGTGAGGGAGGCGAGCCGGGTGACCACGCCCTGCAGGCCCTGGTAGGTGGCCGCGTAGGCGGCGTTGAAGGGCCAGTTGCCACACCCCTCGTACTGGTAGTCGTAGGTGGCGCGGGCCGCGTGGCAGACCTGGGGGTCGGCGTAGGAGGGGTCCACCCAGGACAGCTGCTCGGGGGTCAGCCGGCCGCCCCAGTATTCGATGATCATCTGTGAGGAGGTGGGGCTGCACCACGCCTCACCGCCGTTGTCGTACTGCGGGTACTGGCCCTTGTGGATCTCCTGCGAGTAGCGCGGGACGGCCAGTTCCTGGGCGAGGCCGGGGACGGAGGCCGGGACGGTGAAGCGGTCGGGGATGTCGGAGCCCATCGCGCCGAGCCGCCAGACCACGGGGGTCAGACGCGTGTCCGGCCTGCGGTGCAGGGTGAGGCGCAGCCGGTAGGAGGCCAGCCGCAGGCCGCTGCTCGCGTCGTCGATGGAGAAGGTGTCGGTCCAGACGGTGCTCCGGCCGTCGGTCTGACCGTCCACCGAGGTCCGCTTGATGTCCTGGTCACCGGCCGCCCAGCGGCCCATCACGTACCAGGGGGTGCCGGTCCCGTCGGAGTAGGTGCCCTGCAGTTCGACCTGGAGCCAGGTGCCGTCGGGGGTGTGGGCGTTCCAGGAGGCGATGACCTCGGTGGCGGGGACGGTGAGCCGGTGGACCGCGGAGGTCCAGGTGGCGTACTCCCAGGTGGAGGTCGTGCCCGTGTGCGGGTCGGTGTAGTCGGTGCGGCCGGTGGGGGTGGCGAGCACCAGGCCCGGGCGGGGGCCGGGAAGGGCCCGGGTGCCCTGGGCGGTGCCGCAGCGCCATTCGCGGTGGGTGGTCCAGGCGTGGTAGTCGATCGGGCGGGGCTGTGCCTGGCCGGAGTCGTGGGCGCCGGCGGCGACTTGCGGTGCGGCGACGGCGGGGGCCGCCGCACCGGTCACCGCGGCGGCGACGGCGGCGGCCAGGACGGTTCTGCGGGAGGGCTGTTCGGCTCTGCTCATGGGCGCGCGTACCCCCAAGGTGTCCGAGACGGGGCTGGTCCGGTGCACGTTCGTGCGCCAACTATGAATCAGGCGGCATGCCCCTGCCAGCACTTCGGCGCGTGCCGCCCCACGAATATTGGTCCCGTCCACTGAAAGGGGTTTCCCCCGGGCGCGCGAGGGCCCCGGCGCGGACGGGGCTGCCGTGCGCCGGGGCCGGACGGACCGCCGGGGGGCGCGGTGCCGGGAGTGCCGGTCCGCAGTGCCCCATGGGGGCCGGTGGTTCAGACGAGGTCCATCGCGGCGACCTCGTCCGGGCGGCCGTAGCTGACCGGTCCCTGGAAGCGGCGGCGGGCCGTGGCGAACCACCAAACCGTGGCGACGAACAGCACGACGGCGAGTGCGATCGGCGCGTAGTTGAAGGAGTCGACGGTGATCGGCGAGGCCTGCGGCAGCATGAACAGGGCGCTGCTGAGCAGGATCCAGGTCACCGCGAGCCAGCCGATCGGCCGGCCCCAGCGGCCCAGGTGCCAGGGGCCGGGCTGGAACGCGTCGCCGAGCCGGAGCCGCAGGAAGATCGGCACGGCGTAGGCGAGGAAGAGCCCGACCACGTTGACGCTGACGATGGCGGTGAAGGCCGTGTGCGACCACCAGCCGGGCACCACGAGGGCCAGCGAGCAGCCCACTGCGAGCCACACCGCCTTCACCGGGGTACGGGTGCGCAGCGAGACGGAGTGCCACCAGCGGGAGCCGGGCATGGCGCCGTCCCGGGAGAAGGCGAAGATCTGCCGGGTGTTGCTGGTGAGGTTGGCGAGGCCGCAGAAGAGCATCGCGCCGATGACGATGAGGAGCATCACCTTGGCGGTGCCGAGCCCGAGGCCGTCGATGAGGATCTGGACGGGCGGTGTCCCCGCACCGGCCACCTTGGCGTAGTCGCTGATGCTGTACACCAGCGCCAGCATCAGGATGAGGCCGGTGATCGCGGAATAGCCGATGGCGCGGGTGATCCCCTTCGGTGCGTTGACCGTCGCGCCTACCGTTTCCTCGGACATGTGGAAGCTGCCGTCGAAGCCGGTGAAGGTCCAGCTCGTGACGAGCAGGCCGAGCATGCCGCCGTAAAGCCCGTTCGTGAAGCCGGTGTTGTTCTCGAAATGCGTCACGAAGGACGTCGGCTGATGGTGATCGGGCATCACTATGAGTGCAGAGACGATCACGACGAGTCCGATCAGCAGCCACCACACGGAAATGCGGTTCAGTACGGCGACGAGCTGGACGGTGTAGGTGTTGGCCAGTCCCTGCAGCACGATGATCAACGCCGTGATCAGCACCGTCTGGTGCACGGTCGGCTGGTAGGAGGGCCGTTGCAGCTGGACGAACGCCTGGATGAAGGTGGCCGCCGCGTAGCCGGTGGCGGCGGTGCCGCCGATCTGGCCCACGAAGTTCAGCCAGCCCGTGTACCAGGACCAGGCGCCCTTGTGCCGTTTGGCGAGTTTACCGGCGGAGAAATAGAGGGCACCGCTCGTCGGATAGGCGGAGGCGACTTCCGCCATCGCCGCGCCGATCAGCAGCACCATCACGGAGACGCCGATCCAGCCGAACACGAGAATTCTCGGGCCGCCCGCGTTCATCCCGAATCCGAAGGACGAGAAAATGCCCGAGAGGATATTGATGATGGTGAAGGAGATCGCGAAATTGTCGAACGCCTTGAAGCGCCGGGTGAGTTTCCGCGGATATCCCATCGCGTGCAGGGTGGCGTCGTCGTCGAGCGCGACCGGGTCTTCGCCCGCCCGGGCCCTGGCCCGTGGGGTCGATGTCCGTTCCGACACAGATCGGCCTTTCTCTCCGTGGAAGGGTGGGGGGAGGAGCAGGTTCAGACGGGTCCCGGGACGGCCAGTCCGCAGGCGCGGCGGGCCCGGGAGAGCTGCTCGGCGGGGTCGCCGAAGGCGCTCCACGGCATGCGCGAGGCGTACGGGCCCATCGCCGTGAACACCGCCCGGGCCTCGAACTCGCGCTGGGCCATGACCAGCGCGTGCGCGAGGTAGGCCAGGTCGAGCACCGGGGTGAAGCGGTAACCGGTCACCGTGGGAAGCCAGTTGTGGTAGATCGCCAACGCGGTGGAGCGCCACTGGGGCTCCTCCCAGACGCGGTCGGCGAGCAGCTGGGTGGGGTTGTAGCTCTCCACCAGGGCCACCAGCGGCAGCAGCCGCAGGGCGGAGTCGGCGGGGGCCCGCTGGCTGAGGAAGGCGGCCACGTCCCAGGCCGAGTTGACCGAGCCGCCGTGGCGCGTGAAGAAGCAGGACAGGAAACGGTGGTGGGCCTCGCGGTTCCACGGGTCCAGGGACAGGATGTGCGCGAACAGCCGCCATGGGCCCGGCGGCGCGGTGAGCAGCCCGTGCGGAGCCGGGTCGCGCAGCCGGTGCAGCCGGGCCATGGCCAGCCTGGCGACCCAGGGCGTCGGGTCCCCGGGGGCCAGTGCGGCGGCCCGGTCGCAGGCGGTCAGCGCGATCCGCTCCAGTACCTCGGCGTGGTCGTCGCGGGCGTCGGCGGCCCGCAGCGCGCGCTGCACGGCGACCCGGGCCCACATCAGCGCGGCCTCGGGCGTCGGCTCCTCGGACAGCCAGCGCTCGACCAGATCGGTGCCGGCCGCCTCGGAGGCGAGCACCAGCGAGCGGTGGGCGCGCAGGGCGAAGTCGGAGCGCGTCTCGGCGAGTGACTCGAAGGCGTATCGATAACGCCCGGCGCGCACGTCCGTGCAAACGCTTGCCAGGACACGGTCGTCGGCCGCCGGATGCCATACATAGTGCCCTTCGAATAACTCCGCGGCCATGTCCACCCGTCCGTCCCCGTTCGGCGCATCACGTTGCGCAGGAGGCACCTTACTCAGCAGCGAGCACACCCGGAACGCCGAATTCGACATATCGGTCAGGCGATTGTGATTGTTTATCCGCCCTTCCGGCCGGCCGCCGACCATTGGTTCAAAATGCGACTGTCTTCCGTGCCGGCTCGGACGGTCGCCCCGCCGCCCGGTGCCGCCACTAGACTGTTTCCGGAAAACGCACCCCACCGCACCACACCTCGGGAATCGCCATTCAGGACCTCGCCGACCGGCTGCGCCGGCTTCCGCCCTCCCTGGGGCCGGTCCGGCTGATCGGCGTGGACGGGCACGCCGGCTCCGGGAAGTCCACCTTCGCCGGACGGCTGGCCGCCGCGCTGGGCGGGGCGCCGGTGCTGCATCTCGACGACATCGCCAGCCACGACCGGCTGTTCGCCTGGACCGACCGCCTCATGACCCAGGTGGTCCACCCCCTGGCCAGGGGCGAGGACGCGCTCTACACGCCTTACGACTGGCGCGCCCGCACGTTCGGCGCGCCGTGCCCGCTGCCCGCCGGGCCCGTGGTGCTGATCGAGGGTGTCGGGGCCGGCCGTCGCGCGCTGCGGCCGTATCTGGCACGGCTGCTGTGGATGGAGTTGCCCCCCGAGGACTCCTGGGCGCGCGGCCGCGGTCGGGACGGCGCGGAGCAGCACGCGTTCTGGGACGGCTGGGTGGAGGCGGAGCGCGCGCACTTCGCCGCGGACCCCTCGCGCCCCCACGCACATCTGCTGGTACTGCAGACACCGGTGGGGTACAAGGTGCTGCCGGGGCCCGGGGCGCACCCCGGACCCGACCGGGGCACTACTGAGAGTGACGACCCGGCAGCGATGTGGTGAAGTCGTGAAGATCGGCTCGGGGGCGACTTCCCCCGAGTGCCTCAACTACGCTTGACCCGGGGCCCGTACAGGTCTTACGTTCTGATTGTGCGGCCATTCGGAGCCGCCCGCATTCGCGAAGCCCCCGGTTGTTCCCCCGTGATCGGGGGCTTCGTCTTGCCCTGGACCGTTTTGCAGGGCCCCTCGCCCGCCGATCCGATCACCCACGGTCACGACATCGCGTGCGCCCCGTCTGCTCCCACCTCGTCGAACGGCCTGCGCGGCACCCTTCGGCAGGCGGCGGCCCCGCGGGTACGATGCCTTCGGTGCGACCTTCGAGGGGCTGCCTCGCACCTGCAACTCCGGTCCGCGGCACAGCGGTTCGACCGCGGCGGCCGTCGGGCGACCCGCCCGGCGGTGAACCACGGGGGCACGGTCTGTGGGGGGACGTGATGGACTTCGGCACGCAGGGCCCCGAGGCCCCGGCCGACCTCGCCTGGCTGCGGGGCGTGGACGCCTGCACCATGGGCGCCTATCCGCAGGCCGAGGAGGAGTTCCGCACCGCCGTGCGGATGGACCCGGGCATGGCGGACGCCTGGCTCGGACTGCACGCGTTGCGGGTCGACACGACGACCGCGCTGCTGCGCATGTTCCGGCACCGCGAGCGCTTCGGGGAACAGCGCGCCCGGCACCGCCGCACCCTCAACTCCTGGTACTGGCTGGGCTGGTGGGTGCAGCCGGTGCTGGAGAGCCCGCGCGACCTGCTGCTCGCGCACGCCTCCCACTGGCTGGACGGGCGGCACGTGCCGGAGCTGGACCGTGCGCTCGCGGGCCTGCCGCCGGTGGACACCGACCCGCAGGTCCGCTTCCTGCACGCCTGCCGTGCCTATCTGGTCAAGGACTGGGACCAGCTGGTCCGGCACACCGATCCGCTCCTGGACGATCCCCTGCTCGGCATCGAGGCGGGCCTGTTCGGCGGCATGGCCCGGGTCCGGATGGAGATGTACGGGCAGGCGGAGCCGATGCTCTCGGCGGCGCTGATGCGCTGCCGCAGCGAGCAGCCGCAGCGCAAGGAGCTGCGGTACTGGCTGGCGCGCGCCCACGAGGGGACCGGCCGATCGGCGGCCGCACTCCCCCTGTACCGCGCGGTGCACCGGGTCGACCCTGCCTTCATGGACACCTCGGCGCGGCTCGCGGCGATCGCCGAGGGCGACGGCTACGACGCCGCCGACCTCGCCGCGATCTCGCTGACCGGTCTCGGGCAGGACGCCCTGGACGGGCCGGACGGCCTGGATCCGCTCTTCGGTGCCGAGAGCCGCGACCTGCGGCTGCCGGAGCCGGATCTGCCGACCGGGCCCCTGCCGTCGGTGACGGATCCGGTGGTGCGCGTGAAGACCGGGCCCGCCTCGTCCCCGTCACCGGTCCCCGCCGGGCCGACCGATGCGGCGCTGCTGGAGGAGGCGCTCGCCGAACTTGAGCGCATGGTGGGACTCGAACCGGTCAAGCGCCAGGTCAAGGCGTTGTCCGCGCAGCTGAACATGGCCCGGCTGCGGACCGGGCAGGGACTGCCGGTGCAGCCGCCGAAGCGGCACTTCGTGTTCTCCGGGCCGTCCGGGACCGGGAAGACCACGGTCGCGCGGATCCTCGGGCGGGTGTTCTACGCGCTGGGTCTGCTCGGCGGGGACCACCTGGTGGAGGCCCAGCGGGCGGATCTGGTCGGCGAGTACCTCGGCCAGACGGCCGTGAAGGCCAACGAGCTGATCGACTCCGCGATCGGCGGGGTGCTGTTCGTGGACGAGGCGTACTCGCTGTCCAACTCGGGGTACGGCAAGGGGGACGCGTACGGCGACGAGGCACTGCAGGTGCTGCTGAAGCGGGCCGAGGACAACCGGGACCACCTGGTGGTGATCCTGGCCGGCTATCCGGAGGGCATGGACAGGCTGCTCGCCGCCAACCCCGGGCTCTCCTCCCGTTTCACCACGCGGGTGGACTTCCCCTCCTACCGTCCGTCGGAGCTCACCGAGATCGGCAAGGTGCTCGCCGCCGAGAACGGGGACCTGTGGGACGACGAGGCGCTGGAGGAGCTGCGCTCCATCGCCGGGCACGTGGTCGACCAGGGGTGGATCGACGAGCTCGGCAACGGGCGCTTGCTGCGCACCCTGTACGAGAAGAGCTGTGCGTACCGGGACCTGCGGTTGTCGGCGTACCCGGGTGAACTGTCCCGCGACGACCTCGCGACGCTGCGGTTGCCGGACCTGATGCAGGCGTACGGCGAGGTGCTGTCGGGGCGGGGACCGCAGGACCCGTCGGCCCTCTAGGGTCTTTCGTTCGGCCTGATCCGAAAGAAAGACCCCAGGGTCCGTCCGGGGCGCGGGCCCCCGCCACCGCACCGGTCAGGTGGCCAGGGCCTCCTCCGGTTCCCCGCTCACCCTCGGCTCCGCCAGCCGCACGTCCGGCAGGTGCCGGTGGGCCGGGTCCCTGACCTCGCCCACCAGGAGTTCCAGGGCGTCCTCCAGGGCGACCAGGCCGAGCACCCTGCCGGAGGCGTCCGCGACCTGGGCCAGGTGCGTGGCCGCCCGGCGCATCACCGATAGGGCGTCGTCGAGCGGCAGCTCGGAGCGCAGGGTCGTCATCGGGCGCCAGACGTGCTGGGGGACGGCGCGGTCGGAGTCCTCCAGGTCGAGGACGTCCTTCACATGGACGTATCCCATGAACGGGCCCTTGTCCGCCGCCGCCACCGGGAAGCGGGAGTAGCCCGTGCGAGCGGTCAGGGCGACGATCTCGCCCGGCGTGACCGACGGGGCCACCGTGACCAGCGACTCCCGCCGCAGCAGGACGTCCGTCACGGGGCGGGAGCCCAGTTCCAGCGCGTCCTCCAGCCGCTCCCGCTCCTCGGGGCCGAGGAGGCCCGCCTGCCCGGAGTCCTCCAGCAGGCGGTTCAGCTGCTCGCTGGTGACCACCGCCTCCACCTCGTCCCTCGGCTCGACCCGGAAGAGCCGCAGGATCGCCTGGGCGCAGGCGCCGAGGGCCACGGTGATCGGCTTGCAGAGGCGGGCGAAGTAGACCAGGCCGGGGCTCAGCCACAGCGCCGCCTTCTCGGGGGCCGCCATGGCGAGGTTCTTCGGCACCATCTCGCCGATCACGAGGTGGAAGAAGACCACGGCCGCCAGCGCGATCACGTACCCGAGCGGGTGGATCACCCCGTGCGGGAGGTGGATCGCCTCGAACACCGGTTCCAGCAGGTGGGCCACCGTCGGCTCGGCGACCGCGCCGAGCGTCAGGGAGCACACGGTGATGCCGAACTGCGCGGCGGCCATCATCTGCGGAAGCCGCTCCAGGCCGTACAGCACCTGGCGGGCCCGCGCGGTGCCGAGCGGTTCGATCTGGCTGCGGCGCACCGAGACCAGTGCGAACTCGGCGCCGACGAAGAAGCCGTTCGCCAGCACGAGGAGGCCGGCGAAGGCGAGTTGGAGGACGCTCATCGGGCGGCCTCCATGACGCCTGCCACCGCGGCCGTGCGCACCAGGCGGACGCGTTCGGCGCGGTAGTGGCCCACCTGGCGGACCGCGAGCCGCCAGCCGGGCAGTTCGGCGCGGTCGCCAGGGGCCGGGATGCGGCCGAGCAGGTCGGCGACGAGGCCGGCGACGGTCTCGTACGGCCCCTCGGGCACGGCCAGGCCTATGCGCTGCAGGACGTCGATCCGGCAGCTGCCGTCGACGTCCCAGGCGGGCCTGCCGTCCTCGGGCGGGGCGACGGCCAGCTCGGGCATGTCCTTGGCGTCGTGCTCGTCGCGGACCTCGCCGACGAGCTCCTCGACGATGTCCTCCAGGGTGACCACGCCGGCCGTGCCGCCGTACTCGTCGACGACGACGGCGATGGGCTGCTCGCTGCGCAGCCGGGCGAGGAGCGGCTGGACGGGCAGGGTCTCGGGGACGAGGAGGGCCTTGCGGGCGATGCGTCCGACGGGGGTGCGCAGCCGGTCGGCCGCGGGGACCGCCAGCGCGTCCTTGAGGTGGGCCATCCCGACGACCTCGTCGATCTTCTCCCGGTAGACGGGGAAGCGGGACAGGCCGGTGGCCCGGGTGAGGTTGACGACGTCCTCGGCGGTGGCCGAGTCCTGCAGCGCGCTCACCTTCACGCGGGGGGTCATGACGTGCTGGGCGGTCAGCTCGCCCAGGGACAGGGTGCGGACGAACAGGTCGGCCGTGTCCTGCTCCAGAGCGCCGGCCTGCGCGGAGTGCCGGGCCAGGGACACCAGTTCGCCCGGGGTGCGGGCGGAGGCCAGTTCCTCGGCGGGCTCGACGCCGAGGGCGCGGACCAGCCGGTTGGCGACCGTGTTGAGCGCGGCGATCACCGGCCGGAACAGGCGGGAGAAGCGGGCCTGCGGGCCCGCGACGAAACGCGCGACCTGCAAGGGCTTGGACACCGCCCAGTTCTTGGGCACGAGTTCGCCGATCACCATCTGGATCGCGGAGGCCAGCAGCATGCCGACGACCACGGCGACACCGGAGACGGCGCCCGCCGGGAGGCCGAGCGCGGCGAACGGGCCGTGCAGCAGCCCGGCCAGGGCCGGTTCGGCGAGCATGCCGACGACCAGGGAGGTGATGGTGATGCCGAGCTGGGTGCCGGAGAGCTGGAAGGACAGTTCCTTCAGCGCCTCCACGACCGTACTGGCACGCCGGTCACCGTCGGCGGCGGCCTTCTCGGCGTCCGGCCGCTCGACCGTCACCAGTCCGAACTCGGCCGCCACGAAGAAGCCGTTGGCGAGAATCAGCAGGAACGCCGCTCCGAGGAGCAGCAGGGGGATGGTCACGCTGCCACCGCCTTCCCGTGGTGCCGGGCAGGGGCGGCGCAGGTACTACAGGACGATCCGTCCATCGCTGGAGGGAGTCACTCCTCGGGTAGCAGGAACCCCTGTGCACCAGGGGTGGCACGCAGGGGTGGAGGCGCGGCGGAACGGCCTCCACCACCAGATTAATCAAGACAGGGCCGCACGGGCAGGGTGGGCGGCCCCGAGTCAGCCCTGATCCGGCGTCCGGTCGGCCGTCGAGCGGGCGTCCACGAGTGCCCTGAGGGCCCGCGCGTCGGCGATGGCGCGCTGCTTGGCGAGGCCCGGCTGGATGCCGAGCGCGGGCAGGCTGGTGCCGTCGCTGAGGTTGAGGAACACCCAGGGATCGCCCGGACGGAGGTTCACCTGGACGATCTCGGCCCAGTCCAGGCGCCTCCTGCTCGCGATGTTCACGACGGTGACGCCGGACTCGTCGGCGACCACCTTCACCCGGGACAGCTGGGCCAGCGCCCAGAGGATGAGCGCCCCGGTGACGACGAAGCTGAGCCGCTCCCCAGGGCCGAGCTCCAGCAGCATCGCGATCCCGGAGATGACCGCGAAGATCAGGACACCGGCGGTGAGCATGACGGCCCGGGTGTGGCCCGGCCGGAAGGTGACGGGAAGCACGGGGAGATCGGACACTTCGGGCGTACCCCTTACAGGCGGCAGGCGTGGATGGCCGTGGTCAGGATGGCGCGCGCGCCGATGGCGTAGAGGTCGTCCATGATGCGCTGCGCCTCCTTGGCGGGGACCATGGCGCGGACCGCGACCCAGCCCTCGTTGTGCAGCGGGGAGACGGTCGGGGACTCCAGGCCGGGCGTCAGCGCGACGGCCTTCTCCAACTGCTCGACCCGGCAGTCGTAGTCCATCATCACGTACGTCCGCGCGACCAGGACGCCCTGGAGGCGGCGCAGGAACTGCTGGACCTTGGGCTCCTCGCCGTCGGCGCCGGTGCGGCGGACGACGATGGCCTCGGACTTCATGATGGGCTCGCCGAAGACCTCCAGGCCCGCGTTGCGCAGGCTGGTGCCGGTCTCCACGACGTCCGCGATGACCTCGGCGACGCCGAGCTCGATCGCGGTCTCCACGGCGCCGTCCAGGTGGACGACGGAGGCGTCGACGCCGCTGTCGGCGAGGTGCCCGGCGACGATGCCCTCGTAGGAGGTGGCCACCGTCCGGCCCTTGAGGTCCTGGATGCCACTCGCGGTGCCGGGCTTGGCGGCGAAGCGGAAGGTGGAGCGGGCGAAGCCCAGCGGCAGGATCTCCTCGGCGTCGGCGCCGGAGTCGATCAGCAGGTCGCGGCCGGTGATGCCGATGTCGAGGCGGCCGGAGGAGACGTAGATCGCGATGTCGCGGGGGCGGAGGTAGAAGAACTCGACCTCGTTCTCCGGGTCGACGATGCGCAGTTCCTTGGACTCGCGGCGCTGCTGGTAGCCGGCCTCATGCAGCATCTCCGCCGCAGGGCCGGACAGGGAACCCTTGTTGGGGACGGCGATGCGCAGCATGAGGTCGGCTTCCTTCGCGTTGGGTGTTGACGGTGGGCTGGTCGGGCTCACAGGTGGGCGTAGACGTCGTCCAGGGAGATGCCGCGGGCGACCATCATCACCTGAACGTGGTACAGCAGCTGCGAGATCTCCTCGGCGGCCGCATCCTTGCCCTCGTACTCGGCGGCCATCCACACCTCGGCGGCCTCTTCGACGACCTTCTTGCCGATGGCATGGACGCCCTTGCCGACCAGCTCGGCGGTACGGGAGGTGGCGGGATCGCCGTGGGCGGCCTTGTGCTGGAGCTCGGTGAAGAGCTCCTCGAACGTCTTCTTGGACATGGTGCTGCCCACCCTACGCGGTGTGCGCCGCTCCTCAGTGCCAGGGTTCGGATACTGAACGGAGTGTGGCCGCGGTCGCGACGGCCGCGGTCACCGCCTCGTGGCCCTTGTCCTCGGTGGAGCCCTCGATGCCGGCCCGGTCCAGGGCCTGCTCCTCGGTGTCGCAGGTGAGGACGCCGAAGCCGACGGGCACGCCGGTCTCGACGGAGACCTGGGTGAGGCCCTGGGTGACGCCCTGGCACACGTAGTCGAAGTGGGGGGTGCCGCCCCGGATGACGACGCCGAGGGCGACGACCGCGTCGTAGCCGCGGCTCGCGAGGACCTTGGCGGCGACCGGGAGTTCGAAGCTGCCGGGGACCCGGATCAGCGTCGGCTCGTCGATGCCCAGTTCGTGCAGGGCGCGCAGCGCGCCGTTGACCAGACCGTCCATCACCTTCTCGTGCCACTGCGCCGCGATGACGGCGACCCGCAGGTCGCTCGCGTTGCGTACGGACAGCTCCGGTGCACCCTTGCCGCTCACGTCTCTCCTCAGTGCTTCTTGCTTACTGGTTGCCGCAGGTGGACGCGGACCCGGCCGTGGAGGCGACCACGGCGGGCGTGTCCAGCCAGGGCAGGTCGTGCCCCATCCGGTCCCGCTTGGTGCGCAGGTACCGCAGGTTGTGCTCGCCGGCCTGGACCGGCATCGGCTCCCGGCCGGTGACGCGCAGGCCGTGGCGCAGCAGCGCGTCGGTCTTGTCGGGATTGTTGGTCATCAGCCGGACGCTGCGCACGCCGAGGTCGGCCAGGATCCGCGCGCCGGCCCCGTAGTCGCGGGCGTCGGCGGGCAGGCCGAGTTCGAGGTTGGCGTCCAGGGTGTCGTGGCCCTGCTCCTGCAGTTCGTAGGCGCGCAGCTTGGACAGCAGGCCGATGCCGCGTCCCTCGTGACCGCGCAGGTAGACGACGACTCCGCGGCCCTCGTCCTGGATGCGCTCCAGCGAGGCGTCCAGCTGGGGTCCGCAGTCGCAGCGCAGCGAGCCGAAGACGTCGCCGGTGAGGCACTCGGAGTGGACGCGGACCAGGACGTCCTCGCCCTCGCCGATCTCGCCGTGGACGAGGGCGACGTGCTCGACGCCGTCGACGGTGGAACGGTAGCCGTAGGCGGTGAAGGTGCCGTGCCGGGTGGGCAGGCGGGTCTCGGCCTCGCGGCGGACGGTCGGCTCGCTGCTGCGCCGGTAGGCGATGAGGTCCTCGATGGAGATGATCGTCAGACCGTGCTTGCGGGCGAACGGGATCAGCTCGGGCAGCCGGAGCATGCGGCCGTCCTCGCCGGCGATCTCCACGATGGCGCCGGCGGGACGCAGGCCCGCGAGCCGTGCGAGGTCGACGGCGGCCTCGGTGTGGCCGTTGCGGACCAGGACGCCGCCGGGCCTGGCGCGCAGCGGGAAGACGTGGCCGGGGCGCACCAGGTCGGTGGGCTCGGCGGTGCCGCTCGCCAGCAGCCGGAGCGTGGTGGCGCGGTCGGCGGCCGAGATGCCGGTGCTCACGCCGTGGGCGGCGGAGGCGTCGACGGAGACGGTGAACGCGGTCTTCATGGACTCGGTGTTGTCCTCGACCATCTGCGGCAGCCGCAGCCGGTCGAGTTCCTCGCCCTCCATGGGGGCGCAGATGAGTCCGCGGCACTCGCTCATCATGAAGGCGACGATCTCGGGGGTGGCCTTCTCGGCGGCGACGACGAGGTCGCCCTCGTTCTCGCGGTCCTCGTCGTCGACGACCACGATCGGGCGGCCCGCCGCGATGTCGGCGATGGCCTGCTCGACCGGGTCGAGTGCGAAGTTCTCGACGGTGTCCGTGTCGTACAGCGGCGGTGCCGAGGTCATGCCGGGGCTCCTTCCAGGACGGGCCGCGCGTCCCTGCGGGAGCGCAGCCACCAGTCGCGCATGCCCCACAGGACGAGCGCGCCGTAGATGACGTAGACGAAACCGGAGAAGGCGTAGCCGTTCTTGAAGTTGAGGGGCACGCCGACGACGTCGACGAGCAGCCAGGCGATCCAGAACTCGACCATGCCCTTGGCCTGGGCGTACATCGCGACGATGGTGCCGACGAAGATGTAGGCGTCGGGCCAGGCGTCCCAGGACAGGGACGGGTAGGCCTTAAAAAACAGGCCCACGGCGACCGTGCCGGCGGCGGCAGCGGCGGCCATGGCGGCACGCTCGCGCCAGGTGGCGAAGCGGGGGGCGATGTGGCCGTCCGCGGAGCGGTCCCTGCTGCGCTGCCACTGCCACCAGCCGTAGAGCGCGACGGCCATGACGACGGCCTGCTTGCCGGCGCTGCCGGTCAGGTGGCCGTAGAAGGCGGTGAAGAGGACGAGGCCGGACAGGAACTGCACGGGCCAGGTCAGCAGGGAGCGGCGCCAGCCGAGGGCCAGGGTGATCAGGCCGAGGATGTTGCCGACCATGTCCGACCAGATGATGCGCTGGTCGAAGAGGGTGAAGGCCTCGGAGTTCAGCCAGTTCACTTGCCGGCCTCCCGGGCACGGTCGCCGAGGAGCCGCTCGACGTACTTGGCGATGACGTCCACCTCCAGGTTGACCGGGTCGCCGGGCTGCTTGTGGCCGAGCGTGGTCAGGGCGAGGGTGGTGGGGATGAGGCTGACGGTGAAGTGGTCCGGGCCGGCCTCGACGACGGTGAGGCTGATGCCGTCGACGGTGATGGAGCCCTTCTCGACGACGTAGCGGGTGAGGTCCGCGGGCAGCGAGACCTTCACGATCTCCCAGTTCTCGGAGGGGGTGCGCGCCAGGATCCGGCCGGTGCCGTCGACGTGTCCCTGCACGATGTGACCGCCGAGACGCGCGCCCACGGCGGTGGGGCGCTCCAGGTTGACGCGGGAGCCGGTGGTGAGGGCGCCGAGGCTGGAGCGCTTCAGCGTCTCGGCCATGACGTCGGCGGTGAACTCGTCGCCCTCGTGGTCGACGACGGTGAGACAGACCCCGTTCACGGCGATGGAGTCGCCGTGCCGCGCGCCCTCCGTCACGACGGGGCCGCGGAGCCGGAAGCGGGAGGAGTCGCCGAGGTCCTCTACGGCGGTGACTTCACCCAGCTCTTCGACGATTCCGGTGAACACTTCCCGGGTCCTCCTGCCTCATTCGGGCACGGACTCCGGGGCCTGTCGATGACGACAGAATGTACGGGTGGGCACACCGTGAACTGAGGTGCGCCGACGCCGAAAAGGACCCGTCCGCGTGCGGACGCGCCCAGATACGGCGGCGCACGCACATGTGTGCGTCACCCGCCGCGCACTGCCTCCCATCCGGACTTTAACCGTCGGTCCAGGAATTTCACCTGGTCAACCGGCCGCTGGAAGCGACCGGGTCGCGGACTGTAACCGCCGGTTCGGACTTTCACCGACCCCGGAGTGCGCTGCTTCTGGTACAGGGCCAGTGTGCCACGCCCGGCGCTCACCCAGACAGGGGACAGGTGTGCGTTCGCTCACAGTGCGTGTCGCCGGCCTTGCCGGGTGCGGCACCTCGGACCAACCGCCGCGCCCCTGACGCCCGTTGGGCTGGTCCGGACCATTGACCGAACTGGTCTAGTCCTCTTATCGTGCGGGCGGACCCGGCGGCGGTGACGACGGCCCTTGCCCGCCGCCGGGTCGCCAGACGGACCGGGCTCCGTGCGACGGCAGGCCGTCCGGGGAAGTCCTCCACCGGGATGTCACGTTTCCGGGGCGCCGGACGGTCTCACCTCACGACGGGCGCTCCGGCCGGAGCGCACCGCGCGCGGAGAGACGGAGAACAGCATGACCACCATCCTGGTGACCGGCGGAACCGGAACCCTCGGCCGGCTCGTCACCGAGCGGCTGCGGGACGACGGGCACGAGGCACGGGTGCTCAGCCGGAGCGCCCAGCCGTACGCCGTCGACCTGCGCCGGGGCGGACCCGGGCTCGACACGGCCCTGCGCGGCGTGGAGACGGTCGTGCACTGCGCGAGCAGCCCCCGCGGCGGGGACGAGGAGGCGGCACGGAACCTGGTCGCGGCGGCCCGCCGGGCCGATGTCGCCCACCTCGTGTACATCTCCATCGTCGGCGTCGACCGGGTGCCGTTCGGTTACTACCGGAGCAAGCTCGCGGTGGAGCGCCAGGTCGAGGAGTCGGGGCTGGGCTGGACCGTGCTGCGCGCGACCCAGTTCCACGACCTGGTCGTCACGTTCCTGGGAGGCCTCGCCAAGCCCCCGCTCATGCTGCTTCCGGCGGGCGTCTCGGACCAGCCCGTCGAGGTGTCCGAGGTGGCCGGCAGCCTGGTCGAGCTGGCCCTCGGGGCGCCGGCCGGGCGGGTGCCGGACATGGGCGGTCCCGAGGTCCGCACGCTCGACTCGCTGGCCCGTGCCTATCTGCGGACGACCGCACGACGCCGCCCGGTGGTGCGGGTGCCCCTCTTCGGCCGGACCTACGGCGCCTTCCGCGCCGGCGGGCACCTGGCTCCGGACCGGGCGGTGGGCAAGGTGACGTTCGAGGAGTACCTGTCCGGCCGCTTCGGGCGAGGCTGACAGCCCTCCTACCGCTCGGCCGGGCCGAACAGCTCGTCCTGGGCCCGGTCCCGGGCGGTCAGCAACGCCCCGCGCAGCACGGCGGCCCCGCCGAGGATGCTCGGCCGCACCTCGGTGGGCAGCGGGGACATGCGGCGCAGCCGCTCCTGGACGAGCCCGGCGAGCGGCGCTCCCCCGGCCCGGCCGACCTCGCCGCCGAGCACGACGCACCCGGGGTCCAGGACGGCCACGACGGAGGCGGCCCCGACGGCGATCCGTTCGGCCAGGGTGTGCAGGAAACGGTGGGCGGGCGCGGCCGGCGCCGGCACGGCGGGCGGGGCCGGTTCGTCCGCCGCCCGCGCCACGGCGCCGCGCACCGCCTCCGCCGCGCCGGGGCCGTCCGCCGTGGCCGGGACCGGCAGTCCGCACTCCGCCGCCAGGGAGACGATCGCCGCCGCCCCCGTAAGCGAGTGGAAGCCGCCGCCGCAGTCCGTCGCCGAGGGGAGCGAGCCGGTTCCCGGGACCGGCAGGAAGCCGATCTCGCCCGTGCCGCCGGAGGCGCCGCGGCGCAGCGTGCCGTCGAGGACGACCGCGGCGCCCACGCCGTGCCCCAGCCACAGCAGGACGAAGGTCCCCCGGTCCCGGGCGGCGCCCTCGCGCTGTTCGGCCAGGGCGGCGAGGTTGGTCTCGTTCTCCACGGTGACGCGGGCGCCCGGCAGCCGCTCCGGCAGGGCGGCGGCGAGGCTGCGGTGCCAGGCGGGCAGGCCGACGGAGTCGCGCAGGTCACCGGTGGCCGGGTCGATCAGGCCGGGCGCGCCGATGCCGACGGTGTGCAGGCTGTCCGCCCCGGCCTCCTTGGCGGCCCGCTCCACCGCGGCCACCGCCTGTTCCACGGCGGGTCCGGTGCCCGCGTCGTCGCCGATCGGCACGGACGACTCGGCGAGCACCCGCCCGACCAGGTCGGACACCAGCACGAACACGCCTTCGGTGCGGACGTCGAGGGCGGCGAGGTGCGCACGGTCGGCGACGATGCCGTACAGCCGGGCGTTCGGGCCGCGGCGCTGCTCGCCGGACTCGCCGACCACCGTGATCAGTCCGGAGGCGGTGAGCCGTTCGACGAGGTCGGCGACCGTCGGCCTGGACAGCCCCGTCAGCTGCTTGAGCCGGCCCGCCGTCAGCGGGCCTTCCTGCTGCAGCAACCGCAGGGCGGCGCGGTCGTTGATGGCCCGGGCGGTGCTCGGTGATGCGGGCATGACGGGAATCCTCCCAGACGCGGGCCGTCGCACTGTCCCCTATCCATCAGGAAGGGTTCCTGATAGTTTACGGCGCGTGCAGCGGCGGTGGGTCCGGGGAACTCCCGGGAAGGGGCTGGGACATGAGTGACGTGGGCTACGCGCGCGACGAGGTCAGGCGCGCCCGGTACGCCGTGGCGGCCGTGTTCGCCGTGCACGGCGCCGTGACCGGCTCCTTCGCCACCCGGGTGCCGTGGGTGCAGGACCACGCCTCGCTCAGCGCCGGCCAGTTGGGGTTCGCGCTGGCCTTCACGGCGTTGGGCGCCTCGTGCGCGATGCCGCTGGCGGGCCGGATCAGTCACCGATTCGGCAGCCGCACGGCCCTGCGCGGGCTGATGGCACTGTGGACGGTCTCGCTCGTCCTGCCCTCCCTCGCGCCCGGCCTGTTCACGCTGTGCCTGGCGATGTTCGCCTACGGCGCGAGCGCGGGCATGGCCGACGTCGCGATGAACGCCCTGGGTGTCGAGGTCGAGCGGCTGCTCGGCAAGTCGATCATGTCGGGCCTGCACGGCATGTGGAGCGCGGGCGCCCTGGCCGGCTCGGCCGTCGGCACGCTGGCCGCGCACCTGGGCGCGGACGCGCGCCTGCACTTCGCGGTCGCCGCGGCCGTCCTCACCGTGCTCGGCGCGCTCGCCGGCGGCTGGGTCCTCGACGTGCAGCCCGCCGAGGGCGAGGAGCCGCCGCCGCGGTTCGCGCTGCCGCCGCGGTCGGCCCTGCTGATCGGCGCGGTCGGCTTCTGCGCCGTGTTCGCCGAGGGGGCCAGCCTGGACTGGTCCGCGGTGTTCCTGCGCGACCGGCTGGACAGCTCGGCCGGCCTGGCGGCCGCGTCGACGACCGGGTTCATGCTGACCATGGCGGTGGCCCGGATCGCCGGGGACGCGGTGGTGAACCGTTACGGCGCGGTCCGCACCGTGCGCGCCGGCGGCTTCCTGGCCGTGCTCGGCGGCCTGCTGATCGTCACGGCGCGCCATCCGGCGACGGCGATGGGCGGGTTCGCGCTGATGGGGTTCGGCATCGCGGTGGTCGTCCCGTTGTGCTTCGCCGCGGCCGGGCACGCCGGGCCCAACCCCAGCCAGGCCATCGCGGGCGTGGCGACCATCACCTACACCTCGGGCCTGGTCGCGCCCAGCCTGATCGGCGGGGTGGCCCAGCTGACCAGCCTGATGGTCTCGTTCTGCGTGGTGACCGCGCTGGCGTGCGGACTCGCCGCGTTCGCGGGCGTGCTGCGCACGGCCGAGCGCGTCGCGCGCGGCGACGTCGGCGGGGACGTCAGCCGGCAGGCCGCAGCAACTCCCGGCCCACGGCCCTGAAGGCGTCGGTCCACGGGGCGGGCCGCAGCGTCGTCGCGTCCAGCCGGACCAGCACCCGGGTGCCCCGGGCGTAGGTCTGCGTCCCGTCGGCCGAGCAGAACCGGAAGCCGTAGGTGAGGCCCGTGGTGCCGAGCCGTTCCAGCCAGAGGTGGACGGCGTAGCCGCCGGGGCGGGTCACCGGGGCCTCGTAGCCGATGCTCAGTTCGCGGACCGCGTTGCAGGCGTCGCCGGCGGCCACCCAGTCGCCGTCGAAGCGGACGCCGTGCTCGGCCCACAGTTCGGTCCAGGCGCGCTCGACCATCAGCGGGTAGCGGGCGTTGTGGAGGAGCCCGAGCGCGTCGAGGTCGTCGAAGTGGACGGTGACGGGGACGAGCCGGCCGTAGGGGACGGCGGGGGCGGTCGGGGCTTCGGCGGTCACGGGGACGGGCTCCTGAGCGTTGCTGGACCAGGGGGTGGCACCCCGGGGCGCACCCCCGGGGACACTTTTCATACTAAGCGACCGCTCAGGGGCCCCGGCCCGGAAGCCCCCAGGTCAGCGCGGTGCCCCGACGGGATACACGGGACAATGGTGCGGACCGACCTCACGTACAGAGAAAGCGAAACCCCACCATGGACCTCGGCGTGCGCTGGAAACTGCACGGTGACGGGCGCACGCCCGCGCCCGGAGCGGTGGTACGCCCCGACGAACGGCTCTCCTGGCCCCGGACGGTGGGCCTGGGTGCCCAGCACGTGGTCGCGATGTTCGGCGCCTCCTTCGTGGCGCCCGTGCTGATGGGCCTGGACCCGAACCTGGCGATCATGATGTCGGGCGTGGCGACCATGATCTTCCTGCTCGCCACCCGCGGCCGGGTCCCGAGCTACCTCGGCTGCTCCCTGTCGTTCGTCGGCGTGGCCGCCGTCATCCGCGCCCAGGGCGGCACGAGCGCGACCGTGACCGGCGCCGTCCTCGTCGTCGGGGCCGTGCTGTTCCTGGTGGGGCTGCTGGTGCAGCGCTTCGGCGCACACATCATCCACGCCGTCATGCCGCCCATCGTCACCGGCGCGGTCGTCATGCTGATCGGCTTCAACCTCGCCCCGGTGACCGCCTCGACCTACTGGCCGCAGGACCAGTGGACCGCCCTGCTGGTGATGCTGTTCACCGGTCTGGCGGTGGTCGGCCTGCGCGGATTCTGGTCGCGCATCGCGATCTTCCTCGGGCTGGTCTTCGGGTACGGCCTCTCCTGGGCCTGCGACCGGGTCTTCGGCAAGATCCACTCGGTGGACGCGAGCGGCAGGCTCACCGACCACTGGCGCCTCGACCTCTCCGGCGTCTCCAAGGCCGACTGGATCGGCCTTCCGTCCTTCCACGGGCCGACCTTCCAGTGGTCGGCGGTCCTGGTCGCGCTGCCGGTCGTCATCGCGCTGGTCGCGGAGAACGCCGGGCACGTGAAGGCGGTCGGCGAGATGACCGGCCACCGGCTGGACGACCAGCTCGGCACGGCGATCTCGGCGGACGGCGTCGCCTCCGTGCTCTCGACCGCGGTGGGCGGCCCGCCGAACACCACCTACTCCGAGAACATCGGCGTGATGGCCGCGACCCGCGTCTACTCGACCGCCGCCTACTGGGCCGCCGCCTGCTTCGCCCTGCTCTTCGGCGTCTGCCCCAAGTTCGGCGCGGTCGTGGCCGCGATCCCGGGCGGCGTCCTCGGCGGCATCACCGTCATCCTCTACGGCATGATCGGCCTGCTCGGCGCCCAGATCTGGAGCAACGCCAGGGTGGACCTGCGCAACCCGCTGAACCTGGTGCCGGCCGCCGCGGGCATCATCATCGGCGTCGGCAACGTCAGCATGAAGTTCACCGACCACTTCTCGCTCAGCGGCATCGCCCTCGGCACCCTGGTCGTCATCACCGGCTACCACGCCCTGCGCGCCTTCGCCCCGGCCCACCTGAAGCAGCAGGAGCCCCTGCTGGACGAGGGCACCTCCAGCTACGACGCGGAGGCCGAGCGCACCCAGCCGTAGGCGTGCGGGAGGACGTCCCGGCCGGGCCCCGGGAAGCCGCGGGACCGCGCCGCGTTCCCCCGTTCCGGCGAAGCACCGGTCCGGTCGGCACGCGGGCCGGTCCGGGGCTGGGACCCTTCCACCATGACGCGGCTGGAACACCTCACCACTGACGTCGACGCGGTCGTCTCCCGGATGCGCGCGCTCGACGCGGCCCTGCCCGAGCGGGACGGCGTGGCCGTGTTCAACCGCGTCTACCTCGCCGTCACCGAGGAGGTCGACCGGCGCCTGGACGCCGGGGAGTTCACCGATCCGCGGGCGGCGGCAGCGCTGGACGTGCGGTTCGCCGAGCGGTACCTGGCGGCGGTCGACGCGGCGGCCGCGGGCCGCCGCCCGCCGGCCTGCTGGCGTCCGCTGTTCCAGCTCCGCCGCCACCCCGGCGTACGGCCGCTGCAGTTCGCGCTGGCGGGCGTCAACGCGCACATCGGGCACGACCTGGCGCTCGCGGTGGTGGACACCTGCCGCGCGCTCGGCTGCGAACCGGCCGACGTGGAGGACGAGTTCGACCGGGTGGGCGACCTGCTCACCTCACTGGAGGAGCGCGTCCGCGAGGACCTGATGCCGGGCCCGGACCTGCTGCAGCTCGCCGACCCGCTCACCCATCTGCTGGGCTCCTGGAGCATGGAGCGGGCCCGGGACGCGGCCTGGGCGGCGGCGCGGGCCCTGTGGGCGCTGCGCCGCTGCGGGGACCTCGCCGGAGAGTTCACCGAACGGCTGGACGCGGGAGTGGGCTTCGCCGGGCGGATGCTGCTCACACCGCTCACCGACTGAGGTGGCCTGATCCCGCCCTTCCGCGCCGCCCGCGGAACTCCCCCGTGATCGCATGGCGTTCACCGGCACGTACCCGATCGCAGAGGAGCACCCGTATGGCGACCCGGCTCGGACTCGGTCTTCCCCAGATGCGGCAGTACTCGATCGGCGAGGACGTACCCGAGGTGGCGCGCGCCGCCGAGGAGATCGGCTACGAGAGCCTGTGGGTCTTCGAGCGGGCCCTGTTCCCCGAACCCGCCACCCAGGGGCTCTACGGCATCGAGGGCCTGCCGTGGCCCGACCAGTACCGGGCCGTGGCCGACCCCCTGGTCACCCTCGCCCTGGCCGCGGCCGCCACCGAGCGGGCGGAGCTGGGCTCCAGCGTCCTGGTGGCACCGCTGCACATGCCGTTCCAGCTCGCCAAGGCCCTGGCCACGCTGGACGCGGCGAGCGGCGGACGGGTGGTGGCGGGCTTCGGCACCGGCTGGTCGCTGGACGAGTACGCGGCCTCGGGCGTCCGGCCCTTCGAGGAGCGCGGCAAGGTGCTGGACGAGATCATCGGGGTGTGCCGCGCCGTGTGGGGCGCGGATCCGGTCGCCCACGACGGTCCCCTCACGAGGATCGCCTCCGCCGTGGTCGGGCCGAAGCCGGCGCGGCCGATCCCGATCCTGCTGGCCGCGGGCAACGGCAGGGCCTGGCGGCGGCTGGTGGACCACGCCGACGGATGGCTGCCGGTGGGCATGGGGGCCGAGCGGATCGCCGCGCAGTGGCGGCGGCTGCGGGACCTGGCCGAGGAGCGCGGCCGCACCGAGCCGATCCGGACAGTGCTGCGGGTGAACGCGGCCTGGCAGGCCAAGCCGTACGAGGGCGCCGGCCGCAAACCCTTCCAGGGCAGCGCCGACCAGATCGTGGCGGACCTCGCCGAGCACGCCGAGGTCGGTCTGGACGAGATCCTCGTCGACCTGCAGGGCACCCCCCGGGACGCGGCGGAACTGAAGGACGTCGCCGCCGAGGTGTTCGAGAAGGCGCGGGCGGCCGGAGTCTGAGGCCGGCCGGCCGCGCCCTGTCCTTGGTCCCGGTCAGTCCTCGGGAAGCTCCACCGGGGCGATCTCGTCGTAGACGTCGCCCGGGCCGGGGTTGGTCGCGTCGGTCGCGCCGCCGAAGTGGTGCATGACGCCCCAGACCGCGTTCAGCGCGGTCTGGACGGCGCCCTCGGCCCAGCCGGCCGTCCAGGAGATGTCGTCGCCGGCGAGGAAGATGCCCCGCTTGTCCTCGGGCAGCCGGTCCTGCATGAAGTGCGTGAACAGGCGCCGCTGGTAGCGGTAGTGGCCCGGCAGGTTGGCCTTGAACGCGCCCATGAAGTAGGGCTCGTTCTCCCAGGAGACGGTCACCGGGTTGCCGATGATGTGCTTCCTGATGTCGACCTTGGGGTAGATCTCGCCGAGCGACTTCAGCATGACCTCCATCCGCTCGTTCGCGGACAGCGGCAGCCACTTCAGGCTGTCGTCGCACCAGGTGTAGGAAAGGCAGATCACGGCGGGCTTGTCCGGGCCGTCGTCCAGCAGGTAGGTGCCGCGGGTCATGCGGTCGGTGAGCGTCATCGACATGACGTCCCGGCCCGTCGGATTTCCCCTGTCGTCGACGGCCTTGTCCAGCCAGAACGGCCGGTCCACGGGCACGAAGAGCTTGCTGGACTCCATGTAGTGGGTGCGCTCGATGGCGGTCCAGTGGTCGATCGGGAAGAGCGAGTCGTCACAGGCGATCTTGGACAGCAGCATCCAGGACTGGGCGGTGAAGATCGCCGCCTTGTAGGTGCGGATGTCACCGTTCGCGTCCGTCACCGTGATCTGGTTGCCCGCGGTGCGGTGCAGCCGGGTCACGGCCGGGCGGGGCTCGCCGTCCACGTGCAGGGAGCTCAGCGAGGTGCCGTACGGCCAGTGGACGATCTTCTCCGGCTCGCGCTCCCACAGGCGCAGCGGCAGCTGCTGGGAACCGCCGACGATGCCGCGGTGGTGGTCGTCGGCCTCTGTGTAGACGACGCGCAGGATCTCCAGGATGGAGTTCGGGAAGTCGGTGTCCCAGCCGCCGGTGCCGAAGCCGACCTGGCCGAAGATCTCCCGGTGCCGGAACGACTTGAAGGCCTCGGAGTCGCACAGGTAGCCGTAGAAGGTCTGGTTGTCCAGCTTCTCGACCAGCTTCGCCCAGATCTCGCGGATGCGCGGGACGTCCCGCTCGCGCATGGCGCGGTTCATGTCGGAGAAGTCGGCGCCCTCCTCCAGGCACTTGTTCCAGGCCTCGGCGACGTCCCGGTAGACCTGGGGCAGGTCGTCGATGGTCTCGGCGTAGTGGGACTCGCCCTTGAGGTCGACCACGGTCGACGGGGTGGCCTCGGCGAGCGGGTTCGGGAACGGCCTGGTCTCCAGGCCGACCAGGTCGATGTAGTGCTGGAGGGCGGTGGAGGACGGCGGGAACCGCATGGCGCCCAGCTCGCAGTTGAGCTCCTCGTCGCAGCCCTCGAAGCCGACGGTGCGCAGCCGGCCGCCGAGCTGGTCGGCCTCGTAGACGACGGGCTTGAGGCCCATCTTCATCAGCTCGTACGCGGCCACGATGCCGGACAGACCGCCGCCGATGACCGCGACCTCGGTGCCGTGCTCGGTGGCGGGTATCTGGCCGAGGCCCGCCGGGTGGGCGAGGAAGTCGTCGTAGGCGTAGGGGAAGTCCGGGCCGAACATGGTGATCGGCGGCTGCTGCTCGTCGGCGTGCTCGACGGCGTTGGGCACCGTGGACGTCATGGGGTACGGACTCCTTGCGCGGGGGTGGTTCAGGGAGGGCTCGGGGGTCAGACCAGGGACCCGTACAGACCGGGGCGGCGGTCCTTCAGGTACGGGTTGGCCTCGCGGGAGGCGGCGAGGAAGGCGGGGTCGACGTCGGCGACGACGAGTTCCTCGCCGCGGCCGGCGCGGGTGCGGGCGATGCCGTCGGGTCCGGCGAGGGCGGAGAGGCCGAAGAACTCGAACTCGCCCTCCGGGCCGACCCGGTTGACGTACGCGACGTACATCTGGTTCTCCCAGGCCCGCACCGGCACCATGGACTCGGCGACGAACTGGAACGGGTGCATGTTCGCCGTCGGCACGACGAGCAGGTCGGTGCCGGCCAGGGCGTGGGCGCGCGCGTTCTCCGGGAACTCGACGTCGTAGCAGATCATGATGCCGACGGTCAGACCGCCCAGCCGGGCCTGGACGAGCGACTGCTCGCCGGGGGTGAAGTGCTCGCGCTCGGCGCAGCCGAACAGATGGGTCTTGCGGTAGTTCGCGAGCCGGGTGCCGTCGGCGGAGATCAGCTGGGCGGAGTTGTACACGGTCTCGCCGTCGCGCTCCGGGTAGCCGTAGGCGAGGGCGAGACCGTGCCGGCCGGCGATCTCGGCGACCGCGTCGGCGGAGTCGCCGTCGGCGGGCTCGGCGAGGCGGGCGATGCCGTCGCCGATCGCGTACCCGGTGAGGAACATCTCCGGCGCGGCCAGCAGCGCGGCGCCCGCGGCGGCGGCACGGCCCGCGGCCTCGTCGAGGACCTTGAGGTTCTCGGCGACGGAGCCGGGGCGGCCGGAGCTCTGGAGCAGGGCGGTGCGCATGGTGATCCTCACCGGAACTGGATGTTTTGGGGGCCACAAAGAAGGTACGTTCGGCGCGCTCGGCCGGACAAGAAGGAGCCGTTGCGCGCCGGTGCGCGGTTTGTTGCGCGACAGCAGGCCCGGACGGCGATTCGTTGCGTGCCCCGCCCGGCCGGTTCCTCCCGTCGATCCCCAGGTGCCGCTCCTATGGCCCGGTCACGGGTTTTCTCGTCCGCCCGGGAGGTCCGGGCTCCCCGGCTCTGCCACCCGGCCCGGACGGCCCAGACTGCCGAGGTCATCCGCCCGGCCCGGACGGGCCACGCTGCCGGGGTCATCCGCCCGGCCCGAACGATCCACGCTGCCGAAGTCATCCGCCCAGCCCGGACAGGCCACCCTGCCCGAGCCATCCACCCAACCCGGGCGGGCCGGGTTCCCGTGGTCATCCGTCCGGCACGGGCGCGAGGTCCTAGATCTCCCTCAGCCGCTGCACGATCTCCCGCAGCAGGTCCGGGTCGGCGTCCGGTCCGGTGACCGGGGTGCGCAGCGGCTCGTCGATGCGGATCAGGCCGGCCTCGGCCAGGTCCCCGAGCAGGACGCGGACGACGGTCAGGGGCAGGTCGGCGTCCGCGGCCAGCTCCGCCAAGGGCCGCGGGCCGCGGTGGATCAGGTCGAGCAGGGCCGCCGGGGCGTGGTCGAGGACCGGCCGGGCAGCTCCGTCGGACGCCAGCGCGGTGACGCGGGACATCAGGCCGATGGTGTGCCGGCCGCCGGGCCGGGTACGGCCCCGGGTCACCGTGTAGGGGCGCACCATCGACCCGGTCTCGTCCTCGTACCAGTGCTCGTCGCTCACCGCGGGATCATGGGGCCGAGCGGGCGGCCGCGTCCAGGTGGCGGCCGAGGCGGCGGACGAGCAGGGCCATCTCGTGGGCGAGCTGGCCGACGTCGGTCCGGGCCTCGCTGAGCACGGCGAGCCGGCTGCCGTGCCCGGCGGGGGTGATGAAGAGGTAGGCGTCGTCCAGCATCACCATGGTCTGCCGCACCGAGCCCGCGGCGAACCGCTCCCCCACCGACCCGGCCAGGCCGTGGAAGCCGGAGCAGACGGCGGCCAGGTGCTCGATGTCCCGCCGCCGCATCCCGGCCGAGCTGCTGAGCGGCAGGCCGTCGGCGGTGAGCAGCACGGCCTGGCGGACGTGGTCGGTGCGGGCCACCAGGTCGTCCAGCAGCCAGCCGAGGTCGGTGCCGGGCGCGCCGGAGAGGACGTCGGGCTTCTCGGGGGTCTGGTCGTCACCGGGCATCGTCGGTGTCCGTCCCTTCGTCGGCGTGGGTGGTCGCGTCGTCGGGCGTGCCGCCCGTCGCGGGCAGGCCTCTGCGGCCGCGGTCGAGGCCGCGCTGGAAGGCGCCGAAGATCGCGCGCATTTCGTCGGCGTCGACGGCGCGCTCGGGGGCGCGCTCGGGGGCGCGCTCGCGCGGCGGCTCGTCCCGCAGTTCCGGGACGAGGGAGGCCTGGCGGGTCCGGGTGGGCAGGGCGGGGCCGGGCCGTTGCGCGGGGGCCGGCGCCGGGTCGCGCTCCGCCGGACCGGGCCGGGTCCGCCGCCTCGACGGCAGTTCCCGCACCTCGGCGACGCCCTTGGCGGGCCGCGGTGCGAGTGACTCGCGCTCCTGCCGCGCAGCGGTGTGCGTGACCGGTGCGCCGCTCGGCCCCTGCCGCGCGTCCTGCCGTGTCCCCGGGCCGGACGTGACCGGCCCGGGCTCCGCGAGGATGCTCTCCGGCAGCAGCACGACCGCCGTCGTACCGCCGTACGGGGAGTCGCGCAGGTTCACCTCGATGCCGTGCCGGACGGCGAGGCGGCCGACGACGTACAGGCCGAGCCGGTCGTGCCGGGTGGGGTCGAAGGCGTCGGGATCGGTGAGGGTGCGGTGGGCCTCGGCGCGCTGGCCGGCGTCCAGCCCGAGGCCCCGGTCGTCGATCTCCAGGACGAGGCCGTTGCCGGCCCGTCCGGTGCGCAGGGTGACCTCGGTGTGCGGCGGCGAGAACGCCGTGGCGTTCTCCAGGAGTTCGGCGACGAGGTGGACGACGTCGGCGACCGCGTCCGCCGCGACGCCGGCCTCCGGCATCGGCGGCAGCACCACGCGCGCGTAGTCCTCGATCTCGCTGACGGCCGAGGCGAGGACGTCCGCGACGGGCACCGGCCCGCGCCAGCGGCGGCCGGGCGTGGCGCCGGAGAGGATGATCAGGCTCTCCGCGTGCCGGCGCATCCGGGTGGTCAGGTGGTCGATGCGGAACAGTTCCCGCAGCACGTCCGGGTCCTCGGTGCGCCGTTCCAGGGTGTCGACCAGCTTCAGCTGCCGGTGTACCAGCGCCTGGTTGCGCCGCGCGATGTTGAGCAGGACGGCGAACAGGCCCCGGCGCAGGTTGGCCTGCTTCACGGCGGCCTCGACGGCGGCGAGCCGCGCGGTGTTGAAGGACCGGCCCACCTGCCCGATCTCGTCGTCGCGCACCTCGTCGGCGGCGAGCGGCGGCGCCTCGGTGACCGCGTCCACCTTTTCACCGGCGCTCAGCCTGCGCATGACGTCCGGCAGTTGCCGGTTCGTCAGGACGTCCGCAGCGTCCCGCAGGACCTCCAGGCGCCGCGAGATGCGCCGGGCGCCGCGCAGCGCGAGCCACAGCGACAGCGCCACGGCGGCCAGTCCCACCGCGCCGACGACGGCGGCCTTCGTCAGCTCCCGGTAGGCGAACGCCCGGCCGCGCGCGGCGGAGTTCTCGGCGGACTCGGTGCACAGCAGCATGTACCGCTTGACGGCCCGGTCGGTGGTCGAGCGCCAGGTGCCGGCCGCGACGGCCCGGCCGGCCCCGGCGGCACCGCCGCGCAGCAGCGCGTCCTCGCCGCGCACCAGTGAGCGGTGCAGGCCGTCCCGCTGGAACCGCCGGAACAGGGCCCGCGAGTCGGCGGGCAGGTCCGGTACGTAGGTCCGCTCGAAGACGCGGCGGTCCTCGATCGTCGCCGTCAGGCTGTCGTACTGCCGGTCGGTGAGCGTGCCGGCCGCCCGGGCGCCCGCGACCAGGGCGTCCTCCCGCGAGACGAACTCGCGTACCCGGACCAGTTCGACGACGACCTGCGACTCACGGGCGAGCTGTCCGGCTTGCAGGGCGGTCAGCGTTGACTGCACGTCGAAACCGGGCTCGACGAGGGCGCTGTACTCCTCGACGGCCCGGTCCCAGCTGATGTCCCGGGACAGCACGCGCTCGCGCAGCCCGTCCAGCCTGCCGGCGGTCCGCACCACGGTGTCCAGGGCCTGCCGCTGCCGTGCCGTGAGCCGGTCCCGGTCGCCGCGCTGGATCGCCTGCCGCATGGCGTCCACGGCCCGGTCGGTACGGCGCTGCTGGCCGAGCAGCTGCCCGGCGGTGGCGGTGTCGAGGCGGGCGCCCAGATAGGCGGCGGACATCCGGCGCTCGATCTGGATCTGCCCGATGGCGGTGTCCACGGGGGTGCCGAAGTCCTCGTACACGCCCTGGAGCCGGATGAGGGCACGCAGCTCGGCCGTGACGGACACCATGGCGAAGCTCCACAGGGCCATCAGGGCGACGGCCGGGGCCAGCGCGAGCGCCACGATCCGCGCACGGACGGTGGTGGGACGGCCGAGGGGCCAGCGCATGAAGTACCTGCCGGTGTTACCAGTCGGTAGAAAGTTCGGCACAACCTACGGGATCGGCCCCGGCGCCGCAATGGTGACCTGCGGTAACCCGCGGTTCGCACGCGGCGGAGGGCCTATCCGGGCGCCCCGGAGGAGAAGCGCCGCAGCAGCGGCGACAGCACCAGCACCGACTTGGTGCGCTCCACGAACGGCTCCCCCGCGATGCGTTCCAGCACGCGCTCGAAGTGGCGCATGTCGGAGGCGAAGACCTGGGCGATCGCGTCCGCGTCGCCGGTGACGGTCGACGCGGCCACGACCTCCTGGTAACGCTCCAGGCCCCGCTGGATCGTCTCCGGCGAGGTGTTGCGCCGGCAGTGGATCTCGATGAATCCCTCGGTCTCCCAGCCGAGCGCCGCCGGGTCCACCCGTACGGTGAACCCGGTGATGGCTCCGGTGGCGCGCAGCCGGTCCACGCGCCGCTTCACGGCGGGCGCGGACAGGCCGACCATCTGCCCGATGTCCGCGTAGGAGCGGCGGGCGTCCTCGGCGAGGGCGTGCACGATGCGTTCGTCGAGATCGTTCAGCACTGAGGGTGGTTCACTTCTTCGGTCCGGTCACTTCTCTGCCGTCACCGCGAGGGCTTCGTCGGTCGCGAGACGGGAACGGCGATAGCCGTACCCGAAGTAGAACACGAGACCGACGGCCATCCAGACACCGAACACGACCCAGGTGACGGCGGACAGGCTGCCCATCATCCACACGCAGAAGAGGAAGCCCAGCGCCGGCAGCACCGGCGACAGCGGCACGCGGAAGGTGCGCTTCATCTCCGGGCGGGTCCGGCGCAGCACCACGACGGCCACGTTGACCAGCGCGAACGCGAACAGCGTGCCGATGCTGGTGGCGTCCGCCAGCTGGCCGAGCGGGATGGCGGCGGCGAGGACACCGCAGAACAGGGACACGATGACCGTGTTGGCGCGCGGCGCGCCGGTCTTCGGGTGGACCCGGGCGAACACCTTGGGCACCAGGCCGTCGCGGGACATCGCGAAGAGGATGCGGGTCTGGCCGTAGAGCACGGTCAGGACGACGCTCGCGATGGCGATGACGGCGCAGAAGGCCAGCAGGGTGCCCCAGAAGTCCTGCCCGGTGACGTCCCGCATGATCCGGGCGAGGGTGGCCTCCGAGTCGCTGAACTGCCGCCACGGCCTGGCGCCGACCGCGACGGCGGCGACGAGCACGTACAGGGCGGTGACGATGACCAGCGAGAGCATGATGGCGCGGGGCAGGTCGCGCTGGGCGTTCCTGGCCTCCTCGCCGGCGGTGGAGGCGGCGTCGAAGCCGATGTACGAGAAGAACAGCGTGGCTCCGGCCGCGCTGACGCCGCCCATGCCGAGCGGCATGAAGTTCGCGTAGTTGCCGGACTTGAAGCCCATGAAGCCGATCGCGCAGAACAGCACCAGCGCGGCGATCTTCACGCACACCATGACCGTGTTGGCCCGCGCCGACTCCTTGGCGCCGCCGAGCAGGAACGCCATGGCGAGGAGCACGACGATCAGGGCGGGCAGGTTGAAGACACCGCCGTCGACGCCGGGCGGGTTGGCGAGGGCCTTCGGGAGGGTGACGCCGATGGTGCCGGACAGCAGCTCGTTCAGGTACTCGCCCCAGCCGACGGCGACCGCGGCGACCGAGACGCCGTACTCCAGCAGCAGGCACCAGCCGCAGACCCAGGCGATCAGCTCGCCCATGGTTGCGTATGCGTACGAGTACGAGGAGCCGGCGACCGGGATGGTGCCGGCCAGCTCGGCGTAGGACAGGGCCGAGAAGAGGGCGGTGAGCCCGGCGATCACGAAGGCGAGGGTGACGGCCGGGCCCGCCTTGGGGACGGCCTGGCCCAGGACGACGAAGATGCCGGTGCCCAGGGTGGCACCGATGCTGATCATGGTGAGCTGCCACAGCCCGAGGGAGCGCCTCAGCGTGCCTCCCTCACCCTGTCCGCCCTCGGCGACCAGGCGTTCCACGGGCTTGCGGCGCATCAGGCGGGCAGCGGTGGACAGGGGGGCGGCCGTGGGCGGGGACTGCGGGGGTGCGCCTTGGTCGAGCACGCGCTGACTCCTTCGTCACTGCGGTCAGGGCGGCGGGGACCGGTGGCACCCCTGCGGGGCGGGAACCCACCGAGCGGGGTCACCGCCACACCTCGTACTCGCAGCACCCTATGAGGAACGGGTTCGCGGGCGTAATGCAGCAACCTTGCGTCTGGCCGCAAGATCATTGCGTGTCTCGGCGCGCGGTACCCATTCGTTGCGCGCGGGCTGCCGACCGTTGCGCGGACGCCGTCGGCGCCCCCGGGGACGCCGACGGCCCCCGTCCTCCCGTCACCGGGAGAGCGGGGGCCGTCGGGTACCGGCCCGGCTCAGCTCCAGCTGGCGTGCAGCGGCTTGCCCTCGGCGTAGCCGGCCGCGCTCTGGATGCCGACGACGGCCTTCTCGGCGAACTCCTCCAGGGAGCCGGCGCCGGCGTAGGTGCAGGAGGAGCGGACGCCCGCGATGATCGAGTCGACCAGGTCCTCGACGCCCGGACGGTCCGGGTCGAGGAACATGCGGGACGTGGAGATGCCCTCCTCGAACAGCGCCTTGCGGGCGCGGTCGTACGCCGACTCCTCGGACGTGCGGTTGCGCACCGCGCGCGCGGAGGCCATGCCGAAGGACTCCTTGTACGGGCGGCCGTTCGCGTCGTGCTGGAGGTCGCCCGGGGACTCGTAGGTGCCGGCGAACCAGGAGCCGACCATCACGTTGGACGCGCCGGCCGCGAGGGCCATGGCCACGTCGCGCGGGTGGCGGACACCGCCGTCGGCCCACACGTGCTTGCCGTGCTTCCTGGCCTCGGCGGCGCACTCCAGGACCGCGGAGAACTGCGGCCGGCCCACGCCGGTCATCATGCGGGTGGTGCACATGGCGCCGGGGCCCACACCGACCTTGATGATGTCCGCACCGGCGTCGATCAGGTCCCTGACGCCCTCGGCGGAGACGATGTTCCCCGCCACGATGGGCACCTGCGGGTCGAGGGCGCGCACCACCTTCACCGCGCTGATCATCGACTCCTGGTGGCCGTGCGCGGTGTCGATGACGAGCGTGTCGACGCCCGCGTCCAGCAGCTGCTTGGCCTTGCCCGCGACGTCGCCGTTGATGCCGACGGCGGCGGCGACGCGCAGCCTGCCGTTCGCGTCCACGGCCGGCGTGTACAGCGTGGCGCGCAGGGCGCCCTTGCGGGTCAGGATGCCGGCGAGCCTGCCGTCGGCGTCCACGGCCGGGGCGTAGCGGCGGTTGGCCGCGTCCAGCCGGTTGAAGGCCTCGCCCGGATCGATGTCCGCGTCGATCAGCAGCAGGTCCCGGGACATGACCACTTCGAGCTGGGTGAAGCGGTCCACGCCGGAGAGGTCCGCGTCGGTGACGACGCCGACGGGGCGGTGGTCGTCGTCGACGACCACGCCGGCGTCGTGCGCGCGCTTCGGCAGCAGGGCCAGGGCGTCGGCGACGGTCTGGTGCGGGGCCAGCACGATCGGGGTGTCCAGCACCAGGTGGCGGCTCTTCACCCAGGAGACGACGTCGGCGACCACGTCGATCGGGATGTCCTGCGGGATGACCACCAGGCCGCCGCGGCGGGCCATCGTCTCGGCCATGCGCCGGCCGGCGATGGCGGTCATGTTGGCGACGACGAGCGGGATGGTGGTGCCCGTGCCGTCCGGCGAGCTGAGGTCCACGCCCTGGCGCGAGCCCACCGCGGAGCGGCTCGGCACCATGAACACGTCGTCGTACGTCAGGTCGTACGCGGGCTGGATGTCGTTGAGGAAACGCACGTGCTGCACATCCCAGTCGATCAGAGGTGACCCCCCGACGGGTGCGCCGGGGGGCAAGAAGCACGTACTTCATTCTCCCATGGGGGCGTCCGCGCCGTGCCCCCACAGAACATCCAGGGCCGCCGGGAACCCCTAGGAGGATCCTCCAAGGGCGAGGGCGACGTCGAGGGCCGCGGTGCGGTCCACCGCCTCGGCGAACACCTCCCGCGCGGTCCGCCACTCCGCCGGCCTCGCCCCCGCGTACGGCTCCCAGTCGCGCACCACGATCAGCAGACCCCGCTCGACGGCGCCCTCGGGCCAGACGGTGCGGTCGCCGAGGGAGTCGGCCAGTGCGTCCCAGTTGCGGCCGAACCAGTCGGGGAGCGCGAGGGCCCGGGCGACGCGGTCCATCAGGCCGGCCTTGTCCGTCACCCCGTCGAGGTCCAGCGCGACCACGACGCGGCCCGCCAGGTCCTCGCCCGTCTCCGGACCGTCCGTCATCCCAGTACCGTCCGTCATCCCAGTACCGCCCGTCGTAGCAGTGCCGCCCGTCGTAGCAGTGCCGCCCGTCGTAGCAGTGCCGCCCGTCGTAGCAGTGCCGTCCGTCGTAGCAGTGCCGTCCGTCGTAGCGGTGCGGCCCATGTCCCGGTGCGCCAGGGCCGGGCGGCCGGGCGGCAGGACGCCGAGCGGGGCGGCCCGGCAGGCCCGGCAGCGCGCGGCCCGGGTGCCCCCGGGTGCCGGGCGGGCGCAGGGAGTACGGGCCGTGGCAGCATGCGGACGATGCTGCCACGGCCCGCCCGTGAAGGAGACCGGCGCGTGGCGCCCGGGGACGCGTCAGTGCCCGTCGGGGTCGGCCCGGCTGAGCGCGGGCTTCGGCGTCGGTCCCGCCGTCATCAGGTAGTCCGCCGCGGAGGTGTCGGTGACCAGGCTGGTGACCAGCCCGGAACGCAGCACCGCGTCGATCGCGGACGCCTTGCGCTGCCCGCCGGCGATCGCCACGACCTCCGGGATCCGGCGCAGCTGGTCGGCCTTGACCGTGATGCACCGCTCCCCCAGGTCCCGCCCGATCCGGCGCCCCTCGGCGTCGAACAGGTGGGCGGCCATCTCGGCGGCGACACCGAGCGAGGCGTAGTGCGCGCGCTCCTCGTCGCTGAGCATGTCGTGCACCGTCGAGATGCCGGGCTCCCAGGAGCCGATGGAGACGCAGGCGACCGTGACCTTGTCGAAGTACTCGAAGGCCCGGGCGATCCCGGTCTGGTTGCGCAGTGCCGCCGCGGTGGCCGCGTCCGGCAGCAGCATCGGCGCGTAGATGGGGTGCGCGTCGCCGCCCGACACCTGGGCGGCCCGGCGCACGGCCTCCACCGAGCCGCGCTCGGAGGTCCCGGCGTCGTACACACCCGTCAGCTGCACCACCGTGCACGGCGGCAGCCGGTCGAGCGCCGCGGCCATGTGGATGGTGGACCGGCCCCAGGCCAGCCCGAGCACGTCCCCCTCGTTGACGAGTTCGCCGAGCAGGTCGGCGGCGACCTCGCCGAGGTTCTCGGGGTCGGGGGTCTCCTCCGCCTCGGCCGGGGACTCGACCACGACGGCGTGCCTCAGGCCGTAGCGGGCGCGGAGCGCGTCGGAGCGCTCGGCGTCCAGCTCGGCCGGCACACGGATCTCGATACGCACGAGATCCCGTTCGAGGGCCGTCTCCAGGACCCGGGCCACCTTGAAGCGGCTGACGCCGAACTCCTCCGCGATCTGGATCTTGGACTTGCCCTCGAGGTAGAAGCGGCGGGCCATGGCCGCCGCCTGCACCAGCTCAGCGGGTCCCATCCGCATGGCTGACCGGCCCGCCGACATACCCGACACGGCGATCTCCTCACTGCTGTTCACACTCTGGATTCGCCGCTCATCCTTGCAGATCCGGGGCGACTGATCCGCCCTGATGGGCGCCGTTCACTTAACCGTTCACGTAGCTGTGGCTCAGTGGTCGCATGCCCACGACGCCTGGGCGGTGGCCGCTTCCGCCTGGGCGCGCAGGGCACGGACCGCCTCCGCCGGGTCCTGGGCCCCGTAGACGGCCGAGCCGGCGACGAACACGTCCGCTCCCGCGTCCGCGCACCGCTCGATCGTCGAGGCCGAGACGCCGCCGTCGACCTGCAGCCACAGCTGGAGACCATGCTTGCCGATCAGCTCGCGGGTGCGGCGGATCTTCGGCAGCATGATGTCAAGGAAGGCCTGGCCGCCGAAGCCCGGCTCGACCGTCATGATCAGCAGCATGTCGAGTTCCGGCAGCAGGTCCTCGTACGGCTCGATCGGCGTCGCGGGCTTCAGCGCCATGGAGGCGCGGGCGCCCTTCGCGCGGATCTCCCGGGCGAGCCGCACGGGGGCGGCGGCCGCCTCCACGTGGAAGGTGACGGACGAGGCCCCCGCCTCGACGTACTGGGGCGCCCAGCGGTCAGGGTCCTCGATCATCAGGTGGCAGTCCAGCGGGGTGTCCGTGGCGCGGGCCAGGGACTCCACCACCGGTACGCCGAGCGTGAGGTTCGGGACGAAGTGGTTGTCCATGACGTCGACGTGGAGCCAGTCGGCGCCCTGGACCGCCTTGGCCTCCTCCGCGAGGCGCGCGAAGTCGGCGGACAGGATGCTGGGGTTGATCTGCACGGCCATGACCCAAGCCTGCCATGCCGCTGCGCTTGGCTGTAACGGCAGTCCACGGGTTGGCGGTCGTCGGGCCGGCGGTGGGGGCTGAGCGCGCGGTTCCCCGCGCCCCTGGGGGGCGGCCGGACCCGTGAGGCGTCCGCGGGGCCGTGGGGACTGAGCGCGCAGTTCCCCGCGCCCCTGAAGGGTGGCCGGCCCTGTGAGGCGTCCGTGGGAACGTGGGTTTCTCGTGGAGCTGGGTCAGGGGGTTCTGCGGATCAGGGCCAGGTACATCGCGTCCGTGCCGTGCACGTGGGGCCACAGCTGTACGTCGGGGCCGTCGCCCAGTGCGGGGACGTCGGGCAGCAGGGGGCGGGCGTCGATCAGTTCGGTGTCCGGGCGCTCCTTGAGGAGGTCCGCGACGACCGCACGGGTCTCGGCGAGGTGCGGTGAGCAGGTGGCGTAGCCGACGACGCCGCCGGCCCGCACGGAGTCGAGAGCGGTGCGCAGCAGGGAGCGCTGGAGCGGCGCGAAGCCCTCCAGGTCCTCGGGGCGCCGCCGCCAGCGGGCCTCGGGGCGCCGGCGCAGTGCGCCGAGGCCGGTGCACGGCACGTCCACCAGCACCCGGTCGAAGCTCGCGGGCTGCCACGGCGGCCGGGTCCCGTCGGCGGCGATGACCTGGTACGGCCCCGGGTTGCCCCGCAGGGCCTTGGCCACCAGCCCGGCCCGGTGCGGCTGCTTCTCGGCGGCGAGCAGCACGGCCCCCCGCTCGGCGGCGAGGGCGGCCAGCAGCGCGGCCTTGCCGCCGGGCCCGGCGCACCCGTCGAGCCACATCCGGTCGGGCCCGTCGAGCGGGGCGTTCGCCAGGGCGAGCGCGACCAGCTGGCTGCCCTCGTCCTGCACTCCCGCCCGCCCTTCGCGCACGGCCTCGACCGCGCCCGGTTCGCCGCCCTCGGCCAGCCGCACGGCGTACGGCGACCAGCGCCCCGGCACGGCGGACTCCTCGCGGAGCAGTTCCTCGGCGGTGGACCGCCCCGGCCGCGCCACGAGCGTCACCTCGGGCCGGTCGTTGTCGGCCTCCAGCAGGTCCTCGATGCCGGCCCGGCCGCCGCCGAGTGAGTCCCAGAGCGCGGAGACGACCCAGCGGGGGTGCGAGTGCACGACGGCGAGATGGTCCTCCGGATCCTCCTCGAAGGGCGGCGCGACCTTCGCGATCCACCCGTCGAGATCGTCCTGGGCGACCTTCCTGAGCACCGCGTTGACGAACTTCGCCCGCCCGTCGCCGAGCACCACCCGCGCCAGCTCCACGGAGGCGGAGACGGCGGCGTGCGCCGGGATCCGCGTCCCGAGCAGCTGGTGCACGCCGAGGCTCAGCACGTCGAGCACCGGCGGGTCGACCTCGCGCAGCGGCCGGTCGACGCACGCGGAGATCACGGAGTCGTACGTGCCCTGCCTGCGCAGCGTGCCGTAGACCAGCTCGGTCGCGAGGGCGGCGTCCCGCGCGTCGAAGTCGCCCTTCTCGCGCGCCTTCCTGAGCAGGGGCGGCAGCACGAGGTTGGCGTACGCGTCCCGTTCGTCGACCGCGCGCAGCGCCTCGAAGGCCAGGATGCGTACGGGGTCCTTCTGGGGACGGCGGTAGGGCTTGGCGGGCCTGCGCGGCCGCCCGGACTGCTCGCTCACGAAAAAGGTGCTCCGGATGTGAAGAGGGGGATGCGGTGTCCAGCGTACGTCGCAGCGGCCGCGCCCCCGCCGTCCGGGGCTCAGCCGCCGAGCGTCTCGCCCTCGGTGATGCGCACGCCCCGGGCCCAGTCCGCGGCGCGCATCGGCTTCTTGCCCTGGGCCTGCACCCAGAGCAGCTGAACGGCGTACGAGCCCGTGCCCACGTGCACGCTGTTCTTGCCCACCGCGAGCTGTCCCGGCGCGAGGTCGGTGCGCTCGGGTACGGGCGTGACCTGGATGAGCTTGAGCCGCTCCCCGCGGAACACGGTCCAGGCGCCGGGCGCCGGGGTGCAGCCGCGCACGACCCGGTCCACCCGCAGCGCGGGCGCCGGCCAGTGCACCTGGGCGTCCTCGACGGTGATCTTCGGTGCCACGGTGATGCCCTCGGACGGCTGCGGCACGGCCTTCAGGGTGCCGTCCTCGATGCCGTCCATGGTCGCGGCGAGCAGCCCGGCACCGGCGAAGGCGAGCCGGGTGAGCAGATCGCCGCTGGTGTCGGCGGGCCGGACCTCCTCCGTCACGGTGCCGTAGACCGGACCGGAGTCGAGCCCCTCCTCGATGAGGAAGGTGGAGGCCCCGGTGATCTCGTCGCCGGCCATGATGGCGTGCTGCACGGGCGCGGCGCCGCGCCAGGCGGGCAGCAGCGAGAAGTGCAGGTTGACCCAGCCGTGCGCCGGGATGTCCAGGGCGGCCTTCGGCAGCAGGGCGCCGTAGGCGACGACCGGGCAGCAGTCCGGGGCGATCTCCCGCAGCCGCTCCAGGAACTCCGGGTCCCGCGGCTTGAGCGGCTTGAGCACCTCGATGCCGGACTCCTCCGCCCGTTCGGCCACGGGCGACGCGACCAGCCTGCGCCCGCGCCCGGCCGGCGCGTCGGGCCGCGTGACGACGGCGGCCACCTCGTGCCGTCCTGAGGCGATCAGGGCGTCCAGGGCGGGAACGGCGACCTCGGGGGTACCGGCGAAGACGAGCTTCATGGGCGGGATCGGGCCTCTCGGGCGGGGGTCGGGCGGGCGGCGCACCAGTCTATGGCCACGAACGGATCACCGCCCGGCCGGTCCGCCGGCCGGCTCGGGAGGGGGCGCGCGCACCGGGGGTGCGCAGATCGGCGGACGGCGTACGCATATGCCCGTACGCCCCCACCCCGTGACCAGCGGAGCGCACACGCGTTGGTCAAGTAAGAGTTGACCACAGGGGGCCGCCCCGGCGGCCCGGTTCCTTTCAACGCCGGTTCGAGAGGCTTGTTCATGGCCGACCACGCAACCCACGACGCCCAGGCCCGGGCCAGCCTGCACCTGCTGGTGCGGGACATCGAGCGGGTCCGCCGGCAGGTGGACGCACTGCGCACGCTCACCGCACAGTTGGGCAACGTCTACCGTCCGCGCCGCTCCGGACCCTCCACGGGCTTCGTCGTCTACGGACGCGCCCCCGCCCCGACGGTGCGCCTCGCCCAGGAACTCAGGGACAGTGTCGAGACCCTGGTCACGGCCGCCGTGGACTTCGACCGCTCACTCGGCTTCTCCTGGGACGCGGTGGGTTCGGCGCTCGGCGTCACCAAGCAGGCGGTGCACCGCCGTTACGGCTCCCGGCGCGCCACGGCCCAGGCGGCCGCCGAGTCCGAGCGGGCGACGGAGCCGTCCGGCACCCGCACGCTCGACGCGAACACCGGCCTGCCCGCCATGCCGACGGTCCCCGCGGCCCGCTCGATGCCCACCCAGCCGACGGCGGGCAGCCCGACCCTGCGCGACGACGTCCGGCCGGCCACGACCTTCCCGGGCCCGCGCAACGGCTGACGCGGCCGCCCGCGCCCTCCCGGCGGTCCCGCGGGAGGGCCGAGTGTCCTCCGGGTGTCCACCGGGCGGACGTGTCATCCGATGTCGGGCGGATCGATCCGCACCCGCACCGGCTCCCCGCTCCCCCGCGCCATGCGGGCGGCCTGCGCGGTCTTCAGGGCCGAGGCCAGCGCGGCCCCGCTGCCGGGCGGTACCCGTACGAGCGCCCGCTCCCAGTGCTCGCCGGGTGGCGGCGCCCCCGCCCTGCGCGGCCGGCCGGGCGGCGCCGGCGGTACCGGGACGGGACCGAGCACCTCGGCGTCCGAGGGCATTTCGACGGCCGTCAGGAACTCGGTGACGGCCGCTGGGGGGCCGGACACCGCCGCCATCCGTGACACCGGCGGGAAGCCCAGCTCGGCCCGCTCGGCCAGTTCCCGCACCGCGTGCCCGACGGGATCCCACCGCACGAGTGCCTGCACCGGCCGCAGCGTCGGTTCGGCCACGACGACCACCGTGCCCCCCTCCCCCTGCGGCCGCACCAGCGCACCCGCCGCCATCCACCGGCGCAGCGCGTCCTCACCGGCCCGCAGATCGGGCCGTACGAGCATGGCCCAGCCGTCGAGGAGCAGCGCCGCCGCGTAACCGCCCTCGGCGACCGGTTCGGCGCCCGGTGTGCTGACGACCAGCGCGGGCGTGCCCGGCACGGTGTCCAGCAGGTGCTCGCGTCCCGAGGTGCGCACCGGTACGGCCGGGAAGGCGCGCCCCAGCTCCTCGGCGGTCCGCCGCGCCCCCACGACCTGGGCGCGCAGCCGGAACCCGCCGCACTCCGGGCAGTGCCAGGCACTCTCGTCCCGCCCGCACCAGCCGCACCGCAGCACGCCCCCGTCCTGCCCCTCGAGCGGGCCGGAACAGTGCCGGCACCGGGCGGGCGCCCGGCAGTGCGCGCAGGCCATCCGGGGCGTGTAGCCACGCCTGGGCACCTGCACCAGCACCGGTCCGTGCCGCAGCCCCTCGCGGGCCGCCTGCCAGGCGAGGGTGGGCAGCCGGGCGGCGCGGGCGGCTTCGTCGCGGGCGAGGTCCTCGTCCCCGACGGTCCGCACCAGGGGCGCGGCCCGCCGCACCTGCTCGCGTCCGGCGACCAGCGGGCGGGCCCAGCCGTTCTCGACGAGCTGCGCGGCCTCCACGGTGCAGCCGAACCCGCCGAGCAGGAACGCGCACCGGTCCAGCGTGGCGCGCAGCAGCAGCACGTCCCGGGCGTGCGGCTGCGGGGCGTGCGGCTCGCTGTGGCTGTCGTCGCCGTCGTCCCAGACGGCCACGAGCCCCAGGTCCCGCACGGGGGCGAACATGGCCGCGCGCGTCCCCACGACGGCCCGCACGGATCCGCGCCGCACCGCGAGCCACTGCGCGTACCGCTTCTCGGGCCCGGAGTCGGCGGTCAGCAGGGCGTGCCGGCCCTCGCCGAGCAGCGCGGTGAGCGCGCCGTCGACCCGGGCGGCCGCCCGCCCGTCCGGTACGACCACGAGGGCGCCGCGCCCCGAGGCGAGCGTGGCGGCGACGGCCCGGGCGATCTCCTCGCTCCACAGCGGGCCCGGCAGCGCGTTCCACACGGCCCGGGGGGCGCCGCCGGAGGCCAGCGCCTCGAGGTAGGCGCCCCCGTTCTCGTACCGTGCCCAGGACCCGGCGTCCGGGGCTTGCGGCGGTGGCAGGGGCTCGGGTGACGGACGCCGCTCGGCGCGGGCGCTGCGCGGCGGCACGGCGAGCTGCAGGACGTCGGCGAGACTGCCGGCGTAGCGGTCGGCGACGGCCCGGGCGAGCCTCAGCAGCTCCGCACCGAGCACCGGCTCGGGGGACACCACCTGGGCGAGGGCGGCCAGCGGCCCGGAGTAGTCGGACTCGGCGCGCCGCTCGACGATGAACCCGTCGATCAGGCCCCCGCCCTCACGCCGCCCCTCCCGCACCCGGCCGCGCCCGGCCCCGAACCGCACCCGCACCCGCACACCGGGCTGCGCCTGCTCGTCCAGTTCCTCGGGCACCGCGTAGTCGAAGTACCGGTCGAGGTGCAGCACGCCCTTGTCCACCAGGACCCGCGCGACGGGCAGCTCCCCGGCCAGCGCTGCCCCCCGCCAGGTCCGCGGCTTGGCGCGCGGGGCCCTGGACCGGCGCACGCTCTCCCGGATGAGCGCGAGCTGCTCCGGAGGCGCCTCGTCGCCCCCGCCCCCGCCCACTCCGTCCTTGCTGCTCACGCTTGCATTCTTACCAAACGCCACCGACAGCCGACCCGGCCGCGGGCGCCTGTCCTGGGTGTGCGCACGGACGAGGCCCGGTCCCCGCGGGGGAACCGGGCCTCGTCCGCTGAGCGGTGCGGGGTCTACAGACCCACGGCCTCGCGCAGGGCGTCCACGCGGTCCGTGCGCTCCCACGTGAAGTCGGGCAGCTCGCGGCCGAAGTGGCCGTACGCCGCCGTCTGGGAGTAGATCGGGCGGAGCAGGTCGAGGTCGCGGATGATCGCGGCCGGGCGGAGGTCGAAGACCTCGTCGATCGCCTTCTCGATCTTCTCGGGCTCGACCTTGTGGGTGCCGAAGGTCTCGACGAACAGGCCGACCGGCTCGGCCTTGCCGATGGCGTAGGCGACCTGGACCTCGCAGCGGGAGGCGAGGCCCGCCGCCACGACGTTCTTGGCGACCCAGCGCATGGCGTAGGCGGCCGAGCGGTCCACCTTGGACGGGTCCTTGCCGGAGAAGGCGCCGCCGCCGTGGCGGGCCATACCGCCGTAGGTGTCGATGATGATCTTTCGGCCGGTCAGGCCGGCGTCGCCCATCGGGCCGCCGATCTCGAAGCGGCCGGTCGGGTTGACCAGCAGGCGGTAGCCCTCGGTGTCCAGCTTGATGCCCTCGTCCAGGAGCGCCTTCAGCTCCGGCTCGACTACGAACTCGCGGATGTCGGGGGCGAGCAGCGACTCCAGGTCGATGTCGGAGGCGTGCTGGGAGGAGACGACCACCGTGTCGAGGCGGACGGCCTTGTCGCCGTCGTACTCGATGGTGACCTGCGTCTTGCCGTCCGGGCGCAGGTAGGGGATGGTCCCGTTCTTGCGGACCTCGGACAGGCGCTTGGACAGGCGGTGCGCCAGGAAGACCGGCAGCGGCATCAGGGTCGGCGTCTCGTCCGAGGCGTAGCCGAACATCAGGCCCTGGTCGCCCGCGCCCTGCCGGTCCAGCTCGTCCTCGTCGCCCTCGACCCGGGTCTCGTACGCCGTGTCGACACCCTGCGCGATGTCCGGGGACTGCGCGCCGATGGACACCGACACGCCGCAGGAGGCGCCGTCGAAGCCCTTCTTGGAGGAGTCGTAGCCGATCTCGAGGATCTTGTTGCGGACGAGGGTCGCGATGTCCGCGTAGGCCTTCGTCGTCACCTCGCCGGCCACGTGCACCAGGCCGGTGGTGATCAGCGTCTCGACGGCGACCCGGGAGGTCGGGTCCTCACGCAGGAGCGCGTCGAGAATGGTGTCGCTGATCTGGTCAGCGATCTTGTCGGGGTGACCCTCGGTCACAGACTCCGAGGTGAACAGGCGACGGGACACAACGCTCCCTGTGGTTGCAGCGGCTGCTGGCTGATCATTTGCGGACGACGCGAGGGCAGCGCCCTGCGTCGTCCGTGAACAGTTTATCGGTCGCGCTCGGCCGATGGACCACCGTCTCGTCTTCCGAGAGCGCTGTGACCTGCGGCACGGGCATTCTGCACAATGCCGAGCGGCCTTGGCCAGGGCCACCGCGGGACATTGCCCGGCCGGAAACAGACGTCGGGCGGCCGCGGGAAAACAGCCCGGACGGCCGAACGGGAGGGGGCCCGGACGGCGGTACCGGTCAGCGCAGCCGGGCGGCCACGAGGTCCCAGACGATGTCCGCGAGGGCCTCCTTCGGCCCGTGCGGAACGGGGGTCTCACTGCCGTCGGCGCCGAGCACGACCGCCTCGTTCTCCTCGGACCCGAACGTCTTGCGCTCCCCCACCTCGTTGACGACGAGCAGGTCGCAGCCCTTGCGGGCGAGCTTGGTGCGGCCGTTGGCGAGGACGTCGTCGGTCTCGGCGGCGAAGCCGACGATCACCTGGCCGGGGCGGGCGCGTTCGGCCGAGATCTCCGCGAGGATGTCCGGATTCCGCACCAGGACGACGGGGTCGGGGTCCTGGCCGTCCTTCTTCTTGATCTTCCCGGACGCGTAGACCGCCGGGCGGAAGTCGGCGACGGCGGCGGCCATGACGACCGCGTCGGCGTCCGCCGCCGCCTTCAGCACGGCTTCACGCAGCTGGACGGCCGTGCCGGCCTCGACGACGTCCACGCCGGCCGGATCGGGCAGGCCAGCGTTGGCGGCGATCAAGGTCACCCGGGCCCCGCGGGCCGCGGCCGTGCGGGCGAGGGCGTAGCCCTGCTTCCCGGAGGAGCGGTTGCCGAGGAAGCGCACGGGGTCGAGCGGCTCGCGGGTGCCCCCGGCGGAGACGACGACGTGCCGGCCCGTGAGGTCCGGCTCGGTGACGCCCCGGGCCAGCACCCGGCGGCAGGCCTCGAAGATCTCGCCCGGGTCCGGCAGGCGGCCCTTGCCGGTGTCGACGCCGGTCAGGCGGCCGACGGCGGGCTCGATGACGACGGCGCCGCGGCGGCGCAGGGTGGCGACGTTCTCCTGGGTGGCGGGGTGCTCCCACATCTCGGTGTGCATCGCGGGGGCGAAGACCACCGGACAGCGGGCGGTCAGGAGCGTGTTGGTCAGCAGGTCGTCCGCGAGGCCGTGGGCGGCCTTGGCGAGCATGTCGGCGGTGGCCGGGGCGACGACGACGAGGTCGGCGTGCTGGCCGATGCGGACGTGCGGGACCTCGTGGACGGCGTCCCAGACCTCGGTGGAGACGGGGTTGCCGGACAGCGCGGACCAGGTGGCCGCGCCGACGAAGTGCAGCGCGGACGCGGTGGGCACCACGCGGACGTCGTGACCCGACTCCGTGAACCGCCGCAGCAGCTCACAGGCCTTGTACGCGGCGATCCCGCCGCTGACCCCCAGAACGACCTTCGGCTTGTCCACCGTCTCTCCCGGACTCGTGTCAGGTGCGCCGGAGACGAACGCACGCCTCCATCACACACCACAGGCCCGGCAGGATGACTGCCGGGCCTGTGGATAAGTCAACCGCAATCTGAAAGTACTACTGCGCCGGGCCTTCGACGGCCTCGGAGGTCAGCAGACCGGCGTTGATCTCGCGCAGGGCGATCGAGAGCGGCTTCTCGTGCACGTGGGTGTCGACGAGCGGACCGACGTACTCGAGGAGGCCCTCGCCGAGCTGCGAGTAGTACGCGTTGATCTGGCGGGCACGCTTGGCCGCGTAGATCACGAGGCTGTACTTCGAGTCGGTGGCCTCGAGGAGCTCGTCGATCGGCGGGTTGATGATGCCCTCGGGCGCGGTGATGGAAGAGGACACGCTCTACCTTCCGATGGGTGGGAAAGAATCAGTCGGTGCGACCGGCTCTGCGCGCCCTGCCTAGCAGCGTGCAGCGGTGACGATCACACAACGTCCATCAAGGCTAGCAGCTCGCGCGCCACGTCCTCGACGGAGGTGTTGACCAGGGTCTCGTCGAACTCCGGCTCGGCCGCCAGCTCCGTCCTGGCCGCCTCCAGACGGCGTTCGATGACCTCGGGCGGCTCGGTGCCCCGCCCGGTGAGCCTGCGCACCAGCTCCTCCCAGGAGGGGGGAGCCAGGAACACCAGCTGGGCGTCGGACATGGAGTCACGGACCTGCCGGGCTCCCTGGAGGTCGATCTCCAGCAGCACGGGCTCGCCGTTCTCCAGCCGCTCCTGCACGGCCGCGCGGGGCGTGCCGTAGCGGTTGCCGGCGAACTCGGCCCACTCCAGCAGCTCGCCGTTGGCGATCAGCTTGTCCATCTCGTCGTCGGTGACGAAGAAGTAGTGGACTCCGTGCTGCTCGCCGGGGCGCGGCTTGCGGGTGGTCGCGGACACCGAGAGCCAGACCTCGGGGTGTTCCTTGCGCATATGAGCGACGACCGTGCTCTTGCCGACCCCTGAGGGGCCGGAGAGCACGGTCAGCCGCGGACGTGCGTCCGGGGGCTCGGGGGTCGTCCCCCGGGGTGTTACAGCCATGCGGCGATTATTCCAGCAATCCCGCAGTGCCCGGGACTCCCGGTCCGGCAGGACCCGGACTCAGGAGCCGGTGCTGCCGAACTCACGCTCCAGGGAAGCGATCTGGTTGGAGCCGAGACCCCGCACACGGCGGCTCTCGGAGATGCCCAGACGCTCCATGATCTGCTTGGCGCGGACCTTGCCCACGCCGGGCAGCGACTCGAGCAGTGCGGAGACCTTCATCTTGCCGATGACGTCGTTCTCCTGGCCCTGCTTGATGACCTCGTGCAGGGAGGCGCCGGAGTGCTTGAGTCGATTCTTGACCTCGGCCCGCTCCCGGCGAGCCGCGGCGGCCTTTTCGAGCGCGGCTGCGCGCTGTTCAGGGGTAAGGGGCGGAAGAGCCACGCCTACGTCACCTCGGATGTCGAACTGTCGGATACGGACCGGTGAGGAACCTAGTCGCCCCACACCTGGGGAGCTGCGAGCAACACGCTGCCCGTTCTCCCCCACTGCCTTGTGGGACGCGGGAGGCGCCCCCACTGCTCGGAGACTAGCGGGCAAGTCCGCCAGAGTCAGCGAGAACAGCGGAAAAGTCCTGGTCAGCCTCCGCCAGGCCGGACATTTGGGACATATTGCCCCCGAATTGAGGCCGCGGTCACACCCGAACCGGTCCCGCGCGGCCCGGCCGGCCCCCTGGGAAGGACCTCGGGGACGCCCCCGGAGCGCCTCAGGAGCCGGCGACCGCCGCCCGGATCTCCTCCGCGAAGCGTTCCGTGGCCGAACGCAGCGCTCCGACGCCGGGACCGTGGCGCAGCACACCCCGGCTGACGTTCGGGACGACGTTGCGCACCGCCGCCCCGAACACCTTCGGCAGATCGGCCGCCGTCGCCCCCTGCGCCCCCACACCGGGAGCCAGGAGCGGGCCGTTGATGTCGAGGTCGTACGCCGCCAGGTCGCCGACCGTGGCGCCGACGACCGCGCCGAAGGAACCCAGCGGCGCCTCGCCCGCGTTCTCGGCGGCCAGGTGGGCCAGCATGGTCGCGCCCACGCTGCGCCCGTCGGCCCGGACCGCGTGCTGCACCTCGGGGCCCTCCGGGTTCGACGTGAGGGCCAGCACGAACAGTCCGGCGCCGCTCTCCCGGGCCAGCGCGACGGCCGGGCCGAGCGAGCCGTAGCCGAGGTACGGCGAGACGGTGAGCGCGTCGGAGAACAGCGGGGCGTCCTTGTGCAGGTAGGCCTCGGCGTACCCGGCCATGGTCGAGCCGATGTCCCCGCGCTTGGCGTCCATCACGACCAGCGTGCCGGCCGCGCGCGCCTCCTGGACCGTCCGCTCCAGGACGGCCACTCCGCGCGAGCCGAAGCGCTCGAAGAAGGCACTCTGCGGCTTCATGACGGCCACCCGGTCGGCCACCGCCTCGACGACGGTCCGGCTGAACCGCTCCAGACCGGCCACGTCGTCGTCCAGCCCCCACTCGGCGAGCAGGGAGGCGTGCGGGTCGATGCCGACGCAGAGCGGGCCGCGCTCGTCCATGACGCGGCGCAGGCGCGCGCCGAAGGGCTCCGGAACGGTCATGCGGACTTCCTCACGTCGGCGCCGACCGCGTCGGCGAGGGTGGCGTACGGGCTGGTGCGCAGGCGCGCGGCGAGGCCCTTGTGGATCGCGCGGCACCAGAAGGGGCCCTCGTAGACGAAGGCGCTGTACCCCTGGACCAGCGTGGCGCCGGCCAGGATGCGCTGCCAGGCGTCCTCGGCGGTCTCGACGCCGCCGACGCCGACCAGGGTGATCCGGTCGCCCACGCGCGCGTACAGGCGGCGCAGGACCTCCAGGGAGCGCGCCTTCAGGGGCGCTCCGGACAGGCCGCCGGTCTCCTTCACCAGCGAGGGGGCGGAGGCGAGTCCGAGTCCCTCGCGCGCGATGGTGGTGTTGGTGGCGATGATGCCGTCCAGGCCGAGTTCCACCGCGAGGTCGGCGACGGCGTCGACGTCCTCGTCGGCGAGGTCCGGGGCGATCTTCACCAGCAGCGGGACGCGCCGGTTCGCGACCGTGCGGTCGGCGGCCTCGCGGACGGCGGTCAGCAGCGGGCGCAGCGCCTCGGTCGCCTGGAGGTCGCGCAGGCCCGGGGTGTTCGGCGAGGAGACGTTGACGACCAGGTAGTCGGCGTAGGGCGCGAGGCGCTCGGCCGACTTCACGTAGTCGGCGACCGCCTCCGCCTCCGGGACGACCTTGGTCTTGCCGATGTTGACGCCGACGACGGTCCGGAAGACCGGTTCACGGGTCGCGAGGCGGGCCGCCACGGCCAGCGAGCCGTCGTTGTTGAAGCCCATGCGGTTGATCAGCGCACGGTCGGCCACGAGCCGGAACAGCCGCTTCCTGGGGTTGCCGGGCTGCGGCTCCCCCGTCACCGTGCCGATCTCCACGTGGTCGAAGCCCAGCATCGACATGCCGTCGATGGCGACGGCGTTCTTGTCGAAGCCGGCGGCGAGCCCGAAGGGGCCGTGCATGCGCAGCCCGAAGGCCTCGGTGCGCAGCACCTTGTACCGGGGCGCGAGGACCGCCGCGACGAACGTGCGCAGCACGGGGACGCGGGCGGCGAGGCGGATCCAGCGGAAGGCGAGGTGGTGGGCCTTCTCGGGGTCCATCCGTTGGAACAGCAGACGGAAGAAGAGCTCGTACATCGGGGAAAGTCCTCAGGGGTCCTCGTGAAGAGGGGGACACCGTTTCCGGTGTCCCCCTCAAGGGCTGCTAGTCGCGGGCCGCGGTCAGGTGTTCCGCGTGTTCCTGGAGCGAGCGGACGCCCACGTCGCCGTGGTTGAGGGCGTCGATGCCCTGGACGGCGGCCGCCAGCGCCTGCACGGTCGTCAGGCACGGCACGGAGCGGGCCACCGCCGCCGTGCGGATGTCGTAGCCGTCGAGGCGGCCGCCGGTGCCGTACGGCGTGTTGACGATGAGGTCGACCTCGCCGTCGTGGATGAGCTGGACGATGGTCTTCTCACCGTTCGGACCGGTGCCCTCGGACTGCTTGCGCACGATGGTGGCGTTGATGCCGTTGCGCTTGAGGACCTCGGCGGTGCCGGAGGTGGCCAGCAGCTCGAAGCCGTGCGCGACCAGCTCGCGGGCCGGGAAGATCATCGAGCGCTTGTCGCGGTTGGCGACCGAGATGAACGCGCGTCCCTTGGTGGGCAGCGGGCCGTATGCGCCCGCCTGCGACTTGGCGTACGCCGTGCCGAAGACGGAGTCGATGCCCATGACCTCGCCGGTGGAGCGCATCTCCGGGCCGAGGACGGTGTCGACGCCGCGGCCGTGGATGTCGCGGAAGCGCGACCACGGCATGACGGCCTCCTTGACGGAGATCGGCGCGTCCAGCGGCAGCTCGCCGCCGTCGCCGTGCGCCGGGAGCAGGCCCTCGGCGCGCAGCTCGGCGACGGTGGCGCCCAGCGAGATCCGGGCGGCGGCCTTGGCGAGCGGCACCGCGGTCGCCTTCGAGGTGAAGGGGACCGTACGGGAGGCGCGCGGGTTGGCCTCCAGGACGTAGAGGATGTCGCCGGCCATCGCGAACTGGATGTTGATCAGGCCGCGCACGCCGACGCCCTTGGCGATGGCCTCGGTGGAGGCGCGGAGCCGCTTGATGTCGAAGCCGCCGAGGGTGATCGGGGGCAGGGCGCACGCCGAGTCGCCGGAGTGGATGCCGGCCTCCTCGATGTGCTCCATCACGCCGCCGAGGTACAGCTCCTCGCCGTCGTAGAGCGCGTCGACGTCGATCTCGATGGCGTCGTCCAGGAAGCGGTCGACGAGGACCGGCCGGGAGGGGCTGATCTCGGTCGACTCGGCGATGTAGGAGGCGAGGCGGGTCTCGTCGTAGACGATCTCCATGCCGCGCCCGCCGAGGACGTACGACGGCCGGACGAGGACCGGGTAGCCGATCTCGTCGGCGATGGCCTTGGCCTCCTCGAAGGTGGTGGCCGTGCCGTGCTTCGGGGCCGGCAGGCCGGCCTCCGCGAGGACGCGGCCGAAGGCGCCGCGGTCCTCGGCGGCGTGGATCGCCTCGGGCGAGGTGCCCACGATCGGCACGCCGTTGTCCTTCAGCGCCTGCGACAGGCCGAGCGGGGTCTGCCCGCCCAGCTGCACGATCACGCCCGCGACCGGGCCGGCCTGCTGCTCGGCGTGGACGATCTCCAGCACGTCCTCCAGCGTCAGCGGCTCGAAGTACAGCCGGTCGGAGGTGTCGTAGTCGGTGGAGACGGTCTCCGGGTTGCAGTTGACCATCACGGTCTCGTACCCGGCGTCGGACAGCGCGAAGGAGGCGTGGACGCAGGAGTAGTCGAACTCGATGCCCTGGCCGATGCGGTTCGGGCCGGAGCCCAGGATGATGACGGCCGGCTTCTCACGGGGCGCGACCTCGCTCTCCTCGTCGTAGGAGGAGTAGAAGTACGGCGTCCTCGCGGCGAACTCGGCGGCGCAGGTGTCGACGGTCTTGTAGACCGGGCGGATGCCGAGGGCGTGCCGGACCTCGCGGACGACGTCCTCGCGCAGGCCGCGGATCTCGGCGATCTGCTGGTCGGAGAAGCCGTGCCGCTTGGCCTCGGCCAGCAGGCCGGCGGTCAGCTCGGGCGCCTCGGCCAGCTCGTCCGCGACCTCCTTGATCAGGAAGAGCTGGTCCACGAACCACGGGTCGATCTTCGTGTACTCGAAGACCTCCTCGGGCGTGGCGCCCGCGCGGATGGCCTGCATGACCGTGTTGATCCGGCCGTCGGTGGGCCGGACGGCCTCGCGCAGCAGGGCGTCCTTGTCGCCGGGCTCGCCGGTGAAGGCGAACTGGCTGCCCTTCTTCTCCAGCGAGCGCAGCGCCTTCTGGAAGGCCTCGGTGAAGTTGCGGCCGATGGCCATGGCCTCGCCCACCGACTTCATTGTGGTGGTCAGCGTGGAGTCGGCCTGCGGGAACTTCTCGAAGGCGAACCGGGGGGCCTTGACGACCACGTAGTCGAGCGTGGGCTCGAAGGAGGCCGGGGTCTCCCGGGTGATGTCGTTCGGGATCTCGTCGAGCGTGTAGCCGACGGCCAGCTTGGCGGCGATCTTGGCGATGGGGAATCCGGTCGCCTTGGAGGCGAGCGCCGAGGAACGCGAGACGCGCGGGTTCATCTCGATGACGATCACGCGGCCGTCCTCGGGGTTCACCGCGAACTGGATGTTGCAGCCGCCGGTGTCGACGCCGACCTCGCGGATGATCGCGATGCCGACGTCGCGCAGCACCTGGTACTCGCGGTCGGTCAGCGTCATCGCCGGGGCGACGGTGATCGAGTCGCCGGTGTGCACGCCCATGGGGTCGAAGTTCTCGATGGAGCAGACGACCACGACGTTGTCGTGCTTGTCGCGCATCAGCTCCAGCTCGTACTCCTTCCAGCCGAGGATGGACTCCTCCAGGAGCACCTCGGTGGTCGGGGAGAGCGTGAGGCCCTGGCCGGCGATGCGGCGCAGCTCCTCCTCGTCGTGCGCGAAGCCGGAGCCGGCGCCGCCCATGGTGAAGGAAGGACGGACGACGACCGGGTAGCCGCCGAGGGTCTCGACGCCCTTGAGGACGTCGTCCATGGTGTGGCAGATGACCGAGCGGGCGGACTCGCCGTGCCCGGTCTTGCGGCGGACCTCCTCCACGACGTCCTTGAACAGGTCGCGGTCCTCGCCCTTGTGGATGGCCTCGGGCTTGGCGCCGATCAGCTCGACGCCGTACTTCTCCAGGACGCCGTTCTCGTGCAGCGAGATCGCGGTGTTCAGGGCCGTCTGGCCGCCCAGGGTGGGCAGCAGGGCGTCCGGGCGCTCCTTGGCGATGATCTTCTCGACGAACTCCGGGGTGATCGGCTCGACGTAGGTGGCGTCGGCGATCTCCGGGTCGGTCATGATCGTCGCCGGGTTGGAGTTGACGAGGACCACGCGCAGGCCCTCGGCCTTGAGTACGCGGCACGCCTGGGTGCCGGAGTAGTCGAACTCGGCGGCCTGGCCGATGACGATCGGGCCGGAGCCGATGACCAGGACGGACTGGATATCGGTGCGCTTAGGCACGCTGGCCCTCCATCAGGGAAACGAAGCGGTCGAACAGGTAGGCGGCGTCGTGCGGGCCCGCTGCCGCTTCGGGGTGGTACTGGACGGAGAAGGCCGGCTGGTCGAGCAGCTGCAGCCCCTCCACGACGTTGTCGTTGAGGCAGACATGGGAGACCTCGGCGCGCCCGAACCTGGTGTCGCTGACCTTGTCGAGCGGCGCGTCCACGGCGAAGCCGTGGTTGTGCGCGGTGACCTCGACCTTGCCGGTCGTGCGGTCCTGGACCGGCTGGTTGATGCCCCGGTGGCCGTACTTCAGCTTGTAGGTGCCGAAGCCGAGGGCGCGGCCGAGGATCTGGTTGCCGAAGCAGATGCCGAACAGCGGCGTCCTGCGCTCCAGGACGGCGGACATCAGCGCGACCGGGCCTTCGGCGGTCGCCGGGTCGCCGGGGCCGTTGGAGAAGAAGACGCCGTCGGGCTCGACGGCGTAGATCTCGTCGGCCGTGGCGGTGGCGGGCAGCACGTGCACCTCGATGCCGCGCTCGGCCATGCGGTGCGGGGTCATGCCCTTGATGCCGAGGTCGATGGCGGCGACGGTGAAGCGCTTGTCGCCGACCGCCGGGACGACGTACGCCTCCTTGGTGGCGACCTCCTCGTAGAGGCTGGCGCCCTTCATGTGCGGCTGGGCCTGCACGCGCTCGACCAGCTCGGCCTCGGAGGCGCTGTCGAGCGCGGAGCCGGAGAAGATGCCGGCGCGCATCGAGCCGCGCTCGCGCAGGTGGCGGGTGAGGGCGCGGGTGTCGATCCCGGAGATGCCGACCACGCCCTGCGCGACCAGCTCGTCGTCCAGGGAGCGCTTGGCGCGCCAGTTGGACGGCACGCGCGCGGGGTCGCGCACCACGTAGCCGGAGACCCAGATGCGCCGGGACTCGTCGTCCTCGTCGTTCCAGCCGGTGTTGCCGATCTGCGGGGCGGTCGCGACGACGATCTGGCGGTCGTACGACGGGTCGGTGAGGGTCTCCTGGTAGCCGGTCATGCCGGTGGAGAACACGGCCTCGCCGAAGGTCTCCCCCACGGCCCCGTAGGCGCGGCCGCGGAAGGTGCGGCCGTCCTCCAGGACGAGTACGGCGGGAACCTTCGCGGCTCCCCTGGTGGAGGTCGTCATCGTGCGCCTTCCGTGTCGTCGATCATCTTGTTCAGGGTGTCGGCCCATTCGGTGTGCTCGGCCGAGCGGTCCGAGCGGAACCCGGAGTCGATCAGCCTGTCGCCGTGGGCCCAGGTCACCACCAGCAGTCCGCCCTCGGTGAGGACCTTGCCGGCGATGCCCTTGTCCAGCCGGGCGCCGCGCAGCGCGGCCGCGGGGACGAAGAAGTCGTTCGCTCCGGGGCGCTCGACCTCCAGGCCCGCGTCGGTCAGGGTGAGCTCGGCCCGGCTGCGGGTGCCGAGGCCGTGGGCCACGATGCGGTCCAGCCACTGCCCGGCGGTGGTGGAGCCGTGGTAGCGGCCGCTCATGCTCAGTCTCACCGGGCCGGTTCCGTCCGGCGCGGTGGGCAGGGCCGGGATGTCGCCCTGGAGGGTGCCGCGCCACTTCCAGCCCTCGCGCATCAGCCAGTAGACGAGCGCGACGAAGAGGGCGAGTCCGACGAGCCAGCCGATGCGGCCCGGCCAGTCGGTGACGTCGGCCGACTTCCCGGCCAGCAGGATTACAGGTGTCACGTGAGCTTCCCGTCGACGAGCGTGGCCTTGCCCCGCAGCCACGTGTGCGTCACACGGCCCGGCAGCTCACGACCCTGGTACGGGGTGTTGCGGCTGCGCGAGGCGAAGCCCGCGGGGTCCACCTGGCCACGGTATGCCGTGTCGACGAGGGTGAGGTTGGCGGGCTCACCAGCCGAGACGGGTCGGCCGTGCCCGGTGGCCCGTCCGATCTGCGCGGGCCGGGCGGACATGCGGTCGGCGACGCCGGCCCAGTCCAGCAGACCCGTCTCCACCATGGTCTCCTGCACCACGGACAGCGCGGTCTCCAGGCCGACCATGCCCATTGCGGCCGCGGCCCACTCGCAGTCCTTGTCCTCGTGGGGGTGCGGGGCGTGGTCGGTGGCGACGATGTCGATGGTGCCGTCGGCGAGCGCCTCGCGCAGGGCGTGGACGTCGCGCTCGGTGCGCAGCGGCGGGTTGACCTTGTAGACCGGGTTGTAGGTGCGCACCAGTTCGTCGGTGAGCAGCAGGTGGTGCGGGGTCACCTCGGCGGTGACCTGGATGCCGCGGGACTTGGCCCAGCGGACGATCTCCACGGAGCCGGCGGTGGAGAGGTGGCAGATGTGGACGCGGGAGCCGACGTGCTCGGCGAGCAGCACGTCCCGCGCGATGATCGACTCCTCGGCGACGGCCGGCCAGCCGCCCAGGCCCAGCTCGGCGGAGACGACGCCCTCGTTCATCTGGGCGCCCTCGGTGAGGCGGGGCTCCTGGGCGTGCTGGGCGACGACGCCGCCGAAGGCCTTCACGTACTCCAGCGCGCGGCGCATGATCACGGCGTCGTCCACGCACTTGCCGTCGTCGGAGAAGACGGTGACGCCGGCGGCCGACTCGTGCATCGCGCCCAGTTCGGCGAGCTTCCTTCCCTCCAGGCCGACGGTGACGGCGCCGATGGGCTGCACGTCGCAGTAGCCGTGCTCCCTGCCCAGCCGGTAGACCTGCTCGACGACGCCGGCGGTGTCGGCGACCGGGAAGGTGTTGGCCATGGCGAAGACGGCGGTGTAGCCGCCGCTCGCCGCCGCGCGGGTGCCGGTCAGGACCGTCTCGGAGTCCTCGCGGCCCGGCTCGCGCAGGTGGGTGTGCAGGTCGACCAGGCCCGGGAGCAGCACCTTGCCCCCGGCCTCGACGACCTCGGCGCCCTCGGCGGACAGCCCGGTGCCCACCTCGGCGATCGTCTCGCCGTCGATCAGCACGTCCTGCGGCTCGCCGCCGAGCACCTTCGCACCGCGGATCAGGATCTTGCTCATGGTTCTACTTCTCCTCGGGGGTGCGGGCGTGGGTGAGGGCGGGCTCGTTGCCGCCGAGCAGCAGGTAGAGGACGGCCATCCGGATGGAGACGCCGTTGGCGACCTGCTCGACGACCGTGCAGCGGTCGGAGTCGGCGACCTCGGCGGTGATCTCCATGCCGCGGACCATCGGGCCGGGGTGCATCACGATGGCGTGCTCGGGCATCTTCGCCATGCGCTCGCCGTCGAGGCCGTAGCGCCGCGAGTACTCGCGCTCGGTGGGGAAGAAGGCGGCGTTCATGCGCTCGCGCTGGACGCGCAGCATCATCACCGCGTCGGACTTCACCAGCGTGCTGTCGAGGTCGTACGACACCTCGCAGGGCCAGCTTCCGACGCCGACCGGCACCAGCGTGGGCGGGGCGACCAGGGTGACCTCGGCGCCGAGGGTGTGCAGCAGGTCGACGTTGGAGCGGGCGACCCGGCTGTGCAGCACGTCCCCGACGATGGTGATCCGCTTGCCGCTGAGGTCCTGGCCGAGGCCGGCGTCCCGGCCGACCAGGCGGCGGCGCATGGTGAAGGCGTCGAGCAGGGCCTGGGTGGGGTGCTGGTGGGTGCCGTCGCCCGCGTTGACGACGGCGGCGTCGATCCAGCCGGAGTTGGCCAGGCGGTAGGGGGCGCCGGAGGCGCCGTGGCGGATGACGACGGCGTCGACGCCCATCGCCTCCAGGGTCTGGGCGGTGTCCTTCAGGGACTCGCCCTTGGACACCGACGACCCCTTGGCGGAGAAGTTGATGACGTCCGCGGAGAGGCGCTTCTCGGCGGCCTCGAAGGAGATCCGGGTGCGGGTGGAGTCCTCGAAGAAGAGGTTGACGATCGTGCGGCCGCGCAGGGTCGGCAGTTTCTTGATCGGCCGGTCGGCGACCCGGGCCATCTCCTCGGCGGTGTCGAGGATCAGGACGGCGTCGTCGCGGGTGAGGTCGGCGGCCGAGATGAGATGACGCTGCATCTGTCAGGCTCCGTAAGGCAGTTCGGTCAGGAGATTCGGGGCAGGCCGGTGCGCGTACGGGCGCGCCGGAGCGGCCGTACGCCGGACTTGGCTACTGGCCGGCCGGCTTCACACCGAGCAGCACGGTGTCGCGACCGTCCTCCTCGGCGAGCTGGACCTTGACCGTCTCCCGCAACGACGTGGGGAGGTTCTTGCCGACGTAGTCGGCGCGGATGGGCAGTTCGCGGTGGCCGCGGTCGACCAGGACCGCGAGCTGGACCGCGCGGGGGCGCCCGATGTCGTTCAGGGCGTCGAGGGCGGCGCGGATGGTACGGCCGGAGAAGAGCACGTCGTCGACGAGGACGACCAGCCTGCCGTCGATGCCGTCACCGGGGATCTCGGTGCGGGCCAGCGCGCGCGGCGGGTGCATGCGCAGGTCGTCGCGGTACATCGTGATGTCGAGCGAGCCGACCGGGACCTCGCGGCCGGTGACCTGCCGCAGCTTGGCGGCGAGCCGCTGGGCGAGGAAGACGCCTCGGGTCGGGATGCCGAGGAGCACCACGTCGTCGGCGCCCTTGGCGCGCTCGACGATCTCGTGGGCGATGCGGGTCAGTACCCGCGCGATGTCGGGGCCCTCGAGAACGGGCCGCGCATCGGTCGCATGCGTGTTCGCGTGCGTGTCCATACGAAACGGACCTCCTTCTCCGCCTCACGGGACGGACCTTAAAGGACGTCGGATTTGCGCCATCCACGGTAGCAGGTCCCCGGGAGCCCCCCGATCACCCCCCTGGCGGAATCGGCCGGCGCCGTCACGGAAGAGTCGGTGTGGACCATTCGGCTTGACGCACGAGAGTCACGCTGCGTAACCTCACAGTGAGTTACCAGCCGCGCGGCGGGCAGACAGCCGACCGCGTCGACACAGTGTCCGGGGAGCTATATGTCCAGCGAATACGCCAAACAGCTCGGGGCCAAGCTCCGGGCCATCCGCACCCAGCAGGGCCTTTCCCTCCACGGTGTCGAGGAGAAGTCCCAGGGTCGCTGGAAGGCCGTGGTGGTCGGTTCGTACGAACGCGGCGACCGTGCCGTGACCGTGCAGCGTCTTGCCGAGCTGGCCGATTTCTATGGCGTTCCTGTGCAGGAGCTGCTGCCGGGCACCACTCCGGGCGGCGCCGCCGAGCCGCCGCCGAAGCTGGTCCTGGACCTGGAGCGGCTGGCCACCGTGCCGGCCGAGAAGGCGGGCCCGCTGCAGCGCTACGCGGCGACCATCCAGTCCCAGCGCGGCGACTACAACGGCAAGGTGCTCTCGATCCGCCAGGACGACCTGCGCACACTCGCCGTCATCTACGACCAGTCCCCCTCGGTCCTGACCGAGCAGCTGATCAGCTGGGGCGTCCTGGACGCGGACGCGCGCCGTGCGGTCGCCGCGCACGAAGAGGCGTAAGCGCGGGGAGAACCCAGCAGAAACGTGCCGCCGGGGTGGCCGGAACTTCACGGTTCCGGCCACCCCGGCGGCGTTCTACGGCTCTCGTGGCCCCTTCCCGGTACGGGGGGAGCCACGGCACACCGACGGGGCGCGGGGAACCGCGCGGGCGGCCGCGGACGGCCCATGGCCGCCCGGCCGCCGCGGTTCCTCGGCGCCCCTTCTCGTCAGGCGCGACGCAGTGTCGGCTTGAGGTCCTTCAGCCGGCCGAGGAGGCCGTTCACGAACGAGGGCGACTCGTCCGTCGAGAACTCCTTCGCCAGCTGCACCATCTCGTCCAGGACGACGGCGTCCGGGGTCTCGTCGACCCAGATCAGCTCGTACGCGCCCAGCCGCAGGATGTTGCGGTCGACGACCGGCATCCGGTCCAGCGTCCAGCCCACCGCGTACTGCGCGATCAGCTCGTCGATGCGCTTCGCGTGCTCCGCGTAGCCCTCGACCAGCTGCATCGTGTACTCGCTGACCGGCGGCTGCCGCGTGTCGGACCGGGACAGCCGGATCCAGTCCGCGAGGACCGTCAGGACGTCGGCGCCGCGCTGGTCGCCTTCGAAGAGGATCTGGAAGGCGCGCTTGCGGGCCGTGTTGCGGGCAGCCACGGTTAGCTGTTCACCCGGCCGAGGTAGTCACTGGTGCGGGTGTCGACCTTGATCTTCTCACCGGTGGTGATGAAGAGGGGGACCTGGATCTGGTGACCGGTCTCCAGGGTGGCGGGCTTGGTGCCGCCGGTGGAGCGGTCGCCCTGGACACCCGGCTCGGTCTCCTGCACGACCAGCTCGACGGCGGCCGGCAGCTCGACGAAGAGGACCTCGCCCTCGTGCTGGGCGACGGTGGCCGTGAAGCCCTCGATGAGGAAGTTGGCGGCGTCGCCGACGGCCTTGCGGTCGACCATCAGCTGGTCGTAGGTCTCCATGTCCATGAAGACGAAGTAGTCGCCGTCCATGTACGAGAACTGCATGTCGCGCTTGTCGACAGTGGCCGTCTCGACCTTGACGCCGGCGTTGAAGGTCTTGTCGACGACCTTGCCGGAGAGCACGTTCTTGAGCTTGGTGCGCACGAAGGCCGGGCCCTTGCCGGGCTTGACGTGCTGGAACTCGACGACGGACCAGAGCTGGCCGCCTTCGAGCTTGAGCACCATGCCGTTCTTGAGGTCGTTCGTGGAAGCCACGGTTGCGGAATCTCCTGGACTGACGTGGACGACCCCGGCGCACGCACCCAGCGGCGCCGGGGAAGGCCGGGCGGCGTGGGGATGTGCCTGGTCTTCCCTGGGGTCGCTAGAGCGCGAGCAGCTCCTTGGTCGTGATGGTGAGTAGCTCGGGTCCGCCGTCCGCCTCGGGGCGCACGACGAGCGTGTCATCGATCCGGACACCGCCCCGGCCCGGGAGGTGGACCCCCGGTTCGACGGTGACCGGCACGCAAGCGTCCAGTTTACCCATGGCCGCGGGGGCCAGCTGCGGGTCCTCGTCGATTTCGAGTCCGACCCCGTGTCCGGTCAGCGGTGTGAGTGCCTCCGCATAGCCCGCGGAGTCCAGGACCTGGCGGGCGGCACGGTCGACGTCGCGGTACGCGGTCCCCGGCGCCAGGGACTCGCGCCCGGCCCGCTGGGCGGCGAAGACGAGGTCGTACAGCTCGATCTGCCAGTCGGCGGGCGAGGTGCCGATGACGAAGGTGCGGCCGATCTCGCAGCGGTAGCCGCGATAGGTGGCACCCAGGCAGACGGAGAGGAAGTCGCCCTCCTCCACGCGCCGGTCGGTGGGGCGGTGGCCGCGGCGCCCGGAGTGCGGTCCGGTGGCCACGGAGGTGGGGAAGGCCGGCCCGTCTGCTCCGTGGTCGACCAGGCGCCGCTCCAGCTCCAGCGCGAGGTGCCGCTCGGTGCGGCCGACCAGGATGGACTCCAGCAGTTCGCCGAGCGCCTGGTCGGCGATCTCGGCGCCGATGCGCAGACAGGAGATCTCCTCCTCGTCCTTGACGACCCTGAGCTGCTCCACGGCCGCGCCGAGGTCGGCCAGGCGGAGCGCCGGGGCGACCGAGGCGAGCGCCCGGTGGCGGGCCACGGTGAGGTGGTGTTCCTCCACCGCCAGGGAATCGGCGCCCTCGGCCGTGGCGAGACCGGCCGCCGCCACCGCGGGATCGCCGCCGGACGAGGACAGCACGTGCGTCCGCAGGTTCTCGTCCGGCCGGCCCTCGAACGGACGGTCCTCGGGCTGGCCGGCGCAGACGAGCAGGTCCTCGCGCCTGCCCAGGAGCAGGACGGCGCCCTGGGGGGCCGCCGCCGCGAGATAGCGCACGTTGGCGGGGCGGGTGACGAGCGCTGCCGCGGTGCCGGCCGCGTTGAAGTGGTCCCTCAGCCGGGATCGGCGGTTCGCGTACACCTCTGACATGAGATGAGCGTAGGAGCTTTGCGCGGATCGTGCCGATCGAGGGGGGCCGAGTGGGGTTCGCGGGGGTTCGTCCGGCTCGGTTACCAGCTCGGCGGGCTCGCTATGGCCCGCGCCAGGACCTCGTCCAGTACCTGGGCCGTGCCGGGGACGTCCAGCTGGGAGTTGTCGATGATCGGCAGTCCCGAGCCGTACCAGCCGGCCATCCGGCCGTGGATGCGGGCCACCTCCTCGTCGGTGAGGCGGCGGTTGCCCGTCCGTTCGGCGTTGCGCTCCAGGACGATGTCCAGTCCCGGAAGGAGGACGACCGGGAGCAGCCCGGGGCCCACGTGGCGCTTCCAGCCGCCGAGGCCGACCACCGGGCGGTCCGGGAAGACGGCGTCGTCCAGGATGCAGGAGATGCCGTTGGCCAGGAAGTTCCGGGCGGCGAAGCCGCAGGTGCGGCGGGCGAGGCGGTACTGGGCCTCGGAGTTCTCGTTCCAGCCGGACTGGGGGTCGGCGAAGCCCGAGCGGACCCATTCGCGCACGTCGTCCAGGCTGATGTGGGCCGTGGGGACGCGCCGGTGGTCCGCCCAGTACTTGGCCACGCTCGTCTTGCCGGCTCCGGCCGGACCGATCAGCAGGACGGCCAGGGTGGTGGCCGTCGGGTCGGCGGGCGCGGCCGTGGCGGGCGGCGCCGTGGGGACGCCGACCGGGCCGCCCGGTGGCAGCGGCACGTGGCCGGTGGTATCCGGGGCCGGCTGTGCGGGGGCGGGCGGGACGGCGGCGTGCTGCGGGGCCGGGGGCTGCGGGGGCGCCGGAGGTACGGTCCCGGACGCGGCCGGGAAGCCCGGTGCCTGGGGCGGCGGGGGAACGGGGCCGGGGCCCTGGGGGGCCGCCGGGTGCGGGCCGGGGTGGTGCCCGGCCGGCGCCCAGCCGGCGTGCGGCCCCTGCCCCGGCTGCTGGGGCGGCGGCAGCGGAGACCCCACTGCGTGCTGCATCCGTTGCCACTCCGTCTCGTCGTTCGGCTCGTTCGCCGCCGGGGCGTCCGGGTCGGTGCGGCGCCCCTCCGGCTCACTCGCAGCAGGCCATTGGTGCTGGCAGCGGGGGCGGACCCCCACTGCCCACCGAACGGTACCGTCCCCGGCCGTCATTTGCCGCAACGGCCGGGGACCGCCCGAAGTGCCCGGTCCCCCGGGGGAACCGGACACCGGACAACCGCGGGAAAGCGGACGTACGGAGCGGCGCGGGACCTACTGGCCCACTTCTCCGTAGGCGGCGAGCAGGACGGCCGGATCCGGGCCTTCCAGGACGGTCGGCTTGGCCAGGCCGTCGAGCACGATGAAGCGCAGCAGGTCGCCACGGGACTTCTTGTCGACCTTCATGGTCTGGAGCAGCTTGGGCCACTGGTCGTAGCGGTAGTGCAGCGGCAGCCCCACGGACTCCAGGACCGTGCGGTGGCGGTCCGCGGTCGCGTCGTCCAACCGGCCCGCGAGACGGCCCAGTTCGGCGGCGAAGTGCATGCCGACCGCGACCGCCGCGCCGTGCCGCCACTTGTAGCGCTCGTTCTTCTCGATGGCGTGGCCGAGCGTGTGGCCGTAGTTGAGGATCTCCCGCAGACCGGACTCCTTCAGGTCCGAGGAGACGACCTCGGCCTTGACCCGGATCGACCGCTCGATCAGCTCGGCCGTGTGCGGGCCCGCCGGGGTGCGGGCGGCCCCGGGATCGGACTCGATGAGGTCGAGGATCACCGGGTCGGCGATGAAGCCCGCCTTGATGACCTCCGCCAGCCCGGATACGTAGTCGTTGACCGGGAGGGAGTCCAGCGCGGCGAGGTCGCACAGGACACCGGCCGGCGGGTGGAAGGCCCCCACCAGGTTCTTGCCCTCGGCGGTGTTGATGCCGGTCTTGCCGCCGACCGCCGCGTCCACCATGGCCAGCACGGTGGTCGGGACGGCGATCCAGCGCACTCCGCGCAGCCAGGTCGCGGCGACGAACCCGGCCAGGTCCGTCGTCGCGCCGCCGCCGACGCCGACGATGACATCGGTGCGGGTGAAGCCGGACTGACCCAGCGCCTTCCAGCAGTAGGCGGCGACCTCGGCGGTCTTGGCCTCCTCCGCGTTGGGCACCTGGATGGCGACGGCCTCGTACCCCTGCTCGGCGAGGTCGGCGCGCAGCGCGTCGCCGGTCTCGGCCAGCGCCTCGGGGTGGATCACCGCGATCCGCTTGGCCTTCGGCCCGATCAGGCCGGCCAGTTCGCCCAGGAGCTGCCGGCCGACCAGTACCTCGTACGGGTCGGTGCCGGCGCTGCCGGCTACCTGGATGCGGGTGACTGCCTCGCTCATGCTTCTTCCAACTCCAGTGCGTCCAGCGCAGCTCGGGTGACCTCTTCGGGGGTGCGGCCGTCCGTCGGCACGACCGCGGTGGCGACCTCCTCGTACAGGTGCCGCCGGGCCTCCATCAGCTCGCGCCACTGCTTGCGCGGGTTGACCGCGAGCAGCGGGCGGGCCACGTTCAGGCCGGTGCGCCTGACGGCCTCGTCCACGTCCATGGAGAGGTAGACCACCCGGTGCCCGGCGAGCAGCGCGCGGGTGTCCGGGTCGAGGATCGCGCCGCCGCCGAGCGCGAGGACGCCCCCGTGCCCGGCGAGCGCGTCCCGTACCGCGCGCTTCTCGAGTGCCCGGAAGGCGGGCTCCCCCTCGTCCATGAAGATGTCGGAGATGGTGCGGCCCTGCTCGGCGACGATGTCGTCGTCCGTGTCCCGGTACCCCACGCCCAGCCGCTCGGCCAGCAGCCGCCCGACGGTGGACTTGCCGACGCCCATCGGGCCCACGAGTACGACCGCAGGCACGGTGCTCACCTGATCGCGAGGTGGTCGAGGTACGACCGCACGTTCCGGCCGGTCTCGGCGACCGAGTCGCCGCCGAACTTCTCGGCGACCGCGTCCGCCAGCACCAGCGCGACCATGGCCTCGGCGACGATGCCGGCCGCCGGGACCGCACAGACGTCGGAACGCTGGTGGTGGGCCTGGGCCTCCTCACCGGTCACGACGTCCACCGTCCGCAGGGCGCGCGGGACGGTCGCGATCGGCTTCATGGCGGCGCGCACGCGCAGCAGCTCGCCCGTCGTCAGGCCGCCCTCGGTGCCGCCGGAGCGGCCGGAGGCCCGCTTGATGCCCTCGGGGGTGGTCAGGATCTCGTCGTGCGCCTTGGAACCCGGCACCCGGGCCAGTTCGAAGCCGTCGCCGACCTCCACGCCCTTGATCGCCTGGATGCCCATGAGGGCGGCGGCGAGGCGGGCGTCCAGGCGGCGGTCCCAGTGGACGTGCGAGCCGAGGCCGACCGGGACGCCGTAGGCCAGCACCTCGACCACGCCACCGAGCGTGTCGCCGTCCTTGTGGGCCTGGTCGATCTCCGCGACCATCGCCTTCGAGGCGTCGGCGTCCAGGCAGCGCACCGGATCCGCGTCCAGCTTCGCCACGTCGGCCGGGGTCGGGTAGACGCCGTAGGGGGCCTTGGCGGAGGCAAGCTCCACGACGTGGGAGACGATCTCGATGCCGGCCGTCTCCTTCAGGTAGGAGCGGGCGACGGCACCCAGGGCCACGCGCGCGGCCGTCTCGCGGGCCGAGGCGCGCTCCAGGATCGGGCGGGCCTCGTCGAAGCCGTACTTCTGCATGCCGGCGAGGTCGGCGTGACCGGGCCGGGGCCGGGTCAGCGGCGCGTTGCGGGCGAGCCCGGCCAGCACCTCCGGGTCGACCGGGTCGGCCGCCATGACCTGGTCCCACTTGGGCCACTCGGTGTTGCCGACCATGATCGCGACCGGGGAACCGAGGGTGAGACCGTGCCGGACGCCGCCCAGGAACGTGATCTCGTCCCGCTCGAACTTCATGCGCGCACCGCGGCCATAGCCGAGCCGCCGCCGCGCCAGGTGGTCCGCCACCATGTCGGTGGTGATCGGCACGCCGGCGGGAAGCCCCTCCAGCGTCGCGACAAGTGCGGGACCGTGGGACTCCCCCGCGGTCAGCCAACGCAGCCTGCTCAACGGTGCTCCTCCGTGTTCGCGCCCGGTACTGCTGCGCACGCGGTTCCTCGCGTACGGCGACGGCACGGCCGGTCGCGCGACCCCGGCCCGCCACCTCCGATCCTCCCACGTCCCGGGCGCTGTCCGGCCGCCGGTCCAGCAGACGGACGCGGGAGCGCGCCGCTCAGCGGGCGGCGAGCGCCTTCTCGCCGGCCCGGCGCATGGCCTCCAGCGGGGCCGGGGAGCGGCCGGTCATCTGCTCGACCTGGAGCACGGCCTGGTGGACCAGCAGGTCGAGGCCGCCGACCACGGCGCCGCCGAACATGGACCAGCGGGCCGCCAGCTCGGTGGGCCAGGGGTCGTAGAGCACGTCGAAGAGGGTGGCGGGGCGTTCGGGTACGGCGGCGGCGAGCGCGTCGGTGGTACCGGCCGGCGTGGTGGCGATCACCAGCGGGGCCCGCAGGGCCTCGGCCGCGTCCGCCCAGTCGGCCGTGCGCACCTCCACGTCCAGCCGCTCGCCCCACCGGCGCATCTCGGCGGCGCGGGCCTCGCTGCGGACGTAGGCGACGACCTCCCCGGTGCAGATCCGGGCGAGCGCGGCGAGCGCGGAGGAGGCGGTGGCGCCGGCGCCGAGGATCGCGGCGGAGCCGACCTCCTCGATGCCGTGCTCGCGCAGGGCGGCCACCATGCCGGGGATGTCGGTGTTGTCGCCGGTCCGGCGGCCGTCCTCGGTGAGGACGACCGTGTTGACCGCGTCCACGGAGGCGGCCGTCTCGCTGATCTCGTCCAGCAGCGGGATGACCGCCCGCTTGAGCGGCATGGTCAGCGACAGCCCCGCCCACTGCTCTCCCAGCTCCGCGAGGAACCCGGGCAGCCCGGCCTCGTCGACCTCGAAGCGCTCGTACGACCAGTCGGTGAGCCCGAGTTCGCCGTACGCGGCCCGGTGCAGCGCCGGGGAGAGGGAGTGGGCGATGGGCGAACCGAGCACGGCGGCCCGGTGGGTCACTGTCATCAGCTCTTTTTCCTCGACGCGTTCCACTCCTCGACCAGCTTGTTGTGCTCGTCGAGCGTCCGCGTGAACTTGCTGGTCTTGCCGTCCATCGAGATGAAGTAGTACCAGCCGTCGTCGGTCGGGTCGAGCGCACCCCTGAGCGCTTCCTCGCCGGGGTTGTCGATGGGCCCCGGCGGCAGGCCCTTGGAGAAGTAGGTGTTGTAGGGGTTGTCGTACCTGCGCAGCTCGGCGATGCTCAGGTCGATCTTGCTCTGGTTCTTCACGTAGTTGTACGTGGAGTCGAACTCCAGCCGCCCGTAGGTCTGCGGGTTGTCCGGCGTGAGGCGGTTGTAGACGACCTCGGCCATCTTGCGGAAGTCGTCGTGGCTCGTGCCCTCGGCCTGCGCCAGGCTCGCCACGGTGAGCAGCTGCCAGGGGCCGTCGAGGCCGAGGACCTTGGCCTTCTTCTCCAGGCCCAGCTCCCGGTACTTGGCGGTGGCCTGCGAGACCATGCCCTTGAGGACGGCCTCGGGCTTCTGGCCCTTGGTGACCGCGTAGCTGGACGGGTAGAGGAAGCCCTCCAGCGGGTCCTTGAGATTCGGGTGGTTCAGCGCCCAGGCGGGCAGGCCGAGGTGCTTGTACTCCTTCTTCGCGACGCGCGCGGTGGTGCCCGCCGCCACGCCGACGCGCTTGTCGATCAGGCCGTAGATCTCGATGTTGCGCCGGCCCTCGGCGATGATCAGGTTGCTGCGGCTCTTCGGGCTGAGCATCAGTTCCACCGCGCTCGCGGCGGACATCTCCTTCTCCAGGGTGTAGACGCCGTCCTGGAGCGACTTGCCCTTGGGATTCGCCTGCAGCGCGGAGACGAACGCGGCGGCGCTCTCGACGACGCCCGCCTCCTTCAGCTTCTGGCCGATCTCCCAGCCGCCGTCGCCCTTGGTGATGCTGACGGTGACCTCGTGGCCGTTGCCGCTGCCCGCGTAGTCCGGGGCCGGGGCGAAACGATTTTGGTAGAACTTGTAGCCGAAGTACCCGACTCCGCCGAGGCCGCCGCCGAACACCAGGACGACGACCATGCAGGCGCAGCCGGTACGCCGTTTCTTGTCCTTGACGGGTTTGCGGCCCTTGCCTCGCCTGTCGCGCCGGCTCTGGAGCTCGTGCTCCTCGTCGTCGTCGCGGCCGTCCTCCTCGAGGGGGGCGGGCTCCTCCTCGTCGGCCGCGGGCTCCGGCCGCGCTTCCGGCTCGGGCTGCCTGCGCCCGGGCGGCTGCGGTGGGGGGTAGGCGTCCGCGGTGCCGTACAGGTCGGGCTGTTCCCCGCCGTACGCGACGGGCTGCTGGTTGTACGGGTCGTTGGGGTCGGCGGCGTAGGGCACGTGGCCGTGCGTGTTGCCCGCCTGCCAGGCGTCCTGGTGGTACTGCTGCTGCGTGTGGCCGGCGAGCTGCTGGTCGTAGCCGCCGTGACCCTGTTCGTCGTAGTACTGGTACTGCTGCCCGTCGTACCCGGGGTGCTGCTGGTTCCACTCGCCGTGCTGCGGCTCCTGCGGGTGGGGGTGCTGCGGCCGGCCGCCGTAGGCGGACTGCGGGCCGACGTGCGCCTGCTGTCCCTCCCATCCGCCGTCCCCGTACAACGGGTCCTGCGGATGCCACGGTTCGGAGCCCGGGCCCCGGCCATACTCAGTCATCGATCCCCTAGAGCCGCGAGGCCGACGGTCCGCGGCCGGTGGGCCGGTTTCCGTTCCGCCTCTTGCTGTGCCCCGGCTGTTCGAACACCGGCGCATCGCGCGGAACGTTACCGTATCGCGATCAGACAACCACTTCGACGCCCTCGCCGGGTGCCTTGCCTGACACCCGTTCGGATTCCAGGGCCTGCTGCAGAATGACGACGGCCGCGGCCTGGTCGATGACCGACCTGCCCTTCTTGGACCTCACCCCCGAGGCGCGCAGTCCCTGACTGGCCGTCACGGTGGTCATCCGCTCGTCGACCAGGCGGACCGGCACCGGCTTGACGCCCCTGGCCAGCTCCTGGGCGAAGGCGCGGACCTTGACGGCGGCCGGGCCCTCGCCCCCCTTGAGGGAGCGAGGGAGTCCGACGACGACCTCGATCGGTTCGTACTCCTCCACCAGCTGGCGCAGCCGGCGGTGGGCGGCGGGTACGTCCCGGCCGGGAACGGTCTCCACCGGTGTGGCGAGGATCCCATCGGGGTCGCACGAGGCGACCCCGATCCGGGCGTCCCCGACGTCGATCGCGAGCCGGCGTCCTCTGCGCATGGGGCGACCGCTTCCCTACTTGGCGGTGTCGGCGACGAGTCGCTCGACGGCGTCGACGGCCTCGCCGACGGCGGCCGGGTTCTGGCCGCCGCCCTGGGCGACGTCCGGCTTGCCGCCACCGCCGCCGCCGAGGGTCTTGGCGGCGGCGCGGACCAGGTCACCGGCCTTCAGACCGCGCTCGCGCGCGGCCTCGTTGGTGGCGATGACCGTCAGCGGCTTGCCGCCGGTGACCGTGAAGAGGGCGACCACGGCGGCCCGGCCGCCCTGGATCCGGCCGCGCACGTCGAGGACCAGCTTGCGCAGGTCGTCCGGCGCCGTGCCGTCCGGGACCTGGCCGGTGACCAGGGCGACGCCCCGCACGTCCTTGGCGGACCCGGCGAGGCCGGCGGCGGCCTGCAGCACCTTCTCGGCGCGGAACCTCTCGATCTCCTTCTCGGCGTCCTTCAGCTTGCCGAGCATGGCGGAGACCTTCTCCGGAAGCTCCTCCGGACGGCCCTTGATCAGCTCCTGGAGCTGGGCGACGACCGTGTGCTCGCGGGCGAGGAAGTTGTAGGCGTCCACGCCGACCAGGGCCTCGATACGGCGCACACCGGAGCCGATGGAGGACTCGCCGAGCAGCTTCACCAGGCCCAGCTGGGCCGTGTTGTGCACGTGTGTGCCGCCGCACAGCTCCTTGGAGAAGTCGCCGATGGTCACCACGCGGACGCGCTCGCCGTACTTCTCGCCGAACTCGGCGATGGCGCCCTGCTTCTTGGCCTCGTCGATGCCCATGACCTCGGCGTGCACGTCGAGGTCCCGGGCGAGCACCTCGTTGATCTTCTGCTCGACGTCGGTCATCACGGCCGTCGGGACGGCGGAGGGCGAGCCGAAGTCGAAGCGGAAGCGGCCGGGCTGGTTCTCGGAACCGGCCTGGGCGGCCGTCGGGCCGAGGGCGTCGCGCAGCGCCTGGTGGGTCAGGTGCGTGGCCGAGTGGGCGCGGGCGATGGCGTGGCGGCGGCGGGCGTCGATGGAGGCGTGGGCCTTGGCGCCGACGGTGACCTCGCCGACCTGGACGACGCCCTTGTGGACGTACACGCCCGGGACCGGCTTCTGGCAGTCGCGGATCTCGACGACGGCGCCGGAGTCGACCCTGATCCGGCCGGTGTCGCCGATCTGGCCACCGCCCTCGGCGTAGAACGGGGTGCGGTCCAGGACGATCTCGACCTCGTCGCCCTCGGCGGCGGCCGGGGAGGAGACCCCGTCGACGAGGATGCCGACGATCGTGGTCTCGCTCTCGGTCTCGGTGTAGCCGGTGAAGTCGGTGGCGCCGGCGGCGTCGGCGATCTCCCGGTAGGCGCCCATGTCGGCGTGGCCGGTCTTCTTGGCCTGGGCGTCGGCCTTGGCGCGCTCCCGCTGCTCCTTCATCAGGCGGCGGAAGCCCTCCTCGTCCACGGAGAGGCCCTGCTCGGCGGCCATCTCCAGGGTGAGGTCGATCGGGAAGCCCCAGGTGTCGTGGAGCAGGAAGGCCTTGTCGCCGGAGAGGACGCTGCCGCCGGACTGCTTGGTCTCGGTGACGGCGGTGTCGAGGATGTTGGTGCCGGCCTTCAGCGTCTTCAGGAAGGCGTTCTCCTCGGCGAGGGCGACCTTCTCGATGCGCTCGCGGTCGGTGACCAGCTCCGGGTACTGCTGGCCCATCATGCCGATGACGACGTCGATGAGGTCCTTGACGACCGGGCCGGTGGCGCCGAGCAGGCGCATGTTGCGGATGGCGCGGCGCATGATGCGGCGCAGCACGTAGCCGCGGCCCTCGTTGCCGGGGGTGACGCCGTCGCCGATGAGCATGGTGGCGGTGCGCATGTGGTCGGTGACCACGCGCAGCGACACGTCCGAGTCGTGGGCGTCGCCGTAGCGGACACCGGTCAGCTCGGTGGCCTTGTCGATCACGGCCATGGAGGTGTCGATCTCGTACATGTTCTGCACGCCCTGCAGAATCATGGCGAGCCGCTCCAGGCCGAGGCCCGTGTCGATGTTCTTGCTCGGCAGGTCCCCGAGGATCTCGAAGTTGTCCTTGCCGATGCCCTCGCCGCGCTCGTACTGCATGAAGACGAGGTTCCAGATCTCCACGTACCGCTCGTCGTTGACGGCGGGGCCGCCCTCGACGCCGAACTCGGGGCCGCGGTCGTAGTTGATCTCGGAGCAGGGGCCGCAGGGGCCGGGGACGCCCATGGACCAGTAGTTGTCCTTCATGCCCAGGCGCTGGATGCGTTCCTTGGGCACGCCGACGACCTCGTGCCAGATACGCTCGGCCTCGTCGTCGTCCTTGTAGACGGTGATCCACAGGCGCTCGGGGTCGAGGCCGTAACCGCCCTTGTCCTGGGGCGTGGTGAGCAGCTCCCAGGCGTACTTGATGGCACCTTCCTTGAAGTAGTCACCGAAGGAGAAGTTGCCGCACATCTGGAAGAACGTGCCGTGGCGGGTGGTCTTGCCGACCTCTTCGATGTCGGGCGTGCGCACGCACTTCTGCACGCTGGTGGCGCGCGCGAAGGGGGGCTTGACCTCACCGAGGAAGTAGGGCTTGAAGGGCACCATGCCGGCGGGGACGAGGAGCAGAGTCGGGTCGTCCGCGATGAGCGACGCCGAAGGGACGACGGTGTGCCCGCGCTCCTCGAAGAAGCTCAGCCAGCGGCGGCGAATCTCGGCCGACTCCATCAGTGGTCCTCATTCCGGTTGTGCGAGTACGTCGTGTTCTCGATGTACTTCGGGCTGCTGCGGTTGTTCTCGATGACGGCGTGGCGCCGGGGCGCGGGGAGCCCGGGGTCCTCGTCGATGCCGAGGGCGTCGTTCAGCTCCGCCTCGCGCTGCGCCATGTTGTCGCGCACGTCGAGCGCGAAGCCGACCGCGCGGTCCTTCACGCGCCGGCCGGTCTCCAGGGCCTTGTTCGCCGCGGTGGCGGCCAGGCTCTCCGGGGTCAGCTGCCTGAGCTTGCGGTTGACCTTGGTGGTGGCCCACACACCGGCGGCGACACCCGAGGTGAACCAGAACGTACGGCGGAACATCGCTCGGTCTCAGTCCTTACTTCCGCTTGCGGCGTGCGGCGGGGACCGTCCGGCCCACGATCACGGTACGCCGGGGCGCCTTCGCGGGCACGTCCTCCCTGCGGCCCCCCAGGGCCCGGCGGACGCCGTAGCCGAAGGCCGCGACCTTGACCAGGGGGCCGCCGAAGGTGGAGGCGACGGTGGTCGACAGCGCGGAGGCGTTCGACGTGACCTCCTGGACGTCGGAGGCGATCGCGTCGACCCGGTCGATCTGGGTCTGCGCCGAACGCACCGCCTGGGAGGCGTCGGCTAGCAGCGGGACGGCCTGGTCGGTCACGTCCGCCACGAGCTTGGTGGTCGCCTTGAGCGTCTGGGCCAGCCTCGCCAGTGCGACGGCGAGGAAGGAGACCAGGATCGCCCAGAAGACGGCCACCAGGATCCCGGCCACCTCACCACCGGACACTGTGCGCACCCGCTCCCTGAAACGTGCCTGAGCATCGAAAAAGTCGTGGCCCCGAGCCTATCGCGCCGAGGCCGGGGCTCCGCACCGGATTACCGGCCGCCGGGGACGGAGTCGCGACAGGCGATTGTACGCAACACGGTTCAGTACGCTCCGTGTCCCATGCGAGGTCCTCAGAGTCCCGGCCCGTGGGCGTACGTAGGTCCGCCCCTCGAACTCGACGCCTTCGTCGGGCGCTCGGCACAGCTCGCCGAGCTGGCGAGCGTGCTCGGCGGGTCCCGGCTGGTGACCGTGACCGGGGCCGGGGGCGTCGGCAAGTCCCGGCTGGCCGGACGGGCGGCGGCCCGGTGGGCGTCCGGTGACGCGGAGCGCGGCGCCGGCCGGGGCTGGGTCGAGCTGGCGACGGTCCGCGATCCGCAGCTGGTGGAGTACGCGGTCCTGGAGGCGCTCGGGCTGACCGACCACACCTCCCGCATGCCCCGCGAGATGCTGCTCGAACACCTCACCGGCCGGCGGGTCCTGCTGGTGCTGGACGGGTTCGAGCACCTGGTGGAGACCTGCGCCGGCCTGACGGCGGAGCTGGTACGCCGGCTGCCGGAGCTGCGCGTGCTGGCCGTGGGCCGGCGTCCGCTGGGGCTGGCCGGCGAACGGCTGTTCCCGCTGCCGCCGCTCGACGAGGACGAGGCGGTGGAGCTGTTCACGCGCCGGGCCGCGGAGCAGGGGCTGCCGGTGGCCGGGGCCCCCGAGGTGCGGGAGCTGTGCCGTCGCCTGGAGGGCGTTCCGCTGGCGCTGGAACTGGCGGCGGGACGGCTGCGGGCCCTGTCCCCCGACCAGTTGCTGCGGCGCCTGGACGACCGGTTCCGGCTGCTGACCGGCGGCGGCCGGGACGCCCTGCCCCGGCACCAGACGCTGCGCACGGCCATCGGCTGGAGCCACGAGCTGTGCACGCCGGCCGAACGGCTGCTGTGGGCGCGGCTGTCGGTGTTCGCGCGGACCTTCGACCTGGAGGCGGCCGAGTACGTGTGCAGCGGGGACGGGCTGGCCGCACGGGACGTCCTGGACGTGCTCTCGGAGCTGCTCGCCCAGTCGGTCGTCTCCCGCGAGGAGACCCCGGCCGGTCCCCGCTACCGCATGCTGGACACCGTGCGCGCCTACGGCGCCGACTGGCTGGAGGCGGCCGGCGACGCGGACCGGTTGCGCCGGCGGCACCGCGACTGGTACCTGGGCCTGGCGACCTGGTGCGAACTGGACTGGTTCTCGCCCCGGCAGCGGGAGGTGGCCGCCCGGGTCGAAGCGGAGCTGGCGAATCTGCGGGCGGCGCTGGAGCTGTGCCTGACGGAGCCGGAGGGAGTGCACCTCGGCCAGTACCTGGCGGGATCGCTGTGGTTCTGCTGGGTCGGGTGCGGGCGGCTGGCGGAGGGGCGGCGCTGGCTGGAGCGCAGCGTGGAGCTGGAGTCGGGGTACGAGCGGTCCCGGCTCAAGGCGCTGTGGGTGCTCGGGCACGTGGCGATCCTGCAGGGCGACACCGTGACCGCGCTGCGCACGCTGCGGGAGTGCCGGGAGCAGGCGGAGCGGTGCGCGGACGCGACGGCGGCGGCGTACGCCGAGCACCGTGCCGGGTGCCTGGCACTGATCACGGACGACATGAGCGGTGCGGAGACGCTGCTGCGGTCGGCGCTGGACCGCTACCGCGAGATCGGCGAACTCAACAGCAACGTTTTGATGGGCCAGGTGGAACTGGCGATGACACGGGCGTTCCAGGGTGATCTGCCGGACGCGGTGCGGCTGTGCGAGGACGTGCGGGGGATCTGCGAGGACCACGGGGAGCGCTGGGCGCGGTCGTACGCGCTCTACGTGCTGGCGTACGCGGCCTGGCGGGAGGGGGCCCCGGCGCGGGCGCGGAAGCTGCTCGGGGACTGCCTCGGCAACGCGCACGCCTTTGACGACCTGCTGGGCTGCGTGCTGGCGATCGAGCTGCTCGCGCTGGTGACGGCGGCGCAGGGCGACCCGGCCGAGGCGGCGGTGCTGCAGGGGGCGGCGGGCCGGCTGTGGCCGTCGGTGGGGCTGCCGCTGTTCGGCTCGGCCCACTACAACGCCCCGCACGAGGTGTGCGAGGCCGCCGCGCGGCGGGCGCTCGGTGACACGCGGTACGAGGAGTGCGTGCGCGAGGGGTCACGGCTGGACCGGGACGCGGCCGTGGCCCGGGCGCTGGGACACGACGGCGTACGGCCGCTGGGCGCGCTGCCCGCTCCGCGCGGGGCACGGGGCCGGGAGGGGGCCGGGAAACGCGAACCCGCCGCCTCGCCGGCCCCGGAGGGCGGCAGGACGGCGGGCTGAGGACGTACGCCGGCTGGGGTCAGCGGGCGTAGTACTCGACGACGAGCTGCTCGTCGCAGATCACCGGGATCTCCTTGCGGTTCGGCTCACGGTCCAGGCGGAACGCCAGGGCCTTGAGGTTCACCTGCAGGTAGCGCGGGGTCTCACCCTCGGGGGCGAAGCCACCCTCGCGGGCGATCGTGAAGAGCGTCTTGTCCTTGGAGCGGTCGCGGACCTGCACGACGTCGTCCGGGCGGACACGGAAGGACGGCTTGTCGACCTTCTGGCCGTTGACCTGGATGTGGCCGTGGACGACCATCTGGCGGGCCTGGTAGATCGTGCGGGCGATGCCCGAACGCAGGACCAGCGCGTCGAGACGGCGCTCGAGCTCGATGATCAGGGCCTCACCGGTCTTGCCCTGGACCTTGGAGGCACGCTCGTAGGCGCGGACGAGCTGGCGCTCGGACACGTCGTACTGCGCGCGCAGACGCTGCTTCTCCAGCAGACGGACCTTGTAGTCCGAGTTCTGCTTGCGGCCGCGGCCGTGCTCGCCCGGCGGGTAGGGGCGGGCCTCGAAGTACTTGACGGCCTTCGGGGTCAGCGCGATGCCGAGGGCACGCGACTTCTTGACCTTGGGGCGGGACTGGTTCGCCACTTCTTTTCCTTTTCCTTTTCGGCTGCCTCAGGGTTACGGGAGGTCGCATCCGCAGCCGGGGAATTCCCGACAGGTCCGCGTGGGACGTGTCGGGCAGCCGCTCCCCCTGATCTGGGCACATACATGCAGCACACGAACGGCCCACCGACCGGTCCCGGGCTCCGGGTGGTGGTGGGCTGCCCGCGACACCTACGACGGTGCGCGACGCTCCTGGATCGAAAGATCCGGCTGGATGTCCCGCCTGAGGCGCCGGCCGAAGCCGGACACGGGACGCAGCACTGCCAGGAATGCTACAGGGTGCTCAGGGCCGCTTGCGACCGAGGTGTCTCCTGGTCCATTCGACCGCGTCGGCGTAGCGGGCCTCGGCGCCGTGCCGGGTCGGCGTGTAGTAGTCGCGGTCCTTGAGGGCGTCCGGGGCGTACTGCTGCGGGGCGATGCCCTCGGGCAGGTCGTGCGGGTACACGTAGCCCTGCGCGTGGCCCAGCTTGGCGGCGCCCTTGTAGTGGCCGTCGCGCAGGTGCGGCGGGACCGGGCCGGCCAGGCCCGCCCGCACGTCCTGCAGCGCGGCGCCGATCGCCGTGGTCGCGGAGTTGGACTTGGGGGCGAGGGCCAGCGCGATCGTGGCGTGGCTGAGGGTGAGGGCGGCCTCCGGGAAGCCGATCATGGCGACGGCCTGGGCGGCGGCGACCGCGATCGGCAGGGCGTTCGGGTCGGCGAGGCCGATGTCCTCGCTCGCGGAGATCATCAGGCGGCGGGCGATGAAGCGGGGGTCCTCCCCGGCCTCGATCATGCGGGCCAGGTAGTGCAGGGCGGCGTCGACGTCGGAGCCGCGGATGGACTTGATGAGAGCGCTGGCGACGTCGTAGTGCTGGTCGCCGTCGCGGTCGTACTTCACCGCGGCGCGGTCGACGGTCTGCTCCAGCGTCCGCAGGCCGATCTCGCTCTCGCCCTGGTCCAGGGCGGCGCCCGCGGCCGCCTCCAGCGCGGTCAGGGCGCGGCGGGCGTCACCGCCGGCGATCCGCAGCAGGTGCGCCTCGGTGTCCTCGGGGAGGCCGACGGCGCCCTTCAGGCCGCGTTCGTCGGCCAGCGCGCGCCGCAGCAGGCCGCGGACGTCGTCGTCGGTGAGCGGTTCGAGGGTGAGCAGCAGGGAGCGGGACAGCAGTGGGGAGATGACCGAGAAGTACGGGTTCTCGGTGGTGGCCGCGATCAGGGTCACCCAGCGGTTCTCGACGGCCGGCAGGAGGGAGTCCTGCTGGGCCTTGCTGAAGCGGTGGATCTCGTCCAGGAAGAGGACGGTCTCCTTGCCGAACCCGCCGGTGGCGCGGCGGGCGCCGTCGATGACCGCGCGGACCTCCTTGACGCCCGCGGTGATGGCGGACAGCTCCACGAACCGCTTGTCGGTGGCCTTGGAGACGACGTAGGCGAGGGTGGTCTTGCCGGTGCCGGGCGGGCCCCAGAGGATCACCGAGGAGGGTCCGGCGGGGCCGCCGCCGGCCTCGCCGACCAGCCTGCGCAGCGGGGACCCGGGTGTGAGCAGGTGCTGCTGGCCCACGACCTCGTCCAGTGTGCGCGGGCGCATGCGCACCGCCAGGGGACTGGCCGCCGGGTCCTTCTCCTGGCGTTCTTCTGCTGCGGCGGTGAAGAGGTCGGGTTCCACCCTGAAACCCTAGAACACGGCACCGACAGTCCGGCCGGGCCCTTGCTGGGCCGTCGGCCGGTCCGGGCCGGCCGGTGCGGACCGGCCGGTCCCTGTCAGCTGGTCCAGAAGTCCCACCAGCGGGTCAGCACCAGCATGCCGATGATGCCCACGTGCAGGACCGGCAGCACCCAGGTGAACTCACCGAAGAAGGTCTTGAGCGGGCGCGGGGCCGGCAGGAAGCCGTTGCGGACGTTGAACGAGGTGACGTACCAGAACATGACGATCGTGGCGACCCAGGCCAGCGAGCACCACAGGCACAGCGCGTTGATCCGGTACAGGGACTGGAACTGCAGCCAGGCGCAGAAGACGACGCCGAAGAGCGTGCCGAAGTTGAAGGTCAGCCAGTACCACCGCGGGAAGCGGGCGCGGGCGAGCAGGCTCATGCCGACGCAGATGACGATGCCGTAGCAGACCAGGCCGAGCATCGGGTTCGGAAAACCGAACGCGGCGGCCTGCTTGCTCTCCATGACGCTGCCGCAGGAGACGACCGGGTTGAGGCTGCAGCCCGGGGTGAAGGTCGTGCCCGCGACCTTCGCCTCGAGGATCTTGAACTTGTCGATCGTGATGACCCAGGCGGCCAGCAGTCCGGCCGCGCCGGTGATCACCAGCAGCAGGGCGAAGGCACGGCTGCCGCCCACCGTGCGGGGGGCGTCGGCGGCACGCTCGGGACCGGGTTCCGTGGAGACGTCCTGGACTGTCGTCTTGCTCATCACGCCGATTCCGTCACTTGAGGTCGGACCTTCTTCGGGCACGGCTCATTGTGCCGCACCCGTCCGTGTGCGCACCGTTCACGCCGCATAAGGAAGTACGTACGACGAGTGGTGTCCGTTCGGTTCCGGACAGTCGGACAGTCGGACAGTCGCACAGCCGGACGGCACGAGGGCGCCGGACGCCCCCCAGAAGGAGCGTCCGGCGCCCTCGCGCGCGGCCGGTCAGCCGAGCCGGGACTCCAGCTCCGCCACGATCTCGTTCACGCCGATCGCCGTCTGCTCACCGGAGTCCATGTCCTTGAGCTGGACCACGCCCTCGGCGAGGTCCCGCTCACCGGCCACCACCGTGTAGCGGGCGCCGCTGCGGTTGGCGTTCTTCATGGCGCCCTTCAGGCCCTTGGCGCCGTAGGAGAAGTCCGCGGCGATGCCGACCTTGCGCAGCTCGGTGACCTTGGCGAACAGCACGCGGCGGGCCTCCTCGCCGAGCGGGACGGCGAAGACGCTGGTCGAGGCGGGGATGTTCAGCTCGATCCCCTCGGCCTCCAGGGCCAGCACCGTGCGGTCGACGCCGAGGGCCCAGCCGACCGACGGCAGCGCGGGGCCGCCGATCATCTCGGAGAGGCCGTCGTAACGGCCGCCGCCGCCCACCGCGGACTGGGAGCCCAGGCCGTCGTGCACGAACTCGAAGGTGGTGCGGGTGTAGTAGTCCAGGCCGCGCACCAGCTTGGCGTCGTCCTCGAAGGCGACGCCGGCCGCGGTGATCAGTTCGCGGACCTCCTCGTGGTACGTCTTGCAGGCGTCGCACAGGTAGTCCCGCAGCAGCGGGGCGCCCGTCAGCTGCTTCTGCACCGACTCGCGCTTGTCGTCGAGGACGCGCAGCGGGTTGATCTCCGCCCGGCGGAACGTGTCCTCGTCGAGGTCGAGGCCGCGCAGGAAGTCCTGCAGCGCGGCCCGGTACACCGGCCGGCACTCCTTGTCGCCCAGGCTGTTCAGCAGGATGCGGAAGTCACTGAGGCCCAGCGAGCGGTACGCCTGGTCGGCCAGGATGATCAGCTCGGCGTCCAGCGCCGGGTCCTCCGCGCCGATCGCCTCGGCGCCGACCTGGGAGAAGTGGCGGTAACGGCCCTTCTGGGGACGCTCGTAGCGGTAGTAGGAGCCGGAGTACCAGAGCTTGACCGGGAGGTTGCCCGCCTTGTGCAGGTTGGCCTCCAGCGCCGCGCGCAGCACGGACGCGGTGCCCTCGGGGCGCAGGGCCAGCATGTCGCCGCCCTTGGTCTCGAAGGCGTACATCTCCTTGGTCACGATGTCGGTGGACTCACCGACACCGCGGGCGAACAGCTCGACGTTCTCGAAGCCGGGGGTCTCGATGTAGCCGTAGCCGGAGTTGCGCAGCGGGGCGGCGATGGCCTCGCGCACCGCGAGGTACTTGGCCGAGTCCGGGGGGATCAGGTCGTAGGTGCCCTTGGGTGCCTTGAAGGTGCTCACGGAAAGCTCTCTCGTCACATTCCTCGTCGGGGAGCCTCGGCGGCTCCCTGGCCGGCGGCCACGTCCCGCAGGTAGGGGTTGGTGGCGCGCTCCTGGCCGATGGTCGTCTGGGGGCCGTGGCCGGACAGCACCACGGTGGAGTCGCCGAGCGGCAGGCACACGCGGGCCAGCGACTCGAGCATGTCCTCCATGGATCCGCCCGGCAGGTCGGTGCGTCCGATGGAGCCGGCGAACAGCAGATCCCCGGAGAAGAACACCGACGGGATGTCGGTGGTCTCGGGCATCCGGAAGGTCACCGACCCCCTGGTATGGCCCGGCGCGTGCGCGACGGAGAACGTGAGCCCGGCCAGCTCCAGCGTGGCGCCGTCGGTCAGCTCCTTGACGTCGTCCGGCTCCCCCACGGTCAGCTCGCCCATCAGCGGCATGCCGAAGGACCGGCCGAGCGCCTTCTCGGGGTCGCTCAGCATGTACCGGTCCTCGGGGTGGATCCAGGCGGGCACGTCGTGGGCGCCGCACACGGGGACGACCGAGGCCACGTGGTCGATGTGGCCGTGGGTGAGGACGACGGCGACGGGCTTGAGCCGATGCTTCCTGAGCGCTTCCTCGACTCCTTCGGCGGCCTGGTGGCCCGGGTCGATGATCACGCACTCCTCACCGGCGGCGGGGGCGACGAGATAGCAGTTCGTCCCCCAGGCCCCGGCGGGGAACCCGGCAATGAGCACGATCGTCCTTCGTTGTGTCGATTACAGGCGTCTTCAGCTGCGTCAGAGCCTACCGGCGCTGCCGTTTCCTCAGCGAACCCATATACGGTACGGGGCTACACGCAGCGGTCGGCCAGGACGCACGCGTACCGCTCGACCCACGACACGCATGAGGAGAGAACCCGGTGGTCACCCAGGATCAGCGGCGGCGTCAGCTCGCCCGGGAGAAGTTCTTGCGGCAGCAGCAGCGGCGCACCGAGGCGCGGCGCAAGGCCCGCCTGCGCAACTCCGTGATCGCATCGGTACTCGGCGTGGTCGTGATCGGCAGTGTCGCGCTCTACACGACCGGCGTACTGAAGAACGACGACGACAAGAAGACCGACGCGAGCGCCGCGGTCACGCCGAGCGCCACGCCGCCCAGCAAGGCTCCGGACCCGTGCGCGAAGCCGGCGGCCGGCTCGGTGAAGAACCTGAGCTGGAAGAAGGAGCCGGCGATGGACATCGACACGTCGGCGAAGTACTCGATGAAGCTCGCGACGACGTGCGGTGACATCGACATCGCGCTGAAGACGGCGGCGGCCCCGCACACGGTGAACTCGTTCGCCTTCCTGGCGGGCAAGGGCTACTTCGACCACACCAAGTGCCACCGGCTCACCCCCGAGCAGATCTTCGTGCTGCAGTGCGGCGACCCCAAGGGCACGGGGATGGGCGGGCCGGGCTACACCATTCCGGACGAGAACCTGAAGGACAAGATCCTCAAGGGCGGCACCTACCCGGCGGGCACGGTCGCGATGGCCAACACCGGGCAGAAGCACACCGGCGGCAGCCAGTTCTTCCTCGTCTACAAGGACAGCCCGCTGCCGCCGAGCTACACCCCGTTCGGCACGGTGTCCGAGGCGGGCATGAAGGTGCTGAAGAAGATCGCCGACGCCGGGGCCCAGGAGGCCGACCCGAACACCGGCAACACCGCCCCGAACGCCACCGTGGTGATCAACAAGGCGACGGTGACGAAGTCCTGACGGCCATGACGGCCGACCGCGCGATTTTTCGGTCGCGCTGGATGCGGACAGGCAACCCGCTGGTCGCCTATGTTGGCCGTGACGAAACTGTGGACGATGCCCGGGGGTGCTGAGCCCCCCGCGGGCATCATGTGGAGGAGGCGCTGTGAGCAGCGACCCGTGGGGCCGCGTCGACGAGACGGGGACCGTGTACGTGCGTACGGCCGACGGCGAGCAGGTCGTCGGATCCTGGGCAGCCGGCTCCCCTGAGGAGGCGCTTGCCTACTTCGAGCGCAAGTACGAGGGCCTGGTTGTCGAGATCGGCCTCCTCGAGAAGCGAGTGCAGACCACCGACCTGTCGGCGAAGGACGCCAAGACCGCGATCGACCACCTGCGCGAGCAGGTGGAGGCGCACCACGCGGTCGGCGACCTGGACGCGCTGCGGAAGCGGCTGGACAAGCTCGTCGAGAACGTCGAGGCGCGCCGCGAGGAGCGCAAGCAGCAGCGGGCCAAGCAGTCCGACGAGGCCCGCAGGGCCAAGGAGGCGCTGGTCTCGGAGGCGGAGGAGCTGGCGCAGTCCGACCAGTGGCGGGCCGCCGGTGAGCGGCTGCGGGCGCTGGTGGACACCTGGAAGGGGCTGCCGCGTCTGGACCGCAAGTCCGACGACGAGCTGTGGCACCGCTTCTCGCACGCCCGGTCGGCGTTCTCCAAGCGCCGCAAGGCGCACTTCGCGCAGCTGGACTCGCAGCGCGAGGAGGCCCGCAGGACCAAGGAGCGGCTGGTCGCCGAGGCCGAGGCGCTCTCCGGCTCCACGGACTGGGGTCTGACGGCGGCCCGCTACCGCGAGCTGATGACGGAGTGGAAGGCCGCCGGCCGCGCCCAGCGTGAGCACGAGGACGACCTGTGGAACCGCTTCCGCGGCGCCCAGGACGTGTTCTTCGCCGCGCGCAGCTCCGTGTTCGCCGAGCGGGACGCGGAGCAGGCGGAGAACCTGAAGCTGAAGGAGGAGCTGGCCGAGGAGGCCGAGAAGCTCCTGCCGGTCACCGACCTGAAGGCCGCGCGGGGCGCCTTCCGCTCGATCAACGAGCGCTGGGAGGCCATCGGTCACGTGCCGCGGGACGCGCGTCCCAAGGTCGAGGGCCGGATGCACACCGTCGAGCGGGCGATCCAAGAAGCCGAGGAGGCCGAGTGGCGCCGGACGAATCCGGAGGCACGCGCGCGTGCCGCGGGTCTGACCGGTCAGCTGCAGGCCGCGGTGGACAAGCTGAGGGCGCAGATCGAGCAGGCGCGCGCCCAGGGCAACACCTCCAAGGCCGACAAGCTGGAGCGTGAGCTGGAGGGCCGTCAGGCGCTCCTGGACCAAGCCCTGAAGGGCCTGCAGGAGTTCGGCGGCTGACCCCTGCCCCGACAGCGTGAAAGGGCCTCGTACGAGCGTACGGGGCCCTTTCCCGTGTTCCGGGGTGGTCCGCGCGGGCCTGCACAGGTCCATGGGCGGCCCGCGGGGCCGTGGTTACGACCGGCTGCGTCCCGATGTCACGCGGTAGACGTCGTAGACGCCCTCGACGCCGCGTACGGCCTTCAGGACGTGGCCGAGGTGCTTGGGGTCGCCCATCTCGAAGGTGAACCGGGAGGTGGCCACGCGGTCGCGGGAGGTCTGGACGGCCGCCGACAGGATGTTGACGTGCTGGTCGGACAGGACGCGGGTGACGTCCGACAGCAGCCGGGAGCGGTCCAGCGCCTCGACCTGGATGGCGACCAGGAAGACCGAGGACTGGGTGGGCGCCCACTCGACCTCGAGGATGCGCTCGGGCTCGCGGGACAGCGAGTCGACGTTGAGGCAGTCGCTGCGGTGGACCGACACGCCGCTTCCCCGGGTGACGAAGCCGATGATCGGGTCGCCGGGTACGGGCGTGCAGCAGCGGGCCAGCTTGACCCACACGTCGTCGACGCCCTTGACCACGACGCCGGGGTCCGCGCTGGAGCGGCGCTTGCGCCCGCGGGTACGGGACGGCGGGACCGCCTCGTCGATCTCCTCGGTCGCGGCCTCCTCGCCGCCGAGGGCCTGGACGAGCTTCTGCACGATGTTCTGCGCCGAGACGTGGCCCTCGCCGATCGCCGCGTACAGCGCGGAGATGTCCGAGTAGCGCATCTCGTGGGCGAGGGTGACGAGGGAGTCGCCGGTGAGGATCCGCTGGATCGGCAGGTTCTGCTTGCGCATGGCCCGCACGATGGCGTCCTTGCCGTGCTCGATCGCCTCGTCGCGGCGCTCCTTGGAGAACCAGGCGCGGATCTTGTTGCGCGCCCGCGGCGACTTGACGAACCCGAGCCAGTCGCGGGAGGGGCCGGCGCCGGACGCCTTGGAGGTGAAGACCTCCACCAGGTCGCCGTTGTCCAGCGTGGACTCGAGCGGTACGAGCCGGCCGTTGACCCGGGCTCCTATGGTGCGGTGGCCGACCTCGGTGTGCACGGCGTACGCGAAGTCCACGGGGGTGGCTCCGGCCGGCAGCGCTATGACGTCGCCCTTGGGCGTGAAGACGAAGACCTCGTTGCGGGAGAGGTCGAAGCGCAGGGACTCCAGGAACTCGCCGGGGTCCTCGGTCTCCTTCTGCCAGTCGAGCAGCTGCCGCAGCCACGCCATGTCGTTGATGGCGTCCTTGTCCTTGCCGGACGCCTTGGGGACGTCCGTGCGGACCTTGGAGGCGCCGGCGACGGCCTCCTGCTTGTACTTCCAGTGCGCGGCGATGCCGTACTCGGCGCGGCGGTGCATGTCGAAGGTGCGGATCTGCAGCTCGACCGGCTTGCCGTTGGGCCCGATGACCGTCGTGTGCAGCGACTGGTACATGTTGAACTTGGGCATCGCGATGTAGTCCTTGAACCGGCCGGGGACCGGGTTCCATCGCGCGTGCACCGTGCCGAGGGCGGCGTAGCAGTCGCGGACCGTGTCGACGAGGACGCGGATCCCCACCAGGTCGTAGATCTCCGCGAAGTCACGGCCGCGGACGATCATCTTCTGGTAGACGCTGTAGTAGTGCTTCGGGCGGCCGGTGACGGTCGCCTTGATGCGGGCGGCGCGCAGGTCGGCCTGGACCTCGTCGGTCACTATGGCCAGGTACTCGTCCCGCTTGGGGGCCCGCTCGGCCACCAGCCGCACGATCTCGTCGTACATCTTGGGGTAGAGGATCGCGAAGGCGAGGTCCTCCAGTTCCCACTTGATGGTGTTCATGCCCAGCCGGTGCGCCAGCGGGGCGTAGATCTCCAGCGTCTCGCGCGCCTTCTTCTCCTGCTTCTCGCGCTTGAGGTAGCGCATGGTGCGCATGTTGTGGAGGCGGTCGGCGAGCTTGATGACCAGGACGCGGGGGTCCTTGGCCATGGCGACGACCATCTTGCGCACGGTCTCGGCCTGCGCGGCCTCGCCGAACTTGACCTTGTCCAGCTTGGTCACGCCGTCGACGAGCAGGGCGACCACGTCGCCGAAGTCGCGGCGCAGGTCCTCCAGGCCGTACTCGGTGTCCTCGACGGTGTCGTGCAGCAGTCCCGCCATCAGGGTGGCCGGGTCCATGCCCAGCTCGGCGAGGATGGTGGTGACGGCGAGCGGGTGCGTGATGTACGGGTCGCCGCTCTTGCGCTTCTGACCGCGGTGCCAGCGCTCGGCGACCTGGTAGGCGCGCTCGATCTGGCGGAGCGTGGAGTTCTCGATCTTCGGGTCGTTGCTGCGGACTATGCGCAGCAACGGCTCCAGGACCGGGTTGTAGGGGTTGGCGCGCTGGACGCCGAGGCGGGCGAGGCGGGCGCGGACGCGGTTGGAGGAACCGCTGCGGGCCGGCGGGGTCGGCGGCTGGCGCACCACGGGCGGCTGGGCCGGGCGCTCGGTCGACGGGGGCTTGGGACGCGAGGCCTCGGCGCTCTTCTCGACGGGCGCGGACTGGGCGTGCTCGACCGGCCCGCGGGTGTCGTTCTTCGCGTGGGACGCGTTCGGCGCGGGTTTGGCCGCGGCTGCCGAGGCGGACTCGGGCTTGGCGGCGGTCAGGTGCTGGGCCTCGTCTGGCAAGAGGACTCCTCGTGCGCGATCCGGGTCCCCCGGTCAGGCTCCGGAAACCCCATCGTAGCGATCCCGCGCCCGGTCATCCCCCTCGGGCGGACGGGAGCGCTGTGCACCACCTGCAACGCGGGACGCCGCCGGGGGATTCCGGCAGGCGGATCCCGGATGCCGGGCGGGCGTGCGGAGGGTGTCCGGGGGTGGACGTCGCGGTGCGCCGGCATCGGCCGACGTCGCCGCCGGCCGTCGCGCCCCGGCCCTCCGGCCGGAACGCCGACGGCCGCTCCCGGTGCCGGGCACCGGGAGCGGCCGTCGTGTGTGTGCGCGCTCAGACCTGGAGGAGTGCCTTCAGGGGAGCGCTGCCGAGGGTCGGTTCCAGGCGGGCGCGACCGCCGAGGAAGCCCAGCTCCATCAGCACCGCGAGGCCCGAGACCTCCGCACCGGCGCGCTGGATGAGGTGGATCGCCGCTTCGGCGGTGCCGCCCGTGGCCAGTACGTCGTCCACGATCAGGACGCGGTCGCCGGCCGTCAGGTCCTCGGCGTGCACCTCGATCTCTGCCGAGCCGTACTCGAGGTCGTACGCCTGCCGCAGCGTGGCGCCGGGCAGCTTGCCCGCCTTGCGGACCGGGATGAAGCCGAGGCCCGCGCGGACGGCGACCGGGGCGCCGAGGATGAAGCCCCGGGCCTCCAGGCCGACGACCTTGGTCGCGCCGGTGCCGGCGGCGATCTCGGACAGCGTGCCGGTCAGGGCCGTGAACGCCGCCGGGTCCGCCAGCAGCGGGGTGATGTCCTTGAACATCACCCCGGGCTCCGGGTAGTCCGCCACGTCACGGATGCGGCTGAGCAGCAGCTCCTCGATGCCGGTCATCGGCGCTTCCCCGAGGGGCGGCCGCGTCCCCGGCTGCGGGGGCCGGGCTGGTTGCGCGGGCCCACGACGGCGGGAGCGGCGTCGTCGGAGTCGTCACCGGCGGCGACGTGGCCGGCCGGGGCGCCCTCGCCCGAAGCGGCCTGGGCGCGCTTGGCGAGGACCCGCTTCTTGAGGGCCTTCATCGCCGGCTCGCGCTCCTTGAGGTCGGCGACGAGCGGCGTGGCGATGAAGATCGACGAGTAGGCGCCGGCGGCGAGACCCACGAACAGCGACAGCGAGATGTCGTTCAGCGTGCCGGCACCGAGGAAGCCGCCGCCGATGAAGAGCAGACCGGCGACCGGCAGCAGGGCGACGACCGTGGTGTTGATCGAACGGACCAGGGTGCCGTTGATCGACCGGTTGGCGATGTCGCTGTAGGTGAAGCGGGTCTGCTTGGTGATGTCCTTCGTCTGCTCCTTGAGGCTGTCGAAGACGACGACCGTGTCGTAGAGCGAGTAACCGAGGATGGTCAGCAGACCGATGACCGTACCGGGGGTGACCTCGAAGCCGACCAGGGCGTAGATACCGGTCGTGATGGTGATGTCGTGGATCAGTGCGACGAGGGCGGCGACGGCCATGCGCCATTCGAAGGCGATCGCCAGGTAGATCACGACGAGCACCATGAAGATCGCCAGGCCCTCCCAGGCCTTGTTGGCGATCTGCTCGCCCCAGCTCGGGCCGACCAGGTCGGCGGCGAGCTTCTCGGGGTCGAGGTTCAGGTCCTTGGCCAGCTCATCCTTGATCCGGTCGGACTGGCCGGTGTCGATGCCGGCGATCTGGATGCGCAGACTGCCGTTGCCCAGCTTCTGCACGATCGCCTCGTGGCCGGAGGCCTCGTCGGCGTACTTCTCCGCCTGGGCCACCGAGGTGCTCATGTTCGTGGGCGTCGTGAAGACCGCGCCGCCCTGGAACTCGATGCCCATGTTCAGGCCGCGCACGGCGAGCCCGAGGATGGCCGTGATGGTGATCAGGATCGAGACGCCGTACCAGATCTTGCGCTTGCCGACGAAGTCGTACGAGATCTCGCCGCGGTGCAGCCGGGCGCCGAGGTTGCCGAGTTTCGACATCGCTCAGACCTCCTTCGGGTCGACAGGGCCGGCGGCAGGTCCGGCGGGACGGCGGGTGCGGCGCAGCGGCGGCTTCGCGCCCAGGCTCTCCGGGTCGAGGCCGGACCACTTGTGGCCGTCGGCGAAGAACTTGCGGCGCGCGAGGAGCGTCATCAGCGGCTTGGTGAACAGGAAGACGACGACGACGTCGAGCAGGGTGGTCAGGCCCAGCGTGAACGCGAAGCCCTGGACCTTGCCGACGGTGACGATGAACAGCACCGCGGCGGCGAGGAACGACACGAAGTCGGAGACCAGGATGGTGCGCCGGGCGCGAGGCCAGGCCCGCTCCACGGCGGGGCGCAGCGAGCGGCCCTCCCGGATCTCGTCCCGGATGCGTTCGAAGTACACGATGAACGAGTCCGCGGTGATGCCGATGGCGACGATGGCGCCGCAGACGGCCGGCAGGTTCAGCGCGAAGCCGATGGCCGGGCCGAGCAGCGACATGATCACGTAGGTGAGGGCCGCGGAGACCAGCAGGGAGGCCATCGCGACGACCGACAGACCGCGGTAGTAGACCACCAGGTAGATCACGACCAGCGCGAGACCGATGGCGCCGGCGAGCAGACCGGCGTGCAGCTGCTCACCGCCGAGCGCGGCGGTGACGGTGGTGACGGACTGCTCCTGGAAGGTGAGCGGCAGGGCGCCGTACGACAGCATGTTGGCGAGGTTCTGCGCCTCCTCCTGCTTGAAGCTGCCGGAGATGTACGCGTTGCCGCCGGTGATGGCCGTACGGACGTACGGGCTGGAGACGACTTCGCCGTCGAGGACGATGCCGAACTCGTTCTGCGGTTCCGGCTTCTTGGCCAGCTCTCCGGTGACGTCCGCGAACTTGTCGGCGCCGCTCTTGGTGAAGTCCATCTGGACCTGCCAGCCGGAGGCGCCCTGGGTGTCGAAGGTGGCCTTCGCCTTCTTCACCTCGGTGCCGTCCACGGCGGCGGGGCCGAGCAGGTACTTGTACCAGACGCCGTTGTTCTCGCCGCAGGCCACGGTGGTGTCACCGGGCTTGGCGTTCTTGCCGGCGTTGGCACGGTCGGCGGGCTTGGCGCAGTTCAGCACCGCGTACTGGGCCTGGAGCCCGGTCTTGCCGCCGCCGCTCGCGGACGCCGAGGGGGTGGCCGACGGCTTGGCGCTGCCGGACGCGGAGCCGCTCGGCGAGGGGGTCGAGTCGGCCTTGAGCGCGTCGGTGACGGCGCGGCCCTGGGTGGTCGCCGTGGCCGAGGGGGTCCCGGAGCCCGACGAGGTCGCCTTCGGCTTGGCGGAGCCGGTCGAAGACGGGCTGGAGCCCGGCTTCGGCGAGGAGCTGCCGCCGGAGGACGCGCCCGGCGAGGGGCTGGACGCGGCGGCGCCGGAGGGCTCGCTGGCCAGGACCGGGCGGAAGTACAGCTTGGCGGTGGTGCCGACCTGCTGCTGGGCCTCCTTGGAGTTGGTGCCCTTGGGGATGTTGACGATGATGTTGTCGCGCCCCTGGGTCTGCACCTCCGCCTCGGAGACGCCGAGGCCGTTGACCCGGCGGTTCATGATGTCGACCGCGGTGTCCATGTTGGCCTTGTTGATCGCGGACCCCTGGTCGGCCTTCGCCTTGAGCGTGATGCTCGTACCACCGGCCAGGTCGATGCCGAGACGCGGAGTGGTGTTGCCGGAGGCGAACATCCCTCCGGTGAGCGCCACGATGGCGATCAGGATGAGGGCCAGCGAGCGCCCTGGCTTGCTCTGGGCGCTCGCGTTCCGGCCCCTCTTAGGTGCTGCCACCTTCTCGTACTCCCTCTCGGGCCGCCCCGCGCGCGATCGGCGCGGTCGGCCATGACATGGTGTCGGGCTCCCCTGCGGGAAACAGACGCGCCCGGGGTGCGCGGCCGTCGCAACGACGACGCCGCGCTCCCCGGGGCGTGACTACTTCGTGCCGGAGTCGCCGTCGGTCTTCTTCGGCTCGTCCTCCGTCTTGGCCTCGGCGGGCTCGGCAGCGTCGGCGCCGTCCTCGGCGGCGTCCTTCTTACCGAGGTCGATCTTGTCGTCGGAGGCGGCAGCGGCGGCAGGCCCGTCGGCTTCGTCGGTCTCGGTGAGGGAGGAGGCGTCGTCCGGGACGATGTCGGTGTCGGACTTCAGGTCGTGCTCGATGCCGTGCACGATGCGGTTGTACTCGTCGTCGCTGAGCACGGCACCGATCGCGTTCTTGGCGAAAAGGAGGTCGACGCCCGGGCCGGCGTCGAGGAGGACGGTGTCCTCGTTGACCTCCTTGACCGTCGCGTACATGCCCCCGATCGTGCGGACACCGGAGCCGGGCTGCAGCTCGTTCCGCATCTGGGCGGCCTGCTGCTGCTTCTTCTTGGCCGAGCGCGTCATCAGGAACATGGCCGCGATGAGCACGATGAAGGGGAGAAGGGTAAAGGCATTCACGGGACGGGGTTTCCTTCGCGCGACCGCGACGGAGAGCGGCCTTCTGGATGGGGGTGTGGGTCGGCGCCACCCGCAAGGGCGGCATCGGCGGAGTCTAAGCGAGTCCGCGCGCATGGAACAACGCTCAGCATGGCACCTGGGTTCCTGCTCCGGCCAATGCCCTCGCCGTCACGGGGTGACGACGTGGCCTCCAGGGGGTGTCTCGTCGATCAGGCCGGGAGCCCGGCCTGATCGACGAGACAGCCCCTACGCCCCGAACAGATCCTGTTGTCCGTTTCCCGCGGCGCCGCCGGCGGCCGCGTGCGGCGGGGTGAGTTCCAGGTGCGCCCAGGCGGCGGGAGTGGCGACCCGGCCGCGCGGGGTACGGGCCAGCAGCCCCTCTCTGACCAGGAAGGGTTCGGCGACCTCCTCGACGGTCTCCCGCTCCTCCCCCACCGCCACGGCGAGGGTGGACAGGCCGACCGGGCCGCCGCCGAACAGCTTCAGCAGGGCCTGGAGCACGGCGCGGTCGAGCCGGTCGAGGCCGCGCGCGTCGACCTCGTACACGGCCAGGGCCGCCGCGGCGATGTCCCGGGTGATGAGGCCGTCCGCCTTGACCTGCGCGTAGTCGCGCACGCGGCGCAGCAGGCGGTTGGCGATGCGGGGCGTGCCGCGGGAGCGGCCGGCGATCTCGGCGGCGCCGTCCGGCTCGATCCCGACGTCCAGCAGGCTCGCCGAGCGGTGCACGACGCGCTCCAGCTCGTGCGGCTCGTAGAACTCCATGTGCGCGGTGAAGCCGAAGCGGTCGCGCAGCGGGGGCGGCAGCAGGCCCGCGCGCGTGGTGGCGCCGACCAGGGTGAACGGGGGCAGCTCCAGGGGGATGGCGGTGGCGCCGGGGCCCTTGCCGACGATGACGTCGACGCGGAAGTCCTCCATCGCCATGTACAGCATCTCCTCGGCGGGCCGGGACATGCGGTGGATCTCGTCGAGGAAGAGGACCTCGCCCTCCTGGAGGGAGGAGAGGATCGCGGCGAGGTCGCCGGCGTGCTGGATGGCGGGGCCGGAGGTGATGCGGATGGGGGCGCCCATCTCGGCCGCGATGATCATCGACAGGGTGGTCTTGCCCAGGCCGGGGGCCCCGGAGAGCAGCACGTGGTCGGCGGTGGCGCCGCGCGCGCGTGCGGCGCGCAGGACGAGGTCGAGCTGTTCGCGGACCTTCTCCTGGCCGATGAACTCGCCGAGGTCCTTGGGCCGCAGGGCGGCCTCGACGGCCTGGTCCTCCCGGTCGGCGGACGCACCGACGAGCCGCTCGGAGGCGGGGGTGTCGTTCGCGTCGTCCCAGTTCACGAAGGTCTCCTAGCGGGGTGGAGCAGGTCAGCGGGCTCGGTTCAGGGTCTGCAGGGCGGCCTTCAGCAGCTGTCCGACCTGCGGGGTGCCGCCGGCGGCCTCGGCCCGGGGCGCCACGGCGGTCACGGCCTCGTCGGCCTCCCGGGTGGCGTAGCCGAGGCCGATGAGGGCCGCGTGCAGCTGGTCGCGCCAGCCCTGGCTGACGGGGGCGCCCACCGCGGGGGCGCCGGTCGGCTCGCCGAGCCGGTCCTTCAGCTCCAGCAGGAGTTTCTGGGCGCCCTTCTTGCCGATGCCGGGCACGGCGGTGAGGGCCTTCTCGTCCCCGGTGGCGACGGCCCGGCGCAGCGCGTCCGGCGTGTGCACCGCGAGCATCGCCTGGGCGAGCCTCGGCCCGACGCCGCTGGCGGTCTGGAGCAGTTCGAAGACCTGGCGCTCGTCGTCGTCGGCGAAGCCGTACAGCGTCAGGGAGTCCTCACGGACGACCAGGGAGGTGGCCAGTCTGGCCGGCCGGCCCGTCCGCAGTCCGGACAGGGTGTTCGGGGTGCACTGGACGGCGATGCCGATGCCGCCCACCTCGACCACCGCGGAGTCGGGGGCGAGGGCGGCGACCGGTCCGCTCACGAAGGCGATCATCCCGTACGGCCTTTCGAGGTGTGCAGGGCGACGGCCTGCTGGAGTCGGTTCTGCGCGGGGGCGCGCCAGATGTGGCAGATGGCGAGTGCGAGGGCGTCGGCGGCGTCGGCCGGCCTGGGCGGCGCGGCCAGCCGGAGCAGGCGCGTGACCATGGCGCCGACCTGCGCCTTGTCGGCGCGTCCGCTGCCGGTGACGGCGGCCTTGACCTCGCTGGGTGTGTGCAGGGCGACGGGTATGCCCCGGCGCGCGGCGCACAGCATGGCGACCGCGCTGGCCTGGGCGGTGCCCATCACGGTACGGACGTTGTGCTGGCTGAACACCCGCTCCACGGCGACGTACTCGGGCCGGTGTTCGTCCAGCCACGTCTCGATGCCCTGCTCGATGGCGACGAGGCGGTGTCCCAGCTCGGCGTCCGTCGGCGTCCGGACGACGCCGACACCGACCATGGTCAGCGGGCGCCCCGCCACCCCCTCGACGACGCCGACACCGCACCGGGTCAGGCCGGGGTCCACCCCCAGTACACGCACAGGCCCTCCCCTCTCCGCTGCGACCGGCAGTTCGCGGTGATCCACGACTGTCGACAGGCTAACCGCCGCCACTGACAACGGCGGCGGGCCGGTGGACGTGTTCCACCGGCCCGCCGAGCCGCTCGGTCCGCGGCAGCGTTACGCGTCGACCTTCTCCATGATCTCGTCGCTCACGTCGAAGTTGGCGAAGACGTTCTGCACGTCGTCGCTGTCCTCGAGCGCGTCGATGAGCTTGAAGATCTTCTTGGCGCCCTCCTCGTCCAGCTCGACCTGGACGGACGGCACGAAGCTGGACTCGGCGGAGTCGTAGTCGATCCCGGCCTCCTGCAGGGCGGTGCGGACCGCGACCAGGTCGGTGGCCTCGCTGATGACCTCGAAGGTCTCGCCCAGGTCGTTGACCTCCTCGGCACCCGCGTCCAGGACGGCGCCGAGGACGTCGTCCTCGGCCAGCTCGCCCTTGGGGACGATGACGACGCCCTTGCGGCTGAACATGTACGACACCGAGCCCGGGTCGGCCATGTTGCCGCCGTTGCGGGTCATGGCGACGCGCACGTCGGAGGCGGCGCGGTTGCGGTTGTCGGTGAGGCACTCGATGAGCACCGCGACACCGTTCGGGCCGTAACCCTCGTACATGATCGTCTCGTAGTCGGCGCCACCTGCCTCGAGACCGCCACCGCGCTTGATCGCGGAGTCGATGTTCTTGTTGGGGACCGACTGCTTCTTGGCCTTCTGGACGGCGTCGTAGAGGGTCGGGTTGCCGTCGAGGTCCACGCCGCCCATGCGCGCCGCGACCTCGATGTTCTTGATCAGCTTCGCGAAGAGCTTGCCGCGCTTGGCGTCGATCACGGCCTTCTTGTGCTTCGTCGTGGCCCATTTAGAGTGGCCGGACATCTGCCTGTCTCCTTCGCGTAACCCATCTCTGCAACGAACTCCAGAGATCCTACAAGGACTCCGGTGTCCGGTAGGCGCGCACCATGTCGACGAACAGGGAGTGCACGCGGTGGTCGCCGGTCAGTTCCGGGTGGAACGACGTGGCGAGCGCGTTGCCCTGGCGGACGGCGACGATGTGGCCCTCGTGCTCGGCGAGCACCTCGGCCCCGGCACCCACGGACTCCACCCAGGGAGCGCGGATGAAGACGCCCTCCACAGGATCGCCCGCGACGCCCCGTACGTCGACCGCGGCCTCGAACGACTCGTTCTGGCGCCCGAAGGCGTTGCGGCGCACGATCATGTCGATGCCGCCGATGGTCTCCTGGCCCGAGCGCGGGTCGAGGATCTTGTCGGCCAGCATGATCATGCCGGCGCAGGTGCCGTAGACGGGCATGCCGTCGCGCACGCGCGCGCGGAGGGGCTCCATCACTCCGAAGAGGACGGCCAGCTTGGAGATGGTGGTGGACTCGCCGCCGGGCAGGACGAGGGCGTCCACCTCGGCGAGTTCCTCGGGGCGCCGTACCGGCCTGGCCACGGCGTCGGCCGCGGCCAGGGCGATGAGGTGCTCCCGTACGTCGCCCTGCAGGGCCAGGACGCCTATGACGGGGGTGTTCATGCGGTCCGTCGCCTTACCAGCCGCGGTTGGCGTAGCGCTCGGTCTCGGGCAGGGTGTCGCAGTTGATGCCGACCATGGCCTCGCCGAGGTTGCGGGAGGCGTCCGCGATGATCTTCGGGTCGTCGTAGAAGGTGGTGGCCTTCACGATGGCGGCGGCGCGCTTGGCCGGGTCGCCGGACTTGAAGATGCCGGAGCCGACGAAGACGCCCTCGGCGCCGAGCTGGCGCATCAGGGCGGCGTCCGCCGGGGTGGCCACGCCGCCGGCGGAGAAGAGGACCACCGGGAGCTTGCCCAGCTCGGCGACCTCCTTGACCAGCTCGTAGGGGGCGCGCAGCTCCTTGGCGGCCGCGTACAGCTCGTGGTTGTCGAAGCCGCGCAGCTTGGCGATCTCGTTCTTGATCTGGCGCAGGTGGCGGACGGCCTCGACGACGTTGCCGGTGCCGGCCTCCCCCTTGGAGCGGATCATCGCGGCGCCCTCGGCGATGCGGCGCAGGGCCTCGCCCAGGTTGGTGGCGCCGCACACGAACGGCGTGGTGAAGGCCCACTTGTCGGAGTGGTTGACCTCGTCGGCCGGGGTGAGGACCTCGGACTCGTCGATGTAGTCGACGCCGAGGGACTGCAGCACCTGGGCCTCGACGAAGTGGCCGATCCGGGACTTGGCCATGACCGGGATCGAGACGGCGTCGATGATGCCCTCGATCATGTCCGGGTCGGACATGCGGGCCACGCCGCCGTCCTTGCGGATGTCGGCGGGGACCCGCTCCAGGGCCATGACGGCGACGGCGCCCGCGTCCTCGGCGATCTTCGCCTGCTCCGGCGTGACGACGTCCATGATCACGCCGCCCTTGAGCTGCTCGGCCATACCGCGCTTCACGCGGGCGGTGCCGGTCTCGGGAGCCTGGTTGTCGGTGGTGGACACGGGTGACCTCACTGATGTGAAAGAGACGTTCTGCACCCGTGAGGAAACGCGAGTGGACCAGGCCACAGCAAGGGCCAATGGCAAGCCGGTGGATCCTTTTCGGCTCCGCGCCGGCTCCGCGCCGGGCCCGGGCAGGGCCCGGGGCCGGTCAGGAGGCGCGCTCCACCAGGGCCGCGGGCGGCTCGTCGTCCATCTCGACGGCCAGCGGGAACGGGGCGTGACCGGCCAGCCGGAACCAGCGGACCTTGCGGTGCTCACGAAGCCGGCGGGCGGCCCCGACGGCGTCGTTGTGGAAGCGGCGGGCCATCGGGACCCGGCGGACGGCCTCGGCCAGCTCATGGGCCGCGTCCTCACCGCCCGGCGCCTCCCGCAGGGCCTCCACCTGCGCCGTGTCCGCGAAGACCGCGCGCAGGGCCTGGCTCAGTTCGCTCTCGGCGACCTCGCGCTGCTCCTCCTCGGCCTGCCGGGCCGCGTGGGCGGCCTCGTACAGCACGATGGAGGCGGCCGGGTCCAGCACGCCCGAGGTCGCCAGTTCCTGTGCCACCGAGGCCCGGCGCAGCAGCTGGGCGTCGAGCGCGGCCCGGGCGGCGTCCATGCGCACGTGCAGCCGGTCCAGCCGCCCGGCCGTCCAGCTCAGGTACACGCCGATCGCGACGAGCGCGACGAGGATCCAGATGAGGGTTGCGGTCACGGCGGAAGGCTATCGGGACCCCTTGCCCGTGCCGCCGGGCCGGGTCGTCCCCGGGCTCAGTCCCGGGCCAGCCCGAACCGGGCCCGCAGTCCGCTCGTCCGCTCGTCCGCCGCGACGGCCGCCGCTCCGGCCGTCACCGTCTCGTAGACGGACAGGATGTCCGCGCCGACCGTCGACCAGTCGAACCGCCGCACGTGGGCGCTGCCCCGCTCGCGCAGCTCGGCCAGCCGTGCCGGGTTCCCGAGCAGGCGCACGGCCGCCGCGGCGAGCGCGTCCGCGTCCTCGTTGGCGAAGAGCTCCCCCGCCCCGCCCTGGTCGAGGACCTGCACGAAGGCGTCCAGGTCGGAGGCGAGGACGGGGGCCCCCGCCGACATCGCCTCGACCAGGATGATGCCGAAGCTCTCGCCGCCGGTGTTGGGGGCGACGTACAGGTCCACGCTGCGCAGGAAGCGGGCCTTGTCCTCGTCGCTGATCATGCCGAGGAACTCCACGCGGGAGCGCAGTCCGGCGGGCAGGTCCGCGACGGCCGCCTCCTCGTCGCCGCGTCCGGCGACCAGCAGGCGGGCGTGGGGGCGGGCGGCCAGGATCGCCGGCAGCGCCCGCATCAGCACCGGCAGGCCCTTGCGGGGCTCGTCGATCCGGCCCATGAAGCCGATCGTGTCGCCCTGCCATTCGGGCTTGGGCTCGGCCTTGCCGAAGAAGTCCACGTCGACGCCGTTGGGGATGACCACCGCGTCGCCGCCCAGGTGCTCGACCAGGGTGCGGCGCGCGTACTCGCTGACCGCGATCCGCGCGCTGATCTTCTCCAGCGCGGCCTGCAGGATCGAGTACGCGGCGATCATCGCGCGCGACCGCGGGTTGGAGGTGTGGAAGGTGGCGACGATGGGTCCCTGCGCCGCCCAGCAGGTCAGCAGGCCGAGCGAGGGAGACGTCGGCTCGTGGATGTGGACCACGTCGAACTTGCCCTCGTGCAGCCAGCGCCGTACCCGCGCGGCGGACAGGAAACCGAAGTTCAGGCGGGCCACCGAGCCGTTGTAGGGCACCGGGACCGCGCGGCCGGCCGAGACGACGTACGGCGGCAGGGGCGTGTCGTCGTCGGCGGGGGCGAGGACGGACACCTCGTGGCCGAGCCGGATGAAGTACTCGGCGAGGTCACGGATGTGGAACTGGACGCCACCGGGCACGTCCCAGGAGTACGGGCAGACGATCCCGATTCTCACGCGGGTCCCTTTCCGGGGTCGAGGTCGGCCAGCCACAGACGCTGGAGCATGTGCCAGTCCTCCGGGTGATCGGCGATCCCGGTGGCGAAGGCGTCGGCCAGTGCCTGTGTCATGACGGACGTCTTCTCGGTCCGCGTACCTGACCGCGGTACCTCGATCGGGGGATGCACCCGGCCCTTCATGACCGGCGAGTCGTCGTACCAGAGGGTGACGGGCAGCAGCAGGGCGCCCGTCTGCTGCGCGAGCAGGGCCGGTCCGGCGGGCATCCGGGCCCGGTCGCCGAAGAAGTCGACCTCGACGCCTGAGGCGGACAGGTCGCGGTCGGCGACCAGGCAGACCAGGCCGCCGTCGCGCAGCCTGCGGGCCAGCGTGCCGAAGGCGGAGCCGCCGCTGTGCGGCAGGACCTCCATGCCGAGGCCCTCGCGGTAGGCGACGAAGCGGTCGTAGAGCGTCTCGGGCCTCAGCCGCTCGGCGACCGTGGTGAACGGTGTCTCCAGCGCGGTGGTGACCCAGGCGCCTGCCAGGTCCCAGTTGGCCAGGTGGGGCAGGGCGAGGACGACGCCACGGCCGGAGGCGAGGCCGTCGGTCAGGTGGTGGAGGTCCTTCGGCTCGAAGCCGGCTCTGACGCGCTCGGCGCTCCAGGCCGGCAGCCGGAAGGACTCCATCCAGTAGCGCAGGTACGAGCGCATGCCCGCGCGCGAGAGCTCGGCGAGGCGCTCGGCCGTGGCGCCGGGGACCACGCGCGCGTAGTTCGACTCCAGCCGCAGCACACCCTTGCCTCGCTGCTTCCAGGCGAGGTCGGCGATGGTCCGCCCGAGGCGGACCGCGGCGGGCTCGGGAAGTCTCTTGACGGTGCTCCAGCCGAGCCCGTACAGCGCGTCGGTGAGCCGGTCGGCGGTGCTCACTTCGCCGCCTCGCTCCCCCGGGACGCGTCCTCCCGAGCGGCCACCGCCTCCGCCTCGGCGGACTCGCGGCGGACGGTGACGACCCGCTGGATCAGCGTGACGAGGCTGCCGACGGCGACGATCCACAGGGCGACGGGCAGCAGCCACTGGATGCCCGGCACGCCGAACTTGTGCAGGCCCGCGAAGCCGGCCGCCACCAGCGAGATCACCAGCCGCTCGGCGCGCTCGACGAGCCCGTTGACGGCCACCGGCAGGCCGATCGACTCGCCGCGCGCCTTGGTGTACGACACGACCTGGCCGCTGGCCAGGCAGAAGATCGAGACGGCGCACAGGACGTTGTCGTCGCCGTTGCCCGCGTACCAGAGCGCGAAGCCGCCGAAGATGGCGCCGTCGGCGACCCGGTCGAGGGTGGAGTCGAGGAAGGCGCCCCAGCGGCTGGAGCGGCCCAGCTGCCGGGCCATGTTGCCGTCGACCAGGTCGGAGAAGACGAACAGCGTGATCACGACCGTGCCCCAGAAGAACTCGCCCATGGGGTAGAAGACCAGCGCGCCCGCGACGACACCGGCCGTGCCGATGAGCGTGACCGCGTCGGGGCTGACGCCCCGGCGGATGAGAAACGCGGCGAACGGCGTGAGAACACGCGTGAAGAAAGCACGCGCGTACTTGTTCAGCATGGCCTTCCCGAGGGTCGGTGTCGCCGCGGCCCTGGTGACCTCCGGCTGGCCCATCGTAGCCACGCGCGGGTGCGCGTGACGGGCGGGCACCGGTACCCGGGGTCCGGGCCCGTCCGCGGCCCCGCTCGCGGTGCCGTTCGCACTCCCGTTCGCGAACCTGTCCGGGGTCCTTCGTATGGACGCGGCATGACGGGAGTGGAAAGCTCGAATAACCGCGGGCGTCGCCGGAGCCGCCAGTGCACGCGGGTCCCGCGTGTCCGCGCCCACAGTGACCTCACCGTGCACGGGAGGCAAAATCATGGGCGACAAGACACAGACACACCCCGGAGCCGCCGGCAGGGCTCTGGCGGCCGACCGTCCCACGTCCGTACGGAACGTGGTGCTGGTCGGCCACAGCGGATCGGGCAAGACGACCCTGGTGGAGGCCCTCGCGCTGACCGCCGGGGCGGTGAACCGGGCGGGCCGCGTCGAGGACGGCGGCACCGTCTCCGACTACGACGACATCGAGCACCGTCAGCAACGCTCCGTACAGCTCTCCCTGGTGCCGGTCCCCTGGGACGGCATCAAGGTCAACCTCCTCGACACCCCCGGGTACGCCGACTTCGTCGGGGAGCTCAGGGCCGGTCTGCGCGCCGCGGACGCGGCCCTCTTCGTCGTCTCGGCCTCGGACGGGGTGGACGGCTCGACCCGGATGGTGTGGGAGGAGTGCGCGGCCGTCGGCATGCCCCGCGCGATCGTGATCACGCACCTCGAGGCCGCGCGCGCCGACTTCGAGGAGACGACCCGGATGTGCGCGCAGGCCTTCGGCGGCGACGACCCGGACGCCGTCCTGCCCCTGTACCTGCCGCTGCGCGGCCCCGAGGGCCCCGACGGGCACGCGCCCGTGACCGGCCTGGTCGGGCTGCTGTCACGCAAGCTCTTCGACTACTCGACCGGCGAGCGCAAGGAGTCCGAGCCGGGCGAGGACCAGCTCCCGGACATCGAGGAGGCCCGCAACCGGCTCATCGAGGGGATCATCGCGGAGAGCGAGGACGAGACCCTCATGGACCGCTATCTGGGCGGCGAGCAGGTCGACGTCAAGACGCTGATCGAGGACCTGGAGCGGGCCGTCGCGCGCGGCACCTTCTTCCCCGTCCTGGCCGCCGCGCCCGCGGCCGAGGGCGCGCGGCAGGGGCTCGGCACCGTCGAGCTGCTGGAGCTGGTCACCCGCGGGTTCCCGACCCCGCTCGAGCACCCCCTGCCCGGCGTCACCACCGTCGACGGCGAGCCACGCGAGCTGAAGCCCTGCGACACGGACGGCCCGCTGGTCGCCGAGGTCGTCAGGACGTCCTCCGACCCCTACGTCGGCCGTGTCTCCCTGGTCCGCGTCTTCTGCGGCACCCTGCGCCCCGACCGGATCGTGCACGTCTCGGGGCACGGCCTGGCCGACCGCGGCCACGAGGACCACGACGTCGACGAGAAGATCGGCGCCCTGTCGATGCCCTTCGGCAAACAGCAGCGCCCGGTGACGCACGCCGTCGCGGGCGACCTCGTGTGCGTGGCCAAGCTGAGCCGTGCCGAGACGGGCGACACGCTCTCCGCCAAGGAGGATCCGCTCCTGATGGAGCCCTGGCGGATGCCCGACCCGCTGCTGCCGATCGCCATCCAGGCGCACAGCAAGGCCGACGAGGACAAACTCTCCCAGGGCCTGTCCCGGCTGGTCGCCGAGGACCCGACGATGCGCCTGGAGCAGAACCAGGACACCCACCAGGTGGTCCTGTGGTGCCTGGGCGAGGCCCACGCGGACGTGGCCCTGGAACGGCTGCGCAGCCGCTACGGCGTCCAGGTCGACGTCGTGCCGCACAAGGTCTCGCTGCGGGAGACGTTCGCGAACAGGGCCGCCGGGCGCGGCCGGCACGTGAAGCAGTCCGGCGGGCACGGGCAGTACGCGATCTGCGAGATCGAGGTGGAGCCGCTGCCGGGCGGCTCGGGCATCGAGTTCGTGGACAAGGTGGTCGGCGGCGCGGTGCCGCGGCAGTTCATCCCGTCCGTCGAGAAGGGCGTACGGGCACAGGCCGCCAAGGGCGTCGCCGCCGGGTACCCGCTCATCGACGTCCGGGTGACGCTGCTGGACGGCAAGGCGCACTCGGTGGACTCCTCCGACGCCGCCTTCCAGACGGCCGGCGCGCTCGCGCTGCGGGAGGCCGCCGCCGACGCGAAGATCCATCTGCTGGAGCCGGTGGCCGAGGTGACCGTGCTGGTCAACGACGAGTACGTGGGTCCCGTGATGAGCGATCTGTCGAGCCGGCGCGGACGGCTGCTCGGCACCGAACAGGTGGGCTCCGGACGGACGTTGATCCGGGCGGAGGTGCCGGAGTTCGAGATCGGCCGGTACGCCGTCGACCTGCGCTCGCTGTCGCACGGCACGGCGCGCTTCGACCGGTCCTACGCCCGGCACGAGCCGATGCCGCCGCAGATCGCCGAACGGATTCGCGAACAGGCCGGGGACGGCGCGTAGTTCCCGGCGGTCCGGCATCGCACGGGCGGGTGGCTTCGGCCGTCCGCCCGCGCGTCGCCGGTGGTGGCGGATACGCTGATCACCTGATCAGGCGGTGCCGCAGCCGTCCGGTAATGGTGCGGTCCCGGCCTGACGACCGGTTCAACAGGTGTGCGGGGCAGGGAAGTCGGGAAGGCCGCAGGAGCGACGCCGGCGGTGATGGGGGCGGGAATGTCGTTGGGAACGGAGTGGGACGGGCCCCAGGTGCCCGTCGCGGGCGACGGGCAGCAGGCGGCGACTTCCGCGCTGGCCTCGGCGGCGTACCGGGACAGCCCGGTCGAGGAGATCAAGAAGGCGGACAACGAGTGGCACCAGTCGACCGTCAAGGCCGGCAGGATCAAGCTTTTCCGGCCGAATCTCGGTGAGTCCTTCGCTCGGGCCGTGGCCGACCGGGTGCTCGCCCCCGGCCGCGCGCCGCTCATCCAGTCGTTCGGCTCCGAGCCCCAGTTCGTCGTGGAGCACTGTCTCGCGGCCAACAACATCCGCCGTGAACGCGACAACCGTCTGACGGCTGTCACGGTCGTGTGCGGTCTGCTGTTCCTGCCCGGGCTGATCGTCTGGCTGCTCGTCTTCCAGCTGCGCATGTTCGTCGCGAAGCGCGACGACAAACGCGCCGGGCCGCTGGCCACCGCCCTGCTCCTCGGCGTCGGCCTCCTCGCCGCGCTGTTCCTGGTCAAGATGCCGTTCGGCGGCTTCTGGGCGTGGTACGCCCGTGCGGCCGTCGTCGCGCCCGTGCTGGGCTGGTTCTGGGCCAGGCGGATCTGCGAGAGCAGCGCCCGGGACCTGAGGGCCCGCTGGGACGGCCTGCTCTCCGGCACCAGCGTCGGCGCCAAGGTCCCGGAGGCCGTGCCTCGCGGCCCGGGCCAGACCGCCGCGGAGGAGCTGCGCCAGTCGCTGGCCCGGCTGACCGCCGAGCAGCAGTCCAACGCGGTCTTCTACGCCGGTCCCAAGGGCATACTCGGCATGGGCACCCGCTGGGGCGCCTGGCAGCTCGCCGAGGACCTGGTGCCCGCCGACCCCGGCCGGGAGATCCACCCCTTCCGCAGCTGGGACGTGGTCCGGGCGATCCACGACCAGCTGACCCTGCTGGAGCGCGGCCCGCTGAACACCGGCGGTTTCCCGAAGCCGTCGATACGGCACTGGATCGTCACGCCGATCGGCGAGAAGGCCACGGCGGTGGCCCGGCCGGAGGGCACCGACGTCGAGGCCTTCCAGGTCAAGCCGCACGCCATACAGGACATCTGCAACAAGCAGCAGTTCGGCAGCGGTGACCGGCACTACCTGGGCGTGCAGTGGACGCTGTGGGACGGCCAGCTGGTGATCACCATGCTGATCACGGTGACCGTGCTGCACCAGACGCTGCGCATCGAGGTCACCGGGCACGCGCTGGGGCCGGTGAACTCGCTGTTCACCACGAAGCCGGAGGCGCCGACCAAGGAGGTGTCCAAGTCCCTCAAGCCCTGGGAGACCCGGACCGTCAAGCTCCCGCTGGTCGGCACCGACGAGGTGGTACGGCTGGCCGCGCGTGCCCCGCTGACCTGGTACCCGCCGCTGCTGAAGTGGCTGGGCGGTTCGCTCGTCCTGCCCGAGCCGTTCGGTCTGCGGCACGCCTGGGCCGACCAGCCGTGGCGGCACCGCTTCATGGCCGACGACGCGCTGCGCGCGGCCACGCCGGTGCTCCGGGTGGTCCACTCGGCGGCGATCAAGGTGCTGGAGGAGAACGGCGTGGACACGGAGAAGTTCGGGGCCCGCTCCACGTTCCTCAGCGGCAACGTCCAGGACCCGACGCCGCGGAAGGCGGACCTGTACGAGGCGTGAGCCCCCGGCGGTTCGGCGGGGGCGGTGGGACCGGTGCCGGATCGGTGGCGGTGGGTCCGGGGGCCGGCGCCCCCGGAGCCCCGCTCCGGCCCTGGACGGGCCGCGTCCTCGAGCGCCGGACGGGGCCGGCGGTACCGGCCCGGTGCCCCGTCAGGCCGTCGGCCAGGACTCCGCCAGCATCTTGCGGGTGTCCGCCAGCAGCTGCGGCAGCACCTTGGTGTGGCCGACCACCGGCATGAAGTTCGTGTCGCCGCCCCAGCGCGGGACGATGTGCTGGTGCAGGTGGGCGGCGATGCCGGCACCGGCCACCGTGCCCTGGTTCATGCCGATGTTGAAGCCGTGCGCGCCGGACGCGGTGCGCAGGGCGGTCATCGCCTGCTTGGTCAGCTCGGCCAGCTCGGCGGTCTCCGGCCCGGTCAGGTCGGTGTAGTCGGCCACGTGCCGGTACGGCACGGTCATCAGGTGCCCGCCGTTGTAGGGGTAGAGGTTCAGAACGGCGTACACGTGCTCGCCGCGGCGGACGACCAGGCCGTCCTCGTCGGACTTGGCCGGGATCGAGCAGAAGGGACAGCCGTCCTCGGCCCCCGGACCGGTCGGCTTGTTCTCGCCCTGGATGTAGGCCATCCGGTGGGGCGTCCACAGGCGCTGGAACGCGTCCTGCGTCCCCACTCCGATCTGCTGCTCCGGCTCAGTCGTCATGCTAGGCAGCATATGGCTTCGCCCGTTCGCGGCGTGTCGCCGGGGCTCCGGGCCGGCCCCCACCGGCCAAGCTGGGCCGGTGGACGTCGACAGCCCCGCGGCTCGCTGGGAGCAGCGCACCGAGATCCCCCTCTTCGTGGCGTCGCTGGTCTTCACGGCCGCCTATGCCACCCGTGTCCTGGCCGTGAACCTGTCGTCCGGCTGGCGGGGCCTGTGCCTGGCCTCGATGCTCGCGCTGTGGCTGGTGTTCGCCGTCGACTACCTGGTGCGCTGGCGGCTCGGCGGGCAGCGCTTCCTGCGGTTCGTCACGACACACTTGCTGCACACGCTGGTGGTCGTCCTGCCGCTGCTGCGCCCCCTGCGGATCGTCCCGCTGTACGACGTCGTGCAGCGTCGGCAGGGGGACCCCCGGCTGTCCCTGTACGCACGCGTGATCGCCTACGCGAGCCTGTCCACCCTGCTGCTCGGTTTCTCCGGCGCCCTCGCGGCCTACCAGCAGGAGCGCGGGGCGCCGGGTGCCACCATGCGGACGTTCGGGGACGCCGTGTGGTGGGCCGCCTCGACCCTCAGCACGGTCGGCTACGGCGACGTCACCCCGGTCACCACCCTCGGCCGGGTGATCGCCACGGGGATGATGGCGTGCGGGCTCGGCCTGCTCGGCGCGGTGACGGGTTCGTTCTCGTCCTGGCTGATGCAGACCTTCTCCCGCGAGGGAGACAGGGAAGGGCCCCCGGGACGGTGATCCCGGGGGCCCTCGGGCACAGGCGGTTCAGACCTGGGCCCGCTCCTCCACGACCGTCGCGATCTTGGCGATGGCCTCGTCGAACGGGATGCCGTTCTCCTGGGAGCCGTCGCGGTAGCGGAAGGACACCGAGCCGTTCGACATGTCCTCGTCGCCCGCGATGACCATGAAGGGCACCTTCTGCTTCTGGGCGTTGCGGATCTTCTTCTGCATGCGGTCCGAGGAGGAGTCCACCTCGACGCGCAGTCCCTTCCTCCGGGCCGCGGCGGCGAACTTCTCCAGGTACTCCACGTGCCCGTCGCCGATCGGGATGCCGATCGCCTGGACCGGGGCGAGCCAGGCCGGGAAGGCGCCCGCGTAGTGCTCCAGCAGGACGGCGAAGAAGCGCTCGATGGAGCCGAACAGCGCGCGGTGGATCATGACCGGGCGCTGCTTGGAGCCGTCCGGGCCGGTGTACTCCAGGTCGAAGCGCTCGGGCAGGTTGAAGTCGAGCTGGATGGTCGACATCTGCCAGGTGCGCCCGATGGCGTCCTTCGCCTGGACCGAGATCTTCGGGCCGTAGAAGGCGGCGCCGCCCGGGTCGGGCACCAGGGGCAGGCCCTGCTTCTCGGCGACCTGGCGCAGCGTCTCGGTCGCCTCCTCCCAGACCTCGTCCGAGCCGACGAACTTCTCCGGGTCCTTGGTGGACAGCTCCAGGTAGAAGTCGGTCAGGCCGTAGTCGCGCAGCAGGCCGAGGACGAAGGTGAGCGTCTTGTCCAGCTCCTCCGACATCTGCTCACGGGTGCAGTAGATGTGCGCGTCGTCCTGGGTGAAGCCGCGGGCACGGGTGAGGCCGTGCACGACGCCCGACTTCTCGTACCGGTACACGGTTCCGAACTCGAACAGGCGCAGCGGCAGTTCACGGTACGAGCGGCCGCGCGCGTCGAAGATCAGGTTGTGCATCGGGCAGTTCATGGGCTTGAGGTAGTAGTCCACGCCCTCGTCGAGCTGCATGGGCGGGTACATGCCCTCGGCGTACCAGTCCAGGTGCCCGGACGTCTCGAAGAGCTTCCCCTTCGTCGCGTGCGGGGTGTAGACGAACTCGTAGCCCTCCTCCTCGTGCCGGCGGCGCGAGTAGTCCTCCATCACCCGGCGGACGATGCCGCCCTTGGGGTGGAAGACGGCGAGGCCGGAGCCGATCTGCTCCGGGATGGAGAACAGGTCGAGCTCGTTGCCGAGCTTGCGGTGGTCGCGCTTCTCGGCCTCGGCGAGGAAGTCGAGGTACGCCTTCAGCTCGTCCTTGGACGGCCAGGCGGTGCCGTAGATGCGCTGCAGCATCGGGTTCTTCTCGCTGCCGCGCCAGTAGGCGGCGGCGTTGCGCATCAGCTTGAACGCCGGGATCAGCCGGGTGGAGGGCAGGTGCGGACCGCGGCAGAGGTCCTTCCAGCACAGCTCGCCGGTCTTGGCGTCGAGGTTGTCGTAGATGGTCAGCTCGCCGGCGCCGACCTCGACGTCCGCGCCGTCGTCGTGCGACGCCGAGCCCTTGAGACCGATCAGCTCCAGCTTGTAGGGCTCGTTCGCCAGTTCCTCGCGGGCGGACTCGTCGGTCACCACGCGGCGGGCGAACTTCTGCCCGCGCTTCTGGATCTCCTGCATCTTCTTCTCGATGGCCTTGAGATCCTCGGGCGTGAACGGCTTCTCGACGTCGAAGTCGTAGTAGAAGCCGTCCTTGACGGGCGGGCCGATACCCAGCTTGGCGTCGGGGAACAGCTCCTGGACGGCCTGGGCCATGACGTGCGCGGTGGAGTGGCGCAGGATGTTCAGGCCGTCGTCGGAGGAGATCTCGACGGCCTCGACCTCGTCGCCGTCGGACACCTCGTACGCGAGGTCCTTCAGCTCGCCGGCCACGCGCGCGGCGATGATCGAGCGCTCGCCCGCGAAGAGGTCGGCGGCCGTAGTGCCCGTCGTCACCACGCGTTCTTCCCGCTCGGAATCGCGTTGGATGATCACACGGACGTCTGACACCGGTCTCTCCTGACTGAAGGTGGGGGCGGCGCCATACCAGGAGCGCGCGCACAGGCGATCGTACCGACCCGACGGCGCCGACCGCGAAACGGTTACTTTCGGTCCCCGTCCCGGTACGCCTCCCCGCAGGCCTCCTCGAAGTAGTCGAGGTCCTCCTGGAGGGACTTCAGCAGCCGGTCCCGCTCCCCCTCGTCGACCTGCACGGGGACCACCCCGGAGGCCCCGGTGAGCCGGCGGAAGCCGCCCCGGCGCTCCAGCCGGCCGTGCACGCGCACCGGGAGCCCGACGAGGTGGGCGTGGCCGGCGATGCGGTAGTCCTCCTCGCCGAGGGTGACCCTCAGGTGCGGGACCTCGGCGCCGGCGAGGACCCGCAGGCGCACGGTGCCCTCGCCGCCGGGGCCGGAGCGGCGCATGCGGACGACGGCGCCGGTGACGCGGACCGGCACGGAGGGTTCCGCGCGCAGGTAGCGGGCGGAGGCCTCGCGCAGGGCGGGCAGGTCGCCGGGGGAGAACTCGACGGGTTCGGCCGAGGCGGCGCATCCCTCGGGGACACCTGCCGCGGGAGCCCAGGCGACGGCGACGCGGGCGCCCTCGGTGCCGCGCACGAGGGCGGTGAGGGCCTCGGTCAGCTCGCGGCTGACGCCGGCCCCGACGGCGCCGTCGAAGGCGTCCATGCCGCCGGTGGCCCGCCGGTAGTCGATGGCCTCTCGGGCGGCGTGCAGGGCCTGGTGGAGGCGGACGGCGAGCGGCCGGCCGCCCGGCACGGGAGCGAAGGCGGTGAGGGGGCGGCCTTCGGCGGCGGGGCCGACGAGGACGTCCCGCAGCAGAGCGGTGGCGGGGCCGCGGTGGCGGGCGCCGTGGTAACCGGCACGCGCGCGTGTGGCGAGCGCGGCGGCGAGCAGCATCCGCCGTGCGGCGTCGCGCAGTTGCTCGTCGGCCGGCCAGGGCGCGGCTCCCGCCGGCCCGCTGGGCGTGTCCCGCCACCAGCGGATCTCGTCGCTGGGCAGGGTGAGGGAGATCAGCACCTCGCGCGCGGCGGGGCTGTCGCTGCGGGCGAGGGCGCCGAGGGCGTCGCCGAGCAGGTCGTCGCTGTCCGGGAAGGCGCGGCTCACGGGCACGAGCAGGCTGGTCCCGCCGCCGCCCGGTCCCGGCGGGGTCCAGCGGCCGTAGCGGCCCGCCGCTCCGCCGCGCCGCTGCCAGCCGTGCCGGTGCAGCAGGGCGCCGAGTACGGCGGGGTCGACGTCGGCGGGCCGCGGGGGCCGGTCCCAGGGTGTGCCGGCGGGGTGGGGCCTGACCTGCCGCACCGGCTCCTCGTGGGGGCGCTCTGTCATGGTCTGCCTCCCGTCCCGACCCGCGTCATGATCTCGCAGAGCGCCCGGTCGTCGAAGATGCGCGAGGTCGGTATCCGCACGGTGGTCCGGTGCCGGCCGGTGAGGGGGTGGCCGGCGAGGTTGACCCAGTAGCAGCAGTGCCGGAGGTCCAGCCGGTCGTGGCCGGCGCGCAGCCAGTCGTCCGGTGAGCGCGGCACGAGCATGACGACCAGGATCTTGTGCACCGAGACGGGGGTGCGGGCCAGTTTGCGCAGGTGGTCGTTGTCGAGCGTGAAGGAGAAGGTTCGGCCCGGGGGGTTGGGCGCGATCTGGTAGGTGCACTTCAGCTGCACCTTGATGGTGACCTCGTCGTCGACGGTGTGTCCGGGCGCGCTGTGGCTGACGTGCCAGTCGATGCCGTTGTCCGGGAAGGGCTGGGAGAGCGAGCAGCCGGCCGCGGCGGCGACCGCGTGCAGATAGCCGACCTGCAGTGTCTCCATGCAGGCGGTGGTGGCGAGCGAGCCGCGGAGGTGGCCCGTCCGGTCGGGCAGCAGCCCGCGCCGCTCGGGCTGCGCAATGGCCATGACCAACAGCCTTCCAAGCCAGGGGTTTCCCCGTTCCGGGTCGCTGAACTGCAAAGACCCGTATTCCTGTTGTCTCCTCCCGGCGTATCGCGCAAACGGCCCGGGTATCACCAAACGGGCAGAAGACGGAACGTCACCTGCCGTGGGCGAGCGAGGAGTTGGGGCGTGATGACGACCTGGTACGAGGGGCCGCTGGCCGCTTTCGACACGGAGACGACGGGCGTGGACGTCGAGACCGACCGGATCGTGTCGGCCGCCGTCGTCGTCCAGGACGCGCCGGGCACCAGGCCCCGGGTCACCCGGTGGCTGGTGAATCCGGGCGTGCCGGTGCCCGGGGCGGCGACGGCGGTGCACGGGCTGACGGAGGAGCACCTGCAGCGCAACGGCCGCTGGCCGGCGCCGGTGATGTACGAGATAGCCGAGCAGCTCGCGGAGCACGCGGCGATGGGCCGGCCGCTGGTGGTGATGAACGCGCCGTTCGACCTGACGCTGCTGGACCGCGAGCTGCGCCGGCACCGGGCGTCCGCGCTGGACCGCTGGTTCGAGGCGCGGCCGCTGCGGGTGCTGGATCCGCGGGTGCTGGACAAGCAACTGGACCGCTACCGCAAGGGCCGGCGCACGCTGACCGACCTGTGCGGGCACTACGGCGTGACGCTCCAGGACGCGCACGACGCGGCGGCCGACGCGCTGGCCGCGCTGGAGGTCGTACGCGCCGTGGGCCGCCGCTTCGCGGCCCGCCTGGAGCGCCTCTCCCCCGCCGAGCTGCACACCCTGCAGACCGACTGGCACGCGGCGCAAGCGCGTGGTCTCCAGGCGTGGTTCGCGCGCAGCGGCTCGGAGGAGATCGTCAGCACGGACTGGCCCCTGCGGCCGGAGCTTCCCGCGGCGGCCTGACCACGGGCGGCATGAAGAAGGCCGGTCCGCTGCTGCGGACCGGCCTTTCCCGGTGGGCGATACTGGGTTCGAACCAGTGACCTCTTCGGTGTGAACGAAGCGCTCTCCCACTGAGCTAATCGCCCGGGAACGCACTGAACAATACAGGTCTGAGCGCGGTTCGTTCAAACCGCTCGGAGGCGGCGCACCAGTCCCCGCCGTCCGGCGGCCATCATCAGCCGGTGGTTGGCGCGGAAGACCGGCCGTCCCGGTACGGCCAGCCGTCTGAGGAGGGGCTTCGTCACGTCGACGTCCTGGTCGTACCGGGCGAGGGTTCCCGCGCCGCCGGGGGTGACCGTCCAGCACGCCGAGCCCTCGATGTCTCCGGACAAGGTGGCCTCCAGAACTCCGGCGGCCGGGTCGCGGCGCGTCTCGCGGGCGACGAAGGTGATGTCGTAGGGCAGGACGGAACGGATGGTGAGGACGCCGGTCGCGCCGTCGAGGCGGGTCACCGCGCGCACCTGCGGCCACCATCCCGGGTAGGTCTCGGGCCGCTCCAGCGCGGCGAAGACGGCGGCCGGCGCCGCGGGCACGGACCACAGGGTGCGGAAGCGGTAGTGGTTCCAGTCCATGGCCGGAGTCTGCCCGGCCGGGCCGGTGCGTGCACAGGTGCCGCATATATCTGAGTACGCGTACTCATGCGTTCCGGCCGCGGCCCGGGCCACACTTCGGGGACGAGCGCCGCCGCCCGTGCGACGGCGCTCCCCCCATCCTCTGACCGGGGCTCAGATTTCCCGCCCGTGCGCGGGACCCGAGGCCTACGGGAATTCCCCCGCCTTCCGTACTTCCGGCGGAATGTGACGGCGTTTTGGAAAATCTCCGGGGAATTACCGCCGGCCACCCGGGGTCGGAACTTCCGTCTGTACGGCCGATAGGTCTCGGAGCCGGTCTTGACCTTGAGCTTCGGGCGCTTCTCCCGAAAGGCACGATCGTCCGGTTGATCTCTTCGCCCCGCTGCGCGAAGGCGCCGGACACGCCGACGGCCCACCTGCTTCTCGCAGGTGGGCCGTCGGTCCGGGTGGGCGATACTGGGTTCGAACCAGTGACCTCTTCGGTGTGAACGAAGCGCTCTCCCACTGAGCTAATCGCCCGGACGCAGGAAGAACATTACCCCATGTCAGGGGGTGCCTGTGACCAGGAGCCCGGACGCCGGGCGGCCGGACTCCGGTCGCGCGTCACTGATCCTTGATCTTCCATGGCATGACGAGGCCGAACTTCCACAGGTAGACCCCGGCCACCGCACCGATGATCACCAGTCCGAGCACGGTGAGGACGATGTTGCGCCGGCGCACCTTCGGGTCGAGGGCCCGTTGGGCCGCCTCGGTGACCTTGCGTTTGGTCCAGCGGAGCACCAGCTGCGCCCAGACGAACTCGGTCGCCCAGATCGCCATGCCGCCGAAGATCACCACCCAGCCGGGTCCGGGCAGTGGCAGCATGACGATGCCGGCGGCGACGACCGCCAGACCCACCACGAAGACGCCGACCTGCCAGCTCAGGTGCAGGGCCCGGCGGGCCTTGACGAATTCGGGCGCGCGGGAGCCGAGGCCGCGCCCGGCCCCGTCCTCGCCCACTGGTCCTTCCACCCTCACCTCGTCCGCCGCCGCGACGACATCGCCCTGCTGGTCACTCCCCGTATTCATACAGACAAACCCTACCGGAGTGAATCCTGTCACCGGAATGGACGTAGATCTGGTACGAGTTCTCGGCCGGAAGAGTTACGTAAACACACGCAAAACCCTCAGAGGGGTTTACAACGGCACCGTAGGTGGCATGTCGATTTCGCCGACGTGCGAATCCCCGAGCGCACACTGAGCGAAAGGCCCTGGCGCTTATGAACACCACGGTCAGCTGCGAGCTGCACCTGCGCCTCGTTGTGTCGAGCGAGTCCTCCCTGCCTGTCCCCGCAGGCCTGCGGTACGACACGGCCGACCCCTACGCCGTGCACGCCACCTTCCACACCGGAGCCGAGGAGACCGTCGAGTGGGTGTTCGCCCGTGACCTCCTCGCCGAGGGGCTTCATCGGCCCACCGGAACCGGCGACGTCCGCGTCTGGCCGTCCCGCAGCCATGGTCAGGGCGTCGTGTGCATCGCCCTCAGCTCCCCCGAGGGGGAGGCCCTGCTGGAGGCCCCGGCGCGGGCCCTCGAGTCCTTCCTGAAGCGAACCGACGCCGCCGTGCCGCCCGGCACGGAGCACCGGCATTTCGATCTCGATCAAGAGCTCTCGCACATCCTGGCGGAGAGCTAGGCCGCGGCCCCCACAAGCAGCCCGGTGCCGTCCACTCGGGGAGACGGCTCGGGCCAAGACAACCGCATACGGCCGGACCGGCGCCGTCACCGTGCGTGTTCGCGGGGCGGCGTCGGATCCGCGAGGGTGATGACCGGCCGCAGCCGGGCGGGACGTCGGCCTGCGGCTGCGACGGCCCGGTGCGGCGTCGGCGGCGCTACCATCGGCCAGCATCGGCGGGCGCCCGCCCGACCCCAGGCCAGGGAGCGAAACGTGCTGATCACCCACGACACCCGGTGCGCCCTCGACACCGTGGTGGATCTGGTGAACTCCGCGCCGGAGGACGAAGCGGCGGTGGACGGACTGCTGGATGTGCCGGCTCTCGCCGATTTCGTGCGAAGCCACAAAATGAGCGACGTCGGAGTGCTGTCCGAGTTCGACCTCTCGGCGGTGCGCAAGGTCCGTGCCAAGTTCGCGGGGATCTTCGCGGCACCGGACGCCCGGGCCGCCGCCGGTCTGATCAACGAACTGGTCGCCGCCGCGGGCACCACTCCGCGCCTGACGGACCACGACGGCTACGACTGGCACGTGCACTACTTCGCGCCCGGCGCCTCGGTGGCCGACCACCTCGCCGCCGACTGCGGAATGGCGCTCGCCTTCTTCGTGGTCGCCGGGGAGCAGGAACGGCTGCGGCGGTGCGAGGCACCGGACTGCCGACGCGCCTTCGTGGATCTGTCCCGCAACCGTTCGCGCCGATACTGCGACAGCCGCACCTGCGGCAACCGGCTCCACGTCGCCGCGTACCGGGCGCGGCGCAAGGAAGCGACTGGCTGACACGTCCGCGGCGACGTCGGTCCCGGCGGGTGGCGCCGGGACGGACGTGTACGGCTCACAGCAACAGCAGGTCGTGCAGCGCAGCCATGAGGATCAGACACCCGATCACCGCAAGGAAGATCATCAGCGGTGGCTGGGAGAGGGCGAAGAGGCATCCGCGCGGCTCGTCCTTCGGCGGCGCGGCCTCGCTCTGTGTCGTGTCCAGCATCTCGCGGCCGATGATGACCTACGCGGCACCCCGCACGCGATCAACACTCGGGGATCTTGCGGACTGCGCCGATTGCCGTGATCTCTCGTTCGGCTGGTGATCGTTTCCGGACGCCCCGGGACTCACTGTGTCGTTTCAGTGACTCGTGTGACTGTCATATGCCGTGCTTCTTGAGGATGGCCTCGATGTCGCTGAAGTCCTCGGCCGGCTCGGAGGCCCGGGGCGCCGCGGACGGCCGGGCCGCGGCACGTCCTGCCTGGCCCAGGGAGGGCGCCGAGGCCGCGGGCGCCACCGCCTCGCGCCCCGCGCGCCTGGCGGCTCCGCGTCCGGTGCCGGCACCGGAGTCGCCGCCACCGCGTCGGCGCTCCACGGCACGGGTGCCCGCGAACAGCAGCCAGGCCGCGCCGAGCACCCCGAAGCCCGCCCAGGCGGTGGGGCTGAAGGCGGTGTCGGCGAGCCAGCCGACGATCCCCGTCATGACCAGGCCGATGGGCACGAGCGAGTAGGCCGCGACACGGGCGGCCGCCAGGAAACGTCGGCGGTAGGCCGTGACCACCGCGATGCCCAGGCCCGCCACGGACACGGCGGAACAGACGGTCTCGGCAATCATCCGGTCCTCCTGGCGGGCTCGGGCGGTGGAAAGCGGGGCGGCTGGGCGCACGAGGTACGTGGCAGGTGCGCTCCGTCCCTTCCATCCTGCACCGCCAGGTCCGCGTGATGCCATGCTCCCGGCGGACATCAGGGACATCTCCGGGTCGCCCCTCCTCCTGGAGTGCCGGCCCGGGTGCGCGGCGGCGTCCCGATTGGGTCGCCCGCGCCGGGCCTGGAAGACTGGTGCGCATGAGCGACTCCTCCCCCGAACGCGCCGACGCCCTCGTTCTCGACGTCTGGTGCGAACTGCAGTGCCCCGACTGCCGTACCGCCCTGGACGACGTCCGTGCCCTGCGCGCCCGCTACGGCGACCGGCTGGAGTTGCGCCTGCGGCACTTCCCGCTGGAGAAGCACAAGCACGCCTTCGCCGCCGCCCAGGCCGCCGAGGAGGCGCTGGAGCAGGGCAAGGGCTGGCCGTACGTGGAGGCCGTGCTGGAGCGGGTGGCGGAGCTGGACCGTGCGGGCGAACCGCTCCTGGTCGAGGTGGCCCGTGAACTCGGCCTGGACGCCGAGGAGTTCGACACCGCTCTGATCGACGGGCGGCACATCCTGATCGTCGACGCCGACCAGGCCGAGGGCAAGGCCATCGGTGTGACCGGCACCCCGACGTACGTCATCGGCGGCGAGCGCCTCGACGGCGGCAAGACCCAGGAGGGTCTGCGCGAGCGGATCGAGGAGATCGCCGACCGGCTGCTGGCCGGGCAGGCATGAGCCGTCGGCCTACAGCAGGGTCTTGAGGAAGCTGAAGCTGTCCGTCTCGTAGCCGAGTGAGGCGTACAGCCGCTCGGCCGGCGTGTTCCCCGCGAACACGTTGAGCCCGAGGAGGGGACGCCCCGCTTCCAGCGCCTGGCGCTCGGCAAGCAGCATGAGCGAACGGCCGTGGCCGCGGCCGCGGTGGTCCGTGGCCGTCTCGACGTCGTAGACGAACGCCTCACCGTCCCGCAGCGCCAGCCACAGCGTGCCCACCGGGTTCCCCTCGTGTTCCAGGACGGTGAGAACCATGCCGCCGGTCGCGCGGCCGTCCGGCAGCAGCCTCGCGTGATCCTGGTGCGCCTTGGCCCGCGCCGCGTCCTCGGGCAGGCCCCGTTCGATCCATGTACGGGCGTAGCGTGCGGCCTCGCGGGTCCGCCAGTCGTCGAACTCGGCCGGGCTCATGGGGCGGGGACGGCTCCCCGGCGGCAGTGCGGGCGGCGTGCCGCCCAGGTGTTTGCGCATGCCGCAGTTGGTGAGGGTGTAGCCGAGGGTCCGCGTCAGGCGCAGCGCCCCCTCGGCCCCGGCCGGCACCGCGGCCCCGATGCGCGTGCACCCCCATCCGCGCGCCACCTCCTCGGCGGCGAGCGCGGCCACCGTCGCCCGCCCGCGCCGCCGGTCCGGCTCGGCTATCCGCAGGTCGAGGATCCTGGCCACCGAGTCGCCGAGCGACGCCGAGGTGCCGAGGTGGATCTCGCCGACGGGGCGGCTGTTCACGCACACCTGGTAGCGGCGTGAGCGCGTTCCGTCGGCATGGCGCTGAAGCGGCTCGGCCGGCCGCAGGGTCGTCGTCATCACGGGTGTTCTACCCGCTTCGCGGCCCCGGGTCAGCAGCGATTTCGGCGCTGTCAGGGATCCAGGTCGTCGCCGGCCCGCTCGTCGAAGATCCGCATCGCCTTGGCGGTCACCGGGCCCGGGGCGCCGGCCGGTTCCCGGTCGTCGACCCGGTGCACCGCCTGCACGTCGCGCAGGGTGGAGGTCAGGAACACCTCGTCGGCCCGCTGGAGCACGTCCAGCGGCAGGTCGGTCTCCTTGGCGCCCGTCCACTCGGCCACCAGGGCGCGGGTGATGCCGGGGAGGCAGCCGGAGGCGACCGGCGGGGTGTGGATCTCGCCGTCCAGGACGACGAAGACGTTCGAGCCGGTGCCCTCGCAGAGCTGTCCGACCGTGTTGCCGAACAGCGCCTCGGACGCGCCGTGTTGGTGGGCGCGGGCGAGCGCCACGACGTTCTCCGCGTACGAGGTGGTCTTCAGGCCGGTCAGGGCGCCGCGCTCGTTGCGGGTCCACGGGACGGTGATCACCGAGGTGGAGTCCGGGCGGCGGGCCGTCTCGCCCACGGCGACGACCAGGGTCGGACCGTGCTCGCCGCGGTCGGAGCCGAGCGGGCCGTGGCCGCCGGTGTAGGTGATCCGCAGCCGGCCGAGCGGCATCGGGTTGGCCTCGAGCACGGCCGCGCAGGCCTCGCGGACCTCGTCGTGGTCGGGGTCGGGCAGGCCGAGGCCGCGGGCCGAGCGGGTCAGCCGGTCGAGATGCCGGGTGAGCGCGAAGGTCCTGCCGTCGAGGGCCTTCACCGTCTCGAAGATGCCGTCGCCGACCGTCAGCCCGTGGTCGAAGACGGAGACACGGGCGGAGTCCAGGTCCCGCAGCCCGCCGTCAAGCCAGATCCTCATGCGAACGCCCTTCCACTCTCGTCGTACCACCCCGACGCTACCGCGAGCAGCCGGGACGCCTTGAGTTCGGTCTCCCGCCACTCGCCCTCGGGGTCGGACCCCCAGGTGATGCCGGCCCCGGTGCCGAAGCGCAGGACGCCTTCGGCGCGGTCGATCCAGAAGGTGCGGATGCCCACCGCCAGCTCACCGGTGCCCCGGTCGGCGTCCACCCAGCCGACGCCGCCGCAGTACGGGCCGCGCGGGGCCGTCTCCAGGGCGTCGATGATCCTCAGGGCGCTCGACTTCGGCGCGCCGGTCACCGAGCCCGGCGGGAAGGCGGCGGCGAGCAGTTCGGGCCACCCGGCCCCGGCGGTCAGCTCGCCGCGGACCGTGGACACCAGGTGGACCAGGCCGGGGTGCTTCTCCACGGCGCACAGGTCGGGGACCGTCACGGTGCCGGTCGCGCAGACGCGGCCGATGTCGTTGCGGACCAGGTCCACGATCATCACGTTCTCGGCGTAGTCCTTCTCCAGGAGGTCCGCCTCGGTGCGCCCGGTGCCCTTGATGGGACCCGACTCCACGATCCGGCCGTCCCGGCGCAGGAACAGTTCGGGTGAGGCGGTGGCGATCTCCACGCCGTGCCCTGGCAGGCGAATCGTTCCGCCGTAGGGCGCCGGGTTGCCGCGGGCCAGGAGCGCGGTCAGGGCGTCCACGTCCGCGCCGGGCGCGACCGGCGCGCTGAGGACCCGGCAGAGATTGGCCTGGTAGACCTCGCCGGCGGCGATGTGCTCGCGTATCCGGCGCACGGCGGCCGTGTACGCGGCGCGGTCCAGGGAGGAGGTCCACTCCCCCACCGCCGGGCCCCGCCAGCCGCCCGGAGCGGGCGCCGGCACCGGCTCCTCCCTGACCTCCGCGAAGCGGGCGCAGGTCAGTCCGCCCTCGAAGTCCGCGCAGACGGCCCAGAAGCCGGTGGAGTCCAGGGCGGCCGGATCACTGGTGACGTCGAGGAGGCCGGTGGCGACACGGTCACCGAAGCGGGCCAGGGGAGACAGCCGGGAAGGGGGGCCGGAAGGGTGGTGGAGCACGTGGTCGAGTCTAGGTCGGGTGTCGCACAGGTGGCCCGGGGATGTCCCGCCGGGGGGCCGGACCATCCGGCCGGTCGGGTGCAGCGCAGCACGCTGCGCAAACGCGTTTTTGTACTGGCCCGGGAATCCGCTAGAGTTCAACACGTCGCCGGGACGCGCAAGCGGACCGAAACGACAGGCGGACGTAGCTCAGTTGGTAGAGCGCAACCTTGCCAAGGTTGAGGTCGCGAGTTCGAGCCTCGTCGTCCGCTCGAAGGAAGTAGGGTTCATCCCGATCCCCTACACTCCTGGTGGAGTGGCCGAGAGGCGAGGCAACGGCCTGCAAAGCCGTCTACACGGGTTCAAATCCCGTCTCCACCTCCAAGGACGATTAGCTCAGCGGGAGAGCGCTTCCCTGACACGGAAGAGGTCACTGGTTCAATCCCAGTATCGTCCACTGGATCTTCTTCGAAGGTCCGAGGATCTTCAGCGAGATCCGTACCCGCGCGATTAGCTCAGCGGGAGAGCGCTTCCCTGACACGGAAGAGGTCACTGGTTCAATCCCAGTATCGCGCACCGACTGTGACCCGAGGGTTACAGCCCGCGGACGATTAGCTCAGCGGGAGAGCGCTTCCCTGACACGGAAGAGGTCACTGGTTCAATCCCAGTATCGTCCACGCACCGGGAAGCCCCCGGCCGTCTCGTACGGCCGGGGGCTTCTCCGTGTCTCCGGGTCAGCTGGAGAACAGCATGTGGCCGAAGCTCTTGTGGCGGTGGTGACCGTAGTGGCCGTGGCCGCCCTGGTGGCCGCCGTGCTGGGCGCCCCAGGCGGGCGCGGGCGGAGCCGGGTAGGCCTGCGGAGCCGCGGGGGGCGGCGGGGCGGGCTGGGACCACTGGCTCTCCAGGCGGGTGAGCGCCTCCAGCTCGCCGTAGTCGAGGAAGATGCCGCGGCAGCCGCTGCACTGCTCGATCTGGACGCCGTTGCGGTTGTAGGTCTGCATCGGCGCATGGCACTTCGGACACTGCATGGTCGGCTCAACTCCCTGCCGGTCGGTCCTGCTTCTCGTTTCCCCAGGACAGACTCCGTCCGGCCCCGGGCGGTTGCAGCCTAGTCCGGATGTCCGCCGGTCAACTGACGGGGGACCGTGACCATTCGGGCACAGGCGTCGACCAGGGCCTGCTCCACCACGTCCAGCGGGCGGCGCGCGGCCACCGCCTTGGTGATCGCCAGGGCCGCCGTCTGCACGGTGAGCGCGCGGGCCGGGACGTCCAGGGCGGCCCAGGGGTCGCCGTCCGAGGGCACGGCCGGGCCGCCGGTCCGCTGGTACGCGGTCAGGAAGCGGGTCCATTCGCCGGGCGGGAGGAGCCCGCAGGCGTACCAGGCCGCGGGGCGGGCGAGGTCCCAGGCCGGGACGCCCACGCCGAGGTCGTCCACGTCGATCAGCCGCCAGGGGCCGTGCGGGGCGGGGTGCCGGACGAGCTGGCCGAGGTGCAGGTCGCCGTGGCACAGGTACGCGGGTCCGGGCATCGCGGCTTCCGCGCGGGCCCAGGGCGGGAGTGCGGCCCAGGCGCGCAGGACCGCGGGGGCGGCTCGGGGGGCTAGGTCGGGGGCGGTGGCGGGATCGGGCGTGATGGCAGGGTCGGGGGCCAGGGTGGGGGCGGGTTCGGTTCGGCTCGCGGCTGCCGGCGCGGCTGTGTGCGGGGTGTCGCTCAGGGCCGCGTGGAGCCGGGCGATGGCACGGGCCGCCTTGGCGGGGCCGCGCATGGGAGGCAGGGCGGTGGGCGGGGCCGCCCTGTGGAGCCGGGCGAGGAGCGTGCCGACGGCCTCCCAGGGGGCCGCGTCCGGGTCGTCCGGGTCCACGGGGGCGCCGTGGGGCCAGAGGGTGACCAGGCGGTCGTGCAGGGGGGTGACGGTGGAGGTGAGCGGGGCCAGGAGGACCTCGGGGAGGCGGGCCGCCGTCGTGAGGCGCAGGCTCAGTTCGGTGGGGTCGGTGCCGGGGGCGTGGGCCTTGGCGACGGTGCCGGCGTGGCGGACGACGGTGGCGTCCTCGCGGTCGGCGAGGGTGGTGGTGGGGCCGCACGCGCAGGTCGTCTCGGTGGGGTGGGCGGTGGCCTCGGCGTGCGCGGCGAGTGCGGGGAGGAGGTTCACGGGTCCTGGGGGGTCGGGGTGTGGGGTGAGCGTACGTGTGCGGGGCGCTTGCCGGCGGCGGTGGGGTGCCGGATGCGCTGCGGGGTGGCGGTTCCTGCCCGCGCTCGCGGGGTGCCGCTGCGCCCACCCGTGCCGCCCCAGCGGCACGACTGCCCGCAGCTACGGCGTGCTACCGCCCTGCGGCTACGGCGGTGCGACTGGCCGCGGCTATGGCGGTGCGACTGCCCGCTGCTACGGCGGGACGGCGTAATGCCGGCGCAGCTCCCCAGCTGCGCCGGCATTCGTGCCGTCCGCCGCACCCCCGTCCCCACGGGGTTTCATGGGTGGATGTCCCCGCCCGGACCGCTCTTCCGGGCCTGGGGTCGCTGGTCAGCGCCCCAGCACCACACCCACGGACGACGCCTGTGTGGCCACCGTCTCCCAGCCGTCGAAGACGAGCAGGAGCAGGGCCGCCAGGGGAAGGGCCATGAGCGTCGCCACCAAGGGGTGGCGGCGGCCCGCGCGGCGGGGGGCGAACGTCGTGCGTCGCGGTGCCGTGTGGGCCATGGTCCCTCTCCTGACCGGTTCTGTTGTCGTTGGCAGCGGCGGGCGTCTGACCTCGGGGGACGAGTGCTGCGCCCGCCGCTTGACCTCAAATCTAGGCGCGGGGCGGGCGCGGCACGTCATGCCTTCGTACCGATTGCCGGGCCTCCCGGAGGATGAGCCACGACCTGCGAGGTACTCCCCTGGGTGGAGACGCGGCGCCGCCTCTCGGGGTCTTCCCGGAGAGGGCGCCCGCCGTGTCCGTCATTTCGGATGCGTCCGGCGGGCCTGCCGGGGTGACTTCGGTCACTTCGTCCGGGGTTCCAGGGGGTGCCGCGTGCCGTCGCCGTTCCGCTCCGCTTCCGGTCCGCCAAGCCGTTCCCGGCGGCAGCGGCACGGGAGTGGGTCCGTCGTCGCCCGGGCACCTCGGGGTCTCAACCGCCGCCTGCGTAATACGGGTTGGGGGCGTCCGGGAGTCAAGGGAGCTGGCGGCCAGGGGTTGGTGACCACCTTTCACTTCGTACCGGCACCCCGCACAATCCGTGTGGTCCGGAGGGCGCGGCCTCTGCGCGCAGGAGGCCGTGGAAACGTAAGCTGGGCCACGTCACAGGGACCGGGCAGCGGGGATGAACATGGCGATGATGCGCCTGAGGCGCGAGGACCCGCGCGTCGTCGGCTCGTTCAGGCTTCACCGACGGCTCGGCGCGGGTGGGATGGGCGTGGTCTACCTCGGCTCCGACAAGAAGGGGCAGCGGGTCGCGCTGAAGGTGATCCGGCCCGACCTCGCGGAGGACCAGGAGTTCCGGTCCCGGTTCGCCCGTGAGGTCTCGGCGGCCCGGCGCATCAGGGGCGGCTGCACGGCCCGTCTGGTCGCCGCGGACCTGGAGGCGGAACGGCCCTGGTTCGCCACCCAGTACGTGCCCGGGCCCTCGCTCCACGACAAGGTCGCCGACGGGGGCCCGCTCGGCGCGGCGGACACGGCGGCCATCGGCGCCGCCCTGTCCGAAGGGCTGGTCGCCGTGCACGAGGCCGGAGTCGTCCACCGGGACCTGAAGCCCTCCAACATCCTGCTGTCCCCCAAGGGACCGCGGATCATCGACTTCGGCATCGCCTGGGCCACCGGCGCCTCCACGCTCACCCACGTCGGCACCGCGGTCGGCTCCCCCGGCTTCCTCGCTCCGGAACAGGTTCGGGGAGCCGCCGTCACCCCGGCGACGGACGTCTTCTCGCTGGGCGCGACCCTGGCGTACACCTCGACCGGCGACTCGCCCTTCGGGCATGGCAGTTCCGAGGTCATGCTGTACCGGGTGGTGCACGAGGAGCCGCACCTGCACGGGGTGCCGGACGCGCTCGCCCCGCTGATCCGGGCCTGTCTGGCGAAGGACCCCGACGAACGGCCCAGCACCCTGCAGCTGTCGCTGCGGCTCAAGGAGATCGCCGCCCGGGAGGCACAGGGCCTGCCCGACGTACGGCCGCCGCGGCCGCGCGCCGCCGAGGCGGACCGGCCCACCGGGCGGCTCGTCGACTCCTACCCCGAGCAGCAGCGCGGACAGCGCCGCACCTCCCCCGGTACGCCGGTACCGCGCGGCACAGCGCCCTCCCGTGGTGGTGCGCCGCAGCGCGGCGGAGTGCCGTCGCGGGGCGGCAGCGGCCCGCGTGGCGTCGCGTCCCGGCCGGGTACGGCCCCGACCCCGGCGCCGCGCGGCGGTGCCCCGCGTTCCGGCGGGAGCCGCCCGGGCACCCGCGGCGGGCGGCCGGGACCGCGTTCGACCGGGACCGGGCGGCGGCCGGCCAACCCGCGGCTGCTGCGGCAGCGGCTGTTCGTGTTCGTGGTGGTGACGCTGCTCGTGGCGCTCGGCATCGCGGTGGCGCAGGGCTGCCAGGGCCCGGCTCGCGGGCTCGGCGGCGACGGCGGTGTCCAGCGGCAGCGGCAGGCGCAGCCGAGCTTCACGCCGCTTGACACCGGCAGGCTGATGTCCGAGCAGTACCGTTCGACGATGAGCCGGGACGACGGGAAGTGAGCGCCGGACCGGCGGCTCAGGAGCGCGGCCGGCCGGTGGCCACCGCGTAGAAGGCCACCGCGGCCGCGGCGCCCACGTTGAGGGAGTCGACGCCGTGGGACATCGGGATGCGGACCCACTCGTCGGCGGCGGCCAGGGCCCGCCGGGACAGCCCGTCGCCCTCGGCGCCGAGCATGAGCGCCACCCGGTCCATCGTGTGCGGGGCGGCCTCGTCGAGGCTGCGGGCCTTCTCGTCCGGGGTGAGAGCGAGGAGTGTGAAGCCGGCCTCGCGGACGGACTCCAGACCCTGCGGCCAGGTCTCCAGGCGGGCGTAGGGCACGGAGAACACCGCGCCCATGGAGACCTTGACGCTGCGCCGGTACAGGGGGTCCGCGCAGTCGGGTGAGAGCAGGACCGCGTCCATGCCGAGGGCCGCCGCCGAGCGGAAGATCGCGCCGATGTTCGTGTGGTCGTTGACCGACTCCATGACCACCACCCGGCGGGCGGTGCGGAGCAGACCGGCGGCCGTGGGCAGCGGCTTGCGCTGCATGGAGGCGAGGGCCCCGCGGTGTACGTGGTAGCCGGTGACCCGTTCGGCGAGTTCCGGGCTGACGGCGTACACCGGGGCCGGGAGCTCGTCGATGACGTCGCGCATGACGTCGACCCACTTGGCCGAGAGCAGCATCGAGCGCGTCTCGTAGCCCGCTTCCCTGGCCCTGCGGATGACCTTCTCGCCCTCGGCGATGAACAGGCCCTCGGCGGGCTCGCGCCTGCGGCGCAGCTCCACGTCGGTCAGGCCCGTGTAGTCGGAGAGGCGGGGGTCGTCGGGGTCGTCGACGGTGATGAGATCGGCCACGGGGTGCTGCTGCCTTGTCCTGGTGGGGGTACCGACGGTCGGATACGGGTGCGCGACGCCCGTCACCCGGGGTCGCGCGGAATCAGCCACTCATGCGCGGGCCGCGTCCGGGCCGACGTTCACGACCGCGCCGACGACGATCACCGCCGGGGGCCTCACGTCCTCGGCGCGCACGGTCTCGGCGACCGTGGCGAGGGTGGCGTCCACACGGCGCTGGGCGGCCGTGGTGCCCTCCTGGACGAGGGCGACGGGGGTCTCGGGGGACCTGCCGTGCGCGACGAGCGTCTCGGCGATCTTCCCGATCTTGTCGACGCCCATGAGGATCACCAGGGTGCCGGTGAGCCGGGCCAGCGCCGGCCAGTCGACCAGGGAGCGCTCGTCGTCAGGAGCGACGTGGCCGCTGACCACGGTGAACTCGTGGGCGACGCCGCGGTGGGTGACGGGGATGCCGGCCGCGCCCGGGACCGAGATGGAGCTGGAGATGCCGGGAACGACCGTGCAGGGGATGCCTGCCTCGGCGAGCGCCTGGAGCTCCTCCATTCCCCGCCCGAAGACGTAGGGGTCCCCGCCCTTGAGCCGGACGACCGACTTGCCCTGCTGAGCGTGCTCGATCAGGGCGTTGTTGATCGCCTCCTGGGCCATGTAGCGGCCGTAGGGGATCTTCGCCGCGTCGATGACCTCGACGTGCGGCGGGAGTTCGGCGAGCAGGTCGCGCGGGCCGAGCCGGTCGGCGATGACCACGTCCGCCTCGGCGAGCAGCCGGCGGCCGCGGACGGTGATCAGGTCCGGGTCGCCGGGTCCGCCGCCCACCAGGGCGACGCCGGGCGTACGGGTGCGGTGGTGGGGGGCGACGAGGGTCCCGTCGCGCAGGCCCTCCACGACCGCGTCCCGGATGGCGGCGGTGTGGCGGGGGTCGCGGCCGCGCGCCCGCGTGGTGAGTACGGCGACGGTGACGCCCTCGCTGTGGCCGGTCGCCGGGGTCCAGGCGGTCGCCCGGTCGGCGTCGTCGGAGCGCACGCACCAGACGCGGTGCCGCTCGGCCTCGGCGGAGGCCAGCTCGTTGGCCTCGGGGTCGCTGGTGGCGATGAGCGCGTACCAGGCCTCGGCGAGGTCGCCCTCGGCGTACGGCCGCCGGTGCCAGGTGATCTCGCCGGCGTCCGCCATGGCCTCGACCGACGGGGTCGCCTCCGGGGACACGAGGACGACGTCCGCGCCGGCCGCGATCAGTGCCGGGAGACGGCGCTGGGCGACCTGGCCGCCGCCGAGGACGACCACGCGGCGGCCGGAGAGGCGGAGGCCTACGGGGTAGGCGGGGTGTTCGGCCATGAGGGGCAGCTCCTCGTGCAGCTGTGCGTGGGGCGCGCTGCACCTTCGGAGCGGCCCTGACGTGCGGATTTTACGCGGTGGGCAGGGCGTGGGACATGGGTGGTCCGGCAGCTGAACACCGGACCGCCCGTCCTTCGGCGCCTACTTCTCCGTGACGCCCGCCGAGTCGAACGTGGCCACCTCGTGCATGGCGCGCGCGGTGCTCTGGACCAGCGGCAGCGCCAGCAGGGCGCCCGTACCCTCGCCCAGGCGGAGGTCGAGGTCGACCAGGGGGCGCAGGCCCAGCTTGTTGAGGGCGGCGACGTGGCCGGGCTCGGCGCTGCGGTGGCCCGCGATGCAGGCCGCGAGGACCTCGGGGGCGATCGCGCGGGCGACGAGTGCCGCGGCGCCGGCGCTGACGCCGTCGAGGATCACCGGCGTACGCAGCGAGGCGCCGCCGAGGAGCAGGCCGACCATGGCCGCGTGCTCGAAGCCGCCGATGGCCGCGAGGACGCCGACGGGATCGGCCGGGTCCGGCTGGTGGAGTTCCAGGGCGCGGCGGACGACCTCGGTCTTGCGGGCCAGGGTCTCGTCGTTGATGCCGGTGCCGCGTCCGGTCACCTCCGCCGGGTCGGCGCCGGTGTAGACGGCGATCAGGGCGGCGGACGCGGTGGTGTTGGCGATGCCCATCTCACCGGTGAGCAGCGCCTTGTTGCCGGCCGCCACCAGGTCACGGGCGGTCTCGATGCCCACCTCGATGGCCGCCTTGACCTCGTCGCGGGTCATCGCGGGTCCGGCGGTCATGTCGGAGGTGCCGCCGCGGATCTTGCGGGGCAGCAGGCCGGGGGTCGCGGGGAGGTCCGCGGCCACTCCCACGTCCACGACGCACACCTCCGCGCCGACCTGGGCGGCGAAGGCGTTGCAGACGGCTCCCCCGCCGAGGAAGTTGGCCACCATCTGGGCGGTGACCTCCTGCGGCCAGGGGGTGACGCCCTGGGCGTGCACGCCGTGGTCGCCGGCGAAGATCGCGACGGCGGCGGGCTCCGGGATCGGCGGCGGGCACTGCCGGGAGAGCCCGGACAGCTGCGCGGAGATGATCTCCAGCATGCCGAGCGCGCCGGCCGGCTTGGTCATGCGCTTCTGGCGCTCCCATGCCTCGCCGAGCGCCTTGGCGTCGAGCGGGCGGATCTGTGCGACGGTCTCGGCGAGCAGGTCGTGGGGTTCCTCTCCGGGCAGGGCGCGGCGGCCGTACGTCTCCTCGTGCACCACCCAGGACAGGGGGCGCCGCTTGGACCAGCCGGCCTGCATCAGCTCGGGCTCGTCCGGGAACTCGTCGACGTACCCGACGCACAGGTACGCGACGACCTCCAGGTGCTCGGGCAGGCCGAGCGCGCGGACCATCTCCCGCTCGTCGAAGAAGCTGACCCAGCCGACACCGAGGCCTTCGGCGCGGGCGGCGAGCCAGAGGTTCTCCACCGCGAGCGCCGAGGAGTAGGGCGCCATCTGCGGCTGGGTGTGGCGGCCGAGGGTGTGGCGGCCGCCGCGGGTGGGGTCCGCGGTGACGACGATGTTGACCGGGGTGTCGAGGATCGCCTCGATTTTCAGTTCCTTGAACTGCTTCGCCCGGCCCTTGGGCAGCGACTTGGCGTAGGCCTCGCGCTGACGCATCGCCAGTTCGTGCATGGCGCGCCGGGTTTCGGCGGACCGGATGACGACGAAGTCCCAGGGCTGCGAGTGGCCCACGGAGGGGGCCGTGTGGGCCGCCTCCAGGACGCGCAGCAGCACCTCGTGCGGGATGGGGTCGTTGCGGAAGCCGTTGCGGATGTCCCGGCGTTCGCGCATGACCTTCAGGACGGCCTCGCGCTCGGCGTCGGCGTAACCGGGCGCGGCCGGGCCGGCGGACTTCTGCGTTTCCGCCACTGCGGCCGTGTCCTCTTCCTGGTCGGCGGCCCTGGTCTGCAGGTCCTCCGCGTTCTGTACGGCATCGGGGACGGGCTCGCCGTCCGGCGCGGCCGCCGCGGCGGCCGGCTCGGCCTCGCGCGGCGCGGGCACGGTGGCCACCGGCTCCGGCTGCTCCGCGGAGGTCTGCGGGCCCTGCGCGTTCCGCGGCCCCTGCGCCTCCTGCGCGGGCAGGACCACGGGGTGCGGCGGAGTCGGCGCCAGGTGCGGGGTGGTCGGTACCTGGCCCTGCACCGGCACGAACTGGCCGAGCGGCTGCTCCGGATACAGCTCCGAGGGAACGTTGGCGGGCAGCGGGCCGGCGGCGGGCGGCGTCGTCTCCGGGTGCGCGGGGGCGGCCTCGCCGGTCTGTGCCTGCGGGTCGACGGGCACCTCGGGGCCGTCGGCCGCGGCCGGCTCGGCGCCGCCGGGTCCGGCCTGGTCGGCGCCCTGCTGGGACGGTACCGGCTGGGCCTGCGGCTCCGGGTCGGCCGGTGCCTGGGGCTGGGGCTGCGGCGCTCCGGGCACGGCCTCTGCGGTGGGCGCCACCGGTTCGACCGACTGCGGGCCCTGTGCGGGGTGAGCGTGCGGCTCGGACGCGCCGTCAGCGCCGGCGGCCGCCGGTACGGCGTTCTGGGCCGGGAGGGCGGCGGGGGCCTCGGTCTCCGCCGTTTCGGGAGCGGCCGCTCGGGCGCCGGACTCGGGCGCCGGGGCCGGCCCGGACGGCTGCGTGGCCTCGGCGGCGGGCGCGGTGGGGGCGGTGGGGGCGGTGGGGGCGGTGGGCGCGACCTCGGCGGGGACAGGGCTGTCTTCGGCGCCAGGAGCCGCCTCAGGGCCGGCGGGCCGGGCTTCGGCGCCGGCAGCGGCCTCGGGGCCGGCGGGCTCTGCCTCGACGCCGGGAGCCGCCTCGGGGGCGGCGGGCTCTGCCTCGACGCCGGGAGGGGCCTCGGGGGCGGCGGCCTGAGCCTCGGCCCCGGCGATGGCGTGAGCGCCGGCGGACGCCCCGTCAGTTGCCACAACCGCCTCCGTGACGAGGGGCGCGGCTTCGGGGGCGACGACCTGAGCCTCGGCACCCGCGACGGCGTGAGCGCCGGCGGAAGCCCCCTCAGCTGCCGGAACGTTCTCCGCCACGACGGGCACGGCTTCGGTGACGGCTACGTGCGCCTCGACGACGGCGGGCGCGGCCTCGACCACGGGCACGGCCTCGGCGGCGGCCAGGCTTTCGGCGGCGGGGACGGCCTGCGTGACGGCGGTCGGGGCCTCCGCGGAGCCGGCCTCGGACTGGGCGGCACCGGGCTGGACGTCCGCGACGCCGGACGGAGCTTCCGGAGCACCGGGCTGAACGCTCGCGCCATCCGGCTGGGCGTCCCCGGTACCGGGCCGGGGCTCCGCGGCGCCGGCGGCGTGCGGGGCCGGCTGCTGCGGGGCCGGCTGCTGCGGGGCCGTGGCTTCGGCCACGCCCTGCGGGGCATCGGCGAGTTCGGGCTCGGTCACGGTCTCGGCGGGAGTCGCCTCCGCGGTGCCCTGGGTGGGCAGTGCGACCCCGGGCTCGGCCACGGTCTGGGCGGAGGCCGCCTCGGCGGCTCCCTCCCCGGGCACGGTGCCGTCCGCGGGCGCGGGTGCCTGCGCCCCGTCGGCGGCCTGTGCGTCCGCGCCCTCCGGCGCGGTCACACCCTGCTCGGCTCCGTCGGCCGGCCGGGCCCCCTCCGGTGCCGTCTCCGCCTGCTGGTCGGGGACGGCCCCGGCGGCGTCCGCGGCCCGACCGCCTTCCGGCGCCGGGTGACCGCCGGGGGCGTCAGCGGCCCGATCCGCTTCCACGGGAGCCGCGGCCGCCTCCGTGGCCTGCCAGGCGTCCTCGGGGCCCTGAGCCGCCGGAGCCGGGTACACCCCGTCGTGGCCGTGCGCGGGCTGCGGGCCGTCGTGGCCGTGCACCACCTCGGCCGCCTGGGCCGCAGCCGGTGCCTGCGTGGCCGCCTGGGTCGCCAGGCGGGCGATGGTGGCCTCTGCGGCGCCGGACGGGCCGCCCGGGGCGTCCGCCACCGGACCGGCCGGGTCGGTTGTTTCGGCGGCCGGTTCCTGCGCGCCGGCCTGAGCCCCCGCCGGTGCGGCGCCCCAGGGAGCCGCACCCTGCGGGCCCGCCTCCCGCGGGGATTGCGCGTCGAGGTACTCGGGACCGGTGGCCGGCGGGCCGGGCTGCCGTACCGGCGCTCCGGCCGGGCCGCGGTCGGCGAGGGAACGCACGGGGCTCGCGGAGACGTCGGGGAGGGGCGGGCCGAGGTGCAGCGGGCGGCGCGGCGCCTGCGGCGCGGCGGCCGCGTCGTGCGGGGCGGAGAGGATGGGTGACGGTGGCACGGACGCGGGGGCCTGGTCGGGCAGGCGGACGCCGCTGAGGTCGACCGAGCCGCTGTCCCGGCCGGCCGTCTCGTGCGGGCCCGGCTCGTGGACGGCCTCGACCACCGGCTCCGGGGCGGGTGGCGGCACCTCGTTGCCCCACGCGCCCTGGGCACCCGGCAGCAGCAGGTCTTCGTCCTCGGCGGGTGCCTCGGAGAGGTAGGTGTACGCGCCGTGTGCGGGGACGCCCGGCTGCTCCACCATGCCTGCGCTCTCCGGCTGCCCCTCGCCCGGGACCTGGCCGGTGTCGGTCATGCGTACCCCTCGCCCATCGGTTAGTGCCTCTACGACCAGCTCACCCGGAACGGCGCACCGACCGCCCCGTAGTGAAGAACGAGCGTGCGTGCCCAGCGGCACGAACGACCCGCCCAAAAAAGGCGACAAAGCCATTCAGTGGCATTGTCCCGGTCGTCCGGCCATCGCGACAGCATGATCCGCGACAGCCCGCTGTGGACTGCGCCACGTTGCGCGTCCTCCGGTTCCGCCGTACCGCACCCACCGCGAACCGGGCGTGCGTTCCGGACATTGGCGAACGAAGTTCCGGGCCACCCGGTGCGGTACAACGATCGGCCAGCCTACCGCGCGCGGTACGACAACCGGATCACGGGGCGCGGTCCGGCAGAACCCCACTGAGCAGGAAGGCGACGTTCCGCTCGGTCTCCGTCCAGGCCCGCGTGTCGAGTTCGACGGACTGCAGCAGGGCGCACTGGACGCGGTATCCGTGCTCGGTCAGGTCGCGGCCGACGCGCTCGGCCGCGTCACGGGTCGCGGCGTGCGTGACGATGCGCTGCGGGCGCCGGTCGGCGACCGCCGAGACGACGGCCGCTCCCCCGCCGCCGACCCGTACGACGTCCGGTTCGGGAAGGTTCTCCAGGACGTGCGGGGCGGTGCCGTGCACCACGTGCAACTGGACGCCGGACCGGCGTGCGGCGCCCTCGGCGCGGGCACAGGCCTCCGGGTCGTGGTCGACCGCGATGACGGCCGCCCCGGCGCGCGCGGCCTCGACGGCGAACGCGCCGGAGCCGCAGCCGATGTCCCAGACCAGGTCGCCGATCCGGGGGCCGAGACGGGCGAGTTGGGCGGCGCGGAGCAGTTCCGTCTCGCCCTCCCCGAGGCCGCCGCCGTAGGTCTCGTCGGGCAGAACCCAGCCGCGCGGGCCGGCGCCCGGGTCGCGTCCGGCGATCCACCCGCCGTCCTCCGCGGCCGCCACCGGGCCGCCGATGACGATGACGACGTTCGGGTCGCGCCAGGTGTGGTCGGCGGCCTTGTCGGAGGTGACGACGCTGACCTGCTCGTGCTCGGTGCCCAGTTCCTCGCAGATGACGAAGGTGCGGTGCACGCCCTCCAGCAGCAGACCGAGTTCGGCGGGGCCGGCGCCCGGGGCGGTGAGGACGGCGACCTTGGTGTGGGCGCGGCAGACGTTCACGGCCCGGCGCAGGGTGCGCGGGTGGGCGACGACCACCTGGGCGTCGTCCCAGGGCATGCCGGCGCGGGCGAAGGCGGCGGCGACGGAGGAGACGGCGGGGACGACCTCGACCTCCAGGCCGAACTCAGGTGCGCGCAGAGTGCGGACCACGCCGAAGAACCCGGGGTCGCCGTCGGCCAGGACGACGGCCGTGCCGCGGTGGGCGGCGATGCGGCGGGCGGCGAGTGCGGGGCTGCCGAGGCGGACGCGTTCGGCGGCGGGCGGGACCTCGGGCAGCGCCAGGTGGTGTGCCGCGCCCGCCACGAGCGTGGCAGCGCCGAGGGCGGATCGCGCCGCCTCGGTCAGCGGCGAACCGTCCCAGCCGATCACCGTGACCCGGTCGGCCATCGTCGTGTCTCTCCAGGTTTCCGCGGGTCGTCATGGGAAGGGCCCGTGGTCGGGCTCCGTGAGACTACCGGGTGGGGCGGCCGGACGCGTGCCGGGGCCGGGCCCGCGCTCCGGTGCGCTTCAGTTCCAGTCGGAGTAGGCCGTGAAACCGGCGAGCTGCTCGTCGGCGCCCTCGAGGTCCTCCGGGAGGAGGCTCCAGACGATGAAGTCGCTGCGCAGGTCGGTCCAGGTGCCGTCCTCCGCGCGGACGTGGACTATGCAGGCGTTGCGCAGCACGCCCTCGCTGATGCAGCCGATCTTCTGGGCCACCTGCTGGGACGCGGCGTTGTCGGCGGCGGTACGGATCTCGATCCGTTCGAACTTCTGGTCGCCGAAGAGCCATTGGGCGGTGGCGAGCGCTGACTCGGACGCGTACCCCTCGCCGCGGGCCCAGGGGGCGACGATGTACGACAGTTCGGTGGCACGGATGTGCCAGTCGGTGTTGGTCAGCTGGACGATGCCGACCAGGCGCTGGGTGAGGAATTCGGTGACGGCGAGGTCCAGGCCCCGGCCGGCCGCGCGCTCGGCGGGCGCGTACTCGGTGATCCAGTGGCGGGCGCCGTCCTCGGTGAACGGCTGGGGGACGTCGGTCCAGGCGGCGATGTTCTCGTCGTTCATCATCTCGGCCAGGGCGGGCACGTCGTCCTCGTCGAGTGGACGCAGCACCAACCGCTCCGTGCTGATGGAGATGCTGGGGAAGGTGCTCGTCATGCGCCGCTCCGTAACCATCGTGAATTCCTTCAGGGGCTGCTGAACTGCCCAGCATGCAGCATGAAAGCACCGAATCGCACAACGGGGTCCACTCCTTGTGAGGAAGCGGACCCCGTGCGTGGCGATATGGGCCGGTAGGGCGGGACGGATTCAGGAGGAGGGGCGGGCTCAGAAGGTCGGGAGGACCGAGCCCTGGTACTTGTCCTCGATGAACTTCTTCACCTCGGGGGAGGTGAGGAGCTTGGCGAGCTTCTTGACCCGCGGGTCCTTCTCGTTGCCCTCCTTCACCGCGAGGAAGTTGCCGTACCGGCTGTTCTTGGCGGACTCCAGGATCAGGGCGTCCTTGGCGGGCTTGATCCCCACCGGAAGGGCGAAGTTGCCGTTGATGACCGCGGCGTCCACGTCGTCCAGGGAACGCGCGGTCTGGGCCGCCTCGACCTCCTTGAACTGGAGGTTCTTCGGGTTCTTGGCGATGTCCCGGGGGGTGGCCCCGGAGCCGGCGCCGTCCTTGAGGGTGATGAGCCCGCCTGCCGCGAGCAGCTTCAGGGCGCGGGCCTCGTTGACGGCGTCGTTCGGGACGGCGATGGTCGCACCGCTCTTCAGGGCGTCGGCCTTCTCGACCTTGTGGGAGTAGAGGCCGAGCGGCTCCAGGTGCACCGTGACGACGGGCGCGATGTGCGTGCCGCGCGTCTTGTTGAAGTCGTCGAGGTACGGCTGGTTCTGGAAGTAGTTGGCGTCCACCGAGCCGTCCTCGGTCGCCGTGTTCGGCGTGATGTAGTCGGTGAACTCCTTGACCTCCAGGTCGAGTCCCGCCTTCTCCGCCAGGTTCTTCTTGACGAAGTTCAGGATTTCGGCGTGCGGGGCCGGGCTCGCGGCGACGACCAGCGGACCGCTGTAGTCGGAGGAGCCCGCGGAGTCCTTGTCGGAGCCGCAGGCGGTCAGCCCGAGGGTGAGGGCTCCGGCGGCGAGGACGGCGGTGGTGAGCTTGGCGGTGTTACGCACGAAAAGTGCCTTTCCTTAAGGGTGGTGCGACCCCGTCATGGGTGAACGGGGAGTCTCTCGGCGGGGTGTTCAGGCGACCTTGCCGATGTCGGCCGCCGCGGGCTCCTTGGCCTTCAGCAGGCGGAGCTTCGGCGCGGGGCCGGAGCGGGCGCCGCGGTGGTGCAGGGCGCGGGCCGCGTAGTCGCCGGCGAACTGGATGAGGGAGATGACGACGGCGAGGATCGCGACGATCACCCACATGAGGTCGGTCTCGAAGCGCTGGTAGCCGTAGCGGACGGCGAGGTCACCGAGGCCGCCGGCGCCGACCGTGCCGGCCATGGCGGAGTAGCCGATGAGGGCGACGAGGGTGGTGGTGGCGGAGGCGATCAGCGACGGCAGGGCCTCCGGTACGAGGACCTTGCGGACGATGGTCAGGGTGTTGCCGCCCATCGACTGCACGGCCTCGACGAGCCCGCCGTCGACTTCGCGGACAGCCGTCTCGACGAGCCGGGCGAAGAACGGGATGGCGCCGATGGCCAGCGGCACGATGGCGGCGTCCCGGCCGATGCTCGTCCCGGTGACCGACCGGGTGAAGCTGGTCAGGGCGACCATCAGGATGATGAACGGCATGGAGCGGGTGACGTTCACGACCTGCCCGAGGACCTTGTTCACCACGACGTTCTGCAGCAGGCCGCCGCGCTCGGTGAGCACGAGCAGGATGCCCAGCGGCAGACCGCCGGCGATGGCGATGAGCGTGGACCACCCGACCATGTAGGCGGTGTTCCAGCACTCCGGCTCCAGCAGCGTCCACATCTCGGACCAGGTCACTTCGCACCTTCCTTCACCAGCACGGGCTCCCGGCCCTCGTGCTGCCCGACGACGTCGATCTGCAGGCCCTGCTCGCGCAGGAAGCCGACCGGCACCACGTTGTCCTCGTAGCGGCCGGGCAGCTCGATGCGCATGCGGCCGATCTGCAGGCCGCCGACGGTGTCGATGGCGGCGCCGAGGATCGATATGTCGATGTTGTAGGTGCGCGAGAGCTGGGAGATGACCGGCTGGGTGGCGGCCTCGCCGTGGAAGGTGACGTCGAGGACGGTCCGCTCGGGGCCCGAGGCCTCGCCGCCGACGGGGAAGAGGGCGGAGGCCAGCTCCGAGCCCGGGGTGGCCAGCAGCTCACTGACCGTGCCGGACTCCACGATCCGGCCCCGCTCCATGAGGGCGGCGGAGTCGCAGATCGACTTCACGACGTCCATCTCGTGGGTGATGAGCAGGACGGTCAGACCCAGCTGCCGGTTGAGGTCGCGCAGCAACTGGAGGATGGAGCGGGTGGTCTCGGGGTCGAGGGCGCTGGTGGCCTCGTCGGAGAGCAGCACCTTGGGGTCCCCGGCCAGGGCGCGGGCGATACCGACGCGCTGCTTCTGACCGCCGGAGAGCTGGGCGGGGTAGGCCTTCGCCTTGTCGGCGAGGCCGACCAGGTCCAGCAGCTCCAGGGCCTTGCGGGAGCGCTCCTTGCCGGACCGGCCGAGGATCTCCAGCGGCAGTTCGACGTTGTCCTGCACGGTGCGCGAGGAGAGCAGGTTGAAGTGCTGGAAGACCATGCCGATGCGGCTGCGCGCCCGGCGCAGCTCCCTGCCGGCGCGCGGCCCGCGGCCGGCCAGCGCGGTGAGGTCCTGCCCGGCGACGCTGACGGTGCCGGAGGTGGGTCGCTCCAGCAGGTTGACGCAGCGGATGAGCGAGGACTTGCCGGCGCCGGACTGGCCGATGACGCCGTACACCTCGCCTTCGCGGACGTGCAGGTCGACGCCGTCGAGGGCGGTGACCTCACGGCCGCGCGAGCGGTAGACCTTGGTGAGGCCCGTGGTGGTGATCACGTGGATTTCCGTCACTGTCGAGTGCGCGGGCGTGGGTGTGCCCGGGCACGGGGGCGTGCAGGTGCATGCGGTCAGGGACGCGGCACGGTTCTCGCTGCGGCGGCATCACCGGGGAGAACGGAGAACCTCGTGTGCGCGACGGGGGTCCCCGCACGCCGTCGGGCGGCGGGGGAGGCGGTCCGCGATGCCGCTGGGCGGCAGGGGACACGCCACGGCTCTCGCTTCGGGGCGCGAGGCTCAGATGGTGCGGGGGCCCTCTAGAAGGCGCACATTCGACACATACAGCGAGCACCGGGCGTCATGGTCGCCTCGGTCGCAAGGGTGCGGGTGCTCGTCGTGGTCATGTGTTCAGTAAACCAGACGTACGGTCCTGACAGGCCGCGCCAGTCCGCATGCTGGACGGGCGTGGACACCAGGGGGCGCCCGTTCAGGGGCGGACGGAGATGTCCACTCCCCCGTCGGTGACCAGCGCCCGCAGGGCCGACAGGTCCCGCACGACCAGGTCGGCGTCCAGCTCCGCGGCCCGGTGGGTTGTGGCCAACGCCACGGTGGTCATGCCGGCCGCGCGGCCCGCCCGGAGTCCGGCGGGGGCGTCCTCGAAGACGACGCAGCGGGCCGGGTCCACGCCGAGCTGCCGGGCCGCGAGCAGATACGGCTCGGGGTCGGGCTTGCCGCGGGTGATGTCGTCGGCGGACACCAGCGCCTTGGGGCGGATGCCGACCGCGTCGAGGCGGGCCTCGGCCAGGCGCCGGGTCGCCGAGGTGACCACGGCCCAGCGGTCGGCGGGCAGGGAGTCCAGGAAGTCCCGGGTGCCGGGCAGCAGGTGCACACCCCCGTTCGGCACGTCCTCGACCTCCAGCTGCTCGACCCGCGAGACCGCCTCCGGCACCAGACGGGCGGGCAGCAGGTCGCCGACTATGTCGACCGCCGGGCGCCCGTGCAGTTCCACGCGCCGGAGGGCCTCCGCGGTGATCCCGTACTCCCGCGCCCAGCGGCTCCAGCAACGCTCGACGGAGTCGAGGGAGGAGACGAGGGTGCCGTCGTTGTCGAACAGGAGGGCGTGCGCGTGGATCGTCATGGTCTAGACCCTACGGCGTACGCCGGGGTCGGCGGCGGCGGCACGTTTCGGGCGTAATAAGGTCACCGCATGCTCACTGTCCTGACGCTGGTGACCGGGGTCGCCGCGCTGCTGCTGTCCGCCTGGTGCGGCTGGGCCGCCCACCGCGACCAGCCGACCAAGGACTGGCACTTCATCGGCATGGCCGTGGTGGCGGCGCTGGCCCTGATCCAGCTGGTCACCGGGATCGTGCTGCTGGCGCGGGGCGAGAAGCCGGAGCAGGGCACCACGATCTTCGTGTCGTATCTGCTGGGCGCGTTCGCGTGCGTTCCGGCGGCGGGGTTCATGTCGCTGGCCGAGCGCACGCGCTGGGGTTCGGTGACCGTCGCGGCGGGCGGTGTGGTGCTGGCCGTGCTCGAGGTGCGGCTCTACGACATCTGGGGAGGCTGAGGTGACGGCGGTGGAGGAGAAGCCGGCCCGGCTGATCAGCGGACCGGGGATGCTGCTCGTCTGGTTCTACGGCGTGATGGTGGTCGGCGCGGTGTCGCGGTCGGCGTACCAGATCGCGACCGGATTCGACCGGGCGCCGCTGGCCTACTCGCTGTCGGCGGTGGCCGGAGTGGTGTACGGCTTCATCACCTACACGCTGATCCGCGGCGGGGAGACGGCCCGCAGGGCGGCACTGGTGTGCTGTGCCGCCGAGCTCGCGGGCGTGCTGGTCGTGGGCACCTGGACCCTGGCCGACTCCTCGGCCTTCCCGGACGCGACCGTCTGGTCCGACTACGGCATGGGGTACGTCTTCATCCCGGTGCTGCTGCCGCTCTCCGCGCTGTACTGGCTGCGCAGGTCGCGCGGCCGCGTCACGCCGTAGCCGCGTAGGTCCCCGCGTCCTTCTCCAGGACGATCATCTCGACGCCGTCGGCGCCCCTGGACCTGCCCACCGCCTGGTAGCCGACCCGGCGGTACAGGCGCAGGTTCCCTTCGCTGCGGTGGCCGGTGTGGAGGCGGAACCTCGTGGCGCCGCGCTGCTCGGCCAGGGCCGTCTCGGCCGCCCTGAGCAGGCGCGCGCCGATGCCGTGGCCCTGCAGGCGCGGGTGGACGCAGAGCCTGCCGATGGCCGCCGCGCCGTCCTCGGTGATCCTGCCGCGCACGGAGCCGACCACCTCCTCACCGAGCCGGGCGACGAAGACGCAGTCGGCGGTGACTTCCTGGCGCACGGAATCGAGGGTCTGCACGAGCGGGTCGATGCGGTAGTTGCCGTACAGCGCCGCCTCGCTCTGGAAGCACAGGTACTGGAGCTTGAAGATCTGCTCCGCGTCCTGCCCGGTCGCCACCGAGATGGTCACGCTCATGCCCATGTGCGCATGCCTCCCGCTCACCTGATCACCTGTCGTCCCCCACTCCTATCCCCGTCCCGCACGGGAAGCAACCTCCGGGGCGAGCAATCGGCGAAGACATCCCAGACATCGGGAGCGTTCCGGTCCGAGACTGCCCTGTGAGATACCCAACTCCCCCGCGATCTCCCGGTATGTCGGGTCCTTGGGGGAGAGCAGGGCGCCGAGGAGGCGGGGGCAGCGGCCGGGCAGGCGGCGCACCGCGTCCCGCAGCGCGCGGTAACGGGCCGCCGTCAGGGCGAGTTGCTCGGGGCCGGGCCGGTGGTGGTCGGCCGGCTCGGCGCCGTACGGTCGTTCGCGGCGGGCGGCACGGCGGGTGCGGCGGGCCTCCGCGCGGACCGCCCTGCGCAGCCAGCCCTGCGGATCCGGCGGGGGCCCGTCGGTCTCCAGGCGCTCCAGCAGGCGGAGCCAGACGGCCTGCTCAAGATCTCCCGGCTCGCCTCCCGCCGCATATGCCTCCGCGGATGCCTCGGCGGTGAGCAGCGGGCCCAGGGCGGCCACCAGGTCGTGCGTCATATGCGGAACGACGAGCCGCCCCGGCGGCAGGTTGCCGGGGCGGCCCGGAGTCACCCCGAAAGGGGTGCCGGCGCACGCGCCGGTTGACGCGCTCAGCCGTCCAGGAAGTCGGCCCGGGCGAGCAGGCCGGTGTCGGCGTTGTCGGTGAAGACACCGTCGATGCCGGTGGCGAAGTACGTCCGGTAGGCGCCGAAGACGTCACCGTAGGCGTCCGCCGCGGTGCCCTTGCGGTACTCGGCCGGCAGGAACGGGTTCTCGTTGCGCATGGTGTACGGGTGCAGGAGCAGGCCCGCCTTGTGCGCGTCGGCGACGAGCGTGGTCGGCTCGCCGAGGGTGCCGTCGGCCCGCCTGGGGATGACGAGGTCCAGGGTCGGCCCGATGCCCCGCGCGTAGCCGGCGATCTCCCTGAGGCCCTGGGGCGTGATCAGGTCGGCGACCGTGCGCGGGTCGCCCGCCTCGACGAAGTCGTAGGGGCGGCTGCTCGCCGTGGAGAGCAGGACGACGAGCGGGTTGTCGACCAGCCGGTTCAGCCGCTGGATGCTGCTGGGCTCGAAGGACTGCAGGATGACCGGCGCGTTCCGGCCGTCCTTGCCGTACTTGCGCAGCAGTTTCGCGACCCGCTCCTCCAGTCCGAGGCCGAGCCGCCGGAAGTAGGTGGGGTGCTTGGTCTCGGGGTAGATCCAGACCTGCCTGCCGCGCTTGCGGGTCTGCTCGTCCTGCCACTTGAGGACCTCTTCGAACGTGGGGATCCCGAAGCGCCCGTTGTACAGGGTGTTGTGCGGCCGGTTGGCCGGGATGCGCTCGACGGCCCGCAGCGTCTTCAGCTCGGCGAGCGTGAAGTCCTCGGTGAACCAGCCGGTGGTGGAGACGCCGTCCAGGACCTTGGTGGTCCGGCGGTCGGCGAACTCGGGGTGCGAGGCGACGTCGGTCGTGCCGCCGATCTCGGGCTCGTGCCGGCAGACGAGGTGGCCGTCCCTGGTGGGGACCAGGTCGCCCGCCTCGACCACGTCGGCGCCCAGGTCGAGGGCGAGGTCGTACGAGCCGAAGGTGTGCTCGGGGCGGTAGCCGCTGGCTCCCCGGTGACCGATGATGGTCGGCACCGGCAGGCCCTTCAGCCCGCGCCCCCCGTGCCCCCCGCGCCCCGCGGCGCCGGCGGCTCTGGCCGCGCCGGGCAGCCCGAGGACCGCTCCGCCCGCGCCGAGCACCGCCGCGCCGAGGACGGCCCGCCGTCCGGTGATGCCCTGTGTCTGCTCGTTCGCCTGGTCGCTGTCCATCGGCGCCCTCCTGGCCGTCGGCTTCTGTCGTGCGCGCCGATCGTAGGGGCGTGTACATGACGGAAGGGAGACCCCGGTCCGAACACGGGGGTGACGCCGGGTGTCGTGCGGACGGCGGAACCTGACGGGGCGTCGGCATCGGACCACCCGGACGGGGCAGCCGTGGAACGAGGACAGTGCGCGATGTCCGTCACACCGCCCTCGCGGCCGGACGGGCCGGCCCCGGCACACCACCGCAGGTAAACCCGCGTCAACACTTCGTAAGACCTCGGTGAACCGGGCGTACCCGATGTGCGCGCGCAAGGGCACCGCGAGTAATGTCCTCACCTGCACAGACTCATATCGCTTCCCTCGACGCCGGAGGAACCGTTGTCCCGCTTCGCGCTCATCAAGGCAGTGCTCGGACCGATCATGCGCCTGATGTTCCGCCCACGGGTGGAGGGCGCGGAGAACATCCCCGGGGACGGGCCGGTCATCCTGGCGGGCAACCACCTCACGTTCATCGACTCGATCGTGCTCCCGGTCGTCACCAAGCGGCAGGTGTTCTTCATCGGCAAGGACGAGTACGTCACCGGCAAGGGCCTCAAGGGCCGCCTGATGGCGTGGTTCTTCACCGGCGTCGGCATGATCCCGGTGGACCGCGACGGGGCGAGCGGTGGCGTGGCCGCGCTGATGACCGGGCGCCGGATCCTCGAGGAGGGGAAGATCTTCGGGATCTACCCCGAGGGCACCCGGTCGCCCGACGGGCGACTGTACCGGGGGCGCACCGGCATCGCCCGGCTGACGCTGATGACCGGGGCGCCGGTCGTCCCCTTCGCCATGATCGGCACGGACAAGCTGCAGCCGGGCGGCCGCGGCATCCCGAGGCCGGGCCGGGTCACCGTGCGGTTCGGCGCGGCGATGGAGTTCTCCCGCTACGACGGCATGGACCGGGACCGCTACGTCCTGCGGGCCGTGACCGACTCCGTGATGACCGAGGTCATGCGCCTGTCGGGCCAGGAGTACGTGGACATGTACGCCACGAAGGCCAAGGCCGCCTGAGCCCGGGCCGGGATCCGGGGGACGTGCGCGGTGGCCCGGACGGGTCCGCCTGGCGGTGGAATCTGACCCCGGTGCATCGCGCATTCGGCCGCATCGGCGAGGCCGTCTGACCGTCCGACATGTCTGATTCAGACATGTACAAACCTTCTCGGCGTACCGTGCTCCGTGCTCCGCTCGCCGCGGCCGGCGCCGGATTCCTCGCAGCCTGCACCGACTCCCGCTCCGCGCCCCGTTCCGGACCCCAACACCCGGTCGGCGAGAGCAGGTTCGTCCCGGCGGGGCCCAGCGGGTACGTCAATCCGTCGGATCCGGAGGTGCTCGCCGCCGAACGCGCGCGCGGGTCCGGCCGGCTGCGCGCCTTCACGCTGACCGCCGAGGAGGCCGAGCTGGACCTCGGCGGGCGGCGCGTCAGGACGTGGGCGTACAACGAGGAGGTGCCGGGCCCGCTGGTGCGGGTCACCGCCGGGGACGTGCTGGACCTGACGCTCGCCAACCGGCTGCCCGTCACGACCACGCTGCACTCCCACGGGGTGCGGCTGCGCTGCGACATGGACGGCGTTCCGGACCTGACCCAGCGGGCCATCCGTCCCGGGGCCGACTTCCGTTACCGGTTCGCCGTGAAGCATCCGGGGACCTACCTGCTGCACTCCCACGTCGGCATGCAGCCCGACCGCGCCCTGTACGCGCCGCTCGTCGTGGAGGACCCCAGGGAGCCTCTCTCCTACGACAGGGAATGGGTCGTGGTCCTGGACGACTGGCTGGACGGCGTGGCGGGCTCCACCCCGGACGGGGTGCTCGAACAGCTGAAGCCGGGCGGGCCCATGGACATGGGCGGCATGGACATGGGCGGGACGGACAGGGGCGGCATGGCCATGGGTCCCGGCCATGCCGGCCCCGGCCCCGGCCGGACGGCACGCGCGCACTCGTCGCCGGCCGGGAGGCCCGCGGGTCCCCGGCGGCTGCTGGACGAGTCGCACAGCCGCATGCTGCACGGGGAGGGCGGCAGCGTCGACTACCCGTACTACCTGGTCAACGGCCGTCTTCCCACCGATCCCGCGGTGTTCCGCTGCCGTCCGGGCGACCGCGTCCGGCTGCGCATCGTCAACGCCGGGTCCGAGACCGCCTTCCGGGTCGCGCTGGGCGGCCACGGGATGACCGTCACGCACACCGACGGCTATCCGGTGCGGCACAAGAAGACGGACGCCCTCCTGGTCGGCATGGCGGAGCGGTACGACGTCCTGGTCACCGTCCGGGACGGCGTCTTCCCGCTGGTCGCACTCGCCGAGGGCAAGAAGGGTCAGGCCCTGGCCGTCCTGCGCACCGACAAGGGGAGGAGCCGCCCCGCGCCCGGCGTCCGCCCGGACGAACTCGACGGGAAGACGGTTCCCGCGCGCCGTCTGGAGCCCGCCGAGTCCGTCGCCCTCGCCGATCGCCACCCCGACCGCGAACTGCGCATCAGGCTCACCGGCGGCATGCGGAAGTACGACTGGGGGTTCGACCACCACCCCTACTCCGTACGGCAACGCCATCCGGTGCGCGCCGGCGAACGGGTCCGGCTCACCCTCATCAACGCCACCGGCATGTGGCACCCCCTGCACCTGCACGGGCACACGTTCGCGCTGACCGGCCTGGACGCGGTCGGCGCCCGCAAGGACACCGCGATCGTGCTGCCGCACCGGAAGCTGGTCGTCGACTTCGACGCCGACAACCCCGGGCTGTGGATGCTGCACTGCCACAACCAGTACCACTCGGAGAGCGGGATGATGACGGTGCTCGGCTACCGGAAGTGACGTCCCGGGCGGCGCCGTCCGGCCGCCGGCCGCCGGGCCGTCCTGCTCACACCGGCGGTCCGCCGTTCGGATCAGGCCGGATCGGGGCCCGGGCCGTCCGCGCCGTGTCCGCCGTCCAGTTCCTGGTTCCTCAGCAGGAACCAGGCCGCCGCCGCGGTGGTGAGCAGGACCGCCGCTCCCGCGCCCGAGGCCAGGTGCAGGCCGTGGACGAAGGAGTCGCGGGCCGCGTCCAGCAGGGCGTGCGCCGAGCCGGGGGACATGTGCGCCGACGCCTGCACGGCCGCGCCCAGTGACTCGTGGGCGCCGGCCGGGGTGCCGGCCGGGCCGGTGAAGCCGTGGTAGACGCCGGTCACGATCGAGCCGAGCAGGGCGATGCCGAGGGCCGCGCCCAGTTCGTACGCCGTCTCGGAGACCGCCGAGGCGGCGCCCGCCTGTTCCCTGGGCACGCTGGAGAGGATCACGTCGGCGGTGATGGTGAAGGAGAAGCCCGCGCCGACACCGACGACCAGGAGCGCGGCGCCGAGGAACGGGTATCCGGTGGACCGGTCGAGCACGGTCAGCGCGGCGAGGGCCAGGCCGACGGCCGCCAGGCCGCCCGAGACCACCGCGCGGACCGAGAAGCGCCGGGCCGCCCGGCCCGCGAACAGGCCGGACGCCACCGCGCCGACGGCAGCGGGCAGTTCGGCCAGGCCCGCCTCGAAGGGCTGCCTGCCCTGCACGAGTTGCAGGTACTGGGACAGGAAGAACACCAGGCCGGACATGCCGAGGACGGTCAGCAGGTCGGCGAGGACCGCCCCGCCGAAACCCCGGCGCCGGAACAGGCGCATGTCCAGCAGCGGGACCGGCATGGTCAGCTGGCGGCGGACGAAGCCGTGGAGCGCGCCGGCGCCCAGCAGGCCGGAGGCCGACGCGGACCAGGTGAGACCGTGGGTGGCCGTCTCCTTGATCGCGTACACGACGCCGATCACGCCGACCAGTGACAGGAGCACGCTGCGCAGGTCCCAGGGTCCCGGCTCCGGGTTGCGCGACTCGGGCAGCGTGCGGATCCCGACGAGGACGAGGACCGCCATCACCGGCAGGTTGATCAGGAAGACCGAGCCCCACCAGAAGTGCTCGAGGAGGAATCCGCCCGTTATCGGGCCGACGGCCGTGCCCGCGGAGGCGGTGGCGCCCCAGATGCCGACGGCGAGGCTGCGCTCGCGCGGGTCGTGGAAGAGGTTGCGGATCAGGGCCAGGGTGGCGGGCATCAGGGTGGCGCCCGCCACGCCGAGCAGGGCCCGCGCCAGGATCATCAGCTCGGGTGTCGTCGCGTAGGCGTTGAGCACGGAGATCGCGCCGAACGCCGTGGCGCCGCCGAGCAGGATCCGCTTGCGGCCGATGCGGTCGCCGAGGCTGCCCATGGAGACCAGCAGTCCGGCGATGACGAAGGAGTAGACGTCACCGATCCACAGCAGCTGGGTGCCGGACGGGGCGAGGTCTTCGCTGATGTAGGGGGTGGCCAGGCCGAGCACGGTGGCGTCGACGGCCACCAGCAGCACGGCCAGGACGAGGACCGAGAGCGCGAGCCAGCGGCCCGGGCGCTGCTCCGCCTCGGCCGCGCGGGCCGGCTGCAGCGTGCTGGTCATGATTCCTTCCTTCGCGGTGTGTCCGTACGTCGCGCGCCGCCCAGCAGCAGCTCGACGATCATGTAGGTGAAGTCGTTGGCGGCCACCCGGCCCTCGGCCACCGCCCAGGCGCCGGAGGCCAGCAGCCCGTAGAGGGCCTCGGTGAGCCAGGCCGGGGTCAGGTCGATGCGGAACTCGCCGCTCTCCTGGCCGCGCCGGAACAGGGCCGTGAGGCGGTCGTCGATGCGGGTCCAGCCCTGGTTCTGCCCGTCGCCCTCGAAGAGCTGGTTCTCGGTGTAGAGGAAGGCGAGCAGTCCGGCGGCGGGTTCGATCGCGCGGACCAGCCGCCGTACGGCCTCGGCCGCCGGGCCCTCGTCCAGGCGGGCGGCCTCCAGGGCGGCCTCGCACTCGGCGATGCCGAGCGCCTCCAGCGCCCGGACGAGCGCGTCGCGGCCGGCGAAGTGGCGGTGCAGCGTGGCGCGGCTGATGCCGGCGGCCTTGGCGACCTCGTCCATGGTCGCGGTGGATTTACGGGTCAGCAGGGCGGCCGCGCTGCGCAGCACGTGGTCACGATCGAGGGCCATGAGACGAGTGTAGCCCGAATGAGACACTGATGTCTCAATGCGGGCATGGATGCCTCGGCATGGCCGGTCGTCGTCCGCTGTCCCGCTCAGGCCGCCTGGTGTCCCGCTCAGACGCCCTTGTCAGGGGCCGGTCAGTGCCAGGGCAGCTGTCCGCGCCGCTCCCAGTAGGCGTGCGGGTCCTCCGCCAGCGTCGCGAGGCGGGTCAGCTGGTCCACGTCCAGGTCGACGGCGGGTGCGTGCAGGTTGGAGCAGAGCTGGGCGACGGTCGCCGCGCCGGAGAGGACGACGCCCGCCCAGGGCTGCCGCAGGATCCACGCGAGGGCGACGGCGTCGCAGCCGAGCGAGGTCTCCTCGGCGACGGCCCTGAGCATGTCCGGGGCGTGCGGCGCCGCGAGCCGGCCGTTGGCCATGCCCTCCTTGACGATCACGGTGAGCCCGGCGTCGTGCGCCTCGGCGAGGGCGGGGCCCGCCGAGGTCTCGAGGGCGTTGTACGTCGACTGGACGGTCCGGAAGAGGGGCTCGCCGTCCACGGTGACGGCGAGGGCCGCGCGGATGGCGTCCGCCTGGGCGGGGCCGCTGGTGGAGAAGCCGACGGTCAGTCCCTGCGCGGCGGCCTCCGCCAGCCTGGCGTGGAGTTCCTTGTCGGTGAGGGCCGGGCTGTCCGGGGTCACCGAGTGGATCTGGTACAGGTCGAGCCGGTCGCCGAGCAGGGCGTCGGTCTCGCCGCGCTGCCGCTCGTAGGTGGCGAGGCCGTGGTCCTTGACCTCGTGCTGCTCGGCGTCGGCGGACCAGCCGGCGGTGTAGGTGTAGCCCCACTTGCTGCCGACGATGACGTCGGCGGCGTCGGGGCGCGCCTTCAGCCAGTCGGCCAGGAACTCCTCCGAACGACCGTAGGAGCGCGCCACGTCGACGTAGCGGACCCCCTGGGCGTAGGCGGCGTCGAGGAGTTCGTGGGTGCGCTCGCGCAGCGCGTCCACCGTGCGCTCGGCGGGGAGGTCACCGTCCCGGCCGAGGTTGATGTAGCCCGGCCGGCCGACGGCGGCGAGGCCGAGTCCGAGGTGCGCGGTGGGCGTGGTCGCGGCGGCCAGGCGGCTGAAGGGCATGAGAACTCCCGGCACGTGGGGCCCTGAGGGGATGTCCCGCACCAATCTACCCAGCTCCGTGCCCTTCAGCTCGCGCTGCCGCGGCGCCCGGCCGCGCCCCGGCCCGCCGGGCGGCACAGCCGATCGCGGCGGGCGGCGCCAAGGGCCCGGACGGGACGTCCGGGCCCTTGGCGGGAATACGGGGTCTCAGGCCCGCTTGGCCGCCGCCCACGCGTGCTGGGCCGCGACGTCCGCCTTGACCTCGGCCAGCTGGACGGCGACCGCGCTGGGTGCCGTACCGCCGCGGCCGTTGCGGGAGGCGAGGGCGCCCGGGACGTTGAGGACCGTGCGCACCTCGGGGGTGAGGTGGGCGGAGATCTTCGCGAACTGCTCGTCCGTGAGGTCGTCCAGCTCCTTGCCCTCGGCCTCGGCGGCCTTGACGCACTCCCCCGCGACCTCGTGGGCGACGCGGAACGGCACGCCCTGCTTGACCAGCCACTCGGCGATGTCGGTGGCGAGGGAGAAGCCGGCCGGGGCCAGTTCCTCCATGCGCTCGCGGTTGACCGTGAGGGTGGCGATCATGCCGGTGAAGGCCGGGAGCAGGACCTCCAGCTGGTCGCAGGAGTCGAAGACCGGCTCCTTGTCCTCCTGCAGGTCGCGGTTGTAGGCGAGGGGCAGCGCCTTCAGCGTCGCGAGGAGGCCGGTCAGGTTGCCGATCAGGCGCCCCGACTTGCCGCGCGCCAGTTCGGCGATGTCGGGGTTCTTCTTCTGCGGCATGATCGACGAGCCCGTGGAGAAGGCGTCGTGCAGGGTCACGAAGGAGAACTCCTTCGTGTTCCAGATGATGATCTCCTCGGCGATCCGGGAGAGGTTGACGCCGATCATCGCGGTGATGAAGGCGAACTCGGCCACGAAGTCGCGAGAGGCGGTGCCGTCGATGGAGTTGCCGACGCTGCCGCGCTCGAACCCCAGGTCCGCGGCCACCGCCTCCGGGTCGAGGCCGAGGGAGGACCCCGCGAGGGCTCCGGAGCCGTACGGGGACACGGCCGTCCGCTCGTCCCACTGGCGCAGCCGCTCGGCGTCCCGGGACAGTGCCTGGACGTGGGCGAGTACGTGGTGGGCGAACAGGACCGGCTGGGCGTGCTGCAGGTGGGTGCGGCCGGGCATCGCCACGTCCGGGTGGGCCTCGGCCAGGTCGATCAGGGCGTCCTGGAGTTCGGCGACGAGACCGCCGACGATCCGGGCGTGGTCGCGCAGGTACATCCGGAAGAGGGTCGCCACCTGGTCGTTGCGGGACCGGCCGGCGCGCAGCTTGCCGCCGAGGTCGGGACCGAGGCGCTCCAGCAGGCCGCGCTCCAGGGCCGTGTGGACGTCCTCGTCGGCGATGGTGCCCACGAAGGAGCCGTCCGCCACGTCCGCCTCCAGCCGGTCGAGGCCGGCGATCATCCGCCGCAGCTCGTCCTCGGTGAGGAGGCCCGCCTTGTACAGCACGCGCGCGTGGGCACGCGAACCGGCGATGTCGTAGGGCGCGAGCCGCCAGTCGAAGTGCACGGACGCGGACAGCTTCGCCAGGGCCTCGGCCGGACCGTCGGCGAAACGGCCGCCCCAGAGCCGTACGTCACCGCTGTTGCTGCTCACTTGCGTTGCTCCTCGCAGAAGTCGTCGTCGCACGGAAGGTCTCACGCGCCCAGGCGATGCGCCGGGCCCCGTCCGCCGGACAGCGCCGCACAGCGGCATGCATGAGTATGCAGAACTCTGCATGATTCGTCAATCAGGCATCGGCGTCCGTCGTGCACGCGGAACCGGTGCGGGACACCTGCGGACACGCCTGGACGGACCACCCGGGCTGCCGTCGCCGATCCCCCCGCCTACCGTCTGAGCCATGCGCCCATGTGTGGTCCTCGCCCTCGTCTCCGCCTCCTGCCTCGCCCTGCTCGGCCTCGCGCCCGGCGCCGGGCCGGATCCGCTGCCCGCGCGGATGGCGGACACGGGCGGCGGCTCCCAGCTGATCACCGCCGAGGCGCCGGACACCGACTCGACCTCGGGCACGGTCACGTGGTGGGACCTGCGGGACGGGCAGTGGGTGGAGGCGGGGTCCGCACCGGCCCGCTTCGGCGCGAACGGGCTCGCCGAGGGCGCCTCCCGCGTGCAGGGCACGGACACCACACCGACCGGCCTGTACGACCTGCCTTTCGGCTTCGGCACCAAGGCGGCCCCGAGCGGGACGAGGGTCCCCTACCGGCCGGTCGTGGAGAGTTCCTGGTGGTGCCAGGACAACGAGTCGGACGCGTACAACCGGTGGGTGGAGCCTCTTCCGGCCGACTGCCGCGCCTCCGAGGCCGAGCACCTGGTCACGTACCCGACGCAGTACGCGTACGCCCTGGTCATCGGCTTCAACTACGACCGGCCGGTGCGCGGGCGCGGCGCCGGCATCTTCCTGCACGTCAACGGGCGGGCGGCGACGGCCGGTTGCGTGTCGGTCCCGGAGGACGCGATGCAGCGGATCCTGCGGTGGGCGGTGCCGGACGAGCGGCCGCACATCGCCATCGGGACGGCCGGCGGAGCGACGGCGGTGACCCGGTACTGAGGCCGCCGCACGCCGGCACGGCCGAACCGCGCGACGGTACGGCCCCGCGCGCACTCAGGCCGGCAGCCGCACCGTGAACGTCGTGGAACCCGGTCCGCTGTCCAGCCCCACGCTTCCGCCGTGCGCCTCCACCACGGCCGCCACGATCGACAGGCCCAGTCCGGCCCCGGCGCCGGGTGCGTCCGCCCGGCGGCGGTGTTCCGCCCGGGTGAAGCGTTCGAAGACGTCCGGCCGGATGTCCTCGGGGACGCCGGGGCCGTCGTCGTGGACCGAGAGGCGGGCCTCGCCGCCCCCGGCCGCCAGGGTCACCGTCACCTCCGTGCCGGCGGGTGTGTGCGAACGCGCGTTGGCCAGCAGGTTGGCCAGCACCTGCTGCAGCCGGTGCGCGTCCCCCGTCACCGTCACCGGATCCTGAGGGAGGTCCAGCGTCCAGCGGTGCCCCGGGCCGGCGGCCCGGGCGTCGGTGACCGCGTCCAGGACCAGGCGGGTCAGGTCCACCGGCCGGCGCTCCAGCGGGCGGCCCGCGTCCAGGCGGGCGAGGAGGAGCAGGTCGTCGACCATCTCGCCCATGCGGGCGGACTCGGCCGTGATGCGCCGCAGGGCACGGGTCACCTCCGGCGGCACCGGGCCGGGGTGCAGCAGGGCCAGCTCGGCGTGGCCGCGGACCGTGGCGACCGGGGTGCGCAGTTCGTGGCTGGCGTCGGCGGCGAAGCGGCGCAGCCTCTCCTCGACGGCGTGGCGTTTGGTCAGCGCGTCCTCGACGTGGCCGAGCATGCGGTTGAAGGCGGTGGCGACCTGCCCCACCTCGCCGTGCGGGTCGGTGTCGGGGGCGCGCGGCGGCAGCACGACCTCGCCGCTGGCCAGCGGGAGTTCGCTGACCCGGGTGGCGGTCGCGGCGACCCGGCTCAGCGGGCGCAGGGACCAGCGGACCCAGAAGGCGCCCGCCACGCCGGTCACGACCAGCGCCAGCCCGAACACCATCCCGGCGACCAGCTCCAGCCGGTGGACCGTGGCCTCGACCGGCTCCAGCGGGAGGCCGACGATCAGGACGTCCCCGTCCCGCCCGGGCGAGGCGACCACCCGGTAGTCGTCCAGGGCGGAGAGTTCGACGGTGTGGGGTCTGCCGTCGACCGGTACCGCGGCCAGCCGCCGGGCGTCCCGCGCCGTGAGGCCGACGTCGAGGTCGGCGGCCGGGTCGCCGCTGCGGATGAGGCCCTTGTGGGTGACGGTGCCGTTCAGCAGGCGGGCGCCGAAGGTGCCGGTGGCCGTCCGCCGCGTGTCGGCGTGCTCGTCGCCGTCGTGGTCCGGCAGCCGGACCTTGTGCTCCAGGCTCTCCGGGAAACGGGTGCCGACCTGGGCGAGCTGTTCGTCCAGGCGCTGGGTGAGGAAGCCGTTCAGCTCGACCACGGCGGCCAGTCCGACGGCCGCGCAGCTCACCGCGAGCAGCACCACCAGACCGACGGTGAGGCGGGCGCGCAGGGTGCGGGGGCGGGGCAGCCCGCGAAGACGGCGCGGGCGGCGCGGCGGGTTCACCTGGCCACCGGCTTCAGCACGTAGCCCGCCCCGCGCACGGTGTGGATCACGGGTTCCCGCCCGGCGTCGATCTTCTTGCGCAGGTAGGAGATGTACAGCTCGACGACGTGGGCCCGGCCGCCGAAGTCGTAGGACCAGACCCGGTCGAGGATCTGGGCCTTGCTGAGCACGCGGCGCGGGTTGCGCATGAGGAAACGCAGCAGCTCGAACTCGGTCGGCGAGAGGTCGATCAGCTCGCCGGAGCGGGTCACCTCGCGGGCGTCCTCGTCCATCACCAGGTCGCCCACGACCATCCGCGGGCCCTCCTCATGCGAGCGGGCCATGCCGGCCCGGCGCAGCAGCCCGCGCAGCCGGGCCACGACCTCCTCCAGGCTGAACGGCTTGGTGACGTAGTCGTCGCCGCCCGCGGTGATCCCCGCGATCCGGTCCTCGACCGCGTCCCGTGCCGTCAGGAAGAGCACGCACACGTCGGGCTTCACGGCGTGCAGACGGCGCAGCACGGCGAAGCCGTCGGTGTCCGGGAGCATCACGTCCAGGACGACGGCGTCGGGCAGCAGCTCGCCCGCGGCGGCGAGGGCGGCGGCGCCGTCGCCGGCCGCGCGGACCTCCCAGCCCTCGTATCGCAGGGCGCCGGTGAGGACCTCGGCGAGGTCGGGGTCGTCGTCGACGACGAGGACGCGCAGCGGAGTGCCGTCGGGGCGGGTGAGGGCCGGGCGGCCGGAGCGGGTGGTGTTCATCGCGTCTCCCAGCATCGCTCGTGCGCGCGGCGCCCGGCCGCCCCGTCAGCTGTGAGTTTGCTCTGAAAACGCTCCGAGGGTGAGCGGCGGATGAGAACCGCCTCTGAGTCCCCTCTGAACAGGCCTGCGACGCCGCCGCTCATAGCCGCCTCAGAGCTTCGTCCAGCACAGTGGCCTGGCACGACGGACGAAGGGACGGCGACTGATGACCACCGTGGATACGGGGCGGGCGGCCCCGCCCCGGCGCGTGCCCGCAGGGCGCTCCCCCGCCGGGCCCCTGCTGGCCGTGCTGTGGGCGGGGGCGGCGGCCGTGGTCGCCCTCTGGTGGACGGACACCGGTTCCGTGGTCGGTACGGCGGGCTGGCTGACCGGCGCCGGACGGATCAGCGGTCTGCTGTGCGGGTACGCCTGCGCGGCACTCGTCGCCCTGATGGCGCGGGTGCCGCTGCTGGAGAACCGGATCGGCTCCGACCGGGTGGCCCGCTGGCACGCGATGGCCGGCCGGTACACGGTCAGTCTGCTGGTGGCGCACGTCGTGCTCGTCCTCTCCGGGTACGCCGCCCAGGACCGGGCCTCGCTGTGGCACGAGACGGTCACCGTCGTCCTCGACTACCCGGAGATGCTCAAGGCCACCGCGGGCACCGTGATCCTGTTCGCGGTCGGCGTCACCTCGGCACGGGCCGTGCGCCGCCGGACCTCCTACGAGTTCTGGTACTACGTCCACCTGCTCACCTACGCGGCCGTCTACCTCGCCTTCGGCCACCAGCTGGCCATCGGCGACGAGTTCAACGGCAAGCCGGTGGCCACGGCCGCCTGGTACGCGCTCTACCTCGGCGCGGCGGGGCTGGTGCTCTGGTACCGGGTGCTCGCCCCGGTCCGGCTCAACCGGCGGCACCGGCTGCGCGTGGAGTCGGTGCACCAGGAGGCGCCGGGTGTGTACTCGGTCGTCATGCGCGGGCGGAACCTGGACGAGCTGGGTGCCCGTCCCGGACAGTTCTTCCGCTGGCGGTTCCTCGGCGCGGGCCTGGGCTGGACGTCGACGCCGTACTCCCTGTCGGCACCGCCCCGCCCCGACCTGCTGCGGATCACCGTGAAGGCGCTCGGCGGCCACAGCGCGGCCGTCGCGCTGCTCAGGCCCGGCACCCGGGTGTGGGCGGAGGGCCCGTACGGCTCGCTGACCGCCGACCGGTCCACCGGCCACCGCTCCCTGCTGATCGCGGCGGGCGTCGGTGTCACTCCGCTGCGGGCGCTGTTCGAGACGCTTCCCGGTGAGGTCGCCCTGCTGTACCGGGCGCGGTCCGCCGAGGACCTGGCGCTCGGCGGCGAGCTGGAGGCGATCGCCCGCTGGCGCGGCGCCCGGGTGCTGTACGCGCTCAACGGGGCGCACGGGGAGCGTCCGTCCATCACCGCCGAGGCGCTGCGCGCCACCTTCCCCGGCCTGGCCGGCCACGACGTCTACATATGCGGCCCGCACGGTTTCGCGCGGGACGTGTACGAGGCGCTGCGGGCGGCCGGCGTGCCGGACCGCCGTATCCACCACGAGTCGTTCGAACTGTGAGGCAGCACCTGTGCACGCGTTGAAGAAGAGCCGTCCGCTGCGCCGTGTCGTGCTGGCGAGTGCCGCCACCGTCTCCGGGATGGTGCTGCTGTTGTCGCTGAAGCCGCACACCAGCCCCACCGTGGTGACGGCGCAGACCCGGTCGCCGTCGTCCGCCGGCAGTTCTGCGTCGCCCGGCGCCACGGCCTCCGGGAGCAGGTCGGTCACCGGGGGCCCGGTGCAGACCCGCTGGGGGCCGGTCCAGGTGCGGATCACGCTGAAGGACGGCCGGCTGACCGACGTGACGGCCCTCGACTACCCGCAGGACAACCCCCGCGACCAGGAGATCAACAGCTACGCGCTGCCGCAGCTGCGGCGCGAGGCGCTGACGGCGCAGAGCGCGCGGATCGACACCGTGTCGGGAGCGACGTACACCAGTGACGGCTACCGCCGGTCACTCCAGTCGGCGCTGGACTCGGCCGGACTCTGAACACTCCGCGCACGCGGCGCGTATCTGTGGGCCAAGGGTCAAGTCCCCACGGAGGAACCGTGACCACCACCACGCTCGCGGGCGGACGTGCCGCCCGCCGCCAGACGATGCGCCGCATCCGCCCGCGCCGCTCCCCGGCCGTCCCGCTGCTCCTCGCGGTCTGGGCGGGCGCCGCGGCCGTACTGTGGCTCTGGTGGCACAACACGCCGTCCATCGCCGACGACAACAGCAGGATCCTGAACGCGGGCCGGATCACCGGCCTGCTGGCCGGCTACCTGATGGCGCTGGTCGTGCTCCAGATGGCGCGCGTACCGGCGCTGGAACGGCGGGTCGGATCCGACCGGGTGGCCCGCTGGCACGCGATGAGCGGCCGCTACACGCTCTGTCTGATCGTCGCGCACGTGTTCCTCACCATGTGGGGTTACGCGCTGCAGGCCGGCAAGTCGCTCGGCGACATCGTGGGGCAGACCGTCGACTCCGTCGAGCAGCTGCCCGACATGGGCAAGGCCGCCGTCGGCACGGGCCTGTTCGTGCTCATCGGGCTGACGTCGATCGGCGTGGTCCGCCGCCGGCTGCCGTACGACGCGTGGTACCACGTGCACCTGCTGACCTACGCGGCGGTGTTCCTGACGTTCTGGCACCAGATCACCACCGGCAACGACTTCGCCGTCGAACCCGCCGCCAAGACCTTCTGGTACGGCCTGTACGGCACGGTCACCGCGCTGGTGGTCTGGTACCGCATCCTCACCCCCGTCCGGCTGAACCTGCGGCACCGGATGCGGGTGGAGGCGGTCATCGAGGAGACCCCCGGCATCGTGTCGGTGCTGATCGGCGGACGCCGGCTGCACCGGATGGGCGCGGAGGCGGGCCAGTTCTTCCGCTGGCGGTTCCTCGCCCCCGGGATGCGTTTCAGCTCGCACCCGTACTCGCTGTCGGCGGCGCCCCGGCCCGACATGCTGCGGATCACGGTGAAGGCGATCGGCGACCACAGTGCCCGGCTGCGCGAGCTGACGCCCGGCACCAAGGTGTGGGCCGAGGGGCCGTACGGCGCGCTCACGGCGCAGCGGCGCAGCCGCGGCAAGGTACTGCTGGTCGCGGGCGGGGTGGGGATCACCCCGATGCGGGCGCTGTTCGAGACGCTGCCCGGGGCGGCCGGGGACATCACCCTGCTCTACCGCGCCAACACCACGCAGGACCTGGCACTGTGGGACGAGCTGGCGGCGATCGCCGAGGAGCGGGACGCCCGGCTGATGTACGCGGTGAACAGCCCGGAGGGCGAGCGCCCGGACATCTCGGCGGAGAACCTCCAGCGGAAGATCCCGGACATCGACCGGCACGACGTCTTCATGTGCGGCCCGCCCGGGTTCGCGCAGTCGGTGTACGAGGCACTGCGCGGCGCGGGGGTCCCCGCCCGGCGCATCCACCACGAGTCGTTCGAGATGTGAGCGGGAGCTGCGGAAGAGATGCGCAAGAGCCACCCCATTCGGCGGGTCGTGCTGGCCACGGCCGCGACGGTGTCCGGTGTCGTGCTGCTGCTGTCGCTGAAGCCGGCGTCGGACCCGGCCGCGGCGTCGGCCGCCGGCGCGGGCCCGCAGCAGGCGGCGGGCCAGGAGTCCCCGCAAGGCGGCGCCCAGGCCTCCGCCGGTTCCGGCACGGTGACCGGTGACGCGGTGCAGACCCAGTACGGGGCCGTGCAGGTACGGCTGACCGTCAAGGACGGGAAGATCACCAAGGCCGAGGCGGTCCAGGCGCCCAAGGGCGGCCTCAGCGACCAGAAGACCCAGCTCGCCGTGCCCAGGCTCAACCAGGAGGCCGTGTCGGCCGGCACCGCGGACATCGACGCGGTCTCCGGGGCCACCTACACCAGCACCGGGTACCGGAAGTCGCTGCAGTCGGCGCTGGACAGGATGAAGTCGGCGGCGCCTTCCGGCGCTTCGGGCGCCGGGTCCACGGGAGGCGGTTCCGGGTCCTCGGGTGCGGCGCAGGCCCGCACGGTCACCGGGAAGGCCGCGCAGACGCAGTACGGCGCGGTCCAGGTGCGGATCACCGTCAAGGACGGGAAGATCACCAAGGCCGAGGCGGTCCAGGCGCCCAAGGGCGGCCTCAGCGACCAGAAGACCCAGCTCGCCGTGCCCAGGCTCAACCAGGAGGCCGTGTCGGCCGGCACCGCGGACATCGACGCGGTCTCCGGGGCCACCTACACCAGCACCGGGTACAAGCAGTCGCTGCAGTCGGCGCTGGACCAGGCGGGTGACTGACACGGTGACCGCAGGGGACGCGGCGCCCGCCGGGATCCGTCACGCGGAGGAGGTCATGGGGACCGTCTTCTCCTTCGACGTCCGCGGCGGGGAGCCGGGGGCGGTACGGGCAACGCTCGGCGAGGCCGTCGCCGGCCTGCACCGGGCCGACGCGCTGTTCAGCACCTACCGCGAGGACAGCGAGGTCTCGCGGCTGGCCCGCGGCGAACTGACCGTCGCCCGGTGCGCTCCCGAGGTCGCCGAGGTGCTGGAACTGGCCGCCGAGGCGGAGCGGGTGAGCGACGGCTGGTTCAGCACCCGCTACCGGGGCTCGGTGGACCCCACCGGCATCGTCAAGGGCTGGGCGGCCGAGCGGGCGGCCCGGCTCCTGGCGGCGGTCGACGGGGTGCGGGGGGTCAGCGTGAACGGGGGCGGAGACGTCCAGATGCTCGGCGCGCCGGACCCGCAGCGTCCGTGGCGGGTGGGAGTGGCCGACCCGGTCCGCCCGGGCGGTCTCGCGGCGGTGATCTCGGCGGCCGGCGTGGCGGAGCTGTCCGTGGCCACGTCCGGGACGGCGGAGCGCGGGGCACACATCGTGGACCCGCGCACGGGGAAGCCGGCGGTGACGGACCTGGTGGCGGTGACCGTGGTGGGGCCCCGGCTGACCTGGGTGGACTGCTGGGCCACGGCGGCCTTCGCGATGGGGTCGCGGGCGGGTCTGGCATGGCTGGAGTCGCTGCCGGAGACCGAGGCGCTGCTGATCACCGCGGGTGACGAGGTGCGCTGCACCGGGGGGCTGGCGGCACGGCTGGGCTGAGCGGGGGGCGGCGCCGCGCGTCCCTCCCCTCCCCCTTCTGCGGCGTGCCTGTTCCCCTCGCTGGAACTTTTCCCGGCAACTTTTTCGCCCGGAACAGCATCCGATGTCCGTCCTGAGACGTATCCCGTGTGAGGCGAGTTTCAGGAGGAACGACATGGCCATCTTCAGCAGTCTGATGCCCGCGAAGCATCGGAACCACGGCGATGACACGTCGAGGAACGACTTCTCGGGGCACGGGCACGGGAACCGTCACGGCCACGGCGACCACAGCAACGGCCACGGCTTCGGCCACGGTCACGGCAGCGGTCACGGCCGGGGCCACGGCGGTCACGGCGGTCACGGCGGCTACTGACCGTCCACGAAGGCTGAGCGGACCGGGACCGCGTGGCTCCGGTCCGCTTCGCCGAACCCCGAGGAATCCAGCCCATGGTGCATGTCCTGCGACGTCTGCTGTCGGCCGGCGACACCTCGGACGCCGTGGTCGAGGCCGCGCCGGCGATCCCCCCGCGTGAGGTGTTCCGCCGGTTCTGGCCGTACACCCGTGGTGGCCGGCGCTGGCTCGTACCCGTCGTCTTCTTCAGCATGACCGCCCCGGCCGTCGACGCCGCGGAACTGTGGCTGTTCAAGGTCGTCGTGGACGACGTGCTCGTCCCCCGGGACCTGAGCCCGTTCCTGTGGATCGCACCGGCCTACCTCGGCCTCGTACTGCTCTCCGGCGTTCTGGGCTTCGCCGACGACGTCACCTCCACCTGGGTCGGCGAGCGTTTCCTGCTCGCTCTGCGCGCCGACGTGTTCCGGCACGTACAGGGGCTCTCGCTGGGCTTCTTCGAACGCCGGCGGCTCGGGGACGTGCTGTCCCGGGTCACGGGCGACGTCGACGCGGTGGAGACGTTCCTGCTCTCCGGCGTGGCGGACGCCCTCTACTACGTGGTCCGGCTGGGTGTCTTCCTCGGCCTGCTGTTCTACCTGCGCTGGGACCTGACCCTGCTCGCCCTGGTCATCGTGCCGCTGTTCCTGGGTTCCGCCCGGCACTTCTCGCGGCTGATCAAGGAGGCCTCGCGGGAGCGCCGGCGCCGCAGCGGCTCGCTCAGCGCCGTCGCCGAGGAGTCCCTCGGCAACGTCGTCCTGGTGCAGGCGTACAACCGGCAGGGCTGGGAGGAACGCCGGTTCGAGCGGGAAAGCCTCGGCAGGTTCCGGGCGACGATGGCCTCGGTGCGGATCCGTGCCGTCTACGGGCCCGTCGTCGAGCTGATCGAGGTGTCCGGCGGCCTGGCGGTGATGGGCCTGGGCACCTGGAAACTGGCGCAGGGACAGCTGACGCTCGGCGGGCTGCTGGTCTTCCTGGCGCTGATCGGCAAGCTGTACAGCCCCGTCCGCGGCCTGTCCCACCTGGGGACCACCTTCTACGCGGCCTCCGCCTCGGCGGAGCGGATCATCGAGCTGCTGGACCAGCGGCCCCAGGTCACCGAGGCCCCGGACGCCCGGCGGATCGGCCGTGCCCGGGGCGACGTCGAGTTCGACGGGGTGTCCTTCCGCTACCCCGGCACCTCGTCCTGGGCGCTGTCGGACGTGTCCTTCCACGTGGCGCCCGGCGAGACACTGGCACTGGTCGGGGCCAGCGGGGCCGGCAAGTCCACCGTCGCCAAACTCCAGCTCCGCTTCTACGACCCCGACCTGGGGGCGATCCGGCTCGACGGGACCGACCTGCGCCGGCTCAGCCTGTCCGACGTGCGGGAGAGCGTCGCGGTGGTGCTGCAGGAGACGCTCGTGTTCCACGGCACCGTGCGGGACAACATCGCCTACGGCCGGCCCGACGCGTCCGACGCGGACATCGAGGCGGCGGCGCGGGCGGCGGACGCCCACGAGTTCGTCGAGCGGCTCCCGGAGGGCTACGACACGCTGGTCGGCCAGCGCGGCAGGACGCTCTCCGGCGGACAGTGCCAGCGGCTGGCGATCGCCCGCGCGATGATCAGGGACGCTCCGGTCCTGCTGCTCGACGAACCGACCGCGGGGCTCGACGTCCGGTCGGGCCGGCGGATCATGGATCCGCTGCGCCGGCTCATGGCCGGGCGGACCACCGTCGTGATCTCCCACAACCTGCTGACCGTCCGCGACGCCACGCACATCGTGGTCCTCGACCACGGACGGGTCGTCGAGCACGGCGCCCACCAGGACCTGCTCGGGCGCGAGGGGACGTACGCCCGGCTGCATCGGCTGAGCGCCGGAGCGGTGCTGTCATGAGCGTCACCGTGGTGCGGCGGCCCCCGGCCCTGGCGTCGGGCACGGAACCGGTGCCGGGATACCGGGTCCTCGCGCACCTCACCCGCACGGGCTGGCTCGACGTGTACGACGCCTGGAGCGAGGAGCGCGCCTGCCGGTGCGTGCTCAAGGCGGTGCGCCCCGACCGCCGGGGCGAACGGCGGCTGGGCGAGCGGCTGCTGCGGGAGGGCCGGTGGCTGCGGGACCTTGCCCACCCCCACCTGGTCCGTGCCTACGACACGTTCAGCGCGCCCGAGCCGCTCGTCGTCCTGGAGACGCTGACCGGTGAGACCCTCGCACACCTGCTGTACCGGCTGCGCCGCCGCCCGGCCGCCGCCGACGTGGCGCTCCTCGGGGCGCAGCTGTGCTCCGCGGCGCACTACCTGCACGGGCACGGCCTGCTGCACCTGGACCTCAAGCCGTCGAACGTGGTGGTGGACCGCGGCCACGCGAAGGTGCTGGACCTGAGCGTCGCGCGGCCCCCGGGTCCGGCCCCGGCGGGGATCGGCACGCTGCGCTACCTCGCCCCGGAGCAGGCCCGCGGCGGACTCCTCACGGCGGCCGCCGACGTGTGGGGGATCGGCGTCACCCTGTACGAGGTCGCGTGCGGGGAAGGGCCGTTCGACCCGGGCACGGCCGGCGGGACCGCCGCGGGGCCGTACGACGGGACCGGCACCTACGGCCGGGAGGACCGGTACCCGCAACTGGAGCGCGGTGCCCCGCCGGTCGCGTCCCGGCGGCGGCTGCCGCCCGCTCTGGCCGCCGCCGTCGACGGCTGCCTGCGGACCGATCCGCGGGCCCGTCCCGCCGTCGCCGAACTGGCCGCCGCCCTGGAGGCGACGCTGCCCGTCCCGGGCCGCCCCGGCTGAGGCCCGGCGGGCCCCGGTCACCGCACCGGTCACTCCACTCGGGTGAGGACGTGACCCCTCTGCAGCTGGGCGGTGGCGAGGACGGTGCCGTCGGGTGAGGTCAGCCGGGCGCGGGAGAACCTGGTGAGGTCGCCGGGGACGGCCACGCCCCAGTTGCCCTGCCCGTCGCGCAGCAGGAAGTCGCCGACGCGGACGGTCGTGCCGTCGGTGCGCTGCAGGAGGCAGGTGACCTTGCCGGAGTAGGGAATGCCGGGGCCGTCGAGGGCGACGTCCACGAAGACCCAGCCGGGGCTGCCGGGATGGGCGTAGACCTCGCCGACGGAATGGCCGCCGTTGCGGGCCCGGGTCATGTCCCCGACCATCAGCGGCTCGGCCTGGACGGCCGGTGCCGGCCGGGAGGCGAGCTGCTGCACGGCGGTGCCGATCCCCCAGCCGGCGAACGCCACGCCGGCGGTGAGCGCCGCTCCGGCCGCCGCGATCCGCAGCCGGGTCCGCCGGCCGCGGGATTCCGGACGGGCGCGGCCAGGGGCGCGGGCGGTGCGGCGTCCCTCGGCCGCCGCCGGCTGCTGGGCCAGGCTGCGCGCCACCCGGGACTCGAAGCCGAGCGGAGGCTCATTGTCCGGGACGAGGCCGATCAGCCGGTCGGCGATCCCGGTCAGCTGCCGGACGTACTGCCGGCAGTCCGCGCACCGGTCGAGATGGGCGACCGCCTCGGCCCGCTCACGGCCGGGCAGCACACCGAGCGCCAGCTCCGGGCCGATCTCCCGCAGTTTCTCGCAGTTCGCGTCACTGGACATGGTCGTCTCGATTCGGCGACGCGAGGGTGGTGCGCAGCTTCGCCATCGCCGCCCTGATCCGCGTCTTGGCGGTGCCCAGCGGGATGTGCTCCGCGTCGGCGACCTGCTGGGCCGTCATGCCGTAGATGCCCGCCATCATCAGGGCCCGGGCCTGTTCCCGCGGCAGCCTCGCCAGAGCGGCCCGGAGCTGGGACGAGGCCTCGTCGGCCAGCGCCCATCGCTCGGGGGTCTCGGTGACGACGCCGAGGAGGCCGTCCAGGTCCTCCGGCGCCATCGGCTCCGTCCGCCGCGCACGGACGGCGTCGATGGCGAGGTTGTGCGCGATGGTCGTCAGCCAGGTCATGACCGACCCGCGGCGCGAGTCGTAGATCTGCGCGTGCCGCCAGGCGCGCTCGAACGTCTGCTGGGCGACGTCCTCGGCTAGCTGCTGGTCCCCGGTGACCGCCATCGCGACACCGAAGACCCGGTGCTGGAACCTCCGTACGAAGATGACCGCGAGCTCCGGATCGCCGGTCGCCAGCCCGGACAGCAAAGCCTCGTCCGGGAGGCGTCCGACGGGGAACCGGAAACCCGACACACCTCTGTGTACGTTCGAGGGCCGCCAGGGGATTGCCCACCCGCCCGCGCGCTCGCCGCGGTTGACCACACGCCCATTCTGCGCCCGCGGACCCGGTGCCGCACGCGGTCAGTGACCGTTCTGCGCCAGCCGCAGCAGGTGGTCCGCCAGGGCCTGGCCGCCGGCCGGTTCCCGGCTGATCAGCAGCAGGGTGTCGTCCCCGGCGATGGTGCCGAGGATGTCGTGCAGCTCGGCCTGGTCGATGGCCGAGGCGAGGAACTGGGCGGCCCCGGGCGGGGTGCGCAGCACGACCAGGTTGGCCGAGGCCTCGGCGGAGATCAGCAGCTCCTGGGAGAGCCGCCGCATCCGCTCCTCCTTCGCCGACTCCCCGAGCGGGGCGCGCGGGGTGCGGAAGCCACCCTCGCTCGGCACCGCGTAGATCAGGTCGCCGTCGTTGTTGCGGATCTTCACCGCGTTCAGCTCGTCGAGGTCCCGGGAGAGCGTCGCCTGGGTGACGCTCAGCCCGTCGTCGGAGAGCAGCTTCGCGAGCTGGCTCTGGGACCGCACCGGCTGCCGGTTGAGGATGTCCACGATCCGGCGGTGCCGTGCGGTGCGGGTCTGCGGCACGGCGGGTCCGGCGCCCGCCGCCTGCTCGTGGTCCTGCGCCTGGCTCATCGTCGTCTCATTCCCCGGATCGTCCGTCCCCGTCGGCTGCGTCGAGGATGCCGGGCAGCGCCTGGAGCAGGGCACCCGCCTCGTCGTCGCGGAGGTTGAGCGGCGGCATGAGCCGTACGACGTCGGGGGCGGGCGCGTTCACCAGGAACCCGGCCTCCTGGGCCGCCTGCTGCACCTGCGGCGCGCGCGGCCCGGTGAGCACGATACCCAGGAGCAGTCCGGAGCCCCGGACGTGGTCGACCAGCGGGTGGCCCAGCGCCTCGATCCCCTCGCGCAGCTTCTCGCCCTGCCGCTTGACGTTCTCCAGCAGGCCCTCGCCGGCAATGGTGTCCAGCACGGCGAGACCGGCGGCGCAGGCGACCGGGTTGCCGCCGAAGGTCGTGCCGTGCTGGCCGGGCCGGAGCAGGTCGGCGGCGCGGCCGAAGGCGACGGTGGCGCCGAGCGGCAGTCCGCCGCCGAGGCCCTTGGCCAGCGTGACGACGTCCGGCAGGACTCCCTCGTGGGCCTGGTACTCGAACCAGTTGCCGGTGCGGCCGATGCCGGTCTGCACCTCGTCCAGCACCAGCAGGGCGCCCGTGGCGGCGGTGATCGCGCGGGCCGCCTTGAGATAGCCGGCCGGGGGCACGACGACCCCGTTCTCACCCTGGATCGGTTCGATGACGACGAGGGCCGTCTCCTCCGTCACCGCGGCGGCCAGCGCCTGCGCGTCGCCGTACGGGACGTGCGTGACGTCGCCGGGCAGCGGCAGGAAGGGCTGCTGCTTGCCGGGCTGGCCGGTGAGCGCGAGGGCGCCCATCGTCCGGCCGTGGAACCCGCCCTGGGTCGCGACCATGTGCGTCCGCCCGGTGAGCCGGCCGATCTTGAAGGCGCCCTCGTTGGCCTCGGCTCCGGAGTTGCAGAAGTAGACCCTGCCGTCCCGGCCGAAGAGCTGCAGCAGGCGCTCGGCGAGGGCGACCGGCGGCTCGGCGACGAACAGGTTGGAGACATGGCCGAGGGAGCCGATCTGCCGGCTCACGGCCTCCACCACGGCCGGGTGGGCGTGGCCGAGCGCGTTGACCGCGATGCCGCCGACGAAGTCGAGGTACTCCTTGCCGTCGGCGTCCCACAGCCTGGCGCCCGCACCGCGCACGAGGGGCAGCCGCGGGGTGCCGTAGTTGTTCATGAGCGCGCCCTGCCACCGCGCGGTCAGCTCCTGGTTGCCCGTCATGACTGCTCCCCCTCGGTCTCGTCGGGCACGACCATCGTGCCGATGCCCTCGTCGGTGAAGATCTCCAGCAGGATCGAGTGCTGCACCCGGCCGTCGATGACGCGGGCGGTGCGCACGCCGCCCCGCACCGCGTGCAGGCAGCCCTCCATCTTCGGGACCATGCCGGCGGACAGCTCCGGCAGCAGCTTCTCCAGCTGGGCGGCGGTGAGCCGGCTGATCACCTCGTCGGAGTTCGGCCAGTCCTCGTAGAGCCCCTCGACGTCGGTGAGGACCATGAGGGTCTCGGCGCCCAGTGCCGCAGCGAGTGCCGCAGCCGCCGTATCAGCATTGACGTTGTAGACATGTCCGTCGTCCTGGGACCGGGCGATCGAGGACACGACCGGGATGCGGCCGTCGGCGAGCAGTGCCTCGATGGCGCCGGTGTCGATGGCGGTGATCTCGCCGACCCGCCCGATGTCGACGCGTTCGCCGTCGATCTCGGGCTGGTGCCTGGTGGCGGTGATGGTGTGGGCGTCCTCGCCGGTCAGGCCGACGGCGAGCGGCCCGTGCTGGTTGAGCAGGCCGACCAGCTCGCGCTGCACCTGCCCGGCCAGCACCATCCGTACGACGTCCATGGCGTCCTCGGTGGTGACCCTGAGGCCCGCCTTGAACTCGCTGACGATGCCGTGCCGGTCCAGGGCCGCGCTGATCTGCGGACCGCCGCCGTGCACGACGACCGGCCTGAGGCCGGCGTGCCGCAGGAAGACGACGTCCTGGGCGAAGGCGGCCTTGAGTTCCTCGTCCACCATGGCGTTGCCGCCGAACTTGATGACGACGGTCTTGCCGTGGTGCCGGGTCAGCCAGGGCAGCGCCTCGATGAGGATCTGGGCCTTGGGCAGTGCCGTGTGTTTGCGCGTCGTGGTCATGAGGAGTAGGCGCTGTTCTCGTGGACGTAGTCGGCGGTGAGGTCGTTGGTCCAGATGGTCGCGGTCTCGTCGCCCGCGGCGAGGTCGGCGACGATGTGCACCTCGCGGTAGCGCATGTCGACCAGTTCCCGGTCCTCGCCGACCGAGCCGTTCCGGCACACCCAGACGCCGTTGATGGCGACGTTGAGCCGGTCGGGCTCGAACGCGGCCCGGGTGGTGCCGATGGCGGACAGGACGCGGCCCCAGTTGGGGTCCTCGCCGTGGATCGCGCACTTGAGGAGGTTGTTGCGGGCGATGGAGCGGCCGACCTCGACGGCGTCGTCCTCCGTCGCGGCGCCCACCACCTCGACCTTGATGTCCTTGCTGGCGCCCTCGGCGTCGCCGATGAGCTGGCGGCCGAGGTCGTCGCAGACCTCGCGCACGGCCTCGGCGAACTCCTCGTACCCGGGCGTGACGCCGGAGGAGCCGGAGGCGAGCAGCAGCACGGTGTCGTTGGTCGACATGCAGCCGTCGGAGTCGACCCGGTCGAAGGTGGTACGCGTCGCCGCGCGCAGCGCCTTGTCCAGCACGCCGCTGTCCACGTCGGCGTCGGTGGTGAGGACGACCAGCATGGTGGCGAGGCCCGGCGCGAGCATGCCGGCGCCCTTGGCCATGCCGCCGACGGTCCAGCCGTCCTGGACCGCCACGGACGTCTTGTGGACGGTGTCGGTGGTCTTGATGGCGATGGCGGCCTTCTCGCCGCCGTGTTCGCTGAGGGCACCGGCCGCCGTCTCCACGCCCTTGAGGAGCTTGTCCATCGGCAGCAGGACACCGATCAGGCCGGTGGAGCAGACGGCGATCTCGATGGCGCCCCGGCCGAGCACCTCGGCCGCCTTCTCGGCGGTGGCGTGGGTGTCCTGGAAGCCCTGGGGACCGGTGCAGGCGTTGGCGCCGCCGGAGTTCAGGACGACCGCCGACACCTGGCCGCTCCTGAGGACCTGCTCGGACCACAGCACCGGCGCGGCCTTCACGCGGTTGGAGGTGAAGACGCCCGCGGCGGCACGGCGGGGCCCCTCGTTGACCACCAGGGCCAGGTCGGGGTTGCCGTTCTCCTTGATCCCGGCGGCGATGCCCGCCGCCGTGAATCCCTTGGCTGCCGTGACGCTCACGGTGCGACTCCGATCGTGGAAAGTCCCGTGGTCTCCGGGAGACCCAGGGCGATGTTCATGCTCTGTACGGCACCGCCGGCGGTGCCCTTGGTCAGGTTGTCGATGGCGCTGATCGCGATGACGCGGCCCGCGGCGGCGTCGTACGCGACCTGCACCTGCACGGCGTTGGAGCCGTACACGGACGCCGTGGCCGGCCACCGGCCCTCGGGGAGCAGGTGGACGAAGGGCTCGTCGGCGTAGGCCTTCTCGTAGGCGGCGCGGACGGACTCCGCCGTGACCCCGGCGACGGCCCTGGCGTTGCACGTGGCCAGGATGCCGCGCGGCATCGGCGCGAGGGTCGGTGTGAAGGAGACGGAGACCCGCTCCCCGGCCACCCTGCTGAGGTTCTGGACCATCTCGGGGGTGTGCCGGTGGCCGCCCCCGACGCCGTACGGCGTCATGGAGCCCATGACCTCGCTGCCGAGCAGGTGCGGCTTGGGCGCCTTGCCCGCGCCGGAGGTGCCGGACGCGGCGACGATCACCGCCTCGGGCTCGACGAGCCGGGCCGCGTGGGCCGGGAAGAGGGCGAGGGAGACGGCGGTGGGGTAGCAACCGGGCACCGCGACGCGCTTGGACCCCTCCAGCGCGGCGCGGGCACCCGGAAGTTCGGGGAGGCCGTAGGGCCAGGTGCCGGCGTGCGGGGAGCCGTAGAAGCGCTCCCAGTCGGCCGCGTCCGCGAGCCGGAAGTCGGCGCCCATGTCGATCACGAGGACGTCCGGGCCGAGCTGCTCGGCCACGGCGGCGGACTGCCCGTGCGGCAGCGCCAGGAAGACGACGTCGTGCCCGGCCAGGTTCTCCGCGGTGGTCTCGGCCAGTACACGGCCGGCCAGCGGCAGCAGGTGCGGCTGGAGCGCGCCGAGCCGCTGACCGGCGTTCGTGTTGCCGGTCAGGGCGCCGATCTCGACCTCGGGGTGCGCCAGGAGCAGCCGCAGGGCCTCTCCGCCCGCGTATCCGCTCGCTCCGGCCACCGCCACACGTACCGCCATGTCCACCCTCCTCTGGATGGCATGACTATACGTATCGATGCACGTTTATGCAATCGCTCGCGGCGGACGGCAGGCGGCCGTCATGCCGGAATGCGGGGCCGGTCGCCGGTGACGGGCCCGGCGGGCCCGGCGGGCCCGGCGGGCAGCATGATGCGCCGCGAGACGACGAACGTCACGGGGATCGCCGCCGCGGAGGCGAGCAGCGGGGCGAAGCGGCTGGACGCGTGGAGGACGTCGACGATCACGTACACGCCCACGGTCGTGACGAGGAAGTTGGTGGCGTTCGTCAGCGGGAACAGCAGGAACTTCCGCCACGTGGGTCTCGTCCGGTAGGTGAAGCGCGCGTTGAGGAAGAAGGACCCGATCATGCTGAGCGCGAAGGCCAGGAGGTGCGCGCCGAGGTAGGGCAGCCAGTGCAGCAAGAACAGGTAGAGGCCGAAGTACACGGCCGTGTTCACGGCACCTACCACGGCGAAGGTGGCGATCTGTCGCGCAAGCATGGCTCCCAGCATGGTCGTTCGCGCGTCCGCGGGGGCCGTGACGACGGTGATGCTGGTCACAGGCAGTAGGGCGCCGGCCCGCTCGCCGGGAAGGTGTAGGAAGTAGGGGACGGGCACGCCGGCGGGGCGTGCGCACCGGGGCGAGGAGGACGATGGACGGGTTCTGGCCCGTGGCGGACGTGCTGGCCCATCTGGCCGGGCGTTGGCGGGTGCGGCGGAGCGTGCGGGACCTGGCGGGCGGCGCCGGCGGGCACTTCGAGGGAGCCACGGTCTTCAGCCCGCTCGACGGCGGGGGCCTGCTGCACGTGGAGTCGGGGACGTTCACGTGGCAGGGCGTGGCCCGGCCCGCGACCCGCACGCTGCGGTTCCTGCCGGGGAGCGCGCCGGGCACGGCGGACGTACGGTTCGCGGACGGCCGGCCCTTCCACGAGCTGGACCTGACCTCGGGGCACTGCGCCGTCGTCCATCCCTGCGCGGCCGATCTCTACCGGGGCGAGTTCACCGTCCGGGACCCCGCCCACTGGCGCTCGCGGTGGCGGGTCGGCGGCCCGGCGAAGGACCTCCTGCTCACCACCGACTACGCACGCGAGGGCTGAGGGCGGACGCCGCTCAGGCAGAGGTTCCAGCGGCCCGAACGGCCGGCCACGGTGGTCGTGCACAGCGGGCGCACGTCGATGTTCCAGTAGGTCGAGGGCGGCGCCTTCAGGGCGTAGACCAGGGCCGCGCGGATCACCGAGGGCTCGGCGACGGCCACGATCCCGCCGCCGTCGTCCACCGGCCGGGTGTCGAGCCAGCCGCCGACCCGGGAGATGAAGGCCAGCAGCGACTCACCGCCGTGCGGTGTGGCCCGCGGGTCGGCGAGCCAGGCGTCGACCGCGTCCGGCTCACGGGCCATCGCCTCGCCCAGCGTCAGCCCGCGCCAGCGGCCCATGTCGCAGTCCCGCAGGGCCGGCTGCACCAGCGGGGCGTACCCCAGGGCGTCGCCGGTGGCCCGGCTGCGCGGGGTGGGCGAGCAGTAGCGCAGCTCGGCCGCCGCCAGTGGCAGCAGGTCCCCGGCGGCGCGCTGCACCTCTTCCCAGCCGGCCAGGTCCAGCGGCCGGTCGTCATCGAAGCGCTCCGCGAGCAGGGGGGTGCTGCGCGCGGCGGCGACGAACGTCACCCTCAGTGGCATGCCGTGATGGTGAGCCGAGTGAGTACGCGGGTCAAGACCTGTTACCGGGGAGTTACCGCGGGTATGCCGATGCTTGCTCCACGGGAAGGTGGACCATCCACTGCTCCGGCCGGTCCAGCGGCCGGAAGCCGGCCTTCTCGTAGACGCCCTGCGCGTCCTGGGTGGCCAGCAGGATCCGGCGCAGGCCGAACGGCCGGAGGTGGTCGCGGATGCGGCCGACGAACGCCGTGCCGACGCCCTTGCCGCGCACCGAGGGGTCGACGTACACGTCGGCGAGCCAGGCGAACGTCGCCGTGTCGGTCACCACGCGCGCGTACGCCACCTGCTCTCCCGAGGCCCGCTCGTAGACCCCGAAGTTCAGGGAGGCCGCCATCGCCGCGTCGTGTGTCTCACGGGGCCGGCCGATCGCCCAGTAGGCGTCGGTCGACAGCCAGCCGTGGACGCGGTCGGCGTCCACTCGGGCGGGGTCGGCGGAGAACTCGTAGCCGTCGGGAAGGCCGGGCGCGTCGGTCATGCGCCGATCCTCGCAAGCCGGCGGGAGGGCCGTCGACCGGGTTTCCGCCGGGCGGTGCTCCTACCGCGCCTCGTCCCAGGCCGCGCGCAGCCGCCGTACGCCGTCCGTGATCTCGTCCGTGCCGGCGACCGCCGCGAAGCTCAGCCGGACGTGGCCGGCCGGGGGTTCGGCGCTGAAGTAGGGGCGGCCGGGGGCGAGGGCGACGCCGGTGCGCAGGCAGGCGGCGGCGAAGGCGGACTCGTCGGCGCCGTCGGGCAGGCGCAGCCACAGGTGGTATCCGCCGGACGGGACGTGCGGGAGGGCCAGTTCGGGCAGGTACCGGGCGAGCGCACTCGTCATGGCGTCACGGCGGGCCTTCAATTCGGCCGCCAGGACCCGCAGATGACGTGCCCAGGCCGGCGAGCCGACGAGCTCCAGGGCGGCCTCCTGCAGCGGCCGGGGGACGAAGAAGCTGTCCACGACCTGGATGGCGCGCAGGCGTTGCAGCACCGGGCCGCGCGCGGCCAGCGCGCACACCCGGAAGCTGGGCGAGGCCGCCTTGGTCAGCGAGCCGACGTGGACGACCACACCGTCCGGGTCCTCGGCGGCCAGCGGGCGGGGCAGCGGGCTCGCGTCGGCGTGCACCAGGCGCCGGACGAAGTCGTCCTCGACGACGAACGCGCCGGCCTCGCGGGCGATGCGCAGCACCTCGGCGCGCCGCCTGGGGGCCAGGACGGCGCCGGTGGGGTTCTGGAAGAGCGGCTGGCAGACGAACACCCGGGCGCCGCTGGCCCGGAAGGCATCGGCGAGCAGGCCGGGACGCACCCCGTCGGAGTCCACGGGCACCGGCACTGGGCGCAGGCCGGCCGCGCGGGCGAGGGCCAGCATGCCCGGGTAGGTCGGCGACTCGACGAGGACCGGGGCGCCGGGCGGGGCGAGCGCGCGCAGAGCGGTGGCCAGCGCGGCCTGGCCGCCCGCCGCGATCAGCACGTCCGCCGCCGTGACGGTCCCGCCGATCGAGCGCGCGAACCACTCCCGCAGCTCAGGCAGTCCCTCCAGCGGTGGCCTCCCCCAGGCGCCCGGCCGCCGCCCGGCCCGGGCCAGGGCCGCCGCCATCGCCCGCTCCGGCTGCAGGGCGGGATGCAGATAGCCGCCGTTGAACTCCAGCACTCCGGGCGGCGGCGCGGCCAGCGAGGCCAGGACGCCGAAGGCGTCCACGGTGCGCGGCACGAGGTCACTCGCGCCGTCGGCGCTCAGCGCGATCTCCTGCCAGGAGGTGTCCCCGGCCGGGGCCTGCGCCGCTCGCGGCCGGGCCCGGAAGGCGCCGGCCCCGGGCCGGGTGACCACCAGGCCCTCGGCGGCCAGCTGGGCGATGGCCCGGGAGACGGTCACCGGACTCACCCGGTACCGCTCCACCAGCGCCCGGCTCGACGGCAGCTTCTCATCCGGGGAGTAGCGGTTCACCTCCCGCCGGAGCTGTTCTGCCAGTTCACTCACACTGCTACGCTCCTGCATGAGAGCACACAGTAGCGCTATTGACGCGACCCCGATAGCGGTCACCGCACCCCGGGAGCACCGTGCCCTGGGCACCGGACTGGCGGCGCTCGGTGTCGCCTCCTTCTCGCTGACCTTCCCGGCCACGGCCTGGGGTCTGGAGGGCTTCGGCCCGTGGACCCTGGTGGCGGTGCGCAGCGTCCTCGCCGCGCTCGTCGCGGGCGGTTGCCTGCTGGCGGCGGGGGCGCGCCCGCGTGCGGGCGGCCGGGCGCGGGAGGGGGTACGACTGCCCGGGCGGCAGCACCTGCCGGGGCTGGCCGTCGTCGCCCTCGGCGTGGTGCTGGGCTTCCCGATGCTGACGACGCTCGCCCTGCAGACCTCCACCACCGCGCACGCCGCCGTCGTGGTGGGGCTGCTGCCGCTGACCACCGCCGTGTTCTCGGCCCTGCGCCACGGCAGCCGGCCCTCCCGCCGGTTCTGGCAGGCGGCCGTGGCGGGCGCGGCGGCCGTGCTCGCCTTCACGATCGGCCAGAGCGGCGGCGCGCTCACGGCCGCCGACGGCTACCTGTTCGCGGCCCTGCTGGTCTGCGCGGCCGGGTACTGCGAGGGCGGCCGGCTGGCCCGGGTGATGCCGGGGTGGCAGGTCATCGGCTGGGCGCTGGTGCTGTGCCTGCCGCTCACCGTGCCGGCCGCCGCCGTCGCGCTGGCGTACGAGCCGGTGCACCTCACCGCGCACGGCGTCGCCGGTGTGCTGTGGGTGGCGCTGGGCTCGCAGTTCCTCGGCCTGGTCGTCTGGTACCGGGGGATGGCGGCCATCGGGGTGCCCCGGGCCAGCCAGTTGCAGTTGGCCCAGCCGCTGCTCACACTGGTGTGGTCGGCGCTGCTGCTGGGCGAGCACTTCACGGCGGCCGCTCCCCTGACCGCGGTCGCGGTGCTCGTGTGCATCGCCGTCACCCAGCGGTCGTGAACGTTGAGGAGGGCCTGTAGATGCACGCATCCAAGGGCGACCGCCTTGTCCAGCACGGCAGGGTGGTCGGCCAACACGACCAGGTCACGGAAGTCGTCGAGGTGATGGGCACGGACGGCAATCCGCCGTACCGGGTCCGCTTTCAGGACGGACGTGAGGCCGTGATGTCCCCCGGCCCGGACTGCGAGGTCCGTCACCAGGAGGAGCGCAAGCCGCAGTAGCTGCGGACGAGGCGGTGGCTCAACGCGGTGGCTTCGCCGATCGCTCGTAGTGATCGGCGACCACGCGCGCCATCGCCCCGATGGGGTCCGCCGCCACCTCCTTGCCGGCGAAGAACACATGCCCGCGCACCTGCGGATGAGCGGCGGCGAGGGTCAGATGCCGGGACAGCTCGACCGGGTCCTGCCAGGCCGACGGCTCCTCGGCGGCGCCCGCCTTGTACAGGGCCTCGCCGAGGTACAGGTGTGTCCGCGTGCCGCGGGCGGTCTCGGCCCACCAGGCGGCCAGCTCCGCGTAGTCGGCGTCGGCGTAGCCGATGTGCCAGTACAGCTGCGGGACCACGTAGTCGATCCAGTTCTCCCGGACCCACTTGCGGGTGTCCGCGTGCAGGTCGTCGTACGTCTGGACGCCCGCCTGCGTGTCGGAGCCGCGGGGGTCGGTCGCGGCGTTGCGCCACACCCCGAAGGGGCTGATCCCGAACCGGGTGCCGGGCCGGACCCGCTCGATGCCGGCGGCCATCTCCCGCACCAGCCGGTCGATGTTGTCCCGCCGCCAGGCGGCCCTGCTGCCGAACGCGCCGCCGTGGCGGTCGTAGGCGTCCGCGTCGTCGAAGGTCTGGCCGGCTACCGGGTAGGGGTAGAAGTAGTCGTCGAAGTGGACGGCGTCGACCGGGTACCTGGCGACGGCGTCGAGCATCGCCCGCTGGACGAAGGCCCGGACCTCCGGCAGGCCGGGGTTGTAGTGGAGCCGCCCGTCGTAGGGCACGACCCAGTCGGGGTGCCTGCGGGCGGGGTGGGAGGCGGTGAGCCGGGTGGGGTCGGCGTGCAGGGCGATCCGGTAGGGGTTGAACCAGGCGTGCAGTTCCAGGCCCCGGGCGTGGGCCTCGCGCACCGCGGTGCCGAGCGGGTCCCAGCCCGGATTCCGGCCCTGGCGACCGGTGAGGCACTCCGACCAGGGCTCGTACGGCGAGGGCCACAGGGCGTCCGCGGTGGGCCGCACCTGGAGGATCACCGTGTTCAGCCGGTCGCGCACCGCCTTGTCGAGGTGGGCCGTCAGTTCCCCGCGCTGGGCGGCCGCGGTCAGGCCGGGCCGCGAGGGCCAGTCGCGGTTGGTGACGGTCGCGAGCCACACCCCCCGCATCTCCGCGGGCGCCCGCGACGCACGGCCGGCCTCCGGCGCGGGCCGCCCCGCCGCGGCGCGTGCCGCCGTCCCGCTCCGCGGTGCCGCCGCGCCGCAGGCCGCCGCGCCCCCGCCCGTGGCGGCGAGTACCGACAGGGCCGACAGCGTGAAGACCCGCCGTGACATGCGCGCCATCCGGCCACCTCACAGTCCGGATCCGCTCCGTCGCGGATCGTCGTGGGCCCCAGGATGCCCCCACCCGCGCGATCGATCATCGATATCTGCCGGTAACGTGCACGTTCGGAGCAGGCGCCGAACCCGGAGGTCCTGCCGGACCCGGAGAACACCAGCGAAGGGAACGATGTGACCGACATCGAGCGCGTCGGAGTCGTGGGCTGCGGCCAGATGGGCGCGGGCATCGCCGAGGTGTGCGCCCGCGCGGGACTGGACGTGAAGGTCGCCGAGACCACCGGTGAGGCCCTGGAGATCGGCCGTACCCGGCTGTTCGGCTCCCTGGCCAAGGCCGCCGAGCGCGGCAAGATCACGGAGGAGGAGCGGGACGCCACGCAGGCGCGCCTGAGCTTCACCACCGACCTCGGCGAGTTCGCCGACCGCGACCTCGTGATCGAGGCGGTCGTGGAGAACGAGCAGGTCAAGACGGAGATCTTCCAGGTGCTGGACCAGGTGGTGACGCGCGCGGACGCGATCCTGGCGTCCAACACCTCCTCCATCCCGCTGGTGAAGCTGGCCGTCGCCACCTCCCGACCCGACCACGTGGTGGGCATCCACTTCTTCAACCCGGCCCCGGTGCAGGCGCTGGTCGAGCTGATCCCGGCGCTCACCACGTCCGAGGGCACCCTCAGCCGCGCCCAGGTCTTCGCCGAGAAGGCCCTCGGCAAGCACGCCATCCGCGCCCAGGACCGCTCCGGGTTCGTCGTCAACGCGCTGCTCGTGCCCTACCTGCTGTCCGCGATCCGGATGTTCGAGTCGGGTATCGCGAGCCGCGAGGACATCGACAACGGCATGGAGATGGGCTGCGCCCACCCGATGGGCCCGCTGAAGCTGTCCGACCTGATCGGCCTGGACACCATCGTCTCCATCGCGAACTCGATGTACGCCGAGTACAAGGAGCCGCTGTACGCCGCTCCCCCGCTGCTGCAGCGCATGGTCGAGGCGGGCCGGCTCGGCCGGAAGACCGGCTCGGGCTTCTACACCTACGGCTGACTACCGTCCGCTACGCCCGTGGGCCCGGCACCGGTTTCCGGTGCCGGGCCCGTCCCTTTCACACACCGTGTGCGCGCCGGGCCCGCATATGCCCGGCACACACGCTCCCCACGCGCCCACCAGGCGGGTTGACTCCTCATGCGCATGCAAGGGATGCGGAACCATCCCTGCCGACCACCGGAAGGAGTCGACCCGTGACCGCCGATCAGGAGCATCCCGTGGTCCACGGAGAACTCGCAGAGTTACGGCGCCGCCTCGACGTGGCCTACGCCCGCGTCGAGGGAGGGCTGGCCCTGCTCAGTCACCGCACCGAGGAGACCGCGAAGGAACTGGACGAGCTGAACAGCCGCATGAGTTCACTGGAGCACGCCCGCTGGCCGCTGCCGTCGCTCGCCGCGCTCACGGCACTGGGCGCCCTGGTCGTGGCGGTCTGGCAGGCGCTCGCCGCCCACTGAGGCCTTCAGCCCTCCGCGAGCCTGAGGTGGTGCAGCAGGAGTAACGCGGCCGCCATGTTGGCGGCCGGGACCTCCCCGCGGGCGATCAGGTCGGGGACGAGTTTGAGGGGGACCCACTCGCGGCGGTCCGACTCGAAGTCGTCCACGGGGTGTCCGGTGTACTCGCCCCGGTCGGACCAGTAGATGTGGTGCCGGGCGTCGGTGAGGCCGTTGGACGGCTCCACGCTCATGAGGTGGTGCAGGCGCCCCGGGCGCCAGCCGGTCTCCTCCTCCAGTTCCCTGGCGGCCGCGCTCGCGATGTCCTCGCCGTCCTCCACGACGCCGGCGGCCAGTTCCCAGCCCCAGCTGTCGGTGATGAAGCGGTGGCGCCACAGGAGCAGGACCTCGTTGGCCTCGTTGACCACCGTGGCGACGGCGACCGGCCGCAGCCGGATCAGGAAGTGGTCGAGGTGCCGTCCGTCCGGCAGCTCGACATCCGCGAGATTGACGCTGAACCAGCGGTTTTCATAGACAGTTTGTTCGTTCTGCTTCGTCCACTGCACGGTTCTGCCACCTTCCGCCGAGTAAGTGGCAATATCGCAGCAGGGACTGTGTACCCACAGGGGGCCTACAACGGCACGCGCAGCGCCCCGTCGATGAGTTCGGCGGCCTCGGCGGTCCCGGCGGAGCCGCAGCGCACCAGGTACTCGCGCACCGCGCGCAGCCGGTCGCGCAGCCGCTGGGACTCCATCCCGCGCGCCTGTTCGGCCATCTGCACCGCGCTGGCCACGGCCCGGTCGGCGTCGCCCTGGCGCAGTTCGATGGTGCTGAGCATGGCGAGCCGGTGCACCCGCCCGCGGTCGTGCGCCGGGTTGTCCACCGCCGCGGCCGCGTGCTCCCGGGCGGCGGCCAGCTCGCCGAGACTGAGCAGCGCCTCGGCCACCTGCACGTTGACCAGGCCGGGCTGGACGTAACCGGTCTCGTCGGGCTCGTGTCCGCGCATGATGCGGTCGGCGGCCGTCTCGGCGCGCCGGATGCAGGCCAGGGCGCTGCTCGAGTCGCCGAGGTGGGCGTACGCCTTGGCCTGCATCGCGTACAGGTCGGAGGCGAGGGCGGGGGTGATGTGCCGGCCGGCGGCGCGCAGCGCGGCCTCGGCGAAGGCGACGGCCTGGCGGTACTCCCGCATGAACAGCGACTGGTTGACCAGCAGGGCTATCACGTAGGCGCCGAGCCCCCGGTCCCCGCTGGCCTTCGCGAGCCTGAGCGCCTGGTGGAAGTAGCGCTGGGCGAGGCCGTGGGCGTCGGAGTCGTAGGCGCAGATGCCCGCGATCGCGACCAGCCCGCCGGTGGCCCGGTGCAGTTGGCGGCCGGTGGCGTCGGTGTAGCTGCCGCGCAGCAGCGGCGCGGCCTCGGCGTTGAGGAAGCCGACGATGCGCGTCCGGGTCGCTATGCCGCCGGCCTTGCGGTACAGCTGCTCGTAGTGCGCTCGGGCGGCGCGCAGCATCTCGATGTCGGCACAGGTCACCTGGTGCCGGCCACCGCGCGAGACGTCGACGTCCTCGGGCGGGTTCTCCCACTCCCACACCGGCATGACGGCGGGGGTGCCGGTGACGGCCGGGGCCCCGAGCACATGCGGCCGCTGCTGTTCGTCGGACCGCCACAGCGCGGTGGCACGCTCCACGAACCCGCCCAGCGACCCCGCGTGCGGCGCGCTCGGCTCGCCGGGCACCCCGAGGCCGATGTCGTCCAGGGTCACCGGCCGGTGCAGCCGCCCGGCCAGCACCTCGCAGATCAGGTCCGGCACCTGGCCGCGGGGCCGCTGGCCCTTCAACCACCTCGCCACGGCGGTGTGTTCGTAGCGAAGCGCGAGACCGCGCCTTCGGCCCGCCTGGTTCACGTGGGCGGCGAGCCCCGCGTGTGAGATCCCCGCCTCGTCCAGGATCGCGTCGAGCAGAGTGTTGGGCTGCATGGGATGCCCCCCGAGTCGCCTGGTGGGCTCAGCGTAGTGCCGGCCGGTTCACACGGGGTGTGAACCAAGTGCGCGCATCCGGCGGGTGCGCGCACTGTCGCGGAGAGTGGCGGGCCGGTTGACTGAAATCCCTCGCAAGAGGCCGGCCGGGCCGCCGGCTCCCCCTCGAAAAGCGGCGGCCCGGCCTTGGAGGCCACGCATGGTGGTCAAGGGTGCGCCGACGGCTGCTGGTCCTCCGTGGCCGGCCGCGCCCGGGCGGCGGCGCAGGTGCGGGGCCTCGCCCGCGCGTTGCGCAGGACCAGGACCGCCACGTCGTCGGCCGGCCGGCCGGCGGTGTGCCGCAGGAGGGCCGCGAAGACCGTGCGCAGCACCTTCTGGGCCGACACCGGCTCGTCGAGCACGGCCCGGCGCAGCGCGGCCGGCAGGGAGAAGAACCGGCCGCGGGCGTCCCTGGCGTCCTCCACGCCGTCCGTGAAGAGGACGAGGCACTCCCCCGGGAGCAGACGGCCGCACACGCCGGCCTCCAGTTCGGCGGGGAGCGCGAGGACGCCCAGGGGCGGCAGCGGATCGGCGTGGGCGAGGGGCTCCACACGGGTGCCGCTGAGCAGGTAGGGCCAGGGATGGCCGCAGTTGAGCGCGCGCACCTCCCCGTCCCGGGTGATCTCCAGGAGCAGTACGGTGACGAACTGCTCCGCCACCGGCGGCCCCGGGTCGCGTCCGCTCGACGGATGGCCCGCGCGGCAGCGCTCGCGCAGGTGGCGGGCGTGGGTCCGCTCCAGCCGCCGCAGAACTCCCGTGAGCCGGGGCTCGTCGTGGGCGGCCTCGCGGAAGCTGCCGAGGACGGCGGCGGCGGTGCCGAGCGCGGCCAGGCCGTGGCCCCGCACGTCGCCCATCACCACGCGGACACCGTGCTCGGTGGCGACGGCCTCGTACAGGTCCCCGCCGACGCTCGCGCCGCGGTCGGCGGACAGCTGGGCCGCCGCCAGGTTCAGTCCGTCGAGCCGGGGCGGCGGGGGCCGCAGCAGAACGCTCTGGGCGGCGCCGGCGACCCTGCGGGCCTGCCGGAGCTCGCGCACCAGGGCGCGGCGCACGTGCAGTATCAGCCCGGTGCCGACCACGAAGAACACGGCGCTGCTGACGATGCGCGCGCCGAGCCCCTCCTGCTGGGCGAGCGGGCAGCCGATCTTGTAGCCGACCGCCACGGCTCCCCAGACCGTGGGCAGTACCACTCCTCGCGCGGTGGGCGCCCGTGCCTTGATACGGATCATGCCGATGGACCCCCATATGGGCCTGACACAGCAGACGGACCGACCCCGAAAGGCCGGTCCGATTCTGTCGACAGGCAGGCCCCCGAAGGGATGGATCACCTCGGATTCCCACCCGAACGAGTGAGAACGCACTGGCCGGCCTGCATTTATGCAGCCGAAGCAGGGTCCTGTGCGTGAAAGGGCGCGGCCGGCCACGGGCATTCCGTGGCCGGCCGCGCCCGGCAGCGCCTGTGGCGGTCAGCCGCGCAGCACCGCGCCCGTCCGCTCGCCCGCGAGGGCGACCGCCGCGTCCCGGGCCGCGGACGCCTCGTCCACGGTCAGCGTGCGGTCGCCCGCCCGGAACCGCAGCGCGTACGCCAGCGACTTCCTCCCGTCGCCGAGCTGCTCGGCATTCTCGTAGACGTCGAACAGCCGGATGGACTCGAGGAGTTCACCGGCACCCTCGCGCAGCGCGGCCTCGACCTCGGCGGCCGGCACCGGCTTGTCGACGACCAGGGCGACGTCCTGTGTGGCGACCGGGAAGGAGGAGATGCGCGGCGCCTGCGGGACACCGTCACCGGCCGTCTCCAGGGCGTCGAGGTTCAGCTCCATCGCGCAGGTGCGCTCCGGCAGCCCGAGGGCCTTCAGCACGCGCGGGTGCAGCTCGCCGGCGTGGCCCACGACCTGCTCGGTGCCGTCGGCGACGACCACCAGCTCGGCGCAGCGGCCGGGGTGCCACGGACCGTACTGGCCCTTGCGGACGATCAGTTCGGCCCCGGCCTCACGCGCGACGGCGCGTCCCGCCTCGACGGCGTCGGCCCAGTCGCCCGGACGGCCCTTGCCCCACCAGCCGGCCTGCTCGCGCGCGCCCGCGAGGACGACGGCCGCGTGCCGCGGCTGGTCGGGCAGCGCGGCGTTCAGTCCGGCGAGCTCCTCGTCGGTGGGCCTCCGGTCGACGGGCAGGTGCGCGGCGGCGGGCCGCTCGTCGCGGGGGTGGAACACCAGCCCGGTCTCGAACAGGGCCAGGTCGTGCGAGCCCCGGCCGTCGTTGCGGCGCAGCGCGCCCAGCAGGCCGGGCAGCAGCGTCGTACGGAGCGCGGGCTCCTCGTCGCTGAGCGGGTTGACCAGCTTCACCACACGGCGGGCCGGGTCGTCCGCCGCCAGGCCGAGCTGGTCGAAGACCTGCTCGCCGAGGAACGGGTAGTTCGGTGCCTCGACGTAGCCGGCGCCGGCCAGCGCCCGGCCGACCCGGCGGTGCAGCCGCTGGCGGTGGGTCAGGCCGCGGCCCGACGGGGGCTTGGGCAGCGTGGAGGGCAGGTTCTCGTAGCCCTCCAGACGGATGACCTCCTCCGCGAGGTCGTTGGCCTCCGCGAGGTCGGGCCGCCACGACGGGACGGTGACGACCAGCTCGTCCTGCCCGTAGACGTCGCAGCCGACCTCCTGGAGGCGGCGCACGACCGTCTCGCGGCCGTAGTGCACGCCCGCGACCTTGTCCGGGTGGTCGGCCGGGACGGTGATCGTGTGCGGGGCGGACGGCGCGAGGATCTCGGTGACGCCGGCCTCGGCCGTGCCGCCCGCGAGCAGCACGAGCAGGTCCACGGTGCGCTGGGCGGCGGCCGCCGCGGCCTGCGGGTCGACGCCGCGCTCGAAGCGGCGGGACGCCTCCGACAGCAGCTTGTGGCGGCGGGCCGTGCGGGCGATCGAGACGGCGTCGAAGTGGGCCGCCTCGATGACCACGTCGGTGGTGGCGTCGGCCTCGCCCTCGTGGTCGGCGATCTCGGTGTTGGCGCCGCCCATGACGCCGGCGAGGCCGATCGGGCCGCGGTCGTCGGTGATCACGAGGTCCTCGGCGTGCAGCTTGCGCTCGACGCCGTCGAGGGTGACGAGCTTCTCGCCCTCCTCCGCCCGGCGCACGCCGATCGTGCCCTGGACCAGTCTCCGGTCGTAGGCGTGCAGGGGCTGGCCCAGCTCCATCATCACGTAGTTGGTGACGTCGACGGCGAGCGAGATCGGGCGCATGCCGACCTTCTGCAGCCGGCGCTGCAGCCAGATCGGGGAGCGCGCCTCGGGGCTCAGGCCGGTGACCGTGCGGGCGGTGAAGCGGTCGCAGCCGGCCGGGTCGGAGACCTTCACGGGGTAGCCGAAGGCGTTCGGCGCGGGCACGTCGATCAGGGCCGGGTCGCGCAGCGGCAGGCCGTAGGCGATGGCGGCCTCGCGGGCGACGCCGCGGATGGACAGGCAGTCGCCGCGGTTGGCGGTGACGGCGATGTCCAGGACCTCGTCGACCAGTTCCAGCAGCTCGACGGCGTCCTTGCCGACCTCGGTCTCCGGCGGCAGCACGATGATGCCGTGGGTGCCGTCGTCGCCCATGCCCAGCTCGTCGCTGGAGCAGATCATGCCGTGGGACGTCTTGCCGTAGGTCTTGCGGGCGGCGATGGAGAAGCCGCCGGGCAGCGTGGCGCCGGGCAGGACCACGACGACCTTGTCGCCGACCGCGAAGTTGCGGGCGCCGCAGACGATCTCCTGGGGCTCGCCGGTGCCGTTGGCCTGCCCGACGTCGACGGTGCAGAAGCGGATCGGCTTCTTGAAGCCCTCCAGCTCCTCGATGGTCAGCACCTGGCCGACGACCAGCGGGCCCTTGAGGTCGGCGCCGAGCTGCTCGACGGTCTCGACCTCCAGGCCGGCGGAAATGAGCTTGGCCTGGACGTCACGGCCGGTCTCGGTCGCCGGCAGGTCGACGTACTCCCGCAGCCAAGAAAGCGGGACCCGCATCAGATCTCCATCCCGAACGGCCGGGTGAACCGGACGTCACCCTCGACCATGTCTCGCATGTCTTCGACGTTGTGGCGGAACATCAGCATCCGCTCGATGCCGAACCCGAAGGCGAAGCCGCTGTACTTCTCCGGGTCGACGCCGCAGGCGGTGAGCACCCGCGGGTTGACCATGCCGCAGCCGCCCAGCTCGATCCAGCCCTCGCTGGAGCAGGTGCGGCAAGGACGGTCGGGGTCGCCGACGGACTCGCCCTTGCACACGTAGCAGAGCATGTCCATCTCGGCGCTCGGCTCGGTGAAGGGGAAGAAGTTCGGCCGCAGCCGGGTCTTCATGCCCTCCCCGAACAGGGTCTGGACCATGTGGTCCAGCGTGCCCTTGAGGTCGGCCATGGTCAGGCCCTCGTCGACGGCGAGCAGCTCGACCTGGTGGAAGACCGGGGTGTGGGTGGCGTCCAGCTCGTCGGTGCGGTAGACGCGGCCGGGGCAGATCACGTAGACCGGCAGCTCGCGGTCGAGCAGCGAGCGGATCTGGACGGGCGAGGTGTGGGTGCGCAGCACGACACCGGACTCGCTGCCGCCCTCCGGGCCCTGCACGAAGAAGGTGTCCGCCTCGCCGCGGGCCGGGTGGTCCGGGCCGATGTTCAGGGCGTCGAAGTTGAACCACTCGGCCTCGGCCTGCGGGCCCTCGGCGACCTCGTAGCCCATGGCCACGAAGATGTCCTCGATGCGCTCCGAGAGCGTGGTCAGCGGGTGGCGGGCACCGGCCGGTACGCGGTCGTGGGGCAGCGTGACGTCGACGTCCTCCTCGACCAGCACGCGGGCGTCCCGCTCGGCCTCCAGCTCGGCCTGGCGGCCGGCGAGCGCCTTGTTCACGGCGCCGCGGGCCATGCCGACGCGCTTGCCGGCGTCGGCCTTGGCGTGCGGGGGCAGGGCGCCGATCTCGCGGTTGGCGAGCGCCAGCGGGGATGCGGGGCCGGTGTGGGCGACCTTGGCCTCGTGGAGCGCCTCGAGGGAGTCCGCGGCGGCGAAGGCGGCGAGCGCCTCGTCCCGCATGCGCTCGATCTCTTCCGGTTTCAACGCCTCGACCTCGACAGGGTCGTACGACTTATTGGGTGCGGACATCTCTTCCCGTGCTTCCGATTGGCTGGCGGATGGTCCCCGTGACCGGCGCTGGCCGCGTGCAGGACACAAAGGTGCCAGAGGCCGAGTCTAACGGGGTGGGGGTGTGCGAATGCGCCCGCGGGCGGGCCCGGGCGTCGTCAGAGATACGCCGGGGTGCCCACGGGCAGCGTAAATCGGAACTCGGCGCCGCCGCCGGGGGCGCGGCCGACCGTGATGGCGCCGCCGTGGGCCTCGACGATGCCCTTGACGATGTACAGCCCGAGGCCCGTGCCGCCGCGCTTGCTGCCCCGCCAGAAGCGGGTGAAGACGCGGTTCATGGACTCCTCCGGGATGCCGGGCCCCTCGTCGCTCACGGTGACCGACGTGGCTGCGTTCTCGCCGTCCTCGCCCTCACGTGGGGACGCCGAGGGCGTGATGTCGATGGTGACGGTTCCCTCGCCGTGCCGCACGGCATTTTCGATGAGGTTGCTGAGCACCTGGTCGATCTTGTCGGGGTCGGCCCACAGGGCCGGCAGCGGCTGTTCGATGCGGAGCAGGAAGCGGTCGGCGCGCTGGCCCGCGGCGACGTAGGCCTGGATGTGCCGGGAGACGGCGGCCCCCATGTCGACGGGCTGGCGGCGTACCTCCAGGCGCCCGGAGTCGATCCGGGAGATGTCGAGCAGCTCGGCGATCAGGCGGGTGACGCGGTCGGCGTCGGCGTCGACGGTCTCCAGCATCAGCCGCTTCTGGTCGTCGGTGAAGCGTTCCCACTTGGCGAGGAGCGTGGCGGTGAAGCCCTTCACGGACGTCAGCGGGGAGCGCAGCTCATGGGCGACGGTGGCGATCAGCTCGGCGTGGCTGCGTTCGGTGCGGCGGCGGGCCTCGGTGTCCCGCAGGGAGACGACGACGCTGCGCACGGGGCCGAGGGGCTCGTCGCGTACGTACCGGGCGGAGACCAGCACCTCCCGGCCACCGGGCAGCAGCAGGTTGCGCTCCGGCTGCCGGGACCGGATGGCCAGCCCGCCGTAGGGATCGGTGAGCTGCCACCAGCGCCGCCCTTCCAGGTCCTCCAGGGGCAGCGCCTTCTCCAGGGGCCGGCCGAGGGCGTCGGCGGCGGGTACGGCGGTGACGCGTGCGGCGGCGGCGTTGAAGCAGACGACGCGGCCCCGCCCGTCGGCGACGACGAGGCCGTCGGGCAGCTGGTCGGGGTCGAGGCCGGGCCCGGCGTGCCGGAGCGCGGGTGCGTACCGCGCGTCCCGGCCCTCCGGCGCGGTGCTCGTGCCGGCCACACTCATCCCCGTACCCCACCTCTCAGACGGCGCAGGGCCCCGAGTTGGTCACCCTACTAGCTCTCGGTGACGGAGCGGCACCCTCCAAAGGCGCGCTGCGCCCGGGCCGACGCGTAGAGACATACGGCGGCGGCGGTGGCGAGGTTCAGGCTCTCCGCCTTCCCGTGGATCGGGACGCGTACGACGGCGTCGGCGAGCGCGCGGGTCTCCTCCGGCAGTCCCCAGGCCTCGTTTCCGAACACCCAGGCGGTCGGCCCGCCCATGGTGCCCCGGTCCAGTTCCTCGTCCAGGTCGCGGTCGCCGGCGCCGTCGGCGGCGAGGATGCGCACACCGGCGTCCCTGAGCCCCTCGACGGCCCGCTCGACGGGGACGCCGACGGCGACGGGCAGGTGGAAGTGCGAGCCGACGGAGGCCCGTACCGCCTTGGGGTTGTACAGGTCGACGGATGCGTCGGTGAGGATCACGGCCTCGGCGCCCGCGGCGTCGGCGCACCGCAGCACGGTCCCGGCGTTCCCCGGGTCGCGCACATGGGCGAGGACGGCGACGAGCCGGGGCCGGGCGGCGAGGATGTCCGCGAACGGCGTGTCCAGGAACCGGCACACCCCGACGAGCCCCTGGGGGGTGACGGTGGTGGAGATGTCGGCGATGACGTCCTCGGAGGCGAGGTGCACCCGGGCGCCCGCGCCTCGGGCCTCGCCGATGATGTCGGCGTACCGCTCGGCGGCCTCGGTGGTGGCGAACAGCTCGACGAGCGTGGGGGTGCCGTCCGCGCCCCGGTGCCCGGCGGCCTCCCGCACGGCCTGCGGCCCCTCGGCGAGGAACAGCCGGTCCTTGCTCCGGAAGTTCCGCTTGGCCAGCCGCCGCGCGGCGGAGACGCGCGCGGACCGGGGGGAGATCAGCTCAGGGGAGACGGACGGCATCCTCATACTTTCGCGAACTCGTGGCGCCCCCTGAGGGGCGCGGGGAACCGCGCGAGCGACCACGACGGAGCCGCGGCCGGACGACGGTGTCCCCGAACGACAGGACCCGCAGGCCACGAGAGCCTGCGGGTCCTACGGTCACGTCGGCCTAGAGCCAGCGCGGCGTCACGCGGCCTTCGGCGCGTTGACGTCCGACGGCAGCGCCTTCTGCGCGACCTCGACGAGCGCCGCGAAGGCGTTCGCGTCGTTCACGGCCAGCTCGGCCAGGATCTTGCGGTCGACCTCGACGTTCGCGGCCTTCAGACCCTGGATGAAGCGGTTGTAGGTCATGCCGTTGGCGCGGGCAGCGGCGTTGATGCGCTGGATCCACAGCTGACGGAAGTCACCCTTGCGCTTCTTGCGGTCGTTGTAGTTGTAGACCAGCGAGTGGGTGACCTGCTCCTTGGCCTTGCGGTACAGGCGCGAACGCTGACCGCGGTAGCCGGAGGCCTGCTCGAGGATCGCCCGGCGCTTCTTGTGGGCGTTGACTGCCCGCTTGACGCGTGCCACTTGTTAACTCCTTGTAGCGGGGTCGTGGTGGTACTCACACGACCCGGAAACGACTGGGTCCCGGTCCTGGCGTACGGCGCTCAGCGGATGGAGAGCGCCGGGTACGTCACTTGCCGAGAAGCTTCTTGATCTTCGCGGCGTCGCCCGGGGCCATCTCGGCGTTGCCGGTGAGGCGACGCGTGACGCGGGACGACTTGTGCTCGAGCAGGTGGCGCTTGCCGGCGCGCTCACGGAGCACCTTGCCGGAGCCGGTGACCTTGAAGCGCTTGCTGGCACCGCTGTGCGACTTGTTCTTCGGCATAGCGCCGTTCTCTCCTCGTCGGTGGCGCTCCGGTGCCCGGTCGTGAAACCGGGCACGGTGGAGCGTCGCTCTTCTATCGGTTACATCCTCGGGGACACGGTGTCCCCCGGGATCACGCCTCGGCAGGCTCCTCGGACGGTGCCTCGGCCTCGGCTTCCGCAGGGTTCTGCGAGCGGCCGGGGTTGGCCTTCGCTTCCGCCTTGCGGGCCTCCTGCGCCTGGCGGGCCTCGGCCATCGCCTCGGTCTTCTTCTTGTGCGGACCGAGAACCATGATCATGTTCCGGCCGTCCTGCTTCGGGTTCGACTCCACGAAACCGAGGTCCTGGACGTCCTCCGCGAGACGCTGCAGCAGTCGGTAGCCCAGCTCGGGCCGGGACTGCTCGCGACCACGGAACATGATCGTGATCTTGACCTTGTCGCCCTGCTTGAGGAACCGGACGACGTGACCCTTCTTGGTGTCATAGTCGTGCGGGTCGATCTTCGGCCGGAGCTTCATCTCCTTGATGACCGTGTGCGCCTGGTTCTTGCGCGCCTCACGGGCCTTCATGGCCGACTCGTACTTGAACTTCCCGTAGTCCATGAGCTTGCACACGGGCGGACGGGCGTTCGCCGCGACCTCGACCAGGTCCAGGTCGTACTCCTGCGCAAGCTCCAGTGCCTTGGCCAGCGGGACGATGCCCACCTGCTCGCCACTGGGACCGACAAGTCGCACCTCGGGAACGCGAATCCGGTCGTTGATGCGGGGCTCGGCGCTGATGGATCCTCCTCGGTAGCACCACACGGCGGTCTGGCGGACAGCCGCGCAATCTCTTTTCGTTAGACCTAACCGCGCCGAAGCACAAAAAATGCCCCGGACGATCACAGGCGGGGCTCCCATTGCTACCGGAGCACCGACGCGATGACCGCGGGGCGCGCTTTCGGGCGACTCCATCGTCCGTACGGAACGATGGTGGCCGCCTGACCGGATGACCCGCCGTCCCGGGGGACGGTCAGGTGGGAGATCGGAGCCTCCACTTGTGGGCCGGATGTCCTGATTTCGCTCACGACATGTCCGGCCGGTCGTCCATCAGGTTAGCAGGATCGCTTGACAAGGGCTAATTGAGGGGCGCCGGGTTCGACGGCCTATCGTGTGGGGCATGAGTGACACCCCTCCTGAGTCCCCCGACTTCGACGCGATGACCCGGGACATCGCCGAGGTCCCCGCCGTCGAGGTGATCGTGACGGTCGCCGTCAACCTGATGAGCGCCGCCGCCGTGAAGCTCGGGCTGAGCGAGGAGGGCGAGAAGTACAAGGACCTGGACGAGGCCCGCAAGCTGATCACGGGCCTCGCGGGTCTGCTGGACGCGAGCGCGACCGAGATCAGCTCCTTCCACGCGGCGCCGCTGCGCGACGGGCTGAAGTCGCTGCAGCTGGCGTTCCGCGAGGCCTCGCTCGTCCCGGACGAGCCGGGCCAGGGGCCGGGCGAGAAGTACACCGGACCCGTCTACGGCTGATCTACCGCTTCACGTACAGGGGCTCGCCCGGAGGCGTGGTCCCGGCCGGCAGCAGTGCCAGGTCGAGGCCGCGCACCAGGCGGGCCCTCAGCGTTTCGTCGGCCGCCAGCCGCCCGGCGACCGCGCGGGCGGCCTCCGCCGCCTCGGCGGCCGGGTCGAGGACGAGCGCGAGCGTGCCGTCGGCCCGTCCGGGCCCGAGGTGGGCGCTCAGCACGGCGGGTTCCGCCGCCACGACCGTGCGGACGGCCTCGACGACGGCCGGGTCCGTGAGCGGGTCGATGCTGGTGCGGCCCTCGGCGAGGGCGAGCAGCGCCGGTCCGGACAGCTCGAACGGCACGGGCCCGGCGAGGTCGAGGACGACCGTGTCGGCCTTCTCGTGCGCGGCGGCCTGCAGGGCCTGGTGCAGGGGTACGGCGACGGGCCGGGCTTCCGGGTCCCAGCGGGCGAGGGAGCCGGTGGAGGTGAAGGCGGGCAGGGCGGTGCGCTGTCCGGCCTTCAGGGTGGGTACGGCCATGTCGCTCGTCTTCTCGCGGCGCAGCCCCTTCTCGTCCTCCTCCACCTCCCCCAGCACGGCGACGACGGGCACCAGCAGCCGGGTGCCCCGGAGCGCCTCCAGGACGGGGCCCACGGCCGTGCGGTCCTCCGCCCAGGCGGCGAGCGCGGCGCTCAGCCGGGGGTCGGCGGAGCCGTCGTCGTCGGAGTAGCCGGGGTCGGGGATGTTCTTGTTCGCCACGGTCACCGAGCCTAGCGGGGGCGGACCGGCGGGCTCGTGCGGGGCCGGGCCGGCCCCGCGTCGGCGTCGGCGTCGGCGTCGGAAACCCGGACTTTCCCTGAGCCCGCTCCCAGATCCGCCCAACGGAAGGCACAGCCGGCGCCCCGAGCATCACGGGCATGAAGTCCCGGACCCCCCGTCGCCGCCGTGCGCGCCCGTCCGCGGGCGCGGCCGGCACGGGCGAGCGCAGCCAGCACGAGCGGGCGGCGGTCAGGCCGGCCCCGGCACGAACAGCACAGGCAGGCGGCAATCAGGCCGGGCGGGCGCGGTCAGACCGGACGGACGCAGCCGGCACGGGCAGGCGGGCGGCAATCATCCGGGCGGGCGCGGTCAGGCCGGACGGACGCAGCCAGCACGAGCGGGCGGCGGTCAGGCCGGCCCCGGCACGAACCGCACGAGCGGGCGGCGGTCAGGTCGGGCGTCTGCGGCTCCGCCACAGGACCACGCCCGCCACCAGCAGTACCCCGCCGGCGCCGCCGGCCAGCGGGCCCGCCCAGGCGGCGGTGCCGCCCCCGCCGCCCTCGGGGTCCGGGCCGGGGCCGAAGTACTTCTCGCCGTACGACGCCGGGCGCAGGCCGCGGGGCTTGAGGCGGGCGGCGGCCTTCAGGGCGGCGGCGGGGTCGATCATGCCGAAGCCGCGGGAGTCGTCGCGGCCGCCCACGGGCGCGTCCCGGGCCGTGTCCTCCAGGAGCTTCTTGACCTGCGCCGGGGCCAGGCCGGGGTGGGCCGCCTTGACGAGTGCCGCCGCGCCGGAGACGAAGGCGGACGCCGCGCTCGTGCCCCAGCCTTGGTAGTACTTGTGGTCGGGGTCGGCGATGACGACGTTGACGCCGGGCGCGCTGACGGCCGCGTACCAGCGGCGGGTGGAGAAGGAGGCGCGGGTGCCGAAGCGGTCCACGGCGGTCGTGGCGATGACGCCGGGGTAGGCCGCCGGGTAGGAGACGTGGTCGCCCTTGTCGCCGCCGTTTCCCGCGGAGGCGACGACGACCACGCCCTTCTTCAGGGCGTACTGCACGGCCTCGTCCTCGCCCGGCTCCGGGTGGGCGGAGTCGGAGTCGTCGCCGAGGGAGAGGTTGATGACGTCGGCGCCGTGGTCGGCGGCCCAGCGGATGCCGTCGGCTAGGGCGTTGCCGCGCGTGGTGCGCGCCTTGGCGCGGGCGGGGTCGCCGTCCTCCAGGATCACGCGTACCGGCAGGATCTTCGCCTCGGGGGCGACGCCCAGCACGCCCTCGGTGTCGCCGGGGCCGTGGCCGTGTCCGGCGATGATGCCGGCCATGGCGGTGCCGTGCCGGGCCCAGGCCCGGTCCCCCGGTCCGGCACCGAAGCCGATCATGTCCTTGGCGGGCAGGACGTTGCCGTCGAGGTCGGGATGGCCGGCCTCGACGCCGGTGTCCAGGACGGCGACGGTGACGCCCCGGCCCTTGGTGGTCTGCCAGGCCTGCGTCAGGTGGAGCGCGGACAGGGCCCACTGCTGGGCGCGGATGCCGTCGGCGTGGGCGGTGGAGGGCAGCAGGGCGAGGGAGCCGGCGAGCAGGAGGCTCACCGCCGAGCCGGTCAGTCGCTTCACGAGTCCTTCTCCGCCGCCGGTCCGGCGGTCTGGCGCAGGCGCCGTTCGATGCGGTCGGCCAGGCCCTGCGCCTCGTTGCCCAGGCCGGCCTGGGCCGGGGCCGTGGTGGCGCCGGAGCGGACGGCGTCGGCGGCGGGCTGGGGCGAGTCGACCGTGCGGCCGTCGGCCCAGCCGGAGACGGCGAAGGCGACGACGGGGGCGTCGGTGACGACCGAGACGGTCCAGGAGGCACGCTGCTCGTCGCCGAAGCCGGCCGCGACGGTGCCCTTGGCCGCGTACGGCCGGGGCATCAGGTCGCTGCGCCGGTCCAGGCGCTCGTCGCGGAAGCGCCGGGCGAGGGCGGACATGGAGGCGGGGTCGGCCTTGGTGAACAGCAGGCCGACCGTGGTGACGTGGCTCTGGGTGGCGTCCGTGTAGGTGGCGCGCAGCAGCCGCAGGCAGCCGACGGGGGCGAGGACCTTGTGCAGCAGCGGGTCGAAGGCGTGCGCGCAGCCGGTGTCCGGAGCCACCGCGATCCGGGTCCAGGTGCGGTCGGCGCCGCCGGGTCCCGCGCCGGTGCCCTCGACGGTGGGCGGGAAGAGCCGGTCGACGGGCACGCTGTGCCACAGCGTCCGGGCGGTGGCGTACTTGCCGGCCGCGGCCTCGCTCCCGCCGTCCCCGGTGAGCCAGCTCCCCGTGACCGCACCGCCGACGAGACCGAGTCCGAGCACGAGGCAGGCTGCCGCAGCGGCGGTGCGCGGCCGTATCCGCGGACGCGGTCCGCCGGCGAACGCCTCGGGCTCCGCGAACGGCACGAACGGCCGCTCGGCCGGTCCCGCGCTCCACGAGAGGGCGGGGTCCGGCGCGGAGGAAGCCGCGGCGGGCGGGGGGCCGGCGGGGCGGGCCGGGGCCGCCGGGCTCCAGGCGGCCTCTCGCGACGTGAGCCCCGGACGCCCGACGCCGGCGGCGGTGGCCGGGGAGTGGCCCCTCGCCGCGGCCGATGCCGCGGCCGGCGGACCACCGGGTCCGGCTGCGGGCGTGCCGCCGGTACGGCGGTCGGCGGCGGTCGCCGCTGTGGGCGCGGAACGGACCGGCGTGGAGCCGGGGGGCCGGTGGCTGGGCGGGGAAGGGGGCGGAGCCGAGGGGACCGGGCGGAGCCGGGCCGTCGTCTCCGCGGGGCCTTCCGCCGGGGCCTGCCGGCGGGGCGGCTCCTTGACGGGGCGCAGCCGGGCCGTCGTCTCGCCGGCCGTCTCCGCCGGCGCCGCGGGCCGGCCGGCCCGCGCGCCGGGGCGGGGGCGGCGTGTCTCGCGCCCGGTGCTCGGCGGTGCGTCAGGGAAGCGGGCGGAGGCGGGCGGCGGGGGCGGGCTCACAAGGTCGGCGGCCTCCGGCACGGACAGCCGGGACGCACGTGGGGTGAAGACGGACGGCTCGTCGTCGAGGTCGTCGCCGTCCGGCGCCGCGCCGCGGCCCGCACCGGAGCCCTCGGGCACGTCCCGTGCGGGCGCGGGTCGCGCGGCCGCCGGGGGCCGCCCGGGCGACGCGGGGGCGTCCTGGGCCGGGATCGGCCCGGGTGGCGCGGTGAGACCGGGCTCCGGGCCCGGACGGCGCGGGGACGACGCGGGGGCGCCCGGGTCCGGGACGGTCCGCCGCTGCTCGGAGACCAGCGGCGCGGGTCCCTGGGTGGTGGCCTGGCGGGCGTGCTCGGGCGGGGTGCCGCCGGGTGGGGACGAGGGGCGCGGGGGGACGGGGGCGTGGCGCGCTTCCGTGCTCATGCACCCCCCGTTTCCTCGTGCCCGGGCCGTCTCTCGTACGCGGGCCGTCCGCTGCCGGCCGCGCCCGGTGTGGATCTCCTCCGGGCACGCATACCCGTACGGCCGGACCGGCATCCCGGTTCAAGGGGCACGCGGGCGTCTTCCGCCGTACGTGCGCGTCACTCTACGGGTTGCCGGGGTGGGACGGAGAACCGGAGCACGGGGCCGGGGCATCTGCCCGGAACGTCCCCCTACCCTGCGGTAATCCCGTCTGGCAGGCTTCCGCCATGACTGCGCTCGCCGCCGATCGCGCCCGCTACGACCGGGCCACCGCCCATCTCGACGCGCCGCACGCGATTGTGGATCTGGAGGCCTTCGACGCCAACGCGGCGGACCTCGTCCGCCGGGCCGCGGGCAAACCGGTCCGGGCCGCCGGCAAGTCCGTGCGCTGCCGCGCCCTGCTGGAGCGCGTCCTGGCCCGGGACGGCTTCCAGGGCATCATGTCGTTCACCCTCGCCGAGTCCCTGTGGCTCGCGCGCTCGGGGTTCGACGACATCCTGCTGGCCTATCCGTCGGCCGACCGCGCCGGCTTCGCGGAACTGGCCGCCGATCCCAAGCTCGCCTCCGCCGTCACGGTGATGATCGACGACGTCGCCCACCTCGACCTCATCGACGCGTCCCGCGCCGGCGGACGCGAAGTCGTGCGTGTCTGCCTGGAGTTGGACACCTCGCTGAAGCTGCTCGGCGGCCGTGTCCGGGTGGGGGCACGGCGCTCGCCCCTGCACTCCCCCGCCCAACTCGCCGAACTGGCACGCTCGGTGGCCCGGCGGCCGGGTTTCAGGCTGGTGGGGATCATGGCGTACGAGGGGCACGTCGCCGGGGTCGGGGACGCGGTCGCCGGGCGGCCGCTGCGCTCGCGGGCGATCCGGCTGATGCAGGCCGCGGCCCGGCGAGAGCTGGCCGAGCGCCGGGCGGCCGTGGTGCGGGCGGTGCGTTCCGTCGTGCCCGGCCTGGAGTTCGTCAACGGCGGTGGCACCGGCAGTGTGCAGCACACCGCAGCCGAGGACGCGGTCACGGAGATAGCGGCCGGTTCGGGGCTGTACGTACCGCGGCTCTTCGACAACTACAGCTCGTTCACGGGCCGTCCGGCCGCTCTCTTCGCGCTGCCGGTCGTACGGCGGCCCGGCGTGGGCGTCGTCACCGTGCTGGGCGGCGGCTACCCGGCGTCCGGCGCGCCCGGCCGCGACCGGCTGCCGGTGCCGTACCTGCCGCAGGGGCTGGAGTACGACCCGCAGGAGGGTCCCGGCGAGGTGCAGACGCCGTTGCTCGGCCCGCCCGCCGACGACCTGCTCATCGGCGACAAGGTGTGGTTCCGGCACGCCAAGGCCGGCGAGCTGTGCGAGCGGTTCGACACGCTGCACCTCGTCGAGGGCGACGTGGTGACGGCGACGGTGCCCACCTACCGGGGTGAGGGGCACGCCTTCCTCTGATCCCTCGCCCCGGCACCGTTCCCGCCCGTCTACCGGGGCGTGACGTACGCGCCCGCGATCCCGCCGTCCACCAGGAAGTCGGTGGCGTTGACGAAGGAGGAGTCGTCGCTGGCCAGGAAGGCGACGGCGGCGGCGATCTCCTCGGCCTCGGCGAACCGGCCGACCGGGATGTGCACCAGGCGGCGGGCGGCCCGCTCGGGGTCCTTCGCGAACAGCTCCTGGAGCAGCGGGGTGTTGACCGGGCCGGGGCACAGGGCGTTCACCCGGATGCCCTCGCGGGCGAACTGCACGCCGAGTTCGCGGGACATGGCGAGGACGCCGCCCTTGGATGCGGTGTAGGAGATCTGGGACGTGGCCGCGCCCATCCGTGCCACGAAGGACGCGGTGTTGATGATGGAACCCCTGCCCTGGCGGCGCATGTACGGGAGGGCCGCCTTGCAGCACAGGTAGACGGAGGTGAGGTTGACCTCCTGGACGCGCTTCCAGGCCTCCAGGCCGGTCTCCAGGATGGAGTCGTCGTCGGGCGGGGAGATGCCGGCGTTGTTGAAGGCCACGTCGACGCTTCCGTAGGTGTCGTACGCGGCCTTGAACAGCGCCTCGACCTGCTCGGGGTCGGTGACGTCGGTCCTGACGAAGAGTCCGCCGACCTCGTCGGCGGCGGCCTTGCCGCGGACCTCGTCCACGTCCGCGCAGACCACGTGGGCGCCCTCGGAGGCGAGCCGGCGGACGGCGGCGAGGCCGATGCCGCTGCCGGCTCCGGTGACGACGGCGGTACGGCCGGCGAGGCGGCGGCAGACAGGGGTGTCGGTCACTGTGCGGGGCCCTCCGTGCTGATGAAGACGTTCTTGGTCTCGGTGAAGGCGGTCAGGGCGTCGGGGCCCAGTTCGCGGCCGAGGCCGGACTGCTTGAAGCCGCCGAACGGGGTCCAGTAGCGCACGCTGGAGTGGGAGTTGACGGACAGGTTGCCCGCGCGGACGGCCCGGGACACGCGCAGGGCGCGGCCGACGTCCCGGGTCCAGACGGAGCCGGAGAGGCCGTAGGGGGTGTCGTTGGCGAGGCGGACCGCGTCGTCCTCGTCGGTGAAGGGCAGGAGGACCGCGACCGGGCCGAAGATCTCCTCGCGGGCCGCCCGGCCGTCGTGCCGTTCTGCCGTGAGGACGGTCGGCGGGAACCAGAAGCCGGGGCCGCCGGGGGCGGTGCCGCGCAGGGCCGGGGCGTCGTCGGGGGCGTACGACCGTACGCGGTCCAGCTGCCGGCGGGAGATCAGCGGGCCCATCTGGGTCGCCTCGTCCGCCGGGTCGCCCACCACCACGGAGGCCAGGGCGCCGGCCAGGAAGTCGCGGGCCTCCTCGAACACCGCTTCCTGGACGAGGACGCGAGTGCGGGCGCAGCAGTCCTGGCCGGCGTTGTCCAGGAAGGAGAAGGGGTCGAGGGCGGCCTTGAGGTCGGCGTCGGCGAAGACGACGTTGGGGCTCTTGCCGCCGAGTTCCAGGGTGACCGGCTTGACCAGGCGGGCGCAGCGCTCCATGACCTCGCGGCCGGTGCCGGTGGAGCCGGTGAACACGATCTTCGCCACGTCCGGGTGGTCCACCAGGGCGCGCCCGGCGGTGTGTCCGTGGCCGGGCAGCACCTGGAACAGGTGCTCGGGCAGGCCGGCCTCCAGGGCGAGTGCGGCGAGGCGCAGCGCGGTGAGCGGGGTGGTCTCCGCGGGCTTGAGGACGACGGCGTTGCCTGCCGCGAGCGCCGGGAAGGAGCCCCAGGCGGCGATGGGCATGGGGAAGTTCCAGGGGGCGATCACGCCGACGACGCCCAGCGGTTCGTGGAACGTGACGTCCCAGCCGCCGGGGGCCGGGATCTGCCTGCCGAGGAGGCGTTCGGCGCCACCGGCGGCGTAGAGCAGCAGGTCGCGGGCGTTGCCGGCCTCCCAGCGGGCGCTCGCGACGGTGTGGCCGGCCTCGCGGACCTCCAGCCGGGCGAGTTCCTCGGTGCGGGCGTCGACGACGTCGGCGAACCGGCGCAGCAGCCGGGCGCGGTCGGCGGGGGCCAGCGCGGCCCACTTCGGCTGGACGCGGGCGGCCCGTGCGACAGCGGCGTCCACGTCCTGCGCCGACGCGGCGGGGACGGTGGCGACGACCTCCTCGGTGGCGGGGTTGAGGACCTTCAACTCGTGCGGGTCGGACACGGATGACCTTTCACAGGCGTCGGATCACAGGCGGGCGGCACGGGCTGGGAGCACGGGCACCCGGATCACAGGCGTTCGAAGGAGCGGCGCAGTTCCCAGTCGGTGACCGCGGCGTCGTAGGCCGCGAGTTCGACGCGCGCCATGTTCCGGTAGTGGGCCACGACCTCGTCGCCGAAGGCGGCCTTGGCGACGGTGCTGGTCTCCCAGAGTTCGGCGGCCTCGCGCAGGGTGGTCGGCACGTGCTCGAAGTCCGCCGTGTAGGCGTTGCCCTGACAGGGGTCGGGCAGTTCGAGCCGCTGCTCGACGCCGTGCAGTCCGGCGGCGACGAGGCCCGCCACGGCCAGGTACGGGTTGACGTCGCCGCCCGGGAGGCGGTTCTCGAAGCGCAGGGATCGGCCGTGGCCGACGACGCGCAGGGCACAGGTGCGGTTGTCGTGGCCCCAGGCGACGGCGGTCGGGGCGAAGGAGCCCGGCTGGAACCGCTTGTAGGAGTTGATGTTGGGGGCGTAGAGGAGCGAGAAGTCACGCAGGGCGGCGAGCTGTCCGGCCAGGAAGTGGCGCATCACGTCGGACATTCCGCCGGGGCCGGCCATGGCGTTGTTCCCGTCGGCGTCGGCGAGCGAGAGGTGGATGTGGCAGGAGTTGCCCTCGCGCTCGTTGTACTTGGCCATGAAGGTGATCGAGACGCCCTCCTGGGCGGCGATCTCCTTGGCGCCGGTCTTGTACAGGGCGTGCTGGTCGCAGGTGACGAGGGCCTCGTCGTAGCGGAACGCGATCTCGTGCTGTCCGGGGTTGCACTCGCCCTTGGCGGACTCGACGGTGAGGCCGGCGCCGGCCATCTCGTTGCGCAGGCGGCGCAGCAGGGGTTCGATGCGGCCGGTGCCGAGGACGGAGTAGTCGATGTTGTACTGGTTGGCCGGGGTCAGGCCACGGTAGTTCGCGTCCCAGGCCTGCTCGTAGCTGTCCTTGAAGACGATGAACTCCAGCTCGGTGCCGACCTGGGCGGTGTAGCCGAGCGCGGCCAGCCGGTCCAGCTGGCCGCGCAGGATCTGGCGCGGGGCGGCGGCGACCGGTGAGCCGTCCTCCCAGGCGAGGTCGGCGAGGAGCAGGGCGGTGCCGGGGTGCCAGGGGATGCGGCGCAGGGTGGCGAGGTCGGGGCGCATGGCGAAGTCGCCGTAGCCGCGGTCCCAGGAGGACATGGCGTAGCCGTCGACCGTGTTCATCTCGGTGTCCACGGCGAGGAGGTAGTTGCAGCCCTCGGTGCCGTGGTGCAGGACCTCGTCGAGGAAGAAGCGGGCGGCGAACCGCTTTCCCTGCAGACGCCCCTGCATGTCGGGGAAGGCCAGGACGACGGTGTCGATCTCACCGCCCGCGACGAGGGCGTGCAGGTCCTCGGTGCTGAGCGGGGGTGTGCGGTCTGCCACGGGGGAGCCTCCTTCGGCGCCTTGGCGCCTCTTCGGCCGGGCCGGGAGCCATAAGGTATTGCTCAGGACCATTGCTTGGGAAGGGAGCGCGGCGGGATGTCGCGGGACGTGGGCCCGACCGGGCCGGGCGACCGGCTCGCTCCGGTGCTGCGGCCGGTGCGGGCGGGCAACGGCTTCGAGGAGGCGCTGGAGCAGATCCTGCAGGTCGTCCGGCTGGGCCTGGTGCCGGGCGGTGAACGGCTGCCGGCCGAGCGGGAGCTGGCGGAGCGGCTCGGGATCAGCCGGGTGACGCTGCGCGAGGTGCTGCGGGTGCTGCAGGACCAGGGGCTGGTGGAGGCGCGCCGCGGGCGGTACGGCGGAACGTTCGTGCTGCCGCGCGGGGACGGGGGCGGCGAGGACGAGCTGCGGCGGCGTGTCGCCGGGGTCGACATCGAGGACGTGCTGCGCTTCCGGGAGGTGCTGGAGACGGGGGCGGCCGGGCTGTGCGCGGCGCACGGGCTGACCGGGCAGCAGGCGGACCGCCTGCGCGGGGCCCTGGACCGCACGCGGGAGGCTCCGCTCGCGGACTACCGGCGGGCGGACACCCTGCTGCACCTGACGCTGGCCGGGCTGTGCGGTTCGCCGTCGCTGACCGCGCAGTACGCGGCGGTCCGGGCCACGGTCAACGACCTGCTCGACTGCATACCGCTGCTGGTGCGCAACCTGGAGCACTCCCAGCGGCAGCACGCCGCGCTGGTGGAGGCGGTGCTGGACGGGGACGCGGACGGGGCGCGCGAGATGATGCGCGAGCACTGCGCGGGTACGGCGGCCCTGCTGCGGGGGTTCCTGGCGTGAGGCCGGCCTGTAAAGGTGAGTGTGAGGACCTTTGAGCGAGGGCTGGGAGAACAGCATGGCCGTACGACCGCCACGACCGCCACGACCGCCACGACCGCTGATCGGTGTGAGCACGTATCTGGAGGCGGGCACGCGGTGGGGGGTGTGGGAGCTGGAGGCGGCGCTGCTGCCGGCCGGCTATCCACGGCTGGTGCAGCGGGCCGGCGGGCTGGCCGCGATGCTGCCGCCGGACGCGCCCGAGTACGCCGCGGCGGCCGTGGCCCGGCTCGACGGGCTGGTGATCGCGGGCGGCCCGGACGTGGACCCGGCCCGGTACGGCGCCGAGCGCGACCCCCGTACGGGGCCGCCCGCGCCGGCGCGGGACGCCTGGGAACTCGCCCTCCTGGACGCGGCGTTGGCGGCGGAGCTGCCCGTGCTGGGCATCTGCCGGGGCATGCAGCTGCTGAACGTGGCGCTCGGCGGCACGCTGGTGCAGCACCTGTCCGGGCACGCGGAGGCGCTCGGCGTGTTCGGCGGGCACCCGGTGAAGCCTGTGCCCGGCACGCGGTACGCGGGGATCGTCCCCGAGGAGGCGGCCGTGCCGACGTACCACCACCAGGCGGTGGACCGGCTCGGCGAGGCACTCATTCCCTCGGCGTACGCGGCGGACGGCACGGTGGAGGCGATCGAGCTGCCGCCGGAGCGGGGCTGGGCACTGGGCGTGCAGTGGCATCCGGAGATGGCGGAGGACCTGCGGCTGATGCGGGCGCTGATCGCTTCCGCCGCCACGGCCTCCGGTGAGCGCCGGTGAGCGCCTCCCGCTGCCCGGCAGGGCCCGGTCGGCGGCCGCGGGTCCGTCGGGGCCGGTCGCGCAGTTCCCCGCGCCCCTGAGGGCGCTGCAGCGCCGTCGGCCGGCCGGCACCGCCGCCGCTGCGGGCAGTCGTGCCGCTGGGACGGCGAGCGCCGGTGAGTGCCCCGCACGGCCCGGTCGGCGGCCGCGGGTCCGTCGGGGCCGGTCGCGCAGTTCCCCGCGCCCCTGAGGGCGCTGCAGCGCCGTCGGCCGGCCGGCACCGCCGCCGCTGCGGGCAGTCGTGCCGCTGGGACGGCACGGGTGGGCGCAGCGGCGCCCGGCGAGCGCCGGTGGGCGTCCCGCGCGGGGCGGCCGACGAAGCTGCCTACCCCCGCGTCAGCGACAGGAGTTCACGGGCCGGGCCCGTCGGACGGTGCCCCGTCGGCCAGACCGCGCGCAGATCCCGGCGCAGCGGAACACCCTCCACCGGTATGCCCACCAGGCGGCGCATCGCCAGCTCCTCCCCCACCGCCAGTTCGCTCAGTACCGACGGCCCCGCACCGCTGACCGCGGACGCCTTCACCGCCGTCGTCGACGACAGCTCGATCAACGGCCGGGCCAGGCCGCCGAGCGCCGCGTCCAGGACCTGGCGGGTCCCCGAGCCGCGCTCCCGGAGGATGAGCGGCGTGGCCGCCAGCTCCTGCGCCGTCACCGGGCGCCCGCGCCGGGCCCAGGGATGGCCGGGTGCCGTGACCACGATCAGCCGGTCGCGGGCGATCACCGCCGAGTCCAGGCCCGCCGGAACCGTGAGACCCTCCACGAAACCGAGGTCCGCCTCGCCGTCCAGCAGCAGTTCCGCCACCTTCGCGGAGTTGCCCGCCAGCAGCGACACCGCCGTGTCGGGGCGCTCGGCGTGCAGAGCGAGCAGCCAGCCGGGGAGCAGGTACTCGGCGATGGTCATGCTCGCCGCCACCCGGAGCCGTGAGTCCCGGCGGTCCCGCAGGGCGCGCGCGCCCGCGTCGAACGCCGCCGCCGCCTCCACCACGCGCCGCGCCCAGTCGGTCACCAGCGCCCCCGCGTCCGTCAGCCGGGAGCCGCGCGGCGAGCGGTCGACCAGGGCGACGCCCAGCTGCCGTTCCATGGACCGGATGCGGCTGCTGGCAGCGGGCTGGGTGATGCCGACCTCCCGTGCCGCCGCTCCCAGGCTGCCCAGCCGGGCCACCGCCAGCAGCAGCTCCAGCGCACCGAGGTCGGGCACCCGGTGCGCCAGCGAGCCGTGGGGCCGGCCGTCGTCCGTCGCGTACTCCTCGCTCATAAGACCAGCTTATGTCCTCATAGGGCCGTACTCCCTGGTCCGTACCGGCGGCCGGCGGCACGGTGGTGTCATGGTCACCGCAGCCCCGCCCCGTCCCCTGCCCGCCGCCCGTGCCCTGGGCGTCCGGCACCTCGGCCCCAACTGGTACGCCTGCGTCATGGGGACGTCCGTCGTCGGCACCGCCGGAGCCGTCCTGCCCGGGCCGCTCGACGGCCTGCGGGGTCCGTGCACCGCCGTCTGGGCGCTCGCGGTCGTCATGCTGGTGGTCCTCCTGGCCGCCCGCGCCCTGCACTGGACCCACCATCGCGACCAGGCCCGCGCCCACCTCCTCGACCCGGCGGCGGCGCCCTTCTACGGCTGTCTCTCCATGGCCCTGCTGGCGGTCGGCGGCGGTGCCGTGACGGTGGGCCGGGACTGGATCGGCACCGGACCGGCCGTGGTCCTCGACACGGTGCTGTACACCGCCGGGACGGCGGTCGGCCTCGCCGCCGCCGTCGCCGTGCCGTACCTGATGGCCGTGCGCCACCGCGTCGAGCCCTCCCGGGCCACCCCGGTCTGGCTGCTGCCGCTCGTCGCGCCCATGGTGTCCGCCGCGCTCGGTCCGCTGCTGGTGCCGCACCTGCCGCCGGGGCAGCCAAGGGAGACCCTGCTGCTGGCGTCGCTCGCCCTGTTCGGGCTGAGCCTCCTGGCAACGCTGGCGATGCTGCCGCTGGTCTTCGCCCGGGTGATCGCCTCGGGGCCGCTGCCGCTCGCGCTCACCCCGACCCTGTTCCTGGTGCTCGGCCCGCTCGGGCAGTCCACCACCGCCGTGGCCGCGGTGGCGGACGCGGCCCCCGGCGTGGTGCCGGCGCCGTACGACCGTGGCCTCGCCGTGTTCGCCGTGCTGTACGGGGTGCCGGTCATGGGGTTCGCGCTGCTGTGGCTGGGGCTCGCCGTCGCGCACGTGGTGCGGGCCCGGCGGCAGGGCATGGGGTTCGCGATGACGTGGTGGGCGTTCACCTTCCCGCTCGGCACCTGTGTCACCGGCGCCGCGGCCCTGGCCCGGCACACCGGCCTCGCGGTGTACGGAGCGCTGGCGGCCGGCCTCTACGCCGTCCTCGTCGCCGCCTGGCTCGCGGCCGCCACCGGCACCGTCCGCGGCCTGCTCAGCGGCGAGCTGCTGGCAGGACCCCGGCCGGCCCCTACTGCCCCGACGGTCCCCACGCCCTCCCCGGCCCCCGCGCAGGCGACCGGCCGTACCGGCTGAGACACCGTCGCGCACGCCGTCCGCTCAGCCGCGAGCCGCTCGCAGAGCCCCCGCCAGCACGCGCGGCGCACTCGTCAGGGACGGGCCGTACCAGGTGAGGTGCCGTCCACTGACCAGCGCGCAGCGCAGGCCGGGGAAGGCCTCCGGACCGTCGTCGGCGGTGAAGCGGTAGGGCTCGTCGGGCAGGACGACCAGGTCGGGGGCCGCCGCGCGCAGCTCCTCCAGCGGCACGCGGGGGTAGCGGTCGGTGTGGGCGGCGTGGAGGTGGTCGACGCCCAGGCGGGCCAGGACGTCACCGGCGAAGGTGTCCCGGCCGAGGACCATCCAGGGGCGGCGCCAGATCGGCACGACCGCCGTCACGCGTTCCGCCGGCTCCGGCAGCGCGGCCCAGGCCGCCTCCGCCTCGTCCAGCCAGCGCGGGCGTCCAGGCGCACCGCACGCGGTGAGGACGCGGTCCAGCTCCGGCCACGCCTGGGAGACGGTCCGTACCTCGGTGACCAGCACCGGGAGGCCGGCCGTGCGCAGCGCGTCCAGGTCGGGGGCTCGGTTCTCCTCCTCGTTGGCGATCACCAGGTCGGGGGCCAGGGCGACGATCCGGTCCACGTCCGGGTTCTTGGTGCCGCCGATCCGGGGGACGTCCAGGTCCGCCGGACGGGCGCACCAGTCTGTGGCGCCGGCCAGGACCCCGGGCAGGGTCGCGGCCACGGCCTCGGTGAGCGACGGGACGAGGGAGACGACGCGCAACGCCCGCTCCTCAGCGCGTCCGGTCCTGGAACGCCTCGATGTGTTCGGCGACCGCGACCACGACGACCCGGGTGTCCGGGACGGTGGCCCGCCAGCGGTGCCGGACCCCGCCGGTCAGGTACAGGGTGTCGCCGCGGCCGAGGCGGTAGGCGCGGCCCTCGGCCTCGATCTCCACGGCGCCGTCGGCGACGTACATCAGCTCGTCGTTGCGGTGCTGGAACTCGCGGCCGGCGTCGTGGTCGCCGGTGAACTCGGAGGCGTGCATCTGGTGGTGGCCGCGCACCAGGGACCGGGTTCTCGGGGCGAAGTCGCCCTCGCCGGGCTCCTCGGCGCGCATCACGTCCACGCTCGCCGCCGGGTCGGCGGCGGCGAGGAGTTCCACCGCCGTGGTGCGCAGCGCGTCGGCCAGCTTCTCCAGGGAGCCGCGGCTGGGGCGGGCCCTGTCGTTCTCGACCTGGCTGAGGAAGGGCACCGACAGGCCGCTGCGCTCCGCGACGACCGCGAGGGTCAGTTCAAGCGCACGGCGGCGTCGCCGGACGGCCGCGCCCACCCGTACGGGCTGTAGCTCTTTGTGGTCGCCCATCGCTCCGGCTCCCTCCCTCGCTCGTCGTGCCGCTGTCCGGGTGCCCGCCGGAGCGCACACCTCTTCCGAGGACTTCTCTGCACCCTACGCATGTTCGGCAAACCGTTTCACGCGCCTGTCACATCCCCGTCACGCCCGCGGGCCGGAACCCTCACGGTTCGCGCCAGCTCGGCGGGGGTGTGCGGCCGTCCGGGACACCATCCTCCCCGGGGGTGAACATGCCGACCAGCTGGGCCGGGTGACCGGGTGCAGGCCAAGGATGATCACTCTTCGTGGTTGGCCGGATTCCTCCCGTAGGCGGTGAACCGCGAGGGGCGGGCGACGCCGTACAAGCGTAGTCGTACGGTGCCACCCGCCCCTCGGGAGGCGGTCCGGGCGGGTCAGGTCACCCGGCCGCCCGGCTCTCGGTGGCGCCCCCGGCGACGGGGGCCCACTTGCCGGCCAGACCCGGGTGCCGCCGCAGCCAGGTGCGCACGGCGTCCTGCTCCCGGCCCTTGCCAGCCTTCTGGATCTGCGCCTCCAGGCCGGTGAGCTGCTCCTCGGTCATCGAGAAGTCCTTCAGCCAGCGGCCGACCACCGGGTTGTCGGCGGCGAAGCCCTTGCGGGCGAGGGTGTGCACGCCGTCTCCCTTGCCCCAGGCGCCCTTCGGGTCCTCGAGCTTCTTCAGGCCGTAGTCGCTGTACGCCCAGTGCGGGGACCAGAGGGTCACGACGACCGGCTGCTTCCTGGCGTAGGCGCGCTTCAGCTCCGCGAGCATCGCGGGGGTCGAGCCGTCGACCACCTCGTAGGTGCCGTCGAGGCCGTACTCCTTGAGGACCTTGCTCTTGAGCAGGCCCATCATGCCCGCGCTGGGCTCGATGCCGACGATCTTCCCGTCGAACTCGGAGGCGTGCTCCTCCAGGTCCGCCAGCGAGTTCACGTCCTTGACGTAGGACGGCACGGTCAGCTCCAGGGAGGTGGGGCCGTACCACTTGCCGAGGTCCTCCAGTCGCTCGCCGTACTTCGCCCAGTACTCGGCGTGCGTGGTGGGCAGCCAGGAGTCGGTCTGGAAGTCGACCTGGCCGGTGGCGAGGCCGGTGTAGAGAGGGCCGGCGGCGTACTGGGTGGTGGTCACCTTGAAGCCGCGTTCCTCCAGCAGCTCCTTCCACAGGTAGGTGGAGGCGATGCCCTCGTCCCAGGGGATGTAGCCGATCCGGATCTCCTTGCCCTTGCCGATGTCGCTGCCGGAGGCCTCGGAGGTGCCGGAGGAGGAGCCGAGGACGCCGAGTCCGCCCGCGACGAGGGCGAGGGCGGCCACGCCGGCGACGGCGACGGCCGGGCGCGGGCGGTACGACCACGCGCGCGTGGGGACCTTGGCGGCGGCCCTGCGGCCCAGTGGGGAGAGCCGGGTGCCGAGTGCGCCGGTGACCCGGTCGAGGTAGATGGCGAGGACGACGATGCCGACGCCCGCTTCGAAGCCGTAGCCGATGTCCAGCTGCCCGATGGCCTCGTTGACGGCGCCGCCGAGGCCGCCGGTGCCGACCATGCCGGCGATGACGACCATGGACAGGCCCAGCATGATCACCTGGTTGACGCCCGCCATGATGGTCGGCAGGGCGAGCGGCAGCTGGACGCGCCAGAGGACGTCGCGCGGGGAGGTGCCGAACGCCTCGGCGGCCTCGACCAGTTCGGCGTCGACCTGGCGGATGCCCAGCTCGGTCATGCGGACGCCGGGCGCGAGCGCGAAGATCAGGGTGGCGACCACGCCGGCGGCCGTGCCGAGGCCGAAGAAGAGCATGGCCGGGATCAGCAGCACCATGGACGGCATGGTCTGCAGCAGGTCCAGCACGGGCCGTACGGCGGCGCTGACGGCCCTGGACCGGGCGGCCCAGATGCCCAGCGGCACCGAGATCAGCAGGGCGATCACCGTGGCCACGAGGACCAGCGCGAGGGTGGACATGGCCCGGTCCCACAGGTCGAGCGAGTCGACCAGCGCGAAGCCGGCGAAGGCGAGGAGGCCGGCGAGCAGGCCGCGCAGCCACCAGGCGACGACGGCGAGGATGCCGGCCATCAGCAGCGGGGCCGGGGCGGCCAGTACCGCGTCGATGCCGTCGTACATGCCCTCCATGACCGCCTTGACGGCGTCGAAGAGCCAGGAGAAGTGGCCGACCAGCCAGTTGACGCCGGAGTCGACCCAGTCGCCGAGGGGGAGCCTAGGCACGGCCGGTCACCTTCCCGCCGTCGCGGTCACAGGCGGTGGCCTCGCCGTGTTCGTCGCCGAGGACGCCGACGAGCCGCTGCCGGGGTACGACGCCGACGAGGGTGCGGCCGGCGTCGAGGACGGCGACCGGGTGGGTGAGCCGCGCGCTGAGCGCGCACAGTTCGGTGAACGGCGTGTCGGGGGCCGCCGTCTCGCAGCCGCAGTCGGCCTCGTCGCCGCGCGGCTCGGTGTCCATCACGGCGGCGGCGGTCAGCACGCGGGAGCGGTCGACGTCCTGGATGAAGGAGGCCACGTAGTCGTTCGCCGGGCGCAGCAGGATGTCCTCGGCGGTGCCGGTCTGGACGATGCGGCCGTCCCGCATGACGGCGATGCGGTCGCCGAGCCGCATCGCCTCGTTGAGGTCGTGGGTGATGAAGACGATGGTCTTGCGCAGGGTCTTCTGCAGCTCCAGCAGCTGGTCCTGCATGTCCCGGCGGATCAGCGGGTCGAGGGCGCTGAAGGACTCGTCCATCAGCAGCAGGTCGGCGTCGGTCGCGAGGGCGCGGGCGAGGCCGACGCGCTGCTGCATGCCGCCGGACAGCTCGTCCGGCCAGGCCTTCTCCCAGCCGGCCAGGCCGCACAGGGCGAGCGCCTCGTCGGCGCGGCGTTCGCGCTCGGCGCGGGGCACGCCCTGCACTTCCAGGCCGTAGGCGGCGTTGTCGCGGACACTGCGGTGCGGGAAGAGCGCGAAGTGCTGGAAGACCATGCTGATCCGCTCCGAGCGCAGCTTGCGCAGCTCGCGGTCGGTGAGCGCGGTCAGGTCCCGGCCGTCGAAGAGCACACGGCCCGCGGTCGGCTCCAGCAGCCCGTTGAGCATGCGCAGGAGGGTGGACTTGCCGGAGCCCGACAGTCCCATGACGACGAAGATCTCGCCCTCCTCCACGCGGAAGGAGGCGTCGATCACGGCGGCGGTCGTGCCGTCCCCGCGCAGGTCGTCCCGGTCGGCGCCCTTGCGCACCCGTTCCACCGCTTCGTCCGGTCGTCTGCCGAACACCTTGAACAGGTGCTCCGCCTCAAGCCTCGGTTGCACGCGTACCTCTCGTCTCGGGGACAGGGACAGGGACAGGGGACGAGGAGTCGCTGACAGTTGAATTGAGCAACCACCCTCGCCCAGTTGCGGCACCTCCCCAGGTCAAGCAGCGGCAAACCCGCAGGTGGCCGGTGTCACGGCGATGCGCATGGCGCAACCCGTTCCGGGCGCGGGGCCCCTGTCGGCGCCGTACGGCATGATGCGGACGTGACCGGACGACTCATGCTCCTCGACACCGCATCGCTCTACTTCCGTGCCTACTTCGGCGTCCCGGACTCCGTGAAGGCGCCCGACGGCACCCCCGTGAACGCCGTGCGCGGACTGCTGGACTTCATCGACCGGCTGGTGAGGGACCACCGGCCCGAGCGGCTGGTGGCCTGCATGGACGCCGACTGGCGGCCGCGGTGGCGGGTCGAGCTGATCCCCACGTACAAGGCGCACCGGGTCGCCGAGGAGCACGAGGGCGCGCCGGACGAGGAGGAGGTGCCGGACACGCTCTCCCCGCAGGTGCCCGTCATCGAGGACGTGCTGGACGCGATCGGCATCGCGCGCGTCGGGGTCGCCGGGTACGAGGCGGACGACGTGATCGGCACGTTCACCGCGCGCGCCGACGGCCCGGTCGACATCGTCACCGGCGACCGCGACCTGTACCAGCTGGTCGACGACGCGCGGGGGGTGCGCGTGCTGTACCCGCTCAAGGGCGTCGGCACGCTGCAGCTGACCGACGAGGCGGTGCTGCGCGGGAAGTATGGGGTCGACGGGCGCGGGTACGCGGATCTGGCGCTGCTGCGCGGTGACCCGAGCGACGGCCTGCCGGGCGTGGCCGGCATCGGCGAGAAGACGGCCGCCAAGCTGCTCGCCGAGTTCGGCGACCTGGCGGGGATCGTGGCGGCGGTCGGCGACCCGCGGGCCAGGCTCACGCCGTCGCAGCGCATGCGGCTCACCGAGGCCGGACCGTATCTGGCGGTCGCGCCGAAGGTGGTACGGGTGGCCGGCGACGTGCCGCTCCCGGACGTCGACACCGCCCTGCCGCGCTCCCCGCGCGACCCGGCGGCACTGGAGGACCTGGCGCGGCGGTGGGGCCTGGGCGGCTCGTTGCAGCGCCTGCTGGTCACGCTGGCGCGGTGACCCCGGCGGTGCGCCGGGGCGAGGGTTCCCATCGGGACCGTGAGGAAAAGGCGTTGACTCGGAGCGGGATGCTAACTTAGGTAAACCTAACCAATATCGCAGGAGGCCGTGATGGCAGAGCGCCCGGCACGAAAGCCGCGCAAGCTCCATACCGCCCAGGTGGTGCGCACCGAGCGGCTCACCCCGCACATGCAGCGAGTGGTGCTGGGGGGCGCGGGGCTCGCCGACTTCGCCGCGGACACCTGCACGGACCACTACGTGAAGCTGCTGTTCGGCCCTCCCGGCGTGACCTACCCGGAGCCCTTCGACCTGGAGCGGATCCGGGCGGAGTTCCCGCGCGAGCAGTGGCCGGTGACCCGTACGTACACGGTGCGCGCCTGGGACCCCGAACACCGGGAACTCACACTGGACTTCGTGATCCACGGCGACGAGGGCCTGGCCGGACCGTGGGCCACCCGCGCGCGGCCCGGTGAGACGGTCCGCTTCATGGGCCCCGGAGGCGCCTACGCGCCGGCCCCGGACGCCGACTGGCATCTGCTCGCCGGTGACGAGAGCGCGCTGCCCGCGATCGCCCGCGCCCTGGAGACGCTGCCCGCGGGGGCCCGCGCGCACGCCTTCGTCGAGGTGGCGGGGCCCGAGGAGGAGCAGAAGATCGACTCCGAGGTGGAGGTGGTCTGGCTGCACCGCGGCGGCCGCCCGGTCGGCGAGGCCCTGCTGGAGGCCGTGCGGTCGCTGGACTTCCCGGCGGGCCGGCCGCACGCGTTCGTGCACGGCGAGGCGTCCTTCGTGAAGGAGCTCCGCCGCCTGCTGCGGGTCGAGCTGCAGCTCCCCCGCGAGGACCTGTCGATCTCCGGGTACTGGCGGCACGGCCACGACGAGGACGGCTGGCAGGCCTCCAAGCGGGAGTGGAACGCCCGCGTCGAGGCCGAGCAGGAGGGCGGCGCGACGGCCGCCTGACCGCGGCCGGAGCACCATCACGGCGGCGGCGCACCCGGCCGGGGCGCCGCCGCTGTGCCGTGGGCGCGTCAGGGGGCCGTCTCGTTGATCGTGCCGAACGGGACGTGCACGCTGGGCGTGGTCCGGGACGTGCTCTCCAGGTGGACCACCTGGTCGTCGAAGAAGATGTGCGGGTCGAGCACCTTCATGACCGCGCCCTTGTCCACACCGCCGAGGAAGAAGGCGTCGTTCACCCGCACGCCCCACTCCTTGAGGCTGCGCACCGCGCGCTCGTGCGCGGGCGCGTTGCGCGCGGTCACGATGGAGACGTGGACACGGAGCTGGTACTCCGGATCGCTCCTGCGCCGTTCCTCCTCGCGCAGCTGTATCCGGTTCACGCCGGCGAGGAAGTCGCGCAGCGGCCCGGGGTCGTGCGGGGTAGCCGCGTTGCGGGCCTCGTACGCCCGGAACTCCTCCAGGCCGCCGGCCTGGTACACCCGCTCGGCGGCGTCACTCGCGAGCACGCCGTCGAAGTCGAACGCGATCCGCAGGTCCCGGTCGTCGGGGTCGCCCGCGTACGCCGAGCCGAGCACGTGCCCGGCCGGCAGTCCGGCGGCGACGGCCTCGCGCACGTCGCGCCCGTCCGCGGACAGGAACAGGGACATGTTCAGCGCCGTCATGAAGGGATAGGGCGACCGTCCCTGCCGGAAGATGGCCCGGCTGATCGGCAGGCCGTGGGACTGGATCGACCGCATCACCCGCAGGCCGGTGTCGGGGTCGTTGCGGGAGAGGATGATGACCTCGACGAGTGGGTCCCCGGGTTCGCTCAGGTCGTTCAGCGACAGCAGCCGCCGGACGAAGGCGAAGGCGACCCCCGGCCGGAGCGTGTTGTCCACGTTCTCCTCCTGGTGGGCCCGGTAGGCCTCTTCGCCCTGCTCCCGGAAGACCGCGTCGGACTCCTCCAGGTCGAACAGGGCGCTGGACGCGACGCCCACGACGAGTCGGTCGGCGAGTTCGAAGGCCGGCATGCGCTGTCCCCTCAGTCGCCGTGCACGCGGGCGTGGAAGTGCATGTCGTGCCAGCCGTCCGGATGCAGCAGGGCGCTGCGCTTGGTGCCCTCCACGGCGAAGCCGGCCTTGACGGCGGCGCGGCAGGATGCCTCGTTGGCGGCGGCGTGGAAGAGTTCGAGCCGGTGGAAGCCGATCTCCTCGAAGGCCCAGCGGGTCAGGGTGGCGGAGGCCCGGACCGCGACGCCTTGGCCACGCGCCCCCGCCACCGTCCAGTAGGCGATCTCGGCGATGCCGTCGGCGAGCAGGATCTGGCGCAGCGCGACCCGGCCCCGCAGTTCGTCCGTCGCCGCGTCCACGACGGCCCACTGGGCCTCGCGCTCGTCCTCCCAGGCCGTCCGCCACTCGGCGATCCAGCCGGCGGCCTCCTCCTCGGAGTCACAGGACCTCAGGTGCCACTGGTGCATGACCGGGTCCTGGAGGGCGGCGTGGACGGCGGGCGCGTCCCCGGCCCGCCAGGGGCGCAGGAGCAGGCCGTCACCGGTGGGGAGGGAGGGCTGCGGGGTGCGGGCGAGGGCTCCGGGGGGCAGTACCGGGCTGGTGAGAAACGGCATGATCCACATACTGCCCGCCGGAGCGGCCGGCGGTTCACCGTTTTTCCCGCCCCGTACCCTTGGTCCCGATGAGACGCCGCACCCCGCCCCCGCCCGCCCCGCTCCCCCAGCGCGACGGTGTGGATCCCGTGCGGGTGCGGCTGCCCTCGTCCGGGACGTGGGCGACCGTGCGGGAACATCTGGTGGCCCGGCTGACGGGGGCCGGTCCCGGCATGGTCGAGGGGATGTTCGACGCGGGGCTGGTCGTCGGCGCCGACGGGCGGCCGGTGGCGCCGGACGCGCCGTACGAGCCCGGCATGTTCGTGTGGTTCCACCGCGAGCCGCCCGCCGAGGTGCCGGTGCCGTTCCCGGTGGAGGTGGTGTACCGGGACGCGCACATCGTGGTGGCCGACAAGCCGCACTTCCTCGCGACGACGCCGCGCGGCTCGCACATCGCCCAGACCGCGCTGGCCCGGCTGCGGCACGACCTGGGCATACCCACGCTGACGGCCGCGCACCGCCTGGACCGGCTGACGGCGGGGCTGGTGCTGTTCACGGTGCGGCCCGGGGAGCGCGGGGCGTACCAGACGCTGTTCCGGGACCGGCTGGTGCGCAAGGAGTACGAGGCGATCGCCCCGTACGACCCCTCGCTCGTCCTTCCGCGCACCGTGCGCAGCAGGATCGTGAAGGAGCGCGGGGTGCACGCCGCGCGGGAGGCCGAGGGCGAGCCGAACGCCGAGACGTACGTGGAGCTCGCCGAGGTCCAAGGCGGTATGGGCCGGTACCGGCTCGTCCCCGCGACCGGGCAGACGCACCAGCTGCGGGTGCACCTCAACGCGCTGGGCGTGCCCGTTCTCGGCGACCCGCTGTACCCGGAGGTGACCGCGCCGGCGCCGCCCGGCGACTTCCGCCGTCCGCTGCAACTGCTCGCGCGACGGCTTGAGTTCACCGATCCGGTGACCGGCCTGGAGCACACGTTCGTCACCGCGCGCGTGCTCGGGGCCTGGTCGTCCCACGACTCCTGGGCCGGGCGGGGTTAGAACCGGTCACTCGCCGCGCCACCAGTGCAGCAGGCGTCGCCAGATGCTCCGGGACGGGGCCGGTGCGGGTGCCGGGTGGAAGGGTTCGGGGGCGGGGCGGGTGGCCGTCGGCCGTGGTGCGGCGGCCGGGGCGGGGGCGCCGTCCGGGGTGCCGGCGCGCGGGCCCGTGCGCTGCGGCGGCAGCGGCATGGCCCTGGGCGGCAGGTCGACGTCCTGCTGCACCTTGGGCTCGAAGCGCACCGGCAGGGACACCAGGTGCCGCGAGGCGATGGACGCCCGCCAGCTCAACTCCTCCTCGGGGCAGTCGAGTCGGATGTCCGGCAGCCGGGTCAGCAGGGCGTCGACACCGACGTCGGCGATGGCACGGCCGATGTCCTGGCCGGGGCACTCGTGGGGGCCGCCGCCGAAGGCCAGGTGCGATCGGTTGCCCTGCATGCTCGCGGACAGGTCGGGCCGGATGCGCGGGTCGAGGTTGCCCGGGGCGGGTGCGAAGAGCAGCCCGTCGCCCTTGCGGATGCGCTGGCCGCCCAGCTCGGTGTCCTGCTTGGCGTAGTAGCCGAGGACGGTGCTGAACGGCGGCTCGTCCCAGAGGGACTGCTCGATCGCCTCCGGCACGGTCATCTGGCCACCGTTGAGCTGGGCGCGGAAGCCCGGCTCGGTGAGCACCATGCGCAGCGCGTTGGCGAGGAGGTTGGCGGTGGCCTCGTAGGCCGCGAAGAGGACGAGCCGCAGGTGCTCGCGGACCTCGTCGTCGGTGAGTCCGGCGGGGTGGGTGATGAGGTGGCTGGTGAAGTCGTCCTCGGGCCGGGCGCGGCGCCGGCCGGTGAGCCGGCCCAGCGCGTCCATGACGTAGGTGTGGCTCTGGATGGCGGTCTCGGTGCCCTTCAGCGCATCGCGCGCGGCCTGCACCATCCGGTCGTCGTACTCCTCGGGCATGCCGAGGATCTCGCACATGACGGCCATCGGCAGGTGCTCGGCGAACTGGGGGACCAGGTCCGCGCGGCCCCGCTCGCAGAAGCTGTTGACCAGGCCCTGGGTGGAGCGGCCGATGTGCCGGCGGACGCTGCGGTGGTCGATGGTGGACATGGCCGCGGTGACGGCGGCCCGCAGCCGCTGGTGTTCGTCGCCCTCGGCGTGGGAGCAGATGGGCTGCCAGGCGATGTGGGGCATGAGCGGGTGGTCGGGCTTGACCATGCCCTCCAGCAGCGGGCTCCAGATGCGGCTGTCCCGGGTGTACTGCGAGGGGCTGCGCACCAGTTGCAGGTTCTCGGCGTGCCCGAGGACCACCCACATCGGCACGTCGTCGTGGAGCAGCACGGGGGCCACGGGGCCGTGCTGCTCGCGCAGCCGCTCGTAGAGGTCGCCGAGGTCGTCGGCGTCGGGGCCGTAGAGCCGGTGCAGCCCGCCGGGACCGGGGCCGTGCGCCGGGCAGCCCGGTGGCGGGGTGGGGGCTGTGCCGGTCGTTGATCGGGGTTCAGACGTCACAGTGTCGCTCCGGAACGGATGGTGTGGCGGCCGGTCGGCCGCGGATCAGGAGAGGGAGCCGGACAGGGCGAGCGAGTGCAGGAAGCGCATGAGGGTCATCAGCACGTCCTTGCTGGACGCGCGGCGGCGTACGTCGCACTCGATGATCGGGATCTCCGGGGCCAGGTCCAGCGCGGTGCGCAGTTCCCCGACCGGGTGACGGGGCGCGTCGGGGAAGGAGTTGACGGCGACGACGAACGGCACGCCCCGCTCCTCCAGCCGGCCCATGACGTCGAAGCTGACCTCGAGACGCCGGGTGTCGACCAGGACGACCGCGCCGAGGGCGCCTTCGAACAGGCGGTTCCACAGGAACCAGAAGCGTTCCTGGCCGGGGGTGCCGAAGAGGTAGAGCACCAGCTTGTCGGTGATGCTGATGCGGCCGAAGTCCATCGCCACGGTGGTGGCCGTCTTGGACTCGGAGCCGTAGTCGTCGTCGACGCCGATGCCCGCCTGGGTCATGGTCTCCTCGGTCGTCAGCGGTCTGATCTCGCTGACCGAACCGACCATGGTGGTCTTGCCGACGCCGAAGCCGCCCACGATCACGAGCTTCACCGCGGCCTGCGCCGTGTGCGGCAGGTGGTCCTCGGTGCGGGGGCCGGGGAGGGTGTCAGAGCCGTTGAAGTCCATGCATCACCGCTTCGAGGAGTGAACGGTCGGGGAGCGCCTGGCGGGCGATCGAGGCGCGCGCCTGCACCATTTCGGCCGCGATGAGTTCGGTGATCAGGACGGTCATCGCGCTGAACGGCAGTCGGAGGTAGGCGGAGAGTTCGGCCACGGAGAGGGGGGCGGCGCTGAGCCGGAGCACGGCCGCCTGCTCCGGGGACGCGGTCGGCGGGGGCGCGGAACGCGCGACGATCAGCGTCACGAGGTCGAGTTCGGCCCGCGCTCCGTCGGCGCTCCCGGCGATGGTGTAAAGCCGTTCCAGGCTTCCGGGCTCCTCGCCGTCCGCCGGTTCGGGCGGCTGCGGGGACGACGGTCGCTCGGTCTGGCGCCGTCTGCGTCGTGGAGGCGTCATACGGCCTGCCCGTTGCGCCGGGGCGGACTGGTGAGGTGGGCCCCGATCCGGACGACGAGGTCGCGCATCATGCCGCTCATCCGGCCCGGTTCGCAGGTGACGTCGGCGAGTACGGCGAGGTAGGCGTTGGGGCCGGCGTTCACGAGGTAGAAGTAGCCGCCCTCGATCTCGATGACGACGACCTTCATGTCACCGGCGCCGGGGATCTCCTGGATGATGGCGCCGGCCAGGCTCTGGACGCCCGCGCAGGCGGCGGCCACGCGGTCGGCGGCGTCGGGGTCGCCGCCGTAGCGGGCGATGCGCAGTCCGTCGGCGGACAGGACCACGATCATCTCGATACCCGGCACGCCGTCGTTCAGCTGCTTGAGCATCCAGTCCAGGTTCGCTCGCTGCTGGATCACTTGAGGTTCCCCTCGTCGTCGGCCTCGACGGCGCCCTCGGCGGGGTCGTCCGCATCGTCGAGCAGGTGCAGGTACTTGGTCGGGTGGAGCGTGAAGTCGGTCAGTTCGGACGCGGTGGCGTCCGCGGGCATGCCCTTCCTCAGGCCGTCCCAGAAGGCCTCCATCCACATGCCCGGCGGCCGGTCCATGAGCTTCTTGCGCTCGGGGTCGATCTCGGGCTCGGGCTCGGTTCTGGTCTGGGACCAGATCGTCGGCCGTCCCTCGCGCTCGGCACGCTCGATGGCGGCCTGTTCGGCGTACCGCTGGGAGAGCGGGGTCTTCACCCGGCTGCGGCGCTGCGGCAGGCCTCCCGCGGTCCACTCGGTGACCTCGGGGACGTCGTCCTCCATGGAGATCCCGGCGGGGATCTTGGGGCTGGTGGGGCGGCGCTTCTTGGGCGGGCGCTTGGGGCCCTCGACCGCCCCGAGTTCGGGCTGCGGGATGCCGGTCGCGCCGATGCCGTGGGCGGCGCCGACGCCGGGCTCGGTGGTCGTCATGGCCCGGGGCACGATCAGGATGGCGCGGACGCCGCCGTAGGCGGAGGCGCGCAGCGAGACCTCCATCTTGAAGTGCTTGCAGAGCCGGCCGACGACGGCGAGACCGAGGCGCGGGTTGTCACCGAGGTTGTCCGCGTCGTCGCCGTTCTTGGCGTCCTCGATCATCTGCTCGATGCGGGCCCGGGACTCCTCGCTGAGGCTGACGCCGGCGTCCTCGATCTCGATGGCGATGCCCGTCTGCACCTCGGCGGCGGTGACGTGCACCTTGGCCGTGGGCGGCGAGTAGCGGGTGGCGTTGTCGAGTAGCTCGGCGGCGGCGTGCAGGAGCGGCTCGACCGCGGTGCCCTTGATGTTGATGTTGACGATCGAGCTCAGGTTGATGCGGCGGTACTCCAGGATGCGGGACATGGCGCCGCGCAGCACGCTGTAGAGGGAGACCGGCAGGGGCCACTGGCGGCCGGGGCGGCCGCCGCCGAGGACGGAGATGGTGTCGGCGAGCCGGCCGATCAGCGAGGTGCCGTGGTCCAGGCGCAGCAGGTCGTCGAAGACCTCGGGATTGCGGCCGTGGTCCTCCTCCATCTCCCGCAGTTCCTTGGCCTGCTGGTGCACGATGGCCTGCACGCGGCGGGCGATGCTCACGAAGGAGCGCTCGCTGGCGTCGCGCATCGAGATCTCGTGGTCGGCGCCGCGCAGCGCGACGCGGAACAGTTCACGGTAGGACTCGGGCAGGCCGCGCAGTTCGGGGTCGAGGTCGTAGACGTTGCTCAGCACGTCCCGGAGCGCCTCGCCGGCACGCAGCCGGTGCAGGCCGGTGGGCAGGACGTCGGTGGCGAAGCGGTTGATCAGCTCGTCGTGGGCGGCGAGACGGTGTTCCAGATACGCGGTGTGGCGGGCGTGTTCGGCCTGTGCCTCGCGGAGTCTGCGGCCACGCCGGGCCGCCTCCCCGCCGGTGGCGAGGACCAGGAGCACGGCCAGCGCCCCGCACAGGCCGACGGCGAGCCGGCCCGCCGCCGGCACCAGGGCCATGGCGGCCCCGGTCGCGGCGGCCATCAGTACGGCCGGCGGCAACAGCACACGCGCGTAGGGACGTTCACGGCCACCGGGAGGCTTCTGAACACTCACCATGGATGCCTTCTGAGACGGGTCGGCTGGGTGTCGGGAGAGCTGTCGCGGGGAAGATGCATGCGACTGATGTGATCTTCTGGACGTTTGGGAACAGGCGCACGAATTCACCTCAACCCGGTGCGCCGCGGGCGAGCTTAGTCCGACCGGATCATCGCCGTGTCATATTCGGCGAGCACCTGAAATCACCGGTGTAATAGGAGTACGCTCGACTGATTTACACGCTGGGCTGCTGTTCGAACACGTTCGGTGACGGCGAACGGGTACACGAAAAACCTCACCGAGAGGAGTGAGGCGAGCCCTCAGAACCCGGCGGCACCGACCGCCGGGGCGGGCAGCGGGCGCCGCACCCGCGAGAGGGAAAGGAACGCGGCCGGGTTGACGGGGCACGCCCTCCCGGCCGCTGTCGCACCAGCCGCCGGAGCGGACGTCACCCGACGGACGAGTAGGCGACCACACCCCGCAGCAGCTGGTCGACGGCCTTGCGCGCGTTCTTCGCCACGGTCGAGCCCTCGGCGGGAGCCGCCGCCGAGATCTGCCCGAGGACGTCGATGACCTGCTTGCACCACCGGACGAAGTCACCCGCGGGCATCTCCGCCTCCCGCAGCACCTCGTCGAGGCCCGTGCCGGAGGCCCACATGTACGCGGCCCAGGCGAAGCCGAGGTCCGGCTCGCGCTGGCCGACGCCCTCGGTCTGGCTGATCCGGAAGTCCTCCTCCAGGGCGTCCAGCCGGCCCCAGATGCGGACCATCTCACCGAGGGCGGCCTTCGCCCTGCCGGAGGGCAGCTTGGGCGCCATCGCGTCGTCCCCCACCCGGGCCTCGTACACCAGCGCCGAGACGCAGGCGGCGAGTTCGGCAGGGGCGAGGTCCTCCCAGACGCCCTCGCGCAGGCATTCGCTGGCCAGCAGGTCGAGTTCGCCGTAGAGTCGGGCGAGCCGCCTGCCGTGCTCGGTGACCTCGTCGCCGCGCAGGTAGTCCATCTCGGTCAGCAGGGCGACGATCCGGTCGAAGGTGCGCGCGATGGTGTTCGTACGGCCCTCGATGCGCCGTTCCAGCTGGGAGGTGTCCCGCAGCAGCCGGTGGTAGCGCTCGGCCCAGCGCGCGTGGTCCTCCCGGTCGTTGCAGCCGTGGCAGGGGTGCGCCCGGATGGCGGTGCGCAGCCGGTTGATCTCACGGTCGTCGGCGGCCTGCGACCGCTTCTTGCGGGCCCGCTCCGGCGGGATGTGCCCGGCCTTGGTGCGCAGGGCGGAGGCGAGGTCCCGCCGGGACTGCGGCGAGCGGGGGTTGAAGGACTTCGGGATCCGCATCCGGTCCAGCGCTTCGACCGGCACCGGGAAGTCCATCGACGCCAGCCGTTTGACCTGCCGTTCGGCGGTCAGTACCAGCGGGCGCGGACCGTCGTGGTGGTCGAAGCCGCGGTGCCCGTTGGAACGGCCGGCCGGCAGGCCGGGATCCAGCACCAGGGCCAGGCCGGCGTACTTGCCGGTGGGCACGTGGATGACGTCGCCCGGCTTGAGCCTCTCCAGGGCGACGGCCGCCTCGGCACGCCGCTGGTTCGCACCCTGCCGGGCCAGCTCGGTCTCGCGGTCCTTAAGTTCGCGGCGCAGCCGCGCGTACTCCTCGAAGTCACCGAGGTGGCAGGTCATGGAGGCCTTGTAGCCCTCGAGTCCCTCCTCGTTGCGCTGCACCTGCCGGGAGATCCCGACGACCGACTTGTCGGCCTGGAACTGCGCGAAGGACGTCTCCAGCAGCTCGCGCGAGCGGTGCCGGCCGAACTGCTCGACCAGGTTGACCGCCATGTTGTACGACGGCTTGAAGCTGGAGCGCAGCGGGTACGTGCGGGTGCCCGCGAGTCCGGCCAGGTGCTCGGGGCTCATGCCGCGCTGCCAGAGGACGACCGCGTGGCCCTCGATGTCGATGCCCCGGCGGCCGGCGCGGCCGGTGAGCTGGGTGTACTCGCCGGGCGTGATGTCGGCGTGCTGCTCGCCGTTCCACTTGACCAGCTTCTCCAGCACCACCGAGCGGGCGGGCATGTTGATGCCGAGGGCGAGGGTCTCGGTCGCGAACACGGCCTTGACCAGGCCGCGCACGAACAGTTCCTCGACGACCTCCTTGAACGTCGGCAGCATGCCCGCGTGATGGGCGGCGATACCGCGCTCCAGCCCCTCCAGCCACTCGTAGTAGCCGAGGACGTGCAGGTCCTCCGGCGGTATGGAGGCGGTGCGCTCCTCGACCAGGGCGCGGACCTTCTCCCGTGCCTCCTCGTCGTTGAGCCTGAGGCCCGCGTACAGGCACTGCTGGACGGCGGCCTCGCAGGCCGCGCGGCTGAAGATGAAGGTGATGGCGGGCAGCAGGCCCTCGGAGTCGAGCCGCTCGATGACCTCGGGGCGGCCCGGTGTCCACACGCGCGAGCGCTGCCTGCGCTCGCGCTCCCGGTCGGCCTCCCGCATCGACCGGCCGCGCCGCCGGTCCTGGTACGACGGCCGGGTGGCCTCCGTCCGGGCCAGGCGGACGAGGTCGGGGTTGACGGCCTTCTTGTGGCCCTCCCCCTCCTCGAACAGGTCGTACATCCGGCGGCCCGCCAGCACGTGCTGGAACAGCGGCACGGGCCGGTGCTCGGAGACGATCACCTCGGTGTCGCCGCGTACGGTGTCCAGCCAGTCACCGAACTCCTCGGCGTTGGACACGGTCGCGGAGAGCGAGACCAGGGTCACCGACTCCGGCAGGTGGATGATCACTTCCTCCCAGACGGCGCCGCGGAAGCGGTCGGAGAGGTAGTGCACCTCGTCCATGACCACGTAGCCGAGGCCGAGGAGGGTCTGCGACCCGGCGTACAGCATGTTGCGCAGCACCTCGGTGGTCATCACGACCACCGGGGCGTCGGAGTTCACGCTGTTGTCGCCGGTGAGCAGGCCGACCTTGTCCGCGCCGTAGCGCCGGCACAGGTCGGCGTACTTCTGGTTCGACAGCGCCTTGATGGGTGTCGTGTAGAAGCACTTCTTGCCCTGCCCGAGGGCGAGGTGGACGGCGAACTCGCCCACGATCGTCTTGCCCGAACCGGTGGGGGCGGCCACCAGCACGCCCTTGCCGGCCTCCAGTGCCTGGCAGGCCTCGATCTGGAAGGGATCGAGGCCGAAGTCGTACATCTCGCGGAAGGACGCGAGCGCGGTGGCCTGCTCGGCTGCCCGCCTGCGGGCCGCCGCGTACCGCTCGGCCGGTGAGAGGTCCTCTGTCATCGTGCTTTCGAGCGTACCGGGCCGCACTGACAACAGGACGATCATTATCCGGAAGACGGACCGCTCCACAGCGGACGAATGCCCCCGTCCCGGCGGGACGGGGGCATCGCACAGTGCCTCGGCGGACGGTCAGGTCACGTCGTCGTAGCCGTTGACCCGGTCCGGTCCGGGCAGCTCCGGCGCCGCGCTCGCGGACACCGACTCCACCTCTCCGATCGCCTCGGGCGTGAGGTCCAGCTGGGACGCCTCGTCGTCCCCGGGGCCGTCGCCCTCGCGGCGGGCCCGGCGCCGGTCGTTGAGCAGCGCGATGCCCACGGCGATGAAGTAGAGCCCCCAGATCGGCGCCGCCAGTGCCAGCATCGTCATCGGGTCGGGGCTGGGCGTGGCCACCGCCGCGAAGGCGGTGATGCCGATGACCATGCCGCGCCACCAGCCCAGCATCCGCCGGCCGGACAGGACGCCGGTGAGGTTGAGCATGACCAGCAGCAACGGCATCTCGAAGGCGAGGCCGAAGACGACGATCATGCGGGTGACCAGGTCCAGCAGGTCGTCCAGCGGCAGCAGGTTCTCGGCACCGCTGGGGGTGAGGTCGATCATCACCCGTGCCGTCGTGGGCAGCACGTGGAAGGCCAGGTAGCCGCCACCGAGGAAGAGCGGGAAGCCGAAGCCGACGAAGGCGTAGGCGTACTTCTTCTCGCTGCGGTGCAGGCCCGGCGCGACGAACGCCCACAGCTGGTAGAGCCACACCGGCGACGCGAGCACGACGCCGGCCATCAGGGCGACCTTCAGCGCCAGGGTGAACGGCGCCAGCAGGCCGCTGACCGTGATGTGGGCGCAGTGGACGCTCTTGGACTCGGCCAGCTCACCGAAGGACTGGTGGCAGCCGATCTCGTCGAGCACCGGCTCGGTGATGACGTTGATGATGTCCTTGTAGAAGAACGCCGCCACGATCGTGACGACCAGGATCGCCAGAACACCCTTCGCGAGCCGGTTGCGCAGCTCGCGCAAGTGATCCACGAGCGGCATCCGCCCCTCGGGATCCCTCTCCTTGTTGCGGGCAGACTTGAGCAACCCACATCCTCATCTCGTGCAGCGGGCCGGATGCCCCGGCCCTCGCGTCAGCGCTGGGTGGTGTCCGTCGGCTCGTTGACCGGGCGGGAGCTGGTCACGTCACCGGGGGCGGCCTGGATCGTGCGCTGGGCGGGAGCGGGCTCCTCGGCGGACGGGGCGGGGGCGGCGGACTGCTTGCCGTCGTCCTTCATCGCCTTGGCCTCGCTCTTCAGGATGCGCGCGGACTTGCCGAGCGAGCGCGCCATGTCCGGAAGCTTCTTGGAGCCGAACACGACGACGATCACCAGAATGAGGATGACCAGGTGCCACGGCTCAAGTCCGTTGCGGAACATAAATCTTCACCTTCTCATCGAGGCGGGCATGTCCGACAGGTCGGACACTTGTCCGGACGTCATGCTGGCTGCGATCGTAACGCCTGGGGATGAACGCGAGACAATCCCCTGACGTACTCCCGCTCTGCGGACCGCGCCTCGTCGCCGGGCCGCGACCAGCAGCGTACCTGGCCGCACGGCCGGGGTGACAGGGCGAAGTGACGCAAAGCGCTTGTGCCACGGACCTCACGGGTACCGTCCGCCACCGCTCACAAGGACTCGGCGGCGCCGGCCGCGCTCACGGCGGCCCGCTCCAGGTCCTCGGCCGCCCGGTTGATACGGCGCGCGGAGTCCGCCACCTGCGCCCCGAGCCGCCGCGCCTCCACGAACACCCGGACGGCGAGCACCCCCAGGACAGCGAGACCCACGAATCCCACGGCTACCGCGAACATCGGCCAGAACATGACGCCGAGCCTAGACCGTCCCGCGGCGCGGAACGCAGCCGCCTACACGGTGGAGTGCAGACGCAGGGTCCGCACCCCGCCTCCGGTGAGCAGTTCGACGATGCGCTCACCGGCCGGCTTGCGGACGGAGACGCCGCATTCGGGGCAGGTGAAGGAGTAGAACGTGGTCCGGCTGGAGGCGCCTATCGCCAGGCGCAGGGCGTTCGCGCCGAGTTCGAAGCGGCCCCGGCAGTCCGGGCAGCCCGCCCGGAACACCACCGGCATCGCCCTGCGCATCCCGGCGAAGGCGGCCGCCACCGTCATATCACTCCCACCGGACACCGCTGACTCGTTCAAGCCCTCGCTCCCCTCGCTCAAGGTCGTTCGCCCCCGGCGCGCCGCGGCCGCCGCTCACCCCTGGCTCTCGGCCCGCCCCGCACCGGCGGCCGGCGCCGCCTGCGGCGCGGCGTCGTAGGCCGCCAGCGCCTCGCGGGCGGCGCGGCGGGCGCTGTCGGCCAGCTCGGGCGGGGAGACGATCCGGCCGTCGCGGCCGAGCCGCAGCGCCAGCCGGCGCAGCGAGGCCGGATCGGGCGTGCGCAGAGAGATACGCAGACCGCCGTCGGGAAGCTCATCGGCGCTGTCGTGCGGGTAGTACTCGGCGACCCAGCGGCCGCCGGGGCCGACCTCGACGACGACCTCCGGGTCCTCGGCGGCCGGCTGCACCAGGTGCTCGGAGAGGTCGCGCGGCTCGATCTCTGGCGGCGCCGACGGCTCGTCGAGGATCCGGATCTCGGCGACCCGGTCGAGCCGGAAGGTGCGCCGGGCCTCGGAGCGGCGGCACCAGGCCTCGACGTAGGTGTGACCGACGCTGACCAGGCGGATGGGGTCGATCTCGCGCTCGGTGACCTCGTCGCGGGCCGGGGAGTAGTAGCGGATCCACAGCCGGCGGCGCTCGGAGATGGCCCGGTCGACGTCGGCGAAGACCCCGCCCTCGGACTCGAAGGTCACCGACAGGCGGGAACTGGCGCCGGCGGCCTCACCGGCCGCGGTCTCCACCTTGGCGGTGGCCCGCAGCAGGGCCTGGCGGTCCCCCTCCCGCAGGCCCGGGAGGGTGGCCACCGCGCGGGCGGCCACCAGCAGGGCGGTGGCCTCGTCGGCCGCCAGCCGCAGCGGTTCGGCCGCGTCCTCGCCGAGCGCGGCCGGGTTGTGCCACCAGATGCGCTCGCCGTCGGTGTCGATGTCCAGCAGGTCGCCGCCGCGGAAGCTGGTGCCGCACATGGGCAGCAGATCGAGGTCGGCGACCAGCTCGTCCTCGGTGATGCCGAAGGCGCGCGCGACGTCCGCGATCCGGGCGCCGGGGCGCTCCCTGAGATAGGTCACCAGGGACAGCATCCGCCGTGTCTGGTCGATGGCGTTCACGGGCCTGGCCGGTTTGCCTGCCACTGTTCTGCTCCCCCTCAGCCCTTGGCCACGGCCCGCAGCCGGTCCACCACGTCGGCCCGCAGCTCGGCCGGCTCCAGCACGACCACGTCCGGCCCGAACTCCACCAGCCAGGCGTCCAGGCCGTGCCCGTACGGAATCTCCAACTCGTCCCAGCCGTCGCCGAGTTCCCGGACCCCGGTGGCCTTCGCCCGAAGGGGGTACCCGGCGCCGGCGCGCAGCCGGATCAGGGCCGAGCGGTCGGCGATCTCGCCGGCCCAGCTCGCCACGGTCTCGCGCACGGTGACGACGTCCGGCACGGGCGCGCTGAACGCCGTGCCGCGGGAGCGGACCCTGCCGGTGATCCGCGAGAGCCGGAAGACGCGCTCGGCGCCCCGGTCGCGGTCGAAACCGGCCAGGTACCAGTGGCCTCGCCAGCACTCCAGCGCCCACGGCTCGACGTGCCGGGGCTCGGGGTGGGCGGCGGAGGCCTTGCGGTAGTCGAAGACGACCGGACGGCGGTCGCGGCAGGCCAGCATCAGCGGCTCGAAGGCGGCCTCGTGCACGGGGATGCGCGGCTCCAGGGCGCCGTGCGCCTCGTACGGGTCGACGTCCTCGGGCAGACCGGCGGCGCGCAGCTTCTGCAGGGCGCCGCTGGCGGCGCCGGCCAGCCGGGCCTGCTGCCAGACCTTGGCCGCCAGGCCCAGGGCGGCGGCCTCCTCGGCGTCCAGCGTGATGGGCGGCAGACGGTTGCTGTCCCGGCGCGCGAGGTACCCGACCTCGCCGTCGAGGTTCTCGACGGTCTCGATGACCAGCCCCAGCTCGCGCAGGTCGTCCTTGTCCCGCTCGAACATGCGGTTGAACGAGTCGTCGCTGCCCGCCGTGCCCTTCTCCGGCCTGGCGGCCTCGACGTAGGCCTCGATGGAATCGCGCAGCTCACGCTTGCTGAGCGGCCGCCGGGTCCCCAGCAGGCACAGCGCGAGGTTCATCAGCCGTTCGGCCTTGGCAATGGCCATCGACGCCCTTCGCCTCCCCTATGGTGCTTACGACCGATGACCGTACCGCCCCGCGGTGGCGAGGCAAAAGCCGAGGGCCCATGCCCGGACAGGCATGGGCCCCAGGTGGTCGAGACCGGTCGTGCGACGATCAGACCCCGAGGAGGTCGACCACGAAGATGAGGGTCTCACCGGGCTTGATCGCCGGGGTCGGGCTCTGGTCGCCGTAGGCGAGGTGCGCCGGGATGGTCAGCTGACGGCGGCCGCCCACCTTCATGCCCTGCACGCCCAGGTCCCAGCCCTGGATGACACGGCCCGCGCCCAGCGGGAAGCGGAACGGGGTGCCCCGGTTCCAGCTGGCGTCGAACTCCTCACCGGTGCTGAACGCGACGCCCACGTAGTGGACGGTGACGGTCTGGCCCGCCTGCGCGACCGGGCCGTCGCCCTCCCAGATGTCCTTGATCTCCAGGTCCGCCGGGGGCTCGCCGCCCGGGAAGTCGATCTCGGGCTTCTCGATGCTCACGTCAAAAGCTCCTGCTTGTGTACGACACGAAACGCGGACAGTCTTTCATCCCCACCGCTCCCCCGCCCGCCACGGGCGCGCCGCGCGTCACATCGCGGCGAGGATGTCCACGGTGAACACCAGCGTGGAGTCCTTCTTGACGACCCCGCCGCTCGGCGGGTTGTCGCCGTAGCCCAGCTCCGGGGGCACGACGACCAGCACCCGGCTGCCGACCTTCTTGCCGGTCAGACCCTGTGCCAGGCCCTTGACCGTCTGCTGCATCTGCTGGAGCGCGATCTCGCTCAGCCGCCCGGAGCCGTACGTCTGCCGGTAGGTCTTGCCGCTCTCCCAGACCACGCACTGGAACTGGCACAGCAGCGTCTGGTCGGCCTTGACCTCCTCGCCGTCGCCCTCCAGGACGTAGACCGACGTGAGCTTCCGGGGCGGCGCCGCCTTCTTGTCGACGGTGACCTTGGGCAGCTTGCCGTCGGTGTTGGTGTCCACCGTCGGCAGGGCGTGCTCGCCCTGCGCGACCTTCTGCGCCACCGGCTTGCCCTTGGCGGAGCTCTTGGAGTTGAACGAGTCGATCAGATCGATGACGAACACCAGGGTGTCGGTGCCCTTGATGCCGGCCCGCGGCTCGCCCGACTCGCCGTAGCCCCACTTCGGCGGCACGGCGATCTCGATGCGGCTGCCGGTCTTCTTCCCGGTCAGCGCGTACCGCCAGCCGTCGATGATCGTGCCCTGGGCGAGCTGCAGGAGCAGCGGGCGCTTGCGGTCGTAGGAGTTGTCGAAGACATGGCCGGTGTCCCAGATCTGGCCCAGGTAGTGCGCCTGGATGAACTCGTTCTCCGCGACCGTGCGCCCGCTGCCCGCGATCAGCGTCTTCACCGCGAGGTTCTTCGACGGCTCCCCCGTGCCCTTGGCGACCTTCGGCTTCTCGCCGAACTTCGTGCCGTCCGTGACCGTCGGCAGCGGCCCGTCCACGATCTTCGGCGGAGGCACGCTCGACGCCGAGGGCGACGGCGAGCCACTGGCCTTGCCCGAGTCGGACTTGTCGTCACCGCATCCGGCGAGCGTGACGAGTCCTGCGGGAAGAGCGGCGAGGAGGAGCGAGCGTCGGCGCACGGAAGGCCTCGTAATCGGTCGATCTTGCGGATGGCGTGCGCGCAACTCTACGACGTGAGACGGGCGCCGTACGAGGAACGTACGGCGCCCGCGTTGCGTTCCGGCGACCGCGTGCCGTGACGCACGGCTCACCCGGTTTCCGCTACATTCCGGCGATCAGCTTCTCCACCCGGTCGTCCACCGAACGGAACGGGTCCTTGCACAACACGGTGCGCTGCGCCTGGTCGTTGAGCTTCAGGTGCACCCAGTCGACCGTGAAGTCCCTGCGCTGCTCCTGCGCCCGCCGGATGAAGTCGCCGCGCAGCCGGGCCCGAGTGGTCTGCGGCGGGACCGACTTGCCCTCGAAGATCTTCAGGTCGTTGCAGATCCGGGTGGCCTGCCCCTTCTTCTCCAGCAGGTAGTACAGGCCACGACGGCGGTGGATGTCGTGGTAGGCGAGGTCTATCTGGGCGACCCGCGGGTGCGACATCGTCATGTTGTGCTTGGCCCGGTACCGCTCGATGAGCTTGTACTTCATGACCCAGTCGATCTCGGTGGCGATCCGGTCCAGCTCCTCGGCCTCGATCGCGTCGAGCGTCCGGCCCCACAGCTCCAGGACCTGCGCCACCGTGCCGGTACGGATGCCGCGGCGGTCGCAGAAGTCCACGGCCTTGTCGAAGTACTCGCGCTGCACCTCCAGCGCCGAGGCCTCCCGGCCGCTGGCCAGCCGCACCTTGCGCCGGCCGGTGATGTCGTGGCTGACCTCGCGGATCGCCCGGATCGGGTTCTCCAGCGTGAGGTCCCGCATCACGGTGCCCGCCTCGATCATGCGCAGCACCAGGTCGGTGGCGCCGACCTTCAGCAGCATCGTCGTCTCGGACATGTTCGAGTCACCGACGATGACGTGCAGCCGGCGGTAGCGCTCGGCGTCCGCGTGCGGCTCGTCGCGTGTGTTGATGATCGGCCGGGAACGGGTCGTCGCCGAGGAGACCCCCTCCCAGATGTGCTCCGCGCGCTGGCTGACGCAGTACACCGCGCCGCGCGGCGTCTGCAGCACCTTGCCCGCGCCGCACAGCAACTGCCTCGTCACCAGGAAGGGGATGAGGATGTCCGCGAGCCGGGAGAACTCCCCGTGCCGCGCCACCAGATAGTTCTCGTGGCAGCCGTAGGAGTTGCCCGCCGAGTCGGTGTTGTTCTTGAAGAGGTAGACGTCGCCCGCGATTCCCTCCTCGTGCAGGCGTCGTTCCGCGTCCACCAGGAGTCCTTCGAGAATGCGCTCGCCGGCTTTGTCGTGGGTGACCAGCTCGGTCACGTTGTCACATTCGGGTGTCGCGTATTCCGGATGTGAGCCCACGTCGAGATAGAGCCGGGCGCCGTTTCGCAGAAAGACATTGCTGCTGCGGCCCCATGACACGACACGGCGGAAGAGGTACCGCGCCACCTCGTCAGGAGACAGGCGGCGCTGTCCCCTGAACGTGCACGTGACGCCGTACTCGTTCTCCAGCCCGAAAATGCGGCGGTCCATGAGGGAACATTACGCCCGATCACCCGAGCTGAAACGGGGTTCGGCAGCACGATTTGGATCATTTTCCGATGAAGCCGCAACCACCGCGCCCCGCGCGGTGGCTGACAGGACCCGCCCCGTACCCAGCAGGACCAGCAACGACACCGCCCCCGCCGCACCCGGCAGCGCGAACCCCCACAGCGTCCCGCCGGCCTGCACGACCGGCCCCGCCAGGCCCGTTCCGGCCGAGGCGCCCACGGTGAACGTCGTCACGAGCCAGGAGAACGCCTCGGTGACCGTCCCGGCCGGCGCGTGCCGGTCCACGATGATGAACGCGCAGGCGATGCAGGGTGCCAGGAACACCCCGGACACCACGCTGAGCAGCACCATGGCCACCACGCCCGGCACCAGCATCAGCGGCAGGTAACACGCCGCCAGAAGCGCCACCAGCACGCGCAGTCGCCGCTCGGGCGCTCCCGCCCACACGCGCGCCCCGTAGACCGTGCCGCCGGCCAGCGCGCCGAGCCCGAGCCCGGCCATCAGCCAGCCGTAGACCGCGTCCCCGCCGTGACCGTCCGCGTACGAGACGGAGGCGACCGTGATGGAACCGAGCGCGATGCCGACGAACAGGAACGCGGCCAGCAGCGCCAGCAGCCCCGTCGAGCGCAGGGCGCCGAGCCAGTGCGCCTCGCGCGGGGCCGAGCGCCAGGCGCGCGAGGGCGGCGAGACCACCACGGACAGCGCGCCCAGCACGCCCAGCAGGTTCAGCGCGAGCAGGGCGGCGCGCTCGTCCCACAGCGACACACACAGGGTCACCAGCAGCGGGCCGGCCGTGAACATGATCTCCTGCGCGACCGCGTCCAGCGCGTACGCCGTGTGCACCTGCTCCTCGCGGCGCAGCACGGACGGCCACAGGGCCCGCAGACCGCCCTCCAGCGGCGGGGCGAAGAGACCGGACACCGCGACGGCCGCGTAGGCCGCCGGCAGCGGGTCGGTGCCGCGGACGGCGAAGACCGCCATGGCGAGCGCCGCCAGGACCGCGGCGGGCAGCTGGACGCGCGGCTGGCCGTACAGGTCCACGAGGCGGCCCAGCACCGGCTGGCCGACGGCGTTGGCGACGCCGTACACGGCCGCCAGCACGCCCGCGAGGCTGTAGCTCCCGCCTTCGGCGCGCACGAACAGCACGAGGGCGATCGCGGCGGTGGCGTTGGGCAGCCGGCCCACCAGCGTGCCGGTGAGGAGCCTGAGCGCGTGCGGCGCCCGCAGGATCTCCAGGTATCCCGTCGCCATGTCCTGCCTTCCAGTGGCCCGGCCGATCCGTCACGGCAGCCCGACGTGTTACGTATAACTTGCTCTTCCATACGTACCATGTGCGCTGTTCGCACGTCCAGACGACCGTAGAGGAGCGCGCCCCCGGTGGCACGCAGCAGCACGCGCCCGACCAGCCGTGACGTCGCCCAGGCGGCCGGCGTCTCCCAGGCCGCCGTCTCGCTCGTGCTCGGCGGGAAATGGCGCGGCCGGGTGTCCGAGGCCACCGCCGAGCGGGTCCGCGGGGCCGCCCGGGACCTCGGCTACCGGCCCAACCTTGCCGCCCGCAACCTCCGCCTGGGCCGCACCCGCACCGTCCTCCTGGTCGTACCCGCCCTGACCACCGAGTTCTTCGCCGGCGTCTACACGGGCGCCGCCCGCGTGGCCGCCGAACACGGCTTCGGCGTCGTCCTCTACCCCTCCCCCGAGGGGATCGGCCCGGCCCGCGACCCCTTCGCCTCCGCGCAGGCCGCCCTCGACGGCGTCATCGCCTCCTCCATGGCCGCCGGCGCCCTCACCGCCATCCGCGGCGACCAGCTCCCCCTGGTCATGCTCGACAGCGACCCCGAGGGCAGCCTCGGCGCCGCCACCGTCAACCTCGACATCGCCGACGGCGTCCGCCAGGTCACCGGGCACCTCCTCGGCCTCGGCCACCGCCACTTCCTGCACCTCGCCGCCGACGTCCCCTCCTGGACCTTCGAGATGCGCGCACGGGAACTGAGAGCCCGGGTCACCGCCGAGCCCGGCACCCGGATCCGCACCGCCCGGGCGCCCATCTCCATCGAGGGGGCCCGCACCGCCACCGAGGCCGCCCTCACCGCGCCGGGCCCCCGCCCGACCGCCGTCGTCTGCGACGACGACAAGCTCGCCGCCGGCGCCTACAAGGCCCTGCGCCGCCTCGGCCTGCGCGTCCCCGACGACGTCTCCGTCACGGGCCTCGACGACCTCGCCCTCGCCACCGCCATCGACCCGGAACTGACGACCGTACGACTCGACGCCGAACGCTTCGGGGAACGCGGCATGCACGCCCTCCTCGCCGTCCTGGACGGGCGTGAGCCGGACCGCGCGGACATCCCCGTCGAACTGGTCGTGCGGGGCTCCACGGCGCCGCCGCCGACGGCCTGAACGCCGTGTGCCCCGGCCGGGGACACCGGCCGGGGCACACGGGGGGGGGGACCAGGGGCCCGCCCCTACTCCTCCTCGGACGTCTCCGCCTCCGAGGCCGCACCGTCCGCCTCCAGCAGACGGCCCAGCTGACGGCCGACGATCCGCTTGAACTTGCGCTTCTGCGGCCGCGTACGGTCCAGCACCGCCACCTCCAGGCGCTCGGCGGGAATCGTCCGCTCGCTGCCGTTGGTGTCACGGGACAGCGCCTGCACGGCCAGCCCGAGCGCCTCCGCCAGGGTCATGCCGTCGCGGTGGCGCTGGTCCAGGAACCCGCTGATCTGCTCGGCGTTGCCGCCCACCGCGACCGAGCCGTGCTCGTCCACGATGGAACCGTCGTGCGGCAGCCGGTAGATCTGGTCACCCTCCGGGGTCACCCCCACCTCGGCCACCACCAGCTCCACCTCGTACGGCTTCTCGGCCGCCGATGAGAAGATGGTGCCCAGCGTCTGCGCGTACACGTTCGCCAGACCGCGGGCGGTCACGTCGTCACGGTCGTAGGTGTAGCCGCGCAGGTCGGCGTAGCGCACACCGCCGATCCGCAGGTTCTCGTACTCGTTGTACTTGCCGGCGGCCGCGAAGCCGATCCGGTCGTAGATCTCGCTGAACTTGTGCAGCGCGCGGGACGGGTTCTCGCCGACGAACACGATGCCGTCGGCGTACTGCAGGACGACCAGGCTGCGGCCCCGGGCGATGCCCTTGCGGGCGTACTCCGCCCGGTCGGCCATGGCCTGCTGAGGTGAGACATAGAACGGCGTCGACACCGGTTATCCGTCCCTTTCTGTCATGGTCACTGGATCACCTTGGAAACAACCGGACCGCGCTCAGAGCAGCGCGGCCTTCGGGCCGTCCGGCTCCTCCAGCCGCCGCTGGAGCACCGACCGGGACAGCTCGGACGCCTCGTCCTCCGTCAGCCGGCGGAATCCGTCCTCGGTGATCACGGTGATGATCGGGTAGATCCGGCGGGCGACATCGGGACCACCGGTCGCCGAGTCGTCGTCGGCCGCGTCGTAGAGAGCCTGGACCACCAGCGTGGTGGCCTGCTCCTCGGTGAGATCGCCACGGAACAGCTTCTTCATGGCGCCCCGCGCGAAGATCGAGCCGGAGCCCGTCGCCGCGAAGTTCTGCTCCTCGGAGCGGCCGCCCGTGACGTCGTAGGAGAAGATGCGCCCCTTCTCGCGGTCCAGGTCGTAACCGGCGAAGAGCGGCACCACGGCAAGCCCCTGCATGGCCATGCCGAGGTTGGACCGGATCATCGTCGACAGCCGGTTCGCCTTGCCCTCCAGCGACAGCTGGGCGCCCTCGACCTTCTCGAAGTGCTCCAGCTCCAGCTGGAAGAGCTTGACCATCTCCACGGCCAGACCGGCCGTACCGGCGATGCCCACCGCGGAGTACTCGTCCGCCGGGAACACCTTCTCGATGTCCCGCTGGGCGATGACGTTGCCCATGGTCGCCCGGCGGTCACCGGCGAGCACCACGCCGCCGGGGAAGGTGACGGCCACGATCGTCGTGCCGTGCGGCGCCTCGATCACGCCCTGCGTGGGCGGCAGCTGCCGCTTGCCGGGCAGCAGCTCGGGCTGGTGCTCCGACAGGAAGTCCATGAAGGAGGAGGATCCTGGCGTCAGGAAGGCAGCTGGTAGACGCCCGGTGCCACGAGTATTGGCTTCCACGAGTTTCCTTCCAGGTAGGCGGCGGCCCGGCGGACGGCGTCGGGATCGTCTCCCAACTTGCCGATGGCCGAATTGCAGTTGAAGCACAGTACGCCACGGACCCTACCCGCCCTGGGGCGGTGATCCACATCTGTGGCCGGGACCGTTCAAGCCCTTGCGTAAGCTGCCCGCGGCTCGGACTCCCCGCACCGCGAGCAGCGCTTCGCGTACGCCCCGGCCGCCGGCCGCAGCCCCCGGAGCCGTGGAGCGGAGGCTACTGGCCACCCTTCTGAACGAATGAGCGAACGAAGTCCTCTGCGTTGGCCTCGAGTACGTCGTCGATCTCGTCGAGGACGTCGTCCACGTCGTCGCTGAGCTTCTCGTGCCGTTCCTTGAGGTCCTCCGCGGCCTGCGCGTCCTGCGCCTGCTCCTCGACCTCCTCGGTGGAACGCGTCGCCTTCGCCTGGCCGCCGCCGGTGTCCTTGGTCGCCATAACACTCACCCCGCTCAGTTCGCCTGCCGATCGGTGATGATCAGACCCTACAAGCCGGGTCCGACATCGACCCCGCAGTTTCCACAACGTGCGGGGGCCATCTCGATGATTCCCGGACGGTGGGTTTTCCACCCTGTCCGCCCGGGGCGGTACGGGTACCCGCTGATCGCGCTCAGTTTCCCGAAAGGACCCTGACCAGGTCTTCCGCGGTACGGCAGCGGTCCAGCAGCTCCTTGACGTGATTTCGCGTTCCGCGTAGCGGTTCCAGGGTTGGCACGCGCTGCAGCGAGTCCCGGCCGGGGAGGTCGAAGATGACCGAGTCCCAGCTGGCCGCGGCGACGTCGTCCGCGTACTGCTCCAGGCAGCGGCCGCGGAAATAGGCGCGCGTGTCCTCCGGGGGCTTGGTGCGGGCCCTGTCGACCTCGGACTCGTCCAGCAGCCGTTTGATCCGTCCACGGGCCACCAGGCGGTTGTACAGGCCCTTCTCGGCGCGCACGTCGGCGTACTGGAGGTCCACGAGGTGCAGCCTGGCAGCGTCCCAGTCGAGGCCGTCACGGCGGCGGTAGCCCTCCATGAGCTCGCGCTTGGCGACCCAGTCGAGTTCGCCGGCCAGGCTCATGGGGTCGTTCTCCAGCCGGGTGAGGGTGTCCTCCCAGCGGCTGAGGACGTCCTTGGTCTGGTCGTCGGCGTCGGCGCCGTAGCGCTCCTCGACGTACTTGCGGGCCAGCTCGAAGTACTCCATCTGCAGCTGGACCGCGGTGAGCGTGCGGCCGCTGCGGAGGGTGACCAGGCGCTTGAGGCCGGGGTCGTGGGAGACCTGGTGAAGGGTGCGCACGGGCTGGTCGACGGCCAGGTCGACCGCGATGAAGCCGTCCTCGATCATGGACAGGACCAGGGCGGTCGTGCCCAGTTTGAGGTATGTCGAAATCTCGGAGAGGTTCGCGTCGCCGATGATGACGTGCAGGCGGCGGTACTTCTCGGCGTCGGCGTGGGGTTCGTCGCGGGTGTTGATGATGGGCCGCTTCAGCGTGGTCTCCAGGCCGACCTCGACCTCGAAGTAGTCGGCCCGCTGGCTGAGCTGGAAACCGTGCTCGTGGCCGTCCTGGCCGATGCCGACGCGGCCGGCGCCGGCGAAGACCTGGCGGGAGACGAAGAAGGGCGTGAGGTGGCGCACGATGTCCGAGAAGGGGGTCTCCCGCTTCATCAGGTAGTTCTCGTGCGTGCCGTAGGAGGCGCCCTTGTTGTCGGTGTTGTTCTTGTAGAGGTGGATGGGCTGGGCGCCGGGGAGCTGCGCGGCCCGCTCGGCGGCCTCGGCCATGATGCGTTCGCCGGCCTTGTCCCACAGGACCGCGTCGCGCGGATTGGTCACCTCGGGAGCGCTGTATTCGGGGTGGGCGTGGTCCACGTAGAGACGCGCACCGTTGGTGAGGATCACGTTGGCGAGGCCGATGTCCTCGTCGGTGAGCTGGCTGGAGTCGGCGGCCTCCCGGGCGAGGTCGAAGCCTCGCGCGTCGCGCAGCGGGTTCTCCTCCTCGAAGTCCCAGCGGGCCCGGCGGGCCCGGTGCATCGCCGCCGCGTAGGCGTTGACGATCTGGGACGAGGTGAGCATGGCATTGGCGTTGGGGTGGCCGGGGACGGAGATCCCGTACTCCGTCTCGATGCCCATTACTCGCCGTACGGTCATGCGGCCCTCCTTGCCCGGCGGCACCCTCGGTGGTGGGCGCCGCTCGCGTACCGCTGGCGCTCCGGTGCGTGTGCGGTGCCCGTCCCCGCACTGCGCGACTCGGCGGTAGGAACGAGCCTAGAACGCCTTTGCGCTGGTGGGGAGATCATTTGCGTCATTGCCTGCTCCGGTCGTGGCCTGAAAAACGCAGGCGGCTGCGGGTACCCGCCGAGGGCACCCGCAGCCGCCCTGCTTTTACAGGTACTGACCGGTGTTCGCCACCGTGTCGATGGAGCGTCCGGTGTCCGCGCCCTGCTTTCCGGTGATGAGGGTACGGATGTAAACGATCCGTTCGCCCTTCTTTCCGGAGATCCGGGCCCAGTCGTCGGGGTTGGTGGTGTTGGGCAGGTCCTCGTTCTCCTTGAACTCGTCCACGCAGGCCTGGAGCAGGTGGGAGACGCGGAGGCCCTTCTGGCTCTTTTCCAGGAAGTCCTTGATCGCCATTTTCTTGGCGCGGCCGACGATGTTCTCGATCATCGCGCCGGAGTTGAAGTCCTTGAAATAGAGGACTTCCTTGTCGCCGTTGGCGTAGGTGACTTCCAGGAAGCGGTTCTCCTCGGATTCGGCGTACATCTGCTCGACCGCCGTCTGGATCATGCTCTGGACGGTGGTGGCCCGGTCGCCCTCGTGCTCGCCGAGGTCGTCCGAGTGCAGCGGGAGGCGCTCGGTGAGGTACTTGCCGAAGATGTCCTTGGCCGCTTCCGCGTCCGGGCGCTCGATCTTGATCTTCACGTCGAGCCGGCCGGGGCGCAGGATGGCGGGGTCGATCATGTCCTCGCGGTTGGAGGCGCCGATCACGACCACGTTCTGCAGGCCCTCGACGCCGTCGATCTCGGCGAGCAGCTGGGGGACGATGGTGTTCTCCACGTCCGAGCTGACGCCGGAGCCGCGGGTACGGAAGAGGGACTCCATCTCGTCGAAGAAGACGATCACCGGGGTGCCCTCGGAGGCCTTCTCACGAGCACGCTGGAAGACGAGGCGGATCTGCCGCTCGGTCTCGCCGACGTACTTGTTGAGCAGCTCGGGACCCTTGATGTTGAGGAAGAAGCTCTTGCCGGAGGCCTGTCCGGTGACCTCGGCGACCTTCTTGGCGAGCGAGTTGGCGACGGCCTTGGCGATGAGCGTCTTGCCGCAGCCGGGCGGCCCGTAGAGCAGGACGCCCTTGGGCGGGCGCAGCTCGTGCTCCTTGAAGAGGTCGGGGTAGAGGTACGGCAGCTCGACGGCGTCGCGGATGGCCTCGATCTGGTTGCCGAGGCCGCCGATCTGCTCGTAGCCGATGTCGGGGACCTCTTCGAGGACGAGTTCCTCGACCTCGCTCTTGGGCACGACCTCGTAGACGTAGCCGGAGCGGGGTTCGAGCAGCAGGGCGTCGCCGGCGCGGATGGTGACGTCCAGCAGCGGCTCGGCGAGCCGTACCACCCGCTCCTCGTCGGTGTGCCCGAGCACGAGGGCGCGCTCGCCGTCCTCGAGGATCTCCTTGAGGGTGACGATGTCGCCGACGCGCTCGAACTCCATGGCGTCGACCACGTTGAGTGCTTCGTTGAGCATGACCTCCTGGCCGCGCCTCAGGTCGTCGAGGTCGACACTGGGGCTGACGTTCACCCGGAGCTTGCGGCCGCCGGTGAAGATGTCGGCGGTGCCGTCCTCGTTGGCCTGCAGGAAGACTCCGAAGCCGGCCGGTGGCTGGGCGAGCCGGTCGACCTCCTCCTTGAGGGCCACGATCTGGTCGCGGGCCTCGCGGAGGGTGCTGGCCAGTCGTTCGTTCTGGGCGGACACGCCGGCCAGGTTGGTCTGCAGCTCGACGATCCGCTCTTCGAGAATCCTCGTGTGTCGCGGAGAGTCGGCGAGCTTGCGTCGCAGGACGGCGATCTCCTGCTCAAGGTAGGCGATCTGCCCGGCCGGGTCGTCGGACCCTCGTCCCGGGCGGATGCCGCGGTTCATGTCGTCGTCGTGGGCTGCCACGGTCCTCACCTCCTCCAAGGGGAGCTGGACGCTTCCAGACCCTACCTGGGTGGGTGTCGATTGAAACCCCTAGATCACCAAGACTGTCAAGGTGTGTCGTCGGTCACCCGGTGCGCTCTCCCTCGCACGGAGGGGATACCCACTGAACGTGATTCGGAAGCCGCTTGTTCCAGGCCCGCGACGGTCAAGACCCTTCGTATGTGGCCGGAGTTGTCTGTTCCGGGGCGGTCGTCCGGTTAACGGGCAGGGGTGTGTGCGCTCGCACGTTCCTCACGCAGAGCGACGGTCCAGGCGGTCGGCGTCACGGACGGGGCGGCTGGAAGTGGCCGTCCCGGTGGCCGGGGCTCCCTTCCCCGGTCGAGCGCTCGTACCCGCGGGGGCGGGATGGTAACCCGTTTCCGGCCGAACAAGGCGGGAACCGGGGCGGAGGTAGGGTCGGGGTGTTCAACAGCCGCTGGAACGGACCGGGCTGGCGTGCGCGCCGGCACCTCCGTCCGGCGAACCGACGGCAGGAGAGGTGACCGTGCAGCAGGAGGCCGTGGGCGGGGAGGCGCTGGAGGTCTGGATAGACCAGGACCTGTGTACCGGCGACGGGATCTGTGCCCAGTACGCCCCCGAGGTGTTCGAGCTGGACATCGACGGGCTGGCCTATGTGAAGGGCGCGGACGGCGAGCTGCTGGATGCCGCGGGGGCCACGACGCCGGTGCCGCTGCCGTTGCTGGCGGACGTGGTGGACTCGGCGAAGGAGTGTCCCGGCGAGTGCATCCACGTGCGCCGGGTCCTGGACGGGGCCGAGGTGTACGGGCCGGACGCGGAGTGAGTCCGGTTCAGACGCTGTGGGACCCGGCCGGTGCGGAGCGGATGAACGCGTTGCCGTTCCACCGCCACTCGGCCGGGGTCTTCACGTCGGGGCAGCAACTGGGCACGGAGTCGGTGGAGTAGCCGAGCAGGGTGGCGCTGACCTTGCCCGAGCGGACGGCGAAGCCGGTGACGGTGTGCCGGTTCTTGGGGTCGACGAGGGTGGCGACCACGCGGGGCCTGCCGCCGGCGGCGCGGGTGAGGACGTAGAGGCCGTCGGGCGGGGTGCCCATGGGGGCGTCGCAGTGCACCACGGCGACGGTCTCCGGTCGGCCGTCGCCGTCGAGGTCGCCGGTGGCCTTCTTGGTGACGACGGCCTTCACCGGACCGCACTGCAGCGGGAAGTGCACGCCGGCCGTGCCGGGCGGCTGGACCGCCGCGGGTGCGGACTGGGTACGGGTGCCGGTGGTGGACTGGGCGGCCGTTGCCGATCCGGGCTGTACGACGGAGGAGAGGGCCACGACGCCGGCGACGGCGGTGGCGGTGGCGACCCAGTGGATGGGCCGGGTCTGAGCGTGGGCGAGCTCCGGAACGGCGGATTGCTGCACTAGGAGTGTCTCCTGTGAGGGCTGTGCCGGTGGGGTGGCCAGCATGGTGCCACACGTCACAGTGCGGGGGAACGGCGGGGTCCTGGTTTTCCGCGGCGGCGCGCCCGCGGGCGCGCCGTGCCGCTCGGGCTCGTGAGCCGCGGATTCCCGGTCTGCTGTCAACGCGCGAGCGCCGTGGCCGAGTTCCCGAAGGTGGTCGGGAACTCGGCCACGGCGCTCTCGCGTTGTACGCGTGCGGGGCCGGGCCGGTCAGCGGCCGGCGCCGCCGTCGGCGTTCGGTCCGGCGTAGTCCTCGCCGTAGGCGCCCTTGGCGGGACGGCGGCGGCGCATGGGCGGCTCTACGCCGTCGGCGAGGCGGCGGGCGGTGAGCAGGAAGCCGGTGTGGCCGATCATCCGGTGGTCCGGGCGGACGGCCAGGCCCTCGATGTGCCAGTTGCGGATCATGGTCTCCCAGGCGGTCGGCTCGTTGAAGCAGCCGATCTCCCGGATGGACTCCACGGTCCGGGCGAGCTGGGTGGTGGTGGCGACGTAGCAGCACAGGATACCGCCCGGGACCAGCGCCTTGGAGACGGCCTCCAGGCATTCCCAGGGGGCGAGCATGTCGAGGATGACGCGGTCGACGTCGGTGTCGGACAGGTTGTCCTGGAGGTCGCCGACGGTGAGCCGCCAGGCGGGGTGCGGGCCGCCGAAGTAGCGCTCCACGTTCTGCCGGGCGATGTCGGCGAAGTCCTCGCGGCGCTCGTAGGAGTGCAGCATGCCCTGGTCGCCGATGGCGCGCAGCAGGAAGCTGCTGAGCGAGCCGGAGCCGACGCCGGCCTCGACGACGCGGGCGCCGGGGAAGATGTCGGCGAAGGCGAGGATCTGCCCCGCGTCCTTGGGGTAGACGACGGCTGCCCCGCGGGGCATGGACAGGACGTAGTCGGGGAGCAGGGGGCGCAGCGCGAGGTAGGCGACGTTGCCGGTGGTGCGGACAACGCTGCCCTCGGGAGCGCCGATCAGTTCGTCGTGCGGGAAGGAGCCCTTGTGGGTGTGGAAGTTCTTCCCGGCTTCGAGCGTGAACGTGTAGTGGCGGCCCTTGGGGTCGGTCAGCTGAACCTGGTCCCCGACCTTGAAGGGCCCGCGCCTGCGGGCGGCACCGGTCGGTTCGGACATGTGACCAGCCTACCGGCGTTTGACGGGACCGCCGACCACGTCCGGCGGCGGCCGGACCCGTCCCGGGCGCCCGGCCGCGGTGCCGGGCCCGTCCTAGGCGGTGGGGCGGGCCATGGCCTTCACGAAGGCCCGTTCGACGTCCGCGGCGGACAGGACGCCGTAGATCTCCCCGGTGTCCTCGACGACGAGGTATTCGGTGGCGGGGGTGGCGCGCAGGGTGTCCAGCAGTTCCTCCCCCGCGAGTTCGGCGGAGACGCGCATGCCTTCGGTCAGCTCCTGGGCGAGGCCGCTGACGGCCACCCAGGGGCGGCGGTGCTCGGGTACGCCGACGATCGCGGCCTCGCGGACGAGGGAGAGGGGGTGCCCGTCGGCGTCGACGACGACCAGGGCGCGGGCGCCGGCGGCGTTGGCGCGGCGCAGGGCCTCGGAGAGGGGGGTGTCGGTCTCGACGGGGACGGCTCGCCGGGTGAGGGTGCGGGCCCGCAGTTCGGGGAGGTGTTCGCGCAGGCGGGCCATGCGCAGACTGTTGCCGGCGCCGGTCCAGATGATGGCGGCGAGGATGGCGGCGAGCAGGGCGTCGGTGACGGTGTCCATGCCCCCGGTGTCCTCGCCGCTCCCGCCGAGGGCGCCGGACTGGTTGAGCAGGGGCAGGCCGATCAGGACGCTCACGGCGAGGGCGCGGCCGACCCAGGCGGCGGCGACGGTGCCGGTCATCGGCTTGCCGGAGATCTTCCAGACGACGGCACGGAGCATGCGGCCGCCGTCGAGGGGCAGGCCGGGCAGGAGGTTGAAGATCGCGACGATGAGGTTGGAGACCATGAGGCCGGCGAGCAGCACGCCCGGGACGGTGCCGGGGTCGACGGGTTTCATGGCGAGGTAGAAGGCGCCGGCCAGGACGAGTGACAGCAGGGGGCCGACGAAGGCGAGCACGAATTCGCGCCCCGGGGTCTCGGCCTCCTTCTCGATCTCGGAGACGCCGCCGAAGAACTGCAGCTGGATGCGGCGGACCGGGAGCTTGAAGCGGATCGCGGCGACCGTGTGGGCCAGTTCGTGGACCAGGACGGAGGCGTAGAAGGCGACGGCGAAGAAGAGGGAGACCAGGTAGCGGGCGGCGCCGAGTTCGGGCAGCACGCGGTCGAGCTGGCCGCCGAACACCCAGGTGATCAGGGCTGCGACGAGGAACCAGCTGGGTGCCACGTAGACGGGGACGCCGAAGGGGCGGCCCATGAGGATGCCTCCGCCGGGTTCCTTGGGGCGGGGCTGGGGCGGCTCACCCTTGGCGATGCCGGAGTGGGCGAGGGTGCGGTGCTCGGGCCGGCCGGGGTGCGGGTGGGGGGCTTGTCCTTCGGTCTCCGGGACGCCCGCCGCGCCCGCGGTGCCGGCGGTGTCGGGCTCCGGTCGCGCCGGAGCGGCCGGGCGCTGTTCGTCGTGCTCCGGGGTCCGGTCCGCGCGGGCCGGGTCCCGAGCGGGGGGTGGCGGCGCGTCGGGACGCGCGTCACCGGGTCCGGGCTGGTCGGTGGGTCCGGTCGCCGGGGCCGTAGGACCTGCGGGGTGCTCGGCCGGCTCCTCGTTGCCGGACCGCGGCTGCCCGCTGCCGCCGCTCACGTCCACGGTGTCCCCTCGTTCGAAGCGTCCCTCCGCGCCTGCCGGGCGGAAGGGTCTCTGGTCGATGGTATGCGGCCTGGACGGCACGCTGCCCCCGGCACCCCTTGTGTTTGCCCGCTGTGGCGCGGTCGACGCGGGCGGGACGGGGTGACTGTCGGTGGCGGGCCGTAAGGTCTGGGGCATGGACAGCAGCATGGAGGAGGCGGGCTCCCTGCCGGGCGGCGCGGACGCCCCGCGGGACGCGGCCGAGCCGACGGGCCCCACCGTCCCGGCACAGCCCGGGCCGGCGTCGGCGGCGGCGTCCGGCGGGGCCGCCGTTACGGCCGAGGGCGTGGCGGCGGGCGCCGATGCCGGCGGCGCCGGGCGTGCGGCCGCCGCGCCCACGTCACTGTCCCCGTCGCGGGCCAGTGACTTCATGCAGTGCCCGTTGCTGTACCGCTTCCGGGTGATCGACCGGCTGCCCGAGAAGCCGAGCGAGGCCGCGACCCGCGGGACCCTGGTGCACGCGGTGCTGGAGCGGCTGTTCGACGCGCCGGCCGGGGAGCGGACCGCACCGCGCGCCAGGGCGCTGGTCCCGGGGCAGTGGGACCGGTTGCGGCAGACCCGGCCGGAGGTGACCGAGCTGTTCGCCGACGACCCGGGCGGTGAGCGGCTGGCCGGCTGGCTGCAGGAGGCCGAGCGGCTGGTGGAGCGCTGGTTCACGCTGGAGGACCCGACGCGGCTGGAGCCGGCCGAGCGGGAGCTTTTCGTGGAGGCCGAGCTGGATTCCGGGCTGCGGCTGCGCGGGATCATCGACAGGGTGGACGTGGCGCCGACCGGTGAGGTGCGGATCGTCGACTACAAGACGGGCAAGGCGCCCCGGCCGGAGTACGCCGAGGGCGCGCTGTTCCAGATGAAGTTCTACGCCCTGGTGGTGTGGCGGCTGAAGCGGGTGGTGCCGCGGCGGCTGCAGCTGGTCTATCTCGGCAGCGGGGACGTGCTGACCTACGATCCCGTCCTCGCCGACCTGGAGCGGGTGGAGCGCAAGCTGCTGGCGCTGTGGCAGGCGATCCGGGAGGCGACGGAGAGCGGCGACTGGCGGCCGCGGCCGACGAAGCTGTGCGGCTGGTGCGACCACCGGGCGCACTGCCCGGAGTTCGGCGGCACTCCCCCGCCCTATCCGCTGAGCGTGAGGGCGGCCGGTTCCGGTGACGGCGCCCAGGGCAGAATGGGGCCGGACTAGCGAAGGAGTGTCACGTGGCCATCCGCGTCCTACTGGTCGACGACCAGCCGCTGCTGCGTACCGGTTTCCGGATGATCCTGGAGGCCGAGCAGGATCTCGCGGTCGTCGGCGAGGCCGGTGACGGCCTGCAGGCCCTCGACCAGGTCCGTGCGCTGCAGCCGGACGTCGTGCTGATGGACATCCGCATGCCCCGCATGGACGGCGTGGAGGCGACCCGGCAGATCACCGGTCCGGGCCGGGACGGCCCGGCGAAGGTGCTGGTGCTGACCACGTTCGACCTGGACGAGTACGTGGTGGAGGCGCTGCGGGCCGGTGCCAGTGGCTTCCTGCTCAAGGACGCGCCCGCCAACGAGCTGGTGCAGGCGATCCGGGTCGTCGCGGGCGGGGAGGCCATGCTGGCGCCGAGCATCACGCGCCGCCTGCTGGACAAGTACGCCACGCACCTGCCGTCGGGTGAGGAGCCCGTGCCGCACACCCTGCACACCCTCACGGACCGGGAGGTGGAGGTGCTGAAGCTGGTGGCGCGGGGGCTGTCCAACGCCGAGATCGCGGCCGACCTGTTCGTCAGTGAGACGACCGTGAAGACCCATGTGGGGCACGTGCTCACCAAGTTGGGTCTGCGCGACCGGGTGCAGGCCGCGGTGTACGCGTACGAGAGCGGCCTGGTGCGTCCCGGCGCGCAGTAGCGGGTACGGCGAAGGGCGCCCCTGCCGTTCGGTCAGGGGCGCCCTTCGCGTCGTCCGGCCGTCAGCCCTTGCTGAGTTCCCAGAACCGGAACACGGTCGAGGCGTCCAGGCAGTACTCGAGGCCGTAGACGCCGTCCCGGGCGACGGCGTACTGCTTGGCCTGCCACACCGGCAGGACGGGCAGTTCGGCGGCGACGATGTCCTGGAGCTTGCCGAAGTCCTTGTCGGTGGCGGCGCGGTCGCTCTGCGCGGCCGTGTCGGGGATCAGCGTTCCGGTGATGGTGCGGTTGCTGTAGTTGTTGCTGAGCACGTTGCCCTTGCCGAAGAAGGGCGCCGTGAAGTTGTCGGCGTCCGGGTAGTCGGGCACCCAGCCCTTGACGTAGACGCCGTACTTGCCCTTGGCGATGTCCTTCTCGTACTGGTCGAAGGCGACGGACTTGACGTCGGCGTCGAACAGCCCGCTGGCGTTGAGCTGCCCGGCGATGGCCTTCAGCTCCTCGTCGGTGGCGGGGCCGTAACGGGACGGCGTGGACCACAGGGTGAGCTTGACCTTGCCGGTGATGCCGTCGGCGCGCAGCGCGGCGGCGGCCTTGGCGCGATTGGGGCGGGCGCCGTAGGTGTCGAAGAAGGCGGTGTTGTGGCCCGCGATGCCCGCCGGGATGATCGAGTACAGCGGGGTGGCGGTGCCCTGGTAGATGTCCCTGATGAGGGCGTCGCGGTCGATGAGGTGGGCCATGGCCTTGCGGACGCCGAGCTTGCCCGCGACCGGGTCCTTCACGTTGAAGACCAGGTGCTGGACCTCGGCGCTGTTGCCGTCGACGACGTCGACGCCCTTGCTGCCGTCCTGCTTGTCGAGGTCGGCGATGTCCGCGGCGGTCAGGCCCCGGTAGGCGATGTCGACGTCGCCGTCGAGGAGGGCCTGCTTCAGGGCGGTGCGGTCGCCGTGGAAGAACTTCACGGTGACGCCGGAGTTGCTGACCTCGGCGGTGCCCTTGTAGTTGCCGTTGACGGAGAAGACCGCCTGGTCCTTGTCGAAGGAGTCCAGCGTGTAGGGGCCGGAGCCCACGGCCTTGTGGTCGGTACGCAGGCCGTCGGCGTCGTACTGCCGGTGGTCGACGATGGAGCCGGCGCCGGAGGCTATCTTGCTGGGGAAGGTGGCGTCCGGGACCTTGAGGTGGAAGACGACCGTCCTGGCGTCCGGGGTCTCGACCCTGCCCAGCATGGGGAACATGATGGCGGGGCCCGCGGGATCGTCGATCTTCATGGTGCGGTCGAACGAGAACTTGACGTCCTCGGAGGTGAGGTCGTCACCGTTGCTGAACTTCAGGCCGTCCTTCAGCCGGCACTTGTACACCATGGCCCGGGTGTCGGTGAAGGTGCACTGCTCAGCCAGTTCGGGTTCCGGTTCGGCCGCGCCCTTGGGGAAGCTGAGCAGCGACTGGAAGACGTTGTTGAACAACACCCAGGAGCCGGGGTCGTAGCCGGACGCCGGGTCCGTGGCGAGGACGTCGTCGGACATCCCCATCACCACGGCTGAGCCGGTACCCCCGGAATCGCCGGTCTCCGAGCCGCAGCCGGTCAACAGGCCGGAGGCCAGCCCCACCACGACGGGCAGGACTGGCCACTGGTTGCGCATGTTCACTTGCTTGTGCCTTGTCGTCGGTTCGTCGTCCCGGGGCCACCGTCCTGGTCCCGGATGTCCGGGGCGGGCCGTCCCCGGCCCCGGACGGAGGAGAGACGTCAGCCGCTCGCACCGCGGCTGAGCTCCCACAGCTGGAGGCTCGAGGAGGAGTTGAGGGCATAGGCGACGCCCTTGACGTCGGTGCGGGCTGCGACGTACTGCTTGCCCTGCCACAGCGGAAGGACGGGGACGTCGTCGGCGACGATGTCCTGGATGTCCGTCAGGGTGTTGGAGGCGCCGAGCCGGTCGGCCTCGCGGCGGGACTCCGGGATCAGGTCGCGCTGCACCATGCCGTTGGAGTACGGCGAGCCGAGGAAGTTGTCCTTGTCGAGGAAGGGCGCGAGGAAGTTGTCGGCGTCGGGGAAGTCCGGGAACCAGCCCATGCCGTAGACGTCGTACTCGCCCTTCTTCTCGGCGGGCCGGAAGGTGTCCCAGGGGTGGCCCTTGATGGAGACGTCGAACAGGCCGCTGTTGTTCAGCTGACGCTGCAGGATCTCGAACTCCTGCTTGGTGGCCGAACCGTAGTGGTCGGTGGTGTAGTGCAGGGTCAGCTTCACCGGGGTGGTGATGCCGGCCTTGGCGAGCAGGCTCTTCGCCTTCGCGGCGCTGGGGTTGCCGTACTTGTTGAAGAACGAGTTGGAGTGGCCGGTGATGGTGGCGGGGACGAGCGAGTACAGCGGCTCGGCCTGGGTGCCGTAGACCTTGGAGACGAGTTCGCCGCGGTTGACGACCTGGGCCATGGCCTGGCGTACGGCCTTGGACTTCACGCTGGGCGCCTCGGTGTCGAAGGCCAGGTAGCGGATCTCGAGGCCCGGCATGTCGACCAGGTCGACGTCGCCGTCGCTGACGGCGTCCAGCTTCTTGATCTGCGCGGGCGTCATGGTGCGGGTCATGACGTCGATGTCACCCTTGTCGATCGCGGTGCCCATGGCGTCCGCGTCCTCGAAGGAGCGCAGTTCGACCTGGTCGTTGTTCACCGTCACGTAGCCCTTGTAGGAGGGGTTCTTCGTGAAGGTGGCGCTGACGATCGCGTTGTCCTCGACGTCGGCGTCGAAGGTGTAGGGGCCGGAGCCGTCGACGTCGAAGCCGTCGCGGAGCTTGTCCTTCTCGTAGTCCTTCGGGTTGACGATGCCCGCGACCGGGGTGGACAGCTTGTACGGGAAGGTGGCGTCGGCCGTCTTGAGGTGGAAGATGACCTCGTGCTCGCCCTGCGTCTCGATCGTGTCGATGGTGTTCAGCAGGGCGGAGACGCCGCTGTCGGAGTCGATGCGCAGCGCACGCTCGATGGAGTACTTGACGTCCGACGCGGTCACCGGGTCGCCGCTCGCGAACTGCAGGCCGGAGCGCAGCTTGCAGGCGTAGCGCTCGTTGCCGCTGTCGGTGAAGGTGCAGCTCTCGGCGGCGTCCGGGACGGGGTCGCCCTCACCCTTGGGCTGGCTCATCAGGGTCTGCACGGTCTGGCGCAGGATGTTCCAGGTGCCGACGTCGTAGGCGTAGGCCGGGTCGAGGGGGGCGGGGGCGTCCGTGGTTGCGGTGAACCGGTCGGTGGTGCCGACGACGATGGCGTCGCCGCCGTGGCTCCCGCTCTCGGTCGTGCCGCAGGCGGCGAGGACCGGGGTGAGCAGGCCGGCGACCGCCGGCAGCACCAGAGTCTTGCGGTTCATGCGGGTGTTTCTCCAGAGCTGTTCGTGTCCGTGTACCCGGCATGCATGGGTGGTGCGGCGGATCACGGGGGTGTGCGGCGATGTTCTCGCGATGAGATTAGTCCGCGGGCGCACGGGGGTTCGCGGCCGCGTGAGTTGAGATCCCATCACGCAGTGGAACCGGGTGCGGACACACCGAAAACCCGACAGCGGCAGGATTAGTGCAGCATCCCACCAATCGGGACACAAGCACCTGCCGATTCCGGACCACCGGGCCGGATCAGCACAGCCTGCCAACGTTGTCGAGAGCGCCTGGAGTGGGGAACCTCACACACGCAACTGTGTGGGCAGTCAGTGGAATTCGGCCGCCGCCCGACTCCGTTATTCCGCTCGGACGTACTTCCCTGGAATTCTGGCCAACGTGGCCAATGGTCTTCGCACGCTGGGTGAAGGGCTAGCGCATATCCGTCATCAGGTCCCGCAGAAATGGCAGATCCACCTCTTCCAGGGAGGTGACCACGGTGCGTCCCACGGCCGGGGTGATCGGGGCGACGGAGGGTACGGCGACCACCCGGCAGCCCGCTGCCTCGGCGGCGGCGACGCCGGTCGCGGTGTCCTCGACGACGGCGCACCTGGCCGGGTCCGCGCCGAGCCGTGCGGCGGCGAACAGGTAGGGGTCGGGGAAGGGCTTGGTGCGTGAGATCTCGTCGCCGGCGACGGACAGCTGGAAGTGGTGGGCGCCGAGCACGGCCAGCACGCGGTCGATGATGCGCCGGTGGGACGCGGAGACCAGGGCCGTGGGGATCGCGTGCTCGTGGAGTTCGGCGAGCAGCCGGGCGGCGCCCGGCATCAGCGGCAGGGCGTGGCCGATGCGGTCCTCGAAGCCCTCGTTGAGCAGCACGGCGAGTTCGGCGAGGGTGATGTCGGCGCCGGTGGCCTCGATGAGGAAGCCGGCGCTGCGGGTCATGGGGCCGCCGACCACGACGTGCCGCCAGGACTCGTCCAGGGGGTGGCCGAGGGAGGCGAAGACCTCCACCTCGACGTCCCACCAGAAGCCCTCGGTGTCGACCAGGGTGCCGTCCATGTCGAGGAGCACCGCCTGCAGGGCGGACCCTTCGGCCGTACGGGTTCCGAGCGCGGGGACCGTGCTGGTCATCCTGGCGCACCTCCTTGAGGGACGACCAGGCCGGTTCCGCGCGGGGAACCGGCCTGCAGTGGACCGACCAGTGTACGACTTCGCCGTCCGAAACGCCTGGCCGTACCGGCGCCCAGCCATCTGACGCGCCCCTGGGGGCGCGCCCCCAGGGGCGCGGGGAACCGCGCGACCGGCCCACCACCCACCCGCACCCGCGACACCCGCCGCATACGCGCCCCGGCCACCCCGGAAAACCGTCGCACGCAGCGCACAGCACGACACACCCCCAGGGGCGCGGGGAACTGCGCGACCAGCCCACCACCCACCCGCCCCGCGAAACCCGCGACCCGACGCCGCGTGGGCGCCCCGCCGACCCCCCGGGAGGGCTCAGCGGGCGTTGAAGTACTTGGCCTCCGGGTGGTGGATCACGATGGCGTCCGTGGACTGCTCGGGGTGCAGCTGGAACTCCTCGGACAGCTGGACGCCGATCCGGTCGGGCCTCAGCAGCTCGGCGATCTTGGCGCGGTCCTCCAGGTCGGGGCAGGCGCCGTAGCCGAGGGAGAAGCGGGCGCCCCGGTACTTGAGGGCGAACATGTCCTCGATGGCGGCCGGGTCCTCGCCGGCGAAGCCCAGTTCGGCGCGGACGCGGGCGTGCCAGTACTCGGCGAGGGCCTCGGCCAGCTGGACGGACAGACCGTGCAGTTCGAGGTAGTCGCGGTAGGCGTTGGCCTCGAAGAGCTTGGCGGTCTCCGCGCCGATGCGGGAGCCGACGGTGACGACCTGGAGGCCGACGACGTCCGTCTCGCCCGACTCCTCCGGACGGAAGAAGTCGGCGAGGCAAAGGCGGCGGCCGCGGCGCTGGCGCGGGAAGGTGAAGCGGGTGCGCTCGTTGCCCCGCTCGTCCAGGATGATGAGGTCGTCGTCCTTGGACACGCAGGGGAAGTAGCCGTAGACGACAGCCGCTTCGAGCAGGTTCTCGGTCTGGAGCCGGTCGAGGAGGCCGCGCAGCCGGGGGCGGCCCTCGGTCTCGGCCAGTTCCTCGTACGTCGGCCCCTCGCCGGTGCGGGCCTGCTTGAGCCCCCACTGGCCCTTGAACAGCGCGCCCTCGTCCAGCCAGCTCGCGTACTCCTTGAGCTGGATGCCCTTGATGACGCGGGTGTCCCAGAAGGGCGGGGTGGGCACGGGGTTGTCGGTGGCGACGTCGGAGCGGACGTGGCCCTCCTGCGGGCGCTCCTCGATCTCGACGGCGGCGGCGCGCACCCGGCGCTGCCTGAGTTCGGGCAGCTTGGCGCCGGGCACGCCCCGCTTGACGCCGATGAGGGCGTCCATCAGGCGCAGGCCCTCGAAGGCGTCGCGGGCGTAGCGGACCTCGCCCTGGTAGATCTCGTGCAGGTCCTGCTCGACGTAGGCGCGGGTCAGGGCGGCGCCGCCGAGGATGACCGGGAAGCGGGCGGCGAGGTTGCGCTGGTTCAGCTCCTCCAGGTTCTCCTTCATGATCACCGTGGACTTCACCAGCAGCCCGGACATGCCGATGACGTCGGCCCGGTGCTCCTCGGCGGCGTCCAGGATCGCGGAGACCGGCTGCTTGATACCGAGGTTGACGACGTTGTAGCCGTTGTTGGACAGGATGATGTCGACGAGGTTCTTGCCGATGTCGTGCACGTCGCCGCGCACGGTGGCCAGCACGATGGTGCCCTTGCCCTCGGAGTCCGACTTCTCCATGTGCGGTTCGAGGTGGGCCACCGCCGCCTTCATGACCTCGGCGGACTGCAGGACGAACGGCAGCTGCATCTGGCCGGAGCCGAACAGGTCGCCGACGACCTTCATGCCGTCCAGCAGGGTCTCGTTGACGATGTCGAGTGCCGGGCGGTCCTGAAGCGCCTCGTCCAGGTCCGCCTCCAGGCCGTTGCGCTCGCCGTCGATGATGCGGCGCTTGAGGCGCTCCTCCAGCGGCAGCGCGGCCAGCTCCTCGGCCTTGCCGGCCTTCAGGGACTTCGCCGTGGCGCCCTCGAAGAGCCGCATGAGCTTCTGCAGGGGGTCGTAGCCCTCGGAACGGCGGTCGTGGATCAGGTCGAGGGCCGTGGCGACCTCTTCCTCGCTGAAGCGGGCGATCGGCAGGATCTTCGAGGCGTGCACGATCGCCGAGTCCAGGCCCGCCTTGACGCACTCGTCGAGGAAGACGGAGTTCAGCAGGATGCGGGCGGCCGGGTTCAGGCCGAAGGAGATGTTGGACAGGCCCAGGGTGGTCTGCACGGCCGGGTGCCGCTTCTTCAGCTCGCGGATCGCCTCGATGGTGGCGATGCCGTCCTTGCGGGACTCCTCCTGGCCGGTACAGATGGTGAAGGTCAGGGTGTCGATGAGGATGTCCTCCTCGTGGATGCCCCAGTTCCCGGTGAGGTCGGCGATCAGCCGCTCGGCGATCTCGACCTTCTTCTCGGGTGTGCGGGCCTGGCCCTCCTCGTCGATGGTCAGCGCGATCAGGGCGGCGCCGTGCTCCCTGGCGAGCCGGGTGACCTTGGCGAACCGGGAGTCCGGGCCGTCGCCGTCCTCGTAGTTCACGGAGTTGATCACCGCGCGGCCGCCGAGCTTCTCCAGGCCGGCCCGGATGACGTCGACCTCGGTGGAGTCGAGCACGATCGGGAGGGTGGAGGCGGTGGCGAAGCGGCCGGCCAGTTCCTCCATGTCGGCGACGCCGTCGCGGCCGACGTAGTCGACGCAGAGGTCGAGCATGTGCGCGCCCTCGCGGATCTGGTCCCGGGCCATCTCCACGCAGTCGTCCCAGCGGCCCTCCAGCATGGCCTCGCGGAACTTCTTGGAGCCGTTGGCGTTGGTGCGTTCACCGATGGCCAGGTAGGCGGTGTCCTGGCGGAAGGGGACCGACTGGTAGAGGGAGGCGGCGCCCGCCTCGGGCTGCGGGCGGCGCTCGGGCGGGGTGAGGCCGTGGACCCGCTCGACGACCTGGCGCAGGTGCTCGGGGGTGGTGCCGCAGCAGCCGCCGATCAGGGAGAGGCCGTAGTCCCGGACGAAGTTCTCCTGGGCGTCGGCCAAACCCTCGGGGCCGAGCGGGAAGTGCGCGCCGTCCTTGGTGAGGACGGGCAGGCCCGCGTTGGGCATGCACAGCAGCGGGATGCGGGAGTGCCGGGTGAGGTAGCGCAGGTGCTCGCTCATCTCGGCCGGGCCGGTCGAGCAGTTCAGGCCGATCATGTCGATGCCGAGCGGTTCCAGCGCGGTGAGCGCGGCGCCGATCTCGGAGCCGAGCAGCATGGTGCCGGTGGTCTCGAACGCCATGGACACCAGCAGCGGGACGTCGGCGCCGAGCGCCTCCATGGCCCGGCGGGCGCCGAGCACGGACGCCTTGGTCTGCAGCAGGTCCTGCGTGGTCTCCACGATCAGCGCGTCCGCGCCGCCCGCGAGCAGGCCCTCGGCGTTGGCCTGGAAGCCGTCACGGAGGGTGGGGTAGGGCACGTGGCCGAGGGTGGGCAGCTTGGTGCCGGGGCCGATGGAGCCGAGGACCCAGCGGGGCCGGCCGTCGGAGGCGGTGAACCCGTCGGCCACCTCGCGGGCGATGCGGGCGCCGGCCTCGGACAGCTCGTGCACGCGGTCGGCGATGTCGTACTCGGCCATGGCCGAGTGGTTGGCCCCGAAGGTGTTCGTCTCGACGCAGTCGACGCCCACGGCGAAGTACGCCTCGTGGACGGAGCGGACGATGTCGGGGCGGGTGAGGTTGAGGATCTCGTTGCAGCCCTCTAGGTTCTCGAAGTCCTCGAGGGTCGGCTCCTGGGCCTGGAGCATGGTGCCCATGGCTCCGTCGGCGACGACCACACGGGTGGCGAGCGCCTCTCGGAGCGCGGACGCGCGGGTCCGGCTGTCGGCGGAAGGGGACGTTGGCGACGAGGCCATGAAGGGGCTCCCTGGGATGCGACGGCTGTCGGCTATGCGGTTTCCCCGGACCAGGTGGGGAGGCCGCACGGCGTCAGGGTAACCGGGAGTCCGCCCGGATGGGCACCGGCGTCCACGAGGCGGACGCCGCCGCCCGCACGCCGTGCCGCGCTCCCGTGTGACACAACTGGTGTCGTCCGACTATTGGCGGGGAGTCGACAACGACCGGTAGTGTTCGACATTGCCGAACAGTGTCTAGTGGGCTGTTCGCCAGTGGTCGAAGAAGACGGAGGCAGTACGGCGATGGCACGGAACATCCAGTCGCTCGAACGGGCGGCGGCGATGCTGCGGCTGCTCGCGGGCGGCGAGCGACGGCTCGGCCTCTCGGACATCGCCTCCTCCCTGGGCCTCGCCAAGGGCACCGCCCACGGCATCCTGCGCACCCTCCAGCAGGAGGGGTTCGTCGAACAGGACGACGCCTCGGGGCGCTACCAGCTGGGCGCGGAGCTGCTGCGGCTCGGCACCACGTACCTGGACGTGCACGAACTGCGGGCACGGGCCCTGGTGTGGACCGACGACCTGGCCCGTTCCAGCGGCGAGAGCGTGTACCTGGGCGTCCTGCACCAGCAGGGCGTCCTGATCGTGCACCACGTCTTCCGGCCGGACGACAGCCGGCAGGTCCTGGAGATAGGGGCCATGCAGCCCCTGCACTCCACGGCGCTCGGCAAGGTGCTGTCGGCCTACGACCCGGTGGCGCACAGCGAGGCCATGGAGGCCGACAGGAAGCCCTTCACGGACCGCACCGTGTGCGAGCCGGAGGACTTCGAGCACCTTCTCGACGTCACGCGCGCGCGTGGGTACGCGGCGGACGTGGAGGAGACCTGGGAGGGCGTGGCCTCCGTCGCCGCCCCCATCCACGACCGGCGCCGCATGCCCGTGGGCGCGGTCGGCATCACGGGCGCGGTGGAGCGGCTGTGCCGCGACGGTGAACTGCGCCCCGAACTGATCGCCGCGGTGCGGGACTGCGCCCGCGCGGTGTCCCGGGACCTGGGCGCCGGGCGGTTCTGAACGGGCGGGCAATCCGCCTCTGACCAGCGGTGATTCACCGGTTGACGACCGGGACGCGAGCGGCGTTCCGGTTCTCGCCATACCCTGAAATGGACATATCGGGCGAGAGGATACGTCCATGGAGGTAAGAGCGATAAGCGTCGGCGATCAATAACGATCCTGTTTTCGATAACAGAACCCTTGACGCATGCGTAACGCCGCAGCAAGACTCCCGTCCATCGGTCGGCATTGTCGAACACCTACCGGCAATACGCGTTAGAGTGTGACAACGCCAAGGGCCAGCTCATCGCTCTCACCCCCGAGGGCGCCAGACCCCCGGAGGGACCCGGGGTTCGGCTACCCCTGGACGAAGGACAAAGGAGTCGCGGGTGTCCAGCTCCGACATCTTCATCGGCGAGACCATCGGTACCGCCATACTCATCCTGCTCGGCGGCGGCGTCTGCGCCGCTGTGACCCTGAAGGCCTCCAAGGCCCGTAACGCCGGCTGGCTGGCCATCACCTTCGGGTGGGGCTTCGCCGTGCTGACGGCCGTCTACACCTCGGCGCCGCTGTCCGGCGCCCACCTGAACCCGGCCGTGACGCTCGCGCTCGCGATCAAGGACAAGGACTTCAGCAACCTGCCCACCTACATCGGCGGCCAGCTCCTGGGCGCCATGATCGGCGCCACGCTGGTCTGGGTGGCCTACTACGGCCAGTTCCACGCGCACCTCACCGACAAGGAGATCGTCGGCGGCCCGGGTGCGCAGGCCACCACGGCCAAGGCCGTCGAGGCACAGGAGCAGGGCGCCGGCCCGGTCCTGGGCGTCTTCTCCACCGGTCCGGAGATCCGGAACGCTGTGCAGAACCTCGCGACGGAGATCATCGGCACCATCGTGCTGGTGCTCGCCGTCCTCACGCAGGGCCTGAACGACAAGGGCAACGGCCTGGGCCCCCTGGGCGCCCTGATCACCGCGCTCGTGGTCGTCTCCATCGGCCTCTCCCTCGGCGGCCCCACGGGCTACGCGATCAACCCGGCCCGTGACCTGGGCCCGCGCATCGTGCACGCCCTGCTGCCCCTGCCCAACAAGGGCGGTTCCGACTGGAGCTACGCCTGGATCCCGGTGGTCGGTCCGCTGATCGGCGCCGCGATCGCCGCAGGCATCTACAACGTCGCCTTCGCTTAAGAAGCAGCCTTCGCGCACCGAGTCTTCGAGCACGCGCCGTAAGCACAGCCCCATCACCACGGAATCCTTCAGGAGCACACAGTGACCGACGCCCACACCACAGGCCCGTTCATCGCGGCCATCGACCAGGGCACCACTTCCTCGCGCTGCATCGTCTTCGACCGCGACGGCCGGATCGTCGCCGTCGACCAGAAGGAGCACGAGCAGATCTTCCCGAAGCCGGGCTGGGTCGAGCACAACGCCAACGAGATCTGGACCAACGTCCAGGAGGTCGTCGCGGGAGCCGTCGCGAAGGCCGGCATCACCCGGGACGACATCAAGGCCATCGGCATCACCAACCAGCGCGAGACCACCGTGCTGTGGGACAAGAACACCGGTGAGCCCGTCTACAACGCCATCGTCTGGCAGGACACCCGCACCGACGCCCTGTGCCGGGAACTGGGCCGCAACGTCGGCCAGGACCGGTTCCGCCGCGAGACCGGTCTGCCGCTGGCCTCGTACTTCGCCGGTCCGAAGGCCCGCTGGCTGCTCGACAACGTCGACGGCCTCCAGGAGCGCGCCGAGGCGGGCGACATCCTCTTCGGCACCATGGACACCTGGGTCATCTGGAACCTGACCGGCGGTGTCAACGGCGGCAAGCACTACACCGACGTCACCAACGCCTCCCGCACCCTTCTCATGAACCTGCACACGATGCAGTGGGACGACAAGATCGCCGAGTCCATCGGCGTCCCGCTGGCGATGCTGCCCGAGATCCGCTCCTCCGCCGAGGTCTACGGCGAGATCCAGGGCGGCAAGCTCGGCGAGCTGCTCGGCGGCATCCCGGTGGCCTCCGCGCTCGGCGACCAGCAGGCGGCCCTGTTCGGCCAGTGCTGCTTCTCCGAGGGCGAGACCAAGTCCACCTACGGCACCGGCACCTTCATGGTGATGAACACCGGTGACAAGATCATCAACTCCTACGCCGGTCTGCTGACCACGGTCGGTTACAAGATCGGCGACCAGCCGACGGTCTTCGCCCTCGAGGGCTCGATCGCCGTCACCGGCTCCCTGGTCCAGTGGATGCGCGACCAGATGGGCCTGATCTCCACCGCCGCCGAGATCGAGACGCTCGCGCTCTCGGTCGAGGACAACGGCGGCGCCTACTTCGTGCCGGCCTTCTCCGGTCTGTTCGCCCCGCACTGGCGTTCCGACGCCCGCGGTGTGATCGCCGGCCTGACCCGGTACGTGACCAAGGCGCACCTGGCCCGTGCCGTCCTGGAGGCCACCGCCTGGCAGACGCGGGAGATCGCCGACGCCATGGTCAAGGACTCCGGCGACGAGCTGGTGACCCTCAAGGTCGACGGCGGCATGACCGCGAACAACCTGCTGATGCAGACGCTCTCCGACGTCCTCGACGCACCCGTGGTGCGCCCGATGGTCGCCGAGACGACCTGCCTCGGCGCCGCCTACGCCGCCGGCCTCGCCGTCGGCTTCTGGTCCAGCACCGACGAACTGCGCGCCAACTGGCGCCGGGCCGCCGAGTGGACCCCCCGCATGGACGCGGAGACCCGCGACCGTGAGTACAAGAACTGGCTCAAGGCCGTCGAGCGGACCATGGGCTGGCTCGACGACGAGAGCTGAGCGGATTCCCAACCGGCTCAGACAGCTCTGACGAGGAGTAAGTACCCGAAATGACCAGTCAGTCCACCCTGCAGACCGTGCCTGCCCTCGGGACGCACCCGGCCTCCGGCTCCACCCCGAGCCGGGCCGAGACCAGGGAGCAGCTCTCCAAGGCGTCGTACGACCTTCTTGTGATCGGCGGCGGCATCCTGGGCATCTCCACCGCCTGGCACGCCGCGCAGTCCGGGCTCAGGGTGGCGCTGGTCGACGCCGGCGACTTCGCCGGCGCCACCTCCTCCGCCTCCTCCAAGCTGCTCCACGGCGGTCTGCGCTACCTGCAGACCGGCGCGGTGAAGCTGGTGGCGGAGAACCACTTCGAGCGCCGTGCGGTCTCCCGTCAGGTGGCCCCCCACCTGGCGAACCCGCTCACCTTCTACCTCCCCGTGTACAAGGGCGGGCCGCACGGCGCGGCGAAGCTCGGCGCGGGCGTCTTCGCCTACTCCGCGCTCTCCGCGTTCGGTGACGGCGTGGGCCACCTGCTCTCCCCCGCCAAGGCGGCGCAGGACGTGCCCGAGCTGCGCACCGAGAACCTCAAGGCCGTGGCCGTGTACGGCGACGACCAGATGAACGACGCGCGCATGGCGCTGATGACGGTCCGCGCGGCCGTCGAGGCGGGCGCGGTCGTCCTCAACCACGCCGAGGTCTCCGGCCTGCGTTTCACCAAGGGCCGGGTCACCGGCGCCGAACTGCGCGACCGGCTCTCCGGCGAGGAGTTCGGGGTCAACGCCCGCCTGGTGCTGAACGCCACCGGTCCCTGGGTCGACCACCTGCGCCGCATGGAGGACCCGGACGCCGCGCCGTCCATCCGCCTGTCGAAGGGCGCGCACCTGGTCCTGAAGCGCACCTCCCCGTGGAAGGCGGCGCTCGCGACCCCGATCGACAAGTACCGCATCACCTTCGCCCTCCCCTGGGAGGACATGCTGCTGCTCGGCACCACCGACGAGGAGTTCGAGGGCGACCCGGCGGACGTGTCCGTCAACGACAACGACATAGCCCAGATACTGGACGAGGCCGCGTTCTCCGTCCGGGACCAGCAGCTCAAGCGGGAACTGATCACCTACGCGTTCGCCGGCCTGCGCGTGCTGCCCGGCGGCCCCGGCGACACCGCCAAGGCCAAGCGCGAGACCGTCGTCACCGAGGGCAAGGGCGGCATGCTGTCCGTCGCGGGCGGCAAGTGGACCACGTTCCGGCACATCGGCCGTACGGTGATGCAGAAGCTGGAGTCGCTGCCGGGCCACCCGCTCGGTGACGACTTCGAGCCGATCTCCTCGCTGCCGAAGAAGCTGCCGCTGCCGGGCATCGCCAACCCGCGCGCGGTCGCCCACCGTCTGCTGACCGACCGCCCGGCGCCCGGCCCGCGGATGGCCGCCGACACCGCCAGGCACCTGGCCACGCACTACGGCTCGCTGGCGTTCGACATCGCCCGTCTGGCGAACGAGGACGCGGCCCTGGCCGAGCGGGTCCACCCCGACGCCCCGGAGATCTGGGCGCAGGTGGTCTGGGCACGTGACCACGAGTGGGCCGAGACGACGGACGACGTGCTGCGCCGCCGGACGACGCTGACCATCCGGGGCCTGGCCACGGACGAGGTCCGCGCCAAGGTGCAGGACCTGCTCGACAAGAAGTAGCCCGCGCGGCGGCCGGCCTCCCCTGACCAGGACCGGCACCGCCGACGCGCCGGACCCCGCCGCACCGGGTCCGGACCCCGGGAGGGGCGGTTCCACTCCGGTGGAGCCGCCCCTTCCGCCTGTCGGGGGCCGGACCGGGGACGGGCGCCCGGGACTTCCGGCGGGCCCGGGGGTGTTCCGGGCCGGCCGGCGGGGCAGTGATCCGGGCATCCCCGTCCCAGGGGGCTGCGGGCCCACCCGCCGGACGCCGTAAGGTTGGTGGGTCAAGCGAGGGCACGTCGGAAGGAGGCACTGGGTGATCGAGCTGGAGGGGGTTCCCGAGCTGATCGACCCAGTCATGGTGGCCGCGTTCGAGGGCTGGAACGATGCCGGTGACGCCGCCTCCACGGCGGTCGCGCACCTGGAACGCGAGTTCAAGGGCGAGGTCTTCGCGGCGCTGGACGCCGAGGACTACTACGACTTCCAGGTCAACCGCCCCACGGTGTTCATGGACGGCGGGGTGCGCAAGATCACCTGGCCGACGACGAGGCTGTCGGTGGTCCGGGTCGGCGGTGACAAGCCGCGCGACCTCGTGCTGGTCCGCGGGATCGAACCGTCCATGCGCTGGCGGTCGTTCTGCAACGAGCTGCTCGGCTTCGCGCACGAGCTGGGCGTGGAGCTGGTGGTCGTCCTGGGCGCCCTGCTCGGGGACACCCCGCACACGCGTCCGGTGCCGGTCAGCGGGGTCACGTCCGACCGTGACCTGGCCGGCCGGATGGACCTGGAGGAGACCAAGTACGAGGGCCCGACGGGCATCGTCGGCGTTCTGCAGGAGGCGTGCACCCATGCCGGGGTCCCGGCGGTGTCGCTGTGGGCGGCCGTGCCGCACTACGTATCGCAGCCGCCCAACCCGAAGGCCACCCTGGCGCTGCTGAACCGCCTGGAGGATCTGCTGGACCTGCGCATCCCGCAGGGCGAGCTGCCCGAGGACGCGCGGGCCTGGCAGGTGGGCGTGGACCAGCTGGCCGCCGAGGACAGCGAGGTCGCCGAGTACGTCCAGACGCTGGAGGAGGCCCGGGACACCGCCGAGCTGCCGGAGGCTTCGGGCGAGGCGATCGCCCGCGAGTTCGAGCGGTACCTGCGGCGCCGGGACGTCGGCCCGCCGGGCGGGCACGCCACGGCGGACGGCGGGGACGGCGGCCCCTACCGCCGGGACGCCCCGGGCGGCAGGTCGCGGCCGAAGCCGCCCAAGCCGGACGCCTCCGGCGGTCCGGAGGGCGACGACGGCGAGGGCACCCCGGAGGACTGAGGGTCCCTCGCGGCACGGAAGAAGGGGCGGTTCCCGCAGCGGGGACCGCCCCTTCGGTCTGTCCTGGAGAGCTACGCCCGGCGGCGCTAGAGAGCCACGCCCAGCAGCGCGTCCACGGCCCGCGTGACCAGGCCCGGCGCGGCGGTGTCCGTGCCACCCTCCGCGTCCTGGCGCGCCGCCCAGCGGTCGACGGCGGCGAGTGCGGCCGGCGCGTCCAGGTCGTTCGCCAGCGCCTCGCGGATCTCCTCCACGAGCGTGTCCGCGGACGGCCCGTCGGGCCGGGAGACGGCCGCGCGCCAGCGGCCGAGCCGGGCGACGGCGTCCTGAAGGACCTGGTCGGTCCACTCCCAGTCGGCACGGTAGTGGTGGGCGAGCAGCGTCAGGCGGACGGCGGCGGGGTCGACGCCGTCGCGGCGCAGCCGCGAGACGAAGACCAGGTTGCCCTTGGACTTGGACATCTTCTCGCCGTGCAGGGCGACCATGCCCGCGTGCACGTACGCCTTGGCCATGGGGAACTCGCCGGTGAGCACCTGGGCGTGCGAGGCGCCCATCTCGTGGTGCGGGAAGGCCAGGTCGGAGCCGCCGCCCTGGACGTCGAAGCCCATGCCGAGGTGGTCCAGGGCGATGGCCACGCACTCGATGTGCCAGCCGGGCCGGCCCCGGCCGAGGGTGCCGCCGTCCCAGCTGGGCTCGCCCTCGCGGGCCGCCATCCACAGCATCGGGTCCAGCGGGTTCTTCTTGCCCGGGCGGTCCGGGTCGCCGCCGCGCTCGGCGGACAGCAGCCGCATGGCGGCCGCGTCGAGGTTCGAGACCTGACCGAAGTGCGGGTCGGCCTCGACCGAGAAGTAGACGTCGCCCTCCAGCTCGTAGGCGGCGCCGAGTTCGCGCAGTCGTTCCACGAGCGGGACGATGCCGGGTATCGCCTCGACGGCGCCTATGTAGTGCCGGGGCGGGAGCATCCGCAGGGCGGTCATGTCCTCGCGGAAGAGGGCCGTCTCCTTCTCGGCGAGGGCGACCCAGTCGACGCCGTCCCGCTCCGCGCGCTCCAGCAGCGGGTCGTCGACGTCGGTGACGTTCTGGACGTAGTGGACCTGCCGCTTGGTGTCGAGCCACACGCGCTGAACGAGGTCGAACGCGTTGTAGGTCGCCGCGTGACCCATGTGGGTCGCGTCGTACGGCGTGATGCCGCAGACGTAGATACGGGCGACGGGACCGGGGTCGAGGGTGACGAGGCCGCCGGTCGCGGTGTCGTGGATCCTCAGGTCGCGGCCCTGACCAGGCAGGGCGGGGACCTCGGAAGCGGGCCAGGCATGCATGTACATGAGCCTAACCCGGCCACGGGCCGCCCGGACGAACGGGATCGCGCCCGTGGCCGGTAAGGCGTTCTTGTGTTTCCGGCCGCTGTGTGCTCACGCGGGCGGCGCGCTCACACCGGCGGCCAGGGGATGGCGGGCCACCGGCCGCCCGGCTCCGGGTGCAGGCCGGATGCGAGCAGCGCGTCGACCCGCGCGCGCGTGGCGTCGATCTCGGCCGCCGTGAGGAGCGCGGTCAGCCGTTCCCCCAGAGCTCCGCCGAGGGCTTCGCGCAGCCCTTCGAGGACGTCGAGGGCCTCGGGCGTGAGCGGTTCCCCGGCCCAACCCCACAGCAGTGTGCGCAGCTTGTCGTCGACGTTGAAGGTGACGCCGTGGTCGATGCCGTAGAGCCGCCCGCCGGCGGTGGGCAGCAGGTGGCCGCCCTTGCGGTCGGCGTTGTTGATCACCGCGTCGAGCACGGCCAGCCGGCGCAGCCGCTCGTCGTCGGCGTGCACGAGGAGCGCGGTGCGCCCCTCGCCGACCTCGGCGAACCCGATGGCCTTCCAGCCCGGCCCCGGCTCCTCGCCGTCCACCAGGGCGAGCAGCTCCGCCTCGGCCCCGGCGTCGATCCACAGCTGGCACATGCCCTCGCCGTAGGGCCCGTCACGGAGCACGGTCGGCGGGACGAGCCCCCAGCCGGCGGCCTCGGAGACCTCGTAGGCGGCCACCTCCCGGCCCGCGAGGGTGCCGTCGGGGAAATCCCACAGGGGACGCTCGCCGGCGACCGGCTTGTACACGCAGGCGGCTTCCCGGCCGTCGTGGGCGACCGTGCAGAACAGCGCCGCGTTGGACGCCTCGCGGATCCGGCCGCGCACGCTCAGCTCGCCCCGGGCGAGCAGTTCGGCGGCGGCCGCGTCGGCCGTCGCGTCGGCGGCCGTCAGGCCCCGCGGCGGTATCCGTTCTGGCGCGGACATACGTGTCCTTCCGGATCGAGCGGGAGGCTGCACAGCGGGCACGGCGGCCGCCCGGCGTTGACGACGTCGAGGGCGCGCTTGGCGAAGGCCCGGGCCTGCGCGCCGGTCAGCCGGACCCGCAGCATCGGGGGCCCGTTCTCCTCGTCCTGGAGCAGCCGCTCCTCGGCCTCGGCGAGGTCCTCCTCGGTGTCGGCGTCCAGCTCGACGAGGGCCTGGGCCTCGACGATCATGCGCTCGTCCTCGCCGTCCCAGGCCAGGGCCATGGTGCCGACCCGGAACTCCTCCTCGATGGGTGTCTGGAGCGGGCCGGTGTCGGAAACCTCCGAGGGCGTCATGGCGGGGACGGCGGCACTGCCGCCACTGCGCCGTACGACCTCGTCGAGCAGCTCGTCCATGCGCTCGGCGAGCGCGGCGACCTGGGTCTTCTCCAGGACCACGCTGGTCACCCGGGGGCCTGCGGTGGCCTGGAGGAAGAACGTACGGCGCCCGGGCAGTCCGACCGTGCCGGCCACGAAGCGGTCCGGCTGGTCGTAGAGGAACACCTGACGGGACACGTCCTGTCTCCATTGGATTCGAGAGTTTCAGCGGTACGGGCCATGCGGACACGTCGACTGGTGGACCGCTTCACCCTACTGCGGGCGGCGATCACGGTGCGCCCGCACCACCCCCGACCGGTGCGTCGCCCTCGCCCGGGTCCTCGCGCGGGGCGAGCGAGGCGAAGTCCCCGGTGTCGCCGAGGCGGACGACGAACGGCCGCAGGCGCGTGTAACGGATGGCGGTGATGGAACACGGTTCGACGGCGATCCGCTGGAAGAGGTCGAGATGCAGCCCGAGGGCGTCCGCGACGAGGGACTTGATGATGTCACCGTGGGAGCACATGAGGTAGACGGCGTCGGCGCCGTGCTCGCGCTCCACGCGCGCGTTCCACTCGCGTACGGCCTCGGCGGCGCGGGTCTGCATGGCCCGCATGGACTCGCCGCCCGGGAAGGCGGCGGCCGACGGGTGGGCCTGGACGATCTCCATCAACGGCTCGTCCTTCAGTTCGGCGAGCTTGCGGCCCGTCCAGTCGCCGTAGTCGCACTCGCCGATCCGGTCGTCGGTGTGGACGCGCAGCTCCGGGCGGGCCTCCAGCAGCGGGCGCACGGTCTCCTGGCAGCGCTGGAGCGGGCTGACGACGGCCTCGCACAGGGGCAGTCCCGCGAGCCGGCCGGGCAGCGCGGCGGCCTGCGCGGCGCCGCGCTCGTCGAGGGCGACGCCCGGTGTCCGCCCGGCGAGCAGGCCGGAGGTGTTGGCTGTGGAACGTCCGTGCCTTACGAGGATGAGCGTGGGCATGCGGCAAGGGTAGGTGCTCACCGGCGTGCGGCGGTGGGCGGGCGGAAGGGAGGATGCTCCGCGTGATCGTGGACTGCGCCATCTACCGGCACGGGCTCCGTACCGAGGGCCCGGAGGACCTGTCCGACGCGCTCGACGAGGCCCGGGCGGCGGGCGGCTTCGCGTGGATCGGGCTGCACGAGCCCTCGGAGCGGGAGTTCGACCTGGTCACCAGGGAGTTCGGGCTGCATCCGCTGGCCGTGGAGGACGCGCTCAAGGCACATCAGCGGCCCAAGCTGGAGGTGTACGACGACTCGCTGTTCCTGGTGCTCAAGCCGGTGGTGTACGAGCCGGCCGGCGACACCGTCTCGACCGGCGAGATCATGATCTTCATCGGGGACTGCTTCGTGGTGACCGTCCGCCACGGCGAGGGCTCGCCGCTGGCGTCGGTGCGGCGCCGGCTGGAGCAGGAGCCCGAGATGCTGGACAAGGGTCCGACCTCGGTGCTGTACGCGATCTCCGACGCGGTCGTCGACCACTACCTGGAGGTGGCGACGGAGCTGCAGACCGATCTGGAGGAGCTGGAGGCGGAGGTGTTCCAGCCGGACACCGGCGGCTCGCGCAACACCGCGTCGCGCATCTACACCTTCAAGCGCCAGGTGCTGGAGTTCCGCCGGGCCACCGGGCCGCTGACGCTGCCGATGACGCGGCTGGCCGGCCCAGGCGCGCTCGGCGGCGGGGTGCCGTTCGTCGACGACAAGGCGCGACCCTTCTTCCGCGACGTGAGCGACCACCTCGCGCGCGTGAACGAGTCCGTGGAGGCCCTGGACCGGCTGGTGTCGGACATCCTGTCGGCCCACCTCGCGCAGATGAGCGTGCGGCAGAACGACGACATGCGGAAGATCTCCGCGTGGGCGGCGATGGCGGCGGTCCCCACGATGCTCGCGGGGATCTACGGCATGAACTTCGACCACATGCCGGAGCTGCACTGGCTGTGGTCGTACCCGGCGGTGATCGCGGCGATGGCGGTTCTGGAAGTACTGCTCTACCGCCTGTTCAAGCGGCGCGGCTGGATGTGACCGCCTAGACGAACTCGGGGGCCGTCGTGGCGGGTCCGCCGAGGGCGTTGCGGCGTGCGGGCATGCTGAGGCTGACCATGCGGCGCCAGCCGGCGAGGCGTTCACCGGCGTACACGGCGTGGATGCCGGCGGCGAGCAGTGCCGATCTGGCCTTCGGCCAGCCGAGGATGCGGCCCATGCGGGCCGTCACCGCCAGGCTGACGTCCCGGTGGACGCGGATCTCGGCGAGCGCGCACGCGCGCAGGGTGCGCTGGATCAGCCGGCCGTGCCCGGCGGCGGCGAGGCGGAGCAGCTCCTCGTGGGTGTAGGCGAGGTGGTTGTCCTCGTCGTCCGAGATCCGGCGGACGGCCCTGCCGAGTTCGGGGTGGCCGGCGAAGTGCCTGAGGAGCAGCCGCATCTGCTCGGCGGCACGCTGTTCGGTGACCCTGCTGTGCGCGAGGTAGACGATGATGTCGTGCTCGGTGAGCGGTTCGTCGCGGCGGAGCCTGTCGTGGGCGAGGCCGATGCCGAGGCGTTCCAGGAGCATGGTGTAGTCGGTCTCCGGCGGGACGGGGACCGGGGTGAGCCCGCGCTTCCGCAGCAGCGCGGTGAAGATGCGGCCGTGCTTGTCCTCGTCCGCTCCGTGGCGGGCGATCTTGGGCGCGAGCGCGCGTTCGCCCGGCGGCACCAGCGCGGCGATGCGTGCGTTCTCCCAACCGCCCTGGGACTCCCCGGCGGCGGCGATGGAGCAGAAGAGCCGGAAGGCCTCGTCGTCGTCGATGATCTCCTGGAACAGACTCCTGGCCGAAAGCATGGCGGACACCTCTCTGCTCGACCCCGCGCAGAACGAGTCAAATGCGGGCACAAGGGAGCCGCAACAAGGGTGTCGGCCGATTCGGCCGGAAGAAGGAGCACCGGGGTCGTAACCGCGCGGCACCGGGCGCGTTGTTCCCGGTGACGGCCGTGGCGGGGAAGACCCCCGAGCCCCCACCACGGCCGCGGAAACGTCCTCCTGGAATGCGCTTACGCCTAGGCGAGCCCGGCGCGCTCCAGTGCCTCGGTGCCCGCCCGCAGGGAGGCGATCCGCTCGTCGAGCGTGAAGCCGGCGGGGGCGAGGCTGAGGGTGGTGACCCCGGCGGCGGCGTAGGCCTTCATCCGGTCGGCGATGCGGTCGACGGATCCCAGCAGCGCGGTCTTGTCGATGAGGTCCTGCGGGACCGCGGCGGCGGCGCCCTGCTTGTCCCCGGACAGGTACTTCTGCTGGATCTCGGCGGCCTCCTTCGCGTATCCCATGCGCTGCGCGAGCTGGTTGTAGAAGTTCTGCTTGGCGCTGCCCATCCCGCCGACGTACAGCGCGGTGTAGGGGCGGAAGGTGTCCGCGAGGCGGGCCACGTCCTTGTCCTCGCCGACGGCGAGCGGCAGGGTCGGGCACACGTCGAAGCCGTCGAGGGTCTTGCCGGCCTTCTCCCGGCCCGCGCGCAGGTACTTGAGGGTGGTGTCCTCCAGGTGTTCGGCGGCCGGGAAGATCAGCAGGGCGCCGTCGGCGATCTCGCCGGTCTGCTCGAGGTTCCTGGGGCCGATCGCGGCGATGTACAGCGGGATGTGCTCGCGCTGGGGGTGCACGGTGAGCTTGATCGGCTTGCCCGGGCCGCCGGGCAGCGGCAGCGTCCAGTGCTCGCCCTCGTACGTCAGCCGCTCCCGGGTCATCGCGCGGCGCACGATCTCCACGTACTCGCGGGTGCGGGCCAGCGGCTTGTCGAACTTGACGCCGTACCAGCCCTCGGAGACCTGCGGACCGGAGACGCCGAGGCCGAGCCGGAAGCGGCCGCCGGACAGCGAGTCCAGCGTGGCCGCGGTCATCGCGGTCATCGCGGGCTGGCGGGCCGGGATCTGGAAGATGGCCGAGCCGACGTCGATGCGCTCGGTCTGCGCCGCGACCCAGCTGAGCACCGTGGCCGCGTCGGAGCCGTACGCCTCGGCGGCCCAGCACACGGAGTAGCCCAGCCGGTCGGCCTCCTGGGCCACGGCCAGATTGTCCCCGTCCATTCCGGCACCCCAGTAGCCGAGGTTGATCCCGAGCTGCATGCGCGATTCCCCTTACCGATGAGTAACGTCCGTTGGCGGTGACCTTAGCGCGGGGCGGCGCGGGGCGGCAGACGCCGTTGTCCACAGGCAACCCACCGCACCTGGTCCGGCCAGTAATCTCGCCCGCATGGAGCAGAGGCATCTCGGCCGTACCGGCCTGCGCGTGTCCAGGATCGGACTCGGCACCCTCACCTGGGGCCGGGACACCGACGAGCACGACGCCGCGGACATGCTGAAGGCGTTCTGGGAGGCCGGCGGAACCCTCGTCGACACCGCGGACGTGTACGGCGACGGAGGGGCGGAGTACCTGCTCGGGCAGCTCGTCGAGGGCCTGGTGCCGCGCCGGGACCTGGTCATCTCCACGAAGGCGGGCAGCGTGCCCGACCCCGACCGCCGCTTCGACGGCTCCCGCGGCCATCTGCTCGCCGCGCTCGACGCGTCCCTGGCCCGGCTGGGCACGGACTACGTCGACCTGTGGCAGATCCACGCCTACGATCCCGGAACCCCGCTGGAGGAGTCGCTCCAGGCCCTCGACCTGGCGGTGAGCAGCGGACGTGCCCGCTACGCGGGCGTCTCCAACTTCTGCGGCTGGCAGCTCGCGAAGGCGGCGACCTGGCAGCTCGCCGCCCCGGGTTCCCGCACCCGGCTGGCCGGCACGCAGATGGAGTACTCGCTGCTCCAGCGGGGCGTGGAGCGCGAGGTGCTGCCCGCCGCGCTCGACCTCGGGGTCGGCCTGCTGCCCTCCTCCCCGCTCGGCCGGGGCGTGCTGACCGGCAAGTACCGGCACGCCACTCCCGCCGACTCGCGCGGTGCCTCCGAGCACCTGGCACCGTTCGTCGAGCCCTACCTGGACGACACGGCGACGCGCATCGTGGACGCGGTGACGACGGCCGCCGACGGGCTCGCGGTCACCCCGCTCCAGGTGGCCCTCGCCTGGGTCCGGGACCGGCCGGGCGTGGCCGCGCCGATCGTCGGCGCGCGCACCGCGCAGCAGCTCACGGCGGCGTTGTCAGTGGAGGCCCTTAGTCTTCCTGACGAGATCTGCCGGGCGCTCGACGACGTGTCGGCGCCGGTGCACCGCTATCCCGATCACGACTGGAGCACGCTGTGAGCACGGAGCCGGAGACCACGGAGGAAGCCGGGCCGGGGACGCCGGACACCCCGGAGGCCGCGGGAGCACGGCCGTCCGGCGAAGAAGGCCGTGCGGGCGACGACGGCACGGCGCGGGCGGCGCGGGGCGCCGAGGACGGCGGCGGTGCGGCGCAGGCCGCCGAGGAGTCGGGGGGCGCGCACGGCGGCGGTACGGCACGGGAGGCGGCGGCCGGGACCGGGGATGCCGAGGACACGGGCGGTGACGGCGGTCCGGCAAGCGCTGCCGCGAAGACCGTGGGCGACGACGACGGCGACGACGGTGACGGTGACGGTGCGGCGCGGGGCGCTGCGGCGGGCGAGGGGGATGCGGCCGGTCCGTCCGAGGCGGAGGCCGAGCTGGCCGCGCAGCGGGTCGAGCGGGAGCGGATCGAACGCCGCAAGGCCGAGCGGAAGGGCCCGATCGCGAGCGGTGCCAAGCTCAGCGGCACGGCCGCCGACCTGCTGGCCGCGGTACGGGCCGTGGAGAGCGGTGCTAAGCCGGCGGCGACGGTCTTCGCCGAGCCCGCGCCGGCCCCGCGCCGCCCGGCCCCGGAGCCCGCACGGCGCCCGCGGCCGGTCCAGGCCCCCGCCGGGCCCGGCGGACCCGCGGCGCACACCGTGGAGGCGGTGCGTCGGGTGCTGGTCGAGGGCGGCGCGCCCGAGGCCCTGGCCCTCCAGGTGGCCGTGTCCCTGGGCGAGGGCGCCGACAGCGCGCTCAGGGACGATCCGTGGCAGTTGCTCCGGGTCGGCGGCGTGCGGCCCGAACAGGCCGACGGCTTCGCGCGGGCGCTGCTCGGCGCCGCCTGCGGGCCGGACGACGAGCGGCGGGGCCGGGCCATGACGGTCCGGCTGCTGGAGCAGGCCGCCGTGGCGGGGCACACCGCGCTCGAACTGCCGGCGCTCACCGCGGCACTGGGGCGGCAGGGCGTGCCCGACCCGGACGCGGCGGTGCAGAGCGCGCTCGCGGAGGGCGAGGCCCTGGTGTTCCAGGACGCGCTGGACGAGACCGGCGCCCCTGCCGCCCGGGAGGCCGCCGAGAACACCGGGGACACAGGGGACACCGGGGACACCGGGGACACCGGGGACACCGAGGAGGACGGGGACGCCGAGCGGCCGGTCCGGGTCCTGGTGGGCCTGGAGCGGTACGCGCTCGCGGAGGAGAGCCTCGCCGACGGCCTGGCCCGGCTGGTGAGCTCGCTGTCCGAAGGGGCCGGGCAGGCCTGGGAGGCGGCCGCGCGGGAGCTGTCGGGCGGTGCTGCCGAGCTGGCCCGGGCGGTCGCCGGGCACGGCCTGGTGCTGCACACCGGCGGGGAGGCGGCCCGCGCCGAACCGGCCGCGCTGCTCGCCGCCGCGCGCGCCGCCGGGCTGCGCGCCTTCGCCGCCTGCCACACGCCCGACGGACGGCACCGCCTCGCGGCACTGCTCGGCGGCGGGCAGCCGGCGGAGACCGCGGAGCACGGTGTGGGCACGGTCGCCGGTCTCCTGTCCGGCGCCGAGGGCCCCGGGCGGGACGCGGACGGGGCCCTGGACCTCGATCTGCTGATCGTGCTGGACGCGCCCCAGCTGGACGTGGAGAGCGCCGCGATGCTGGCCGAGTCGCTTCCCGACGGAGCCCGGCTGGTGTTCAGCGGTGACCCGGCGGTGCTGTGGTCGGCCGGGCCGGGCCGCGTCTTCGCGGACCTCCTCGCCGCCCGCGTCTGCCCCCGGACCGCTTCCCGCGTGCCCGATCCAGGGCCGATCGGCGAGCTGGTCTCCGGTGTCGCCGTCGGTGAGCTGAACCAGGTGGACGCACCGGGCAAGGAGATCGTCATCGTCCCGGTGCGGGATGCGGGCGAGGCCGTGCACCGCACGGCGCAGCTGGTCGCGGACTCGGTGCCGCGGGCGATCGGCATCCCGGCCGAGCAGACCGTGGTGATCACCCCGGGTCACGGCGGTGCCGCGGGCACCCGCGCCCTGAACGCCACCCTGAAGGAGCGCCTCAACCCCGGCCCCGGCCGCTTCGGCGGCTTCGACCCCGGAGACCGGATCGCCTACTCCCCCGCGCCCGGCCGGTCGGTGCCGGGGACGGTGGTGCGGGCCGACGCGGACGGCTTGCACCTGACCTGCGCCGGCGTTCCCGTCGTCGTGCCGCAGGAGCGGGTGGAGGGCTGTGTGCGGCACGGCTGGGCGCTGACCGCGCACCAGGCGGTGGGCGCCCGCTGGCCCGCGGCGGTCGTGGTGCTGCCCGGCGACGCCCCGCAGGCGCTCAGCAGGCCCTGGGTGTACACCGCGTTCGGGCGGGCGGAACGGCACCTGTCCGTGGTCCACGGGGTGGAGCAGGCGCTGCCGAGGGCGGTCGCCGAGATCGCGGCCAAGCCCCGCACGACACGGCTGCAGACGCTGCTGCGGGCCCAGGTGGCCACGGCGGCCGGCTGACGGTAGCGGTGCCGTGCCGCCCCCGGGCCTACGGCACCGCTCCCCGCCTCACTTCTCGCTGTTCAGCGGCTCCAGGTCCTCGTCATCGGCCTCGTCGGCGGCCTCGTCGTCTTCCTCGACGAATTCGAGGTCGTCCTCCTCGTCGGGCCCGTCGAGCCCACCGGGCTCGTCGGCGTCGTCCTCGTCGAACATCGCGCTGACGTCGAAGCGGCACACCACCTGCTGCGGATCGGCGTGCTCGAACGGCGCCTCCAGCCACTCCCCGGGCTCGGAGGCCTCGTCCGACGCGGTGACCCAGAGCGTGGAGTCGCCCTCCTCCAGGCCGAACTCCTTGTGCCGGGAGGCGATCTCGTCCGGTTCGAACTCGCCGAAGAGGATGCCGAGCGCCCCGGGGACCGTCTCGGCGGCGCCGTCGCCCGCGCCCGAGACGTCCTCGTACTCCGCCGTCTCGACCCGCTGGGCCTGGGCCCGCAGGCGCTGGGGTTCCGCCACGGTGTAGTCGCGGCGGATCAGCACGCTGACCGCGTGCGGCTCCTCGGGTCCCGCGTACGGCGGCAGCGTGTCCTCCGCACCGGGGATCTCGAAGGGCGTGACCTCGTCGTAGCGGTCGTAGAGCAGCTCGTCGTACGCCTCGGCGGCCGCGGCCAGCTGGTTGAACGCCTCGTAGACGGCCTGGTCGTCCTCCCCCGTCCTGCGTTCTACCGCCGCCAGGTGACGGTCGAGCGCGGTCTTGACCGCCTCGGCGGCGGCGCGTACCTCGGCAGCGGTGGGCTGCGCAGCATCAGACATAGTGCAGACGCTATCCGTACCGGGCACCAGCCCGCACAATAGATGCGATGCCGGAATACGAATTTGTCGACGTGTACGTGCCTCGCGGGGTGTCCCGCAAGGAGGCGACGCGTCTGCTGACGGACCATGCCGAGTACGGACACTGGGAGTTGGACCGACTGAGCCTGCTGCGCGACGGCAGCCGCAGGGTGCGGTTGCGCCGGCGGATCATCCGCCAGGTGCGTGCCACGTGGTGACGCGGGCCGTGTGAACGGAACGGGCCCCGCCGGCATGGCAGGGCCCGTTCCGTTGCCGCCGGGCGGTGGCGCCGTTACGCCGCGGCCCGCGCCTTGCGGTAGAGGACGGCGCCGGCGAGGAGCGCGCCCGCGCCGGCCGGCAGCACGAGTCCCAGCGGCACGTCGCTGCCCGTGTGGGCGAGCTCGCCGGCGGCGACGGGCCGGGCCGGGCCGCCGTCGTGTGCCGTGACCCGGGTGGAGCCGTGGGTCGAGTCGTGGGTCGCGGGGCCGCCCTTGGCGGGCGGGGTACCGGTCCCGGGATGACCCGGAGTGCCCGGGTGACCGGGAGTGCCCGGGTGACCGGGAGTGCCCGGGTGACCCGGCTGTCCTGGATGCCCCGGTTCACCCGGCGGGTTGCCGTGTCCGTCGCCCGGCGGCCGGCCGTGGTGACCGCCGCCGTTGGCGCAGTCGTCGCCCACGGCGGCGTTCCCGGCGCCGATGACGTTCACGCTGTTGCCGCAGACGTTCACCGGGACGTCGACCGGCACCTGCACCGTGTTGCCGGAGCCGACGCCCGGCGAGCCGCCGGTGTGGCCGCCCGCGTGCGAGCCGCCGGAACCGGTGTGGCCGCCCGTGCCGCCGTGCCCCCCGGAACCTCCGTCGTCATTGGCGCACTTGTTGCCGGCCGCCGGGTTGAGCAGACCGACGACGTTCACGGTGTTGCCGCAGACGTTCACCGGGACGTGCACCGGCGCCTGCACCGTGTTGCCGGACAGTACGCCGGGCGAGCCGGCGGCGGCGCCGTGAGCGCCGGCGTCCGCGTGGGCGTAGCCGCTCGCGGCGGCGATCACGCCGGTGGCCGCGGCCATGGTCAACAGACCCTTGCGGGTTCCTTGTCGCATGCTGAGTTCCCCCCTGCCTTCGTGGCCGGCCCCGGAGCGCATGGCGCGCACTCCGGGGCCGGCGGCTCGTATGAGAAGCCCCCCTCAGGGAGCCGGCGTCACTTGTTGACGCAGCTGTTGCCGAAGGTGGGGTTCAGGAGCCCGATCACGTTGACCGTGTTGCCGCACACGTTCACCGGCACGTGCACGGGCACCTGGACGACGTTGCCGGAAGCCACACCCGGGGAGTGCACGGCGGCACCCTGGGCACCCGAGTCGGCGACGGCGAGGCCCGCTCCCGCGAGAACCAGCCCACCGGTGGCAGCCGCAGCAGCGACGACCTTCTTGATCATTCTTCCTCCTTGTTGGCAAAGCGATCACAACTAGCTGATCGCATCACCTGTAACGAGGAGGAACTGATGTAGCTACGAGCTTATGGTCGCATTCACCCTTCTCAGTCGATCTCGCACGATTGCCCGATTACCCGTGGGCGGGGCGCGTCACGACGCGTCGATGAAGCGGTCGAGCACCCGCACGCCGAACCGCAGCCCGTCGACCGGCACCCGCTCGTCGACCCCGTGGAACATGCCGGCGAAGTCCAGCTCCGGCGGCAGCCTGAGCGGCGCGAAGCCGAAGCCGCGGATGCCGAGGTCGTCGAAGGACTTGGCGTCGGTGCCGCCGGAGAGCATGTAGGGGACGGCCTTGGCGGTGGGGTCCTCGGCCAGCAGCGCCGACTGCATGGCCGCCACCAGCGCCCCGTCGAAGCCGGTCTCCAGCGCCTTGTCTGAATGCACGTCCTCGCGGCGGACGTTCGGTCCGAGCAGCCGGTCGAGGTCGCTCAGGAACTCCTCCTCGTGCCCCGGCAGGAACCGTCCGTCGATGTGCGCGGTGGCCTCACCGGGGATGACGTTCACCTTGTAGCCCGCGGTCAGCTGGGTGGGGTTGGCGGTGTTGCGCAGGGTCGCGCCGATCAGTTTGGCGATGCCGCCGAGCTTGGCGAGGGTGGTCTCCATGTCCTCCGCGTCCAGCTCGACGCCGAGCGCGTCGCCCAGTTCGTCGAGGAAGGCCCGGGTGGTCTTGGTGACCCGCACCGGGAACGTGTGCCGCCCGACCCGGGCGACGGCCTCCGAGAGCTCGGTGATGGCGTTGTCGCGGTGGATCATCGACCCGTGCCCGGCGGTGCCGGCCACGGTCAGCTTCATCCAGTGCATGCCCTTCTCGGCCGTCTGGATCAGGTAGAGCCGCCGGTGCTCGTTGACGGTGAAGGAGAAGCCGCCGACCTCGCTGATCGCCTCGGTGACGCCCTCGAACAGCTCGGGATGGTTGTCGACGAGGTGGCGGGCGCCGTACGTGCCGCCCGCCTCCTCGTCGGCGAGGAAGGCGACCACGATGTCCCGCGGGGGCCGCCGTCCGCTGCGCAGCCGGTCGCGCACCACCGCGAGGGTCATGGCGTCCATGTCCTTCATGTCGACGGCTCCGCGCCCCCACACGCACCCGTCGGCGACCTCGCCGGAGAAGGGGTGGTGGGTCCAGTCGACCGCGTTGGCGGGCACGACGTCGAGGTGGCCGTGGATCAGCAGCGCGGGCCGGGACGGGTCCTCCCCCTCGATGCGGGCCACCGTCGAGGCCCGGCCCGGGTGCGACTCGAAGATCTTCGGCTCCAGCCCGACCTCGGCCAGCTTCCCGGCGACCCACTCGGCGGCCTTGCGCTCACCGGGCCCGGAGTGGTCGCCGTAGTTGCTGGTGTCGAACCGGATCAGCTCGCGGCAGAGGTCCACGACCTCGTCCTCGCCGGTGACGCTCCTGGCCGTGTCCGTCTCGCTCACGCTGCTTCCTCCCGCTCGCACTGCTGGTGGTGTTCCTCATCCTCTCTCCGGCCCGGCCCCGTGCCCAAGAGCGGTCCCGGCCCGTCACCGGCCGTTCACGCGACACCGACCCGGGGACAGGGGCTGATCAGGACACCGCCGAAAGCCTGGTAATGTTTCCTTCGTCGCCGCGAGGAGAGCCCGCCAGGGGAGACCCCGCACGACAGACACCTTGTCCGGGTGGCGGAATGGCAGACGCGCTAGCTTGAGGTGCTAGTGCCCTTTATCGGGCGTGGGGGTTCAAGTCCCCCCTCGGACACCAGTGAGGCCCCCGCTCCTGCGGGGGCCTTTCGCGTGCCCGGGGACGCGCACCCCGGCGGTCCGGACGGGATCCGGGCCGTCAGCGCGGTGCGCCCGGGCGCAGGGGCCGGGCCGTGAGGGTGCCGTCCGCGCTCTGCTCGACGCGGGTGCCCAGGTCCCGGCCGCAGCGGTCGAGGGCGGTGCGCAGCCACGCGGTGTCCTCGGCCGACGCGTGCTCCAGCCGCATCCGGCGCGCCCGCAGGGGCACCATCCGCAGGCCGGTCAGCCGGCCGGTGCCGGGTTCGACGGACACCAGGTACAGCAGGCGCAGGTCGTCCCGGTAGCGCTCGTGGCCGCCGATGCCCTCGTAGTCGTCGACGAGGTCACCGCAGCCGTACAGGACGAGTCTCTCCCGGTACACCTCCAGCGGTCGCGGGTGGTGGGAGGAGTGGCCGTGGACGATGTCCACGCCGGCGTCGACCAGCGCGTGCGCGAAGCGGACCTGGGCGCGGGAGACGCCGTATCCCCAGTTGGAGCCCCAGTGGACGGAGGCGACCGCGATGTCACCGGGCCGTCGGGCCGACCGCAGCAGGCCGCCGAGGGCGGCCGCGGCCTCGGCGGTCGGGGCGTCGACCAGGGCCACCCCCGGCCGCTCGGCGGTGGCGGCCCAGGTCTCGGGGATTCCGCTGGAGGGCATGCCGAAGGAGAGGACCAGGACCCGTCCGCCACTGCGCAGCGGGACGGTGGCCGGCCGCCAGGCCGCCGCCTCGGTCCGGCCCGCCCCGGCGGTGCGCAGCCCGGCCCCCGCCAGGGAGTCGAGCGTCTCCTCGAGGGCGAGCGGCCCGAAGTCGAGGACGTGGTTGTTGGCGAGGGCGCAGACGTCGGGGCGGGCCGCGGCGAGGCAGGGCAGGTTGGCCGGATGCATGCGGTAGTGGACGGCTTTGCCGGGCGCGAAGTCCCCGTCCCCCGTGACGGCGGTCTCCAGGTTGACCACCCGCACGTCGGGCGCGGCGCGGTCCAGCACCGGCAGCGCCTCGCCCCAGGGCCAGACGGGGTCCACCGGGCGGGGCACCGGGCCGGCCGCCGCCTCCGCGAGGGCGACGTAGTCCCGGGCGTCGCGCACGTAGTCCTCCCGCAGGCCCGGGTCGCCGGGGTGCGCCAGGATCTGGTCCACGCCCCGGCCGAGCATGACGTCGCCGGCGAGGAACAGCGTGACGGGCCCCTCGCTCATGGTCCTTCGCCTACACGTGCGCGGGTGCCATGTGGTCGGTGAACCAGTCGCGGGCGAGTTCGGTGACCTGCTCCAGCGTGCCGGGCTCCTCGAACAGGTGCGTGGCGCCCGGGACGACCTCCAGGCGGTGCTCGCAGTGCAGCCGGGCGGCCGCCTCGCGGTTCAGGTCGAGGACCAGCGGGTCGGCGCCGCCGACGATGAGCAGCGTGGGCGCGGTCACGTCGGGCAGCCGTGGTCCGGCGAGATCGGGGCGGCCGCCGCGGGAGACGACCGCCGCGGGGCGTGCCGAGGGTTCGGCCGCGGCCCACAGTGCGGCGGCCGCGCCGGTGCTGGCGCCGAAGTAGCCGACGGCGAGCCCCTCGGTGTCGGGCTGCTCGCGCAGCCAGTCGGTGACGCCGGACAGCCGTGCGGCCAGCAGGCCGATGTCGAAGACGTTGGCGCGGTCCCCTTCCTCCTCCTCGGTGAGCAGGTCGAAGAGCAGGGTGCCGAGCCCGGACCGGTTGAGCCCTTCGGCCACGAACCGGTTGCGCGGGCTGTGCCGCCCGCTGCCGCTGCCGTGGGCGAAGGCGACGACCCCGGTCGCTCCGGCGGGAAGGGTGAGCCGCCCGTGCAGCCGTACGGCCCCGGCGCTCATCGAGACCTCGCGGTCCTCGGCGCCGGTGCCCGCGGTGTGCGCGTGGCGCCCGGCCGCCTGCCGCAGGCAGGCGGTGACCTCCTCGTCCTCGGTCTGGGTGAAGTCGCCGTAGAACTGGCCGATGGCGAAGAAGTCGGCGGGGGTGTCCAGGCAGACCAGTTCGTCGGCGTCACCGCCCAGTCGCCGTTCGAAGTCCCGGGGTGCCACGGGGACCGCCAGCACGATGCGCGCCGCACCGCGCGCCCGGGCGATCCGGCAGGCCGCTCGCGCGGTGGACCCGGTGGCCACCCCGTCGTCGACCACCACGGCGGTCCGGCCCGCCACGCCGACGGGCGCGTGCTCGCCGCGGTAGCGTGCGGCGCGCCGCCGGAGCACCTCGCGTTCGTGGGCCTCGACCCGGTCGAGGTCGGCCTGGCCGGCGCCCGTCGCGCGCACGACCTCCTGGTTGATCACCCGTACGCCGTCCTCGCCGATCGCGCCCATTCCCAGTTCCGGCCGGCCGGGTGCGCCCAGCTTGCGCACCATGCACACGTCCAGCGGCGCGTCCAGGGCCTCGGCGACCCGCGCGGCGACCGGCACCCCGCCCCGGGGCAGTCCGAGGACCACGACGTCCTGGCCCCTCAGGTACTCCAGCCGGGCGCCCAACTGCCGTCCCGCCGTGGTCCGGTCGGCGAAGAGCATGTGCCGCTCCGTCACTCCTGGGGCTCCCAGAGACCGGCGGGAGCCGGCTCCTCGGGCACTCCCATGGCCTTGATGTCGCCCTGGGCGGCCCGCATCAGCAGGTGGCCCATGGCGACCAGGGCGCGGCCGGCGGCGAGTTCGTCGCCGATCTCGGGGACTTCCCGGTCCTGCGGGCTGCGGTGCGCCTCCGCGCGGCTCTCCAGGATGTTGTCACCGGTGTCCAGGACGATCCGGGCCGTGGTCTCCGGGTCGTGTTCGGACAGGTAGAGGTTCAGCCGCCATTCCTTGACGGACGGAGGACGGCTGCTCACGGGTCGAGTCATCGTCCGCCTCTCCTCACTGCGTTGCGAGGCCGCGGGGCGCGGTGGCGCGTCCCCTTCCACTGTGCACCGGACGGGCGGCGGGCGCCTCCCCGGGTGCGGGCAGAATGAGGGCCATGACCACGCGCTCCTGCCCCTGCGGGCTTGCCCAGTCCTACGACGCCTGCTGTGGGCGCTTCCACACGGGCGCGGCCGCCGCGCCCACGGCCGAGGCGCTGATGCGGTCGCGGTACAGCGCGTTCGTGAAGGGGGACGCGGGGTACCTGCTGCGGACGTGGCATCCGCGGACCCGGCCGGAGCGGCTGGACCTCGATCCCGGGACGAGGTGGACCGGGCTGGAGGTCCTGGGCACCACCGGGGGTTCCGCCTTCCACGCAACGGGGACGGTGACCTTCCGTGCCTCCTACCGGGGCGGCTCGCTGGTGGAGCGGAGCCGGTTCGAGCGGGTGGACGGGGCGTGGGTGTACGTGGACGGGGACTTCCCCGGGGAAGCCGGGTGACACGGGGCGGGTGACACGGGGCGGGTGCCGAGGACGACGCGGGGCGGGTGAGGGCGGCCGCGGCGCGGCCGGTCAGGGCGCGAGGATGTCGAGTTCGCGCAGGGCGCCGACCGTGATCTGCCGGGTCAGCTCCTCCGCGCGGACGGCGTCGCCCGCCCTGACCGCCTCCGCCACCTGCACGTGCAGCGTCACGGCGGCCGGATCGGGGTCCTCGAACATGACCTCGTGATGGGTGCGGCCGGTGAGGACCTCGGCGACGACGTCGCCGAGGCGGGCGAACATCTCGTTGCCGGAGGCGTTGAGGACGACGCGGTGGAAGGCGACGTCGTGGACCAGGTACTGGTCGAGCCGGTGGCCGCGTGAGTTGGCCACCATCCCCAGTGCGCACTCGGTGAGTTCGGCGCACTGCCGTGCCGTGGCGTTGGTCGCGGCGAGGCCCGCCGCGACCGGTTCGACGGCGGAGCGCAGGACGGTCAGGGACCGCAGCTGGTGCGGGCGGTCGGCGCCGGCGAGGCGCCAGCGGATGACCTGCGGGTCGTAGACGTTCCACTCGGCCTTCGGCCGTACCGTCACGCCCACCCTGCGGCGGGACTCGACCAGGTGCATGGATTCGAGGACGCGGACCGCCTCCCGCATCACGGAGCGCGACACCTCGAAGTGCTGTGCCAGCTCGTCGGTGCGCAGAACACTGCCCGGCGGGTACTCGCCCGCCGTGATCGCGGGGCCGAGGGAGTCGAGAACGCGGCCGTGCAGCCCGCGGCCCGGTGTGGTCATGCACTCAGCGTACGGCGTGGATCACCGGCACAAAAAGTCAGACTTATACATCACAGACTCTTGAATTCATCGTACCTAATGGGTTTCAGTGTGGCGACGCCGATGTGGCGTCGGATGTCGAGGAAGACAGCGAGGCAGTGATGCGTACCCCCCAGGTCGTCGTCGTGATGGGCGTCGCGGGGACGGGCAAGACCACCATCGGTCCCCTGCTCGCCGCGCGGCTGGGCGTTCCGTACGCCGAGGGCGACGACTTCCACCCGAAGGCCAGCATCGACAAGATGTCGGCCGGGATCCCGCTCCAGGACGCCGACCGGTGGCCGTGGCTCGACGCCATCGGTCACTGGGCGCACGGGCGGGCCGGGCTCGGCGGGGTGGTCAGCAGCTCGGCGCTGAAGCGGTCGTACCGCGACCGGCTCAGGAGCGTCGCTCCCGAGGTCGTGTTCGTGCACCTCACGGGCGAGCGGAAGCTGATCGAGGACCGGATGGCGCAGCGGCGGGGGCACTTCATGCCGACCGCGCTGCTGGACTCCCAGTTCGCGACGCTGCAGCCCCTGCAGCCGGACGAGGCGGGCGTCTCCGTGGACGTAGGCGGCAGCCCCCAGGAGATCGCCGAACGCGCCGCGCGGGCGCTGGAAGCGCTTCCCCCGGCATCCGAGTAACACCTCACCCCCGTCCCCAGTCACCACAAGGAAACACCCGTGACCAGACTCAGCGTCGAGATGCTGGCAGCGGACGCCCCTCCGCCGATCACCTCCGCCGGCCACGCCCAGCTGGGCATAGCCGTCCTGGTGGGCATCGCCGTGATCGTCCTGCTCATCACCAAGTTCAAGCTCCATGCCTTCCTGGCCCTGATCATCGGGTCGCTGGCGCTCGGGGCGGCCGCCGGCGCGCCGCTCGACAAGGCGATCACCAGCTTCACCGCGGGGCTCGGCAGCACGGTGGCCGGCGTGGGTGTCCTGATCGCGCTCGGGGCGATCCTGGGCAAGCTGCTCGCCGACTCCGGCGGCGCCGACCAGATCGTCGACACGATCCTCGCCAAGGCCGGGGGACGCTCCATGCCCTGGGCGATGGTGCTCATCGCCTCGGTGATCGGCCTGCCGCTGTTCTTCGAGGTCGGCATCGTGCTGCTGATCCCGGTCGTGCTGATGGTCGCCAAGCGCGGCAACTACTCGCTGATGCGCATCGGCATCCCGGCGCTGGCAGGTCTGTCCGTGATGCACGGCCTGATCCCGCCGCACCCCGGCCCGCTGGTCGCCATCGACGCGGTCAAGGCCAACCTGGGCGTGACCCTGGCGCTCGGCATCCTGGTCGCCATCCCCACGGTGATCATCGCCGGTCCGGTGTTCTCCAAGGTCGCGGCCCGCTGGGTGGACGTCCCGGCGCCCGACCGGATGCTGCCCCAGCGCGCCTCGGACGAGCTGGAGCGCCGTCCTGGCTTCGGCGCCACGCTCGCCACCGTGCTGCTGCCGGTGGTGCTGATGCTGGCCAAGGCGCTGGTGGACATCGTCGTCGACGACACCGCGAGCACCACGCAGCGGGCCCTCGACCTCGTCGGCTCCCCCCTGATCGCCCTGCTCGCCGCGGTGATCGTCGGCTTCTTCACGCTCGGCCGGCCCGCCGGATTCAGCAAGGAGCGGCTGCAGCAGACGGTCGAGAAGGGCCTCATGCCCATCGCCGGCATCCTGCTGATCGTCGGCGCGGGTGGCGGCTTCAAGCAGACGCTGATCGACTCGGGGGTGGGCCAGATGATCCTGGACGTCTCCAAGGACTGGTCGATCCCGGCGCTGCTGCTGGGCTGGCTGATCGCCGTCGCGATCCGGCTGGCGACCGGCTCGGCGACGGTGGCGACGGTCTCGGCGGCCGGTCTGGTCGCGCCGCTCGCGGCCGACATGTCGACCACCCACGCGGCCCTGCTGGTCCTGGCCATCGGCGCCGGCTCGCTCTTCTTCAGCCATGTCAACGACGCCGGCTTCTGGCTGGTGAAGGAGTACTTCGGGCTGAGCGTCGGGCAGACCGTCAAGACCTGGTCGGTGATGGAGACGATCATCTCCGTGGTCGCCGGCGGACTGGTGCTGCTGCTGTCCCTCGTGATCTAGCGGCGGTACGCATGCGACGGCTCACCCGCTCACCGGTGTCCTGGGACCGCACGGTCCGCGGCGGACACTCGGGCGGGTGAGCCGTTTCCGGTCTCCCGGGTCCTGCCGAACGGTCGCGCCGGTCCACCAGCCCCTGCCGGGCGGTCGCGCCGGTCCACCGGGCCCTGCCGGGCGGTAGCGGGGGCCGTCAGGGGCGCCACAGCGGGTGTTCCCGCCGCGCCCACTCGCTCGTCACGGTGCCCGTCCGCAGCCCCCGTCTCGCCTCCGGGTCGCCCAGGGCCATGCCGATGTGACCCGCGAGGACGACGCCGATCGTCAGGGCCAGCCAGTCGTGCACGAAGGTCGCCGAGGTGCGCCACACCAGCGGGGTGAGGCGCGTGAACCACATCATCAGGCCCGTGCCGAGCATGACCAGCGTCGCCCCGGCGATCCAGGACGCGTAGATCTTCTGACCGGCGTTGAACTTGCCGGCCGGGCGCGAGGCGCGCCGTTTGTCGCGGCGCAGTGCGGCGCGCAGCCAGAGGCGGTCGTGCGGGCCGAAGCGGTTGACGAAGCGCAGGTCGGTGCGGAAGGCGCGGGAGGCCAGGCCGAGCAGCACGGGCGTCGGCAGGGCGAGGCCCGCCCACTCGTGGACGCGGACGACCAGCTCGCGGCGGCCGACCAGGACGGCCAGCTGGGGGATGTAGAGGACGGCCGCCGTCACCACGCACACCCCCATCAGCGCGGCGGTCGTGCGGTGCACCCAGCGTTCGGCCGCGGTGAAGCGGCGGACGCGGGCGCTCGGCGGGGCCGGGGTCTCAGCTCGTAGGCTCATCGGTGCGTCCGTTCGAGCCGCCCACCCAGGCGTCGACGTCGTAGCCGAGGTCCTCCCAGTAGCCGGGCCTGACCCGGTCGGTGACCGTGATGCCGGAGAGCCACTTGGCCGACTTGTAGAAGTACATCGGGGCGACGTAGAGGCGGACGGGGCCGCCGTGGTCGTGGGTGATGTCCTTGTCCTGCATGCGCAGGGCGACCAGGACGTCCGGGCGGCGGGCCTGCTCCAGGGTGAGGCTCTCGGTGTAGGTGCCGTCGAAGCAGGTGAAGCGCAGGGCCCTGGCGGAGGAGCGGACGCCGGCCGCGTCGAGCAGGTGGGAGAGCCGTACGCCCTCGAAGGGGGTGCCCGGCACGCGCCAGCCGGTGACGCACTGGACGTCCTTGACCAGCCGGGTCCGCGGCAGGGCGCGCAGTTCGGCCAGGGTGTAGCTGCGCGGGTGGTCGACGAGGCCGTCGACGGTGAGGCGGTAGTCGGCGGCGCCGCGGTGCGGTACGGAGGCTGCGACGGAGTAGTAGCGGAAGCCGCCGCCGTTGGGCAGCAGACCGGTCAGGCCGGTGGGGTCCTTGCCGGCGATGCCGCCGAGGAAGCCTTCGAGGCCGCGCTGCAGCGGGGGCGCGGCGACCACGCCGAGCGCGCCGAGGCCGAGGGTGCCGAGGAAGACGCGGCGGCCGATCGGCCTGCCGTCGTTCGGTTCCTCGGTCTGTTCGGGATTCACGTTCTCATTCGAGCACTCGGGGCCCGGCGGGGCCAGGGAGTCGGGTCGCTGGTCAGACTTCCGTAATCACTTCTCGTGTACGTGTGCCAGGGCCGTTCTTCTCAGCTCGGCCGCCGCCGGTCCGTGTCTCAGTGCCCGAGCGCGCCGGCGCGGGCGGCATGGAAGGCCGCCAGGGGGTCGGGATGCGCGTACGCCCAGGGCGCCGGGGTGGCGTGTTCGCCGATGCGCTGGAACAGGGCCGCCGCCTCGGCCGGGCGGCCGGCGCAGGACAGGGCGAAGGCGAGGTGGTTGAGGTCGAGGTGGCGGCGGGGGTGGTCGTCGTGCTCCCACTCCAGCCACCAGTCGAAGCAGGCGCGCAGGATCCGGCGGGCGCGGGGTCCGCGCCAGTGCCCGGAGGCGGCCGGGTCGGCCGGGGCCAGGCCGGTGGCGGCGAGGACCCGATAGCGCTCGGCGTACGCGACGACCGGCAGCACGGCCAGCGGGGAGTCGGCGGGGGCCTGGGCGGCGACGTGCTCGGCGAGGTCGTAGACCTCGTGCGCCTCGGCGCGGCCGCCCGCGGGCCGTTCGGCGAGGCGGGCGATCAGCAGGTGGTGGGCGTGGTGGTGCTCGGGGTGGCGGCGGCGCAGCTCGGCGAAGGCGCCGAGCACCTCGCACTCCGGGCCGAGCGCGCGGGCCAGCAGAAGCCTGCCGAGCCAGGGGGTCGGGTCGGCCGGGGACAGCGCGGCGGCCGTGTCGCAGGCCTCGCGGGCCGGGGCGGGGTCCGCCCTGGACCGCAGGGCGCGCTGGACGAGAGCCAGGGCGTACAGCGCGGCGGCGTCGGCGGACCCGGGCTCGGCCCGTAACCAGTCGTGCGCCCAGGCGGCGGCGTACGGTTCCCGGGCCAGCACGGTGAGGCGGTGGCCGCGCCGGTCCCAGTCGTCGCCGGTGTGCAGCAGCAGGGAGCGGGCGGCCTGGCGCCGGCCCTGGGCCAGAGCGGCCCGCGCGGCGCGCACTTCCTCGTCGTCGAGGGCGGCGTCGAAGGCACCGGAGTCGTCCGGGGCGGTGCCGCCGGACGGGTCCGGGAGGGCCCGGCGAGCGCCGAGCAGGGGCGGGAGTGGAGGCACCGCGGACTTCCTGTTTCTCGGGCTGCCATCGACCGATCACGCACAGCAAACCCTCAGCCAAGGGTCACGTCAAGCGGAACAGGCATGTTACCGCCTTCAACTACCTTGCGGAAAGGGGAAGTTGGGAAGAGGCGACGCAGGTCGCCGGTGGGCGCCCACGGTCGCCGGGCGGAGCGGTGTGGCGTACACCATGGCGCCGGGCGCACCGCCCCCGCACCATGGCCGCACGGTCGCGCCGCCGCGCCCCGTCCGTCCTGTCACCGTCCCGGGTGGCGTGACCGAGTCAACTGCCCGGTTCCGGGCACTTCCCGGGTCGGCGCCGCCCCGGGAGCGCTACAGTCGGCCACTGCCCGTCCGTGGTCCGGCCGGATGATCGAGGTACGCAGCGTGTCCGTTCTGGTTCTCCTTCTCGCCGTGGGTGCCGCCTGCTGTCTGGGTTTCGGGTTCGTGTTCCAGCAGAGTGCCGCACAGCGGGCACCGCTGGACGACTTCCTCTCGCCCCGGCTGCTGCTCGACCTGGTGCGGATGCCGCGCTGGCTGGGCGGGCTGGGACTGATGGTGGCCGGCATGGTGCTGGGCGCGCTGGCCCTCGGCCAGGGCGAGATCTCCCTGGTCGAGCCGCTGCTCGCGACCAATCTGCTGTTCGCGCTGGCCCTCTCGCGCCGGCAGACCGGGCAGTCCCTGGGGCGCCAGGGGTGGGCCGGCCTGCTGCTGCTCGCGGGTGGCGTGAGCACGTTCCTCCTGGCGGGCGAGCCGCGCGGCGGCAGCGCCGTCGCCGATCCGCTGCGGCACTGGCTGATCATCGGTGCGATGGTGGGCTCGGCGCTCGTGCTCACCACCTGTGCCAAGCGCTCCCGGCTGAGCTGGGGCCCGGTGCTGCTGGCCACCGCCGCCGGCCTGCTCTACGGCGTGCAGGACGCGCTGACCCGGGTGAGCGGCACACGCTTCTCCGAGGGCGGCCTCGCGGCGCTGTTCACCGGCTGGCAGCCCTACGGCGTGCTGCTCTGCGGGTTCACCGGGCTGATCCTGGTGCAGAGCGCGTTCGAGACGTCGTCGCTGCGCATGTCGCTGCCCGCGCTCACCGCGGCGGAGCCGCTCGCCGGGATCCTGTGCGGGGTGGGCTTCCTCGGCGACCGGCTGCGCACCGACACCGGGGCGCTGGCCTGCGAGGCGGCGGGACTGGCGGCCGTGGTCACGGGCATCGTCCTGCTCGGACTGCACCCGGCGATGCCCTGCGGCACGGCACGACCCGCCCCGGCGCGCACCCTGCAGCACCCCTGAGGACCCCGTCCCGGATCACGGGCTCCAGGCCCTGATGCCGCCGGGGCGGCTGGTTGGATGGGGGGATGAATCCTGCTGACGAGATCCTCGACATCGTCGACGAGAACGACCAGGTCGTCGCCCAGGTCCCGCGTGGCGAGGCGTACGCCCGCGGACTGCGGCACCGCTGCGTGTTCGTCCAGGCCCGGGACGAGGCCGGCCGGCTCTTCGTGCACCGGCGCACGGCGACGAAGCTGGTCTTCCCCGCCCTGTACGACATGTTCGTCGGCGGGGTCGTGGGGGCGGGCGAGTCCTACGACGAGGCGGCCCTGCGGGAGGCCGAGGAGGAGCTGGGCGTGAGCGGGCTGCCGCGGCCGGAGTTCCTGTTCAAGTTCCTGTACGACGACGGGGCGGGCAAGAGCTGGTGGTCGGCGGTGTACGAGGTGCGCTGCGAGCTGCCGGTGAGCCCCCAGGTGGAGGAGGTCCAGTGGTACGGCTTCCTGCCCGAGGAGGAGATCGAGCGGCGGCTCGGCGACTGGGAGTGGGTGCCGGACGGCCTGGCCGCGTACGGGCGGCTGAGGGCGTTCCGGTCCGGCCGGTGAGACGCCGGTAGGGTCGTCGCCGTGAGCGAGTTCGTGCGGAACATCCGGCTGTGGTTCGCGCCGGAACAGGTGCGTCAGGAGGGCGGCACGCCCGACTACCGCTTCTCGCTGGCCAACGAGCGCACCTTCCTCGCCTGGCTGCGGACCGCGCTCGCGCTGATCGGCGGCGGATTCGCGGTGGACCAGTTCCTGCCGGACCTGCGCTGGGCGTGGCGGGTCGGTCTGGCGCTCGCGCTGCTGGGCGCCGGTGTGCTGTGTTCCCTGCGGGCGGTGAACCACTGGGTGCGCTGCGAGCGGGCGATGCGGCGCGGCGAGGACCTGCCCGCGTCCCGGTTCCCGCCGCTGCTCAGCCTGGTCGTCGCGGTGGTCGCCGTGGCGATGGTCGTGGTGGTGCTGTTCCGGGGCGAGGGATGAACCGCGCGGACCGGGACCCCGGACTGCAGCCCGAGCGCACCCGGCTGGCCTGGCGGCGCACGACCCTTTCCGCGGCCGTGGCCGCCGTGCTCGCCGTGAAGACGGCGCTGCACGACGGGTCGGCCACCGGAATCGCCGTGTGCGCGCTGTGCTGCGCCCTGTGGCTGGGCTTCCTGCGCGTGGCCCACCTGCGCATCCGCACCCTGGCCTCCGCCTCCCCGCCGCCCGCGCTCGCCCCCCGGCACGCCTCGGCGGCGGTCCTGTGCGCGGTGTCGATGGCGGTGTGCGCGGCCGTGCTGGTGGTCTGACCCGCCCCGTCTCAGGAGGGCCCGCCGGTCCCGCCACCCGGCGTCACGACGATCTTGCCGCGGGTGCGGCCCTCCTGGTTCAGGCGGTGCGCGTCCGCCGCGCGGGCCAGCGGGAACGTCTCCTGGACATGCACGCCCACAGCCCCCTGTTCCGCCAGCCGGGTGAGTTCCGCCAGGTCCCCGGCGTCCGGGCGGACGAAGTGGTAGCGGCCGCCGTGACTCACGACCTCCGGATCGGCGATCGAGGCCAGCCGGCCCCCGGAGGCGAGGAGGTGGGCGGAGGCCGTGAGGGTGTCGCCGCCGATGGTGTCGAAGACCGCGTCCACGCCTTCCGGGGCGAGCCCGCGCACCCGTTCGGCCAGGCCCTCGCCGTAGGTCACCGGCTCGCCGCCGAGGCCGCGTACGTAGTCGTGGTTGCGTTCGCTCGCGGTGCCGATCACCCGGGCGCCGAGATGGACGGCGATCTGGACGGCCAGGGAGCCGACCCCGCCGGCCGCCGCGTGCACCAGCACGGTGTCCCCGCGGCCGGCCCCCAGCACCTTGACCAGCACCTGGTAGGCGGTGAGCCCGGCCAGCGGGAGTCCGGCGGCCTCCTCGAAGGACAGGTTGCGGGGCTTGCGGGCCAGCGTGCGCACGGGCGCGGCGACGTACTCGGCGAAGGTGCCCCGGGACAGGAAGTCCTCGCGGACGTACCCGATCACCTCGTCGCCGGCGGAGAACTCGCTCACCGCGGCGCCGGGCCGGACGACCACCCCGCTGACGTCCCAGCCCGGGATCACCGGGAACACGGCGTCCAGCAGACCGTCCAGGTAGCCCTCGCGGCACTTCCAGTCGACCGGGTTCACGGCCGCCGCGCGCACCTCGACCAGGACCTGGTCGGGGCCGACCTTGGGGTCGCGCAGCTCGCCGTACTCCAGCACCTCGGGTCCGCCGTAGCGGCTGTAGCTGATGCCCTTCATGTCCTCGACCCTCCGGGGTAGTCGTGCGCCACGCAAGCGGTACGTCCCGATGTGCCCCGTTCGCGTGGCAGCGTGTCCTTCGTCGGCGTCCGGTACCCGGGACGGGCACGATGACCACCCTCCGTCCGTCGGCCTAGGGTGGCTCCGGTCACGTTTCACGCCAGGTTCGCCACACGCACTGGACGACATACCGACCGGTCGGCATCATGAATCATGTTCTCGTTCGCCCGCCCACAGGAGTGATGTATGAGCGCCGACCACCCGCCGGGACTCGACCTGGACCGGCTGCGCGCCCTGCTCGACCGCGAGCGCCCCGGCCTGGTACACGGCCCGCTGACCGGCCGGCTGATCGAGGGCGGACGGTCGAACCTCACCTACGCGCTCTCCGACGGCGCCTCCCGGTGGGTCGTACGGCGCCCCCCGCTGGGCCACGTCCTGGCCACCGCGCACGACATGAAGCGCGAGCACCGGGTGATCAGCGCCCTGCACCCCACCCGGGTGCCGGTCCCGCGGCCGGTGCTGCTGTGCGAGGACGAGGAGGTGCTCGGGGCGCCGTTCTACGTGATGGAGTTCATGGAGGGCACCCCGTACCGCACCGCCCAGCAGCTCGCACCGCTGGGTGCGGAGCGCACCCGGAACGCGGTGCTGTCCCTGGTGGACACCCTGGTCGAGCTGCACGCCGTGGACCCCGCCGAGGTGGGCCTCGGTGACTTCGGCCGCCCGGAGGGCTTCCTGGACCGCCAGCTGCGCCGGTGGGGCAAGCAGCTGGACGCCTCCCGCAACCGCGAGCTGCGCGGCATCGACGAGCTGCACGCGGCCCTCGGCCGGGCCCTGCCGACGTCCCCCGCCCCGGCCGTCGTGCACGGCGACTACCGCCTCGACAACGTCCTGATCGGGGACGACGACGAGATCAAGGCGATCCTCGACTGGGAGATGTCGACGCTCGGCGACCCGCTCACCGACCTCGGCCTGCTGGTGATGTACAGCCGGCCGCTGGGCATGGCGCACTCCCCCGTCTCCACCACCGCCGAGGCCCCCGGCCACCCCTCCCCGGCCGAACTGGTCGAACGGTACGCCGCTCGCTCGGGGCGCGACGTCTCCGCGGTGTCCTGGTACACGGCGTTCGCCTGGTTCAAGCTCGCCGTGATCCTGGAGGGCATCCACTACCGGTACACGCTGGGCCAGACGGTCGGACGCGGCTTCGACCGCATCGGCGACCTCGTGCCCGTCTTCATCGACCATGGACTGACGACCCTTCAGGAAGGCTGACCGCACATGGACTTCGCGTTCGACGCGCGCACCGAGGAACTGCGCGCCAGGCTCCTCGCCTTCATGGACGAGCACGTGTACCCGGCCGAGGCGGTCGCCGAGGAGCAGCGGGCCGCGCTGGCCTCGCCGTGGGACACCCCGGCGGTGATCGAGGAGCTGAAGGCCGAGGCCCGCAGGCAGGGCCTGTGGAACCTGTTCCTGCCGGACGCCGAGTACGGCGCCGGCCTGACGAACCTGCAGTACGCGCCGCTCGCGGAGATCACCGGCCGGTCCCCGCACCTCGCGCCGACCGCGACGAACTGCGCCGCGCCCGACACCGGGAACATGGAGGTGCTGGCGCAGTTCGGTGACGAGCGGCAGAGGAAGCAGTGGCTGGAGCCGCTGCTGGCGGGCGAGATCCGCTCGGCGTTCGCGATGACCGAGCCGGAGGTCGCCTCCTCGGACGCCACGAACATCACCACGCACATCGAGCGGGACGGCGACGAGTACGTCGTCACCGGCCGCAAGTGGTACATCTCCGGGGCGATGAACCCCGACTGCAGGATCTTCATCGTGATGGGCAAGACGGACCCGGACGGGCCGGACATCCGGCGCCAGCAGTCCATGGTCCTGGTCCCGCGCGACACCCCGGGCGTGACCGTCACGCGCGCGATGCAGGTCTTCGGCTACGAGGACCACTCCCACGGCGGCCACGCCGAGGTGGTCTTCGACCACGCGCGCGTGCCGGCGTCCAACCTGATCGGCGAGGAGGGCGGCGGCTTCGCCATCGCCCAGGCCCGGCTCGGTCCCGGCCGCATCCACCACTGCATGCGGCTGATCGGCATGGCCGAGCGGGCGATCGATCTGATGTGCCGGCGGGCCGTCTCCCGGACGGCGTTCGGCAAGGCGCTGGCGCAGCAGGGCGTGGTGCAGAACTGGATCGCCGACGCCCGGGTCACCGTCGAGCAGCTGCGGCTGCTGGTGCTGAAGACGGCCTGGCTGATGGACACGGTCGGCAACCGGGGCGCCCACACGGAGATCCAGGCCATCAAGATCGCCACCCCGCGTGCGGTGGTCGGCATCCTGGACCGGGCGATCCAGCTGCACGGCGCGGGCGGCGTGAGCCAGGACTTCCCGCTGGCCGAGCTGTACGCGAGCGCCCGCACCCTGATGCTCGCCGACGGCCCGGACGAGGTCCACCAGCGGTCGCTTGCGCGGCGGGAGCTGAAGAAGTACCTGTAGGGACGCGAGGACGAGGGGCGGTCGCCGGGCGGCCGCCCCTCGCGCGTGCCCTGCTACGGCCGCAGCGCCCGCAGCAGCAGGTCGGCGAGGTGGTCGGCGACCTGCTGGGGGGTGAGCGGGCCCTCGGGGCGGTACCAGGTCGACAGGTGGTGGACCGAGCCGAAGTGGTAGTCCACGATCAGGTCGGCCGGGGTCGCGGTGGAGAAGACGCCCGTCTTCTGGCCCTCCTCGACGAGCGCGCGGAACCGCTCATGGTAGCGGCGGCGCTCGGCGCGGACCTGCTTGTTCTTCTCCGGGCTCAGGTGGTGCATCGAGCGGAAGAAGATCATCGCGTCGTCGAGGTGCTCGATCGTCGTGACGACGACGTCCGCCGCCGCGGCCCTCAGCCGCCTGTCGACCGGCTCGTCGGCGTCCGCGAACGCGTCGAGACGCTCCTGCTGGACGCGCAGCATGCGCGCGTACACCTCGTGCAGCAGGTCGTCCTTGGAGCCGAAGTAGTGGTACAGCGCCCCCTTGGTGACACCGGCCGCCTCCACGATCTCCTGCACGGAGGTACGGTCGTACCCCTGCTCGGCGAAGAGCCGGGTGGCGGCGGCCAGCAGCCGCTGGGGCACGGGCGTGCCGTCCCCGTCCGTCGTCCTGGGCACTGCCGCCACCTGCCTTTCCTCGTCGCCTACTGACCGGCGTCGCTGTTGTCGTGCGCTCGGGAACGCAGTTCCCGACGGAGGATCTTGCCACTCGCCGTCTTGGGCAGGTCCGGCAGGATCTCCACCTGGCGCGGGTACTTGTAGGCGGCCAGTCTCTCCTTGCAGTACGCCGCCAGTTCATCCGGGTCCGTCCCGGCACCGGGACGAAGGCTGATGTACGCCTTGACGGTCTCCCCACGGTAGCCGTCGGGGACGCCGACGACGGCCGCCTCGCGCACCGCCGGGTGGGTGTACAGGACGTCTTCGACCTCGCGCGGCCACACCTTGAAGCCGGACGCGTTGATCATGTCCTTCTTGCGGTCGACGACGTACAGCCAGCCCTGTTCGTCGAGGAACCCGATGTCTCCGGTGCGCAGCTCGCCGTCCGGGAAGGTCCGGGCGGTGGCCTCCGGGCGCCGCCAGTAGCCGGGCACCACCTGGGGCCCGCTGACGACGATCTCGCCCGGTTCTCCGAACGGCACCTCCTCGCCCAGCTCGTCCACGATGCGCACGAGCGTGTCCGCGCCGGGCAGGCCCACGGAGAGCGTTCCGGAGACCGGGTCGACGGGCGCCCGGAGGCCGGGCGGGACGGCGGCGCAGGGGCCGGTGCACTCGGTCAGGCCGTAGCCCACGCGGATGTACGGCCCGAGCCGCCCGGCGAACTTCTCCACCAGGGCCGGCGGCACGGGGGCGCCGCCCGAGGAGAGGTTCACGAAGGAGGCGAAGTGCTCGCGGGTGACGTCCGGGTGGGCGGCGAGCGCCATGTAGGCGGTGGAGGGTCCCACGGTGTAGTGCGGGCGGTGCTCGGCGAAGGCGTCCAGGACGGCCCCGGGTTCGAAGCGGTAGCCGAGCACGAGGGTGCCCGCGCTGTTCAGGCAGGCGGCGAACTGGCAGACCATGCCGGTGATGTGGAAGAGGGGCGCGAGCGCGTAGTAGACGGGCGCCTCGGGCAGCCGGAGCCCGGTGCGCTGCCGCTCGGCGTTGTACATGATGTTGCGGTGCGTGTTGGTGGCGCCCTTGGGGGTGCCGCTGGTGCCCGAGGTGTAGCTGATCAGGGCGATGTCGTCCGGGCCCGGCGCACGGCCCTCGGGCGCCCGGCCGCCCTGCCGGGCGACGGTCACCAGGTCGTCGGCGTCCGGGGCCTCGGGCAGTCGCTCGAAGTTGAGCACGCGGGCGTCGTCGCGGGTCTGGAAGTCCCGCTCGCAGCCGGTCAGCACGATGCGCACCGGCGAGCCGGCGGCCGTGTCCCTGAGGTACGCCTCCCAGGCCCGGTCGGAGCAGACCAGCGCGGTCACCTCGCCGTCCCGCAGGACGTGCGCCACCTCGCCCGACTTGTACATGGGGTTGACCGGGACGACGGTCGCGCCCGCCTTCCAGGCGCCGAGCACCGCCAGCACGAAGTGCGGCGAGTTCTGCAGCAGGACGGCCACCCGGTCGCCGCGCTCCAGCCCGCGCTCGGCGAGGTGGGCGGCGACGGAGTCGCTCAGCCGGTCCACCTCGCGGTAGCTCAGGCGGGCGTCGAAGTAGGCGAGGAACGTGCGGTCGGGGGCCTCGGCGACGGCGCCGCGCAGGGCGTGCACGAGGGAGTCCGCCGGGGCGACGGGAGCACGCTGGGCGTCGTCGAGGAGGGCCAGCCAGGGGCGCGACGCGTAGCGGGAGAAGGTCACCGGGCGGCCTCCCACTTGCGCTGGATGTGGTTCATGCCGGCCAGCCAGCGGTCGGGGGCGGCGGCCCGCGCCTGGTAGTACTCGGCGACCTCGGGGTGCGGCAGGATCAGGAAGCGGTCCTCGGCGATGCCCTGGAACAGGGCGTCGGCGACGGCGTCCGGTTCGATCGCGGTCGGCCGGAGCACCAGGTCGCCCGCGCTGCCGGTGGCCGTCAGCATGTCGGTGCGCACGCCCTGCGGGCAGATCGCGTGCACCTTCAGGCCCCGGTGGCGGTAGGTGAGCGAGAGCCACTCGGCGAAGGCGTAGGCGCCGTGCTTGGTGACGCTGTAGGAGGGGGCGCCGATCATGGTGAGGAGTCCGGCCGCCGACACGGTGGACACGAACCGGCCGCCGCCCCGCTCCAGCCAGCCCGGCAGCAGCAGGTGGGCCGCGCGGACGTGCGCCATGACGTTGACGTCCCAGGCCGCCGCCCAGGACCTCTCGTCCAGCGGCCCGCCGTCCCCGCCGTCCTCGAAGGCGACGCCCGCGTTGGCGCAGTAGACGTCGACCGTGCCGCCGAGCGCGTCGCGCGCCTCACCGACGATCGCGGAGGCGTCGCCGGGCACGGCGATGCCGCCGATCTCCTCGGCGACCGCCTCGGCCCCCTGCGCGTCCAGGTCGTTGACGACCACGCGGGCGCCCTCGGCGGCGAACCGCCGGGCCAGCGCGGCCCCGATCCCGCCGCCCGCTCCGGTGACGACCACTCCCGCATCCTGCACGGCTTCCACCATCGGTCTCCTTCGGCACGGCTCCCGCGCGTCGCGCATCGGCTGACCGGGCCAGACTAACCAGTCGGTATGTGTAAAGGAAAGGGTGACTGCAGCAACCTCAAGGGGGGCGGGGCGGTGTCCGCCGAGCGGCTCCGCCCCCCGCGCGCGACCACGACAGACGGCCCGTACCTTCCGGACGGCCCGTACCTTCCGGACGCACGGAGGAACCATGCACCTGTCCCGACGGAACCTGCTCGCGTCGGCCACACTGGCGGCCGCCCCCTCCGGGCCCGCCCACCGCGGACCCGAGCGCCTGCGCACCGGCTTCGAGCGGCTCGCGGCCGACGGCTACTCGCTGCTGTCCGGCCAGAAGGTCGGCGTCGTCACCAACCCCACGGGCGTCACGCGCGACGCCCGCCACATCGTGGACGTCATGCACGCCGACCCCCGCGTGCGGCTGACCGCCGTCTTCGGCCCGGAGCACGGCTTCCGCGGCACCGCGCAGGCCGGCGGCTCCGAGGGCCGCTACGACGACCCGGCGACCGGACTGCCGGTCTACGACACCTACCTCAAGAGCGGCCGGGCGCTGGCCGACGTCTTCACCGCCTCCGGCGTCGACACGGTCGTCTTCGACATCCAGGACGTGGGCGCCCGCTTCTACACCTACATCTGGACCCTGTACGACTGCATGGAGGCGGCCGGACTGGCCGGCCGGCGCTTCGTCGTCCTCGACCGCCCGAACCCGGTGACCGGGCGCGCGGCCCTGGGCCCGGTGCTGCACAGGGAGTTCGCCACCTTCGTCGGCAGGCAGCCGATCGCGCAGGCCCACGGGATGACGGTCGCGGAGCTGGCCCGGCTGTTCGACGGGGAGTTCCTCACCACGCCCGTGCCGCTGCGGACCGTGCTGATGACGGGCTGGACGCGCGCACAGTTCCACGACGCCTCCGGCCTGCCGTGGGTGCCGCCGAGCCCGAACATGCCCACCGCGGACACGGCGCTGGTGTACTCCGGCACCTGCATGTTCGAGGGCACCAACCTGTCCGAGGGGCGGGGCACGACCAGGCCCTTCGAGCTCCTCGGCGCGGAGGGCGTCGACGGACGGTGGGCCGCCGCCGCCGGCGAACTCGGCCTGCCCGGGGTCCGGTTCCGGGAGGCGTACTTCACGCCCACCTTCTCCAAGTTCCAGGGCAGAACCGTCGGAGGGGTGCAGCTCCACGTCCACGACCGGACCGCCTTCGACCCCGTGCGCACCGGGATCGCGCTGCTGGTGACCGCCCGGAAGGTGTGGGACGGGTTCGCCTGGCGGCCGGACGACTGGATCGACAAGCTCACCGGCTCCGCCCGGGTGCGCACGATGATCGACGCGGGCGCCACGGCCGACGAGGTGGCGGCCGCCTGGGAGGACGAGCTGGAGGAGTTCCGGCGGATTCGAAAGGAATATCTGCTCTACAGGTGAGCCGCGGCGTATGGCCAATTCTGCCCCGCCGCAGGACGATACGCCCGCATGGCATCGTTTCAGGGGGGACGAGGGAGCCTGGCATGGCGGATCCTGGGATGAGCGTGACTCCCTACTGGGAGCTGACCTTCGACGCGGACGGGGACGTGGACGGCCCCGAACGCGACCATCTGCTCGCGCAGGTCACGGACCACGGGGTCCGTGACCTGATCGTCTTCGCGCACGGCTGGAACAACGACCGTTCCGGCGCGACCGCGTTGTACCGCCGTTTCCTCGCACCGGTCCCGGCGCTCGCGCCCGGGGCCCGGCTCGGCTACGTGGGCGTGATCTGGCCCTCGATGCGGTTCAGCGACGAGCCCATCCCCGATCTGCCGAGGTCCGTGGCGGCCGTCGAGGCGGCGGGGGCACCGGTCCCGGCGCTGGACAAGGACACGCGGCGCGCGCTGCTCGAGGCCTTTCCGGGCCGGACCACCGTGGTCGCCGAACTGGCCCGGCTGCTGGACGAACGTCCGGACCGGACGGACGGGCTGGCCGAGTTCGGCCGGCTGGTGCGGCTGCTGGTGGACGACGAGCGGCGTCACGGTGCGGCCGACACGGAGGAAGAGGAGGAGGGCGGACCGGCCGTGTTCGCGCTGGATCCGGTGACCGCCTGCGGGGAACTGGCCGGGGCGCTGGCCACGCTCGAGTCGCCGGGCGCGGCCGGGTTCGGCATCCCCAACCCGTGGGACGGCGCCAAGGAACTGCTCAGGCAGGCGACGTACTACACGATGAAACGGCGGGCCGGCACGGTCGGCGAGCACGGACTCGGGCCGCTTGTCGGGCGGCTGGCCGGCGCGGCGCCCGGGGTACGGGTGCACCTGGTCGGGCACAGCTTCGGCGGCCGGCTGGTGGCGTTCGCGCTGCGCGGGCTGCCGGAGGGGGTGCGCGCGGTGAAGTCGGTGACGCTCCTCCAGGGCGCCTTCTCGCACTACGCGTTCGCGGCCCGGCTGCCGCACGACACGGACCGGGCCGGGGCGCTCCGGGACCGGCAGCGGCGCATCGACGGCCCCCTGGTGTGCTGCCACTCGCACTTCGACTCGGCGCTGGGCACGTTCTACCCGCTGGCGTCCCGGGTGTCCGGGGACGACAGGTCGTGTGCGGGCACCGAGATCGCGGCCGTGCTCGGTCCGCGCTGGGGCGCCATGGGCCACGACGGGGTGCAGGCGGTGCCGGGGACCGCCCGGCTGGACCTGGCGGCGGCCCTGAGCGGGCGGCTGCCGGGGTCGGGGTGCGTGAACGTCGACACGGCGGCCGTCGTACGGCGCGGAGGCCCGCCGACCGGCGCGCACAGCGACATCCTGCACCCCGAACTGGCGCGGGTGGTGCTGGCGGCGGGCCGCATCGCCTGACCCGCCGCCCCGGTCACCTCACCGGTGCGAGGTGAACTCCACCACCTGCTGGTAGGTCGGCCGGTTCTGCCAGCCGATCCTGCCGTGCTTGATGCCGCCCAGGGTGCGCTGGACGATCGAGTCGGCGCACCACTGGTCGCCGGCCGAGCACTGGTCGTCGCCCGGGTAGACCTGGGCGGCGGTCGTCCCGGCCGCCTGCTTCAGCGTGCTGATCAGGACGTCCCGGCAGGAGCCGAGGCTGCCGCCGCCGCAGTAGGTGCGCGCGAGGCCGCCCCGCACGGGCTCCCCCAGCACCGCCCGGATGTCCTTGTCGACATAGCTCCACCAGCCGTACTGGAAGGAGCTCCCGGCGTGCGAGCCGGTCGGGCCGTGTCCGGCGGACGGGGTCTCGTCCACGGGCAGGCCGGCGGTGAAGGCGTCGTAGAGGTCACCGCCGAGCCCCGGCTCGAACTCCGCCTTGACGAGCAGCGGCCACCAGGCGTCCAGGATCCGGATCGCGTCGGCGTTCGCGTACGTCTTCGATCCGGCCGAGGTCTGGGTGCGCCGGGCGCCCGCGGTGACCCACGCCTGGAGCTTGTCCACCGCGGCGGCCGCCGTGGGGTCGGTGACCGGCGCGGAGCCGATCACCTTGAGCAGCTTCGGCAGGACGTCCTCGGCGCGCAGGTCGGCGAGGCCCCCCTCCGCCATGGCCCGCACCAGTTGCGCGCGGGTCACCCCGCCTGCCGCGACCAGCTTCCTCACCCGGTCGTCCAGCAGGTTGCCGCGGTGCACGGACCCGTCGCCCCAGGACGCGGTCGTGTAGTCCTCGGCCTGCTTGTTGTTCCAGGAGACGTAGTAGTCCTGGTCGACGGAGTTGGGGTGGGCCGAGGCCGGGGTGTAGTCGGCGGTGTTGGTGGCCGGGTCCCAGTTCCGCCACTCGTACGCCGCCTGTCCCCACACCGGGAACTCGGCGTCGACGCCGCTCGCCCGGACCGGGTTGTCACCGCTGTTGTAGTAGGCGGTGTGCCGGGAGTCGGCGTAGAACCAGTTGAAGGTGTAGTTGATGTGCTGCGCCGCGCTCCGGAAGTCCTCGGGTCCCTTGACGAAGTCGGGGTCGTTGAGCATCTGGAAGCCGATGATGGAGTCGGCCTCGTGCAGGTACGAGGAGCGCAGGGTGGTGTAGGCGACCTTCTTCCCGCCGACGGTCGCGCGGTATGCCACCGGTCCGTACTTCGTGCGCCACACGCGCATGGTGTACGACCCCGCCGCCGTGCCGTCGGCCACGGTCGGCTTCCAGGCGTTCTTCTGCTCGACCTGCTCCATGGCGGTGCAGGTGCCGTGGTACAGGTAGTGGTGGTCGTCCTGGCACAGCTCGACGGCGTAGGTGTCGATGATGTCCTGGCCGGAGGTGGTCGCGCTCCAGGAGTAGTCCTGGCCGCGGCCCAGTTCCACGTACATGCTCAGGCCTGCGAAGGATGCGCCGCGGGCGCTGATGCCGGGCCCCTGGATCTCCTGGAGCATGAGCAGCTGCGGGGCGAAGTACCCGGTCTGCGGCCCGAAGACGGCGACGGGGTGGCCGCTCGCGGTGTGTTCGCCGCTCACCACCAGCGCGTTGGACATGCCGCGCCGGGCCGAGCCGAGGGTGGCCCTCGCCGCCGCGGTGGAGGCCTTCCGGGCGCCGGCGCCGCCGGCGCTGCCGGTGCGGTCGTACACGAGCGGTTCCTCGGTCACCGAGCCGGCGTCGGGCAGGGCCCCGCCCCGGGCGTCGGCGGGCTTGGAGGCGTACGGGAAGCTCTGGCCGTCGTGGACGGTGAGGACGGCCTCGGGGTCGTTGCGCTCCCGGAAGGACTCCCACACCCGGGTGCCCTCCTCCACGCCGTACCGGGACTGGGCGGCCATCAGCGACAGGGCGTTGGTCACCTCGCCGCCGCCGCCGGAGCCGAACAGGGAGCCGATCACGGAGGCCAGGGCCACCAGGTCGCTGACCTTGAAGTGCTCGATGGTTCCGGCGTTGGTGATGGAGTCCTTGTGGCCGGTCAGGACGTACTCGCCGGGGAAGTAACGGCCGCTGTCGGAGGCGTCGATGTAGGCGTTGATGCCGTCCAGGTAGGCCTTGACATCGGCGAGGGCCTGCTGGCCGCGGGCGCCGCTGCCGGCCACGGCCCGGTCGATCTGCGCCTGGAGGTCGGCCTCGGTGTAGGGCGCGTTGCGGTAGAACTGCTGCTCCAGTCCCTGGTTGGCGGGCGCCCCGCCGGCGAAGCCGGTCAGCCGGCCGCGGCCCACGTGCCGGAAGACGTCCATCAGCCACAGCCGGTCCTCACCGGCCGCGTACCCCGCGCCGAACTCGGTGCCGTACCGGGTGGTGCCCGTGATGTGTGGCACACCGGTCTTCTTGTCGCGGACGATCGTCACGTCGCCGCGGCCGGCCGGTTTCTCGGTGGAGGCGACCTGGTCGGGCGGGACGCCGAACGAGGCGTCGGTGAAGAAGGTGTTGAGCGTGGCGTCGGTGAGGCCCGGGTAGCCGGTGGCGAGGTCGGCGTACGGGCCGAGCTGGTCCTCGGCGTGCGCGGGCTGGGTGCCGAAGGCCTGGTTGAGCAGGATCTGCGCGAGCGTCGCGTTGCCGTTCTCACCCGGCGGCAGGATGTCCGAGCACCGGCCGCCGCAGTGGTCGACGGCGGCGGCGGTGCCGGCCGCGGCCGGTGTCTGTGTGATGGGGGAGAGGAGACCGGCGGTCAGGACGCATATGGACGCCGTCTTCAGGAACCCGGAGAGACGGCGGGACGTTCTCACTCTGTCAAGGGCGTTGCGTGGGGTGCGCCGTGGCATGGCAGCTCCTAGCGACAGGGGTGGCCGAACGTTACCGCCGGTATCCCCACGTTCAAAGATGAACATGCGTCAGTTCCCACAGAGCGGCAAGCAGGAGCACGAGAAGAGATGGAGCCGAATCGCCTGTCGATACGTCTATTCGACGACGTCCGTGCGATGACGCCGAACTGACCGAAGTACAGGTGCAGGTGTGACGGAGGTGCAGGGCGATGGCCGGTTTCCGGAGTCTGGCGAGACAGGTACGCGACCCGGACTGCGATCTGGCACTGCGGCGCTACTCGCTGCGCAAGTGCCTTGAGAAGTTCGCCCCTTACGGGCATCGGGCGACCTGGGACCACCTGTGTTCCCGGGCGGGCTTCGGTCCCGAGGACCGCTCCCCCGAACCGGCGCGGCTCGTGGCCGCGTTGGAGGAGCTGGAAGAGGCCCGCTCGGTCTGGCTCGCCTACGAGACGGACTTCACCGAGCGGCGCAAGAAGGAGAAGCACGACGGGCTGCGCCGGCCGGGCAGCGTGGACGACTGGCACCGGATGACCTGGGGCGGGTTCGGGGTCGCCTGGTGCGACGACCCCCGGGTCCACCCGGACGGACCGCTGGCCGAGGTGCTGCGCCGGCTGATCGCCGCCCTGGAGCGGGCGCCGGGCTCCTGCTGCCCGGTGTGCGAGGGGGAACGCCTGGTCTGGCGCTACGGCCTGGACCACGAGCCGTCGTCCGGCCCGGTCTGCGCGGACTGCGGAATCCTGGTGCCGCGGCCCGTGCTCACCCCGCGGGCGCTGGAGTACGCCCGGCGGGAACGGGTGCTGATGTCGGCCTGAGCGGTCCGGGTTCCACCGGGGGTGCGCAGGGGATGCCGCACTCCCGGGTTCGAGGCGGCCGGGATGGACGCGGTGGACCCGGGCAGGTTCGTTCCATGGTGCAGGTGTGTCTCAACGGGCGCCGCTCGGCGGCCGACGGCGCGGGCGTCCCGCTGTCACCCGATGATCTGGCACGCTCGGCAGCCGGCGCGGTGGCCGCCGGGGCCACGTCGGTCCACGTCCACCCCAGGACGCCGTGCGGGCACGACAGCCTCTCCCCGGGCGTGATCGCCCCAGCGCTGGAGGCGATCCGGGCGCGGGTACGGGTCCCCGTGGGCGTGACCACCGGCGCGTGGGCGGAGCCCGATCCGGCGGCGCGGCTCGCCCGGGTGCGCTCATGGCGGGTCCTGCCCGACTTCGCCTCGGTCAACTGGCACGAGCCGGGCGCCGAGGAGGTCGCGGCCCAGTTGCTCGGCGCGGGGGTCGGCGTCGAGGCGGGCATCTGGTCGGGCACGGACGGCGCGGCGCGGTTCGCGCTCTCGCCGGTGCGGACGAGGGTGCTGCGGGTGCTGGCCGAGGTGACCGATCCGCACCCCGCGACCGCCGGGTCCTCGGCGCGGGCCCTGCTGGCCGGACTGGGCACGGCGGCCGGCCGTCCCGTCCTGCTGCACGGCGAGGAGGGCGGCGCCTGGCCGGTGCTGCGGCTGGCCGGCCGCCTGGGTCTGGCCACGCGCATCGGCCTGGAGGACACGCTGCTGCTGCCGGACGGCCGACGGGCCGTCTCCAACGCCGAGTTGGTGGCGGAGGCACTGCTCCAGTACGGCCGCGGCGCGCAGTCGGCGGGGGACCGGGGACCAGGACGTTAGCAGTTCCGAATCCGGTGGCTCCACCCGTTTCCGGTGCGGACAGTGGGGGTGATGAAACACGTCCGCCGGGCGCCGACGCGCCCGCACGCCTGAGGAGCCGCGATGTCGACGCTGCGCGTCACCGCCGAAGTGCTGACCGTCCACGAGCACCCGAACGCCGATGCGCTGGAGCTGGCCCAGGTGGGCCTGTACCGGGCCGTCGTCGCCAAGGGTGCCTACCGCACCGGTGAGGCCGCCGTCTACATCCCCGAGCAGGCCGTGCTCCCGGCTGCGCTGATCGAGGAACTGGGCCTGACCGGGCGGCTGGCGGGCGGCGAGGCGAACCGCGTCAAGGCGGTGCGGCTGCGCGGTGAGCTGTCGCAGGGCATCGTGTGCCGGCCGCGGGCTCTGGCGGACGTCGACCTGGCGCGGGCGGCGGCCGAGGGCACGGACTTCGCGCGGTCGCTGGGCATCACCAAGTGGGTGCCGCCGATCCCGCCGACGATGGACGGGGAGGTCGAGCAGGCACCGGACCTGCTGCCGTGGGTGGACATCGAGAACGTCCAGCGCTATCCGGACATCTTCGTGCCGGGCGAGCAGGTCGTGCTGACGGAGAAGCTGCACGGCTCGGCGTGCCTGCTGACGTACGTCGCCGGCGAGGGGCGGGTGTACGTGTCCTCGAAGGGGTTCGGGGCCAAGTCGCTGGCGCTGCGGGAGGATCCGCGGAACCTGTACTGGCGGGCGGTGCGCGGTCACGGGGTCGCCGAGGCGGCCGCCCGGCTGGCCGACCGGCTCGGGGCGCGCCGGGTCGGCATCTTCGGGGAGGTGTACGGCGCGGGGGTGCAGGACCTGTCGTACGGGGCCGACGGGCGCCGGGAGACGCTGGGGTACGCGGCGTTCGACGTGTCGGCGGAGGTGGACGGGGCGGTGCGCTGGCTGGACCCGGGTGAGGTGCTGGGCGGGGAGCTGCCGTCGGTGCCCCGGCTGTACGCGGGGCCGTACGACGTCGCGCGCGTGCTGGAGTTCGCGAGCGGGCGCGAGACGGTGTCGGGGCGGGGGCTGCACCTGCGGGAGGGCGTGGTGATCCGGCCCGCGGTGGAGCGGTACAGCGCGGTGACGGGGGGCCGGGCCATCGCCAAGGCGGTGAGCCCGGCGTACCTGACCCGGAAGGGCGGGACGGAGTACGAGTGACAGGCCGTCGGCTGCGGTTCGGTGCGTCACGGCTGCCCGCCGGGTGACGCACCGTCGCCTGCGGTTCGGTGCGTGTCGCCTGCCCGCCGGGTGACGTGCCGTCGGCTGCGGTCCGATGCGTCACGGCTGCCCGCCGGGGGACGTGCCGTCGGCTGCGACCGGCCCGGGGGACGTCGCTCGCCCGCGCTGTCGGGGTGCCTCCCCCAGAGGGGGTACCCCCAGCGCCCACCCGTGCCGCCCCAGCGGCACGACTGCCCGCAGCCGCGGCGGCTGTGGCGCGGGGAACCGCGCTATCGGCCGCCGTGCGCCCGCGGCCGGTGCCGGTGCCGGGCCGGAGCCCCACGGTCTCAGCCGCGCAGCGGTCGGCGTTCCTCGGCCAGGAGGCGGGAGCCGGTCAGGCGCTCGCCGGAGATGTCGTCCGGGTTGGACAGGACGCAGTTCTCCAGGGAGAGGCAGCCGCAGCCGATGCAGTCGGTGAGGTGGTCGCGCAGCCGGTTCAGCTGCCTGATCCGCTCGTCCAGTTCCGAGCGCCACTTCTCCGACAGCCGCGCCCAGTCCGCACGTGTCGGCGTCCGCTCCTCGGGCAGCTCGGCCAGCGCCTCGCGGATCGTGGCCAGCGGGATGCCGACCCGCTGCGCCGCGCGGACGAAGGCGACCCGGCGCAGGGTGTCCCGGCTGTAGCGGCGCTGGTTGCCGGACGTACGGCGGCTGGTGATGAGGCCCTTGGACTCGTAGAAGTGCAGGGCGGAGACGGCGGCGCCGCTGCGGGCGGACAGCTGGCCGACGGTCAGCTCGTGGATCTTCTCCGGGATCTGGGGCACTCCTCAGAGATTACCCACCCGAACGGCCCCGCCGTCCGTTGACATCGGCCCGGCGGCCGACCATGCTAAGCAGTCGCTTAGAGATGCGAGCGAGAGGCCGGGAACATGGCAGAACCGAGGATCTTCACCTCCCCCGACGAGCTGAGGGCGGCGGTGGGCGAGCAGCTGGGCCACACCGACTGGCTGGAGGTCGACCAGAAGCGGATCGACCTGTTCGCGGAGGCCACCGGGGACCACCAGTGGATCCACGTGGACCCTGAGAAGGCCGCCGAGGGGCCGTTCCGGACGACCATCGCGCACGGTTACCTCACGCTGTCCCTGCTCCCGCTGTTCGGCCCGCAGCTGATCCGGGTCGAGGGCGTGAAGATGGGCGTCAACTACGGCACGAACAAGGTCCGCTTCCCCGCCCCCGTCCCGGTGGGCTCCCGGCTGCGCGCGACGGCGAGGATCACCGGCGTCGAGGACGTCACCGGCGGTGTCCAGGTGGCGGTCGCCTTCACCGTGGAGCGCGAGGGCGGCGACAAGCCGGTGTGCGTGGCGGAGTCGGTGGCCCGGTACTACCTGTGAGCGCCCGGTCCCGCCGGGGACCGCTCCGCCCGGGGGCGCGCTAGCGCGCCCCCACCATCCGGAGCACCAGGTCGGCGTAGAGCTCGCCGACCTGCTCGGGGGTGCGCGGGCCGTTCACGGTGAACCAGCGGGCCACGTCGATGCACAGCGACAGCACCGCGAGGGTGGTGCCCTGGACGTCCGCCACGTCGAACTCGCCCGCGGCCACGCCGTCCTCGACGATGCCGCGCACCTCGGCGTCCACCTGGCGGCGCAGCGCGACGATCTCGGCGCGGGCCTCGGGACCGAGGGCGTCGAGCTCGTACTGCACGACCCGTGCGGTGGTGCGCCGCCCGGCGTGCCAGCGGACGAAGGAACTGACGGCGTCAGCCAGCCGCTCCTTGGCGCTGCCCTCGCGGCCGGCCGCCGTGCGCAGGATGTCGAGGGCCTTGTCGTGGCCGATCCGGCTGATCCGGTGGAGCAGCTCTTCCTTGGTCTTGTAGTGGATGTAGAGCGCGGCCGGGCTCATGCCGGCGCGGCTCGCGATGTCGCGGGTCGTCGTGGCGTGGTAGCCACGCTCGGCGAAGGCCTCCACGGCGGCGACCAGCAGCCGCCGGGCCGCGTCAGGGGTGACCTCTTCCCACGGCTCCACTTCGCCGCCGGTCGTCTCCTCCGCCGTGCTCATCCTGGTTGGCCCCTCTCGGTGACAGAGGCACCACCATACCGCTGACGGTGAGCGCCCGCTTAGAGCGGCTGCTCCGAGCTGCCCGTGGACTCGCGGAACGGCTCAGACCTTCTCGAAGGGATCGTGCTCGGCGAGCAGCTTCTCCAGCCGGGCCTGGTCGACGCGGCTGACGATCTGCCCGGCCTCCTGGCGGTCCCGGATCACCTTGGCGAGCGTGAAGGCGGACGTGACGAGGTAGAGGACGGCGATGGCCAGGAAGGACCGCACCCAGGCGTTGGCGTCCAGCCGGAAGATGCCGATGGCGGTGGCCGCCATGGCGACCGAGAAGGAGGCGACGGCCTGTCCGTAGAAGGCGGCCGTGCTCTGCTGTTTGACCGGTGTGTCACTCATGCGACGATCCTCGGCGGACGCGGGCCGCGCCGCATCCGCCGAAGTACTCAGGTGTGCTACTCAGAACGCCGAGACGCCGGTCAGGGAGCGCCCGATGAGCAGCTTCTGGATCTGGCTGGTGCCCTCGTAGAGGGTCATCACCCGGGCGTCGCGCAGGAGTTTGCCCGCCGGGTACTCGTCGATGTAGCCGTAGCCGCCGAACACCTGCAGGGCATTGTTGGCCGCGCGGACGGCGGCCTCGGAGGCGAACAGCTTGGCCTTGGACGACTCCACGGCGAAGGGCTCCCCGCGGTCGACGAGGTCGGCGACCCGCCAGGTCAGCAGCCTGGCCGCGTCGACGTCCACGGCGATGTCGCTGATCAGCTCCTGCACCAGCTGGTGGTGGGCGATCGGCCGGCCGAACTGCTCACGCTCACCGGCGTACCGCACGGCCGCGTCCAGCGCGGCCTGGGCGATGCCGACGCAGCCCGCGGCCACCGACATGCGCCCCTTGGCGAGCGCGGACATGGCCACGGAGAAGCCCTTGCCCTCCTCGCCGAGCAGCGCGGAGGCCGGCACGCGCACGTCCTGGAGGACGAGTTCGGCCGTGGCCTGGCCGCGCAGGCCGAGCTTGCCGTGGACGGTCCGGCGGGTCAGACCGGGGCTGGAGGTGGGCACGAGGAAAGCGGAGACGCCCTTGTGGCCGGGGGCGTCGGTGGAACGGGCGAAGAGCAGGACGACGTCCGCCCAGGTCCCGTTCGTGATGAACATCTTCGTCCCGTTGATGACGTAGTCGTCGCCGTCGCGGACGGCGCGGGTGGTGAGGCTGCCCGCGTCGGAGCCGGTGCCCGGCTCGGTGAGGCCGAAGCAGCCGACGTAGTCGCCCGCGGTCAGTCCCGGCAGCCAGCGGCGCTTGTGCTCCTCGCTCCCCCAGGCGGCGATCGTCTTGGCGACCAGCCCCAGGGAGACGGAGACGATCCCGCGCACCGAGGAGTCGCCACGGCCCAGCTCCTCGGTGACCAGGCAGTACGACAGGTGGTCCCCGCCCGAGCCGCCGTAGCGCTCGTCGACGGTCAGGCCGAGGAAGCCGACCTCGCCGAGCTTCTTCACGATGCCCCGGTCGACCTCCTCGGAGCGGTCCCAGGCGATCACATGGGGGGCGATCTCCCGCTTCACGAACTCGCGGGCGAGCTGCCGTACGGCCGCCTGCTCCTCGCTGAGCCCCAGGTTCACCACGGGATCACCTCACTACGAACGATCTTGAAGTCTGTACATTTAAATTAGCAGTGCTAGTTTCCAGTCGCAGCCCTACTATGTGCGCCATGGCCCGACCGCGCAAGCCCCTGCTCAGCACCGACCGGATCGTCGAGACGGCCCGGGAGCTCGTGGACCGGGAGGGCCTGGCAGCCGTCTCCACCCGCCGGCTCGCCGCCGAACTCGGGGTGAGCGGGCCCTCGCTCTACAACCACTTCCGCACCAAGGACGAGATCCTGGAGGCGGTCGCGGACTCCGTGAGCGGGCTGGTGGACCTGTCGATGTTCGACGACGGCCGGGACTGGCGGACGTCCCTGCACGACTGGGCCGTCTCCTACCGGGCCGCCCTGCGCGACCACCCGAACATCGTCCCCGTCCTCGCCCGGGGGCCCGGGCGCCGCCCCGCCGCGCTCCGGCTGGCCGACGCGGTGTACGGCGCGATGGTCGACGCGGGCTGGCCGCCGGCGCAGGCGACCTCCATCGGCGCGCTGATGCGGTACTTCATCATGGGCTCCGCGCTCGGTTCGTTCGCCGGGGGTTTCGTGGACGACGCCAGCGCGTACGACCCCGCCGACTATCCCCACCTCGGCCAGGCCCATCTGCTCGCCGAGCAGCAGGAGAAGATCGACGAGCGGGCCTTCGAGGCGGGGCTGACGGCGCTGCTTGACGGGCTGGCGCAGCAGTACGCGCAGGTGGGACCGGGCGCGTGAGAACAGTTCGGCCGGTGCCGAAGTGCCGGTGCCGCATGCTGGGCGCATGACCACCAAGGACTCCCGGGCGGCGGGTCTGGCCGGGCTCGCCGCGCTCATCGCGGACGAGACCCGCGCCGCGTGTCTGCTGGCGCTGCTGGACGGGCGGGCCTGGACCGCCGGTGAGCTGGCCCGGCATGCCGGGGTCGCCGCGTCGACGCTGAGCGAGCACCTGGGCAAGCTGGTCGCGGGCGGACTGCTCGCGGAGGAACGGCAGGGCCGGCACCGCTACGTCCGGCTGGCCGGCGCGCACGTCGCGCAGCTCGTCGAGGACCTCGCGGCGCGGGTGCCCGCGGCGGCCGTGCGGCAGCCGCCCCGGACACTGCGGGAGGCGAGCGCCGGGTCCGCCATGGCACGCGGCCGTACCTGTTACGACCATCTCGCCGGGCGGCTGGGCATCGCCGTCACGGACGCCCTGACCCTCCGGGGGCTGCTGCGCCAGGACACGGGGTTCGCGCTCACGGACGCCGGGGTGGAGTGGTTCGGCGCGGCGGGCATCGCACTGGACCTCTCGAGCCGGCGTCCGCTGGCCCGGGCCTGCCTCGACTGGACCGAGCGGCGGCCTCATCTCGCCGGAGCGGCGGGGGCGGCGTTGTGCGGGCACGCGCTGGAGGCGGGGTGGTGCGTCCGCATCGGCTCGGAGCGGGCCGTGCGGGTGACGCCGGCCGGGGAACGGGCGTTGTCGTCGCTGCTGGGGGTTGCGTCCAGTGCGTTGCGCTGAGCCGCGCCGGCTGGGCGGGGCCGTCCGCCGGGGGGACTTGTCGGTCGGTCGTCGGGTGCGGCGCCGTCGTGGCCGGTCGCGCAGTTCCCCGCGCCCCTTCGGGAGTCACAGTGCCGTTCGTCGTGCCGGGCCGTCCGCCGGGGGGACCTGTCGGTCGGTCGTCGGGTGCGGCGCCGTCGTGGCCGGTCGCGCAGTTCCCCGCGCCCCTTGGGGGTGCGGGGCCGTCCGACGGGGGGACCTGTCGGTCGGTCGTCGGGTGCGGCGCCGTCGTGGCCGGTCGCGCAGTTCCCCGCGCCCCTTCGGGAGGTGCAGTGCCGTTCGTCGTGTGGGGGCACCCCCCCTCAGGCGTCTTGGGTTGTCGTGTCTTTGTTTGCCTGTAAGGAGCATGCGCTATGCGCCTTGTTCGGAATCGCCCGCACATACTCGCCCCCGGTGCCGCCGCCGTGAGCGTCCTGTTGTGGGCCTCCGCCTTCGTCTCGATCCGGAGTGCCGGGCAGGCGTACTCCCCCGGCGCGCTGGCCCTCGGGCGTCTGGCGGCGGGCGCCCTGGCCCTGGTGGTCATCTGGGCCGTACGCCGGGAGGGGCTGCCGCCCAGGTCCGCCTGGCGCGGCATCCTGCTCTCCGGGGTGCTGTGGTTCGGGTTCTACATGGTCGTCCTGAACTGGGGCGAGCAGGAGGTGGACGCGGGCACGGCGGCGCTCGTCGTGAACGTGGGCCCGCTGCTGATCGCCCTGCTCGGGGCCCGGCTGCTCGGGGACCCGATGCCGCCCAGGCTGCTGGCGGGGATGGCCGTGTCGTTCGCGGGCGCGGTGACGGTGGGGCTGTCGATGTCCGGCGAGGGCGGATCCTCCGTGCTCGGAGTGGCGCTGTGTCTGCTCGCGGCGGTCGCGTACGCGGCCGGGGTCGTCGCGCAGAAGCCCGCCCTCGGCCGGGCGAGCGCGTTGCAGGTGACGACCTTCGGGTGCCTGGTGGGTGCCGTGGCCTGTCTGCCGTTCACCGGGCAGCTGGTGCACGAGGCCGCCCAAGCGCCCCTGACGGCCACCCTGAACATGGTGTACCTGGGCGTATTCCCGACCGCGCTCGCCTTCACCACCTGGGCGTACGCCCTCGCCCGCACCACCGCCAGCCGGATGGGCGCGACGACGTACGCCGTGCCCGCGCTGGTGGTGGCGATGTCGTGGCTGGTGCTCGGCGAGGTGCCGGGGGCGCTCACGCTGGTGGGCGGGGTGCTGTGTCTGGCGGGCGTGGCGGTGTCGCGGTCCCGGGCGCGCGGCGGCCGGACGGTCCGGGCCGCGGCCGGGGAGCCGCGGCCCGAGAAGGTGTCCTGAGACGGGCGTCCCGGCGTCAGAAGACGACCAGCGCCCGGCCGCCCTTGCCCGCGAGCATGTTCTCGAAGGCGGCCGGGATGCCCTCCAGTCCGATCCGCTCCGTGACCAGCGCGGACAGGTCCAGGCGTCCCTCGCGCACGTGCCCGGCGAGCACCGGCAGGTCGCGGGCCGGGTCGGAGTCGCCGTAGACGCAGCCGGACAGGGTGCGGCCCCAGTGGAAGATCTCCAGGGCGTTGAAGGTGACCTGTTCCTCCTTGCCGCCGATGCCGACGACCGTCGTACGGCCGCCCCGGCGGGTGGAGTCCCAGGCCGCCCGGATGGTGACGGCGCGCCCCACGCACTCGATCGAGACGTCGACGCCCTGCCTGCCGGTGAGGGCACGGATCTCGCGCGGGGTGTTCTCCGAGGCGATGACGTAGTCGGTGGCGCCGGCCGCGCGGGCGAGTTCCTCCTTGGCGGGCGAGACGTCGACGGCGATGACGCGGGACGCGCCCGCGATCCGGGCCGACTGGAGGGTGGCGAGGCCGACTCCGCCGACGCCGAACACGGCGACCGTCTCGCCGGCCCGCACCCGGGCCGAGTGGTGGACGGCTCCGTAGCCGGTGAGGACGGCGCAGCCGAGCAGGGCGGCGTCGGTGAGCGGGACGCCCTCCGGGAGGGGCAGCACGCAGGCCGCGGAGACGACCGTCTCCTCGGCGAACGCGGCCACGTTGAGGCCCGGGTGCAGTTCGGTGCCGTCGGTGGTGCGGGCGTGGACGTCGGCGGCGCCGTTCAGGGCGTTGGCGCACAGCCACACCTCGCCGAGCGCGCAGGCGTGGCAGCTACCGCAGGACGGCGCCCAGTTGAGGACGACCGGCGCGCCGGGCGAGACATGGGTGACGCCCTCCCCCACGGCGACGACCGTGCCGGCGCCCTCGTGGCCGAGGACGGCCGGGACGGGGACCCGCATGGTGCCGTTGGCCAGGGACAGGTCGGAGTGGCAGACGCCGGCGGCCGCGAGGCGGACCCGGACCTGCCCGGGGCCCGGGTCGGGCAGCTCGATGCCGGTGATCTCCAAGGGGGCGCCGATGGCGGGCAGGACGGCGGCTCGTACGGCCATGGGTCTCGACTTCCTCAGAACTGGAGGGACTTGGTCTGAAGGTACTCGGCGAGTCCGTGCGCGCCGAGTTCCCGGCCGACGCCGGACTGCTTGTAGCCGCCGAAGGGCGCCAGGGGATTGAACCGGCCGCCGTTGATGTCGACCTGGCCGGTGTCCATGCGGCGGGCGAAGGCCACCGCCTCGGCCTCGTCGCCGGCCCAGACGGCGCCCGCGAGGCCGTACACCGTGCCGTTGGCGATGCGCAGGGCGTCCTCCTCGTCCTCGTAGCGCAGGAGGGAGAGGACGGGGCCGAAGATCTCCTCCTGGGCGATCGTCATCTCCGGGGTGACGTCCGCGAAGACCGTCGGGCTGACGAACCAGCCCTTGTCGCGGGGACGTTCGGGGCCGCCCGCGACGAGACGGGCGCCCTCGGCGACGCCCTTCTCGATGTAGCCGCGCACCCGGGCCTGCTGCTTCGCGCTGACGACCGGGCCGATCCGGTCGCCGTACTTCTCCGCCGCGGCCGCGGCCAGCTCGACGGCCTCGTCGTACTGGTCGCGGTGGACCAGCATGCGCGTCCAGGCGCTGCACGTCTGCCCGGAGTTGGACATCACGTTGGCGACGCCGACGCCCACGGCCCTGGCCAGGTCGGCGCCCGGCAGGATGACGTTGGCGGACTTGCCGCCCAGCTCCAGCGCCACCTTCTTGACGGCCGCACCGGCCACCGCGCCGATCTGCCTGCCGACGGCCGTGGAACCGGTGAAGGAGACCAGGTCCACGCCCGGGTGCTCGGCGAGCGCCTGGCCGGCGACCGGGCCGAGGCCGGTGACCAGGTTGAACACGCCCGCCGGCACCCCCGCCTCGTGCACCGCCTCGGCGAACAGCTGGGCGGTGAGCGGGGTGTTCTCGGCCGGCTTGAGGACGACCGTGCAGCCGGCGGCGAGGGCCGGGGCGACCTTGGCGACGATCTGGTGGAGGGGGTAGTTCCAGGGGGTGATCGCGCCGACCACACCGATCGGCTCGTGCAGGACGGTGGAGTTGCCGACCTTCTCCTCGAAGCGGTGGGTGGCGGCCAGTTCGGCGTAGGAGCCGGCGACGGCGATCGGCACGGCGGCGTGCACGGCCTGGGAGAAGGCGAGCGGGGAGCCCAGCTCGGCGGTGACCGTCTCGGCGATCTCGTCCTTGCGGGCGGCGAGGGCGTCCCGCAGGGCGGTGAGGCGCGCGGCGCGCTCGGCCGGGGTGGTGGCCGCCCAGGCGGGGAGCGCGGCGCGCGCGGCGCGAACCGCGGAGTCGACGTCCAGTGCGCCGCCCGCCGGGACCCGGGCGATGACCTGCTCGTCGGCCGGGTTCACGACCTCGATCTCGTCCGTGCTCCCGGCGGGGCGCCAGGCGCCGTCGATGTACAGGCCGTCATGTGCCTTCATGCTGCTTCCTCCCGGCGGGGCTGCGTCGTCCGGCACACAAACTAGCGGTGTTAGTTTTCGTGCGCCAGGGAGGCCGTCGGCCACCGGCCCGCCAGGGCGTCGGGCGGGCGCCGGAGACCGGGCGTCCCCGGACATCATCGCCGCCCGCGCGGGCGCTCATCCGCCCAGGTCGGGCAGCCGGTCGGGGGACGGGCAGACGCGGTCGCCGTGCTGGTCGAAGACGAACAGGTGGGCGAGGTCGACGAGCAGGGGGACCTGCATGCCGTGCCGCAGCCGGATGTCCGGGGTGGTGCGCACGACCAGGTCGCCCGGCAGCCGCCCCTCCGGCGGCGCGGGCTCCCGCGCCGCCTCCTCGTCCGGCGCCGCCGGTCGGTCCAGGACGACGACCGGGCCCGCGCGCAGCGACCCGGCCCGCTCCCGGATCCGCTCCAGCACGGTCACCCCCTCCCTGCGGCGCCGGCGCGGGGGCCGGGCGGCGGGGCGCGGCGCCTCCAGTTCGGGTACGACGGCGGGGCGCGAGCCGGTGTCGAAGTGGACGAGGACCTCGTGCCCCTGGAACTCGACGTGCTCCACGAGTCCGGTCAGCGGCACCTCGCCGGGCCGGGCGGCGCTGTGCGGTGGGGGTCCCCCCGCGTGAGCGAAGCCGAACGTGGGGGAGATGCGCACCGCCTCCGAGCGCAGTCCGACGATGACCTCGCGCCCCTGCTGCACGCGGAGCAGCTGGTGGTCGAGGGAGAGGGGCTCGGGCAGCCGCAGGAACTGCTTGCCGAGGCTGACGGTCATGGCGCCGTCCAGCGGGGCACGGACCAGGCCGCGCAGCAGGTTGATGCGCGGGGTGCCGATGAAGGCGGCGACGAAGACGTTGCGGGGCAGCGCGTACACCTCGCGCGGGGTGCCGACCTGCTGGAGCACCCCGCCGCGCAGCACGGCCACCCGGTCGCCGAGGGACATCGCCTCGGCCTGGTCGTGGGTGACGTACACCGTGGTGACCCCCAGCTCGCGGGTGAGCTGGGCTATCTCGGCGCGGAGGCGGTTGCGGAGCTTGGCGTCCAGGTTGGACAGCGGCTCGTCCATCAGGAAGACGGAGGGGTGGCGGGCGATGGCCCGGCCCATCGCCACCCGCTGCCGCTCGCCGCCGGACAGCTGGCCCGGGAAGCGGTCCAGCAGGTCCTCGATGCCGAGCATGCGGGCGGTCGCGGTGACCCGCGGGCCGGGGTCGGCGCCGGGCGACTCGATCCTCAGCGGGAAGCCGATGTTGTCGCGGCTGGTCATGCTCGGGTAGAGGGCGAAGTTCTGGAAGACCATGGCGATGTCCCGCTCGGAGGGCTGCCAGTGGTTGGCGTGCTCGCCGTCGAGGAGCAGTTCGCCCTCGTCGATGTCCTCCAGGCCGGCGATCATCCGCAGGACGGTGGACTTGCCGCATCCGGAGGGGCCCAGCAGGACCAGGAACTCACCGGGCGTGATGTCCAGCGAGAACCGGTCCACCACGCGCGGGCCGCGCGCGTAGGACTTGCTCACGTCGTGCAGGGAGATGGCGCGTGTCATGGCTGCTGTCCCCGGGGGCTGTGCGGAGCGCCGTCGCTCCGTGGTCCGAAGGTCCCGTGCGAGCCGCACGGAGCCTGTGGGTCACGGAAGTTAACGGATGGTGCCCGGCCGGGGAAGACATGACGCGGGACGGGACGATCCGGCGCAGGCAGCGGCGGAAACGGAGGATGACGTTCGACCTGGGGGGCGTGCGGCGGGCCCGCCCGGCCGGCCCACCGAGGGGCGCGAGACGGTGGTGCGGGCCCAGAGGTGCGCACCCGGCGAGCGCGACCGCGGGCCTCCGTCCGGCCGGCGCACGGTCACTTCGTCGCGGTCAGGTGGGCGAAGACGACCACGTTGCTGGTGTAGCCCGTCCGCCGGCTGAACAGGCCGCCGCAGGTGATCACCCTCAGCTCCGGGCGGCGGGCCGCGCCGTAGACCTCCTCGTCGGGGAAGCCGGTCTTGTCGAAGACCTGCACCCGGTCCACGGTGTACACGGCGGTACGGCCGTCCGCGCGCCGGGCCTCGATGGGCCTGCCGGGCCGGATCTGGGCGAGCCCGGCGAACACGGCGGCCCCCTTGGTGGTGTCGCGGTGCCCGACGGCGATCGCGGTGCCGGACTCGCCCGGGGTGGGACCGCCCTCGTACCAGCCGACCAGCTGGGGCCGGTCGACGGGCGGCGTCTCCAGTCGCCGGCTGCCGTCGAGCCGGATGGCCGTCACCGGGGCGTCGACGCCCAGCGAGGGGATGCGCAGGGACGTCGGCCGGGATCGGGGCAGCGGGCGGGGAGGTGGCGTCGGGTCCGACCGGGTCGCGCCCCGTCCGTCGGCCCGGTGGGAACCGGAGCCGGCCGCCACCACGGCGTCCGGGTCGCCGGGCCGGCCGGGCGCGGCCGGTGTGCCGTCCGCGTCGCACCGCGTCCCGACCGTCACCAGGACGACCACGAGCAGGGCCGTCCTGGCGAGGCGGTAGGCGCGGGTCCGGTGCCAGGGCCTGCGTCGGCGCCTACGCGGCGCCATGAGGCCGCCGGCGGATCAGCCGGATGTACACGGCGCCGCTGACGGCGACCAGGCCCACGGCCGCGGCGGCGGCCACCGGGGAGTACGCGGCCGCCGTGTCGATGAGGCCGCCGCCGCCCGCGTGCACCCCGCCCTTGGGCGGACCGTCGTGGTCGCTCTGTCCCCAGGAGCCGTTCTGCTGGTTGTCCTGCCGGCCGTCCTGCCGGCCGTCCTGCCTGTCGTCCTGCTGGCGGCCCTGCTGGTGGTCCTCGATCTGGCCGCCGGGCGCGCCCTCCGCCCGGCCGTCGTGGCAGTTGACGCGGAAGACCTTCTCCTTCACGGCCGGGGGCGTCCCCACGGTCCAGCTGATCTTGTACTGGCCATCCGCAAGCCCGAGCGTGTCGGTGTGCCCGGCGCCGCCGGCCAGCTGGATGACACCGGTCACGGTGGCGGCGGTGGGCAGCGGGGGCTGCGGCGTGATGGTGTACGCGATGGTGCTCAGGTCGTCGAAGTTGACGGCTTCGAGGAAGAACCTGCACACGACCGGGTCGTCCTTCGCCGAGCCGGTGAACTGCGGCATCGCGTAGTTGCCACGCGCGTTGTGGATCCGGATGTCGCCGTTCTCCCCTTGGGCCGCCGCGTTCGGCGCCGCCACCCACGACGCGCCCGCCGCGGCGAGGGCGGTGAGGACGACTGTGGCGCCCGCGCGGGAGCCGACGGCACGTGGGAGTGTGAGGGTGGGCATGCGCAATCCTCCGAGTTCAGACGATTTTCATACAAATCGCTCTTTCGCCTGGACTCTCCTTCATGGGGCGCGCGGCCCGCGGCAACGTCGCCCGGCGCGTCGTCAGAAATCGCCCGTCCGGCGCAGTCCCGGGCGCGGCGGCCCCGGCCGCGCCCGGGGCCCGCAAGAACGGCGCGGCCGGCCGACGCTCCCGGTCACCGGCTCGCGCTCACCTGGACGGGTACGCCGTTGAGGACCGCGTTGCCCGACAGCGGGTCCAGCAGGCTGCCGTCGAGGAGCTGGTTGACGTTGACCCCAGGGGCGGCGGAGGCGTGGCCGAGCCGGGTGCCGGGGCGGTCGTGGCCCCAGCCGTGCGGCAGGCTGACCACACCGGGCCGGACGCCGTCGGTGACCTCGGCGGGGGCCACCACCTCTCCCCCGGCGCCCTTGACCCGTACGTCCGCCCCGTCCCGGACGCCGAGGCGGGCGGCGTCCTCGGGGTGGATGTGCAGGGTGCAGCGGTTGCTGCCGCCGGTGAGGGCGGGCACGTTGTGCATCCAGCTGTTGTTGGAGCGCAGATGGCGGCGGCCGACGAGGACGAGTCCGTCGGGGCGCTCGGCCAGGGCCGCGCGGAGCCGGGGCAGGTCGCCGGCGATGGGCCCGGGAAGCAGCTCGATCCTGCCGCTCACGGTCCGCAGCGGCTGCGGCAGGCGGGGGCGCAGCGGGCCGAGGTCGATGCCGTGCGGGTGGGCGAGCAGTTCGGCCAGGCTCAGCCCGCCGGGCCGGGCGCCGAAGCCGTCGCCGTAGGGGCCGAGGCGCAGCATCATGTCGAGCCGGCGCTCGGGGCCGTTGTCACCGGTGAGCTGTGCGGCGAGTTCGCGCGGGTCCCGGCCGTACACCGGCGAGTGCTCCTCCCGCACGGCCCTGCCGAGGGTCTGGTCGACGACCATGGCGTCCACGGCGGCCGGGTCGGTGCCGTGCATGCCGCTGACCGCGAGGATCAGCCGGGCCAGGATCTCGCTCTCGGCCATGCGGCCGGGTTCGAGGGGGACGGCGGGGCGGGTGTAGCGCACCTGGTTGCGCACGGCGAGCGCGTTGAACGCGAAGTCGTGGTGGGGGCTCTGGGAGGGCGGGGGCGGGGGCAGGACGACGTGGGCGTGGCGCGAGGTCTCGTTGAGGTACGGGTCGACGCTGACCATGAAGTCCAGGGAGCCGAGGGCCTTGTCGAGGCGGTCGCCGTCGGGCGCGGAGAGCACCGGGTTGGCGGCGACGGCGATCAGCGCCCGTACGGGCGCGCCGTCCGCGGTCGCGGTGTCGATCTCCTCGGCGAGCGCCGACAGCGGCAACTCCCCCTTGGCCTCGGGGAGGTGACGTACCCGCGAGTGCCAGCGGCCGAGGGCGAAGCCGCGCCCGGGGCCCGCCGGGCGGGGCGTCCTGTCGGTGGCGGCCTGCGGGAAGAGGGCGCCGCCGGGCCGGTCGAGGTTGCCGGTGAGGATGTTGAGGACGTCCACCAGCCAGCTCGCCAGGGTGCCGTGCGGGACGGTGCAGCTGCCGATGCGGGCGTAGACGGCGGCGGTGGGCGCGGCGGCGAGTTCGCGTGCCAGGGTGCGGATGACACCGGCGTCGAGGTCGCAGGCCGCGGCGACGGCTTCCGGGGTGAAGTCCGCCAGTGCCTGCCTCAGTTCCGCGACGCCCTGGACGTGCGGGGCGAGGTCCTTCAGATCGGCCAGGCCCTCCTCGAACAGCACGGTGGCCATCGCGGCGAGCAGCAGGGCGTCGGTGCCGGGGCGGATCGCCAGGTGCCGGTCGGCGAGCCTGGCGGTGCGGGTGCGGCGCGGGTCCACCACGGTGAGCCGGCCGCCACGGGCCCTGAGCGCCTTGAGCCTGCCGGGGAAGTCGGGGGCGGTGCACAGACTGCCGTTGGACTCCAGCGGGTTGGCGCCGATGAGGAGCAGGTGGTCGGTGCGGTCGAGGTCCGGTACCGGTATGGCGCCCGCGTCACCGAACAGCAGGCCGCTGGAGACGTGCTTGGGCATCTGGTCGACCGTGGACGCCGTGAACAGGCTGCGCGTGCCGAGGGCGCCGAGCAGGAGCGGCGGGTAGAGGGCGCCGGCCACGGTGTGCACGTTCGGGTTGCCGAGGACCACGCCGACGGCGTTCGGGCCGTCCCGTTCCAGAACCGGGCGCAGGCCCGCGGCGACCGCGTCGAAGGCCTCCTGCCAGGTGGCCTCCCGCAGGGTGCCGTTCTCGCGGACGAGCGGGCTGCGCAGCCGGTCGGGGTCGCCGTCCACGGCGCCGAAGGAGGCTCCCTTGGGGCAGACGAAACCCTTGCTGAAGACGTCGTCGCGGTCGCCGCGCGCACCGGTGACGCGGGCGCCCTCGACGGTGAGGGTCAGCCCGCAGGTGGCCTCGCACAGGGGGCAGATTCGCAGGGCGGTGCGGGACACGGGTCCTCCCGAGGGGGGTCGGCTGTGGTGGCGCCCGGGCGCGGACGGATGCGAGGGAGCATACCGACCGGTACGCATGGAGGGGAGTCTCCGGGAGGACGGAAGACGGCTTCCGGCGCGAACGGGCGGGCCGGATCGCCCCGGGATCAGTCGAGCACGCGTCCGAGGTACGCCCGCAGCAGCTCCCGCGTCTCGGCGATGATCGCCTCGTCCCCCTGCGGGTCCATGCGGAAGGCCAGTTGCACCAGGGTGTCCGCGCTCTCCACGGCGACCAGGAAGACCAGGCGCAGGGTGTCGTCCGGCCTGCGGCCGAGGTGGCCGGAGAGCAGGTCGGTGAGCCGGTCGGCGATCCGGGTGTTGGGCTCGGCCTGCCGGCCGCCGACCGGGATCTGGTTGCCGAAGTCGATCAGGGAGAAGCCGGGCGCGGTGCGCTTCATGGCCAGGTACTCGTCCAGGACGACGTCCATCGCGGTCCGCCAGTCCCCCTCGCCGGCGCCCTCGGCGCGCGTCCGGCTCAGCCGCTCGACGACGCGTTCGGTGTACCGCTCCAGGTTGCGCTGGGCGAGGGCGTCGGCCATCTGCCGTTTGTTGCCGAAGAACCGGTAGACCGAGCCGATGGGCACGCCGGCGCGCTGGGCGACGGCGCGGGTGCTCAGCGCGTCGTAGCCGACCTCGTCGAGGAGTTCGGCGCACGCGTCGAGGATCCGGGTCAGCCGTTCGGCACTGCGCCGCTGGACGGGCGCACGGCGGAGCGATGTCGCGTGGGGCACGGGCTTCATGATGCCTCTCCGCCGGGGTCCGGTGAACCTCACCCCTCATTACGGAAGAGGGTGGCCCGGGCGCTCATCCCCCGGCGGACAGGCCTGGGCCGTGCCGGGCGTCGCGGCGCGGACGCGACTTCGCGGACACGGCCTCAGGGCTGCGCCGTCCCCGATTCCGCGGCTGAGACCGTGATGTCGGCGGTGCTCTGGACGGGTTCGCCGCGCACGGCCCATACGGTGCCGTCGTCGGCGTACAGCCGCGCGGTGACGTGGTGGGTGCCGCGCCGGACGAGGCGGCCGGGCAGGTGGTACTCGTGCCCGCGCAGCCGGGCGACCCGGTGGCCGTCCACGAAGAGGTGGGCGAGTCCGCGCCCGGTGACCGCCGTGGGCCGCGCGCCGGGCGCGGAGCAGCGGAAGTGACGGAAGGCCAGCCGGACGTCCCAGCCGCCGGGGCCCGGGGTCACCTGGACGCCGACCTCGGGGGCGTTCCCGCCGGGAACCTCGCGCAGATGGCGGCCGGTCTCGTCCGTGTCGGCCAGGACCGTGCCGACCGGTGACGACGAGACCGCGTCCCCCCGGCCCCGCGACTCACCGCTCCCGCAGCCCGCCACCCCGCACGGCAGCAGGACGCAGGCCGCCAGCACGGCGAGAGATCTGCTCCTCCACGACGTCCACGACATGCTCCGGAGACTAGGTCAACGCTCCCCGCGCCCGGATCCGCCTGAAGTCTGGTTCTCCGCATCCCCCGTGCGGAGTATGCGAAGCCCTCTTGCGCGGGCCCGCACTCATTCCTACGGTGATGCATAGGAATCAGGACCGTGAGGGAGCGAGAATGAGCGCGGACGCGCGGAAGACCGCCGAGGGACTGTCGTATCTGACCGGATTCGGCAACGAACACTCCTCGGAGGCGGTGCCCGGCGCCCTGCCCGAGGGCCGCAACTCGCCGCAGCGCGCGCCGCTCGGCCTGTACGCGGAGCAGCTGAGCGGCACGGCGTTCACGGAGCCGCGGGCGCACAACCGCCGCTCCTGGCTCTACCGCGTCCGTCCTTCGGCGGCACACCCGGCGTTCACCCGCACCGGCAACGGCTCGATCCGTACGGCACCGTTCACCGAGGCCGTGCCCGACCCGAACAGGCTGCGCTGGAACCCGCTGCCCGAACCGGCCCCCGGGACGGACTTCCTGTCGGGGCTGTGGACGCTCGGCGGCAACGGCGACGCGGCCCAGCGCGCCGGCATGGCCGTGCACCTGTACCACGCCAACGCCTCGATGGAGCGTGTCTTCTCGGACGCCGACGGGGAGCTGCTGATCGTGCCGGAGCGCGGTGGTCTGCTGCTGCACACCGAGTTCGGCCGCCTCCACGTGGAGCCCGCGCACGTGGCACTGATTCCGCGTGGGGTGCGCTTCCGTGTGGAACTGCTCGACGAGTCCGCCCGGGGTTATGTGTGCGAGAACTACGGGGCGGCCTTCCGGCTGCCGGACCTCGGACCCATCGGCGCCAACGGGCTCGCCAACTCCCGGGACTTCCGGGCGCCGGTCGCCGCGTACGAGGACGTCGAGGGCCCGGTGGAGGTGGTCAACAAGTTCTGCGGCAACCTCTGGTCGGCCACCTACGACCACTCCCCCCTCGACGTGGTCGCCTGGCACGGCAACTATGTGCCGTACGTCTACGATCTGCGCCGTTTCAATGTGATCGGCACCATCTCGTACGACCACCCCGACCCGTCGATCTTCACGGTCCTGACCTCCCCGTCGGACACCCCGGGGCTGGCCGGGGTCGACTTCGTGGTCTTCGCGCCGCGCTGGCTGGTGGGCGAGGACACCTTCCGGCCGCCGTACTTCCACCGGAACGTGATGAGCGAGTACATGGGCCTGATCGAGGGCGCGTACGACGCCAAGGCGGAGGGCTTCGTGCCCGGCGGCGGCTCGCTGCACAACATGATGTCGGCGCACGGCCCGGACCGGGAGACGTTCGACCGGGCGAGCGCGGCCGAACTGCGGCCGCAGCGGATCGACGACGGCCTGGCGTTCATGTTCGAGACCCGCTGGCCGGTGACCCTCACCCCGCACGCGGCCGGTGCGGACCACCTCCAGCAGCGCTACGACGACGTGTGGCAGGGCCTGGAACGCCACTTCCGCGCGTGACGCGTTCATTGCGCCGGACGTTCCCCAACAGGTACGGATAGCCGTGTGACCTCCTTCGCTCCGGATTCGATCGTCCTGAACCGCAAGCTGCCGCTGTGGTACCAGGTGTCGCAGTCGCTGCGCGCCTCGATACTCGGCCGCTCGCCCGAGGACCCACTGCGCCTGCCCACCGAGGAGCGGCTGGCGGAACACTACGGCGTGAGCGTGCTGACCATGCGGCAGGCGCTGAAGGAGCTGGAGGACGAGGGGCTGATCAGCAGACACCGGCGGCGCGGCACGTTCATCGAGCCCGATGTGCGGCGTGGCGCCCCGGTGCGGCTGCTGGGCTCGGTCGACGCGATCGTGGCCCAGCAGTCCGGCATGGCGACCGAGCTGCTGGCGCACGGCCGCGAGCCGGTGGCCGGCGAACTCGCGGGCTACTTCCCGGACCTCGCGGAGGTGGCGACGTACCACCGGCTGCGCAGCGACGAGAAGACCGGCGAGCCGACCAACCACGCCCGCAACCACGTCCGCCCCGAACTGGCGGCGCGCATCGATCCGGAGGACCTGGTCCGCTGGCCGATGACCAAGGTGCTGCGCGATGTCGTGAAGGCGGACATCAGCCGCATCACGGACACGGTCGAGGCCCGGCTCGCCGATCCGGAGACCGCGCGGCTGCTCCAGGTGCCGCTGCTCAGCCCGATCCTGCACTACACGGGTGTGACCTACGACTCCGTGGGGCGGGTGCTGGACGTGGTGGTCATCCACTACCGGGGCGACCGCTTCTCGTTCACCGTCACGCTGGACGCGACCTGATGCCGGGCGGCGGCCAGGCCGTACGATGCCCTGCGTGACGCACGACGACGCTCCGCCGCTGGCGGACCTCATGCCGTGGTCCGTCGCACCGCTGCGGACGGGCCGCGCCTGGCCGACGGCACCCGATCCGGCCTGTCTGAAGGCCCGCTGGAACGCCCTGCTGAAGGCCGTGGGCACGGACCGGGAGACCCTCTTCGAGCCGACCCGCTCCCGTACACCGCACTCCGCGGTGGCACAGCTGCCCGGCCAGACCGCCGGCACCGTACGGCTGGCGAGGGCCGAGGGGCCCTGCGCCGAGCCGGTGCGGGTCCTGGCGGCGCCCTTCGACGAGCAGTGGCTGATCCCGGACCACCGGCTGCTCGACGCGGCCCGGCCGGAGCTGTGGCGGGTGGCGGGCGAGCGGCAGGTGTTCGTGGTGGAGACGGGTGACGAGGGCCCTCTCCTCGCGACCGCCCTCCTCCCGCTGGTGCGCCCCGGCCGCATCCGCCCGCTGTACCGCCGCCCCGACGGCACGGAGCCGAACCTGGCGCCCGGCCTGCTGGACCATCTGGCCTCCCGCCTGGGGGAACGCCCCTCGGCCGAGGACGTGCTGGCCTGGATCCTGGCGGTGGTCCGCCCCGGGCTCACCGTCCCGCTCACGGAGGATCGAGGGGTCTGGTCGGCCGGCGTGGAGCTGGGCCGCCGCATGTTGTGGCTGCTGCGCCGCGACGGCGAACGCCCCAGGCTGCCCGGCGGCCGCCGTCCCTACGTCCGCGCGCCCCTGCCCGCGTGGCCCGGCGGCCTGCGCTACGACCGTGACGAGGAGACACTGCACCTCGGCGAGGGCCGCGTCTCCCCCGTGCCACCGGAGGCCTGGGACCAGGAGGTGGCCGGAGTCCGGGTGCTGGAGGCCTGGTTCGCGGCCCGCACGGACCCGGCCGAGCCCGGCACCCTGGCCGCGATCCGCCCCTCCGCGTGGCCGCAGGCGTGGACGTCGGAGCTGCTGGAGCTGATCACCGTGCTCGCCCTGCTGGCGGAACTGCGCCCCCGGCGGGCCGCCCTGGAGGTGACGTCACCGGTCACGGCGACCGCCCTGCGCCGCGCGGGCGTCCTCCCGGCCCCGGACGCCTCCCGCCGTCCCGCGTCGGTCCTGGACCACCAGGAGGAGGGCCCGGAGGGCCAGTTCGCCCTGCTCTAGGCCCTGTCGTCAGACTCCCGGCGTCCACCCGGAGGGCGGCCCTCGCGGCGTCAGGTGCGTGCTCTCGGCGTGCCGGGTCCTGGCCCTCGTACGGCATGTACTCGGGCCTGGGCCCGGTACGGCGAGAGTGCGTGCATGGCGTCGCGGGGCATGCGGGAGTTCGACGAAAGCCCCTAGGTGTGCGGTCCGGACTCCCGCCGCCGGCCCGGAAGCCGCCGCCAGCGCCTGGGTGCCCGCCGCGGGCCGGCGCTGCGGACGCACCCCGTCCGGGCGGCCGGGGAAGGGGGCGCGGGACGCGGGTGCTGACAAAGCCGCCGGCCGGGGGAGATCATCCACCCCATGGATCGTCTCCCGCTGCCCCTGGAGGGCATCACCGTCGTCGCCGTCGAACAGGCCGTGTCCGCGCCCTTCGCGACCCGGCAGCTCGCCGACCTGGGGGCCAGGGTCGTCAAGGTGGAACGGGTCGACGGCGGCGACTTCGCGCGCGGTTACGACACCGCGGCCCGCGGTCTCGCCTCGCACTTCGTGTGGTGCAACCGGGGCAAGGAGTCCCTCGCCCTGGACCTGAAGGACCCCCGCGGCCTGGACGTCGTGCGGCGGCTGATCGCGGACGCGGACGTGTTCGTGCAGAACCTCGCGCACGGGGCCGCGGCCCGGCTCGGCCTCGACGCCGCCACGCTGTGCGCGGCGCACCCCCGGCTGATCGCGGTGGACATCTCCGGCTACGGCGGCTCCGGGCCGTACGCGGACAAGCGGGCGTACGACATGCTGGTGCAGTGCGAGGCGGGGCTGGTGTCGGTGACGGGCACGCCCGGGCAGCCGGTGAAGGCGGGCATCCCGGCGGCGGACATCGCGGCCGCCATGTACGCCTTCTCGGGTGTGCTCGCCGCCCTGGTGCGGCGCGGGACCACCGGACGGGGCGGCCCGGTGGAGGTGTCCATGCTGGAGGCGCTCGCCGAGTGGATGGGGCATCCCCTGCACCACACGGTGCACGGAGGTGAGCCCCCGGCGCGCACCGGGCTGGCACACGCCGTCATCGCGCCGTACGACGCCTACGCGACGGCGGACGGCGGACGGGTGCTGCTGTCGGTGCAGAACGACCGGGAGTGGCGGCGGCTGGCCGGGCAGGTCATGGGCCGCCCCGAACTGGGGACGGACCCGGTGTACGCGACGAACGCGGCGCGAGTGGCGCACCGGGAGCGGACCGACGAGCTGGTCGCGCGGGCGCTGGGCGCGCTGGACACCGACGAGGCGCTGGCCCGGCTGGAGAAGGCCGGCATCGCCTGCGCGCGGCTGCGGGACCTGCACGAGCTGGCGGAGCATCCACAGCTGGCGGCCCGGGAGCGGTGGCGTTCGGTGGGATCGCCCGCCGGGCCGCTGACGGCGCTGCTGCCTCCCATCACACTGCCGGGCGGGGACGAGGCGCGGATGGGCGACGTGCCCGCGCTGGGACAGCACACCGATGCGCTGCTGCGTGCCGTGGGGATGACGGACGACGAGATAGCAGCGCTGCGCCGGGATGGTGTGGCGGCCTGAGCGCGGGCACCCCGGACGGAACTCCGGGGGTGCCGGCCGGCTCGGGGACGAGGCTCAGCGAGGATGCGCGAGGTGCCGAGCGGCGGCTCGGCGGCTGCTCAGTGACCGCCGAACAGCGAGCGGCGCAGCCTGCGCAGAGGAGCGAAGAGGGAGACGCGGCTGACCCGCACACCCCGGTCGCTGCGCCGGTGCCCGGAGTCGCGCGCGGTCAGTTCACGCATCAGCGTGGTGGCCTCGAGCGTCTCCCGCTGCGGTATGGCGGGACCCCCGAGCACCGAAAGATGGCGGTCGAGGCGCGAACTGGTCGCACTGCTCCCGCAGGTGATCGCAGGGACCCTGGCCCTGCTGCGCACTGTTATCTGCTCCATGTCACTCCCCACCCGTACGAGTCCACCCGGCCCGGGCAGGCTAACCCTATCGTCCCAATGCGGCATGCGTGTATCTCGCCCACAGGATTCACCTTCCCCACAAGGGGGTTGACCATCCTTCTTTGACTACTCTCCGAATCCGACCGATTTCAGGGTGAGTTGGACAATGGGCTGACTGGTCGGCTGAGCTGACCCTCCGTCAGGCTCGATGGTCACGGCGAGTGACGACGAGGACTTGCCGAGCCCCTTCGCGATCAGGGGCGTGTCGCCCGCGAGGAGCCCGAGGGAGCGCGGTTGCGCGTGCGGGCGCATGAGCCAGAGCTGGTGCACGCGCCCGCCGGACGGGGTGCCGTACCCGCTCAGGGTGACGACGGCCTCCCCGTTCGACGCGGAAGCGATCACTCCGATACTCCGGCCGCGCGCGTCCTCACTGGTCGAGGCGCGGGCGTCGGACGCGGCGAGAACGTGGGCGATCTCACGTGCCCGGGCATGTTCGGCGTCGAGCCGGTCCTGCGTGCGGTTCGCCTGGACGGCGACGAGGGAGGCGACGACTAGGGCCGCCGTGGCGGTGGCCGTGGCGAGCGGGGCGAACAGGGGGCGGCGTGCGCGGGGTGTGCGGGCGCGGCCCGGCGGCGGCTGGGCGCCCCACACGTGCGGGGGAAGCTGCGGCGTGCGCTCCCGGGCCGGCACCCGCTCCTGCGGGGTGCTGCGGACGGCGGCCAGTACCCGGTCGCGCAGGGCCGAGGGCGCGGGGGCCGCCGCGGACCAGGCGAGGCGCACCGCGTCCTCGGACAGGTCGCGCACCTCGGCGGTGCACCGGTCGCAGTCCTGCAGGTGCTTGTCGAAGCGGCGCCGCTCGCCGGGTTCGAGTGCGTCGAGCGCGTAGGGCGCGGCGAGGGAGTGCAGGTCCTCTCGGTGCAGCAGTCTGCCCAGGATGCTCATGCCGCGCCTCCCAGGCACTCGCGCAGCCGGGTGAGGCCGTCGCGCATCCGTGTCTTGACCGTGCCGAGCGGCAGGGAGAGCCGCTCGGCCACCTCACGATAGGTGTAGCCGTCGTAGTAGGCGAGGGTCACGGACTGGCGTTGCAGGGCGGTGAGGCGTTTCAGGCAGCGGCGCACCCACTCGCGTTCCAGGCCCGCCTCCACCTCCTCGGCGACCTGGTCGAAGGCGGGCTCCCCGGCGCGCAGCGCCTCCCGCTGCTCGCGTTCACCGGCCGCGCGTGCGCTGCGCACCCGGTCGACGGCGCGGCGGTGGGCGAGGGTGAGGATCCAGGACAGCGCGCTGCCCCGCCGGGGGTCGAACCGGGCGGCGGAGCGCCAGAGTTCGAGCAGCACCTCCTGGGCGACCTCCTCGGACTGGGCGGGGTCGCGCACCACGCGCCGCACGAGCCCGTACACGGGCCCGGACACCAGGGAGTACAGGTCCTCGAAGGCCCTCTGGTCGCCGCCCGCCACGAGCACGAGCAGCTCGTCGGCCGCCATCCGAGCCCCTTCTCCCCGGCCGCAACCGGCCCTTCCTCGCGCACCGCGCATCCGCACCGCACACACCTCCCCGAGGTGATACGGATCGGCGGGCCGGAAACGCGGGTCCCGGACCGGGAAAAAGTTTTTGCCGTCCGACCAAACCGATCGGCGGGTCCGCTCCGTATACCCGTCCGTCAAAGGCAAGTCGGCACTGAGGACGGACGGCATGACACCTCTTTTCTCCAGGAGCGGTGCGAGGCGCTCGAGCCTGGTAACGCTCATCTGTGGGGCGCTGGCGGCCGGAGGGCTCGCAGCCGCCGGCGTCACCGCGCTGGAACCCGGGGCGGCCTCCGCCTCCTCCCACCGGGAGGCCCCGCTGATCTCCGGCACCCCGCAGTACGACAACACGGACCTGTACGCGTTCGTCAGCCCGGACAAGCCCGACACGACGACGATCGTGGCGAACTGGATCCCGTTCGAGGAACCGGCGGGCGGGCCGAACTTCTTCACCTTCGCGGACGACGCGCAGTACGACCTGCACGTCGACAGCAACGGTGACGCCCAGGGCGAGCTGGTGTTCCGGTACACCTTCAAGACCCACACGAAGAACGGGAACACCTTCCTGTACAACACGGGACCGGTCACCAATCTGGCCGACCCAGACCTCAACGTCACCCAGACGTACGACCTCGACCTCATCCGCCTGAAGAACGGGCACGAGTCGTCGCGGACGAAGCTCGCGGACGACGTGCCGGTGGCGCCGTCGAACGTCGGCAAGGCGTCCATGCCGGACTACGGCAAGCTGCGCCGGCAGGCCGTGTACAAGACGGCGGGCGGCGCGACGACCTTCGCCGGGCAGGCGGACGACCCGTTCTTCCTGGACCTGCGCGTCTTCGACCTGCTGTACGGCGGCAACCTGAGCGAGGTCGGCCGGGACACCCTCAAGGGCTACAACGTCAACTCCATCGCCCTGCAGGTGCCCAACGAGCTGATCCGTGAGTCCGCCCAGCAGCCCGTGGTGGGCATCTGGTCCACGACCCAGCGCCGCAACGCGCAGGGCTACTACGCGCAGGTCTCGCGCCTGGGCAACCCGCTGGTCAACGAGGTCGTCAACCCGCAGAAGGACAAGGACAGGTTCAACGCGTCCCAGCCGGCGTACGACGCACAGTTCCTGAAGAACGTCACCAACCCGGAGCTGCCGAAGCTCATCGAGTCCATCTACAAGATCAAGGCGCCCGCCGAGCCGCGCAACGACCTCGTCGACGTCTTCCTCAAGGGCGTCAAGGGCCTCAACCAGCCGCCGAACGGCAAGCCTTCGGAGGAACTGCGGCTGAACACCTCGATCAAGCCGGCCATGCACCCCAAGCGGCTGGGCGTGCTGGACGGCGACAACGCGGGCTTCCCGAACGGCCGTCGGCTCACCGACGACGTGATCGACGAGGCGCTGCAGGTCGTCGAGGGCGAACTGGTCGGCTCCAAGAACGACCTGGGTGACGCGGTCGACAAGAACGACAAGAAGTTCGAGAAGTACTTCCCCTACGTCGCCGAGCCCACGGCCGGTTCGCGCGGCCGGCTCGCCAAGGGCACGACCGCGGGCACGGACGTGCGCAGCCAGCTCGGCGACGCCCTGCAGCCGGCCGGCTCGTCCTCGGGCGGCTCCGGCGACACCGTGCTGATCGCCGGCTCGGCCGCCGCCGGTGCGGCCGGGATCCTGCTGATCGGTACGGCCTTCGCGTGGTGGCGCCGGCGCATGCAGCGCCCGTACTGACACCCGCGTCCCACCGGGACCGGCGCGGCCCGTATTCCCCTCCCCCACGGCGGGCCGCGCCCTTTTTCTTCCGACACCACCAGGCGACCGAGGAGTGGGCATGTCCCCGCGTACGAACGACCCGCACAGGGATGACCGGCACGGCGACGCCGACGGGGCCGGCGAGCGGCGGACGGACCCGGAGCGGGAGGGTTCCGGGGAGCCCGGTACGCCGAAGGCCCAGGCCGGGGCGCGCGACGGTGCCCCGGCCGAGGGCGCACCCGGTGCCGCGGCCGGGGGCCCCGACGGGCGCGCGCCCTCGGACCCCGGCGAGCGCGCGGCCTCGCAGCCCGACGGGGGTGCGCCCTCGGATTCCGACGGGCGTGCGCACTCAGGGTCCGACGGAGGTGCGCCCTCGGACCGCGGCGACCATGCGGCCTCGGACCCCGACGGGGGCGCGCCCTCAGAGTTCGACGGGCGTACGGCTTCGGACCTCAGCGCGCATGCGGCCTCGGACCCCGACGGCGGCGCGGCCTCGGACCCCGAGGGGGGTGCGCCCTCGGATTCCGACGGGCGTGCGCACTCAGGGTCCGACGGAGGTGCGCCCTCGGAGCCCGGCGAGCGGGTCGCCGCCGTCCGCCGGGTGGCCGCCGCCGGGCGGCGCCGGCACGCCGCACAACTGGGCCTCTGCGCGGCACTGCTGGCGGTCGCCATGACCGGCGGTGCGATCGCTCTCGGCGCGGACCGGGAGCCGGCGCCGGTGCCGGCGGCCTCCAGCGCCGTGGACCCCGCCGTCCTCGGCGGCGGGAACCTCGACGCGGGCATCGCCGCGCTGCAGGCCCATCTGCGCTCCCAGCCGCGGGACTCCGGCAGCTGGGCCACCCTCGGCCTGGCCTACGTCGAGCAGGCGCGGACCAAGGGTGATCCGTCCCGGTACCCGCAGGCGGAGAAGGCGCTGGGACGGTCCCTCTCGCTGGCCCCGGACAACGACCAGGCCCTGGCCGGCCGCGCCGCCCTCGCCGCCGCGCGGCACGACTTCAAGAACGCTTTGGCCTTCGCCGATCGGGCCCTCCGACAGAACCCCTACAGCGAGCGCGCGCTGTCCTCCCGTATCGACGCCCTGGTGGAACTCGGCCGGTACGCCGAGGCGGCGAAGGCCGCCGGGACCGCCGACGCCCGCAAGCCGGGCGTGCCGGTCTTCACCCGGTACGCGTACGTGCGCGAGCTGCGCGGGGACGTGACCACGGCCCGCCGGGTGCTGCGTCAGGCGCTGTCCGCCGCCACGTCACCCGGGGACACGGCGTACGTGGCCGCGCAGCTCGGCCAGCTCGCCTTCAACCAGGGCGACCACAAGGCGGCCCTCACCTTCTACGCCCGTGCCCTGGCCGCCGACGACGACTACCTCCCGGCGCTGGAGGGCCGGGCCCGCGCGCAGGCGGCGAGCGGTGACCGGGCGGCGGCGATCAAGGGACTGGAGACGGTGGTCGCGCGGTACCCGCTGCCGGGCCCGCTCGTCGAACTGGGCGAGCTGTACGAGGCGCGGGGCACGGCCGGCGACCGGGCCCGGGCCGGGCGGCAGTACGCCCTCGTGGACGCCTGGATCGCGCTGGCCCGCGCCAACGGCGTCAACGCGGACCTGGACACCGCGCTGGCCGCCGCCGACCACGGCGACCGGACGGCCGCGCTGCGGGCGGCCCGCGCCGAATGGTCCCGCCGGCACACCGTGCACACGGCGGACGCCCTGGCCTGGGCGCTGCACGTCAACGGCCGGGACGCCGAGGCCCTGCCGTACGCCCGCCGGGCCACCGGCACCGGCTACCGCAACGCGTCCTTCCTCTACCACCGCGGTGTGATCGAGCTGGCCACGGGCCACCGCGCGGCCGGGCGCGCCTCGCTGGCCTCGGCGCTGAAGCTGAACCCCGGGTTCTCCCCGCTGGGCGCCGCACGGGCCCGCAAGGCCCTGGAGGGTACGAAGTGAAACCGCGTCTGCTGCTGGTCCTCCTCGCCGCCTGCGTCCTCGGGCTCCTCCCGGCCGGCGCCGCGAGCGCCCACCCCCTCGGCAACTTCACCGTCAACCGCTACGACGGCCTGGTCGCCGCTCCCGGACAGCTCCGCGTCGACCACGTGGAGGACCTCGCCGAGATCCCGGCGACCCAGGCGAAGCCCGACCTGGAGCGGCTGGGCCGGGCGGCGTGGGCCCGGCAGCGGTGTGCGCGGGCGGCCAAGGGCAGCGCCCTCACCGTCGGCGGGCGCCCGGCCGCCCTGACCGTCGAGAGCGGCACGGCCCGCCTGCGCCCCGGCCAGGCCGGGCTGAACACCCTGCGCGTGGAGTGCCGGCTGACCGCCCCGCTCCCCCGCCACGGCACGGTGGACCTCGGCTTCCGCGGCGCGGGCGCGGCCGGCGGGCCCGGCTGGCGGGAGATCACCGCGCGCGGCGACCGGATGACGCTCACCGCGACGGACGTGCCGAAGAGGTCGGTGACGCACGAACTGACCACGTATCCGAAGGACCTGCTGTCGTCGCCCGCCGACACCACCGCCGCGTCACTGCGGGTGCGGCCCGGCGGCCCGGCGCTCGCCGAGGAGCGGCAGGACGCCCCCGGCGCCGGTGTGCTGCCCCGGGGCGCCGACCGCTGGACCCAGGCCCTGGGCGACCTCGTGGCCCGGCGTGACCTCACCGTCGGGTTCGCCGCGCTCGCCCTGCTCATCGCGGTCGTCCTGGGCGCGATGCACGCGCTCGCGCCGGGTCACGGCAAGACCCTGATGGCCGCGACGGCGGCCGCGCGCGGCGGCCGGGCGCGGATGCGGGACGTGCTGCCGCTGGCCGCCTCGGTCACGGTGACCCACACCCTGGGCGTGGTCGCCCTGGGCCTGCTCGTCACGGCCGGCTCCGCCGCCACGCCCTCGGTGATCGCCTGGCTGGGCATCGCCAGCGGCGTCCTGGTGCTCGTGGCCGGCGTCGATCTCGTACGCCGCGCCTGGCGCACCCGCGCGCACGCACGGCCGCACCGGCACCCGCACGGACACGAGCATGACCACGAGCACGCGGAGGCCCGCCCGTTGGCCCTGGTCGGTGCGGCTCGGGAAGCCTCCGGAGCCGGGCACCGTCACGACAGCGAGGCGCACGCCCACGCCGACCACGTGCACGACGGACACACCCATCCCCACCACGAGCACACGGGGCACGCCCACCCTCACCACTACGACGACCACGACGCCGGGCACCACCACGACCACCACCACGACCAGGACGGCGTCCACCACCACGACCACGGTCACGACGGCGGACACCACGACCACGACGGCCACCACCATCAGGGTGGCGTGGTGCACACCCACGGCGGTCACACCCACAGCCACCCCACCGCACCCACCCTGCGCGGCACGATCCTGCTCGGCTTCGCCGGCGGTCTGGTCCCCAGCCCGTCCGCCGTGGTCGTGCTCGTCGGCGCGGCCGCGCTCGGCAAGGCCTGGTTCGGGCTGCTGCTCGTCGTGGCGTACGGGGCGGGTCTCGCGCTGACGCTCACCGCGGCCGGGTTCGCCGTCGTCCGGCTGGGGTCGGGGGTGACCCGGGTGCTGGAGCGGCGTCCGCGCTGGACCGCGCACCCGCTGGCCGCCCTGGTGCGCCGGACCCTGCCGCTGGTCTCCGCGGCGGTCGTCGTCGCGCTCGGTGTCGGATTGGTGCTCAAGGGGGCCGCATCCGCGCTCGGCTGAGCTACTTTTATGGAGAATTCGCGCGAGATGCCTTGGGGGCACCCGTGTCCGAAGAGCCGGGCCGTGAACGTGTGATCGCGGGGCGCTACCGTCTGCTGGCCCCGCTGGGCGCGGGCGGCATGGGCACCGTGTGGCGGGCCCGGGACGAGGTGCTGCACCGCGAGGTCGCCGTCAAGGAGGTGCGGGCCCCGGCCGGGCTGCCCGCCCCGGACGTCGAGCGGATGTACGCGCGCCTGGAGCGCGAGGCGTGGGCGGCGGCCCGGGTCGCGAACCGCAACGTGGTGACCGTCTACGACGTGGCGCTGGAGGGCGGACGGCCCTGGATCGTGATGGAGCTGGTGCACGGGCCGTCCCTCGCCGACCGGCTGGAGGCGGAGGGCCCGCTGCCGCCGGCGCGGGCCGCGCACATCGGTGCCGAGGTGCTGTCCGCGCTGCGCGGCGCGCACGCCGCCGGGGTGCTGCACCGGGACGTGAAGCCGGCCAACGTGCTGCTCGCCGAGGACGGCCGGGTCGTCCTCACGGACTTCGGGATCGCCACGGTCGAGGGCAGTTCCGCGCTGACCATGACCGGCGAAGTGATCGGATCGCCCGAGTACCTGTCCCCGGAGCGGGCGTTGGGGCGTACGCCGGGGCCCGAGTCGGACCTGTGGTCTCTGGGCGTGCTGCTGTACGCGGCGGTCGAGGGGATCTCCCCGTTCCGGCAGGACACCCCCCTGAGCACCCTGCGCGCCGTGGTGGACGAGGAGTTGCCGCCGCCGCGCCGGGCCGGACCGCTCGCTCCCGTGATCGCCGGGCTGCTCCGCAAGGACCCGGCCGGACGGCTGTCCGCCGAGCGGGCCGAGGCGGACCTGCGGGTGGTCGCCGCGGGCGGGACCCCCGGGGCGGACACGGTGTCCGTGGCGTCGCCGTACACGCCGACGACGGCCGTCCGCCCCGCACCGGCCGGGGCACGCGGCGCCCCGCCCGCGCCGCTGCCCACCGGGTACCCGGGCCCTGGGACCACCGCGGAACAGGACGTGCGCCCGGGCCGGGACCGCCGTGCCGCGCTCGTCCTGGCCGTGGGCGCGCTCGCGGTCGTCCTGGCGCTGGCCGGGCTGACGTACGCGCTGACCCACCCCGACGGCGGGCACGAGTGGGGTGACGCGACGGCGAGCGGCGGCCGGACGAGCGGCGCAGCGCACTCCCCCACGGCGAGCGGCGGCACCGGTCCGGACACCGCGGCGCCGGTCCCGCCCACGCACAGCGGCTCTCCGGCGAGCAGTGGTCCGGCCCAGTCCGTGCACGTCACGGTGGCCGGGGCGCACACGGCGTACTCCGGGGCCTGTCCCCCGCCCACCGCGCAGGCGCCGGCTTTCACGGCGACGTTCACGGTGCGGCGGCTGCCCGCCCTGGTGGAGTACCGGTGGGTGCTTGCGCACGGGTCCCTGTCGGACGGCGGGTGGAGGACGCTGTCCTTCCCGGAGGGCGGCGCACGGACCGGGCGGGCCCGGGTGACGGTGACGGCCCTTCCCGGGGCCGGCGGGACGCTGGAGAACGAGATCAGCGTGGAGGTACGCGGTCCGGTGCGCAACGCGTCGGCCGCCGTGCCGTTCTCGGTGACCTGCACGACGGCGGAGACCCCGTCGGACGGGGCCTCCGCCTCCGCCTCGGGCTCACCCACGAGTTCACCCTGACGGGTGAGCCCTGACGAGTGAGCGCGGACGGGTCACGCCGCGTTGGTGAACACCGGCAGGTAACCGCTCGCCTGACCGGACGCGGTGGGGTGGTACGACTCGCCGATGTCGAGCCAGTTGACGCTGTGCAGCCAGGAGCTGCCGGAGCAGATCTCGTGGCCGGAGAAGGTGGTGCGGACGTCGCCGAAGACGAAGTTGTGGGCGGTGGCGCGGGTCTTGATGGTGGCGTCGAGGAAGTCGGACGCGTCGTTGATCGCGGAGCGCTTGGTCTCGGAGAGGCCGAGGCAGGCCTGGCCGAGCAGGTAGAAGCGGGGGTAGCCGATGACGACCACCCGGGCGGACGGGGCCTTGGCTCTGATCGTGTCGTAGACGGTGTCCAGCTTGCCGGGGAGCGTGTTGGCGACGTACGCCCTCGCGGTGTTGATCTTGGACAGGCAGGTGCTGTCGGACTGGAGCACGCAGGTCGTCATGACGTCGGCGAAGCCGGCGTCGTTGCCGCCGATGGTGATGGACACCAGTGAGGTCGAGGAGTTGAGCGAGCCGAGCTGGTTGGCGAGCACGTCGTCCGTCTTGGCGCCCGAGCAGGCGTTGAAGGCGAACGAGGACGGGCTGTGGGCGGCGTTCCACAGGTACGGGTACGCCTTCGTGCTGCGGTCGCAGCTGCCGCTGGAGCCGATGTAGCTGCCGGAGCCCACTCCGGAGGAGTACGAGTCACCGAGCGCCACGTACCCGCCCGCCGCGGCCGTCGAGGACGCCTGCGCGGAAGCGGCCCCGGTGAGACCGAGGCCGGCGGCGAGGAGGAGCGAGGTAACGAATCCGGTAAGTCGGGAACGTCTCATGGAACCTCCCTTTAGCAGGATGTCTGCTGCAACTGTCGTAGCAACTACGCGTGTTGACGGGAAGTGTCCATGCCAAGACTTTTGTGATCTCAACGAGATCAGCTCGAAACGTTCACTGCTCATCTATTGCGTGGACATGTCAGACGTGTTGACGCAGCGTCAATCCGGGCAGGGAAATGCCGTGCGCGGAGCGCATCCGTGCCGGATCATGGCGGCATGTCTGCCAACCCGCACGACGCTCTGCCGATCCGGCTCCACGTCGACGACTCCGACTCGCCGTCCGACGTCGTCGACGCGCTGTTCCTCGGCCGCTTCGCGACGGGCGAGCAGCCGTACTCGCACGCGGTGAACATCGACCGGGTGCGCTCCGGCGCGACCCTGCTGCCGGACGGCGCCAGCGTGCTGCGGGTCGCCCGCGACGACGACCGCAGCGCGACCCTCGCGGAGGGCGACGGCTGGACGCTGCTGGTCTCCCGCTGGAACCGGGGCGCGGACGTCACGGTCACCGCGACCACCGCCGAACTGGCGAAACGAATCCTCGACCAGGCGACCGACGGCGCCGCCGACGAGCCCGAACCGCAGCCCGAGAACGTGACGATGGGCTTCTGGTACGTCTCCCCGCGGCGGGGCCCGCACCGGACCACCCGTCAGATCTCCGCGGGCACCTGGGAGGAGATCCGGCCCAACTACACCGCGCCCGTCGCGGACGCCATGGACCGGCTGATGACCACGACCCCCGAGGACATCGCGGGCCGGCTGCTGCTCCTGCACGGCCCGCCCGGCACCGGGAAGACGTCCGCGCTGCGCACCCTGGCCCGCTCCTGGCGGGACTGGTGCCAGGTCGACTGCGTACTCGACCCGGAACGCCTCTTCTCCGACGTCGGCTATCTCATGGACATCGCGATCGGCGAGGACGACGGCGCGGGCAAGGGCCGCTGGCGGCTCCTGCTGCTGGAGGACTGCGACGAGCTGATCCGCGGCGAGGCCCGGCACACGGCGGGGCAGGCCCTGTCGCGGCTGCTGAACCTGACCGACGGCCTGCTCGGCCAGGGCCGCAACGTCCTGGTCGGCGTCACCACCAACGAGGACCTGGAGCGCCTGCACCCGGCCGTGGTCCGTCCGGGCCGCTGCCTGGCCCGCATCGAGGTGGGCCCGCTGACCCGCCCGGAGGCGGTGGACTGGCTCGGCACCGAGCAGGGCCTCGGCCGGGACGGCGCCACCCTCGCCGAGCTGTACGCCCTGCGCCGCGGGACGACACCGACGTCGGTACCGGGCGCCCGGGAGGGGGCGGACGCGGGCCTGTACCTGTAGGAGCCGGATCCGGGTGCTTTGATGGTTCCATGACCTTGTTCGTCGGCACCTCGGGGTGGCAGTACAAGGACTGGCGGGACCTCGTCTATCCGGCCGGAGTCCCGGCACGGCTGTGGCTGGAGGAGTACACCCGGCTCTTCGCGACCGTGGAGATCAACAACGCGTTCTACCGGCTGCCGTCCTACGACAACTTCGCCGCCTGGCGGGCGCGGGTCCCGCCCGACTTCGTGGTGGCGGTCAAGGCCAGCCGCTACCTGACCCACATCAAGCGCCTGAAGGACCCCTTGGAACCGGTCCACCGGCTGATGACCCACGCGGCGGGCCTCGGCGGCCGGCTGGGCCCGGTCCTCCTCCAGCTCCCGCCCACCCTGCGCGCCGACCCGTCCCTGCTGGACGCCTGCCTGGCCTGCTTCCCGCCCGGTACGCGGGTCGCGGTCGAGCCGCGTCACGACTCCTGGTGGACGCCGGAGGTGCGGAGCGTCCTGCGGTCGCGGGGCGCGGCCCTGTGCTGGGCGGACGTCCTGGCCCGCCCGGTCACCCCGCTGTGGCGCACCACCGGCTGGGGCTACGTCCGCTTCCACCAGGGCCGTGCCCAGCCGTGGCCGCGCTACGGCCGGCGGTCCCTGGAGACCTGGGTGGACCGCATCGCCACGACGTGGCCGGAGGGGGAGGACGTGTACGCCTACTTCAACAACGACCCCGGGGGCGCGGCGGTCCGGGACGCGGTGGTGTTCGGCAGGGCGGCGGGCAGGGCGGGGCTGGCGGTGACCCGGGTCCCGAAGCACGCGACGGCGCGGTGAGGCGCGACGGCGCGGTGAGGCCTCCCGCCTACTCGCCGTAGGCCGCCCGCAGGGCGTCCCGCACCGCGGCCAGCGCCTCCGCCTCCCCCAGTCCGAGCCGCCGTACCCGCTCCGCGTACGCCTGCGCGGCCGACGACGCCTCACGCTCCGCGGCCGAACCGGCGGCGGCCACGAACGTGCCGTGCCGTCCCCGGGTCTCGATCACCCCGTCCGTCTCCAGCGCCCGGTACGCCTTGGCCACGGTGTTCACCGCGAGCCCCAGGGACTCGGCCAGCCCCCGCACGGTGGGCAGCCGGTACCCGACCGGCAGCGCGCCGGACCGCGCCTGCTCGGAGATGTGCGCCCGCACCTGCTCGTACGGGGGCGCGCTGTCGTCGATGCGGATCTTCAGGCTCACGGGGCGATTGTCCCGCACCCGCCGGAAAATGAGAGGCACCCGGCGACGCCCACCGCGTACGGTCCCTGCTCATGACAGTGATCGTGCGCGACCTGCGCCCCGATGTCCCGGCCGACACCGAGGGCTTCGCCCGGGTACGCGCTCTCGCCCTGCCGTACATCCTGTTCACGCCGGAATCGGTCCGGCACACCGCCACCCGCATCCATCCCGACGCCCGCTACCGTCCGCTGGTCGCGGTGCAGGACGGTGAGGTGATCGGCACGGCCCAGGTCCATCTGGTCCATGACAGCCCCGACCCGGGCCAGGGCTGCCTGAACGTCTACGTGCGCCCGGACCGCACCCGCCGCGGAGCCGGCCGGCTCCTGGTGCGGGCCGCCGAGGAGTACCTGACGGCGCAGGGGGCCACGAAACTGTTCGCCTGGGCGCTCGACGAGCCCGCCAACCGCGCCTTCGCCGAGCGGCGCGGCTACACCCAGGGCCGTTCGGGCCACTTCCTCCGTCTCGACCTGGCGAACGGCACCCTCCCTCCGCTGCTGGACGTCCCGCCGGACGTGGAACTGCGTACCGCCGCCGACTTCGCGGCCGACCCGCGGCCCCTGTTCGAGCTGGACGCGGAGACGATGCTCGACGAACCGAGCGACGTCACCAGCGAGTTCACGGACTACGACGCGTGGATCGCGGAGAACTGGCGGCACCCGCTGCTCGACCGGGACCTGACCACGGTCGCCTGCGTCGGGGGCCGCCCCGCCGCCTTCACGGTGGTCTACACGGACGGCGGCGCCCGCTACTCCACCGCGATGACGGGCACCGCCCGTGCCCACCGCGGCCGCGGGCTGGCCAAGCTCGCCAAGGTGCACAGCCTGCACCGGGCACGCGCGGCCGGCGTGACGGAGGCCTTCACCGGTAACGACACCGGCAACGACCCCATGATCGCGATCAACAAGTGGCTCGGGTACGAGATCTGCGCCACGGAGGTGCGCTATGTCCGCGAACTCGGCTGAACCGGCCGACCTGGTGGAGGTCGTCCTGGTCAAGGGCGGCCGTACGAAGATCCGTTACCCGGCCCGGCTGCTGCACGACGACGGCGTCCGGATCTCGGTCCGCGCCCCGTGGGCGGGCGAGGGCGTGCGTGACTTCGGGTTCGTGCGCTTCGAACCGGGTGACGTGTTCACCGAGCACTACTGGCGGGACCGCTGGTACTCGGTGAAGGAGGTCCGGGCCGGGGACGGCGCCCTGAAGGGCTGGTACTGCGACGTCACCCGCCCCGCCACCCGGACCGGCGGCGAGCTGGTCGTCGAGGACCTCGACCTGGACCTGTGGTGCTCCGCCGACGGCACGGTCGTACGGCGCCTGGACGAGGACGAGTTCGCCGAGAGCGGCCTGGCGGAGCGGGACCCCGGGGCGGCGTCCGCCGCGGTGGCCGCCCTGGACGAGCTGGAGGGACTGGCCCGAGAGGGCGCCCTGGGGACGCCGGCCTCCTGAGCCCCGGGGCCGTCCGCCCCTCACACCGTCGCGAGCACCGCGTACCGTTCGTCGTCCACGGCCTTCCCCCACAGCGCGGGGTCGTCGGACAGCCGCTCCACGCGCGCGTGCCGGGTCACCGGCTCCAGCAGGGCCACGAGCCGGTCCGCGGGTATGCCGACCGGGGCGACGGCCCCCCAGACGCCCTCGACCAGCACGAACCGGCCGCCGGGCCGCAGCAGGGTGCGCCAGTGGCGCAGCACGGCCGCGGGGCCGGGCAGCGTCCACAGCACGTGCCGGACCAGGACCACGTCGTAGCGCCGCTCCCCCACCGGCGGTGACGCAGCGTCCCCGCGGAGGACCACCGCGTCACGGCCGGCGAGCTTGGCCCGGGCCCGGCCGGCCATGGCCGGCGAGCTGTCGACGCCGGTCACCCGGTGTCCCTGCTCGGCCGCGAGGAGCGACATGCTGCCGGTGCCGCAGCCGAGGTCGAGGACGTCGGCGGGGTGCCCGGGCAGCCAGGAGCGCAGCCGGGCGGCCCAGGCGGCCCGCACCCCGGGGGCGCGCAGACCGTGGTCCGGCTCGTCGTCGAAGGCGGCGGCCGCCGCGTCCCAGTCCACTCCGGCACCCACCGCGACCGCCTGCTCACCGTCGTGCGTCATGTCCCGCGTCATGCCCGAAGAGTGACAGCCGCCACTGACAATCGGGCACCGATGAGGAACTCTCCCCGAAAGCGTCTGCGTCCGCGACAACGCGGAACCCGGTGGACGCCGAAGGAGGCAGACATGCGCCGTGTGACCGTGCAGAAGCCCCTGAAGAGGACGGACGGCCGCCGCAACCGCGAGGAGCCGGAGGAACCCCCCACGGGACGCCCCGAGGTGCGCAGGGACATCGCCCGCACCTGGTGGCCCGACAGCTGACGCGGACCCCGGCGCCGGTCGTCGGCGACCGGGACGACGACCGTGTGGCGCGGCTCGCCGCCGCCCGCCGGACGGGCCGATCGCTGCTACGGCCCCCACCGTCATGCCCCTGTTCCTGAGCCATCGGTTAGCTCTTCCTTAACGGCACCATAAGGATCTCCTCCGGCCGCCGCCAGCAGGTGATTCCGCGGTTTCGCGGGGCTAGTTTCTGATCACCCCACGGGATTCAGTCCACCCCACGGACCGTTCGGAGGAGTTCCGCATGCCCGCTCGCGCCCGCCGCAGGGCCGTCGCCGTACTCGGTGTGACGCCGCTCGCCCTGACCGCGCTCGCCGCCGCCCCCGCGTCCGCGCACGGCTCGATGGGCGACCCCGTCAGCCGGGTCGCGCAGTGTTATGCGGAGGGGCCGGAGAGCCCGGACTCGGCCGCGTGCAGGGCCGCGGTGGCGGCCGGCGGCACGCAGGCGCTGTACGACTGGAACGGCATCCGGATCGGCGACGCGAACGGGCGGCACCGCCAGCTGATCGCGGACGGCAGGCTGTGCAGTGCGGGCAACGAGGAGTTCAAGGGGCTCGACCTGGCGCGCGCCGACTGGCCGGCGACGAGCGTGCGCAAGGGGCCGTACACGTTCAAGTACCGCGTGACCGCCCCGCACAAGGGCACCTTCACCGTCTATCTCACCAAGCCCGGTTACGACCCCGCGAAGACGCTGGCCTGGAGCGAACTGGATCTGGAGCACCCGGTGGCGACGGTCACCGACCCGGCCGCCTCCGGCGGTTTCTACACCTTCTCCGGCACGCTCCCCGAGCGGTCCGGCCGGCAGTTGCTGTACGCGGTCTGGCAGCGCTCGGACAGTCCGGAGGCGTTCTACTCCTGCTCGGACGTGGACTTCGGCGGTGGTACGGACGGGGCGGGAGGCACGGGCGGCACGGCGGGTGGCGGAACCGCCGGGGCCGGCACCGCTCCGGCGCCCCCGGCTCCGGCGACCCCGGCTCCGGCCGCCTCCGCGCCGTCCGACGAGCAGATCGCGGCCGGTGCCGACAAGTCGACGATCGAGCACCACGGTCACGGGGACGACGACGCCAGCACCTCGGCGGAGCCGGCCGCCCGGGACAACCGACCGGTGACGGACGGGAGTTCGCGGAGGCTCGCCGAGACCGGCGCCACGCCCGGCACCCCGTCCCTCGCGATCGGCGGCGCGGCGGCGCTGGCGCTCGGTTCGGCGGCGCTCTTCCTGTCGGTGCGCCGGCGCGCGGCGGGCGGCGGCCGGCGCCGGTGAGGGTTCCGGGACCTGTCCGGCGGCTCAGGCCGGACAGGTCCCGGAGGCGGTCAGTCGAAGACGGACGCGCAGGTGGTGGCGGTGGCGTGGGCCGGGTCGAGCGCGTTGGCCACCTCATGGAAGGCGATCCGGTCGAGCAGGCCGATCGCCACGTGTTCCGAGAGGTCGAGCGGGCACAGGTCCTGCAGCAGGACGTTGCGGACGTCCGGGCCGGTGAGGTACTGGCCGCGCCACGGGGCGACGACCTCGTCGTACTTGGTGGCGAGGACCGTGTAGTGCACTCCGGGGACGGTGTCACCGCCCGCGTTGAGCTTGGTGAGGAACGCGGAGCCGGCGATCTGGTCGGCGAGGCCGGGGGTGGTGGCCTTCAGGAGGTCCTCGGCGCCCGGGAAGTACGGCAGCAGGTTGGTGAGACCGGACAGGTTGGTGCCGTGGTTGCTGGGAGCGATGCCGACCAGCGCGTTCACCTTGCCGGCCCCGCCGAGGAACTTGAGGTAGTAGCGGGGCATCATGCCGCCCTGGGAGTGTCCGACCAGGTCGGCCTTGGCGGCTCCGGTCGCCGCGAGCACCTTGTCGACGAACACCGACAGCTGCTCGGCCGACTTGTCGATGGGCCCGAGGCCGTGGATGAGGGGGACGCCGGACAGCTGGCCGTAGTCGAGGGAGTAGACGCAGTACCCGCGGTGCTCCAGGTAGGGGGCGAGGGCGAGCCAGTTGTCGACCGAGTTCCCCAGGGTTCCGTGGACCAGGACGACGGGGCGGGGGTGGGCGGCGGAGGGCTTGCAGGAGTAGTCGTTCCAGCCGGTGCTCGGGGCGGTCCCGGCGTGGGCGGCGGCGGCCGGTACGACGGCGACGGCGGCGGTCAGGAGCAGTGCGGCGAGGGGTCTGAACACCCGCTTCCAGGGCAGCATCGTGTGATCTCCTTGCGGCTCAAGGGGAGGTGCGACGGCCTTACCCTGTGATCCGGATCACGAGGATGCTGTTCATTCGTCAAGTTACGGGCGGGTAGCGAAAGTGGGAAGTTACGCGCCAGTAAAAACTTTGAGTGGTAACGGGCGCCCATCGGCACCCTGACGGAACGTCACCAGGCGGGCCTGATCGGACCATAGGGGGCGATCCGGCCCAGAGACTCCCGCAGCGCGCGCACTTCACCCTCGCCCAGCAGTTCGGCCCATCGCCCGACCACCTCGGCCGCCGCCTCCTCCGCCGCCCGGGTGCACGCCCACCCGCGCCCGGTCAGCACGATCAGCCGGGCGCGCGCGTCCTCGGGGTGCGGGCGCCGCTCGGCGTACCCCTTGCGCACGATCTCGTCCACCAGCTGGCTCGCGGCCTGCTTGGTCACCCCGAGGTGCGCGGCGAGGTCGGTGGCGGTGGCTCCGTCCGGGGCGAGCCGCGCGAAGGCGAAGCCGTGGGCGGGCCTGATGTCGGTGAAGCCGCGGGCGACCACACCGTCGTTGATGCGGTGCGTGAGATCACCCGCCACCGCGAGCAGGGCGGCGGACAGGGCCATGGCTTCGGAGTTCTGCACACAGGCATTGAAACACCCTTGACGAACTAGTCAAGTAGCTTGACCATATAGTCAAGCTACTTGACCAGTTGAACGGAGATCACCGCCATGCCCGTCGTCCGCTCCTCGGAAGCAGTCACCCATGAGATCCACGGCGCCCGCTTCGTCTCGTACGCCACCCCGCTCACCGGCAGCAGGGAACTGTGCGCCTGGCGCGGCGAGATACCGCCCGGCACCAAGGCACCGGCCCACACCGTCAACCGGGAGGAGATCTTCCACCTGCTCGTCGGCGAGCTGCTGATGACGCTCGACGGTCACACCGAGCGGATCTCGGCGGGCGACACGGTGATCGTCAGCCCCGGCGCCACTCTGGCCGTCGAGAACCCCACCGCTCACACCGCGATCTCCTGGGTCACCACCTCCGTCGGCCTGGAGGCGCGGCTCGCCGACGGCACGCGGATCACGCCGCCGTGGGCCAACTGAGCCCGTCCGCCACCGCCAGCGCCCCCGGCATCACCGCCCTGGGCCCGAACTTCGCCCTCGCGCGGTCCGCGACCTCCTCGATGCGCCGTACCTTCTCGTCCGCGGGGTCGAAGGTGAGCTGGTGGGAGGCCTGGCCGGCGGGGGCCAGGCCCTCGGCGCGCAGGGCGAGCGCGCGGACCCGGGCCCGCTGCAGGCCGAGCGCCTCGTACATGCCGTAGGCCGTGCCGGTCAGGGCCGGCGAGTGCGCGGTGGGCTCCTTCAGGGTGCGGCTGCGGGCGGTCGAGGACCGGTCGGCGTAGCGCACGGTGAGGGTGAGGGTGCGGCAGACCTTCTCCACCGCGCGCAGCCGGGCGCCGATCTCCTCGGCGGCCGACAGCAGCGCGCCGCGGTGCCGGTCGGCGTTCAGCTCGTCGATGCCGAAGGGACGTTCGGCGACCAGGGAGCGCGAGACGGCGTTCGGCACGACCCGGCCCCGGTCCGTGCCGCCCGCCTTCTCGCGCAGTTCGCGGCCCGCCTTCGCGCCGATCAGCCGCTGGAGCGTGGACAGCGGTGCGGCGGCGACCAGGCCCAGCGTGTCCAGGCCGTACTCGCGCAGGGTGCGGGCGGTCGCCGCACCGATTCCGGGCAGTGCGGACACCGGCCGCCCGGCGAGGAACTTTGCGACCGCGTCCGGCTGTCCGGGCACCGCGCAGGTCACCCCGGGCCGGGCGTCGCGCAGCGCGACGCGGGCCAGCATCGGGCCCGGGCCGGCGCCGATCACGCAGTCGACACCGTACCGGGCGAGGGCCCGTACCCGGATCACCGAGGCCAGCTCCACGGCGCTGCGGCCGAAGTACCGTTCGGCGCCCCGGAGATCGGCCAGCGCCCCGTCGGGCGGCAGCGCCTCGACGACCGGCGTGAACTCCTCCAGCAGCCCGAGCAGTCCGGGCAGGGCCGCCTCGTACATCGGCGGCAGCTGGAAACGTACGCAGAGGATGGTCATCCCGCACTCCCCGGACTCCGGTGCCACAACTTCCGTCCCACCGCGGGCCCCTCGCCCGCGGGGCGCAGGTCCGCCCAGGGGTGCATCTCGTACCCCGTGGGCATGCGGATCGTCCGGCCCTCCATCGGGTCCTGGGCCGCCGAGCCGGCCGGCGGGGGCAGCCCGTCGGACCCGGCGAGCCGCGCCCTGGACGGCCCGCCGTCGCCCCGCACCGAGGACCCGTCTCCGGCCGATCCGTTCCCGGCCGATCCATTTCCGGCCGATCCGTCCCCGGCCGTGCCGGACGGTCCGGCCAGCCGGGCCGCCACCCCGTCGAGCCCCTCCGTGAGGCGCGCGTCCACCAGGTCGGCGAGGTCCCAGGCGGCGGAGCCGACCACGCTCAGGCTGCGCGGGCCGCGCCGCTGCACCACTCCGCGCACCAGCAGCAGCCAGGAGTGGAAGACGGTGTGCGCGCAGGCGTCGTGGGAGTCGTCGAAGAAGGCGAGGTCGACCAGGCCCGTGCCGTCGTCCAGCGTGGAGAAGATGACCCGCTTGCCGGAACGGATCGGCGGGGTCTGGGTGGCCGCCTTGGCGCCCGCGACCAGCACGGTCTCACCGTGCCGCGCCTCGCGCAGCCGGCGCGCCGTGACCACGCCCAGCTCGTCGAGGAAGTCCCGGTGGTCGTCCATCAGGTTGCGCGAGGCGTCCATGGACAGCACGCCCAGCTCGGCGCTGAGCCGTTCCGCCGGCGACAGGTCCGGCAGACCGGCCGGCGCGGTCCCGCGCCCGCCCGCCAGCGGGAGCTGGCCGCCGCCCGCTCCCCGGGCGCCCCGGTGCAGCTCCGTCAGGTGCAGCTGCAGGTCGCGCCGGTTGGCACCGAAGGCGTCCAGCGCGCCCACCTGGGCGAGCCGCCGGGCCAGCGGCCGGCTCGGCCGGGCCCGCTCCCAGAAGTCCAGCAGCGAGGAGTACGGCTGCCCGTCCTCGATCCGCCTCGCCTCGGCCTCGCTGATGTCGTGCACGTCGGAGAGGGCCAGCCGGAGCCCCCAGACCCCTGCTTCACGGCCCCCCGACTCCCGAGCCCCTGGCTCCCGGACCCCCGATTCAGACACCAGTTCGATCCTGTGTGCGACCCCCGAGGCGTTCACGTCCAGCGGCAGGATCGGCACCCCGCGCCGCCGCGCGTCCGCCAGCAGCAGCCGCTTCGGGTACATACCGGGGTCGTGCGTGAGCAGCCCGGCGTAGAAGGCGGCGGGATGGTGGGCCTTCAGCCACGCCGACTGGTACGTCGGCACCGCGAAGGCGACCGCGTGCGCCTTGCAGAAGCCGTACGAGCCGAAGGCCTCGACGATCCCCCAGGTCCGCCGGACCGTCTCCAGGTCGTACCCCCGGGCCGCCGCCCGCTGGGCGAACCACACCTTGATCCGCCCCTGCGACTCCGGATCGGACAGCCCGCGCCGGACCCGGTCGGCCTCGCCCCGGCCGCAGCCGGTCATGACGGCGACGATGTCGATGACCTGCTCGTGGAAGACGACGACCCCGTACGTCCCCTTCAGCGGCTCCTCCAGGTCCGGGTGCGGATAGCGCGCCGGTGCCCGCCCGTGCCGCGCCTCGATGAACGGCCGCACCATGTCGGCGGCGACCGGCCCGGGCCGGAAGAGCGAGATGTCGACCACCAGGTCGTGGAACGTGGCCGGCTGCAGCCGGCCCACCAGGTCCCGCTGGCCCGGCGACTCGATCTGGAAGCAGCCCAGGGTCTCGGCGGACCGGATGAGCCGGTACGTCGCCGGGTCGCCCGGCGCCACCGCGTCCAGGTCAACCCGCTCGCCCGTGGCCCGCCGCACCTCGGCGACCGCGTGCGCCATCGCCGACTGCATCCGCACCCCCAGCACGTCCAGCTTGAGCAGTCCGAGGTCCTCCACGTCCTCCTTGTCGAACTGCGCCATCGGCAGGCCCTCGCCGCTGGTCGGCACCACCGGTGTACGGGCGAGCAGGGAGGCGTCGGACAGGAGCACCCCGCACGGGTGCATGGCGATTCCGCGCGGGAGGGCGTCGAGGGCCTCGACCAGCTCCCAGAGCCTGCCGTACTTCTCCTTCTCCCCCGCCAGCCGCTTCAGCTCGGGCAGTTCCTCCAGCGCCGCGCGTGCGTCGCGGGCGCGGATGTGCGGGAAGGACTTCGCGATGCGGTCGATGTCGGCGGGGTCCATGGACAGAGCCGCGCCGACGTCGCGGATGGCGTGCCGGACGCGGTAGGTCTCCGGCATGGAGACGGTCGCGACCCGCTCGGTGCCGAACCGGCCGATGATCGCCCGGTAGACCTCCAGACGGCGCGCGGACTCCACGTCGATGTCGATGTCGGGCAGCACGACCCGCTCCTTGGACAGGAACCGTTCCATCAGCAGCCCGTGCTCGACCGGATCGGCGTGCGCGATACCGAGGAGGTGGTTGACGAGCGACCCGGCGCCGGAGCCGCGCGCGGCCACCCGGATCCCCATCTCCCGGACGTCGTCCACCACCTGGGCGACCGTGAGGAAGTAGGAGGCGAAACCGTGGTGGGCGATGATGTCCAGCTCGTGGTGCATCCGCTCCCAGTACGCGCGCCGGCCGCCGTAGCCCAGCCGCAGCATCCCCGCCGTCGCCCGCGAGGCGAGCGCCCGCTGGGCGGTGCGGCGGCCGGCGCCGACGAGGTGCGGCTCGGGGAAGTGGACGGTGCCGATGCCGAGGTCGCCCTCGGGGTCGACCCGGCACTCGGCGGCCGTGGCCCGGGTCTGCTCCAGCAGCCGGTGGGCGGTGTCGCGCCGGTAGCCCGCCGCCTCCACCACCTGCTCGGCGACCCGCAGCATGAGCGGCGCGTCCTTGAGCCAGGCCTCTCCGGAGTCCAGTTCCCCGCGCGGGTCGACCGGGACCAGGCGGCGCGCGGCGTCCAGCACGTCGGCGACCGCCCCCTGGCCGGGGTCGGCGTACCGGACGGCGTTGCTCAGCACGGGCCGCACCCCCTGTTCGGCGGCGAAGCCGACGGTACGGGCGGCGAGCCGCAGGGAGCCGGTTCCCGTACCGGTACGGCCGTGCCAGACGGCCTCCAGCCGCAGGGCGTCGCCGTAGACCTCGCGCCACGGGGCGAGCAGCGCCGCGGCCCGGTCGAGGCGCCCCGCGGCGAGCGCGCGGCCCACGTCGGAACCGGGTCCGAGCAGCACGGTCAGGCCGTCGCCGTGGTTGTCCGACCAGGGCAGCAGCGGTGTGCCCTCACCCGCGTGCGCCGCCGTGACGGTCCGGCACAGGTCGGCCCAGCCGCGTGCGCCGTCCCGGGCGAGAAAGGTCACCCGGGGGGCCGACTCGTCGACGAAGGCGCCACCCCGCACCGGGGTGCGGCGCCTGCCCCGCTCCCCGTCCCGCCGTCCGGTCCGCGCCGCCTCCACCGCCAGGTCCACTCCGAACAGCGGACGGACGCCCGCCTCGGCGCAGGCCTTGGCGAAGCGGACCGTGCCGGAGAGGGTGTCGCGGTCGGTGAGGGCGAGGGCGTCCATGCCCCGCTCCGCGGCGCGCCCGGCCAGCCGCTCCGGGTGGGAGGCCCCGTACCTCAGGGAGAACCCGGAGACGGTGTGCAGATGCGCGAAACCCGGCACACGCACCTCCCGCAGTCGTGAGCCCCGAACGACTCTCGAACATCAGTTCCCTACTTCCGCACCCCACCATACCCCCATTCCCGAACATGTGTACGACACCCGGTCGAGCGCCCCTCACCTGCGCAAACACCGGTCCGCACCCTCCGGGACAGACGCCTCGGCACCCGCTCGCCGAAGAGCCCCCGCACGCACCGTGGCGTACGGGGGCTCGGTGGAACCGGGCGGGGGTCCGTCAGTAGACGTGCACCCCGTAGGCGCTCAGCGCCTCGGTGACCGGCTGGAAGAACGTCGTACCGCCGGAGCTGCAGTCGCCGCTGCCGCCGGAGGTGAGGCCGTAGGCGGTGGTGCCGCCGTACAGGGGGCCGCCGGAGTCACCGGGCTCGGCGCAGACCGTGGTCTGGATCAGGCCGGAGACGATGTCACCGCCGCCGTAGTTCACCGTCGCGTTGAGCGCGGTGACGCGGCCGCTGTGCGTGCCGGTCGTCGAACCGCGGCGGTAGACGGTCGTGCCCACGGAGGGGGTGGCCGCACGGGTGATGTCCTGGCTGCCCACGGCGCCCGACTTGGTCACCGAGCTGTTGGTGTAGCGCACGATGCCGTAGTCGTTGCCGGGGAAGCTGGAGCCGGCCGTGCTGCCGAGCGTGGTCGAGTGCGAGGAGTTCGACCACCAGGTGCCCGCGCCGTCGGTGCAGTGACCGGCGGTCAGGAAGTAGTAGTTGCCGCTCGAGTCCTGGACGTTGAAGCCCAGGGAGCAGCGCCAGCTGCTCGCGTAGATGGCGTCGCCGCCGGAGATCAGCTTGTTGAACCGGCCCGGCGTGTGCTTGATGACGAGGGCGTCCGCGTTGCCGCCGGCCTGCTCCTTGATCTTGGCGATCTCGGCCTTGGACACCGTGGTGTCGACGGTGACGACGACGCGGTTGGTCTCGCTGTCCACTGCCCAGGCGGTACCGGGGATGTCGGCCTTGAGGACGGAGTCGCTCGCCCTGGTCAGCTGGGTGGCGCTGAACGTCTGGGGGTCGCTGGCGTTCGCGGTGGGGGCGGCGAACGCGGCCGCGGCCAGGAAACCGGCGGCCACGGCGATCAGCCGGGTCCGTCTGGCGGTGCCGGTGCGGGGAGTGGGGCGCTGGTTGCTCACCTTTGGTTCCCTCCAAGGGACGTCGGGGGCCCGCGTGGGGTCGGGGCCCGTGAGGTGCGGCCAGGGGAGTCCGCCCGGGTTCCGGTTTTCATGCCCCTGACAAGCGCTGAACGGGAGTATTCGGCCGAACGGCCGGTCGGCACAAGGTCTCCTTTCGGCCGTTGGATTTTGAACCACCTTTACGCGCTGTGGGTTGTGCGTACCCGGCCGGAGGCGCCGCCGCGGTGAGTGGCACGGTTGTGCACACCATCGGGTGCACGCAGCCGCCGTCTGCCCGTACGCCGCGCGCACCCCGCGCTCCCGCCACGGCCCCTGATGCCGGCTCAGCACGCGCTTCCGGCCGCCACCCGGGCCCCGGGAATGTCCGGAAGTCGCCCCTCCGGATAGCCCTTCACCCGGAATCGGGTGAAGGACCGCGCCCCACCGGGCAGGACACACCCCTCCCGGACCAACTGAGCCGCCTGAAGGTGCTTGTTGGCGCGGCGTGGTTGTGATGCCCGATCAGGAGAGGGGGCCAGGACCCGCCGGAGCTCCGCCGCGTGGGACGTGGCGGAGCTCCGGCGGGTCCGGCTCCGTTCGAGTCCCCTCAACACCCGTCGCAAGGACAGCAGCAGTCGCAGCCGCAGCAGCCGTCGCACCCGTCGCAGCCGCCGCAGCCCCCCGGGCAGGAACAGTCGCACGCCTGGCAGCAGCCGCTGCGCTTCTTCCGCGACCACGGTCCCTCGTACTCCTCGGCGCAGCACATCTTGCAGGTGCAGCACAGGGTCAGGAACACCCCGCACCCCGCCCAGAACCCGCGCCGCCCCTTCGGCGGCACCGGGGCGGGTCCGCTGCCGAAGCCGCCGTGCCCACCGAAGCCACCACCCCCGCCGGCGTACGCACCGCCCCCGCCGGCGTACGGATTGCCGCCGCCCGCGTACGCGTCGCCGGCGCCGTACTGCCCCTGCGGCAGCCCCGGCTGCGGCCCGTACGGTCCCGCACCCGGCCCCGGCTGGTGCGCCGAGCACGCCGGCGCCGTGCCGAACGCCCGGTCCACCGAGCGCCGCAGCTCGTGGACGAGGAGGAGGTGCACCAGCTTCCTGTCGGTGAACTCCGCCTCGCGCAGCGCCAGCCGGATCCCGTGCAGGGCGTCGTCGGCCAGGCGGCGGGCCTCGGCGAGGGGGGTGCCGGTGGCGGTGAGGGGGTTCCAGGCGCCCGACACGGCGTCGGCCCCGCGGTCCTCCACGGCGTCCAGCAGATGCGCGAGCCGGCCGAAGAGCCGCCCGGCCTCCGCCAGGGGCTGCGCGTTGCCCGGCCGTCCGGCCAGCACCGCGGTGTGCGCGAAGGCCGCGGCGGTCGCCGTCTCGGTCGGCTCGGTGACCGCCAGGATCGGGGTGCCGGGCCCGGCCAGGGCCTCGATGCCGAGCTGCCGGTCGACCGCCTCGACGAGGACGCCGGTGTCGAACCCGACCGCCGCGCCACTGTGCGCGCCGGCCCGGCCCCAGCCCGCCGCGACCCGGCGGGCGGCGGCCGCCACGGGCCGGCGGGCCAGGAGCCCGTCCTGGTCGGCGACGTGGTCGCGCACCTTCGCCGAGGCGAGCACCAGCGACACCGCGGCGGCGAGGCGCGCGCCCTCGCCCTGGGCGACGGACGCCGTGCGCATCCCGCGCAGCGCGCACGGGCCCGCGGTGCGCCGCGATCCGTCCACCACTCCTGCCTGAGCCTCCGTCAGGACGGATATGAGCAGGCCGTCATAGTTCGTCACGATGCGCGCGAACTGCCCGTGGTCCCGGCGCAGCGCGAGACACAGGCCGCACAGGTGCGCCATCCACTGGGTCTTGAGATTCTCCCCGAGCCGATGGGAGCAGGGCCTGACGATTCCGAACACAACGGTCCCCCGTGTCGTGATGCGACGTTGAGCTGCGGCATCGTATCTGCCGACAGTCGGCTCGTAGGAGGGATGCCGTTCACCCGTACGCACGGCGCATCACCCGTCTGCAGCTGACAATCATATTTCACTCTCAGTCAGCAGCCGTATGAGTCGCGAGCCTTGGGGCACAAGGACTCTCGACGGATCCGCTGTGCACCAGTACCGTCACAAACCCCCCGCGCGGCGTCTATCCACTTGGCGCGCTGTCCGCATCATGGATGACCATAGGGATGCGGAAAGAAGGAAGAAAGACCGCTGTGAGAGGAGGCGTCCATGGGATCGGTACGCAAGGCGAGTGCGTGGCTCGGCCTCGTCGACGACAACGATGACGAGCGCTACTACGACGACGACTACTCCGAGGGCCCCGAGTCCCAGGACGCCTGGGTCACCGACCCACGGGTGAAGGTGGCCACGGACACGGCCGAGGAGAAGGGCCGCCGGATCGGCACGGTCACCCCGGACAGCTTCCGGGACGCCCGCGCCATCGGCGAGCTGTTCCGGGACGGCGTCCCGGTCATCATGAACCTCACGGCCATGGAGCCCGCCGACGCCAAGCGCGTGGTGGACTTCGCGGCGGGGCTGACCTTCGGTCTGCGCGGCACGATCGAGCGGGTCGCGAACCGCGTCTTCCTGCTGACGCCCTCCAACACGGAGATCGTCAGCGGCGAGCCGGCGTCGCGCCGCGAGGACGGCTTCTTCAACCAGAGCTGAGGCAGGGCCGCTCACCCGGCCCTGCCCCTCGGTGCTCACCGGAAGGCGTCGAGCCCGGTGAGCGCCTTGCCCAGCACGAGCTGGTGCATCTCGACGGTGCCCTCGTAGGTGAGCACCGACTCCAGATTCGTCGCGTGCCGCATCACGGGGTATTCGAGGGAGATCCCGTTGGCACCGAGGATCGTCCGCGCCGTACGGCAGATCTCGATGGCCTCGCGGACGTTGTTGAGCTTGCCGAAGCTGACCTGCTCGGGACGCAGGCGGCCGGCGTCCATCCGCCGCCCGAGATGGTGGGCGAGCAGGATCCCCTTGTGCAGTTCGACCGCCATGTCGGCGAGCTTGGCCTGGGTGAGCTGGAAGCCGCCGATGGGCCGCCCGAACTGCTCCCGGGTCTTCGCGTACTCCACGGCCGTCTCGAAGCTGCTGCGCGCGGCGCCCATCGCGCCCCAGACGATGCCGTAGCGGGCGTGGGAGAGGCAGCTCAGCGGTCCGCGCAGGCCGGTGACCCCGGGGAGGACGGCGGTCGCGGGCAGCCGTACGTCGTCCATGACGAGTTCGCTGGTGACCGAGGCGCGCAGGGACCACTTGTGCCTGATCTCCGGCGCCGAGAAGCCCGCGCTGTCCGTGGGGACGACGAAGCCCCGGATGCCCTCCTCGGTCTGGGCCCAGACGACGGCCACCCCGGCGACCGACCCGTTGGTGATCCACATCTTGCGGCCGTTCAGCACCCAGTCGTCGCCGTCGCGCTTGGCGTGGGTGCGCATGGCGGCGGGGTCGGAGCCGTGGTCGGGCTCGGTCAGGCCGAAGCAGCCGATCACCTCGCCGGCGGCCATCCGCGGCAGCCACTGCAGCTTCTGCTCCTCGCTGCCGAACCGATGGATCGCGTACATGGCGAGGGAGCCCTGCACGGAGACCAGCGACCGGATGCCCGAGTCGGCCGCCTCCAGCTCCAGGCAGGCGAGGCCGTACTGGACGGCCGTCGCGCCCGCGCAGCCGTAACCGGTGAGGGACATGCCGAGCGCGCCGATGCCGCCCAGCTCCCGCGCGAGTTCCCGGATCTGCGGCAGCTCGCCCTTCTCGTACCAGTCGGCGACGTGCGGCAGCACGCGGTCGGCGGCCCAGCCGCGGACGGTGTCCCGGATCGCCAGGTCCTCGGGACCGAGCAGATCGTCGATCCCGAGCGGATCGGCGGCATCGAACGGGGGCAGCTTCGCGGACGCGGACATGGGACACCCTCCGGCACACTGGAAAACTAGCAGCGCTAGTCACGGTTCTCCGGCCGACGTTACGGTGCAGTGTCGCGCACGTCCAGAGCGGATCAGGCGGAGACCCGCGGCTCGGACCGGGCCGCCCGCGCCTCCCGCGGCGCCGGCACGCCCGCTCCGGTCCCGGTCGCGTCCTGCTCCTCACCGCACTGCATGGTCCGCGGCAGCCGCAGTGCCATCGCCGCGCCCAGCAGCAACAGGCCCGCGCTCACCAGCAGCGTCACGTGCAGCCCGTGCACGAAGGAGTCCCGCGCGGCCCGGCGCAGCGCGGTTCCGGCGGTTCCCCCGAGCCGGCCGGCGATCTCGTAGGCCTCGCCCAGCGAGTGGCCCGCCGCTCCCGACGCCCGCGCCGGCACGCCCGGAACCGAGCGGAGCCCGGGGGTGTACGCCGCGTTCATCACGCTGCCGAGCAGCGCGATGCCGATGCCGGCCCCGAGCTGGTACGACGTCTCGCCGATCGCCGCCGCGCCGCCGGCCTGGTCGGCCGGGGCCTCGCTGAGCATGGACTCGTAGGCGCCGAAGAGGGTGGTCTCCAGGCCGAAGCCCAGCAGCACGAAGCCGGCCAGCAGCAGCGTGGGATTGTCGGCGCCGCCCATCGCCGTCAGGGTCAGCACCGCGGCCGCGGTCAGGCAGAAGCCGCAGCCGACCATGCGGCGCGGCCCGAAGCGGCGCAGCATGCGCGCGCCCGCCAGGCCCGCGGCCATCGCCGCGACCGTCAGGGGCAGCAGCCTGAGGCCCGTCTCCAGCGGCGACAGGCCGAGCACCAGCTGCAGGTACTGGGCGGCGATCAGCTCGAGGCCGACCAGCGCCAGCATCGCCAGCACGATGCAGCCCACGGAGGTGCTGAACGCGGGCCGCCGGAACATCCGCAGGTCCACCAGCGGGTACGGCAGCCGGCGCTGGCGCCGCACGAAGAGCAGGAGCAGGACCGCACCGGTCAGCAGCGGCAGCACGGTGAAGGGGCTGGCGACCGCCTCGCCGCCGCCCAGCCGCTTCACGCCGAGGACCGTTGCGAAGAGCCCGGCGGCCGCCATCAGCGCGCCGGTCACGTCCCAGGGGCCCTCGCGGTCGCCCCGGGACTCGGGCAGCAGGATCCGGCCCACCGGCAGGCTGACCAGCATCAGCGGAATGTTCACCAGGAAGACCGAGCCCCACCAGAAGTGCTCCAGCAGGAATCCGCCGAGCAGCGGTCCGACCGCCGCGCCGACGGCGGCGACCGCACTCCAGATGCCGATGGCGAGCGCGCGTTCGCGCCGGTCGGGGAAGACCTGGCGGAGGATGGACAGGGTCGCGGGCATGATCATGGCGCCGCCGACGCCGAGCAGCGCGCGGGCGAGGATCAGCGTCAGGGCACTGGGCGCGAAGGCGGCCACGGCCGAGGCGACGCCGAACAGGGCGTACCCGAGCAGCAGGACGCGTCTGCGGCCGACGCGGTCGCCCAGGGTGCCGAAGAGGATCAGCAGCGAGGCGCAGACCAGGGGGTATACGTCGACGATCCAGAGCAGTTCTATGGCACCGGGCCTGAGGTCCTCGGTGACGGCGGGGACCGCCACGTGCAGCACGGTCGCGTCGAGGGCGACGAGCAGCAGACTCACGCAGAGGACGACGAGGACGACCCAGCGGTTGGCACCGGCCCCGGCCGCCCGACGGCGCGGCCGTGCGGCAGCCGCGGTCGTCCCGGACATGTACGTACCTCCCAGATGATCCCTCGCATGGGGCGGAGCGACGGGGTGGGGACTCCCTGTCGTACGGCCGGGAAGGAGCGGTTTCCCCGGCCCGCGCGAACCCACACGGGTGGCTCGCCAGCGTACGCGAGTTCACCGCGTGTACACGTGGCGGACCTCTCACACGCGTGCGGGAACCCGTGTGGCGTACGCCACCCCGCCTGCTCTTGACCACGACCCGGCGGCCCGTCCGGTTCCCGGGCCGGTCGATAATCGAGCCCGTGACCGATCTCCAGACGCGTGTGACCCCGCTCCGCGCCCCCCTTCCGCACCGGGCCGCGCGTGCCCTCGTGGCTTATGCGGCGGTCCGCGCCCTGGGACTGCTCGTCCTGACGGTGTGGAGCGCCGCGCGCGGCAAGAGCGCCTACACCCTGCTGACAGCGCGGTGGGACTCGCTCTGGTACACCCGGGTCGCCGAGCTGGGGTACGGCTACGAGGTGCGGCTGCCGAACGGGGACGTCCACTCCAATCTGGCGTTCTTCCCGCTGCTGCCGTGGCTGGAGCGACTGCTGCACGCGGTCGCTCCGCTGTCGTACGCGGACGCCGGTTTCGTGGTCGCCCTGTCGGCCTCGCTCGCCGCGGCGGTGGGGATCTACGCGGTCGCCGACCACGTCCACGGCGACCGGGTGGGCGTGTGCGCCGTGCTGGTGTGGGCGGTGCTGCCCGTCGGGATCGTGCAGTCGATGGCGTACAGCGAGTCGTTGTTCACGGCGCTCGCGGCCTGGTCGCTGTACGCCGTGCTGACCGGGCGGTGGGTGGCCGCGGGTCTGCTGGCGGCGCTGGCGGGGCTGACCCGGCCGGTGGGCGCGGCGGTGGTCGCCGCGGTGTGGGTCGCGGCCGTGATCTCGTTCGTGCGGGAGCGAAGCACACGGGACGCCGACGGCGCACGGTTCGGCGAACACGCCCCGGCGCGGGAGAAGAGTGCGCGCGCGGGGCGCGAGCTGACACCCTCCGGCGCCCCGAATGCGGCGCGAGCCCCCCGCGCGACGGAGGTCCCGACACCCGCGGCGGGCGCGGACACCTCCCGTGCCCCAGGCGCGCTTTCCTCCACTCCCGGCGCACACGTCACCCCGCACGCCCCGGCCTGGCGGCGCGCGCTGGGCATGGCGCTCGCTCCGCTGGGGGCCGCCGGCTATGTCCTGTGGGTCGGCCACCGCACCGGTGAGGGACCTCTCGGCTACCTCGACGTTCAGGCCGGCTGGCGCAACGGGTTCGACGGCGGGTACGCGTTCGCCCGGTTCGTGGCCGACAAGTTCACGTCATTCCCGTCCGCTCTCGCGGGCACCGGTCTGATCGTCGGGGTCGCGCTGCTGATCTGGCTGTACATCACCGGGATCCGCGAGCGTCAGCCCGTCGAACTGCTGGTGTACACGGGTGTGGTGCTCGCGCTCGCCCTGTGCGCGTCGAGCTACTTCGGCTCCAAGCCCCGGTTGCTGATGCCCGCCTTCCCTGTGCTGCTGCCGCTCGCCCGCGCCCTCGCCCGGCCGCGCACGTCCCGATCCGTGCTGGTCGCAGTGGGGTTGGCGGTCGCCGCGGCGGTCTACGGGGCCTTCTGGCTGAACGGCTCCGGTCCACCATGATCGACTTTTGCGGCCGGCGACGCCCCGGAGAATTCGGCGCGGGGTCCGGGTTAACGCATTCATAAGCGCCGTATAAACAACACCCGGCATGATCAAAGGAATTGAAGAGAGGGTCCTCACGGGATTGCGGAATCCCGGTAATTCGGACGGCCCTTGAGACGTTTCCCACATCACATCGTCATCACAAAGCCGCTGTTTCGACCGGGCAGACCGCTCACTCGCTGTAACGTCGATTGGGTGCGTACCGAACGAAACCTCACCCGGAGACTGGACCGGGTGTTCGCCAGGCTGGACCGTGAGCCGGAACGGCCGGCCCACATCGATGTGCCGAGGATGAGCCGGCACCGGGTCGTGCTGTTCTCGGCGACCCTGGCCTTCTACCTGGCGATCGTGTGGGCCGTGGTGACCACCTCCTGGCTGGTCCGGCTGGACTGGCAGGTCATGTTCTTCCGGCCCTACCAGCAGTGGCCGGAGATCCACGCCTTCCTCGACTACTACGTGGTGCTCGGCCAGCGCGGCCCCACCGCGGTGATGGTCGCGTCCTGGCTCGGCTGGCGCTCCTGGCGGCAGCACACCCTCCGCCCGCTGCTGACCCTGGCCGCCTCGCTGCTGCTGCTGAACATCACGGTCGGCGCCGCCAAGATCGGCATGGGGCGGCTCGGTCCGCACTACGCGACCATGATCGGGTCGAACGAAATGGGCCTGGGCGGCGATATATTCCCCAGCGGCCACACCGCCAACGCGGTTGTGACCTGGGGAATCCTGGCGTATCTGGCCTCCACGCCCCGAGCCCGCCGCTGGCTGTCGGCGCTGTCCGCGGTCACCTCGCTCGGCGTCGGCCTCACCACCGTCTACCTCGGTACGCACTGGCTGAGCGACGTGTTGCTGGGCTGGGCCGCCGGCCTGCTGATCCTGCTGGCCCTGCCGTGGTGCGAGCCGCTGATCGCCCGGGCGGAGCGCCGCCTCCTCGACCTGCGCGACCGCTGGCGCGCCCGCCGCCGCCGGCCGGTCGCCGAACCGGCCGTCCCGGTCACACCGGTGGTGCTCAGGCCCCGCGGCGTGCCCGCCGAGCCCGCACCGGTGCGCGAGCCGGTCTCCTCCACCCGCGCCTCCCGCGGACCGGTGCACCTGGCCCCCGGTCCGCACACGGCCCGCTCGGAGCGCACCCCGGTCACCCCGGTGGGCAGCCGCCGCCCGCCGCACGCCGACCGGGTCCCGCACGCCGACCGGCTCCCGCGCGGCGCGTCCCAGCCGGCCCGCCCCTGACGGGCGGCCGACGGCCGGGAGGCGGCGGGGTTCCGGTACGCACGACCACCCCGCACGCGGCGAAGGCCCCGTCTCCCTGCCGGGAGCGGGGCCTTCGGCGTACCCGCGCGGGAAGCGGGCGGTCAGCCCTTCCAGGCGCGGGCCACCCGGCCGTCGCGCACCTCGAAGTTCAGCCGCCCGACCCGGTACTCCATGGTGATGATCGCGCCCGGCGGCAGCGACCGCACCGCCGGCCACCCCCGCTGCCGGGCGAGCCGCTCGGCGTGCTCGGCGTCGAGGCCGACATACCCGTCCGGACTGTCCTGGGGCTCCGTCTGCGGAGTGGGAATCGGTGCCATGCCGCCACGCTAGCCGGGCATGGCCGGGTAAGAGAAGCATCCGCTTCCGGTCACGCTTTCGTCACAGCTTCCGGGTCCGCGTTTCCCTCGAACTCCGTCACACGTTCGGGGGTTTCCGTTCCGTGTGCCGGGGTAATCGAACAGAATTCTCGCGCGTCGGGGCAGCGCGCCGGAATATCCGGCGGAAAGCGTCGCCGCGGGTCCGGGCGCGGTCCCGGGGCGCGATTTCCCGGAGCAATCCGGCGCGCTCCCGGCACGGCTGACGCCGCATAGGAATTTCACGTCTCCGGCACATGTCCGCCGCACGCGCCGGCCGCGGGCGGCGCGGCCCGGCGCCCCTCGGTCATCCTGCCGCGCTCCGGGCCAGAGCCGCGTCGAGCCGGTCCCGGACCCGCCTGACGGCCTCGGTCAGCCCGGCGGGCTCCAGCACCTCGAACGGCAGGCCCAGCATCATGATGTGCACGACCATCACGTCCAGGTTCGCGGCCCCGGACCGCATGATGCACGCGTCCTCCCCGTCGGCCTCCAGCGTCCCGGCCGACGGCGAGACCCGCTCGGCGGCCTCGCGCAGGGGGACGAGGAGACGTACGGCGGAGTGCGTGGCGTAGGCGTGCGTGGAGACGCCCCGGGCGACGTAGGCGGCGAGGTCCTCGGCGGGCGGGCGGCGCGGGGTGAAGCGGGGGCCGTGCGGCGGCCTGGGGGTGATGCGGTCGACGCGGAAGGTCCGCCAGTCCGCCCGGTCGAGGTCCCAGGCGACCAGGTACCAGCGCCGCTCGGTGCACACCAGCCGGTGCGGTTCGACGGTGCGCCGGCTCTCGGTGCCGTCGTGGCCCCGGTACGCGAAGCGCAGCCGCTCGGTGTCCCGGCACAGGTGGGCGAGTTCGGTCAGCAGCGCCGGGTCGACGGGGGCGGCCGGCGGGCCGCCGCGCAGCATGGGCACGGTGAAGGCGTTGAGGGCGCCCACCCGGCGGCGCAGCCGGTCCGGCAGCACCTGTTCGAGCTTGGCCAGGGCACGTACGGAGGTCTCGCCGATGCCCTCGATGCCCTGCCCCGCGGCGGTGCGCAGGCCGACGGCGACGGCGACGGCCTCGTCGTCGTCCAGCAGCAGCGGCGGGAGCTCGGCGCCCGCGCCCAGCTGGTAGCCGCCGCCGGTGCCGGGGCTGGCGTTGACGGGGTAGCCCAGCTCGCGCAGCCGGTCCACGTCCCGGCGCACGGTGCGAGGGGTGACGCCGAGCCGCTCCGCGAGGTCGGCGCCGGACCACTCGCGGTGGGCCTGGAGCAGCGAGAGCAGGCGCAGCAGTCGTGCCGAGGTCTCCAACATGGGGCCGAGTCTGCCAGCCGATGCGGACAGCCGCTGTCCGCGTCGCGGACAGCGGCTGCCGGGCCCGGGCCGCTCAGAGTGCCAGCCGCTGTCCGGGCACGATCAGGTCGGGGTCGTCGCCGATGACGGTCCTGTTGGCGGCGTGGATCCGCTGCCAGGTGGTGCCGTGCCGGGCCGCGATGATGCTCAGCGTGTCGCCCTCGCGGACGATGTAGTCACCGCGGGAGGCGCCGCGGCCCGTGTGCCGCGCGGGGCGCTCCGGGGCCCCCACGGGCGCGGACTTCGGCGTCGCGCGGCTCGGTGCCGGCGCGTCGGAGGCCGCCGCGGGAGCGGCACCGGTGGCTCCCGCGCGGGCGGAGCAGACCGGCCAGGCGCCCCAGCCCTGGGCGTGCTGGACCTTGGCGGCGACGGTGATCTGCGCGCTCCGGGAGGCCTGGTCGGCCGTCGGGGCGTAGGCGGTGCCGCCGTACGCGCGCCAGGTGCCGGCGGAGAACTGGAGCCCGCCGTAGTAGCCGTTGCCGGTGTTGATGTGCCAGTTGCCGCCGCTCTCGCACTGGGCGATGCGGTCCCACACTCCGTTGTCCGCCGCCGCGGCGTTTCCGGTGGCGGCCAGCAGTCCCAGCGGGGCCAGCAGGGCGGCTCCGGCGATGGCGGCCGTCGTACGGCCCTTGCGGGCGCTGTCGGCACGGGCGGCGGTACGGGTGGTATCGGCACACTCGGACATGTGATTCCCTCTCCACGAACCCGGGCTCCCCCAGGCGGACGCGCCCCACCGCGGACGACCACGGTTCCTCGCGCCCGCCCCGTCCGCCGCGGCCGGTGGTGGCGATGACGCTGCCTGTGCCGGCCGGCGGACGTACCCGAGCGGTGCTCGCTGCACACGGCGGAGGAATGTAGGGAGGGCGGGCGGCCGGAATCAACCAACCGTCCGTCCACCCAGGCCAGTTGACGGTTACCGCAGGTATCGACGATTTTCGGCCACCCAGTTCATCCACTGATTTCACGATTTGTCGACCGGCGACCCGGACTCCCTGTGACCCACCTCACCTGTCCAAGTTCCTTGACCATACGAGCAGTTGACGCTGAGTGCCCAGTTCCGCACCGAAGGTGACGCTCTGCGGCGGATGGTTCGAACCGGTTCTCCTTCGGGCGTGACCCCCACCACAGGACGTCCGTTGTCTTCTTCATGAGCCCGCAACCCCCGGGGCTCATCGGCCGGGAGCCACCCTGCCGACCCAGCACCGCATCCCAGGGAGCCACCGTGCCGCGCATGCTCGACGTGAGTGACGCCGTACGCGCCGAGATCGGCGACGAAGAAGCCGACCGGCTGCTCGCCGGAGACAACGCCCCGGGCAGTTACGACTGCACGTCCTGCCGCACCCCGGGCGACTCCGAGCAGGAGCGCACCAGCACCGTTCTGTTCGTCGGCGACGAGACCGCCGTCCTCGCCTTCGCCCACGCCGGCTGCCTGCCCTCGCAGGTCGTCCAGGTCACCGAGGAGCAGCTGCAGGGCGCCGTCCGCTCCATCGGCGGTACGGGCGGCGACCTCGCCGGCACCGCACCGCACAGGGCCGTGGCCGAGCAGGCGGTGCTCGGCGTGACGAGCGGACTGGTCCTCATCGAGGGCGAGCTGCACCCGGCGCTCGTCGTGGAGCCGACCTCTCCGATCGTCCGCCCGGGCACCGCCGGGCCCGGCGACGACTTCCTTCCGCTCCTCGTCGAGCAGGGCTTCCTGCCGGTGAGCCGGCTGGTCTCCGTACCGCCGGTGCTGCACGGCTGGTCGGTCCTGCTCGCCGTGGGCCAGCTGCACGCGGTGCTCCAGCCCGGCCCGGGCGGGGGGCAGCCGGTCGCCTGGTGGCAGGCGCACCAGCCGCTGCAGGTGACGGACGGCTGGCGGGCCGCGGCCAACAAGCACCAGCAGGTGCTCCTGTTCGCGGCGCCCGTGGGATCGATCGGGCGGCAGCCGCGCGAGGACCTGCTGCGGGACGCGCTCGACAAGGCCGCCGCGAACGGCTTGCTGGTCGCCGCGGCCCTTCCTCTCGCCGGTACGTGACCTTCGCGGCGCCGGCCGCGGACGGGGCACGGACACGTGCCCCGTCCCGCTGACCGCATCCCTTTGGAGCCCCGGTCGTTTGGACATACGTGCACGCATACGACACCCCCCCTCCCCGCCGGTCCTCCTACGCCTCCGTTCCGTCCGCCCGGACGGCGCAGGAGAGTGCCGGGGTGCCCTCGGCCACGCCGATCTACGACGCGCTCTACTCGGAGTGGGTCAAGGCCTTCCGCACGCTGCCGGGCGACCGCAGCGGGGAGGAGGATCTGGGGTTCAGCCCCTTCGGGGACCTCGCGGTGACCACCGGGTCGTACGGGGGGCACCGGGCGGGGTCGTTCAGCAGCACGTACAGCGCCTACAGCGCCGGGGCGTACAGCGCTCGGCAGCAACAGCAGCAGTCGCAGTGGCAGCGGGTCGGCACGCTGGGGCGCCCGCAGGAGACCGGGATGCAGCGGGTCCCGGCGGCTCTGCCGCTGCCGCTGCCGCCGGGACCGCGCCGCGGCGCGTGAGACGCGGACGGTGAAGGGCGGCCCCCGGTGAACCGGGGGCCGCCCTTCATGTCGTACGGCGCCTGCGCCCGCTCTACTTCTTCTTCGCGCCGCGCTTCTCGCGCACTCGCACCGAGATGTGGATCGGGGTGCCCTCGAAGCCGAACTCCTCGCGCAGACGGCGCTCGATGAAGCGCCGGTAGCCCGCCTCGATGAAGCCGGAGGCGAAGAGGACGAACCGCGGCGGCTTGGTGCCGGCCTGGGTGCCGAAGAGGATGCGCGGCTGCTTGCCGCCCCGCACCGGATGCGGGTGCGCGGAGACCAGTTCGCCGAGGAAGGCGTTGAGGCGGCCGGTGGGCACGCGGGTCTCCCAGCCGGCGAGGGCGGTCTCGATCGCCGGGACCAGCTTCTCCATGTGCCGGCCCGTGTACGCCGAGACGTTCACGCGCGGGGCCCACGCCACCTGGCCCAGCTCGGTCTCGATCTCCCGCTCCAGGTAGTAGCGGCGCTCCTCGTCGAGGGTGTCCCACTTGTTGTAGGCGATGACCATCGCGCGGCCCGCGTCGACGGCCATGGTGATGATCCGCTGGTCCTGCACGGAGATGTTCTCGGAGGCGTCGATCAGGACGACCGCGACCTCGGCCTTCTCCACGGCGGCGGCCGTGCGCAGGGAGGCGTAGTAGTCGGCGCCCTGCTGCAGGTGGACCCGCTTGCGGATACCGGCCGTGTCCACGAACTTCCAGGTCACCCCGCCCAGTTCGATCAGCTCGTCGACCGGGTCGCGGGTGGTGCCCGCCAGCTCGTTGACGACGACGCGCTCCTCGCCCGCCACCTTGTTCAGCAGCGAGGACTTGCCGACGTTCGGGCGGCCGATCAGCGCGATGCGGCGGGGGCCGCCGATCCCGGCGCCGCCGAAGGTCTGCTCCGGGGCGTTCGGCAGCACCTCCAGGACGGCGTCCAGCATGTCACCGGTGCCGCGGCCGTGCAGCGCGGAGACGGGGTGGGGCTCGCCGAGGCCGAGGCTCCACAGGTAGGCCGCGTCGGCCTCGCCGCTCGGGCCGTCGACCTTGTTGGCGGCCAGCACGACGGGCTTGCCGGCCTTGCGCAGCAGCCGCACGACCGCCTCGTCGGTGTCGGTCGCGCCGACCTTGGCGTCGACCACGAAGACGACCGCGTCGGCCGCCTCGATCGCGTACTCGGCCTGGGCCGCCACGGAGGCGTCGATGCCGAGGACGTCCTGCTCCCAGCCGCCGGTGTCGACGACCTTGAAGCGGCGGCCCGCCCACTCGGCCTCGTAGGTGACGCGGTCGCGGGTGACGCCGGGCTTGTCCTCCACCACGGCTTCCCGGCGGCCGATGATCCGGTTCACCAGGGTCGACTTGCCGACATTGGGACGGCCGACGACGGCGAGCACGGGCAGCGGACCGTGGCCCGCCGCCTCGATGGCGCCCTCGACGTCCTCGATGTCGAAGCCCTCTTCCGCGGCGAGCTCCATGAACTCCGCGTACTCGGCGTCGCCGAGCGCCCCGTGGTCGTACTCGTGCTCAGCCGAGTCGCCGGGCTGGTTCTGGTCGTTCATGAAGTCCGTACCTCGTCGTTCCTTCGTGGTGGTCGGTGGACCGGCCCCGTTCTCCGCGGGGTGATCCACTACTCAAGTGTCGCCTAGCGCCCGGTCAGGCGCCTGGCGGTTTCCAGATGGCCGGTGAGCTGCTTCTGGATGCGCTCGGTCGCCTCGTCCAGCGCCTTGCGCGTGCGCCGCCCGCTGCCGTCACCGGCGTCGAACGGGTCGCCGAAGACGACGTCGACGCGGGTGCGCAGCGGGGGCAGCGCCTTGGTCAACCGGCTGGGCCGCCCGGAACTTCCCAGGACGGCCACGGGCACGATCGGCGCCCCGCTGCGGACCGCGAAGTAGGAGAGCCCGGCGCGCAGGGAGGCGAAGTCGCCCTCGCCCCGGGTGCCCTCGGGGAAGATGCCCAGCACTCCCCCGGCCTCCAGCACGCCGAGTGCCCGGGTGATGGCGGTGCGGTCGGCGGAGGCCCGGTCCACCTTCAGCTGGCCGATGCCGGTCAGGAAGGGGTCCAGCGGGCCGACGAACGCCTCCTTCTTGATCAGGAAGTGCGTCGGCCGGGGCGCCACGCCCATCACCATCGGGCCGTCGATGTTGTGGGAGTGGTTGACCGCGAAGATCACCGGGCCGGTCGCCGGCACCTTCCAGGCGCCGAGCACGCGCGGCCTCCACAGCCCGTACATCAGGCCGACGCCGATGCGCCGCCCGACCTCGGCGCCCCGCTGAGACGGAAGGCTCACTTCCCGGCCCGCTTCTCCTCGACCAGGGTGACGACGCACTCGATGACCTGGGCGAGGGTGAGCTCGGTGGTGTCCACCTCGACCGCGTCGCCGGCCTTGGCGAGCGGCGAGGTCTTGCGGCTGGAGTCGGCGGCGTCCCGCTTGATCAGGGCCTCGCGGGTGGCGTGGACGTCAGCGCCCTTCAGCTCGCCGCTGCGGCGGGCCGCCCGGGCCTCCGGCGAGGCGGTGAGGAAGATCTTCAGGTCGGCGTCCGGCAGGACCGTCGTGCCGATGTCCCGGCCCTCGACCACCATGCCCCGCTCCGCGCCGGCGGCCAGCGAGCGCTGCAGCTCGGTGATCCGGGTACGCACCTCGGGCACCGCGCTGACCGCGCTGACCTTGGAGGTGACCTCCTGGGTGCGGATGGGGCCGGCGACGTCGACGCCGTCGACCGTGATCGTCGGGTCGGCCGGGTCCGTGCCGGAGACGATCTCCGGCTTGCCCGCCACGGCGGCGATGGCGGTCGGGTCCTCGAGGTCGATGCCGTTGCTCACCATCCACCAGGTGATCGCCCGGTACTGGGCGCCGGTGTCCAGGTAGCTCAGGCCGAGCTTCGCGGCCACGGCCTTGGACGTGCTCGACTTGCCCGTGCCGGAGGGACCGTCGATCGCGACGATCACGGGCTTGGCGGTCGGGGCGGCGCCGTTTTCCACGGGAGGGCACCTTCCTGGTGAAGGGTGGTGGGCGGGGTGGGGGACGCGAGGGCGCCCCGCACAAGGTTACTGGCTCGCGGGAGGCGCCCTCACCGGGCTTTACTGCCGCAGCGCCCAGCCCCGGTCGCGCAGCGCCTCCGTCAGCACCGCCGCGGCCTTCGGTTCGACCATGAGCTGGACCAGACCGGCCTGCTGTCCCGTCGCGTGCTCGATGCGTACGTCCTCGATGTTGACGCCGGCCCGTCCCGCGTCCGCGAAGATGCGGGCCAGCTGTCCGGGCTGGTCGTCGATGAGCACGACGACGGTCTCGTACGCGCGGGGCGCGCTGCCGTGCTTGCCGGGTACCCGCACCTGGCCGGCGTTCCCGCGGCGCAGCACGTCCTCGATGCCCGTGCCGCCCTTGCGCCGCTCGGCGTCGTCGGAGGACTGCAGGGCGCGCAGGGCCCGCACGGTCTCGTCCAGGTCGGCGGCGACGTCGGAGAGCAGGTCGGCGACCGGGCCGGGGTTGGCGGACAGGATGTCGATCCACATGCGCGGGTCGGAGGCGGCGATCCGGGTCACGTCCCGGATGCCCTGACCGCACAGCCGTACGGCCGCCTCCTCGGCGTGCTCCAGGCGCGCGGCGACCATGCTCGATACCAGGTGGGGCATGTGGGAGACGAGGGCGACGGCGCGGTCGTGGGCGTCGGCGTCCATGACGACCGGCACGGCCCGGCAGTGCGAGACCAGTTCCAGGGCGAGGTTCAGCACCTCGGTGTCGGTGTCCCGGGTCGGGGTGAGCACCCACGGGCGGCCCTCGAAGAGGTCCGCGGTCGCGGCCAGCGGGCCGGACTTCTCCCGGCCGGACATGGGATGGGTGCCGATGTACCCGCCGAGGTCCAGGCCCAGCGCCTCCAGCTCCCGGCGCGGGCCGCCCTTCACGCTCGCGACGTCGAGGTAGCCGCGGGCCGCGCCCCGGCGCATGGCGTCGGCGAGCACCCCGGCCACGTGCGCGGGCGGGGCGGCCACGATCGCCACGTCGACCGGGCCCTCGGGGGCCGCGTCGGTGCCGGCGCCCAGCGCGGCGGCCGTGCGGGCCTGCTGCGGGTCGTGGTCGGCGAGGTGGACGGTGACGCCCCGCTGGACGAGGGCCAGGGCCGCGGATGTGCCGATGAGGCCGGTTCCGATGACGAGTGCGGTTCTCACTGGGCGATGTCCTTGCGCAGGGCGGCCGCGGCGCCGAGGTAGACGTGGGCGACGGCGGAGCGGGGCCGGTCCGACTCGATGTGGGCGAGGACCCGCACGACCCGGGGCATGGCGCCCTCGACGTCCAGTTCCTGGGCGCAGATCAGCGGGACGTCGACGATGCCGAGCTTGCGGGCCGCGGCGGCCGGGAAGTCGCTGTGCAGGTCGGGGGTGGCCGTGAACCAGATGCTGATCAGGTCGTCGGCGGTCAGCGCGTTGCGTTCCAGGATGGCGGTGAGCAGCGCCCCGACCTGCTCGTCCATGTGTCCGGGCTCGTCCCGCTCCAGTTGGACGGCCCCCCGGACCGCTCGTACCGCCACGGTGCTGCTCCTCGCTGACGTGCGTGTCTGTTCTTGGCCCGTCCAGCCTAGTCAGCCCGCGCGGACGGGGCGCGTGACGCCCGATCACTGAGACGATGCGCGTGGTCCGGTATCCACCGGTTCACACCCTTCGGTTCCCCATGCGGTGCGGCGCGCTCCGATGCGCCCCATCGTTCCTCGACGCCTTCACGGGAGTGGTGACATGACCCAGCCTGCGACGCGACGCACGGTTCTGGCGACGGGCGCGGCTGCGCTCGCCGCGGGTTGCGTGGGATGCGGCGGTGACAACGGTTCCGGCTCCTCGGGCGGGACGAAGCTGACCGCGGTCAGCGACATCCCGGAGGGCGGCGGGAAGGTCTTCAGGGACCAGAAGGTCGTGGTCACCCAGCCGGCGAAGGGTGAGTTCAGGGCGTTCTCGGCGATCTGCACCCACGAGGGCTGCACGGTGGACCAGGTGGCGGACGGCACCATCGACTGCCCGTGCCACGGCAGCCGGTTCCACATCGCCGACGGCTCGGTGGCCCACGGACCCGCGACCAGGCCGCTGCCCAAGAAGTCGATCAAGGTGGAGGGAAATTCGATCCTCCTGACGTGAGGGCCCCGCGTACGCTCCGGGCATGCAGCCCGAGGACCTGGTACGCGACCACACGATCTACGCCTGTGTCATGGGTTCGCGGGCCTTCGGCCTGGCGACGGACACGAGCGACACCGACCGGCGGGGGGTGTTCCTCGCCCCCACCGCCCTGTTCTGGCGCTTCGACAAGCCGCCGACGCATGTGGAGGGGCCGGGCGAGGAACGGTTCTCCTGGGAGCTGGAGCGGTTCTGCCTGCTGGCGCTGCGCGGCAACCCGAACATCCTGGAGTGCCTGCACTCCCCGCTGGTGGAGCAGCTCGACGACACCGGCCGGGAACTGCTGTCCCTGCGCGGCGCCTTCCTCTCCCGCCAGGTCCACGACACCTTCGGCGGCTATGCCCTCGGCCAGCGCAGGAAGCTCGAGGCCGACGTCCGCACGACCGGCGCCCCGCGCTGGAAGCACGCCATGCACCTGCTGCGGCTGCTCATGAGCTCCCGGGACCTGCTGCGCACCGGAGAGCTGCGGATCGACGTCGGCGACCGGCGCGAGTTCCTGCTGGAGGTCAAGCGCGGCGAGGTGCCGTGGGCGGAGGTCGAGGCGTGCATGGCCCGGCTGGCGGCCGAGGCCGAGGAGGCGCTGCGGAGCACCCCGCTGCCGCCGGAACCGGACCACGCGCGCGTGGCCGGCTTCCTCCACCGGGTGCGCCGGGCCTCGGCCCTGCGCACGGCCGCGACGGAGGGGTTCCAGGACCCGGTTCCGCTCCCTGAGCCGGCATGATGCGGACGAAAGGCCCTAGTTCGAGGTGTCCCACAGCGCGCCCAGGGCCAGCAGGTCGTCCCGGTACTCGATCCGGCCGGTCCAGTCGGCCGGCCAGGCGTCGGCGCCGAGCCAGGCGCCCGCGAAGGCGCCGGTGAGGCAGGCGATGGAGTCGGAGTCGCCGGCGGAGCAGGCGGCCCGGCGCAGGGCGGTGACGGGTTCGTCCGGGAAGAGCAGGAAGCACAGCAGCCCGCCGGCGAAGGCCTCCTCGGCGATCCAGCCCTCGCCGGTGGCCAGGCAGGGGTCGGTCTCCGGGGAGGCGGTCCGCACCGCGCGCTGGAGGCGGTCGAGGATCCCAAGGCACTCGTCCCAGCCGCGCGTGATGAAGTGCTCGGGGCCGGGGTCCTGGGATCGGGTCCACAGGTCGCCGAGCCAGGTGTGGTCGTAACGGGTGCGGTTGTCCAGGGCGTAGGAGCGCAGCCGGCCGACCAGACCGGTCGGATCGACGCCCTGGGCGAGCAGGTGGACGGCGTGGGCGGTGAGGTCGGAGGCGGCCAGCGCGGTCGGGTGGCCGTGGGTGAGCGCGGACTGCAACTGGGCGGCGCCCGCGCGCTGTTCACCGCTCAGGCCCGGGACGAGACCGATGGGGGCCACCCGCATGTTGGCACCGCAGCCCTTGGAGCCGAGCTGGCTGGCCTCCTGCCAGGGCCTCCCCCGCTCCTCCAGCAGGCCGCAGGCGGTCAGGCAGGTGTTGCCCGGGGCCCGGTTGTTCTCCGGTGACCGGTACCAGTCCACGAACTCCTCGCGCAGCGGCCCCTCCAGCCGCCCCGGCGCGAGGGACCCGTGCTCCCCGGCCGTGCGCAGCGCGCGCCCGACGGCGAGGGCCATCTGCGTGTCGTCGGAGACCTGCGCGCGCCGCGCCAGCTCCATCTGCCGCCAGGGCCCGAACATCGACAGGATCAACGGCACGCTCTTGAACTCGGTCGGGTAGCCGAGGGCGTCCCCGAGGGCGAGGCCGAGCAGCGCTCCGGTTGCGGCACGTTTGGACACGTGATTCACCATCCCCTTTATCGTCACACTGACCATAAAGGGGATGGGTGATCGCGGCAAGGCGTTTTTAGAGGTCGACTTCCTTCATCAGCATGCCGACCTCGGTGTTCGACAGGCGCCGCAGCCAGCCGGACTTCTGGTCGCCCAGGGTGATGGGGCCGAAGGAGGTGCGCACCAGCTTCTCGACCGGGAAGCCCGCCTCGGCGAGCATCCGGCGCACGATGTGCTTGCGGCCCTCGTGCAGGGTCACCTCGACCAGGTAGTTCTTGCCGGTCTGCTCGACCACCCGGAAGTGGTCGGCGCGCGCGTAGCCGTCCTCCAGCTGGATGCCGTCCTTCAGGCGCTTGCCCAGGTCGCGCGGGATCGGGCCCACGATGGCGGCGAGATAGGTCTTCTTCACGCCGTACTTGGGGTGCGTCAGCCGGTGGGCCAGCTCGCCGTGGTTGGTGAGCAGGATGACGCCCTCGGTCTCGGTGTCGAGCCGTCCGACGTGGAAGAGCCGGGTCTCGCGGTTGGTGACGTAGTCACCGAGGCACTGGCGGCCCTCCGGGTCCTCCATGGTGGAGACGACACCGGCGGGCTTGTTGAGCGAGAAGAACTGGTACGACTGCGTCGCGACCGTCAGGCCGTCGACCTTGACCTCGTCCTTCTCCGGGTCCACCCGGCGGCCCTGCTCCAGGACGATCTCGCCGTTGATCTCGACCCGGGCCTGCTCGATCAGCTCCTCGCAGGCGCGCCGGGAGCCGTATCCCGCGCGCGCGAGCACCTTCTGCAGCCGCTCGCCCTCCTGCTCGGCGCCCGGGAAGGTCTTGGGCAGCTTGATGTCCTTCTTGCCCGCGTACCGCTCCCGGTTGCGCTCCTCGACCCGCGTCTCGTACTCCCGCGAGCGCGCCGGGGCCGTGCGTCCCCGCTGTTGGGACTGCTTCGGGCCGCCCTTGGCGCCGCCGCGGGCCGCGCCGCCGCGCCCGGACTTGGGGCCGTCCTGGGTGGCGCCGGGGCCCACGTCGTAGCGGCGCTCCTCGGGGCGGGGCTTGCGGGGACGGCCCTGCCCCTGCTTCTGGTCCCTGTCGTTGCCGGCACCGCGGTAGTTACCGCGCCCGCCGCTCTTGCCGCTGCCGCTGCTTCGCATCAAGGTTTCCGTCTTAGTCGTCTGCGTCCTGACCACCGGGCACGTCGGGCGCGTCCGGGTCGAACGACGGGACTCCCTCCTGGGTCTCGGCCTCGATCGCCTCCGCCTCCGGGAGGAAGGGCGCGAGCTCCGGAAGCTCGTCCAGGCCGCGCAGGCCCATCCGCTCCAGGAAGTAGTTCGTCGTCCTGTACAGGATCGCACCTGTTTCGGGTTCCGCGCCCGCCTCCTCGACCAGACCGCGCTGCAGGAGTGTGCGCATGACGCCGTCGCAGTTGACTCCGCGTACGGCGGAGACGCGGCTGCGGCTGACCGGCTGGCGGTAGGCGACGACCGCGAGGGTCTCCAGCGCGGCCTGGGTGAGCCGGGCGGTCTGGCCCTCCAGCACCAGCCGCTCGACGGCGGGCGCGTACGCGGCTCGGGTGTAGAAACGCCAGCCGCCCGCGACGAAGCGCAGTTCGAAGCCGCGGCCCTGCGCGGTGTACTCGTCGGCCAGCTCGCGCAGCGCGTCCGCGATCAGCCGCCTGGGCCGCTCCAGGATCTTCGCCAGGTGCTCCTCGGTCGCGGGCTCGTCGACGACCATGAGCATCGCCTCCAGGGCGGGCTTGAGGTCGAGTCCGGCCGCGGAACGCGGGTCCGCGGGGACCTCGGTGGTCTCGCTCATGCCTTCTTCTCCTCCTTGGACTCCTCGGGCGGCCGGTCGAACTCGTCGGTGACCCTCGGCGCCGCGTCCCCGTCCCCGCCCGTCCAGCGCACGGTCAGCTCCCCGAGTGCGGCCTCCTGGTCCAGCGCGACGGCCTTCTCGCGGTACAGCTCCAGCAGGGCGAGGAACCGGGCCACGACGGTGAGGGTGTCGTCGGTGTCGTCGACGAGCACCCGGAAGCTGGCCTCGCCCAGCTCCCGCAGGCGGGCGACCACGATCCCGGCCTGCTCCTGGACGCTGACCAGCGGGGCGTGGATGTGGTCGACGTAGACCTGCGGCCTGGGTCTGGGCTGCATCGCCTTGACCGCGAGCCTGGCGAAGCCCTCGGGGCCGATGCTGATGACGACCTCGGGCAGCAGTTCGGCGTGCTCGGGCTCCAGCCCGACGGTACGGGGGTGACGGCGGGCCTCGTCCCCCAGGCGCTCGTTGAAGATGTCGGCGATCCGCTTGTAGGCGCGGTACTGCAGCAGCCGCGCGAACAGCAGGTCCCGCGCCTCCAGCAGCGCCAGGTCGGCCTCGTCCTCGACCTCGGCGGCGGGCAGCAGCCGGGCCGCCTTCAGGTCGAGCAGGGTGGCGGCGACGACGAGGAACTCGGTCGTCTGGTCCAGGTCCCAGTCGGGTCCCATGGCGCGGATGTGCGCCATGAACTCGTCGGTGACCTTGGACAGGGCGACCTCGGTGACGTCCAGCTTGTGCTTGGAGATGAGCTGCAGGAGGAGGTCGAAGGGTCCTTCGAAGTTGGCGAGCCGGACCTTGAACACGCCGTCGGACGGCTCCTGCGCACCGGACCGGCCGGCACCGGGCACGACGGCCCCGGGTTCCGCGGCCGGAGACGCCTCGACAACCTCGGAGACGGCCTCCGGCTCGACGGCCTCGGAGCGCACGGCCTCCGGCTCGACGGCCTCGGAGCGCACATTCCCCGGTTCGACGGCCTGCGGCTCGGAAAGCGCCGCCTCGGCGGCCTCCGGCTCCCCGGCCCCGCACTCCACGGCCTCCGGCTCCACGGTCACCGGCGTCCCAGCCACCGGCCCGGCGGCTCCGGGCCGCACCGCGTCCGCCCGCACGGTCGCCGGCGCCGCGGCCGGCGGTCCGGCGCCCGGTCCGCGGCCCAGCGTGCGTCGGCGGCCGGCGCCCGCGCCGGGGGGAACGTCGTTCGAGGTCATGGCCCCCGCAGGCTACCGCTACCGCCCGCGCAGCCGCCGTACGAGGATGCTCGCGTCCCCGCGGGCCTCCAGGTCGGCCAGGACGACTGCCACCGCCTCGCGCACGATGCGGCCCCGGTCGACGGCGAGCCCGTGCTCGCCCCTCAGGACCAGCCGCGCGTGCTCGAGGTCCATCAGTTCCTCGGCGGACACGTACACCGTGATCTTCTCGTCGTGCCGCTCGCGCCCGCTGGGCCGCCTGGCCGCCGCCCGCCCGCGCTTGCGCGGCTGCGCGTCGGCAGAACCTTCCTGCGCCGCCTGCCGCCGTGCCGGGCGGGTGCGGGACTCGCCGGCCTCCGCCTGCCCGGCCTCCGCCGCGACGTGCTCCGCGCCCTCTCCGTCGCCGTCCTGGACCGGCACCGACTGCGGTGCGTCCTCGGCGGCCGCCTCGTCGCTCTCCCCCGCGGGAGCCGGCACCCGGGCCTCACCGTTGGTCCCGCGCCGGGGCGTCGACGGCTGGAGCGCCGTCCCCCCTGTCGTACGGAACAGTTCGTCGGCCCCGGGCAGACTCACTCGGCGTGACACCGGGCGAGCACCTCCCTGGCGAGCTGGCGATAGGCGGCGGCGCCGACGGAGTTGGAGGCGTACGTGGTGATCGGCTCACCGGCGACCGTGGTCTCCGGGAAGCGGACCGTGCGCCCGATGACCGTGTGGTACACGTGGTCGTCGAACGCCTCGACGACACGCGCGAGCACCTCACGGCTGTGCACGGTGCGCGAGTCGTACATCGTGGCGAGGATGCCGTCCAGTTCCAGCTCGGGGTTGAGCCGCTCCTGGACCTTCTCGATGGTCTCGGTCAGCAGGGCCACACCGCGCAGGGCGAAGAACTCGCACTCGAGCGGCACGATCACCTTGTGCGCGGCCGTCAGCGCGTTCACCGTGAGCAGGCCGAGCGAGGGCTGGCAGTCGATCACGATGTAGTCGTAGTCGTCCAGCAGCGGCTTCAGCGCCCGCTGGAGGGTCGACTCGCGCGCGACCTCGGAGACCAGCTGGACCTCGGCGGCCGACAGGTCGATGTTGCTGGGCAGCAGGTCCATGTTGGGGACCGCGGTCTTGAGCAGGACCTCGTCCGCGGACATGCCCCGCTCCATGAGCAGGTTGTAGACGGTGAGGTCGAGCTCCATCGGGTTGACGCCGAGACCCACCGACAGCGCGCCCTGCGGGTCGAAGTCCACGAGCAGCACGCGCCGGCCGTACTCCGCGAGCGCGGCACCCAGGTTGATGGTCGACGTGGTCTTGCCGACGCCGCCCTTCTGGTTGCACATCGCGATGATCTTCGCGGGGCCGTGGTCGGTCAGCGGGCCCGGGATGGGGAAGTACGGCAGCGGCCGTCCGGTCGGGCCGACGCGCTCGCGGCGCTGACGGGCAGCGTCGGGCGCGAGCGTGGCCGCGTACTCCGGGTCGGGCTCGTATTCGGCGTCGGGGTCGTAGAAGTGCCCCTCGGGCAGTTCGTCGTAGTCGGCGAAGTGGTTGTGGGGCGCGCCACTTCCGTCGCCGGCCATGGCGTTCACGTGATGGCCATCCATGCTCTGGTGTGCTGCCCGGGCCGCCTGCGGACCGGGAGTCTGGTGGGCTGCGAAGGTGCGCACAGCTACGGAGCCGACAGCCTCGGATCCCGTGGGGCCGCCCTGGCCCCGTGCCGGCGTTCCTGGTTGACCACCCCCGGGAGAAAATGTCGACTCATTCACAAGTCGTCTTACCTCCTTGGTGACCAGGAAACTTCTAGACAAGGTCAGCGTGGCACCATGCCGACGGTTGGCGACTCTATGGCGTGTCGGCGGTCCGCAGCAACACAATCCGCCGGACCCGGCAGGATGTGTCGGCAATGGAACATCCCGCTGTCAAGGGCGTACGGCCGTCGCACGGCAGGTTTCACCGGTGTGCGAATCGGTCGAAGGGTTACGTTCGAGGCGAGTTGACCTCACGTCGCAAAGTGACCATACACACACCCGGCCGGACCTTGTCGGGCAAGGTCCGGCCGGGCGAGCTGTGTTGACGAGCCGTGTTGACGAATCGACCTTCGTCTGCTGGCGACTTAACGACTCACCAGGTCACGGAGGTCAGCCGAGCAGCGAGTCCAGCTCGACGTGCTCCAGGCCGTGGGCCTCGGCGACCTCCTTGTAAACGACCTTGCCGTCATGGGTGTTGAGCCCCTTGGCGAGCGCGGCGTCACGGCGCAGCGCCTCCACCCAGCCGTTGTTGGCCAGCGAGACGATGTACGGCAGCGTCGCGTTGGTGAGGGCGTTGGTGGAGGTGTTCGGCACCGCGCCCGGCATGTTGGCCACGCAGTAGAAGACCGAGTTGTGGACGCGGAAGGTCGGCTCGGCGTGCGTGGTGGGGTGGGAGTCCTCGAAGCAGCCGCCCTGGTCGATCGCGATGTCGACAAGGACACTTCCGGGCTTCATGCGCGCCACCAGCTCGTTGGTGACCAGCTTCGGTGCCTTGGCGCCCGGGATGAGGACCGCGCCGATGACGAGGTCGGCGTCCAGGACGGCCTTCTCCAGCTCGAAGGTGTTGGACATGATGGCCTTGACCTTGGTGCCGAAGACCTTGTCCGCCTCGCGCAGCTTGTTGATGTCGCGGTCCAGCAGGGTCACGTCGAAGCCCATGCCGACGGCGACCTGGGTGGCGTTCCAGCCGGAGACGCCGCCGCCGATGACCACGGCCTTGGCCGGGGTCACGCCCGGCACACCGCCCGGCAGCACACCGCGGCCGCCGGCCGGGCGCATCAGGTGGTAGGCGCCGACCTGCGGGGCGAGCCGGCCCGCGACCTCGGACATCGGGGCGAGCAGCGGCAGGGCGCGGTTCGGCAGCTCGACGGTCTCGTAGGCGATCGCCGTGGTGCCGGACTCCAGGAGGGCGTCCGTGCACTCCTTGGAGGCGGCCAGGTGCAGGTAGGTGAAGAGGATCTGGTCCTTGCGGAGGCGGTGGTACTCCTCCGCGATGGGCTCCTTGACCTTCAGCAGCAGGTCGGCGGCGGCCCACACCTCGTCGGCGGTGTCCAGGAGACCGGCACCGGCGGCGACGTACTCCTCGTCCGGGATCGAGGAGCCGAGCCCGGCGCCCCGCTCGACGACGACCTGGTGGCCGTTGCGCACCAGCTCGTGCACACCGGCGGGGGTGATGGCCACCCGGAACTCGTTGTTCTTGACCTCGCGGGGGATGCCGACCTTCACGTCGATCACGGTCCTTGGCTCAGGGGGTATGGGGGGATTGCATGACATACCCAGGCATGCGGGGGCACACCGGGAGACACCGCAGGAGAACGTGCGGCAGAGCCAGTTTAATGAAGGTGTTCTACCTGTCTAGCCTTTCATTGCATCAATCTTCTCTGGATGCACTGCGGATTTCGCAGGCGCTAACGTCTTCTTCCGCTCTTTCGTCGGTCTCCTGGGGCCTCTCGTCCAGCATGCGCTCGGCCGCCGCGCGGTGCAGGCGGGCCGACGCGGGGTCACCGAGGCGCTCCAGGGTGTCGGCCAGCCGCAGCTGCAGCGCGGCCTGCAGTCGGGCGTCCTCCGCGCGCCGCGCCCACTCCACCGCCTCGTGGCAGGTGCGCAGCGACTCCTCGGGCCGCCCGGCGTACTCCTGCACCCGGGCCAGCTCGCTCAACGCCCGCGCCTGGGCGGCGACATCGCCGCTCCTGCGGTAGCCGGCGACGGCGGCCCGCCAGTTCTTGAGCGCCTCGCCGTAGCGGCCGGCGTAGGTGTGGCTGGAGGCGATCCGGCCGTACAGCCGGGCGGCGTGCTCGCGCTCGCCCCGGGCCAGCCGGTCGGCCAGCGCCCGGCCGAACCAGTCGGCCGCCCGGTCGTGGTCGCCCAGCTCCTGGTGGGCGCCGCCTACGGATTCCATCGCGCGGCCCGTCGCGTACGGGTCGTGCGCCGCGCGTGCGGCGTCCAGCGCCGACCGGTAGCGGGCCAGCGCGTCCCGGGTGCGGCCGGTCCGGGCGTCCAGATCGCCCAGATTCAGCAGCGCCGCGGCCTTCTCCCGGTGCTGTCCGCGCCGCTCGGCGATGTCGAGGACGAGGCCGTGCACGCCGTACAGGTCGGCAGCGGCGGCCTGCGTGCCGACGTGCGCGACGATGGCCCTGACCAGCTGGGACAGCAGCCGCCTGGCCAGGGTGTCCAGCTCCCCGTCGGCCACCGCGAGACGCGCGCAGGCCAGCAGCGCGGGCCGCCGGACGCGCAGCCAGTCGGCGGCGGCCCGGGGGGTGGGGAAGCGCACCTCGCGGGGCATCGCGCTCAGCTTCTCCCGGGCCTGCGCGCTGTCCGTCTCGGTGATCGCCCGGCAGGACTGCAGCAGCCGCACCGTCCGCTCCAGCATCCGGGCCCGGGCCAGCTGCAGCTCCGCGGGCCGCTCCTGGCTCTCGGCCAGCGCGCGCAGCAGGGGCTGCAGGCAGCCGGGGACCTCGTACTGGGGCAGCGGGGAGTCCACCGCGCGCAGCAGACCGAAGGCGGCGAAGTCGTCCAGGGCCGCGCGGGCGGCGTCGACCGAGCAGCCGGCCAGGCCGGAGGCGGTGTGCGGATCCACCAGGCCGGCCGGGGCGAGGGCCAGCAGCCGCAGGGTCCGGGCGGCCTGCCCCGGCAGCTGGGCGTGCACGAGCCGCAGGACGCGGGCCAGGGGACTGCCGTCGGATCCGTCGTCGGTGGCGGCGTGCAGCCGCTTGGCCAGGTCGGACACGGCGGCCTGGGGGCGGGCGGCGAGCCAGCCGCCGGCCAGGACCAGGGCGGCCGGATGGCCCTGGCAGGCCTCGACCAGGCTCTCGGCGGAGCGCGGGTCGACGGTGATGCGCACCGAGCCGGTGAAGCGGGCGAGCAGCTCCACGGCGGACTTGGTGTCGAGGCCGCCCAGGGTGCAGGGGCGGACGTCCGCGATGCCGGTGAGCGGGCCGCCGGAGACGGCCACCGCCAGGCAGTCCGGGGCGTCCGGGAGCAACGCGTCGACCTGGTCGGCGCCGACCGCGTCGTCCAGCAGCAGCAGCGCCCGCCGGCCGGCCAGCGCGGCCCGCAGCGCCTCGGTGAGGACGTCCTCGGGGGCTCCGGCGGGGGCGGTCAGATCCAGCGCGGCGAGCAGCTCGCGGGCGGTGCGCTCGACCGGGACGGGGGTGCCGTCGGGTTCGCTCAGTCGGGCGCGCAGCACACCGTCGGGGTAACGCTCGGCGACCTGCCGGACGAGTTCCTCGGCGAGGGCGGTCCGGCCGGAGCCGGGGCGGCCCGCGATCAGCAGCACGCGCGCCCGGGGCGCCTTGCGTCCGGAGAGGGTGTCCAGCCCGGCGCGCTCGATGTCGGCGCGCAGCTCCTTCAACTCCCGTGTGCGGCCCAGGAAATGGCCCTCCGCGGCCGGGCGCGCGGACAACCGCACCTCGTCTGTGTCCACCGCCTGGTCCGTCACGGGCCACACTCCCGTCCCACCGCGCGCACCGGCCCGCCGGGTCTTTCCGGTACGGGCGTGCGCCTGTTCACTGGCTCGCTCACGACGAGCCTAGTTCACGCTCTGCGACGTTCCGTGAGGAGCGCGGCGGACGCATCGCCCGATCGGATCAGGCGATGGTCACATCACTGCGCCGTACGGGTGTGGTCAGGACGCGAAGGGGCGGGCCGGCCAGGGCGCGTCGGCCGGGCGCAGGGCGTCCAGCCCGTCCCCGGCGCGGGCGGCGACCAGCGAGAGCACGCCCACCACCAGGCAGTTGTTGTGCAGGTCGCCGGCCAGCACCCGGCGCACCAGCTCGTCGACCGGCACGCGCGCGTGCTCCATGTCGATCTCCTCGTGCTCCGCCTCGAACCGGGCTCCCTCGGCCTCGGACAGGTCACGGGCCAGGAAGACCCGTACGGCCTCGTCGCAGCCGCCGGGAGTGGTGTACACGTCGGTCAGCACCCGCCAGTCCTCGGCCTTGACGTGCGCCTCCTCGTACAGCTCGCGCTGGGCCGCGTGCAGCGGGTTCTCGCCGGGCACGTCGAGCAGGCCGGCCGGGATCTCCCACAGCTTGTGCCGCACGGGGTGCCGGTACTGGTTGATCAGCAGGACCCGGTCCTGCGCGTCCAGGGCGAGGACGGCGACCGAACCGGGGTGGACCTGGTAGTCGCGGCGGACCACCGAGCCGTCGGGCATGACCACGTCGTCCGTGCGGACGGAGGTCTTGTTGCCCGTGAAGGGGGTGTCCGTCGCCCGGATCTCCCACTCCTCGGAGGTGTCCTTGATCGTCATGCCCTGTCCTTCCACACACGCAGGTGAAAACCGGCCACTCACGGAAGCCGGGGTGCCCACCTTTGAGAGGAGTGCACCCCGGCCACCGTACAACCGGTGTGTCAGACGGAGTTCTGCCGCTCGACGGCGGCCTTCACGAGACCGGCGAACAGCGGGTGCGGACGCGTCGGCCGCGAGCGCAGCTCGGGGTGCGCCTGCGTGGCGACCAGGTAGGGGTGGACGTCGCGCGGGTACTCCACGTACTCCACGAGCTTGCCGTCCGGCGAGGTGCCCGAGAAGACGATGCCGGCCTTCTTCTCCAGTTCCGCGCGGTAGGCGTTGTTCACCTCGTAGCGGTGGCGGTGCCGCTCCTCGACGTACTCCTTGCCGTCGTACACCTCGCGGACGATGGAGCCCTCGGCCAGCTTGGCCGGGTACATGCCGAGCCGCATGGTGCCGCCCATGTCGCCCTCGCCGGCGACGATGTCCAGCTGCTCGGCCATGGTGGAGATGACCGGGTGGGCGGTGGCCGGGTCGAACTCGGTGGAGTTGGCGTCGGAGACGTCGGCCAGGTTGCGCGCGGCCTCGATCACGATGCACTGCAGGCCGAGGCAGAGGCCGAGCAGCGGGATCTTGTTCTCGCGGGCGTAGCGGATGGCGCCGACCTTGCCGAGCACGCCGCGGTCGCCGAAGCCGCCCGGGATGCAGATGCCGTCGACGTCGCCCAGCTGGGCCTTGGCGCCGGCCGGGGTCTTGCAGTCGTCCGAGGTGACCCACTTGATCTTGACGCGGGCCTTGTTGGCGAAGCCGCCGGCGCGCAGCGCCTCGGTCACCGACAGGTAGGCGTCGGGCAGGTCGATGTACTTGCCGACCAGGGCGAGGGTGATCTCGTGGTCGGGGTTGTGGACGCGGTCGAGCAGGTCGTCCCAGGTCGTCCAGTCGACGTCCCGGAAGGGCAGGTCCAGCTTGCGCACCACGTAGGCGTCCAGGCCCTCGGAGTGCACGACCTTCGGGATGTCGTAGATCGAGCGGGCGTCCGGGCAGGCGACGACGGCGGCCTCGTCCACGTCGCACATCAGCGAGATCTTGCGCTTGATGGCGGTGGGGACCTCGCGGTCGCAGCGCAGCACGATGGCGTCCGGCTGGATACCGATGTTGCGCAGCGCGGCGACGGAGTGCTGGGTCGGCTTGGTCTTCAGCTCGCCGGAGGGGCCGATGTACGGCAGCAGCGAGATGTGCACCACGAAGACGTTGTCCCGGCCGACCTCGTGGCGGACCTGGCGGACGGTCTCCAGGAACGGCAGCGACTCGATGTCGCCGACGGTGCCGCCGACCTCGGTGATGACGACGTCGACCTCGTCGGTGGCCATACGGCGGATGCGGTGCTTGATCTCGTTGGTGATGTGCGGGATGACCTGCACCGTGTCGCCGAGGTACTCGCCGCGCCGCTCCTTGGCGATCACCGTGGAGTACACCTGGCCGGTGGTGACGTTGGCGGTGCCGTCCAGGTCGCGGTCGAGGAAGCGCTCGTAGTGGCCGATGTCCAGGTCGGTCTCGGCGCCGTCGTTGGTGACGAACACCTCACCGTGCTGGAAGGGGTTCATCGTGCCCGGGTCGACGTTCAGGTAGGGGTCGAGCTTCTGCATCACGACACGCAGGCCGCGGGCCTTGAGCAGCATGCCCAGACTGGAGGCGGTGAGGCCCTTGCCGAGCGAGGAGGCGACACCCCCGGTGACGAAGATGTGCTTGGTCGTCGTGGATTTCGAGGGCATGGCCAAGAGGGGGCTCCCGTGGTCGCTGGCTGTCGTGCGGTACGGCGTCCGGCCCGAATGCTCCTGGGCTTTCGGCGGAGGCGCCGTCGCTGCGGTTCGGGGGTTTCGGGCCCACCGGTCCACGGGCTACCAGGGTATCAGCGCCTGGAGGCGATGGCTTCCGGCCACGCTCCGCACACGCCCCGGCACGGCGGAGCACGACTCGCGCGCCCGCCACCCGCCGCTCACTCGTTCGGCCGACACCGGTTGTCCCGAGCGGCACGCGGATCATGCACGTGCGTCGTATCCTGCTCGGACACTCGCTGCCGAGCCCGGCCGGAACGACGGCACACCCCCGCCACCATCACCCGGAACAACGAGAGCGCGGCAGTTCGTTGAGCAAAGACTGTCGTTTTGCCCCAGGGCTCGGCGGGCTGCTTTGCTTCACCGCTCAACGACGCACAACAACGACCCCCTTGACCGCACTAGCGACAGCCCCCCTGCGCGGGGGTGACGTGGCCGTTCGACTGGAGTTGCACGTGGCCGGGCGCATCGAAGACTACGCACTCATCGGAGACATGCAGACCGCCGCACTGGTCTGCCGGGACGGCACGGTGGACTGGCTGTGCCTGCCCCGCTTCGACTCGCATGCCATCTTCGCCGGCCTGCTGGGCACCGAGGAGCACGGCTTCTGGCGGCTCGGCCCGGCGCACGCCGCGGACGTCCAGCCGCCCACGGCCGCCCGGCGCAGCTACCGCGGCGACTCGCTGATCCTGGAGTCGGAGTGGGACACCCCGCGCGGCACGGTCCGCGTGACCGATTTCATGCCCCCGCGTGACGGCGCCCCGCAGCTGATCCGGATCGTGGAGGGCGTCACCGGCCGGGTGCCGATGCGCTCGGCCCTGCGGATGCGGTTCTCCTACGGCCGGGTCGTGCCGTGGGTGCACAAGCACGAGGGCCGCACGGTGGCCGTCGCGGGCCCCGACTCGGTGTGGTTCGACACGGAGGCCGAGACCTTCGGCAAGGCGCTGACGACGTACGCCGACTTCACGGTGGCCCCGGGCGAGCGGATCACCTTCACCGTCTCGTGGCAGCCGTCGCACAAGGAGCCGCCGCCCCTGCCGGAGCCGGAGGCCTCGCTGGTGGCGACGGAGGACTTCTGGCGCGAGTGGGTCGAGCACTGCACCTACCACGGGCCGTACCGCGAGGCGGTGGTCCGCTCGCTGATCACCCTCAAGGCGCTGACGTACGCCCCCACCGGCGGCATCGTCGCGGCCCCCACCACCTCGCTGCCCGAGGACATCGGCGGCGTCCGCAACTGGGACTACCGCTACACCTGGCTGCGGGACGCGGCGATCACCCTGTCCTCGCTGCTGCGCACCGGCTACCGCGAGGAGGCCCGCGCCTGGCGCGAGTGGCTGCTGCGCGCGGTCGCCGGTGACCCGGAGAACCTGCAGATCATGTACGGCATCGCGGGCGAGCGTGAGCTGGGCGAGGCCGAGCTGGACTGGCTGCCGGGCTACGAGAACTCCGCCCCGGTCCGGGTCGGCAACGGCGCGGCCCACCAGCTCCAGCTGGACGTGTACGGCGAGGTCACCGAGGCGCTGCACCTGGCCCACATGACCGGTCTGGCCCGCAGCGACTACGCCTCGCTGCTCCAGCTCAAGCTGATCCGGTACCTGGAGGACCACTGGCAGGAGCCGGACGAGGGCATCTGGGAGGTGCGCGGCCCGCGCCGGCAGTTCGTGCACTCCAAGGTGATGGCGTGGGTGGCCGTGGACCGCACGATCAAGCTGATCGAGTCCGGCGACGTGGACGGCCCGCTGGAGCGCTGGAAGGAACTGCGCGACGACATCCACCGCGAGGTGTGCGACAAGGGCTACGACAAGGAGCGCAACACCTTCACCCAGTACTACGGCTCCCAGGAGCTGGACGCCTCTCTGCTGCTCATCCCGCAGATGGGCTTCCTGCCGCCGGACGACAAGCGGGTGATCGGCACCATCGAGGCGATCCAGCGCGAGCTGTCCACCTCGGACGGGTTCATCCTGCGCTACCCGACCGAGGGCGACCACGCCGGCGTCGACGGCCTGCCCGGCGACGAGGGCGCCTTCCTCGCCTGCTCGTTCTGGATGGCGGACGACCTGGCGATGATCGGCCGGGTGGACGAGGCCCGCAAGCTGTTCGAGAAGCTCCTCGCGCTGCGCAACGACCTCGGTCTGCTCGCCGAGGAGTGGGACCCGCGCCTGCAGCGGCAGGTCGGCAACTTCCCGCAGGCCTTCAGCCACGTCCCGCTGATCGACACCGCACTGCGACTGACGGCCTCGGGGGCGTACGGCGGCTAGGCCCTGCCGCCCTCCCGGCGTCCGCCCGGAGGGCGGGCCTCGCGGCGTCAGGTGCGTGCTCCAGGCGTGCCGGGTCCTGGCCCTCGTACGGGATGTACTCGCACCTGGGCCCGGTACGGCGAGAGTGCGTGCATGGCGTCGCGGGGCATGCGGGAGTTCGACGACAGGGCCTCGGGGCCCCGGCCGGCCGGTGACTCGCCCGCCCGCGGCGAAGGGGGCACCGGCGCAGCCCGCGCCCCCTGGGGTGCGCCTGCCTAGGCTGGAACCGAACGGAGTCCCCTTCCCGGAAAGGGGGCGGCGATGGCCTCCCCTTCGAAGGCGGGCGCGGCCCTGGCCGCGCTGCGCGAGGATCTGGTCGGCGACGTGTTCGCCCCCGGCGACCCGGGCTACGACAAGGCCCGGGCCGTCTTCAACGCGATGATCGACCGGCGCCCGGCGGTGATAGCCCAGTGCGCGGACGCGGCCGACGTGGTTCGGGCGGTGCGCTTCGGCAGGGACCTCGACCTGCGCATCGCGGTGCGCGGCGGCGGCCACAGCGTGGCCGGGACGGCGCTGGGCGACGGCGCGCTCGTCGTGGACCTGCGCCGTATGCACCGGGTGACCGTCGACCCGGCGGCCGAGGCGGTGCGGGTCGAGGGCGGCGCCACGATGAGCCATCTGGACCGGGCCACCCAGCCCCACGGCCTCGCCACCACCGGGGGGCGGGCCTCCACCACCGGTGTCGGCGGTTTCGTCCTGGGGGGCGGCACCGGCTGGCTGGACCGGTCCTTCGGCCTCGCCGTCGACAACCTCCTCGGCGTGGAACTGGTGACCGCCGACGCCGAACGGGTGCACGCGAACGCCGACGAGAACCCGGAGCTGTTCTGGGCTCTGCACGGCGGCGGCGGCAACTTCGGGGTGGCCACCGCGCTGACCCTGCGGCTGCACGAGCTGCCGGAGTTCTCCATCGTCCTGCTGATGTTCCTGCCGCCGCTCGGACCGGACGTGGTCCGCGCCTTCCGCGAGATCATCCGGAGCGGCCCGGACGAGGTGAGCGGCGCGGTGCTCTACGTGACCGGTCCGCCCGAGGAGTTCACGCCGCCGGAGCTGGTGGGCAAGCTGGTGTGCGCCGTCCTGCTGACCTACGCGGGCGGCGAGGACGGCCTGCGCGAGCTCGCCGGACCGCTGCTCGCGCTGCCGCACGAGGCGGAGCTGGCCGGTGACATGCCGTACGCCGACGTGCAGTGCATGCTCGACGATCCGCCCGGGCAGCGGAACTACTGGTCGGCGGAGTACCTGACCGGGCTGCCGGACGACCTGGTGGACGTCTTCTGCGCCCGTGCGGACAGCATGCCGGTGCCGACCAGCACGCAGCACATCCTCTTCCCGCAGGGCGGGGCCATCGCCGCCGGTCCGCACGAGTACCCGGTGCCGTACCGGGACGCGCCCTGGGCGGCTCACCCGTTCGCGATCTGGACGGACCCGGCCGACGACGAACGGGCCGTCTCCTGGGTGCGGGACGTGCGCGCGGGCGTGCGGCCGTGGAGCACGGGCGCCGTCTACCTCAACTTCATCGGCGACGAGGGCCCCGAGCGGGTCAGGGCGGGCCTGGGCGCCGGGAACGCCCTGCGCCTGCAGAAGGTGAAGCGGCGCTACGACCCGGACAACGTGTTCCGGTTCAACCACAACATCCGGCCGGTGTAGCCGGCGACCGAAGCTGTCCTCGGGGCGTTTGCGCAGGTAGCGTCCGCTGCATGGACAGCCGTACGGACAACCGATTCGACACCCAGGGCGCCGGGATCACGGTGCAGCGGGCGCTGGAGCTGCCGGGGCTGCGCAGTGGGCTGCCGGAGATCGTCGCGGGCGCCGACCGGCTGGGGCGGACCGTGCGCTGGGTGCACGCGGGCGAGGTGCCGAACATCGCCTCGCTGCTCAAGGGCGGCGAGCTGCTGCTGACCACGGGCTACGGTCTGGGCACCCGTCCGGCCGATCAGCGGGCGTTCGTACGGACCCTCGCCGAGCGCGGTATCGCCGCGCTGGTGGTGGAGCTGGGCCCGCGCTTCGCCCGGCTGCCCGCCGCGCTGGTGGACACCGCCCGGGCGGCGGGCCTGCCCCTGGTCCAGCTGCACCGCGAGGTGCCGTTCGTGACGGTGACCGAGGAGATCCACACCGAGATCGTCAACGGCCACTACGCGCTGCTGCAGCGGGCGGAGGAGGTGCACCGGCGGTGCACCGAGGCCCTGCTGGGCGGCGGCGGAGTACCGCAGGTGCTCGACATCCTGGCCGGCTTCAGCGGCAACCCGGTGTTCCTGGAGACCGCCGGCGGCCGCCTGCTGTACGCCGCCGGGTCCGGGCCCGAGGGGGCGGACCCCCTTCAGGTGTGGGAGGGGCTGCGCGGCCCGCACAAGGACGCCCCGCCGCCCGCCGGTTCGGTCCTCGTCGACGTGCCCGGCGGCGGCCCCGGTACGGCGGGCTCGGTCCGTGCCCGGCTCGTGCTGCTGCCGGTCCGGTCGCCGCTGGCCCCGGTGCACCGGATCGCCGCCGAGCGGGCCGCGGGCATCCTGGCCGTGGTGCTGATGCAGGCTCGGCAGGAGGAGGAGCTGGCGGCACGCGGGCGCGGTGACTTCCTGACCGATCTCGCCGAGGGCCGGATCGCGGCGGAGGACGCCCCCGCGCAGGCCCGGGTGCTCGGCTTCAAGCCGGGCGAGAGCCCGTTGCTGCCGGTGGTCATGCGAGTCGGGGAGACCCTGTCCCCCGGCGGGGGCTGGGCGATGCTGGCCAGGGCCGTCTCCGAGGAACTGGCCGCTGTCGGGGTGCCGGTGCTGCTGGGCGTGCGGCCCGTGGAGGGCCGGGTCCTGGTGCTGCTGGGGCTGCGCTCGGAACCGGAGCGGCAGGCGGTCGCGGACCGGGTGGCGGCGGCACTGCGCGCCGGGGTGGAGCGCGCCGGGATGCGGCGGCCGGGTTCCCCGCCCCCGGTGGTGGTCGTCGGGGTGGCGGGCGGCTGGGCGGCCGCCTCGGCCGGGCTGCGGCACGCGGCGGAGACGGCGACGGCGGCCCAGGGGCTCACCGACCGGCCCTGGTACGACGCCCGCCGCCTCGACATCGACCTGCTGCTGTGGCGGCTGCGGGACCACCCGGATCTCGCGGCCTTCGTGGACCGCGCGATCGGCCCGCTGCGCGACCACGACCACCGCTCCAAGCCGCCGCTGCTGCCGACCCTGGAGACGTACCTGGCGCACGCCGGCCGCAAGGCGGAGACGGCCCGCGAGCTGCACCTCAACCGCCAGACGCTCTACAACCGGCTCGCCCGCATCGGCGAGTTGCTCGGCACCGACCTCGACGACCCCCAGACGGTCCTGGCCCTGAGCCTGGCCCTCCGCGCCCGCCGCCACGTGCCCTAGGCGTATTGCCCTGTGAGGTTGGGGACGCGGCCTAGGTGAGCGGCCGGGGCTGGGTCAACTCGTCGTAGACGCTGAGCACCTGGGCGACCGTCTCGTCCTCCGTCGGCCAGGTGGCGGCCTGCCGTACGCCCCGCTCGCGCAGCTGTTCCCGGCGCTCATGGTCGGTGAGCAGCGTGACGACGGTGGCCGCGAGTGCCTGCGCGTCGCCGTAGGGGACGAGTTCCGCCGCGTCGCCCACGAGGTCGGGGACGCCGCCGACACGGGTCGCGACGAGCGGCACACGCGCGTACAGCGCCTCCTGGGCGAGGACGGGGCGTGACTCCCAACTGCTGGTCAGCAGCGCCAGATCGGCGGCGGCGAGCAGTCCGGGCACATCGTCCCGGTGCCCGATGAGCCGCACCGGCAGGTCCTCGTCCTCGATCCGCCGCTGCAGCACCGGCCGCAACGGGCCCTCCCCCGCCACGGCGACCAGCGGCTGGGGGTCGAGGCCGCGCCAGGCACGGGCCGCGTCCAGCAGGACGTCATGGCCGCGGTGCCGGTCGAGGGAGCCGACCGCGACGAGCAACGGGCGGCCCGTGGTGCCGAGTTCGGCCCGTACCTTGGCCCTCGGCCGGTCGGGGTCGGCGGTGGGGCCGCAAGCGGGCGGCGTCCGGCGCCGGCCCGGCAGGCCGACGGCCGCGAGCCGGGCGTCGCGCGCACCGCGGCGCCGGGCCCGGTCGACCAGGTCGGAGCTGGTGCCGAGGACCACGGCCGCCGTCCGCACCACCCGCCGCTCCAACAGCCGCAGCAGATGCGCCCGCGCGCCCTCGGCCCGCGCGCGGCCGTGCCAGGTGACCACCAGCGGGGTGGCGCGCCCGCCGAGCGCGAGCACGGCGCGGAAGGAGGCGTGCAGGCCGTGCGCGTGCACCAGGTCGGCGTCGGCGCAGGCCGCCCGCAGCGCGGCCACCGATGCGGGGTCGCTGCTGCGCGGCACCGGTACGTGCTCGGCACCCACGCCGGTGAAGTCATGGGCGCGGTCGGCCTCCTCGGGGGCGCACACCGTGACCCGCACGCCCCGCGCCACGAGCCCCTCGGCGAGGGAACGCACGTGCGCGCTGCTTCCGGCGTTGCCTCCGCCCAGCACCTGCACGGTGCGCAGCGGCGACTGGCCGTGCGGCGCGTTGCTGCTCAGGGGGCTCACGGGGCCGGGGCTCCTGGTTCGGCGTGCGGTGGTCACGTGGAAACGTACCGAAGGTAGCGGGCCCGAGGGGGCGGAAGGATGTACCCCACGCGCCCCCGGCGTGGGCCGTTCCGGCCCGCCGCCCGCCCCTCTCCACCTGCCAAGCATGCCAGGGGGAAGGGTCGTTCCGGGACCGCCGGGAGGGCGCACCCCGCGGCATGCCGGGGCAATACGCCGGAGCACGTCACCCACACGGGTGAAAGAAACCCTGCGCCGACCGAACGCTGTACGAACGGATCCGTACGCTCAGCCGCGGACGGCGCCCGGCCACGGCCGGCCGGGGCACGCACGGCGACCGCGCACGGCCCGCTCGGACCTCACAGCGAGCGTGCCCACGCTGTCACCCGGTCCCCGCACGCGGCGGCGGCCACGACGGCGACGGCGTGCGCGAGGAGACCGGCGCCCCGGTTGCGGGCGACCACGGCGGTGCCGAGCGCCGCTCCGAGCGCGTGCGCCCCGGCGTCCCCGAGCATCACCCGCTCGCGGAGGTCGTCGGGCAGCACGGCCGCGGCACACCCCAGGGCCACCGCGGCCAGCTCGCCGCCGGGCCCCTCGCGCAGCAGTCCCGGCACCCCGAGCGCGAGCACCGCGCCCGCGGCCCGCGCCGGGCGTACGTCGACGAGATTGGCGCAGTGGGCGGCCCCGGCGATCACCACACCGGCCAGCACCTTGTCGGCCGCCCGCTCCTTCATCAGGGCCCCCGCCACCAGGGCCGCGGCCGACACCCCGAAGAGTTTCACGGCGCCGCTGGTCACCTCGCCGTCCCGCAGCGCGCGCAGGTGCGCCCGGAAACCGCGCCGATGGTCCCCTGCAACGTCGTCGTACGCCCCGCAGACCCCGGCCGCCAGCACCGCGAGCCCCGCACCGGGGTGGACGGCCGCGGCGCCCGCCGCGGCGCCCACGGCCGACGCCGGACCGGCGTACAGCCCGACGGCCCGCCCGGCGTGGTTCGTCCGCCCCCAGCGCGCCCGCCCGCCGGGGGCGGTGGCGCGCAGTGCCGACATGCCCGCGCGGGTGACGGCGGCGGCGCACGCGAAGGAGGCGCTCCGGCCCCTCACCCGTCCGCCCGGGCCGCCGCCAGCAGCTCCTCCGCGTGGGCACGGGCCGTCTCGGAGTCCTCCTGGCCGGCCAGCATGCGGGACAGCTCGCGGACGCGCTCCTCGCCCTCCAGCACCTTCACACCGGAGCGGGTGACCGATCCGTCGTTGGTCTTCTCGACCAGCAGCTGCCGGTCGGCGAAGGCGGCGACCTGGGGCAGGTGGGTGACCACGACGACCTGGGCGGTCCTGGCGAGCTTGGCCAGGCGCCGCCCGATCTCGACCGCGGCCTTGCCGCCGACACCGGCGTCGACCTCGTCGAAGAGGTACGTCGGCACCGGGTCGGTACCCGCGAACACGACCTCCACGGCTAGCATGACCCGGGACAGTTCGCCGCCGGAAGCGCCCTTGGCGATGGGCCGCGGCGGGGCGCCCGGGTGCGGGGCGAGCAGCAGCTCGACCTCGTCCACACCGGCGGGCCCGTAGGCGACGGCGCGCCCGCCGACCTCGACGCCCTCGGGGTCCTCGGTCTGCCGGATGTCGAAGGACACGCGCGCGTGGGGCATCGCCAGCGAGGCCAGCTCGGCGGTGACCGCGGCGGCGAACCGCTCGGCGGCCTCCGTCCGCGCGTCGGTCAGCGCCTGCGCCAGCCCGCCCAGTTCGGTGCGCAGCGCGTCCCGTTCGGCGGTCAGCTCCTCGATCCGCTCGTCGTCGCCGTCCAGTTCGGTCAGGCGCGCGGCGCCCCGCTCCGCCCAGGCGAGTACGGCGGCGACGCCCTTGTCGTGCTCGCCGTACTTGCGGGTGAGCGCGGTGAGCGCGGCCCGCCGCTCCTCCACGGCGGCCAGCCGCAGCGGATCGGCGTCGAGGTCGTCGGCGTACCCGGCCAGCTCGCCGGCCACGTCGCCCAGCAGGATCCCGATCTCCCCGATCCGGTCGGCGAGGGCGGCCAGCGCCGGGTCGTGCGACCGGACGGCCTCCAGGGCCCGGTGCGCGCCCGCGACGAGGGTCGAGGCGTCGATTCCCTCGGGGTCCTCGGGGTTGCCCGCGAGAGCGGCGTGCGCGGCCGTCGCGGCGGACGACAGGGCCTCGGCGTGCCCGAGCCGCTCCGCCTCCTCGGCCAGCTCCGTGTCCTCCCCGGCCCGCGGCTCGACGGCGGCGATCTCGTCCAGCCCGAACCGCAGCATGTCGGCTTCCTGCGCCCGCTCGCGGGCGCGTGTGGTGATCTCCTCCAGCTCGGCGGAGACGGCCCGCAGCCGCCGGTAGGCCCCGGTGTACCGGGCGAGCGGCGCGGCGACCGCGTCCCCGGCGTACCGGTCGAGGGCCTGCCGCTGCCGGGACAGCTTGAGCAGTCCCTGCTGGTCGGTCTGCCCGTGCACGGCCACCAGGTCGTCGGCCAGCTCGGCGAGCAGCCCCACGGGCACGCTGCGTCCGCCCAGGTGCGCCCGGGAGCGGCCCTCGGCGGAGACGGTGCGGCTGATCAGCAGAGCCCCGTCGTCCAGCTCGGCCCCGGCCTCCTCCGCACGTGCCACGGCGGCGGCGTCCGCGGGCACGGCGATCCGCCCCTCCACCACCGCCTTCCCGGCGCCGATCCGCACGAGCGCCGGGTCCGCCCGCCCACCGAGCAGCAGCCCCAGGCTGGTGACCACCATGGTCTTGCCCGCACCCGTCTCACCGGTGACGGCGGTGAACCCGGGTGACAGCTCGACGACGGCATCGTCGATGACCCCGAGCGACCGTATCCGCATCTCCTCCAACACGGAACAGACCATACGAGGTCCGGGGCGCGGAGTGCACACAGGCCGTCCGTGTCACCCCGGCGCGCCGGGAGCCGGAGCCGGGCACGGCCTAGTGCGGCGCCCCCCGCCAGCCCGTGGTCGGCAGCGCGAACTTCGCCACCAGGCGGTCCGTGAACGACGAGTGGTGCAGCCGGGCCAGCCGTACCGGCACCGCCCCGCGGCGGACCTCCACCCTCGCTCCCGGCGGCAGCTCGACGGTCCGCCGGCCGTCGCACCACAGGACACCGGGCGGGATGTGGGGCAGGACCTCCACGGCGAGCACCGAGTCCGGCGACGTCACCAGCGGCTTCGCGAACAGCGCGTGCGCGCTGATCGGCACCATCAGCAGCGCCTCCACCTCGGGCCACACCACGGGCCCGCCGGCGGAGAACGCGTACGCCGTGGACCCGGTCGGCGTGGACAGCACCACGCCGTCGCACCCGAAGCCCGTCACCGGCCGCCCGTCGATCTCCAGCACGACTTCCAGCAGCTTCTCGGCGCCGGCCTTCTGCACGGCCGCCTCGTTCAGCGCCCAGTCGGTGTGCACGATGTCCCCGTTGCGGTGCACGACGACGTCGACGGTCATCCGCTCCTCGACCTCGTACGACCGTGCCACCACCCGGTCGACCACGCGGTCGAGGTCGTCGCGCTCCGCCTCGGCGAGGAATCCGACGCGCCCCAGGTTGACGCCGAGCATGGGCACCCCGGAGGCCCGGGCGAATTCCGCGCCGCGCAGCAGCGTGCCGTCGCCGCCCAGGACGATCAGCAGTTCGCAGCCGTCGAGGCACTGCGGGGTCGCCTCCTTGACCAGCCGCACCTCGTCCGGCAGCGGCAGGTCGCGCGCCTCCTCCTCCAGCACCCGCACCCCGATGCCGTGCCGCAGCAGGCCCTTGACGACGAGTTCCGCACTGCGGATCGCCGCGGGCCGCCCGGTGTGGGCCAGCAGGAAAACCGTACGCGCCAGGTTCTGTGTCAACGCGGTCCCTCCGCCACTGCTCGGTCGACGTCGGCCGGGTCCAGGGCGGGCGCCCCGGACCGCAGCCACAGGAAGTACTCGACGTTCCCGGACGGCCCGGGCAGCGGACTGGCGGTGACGCCCCGCACCCCGAGCCCCAGCTCCCAGGCCTTCTCGGCCACTCCCCGCACGGCCTCCGCCCGCAGTTGCGGATTCCGTACGACACCTCCGCTGCCGAGCCGTTCCTTGCCCACCTCGAACTGCGGCTTGACCATCATCACCAGGTCGGCGTCCGGCTTCACGCACCGCTTCAGGGCGGGCAGCACCAGCCCGAGCGGGATGAAGGACAGATCGCCCACGACAAGATCCACAGGTTCCCCATCGATCGCCTCAAGCGTCAACTCGCGTACGTTCGTACGGTCCTTGACGGTGACGCGTTCATCGCTCTGCAGAGACCAGGCGAGCTGTCCGTATCCGACGTCCACGGCGACGACGTGCGCTGCGCCCGCGCGCAGCAGGACGTCGGTGAAGCCACCGGTGGACGCGCCGGCGTCCAGCGCCCGGCGGCCCTCGACGACGAGCCCCCGGGGCACGAAGGCCCCGAGCGCGCCGGCGAGCTTGTGGCCGCCGCGGGAGACGTACTCGGGGTCGCTGTCGTCGGCGGCGACCACGATGGCGGCGGCGGCCTCCACCTGGGTGGCGGGCTTGGTCGCGACGGTCCTGCCGACGGAGACCCGCCCGGCGGCGATCAGCTGGCTGGCGTGCTCGCGCGAGCGCGCGAGCTTGCGGCGGACCAGCTCCGCGTCGAGACGGCGGCGTGCGACTCCTGCCACGTTCGGTTCAGCTCCTGTGTTGGTACGACGGTGGGGGGACCGGAGGTCCGGGGCGGGCGTCGAGCGCGGTGAGCGCGTCGCGCAGTGCCCGGTGTACATCCTCGTACACCTCGATGTGGCCGTCGGTGGCGAGGTGGTCGGCGTCGGCCAGCCGCGCCAGCTGGGCGTCCACCTCTGCGTCGCCGGTGGGAGTGCGCGGGACGTCCAGGGGGGCCGGGGCGGCGGGGTCGTACTCGGGCTCCGGCTCCGGCCCGGGGTCTGTGGCGCCGGGGACGGTCTCGGACACGGACTCGCTCATGCCCAGACGCTACCGCGAACCGCTGGGGTACCGTCGGTGGCGATGGCCACGATCGAGGAGTGCCGCGCCGCACTGGGGAAGCTTTCGGACAACATGCGGATGGCCGAGGGTGACGTCCGCGCGGCCGCCGCCCTGGACCGCTCGGTGAGCTGCCACATCACCGACCTGGACGTGACCTTCGCGGGCCGGATGACCGGCGGCCGGGTGGAGGTCGACGCCACCCATCCCGGGCCGCCGCGCGAACGGGCGCAGATCAGGCTGGTGATGGCCGGGGACGACCTGGTGGACCTGGTGGAGGGTCAGCTGAACTTCGCGACGGCGTGGGGCCGGGGCCGGGTGCGGCTGGAGGCCGGTCTGCTGGACCTGTTCCGGCTCAGGAGGCTGCTGTGACCCGCGCCCTGCGAGCGGCCGGCACCACCAGCGGGGTCCCGGTCTCGGGGTCGGCGATGACCTGGCAGCGCAGCCCGAACACCGCTTCGACCAGCTCGGCCGTCACGATGTCGTTCGGCGCGCCCTCGGCGATCACCTCGCCGCCGCGCAGGGCGATGAGGTGCGTCGCGTAGCGCGCCGCGTGGTTCAGGTCGTGCAGGACGGCGACCAGGGTGCGGCCCTGGGTCTCGTGCAGCTCGGCGCACAGGTCGAGGACGTCGATCTGGTGCTGGATGTCCAGGTAGGTGGTCGGTTCGTCCAGGAGCAGCAGCGGGGTCTGCTGGGCCAGCGCCATGGCGATCCACACGCGCTGGCGCTGGCCGCCGGACAGCTCGTCGACGTACCTGTCGGCCAGCTCGGCGACCCCGGTCTGCCGCATGGACTCCCGCACGACCCGCTCGTCCTGCGCGGACCACTGGCGCAGCAGGCCCTGGTGCGGGTAGCGGCCCCGGCCCACGAGGTCGGCGACCGTGATGCCGTCGGGTGCGACGGACGACTGCGGGAGCAGGCCCAGGGTGCGCGCGACCTTCTTCGCGGGCATCGACCCGATGGCCTGCCCGTCCAGGAGCACCCGGCCCTCACTGGGCCTGAGCATCCGCGAAAGAGCCCGCAGCAGCGTGGACTTGCCGCAGGCGTTGGGCCCGACGATCACCGTGAAGGAGTTGTCGGGGATCTCCACCGACAGCTGCTCGGCGATCACACGCCGGTCGTAGGCGAGGGTGACGTTCTCGGCGGACAGGCGGTTCACGGTGCTCCTCTTGCTGTCGGACTCGGGGACGGCGCTCATATCCGGCCCGCTCTGCGCTCGGTGACCAGCAGCCACAGCAGATAGCCGCCGCCGAGGACGCCGGTGACCACGCCGACGGGCAGCTGGTCGGCACCGAAGGCCCGCTGCGACGCCCAGTCGGCCGTGACCAGCAGGGCGGCGCCCATGCACAGCGAGGGCACGAGGTTGGGGCCCGGCGAGCGGGTCAGCCGGCGGGCGAGCTGGGGGGCGGTGAGCGCGACGAAGCTGACGGGTCCGGCGGCGGCGGTGGCGGCCGCGGTGAGCAGCACGGCGCAGACCATCAGCACGAGCCGGACGCGCTGGACGCGCACGCCGAGGGCGGCGGCGGTGTCGTCGCCCATCTCCATCATCCGCAGGCCGCGCGCGTGGGCGAGGACCAGCGGGACGAGGACCGCGCACAGGGTGAGCAGCGGCCACACCTGGTCCCAGTCGCGGCCGCCCAGCGAGCCGGTCATCCACACGACCGCGCGGGCCGCGTCGACCAGGTCGGCCTTGGTGAGCAGATAGCCGTTGACCGCCGTGACGATCGCGGAGACGCCGATGCCGACCAGGACCATCCGGTACCCGTGCACGCCCTGCTTCCAGGCGAGCAGGTAGATGGCGAGACCGGTCACCAGTCCGCCGATCAGCGCGCCGGCGGTGACCTGGGTGGCGCTGCCGGACATCAGCACGATGACGACCAGCGCTCCGGCCGTCGAGCCCTGCGACAGGCCGAGAACGTCCGGGCTGCCCAGCGGATTGCGGGAGACGGCCTGGAACAGCGCGCCGCCGAGGCCGAGCGAGGCGCCGACCAGCAGGCCGACGAGGACGCGCGGCAGCCGCAGTTCGTTGACGATGAAGTCCTGGTACGCGGTGCCGTTTCCGGCGAGCGTCCGGAGCACGTCGGCCGCGGGGATATGCGCGTCGCCGGTGCCGATCAGCGCCACGCCGGCGGCGAGCGCCGTGGCCAGGAACAGCCCGACGACGACCACGGCGCGCAGGTCCAGGCGCAGGGAGAGCCCGCCGGGGGTGCGCAGGGCACGGCTTCGGGAGCGCGTCTTCACAGCTGGGCCGTCCTCCGGCGTCGTACGAGCAGGATGAAGACCGGGCCGCCGAGGATCGCGGTGACGATGCCGACCTGCAGCTCCGCGGGTCGCGCCACGATCCGGCCGACGACGTCGGCGCCGAGCAGCAGCACGGGTGACAGGACCGCGGCGTAGGGCAGGATCCAGCGCAGATCGGGGCCGGTGAGGGAGCGCACGGCGTGCGGGACCATCAGGCCGACGAACATGATCGGGCCGCAGGCGGCGGTCGCGGCACCGCACAGCACCGTGGCGGCCAGCATGGCGAGGGCGCGGGTGCGGTCGAGGTTCGCGCCGAGGGCGCGGGCGGTGTCGTCGCCCATCTCCACGGCGTTCAGCGGACGGGCCAGCGCCAGCGCGAGGAGAGTTCCGGCCGCGAGGAACGGGAGCACCTGCGTGACGGTCGAGTGCGTGGCCGACGCCAGCGAACCCACCGTCCAGAAGCGCATCCTGCCCAGCGCCGAGTCGTCGATGATCATCACGGCCTGGAGGTAGCCGTAGAGGGCGGCGCTGATCGCCGTACCGGCGAGCGCGAGGCGGACCGGGGTGGCGCCCCGGCTGCCACCGAGGAACCACACCAGCGCGCCGACCGCCGCGGCGCCGAGGAAGGCGAACCACACATAGCCGGTGAGGCTGGTGACGCCGAAGTAGGTGATGGCCGTGACGACGGCCGCGGAGGCGCCTGCGTTGATGCCGAGCAGTCCGGGGTCGGCCAGCGGATTGCGGGTGAGCGCCTGCAGGACCGAACCGGCGAGGCCGAGCGCGGCACCGGCCAGCAGACCGAGGACCGTGCGCCAGAGCCGCTCGTCCACGACGACGTCGCCGTACGTCCCCGTGTCGTGGAAGAGGCCGTGCCAGACCTGGTCCGGTGACAGCGCCTTCGCCCCGACGGCGATGCTCGCCAGGGCGGCGAGCACCAGCATCACGACGGAGAGCAGGAGCCCGAGGGCCCGCGCCGCCCTGCGGGTCGGGGGCGCGGGGGCGGCCTCCGCGCGCGGAACCGGAGAACTGTCGACCAACACGAGGTTAGGTTAGCCTACCCTGCACGTGCTGCGGGCCTCCGGGTTGACGGCTCTTCGGCTCGCCACTTCGGATGACGGCCCCTCAGTTCACAGGCCCAGCCGGGCCAGCGCCTTGCCTCCGTCCAGCTCGCAGGAGCCCTCACCGGCCGCCGTCCATGCCGCCGCGCACAGCGCCCGCAGGCCGTCCGGCGCCTCGCCGTCGCCCTCCAGTTCCAGCCGGTCCGCCTCCGCCGTCGCCGTCCAGCCACCGCAACGGAAGCTCTTCCCGTCCTCGGTGACCTCCGGCTGCCCGGTGAGCAGCCCGCGCAGATCGGCGTCCACGTACGTCGGCCGGTGCCGGGGCGGCGCGGCGAGCAGCAGGGCGCCGTCGGTGACACCGGTCAGCACCAGCAGCGAGTCCACCTCGCCGTTGAACGCGCCCTCGATGTCCGTGTCCAGCCGGTCCCCCACCACCAGCGGCCGCTTCGCGCCGGTCCGGATGATCGTCTCCCTGTGCATCGGCGGCAGCGGCTTGCCCGCGACCTGCGGTTCGGCGCCGGTCGCGATCCGTACGACCTCCACGGCCGCCCCGTTGCCCGGCGCGATACCCCGTCCGCTCGGGATCGTCAGGTCGGTGTTGGAGGCGAACCACGGCACCCCGCGCGCCACCGCGTACGACGCCTCGGCGAACCGCGCCCACGGAAGGTCGGGCCCGCCGTACCCCTGCACGACGGCCGCCGGGTCGTCGTCCGCCGACTCCACCGGGGTCAGGCCGCGCTCGCGCAGCGCGACCCGCAGCCCGTCACCGCCGATCACCAGCACCCGCGCCCCGGCCGGCACCTGCTCGCTGATCAGCCGCGCGACGGCCTGTGCGGAGGTGATGACGTCCTCGGCCCCGGTCGGTATGCCCAGCTCCGAAAGATGCGCGGCCACCGTGTCCGGCGTCCGCAGCGCGTTGTTCGTGACGTACGCCAGGTGCATCCCGCCCGCGCGCGCCACCGCCAGCGAGTCCACCGCGTGCGCGATCGCGTTCCCGCCGGCGTACACCACCCCGTCCAGATCGAGCAGCGCCGTGTCGTACGCCTCGCTCAGGGGCTGTCCACTGCCCTCGGGCCTCGTCCTGACGCCCTGGCTCATGTCCACATCGCTCCTCGTCAACTCGCCTTTCCCCCGATCATCCCCCAACCCGCCCGCGCACGTACGATGCCGGGATGAACACTGCAGGTCACTCGGAAGCAACGGCGCGCCGAGGCCTGGAACTCAACCCGTTCCGAGGCCTCCGTTACGACCCCGACCGGGTCGGCAGCCTGGCCTCCGTCACCTCACCCCCGTACGACGTCGTCGTACGCCCCGACGGGGTGCACCACCTCCAGTCGGCGGATCCGCACAACATCGTCCGGCTGATCCTGCCCGAGGCGGGTACCCCGAGCGCGCGCACCGAACAGGCGGCCGACACCCTGCGCCGCTGGCTGGACGAGGGCATCCTCACCGCGGACCCCGATCCCGGCCTGTACATGTACGAGCAGTGCGACGGCGACGGCATGCTGCAGCGGGGCCTCATCGGCGCACTGCGGGTGTCGGAGCCCACGGAGGGCGTGGTGCTGCCGCACGAGGACGTCATGCCGCCCGTGGTCGCGGACCGCGCGGCCCTGATGCGGGCGACTCGCGCCAACCTGGAACCGCTGCTGCTGACGTACCGGGGCGACGGGGCGGCCGCCGAGATCGTCGAGCGCACGGCGGACCGCCCTCCGCTGCTGGCCACGACCACCGAGGACGGCTACCGGCACCGTCTGTGGTCGATCACCGATCCGGCGGAGCTGTCCCTCATCCAGTCGGACCTGGCCCACCGGCAGGCCCTGATCGCCGACGGCCACCACCGCTGGGCCACCTACCGCCGGCTGCGCGCGGAGCACCCCTCGCCCAGTCCCTGGGACCACGGCCTGGTGCTCCTGGTCGACACCGCCCGCTACCCGCTGCGGGTCCGCGCCATCCACCGGCTGCTGCACCGGCTGCCCGTCGCCGACGCGCTGGCCGCCGTGGACGGCCTGTTCCGGGTACGGCGCCTCGACGTGACCCTGGCCGAGGCGCAGGAGGCGCTGGCGGACGCGTCCTGTGCGGGCAACGCGTTCCTGCTCGCCGGCGACGGCGTCTTCCACCTCCTCGACCGGCCCGACCCGGACCTGCTCGCCCGGACGATACCGGCGGACCGCCCGGCCGCCTGGCGTTCCCTGGACGCCACGGTCCTGCACGCCGCGCTCCTCGACCACGTCTGGCACATCCCCGAGGACTCGCCGGCGCACATCGCCTACATCCACGACTCGGCGGCGACGGTGGAGAAGGCCGAGCGTGACGGCGGAACGGCCGTGCTGCTGCACCCGGTCCGCGAGGAGGTCGTCCGCGATCTGGCCCGCCAGGGCGTGACGATGCCGCGCAAGTCGACGTCGTTCGGCCCGAAGCCGGCGTCGGGGCTGGTGCTGCGGGCGCTGGAGCTCTGACGCACCGGGAACATGGAGAAGGGGCGGGCTCCCGGGAGCCCGCCCCTTCTCCTGTTCGACCGGACGACCGGTGTCAGTCCTTGTCGCCGTCTTCCTCGGCGGAGGGCCGCACGGACTCGTCCGCACCCTCGGTCCCGGACTGGGCCTCCGCCTGCGTCTCGTCGGCGGTCTCGTCCCCCGTCTCGTCGAGGGCGTCGACGAACTCCACGCCGTCCAGCTCGGCGAGCCGGTCGGAGGCGTCCGTGCTGCCGTCCCGGTCGGCCTCGACGGCCTTGGCGAACCACTCCCGCGCCTCGCCCTCGCGACCGGCGGCCAGCAGGGCGTCGGCGTAGGCGTACCGCAGCCGCGCGGTCCACGGCTGCACGGCGTTGGAGGCCAGCTCGGGGCTCTGCAGGGTGACGATGGCCGCGTCCAGCTGGCCCATGTCACGCCGGGCGCCGGCCGCGACCAGCCGCATCTCGACCTGCCCGGCCTTGTCCAGCTTGTGCACCTCCGGGGCGCCGGCCATGTCCAGCGCCTTCTCCGGCCGTCCGAGCCCGCGCTCGCAGTCGGCCATGACCGGCCACAGTTCCACGGTGCCGGTCATGCGCCGGGCGGCCCGGAACTCGGCGAGGGCCTCGCTGTACTTCTGGTTGGCGTACGCGGCGAAGCCGGCGGCCTCGCGTACGGCGGCGACGCGGGACGCCAGACGCAGGGCCACCCTGGAGTAGCCGTACGCGCCCTCGGGATCCTCGTCGATGAGCCGGGCGACCATCACCAGGTTCTTGGCGACGTCCTCCGCGAGCGTCTTGGGGAGGCTCTGCAGCTCCTGCCGTACGTCCCCGTCGATCTCCTCGCCGGTGACGTCCTCCGGGATCGGCAGCCGCTTGATCGGCTCACGGTCCCGGTCGCGCTCGTCACGGAAGCGGCTGCCACCGGCACGGCGGTCGTCGCGCCCGTCGCGGCTCCGGAAGCCACCAGGCCGGCCGCCCCGGTCGTCCCGGCGGGGCCCACGGCCACCTCGGTCGTCCCGGCCCCGGAAGCCGCCACGGTCGTCACGGCGGTCGTCGCGGCGGAAGCCGCCACGGTCGTCGCCCCGGCGGTCATCACGCCGGTCATCACGCCGGTCATCGCGGCGGTCGTCACGGCGGAAGTCGCTGCGGTTGTCGTCACGCCGGCCGTAGCCGCCACGATCGTCACGGCGGAAGCCGCCACGGTCGTCGCCCCGGCGGTCATCACGCCGGTCATCGCGGCGGTCGTCACGGCGGAAGTCGCTGCGGTTGTCGTCACGCCGGCCGTAGCCGCCACGGTCGTCACGGCGGAAGCCGCCACGGTCACCGCGCTCGCCGCGGTCGTCACGACGCGGCCCTCGGTCACGGTCGTCACGCTGGAACCCGGGGCGGTGACCCCGATCGCCCTCACGACGATCATCCCGGCGACCGTAACCCACACGGTCGCCATAACCGCCACCACGACGGTCGTCACGGCGGTCGTCGTCACGGCGGTCGTCGCGGCGGAAGCCGCCACGGTCGTCGCCCCGGCGGTCGTCGCGCCGGTCATCGCGGCGGAAGTCGCTGCGGTTGTCGTCGCGCCGGCCGTAGCCGCCACGATCGTCACGGCGGTCGTCACGGCGGAAGCCGCCACGGTCGCCGCGCTCGCCGCGGTCGTCACGACGGGGCCCTCGGTCACGGTCGTCACGCTGGAACCCGGGACGGTGACCCCGATCGCCCTCACGACGATCATCCCGGCGACCGTAACCCACACGGTCGCCATAACCGCCACCACGACGGTCGTCACGACGGTCGTCGCCCCGGCGGTCGTCGCGGCGGTCGTCGCGGCGGAAGCCGCCACGGTCGTCGCCCCGGCGGTCATCACGCCGGTCGTCACGGCGGAAACCGCCACGATCACCGCGGTCACCGTAGCCGCCTCCGCGGCTGTCATCGCGCCGGCCGTAGCCGCCACGGTCGTCACGACGGAAGCCACCACGATCACCGCGGTCACCACTGTCCCGTCGCCGCTGGTCGCGCTCCGGTCGGTCGTCGGGAGAGTTGGTGGACATGGTGACTCCTGTCTTCGGTACCGCAAGCATTGTAAAAACAAAAGGACCCCTGGTCCCAGCTGAACGCTGGGACCAGGGGTCCTCCAAAGATTGTTCGGCGGCGTCCTACTCTCCCACAGGGTCCCCCCTGCAGTACCATCGGCGCTGTGAGGCTTAGCTTCCGGGTTCGGAATGTAACCGGGCGTTTCCCTCACGCTATGACCACCGAAACCCTAATGGTTTCGAGCGAACAAGCACACTCTTCAATTGTGCGTTCTACTCAAAGCCGGCAACGGTCGTTGCCTCAGAACTAACACAGTGGACGCGAGCAACTGAGGACAAGCCCTCGGCCTATTAGTACCGGTCACCT
>NZ_BMUE01000004.1 GCF_014650035.1 Streptomyces lucensis JCM 4490 | reverse complement strand
ACAGCCGACGGACCAGTACGAGGACGCAGATGTCTCACCTCCGAGCACCGGCCGCCCGAACCGCTCCCGCACTGACCGAGACGCACATACGGCCCCAGCTCATGCGGCTCGCGGTGCTGCCACCCCTGGCCGTAGCGCTCAGCGCCACGGCCGCCGTACTCGTCAGCGTCCGCTCCACCGGCGCCCGCACCGGCCCCACCCTGTGGGCCGTGCTCGCCGGAGCGGTCACCGTGGCCGTCGCCGGCATCCTGATCGCCGCTGTGGCCGCCGACCGCGCCGCCCGCGCGGTGTCCGACCGGGTGGAGGCGCTGCGCCGCACCGCCGCGCGCGGCGAGGCCGACCTGCACGCCCTGGTCGACGCGCTGCGCCAGGGGGAGACCCCGCCGCAGCCCGCCCCGCGCGGCCGGCCGCCGCATGACGCCGACGACTTCGACCTCCTCGCCGCGGACCTGGTCCGCGCGCACGACGGCGCCGTCACCGCCGTCGTGCGCGCCGCCCAGCTCTCCAGCCGGACGGGCAGCGAACAGAAGCTGGAGGTCTTCGTCAACCTCGCGCGCCGGCTCCAGTCCCTGGTGCACCGCGAGATCTCGATCCTCGACGAGCTCGAGAACGAGATCGAGGACCCGGACCTGCTCAAAGGCCTGTTCCACGTGGACCACCTGGCCACCCGCATCCGGCGGCACGCCGAGAACCTCGCCGTGCTCGGCGGCGCCGTCTCCCGGCGCCAGTGGAGCAACCCGGTGAACATGACCGAGGTGCTGCGCTCCGCCATCGCCGAGGTCGAGCAGTACTCCCGGGTGAAACTGGTACCGCCGATCGACGGCGAACTGCGCGGCCACGCCGTCGCCGACGTCATCCACCTGCTCGCCGAACTCATTGAGAACGCCACGGTGTTCTCCGCGCCGCAGACCCAGGTGCTGCTCCGCGCCAACCTCGTCACCTCCGGGCTCGCCGTGGAGGTCGAGGACCGCGGACTCGGCATGCCCGTCGCCGAGCAGCACCGGATGAACGCCCTGCTCGCCGACCCCGACCAGGTCAACGTCGCCAGCCTCCTGGCCGACGGCCGCATCGGCCTCTACGTCGTCTCCCAGCTCGCCCGCCGCCACGGCATCACCGTGCGGCTGCAGAGCAACATCTACGGCGGTGTGCAGGCCGTACTCGTCGTCCCGCAGGCGCTGCTGGGCACGGCACCCGGCATGCCCGGGTCATCTGCCGGGACCGTCGCGCCGCAGCCGCGGGACGCGGGGGACGGCTCGGACCCCGGGTCGCCGCGGCGGAGGCGGGCAGCCCTGCCGGCGCCCGTTCCGGCCCCGGTGGCCGAGGGCGCGGGCACCGGTCCGGGCGCCGGCACGGGCGGCGGCACCCGGACCGGAGGAGCGGCTGAGCCGGCCGCCGCCACCCTGCGCCGGCGGCACGCCCACCGCGGGCCGGGACGGCGGGCGGCGGAGAGCGCGGCCGGGGGCCGGGACGCCACCGGTAGCGGGGCCGCTCCGGACGGAGGCGTCCCGGCCCCGCTCCCCGTACGAGGCACCCGGGAGGCCCGGCCGACACCCGCCGACGCCGTGCCCGGCGTCAGTGCCGAGGACCGGCCGGTGGTGGAGTCGCACGCGGGCGTCCTGCCCACCCCGCGGGGCGGTGCCGTGCGCGGCACGATGGGCAAACCCCAGCTGCCCCGCCGCCGTGCCCAGGAGCACATCGTGCCGCAGCTGCGCGGCGGCCCCGCACCCCGCCAGGACGACGACACGGTCGTGGGCCACGATCCGGGGCTGATGGCCGCCTTCCAGCGCGGCATCGGACTCGCCGAGACCCAGCAGCACACCTACTCGACGCCCGCCGCCCACATGGATGCCGCACACATGGCGGGTGGGCACGTGCAGCCCCCCGCAGCGGGGCCCGCCGAGCCCACTCGGGCACGACTCGAGCACGCGGGCCACGACCACGACGGCCCGGACCAGCTGGGTCGGCGCAACACGGGGCTGGAACCCATGGCTCCCGAGGCCATGGCCTCCAGCCACCTGGCGCCGGACCACACATCCCCCCTCCCCATGACCCGAGCCCCCGCTCACGCGCCCGCCCCCGACGGCATGCGGGGCGCCGGCCAGGCCGACGGGAGCACCCCGGTCGGCTGACCGCCCACCCCCCGTCCCCCCATCCACGTCGCGCCCAGCGCGTCCGCGGACCTTCGTACCCCCAAGGAGTCGATCCACCATGGCGAGCGATGCGCCGACCGCCCACGCCTCCGACCTCGACTGGCTGCTGAGCGGCCTCGTGCAGCGCGTACCGCACACCACCAGCGCGGTGCTCCTGTCCTGCGACGGACTGGTCAAGTCCGTGCACGGCCTCGACCCCGACAGCGCCGACCACATGGCGGCCCTGGCCTCCGGGCTCTACTCGCTCGGCCGCAGCGCGGGCGTACGGTTCGGCGACGGCGGGGACGTCCGGCAGGTAGTCGTCGAACTCGACTCGACCCTGCTGTTCGTCACCACGGCCGGCTCCGGCACCTGTCTCGCGGTCATGGCCGGCCGCGAGGCCGACGCCGCCGTCCTCGGTTACGAGATGGCGATGCTGGTCAAGAGCGTCCGTCCCTACCTGGTGACCGCACCCCGGCAGCACGCCGCCGAGCCCACGGCGACGAGGCCTTGACGGTGGCCACGGCCGGCGACGGGCCCTGGCTGGACGACGCGGCCGGACGGCTGGTCCGCCCGTTCACGGTCAGCAACGGCCGCACCGAGCCGAGCATCGCCCTGGACCTGATGTCACAGGTGCGGGCCACCGGCGTGGTCCCCCTCGGCGACCTCGGTCCCGAACACGCACAGGCACTCGACGTGTGCCGCGCGCCCGTCCCGGTCGCCGAGGTGGCCGCCCAGCTGAAGCTGCCCGCCGTGGTCACCAAGGTCCTGCTCTCGGACCTCGTCGACTGCGGCGCGCTCACCACCAAGCCGCCCGCGTTCCACCACACTCCCACCGACCGGTCCCTGCTGGAGGCAGTGCTCGATGGACTACGACGACAGCTCTGACCCGTTCCCCACCGCCCTCAAGATCCTGGTGGCGGGCGGGTTCGGGGTCGGCAAGACCACCTTCGTCGGAGCGGTCAGCGAGATCGCCCCGCTCAGCACGGAGGAGCTGCTCACCACGGTCGGCGCCGCGACGGACAACCTCGACGGCATCGAGAACAAGGTCGAGACGACGGTCGCCATGGACTTCGGGCGCATCACCCTCGACGCGGACCACGTGCTGTACCTGTTCGGCACGCCCGGGCAGGAGCGGTTCTGGTTCATGTGGGACGAACTGTCCGCGGGTGCGCTCGGCGCGGTCGTCCTCGCCGACACCCGCCGCCTCCAGGAGTGCTTCCCCGCCGTCGACTTCTTCGAGGAACGCGGCCTCGCCTTCGTCATCGCCGTCAACGAGTTCGACGGCGGCCACCGCTACGACCCCGAGGAGGTGCGCGCCGCCCTCGACCTCGACCCGGCGATCCCCGTCGTCCGCTGCGACGCCCGCATCTCCAGCTCCGGCGTCCAGACCCTGCTCACCCTCGTACGCCATCTCCTCACCCACATTCCCGAGCCCGCGCCCAGCCGTGGCGCCCACATGTGATTCCGCCCCACCGCCCAACCGCCCACGGAGCCCCCTATGAGGAACGCCCACAGCGACGGAGCCAGGCCATGACCTACCTGCCGCCCCGGCCGGTCCGGGGGCTGCTGCTCATCCCCGAGGACCGGGAGGCCCCCGCGCGCGTCCGCCGGCTGCGCCTCCTCGGCCTCGCGGACCGGCCCGATCCCGCGCTCGACGCGTTCGCCGAGCACCTGGTCCAGGTCACCGGGGCGCCGTACGCCATGGTCAACTTCATCGGAGAGGACCACCAGTTCTTCGCGGGCCTGAGCGCCCCCGCCGTCGCCCCGGTCGTCCGCGAGGACGGCAGCAGGGCCGAGTTCGGCCGGGTCCTGCCGCGTGACCACGGTTTCTGCCCCCACGTCGTGGTCCGCCGCAAGGCGCTGGTCCTGGAGGACGTCCGCGACTACCCGCGGTTCGCCGGCAACCCGGTCGTCGACGAGTACGGCATCCGCAGCTACCTCGGCGCCCCGCTGATCGACAGCTCCGGCATGGCGCTCGGCACCGTGTGCACGGCCGACATCGCCCCCCGCGTGTGGGGCAGAGCCGGCCTGGAGCACATCAAGGCGCTCGCCGCCGACCTCGTCGTACGCCTCGAACGGAGCGCGCAGGACGGTCTGCCCCTGTGACACGCCCGGCATCGCGCGAGGCGTGAAGGAAAGCTGAGGCGGCGGTTAAGAAAAGATCGATGGACCACGGTGCCGCGCGTACGGCAGATTGCGGGGTGATTCCACCCCTCTGACCCGGTGCGGGCTCCTTCGGCATGCCCGCGGCCGGGCCTCACCCACAGGAGCCGTAGCGTTGAAGGCGCTGGTCAAGGAGAAGGCGGAGCCCGGACTCTGGCTGACGGACGTCCCGGAGCCCGCCATCGGCCCCGGTGATGTGCTGATCAAGGTCATGCGGACCGGTATCTGCGGCACCGACCTGCACATCCGGGCCTGGGACGGCTGGGCGCAGCAGGCGATCCGCACTCCGCTCGTGGTCGGGCACGAGTTCGTCGGACAGGTCGTCGAGACCGGGCGGGACGTGAGCGACATCCGCATCGGCGACCGGGTGAGCGGTGAGGGGCACCTGGTCTGCGGCAAGTGCCGCAACTGCCTGGCCGGACGGCGCCACCTGTGCCGGGCCACCGTCGGTCTGGGCGTCGGCCGCGACGGGGCCTTCGCCGAATACGTGGCGCTGCCCGCGTCCAACGTCTGGGTGCACCGCGTCCCCGTCGACCTCGACGTGGCCGCGATCTTCGACCCGTTCGGCAACGCCGTGCACACCGCGTTGTCGTTCCCGCTGGTCGGCGAGGACGTCCTGATCACCGGCGCCGGACCGATCGGCCTCATGGCCGCCGCGGTGGCCCGGCACGCCGGCGCCCGCAACGTCGTCATCACCGACGTCAGCGAGGAGCGCCTGGCGCTGGCCCGCAAGATCGGCGTGAGCCTTGCCCTGAACGTCGCCGAGTCCACGATCGCCGACGGGCAGCGCGAGCTGGGCCTGCGCGAGGGCTTCGACATCGGCCTGGAGATGTCGGGCCGCCCCGAGGCCATGCGCGACATGATCGCCAACATGACGCACGGCGGCCGGATCGCGATGCTCGGCCTGCCGGCGCAGGAGTTCCCCGTCGACTGGGCGCGGATCGTCACCTCGATGATCACCGTCAAGGGCATCTACGGCCGCGAGATGTTCGAGACCTGGTACGCGATGTCGGTGCTGCTGGAGGGCGGCCTCGACCTGGCCCCGGTCATCACCGGCCGCTACGGCTACCGCGACTTCGAGGCCGCCTTCGCCGACGCCGCCAGCGGCACCGGCGGCAAGGTCATCCTCGACTGGACCGAATAGCCCCCCCCTTCCGCAAGCACCTTCAGGAGCCCTCCGTGTTCGACTCAGTACGTGACGACCTGCGCGCCACCCTCGACGAGATCCGCGCCGCCGGCCTGCACAAGCCCGAGCGGGTGATCGGCACCCCGCAGTCCGCGACCGTCGGCGTCACCGCCGGCGGCCGCCCCGGCGAGGTACTCAACTTCTGCGCCAACAACTACCTCGGCCTCGCCGACCACCCCGCGGTCGTCGCCGCCGCCCACCAGGCCCTGGACCGCTGGGGCTACGGCATGGCCTCCGTCCGCTTCATCTGCGGCACCCAGGAGGTGCACAAGGAGCTGGAGAGCAGGCTCTCGGCGTTCCTCGGCCAGGAGGACACGATCCTGTACTCCTCCTGCTTCGACGCCAACGGCGGGGTCTTCGAGACCCTGCTCGGCGAGGAGGACGCCGTCATCTCCGACGCCCTCAACCACGCCTCGATCATCGACGGCATCCGCCTGTCCAAGGCCCGCCGCTTCCGCTACGCCAACCGCGACCTCGCGGACCTGGAGACCAAGCTCAAGGAGGCGTCCGACGCCCGGCGCCGGCTGATCGTCACCGACGGCGTCTTCTCCATGGACGGCTACGTCGCGCCCCTGGGCGAGATCTGCGACCTCGCCGACCGCTACGACGCCATGGTCATGGTCGACGACTCGCACGCCGTCGGCTTCGTCGGCCCGACCGGCCGCGGCACCCCCGAACTCCACGGCGTCATGGACCGCGTCGACATCATCACCGGCACCCTCGGCAAGGCCCTCGGCGGCGCCTCCGGCGGCTACGTCGCCGCCCGCGCCGAGATCGTCGCCCTGCTGCGCCAGCGCTCGCGCCCCTACCTGTTCTCCAACACCCTCGCCCCGGTGATCGCCGCCGCCTCCCTCGAGGTGCTGGACCTCCTGGAATCGGCCGACGACCTGCGCGTCCGGCTCGCGGAGAACACGGCGCTCTTCCGCGGCCGGATGACCGAGGAGGGTTTCGACATCCTCCCCGGCGACCACGCCATCGCGCCCGTCATGATCGGTGACGCGGCCAAGGCGGGCCGCATGGCCGAACTGCTGCTGGAGCGCGGGGTCTACGTGATCGGTTTCTCCTACCCGGTCGTCCCGCAGGGCCAGGCCCGCATCCGCGTCCAGCTGTCCGCCGCGCACTCCACGGACGACGTCAACCGCGCGGTCGACGCGTTCATCGCGGCGCGCGCCGAACTGGGGGCCTGACCAGGGCGTACGCCCTGGGATAATGGAGGGCATGATCGAAGCGCGGCGGCTCCACATCCTCCGTGCGGTGGCCGACCACCGCACGGTCACCGCGGCGGCCGCCGCGCTCTACCTCACCCCTTCGGCCGTCTCCCAGCAGCTGACGGCCCTGGAGCAGGAGACCGGCCACCGCCTGGTCGAGCGCGGCGCCAAGGGCGTACGGCTCACCCCGGCCGGCGAGATCCTGCTGGGCCACACCAACGCGGTCCTCGCCCAGCTGGAGCGGGCCGAGGCCGAGCTGGCCGCCTACGGCTCGGGCGAGGCGGGCACGGTCACCGTGGCGGCCTTCGCGACCGGCATCGCCCAGGTCGTGGCCCCGGCCGTGGCCCGCCTCGCGTCCCGGGCGCCCGGCATACGGATCCGGGTCCAGGACGCCGAGGGCGACGCCAGCCTGCCGATGGTGCTGGACCGGCAGGTCGACGTGGCGGTCGCCGTCGAGTACCGGGGCGCGCCGTCCGCCGACGACCCCCGCCTCACCCACGTCCCCCTCTACGCCGAGCCGTTCGACGCCGTCGTACCGGTCGGCCACCGCCTCGCGGACGGCGCCGAGGTCCCCCTCGCCGAGCTGGCCAAGGACCCGTGGATCGGCCCGTACCCCGGCAACCCCTGCCACGACGTGGTCGTCCTCGCCTGCGAGAGCGCGGGCTTCCAGCCCCGGCTGGAGCACTCCTCCGACGACTTCCGCGCCGTGGTCGCCCTCGCCTCGGCCGACGCCGGCGTGGCCCTCGTACCGCGCTCCGCGCTGCGCGGCATGGACCTCACGGGCGTCGTCGTACGACCGGTCGACGGCGTGGCCCCCACCCGCCGCGTGTTCGCCGCCGTACGCCGGGGAGCCGAGCAGCACCCGCTGATCCGCCCGGTGCTCCAGGCGCTGGGCGAGGCGGCGCAGGCGTGACCCCGCCGCACCCCGCCCCGCGGTGCCCCGCCCGGGCGGACCGGCTGTCAGTGGCGGGGGCTACGGTGCGAGGCATGCCGGACGCAGAAGACGTACGCCGAGTCGCCCTGTCCCTGCCGGACACCACGGAGAAGACCGCCTGGAGCATGCCCACCTTCCGGGTCGCCGGGAAGATGTTCGCGACCCTGCCCGAGGACGAGACGTCCATCGCGGTGCGCTGCCCCAAGGAGGAGCGCGACGAACTGGCGCTGGCCGAACCGGAGAAGTTCTGGATCGCCGGGCACGAGGCGCAGTTCGCCTGGGTGCGCGTGCGACTCGCCGCGCTGGAGGACGAGGACGAGCTGCGGGACATCCTCGCCGACTCCTGGCGCCAGGCGGCCCCGCCACGACTCCTGGACGCCCACCCCGAGTTGGGGCTGCCCACGGACTGATAACCCCTGATGCGCGCGGGCGGGACGTGGCATGATCCCGCGCGGCGGCGGGCTGCGCACGGGGAGGGGAGTACGGCGGATGACCGGTACGAGGGCACGGCGGTACGCCATCCCCCGGGCCCGGCGCGGCCCCGGCGCCGCAGCCGCGGCCCCCGACGTCTGGTCGCGGGACTTCGCGCTGTTCTTCGTGTCCCGTGCCGTCGCCCGTCTCGGCGACACCATGGCGCCGGTGGCGCTCGCCGCCGGCCTGCTGCAGCACGGGTACGGTGCGGGCGCGGTCGGCCTCGCCATGGCCGCCAAGGCCGGTGCGTTCGCGGGACTGGTCGTCTTCGGCGGGGTCGTCGCCGACCGGTTCGGCACCCGGCGGCTGATGATCGGCGCCGACCTGGTCCGGCTCGTGACCCAGGCGCTGGTCGCCGTCCTCTTCTTCACCGGCCGGGTGGACCTGGGGCAGGTCTGCGTCCTGGGCGTGGTCAGCGGTGCGGCCGCGGCGGTCTTCCAGCCGGGCGTGGCCAGCACCGTGCCCCGCCTCGCCCGCGACGTCCAGGGCGCCAACGGCGCGGTACGGATCGCCGAGTCCGCCGCGCAGCTGGTGGGGCCGGCCGTCGCCGGTCTGCTGGTCGCCTTCGCCTCACCCGGCTCGGTGCTCGCCGTGGACGCCGCCACCTACGCGGTCAGCGCCGTGTGCCTGCTGCTGCTCCGGCTGCCCCCGCTGCCCGGGGCCGCCGCGCGCGCCGCGGGACCCGGCGTGCGCGCCTTCCGGTCCGATCTCGTCGAGGGCTGGCGGGAGTTCCGGGCGCGGAACTGGCTGTGGGGTGTGATCGCCATCTGGTGCGTGTACATGATCGCCGTGTGGGGCCCGACGGTCCCGCTGGTGGCCACCGAGGTCGTCCGTCACCACGGCCCCCGGGCCTACGGCCTGGTCAACTCGGCCCTCGGCGCGGGCACCGTCGTCGGCGGCCTGCTCGCCCTCAGGCTGCGCCCCCGCAGGATGCTCCGGGCGGGCGCGATCGCCCTGTTCACCTTCTTCTGCTTCCCCGGGGCCGTCGGCGCGGGCCTCGGCGTACCGGCCATGGCGGCCGGCGCGGCCGTGGCCGGCGCCGGGCTGTCGTTCTGGGGCGTGATGTGGGCGACCAGCGTGCAGACCCAGGTCCCGGCCGACGTCCTCAACCGCATCCACGCCTACGACGTGGCGGGTTCCCTCGCGATGATGCCGGTCGGCCAGGCCCTCGCCGGCCCTGCGGCCGGCGTCCTCGGAGCCGGCCACGTCCTGCTGGCGTCCGCCGTGACGAGCGTGGTGGTGGCCGCGGCCCTGCTCGCGATCCCGGCGGTACGCGCCCTCGTCCGCACCGACGCGCCCTCCGCCGAGGTGGTCTGACGCATCGTCAGACGGTGACCGGGCGGCCGGTGTCCACGAAGCGGCCGATCCGCTCGCGCAGGCCGCGCGCCTCGAGGCCGTGCGCGGCCACGTGCTCCTCGACGGTGCCGTACCGGCGCAGCTCACGGCGGGCCACGCCGAGCCCCAGCACCCGGTGCGGAATGTCGGACAGCGCCCGGTTCACCTCGCCCGCCGACGTCCCGGCCAGGTACGGCTCGACCAGCACGACGTCGGTGCCCGCGGCCCGCGTCGCCCGGCGCAGTCCCGCCGTGTCGAAGGGCCGTACGGTCGTCGCGTACAGGACGGTCACGTCCAGCCCCTCCGTGGCCGCGAGGACGGCGTCCAGCATCGGGCCGACGGCGACGACCACACCGCGGAGGCCCTCGCGGACGGTCAGGAAGCGCTTGCCGTCGATCACCCGCCCCTGCCGGTTCGACTGTACGGAGAGCCGTACGTAGACCTTGTCGTCACCGGTGACCGCGTGGTGCAGCAGCGTCTCGGCCTCGTCGGGATGCCCGGGCACGTGCACGGTCCAGCCGTCCAGCGTGTCGAGGAGGGCCACGTCGCCCGGCGCCATGTGGGTGTGGCCGCCGGACGGCCAGTCGAAGGACGCGGCCGCGCTCACGAGCACCGCCCCGACGTCCTGGTGTCCGAGGTCCAGCTTTACCTGTTCGAAGGGCCGCTCCACGAGGAAGCTCGCGAAGGTGTGCACGACCGGCCGCAGCCCGGTGAGGGCCAGCCCCGCCGCGGCTCCGACCAGGAGCTGCTCGCGGATGCCGACGTTGATCACCCGGTCGGGATGCCGGCGTCCTGCCTCGCGGAAGCCGTCCGCGCCGATCTCGGCGAGGACGACCGCGATCCGGTCGTCCTCGTCGAGCATCCGGGAGACCACGGGGGCGAAACGGTCACGCATGGTGTCCATGGGGGTGTGCCTTCCTTCGTGCGCGGGGGAGTTCAGGCGTTCTTCGGTTCGACACGGGCCACGACGACGTGCGGCCGCCCCGGGTGGGGTGCCGTGAACGCCGCGTACAGGGCCTCGTGGTCGCGCCCGTCGACGGTCGACGCGGACCAGCCGGCCGCCTGGAAGCGGGCGGCGATCCCGCCGGGCAGCGCGTGACGGGCGGAGGAGTTGTCGATCACCACGGTGTGCAGCCGCTCCAGACCCGCCGGCCCGGCGAAGGCGATCGCCTCGTGGTTGCTGCCCTCGTCCAGCTCTGCGTCCCCGGTCAGCACCCACACCGCCGGGTCGTGCAGACCCCGCGCGCGCAGGCCCAGCGCGGTGCCCACGGCGATCGGCAGGCCGTGTCCGAGGGATCCGCTGCCGATCTCGGCCCCCGGCACCAGCACCCGGTCCGGGTGATGGCCGAGCGGGGAGTCGTACGACCCGAACCCGGGCAGCCAGTCGACGGGCAGGAAGCCCTTCGCGGCCAGCACGGCGTAGTACGCCATGGGCCCGTGCCCCTTGCTCAGCAGGAAGCGGTCCCGCCCCGGATCGTCCCGCCCCCGCGGTGTGACGCGGAGGACCCGGTCGTAGAGCACCCACAGCACGTCGAGCGTGGAGGTGGCGGCCGGGCCGTGCTTCTCGTCGCCGGTCATCCGGGCCATCAGCGCGGGCAGGTCGTCGTAGTCGTAGGCGCGGTTCTCGGCCGCTGTGATCGTCATGCCGCCGATCGTGCGACCTCAACCAAGCTTGAGGTCAAGCCCGGAAGTGGCGCGCGACCACCGATCGGAGTGCGGTATTGTTTCCCTGCGCGTTTCGACCGGGGAAACCCCCAGGTCAGACCGCACCGGGACGTGGCGCAGCTTGGTAGCGCACTTGACTGGGGGTCAAGGGGTCGCAGGTTCAAATCCTGTCGTCCCGACCAGCTTCACGGCAGGTCGGAGGCTGTTCCACAGGGGTGGAACAGCCTCTTTCCCGTTACGCCCCGAGCGCCGGTCACATCACCAGTACGGCGTCCCGGCACGCGTAGCCGGTCGTGGGCGAGGAGACCTCCAGGGTCCACACGCCCGGCTCGGCGCGCACCTCCGCGCGAAAGCGTCCGTCGCCGCAGGGCAGCATCGGGTCGACGGACACGCAGCCGCCGTCCTCCGTCAGGCGCCGCACCCGCAGATCCATGGCGCTGTCCGCACGGGTGGCCCACACCTCGATCGGCTCACCGGCCACGGCGACGTCCGGGAGTTCGATGCCGATCTCGTGGTCCGGGGACAGGAACCGCGTGCGCTCCACGCCGTCGCAGACGTTCCGCAGCTGGTACCGCACGGGCTCGGCGTCGATCAGGGAAGCGTGCCGGAACGGGACCCACATGGTGGAGGCCGTGGTGGTGTGCTCGGGCGGAGTGGCCGAGAGCTGGGGGACGGTGCCGTCCCCCAGCCACGGGCCCCCGCCGCCGGGCAGCTCGTCGTGGAAGCGCGGGGGTCCCGCGGTGTCGAAGGACACGCCGTGCGCGGTGGGGTGCGTGGCACCGCCCAGCGGGACGAGCTCGTAGGGGGCGGCGCCCTCCGCGTCGTTCCTGATCCGGGCCTTCCGCATCTCCCGGTGGAACCGGAAGGCGTCCATGACGGTGGCGGTCGGCAGACCGTCGACCGGCGGGACCGCGCTGAGATGGGAGACGGCCCCGTGCTCCTCGTCCACCAGGACCGCCTTGTACACCGGCAGCAGCTGCCCGAGGGACGGGTACGTCGAGCAGATGTCGGCGAGCGCGTCCCGCCAGGCCCCCGGCAGCGGCCCCAGCCCCTCGCCTAGCAGGAACCGCAGTGCCCGCACGCTGCCCAGGTACGGCGTGCCGAGGGAGGCGACGGCACGGGTCACCTCACGGCCCCCCAGTTCCTCCACGTAGTACCGCACGACCAGGCCGCCCATGGAGCGGCAGACGAAGACGGCCTTCGCGTCCCCGGCCCGCGGGAACCGCTCGCGGTCCGCCGTGGACCGCCACTCGTCCAGGCGCCGCTCGACGAACCGCCGCAGCCTGCGTGCCGAGTTGCGGTTGTCGAGCCGCCAGTCGTAGCGGAACACGGCCAGCCGTTCGGGAGCGATCCCCAGCCGGCGCGCCAGGCCGGCGTAGCCGAGGTGCGCCACCAGACCCGGCAGCACCCGCGGGCGTTCGACCAGCGGGCCGAGCGACAGGCTGTGCCGCGGCTCGGGGTCCGCGTCCCCGATCCCCTTCTGCAGCCGCAGGCGCTCCAGCAGCCGCCCGGGCCGCACCAGGCCGGCGGCGGCCTGCGGGCTCAGGTTCCAGACATCCACGCCTTCCCAGGTCAGCGCCGTGCCCATGATGCCCGGCACGACGACGACAAGGTCGTCTCTCACTACTGGTGCTCCTCGATCGGTGAAGGGGAAGCGGCCCTGGGGCCGAGACCGGCCAGGCTCTCCCGGGTCAGCAGCAACTGGTCGCAGCGCAGACCCACCTGGGGCCCGCCGCGCACCATGAGGCAGACCCCGGCGTCACCGGTGACGGACGCCACCTGCGACACCTCGTAGCCGCGCGGCTCGACGTCCGGCAGCGCCCGGCCGGCGACGACGTCCCACAGGTGCAGGCGGCCCGAGGTGGTGCGCCAGCCGACCAGGACCGGCCGGTGGGCCGGGCCCGTCAGCGCGAGGCCGTCGAGAGGGCCGCCGGGCGGGGGCGGAAGCAGGTCCGGCATCCCGAACCAGCCGACGCACTCGGCCACCTCCACCTGGCCGCCGGCCGCGACGGCGACGAGCGGCACCGTCCGCCGGCCCGTCCGCAGGACTCCGGCGGCGACCGCGCGGACCTTGACGCAGTCCATGGTGAAGGGCTCGGCGGCGGAGTCGTCCAGGTCCCACACGCGTACGACGTTCCCGCCCCACGCCACGAGCCAGGACGGGCCCCGCGGCGTCCCGGCCACGGCGAGGCGCTGCACGCTGCCGGAGGCGCCCATGGGCCGCGTGGTCCCGCGGCTCCATCCGGCCCCGGGCCGCGCGGCCCGTTCCCAGCAGGCGGCGCCCTGCCCGGAGGGCCAGAACAGTGCGAGGCGCCGTGGGTGCGGCGCGTACAGGGCGATCGAGGGGACGGGCACGTCCCGTGCGCCCGCGAGTTCGAGCACGTCCGTGGCCAGGGTGTCCAGGCCGGGTCCGAGCGTCCACACCAGCGCGGTCCTGCGGCCGACGGCCGCCACCACCCATCGTTCCCCGAGCGGCACCGCGGCGAGGGCGGTCACCGGATCGGGGTGGGACAGCACCGGCCCGACGAGCCGGGGCCCGGCCGGCGTGTGCAGGCTCACCAGGACGTCGGTGTCCTCGGACCGGCAGAGCAGGAACTCGCCGGCCGGTCCGGTGGCGACCTCCGTCTGCGGGTTGGCCCGCGGGTCCCCGCGCCGCCTCCGCCGCGTCGCGGGCGCGCCCGGCTCGTGCGCGGTGTGCGGTTCCCACACCCGGACGCGCGTCTCGTCGGCCACGGCCAGACGTCCGGTCCCCGACGGGTCGTACACCAGCGATCTGTGGTGGCTGGCGCAGGGCAGGGGCACGTGCTCGGCGCCCGAACCGGACCAGACCCGCACCTCGGCGCCCTCGCGCACCGCCACCAGCAGACCGTGCGGGCCCTCGCCCAGGCTCACCGCCTGGCCCCCGCTGTCCGTGCGCAGGACGAGTTCGCGACCGCTGTCGAACACCGGGTCGGGCATGTGCCAGACGGACAGCGAACGGCTGTCCAGGGCCGCGAGGACCGCACCCCGGCCGTCCCGCGGGGCGAGCGCGGACACCGCCCGCACGGGCTGACCGGTGCCCAGCAGCGGCGTCAAGCCGTGCAGGGGCTCCGCCGGGACGGTGCCGCGGCGGGGCACGGCCCACAGCGTCACGCCGCCCGGCCCGCCCGCGACCACGACCACGACACCGTCCAGCGGCAGGAACGCCACGGACGACACGGCGCCGGGCAGCACTCGCGAGCGCATCAGCTCGCGGCTGTACGGTCCCCTCCCGTCCCACCTCCACAGCCACAGCCGCCCGCCCTCCACGGCCGCCAGGTGCACCTGGCCGTTCCAGCAGGTGGCGGCGACGGCGTCGGGCGACCCTCCCCAGTAGAGCTCCTCGAAGGGGTGCCGCTCCTCACCCCGCCACAACCGCAGCGCCAGCCCGTCGTGCGTCGCGATCACCCGGCCGCCGTCGCCCTCCGCCACCGCCAGCCCCCGCTGCCGGCCGGCCGAGGCCCAGTCCGCCGGGCCGGTGTCACGGCCCCGCACCTCCTGGCCGTCGGACGTCCACGACCGGATCTCTCCCACGCCCGCCGCGTGGATGAGTCCGTCGCCCCGGCTCTCCCAGTGCACCGCGAACGCCCCGCCGAGCGGGGCCGGCCAGCTCCGTCGCAGCGGAAGCCGTTCCGCGCTGCTCCACACGTCCTGCCAGAAGACCTCCGGCGGACGCGGGATGTCCCGCAGGACCTCGGCGGGGAACATCGCGAGCGCGGTCGCGCGCAGTACGGCCCAGCGCGCCGTGCGGCCCGGGTGCGTGCGGAAGTGGTCCGCGACCTGGACGTACAGCGCCGGCCGGGGCGCGACCGCGAGCCGGGTGGCGACCAGCGGTTCGAGGATGTCCGGGGAGGCGTGCACGGCGAAGTGGCAGTCGTCGGTCAGGTCGTCGAGCGTGGTGTCGCCGGCGAGCGCGGCGTGCGCGGCGATGTAGTGCGCCACGTACGGCTCGGCCCGCGCCCAGTCCTCGCTGCGCGGGGGCCGCAGCGCCAGGACCGTCCGCCGGTGCAGCCGCCGCTGTCCGGCCTCGTCGCCGAGGAGGTGGGCGCCGAAGCTCGGATGGTGCAGCCGGTGGACCCCCGCGCCGAACTCCTCGTCCCGGGCGATGGCCACACCCGTCGCCGCGGCGATCACGGTCGCGAGGTCGTCCTCGGTGTACTCCCTGGTGCCGGCGGAGCGCACCGCGTTGGCCATGGTCAGCCATACGCGGGGCTGCGGCAGCCCGTTGCCCTGGGCGAGCGCCAGGGGGCGCAGCAGGTCCCGGATCCGCGCGGGCTCGGCCGGGTCCAGCCGGTCCAGTTCGTCGCCGAGCAGGGAGTCCAGGGCGGCGGTTCCGTGGCGCAGCTCGTCGTCCAGCCGCTCGGGACCGGGCAGCGTGCTCAGCCGTGCCAGACGGCGCGCCCAGAGCGTGGCGACCAGGAAGAGTCCGTTGCTGCGTGCGGCGATGTGACGGGCGACGGTACGCCGTGTCTCCTCCGCCTCGGCGAGCCGGTACGGGGAGTTGTGCCGGCCCAGCAGGTGCTCGACGTGGTGCGCGATGTCGCCCTCGGTCTCGGGCAGCCGGTCCAGCTCGACCGGGTCCTCGCAGTGCAGGGCCTCCAGCAGGGTCTCGGCGGGTAACGCGCCGGGCAGGTTCCTGCGGGCGTTGGCACGGGTGGCCACCACCACCTTCACGAGCGGTGTTCCCGCGAGCGGGTTGATCAGCCCGCGGGCGATGCCGAAGGCGTGCCCCGCGGCCGCCTCGTCCAGGCCGTCGAACAGCAGGGTCAGGACGCCCTTGTGCCGGGCGAGGGAGGCGATCCGCTCGACGTACGTGTGGGGCGCGCCGTGGACGAGGCCGGTCCGGTCGAGCCCCAGGGCGCGCAGCCGCTCACCGAGCTCCTCGCACAGCGCCGCCAGGGTCTTGCCCCGGCAGTGCAGCGCGGCGTGCACGGAGTACAGCTCGGGCTGGATCCGGGGCCGCCGGCCGGCGGGCAGCGACGCGGAGAACCTGCGCGTCGTCAGGTGGGCCAGATAGGCCAGGAGCGTCGACTTGCCGGCTCCGGAGGCGCCGGACAGGACGAACAGTCCGGTGCTCCGGGTCGCCATCCAGGTGACCAGTTCCCCGAGGACCCGGTCGCGGGAGGCGAAGTCGCGCAGCTGCCAGCTCTCCTGGGCGTGGGAGAAGACCGGCATGGCGTCGCCGAGTTCCTCGCCGATCCACGACTCGTCGTCGGGGGAGCGCAGGGCGGGCCGCACCCGTTCGGAGCAGTAGGGGTTGAGCAGGAAGTCCGGGCGCAGCGCGCGCACCTCGTACCACTGCGGCACCTGGTCCGGCGTCAGGGACCGCACGGCCAGCATGAGATGGGAGAAGGCGACGACCGGGTTCTCCCGGTGGAAGAGGGGGACGGCGCGGGTCTGGGCGTCCGGCGTGTCCAGCACCTGGCGCAGGCAGCCCACCCATCGTCCCTCGGTCGCCTCCTCGGTGGCCTCGGCCGTGGCGATCACGGCGAATCCGGCGTCGCCGCCCCGCGCGTCCCCTGCCCGCCCTCTGGCCGCCCTGACCTCCGCGTTCACGTCGTCCAGGGCCGATCCGCTGAAGCAGGCGTCGAGGACGAGCAGGGTGTCCGTGGCGTCCTCGGCCAGCCAGGACACGAGTTCGGCCGCGCGGACCGCCCGGCCGGGGTCGAAGCGGCCGTCGGCGTAGGCGTCCTGGCAGGCGAGGTAGAAGGAGTCCCCGATCTTCTCCCCGTGTCCGGTCCAGTAGAGGATCTTGCGCCCCGCCGGCTGCTCGCGCAGCCTCGTCACCAGCTCCCGGACGCGCTCGCGTCCCAGGGGCGGTTCCGCGCCGCCGTCCTGTGCGCTGATCACCCGAAGGGGTGGCGCGTCGAAGCCCAGCCGGTGCGCCTGCGCGGTGAAGTCGTCGGCGCTGCGGCGCAGGTACGACCGGTCCCGGCGACGGTGGACGTCGCCCTGGTAGCGGTCCACGACCACGGTGGCCACGACTCCGTCGTGCGGGACATCGACCATACGGACCCGTCCTCCCCCGAGAGCGCAACTCAGTCGTGCGCACGTGACAGAGCGAAGTGTGGCAACCTGGCGTCTCACCATGCGACGCACCGTGCGGTTCGCGCAACTCGGCTTCACACCAAGGGGGTTCGGTGTCACAGTGGGAGGGGTTCTCCGTGGGGCATCTCCTCACGGACTGTTACGTCTTCGAGGGTGACGGCACCCGCCCCATCGACGAGGAGAACGTCAGGATCATCTACGAGCCCGGACTGCGGCGGGTGTCCCTGCCGCTCGAGGTGCAGCGCTGGCGGCAGGCGATCCAGGCGGAGGAGGAGCGCAAACAGGCGGCGGGGGAGCCCTACCGGTGGAACAACCCCCGGTTCGCCGTGGAGAGCATCGTGGTCTCCCGCACCGACGAGACCGAGGCACCGGTGGTGCAGCTGAGCCTGTGCGACGCGGACTACTTCGACTTCCTCGCCACCTCGGTCAATCTCGACACCCCCTTGCGCGAGGGCGAGCCGGCCACGCTGCGCACGCAGTACCTGGAGAACACCGATCCGGTGACCGTGCCCGCGTTCCTCTCCTGCAGCTTCGGCGTCAACGTCGCGGTGCGGACGGGACCCGACCGGCAGATGGTGTTCGCCCGCCGCAGCGCCATGGTGGCGGGGCACAACACCGAGCGCTGGAACTCCTCGGTCAACGAGGGGCTGGCCGCCATCCACGACGTCCCCGAGGACGGCTCTCCGATCAGCCTGCACGCCGTGGCCCGCCGGGCCCTGCGGGAGGAACTGGCCGTGCAGGACGGCGACGAGGTCGAACTGGAACTGCTCTCCTTCGCCCTCGATCTCCGCAACCACCAGTGGGCGGCCTTCTACCGGGCGGTGCTCCCCGGGCTGACGGCCGGCGACCTGACGAGGCGGCGCAGCCGCGGCGTCGAGGACAAGTGGGAGCACGACGAGTTCCGGTTCGTGCCCTGCGACCCGGACAGCGTCCTGGACTTCGTGCTGGAGGAGGGCCGGTCCTGGACGCCCTGCGCTCCGGCCCTGTTCTACACGGCTCTGGTGCGCGAGGCCGTCCTGGCGCGCGGCGGCAGTCCCTCTGGCCTGCTCGACGTCGAGGCCGCGGAGCGGCGGGCCATGGACCGGCTCGGCTCGCGGCGGACCGCCTGAGCCCGCCGCGTCACCTCGGCGGTGTCACTCGCCCGCCCGCCCGCGCCACCCGCGCGGGCGGGGGACGCGGCGGTCAGAAGATGTTCCGCTCGCGGTGCTGCCTGCGCAGTTCCAGGAACTTCTCCCGCACCTCCCGTGACGTCATGCCGTCACCCGCCTGGATCACCAGGTCGGCCAGCGCGTCGCGGGACTCCATGAACCCCCGCCACTTCTGCTGCGGTTTCAGCCAGGTGTCGACGGCCGTCAGCACCGCGACCGCGAGGGCGAGGAGGGGCACCCAGGCGATGAGCCACTCCGACTTGCTGTCGCCCAGGTTCTGGTCCGCCGCCACCACGGCACTCGCGACGATCAGCAGGATCCTGCTGAGGTAGTAGGTCACCCCGTAGTTGACCGTCGCGACCCGCCAGCGGCGCAGTTCCCGCGCCATCTCCTCGGCGAGCACCGCCGGCAGCCGTTCGGCGGCGGTGCCGTCCCCGGTACGGCCGGCTTCCGCGTCGGCCGTACCCTCCGTGTTCTGCGTCATCCGTCCCCCAGAGGCCGCCGGTCAGAAGGACAGGCCCATGTGGGCCAGCGCCTGCTTCAGCAGGACCCCGTGGCCGCCCGGCATCTCGCTCTGCACGGCCGGCGAGGCCGCCTCCTGGGGGCTGAACCAGACCAGGTCCAGGGCGTCCTGCCGGGGGCGGCAGTCGCCGGTCACCGGCACGACGTAGGCCAGGGACACCGCGTGCTGCCGCGGGTCGTGGTACGGGGTGATGCCCGCCGTCGGGAAGTACTCGGCGACCGTGAACGGCTGCAGGGACGGGGGGATGCGGGGCAGGGCGACCGGGCCGAGGTCCTTCTCCAGGTGGCGCAGCAGCGCGTCGCGGACCCGCTCGTGGTGCAGGACGCGGCCGGAGACCAGGGTCCGGCTGACGGTCCCGTCCGGGCCGATGCGCAGCAGTACCCCGATGCTGGTGACTTCACCGCTGTCGTCCACGCGGACGGGCACTGCCTCGACGTACAGGATCGGCATCCGGGCCCTGGACATCTCCAGCTCGTCCGTGGTCAGCCAGCCGGGCGTGGTCTCGGTCATGTCAGACATTGCTTGATCATACTTTCCGGGTGGGGCGCCCGCTGGATGCGCGGGCTGCTTCGGATACGGGCGGTCCGTACAGGCGCCGGGCGTTGTCGCGGCCCGTCCAGGCCGCGATCCGCAGGGCGTCGGGCAGGCTCAACTCGTCGGCGTCCACGCGGGCTTGCAGCAGGCCGGCGAGTCCCCGCCGGAAGGCCAGCGCGCCCAGGTGGTGGAACTCGGCCACACCGTAGGCGTCCGAGCTGTACAGCAGTTTGCGGAACGGCGTGATCTCCAGGGCCTCCTCGAGCACCGCCCGGCAGCGGGCGGGACCGGTGTAGTGCAGGGCCAGCCCGACGTCCAGGTACACCTGCTCGAACACGGCGGACAGGTAGGCGGCCTGGCGGTGGTAGGGCCAGCAGTGCAGCAGGAGGACCGGCACGGTGCCCGACGTCAGGCGCAGCCAGTCGGTGAGGAGCGCGGGGTCCGCGTGGTGCAGCCGTACGTCCGCGTCGCCGAAGCCGGTGTGCAGCTGCAGGGGCAGGCCCAGGTCGACGGCGGTCCACAGCAGGTGCCGTACCAGGACCGGGTCGGTGAGGCGTCCGCCGCGCGCGAGCCAGCGGGCGGCCGCCCCGGTCACCTCGGAATCCGTGGGGCGCGCCGGGTCCAGCGCGAACCCGGTGCGGTAGGCGGCCACCGACTTCACCGCCACCACGCCCGGCCGGCGGACGGCCTCCTCGGCGGCCGCCCGGAAGTCCGCCGCGTACGCGCCGGCCGCCACGCCCCGCGCGGCCACCGCCTCGGCGAGCTGCTCCAGCCGTACCACCTCGCAGGCGGCGGCCCCGGCCGCGCGGGCCAGTTCGGCGGGGGTGGTGACCGGGTGCGGGGCGTAGCCGGTGTCCACGCAGAACACCTCCGTCCCGGACGCCGCCAGGAAACGGCGGTTGACCTCCGGCCAGCCGAGGTCCGCGCGCCGGGCCAGGTAATCGGCCGCCGGCGCGTGCCGGGGCAGGTCCAGCAGGGGCGCGCAGTGGCGGCGCACGGCCACGCCGACGGGGCTGTCGAAGGGGGAGACGCCGGGCCAGGCCTCGCCCTCCGTGATGAGCGACTCGAACTGCGCGGCGGTGAGGTCGGCGGCCACGGCGCCGTGGCAGTGGTGGTCCACCAGGGGCAGGCCGGCGAGCGCCTCGTGGACCGGTCCGGTCAGGTCCGCCGTCATCAGTACACCCAGCGGTAGGCCGCCGCCACCCGGTCGTCGTCGAGCCCGGCCACCGCGGTCGCCTCGCCGAGCCGTACGGCGCTCACCGCGTCCGCCAGGACCGGTCCGAGGGCGTCCCGCAGCACCTGGTCGGCGCGGAACTCCTCGACGGCGTCCGGCAGCGACCGCGGCAGCCGCCGTACGCCGAGCGCCGCCGCCTCGTCGGGGCCGTAGCGGGCCGGGTCGCCGGTGATCTCCTCCGGGAGGGCGAGGGAGCGTTTCAGGCCGTCCAGGCCGGCGGCGATCACGCAGCCGAGGGCGAGATAGGGGTTGGCGGCCAGGTCGACCGGTTTGACCTCGATGTTGGCCTCCTGGTCCCGCCGGCCCGCCGTGCCCGTGATCACCCGCAGGGCCGCCTCGCGGGTCTCGCGGCCCCAGGCGGTGAACACACCGGCCCACTGGGAGGGCCTGAGCCTCAGGTAACTGGCCGGGCTGGGGGCGGTGACCGCCGTCAGCGCCGGGAGGCGGGCGAGCACCCCGGCCGCGAAGGACTCCGCCTCGCCCGTCATGCCGTACCGGCCCTCGCCACCCGCGTGCAGGTTTCTCCCCTCGCGCCAGCACGACAGGTGCAGATGGCCGCCGTTGCCGACGCCCTCGGCGCTCACGGCGGGCGAGAACGACACCCTGAGCCCGTGCCGCTGCGCGACGGCCCGCACGGTCTGGCGCACCAGGACGCTGCGGTCGGCCGCCGCCACCGGGTCCAGGGCGCCGACCGAGATCTCGAACTGCCCGGCCGCGTACTCGGGATGGAGCTGGTCGACGTCCACGTCCTGCGCGTCGAACGCGGCCAGCAGATCGGCGGTGTAGTCGCTCAGCTCGACCTGGCGGATCGCGCCGTACGCCGGACCGGAGACCGCCGGGACGAACTCCCCGGCGGGCGCCGACCCGAGCCCGACCGTCCACTCGACCTCGACGGCCGCCTTGAAGGCGAGACCGTGCCGGGCGGCGGCGCCGGTGACGGTCCGGCGCAGGAACGTGCGGGCGCAGCCGGGGTGCCGGGCGCCCTCCTGGGTGATCCGGTCCACCGGCGCCCACGCCCAGCCGGGCTGCCCGGCCAGCGCCACCAGCCGGTCGAGGTCCGGGTAGAGCCTGAGGTCGCCGTCCGGGGAACCCAGCACGTCGGTGGTGACGATCGAGTCGCCGGCGAGGAACGTGTCGAACACCGGCGACATGCCCACGCCCCAGGACACGGCCGCGGCCAGCCTGGCCGTGGGGATCGTCTTCACCCGGCCGACGCCCGCGGTGTCGACGTACGCCAGCACGACGCCGCGCACGCCCTGCGCGGCCAGACCGGCGGTGAGCGCGGCGACCCGGCGCAGATCGCCGGGACGCCCGCCGGGCACGGGGTCGGCAAGGGTGGTCATACGTGGCTCCTCGCTGGGCTGTGCCTCCGGGCGGCGGACTCCTCGTGGGCGGCGGGGCGCGGGACCCGCGGGTCAGGGTTTCACGGCCACCGCGCCGTACTGCGGGACCGGGGCCGCGGGCGCCGGTCCCGCGCGCCACTGCGAGCACGGCACCAGGCCCGGTTCGACCGGTTCCAGACCGTCGAGGAACCCGGCGATCTCCGCCCGGCCGCGGGCGGTGATCTCCGGGGTGGCGTGGGCGTTCCAGAACTCCATCGCGGCGGCGTTGCCCTCGCCGCCCACGTCGGCGTCGTGGGTCGGGTGGGTGAGCACGAGGTGGCTGCCGGAGGGCACCGCCGCCATCAGCCGCCGCACGACGTCCCGGGCCTCGCCGGTGTCCAGCACGAAGTTCAGGATGCCCAGCAGCAGCACCGCGACCGGCCGGCCCAGGTCCAGCGTCCGGCCGGCCTGCTGCACGATGGCGTCCGGATCGTGCACGTCCGCGTCGACGTAGTCGGTCACACCCTCGGCGGAGCTGGTGAGCAGCGAGCGGGCGTGCACGAGCACGATCGGGTCGTTGTCGACGTACACGATCCGTGACTCGGGGGCGATCCGCTGCGCGATCTGGTGGGTGTTGTCCACGGTCGGCAGGCCCGCCCCCACGTCCAGGAACTGCCGTGCCCCGCGCTCGGCCGTCAGGAACCCGACCGCCCGCGCCAGGAACTCCCGGTCCGCGCGGGCGACCGACCGGATCACCGGGAACATCCCCGCGACGTGCTCACCGACGCGCCGGTCGACCTCGTAGTTGTCCGTGCCGCCGATCCAGTAGTTCCACACCCGGGCGTTGTGCGCCACGGAGGTGTTCAGCTTCGCCGGTCCGGCCGCCGGGGAGTGGCCATCGGTCACGTCGCCGCCCTTCTCGCACGCGCCTCGTCCCGTCATTGTGCCGCCCGGTGATCGCGCTGTCCCGGGAACCGTGCACTGTGGGCGGTTCGGGGCGCCTCCGGGAGGTTTCGGACCATGGGGGACACTGGACGGCGTACCCCGCCGCCGACCGGAAGCAGGCCATGCCCGTCACGCCCACGCCCCTCCTCGACGTCCCCGGGCTGCCCTCGGGCCCCGCCGACATCCGGCTGATCGTCACCGACATGGACGGCACCCTGCTGGACGACGCCAAGCGGATCCCCGCCGGGCTGTGGCCGATGCTCGCCGAGCTGCGCCGGCGCGGGGTGCTGTTCAGTCCGGCGAGCGGCCGCCAGTACGCCACGCTGGCCCGGCAGTTCGCGGACGTCGCCGAGGGCATGGTGTTCATAGCGGAGAACGGCACGTACGTGGTCCGGGACGGGGTGGAGCTGAGCTCCGACCCGCTGCGGGGGTCCGTCGCGCCGGAGGTCGCCCGTACGGTGCGGCGGCTGGCCGCGCGCGGCGTGGACGTCGGCGCCGTGGTGTGCGGCAAGCGGGCGGCGTACGTCGAGCGCAGCGACGAGGCGTTCCTCGCCGAGGTGCGCAAGTACTACGCCGAGCACCGGATCGTGGAGGACGTCACGGCCGTCGAGGACGAGATGATCAAGGTGGCGGTGTTCGACTTCGGGCCCGCCGAGCACTCCACGGCGCCCGCCCTCGCGGAGTTCGCCGCCACGCACCAGGTCGTCGTCTCCGGCGAGCACTGGGTCGACGTGATGAACCGCACCGCCGACAAGGGCGCCGCCCTGCGCGGCCTCCAGCGGGCGCTCGGCATCACGCCCGCGCAGACCATGGTGTTCGGCGACTACCTCAACGACCTGGAGATGCTCGACGCCGCCGAGTGGTCCTTCGCCATGGCCAACGCCCATCCGCACGTCGTCCGCCGGGCCCGTCACCTGGCCCCGTCCAACAACGAGAACGGCGTGCTGCGCACCATCTCCCGCGTGCTCGGCCTGTAGGACCCGCCCGGTACGGAATCGGGGCGCCGAAGCAGGGTACGAGGACTCTCCGAGAGCGGGCGCCCGCCGGGCCGGCGCCCCCCGCCCCGGCCACCAGGAGATCCCGTGCATCTTTCGCAAGCGAACGAGACGCTGGCCTACAAGGGCGCGGACGCCATGCCCACCTGGGTCACCTTCGCCATCGCCATCCTCGCCTTCGTCGTGTGGGCCGTGGCGAGCCGGCGCGGCGGGTGAGACGAAAGCGGGGAAGACCCGTCAGGGCTTGCGCGCGACTCCGCCGTACAGCGAGACCGGGCCGTCCTTCTCGTCCACGCGGTCCCCGGGACGCCACCGGGCGACGGACGTGATGCCGGGCTCCAGCAGGTCGAGCCCCTGGAAGAACGCGGCCACCTCGTCGTGGGAGCGGGCCACCAGGGTCACACCGCCCGCGGCGTACGCGTCGATGCCCCGGCGCACGTTCCCGGGTTCGAAGTCCGCCGTCATCATGGTCAGCACCAGGGCGCTGCCCGGTGCCAGCGCGTCGACCAGGGTCGACACCAGGTCGTGGGCGCCGTCCTCGTCGGCGACGAAGTGGAGCAGGGCGATGAGGGACAGGGCCACCGACGGTCCAGGTCGAGGACCGGGGCGGCCCGCTCCAGGATGGTGCTCGGGTCACGGGCGTCGGCCTGCACGTACTCCGTCGCGCCCTCGGGCGTGCCCCGCAGCAGCGCGTGCGCGTGGGCCAGCACGATCGGATCGTTGTCGACGTAGACCACGCGTGCGCCGGGCGTCACCGACTGGGCGATCTGGTGCAGGTTGGGCGCGGTCGGTATGCCGGTGCCGATGTCCAGGAACTGGCGGACGCCGCTCTCGGCCAGCGTGCGCGTGGCCCGGTGCATGAACGCGCGGTTGGCGCGTGCGGCCCGCAGGGCGCCCTGGTCGATCGCCGTGATCCGGCGGCCGAGTTCCTCGTCGACGGGGTAGTTGTCCTTGCCGCCGAGGAACCAGTCGTACACCCTGGCCGGATGCGGCCGGGTGGTGTCTATGTACGCTGCGGCCGGCTCGGTCCCCGTCACGCGCTGCTCCTCCGCTCGGCTGGTCCCGGCGGTCGTTCCGGGACGTGCGAGCAGCAGTCTGGCACGATCACGCGGCCCGGCGCAGACAGTCTTCGGCCACCCGCCTGTCCAGCGCCGCGCGCACCAACGCGGCGGCCAGTACGGCCGGTTGGGTGCCCCCGGCCAGCGAGACCAGCTCGTCCGCGTCCTGCGGCAGGCCGAGCCGCCGCGCCCCGGACAGGGCCTTGCCGTCTATGTAGGGCGCGACGTCCGGCCACACCCGCTGCGCCTCGCGCAGGAAGATGCCGGCGCCGGCCGGGCCCACCCCGGGTTCCTCCTGCAGCAGCCGGCCGAGTTCGCCGGTGTCGCCGCCCGCCTCCTCGTGCAGCCGGCGCAGGTCTCCCCGCCAGCGGTCGAGCAGCAGCTCCGCGCCGTCGCCGAGCTGGGTCGCCGTGCGCTCGTCGTAGCGCCGGTAGCCGCCGCGGCCCAGCGCGTCCACGCGTCGCTGCCAGTCCGCCCCGGCCATGCGGCGCGGGGTGTCGAGGCGGTCCTCGTGCAGGGCCCGGGCGGCGGCCACCGCGACCGACGCCCGGATGCGGGCGCTGAGCAGCAGGGACAGCACGAGCAGCCGGTACAGCGGCTGCGGGGTGTTCTTCAGCCGGATGCCCGCCTCCTCGGCGTACGTCCGCCCGTACGCGGACACCAGCTCGCGCACGACCCGTTCGCCGTGGTCCGCGGGCTGACGGTCCGACCGTTCGCCGTGGTTCACGGGCCTACGGCTTGAGCGGGTCGTGGCCGAGCGTCATCAGCCGGTGCCGGCGGCGGGTGTCCGCGGCCGCGGTCTCCGGCTCGGGCTCGTCCTCCATGTCCACGAGGTCGCCCACGGTGTCGACGACCCGGTGCATCACCCGGACGTCGTCGTCGGTGAGGTCCGTGCGCCGCTTCTGGAGGATCGCGAGGACGTGCTGCCCGGTCGGTGTCCCCGCCTCCTCGGGCAGGGGCTCCGCCGCCTCGCCGGCGTCCCGCACCCTGAGCCACGCCGCGAGTTCCGCCGAGGTCATGTTCACCACGCGGTGGAAGTCCTCCCACAACGCGTCGAATTCGATGGAGTCGGCCATGGGTCTCCCCTTCCGGTTGCCGGGGGCGTGCCGGGCGTTCGGTGCGGCCGGCTCTCGGCCCGGTGCCGCGCCGCGTCCTATCCGGAGGGCGGGTGCCCCCTGCCCAGGGACACAAACGGGCTGATCAGCGGGGAAGTGCCGTGTCGAGGAAGCGGACCAGTTCGGCGAAGACCTCTGCCCGGTTCGTCTCGTTGAAGACCTCGTGCCGTGCCCCGGGGAAGATCCGCTCGGCCGCCCGGGCGCCGCCGAGCCGCTCCACCCCCACCCGGCTGCCGGACAGCGGAACGAGCCGGTCGTCGTCGCCGTGCAGCCACAGCAGCGGCAGACCGCCGACGTCGCCGCCCCGGTCGACGGTCTCCAGCGTCCGTGCGAAGGCCTCGACCGTCGGGCGCTTCATCGGCCCGTGCCACACCAGCGGATCAGCGGCGTACGCGGCGCCCACGGCCGGGTCCCGGGAGAGCGACGCCGGGCTGATGGGGGTGTCCGGGATCTCGTCCAGGGCGAGCAGCCGCCCGGGCAGTTCCCAGGCGCCGATCACCGGACCGGACAGCACCAGCGCGCTCAGCTCCGCTCCGTGCCGCTGGGCGTAGCGCGCCGCGACCAGGCCGCCCATGGAGTGGCCGACGAGGACGAGCGGCAGGCCGGGGTGCGCGGCCCGGGCCAGGTCCGCCGCGGCGTGCAGGTCGGTGACCACGTCCTCGAAGTCCTCGATCAGCACCCGCTCGCCCGCGGATCTTCCGTGTCCCATGTGGTCGGGCGCGTACACGGCGGCCCCGTGCCCCGTGAGCACGGCGGCTAGCTCCTCGTACCGGCCCGCGTGCTCGCCGTAGCCGTGCGCGAGGAGCGCCAGGAAGCGCGGTGCGGGATGCGGCCACTCGTGGACGGCGACGGCGCCGCGGGTGCCGTCGAGGGCGTGCTCTCGGACGTGGGGCATGGCTCCTCCGGCTGTCTCGGCGCGGGCGTGGGGAGATCTTCCCAGGGGGCCGCCCGAAGGTCTATAGTCCAAAACTAGCAGTGCTAATTAAGTGGCGCCGCGGTGCCACGCCGTCTTCAGCTGATCCACAGCGTCGTAGGTCAGGAGTCCCAGCCGTGCGTCCCGTCCACTTCGCGGCCGCCCGCCGCACCCCCATCGGCAAGCTGCGCGGAGCCCTGTCCTCCGTGCGGCCCGACGATCTGGCGGCGACCGTGATCCGCCACCTGGTGGCCGACGTGCCCGCCCTCGACCCCGCCCGGATCGACGACGTCTACTGGGGCGCGGCCAACCAGGCCGGCGAGGACAACCGCAACGTCGCCCGCATGGCCGCCCTGCTCGCCGGGCTCCCCGAGTCCGTGCCCGGCGCCACCGTCAACCGGCTGTGCGCGTCCGGCCTCGAAGCGGTCACCGCCGCCGCCCGGACGATCGCCGCGGGCGAGGCCGACATCGTGATCGCCGGCGGCTCCGAGTCGATGAGCCGCGCCCCGTTCGTGCTGCCCCGCCCCGACGAGGCCCTGCCGCACCGCATCGAGACCCACGACACCCGGCTCGGCTGGCGCCTGGTCAACCCCGCCATGAAGGACCTGCACGGCCTGCTGTCCATGGGGGAGACCGCCGAGGAGGTCGCCGGGCGCTACGGCGTCTCCCGCGAGCGCCAGGACGAGTTCGCGCTGCGCAGCCACCGGCTCGCCGCCGCCGCGCGCAAGAACGGGCACTTCGACGACGAACTCCTGCCCGTCGAGCGCCCCGACGGCATCGTGGTCGAGCAGGACGAGTGCGTCCGCGAGGACACCTCGCTGGAGAAGCTGTCCCGGCTTCGGCCGGTCTTCCGCCAGGGCGGCACGGTCACCGCGGGCAACGCCTCGCCGATGAACGACGGGGCGGCCGGACTGCTGGTGGTCAGCGAGGAGGCCCTGAACGACCTCGGCCTGGAGTCCCTGGGCCGCTACGTCGCGGGCGCGTCCGCCGGAGTCCACCCCGACGTGATGGGCATCGGCCCCGTCCCCGCCACCCGCAAGGCGCTGGCCCGGGCCGGCTGGGAGATCGGCGACCTGCGGGAGGCCGAGTTCAACGAGGCGTTCGCCGCCCAGGCACTCGCCTGCGTCGACCAGCTGGGCATCGACCCGGACCTGGTCAACCCCACCGGCGGCGCCATCGCCCTCGGCCACCCCCTCGGCTGCTCCGGCGCCCGCATCCTGACGACGCTGCTGCACCGGATGCGGCGCACGGGCGCCGGGCGCGGTCTCGCGACCATGTGCGTGGGCGTGGGACAGGGGAGCGCCGTGCTGGTCGAGAGGCACTGAGCCGCGACTCGCGCCGCGAGGCGCCACGCGTGCGCGGCTCTGCGAACAACTCGTCGTCGCGGCGACGGTCGTGGGCGCGGTGCAGCCGCTACTGAGGTAGGCCGAGCAGCGCCGGTACGTCCGCGAAGGAGTCCACGACGTGGTCGGGTGCGCCGCTCGCGTGCCGTTGCGTCCCCGGCCGGTACTTGCCCGTGCGCACCAGAACCCCCGTCAGCCCCGCCCGCTGCGCCGCCAGGACGTCCGACTCGATGTCGTCGCCCACCATCAGCGCCTGCTCCGCGTCCGCCCCCAGCCGGGACAGCGCCGCCTCGAAGAACGCCCGCGACGGCTTGCCCGTGACCTCCGCCTCGACACCCGCCGCCCGCTCCAGCCCGAGCAGGAAGGCGCCCGAGTCGAGCTGCAGCCCGGTGTCGGTCCGCCAGTACAGATTGCGGTGCATGGCGACCAGCCGCGCCCCCCGCTGCAGGAACCCGAAGGCCCGGTTCAGCGCCGCGTAGTCGAACTCGGGCCCCGCACCGCCGAGGACGACCACGTCGGGACGGTCGTCGACCACGGTGATGTCACCCAGGTCCGCCCCGACGTCACCGCTGTTGAGCAGGGCGCAGCGGGCGCCGGGGTGGTGCTCGGCGAGATGGGCGGCCGTGGCGGCGGGCGCGGTCAGCACGTCCCCGGCGTCCACCTCGAAGCCGGCCCGCGACAGCGTCTGCGCGATCGACGCCCGGGAACGCGACGTCGTGTTGGTCACCAGGGCCACCCCGTACCCGGCCGCGCGGATCCTCGCCAGCGCCTCCACCGCACCCGGCAGCGGCTTCCAGGAGACGGTGAGCACACCGTCGATGTCGATCAGGACGCCACGAACGGATTCCATGCTCCGACCGTAGCCCCGCGGGCGGCGGCCCGGCGGCCCGTACCGCCTCGGTACGCTCACCCCCATGTCCCCGCACGTCCTGATCCTCGGCGGTACCACCGAGGCCCGCCGTCTCGCCGCGGACCTCGCCGAACGCCCCGGTGTCCGGGTCACCACCTCGCTGGCCGACCGGGTCGCCCGCCCGGCAGCGGTGGCGGGCGAGGTGCGGACCGGCGGCTTCGGCGGGCCGGAGGGCCTCGCCGAGTGGCTGCGGGCGCACCGGGTGGACGTCCTGGTCGACGCCACGCACCCCTTCGCCGAGTCCATCACGGCCAACGCGGCCCGTGCGGCGGCGGCCACCGGGGTCCGCGCCCTGGTGCTGCGCCGCCCCGGCTGGCGGCCCGGCCCCGGTGACGACTGGCGCTTCGTCAGCTCGCTGGAAGCGGCGGCGGAGGCGCTGCCCCGCCTGGGCCGCCGGGTGTTCCTCAGCACCGGACGCCTGGGTCTCGCCGCCTTCGCTCACCTGACGGACCTGCGCTTCGTCGTCCGCTCGGTCGACCCGCCCGAGCCGCCGCTCCCCGCGGACACCCGGGTGATCCTCGCCCGCGGCCCGTTCACGGTGCCGGACGAGACGCACCTGCTGCGCGCCCACCGGATCGACGTCCTGGTCACCAAGGACAGCGGCGGCGGGGCGACGGCCGCGAAGCTGACGGCCGCACGGGAACTGGGGCTGCCGGTGCTCGTCGTACGCCGCCCCGAGCTGCCGGCCGGGGTGACGGCGGTGCCCGACGTGGCCGGCGTACTGGAGCGGCTGGGCCTCAGCCCCCGGTGTTCCTGCGCAGGAGATACGTGTCCATGATCCAGCCCTTGCGCTCGCGTGCCTCGGCGCGCAGCCGCTCGATGCGCGGGCCCGCCTCGGCGATCGGGCCGGCGACGAGGATCTCGTCCGGGGTGCCTATGTACGCCCCCCAGTAGATGTCGATGTCCTCGCCGGCGTACCGGCGGAAGGCCTGCTGGGCGTCCAGCATCACGACCACGTCGTCCACGTCCGCCGGGAACCCCTCGGCGAGCCGCCGCCCGGTGGTGATCTGCACCGGCCGTGCCACCCGGTTGAGCCCCGTACGATGCCGGGCGACCAGCGCGGAGACACTGCTGATACCGGGCACGACGTCGTACTCGAACGCCACCGCGCCCCGCTCCAGCACCTCCTGGAGGATCCCCAGCGTGCTGTCGTACAGCGCCGGATCCCCCCACACCAGGAACGCGCCGGTGCCGTCCTCGCCCAGCTCCCCGGCGATCAGCCGCTCGTAGATCCCCGCACGCGCGCTGCGCCAGTCGTCCACCGCCGGCGAGTACGCCGCCCCGCCCGCCCTCCGGTCCCGCTCCGGGTCCCGGGCCTCCACGACCCGGTACGACCCCTCGTCCAGATGTGCGTCCAGGATGTCCCGGCGCAGCTGCGTCAGGTCGTTCTTCACCTCGCCCTTGTCGAGCAGGAAGAACACGTCCGTGCTCCGCAGCGCCCTGACCGCCTGCAGGGTCAGCTGGTCGGGGTCGCCCGCGCCGATACCGATGACATGAATCTTTCGCACGCCCCGAGTCTGCCGCATACCACTGACGACCCGTCCACCGGCTCCGCACGCGCCGTCACCACGAAGCCCGCCCCGCCGGTTCCCGGCGCGTGCCCGGCCTCCCGGCGCGTGCCGGGCCTCCCGGCCTCCCGGCCTCCCGGTCATCCGGCCGTCCGCCACCCGAGCCTGGGGGCCTCGGCGCCCGCGTCCACCGGCCCGGAGCCCTGCTCCACCCGCCCGGCCAGCTCCCGGGCCCAGCGGGCGAGGCCGGTCAGGTCCATCCCGTACGGCCGGTCCTCGCCCCGCAGGGCCGCCCACTCCTCCACCGCGCCCGCCCCGCGCCGCAGCAGCCGCGCCCCGCCGACGGCGTTCCCGCGCGCCGCGTGGGTGAGCCCCACCGCCAGCTGGGCCAGCCCCCGCCACAGCGGACGCTCCTCCGGCGGTCCCGACTTCCAGGCGTCCTCGAACACCTCGTGCGCGTGGAACGGCTTCCCCGCCGCCAGCAGCGCCTGCGCCTCGGCGACCGTCTCCAGCGGCGCCCGCACGACACCTTCCGGCTGCCGGGCCACGCCCTCCGTGCCGTGTGGCAGCGGCCGGCCGAGTCCGTCCCGGGGCCGGGCGTTGCGGGCCCGTCCCTCCTCGTCCCGGTCCCTGGCCCCCGATGCGCCCGCGTTCGTCATACGGCCGATTGTCCCCCGCACCGCCCCGGCCCCGTTCGGCGCACCGCCGGAGGTGGGGTAAAGTGCTGTTCGCGCGATCACGCGGGTCACCGCGAGTGAACGCACCGGGACGTGGCGCAGCTTGGTAGCGCACTTGACTGGGGGTCAAGGGGTCGCAGGTTCAAATCCTGTCGTCCCGACTTGCGATTCGCAGGTCGAAGGGCCGTTTCACGAGACGTGTGAAACGGCCCTCCTTTTGTTTCGGTGAGGCGCGCCGAACTGCTGGCCGTCCGGCCCCGCGGTCAGCCCTTGCCGGAGCCCAGGGTCAGGCCGCTGACGAACTGGCGCTGGAGCACGAAGTACACGATCAGCGTGGGGATCGCGGTGAGCAGGGAGCCCGCGGCGACCAGGTTGGGGTCGGTGAAGTACTGGCCGGAGAGGTTGTTCAGGGCCGACGTGATCGGCATGTTCTCGCCCGTCGAGATCAGCACCAGCGCCCAGAAGAAGTCGTTGTAGATCCAGATGGACAGCAGGGTCGCCAGGGCCGCCATGGCCGGTTTGCACAGCGGCAGGGTGATCTGCCAGTACAGCCGCCACACCGATGCGCCGTCGACCAGCGCGGCCTCGGTCAGCTCGTGCGGCAGCGAGCGCATGTAGTTGCTCAGCACGAACGCGCAGAACCCGGACTGGAACGCCACGTGGATCAGGACCAGGCCGAGCGCGGAGTCGTACAGCTTGCCGCTGGCCGTGACGCCGGGCAGGTCCGTCAGCAGGTACAGCCGGTACAGCGGGGTGATGACGACCTGCTGGGGCAGCAGGTTGCCGGCCGTGAACACCAGCAGCAGCGCCAGGTTGAGGCGGAAGTCGAAGCGGCTGACGTAGAAGGCCACCATCGACGACAGGAACAGCGTGAGCAGCACGGCGGGCACCGCGATGATCAGCGTGTTGCCGAAGTAGTGCGTCATGTCCGACTGCCGGAAGGCGTTCTCGAAGTTGTCGAGGTTCAGCGTGTCGGGCCAGGAGACGTACCCCTTCGCGCTGGTCTCGCCGTACGGGCGCAGCGCCGAGAAGACCGCCCACAGCAGCGGCGCCAGCCATGCGAGGGCCGTTGCCGCGAGGAAGACGTGCAGCAGGATCCGGGCCGGGCGGACCGGGGCGCGCCGCTTCAGCGGGTGGGGGGTGCCGCTCATGCGCGCCGCTCCTTCCGGAAGGTGGCGATCAGGTACGGGATGATCACGGCCAGGGAGATCACCAGCAGGACGACGGCGATGGCCGAGCCGTACCCGATGCGGCTGGACTCGCCGATGATGTTGTTGGTGACCAGGATCGACAGCAACTCGGTGCCCTGGGCGCCCTTGTTGAAGACGAAGACCAGGTCGAAGGCGCGGAGTGCCTCGATGATGGTGACGACGAGGACGACCGTGTTGGTCGGGCGCAGCGTGGGGAAGACGACGTGCCGGAACGACTGCCACTCGGTAGCGCCGTCCAGCGCGGACGCCTCTCGCAGGGACGGGTCGACGCTCTTGAGGCCGGCCAGGTACAGGATCATCATGTAGCCGGTGTGCCGCCAGGACGCGGCGATGAGGACGGCCCACAGATTGAGGGCGGGGTCGCCGATCCAGTCGATGTAGTGGCCGGGCCGGTTGGCGCCGATGACGCTGTTGATCAGGCCGGTGTCCGGGTTGTAGACGAGCTGCCAGACGAAGCCGATGCACGCCATGGAGATGACGACGGGCAGGAAGAACGCGGTCTGGTAGAGCCGGCTGAACCGGATCCGCTTGTCCAGCTGCAGGGCGAGGAACAGGCCGAACGGTGTGGGGACGAGGATCAGCGCCCCGAACCAGATGAGATTGTGCTGGACAGCCGGCCAGAACTGCGGGTTGTCCTTGAAGAGCTGGGTGAAGTTGTCCAGGCCCACCCACCTGATGGAGCCGAACCCGATGCCGTCCCAGCTGGTGAAGGCGAGGAGGACGGAGGCGATCGCGGTGACCCACACGAGGGCCACGTGCAGGAGGGTGGGCACGCCCGCCATCAGGGCCAGGGTGATCCGGTCACGGCGCGTCAGCAGGCGCTCGTGGCCTCGTGCGGCCCGCTTCCCGGCGGGTGCGGTGCCCGCGGGCGGCACGGCGGCCGGCCGTGGGCTCTTCGTCGTCGTGTCGGTCGTCATGGGGCCGCTCACGAGGACGCGAAGATCGTCTTCTTCTGGCGTTCGATGGACGACAGCAGGCCGTCCACGCCCTTGGGGTTCTGGAGGAACTTCTGCAGCCCCGGCTGCATCACCGTCGAGGTGAAGTCGGGGCGGCTGTCGCGGTCCATGAACTGGGTGAGGCTCCTGGCGCCGGCGATCATGTCGAACGCCTTCTTCTGCAGAGGGGAGTAGGCGGAGGTGTCGGCCTTGCCGGAGGCGGCCACCACGCTCGAGTCGGTCTTGAGGTACAGCTCCTCCGCCGCCGGACCGCCCAGGTACTCCAGCAGCTTCACGACGCCCGCGTGGTTCTTCGGGGATCTGCTGACCATGAAGCCGTCGGTCGGCGCCTCGACCGTCTCCTGGCCGTAGGCGGGGTTGATCTCCGGGAAGGGGAAGAAGTCCAGGTCGTCCAGGTCGGCCTTGTCGGTGAACTGCTGGCCCACGAAGGAGCCCAGGAGGTACATGCCGGCCTTCTTCGACACCAGCGTCTGCGCCGCGTCCTGCCAGGTGCGGCCCATGAAGCCGTCCTGGTGGTAGGGCAGGATCTCGGACCAGTGGTCGAAGACGGCCCTCACCCTCGCGTCGGTCCAGGAGGCCTTGCCCGCCATCAACCGGACGTGGAAGTCGTACCCGTTGAGCCGGAAGTCGATCTGGTCGAAGGTGCCCATCGCCGGCCAGGCGTCCTTGTCGCCGAAGGCGAGCGGGACCAGGCCGTCCTTCTTCATCCGCTTGAGCAGGGCGACGAAGTCGTCCCAGGTGACGGGGACTTCGTAGCCGCGCTGCCGGAAGAGGCTCTTGCGGTAGAAGACGGCCCACGGGTAGGTCGTCAGCGGCACGAAGTAGTACTTGCCGTCCTCGCCCTTGCTGAGCTTCTTCATCGCCTCGGGGAAGTTGCCCCCGATCTTCGCCCAGACTTCGTCGACGGGCGTGGCCAGTTTCTTCGCCGCGAAGAACTGCATGCGGTAGCCGGCGAACCAGTTGAACACGTCGTCGGGTGTGCCCTGCAGATACGAGTTGATCTGCTCCTGGAAGGTGTTGTGGTCCTTGGTGTTGACGTCGACGCTGATGCCCGACCGCTTCCGGAACGCCGCGTAGACGCTCTCGAAGGCCTTCTTCGGCACCGCGTCCGAGGCGTTGGAGCCGACGGTGACGGTCTTCGGGTCGGAGGAGGAACCGCTGCCTCCGCAGCCGGACAGCAGGGGTATGCCGGCACCGGCGAGCAGGGCGGCGCCGCCCGTTCCGCGCAGCAGCGATCGGCGGCTGGGAGCGGGGAGGGGACGGCCGGAGGTGGAGAGGCGCATGGCGGCTCCTGAGGGAATCCGGGGCTCGGTCACGGGGTGAGTCGATCCCCGCAGCTCATCGAAACCGCTCAGAAATCAACTCGACCGAACAGCGTGGGCGTAATAACAGCCCCATGTCCGCTCACGCGTCAATAGGCGGGGCCGTACTGGGGAGCCTCTTGCCCGAAACGTGATTCGACTGCGCAGCGTCCCTTCCCCCTAGCACAGTGAGGTGCAGGAACGATGGACCGCTCTTCTCGCCACCGCTCTTCTCGCGACCGCTCTTCTCGCCACCGCTCCCGCGGGCCGGCCCTCTTCATGGCCGTGGCCGCCGCGGCGGCCCTCATCCTGGCCGGCTGTTCCAGCGGCTCCGGCGGCAAGAAGGCCGAGGAGTCGGCGGCGAACGCCTCCGCGGGCAAGGCCGGCACCCCCCGGATGACCGTCGCGCTCGTCACCCACCAGGCGCCCGGCGACACCTTCTGGGACACCGTCCGCAAGGGCGCGGAGGCCGCGGCCGCCAAGGACAACGTCAGACTGGTCTACTCCCACGACCCGAACGCGGGCGTCCAGGCGAACCTGGTGCAGAACGCGATCGACCAGAAGGCCGACGGCATAGCCGTCACCCTCGCCAAGCCGGACGCCATGAAGAGCGTCATCGGCCAGGCGCGGCGGGTGGGCATCCCGGTGGTCGGGCTGAACTCGGGGCTGAGCGACTGGAAGAGACTCGGCCTGCTGGAGTTCTTCGGCCAGGACGAGAGCGTCGCGGGCGAGGCGTTCGGCGACAAGCTGAACACGACCGGCGCCAAGAAGATCGTCTGCGTCATCCAGGAGCAGGGCAACGTCGGCCTCACCCAGCGCTGCGACGGCGTCAAGAAGACGTTCAGGGGCACCACCGAGACCCTCTACGTGAACGGCGCCGACATGCCCTCCGTGAAGTCCACCGTCACCGCCAAGCTGAAGGAAGACGACGGGATCGACACGGTCGTCACCCTCGGCGCGCCGTTCGCCCTCACCGCCACGCAGTCGGTGTCGGACGCCGGCAGCAAGGCGAAGGTGGCCACCTTCGACCTCAACAAGGCGCTGGTCAAGGCCGTCAAGAACGGCTCGGTCGAGTTCGCCGTCGACCAGCAGCCCTATCTGCAGGGCTACCTGGCGGTCGACTCCCTGTGGCTCTACGAGAACAACGGCAACTACAGCGGCGGCGGGGTCCAGCCGGTGCTCACCGGCCCGGCCTTCGTCGACAGGTCCAATGTCGGCAAGGTGGCGGAGTTCGCCGCCAAGGGCACCCGGTGATGAGCACGGCCCAGCGCGCGGGGTCCGCGGTGGGCACGCCGCAGACGCCCGGCCCCGGGGGAGCCGACGGCCGCGCCGCCCGGCGCCCGGCGGTGCTCCGGCTGCTGGCGCGGCCCGAAGTGGGCGTATTCCTGGGCGCCGCCGCCGTACTGGTCTTCTTCCTGGTCGCCGCGCCATCGGTCCGCCACGGCAGCTCGATGGCCACGATCCTCTACCAGTCCTCCACCATCGGAATCATGGCCCTGCCGGTGGCCCTGCTGATGATCGGCGGCGAGTTCGACCTGTCCTCCGGTGTCGCCGTGATCACCTCGGCGCTCGCCGCGAGCATGCTCAGCTACCAGCTGACCGTGAACGTGTGGACCGGGGTGGTCGTGGCCCTGGTCCTGTCCCTCGCGATCGGCGCCCTCAACGGCTGGATGGTGGTGAGAACCGGGCTGCCCAGCTTCCTGGTCACCCTCGGCACCTTCCTCATCCTGCAAGGCGTCAACCTCGCCGTCACCAAGCTCGTCACCGACAACGTCGCCACCGACGACATCAGCGACATGGACGGCTTCGGCCAGGCCCGGAGGATCTTCGCCTCGTCCTTCGACGCCGGCGGCGTCCAGGTCAAGATCACCGTCGTCTGGTGGCTGGTCTTCGCCGCCCTCGCCACCTGGGTGCTGCTGCGCACCAGGTACGGCAACTGGGTCTTCGCCGTCGGCGGTGACGAGGGGAGCGCCCGCGCCGTCGGCGTCCCCGTCACGTTCACCAAGATCACGCTGTTCATGCTGGTCGGTCTCGGCGCCTGGTTCGTCGGCATGCACAACCTGTTCTCCTTCAACACCGTGCAGTCCGGCGAGGGCGTCGGCCAGGAGCTGATCTACATCGCCGCGGCCGTCATCGGCGGCTGCCTGCTCACCGGCGGCCAGGGCTCCGCGATCGGCCCGGTCTTCGGCGCGTTCATGTTCGGCATGGTGCAACAGGGCATCGTCTACGCCGGCTGGAACCCCGACTGGTTCAAGGCGTTCCTCGGCGTGATGCTGCTCGGTGCCGTCCTGATCAATCTATGGGTACGGCGCACCGCTACCCGGAGGTGACCGATGACAGACGACACGACGACGCCCCACGGCGCCGGGGCCGAGGGCACCCCGCCCGCACCGGACACGCCCCTGGTCGAACTGCGCGGCGCCGGCAAGTCCTACGGCAACGTCCGGGCCCTGCACGGCGTCGACCTCACGGTCGACGCCGGCCGGGTGACCTGCGTGCTCGGTGACAACGGCGCAGGGAAGTCCACCCTCATCAAGATCGTCTCCGGGCTGCACCGGCACACCGAGGGCGAGTTCCTCGTCGACGGGCGGCCCGTGCGCTTCGCCACGCCGCGCGACGCCCTCGCACGCGGCATCGCCACCGTCTACCAGGACCTCGCCACCGTCCCGCTGATGCCGGTGTGGCGCAACTTCTTCCTCGGCTCCGAGCTGACCAAGGGGCCCTGGCCGCTGCGCCGCCTGGACATCGCCCGGATGAAGCGGACCGCCGACCGGGAACTGCGCGACATGGGCATCGTCCTGGACGACCTGGAACAGCCCGTCGGCACCCTCTCCGGCGGCCAGCGCCAGAGCGTGGCCATCGCCCGCGCGGTCCACTTCGGCGCCCGCGTACTGATCCTCGACGAACCGACGGCCGCCCTCGGCGTCAGGCAGTCCGGCGTGGTCCTCAAGTACATCGCCGCCGCCCGCGACCGCGGTCTCGGCGTCGTCTTCATCACCCACAACCCCCACCACGCCTACATGGTCGGCGACCACTTCAGCGTGCTGCGCCTCGGCACCCTGGAGCTGTCCGCCGACCGCGGCGACGTCGGCCTGGAGGAGCTGACCGATCACATGGCCGGCGGCGCCGAACTCGCGGCCCTCAAGCACGAGCTGGCCCAGGTGCGCGGCGTCGACGCGCGGGAGCTGCCCGAGGAGGCGGACCTCACCGCCCCCTGGCGGCGCCCCCGGAAGGCAGCTCCTGACCCTGCTCCGCCCTCCGGCGGAACCTGATTTCCTTTTGAACTACATCGGATTCGGTGTGTGGACGGCCGGGAACCAACGGGAGGCACGCGCGCGTCGGGAACCACGACGGGGGACGCGCGCTCGGACGGGAGGGCCATATGACACAGCGCACCGGATCCGGGGAGAGCGCGCGGGAGAGCGCCGACGCGGCGGTCCAGCGCCTCGACCGCTTCAGCACGCTGCCCGAGCGGACACGCCCGGAGGACATGGTCGAGACGAGCCCGGCGACCGCGCCGGACCCGGCGCGGGACATGTACAACGCGGACGAGTGGCTCATCCGGTACTGCGGCTGACAGCGGCTCGGTCCCGCCGCACCTCCGCGACCGTCACCGGCCGGTGCTCACGCAGCGACAGCACGCAGGCCTCGGCGATCCAGGCCGCCTCCAGGGCATCCTCGACCGTGCAGGGCGAGGGGCGGGTGCCGGCCACCACCTCGGTGAACGCGGCCAGTTCGGCGCGGTAGGCAGCGGCGAAGCGGTCCATGAAGAAGTCGTGCGGGGTCCCGGACGGGAAGGCCGCACCGGGTTCGACCGAGCGCAGCGGCAGTCTGTCGTCCAGGCCCACGGCGATCGAGTCCTGGAAGCCGTGCAGTTCCATCCGTACGTCGTAACCACGGGCGTTGTGGCGGGAGTTGGACACCACCGCCAGGGTGCCGTCGTCCAGGGTGAGGACCGCGCCGGTGGTGTCGGCGTCGCCCGCCTCCTCGATGTGTCCGGCGCCCCGGTTGCCGCCGGCCGCGTACACCTCGGTGACCTCTCGGCCCGTCACCCAGCGGATGGCGTCGAAGTCGTGCACGGAGCAGTCCCGGAAGATCCCGCCGGACGCGGCGATGTACGCGGCCGGCGGCGGCGCCGGGTCCAGGGTCGTGCAGCGGACGGTGTGAAGCCTGCCCAGCTCACCTGCCCGTACCGCGGCCCGGGCGGCCACGAAGCCCGTGTCGAAGCGGCGGTTGAGGCCGATCTGGATCGGGACGCCGCTGCCCGCGACGGCCTTCAACACCTCGACGCCCTCCGCCATGGTGCGGGCGACCGGCTTCTCGCAGAAGACGGGGACGCCCGCCTCGACGCCGGCCCGGATCAGCGCCGGATGGGCGTCCGTGGCCGCCGCCACGACGAGGCCGTCCACCCCGGCCGCCAGCAGCGCCTGTGGCGAGTGGGCGACCTCCGCCCCGAACCGCTCGGCGGCGGCCCTGGCGGCGCCGGCGGACGGGTCGGCGACGACGAGCGACTCGACGGCGTCCAGCCCGTGGAGGGTTCCGGCGTGGAAGGCGCCGATGCGGCCGCGGCCGAGGATTCCGATACGCATGCGCTTCGCTGCTTCCGTTGTGAGTGGTCGCGGACGCCGCCGGCCCCGTCCGCCCGGCCGGGCCCGTCCGACGGCAGCCGGATCGCGGCCCTGCCATTCTTGTCAGTACAAACCCTTCGGACAATCAGCGGGAAGCCGTCGAAAGCCCTTCGAGGAGCCGGTCCATGGGCCACCCGTTCCCCCTACGGGAGGAAGCGATGACACGCACCGAGGACGTCGAGATCGAAGGGGTCCCGCTGCTCGCGACGCTCGTACCGGGCGACGGGATCGGGCTGCTGGCGCTGCACGGCAGCAACGAGGGCGGCACCGCGGAACTCGCCCGCATCGTGGCACGCCGTTGCGGCGCCACCAGCCTGGTCTTCACCCAGCCGGGGGCACGGCGGCCCGTGCACATCCCGTCCCCGCGCATGGCGGCGGAGCACTGCTCACTGCTGCGGGAGTTCCTGGCGGGGGTCTCCCTCACCGTCTCCCTGCACGGCCACATGCGGGCCGGGGCGCCGCGCACCGTCTATCTCGGCGGCGGCAACCGGGACGCCGCCCGCGTCCTCGCGGGCGCGCTCGCGGCCAAGGCGCCGTCCTTCCCGGCCGTCGTCGACCTGGCGGCGATCCCGGCCGGGCTGCGGGGCCTGCACCCCAGGAACCCGGTCAACCTTGCCCCTCTCGGCGGCGTCCAGGTCGAACTGCCCCTACTGGCCCGCACCAGCGGCGGCACCGACATCCCCCCTGAGCCGGTGGCCGACGCGCTGGCGGCGGGGGTGACGCAGCTGCACGGCGCGGTGCGGGCGGCCGGCGGCTGACGGCACGCCGCGGCGCGGGACAACGCGGCGGTTGGGGTACCTCCGCTCGAGCGAAGCCGAGAGTGGGGGAGCGGTGCCAGGGCCCGCGAGCCCGGCATGATCCGAACGAGAGGCCCTGGGAGCGCTCAGCCCGCGCCGACGTCCACCCACGAGCCGCTGCGAGCGGAGCGCGTGATCGCGTCCAGCACGGCCGCGCTGCACACCGCGTCCCGCAGCGTCGCCCCGTACGGCGTGCCCTCGGCGACGGACCGCAGGAAGCGGTACGCCTCGATGACCTTCAGGTCGTCGAAGCCCATCGCGTTGGCCGCGCCCGGCTGGAACGCGGCGTACTCGCCGGCGCCGGGGCCCACGTGGACCGTGCTCACCGGCTGGTCCTGGTACGCCGTACCGCGGCTCACCCCCAGTTCGTTCATCCGGCGGAAGTCCCAGAACACCGCGCCCCTGGTGCCGTGCACCTCGAAGCCGTAGTTGTTCTGCTCGCCGACCGAGACCCGGCAGGCCTCCAGGACGCCGCGGGCGCCGGAGGCGAAGCGGAGCAGGCAGCCGGCGTAGTCCTCGTTCTCGACCCGGCCCGGCTCACCGCCCGGGGCGCGGGCGTGGCCGGCGGTGACGCCGGCCGGGCGGGCGCGTTCCGGCACGAAGACCGCGGTGTCGGCGGTGACGGAGGCGATGTCGCCGAGCAGGAAGCGGGCCAGGTCGGCGCCGTGCGAGGCCAGGTCGCCGAGCACCCCGCTGCCGCCGCGCTCCCGCTCGTACCGCCAGGTCAGCGCGGTTTCCGGATGGGCCGCGTAGTCGCTGAACAGGCGGATGCGCACATGGGTGACCGTGCCGATCCCGCCGGAGGCGAGCAGTTCCCGGGCGGCCTCGACGGCGGGCGCGTTGCGGTAGTTGAAGCCGACGGCGCCCTGCACGCCGGACCGGGCGACCGCGTCCGCGACCGCGCGGGTGTCCTCGCCGGTCAGTCCCACCGGCTTCTCGATCCAGATGTGCTTGCCGGCCTCGGCCATCGCCACGCCGATCTCCCGGTGCAGGAAGTTCGGCGCGGTGATGCTGACGGCCTGGACCCGCGGGTCGGCGGCCACCTCCCGCCAGTCACGGGTGGAGCGGGCGAAGCCGAACCGCCCGGCCGCCTCCTCGGCCCGTCCCGGCACCTCCTCGGCCACCGTGACCAGGCGCGGCCGCAGGGGCAGCCCGGGGTAGTGGTGCGGAAGGCGGGCGTACGCCCGGGTGTGCACCCGGCCCATCCAGCCGAATCCGACGACCGCGACACCGAGCGCATCCACCATGACAGCCCCTCTTCGGACGGCCCTCCCCGCCCGGCCACCGTGTCCGGACATGGAGTGCCTGTCAAGCGTGCGCCGGCCGCGCCGACGCCCGGACCTCCGGGGTGCGACGGCATCGTGGGGGCCGCCTCACAGGCTGATCGCGTACGCCTTGCGCAGCGTCTCGTGCACGGTCCACGTCGTACGGTCGCCCGCTCGCAGCACCGCCATGTCGCCGGGCCCCACCGTCAGCGTCGGCCCGCCCTCGACCTCGATCGTCGCCGAGCCGCTGACCACCACGAACAGCTCGTCCGCCTCCGTGTCCGTGACCACGCCGGGAGTGATCTGCCAGATCCCGCGCAGCTGCCGGCCGTCCGGCGACTCCCAGACCACCTTCCCGGTCACCTCCGGGTTCCCGGAGACGATCTGCTCGGGGGCGAGGGGTTCGGGTACCAGGTCGGCGTCGGGGATGTGGAGCGCGAAGCTGTGCGTCATACGGGCGACCCTAACCAGGGTCCGGGCCGGGGCGACGCCGACAGTGTGTGCGGGAACGGGCCCGCCGGCAGGACACAACGTCGGGCCCGCCGGGGTCGCGGACCGGACCGGCCCGGGTGATCGTGGGAGCATGGCCGACAGCCCGGTGGCCGCCGGTGCGCCGCCGCGGCGGCACGACACGCGCGAGGCCTTCCTGTTCGGGGGTGTATACGGCGCCGTCCTCGCCAGTTCGATGGTCGCCGCGCTCACCCGGTACGGCCGCACCTCCGCCGCGGGCCGCCGGTACGACGCCCTCTGGCTGCTGGTCACCGCGTTCGCCTCCGCCCTGGCCCACGGCTACGCCCACTACATCGCCGAACGCGCCCCGCACCGCCGCTGGGAGGTGCTGCGCACCCTGGTCCACGAGTGGCCGCTGGTCACCGCCGTCCTGCCGACGGTGTTCCTGCTCGCGGGCGCCGGCTGGGGCTGGTGGCCCCCGAACGGCGTGGAGTACCCGGCGTTCGGCCTGAACATCGGCATCCTCTTCGTCCTGGGCCTGGTCACCGCGCGCCAGTCCGCACGGAGCTGGCCGGCCGCCGTCCTCGTCGGCCTGACCGACGCGCTGCTGGGGATGGTCGTGGTCGTCGCGAACGCGCTCATCAAGTAGGGCGCCGGCACGGGGCGGGCCACGGGTTCCGGTCGCCGGGCGCCGTCCGCGGCCACCGGTCGCAGCCCTCCCGGGCGGACGCGGGCACCGGCGCGGGTGCGGTAGGGTTGACCTGCGTGATCACGCGGGGCCTCCCCGGGTGAGGACGCGACGGGACGTGGCGCAGCTTGGTAGCGCACTTGACTGGGGGTCAAGGGGTCGCAGGTTCAAATCCTGTCGTCCCGACAGAGTACTTGGGGTTCGTTCCCAGGTCAGGGCCTGGTTCCACTTCGGTGGGGCGGGGCCCTTCGTCGTCGAGGGGGTCAGGCGCCCGCGGGCCACGGCCGCGCGCGGCACCCCCGAGCGCCCCTTCGGGTCTCACTGCCGTTCCGCCTCCTCGTTCTCCCCCCTCTCCTCCGCGGCGAACATCCGGCTGTGATCGCCGGTCGCGATCCGGGCCGCCATCGCGGCGAGCCTGCTGCAGGCCGCCGCGATCTCGCGCTGGGTAGCGTTCCGCTCGCTGATGACCGCCGCGAGCAGCAGCGCGGTCAGCGAGGCGGAGCCGTTGAACGCCTGCAGAGTGATCATCTTGGTGAGCAGGTCGTGACCGGCGAACGGACCCGACCCGCGGGAGGCGGCGATGACCGCGAACGTCGACACGGCCAGTGCGCACGGCGCGGCCCCGGTCAGCTGGAAGCGGAAGGCCGCCCAGATGAGCAGCGGGAAGCCGAGGAACAGCAGCGGCGCACGCCCGGTCTCGACGACGCCCACACCGACCGTGGCCGCCACGAGCAGCAGCCCCTCCACCCACCGGGACGCCGGCGCGCCCCTCGGCACGCGTGCCGAACGCAGGACGAGCAGGACCGGCGTCACCACCAGGACACCCATCGCGTCGCCGGTCCACCACACCGACCAGGCCGGCCAGAAGCCGGCGGAGCTCAGCGCACCGGTGAGCAGCAGGGTCCCGGTGCCCACCGTCGCGCTGATCAGCATCCCGGCGAACGCGCCGAGGAAGATCAGCGCCAGCGCGTCCCGCAGCCGGACCAGTTCCTCGCGGAACCCGGTGCGGCGCAGCAGTACGCAGGAGCAGACGGGCGCCAGGGTGTTCCCCGCCGCGATGGCGAGCACGGCCCACACCGACGGCCCCAGCGACACGTTGACGAGGAACGCGCCCAGCGCTATCCCGGGCCAGACGCGCGGGCCGCGCACCAGCAGGCTCGCCAGTGCGATGCCGCTGGGCGGCCACAGCGGGGTGACCTGGCCGCGCACCAGCTGCTGGAGCAGCCCCGCCTCCGCCGAACCGAAGTACAGCGCGGCGATGACACCGCTCTCCAGGACGGCCAGGCCGCTGCGCCGGAGCCGTTCGCGCCGCACGACAGCCATCGGGCGACCTCCGATTCGACATCGCCCCCGGCCCATCATCCGCCGGATCCCCGCGAACCTCCACGGCACGGCCGGGCGCGGCACGGCGGGGCCCGGACGGCGGGGTCAGGCGCGCGGGGTGCGCACGGCGAGGATGGCCATGTCGTCGTGACCGTCGCTCGGGTGCTGATCGGCCAGCGTCCGGACGAACTCCGGCAGCGGCAGGGCGGCATGCGCCGCGGCGAGCCCGGCGAGCTGGTCCAGGCTCGCGTCGATGGGGAGGTCCGGACGCTCGACCAGCCCGTCGGTGAAGAAGACCAGGGTGGCGTCGGGGGGCAGCGGGCGGGAGTGGTCCGGGCGGGGCTGCCCGACGTCGACGCCGAGCGGCAGTCCGGGCTCGGCGAGCAGGTAGGCCGCGTGCCGCTCGCCCGTGACCAGCAGGGGCGGGACGTGCCCCGCGGTGCTCCAGCGGAGCCGCCAGCCGGGCCCGTCCGGCTCGATGCGGGCCAGGGTGGTGGTCGTGACGGGCTGGTTCGTGATGGCCTCCAGCGTCCGGTCTAGCTGGGCGAGGACCGCGCCGGGCCCGTTGCTCTGGTCGAACAGCAGCGCGCGCAGCATGTTGCGGGTGGAGGCCATGGCGGCCGCGGCCTCGAGATCGTGTCCGACCACGTCGCCGATGACGACCGCCACGACGTTGTCGGGCAGCAGGACGGCGTCGTACCAGTCGCCGCCGAGCTTGCTGGGCTCGGCCGCGGGCCGGTAGATGGCGGCGGCGGTGAAGGGCCGCAGATCGGGCAGGGTGGGCAGCAGCAGCCGCTGGAACTGCTCGGCTCCCACGCGGACCCGTTCGAAGAGGCGGACGTTCTCGATGGCGATGCCGGCCGCGCTGGCCAGGGCCACGAGGACGTTCTCGTCGTGCAGGTCGAAGGGCTCCCCGTCGCGCCGTTCGGAGAGGTAGAGATCACCGTAGATCTCGCCGCGCACGCTGATGGCGACGCCGAGCAGGGTGCGCAGACACGGGTGGCCGGGCGGGAATCCGGCGGAGGAGGGATGGGCCCGGATGTCGTCGATCCGCAGGGGCTCGGGATAGCGGATCAGATGGCCGAGGACACCCAGCCCGCGGGGCATCCCCGTGTCGGTCAGAGCGACGCGTTCCCGTTCCGACAGGCCCGCCGTGATGAACTGCTCCAGGCGTTCCCCGGAGTCGTCGAGCACGCCCAGGGCCCCGTAGCGGGCGCCGACCAGGTCCATCGCGGTGGTCACGATGCGCTGCAGCACGGCCGGCAGCTCCACCTCCCGGCTGATGGCCACCACCGCGTCGAGCAGGCCCTGCAGCCGGTCCATGGACGACATCAGGGAGAGCAGCTGGTCGTCGATCCGGCCCAGCTCCGAACGCAGCCGCATGTGCAGGTCGGGCAGCTGCGACTGACCCGGTCGTCTCCCTCCCTTGCCCGTCGCCATCAGGAGCGTCCGGTGCCCTGACGGCCGGCCCCGACCGCGTACGGTCCCTCGCGTGAGCGGTCCATTCCGACCTCCTGAAACGACCCTCGTCTCCGATTGTGACATCGGCGCCGCCCGGCGGACCGCCTGCTCCCGCGGCGGTCGGGGGCGGTGCCCGCACTCACGCCCGGTCCGTCGCCGTCCCGCCCCGCTGCCGTCGCGCCGCCATCACCGCGTAGACGATGACCCCGGCGAACAGGAAGAGCACGCCCTGGTACACCGCCGCGTACCCGGCGCCCGCCATCAGCCAGACCGAGAAGGCGGCCGCCACCGCGGTGACCACACCGTCCCGGGTGAGACGGGCCCGGTCGACCGGACCGCGGCCGAGGACGAGGTGGAAGATCTGCGCGGCGGTGGCCAGCAGGTACGGCACGGTCGCGGTGAACGTGGTGACGAGGACCAGGACCTCGAAGACCTTCCCCGAGCCCGAGAAGTAGTTGTAGGCGGTGAGCAGGGAGGCGAGGACGACGGTCACGGCGACGCCGACCGTCGGCACGCCCCGGCGGCGGCGCGCGAACGCGGCCGGGAACAGGCCGTCCTTCGCCGCGGCGTACGGCGTCTGGGCGCTCAGCAGCGTCCAGCCGTTGAGGCAGCCGGTCATCGACACCAGCGCGGCGAGCGCCACCGCCGTACCGCCCCAGCTGCCGCCGAACATCGTGTTCACGGCGTCCGAGAACGGCGCCGTGGAGGCGACCAGCCGGTCGTGCGCGACCGTGCCGAAGACGGACACGGTGCCCAGCAGATAGACCAGCGCCGCGCCCGCGGTGCCGATGACCGTGGCGCGCCCCACGTTGCGGCGGGCGTCGCGTACCTCGCCCGCGCTGACCGCGGCGGACTCCACACCGAGGTAGGAGAAGAGCAGCAGGGCGGCCGAAGCGGACACCGCGCCGATGGCGCCGTGACCGCTGGAGTTGAACGGGCCGAGCCGGGACGGGTCGAAGAAGAACAGGCCGCCCACCGCGACGAGCAGCAGCGGGACGAACTTCAGGACCGTGGACACCAGCTGCACGGCGCCCACGTACCGGGTGCCGGCGAAGTTGGCGAGCGCGGGCACCCACTGCAGGGCGAGCGCGGCCAGGCACGCCGTCCAGGCGTGGCCCCGCACCGGGATCAGCACGTCGAGGTAACCGACGGCGGCGACGGCGAGCGCGGCGTTCGACACCCACGTGGTGATCCAGTACGCCCACGCGGCGAGGAACCCGGCGAAGTCGCCGAAGGCCCCGCGGGCGTAGACGTACGGACCGCCGGTACGGGGGTCGCGCGCGGCGAGCCGGCCGAAGACCAGGGCCAGGGCGATGGCGCCGACGGTCAGCACGCCGAAGGCGACCAGGCTGACCGTGCCGTAGGGGGCGATGGAGGCGGGCAGCAGGAAGATGCCGCCGCCGATGATGTTGCCCATGACCAGGGCGGTGGCGACGGGCAGGCCGAACCGGCGGGCGTGCCTGCCGGCGCCGCTGTCGCCGTCCTCGGCGCGTGTGGTGTCGTGGAGGTCTCCGACGGGAACCGCGTGGTCGCCCTCGGGGGCCGGAGCCGGAGGTGTGGCGGTTCCGGTGCTGTGCATGGGTGGTGCGCCTCTCATGGAACTGACGTTCCCGGGATCGCCGGGACCGGTCCATGGTCGGGGATGCGTCGATCTGACACAAAATCGCCGCTTTTTGTCCTGTGCGGTCCGCCTGATCACGCGAAAAAGCGCGGTGCCGGGGTCCGCTCGGCGTGGGATGTCCTGTGGCGCCGGGGCGGGTGCGCCGGGGCGCCCGAGATCAGCCGGTGGACGCCCACAGGCCGCGTACGTGCCCCAGGTGCCGCGTCATGATCTCGTGCACGGCCTTCTCGTCGCGGGCGAGCAGTGCGTCGAGGAGGTCGAGGTGCTCCTGGGCGGAGGGCAGCAGCCGGCCCGCCTCCACCAGCGCCGTCAGCCCGTAGAGACGGGAGCGTTTGCGCAGGTCGGCGACCACCTCGACGAGGTGGGCATTGCCCGCCAGGGCCAGCAGGCCGAGGTGGAAGCGGGTGTCGGCCTCCATGTAGGCGACCAGGTCGCCCGCCGCCGCGGCGGTGACGATCTCGCGGGCCGCCGGGCGCAGCGCCTCCAGCGACACGCGGTCGGCCGTGCGGGCCAGCTCCACCACGGTGGGGACCTCGACGAGCGCGCGGATGTGCGTGTACTCGTCCAGCTGCCGGTCGGTGACGGCGGTGACCCGGAAGCCCTTGTTGGGCACCGTGTCGACGAGTCCCTCCTTGGCCAGGTCCAGCATCGCCTCCCGCACCGGCGTCGCCGAGACACCGAAGCGGGCGGCGAGCGACGGCGCCGAGTAGACCTGGCCGGGCCGCAGCTCGCCGGCTGTCAGGGCGGCGCGCAGCGCGTCCGCGACCCGTTCGCGGTAGCTGCTCCGCCGGCCGTCCAGCCGGGGGAGCGCGGGCATGTCCGTATCGCGGGCTTCCTGTGCCATGTCACGCGTCACCGGGGTGAGTCTAGAGGACGAAGCCTCCGGGGAAGGGGTCGGTGGGATCCAGCAGGTACTGCGCGGTACCGGTGATCCAGGCCCGGCCGGTGAAGGCGGGCAGCACCGCCGGGACACCGGCGACCTCCGTCGTCCCCAGCAGCCGCCCGGTGAAGTGGGTGCCGATGAAGGACTCGTTCACGAACTCGGTGTGCAGGGGGAGTTCGCCGCGCGCGTGCAGCTGCGCCATGCGCGCGCTCGTCCCCGTGCCGCACGGGGAGCGGTCGAACCAGCCCGGGTGGATGACCATCGCGTGGCGGGAGTGCCGGGCGGTGGCGCCGGGCGCGTACAGGTGCACGTGGTGGCAGCCGCGGATGGACGGGTCCGCGGGATGCACCGGCTCCGACTCGGCGTTGATCGCCCGCATCAGGGACAGGCCGGCCGCGAGGATGTCGTCCTTGCGGGAGCGGTCGAAGGGCAGCCCGAAGGAGTCGAGGGGGAGGATCGCGTAGAAGTTGCCGCCGTAGGCGAGGTCGTAGGCGACCGTGCGGCCGTCCGGGAGGGTGATCCGGCGGTCCAGGGCTACGGCGAACGACGGGACGTTGCGCAGGGTCACGTTCCGGGCGGCGCCGTCCTCCACCGCCACCTCGGCGACCACCACCCCCGCCGGGGTGTCGAGCCGGATGGTGGTCACCGGCTCCACGACCTCCACCATGCCCGTCTCGACCAGTACGGTGGCGACCCCGATCGTGCCGTGACCGCACATCGGCAGGTAGCCGGAGACCTCGATGTAGATCACGCCCCAGTCGCAGTCGGGGCGGCTCGGCGGCTGCAGGATCGCGCCGCTCATCGCGGAGTGGCCGCGCGGCTCGTTCATCAGCAACCGCTTGACGTCGTCGCGGTGCTCGCGGAAGTGCAGCCGCCGCTCGTTCATCGTCGCACCGGGCACGGTGCCGATCCCACCGGTGATCACGCGGGTCGGCATGCCCTCGGTGTGCGAGTCCACGGCGTGCAGGACGAGTGTGCTGCGCACGGTACGGCCTCCTGGTCAGACGAGTCCCGCGGCGAGGACCTTCTCGGTGGCCGCGCGGACCGCGGCCTCCTGCTCGGGCGGCAGCGGGAGGCGCGGCGGGCGCACCGGGCCGCCGTGGCGCCCGACGACGTCCATGGACAGCTTGATCGCCTGCACGAACTCCACCCGTGAGTCCCAGCGAAGCAGCGGGTGCAGCCGCCGGTACAGGGGGAGCGCGGTGCCGAGGTCACCGGCCACCGCCGCACGGTACAGCTCCGCCGAGGCCCGGGGGAACGCGTTGGGGTAACCGGCCACCCAGCCCTTGGCGCCCGCGACGGCCAGTTCCAGCAGGACGTCGTCGGCGCCGATCAGGAGGTCGAGTTCCGGGGCGAGTTCCGCGATGCGGTAGGCGCGGCGCACGTCACCGGAGAACTCCTTGACGCCGTGGACGTGCCCCTCGGCGTGCAGCCGGGCGAGGAGCTCGGGCACCAGGTCGACCTTGGTGTCGACGGGGTTGTTGTACGCCACCACCGGCAGGCCGGACCTCGCCACCTCCGCGTAGTGGGCGACGACGGACCGCTCGTCGGCACGGTAGGCGTTGGGCGGCAGCAGCATCACCGACGCGCAGCCCGCCTCGCCGGCCTGCTCGGCCCAGCGCCGGGCCTCGGCCGACCCGTACGCGGCGACGCCCGGCATCACGCGTTCGCCGCCGACCGCGGCCACCGCGGTCTCCACCACCCGGGCGCGTTCCTCGGGGGTGAGCACCTGGTACTCGCCGAGCGAGCCGTTCGGCACGACACCGTCGCAGCCGTTGCCGACCAGCCAGGCGCAGTGCTCGGCGTAGCGGTCGTAGTCGATCGAGAGGTCGGCGCGCAAGGGAAGGGCGGTGGCGACGAGGACGCCGCGCCAGGGGCGGTGCTGAGGGTGGGGCATCGCGAATGTCTCCTGTCGGTAGGGTGTGACATGTCACCGGGTCTCGCGGGGCCGTGCGGAGGGTTCGGCGGACCGGTCTCAGCCGGGTGGCGGCTCGGGCAGCGCGGCCAGCACGCCGAGAGGAACCGGCCGGGCGAACGGCCGGCGCTCCGGGACGAGCGGGCAGCCGGTCAGTGCCGCCACGGCGGGCGCGCAGACGCGGCCCTGGCACCAGCCCATCCCGGCCCGGGTGAGCAGCTTGACGGCGCGCGGGTCCGAGGCGCCGAGCGGGCCGGCGGCCGTACGGACGGCGCCGGCGGTGACCTCCTCGCAGCGGCACACCACCGTGTCGTCCGGGACGGCGTCCGCCCAGGCGGCCGGCGGCGCGTACACCGCGTCGAGCGCCGCGAAGAACGCCCGCTGCCGGGCCCTGGCCCGTGCGGCGGCGGCCCACCGCCGCGGGTCGGGGGCGGTGCCGCCCAGGCGGGCGGCGACCGAACGTCCGGCGATGTGCCCCTCGGCGAGCGCGAGGGCCGCGCCGCCGACACCGGTGGTCTCCCCGGCGGCCCAGACTCCGGGCACGTCGGTGCGCTGCTCGTCGTCGACCCGTACGTCCGTGCCCGACAGGGTGCAGCCGAGGGTGCCGGCGAGGTCGGTGTGCGGCAGCATGCCGTGGCCGACGGCGAGGGTGTCGCACGCGATGCGGCGGGCGCTGCCGGGCCGGGTGCGGCCGTTACGGCCGAGCGAGGCGAGGGTGACCGCCTCCAGCCGGTCGGTGCCGTGCGCCTCCAGCACGGTGTGCCGGGGCAGGACGCGTACGCCGTACCGCAGCAGCCGGGCCGCGTACCCGGCGCCCTCGGCGAGCTTGCCGGGGCGGGCGGCCAGGGCCCGCGCCCGGGGCAGCAGCGCCGCGGGGTCGGCGGACTCCACCAGCGCGGCCACCCGGACGCCGGCCGCGGCGAGTCCGGTGGCCACGGGCAGCAGCAGCGGCCCGGTGCCGGCGACGACGGCCGTGCGGCCGGGCAGCGCGAGACCGCCCTTGAGCATGGCCTGCGCGCCGCCCGCCGTGACGACCCCGGGCAGCGTCCAGCCGGGGAAGGGCAGGACGCGTTCGTAACCGCCGGTGGCGAGCAGGACGGCGTCGGCGCGGACGGTGACGCCCTGCTCCTGCGCTGGGCCGCGCAGTGCGTGGACCGAGAGCGCGCCGGAGCCCGGTTCCCGCTCCACGCACCAGACATGATGGTCCGCCAGGTGGGTGATGAGCCCGGCGGCACGGTGCCGTTCCAGTCCGTCCCGCAGCCGCTCGAAGGTGCGCCACTGGTGGTGCAGCGCCTGCGGCCGGCGTGCCCCGAGGCCCGGGGCGGGCTGGCGGTAGAACTGCCCGCCCGGCTGGTCGGCCGCGTCGACGAGGGTCACCTGGACGCCCCGCGCGGCTGCCGCCAGGGCTCCGGCGAGGCCGGCCGGTCCCGCCCCGACGACGGCGAGGCGCGGCCGCTCAGCCGTCGTCACGGCCCGTCCCCTCCTGGGTGCGGATCACGTCGCCCGGCCGCACCGGCACCAGGCAGGCCCGTTGATTGGGGCTGCCGTTGACGGTCACCAGGCAGTCGAAGCACACGCCGATCCCGCAGAACACCCCGCGGGGCCGGCCCGCGCCGCGCGTGCTGCGCCAGGACGTCACGCCCGCCGTCCACAGTGCCGCCGCGACCGTCTGGCCCGGCAGGGCCCGCAGGGGCCGGCCGTCGAAGGCGACGGTGAACGCCTCGCCCGGCCGGGCCCCGGTCAACTCCAAGGGATTCACGGGGTGTCGCCTCCGTCGGTGTCCGTGTCCGTGTCCGTGCCGGTTCCTGTGCCCGTGTCGGTGTCTGTGTCGAACCGCTCGGGGCGGAACGGCGTGAGGTTCAGTTCCGGCGCCTTCCCGGTGAGCGCCCGGGCGATCGACTGCCCGGTGCCGGGGGCGAGTCCGATCCCGGCGCCCTCGTGCCCGCAGGCGTGGAACAGACCTGGCACCCGGGGGTCGGGGCCGATCGCCGGAAGGTGATCGGGCAGGTACGGCCGGAAGCCCGCGTACGTCCGCAGCGCGCGGACCCGTTCCAGGAACGGGAACAGCCCGATCGCGCCGGCCGCCAGCGCCCGTACCGCCGCGAGGGACAACGAACGGTCGAAGCCCACCCGTTCCCGGGTCGCGCCGATCAGCACCGGTCCCGCGGCCGTGCCCTCCACGACGGGCGAGGCGCGCAGGGTGGCCGAGTCGCTCGCCACGTCGGCCACGTAGTCGGCGGCGTACACCTTGTGCCGCACCATCCGCGGCAGCGGCTCGGTGACCAGCACGAAGCCGCGCCGGGGGAGTACCGGGAGCCGGACGCCCGCGAGCGACGCCAGGTCGCCGCCCCAGGTGCCGGCCGCGTTCACCACCGCCGGAGCGTGGATGTCGCCCCGGTCGGTGCGGACGCCGCGCACCGCGCCGTCCGCCGCGCGCACCACCCCGGTCACGGTCCACCCGGTGTGCACGGGCGCTCCGCAGGCGTGGAGCAGGTGGGCGGCGGCGAGCGCCGGCATGACCTGGGCGTCCTGCGGATAGTGCACGCCACCGGCCATGCCGGAGGCCAAGTGCGGTTCCATTTCCCGGAGTTCTCCGGAGCCGACCGGTACGGCCGTGACCCCGGCCGACCGCTGTCCGGCGGCGAAGTCCCGGAGCGCGGCCAGGGCGTCCGGCGCAGCGGCCACCACCAGGCCGCCCTTGGACTCGTACTCGATCGCCGCGCCCAGCTCCTCCGCCAGTTCCGACCACAACCGGGCGGACAGCAGGGCCAGTTCCAGTTCGGGGCCGGGCTCCTTGTCGGAGACGAGCAGGTTGCCCTCGCCGGCGCCGGTGGTGCCGCCGGCGACCGCGCCCCGGTCCACCACACGTACGTCGAGGCCGGCCCGGGCGGCGTACAGGGCACACGCCGCGCCCACCATCCCGGCTCCGACGACCACGACATCGCAGGTCAGTCGCTTCGCCACGTCAGTACTATGTCACATGTTCCACTCGCTGAGGAGACCCGGCGCATCCTTCGCCGCTCCTCTTCTCACCCGCCCGGAGTCCGGACATGGACGCCCCCTTGACGTCCCGGGGCGCCGGAACGACACTCGGTGAAAGAATCCCAGTGAACGGGTAGGAAACCATGGCATGGCGTGAAACGGTCACCGGCCGAGCAGGCCGAACGCCGTTCCGCGCGCTACTGCTGACCTCCCGCCGTCACATCGACCTGCTGCGCGTCTGCAGCGCGATCGGCGCCTCGCGCTGACGGGGGCTTCCCGCCCCCCGCCCTTGGCTCCCGGCGACCGGATCCCCGGCGACCGGCTCTCGCCGGCCAGGCCATGAGCAGCTCCGGCGACCGGCCTCACCGACTGCCTCCCCTTGCCGCCCTCCACGGCCTTCCTCGGCCTTCCTTCCCCTTCCTTCCCCTTCCTTCCCCTTCCTTCGCCATCCTCCGTCCCAGTCCGCCGACGACGCCCGTCGGCGCGCCCGCCCGTAGCCCACGACCAGGGGAGACGCATGTCCACCACTCCGCTCGCCGCCGTCCCGGACGTCCGCCGCACCGCCCCCTTCTTCCGGGGCCGGATCGGACAGGACGCACGCAGCGGCCACTACGCCGTGCCCCACCGCTACCGGCTCCACCTCTCGACCGCCTGCCCCGACGGGCTGCGCCTCGCCGTCGGACACAGCCTCCTCGGCCTCGGCGGGAGTTGTCCGGTCACCCACCTGCCCGCCGTCCCCGACTGCCCCGCCGGCGGGCACGCGGCGCTGCGTCCGCTGTACGAGGCGAGCGCCCACCACTACACCGGCCCCGCCCTCGCGCCCGTCCTCAGCGACGACTGGTCAGGACGCATCGTCAGCACCCACGCCCCCGACATCCTGCGCGACCTCGACCGCTTCCCGGCCGCCGGCCGCACCTCCCTGTACCCCCGCGGAACGGAGTCCGTGATCGAGGCCGTCGAGCGGATGTGCGCCGAGGGCGTCGAGGAGGCCGCACAGCGCGCCGGACGTGCCGGTGCCGGCCCGGCCGAGCGGGCCGCCGCCCTGGACGTGCTGCTCGACACGCTGGGCCGGCTGGACCGGCGGCTGACCGGCGAGGAGTATCTGGTCGACGACCGGCTCACCGCCGCCGACATCGAGCTGTGGGTGGCGCTCGTCCAGCTGGACACCGTGCACCGCTGCCACCTCGACGCCTCCGCCGTGCACCGGATCGCCGACCACCGCGCCCTGTGGGCCCACGCCCGCCGCCTGGCCGCCCGCCCCGACTTCGGCCGCCACCTCGACCTCGACGGCATCTCCCGCCGACACCACGGTCGTTGCCTGGGTCTGGAGGCCGCGGGCGCGGCCGTGCAGATCCTGGACTGGGCCGGCCACGCGGCGGCTGTCCAGGACGTTCCCCGGCCGCCTTCGGACGGCTCGTGACCCACCGCCGCGCCCGGCGTCGTGCCCATCGGCCCGTCGGCCCATCGGCCCGTCGGCCCATCGGCCCACCGGCGGTGGGCGCGGGCGCACGGCGTGGCCGCGGGCGTCACCTCCCCCGTGGGTGACGCCCGCGGCCGCTCCCCCGGCGCCGGACCGTGACCTGCCGCCGTCCCCGTGCCGTCACCAGCACATGACCGCCGTCTGCCCCGACCCCCACGCGGAGTACAGACGGACGCGGACGAAGTAGCGGCGGCCCTTGACGAGCCGCACCCCGACAACGGCGTTGCCCGGGCCGCCGCCGTCGTCGTGGCCCGCGAGGAAGCGCGGTTCCCCGTCGCGCTCCTCGAAGACCACGAGCACGGTGTCGGCGTCGCCGAAGGTGCCCACGGTGTAGTCGCGGGTCTCCGGCGGCTCCACGACGAAGTCGGCCTGCTCAGCCGGACCCAGGCCCAGCGGCACCGACCGGAACGGCACCAGCGTGGCCGCCCCTTCGGGACCGGCGGGCGGGTACCGGCGCAGCACCAGCTCCTTGTCGGCCGGGGACGGCGTGCCGGACGGACGCAGCCCCCCGCGGTACTGCTCCGGCTCCAGCACGAGCCCCGGCCCCAGCGGCAGCGCCATGACCGACTGCGGATCCCACACGGAACCCCCCGCCTCGCCGGCGTCCAGTGTCCGCAGGACGTTCGTGTACGTCGTCTCCCGGCTGAAGAAGTTCGGCGGGCCCGCCAGTTCGGCGTACACGGCCTCGTCGTCCCAGTGCAGCCCGGCGAACGGGCTCTGGTGCTCGTGCGCCAGGCCGAGCGCGTGCCCGATCTGGTGCAGGACGGCGCCGCGCTCCCCGGGCGCGGCGACGTCCCAGCCGAGGTTCATGGTGCGCTCGCCCCGGCCGACCGCCAGCGCCTCCCGCCCCAGCGCCGACCAGGAACCGGCACCGGCCTGGAAGCCGATCCGCAGCTCCGCCTCGCACCGGTCGCCGACCTCGGCGAAGGTGACGCCGATGCCGAGGCCCTGCCATTCGCGGAAGCACTCGCGCACCACGTCCCGCTGCTCCGTGCCACCGGCCCACGGCACCCGGCGCAGGTCCCCGGTTCCGGGGACCGGGATCACCGAGGCGTCGGAACCGGCGTCCAGGAAGCAGTAGTGCAGGACCGTGCCGTTGACCCACATGCGCCGGCCGGCGAGCAGCGCGCCCAGCCGCTCGGCCGTCAGCCCCGCCGGGAACGACGGAGCCGGCTGCCGCGGTAGCGAGCAGAGGCGTCGGGTCATGCGGCCAGCGTGCCCGTCCGCCCGTGCCGGCGCCTGAGTCGGGGACTACTCAAGTCCACCTGTATCAAACCTGAGTAGACACGCTCCGGATGACGTGAGGACACTCGAACAGGATGCGAAGACCTGCGGGACGCCGTGGCCGTTCACCGGCCGCGAGGACGAACTCGAGCTGGTGCGCGCCGCGTCGGCCGCCGGTCGGCACGGCATCGCGGTGACCGGCCCGGCCGGGTTCGGCAAGACCCGGCTGATCGAGGAGGCGTTGCGGGACACGGACCACGTCCGGGTCACCGGCACCCCCGAGGCACGGAACCTGCCCTTCGCGGCGTTCGCGCACCTGCTCCCGGACACCGTCGTACCGCACCAGGCCGTCCGGGTGCTGTCCGGCGTACGGCTGCTCGTCGTCGACGACGCCCATCTGCTGGACGAGGCCTCCGCGGCCCTGGTCCACCAGCTCGCCGCCCACGCGCGCACCCGCCTGGTCGTGACCGCGGTGGACGAGGCGCCCGTGCCGGGCGCGGTGTCCCGGCTGTGGACCGGTGAGCTGCTGCCCCGGCTGGCCCTCGCCCCGCTGCCCCGGGAGGACACCGCCCGCCTGCTCGCCGCCGCCCGGCTCGAACCCCTCACCGCCGGCCGCCTGCACCGCCTGTGCCGGGGCGATCTGCGGCTGCTGCGCGACCTGGTGACCGCGCTCGGCGCCGCCGGGCGGCTGACCGCCGTCCCCGGGACCGGCGAGCGCGCCTGGCGGGGCGGGCTGCCGGTCACCCCGGCCGTGCGCGAGCGCCTCGCCCCGGTCCTCGCGCGCTGCGGCCCGGGTGAACGCGACGTCCTCGAACGCCTCGCCTTCGCCGAACCCCTGCCGCTGCGCCTGGACGATCTCGGCCTCGACGTCCTCGAACGCCTGGAGGCGGACGGCCTGATCGAGGTGGACGACCACGGCGCCGTCGCCCTCGCCCACCCCCTGCACGGTCCGGCCCTGCGCGCCATGACGGGCCGGCTGCGGGCCCGCCGGCTGACCGGGTCCCCGGGGGGCCGCGGTCCCGCCCTCGCCGCCGAACAGCGCACGCTGGCCCGGCGGATCGAGCAGCTGGACGTCCGGCCGGTGCCCACCGGGGTGGGGGAGTGGACGGTGGCGGAGGGCGTCCCGCTGCCCGCCGGATACGCCGCCGTGCGGGCCAGGTACGCCCGCCTGCGCGGCGAACTGCGGGAGGCGGCGGCGTGGGCCCGGGAGGGCCTGCGACAGGCACCGGTCGACCCCGCATGCCGCAGGGAACTCGCCCTTTCGGAGGACCAGTTGGCGGGACCGGCCGACGCGGGCGACCCGAGGGCGGCGGCCGGTCGCGACGTGGCCGGGGACGACGTCCACGCGCTGTACGAGTCCGTACGCCTGGGCGCCCCCGAGCGGGTGGCCGGGCGGCTCCCGGCCGGCAGCGTGTTCGCCCGGCACGCCGACGCGCTCGCCCACGGTGACGGGCCGGGCCTCGACCGGGCCGCGGAGGCCCTGGAGGAGCGGGGTTTCCTGCTGTTCGCGGCCGAGGCCCACGCCCAGGCCGTACGCGCGCACCGCGATCCGCGTGCCGCGCGGCTCTCCCGGACTCGCGCGGTCGCCCTCGCCCGCCGCTGCCAGGGGGCCCGCACACCCGTGCTGTCCGGACTCGTCCTCGGCGAACTCACCGTCCGGCAGAGGCAGGTCGTCGCGCTCGCCGCGGCGGGGCTGAGCAACCGGGAGATCGCCCAGCGGCTGACCCTGTCGGTGCGGACGGTGGGCAACCATCTCTACAGCGCGTACACGCGGCTCGGCACGGGAGACCGTGGGGCACTGCCACACCTGGTGGAGCCTCCGGTCGCGGAGTCGGCGTAGGGACGCCCGGGTCCAGCGTCCCGGCCGCCCCCGCGCGACGCACGCTCACGCCGCCCCGAACGCGGCGAACGCCCAGCCCGTCGCCTGGTGCAGCGCGTCGCCGGGGAGTGCGGCGCGGGCGTCGCGCAGGGCCTCGGCCAGGGACAGGCCCGCGCCGAGCCCCTTGTGCAGGGCGAGCATCAGCGGCACCACGGCGGCGTCGTTCACCGGTGCGCTGCTGGCCACCACGCCGGCCGTGCCCAGCGGCAGCAACGCGGTGACCAGGCCGAGCAGTTCGTCGGCGCCGACCGAGGCCAGACGGGCGGTGTCGCAGCTGGACAGGATGATCCGGTACGGGCTGCGCGCGAGCCGCTCGAAGTCGTGCACGATCAGCGGGCCGTCGGCCATCCGCAACGCGGAGAACAGGGGGCTGTCCGCGCGGAACGTGCCGTGCGCCGCGAGATGCGCGAGGCCGGCGCCGTCGAGTTCCGCCAGCACCCGGGGCACCTGCGCCTCGTCCCCCTCCAGGACCGTCGCCGTGCCGTACCGGTCCGCCAGTTCCACCACCTCGGCGCCGCCCGTCGCCAGTCCGGGGCCGCGCACCAGCACGGCCCGGCCCTCGGACGGCGGCTCCGTCTCCCGGGCCCGTAGCCAGCTGCCCGCCGACGGGGACACGCTGAGCACCCGGTCCCGCAGCGCGGGCAGCAGGGCCCACGGCACGCGGTGCAGCGCCCCCGGCGGCACGATCACCACGGGGCCCGGGCCGAGCCGGGCCGCGGCCCCGCCCAGCAGCAGATCCTGCAGCCGTCGGCCCGCCGCCTCCACCAGCGGCAGCCGCGCCTCGGCGCCGGGGTGCGCGAGCCGCCGCAGTCCGGCCTGCACGTACTCCGCCTCGGACACCGCCTCCGCCAGCGGTCCGCCGTCGAACCGCCGCACCCGGCCCCGGCCGCACAACAGGACGTGCACCCGCCCGTCCACCACCGCCAGTTCGACCAGCCGGCCGTCGCCGAGCCGGTCCAGCAGCCGGGCCACGTCGAAGCGGTCCCCGGTGCCGGGCGACGCCCCACGCGTGTGATGGGTGCGCGAGCGGATCTCCCGTTCCAGGCGTCGCTGTTCGCGTTCCAGCGCGGGCACCGGGCGGCCGTCGCCACGGGCGCCCTCCGCGCGGGCGGCGATCTCCCGGTACGCGGTCAGGCTGCTCAGCAGCGCCGGATCGGCGGGCGGCCGGGTCGGCGGCGCGGACAGCACGGTCGCCCGCCAGCGCTCGCTCCACACCAGCAGCCGCCTGGGATCACCCTGGGCGAGGCTCACCTCCTGGGCGAGCGCGGCCAGTTCGGCGCCCTGCGCCGTCGCGTGGGCCCGCAGCTCAGAGGCGCCCAGTGTCGTCCGGTGGTCGTCGAGCACCTCCAGACCGCGCCGGCACGCCTCCAGCACACCACGCCGGGAACCGGCCGCCCGGGCCCGCAGCGCCTGCGCCGCCCAGCCGGTCACCCGGGCCGTCGGAGGGCCGCCGTACCGGCTGCGGGCGGCCGCCGACAGGTGCCGTTCCGCGTCCGCCGTCCAGCCCAGCCCCAGCGCGATGCGGCCCGCGAGCAGGGACGCCTCGGGAGCCGCGGGTGAGCCGTAGGAGGCCAGCCGCCCGGCGACCGCCGCCGCGTCCGCGACCAGCCGGCCCGACCGCCGCCCCGCCGCCACCCGCGCCTCGGTCAGCACCAGCCGGGCATGGGTCTCCCACCACATCCGCCGCTGCGCCGCGAACAGCCGTACGGCGACGGCGGCGCGGGCCGTCGCGGTGTGCGCGTCCCCGGCCGAGCGGGCGGCCCGCGCGGCGGCGAGCAGCAGCTCGGCCTTGCGGGTGGACTGCCCGCCGGTCCGGTCCAGCAGCGCCGTCGCCGCGTCCGCCTCGGCCAGCGCCTCCGGCGCGAGCCCCGCCGCCATCAGCACCTCGCAGCGTCGCACGGACAGCATGTAGGTCGGCGTGCCGAGCTTGGCGTACCGCTCCTCGGCCTCGTCCAGCAGCCGCAGCGCCGCGGGTACGTCCCCGGCGCGGAACGCGGCCAGACCCCGGCTCTCCACCGCGTCGGCCTTGTCGTGCTCCTGGCCGGTGGTGTCCCACAGCCGCTCCGCCGCCGTGAAGTCCGCGACCGCCCGGTCCACCGCCCCGAGGGCCAGGTGCACGGTCGCCCGCAGGGTCAGCGCCCGAGCGGTCCAGATGTCGTCGGCGGCCTGCCGCAGCACCGGCAGCGCCCGCCGCACGTCCTCCAGCGCCTCCCGGTGATGTCCCAGCACCCACCAGACGTACGCCCGCCGGTACAGCACCCGGGCCCTGGTGTGCCCGGTGCCCCGTGCCACACCGCGCTCGAAGGCCGCGAGCCCCTGCCGCGTGCGCCCCGCGTGCACCAGTGCGACCCCCAGCGTCGCGAGCACGTCGGCCTCCCGGTCGGCCGACTCCGCGCGCGCGGCGAGGTCACGGGCCCGCCGCAGGTGCCGTAACGCGATGCGCAGATCGCCGAAGTCGCGCTGCCAGATGCCGAGCACCTGGTGGGCGACGCTGGCGTGCAACGGCCGCGGACCGGAGTGCAGCACCCGTTCCGCGCGCGCCCGGGCCTCGCCCGGGTCGGCGAACACCAGAGGCAGCAGTTCGAGAACCGGCTCGCTTCCCGCTGTCACGCCTCGCATGGTAGTGGCCCGCTGTATCAGACGGCGGTGCCGCGGCTCTCCCTGTCGTACCACCGTCTCGAGGGGGAGGACACGGCATGGCACTTCAGCGATTCCACGAGCAGTTCGACCACATCCAGCGCTCGATGCCCGGCGTTCCACTGGCCATGGGACCGGACGACGACGCCCACCTCCTCTACGAGCGGGGTGTCGTCCTCGCCCGGGACGGCGAGGAGGCCCGGGTCGTCGAGGACACCGTGCGCGCGCACTTCACCGAGACCCGGGGCCTGTTCCCCGAGCACGTGGGCCGCACGAGCCCGGAGACCAACCGCACCGGTGTCACCCGCATCCGCGTCGGCGACCCGGGCCGGGGCGACGACACCGTGCCGCACGCCCTGCGCGCCCTGCGGGCGGCCGAGGAACGCCGGGGCCGCTCCCTGGTCAGCCGGAACCACGTGGTGCACATCGCGGTCAACGCCTGCCCAGGGGACGAGCCGGTGCCCGTCCCGCGCACCGGAGCCGCCAACCCCGCGGCCGCCGGGGGCGGTCACCACCCGGACTCCGCCGTCCGGGTCCTGGTGATCGACAACGGGCTGGTGCACGACCACCGTTCCTACCCGCTCCTCGCCCACACCACGGGCGACGCCCAGCTGACCGAGACCGACGGCGACGGGGTGCTCCACCAGTACGTCGGCCACGGCACGTTCATCGCCGGCCTCCTCGCCGCCGTCGCGCCCGACACCGACATCGTCGTCCGGGGCACGCTGAACGACGCGGGCGCCGTCCTGGAGTCCGAGTTCGGCGCCAAGCTGTTCGAGGCGGTGGACCGGGGCGGCTGGCCCGACGTCATCAGCCTGTCCGCGGGCACGCCCACCGGGGGATCCGACGGCCTGATCGGTCTGGACGCGTTCATGCGGGAGCTGCGCACCCGGCGCACCCTGCTCGTCGCCGCCGCCGGCAACAACGGCAGCGACGTCCCGTTCTGGCCCGCCGCCTACGCTGCCCTGCCCGAGTACGCGGACAGCGTGCTGTCGGTCGGCGCGCTGCGCGCCGACGGCGACGGCGGGGCCTGCTTCACCAACCACGGCCCCTGGGTACGGGTGTACGCCCCCGGCGAGCGGCTGACCAGCGCCCTCACCGGCTTCGGCACGCCCGTGCCGTACGTCTACCAGCACTCCACCTACGACGCCTGCCGGTTCGGCCTCGACTACGCCTGCACCTGCCAGTACCCGCGCCACACCGGCGTGCTGAGCGAGGGCCGGGAGAGCACCGGTGCCAAGCCCGACCAGGTGATGTTCGACGGCCTCGCGCAGTGGAGCGGCACCTCCTTCGCGACCCCGGTCGCCGCGGGGCTCGTCGCCGCCCGCATGACGGCGCACCGGGAGCGCGACCCGCGCACGGCCGGCGCCCGGCTGCTGGCGGACACAACCGCCCGGGCCGAGGTGCGCGGGGCGCACGTACCGGCGCTGCGCCCGCCCACCTGGCGCCCGGTCCCGCTCGCGACCCCGGCGCTGCCCGCATGAGGGCCGGAACGCTCCGCTCCACGTCGTACGATGACGACCCGTACACAAGGGGTGGAGCCGTGGACCGAGCACAGGTCGGCGCGTTGGTCCGGTCCGCCGGCGACGGGGACGCCGCGGCCTGGAAGGCGCTGGTGGAGGGGATGAGCCCGCTGGTGTGGTCGGTGGTGCGCGCGTACCGGCTCTCCGACGCCGACGGCCACGAGGTCTACCAGACCGTGTGGTTCCGCTTCGCCCAGCACCTGGCCCGGATCCGGGAGCCGGACAAGGCGGCCTCCTGGCTGGCCAGTACGGCTCGTCACGAGTGCCTGAAGGTGCTCAGGGGCCTGGCGCGGCTGACCCTGACCGACGACCCGCACGTCCTGGACCGGGCCAGCGAGGAGCGGACGCCGGAGCAGTCCCTGATCGAGTCCGAGGAGGCGGCGGACCGGGCCGAGCGGGCCCGCAGGCTCTGGCACGAGCTGGACCAACTGGGAGACCGCTGCCGGCAGTTGCTGCGCGTCCTGGTGGCCTCCCCGCCGCCCAGCTACCTGGAGATCTCGGCCGCGCTGGGCATCGCGGTCGGCAGCATCGGCCCCCTGCGCCAGCGCTGCCTGCGCCGGCTACGGGCCCGGATGGACGCGCGGGAGGCGGCGTGAACGGCCAAGGCGTGAACGGACACGGCGTGAACGGCCCGGACGGGGACGGATCCGCCGGAGACGGGTTCGACGGGAACGGGTTCGACGGGGCCGGACCTCCCCGGGACGGCCCGGAGGGCGACGAGTTCTCCGACGCGCTGCTGGAGGAGGAACTGCGCGAGGCGGCCGCCGTCCTGGACCCGGTCCCGGAGGAGCTGCGCCAACTGGCCCTGGACGCCTACGCCCTGCACGACCTGGACGCCCGCGTCGCCGAGCTGACCTTCGACTCGCTGGTGGACGCGCTGCCGGTCCGGGGCGCCACGGACGCACCGCGCATGCTCACCTTCCGCGCGGGGGAGGTGACCGTCGACGTCGAGGTCACCGAAGCGGGGCTGATGGGGCAGGTGCTGCCGCCGCGGTCGGCACGCGTCGAGGTGCTCGGCGGCCCGCAGACCTGCCGCCCGGTCCCGGTCGACACCCTCGGCCGCTTCACCAGCGACACGGCCCCGGCAGGCCCGTTCGCCCTGCGGCTGCGGACCGGCGCGGACGTGATCGTCACCGAGTGGCTGCGGGCCTGACCGGACCCGCTCACCAGGTGACGGGGAGCGTGCGCGGGCCGCGGATCATCGTCCGGTGCCGCCAGAGCACCTGCTCGGGCGGCACCGCCAGCCGCATCCCGGGCAGCCGGTCGAGCAGCGTGTCCACCAGCAGCCCGGTGAGCAGCCGGGCCAGTACGGCGCCGGTGCAGAAGTGCGGGCCGTTGCCGAACGCCAGGTGCGGGTTCGGGTCGCGGTCGGGGTCGATGCGGTCCGGGACGGGGAAGACGTCCGGGTCGCGGTTGGCGGCGAGGTAGGAGACGTGGACCGCGTCGCCCGCGGCGATCAGCCGCCCGGCGACCTCCACGTCCTCCAGTGCGATCCGGGCGAGGCCGACCGTGCTGCGGTGCGGGACGTAGCGCAGCAGTTCGTCCAGCAGCGGACCGCGCGCTTCGGGACGCGCCCGCGCACGCTCCATCAGCTCCGGACGGGTGAGCATCAGGAAGAGCATCTGCCCGCAGTTGTGCGTGACGGCCTCCCCGCCGATCTGCAGTGGGCCGGCGAGCCCGACGGCCTCCTCCTCGCCGATGTCGCCGCCCGACACCGCCCGGCCGAGCAGCGCGTACACGTCCTCGCCGGTGCTGTGCGCGCCGGCCCGGACGATCGACCGGATCCACCCGTACAGGCCCGTCTTGGCCCGCGCGGCGGCCTCGGCCCCACCGGAGGTGGAGATGATCTGCCGCGTCCAGGCGTGGACCTGAGGCCGGTCGGCCGCGGGCACGCCCATCAGCTCGCTGACGACGGTGACCGGGAACGGCTCCAGCACCCGCTCGATCAGATCGGACGGTGGCCCGTCCCGGACGACCCCGTCCACCAGCTCGTCCAGGACCGCCTGCGCCCGGGGCCGCAGCCGCTTCATCGCGCTGACCGTGAAGGCGCCGGCGACCGGCCTGCGCAGCCGGTTGTGCTCGGGCTGGTCCGCCCAGGCGAGCGAGCCGGGCCGCGGTGCGAAGTCCGGGGCGAGTCTGGTCACCTGACGGCATGTCGCCTCGGCGCGGCTGAACCGCGGATCGCTGGTGATCAGTCTGACGTCCTCGTAGCGGGTCGCCAGCCAGGCCCAGCCCTCGCCGTGCGGCAGCCGGATCCGGGTGAGCGGTCCCTCGCGCATGAGATCGGCGAGGACCGGGTCGAAGTCCGTCCCGTCCAGGTCGTGCGCCGGCCAGTCCCGGACGGGCGGCGGCGTCCGTCCCGAGGGCGCGCTGCTCTCCACGGTCGTCATGCCCTCCACCCTGGTACGCGCCCCGCCCCCTGTCCTGCGGAAGTGCTCCAGCCGGAGGCGGCACGGACCGGCCGGCCGGGGGTGCCCGGTCCGGAACTCAGAGGGTGTCGATCAGCCCGGCCAGGGCGGTGGCGAGGTGTTCGAGACCCAGGCCGGCCGGACCGCCCGGTTCCGTCATGTAGGTGTCGCGGCGGATCTCGACCATCAGCGCGCCGACCCGGGCGTCACGCCCGTAGAAGTCCAGCGGCACATAGGTCCCCGCGAACGGGCTGTCCAGGCCCGTCTCCCCGAACCCGGCGAAGGCCGCGCGGGCCGCCTCGGTCAGCTCCCGCGGGGTGTGGAAGGCGTCCGTGCCCAGGCACACGGGCGGGCGCGGTCCGGCCCCGTGCAGCTCGTAGGGCAGCGCGGTCGCCGGATACGAGTGCACGTCGACGATCACTGCCCGCCCGGTAGCGGCCAGCCGTTCCGCGACCGCCTCCGTCATCGCCCGGGCGTACGGCCGGAAGTACCGCTCCAGCAGCGGCTCCGGGTCGCTGTCCGCGGGGCGCAGCTCGGCCCGGTGCGTGGTCCGGGTGTACACGGCGCCCATTCCCACGGCGAGCATCTCCTCCCGCTCGTCCGGGAACCGCTCCGGGTCCACGACCAGCCGCGACAGCCGGTTCACGAACCTCCAGGGCGTCACCCCGGCCAGGGCGGCGGCCCGCTCGGCGATCGAGGCGGTGTGCGCGTCCGTGATGTGGTCCAGCTCCCGGTCCAGCTCCGTGTCGTCCAGCACGATGCCGGCCCGCACCTCCTCGGGTATCGCCCGTGCCGAGTGCGGCACGTGCAGCAGCACCGGCGACGTCGCGGCACCGGGGAGAAGTTCGAACGAGGGCACGGGTGCGGACACGGGCTGCTCCAGAGGGTCTTGTCGATGGATGGGGCGCGGCGCGGCCGTCACCGGCCGCACGCGCCTCCGCCCCGGCCGGGGTGTACCGGCCGAGGCGGAGGTCACGCACGACGGCGGGCAGGGCGCCGCCGCAGGCGAGGTCAGCTCAGGGACGCCAGCGCCTCGTTCCAGGTGGCCGACGGGCGCATGATCGCGTCCGCCTTGGCCTTGTCGACCTGGTAGTAGCCGCCGATGTCGGCCGGGGAGCCCTGGACGGCGTTCAGCTCGTCCACGATGCGCTGCTCGCCCGCCGCGAGGGTCTCCGCGAGCGGCGCGAAGGCCTTGGCCAGGTCGGCGTCGTCGGTCTGCGCGGCCAGCTCCTGCGCCCAGTACAGGGACAGGTAGAAGTGGCTGCCGCGGTTGTCGATGCCGCCGACGCGACGGGTCGGGGACTTGTCCTCGTTGAGGAAGGTCGCCGTGGCGCGGTCGAGGGTGGCGGCGAGGACCTTGGCCCGCGCGTTGCCGGTGGCCTCGGCGTACTGCTCGAAGGACGGCACCAGGGCGAAGAACTCGCCGAGCGAGTCCCAGCGCAGGTAGTTCTCCTTGACCAGCTGCTGGACGTGCTTCGGCGCGGAGCCGCCGGCGCCCGTCTCGAACAGGCCGCCGCCCGCCATCAGCGGGACGACCGACAGCATCTTGGCGCTGGTGCCCAGCTCCAGGATCGGGAACAGGTCGGTCAGGTAGTCACGCAGCACGTTGCCGGTCACCGAGATGGTGTTCTCGCCGCGGCGGATGCGCTCCACCGACAGCTTGGTGGCCTCGACCGGCGCCAGGATCCGGATGTCCAGGCCCTCGGTGTCGTGCTCGGGCAGGTACTGGTTGACCTTCGCGATCAGCTGCGCGTCGTGGGCGCGCGTCTCGTCCAGCCAGAACACCGCCGGGTCGCCGGTGGCGCGGGCGCGGGTGACGGCCAGCTTGACCCAGTCGCGGATCGGGTCGTCCTTGGTCTGGCAGGAGCGGAAGATGTCGCCCTGCGCGACCGGCTGCTCGATGAGCACGTCGCCGGCCTGGTCGACCAGGCGGACCGTGCCGGCGGCCGGGATCTCGAAGGTCTTGTCGTGGGAGCCGTACTCCTCGGCCTTCTGCGCCATCAGGCCGACGTTGGGGACGGAGCCCATGGTCGACGGGTCGTAGGCGCCGTTGGCCCGGCAGTCCTCGACGACGGCCTGGTAGACGCCGGCGTAGGAGGAGTCCGGGATGACGGCGAGGGTGTCGTGCTCCTGGCCGTCCGGGCCCCACATGTGGCCGGAGGTGCGGATCATCGCCGGCATGGAGGCGTCGACGATGACGTCCGACGGCACGTGCAGGTTGGTGATGCCCTTGTCGGAGTCGACCATGGCGAGGGCCGGGCCCTCGGCGATCTCCGCGTCGAAGGAGGCCTTGATCTCGGCGCCCTCGGGCAGGTTCTCCAGGCCCTTGAGGATGCCGCCGAGGCCGTCGTTCGGGGTGAGGCCGGCCGCCTTGAGCGTCTCGCCGTACTTCGCGAACGTCTTCGGGAAGAAGGCGCGCACCACGTGACCGAAGATGATCGGGTCGGAGACCTTCATCATCGTGGCCTTCAGGTGCACGGAGAAGAGGACACCCTCCTCCTTGGCACGGGCGACCTGCGCGGCGAGGAAGGAGTTCAGCTCGGCGACGCGCATGACGGAGGCGTCGACGACCTCGCCCTCGCGGACCGGTACGGACTCCTTCAGCACGGTGGTGCCGCCGTCCTCGCCGACCAGCTCGATCCGCAGCGTGCCCGCCTCGGAGATCACCACGGACTTCTCGGTGGAGCGGAAGTCGTTCTCGCCCATGGTGGCGACGTTCGTCCGGGACTCGGAGTTCCAGGCGCCCATGCGGTGCGGGTGGGTCTTGGCGTAGTTCTTCACCGACGCGGGGGCGCGGCGGTCGGAGTTGCCCTCACGCAGGACCGGGTTGACCGCGGAGCCCTTGACCTTGTCGTAGCGGGCGCGGATCTCGCGCTCCTCGTCGGTCTTCGGGTCGTCCGGGTAGTCCGGCAGGGCGTAGCCCTTGCCCTGCAGCTCGGCGACGGCGGCCTTGAGCTGCGGGATGGAGGCCGAGATGTTCGGCAGCTTGATGATGTTGGCCGCGGGGGTCTTGGCCAGCTCGCCCAGCTCGGTCAGCGCGTCCGGGATGCGCTGGTCCTCGTTCAGGTACTCCGGGAAGACGGCGATGATGCGCCCGGCCAGCGAGATGTCACGCGTCTCCACGGGCACACCGGCCTGCGAGGCGTACGCCTTGATCACCGGCAGGAACGAATGCGTCGCCAGGGCCGGGGCCTCGTCTGTGTAGGTGTAGATGATGGTCGAGTCAGTCACCGGGTGCTCCGCTCCACGTCTGCAACATTGCTCGACATCAAGATATCTCGTGATCGGGGTCCGCTCGACAGGGGTCCCGGCCGGAAAAGATCGCGCGCCGCCGCAACCGAAACCGTCCGCAAGTGGTCATGACAAGCGATCGCCCGCCGACCACGGGTGATCCACCACTCATCGGCGGCCGGATCCGACCTCCCGGCCGCCCGAGCGAAAGCGGACCATGAGATATCGCACCAGAGTGACGGCCCCGGTGGCCGCCCTGATGATCGGTACGGCGACGGCACTGACCCTGGACTCCCCGGCCCAGGCGGCACCGGACAGGCCCACGGGGGAGCCCGGCCCGGAGACCCTCGGCGACGCGGTGTTCCCGGCCCTCGGCAACGACGGCTACCGCGTGTCGGAGTACCACCTCGACCTGGCCTACGACGCCACGACGAAGCTGGTGGAGGCCACGGCCACCCTGCGGATCCGCGCCACCCAGGGGCTGAGCCGCTTCTCCCTCGACGCCCTCGGCCTGGACATACGCTCCGTACACGTCGGCGGCCGCGCCGCCACCTGGGAACAGGTGGACGAGAAGCTGCGGATAGTTCCCGCGGGGCCGCTCCCGGAGCGGGCGGTGGCGACCGTCTGCGTCAGCTACTCCGCCGACCCGCGCCGTACGCTCCCGCACACCGCCTGGGTGCCCACCCCGGACGGCTTCGCGATCTGCCCGCAGCCGAACTCCGCGCACACCGTCTTCCCGTGCAACGACCACCCGTCGGACAAGGCCGCCTTCTCCTTCCGCCTGACCGTCCCGGAGGGCCTGCGCGCGGTCGCGAACGGCACGCTCACCGGCACGGACACGCTCTCGGACGGCCGCACCGCGTACACGTACCGCTCGGCCTCGCCGATGGCGACGGAACTCGTCCAGATCACCGTCGGCGACTACGTGATCAAGGACCGGCAGGGCCCGCACGGCCTGCCCCTGCGCGACGTCGTCCCCACCGCCCGCGCGGCCGCCCTGGAACCGGCCCTCGCCCTCACCCCGGGCCTGGTGACCTGGCTGGAGGACCGGCTGGGCGCCGCCTTCCCGTTCGAGACGTACGGCCTGCTGCCGTGCAACTCCGACGATCCCAAGGCCTTCGACTTCACCGGCCTGGAGACCCAGACCCTCACCCTGTACAAGCCGGGCTTCCTGCTCCAGGAGGAGAAGAAGATCGGCTCGCACATGATGCACGAGCTGGTCCACTCCTACTTCGGCAACCTCGTCAGCCCCGCCTCCTGGGCGGACCTGTGGCTGAACGAGGGCCACGCCGACTTCTACGGGCTGCTGTACCGCTACGAGCGCGGCTGGGCCGACTCCCTCGGCCTCACCACCATGGAAGCCCGGATGAAGGACACCTACGCCCGCGGCGACCAGTGGCGCCACGACTCCGGACCGGTGGCCGCCCCCAACGCGGTCAACCTCTTCGACAGCCAGCGCTACCTGGGCGGCGTCCTCGTGCTGTACGCCTTCCGGCAGCTGGTCGGCGAGGACGTCTTCCACGCCGTCGAGCGTGCCTTCCTGGAGCGCTTCCGCGGGGCCTCGGCGTCCACCGACGACTACATCGCCGTGGCCTCGGAGGTCTCCGGCCAGGACCAGTCCGGCTTCCTGCGTGACTGGCTCTACGGCACGACGACCCCGCGCATGCCCGGTCACCCCGACTGGACGGTGACCCCGGTCGCCTCCTCCTTCGCGGCCCCGCACAGCAAGCGCGGCGGCCACTGGCACGAGAACTCGGCCACGCTCTGATCAGCCGCGGGCGGGGCCCCGACCGGCCCCGCCCGCCATCTCGCGCTCGATCCACCTGCAGATCACGTCCACCACGTAGGCGTGCTCCGCCCGCGTCAGCTCGCGTCCCTGGGGGATGCCGTGCCAGCGGCGAAGGCAGCCGCGGCAGCAGGTGGCGGTCGCGTGCTGGGCCACGAAGACCGGATGCCCCCGGTACGGCGTCTGCTTGCCGTCCTTGTACGGCTCGGCCGGCGCCAGCCGCCTGGCGACCAGGTCGTACGCGTGCCACCGGATCGTGGCCGGACCCTTCGACTCGGCGGTGGCCCGTTCCCGCCCGCGCAGGTGGAAGCGCGCCCGGAACGGCTGCCGCGCGAGGGCGTCGAGCCGCCGGTCCAGGGCGCGCGCATCACGGCGCCGGTCGTCGTCGGCCACCGGCCGTCCTCTTCGGCTCGGGCCGGGCTCAGGCCAGGAGCGCGCGTTTCTGCTGCTCGAACTCCTCGTCCGTCAGCACCCCTTGGGCCTTCAGCTCGGCCAGCTGCTTGAGCTGGTCGATCTTCTGGGTCATGGCGTCGGCGGCGTCGGCCGGCGGTGCCGCGGCCGGCGGCGCGGCGGGAGGGGGCGGCGGCGGCGCCTGCTGTGCCTGCGCGTACCCCTGCTGCTGTTCGTAGTCCTGCTGCGCCCACCGGCCCGCCTGCCGACGTGAGACGCGGTTGGAGACGGCGGTCGCGGTTCCGGCCACGACGGCCGTGCGCGCGACGCCCCGAAGCAGTCCGGGCATGTCGGTACCTCCCAGGTGAGTCAGGCGGCCGCGGAGCCGCCGGGCGGCTCCGTCCCCTCCGTGGCGTCCAGCGCCGCGAGCAGCGCCTGCACCGGGATCCGGCCGCTCGCCACGAGCTGGGCCCCGCTGCGCCTGAGCGCACGGGCGAGGGGAGCCGCCCACAGGTTCTCGTACACCAGCACAGCCGCCGAGTTGCCGGGATCCAGGACGCCCGCGGCCTCGTCCAGGTCGCTCTGGTCCAGCACACCGGCCGAGGCACCCTCGAAGAGCGAGAGGTCGATCTCGTCACCGAGGTCCCGCAACTCCAGGGCCACGACCGAGCCGTCGGTCTCCTTGCGGATGAACGCGAGGTCGATGATCCGGACGATGCCGCGCTCGGCGAGATCCACCAGCAGGGGGAACGCCTCGCCCGTCATGCGGTTGCCGGGGAACTCGATGACCAGGTAGTCGACGGGGCCCATTTCTTCGACGCTGTCCATGACCACTCCCGTGGAGCCCGATGGGGGGCGGCGCGCCGGCCGGCGGGTGGCGCCTCGCGGCCCGACGTCCGTCATGCCCCCGTTTCCCCTCCAGTCCAGCACGGGGCGCTGGGGCGCGCACCTCCGTGGGCGCGGGCGCCACCGGCAGAAGTGCGGCGGTCCCGGCGAAGGCGGCCGGACGTTCGCCCGCCACGGGTGAGGCGCGCGGTGGCCGCCCGCGCTGCGATGGGAGCGGCGGCCCGGAGCCGGTGCCGCCGGTGACGGGCGGACGCGGACGCCCGGACGGGTTCGGCGAGGTGACGTCGTGGGACATTGGCGGGCTCTGATGGTGCTCGGGACGGCCCAGTTCCTGATGGTGCTGGACACCTCCGTCATGAACGTCTCCATCAGCCGGCTGGTCGAGGACTTCGACACCGAGGTCACCGCCATCCAGGCCGTCATCACGCTGTACGCGCTGGTCATGGCCGCGTTCATGCTCATCGGCGGCAGGCTCGGCGACATCTACGGCCGCCGTCGGCTGTTCCTGCTCGGGATGGTGGTCTACGGCGTCGGGTCGGGTCTCACCGCCGTCGCGCCCACCCTGTGGGTACTCGCGCTCGGCTGGTCCGTCACCGAGGGCATCGGAGCGGCGATGGTGCTGCCGGCCATGGCGGCCCTGGTCGCCGAGTCCTACCGGGGCCGGGACCGGGCGGTCGCCTACGGCGTGATCGGCGGCCTGGCCGGTGCCGGCATCGCGGTCGGCCCGCTGCTGGGCGGCTGGGTGACGACCTATCTGACGTGGCGGCTGGTCTTCGCCGGAGAGGTGGTGGTCGTCCTCGCCGTCCTGTGCTTCCAGCGGGTCATCGCGGAGTCCGCGCGGGCCGCGCCCCCGCCCCGGCTGGACCTCGTCGGCGCGGTCCTCTCGGCGGCCGGGCTCGCACTGGGCGTGCTCGGGGTGCTGCAGAGCAGCACCTGGGGCTGGGTACAGCCGCGCAACCCGCCCTTCACCGTGCTCGGCTTCGCGCCCACCCTGTTCGTCGTGGGCGCCGGAGTGGCCGTGCTGGCGCTCTTCGTGCGCTGGGAGCGCAGACGCGTGGCCACGGGCGCCGACCCGTTGGTGCACCTGTCCCTCCTGGACCTGCCACCCCTCAGGGCCGGTCTGCTCGCCCTGCTGAGCCAGAACCTCATCCTGCTGGGGCTGTTCTTCACCATCCCGCTGTACCTCCAGGTGGTGCAGGGCTTCGACGCCTTCCAGACCGGTCTGCGGCTGCTGCCGGTGTCCGTCACCATGCTCGTGACCTCGCTCACCGCCGCCGGACTGGGCCGGATCATGGGGCCGCGCCGGGTGGTCCGGCTGGCCCTGCTGACGCTGACCGCGGCCATCGTCTGGCTCCTCGCCACCATCGAGCCGGCCATCGACGACGTGCAGTTCGCCGGAGCCATGGCGCTGCTGGGCGTCGGCATGGGACTGCTCGCCTCGCAACTGGGCAACGTCGTCCAGTCAAGCGTGGGCGAGGAGGAACGCAGCGAGGTGGGAGGCCTGCAGTTCACGGCCCAGAACCTCGGCTCGGCGCTGGGGACCGCGCTCATCGGCTCGATCCTCATCGGCGCGCTGGTGCACGCGTTCACCGCCGATGTCGAGAACAACCCCGCGCTGTCGCAGGAGGCACGCCGGCAGACCGGCGTCGCCCTCGAGGCCGGGGTCAGCTTCGTGCCCACCAGCCAGGTGCGCTCGGCCGCCCAGCGAGCCGGACTGCCGCCGTCCGAGGTCGACGCCCTCACCGACACGTACGCCGCCGCTCAGCTCGACGGCCTGAAGGCGGCGGTCCTCGCCGCCGGCGGCGTCACCCTCGCCGGCTTCCTCGTCACCCCGGGCCTGCCCGCCGCCCCGTCCCGCGGCCCGCGCCCGGCCGGCCCGTCACCGGACGACGCCCGGCCGGACGGTGACGCACGGTCGCGCGGCCGGCGCCGGTTCACCCATGGCGGGTGAGGCCGCGGCTCCTTGGCCGTGTGCACGCTGACAACTGCGGACACCGGCCCGGCACCCCGGCCGTTCCCCGTCCCGGACGGAGGCGAGACATGAGCGCGCAGACCTACCTGGCGTACGACTATCCGCTGCTGGGCGTCTTCTGGACGATGCTGGAGTTCTTCCTGTGGATCATCTGGTTCGTCCTGCTGTTCAAGGTCATCGTCGACATCTTCCGCGACGACACCCTGGGCGGCTGGGCCAAGGCCGCCTGGACGCTCTTCGTCGTCGTGCTGCCCTTCCTGGGCATCCTGGTGTACCTGATCGCACGCGGCAGGGGCATGGGGCAGCGGGAGCTGGCGGACGCGCGCGCCCAGCGGGAGGCCTTCGACTCCTACGTCCGGCAGGCAGCGGGGGGCGGGGCGGCCGCCACCGGCAGCGCCGACGAACTCGAGAGGCTCGCCGGCATGCGTTCCCGCGGTGACATCACCGAGGACGAGTTCCGCAGGGCCAAGGATCAGGTCCTCGGCGGCGCCGGGGAGGCTCGGCCCTCCGACTCCGTACCCACGACGTCCGGGCGCTGAGAACGCCCGGCGACGAGCCGGGCACGCCCCCGACAACGAAACGAGATCACCACATGGCCACGACACCTCACGCACGCGCTCACACCCGGACCGCCAAGCAGCAGTGGGCGGGCGGCCTGACGGCCTTCGCGGGCGTCATGCTGATGATCGCCGGGCTGCTCAGCCTCTTCCGGGGCATCATGGCGATCGCCCGGGACGACGTCTTCGTCACGACGCCGAACTACGTCTTCAAGTTCGACCTCACCAGCTGGGGCTGGATCCACCTGGTCCTGGGCGTGATCGCCGTGGCGGTCAGCTTCGGCCTGTTCGGCCCGGCGATGTGGGCACGCGTCGCCGGCGTGGCCATAGCCGGGCTGGTGATCATCGCCAACTTCCTCTCGCTGCCGTACTACCCGGTCTGGTCGGTCGTGATGATCGCGGTCTCGGGCTTCATCATCTGGGCCCTGTGCGCGGTGCAGCCGGAGAGCCCGGGAATGAGGGCGTAGGAGCCGGCGGGGGCCGTCCGGCCCCCGCCCGGCCCCCGGCCCTACTCGGCGTGCGAGGACTCCGGCGCCCACTCGTCCGCGCCGCGCTGCTGCGGTATCACCACCGAGCCCTGCTGCAGGGCCACCGTCCTGACCGGGGACGGGATGCGGATGCCCTCCGCGCGGTAGCGGCGGTGCAGGCGCTTGATGAACTCGTGCTTGATCCGGTACTGGTCACTGAACTCGCCGACGCCGAGGATCACCGTGAAGCCGATGCGCGAGTCGCCGAAGGTGTGGAAGCGGATCGCGGGCTCGTGCTCCGGGACGGCGCCGGCGACATCGCGCATCGTCTCGGCGATGACCTCCGTCGTGACCCGCTCCACCTGGTCGAGATCACTGTCGTAGCTCACGCCCACCTGCACCAGGATCGTCAACTGCTGCTCAGGACGCGTGTAGTTGGTCATGTTGGTCTTCGCCAGCTGGCCGTTGGGGATGACCACCAGGTTGTTGGAGAGCTGGCGGACCGTCGTCTGGCGCCAGTTGATGTCCACGACGTAGCCCTCCTCACCGCTGCTCAGCCGGATGTAGTCGCCCGGCTGGACGGTCTTGGAGGCGAGGATGTGGACGCCCGCGAAGAGGTTGGCGAGGGTGTCCTGCAGCGCGAGGGCCACGGCCAGACCGCCCACGCCCAGGGCGGTCAGCAGGGGCGCGATGGAGACCCCCAGCGTCTGGAGCACGACCAGGAAGCCGATCGCCAGCACCAGGACCCGGGTGATGTTCACGAAGATGGTCGCCGAGCCCGCGACGCCCGAGCGGGACTGGGTGACCGAGCGGACCAGCCCGGAGATCACCCGGGCCGCGGACAGGGTCACCACCAGGATGAGCCCGACCTGCAGGAGCTGGTCGACGTGGTGCTGGACGGTTCTGGTCAGCGGCAGCACCGCCGCGGCCGCGGCCGCGCCGCCCGCGATGGCGGCCCAGGGGACGACCGTGCGCAGTGAGTCGACGATGACGTCGTCGCCGCTCCAGCGGGTCCGCTTGGCGTGCTTCGCCAGCCAGCGCAGCAGCGTGCGCGACATGAAGGCGAGCAACAGGCCCGCCGCCAGGGCGATTCCGGCGAGGACGGAGTCGTCCAGGGTCAGTGCGCGGTTCACCGGTCACCTCCGGGGCGCCGATCGGCTGCGCGGAGCCTGATGTGAGTTCGCGTCACGTTGTCACCTGCTCGATGTCCGGGATGTGCGATCGCGCGGGCCGTCCGTCCGGGCCCCGCCCGCGCGATCGCTCATCCTGCCGTATCCGGTGCGCCGGTTCGCAATCCGGCCGGCGTCGCGGGCGCACCGCTCAGACGATGCCCTCCGCGAACTCCGCCTGGTCGCGGTCGCTGCCGTACGCGGCGGTGGTGGGCGTGCCGTACGACCGGCGTGCGACGTACCACCAGACGCTGGCGAGGACCAGGACGACGGCGAGGGCGATCGAGGCGTAGTTCATCGTGTCGACCGTCACCGGCGAGCCCTGCGGCAGGCAGAACAGGACCGTCACGCACGCCACCCACACCACGGCGATCCAGCCGACGGGCCTGCTCCACCGGCCCAGGTGCCACGGCCCGGGCCGGAAGCGGTCGCCGGCCCGCAGCCGCAGGAACACGGGGATGGCGTAGGCGGGGGTGATGCCGATGACGTTGATGGCGGTCACCGCGTTGTACGCCGTCGACGAGTACAGGGACGGCAGGGCGAGGACACCCGCCACGACCACCGACAGCCACACGGCGGCGACCGGCGTCTGGGTGCGGTCGCTCACCTTGCGCCACAGGTGCGAGCCGGGCAGCGCACCGTCCCGGCTGAAGGCGAACACCATCCGGCTGGCGGCGGCGACCTCCGCGTTCCCGCAGAACAGCTGGGCGGTGATCACGACGAGCAGCAGCGCGCTGGCGCCGCCGGTGCCGAGCCCGTCGAGCATGATCTGGGCGGGCGGCACCCTGGTGTCCGTGGTGCGCGTGGCGTCGTAGTCCTGGATGGCGAAGGTGAGACCGGCCAGCAGGACGAAGCCCGCCACCCAGGACACCCAGATGGCCCGGACGATGCCGCGGGACGCGGCCACCGAGGCGTGCGAGGTCTCCTCCGACAGGTGGGCCGAGGCGTCGTAGCCGGAGAAGGTGTACTGCGCGAGCAGCAGGCCGATCGCCGCCACGTACAGCGGGTTGTGCCAGCCGGTCTCGTTGACGAACTCGGTGAACACGAAGGACGGCGACTGGTGGTGGTCGGGGAAGATCGCGAGCGCGCCGACGATCAGCGCCACGCCCGCCAGGTGCCACCAGACGCTGACCGAGTTGAGCACGCTGACCAGGCGCACGCCGAACAGGTTGAGCACCGCGTGCAGCAGCAGGATGGCGGTGAAGATCAGCATGGTCTTGCCGGGCGTCGGTTCGAAGCCCCACTGGATGTTGGCGAACGCGCCGATGAACAGGGCCGCGCCGTAGTCGATGCCGGCGATCGCGCCCAGCAGGCCGAGCAGGTTGAGCCAGCCCGTGTACCAGCCCCAGCGGCGGCCACCAAGCCGGTCGGCCATGTAGTAGAGGGCCCCGGAGGTGGGATAGGCGCTGGTGACCTCGGCGAGCGAGAGGCCGACGCACAGCACGAACAGGCCGACGGCCGCCCAGCCCCACAGCATCACGGCGGGACCGCCGGTGTTCATGCCGAACAGGTACAGGGTCATGCAGCCGGACAGGATCGAGATCACCGAGAAACTGATCGCGAAGTTGCCGAAGCCGCCCATGCGGCGGGCCAGCACGGGCCGGTAGCCGAGTTCGCGCAGGCGCTGTTCCTCGTCCTGCTGCGGCAGGCCCGGGGACGGCGCTGGGTCGGGGGTGCGGGACATGCGGGAACCTCCGGGGGGTCGGGGGACTTCGAGAACGGGGGCTTTCAGCGGGGCGTGGAGAAGCCGTCCGCGGCCGCCCGGCAGCGGTCCCGGGCCTGTACGAAGATCTCCACGGCGCGGTCGCGGTCGGGCGTGCGGTACATCCAGGGCGGGGGCGTGAAGTACGGCCCGATCGCGTCGAACACCCTCGCCGCGTCCTGGAACTGCAGGGAGCCCCACAGGGCGTGGGCCAGGTGGTTCAGGTCCGGCACCGAGCGCTCGGCGCGGTGGGTGTGCTCGAACCAGGACCGCAGCGCGCGGTGTGCCTCCCGGGTGGCGTCCTCGGCCACCCAGTGCAGGTCCAGCGCCGCGTCGTGCCCGCTGTCGCGCCGGTAGCGCTCGACGCGGACGTACACCGGCAGCACGTGCAGCGCCGAACCGGGCGGGGCCTGCCCGGCGGCCCACTGCGCGTATCCCGCGGCCTCCGCGAGCCGGCCCGATCCGCCACGCGCGTAGAGGAACTGCAGCATCCGGTGGTGGGCCTCGCGGTTGTAGGGGTCGCGCCTGCCGGCCTCGGCCAGCAGTCCCCAGGGGCCCGGCGGCAGCATCGGATCCGGCGCGGCGGCCCGGTGTTCCTCCCACCGCTGTTCCGGATCGAGCTGGGCGAGTGCCAGCAGGCACACCCAGGGCACGGGGTCCTGCGGGGCGGCGTGGCAGGCGGACTGGGCGGCGTCCCAGGCCTCGATCCACAACTCGTGGGTGCGGCGGTGCCGTTCACGCTGGGCCCGTAACGCACGCTCCACGCAGACGCGGGCGTGCATCACCGTCGCCGGCCCGCTGCCCGGCTCCTCCGCGAGCCAGGCGCGTACCACGTCGGTGCCCGCCGCGGCCGCGGCGAGGACCTGGGTGCGCTGGGTCCACTGCCACCACTGCCGGGTGTCCGCGAGCAGGGTGCGCATGGCCATCCAGCGCCCGGTGCGCAGGTCCTGGAGCGCGGTGCGCAGGGCGTGGTCGGGGCCGGCCGGGTCGTAGGAGGGTCGGGCTCCTTCTCTGGCCATCAGCCGTCGGCCCCCTGCCCCCGGCGCACGGGCGAGGTGGCGGGGTGACGTAGCAACAGCCCTCCCCTGGGCGGTGATTGAAGTGTTGCGTGAGCGGTCGGCGGTCACTATAGAGCGGCGGCTTCCGCGGGTGCCATTGTTGCCAACTCAACTATTGATCAGCCCTGGTGACCGCCCGTCAGCCGCCCTTGACTCCGGGTGCGGTGCGACGGCAGGCTACGCCGTGATCTTCGAGGCCGCAGTTCGGGAGGCGCGATGACGGGGCCGGTGCTCGCCGTCGACCAGGGCACGTCCGGCACCAAGGCCCTCGTGGTCTGCCCGGAACGCGGCGTCCTCGGCACCGGATTCGCCGAGGTGCGACCCCGCCATCTGTCCGGTGGCCTGGTCGAGGTGGACCCGGACGCCCTGTACGGCTCGGTCGTCGACGCCGGCCGGCGGGCACTCGCCGAGGCCGGCGAGGACGTCGTGGCGCTGGGTCTGGCCAACCAGGGCGAGACCGTTCTCGCCTGGGACCCGGCCACCGGCCGGCCGCTGACCACCGCCCTGGTGTGGCAGGACCGGCGCGCCGAGGCCATCTGCGTCGAACTCGCTGAGCACGAAACGGAGTTGCAGCACCTGACCGGTCTGCCGCTCGACCCGTACTTCGCCGCCCCCAAAATGGCCTGGATCCGCCGCCACCTCACCCGCGAGGGCGTCGTCACCACCTCCGACGCCTGGCTGGTCCACCGCCTCACCGGCGCCTTCGCCACCGACGCGGCCACCGCCGGCCGCACCCAGCTCCTCGACCTGGACCGCACCGAGTGGTCCCCGCGCGCCCTCGACCTCTACGGCCTGACCGGCGAATGCCTCCCCGAGGTGACCGACGCCGCCCGACCGGTCGGCACCACACGGGCGTTCGGCGCCGAGATCCCGCTCACCGGCCTGATCGTCGACCAGCAGGCCGCCCTGCTCGCCCAGCGGGTCACCGGTCCCGGTGCCGCCAAGTGCACCTACGGAACCGGCGCGTTCCTGCTGGCGCACACCGGCGAGCGTCCCCGGCGCGGCACCTCCGGACTGGTCAGCTGCGTGGCCTGGCGGCTCGCCGGAACCACCAGCTACTGCCTCGACGGCCAGGTCTACACCGCCGCCTCCGCCGTCCGCTGGCTCACCGACCTCGGCGTCCTCACGAGCCCGGCCGACCTCGACCCGGTCGGCGGCGCCGTCCCCGACAGCGGTGGCGTCACCTTCGTCCCCGCCCTCGCCGGGCTCGCCGCCCCCTGGTGGCGCGGTGACGTGCGCGGCTCCCTCACCGGACTCGGCCTCGACACCACACCCGGACACCTGGTGCGCGCCCTGTGCGAAGGCATCGCCGCCCAGGTCGCCGAACTCGCCGAGGCGGCGGCCGACGACCTCGGCGCACCCCTGGACCTGCTGCGCGTCGACGGCGGCCTCACCCGCTCCGCGCTCCTCATGCAGACCCAGGCCGACCTGCTGCAGCGCCCCGTCGAGGTCTCCGCGCTGCCCGACGCCACCGCACTCGGCGCCGCCGCGCTCGCCCGGCTCGGCGCGGACCCCGCACTCGCCGTCGAGGCCGCCCTGCCCGACCCTGAGCCCGCCGTCGTCTACGAACCCCGCATCAGCGCAGGCCAGGCCGCCGAACGCCGCGCCGGCTTCCGCGACGCCGTCGCCGCGCTGCTCGGCTCATGACCGTCACGGCGCGGGGCCCGCTGCCCTCCACGACGTACGACGTCGCGGTGGTCGGCGCCGGCGTCGTCGGCTGTGCCATCGCCCGCGAACTCGCCCGCCACCCCCGGCTGCGCGTCGCCCTGGTGGAGGCCCAGGACGACGTCGGTCAGGGCACCTCCAAGGCCAACACCGCGATCCTGCACACCGGTTTCGACGCGACCCCCGGCACCCTGGAGGCCCGGCTGGTCCGCCAGGGCCACGGGCTCCTCGGCGCCTACGCCGCCGCCTGCGGCATCCCCGTCGAACGCGTCGGCGCCCTGCTCGTCGCCTGGGACGAGGAGCAACTCGCCGCCCTGCCCCGGCTGGCCCGCAAGGCCGAGCGCAACGACTACCACGACACCCGCCTGCTGGACGCCGGCGAACTGTACGCCCGCGAACCGCACCTCGGCCAGGGCGCGCTCGGCGCCCTGCACGTGCCGGGGGAGAGCATCGTCTGCCCGTGGACGACGACCCTGGCCTACGCCACCCAGGCGGTCCGCGCCGGAGTGGACCTGCACCTGAACACCGAGGTGCGGCAGGCCGGCGGGGAGGGGGAACACCGCCTGACCACCTCCCGCGGCGTCCTGCGCGCCCGCCGGCTGGTCAACGCCGCCGGGCTGCACGCCGACACCCTCGACCGCCTGCTCGGCCACGAGGACTTCACCGTCACCCCGCGGCGGGGCCAGCTCCTGGTCTACGACAAGCTCGCCCGCCCGCTCGTGCGGCACATCCTCCTGCCCGTCCCGACGGCCCTCGGCAAGGGCGTCCTCGTCGCCCCCACCGTCTACGGCAACGTCCTGCTGGGCCCCACCGCCGAGGACCTGCACGACAAGCGGGCCACGCACTCGACCGCCGGGGGACTCGAGCTGCTGCGGGAGCAGGGCCGCCGCGTCCTGCCCGCCCTGCTCGACGAGGACGTCACCGCCGTCTACGCCGGGCTGCGCGCGGCGACCGGGCACGAGGACTACCGGATCACCGCTCACCCCGGGCAGGCGTACGTCACCGTCGGCGGCATCCGCTCCACCGGCCTGACCGCCTCCCTCGCCATCGCCGCCCACGTCACCGGTCTGCTGGCCGTCACCGGCCTCGACCTCGGCCCGGTACGGGAACCGGAGCCCGTGACCATGCCCAACCTCGGCGAGGCGTTCCCGCGCCCGCACCAGCGGCCCGAACTCGTCGCCGCCGACCCCGAGTACGGCACCCTCGTCTGCCACTGCGAGCGCGTCTCCCGGGGGGAGATCCGCGACGCCCTCACCGGCCCGGTCCCGGCGCGGACCCTGGAGGGCCTGCGCCGCCGCACCCGCGCCCGCGCGGGCCGCTGCCAGGGCTTCTACTGCGGGGCGACGGTGCGGGAGTTGCTCGAACGGGGCCTGGAGGAGAGGGGCCGGCCATGACCAGCGAGAGCACGGCGGCCACGACGGTCCGGCGGCGCGTCGACGTCCTCGTCGTCGGAGCCGGCCCCGCCGGACTCGCCGCCGCCGCGCGGCTGGCCGCCGCCGGCGCCGGCCGGGTGGAGGTGCTGGAGCGGGAGGCGCGGTCCGGGGGAGTGCCGAGGCACTGCGCGCACGGCGGTTTCGGCACCTGGACGCGTCCGCTGACCGGCCCCGGGTACGCCCGCCTGCTGTGCGAGGCCGCCGAACGGACGGGAGCCGTGATCCGCACGAACGTGACGGTCCTGGACTGGGCGGCCCCGGCCGGCGCCACCGCCCAAGGAAGCCCGGCGCTCACCACCGTGGGTCCCGGCGGAGTGGAGACGATCGAGGCGCGGGCGGTCGTCCTGGCCACCGGCGCCCGCGAACGGCCGCGCACCGCCCGGCTGGTGCCGGGGACCCGACCCGCCGGTGTCTACACCACCGGCGAACTCCAGCAGGCCGTCCATCTGTTCGGGCAGCACATCGGAACACGCGCGGTCGTGGTCGGCGCCGGGAACGTCTCGTACGCGGCGGCCGGCACCGTGCGCGCGTCCGGCGCACAGGTCGTCGCCCAGGTCACGGACGCCCCCCGCGCCGCCACGGCGCCCGCCCGCGCCCAGTGGGCCCGGCTGCGCCTCGGCACTCCGCTGCTGACGGACACCACGGTCACGGAACTCCTGGGCCGCGGGCGCCTGTCCGGCGTCCGCGTACGGCACCGCGACGGGCGTACGGCCGTACTGCCCTGCGACACGGTCGTCTTCACCGGCGACTTCGTCGCCGAGAACGAGCTGGCCCGCCGCGGCGGCATCACCCTCTCCACCGGCCCGCACACGTCCCACCCGGGCGTGTTCGTCGCCGGTGGCCTGTGCGATCCCGGTCGACGGGCTCCGGCGGCGGCCGAGGACGGCACGGCGACGGGCAGCGCCGTCCTGCGATGGCTGGCGGAGGCAGGGTCGCCGACCGCAGCCGCCCCCTGAGCGACCGCAGGCGCGCGGCGTCCTCCGCCACCGGCCCACGCCGCGCACCCGGTTCCCCGGGCACGCCGCTGACCGCGGCCCCACGGCGTGCGGTCCGCGTGGTGCCCGCCGGCCCGCGCACGCGGGGTGACGGGCAAGGCGCTCGGGGGCTTCAGGCGGGCGGGACGCGGCACCGCCCGTGCCGCGCCCGGGGGGTTGCCCGGGGCGCTGTCCGGGGCGGTGGCGTGTGGCGACGTCGCCCTCTGCTGCCTCATCGGGGACGGCGACGCGGCGAGCCCGGTCGAGTCCGCCGCGTTCCTTCCGGCGAGGTGTTCGGGGCGCGGTGGCACCGGGCGGGACCGGCCGGTGACGGCCCCGGGCTCACAGGCCGGCGGCGGCCCCGCTCACAGGCCGGCGGCGGTTCCGTGGCGGCCGGCGCCCGCGGCGAAGCGGGCCGCGCCCTCCCGGCCCTCCGCAAGCACGCCCGTACCGTGCCGGAGTTCGTTCCGCATCGCCGTCTCCTCGTCCCGGCCTTCCTGGTCGAGGACCGACGCGCGGTCGCTGCGCAGGCAGGCCTGCGGGAGCCGCGCGAGTTGCGCCGCCAGAGCCTCGGCCTCCGCGCGCGCCCGGCCGGCCGGCACCAGGCGGTCGGCGAGGCCGATCGCATGGGCTTCACGGGCCGGGACGGGCCGGCCGGTGAGGATCATGTCCATCGCCCGGCCCGTGCCGATCAGCCGGGGCAGCCGTACCGTGCCGCCGTCGATCAGGGGCACGCCCCAGCGGCGGCAGAACACCCCGAACACGGCGTCCTCCTCCGCGACCCGCAGGTCGCACCACAGGGCGAGTTCGAGGCCGCCCGCGACCGCGTGCCCGGCCACCGCAGCGATCACCGGCTTGGACAGCCGCATGCGGGTCGGTCCCATCGGCCCGTCGCCGTCCTCGGCGACCCGGTTGCCGTGCCCGGTGCCGATCGCCTTCAGGTCCGCGCCGGCGCAGAACGTGCCGCCCTCGCCCCACAGCACCGCCACACGGGCACCGTCGTCCTCCTCGAACGCCCGGAAGGCGGCCGCGAGCGCGGCGGCCGTCGGGCCGTCGACGGCGTTGCGGGCCTCCGGCCGGGAGAGGACGACCGTGGTGACGTACTCCTGCCGCTCGATCCGGACCGACATACGGCGACCTCCCTGGTGCGCGACGGGCGAGTGACCTGGGAGCAGCTTCCCAGCGGCGGGGCCGGCCGGGGCGCACAGGGGTCAGATGACCTTCAGCCGCACCAGCGCCGCCAGCGTCAGCGCTCCCGGCACCAGCGGCAGCCACACGGTGATGATCCGGTAGGCCAGCACCACCGCCGTGGCCACCGCGACCGGGCCGCCCATCGCGACCAGCGCCACGATCAGCGCCGTCTCGACGGAACCCAGCCCGCCCGGCGTCGGCACCAGGGCGGCCGCGACCGTCGCGGCCAGATACGCCAGCGCCGTGTGCGCGGGCGGCACCGGCAGCCGCAGCGCCTGGCCGACCGCCGCGAGCGCGGCCGCCTGGAGCGCGGGGAAGGCCAGCGAGCCGCCCCACAGGGCCAGCGCACGGGCCGGGCGCGCGTGCACCGACCTCGCTTCGCCCAGCGCCTCCCGCGCGAACGCGCAGACCCGCGCGCGCAGCCGGCGTACCAGCGCCAGCGCGGCCGCCACGGCGACCAGCAGGCCGGCCGCGGCCGCCGTCAGCCACAGCACCGAGCCGTCCGGCAGCAGGGCGCCGAGCCGCAACGCGCCGGGGAAGGCGATCAGCAGCGCGGCCAGCAGGCCGAGCCGGCCCACGCACCCGGCCAGCAGGTACAGGGCGAGCGCGGCCGAGGAACGGGCGAGCGGCACCCCGCACACGGTCATGAAGCGCAGGTTCACCGCGCCCGCGCCGAGCCCGGTCGGCAGCAGGTGGTTGGCCGCGGCCGCCGCGAACTGGGTGGCCAGCAGCCGGCCCCTCGGCAGCGGCTGCACCAGCGCGCCCTGCCGGGTGACCGCGGCGGCCACCCAGGTCAGGCAGGTGGCGCCGGCCGCCGCGAGCAGCCACGGCCAGGAGGCGGTACGCAGCCGGCCGAAGCCCTCGCCGAGCACGGAGCGATGGTGCACGGCGGCCACGGCGACGAGGACGAGAGGAACCAGGCACAGCACCCGGCGGACGGGGACGCGACGGGGAAGCCGTCCCGGCGCGGGCGGGGAGGACGGGGCGGCGGTCACATCACGCGAGGCCTTCCGCGCGGTCCCGACGGAGGACGGCGCGACCGCGACCGCGGCCGGCGGATGACGGACTGCGGTCATCGGGTCCTTCGGGTGAGGGGACGCCCGCGGGAAGAAAAGCGCGCGGACATTGACCTCAACGAAGCTTGAGGTTCTACGTTCTCTTCCATGAGCATGGAGACCACCGCATGGACGCAGCTGCACAGCGTGATGAACGCGCAGTCGGAGCGCCGTCCCCTCGCCCGCGCCACGCTGCGCCGCATCGCCGCCTTCGCCCGCCCGCACCGCGCCGGCATCGTCAAGTTCGTGCTGCTCGGGGTGGTGAGCGCACTGCTCGCCGTGGCGACCCCCGTACTGGCCGGACACGTCGTCGACGCGATCGTGGCGGGGCACGACTCCGGCACCGTGGTGCGGCTGTCCCTGCTCATCGCGGTCGTCGCCCTCGCGGAGGCGGCGCTCGGCATCCTCGGCCGGCGTCTGTCGGCGACGCTCGGGGAGGGACTCATCCTCGACCTCAGAACGGCTGTGTTCGATCATGTGCAGCGCATGCCCGTCGCGTTCTTCACACGCACCCGTACGGGCGCGCTGGTCAGCCGTCTCAACAACGACGTGATCGGCGCCCAGCGGGCCTTCGCCAACACGCTGTCGGGCGTGGTGAGCAACCTGGTCACCCTGCTGCTCACCCTCGCGGTCATGCTCACCCTGTCCTGGCAGATCACGCTGCTCGCGCTGGTGCTGCTGCCGGCGTTCGTGCTGCCCGCCCGCCGCATGGGCGGCCGGATGGCCCGGATGCAGCGGGAGGCGGCGGCGCTGAACGCGGCCATGGGCACCCGGATGACCGAGCGTTTCTCCGCCCCCGGCGCCACCCTGGTCAAGCTGTTCGGCCGGCCGGAGGAGGAGTCGGCGGAGTTCGCGGCGCGCGCAGCCCGGGTCCGGGACATCGGGGTGCGCACGGCGACGGCCCAGTCGGTCTTCATCACCTCCCTCACCCTGGTCTCCGCCCTCGCGCTGGCCCTCGTCTACGGCCTCGGCGGCTGGTTCGCGCTGCACGGCACCCTGGAGGCGGGCGCCGTGGTCTCCCTCGCCCTGCTGCTGACCCGGCTCTACGCCCCGCTGACCGCGCTCGCCGGGGCCCGCGTCGAGGTGATGAGCGCCCTCGTCAGCTTCGAGCGGGTCTTCGAGGTGCTGGACCTCAAGCCGCTCATCGAGGAGAAGCCCGATGCCGGCGAGGTGCCCGAGGGGCCGGTAGCCGTCGAGTTCGACGACGTCCGCTTCTCCTATCCTGCCGCCGACCAGGTCTCCCTGGCCTCCCTGGAGGAGGTCGCCGCCCTCGACACCCGCGGCGGTTCCGAGGTCCTGCACGGCGTCTCCTTCCGCGCCGAACCCGGTCAGACCATCGCCCTCGTCGGTTCCTCCGGCGCCGGCAAGTCGACCATCGCGCAGCTCCTGCCGCGCCTGTACGACGTCGACGCGGGCGCCGTCCGCCTCGGCGGGGCCGACGTCCGCGACCTCACCGCCGCCTCCCTGCGCGCCACGCTGGGCATGGTCACCCAGGACGGCCACCTCTTCCACGACACCGTCCGCGCCAACCTGCTCCTCGCCCGCCCGGAGGCCACCGACGACGAGCTGTGGAACGCCCTCGGCCGCGCCCGCCTCGACGATGTCGTACGGTCCCTGCCCGACGGCCTGGACACGGTCGTGGGCGAGCGCGGCTACCGGCTGTCCGGCGGCGAACGCCAGCGCATGACCATCGCCCGCCTGCTGCTGGCCCGCCAGCGCGTCGTCATCCTCGACGAGGCCACCGCCCACCTGGACAACACCTCCGAGGTGGCCGTCCAGGAGGCGCTCACCGAGGCCCTGGCGGGCCGCACCGCCGTGGTGATCGCCCACCGCCTGTCCACGGTCCGGGCCGCCGACCAGATCCTGGTCGTCGAGGCCGGCCGCATCGCCGAGCGGGGCACCCACGAGGAACTGCTGGCGGCGGACGGGCGCTACGCCGAGCTGTACCGCACGCAGTTCGCCCAGCGGGAGGCGCGGGAGCCCGCCGGCGCCGAGACGCCGGCGGGTCTGGTCTGACCGGCGCCCGCGGACCGGGGCCGGTCCGGCCCCGGCCCGCGGCGCGGGACGGTCAGTAGCGCAAGGCGGTGCCGACGGCCGTCCTCACCTGGCCGGTCAGCTTGCGGTGGCTGGTGGCGGTGCCCTCCCCGGAGGCGCCGGCGGCCACGTCCTTGATGTTCACCACGACGACGTCCAGCAGGTTCCCGCTCGTGTCCGTGAAGTTGACCTGGACGGCGAAGGACTTGCCGGAGTCCGCCGTGTTCTTGGCGGTCACCTTCGCCGTGGCCTTGCCGTCGCCTCCGACGGCGGGGGTGCCGAGTGTCACGTCGTCCTTGGCCTGCACCCCGCCCTTGGCCTCGTCGAGTTTGCGCTTCGCCTCCGCCGAGGCCGAGGCCAGCGCGTCGGAGCCCTGGGAGGCGAGGGAGGAGGCCGCGGAGGAGGCCGCCGAGGCCGCCTTGCTGGCCGCCGACGCCGCCTTGCTGGAATTGCCGGAGGGGCTGCCGGAGTCGTTCGAGCAGCCGGCCGCCGCGACCACGCCGGCCAGGGCCAGCACCGCGCCCGCCGCACCCCGTGTCCAGTGCCTTGCCATGCCATGCCTCCCGTGAACCCCGGAACCATCCGTCACCTCCTCAGTGAAGGGAAGACGGCCGGGTCGCGCACACGGGGTGAGGCACCGGAGCGGCACAGCCACCCGAACGGCCCCGTCGCACGGCCGCCCGGGGCACGGCCGCCGGGTGCGGCACGCGACCACGGCGGCGGAAGCGGCCCCGTGACGGCGGCGGGCGTGAGCGGCAACCGGCGGGGAAACCGGGATCAGGTCAAGTAGCCGCAGGAGCAACCCACTTGTCAGGAGAGCCCATCGTGACCAAAGCCCACGTCGCACGTGCCGTCGCCGTACTCGCCCTGGCCGCCGGGCTGACCGGCTGCGGCGGCGAGGACGGCACCGGGAAGGGCGGCGACACGCGAGCACGTCCGGGCGCGACCCCGCCCGTCCGGGCCGTCCAGGACGCCTACCGCAAGACGGTGGCCGCGGACACCGCGCGGATGACCGTCACCACCAGGGTCGTCGCCGAGGGACAGGCGCTCACCGCGCACGGCGGCGGCGTGGCCGATCTGAGGGACGGCACCAGCCGCGTCACGCTCACCTCCCAGGGCACCACCGTCGAGCAGCGCGTCGTCGACGGCGTCGTGTACCAGAAGCCGTCCGGCGGGCGGGGCGGATCCGTCCCGGGCGGCAAGACCTGGATGAAGATCGACCTCGCCCGGCTGACGCGCCAGGGATCGGCCGGACGGTCCCAGGTCACCGACCCCGCCGAACCGGTCCGCTACCTCAAGCACATCGGCTCCGGGGACGTCACCCGGCTCGGCACCCGGACCGTCGACGGCACCCGCACCACCCACTACCGCGTCTCCGTGCCCGTCTCCGCCCTCTCCCGGGGGGACAAGGGCCAGGAACAGGAACTGCGCCGCCAGCTCGGGAAGTCCTCGCTCCCGGTGGACCTGTGGCTGGACGAGCGGGGCCGGCTGCGCCAGGAGAGCGTCCGGCTCGCCCTGCGCCCGCTCAAGCAGCGGACACCGGGCAAGGAGGACACCACCGTGACGAGCACGACCGTGCTGCGCTTCACCGACTACGGGACCGCCGTCGACGTCACGGCGCCGCCCGCCGGGGACACCGCGGACGTCACCGACCGGATGGCCCGCGCCGCCGCCGGCTGATACGTGTGAGCCGCCCGGGCCTGGATACGCGGTGTACACGGAAAGCCCCGCCGTCCGGAAGGTCCCCCGTGCCATGACCAGTGCGAACCGGCCCGGCCACCACTCCGAGGTCACCCTCCGCGTGAACGGCAAGCCGCACACCCTGCTCGTCGACCACCGGCGCGTCCTGCTGGACCTCCTGCGCGAGGACCTGGACCTGACCGGGGCGAAGAAGGGCTGCGACCACGGCCAGTGCGGCGCCTGCACCGTCCTGGTCGACGGTCGCCGCCTCAACAGCTGCCTGCTGCTCGCCGTCACCCTCGACGGCAGCGAGGTCACCACCGTCGAGGGCCTCGGCGGCCACGGCGAGGAACCGCACCCGCTGCAACGGGCCTTCCTGGACCGGGACGCCCTCCAGTGCGGATACTGCACCCCCGGGCAGCTCTGCTCCGCCGTGGGCATGCTCACCGAGGCAGCGGCCGGCCACCCCTCCCACGTCACCGACCCCGCCACACCCTCCGGCCGGCCCGTCCCCCTGGACCGGCCGGAGATCCGTGAGCGCATGAGCGGCAACCTGTGCCGCTGCGGCGCCTATCCGCGCATCGTCGAGGCTGTCGAGGACGTGATCCGGTGAACGGCTTCGCCTACCTCAGGCCGGGCAGCGTCCAGGAGGCCGTGGAGGCCTTCGCCGGCCACCCGGGCGCCCACTACCTCGCCGGCGGCACCAACCTGGTCGACCTGATGAAACTCGGCGTGACCCGCCCCGCCACCCTCATCGACGTCGGCCGGCTGCCGCTCGGCACCGTCGAGGAGCTGCCCGACGGCTCCCTGCGCGTGGGCGCCACCGTCCGCAACAGCGACCTGGCCGCCGACCCGCGCGTCCGCGACCGCTACCCGGTCCTGTCCCAGGCCCTCCTCGCGGGCGCCTCCGGACAACTGCGCAACGCCGCCACCACCGGCGGCAACCTGCTCCAGCGCACCCGCTGCCCCTACTTCCAGGACCTCGGCAAACCCTGCAACAAGCGCGAGCCCGGCACCGGTTGCGGCGCCCGGCAGGGCGTCCACCGCGACCACGCGGTCCTCGGCCACTCCGAGCACTGCGTCGCCACCCACCCGTCCGACATGGCCGTCGCCCTCGCCGCGCTCGACGCCCAGGTCGAGCTGTACGGCACCGACGGCGCCCGGCGCGTCCCGGTGGACGACTTCTACCGGCTGCCGGGCGAGCACCCCGAGCGGGACACCTGGATCCGCCCCGGTGAACTGATCACCGGCGTGCTGCTCCCGGCCGCCACGGCCGGCGTCCCCTCCGCCTACCGCAAGGCCCGCGACCGGGCGTCGTACGCCTTCGCCCTGGCCTCCGTGGCCGTCGTGCTGCGCGTCGCGGACGGCGTCGTCGACCAGGTGGGGATCGCCTTCGGGGCCCTCGCCCACCGGCCGTGGCGGGCCCGGCACGCCGAGCTGGCGCTGCTGGGCGCCCCCGCCGGCCCGGCCGCCTTCGAGGGCGCCGTGGCGCTGGAACTGGCGCACGCCGAACCCCTGAGGGACAACGCCTACAAGGTGCCCCTCGCCCGCAACCTCGCCCTCGACGTGCTGAACCGGCTCGCCCCGGCACCCGCGACGGCAGCCTGAGCCGCCACAGGAGGACCCCATGACCGGCACCAACCTGGGCGCTCCCGCCGAACGGCGCGAAGGGCGGCAGAAAGTCACCGGCGCCGCCCGCTACGCCGCCGAGTACACCCTGCCCGGCCGCGCCCACGCCTGGCCCGTGCCCGCCGCCGTGCCGCGCGGACGGGTCACCGCCGTCGACACCTCGGCCGCCCTCGCCCTGCCCGGCGTCCTCGCCGTCCTCACCCCCGGTGACGCCCCCCGCCTCGCCGAACCCGAGGACGGCACGCTCGCCGTCCTCCAGGACCCGGACGTGCCGCACCGGGGCTGGTGCGTGGCCCTGGCCGTCGCCGAGACCCTGGAGACGGCCCGCGCCGCCGCCCGCGCGGTCCGCGTCACCTACGACCGCAAACCCCACCACGCCGACTTCACCGAAGCCGACCCGGACGCCTACGAGCCGGACGAGGCGGGCGGCCAGGCCGGCCGCGTCGAGCGGGGCGACCCGGAGGCCGCCTACGCCGCCGCCGGCGTCCGCGTCGACGTCACCTACCGGGTGCCGCCGCTGCACAACCACCCCATGGAGCCGCACGCCAGCACCGCCCACTGGGACGGGGACCGGCTCACCGTGTACACCTCCAGCCAGGGCGGTACGGCCGTCCGGTCCGTCCTCGCCCAGCTGTTCGGGCTGGACGAGGAAGGGATCACGGTCGTCGCCGAGCACGTCGGCGGCGGCTTCGGCTCGAAGGGCACCCCGCGCCCGGACGTCGTCCTCGCCGCGATGGCCGCCCGGCACACCGGCCGCCCCGTCACCCTCGCCCTTCCCCGCCGGTACCTGCCCGACGTCGTCGGCCACCGCGCACCCACCGTGCAGCGGCTGCGTCTCGGCGCGGACCCGGACGGCCGGCTCACCGCGCTGCTGCACGAGGTGACCACCCACACCTCCCGCGTCAAGGAGTTCGTGGAGTACGCCGCGGTCCCCTCCCGCGTCATGTACGCCACCCCCGCCCTGCGCAGCGCCCACCGGGTGCTGCCGTTGGACGTGCCCAGCCCCTCCTGGATGCGGGCCCCCGGGGAGGCTCCCGGCATGTACGCCCTGGAGTCGGCCGTGGACGAGCTCGCCGGCGTGCTCGGCACCGACCCGGTGGAGCTGCGCATCCGCAACGAACCGGACCGCGAGCCGGCCAGTGGCAAGCCGTTCAGCAGCCGGCACCTGGCGGAGTGCCTGCGCGAGGGCGCCCGCCGCTTCGGCTGGGCGGAGCGCGACCCACGCCCCGGCGCCCGGCGCGAGGGCCCCTTCCTCCTCGGCACCGGTGTGGCCGCCGCCACCTACCCCGTCCAGGTCGCCCCGTCCACGGCATCCGCGCAGGCCCTGCCCGACGGCACCTTCACCGTCCGGATCAACGCCGCCGACATCGGCACCGGGGCGCGCACCGTCCTCGCCCAGGTGGCCGCCGACGCCCTCGGCGTGCCGCTGGACCGGGTGCGCACCGAGGTCGGCCGCAGCGACCTGCCCCCGGCCCCGCTGGCCGGCGGTTCCATGGGCACCGCCTCCTGGGGCTGGGCCGTGCACGAGGCGTGCGCCGAGCTGGCGTGCCGGCTGGCCGGGCACACCGGGCCGCTGCCCGTCGAGGGGATCGAGGTCCGCGCCGACACCGCCGGCAAGGCCGACGCCGACAGCCCCTACGCGCGGCACGCGTTCGGCGCCCAGTTCGCCGAGGTCGCCGTCGACACCGTCACCGGCGAGACGCGCGTGCGCCGGCTGCTCGGCGTCTTCGCCGCCGGGCACATCCTCAACGCCCGTACCGCACGCTCCCAGTTCACCGGCGCCATGACCATGGGCCTCGGCATGGCCCTCACCGAACACAGCACCCTGGACGCCGTGTTCGGCGACTTCGCCGAGCCGGACCTCGCCGCCTACCACGTGCCCGCCCACGCCGACGTCCCCGACATCGAGGCCGACTGGCTCGACGAGGACGACCCCCACCTCAACCCCATGGGCAGCAAGGGCATCGGCGAGATCGGCATCGTCGGGACCGCCGCCGCGGTCGGCAACGCGGTCCACCACGCCACCGGTATCCGCTTCCGCGAACTGCCCCTCACCCCCGACCGCGTTCTCACGGCCCTGCTGTCCGAGGGGTGACGGTGACGGGACCGACCTGGGAGTACGACGGCTACCGGCCCGAGGAGGAGAGCCTGCGGGAGTCCCTGTGCACCCTCGGCAACGGCTACTTCGCCACCCGGGGGGCACTGCCGGAGTGCACCGCTGACGAGGTCCACCACCCCGGCACGTACGCGGCCGGCTGCTACAACCGGCTCACCTCCGAGGTCGCCGGACGCAGGGTCGAGAACGAGGACATGGTCAACCTGCCCAACTGGCTGCCGCTGCGCTTCCGCCCCGCCGGCGGGGACTGGCTCACCCCGGACACCGCCCCCGTCACCGAGCACCACCAGATGCTCCACCTCGACCCCGGCCTGCTGGAACGCCGTACCCGTTACGCCCTCGGCGCCGACGCCACCCTCCTGGTGCGGCAGCAGCGCCTCGTCGACCTGGCCGACCCGCATCTCGCTGCCCTGCGCACCGAGTTCACGGTCCAGGGACACACAGTCGACCTGGAGGCCGAGGCCGCGCTCGACGGCAACGTCACCAACTCCCAGGTGGCCCGCTACCGGGACCTGGACGGCCGGCACCTCACCCAGGTGCGCACCGGTACCGCCGCGCCCGGCACGGTGTGGCTGCGCTGCCGCACCCGTACCTCCGACATCGGCTTCGGCCTGGCCGGCCGGCTGACCGCCGATGCGCCGGTCACCCACGCCGACGAGGCCCACCGAGCCGTCCAGCACGTGCGGCTCCTCCTGCCGCCCGGCCGTACCGTGACCGTCGACAAGACCGTCGCCCTGCACACCTCCCACGACCCCGCCATCGGCGACCCGCTGCGCGCGGCCGTCGACCGGGTCCGCGCCGCGCCCGGCTTCGACGAGCTGCGCGAGGTGCACGCCGCCGCCTGGGAGCAGCTGTGGCGGCGCACCGCACTGGAGGTCCCCGGCGAGGCCGGCAGCATCCTGCGCCTGCACCTGTTCCACGTGCTGCAGACCCTCTCCCCGCACACCGCCGACCTCGACGTCGGTGTCCCCGCGCGCGGACTGCACGGCGAGGCCTACCGCGGCCACGTCTTCTGGGACGAACTCTTCGTCCTGCCCTACCTCAACCTCCACCTCCCCGAGGTCTCCCGCGCCCTGCTCCGCTACCGCCACCGCCGCCTGGGCGCCGCCTGCCAGGCGGCCCGCGACCTCGGCCGGCGCGGCGCGCTGTACCCCTGGCAGAGCGGCAGCGACGGCCGCGAGGAGACCCAGCAGCTCCATCTCAACCCCCGCTCCGGCCGCTGGCTGCCCGACCACTCCCGGCTCCAGCACCACGTCGGCTCGGCGGTCGCCTACAACGTGTGGCAGTACTGGGAGGCGAGCGGCGACGTCGACTTCCTGCACGGCGAGGGCGCCGAGATGCTGCTGCACATCGCCCGCTTCTGGGCCGACTCGGCTCGCTGGGACGACCATCTGGGCCGGTACCGCATCCGGGGTGTGGTCGGCCCCGACGAGTACCACGACGCCTACCCCGACGCGCTCCGGCCGGGCCTGGACGACAACGCCTACACCAACGTCACCGCCGCCTGGGTGCTCGGCCGCACCCTGGAACTGCTGCGCGCCCTGCCCGAGCCGCGCCGTCGCGAACTCACCGAGGAGGCCGGGCTGGAGGAGGACGAACCGGCCCGCTGGGAGGAGGTCTCGCACGCCCTCCACATCCCCTTCCACGACGGGGTGGTCAGCCAGTTCGAGGGCTACGGCGACCTCGCCGAGCTGGACTGGGCCGGCTACCGCAGGCAGTACGAGGACATCCGCCGGCTGGACCGCATCCTGGAGGCCGAGGGCGACACCGTCAACCGCTACAAGGCGTCCAAACAGGCCGACGTGCTGATGCTCGGCTACCTCTTCTCCCCGCCGGAACTGCGCAACCTGTTCACCCAGTTGGGGCACCGGCTCGACGAGCGGACGTGGACCGCGACCGTGGACCACTACCTGCACCGCACCAGCCACGGCTCCACCCTCAGCGGCCTCGTCCACGGCTGGATCCTGACCCGGGCCCGCCGGGCGGACGCCTGGGTCTTCGTCCAGGAGGCGCTGCGCGGGGACATCGCCGACCTCCAGGGCGGCACCACCGGCGAGGGCATCCACCTCGGCGCGATGGCCGGCACGCTCGACCTCGTCCAGCGCGGACTGACCGGCCTCGCGACCCGGGGCGGCGCCCTGTACCTCGACCCGGTCCCGCTGCCCGAACTCTCCTCCTACGGTTTCTCCCTGCGCTACCACGGCAACTGGGGCGTCCATCTGCGCCTGCGCAGCGGCCTGCTGGAGATCGCCGTGCCGGCCCCGGGCCGCGCACCGGTCGACGTCCGCCTGCGGGACCGGGACGTCCTGGTGAGACCGGGGGAGACGGCACGTCTGGTCCTGCCGGAATGAGACCGGCTGGTCCTCCCGTCCGACGGCGTCCACGCGTCCCCTACGGTGTACGGGCAGATCCTGCGACGGAGGAGGAGCCGCGGACATGAGCGCGATCGACGACGCCCCCCTGCGCGTCCTGGCCGTGGACGACGAGGAACCCGCGCTCGAGGAACTGCTCTACCTCCTGGGCAAGGACCCGCGGGTCGGCAGCGTGGTGCCCGCGTCGGCCGCCACCGAGGCGCTGCGCCGGCTGAGCGCGGCGGCGCGGAGCGGCGCGGACGGCTTCGACGTCGTCTTCCTGGACATCGACATGCCCGGCCTGGGCGGTCTCGAACTGGCCCGGCTGCTGGGCGGCGCCGCCGCGCCGCCGCTGGTCGTCTTCGTCACCGCCCACGAGGACTTCGCGGTCCGCGCCTTCGACCTCAAGGCCGTCGACTACCTGCTCAAGCCGCTGCGCGAGGAACGGTTCGCCGAGGCCGTGCGGCGGGTCGCCGAACTGGTCCGGGCCGGTCAGGGCCCACGCCCGGCCGCCCGTGCGGCGGCCGGCCCCGGCCCCGCGCCGGCCTTCGGCGACCACGTCCCGGTGGAGCTGGGCGGGGTGACCCGGTTCGTGCCCGTCGCCGACATCACCTACGTGGAGGCCCACGGGGACTACGCCCGGCTGCACACCCGCGACGCCAGCCACCTGGTGCGCATCCCGCTGTCCGCCCTGGAGGAACAGTGGCGCGCACGCGGCTTCGTGCGCATCCACCGCAGCCGGCTCGTCGCCCTCGGCCGCATCGAGGAACTCCGCCTGGACGGCGGCAACCTGACCGTCCGGATCGGGGACCGCGTCCTCGCCGTCAGCCGGCGCAACGCCAGGGAGCTGCGTGACCTGCTGGCGAGGCACGCGGCGGCGGCGCCGTGATGCGCATATGCTCCCGATCCCATGTGAATCGTCCCGGTGAGGGGTTTATGGTCGAGTTGAGGACACCTTCCGTCGGTGTCGGGCAGACCGCGCTGTTCGTCGCGTGGATGCGGCAGCTGGAGAGCGAGCGCGACGACGCGCTGTTCCGGGACCCGCTCGCCGCCGAGATGCTCTCCGCGCTGTCGGGGGACCGCGTACTGGCCGGCATGGCCGAGGTCATCCGGCGCACCCACGGCCCGGCGCGGGGCTTCCCGGCGTATTTCGCCGTGCGCACGCGGTTCTTCGACGACGAGGTGCTCGCCGCCGTACGGCGCGGAATCCGCCAGGTCGTCACCCTGGCCGCGGGCCTGGACGGGCGCGGCGTACGCCTCGAACTGCCGTCCGGGACACGCTGGTTCGAGGTGGACCTGCCGGAGATGACGGAGTTCAAGGACGCACTCCTCGAACGCTCCGGCCTCCCGCTGTCCTGCGAGCGCCGGGCGGTCGCCGCCGACCTGCGGGAGGACTGGCGGTCCGCGCTGCGGGCCGCCGGCTTCGACCCGTCGCGGCCCACGGTCTGGCTCGTCGAGGGCCTCCTGATGTACCTGACCGACGAGGCGGGGGACGCCGTCCTCGCCGGTCTCAGCGAACTGTCCGCACCGGGGAGCCGTGTCCTGGTGGAGCACCTGAAGGCGGCCATGCTGAGCGAAGAGGGCCGACCCGTTCGGGAGGGCGTCGAGGAGCACGGCGCGTCCTGGCTCTCCGCCCGCGACGACCTGCGGTCCTGGCTGCGCGGTCACGGCTGGCAGGCACAGGTGTACTCCGGTGACGACCCGGGGATCGGCCACGGGCGCGCGGTGGCGCCGCTCCCGGCCTGCTGGCTGGCGACGGCCACGCTCACCCCACCCGCCGGTGCGCCCGCCGGCTGACGCGGCCCCGGGCGGACGGGCTCAGGCCCCTTTGCGGAAGCGCTCGCTGAGCTGTCGGCCCAGCGCGGGCGTCACCCGGCCGAGGGGAAGCGCGGCCCCGAGGGACCGGGCGAGGTCGGCGGCGTACAGGTCGACGGCCGACTCGGTCAGATCCGCCAGGTTGCCCGCCGCGTCCCGGCCCCTTCCCCATCCCATGAGCAGGAGGACGACCCCGCCGAGGGCCGCCGGCCACCACTGGACGCCCAGGCACAGGTAGAGCAGGCCCCAGCCGCCCAGCGTCGCGGCGTCCGCCATCGCCTGCCGCGCGGCGATCAGGTCGTTGCGGCAGGCCTCCGGCAGCAACGGCCACAGGCGCGGCCAGGTGAAGGCCAGGTCGAGTCCGTACTGGCCGTGGACGCGCAGGCCCACGCCCCGCAGCCGGTCACCGATCCACGTCGGCCGGGCCGGCGGGACGAGCGCGATGGCGTTGCGGGCTGCGACGAGGGCCGCCTCTTCGGCCGGGCCGGCCAGCCGCGCAGCGGCGTCCGCCCGCGCCCACCGGTCCTGGCGCCGGCTGACGAGCCGGCCCGTCAGCCACGGCGGACCGGCGAGCAGCCACACCTTCTCGACCGCGGCGCCCAGCCCGCGCGCCAGCAGCCCGGTCACCGCGCCGGCGGCGAACACCCCGCACAGCAGGACGACCGCCGCCCCCGGACGGTGGTCGTAGCGTGCCGCGAAGCCCTCGGCGAGCCGGCCCAGACGCCGCAGGCCGAGCGCGTCGCGCTGTCCGAGCAGGAGGCCCGCGCCGGCCAGTGCGGTGAACAGCGCGCCGGGCAGGACCAGCAGGGTGATCCAGCGTTCGGCGAGCTTCCTTCCCAGCTCCGACAGGAACGCGTTCATCCGAAGGACATCGGCTCGCCGGACACGGCGCACTCGGGCAGCGCAGCGCCGGGCTCGCGGGTCTCCGTACGCCGGCACCGCCTGCCCGGGCAGGCGTACGAGCCGGCCGGTGGCGCGACGGCCTCCTGGCCCGGCACCGGGACGTAGCCCCGGCTGTTCGACGGCACGCCCAGCCGGCCGCAGACCCACTCCAGCACGGCCGTCACCGACCGCGTACCGTCGCGCAGCCCGTCGAGGACGTGCTCCAGTTCGGCGGCCCACCCCCGCTGCCGCGCCAAGTGGCGCACCTGCGGCAGTCCTTGGCACAGATAGGTCCACTCGTCAGCCGCCACGGCACGGTTCTGCACCGTTCTCCCCTCATGGTGCACCTTTTCAGGTCATAGTCTCACCAGTGCCGTGTGAGGGGGATGCATACAGTGGAAGTCATGGGCGCGCCCGGGAAGGCCGCGGGCACCGGGGATCTCGCCTTCGCCATGGAGGACCTGCTCGACGCCTACTTCGCGGACAGCGATCCGCGGGTCCTGACGGATCCGGAGGCGCGGCGGCTCGCCGATCGCCTGTACTACGCGATCGACTGGCTGTCCCCCGGCGGGCAAGTGGCGGACGTCGCACGCAGGTTCAACGCCGCCCTGCTGCTGGGGGCCTACCACTGGTACCGGTTCCGGCACGAGGAACAGCGGGAGGACGCCGGGCGCGCCTCGGTCATGTACCTGATGGTCGCCAAGGTCGCCCCCCAGTGCGTGCCCGGGCCGCTGCTGGACGCCTTCACCGAGAGCGGCAGCCTCGTGCGGGACGGCGAGCCGACGGCCGGCGAACTGGCGGGATACACGGGCAGTGCCGTCGGACTGCTCAAGGAGGCGGAGGTGACGGGCGACCTGTGCCTGCTCGACGACGCCGTCCAGCTCTGCCTGCTCTCCGCCCGCGCGAATCCGCGGGACGACCTGGTCAAGGCGGAGGCGCTCACCGTCCTCGGCAACGTCCTCGTCCGCAGGTACGAGTTCGCGGACGACGCCGACGCCCTGGACCGGGCCATGGTCGTCACCGTCAAGGCCGGGGAGATGACCCCGCCGGACCACCCGTACTTCCGGACGTGCTCCTCGGGATTCGGCCACATCGCGATCCGCACGTTCCAGCGGGACGGCGACCTGCACACGCTCGACCTGGCGGTCCGGTCACTGCGTGCGGCCGCGTACGGCGCCCCGGACGACGATCCCCACCGTGCCGCCCATCTCACCAACCTCGCCACGGCCCTGAGCCTGCGGGGCCAGCGCACCGGCCGCGCCGAGGACACCGAGGAGGCGTTCGAGGCGCAGTTCGAGGCGGTGGAGATCACTCCCCCCGGCCACCCCGACGCGCCGAGCCGCCTGATCAACCTGGCGGGTGCCCTGGGAACCCGGTCCGGGGACCCCGCCGCGGGCGAGGACGGGCGCGACCTCGTGGTCGGCCTGCTCGAGGACGTCCTGCCGCACGTGCCCGAGGGGCACCCCAACCGGCCGGGCTGCCTGATCTTCCTGGTGCACGCGCTGGGGGAGCGTTTCGCACACAGCGGGGACCCGGCCGACCTGGCCAGGTCCGTCGAGGTGGGCCGGCAGGCGCTCGCGGAAGGCCTGTCCGGCGGCGGTTACCTCGAGCCGGACCTGTTACGGGTCTTCGCCCGTTCCCTCAGGGCCTACGCGGAACACTTCGCCGCGCCCGCCGCCCTGTCCGAGGCCGTCGAGGTGCTGCGCGGGGTCGAACAGTCGCTCCCCGGGGACCATCCCGACCGCACGGAGACCCTGAGCATGCTCGGGTTCGCGCTGTGGGACCGGTTCAAGGCCGGCGGCAGGACAGAGGACCGGCACCGGGCCGCCGAGGCGCTGAGCGAAGCCTCCCGCGTCCCCACCGCCCCGGCCAGGTCCCGGACGCTGGCGGCGGCCGCCGCGGGCACCATCGCGGCCGACTCGGGGGACTTCGCGCGTGCCACCGACCTCTTCGCGCTCGCTCTCGACCAGCTGGAACTGACGGCCTGGCGCGGCCTGGGGCGGCCGGACCGGGAGAGCCTGATCTCCGACTTCCCCGACCTGGTCACGAACGCGGCGGCCAGTGCCGTGCGCGCCGGCCGGCCCGAACGCGCGGTGGAACTCCTCGAGCAGGGACGCGGCATCCTGCTCGCCCAGGCCCTGGAGACCCGGGCCGACGACCAGGCGCTCCGCGCGCGGGCACCGGATCTCGCCGACCGGCTCGGCGAGATCCTCCTCGAACTCGACCGGCTGCCCGACAGCCCGTACGCGACGGCCTCGTGGAGTGCGCAGGACCGCAGGCGGGCGAACGAGCGCCGGGGCGAACTCGCCCGCCGGCGTGAGGAGATCCTCGCCGCCATCCGCGCGCTGCCCCGCCTCGCCGGCTTCCTGCGCCCGCCCTCCTTCACCTCGCTGCGCGAGGCGGCCGAGCACGGACCGGTGGTGCTGCTCATCGCGAGCCGGTACGGCTGCCGCGCGCTCGTCCTGACGGGAGCCGGGGTGCGGGCGCTGCCCCTCGGCACCGACCACCGGCAGGTGGCCGAACGGACCCTCGCCTTCCTGCGGGCCGTCGGCCCCGGCGGGTCGCCGCTCGCAGCCCACACGGTGGTCGTGGACACGCTGGCCTGGCTGTGGGAGGCCGTCGCGGAGCCGGTGCTGCAGGCGCTCGGCCACACCGGGGCCGCCGGCCCGGACGCGGACCCGCCACGACTGTGGTGGTGCCCCACCGGACTCTTCACGCTCTTCCCCCTGCACGCGGCGGAACGCGTCGGCCCCGGCACCGGCCGTCAGGCGGTGCTCGACCGGGTCGTCTCCTCCTACACGCCCACCCTCCGGGCCCTGCTGCACGCCCGTGAGCACAGCCCGCGGCCGCTCACACCGGACTCGGGCGGCCTCGTCGTCTCCATGCCGTCCACGCCGGACCTGCCGGACCTCCCCGCCGCGGGGCACGAGGCCCAGCTCCTGCACCTGCGGTACCCGGACGCCAGGCTGCTCACCGGCCCGGCCGCCACGATCCCGGCGGTGCTGGAGGCACTGGGCCACTGCTCCTGGGCCCACTTCGCGTGCCACGGCACCCAGGACCTCGCGCGTCCGTCGAACGGCGCACTCCACCTGCACGACGGCCCGCTGACCCTGCGGGACATCGCCGACCTCCGGCTTCCCCGGGCGCGGTTCGCGTTCCTGTCCGCCTGCGAGACGTCACGCGGCGGCATGGTGCTGGCAGACGAGGCGCTCAGCCTCGCCGCGACCCTCCAGATCGCCGGCTTCCGCGACGTCGTGGGCACGCTGTGGCCCATCGACGACGGCTACGCACGAGAGGTGGCCGACCTCGTGTACGAGAACCTGGCCCGCCCGGACACCCCGGACCCCGCGGCGGCCCTGCACGCCGCCATCGCCGCCGTGCGGTCTCGGCACCCCGACGCCGTGCTGGTCTGGGCGCCCTACGCGCATGTCGGCCCCTGAGCGGGCCGGGCCGCTGGCCGTCACCCGTCCGGCCCACGCGCCCAGGCGCATCCGGCCGCACCGCTCGCACCGTAGAGAGGGAGGACACGCGCCGGGAGGCGGCGCACCGGCGAGCGGCGGGCGGCACAGGCGATCATGAGCGACGACGACACCACACCGGCCCGGCACCCGACGGGCGGCGGCCTGACCTGCCTGGTGACCGGCGCGAGCGGATACATCGGCGGCCGGCTGGTGCCGGAACTGCTCGACGCGGGCCACCGCGTGCGCTGCCTGGCCCGCACCCCGGCCAAACTGCGCGACCACGCGTGGGCCGACCGGGTCGAGATCGTCGAGGGCGACGTCACCGACCCCGGGTCGGTGGCCCGCGCCATGGACGGCGTGGACGTGGCCTACTACCTCGTGCACGCCCTGGGCACCGGGCGCGGTTTCGAGGACACCGACCGCGACGCGGCCCGCGTCTTCGGTGAGCAGGCCCACCGGGCCGGCGTCGGACGGCTCGTCTACCTGGGCGGGCTGACCCCCGCGTCGGTGCCCGAGCGGGAACTCTCACCGCACCTGCGCTCCCGCGCCGAGGTCGGCCGCATCCTGCTCGACTCGGGCGTGCCGACGGCCGTGCTGCGCGCCGCCGTGATCATCGGCTCCGGCTCGGCGAGCTTCGAGATGCTGCGCTACCTCACCGAGCGGCTGCCCGTGATGGTCACCCCGCGCTGGGTGCACACCCGCATCCAGCCCATCGCCGTACGGGACGTGCTGCGTCTGCTGACCGGCTGCGCACGACTGCCCGGCGACGTGAACCGCACCTTCGACATCGGCGGCCCGGACGTGCTGACGTACCTCGACATGATGCGGGGCTACGCCGCCGTGGCCCGGCTGCCCCGGCGGCTGATCCTGCCCGTCCCCGTCCTCACCCCCGGCCTGTCCAGCCACTGGGTGGGCCTCGTGACACCGGTCCCCGCCTCGATCGCCCGCCCCCTGACCGAGTCCCTGCGGCACGAGGTGGTGTGCCGCGAGAACGACATCGAACGCTACCTGCCGAGTCCGCCAGGGCATCCCCTCGGCTTCGACCGCGCCGTGACACTCGCCCTGCAGCGCGTCCGCGACGCCAAGGTCACCACCCGGTGGTCGTCGGCCTCCGTGCCCGGCGCCCCCAGCGACCCGCTGCCCACCGACCCCGACTGGGCGGGCGGCAGCCTCTACACCGACGTGCGCGAACGCGACACCGACGTCGCCCCCGAGGCCCTGTGGAGGGTCATCGAGGGCATCGGCGGGGAGAACGGCTGGTACTCCTTCCCCCTGGCCTGGGCGGTACGCGGCTGGGCCGACCGCCTCGTCGGCGGCGTCGGCCTGCGCCGGGGCCGCCGGGACGCCCAGCGGCTGCGGGCCGGTGACTCCCTGGACTTCTGGCGCGTCGAGGAGATCGAACGCGGCCGCCTGCTGCGGCTGCGCGCCGAGATGCGGCTGCCCGGCCTGGCCTGGCTGGAGATGCGCGTGGACACCGACGGTCGCGTCAGGTACCGGCAGCGGGCCGTGTTCCACCCCCGCGGACTGCTCGGCCACCTGTACTGGTGGAGCGTCTCGCCCTTCCACGCGGTCGTCTTCGGCGGCATGGCCCGCAACATCGTCCGCGCCGCCGAACGCGCGGCGCCCGCGGGGCACGGGCGCGCCAAAGGCGCATCCGCGGCGGCGGCCGGGACGGAAGACAGCGGAGTGAGCACCGCACCCCGGCGCCCCTGAGGAAGAGGCTGGCCCCATGCACGTCTCGGTCGTCCTGTTCACCGCCGACCTGCGCCTGTACGACCATCCACCGCTGCGGGCGGCCCTGGACGCGGCCGACGCCGTCGTCCCGCTGTTCGTGCGCGACCGTGCCGTCGAGGCGGCCGGGTTCGCCGCGCCCAACCGCCGCGCCTTCCTCGACGGCTGCCTGGCGGACCTGGACGCCTCGCTGCGCGAGCGGGGCGGCCGGCTCGTGGTGCGCTCCGGCGACCTGGTGGAGGAGGTGTGCCGGGTGGTGACCGAGGCGGACGCCGACGAGGTGCACATGTCGGACGGGCACAGCGCGTTCGCCGTCCACCGGGAGCGGCGGCTGCGCGCCGCCCTGGAGTCGGCGGGCCGCCGGCTGTTCGTGCACGACGCGGTCACCGTCGCGGTGCCGCCCGGCACGCTGACCCCGGCCTCCTCCGACCACTTCGCCGTCTTCACCCCGTACTACCGGCACTGGGCGCAGGTCGCGCTGCGGCCGGCCGGTGGCCCCCCGCGCCGGGTGCCCGTGCCCGACCGGGTGCACGGGGAGGCGCTCCCCGCACCCGGAGCGATCACCGGGGCGTCCCCGGCCCTGCCGCCCGGCGGGGAGAGCGAGGCCCGCAGGCGGGTGAGCGCCTACTGGCGCCGCGGCCTGGACGCCTACGACACCACCCACGACGACCTGGCCGCCGACGCCACCTCGCGCCTCTCCGCCCACCTGCACTTCGGCACGCTGTCCCCGGTGGAACTGGTGCACCGGGCCCGCCGGCGCGGCGGCCCCGGCGCCGAGGCGCTCGTGCGGCAGCTCGCCTGGCGCGACTTCCACCGCCAGGTGCTCGCCGCGCGCCCCGAAGCCGCCCACGCCGACTACCGCACCAAACGCGACCGCTGGCGCACCGAGCGCACCGCCGGCCCCGACATCGAGGCCTGGCGCGAGGGCCGCACCGGCTACCCGGTCGTCGACGCGGCCATGCGGCAGCTGCGCGATGAGGGCTGGATGCACAACCGGGCCCGGCTCCTGACCGCCAGCTTCCTGGCGAAGACCCTCTACGTCGACTGGCGGATCGGCGCCGCCCACTTCCTGCACTGGCTGGTCGACGGGGACCTCGCCAACAACCAGCTCAACTGGCAGTGGATGGCCGGCACCGGCACCGACACCCGGCCCAACCGGGTCCTCAACCCGGTCACACAGGGCAAGAAGTACGACCCGCGAGGTGCCTACGTCCGCCGCTGGGTCCCCGAACTCTCCGCGCTCCCCGCCCCCGCGGTGCACGAGCCGTGGAAGCTGCCCGGTCCGGAGCGTGCGGCCCTCGGCTACCCGGATCCGGTCGTCGCTCTCCCCGACGGCCTGGACCGTTTCCGGCGGGCCCGCGGCAGACAGCCGTGACCAGGCGGCCCGGGCCATCCGATGCAGCAACGATGCGACTTGTGGGGCCGTTCTCCCGCGGCGCACGCTGATCACACCGGACGATCACCCGTCCGGCGAGGCGCGAGCCGAGGAGAGAGATGGTCATGGACCGAATCCCGGCCGTCCCGGACGGCGCCGCGCTCCCCGCGGACGACGCGACCTGGTCCGCGCTCCACCGCCAGTGGGGCGGGCTGGTGCACGGGCTGGCCAACCAGGCGCTCGGGGACGCGCGGGAGGCGGAGGACGTGGCCCAGCAGGTGTTCGCCGACGCCTGGCGCGGCCGCCGCGGCTACGTCCCGGAGCGGGGGACACCGGCCGCCTGGCTCGTCGGCATCACCCGGCGCAAGGTGGCCGACGCGCTGGCGACCCGGGCGCGTCGCGCCCGTCTCGTCGCCCTGGCCGGCGAACAGTCCCCGGCGCACGGTGCCGGCGAGGACGCCGGCGAGCCGGAGTCCGCGCTCGACCGGCTGCTCGTCGGCCGGGCCCTGCGGCAGCTGAGCACCGCGCAGCGCCAGGTGCTGCACCTGGCCTACTACGAGGACCTGACGCAGACCCAGATCGCCCAGGTCACCGGCTGGCCGCTCGGCACGGTCAAGAGCCACACGCGGCGCGGCCTCGACCATCTGCGCCGCTGCCTGGCGGCGGAGGGCGTCGGAGCGGCCTGACGGCCACCGGCCGCGTCACGCCGTCACTTCGGCGTCAGCAGTTGTCCGGTCCGGATGGTCTTGCCTCCGGGGTGGCAGCGGCTGCCCCGGACGCGCGGGAGGCCTGCGGGGCGTAGTGCTCCAGGGTGGAGGTGTCGCCCTCGGGCAGGCCGAGCTCCCGGGCCCGCAGCAGGCGGCGCATGACCTTGCCGCTGCGGGTGTGCGGCAGGTGCTGGTCGAAGGCGATCTCGCGGGGCGCCACTGCGGGACCCAGCCGGCGCCTGGCGAAGGCCAGCAGTTCCCGCCGCGTCGCGGTGGTCGCGTCGAAGCCCGGCCGCAGCGTGACGAACGCCTTGACGATGTTCCCGGCCACGGGGTCGGGACGGCCGACGACCCCGGACTCGGCGACCGCGGGGTGTTCCATCAGGGCGCTCTCGACCTCGAAGGGGCCGACGAGGTGTCCTGCCGAGGTGATGACGTCGTCGGCACGGCCCACGAACCAGTACCAGCCGTCGGCGTCGCGTCGTACCAGGTCGCCGGTGAGGTACCAGCCGTCCGCGAAGGCCGCAGCGGTCCGCGGCTCGTCGTGCAGGTAACCGCGGAACATGGAGGGCCAGCAGGGCCGGAGCGCCAGCTCACCCACCACGCCGGGTTCCTCCAGCACCGTGACGTGCCCGCCGGCGACCTCGGCCCGGCCGTCCTCCCCGCGCCGCAGCACCGCCGCCCGCACACCGGGCAGCGGGCGTCCCATCGAGCCGGGGCGGATGTCGCAGCCGGCGAAGTTGGCGATCATGATGGCGCCGGTCTCGGTCTGCCACCAGTTGTCGTGCACCGGCAGCCCGAGCACGTCCCGCCCCCACACGACCGCCTCCGGGTCGAGCGGCTCGTCCGTCGACGCCACGAACCGCAGCGCGTTCAGGTCGAACGAGCGGGGCAGGTCGTACGGGCCGGCCCTCGGCGTCGTCCGCATCAGCTCGCGCAGGGCCGTCGGCGCCGTGTACCAGACACTGACCCGCTGCTCGGCGAGGACGCGGTACCAGCGGCGGGCGTCGTAGTCGCCCTCGTCCACCACGACCGTCACGCCGTGCAGGAGGGGCGCGATGATCCCGTAGGACATCCCGGTCACCCAGCCCGGGTCGGCCGTGCACCAGAAGACGTCGTCCGCGTGCAGGTCGAGGGCGTACAGCGCGCTCGCGTAGTGCGCGACGGCCGCCTCGTGCACGTGCACGGCGCCCTTGGGGACGCCCGTCGTGCCGCTGGTGAAGTGCAGCAGCGCCATGTCGTGGGGGGAGGTCGGCGGAATGGTGAAGGTGTCGGCGGCGTCGGCCATCAGCGCCGCGAGGCCGAGCGTGCCGGGCAGGTCGTCCGCCCCTTCGCCGACGATCAGTACGTGGCTCAGCGCGGCGAGGGCGCCGCGCCGGGCGGCGACCTTCCCGCGGTACAGCTCGGCCGTGGTGACCAGCACCCGCGCGTCGCCCAGCGTCATCCGCTGGAACACCGGGTCCGGCCCGAAGGCGGGGAACAGCGGGCACAGGACGCTGGTGTTCTTCAGCGTGCCGAGGACCACGGTGTACAGCTCGGGGCAGCGCCCAAGCAGCGTCACGACCCGGTCGCCGTGACCGATCCCGAGGCCGCGGAGCACGTTGGCGAACCGCGCCGTCGAGCGGGACAGGTCCGCGTACGTCACCGAGGTGACGCGGTCGTCCCGCCCGACGCAGCGCAGCGCGACCGCTGTCGCACGATCCGACGCCGCGTGCCGGTCCACGGCCTCGTGGGCGATGTTGAGTCCCCGGCCGCCGGGCAGCCCCTGAAGCCCGCCGCGTGCCGCCTGCCACGAGAAGCCCGCGCACTCCTTGCCGTAGTCGCCCAGGTGGGGGGCGGTCCGCGGCAGGCTCTCCTTGCGGATGGTCTCCCGGCGCATGCCGGCCCTCCTTTCCTCGGGCCACCTACGATCCTGCGCTCGGAGACGGCCGTCCGCATGGGGTCGAACGGCCCCCTGCCGCGGCCGGACGGCTCAGGTGGCCGTCACTCGGCGCCGAGTCCGGCGTCGTCGACCTCCTTCTCGCCCTCGGCCTTGAGGACCTTGTCGAGCAGCGTGAGGTCGTAGATGCCCTTGAGGTCGGGCTTCTCCAGCAGGCCCGCCGTGACCGCGTGCCGCGCCTCGGTGCCGAGGGTCGAGGCCAGCGGGTCGTCGAGGAAGGTGACCGACTTCCAGGCCGGGTCGATGACGTCGGCGGGCAGCGCCTTGCCCGACAGGTCCTTCAGCGCGGCGTTGGCGGACGCCTTCGCCTTGTCCGGGTTGGCGTTGATCCACGCGTTGGTCCGCACCGAGCCGCGCAGCACGGCCTCGACGACGTCCGGGTGCTCCTTGAGGAACTTCTGCGACACGATGATGTTCGTGATCACGAACTTCTTGCCGGGCCACAGCGTCGACTCGTCGAGCAGCACCTTGCCGCCCTCGGCGACCAGCTTGGACGCGGTCGGCTCAGGCACCCAGGCGCCGTCTATCGAACCCGACTTGAAGGCGTCCGGGGTCACCTTGTTGTCCGTACGGACGACGGAGACGTCCCCCTTGCCGCTCTGCGCGTCGACCTTCCAGCCCTTCTCCGCGATCCAGTTGAGGAAGGCGACGTCCTGGGTGTTGCCCAGCTGAGGCGTGGCGATCTTCTTGCCCTTGACGTCGTCCAGGGACTTGATCTTCTTCGGGTCGACCACCAGCTTGACGCCGCCGGAGGCGGAACCGCCGATGATGCGCAGGTTCCTGCCGTCGGACTTCGTGTAGCCGTTGATGGCGGGGGAGGGGCCGATCCAGCCGATGTCGATGGACCCGGCGTTCAGCGCCTCGATCTCGGAGGGACCGGCGTTGAAGGTCGAGGTCTTGACCGTGGTGCCGCCCAGCTCCTTCTGGAACAGCCCTTCCTTGACCCCCACCAGAGCGGTGGCGTGGGTGAGGTTGGGGAAGTAGCCGATCTTCACCTGGTCGACGGAGAGCTTCTTCCCGCTCGCGGCCACCTTGCTCTGCGCGCCGTCGTCGGTGGAGTCGGAGCCGTAGCCGCAGGCGGTCAGCAGGAGGGGAAGCGCCGCTAGCGCGGCGATGGTGCGCAGGGTGGTCAGCGGTCGTACGGCAGACACGGGGGTGTCCCTTCGGGTGACGGGTGATCAGGAGGGCGTGGGGAGAGGGGTGGTGAGGCCTGTGGGCACGCACCGGTGCTCCGCTCGCCGGCTCCGGGCGGCACGTTTGCCGTCGCGGACCGGGGAGCGGGCCGTGGGGGAGAAAGGCGCCGGCAGGTTCCGGCGGACGTCTCAGGCGGGCCGACAGATGGCGCTGGACACGCGGCCGAAGTCGATGTGGCGGCGTGAGGTCAGCGGGGAGGGCGGGGGGAACGCGCGGTCGAGCGATCGCATGGCCACACCCCCGTCGTTCCCTAGTTTTCCTACCTGGGTGCTAGGGATCGTGGCAGAAGGTGGCCGCCGCCCCAAGGGGGCGTTCGCATGCTGGACGAGCCCGTCTCGCGATACGGGAAGACGGTCGGCGGTCCGCTTCCGTGGAGGTCAGGCGGGCAGAGTGAACGGCGGGTGCGCGCCGTTGAGGAAGTAGTCCCCGACGTCGCGGAGCCGGTGTGCGACGGGCTCGTACAGGGTGTGGGTCCGGGCGTTGCGCCAGAAGCGGTCGAAGCCCAGGCGCGCGGAGGCGGACCGGGAGCCGATGACGTCGAGGGCGCGGGCGGTGGACTCCTGCGCGGCCCGCGACGCGGCGGCTTCGGCCATGGCCACCAGGACGGAGATCTCCGCGTACTCGTCGTAGGTGAGGTCGTCGCCGCGCGCCAGCCCGCCGTGCACGGCTTCCAGGGCCTGGGCGGCGAGCGCCGACGCGGAGCGGGTGAGGACGGTGAGTTCCCCGTAGACGGAAAGCGTCTGCGGGTCCCCGGCGGAGCCGGCCGGCCAGGCGGGATGCCAGGGCGAGTGGCCCGTCCGGCTGTATTCCCGGGCCTCGGCGAGCACTCCTTCGGCCAGGCCGAGGCGGAGCTGGACGGACAGCAGCCGCCCGACCGGCGACACCAGGGCGGTCGGGGGCGACAGGACGTCCTCGTCCGCGGACAGGGAGCCGAGTACGTCGTCGTCGGCGACCGGCACGGCGGCGAACTTCACGCTCCCGCCGGCCGCGAGCCGCTGGCCGAAGGTGTCGGCGTCGCCGTCGATCCGCACGCCGTCCTGTGCGGGGTCGACGACGACGGCGACCGGCTCGCCGGTGCCGGCCCGTACGGCGCGCACGGCGAGGCGGTCGGCCACCAGGACCCCGGTGGCGTAGTTCTGCCGGCCGTCGAGCAGGTGGCCACCGTCCGTCCCGGTCAGCGTCAGGGTGGCTTCCCGGGCGGCGAACCCGCCGCCCCAGCACCACTCGTGGGCCGCGGACCGGCGTTCGACCCGGGCGGCCCGGTCGGGGGTGGTGAAGAACCGCGCGCTCCACGACAGGAAGTAGTGGCAGCCGAGCAGCTGGCCGATCGCGCCGTCGGCCGCGGCGACCTCCCGGACCACCGCGCAGGCCGTGGGCCAGCCGGCGCCGCCTCCTCCCAGGGCGGCCGGCACGAGGAGCGACAGCAGTCCCGCCTCGCGCAGCCGGGACACCTCGTCGAAGGGGGTCTTGCCCGCCTGCTCCCGGGCCACGGCATCCGTGGCCAGGTCGTCCGCCGCCTCGCGGGCCACGTGCAGCCAGTGCGCGCGGCCGGGCCCGGCCCCGTCGGATTCCGGGACGGGGCCGGACGGCGCGGGGGCAACGCCCATGGCGGGGGTCTCCTCAAGTCGGGCCGCTGAGTGCGGCGTTGGGGCCCTGTCGCATCATCCTGCGCACCGTGCCGGGGGAGCGTCAACAGTTCCCGAGTAATTCGATAGGAATCATAGGGAACGCGGTCCTGAGCGCCCGTCCGGCATCCGGTCCGTGGTTGACGGGATCGGCGATGTACTGCTCAATTGACCGCATGAACGCTGAGCGACGCCTGGTCACCCGTGACCACATCGACTTCGGTCGGGTGTGGTCCGCCGCGTGTTGCGCCTGAAACGGCAGCGGGCCGCCTGACCGGCCCCTCGCTCCCCGGGCCACCCCGTCGCGGGTCGGGTTCCTCCCTTCGCCGCACCGTCGTCGCACGCGCCGGCCCCAGCGGTGACACCGCGCCGGCACAGTGTCCCCACCCCGCGGTGACACCGCGCTGAACCCGCGATGCTGATTCCGGGCCGGCCCACGCGCGGACGGTTCCGCGGCACCGGACACGCGCCGCCGCCGATCCGTTCCGCCGGGAGCCCGCCGTCCCTGTGTCATCACACCCGACCACACCCGCTCACACCCGCTCCCGGCACCCCGGGCGCGCCGTCGCACCCGGCCGCGCCGAGGGCCGCTTCGCCGCGCCCGCCCCCCGACCGCGGCGCAAGGGAACTTGAGAGCGGCGCAAAGGACTTGAGAAAGGCCATCTCCCATGCCGGTGGAGTTCCTGGGCATCGCCGCCACCAACGACGGCTCCGAGACGACCCCGCGCTCCGGCGCCGCCTTCGACAAGGAGTACACGCTCCGGCTCGCCCGGGCGCACGAGGACCACGGGTGGGACCGCGTGCTGTTCGCCTACGGGTCCGGTTCGCCCGATCCGGCGCCGGCCGCCGCGTACATCGCGAGCCGGCTGGACCGCCTGGGGATACTGCTCGCCCACCGGCCCAACGTCTCCTACCCGACCTTCGCGGCGAAGACCTTCGCCACCCTCGACCGGATCAGCCAGGGCCGGCTGACCGTGCACTTCATCACCGGCGGCAACGACCACGAGCAGGGGCGCGAGGGCGACACCCTCTCCAAGGACGAGCGCTACGCCCGCACCCGCGAGTACATCCGCGTCGTAGCTGGGCGACGCGATCGACTTCGGCCGCTACGTGATCCCGCTCGTCCGCGAGGAGGTCGCCGGGCGCGACGCGGAACGGGCGGCACGGAGCGCGCGGCCCTTCCCGGCGGTGGCCGAATGACCTCCGTGACCCCGGCGGGGACCGGGGACACGGCGCATTCGCAGATCAGCCCGCCCGACAAGCCCAAGACCGGCAAGTAGCCGTCCCCACGCCCCGAAAGGTCCGCCATGGCCACCGTCCTGTCCGTCTCCGGAAGCCCCTCCGCCACCTCCCGCACCGCCCGGCTGCTGCGCCACCTGGACGCGCGTCTCACCGCCCAGGGACACGAGGTGATCCCGCTCGACGTCCGCACCATCCCCGCCGAAGCCCTCCTCGGAGCCGACTTCGGGCACCCGGCGATCACGGAGGCGTCGGCGCTGTTCGACCGCGCCGACGCCTCCGTGATCGGCACGCCCGTCTACAAGGCCGCCTACTCCGGGCTGCTGAAGTCACTGCTCGACCTGCTGCCCCAGTACGGGCTGACCGGGAAGACCGTCCTCCCGCTGGCGACCGGCGGCAGCACCGCGCACGTCCTGGCGATCGACTACGCGCTGCGCCCGGTGCTCAGTTCCATGGGCGCCGCCCACATCGTCCAGGGCTGGTTCACGCTGGACAAGGACATCACGGTGGGCGACGACGGCACGCTGACCGTCGCGCCCGGCCCGGCCGAGGCCCTCGCCCAGGTCGTCGACCGGTTCTCCGAAGCCCTCGGCAGCCGTACGGCCCTGCTGGCGGCCGCCGGATGAACACCCCGGCCGGCAGCGGGTGCGAGCACGCCCGGCCGACCGTCGCGCCGCGGCACGGCGCCCCGTGGCGGGAGCAGCGGCGTGCCCGCTCCTGCACCTCCGCCCGCCCGCGCCTGCACCCGTGCCCGCGCCCGTGAACGCGCCGTGCACACCGACGAGGAGCACCCGATCATGTCCGGCATAACCCTCGACCGGGTGCGCTCCTACCGGCTCCCGGCCGAGGAGTGGCAGCGCCGGTGAACGCGGCTGCGGCGCCCCCGAGCCGCCGGGGACCGGCGCAGGGCGCACGCCGCAATCCCAAACGGTGCCGCCGACGTATGCCAAGTAGGGCCGCAGCCCGGGCACGCACTGACGGGTCGCCCGCCACCGTGCCGTGCCCGTCCCCATGGCCGCGGCCGTTCGCCCCGTGCCGCCGACAGTGGTGCGGGACGACGGAAGGAAGGGGTGTCCCTGATGCGAGCACAAGGCGTGCGGCGCGTTCTCGCGGCGTCCGCCGCCGGCCTAGTGATGGCCGGCGGCGCCGCGATCGGCGCGGCGGGCACGGCCGCGGCAGCACCTGCCGTCCACACCCGGGTGACCACCGACCGCTGCTTCGACGGCGACGGCCGGGGCTGCTTCGACCAGCGTGATTCCTGTTTCCACCACCGGTGGTTCTGCTTCGATCACGGGAACGACCGTTTCAACCGTTTCAACCGGTTTGATGGTTTCGACCGGTTCGACGGCGGGGGAACCGTGATCATCGTCGTGCGGTGAGACTCAGCCGGCTCCGCCGGACTCGCCCGAGCCCGGTTCGGCCATCCTGCGGTGTGCCTCGGCCTTGAGCTTGTCGGGGAGCACCTTGCCGGCCAGGCCCTGGGCCTTGGTCATGGCGGAGCCGGCGACGATCTTCTCCTTGCCCGCGAAGAGGGCGTCCAGGCCCTGGCGGGCCACCTGCGCCGGGTCGTCCTTCGACATCGTGCCGACCCGGGTGTCGTCCATGTCGGCCCGGTGGAAGAAGTCCGTCTCGGTGGGACCCGGCATCAGGGACGTGATCGTCACGCCGGTGTCCTTGAGTTCGTTCTGCAGGGCCTGGGCGAAGGACTGCAGGAAGGACTTGGAGGCGTTGTAGACGCTCTGGAAGGAGCCGGGCTGCGTGGAGGCGATGGAGGAGGTGACCAGCAGGCGTCCCTCGTCCCGTGCCGCCATGTCCCGCAGCACCCGGTTGGCCAGGTGCACGGTGGAGCGCACGTTGAGGTCGACGATCTCGAGCTGGTCGGCGAGGTCAGCGTCCAGGAAGGCGCCGCCGCGGCCCACGCCCGCGTTCAGGGCGACGACGGCGGGCGGCCTCCCCGTGGCCGTGACCGCCGCGTAGAAGCGCTCGGCCTCCTCGTAGTCGCGCAGATCGGCGCGGACCGTCTCGACTTCCGCGCCCTCGGCGCGGATCCGCCGCGCCGCGTCCTCGAGCCGTGCGTCGTCCTCGGCGTTGATGATCAGGTCGTAGCCGCGTTCGGCCAGCTGCCGGGCCAGTTCGAGACCGATGCCGCTGGACGCCCCGGTGACCACCGCTAGGGGCTTGGAATCGTTCATGCCTGCCCCAGTACCCCTCGCGGACGATGTGTCACGACGCCGGCCGGACATGCGGGGCCGGTGGCCGGGTGGTGCAATGACGGAAGGGATTCCCTGAGCCCGACGCACGAGAGCATGCTCTCCGGCCGATACGGGAGGAACCATGCCGTGACGCGCTCGGATCCGTCCCCCGCCCCCGCCGCCGGCACGCAGCCGGAAGAGGCCGACCGGCTGCGGGAGATGCTGCGTGAGCGTGGATACCAGAAGGTGCTCCTGTTCTCGGCGCTCATCGGTGTCCCGGTCTCGCTGGCCGCCTTCTGGTTCCTCGCCGGGCTCCACGAGCTGGAGCACGTGCTGTGGAGCGAACTGCCCGCCCACCTGGGCCGCAGCAGCCCCCCGTGGTGGTGGCCGCTGCCGCTGCTGGCGCTCGCCGGTCTGGTCGTCGGCCTGGTCGTCAGGCATCTGCCCGGGGCCGGCGGGCACGTCCCCGCCTCGGGACTGCACGCCGCGGGGCTGGCGCCACAGGCGCTGCCGGGAGTGCTGCTCGCGGCCGCGGCCAGTCTCCCGCTCGGCGCGGCGCTCGGCCCGGAGGCGCCGCTCATCGCCCTCGGAGGCGGCCTCGCGCTCCTCTTCCGGGACCTGGCCCGTGCCCCCGTCACGCCACAGAGCACGGCACTGCTCGGCGCGGCCGGCGCCGCCGCGGCCCTCTCGGCGATCTTCGGCAACCCGCTGATCGGCGCGGTGATCCTCATCGAGGTGGCCGGTGTGGGCGGCCCGCAGCTGTTCGCGGTCATGATCCCGGCGCTGCTGTCCAGCGGCGTCGGATCGCTGGTCTTCAGCGGTTTCGGCCGCTGGACGGGCCTTTCGCCGGGAAGCCTGTCGCTGAAGGTGGGCGTTCCGTTCCCCCGCCTCGACGCCGGGGACGTGCTGTGGTCGGTCCTGCTGGCCGTCGGCGTCGCCGCCGGCGTCCACCTGCTGCTGTCCGTCGGTCGCGCGGCCGCGGGGTTCGTCTCCGCGAACCCGGTCCCGCGCACGGTGCTGGTCGCCGTCGCCTCGGGGGCCTGTGCCTCGGTGTACGCCCTGGCCGTCGACCGGTCGCCGCAGGACGTGGCCTCCTCCGGCCAGGTCGCGCTGGCGCGGCTGGCCGCGGATCCCCACGCCTGGAGCGCGGGCGCCCTGGTCGCCGTTCTGCTCTGCAAGGCAGTGGCGTACGCCCTGTGCCTCGGCAGCCTCCGCGGCGGCCCCACCTTCCCCGCGCTGTTCCTCGGCGCCGCCGCCGGAGTGCTGCTCGCCCCGCTGCCCGGCCTGGGCGTCGTACCCGGCATGGCGGCGGGCATGGCGGCCGCGTCGGCGGGTGCGCTGCGGCTCCCGGTCAGCAGTGTGGTGCTCGTCGTCATGGTGCTGGGCAGCGCGGCGATGACCCCCGTGGTGATTCTGGCGGCGGTGATCGCCTTCGTGACGGTGGAGCTGCTGCCTCCCGGCCGCGCCGTGCCGCCGATGGGCAAGCCGGCCGGTCCACCGGCCGCCCGGCCCGCCGCCACCTGGAGCGCCGGCTCCGGACACCGGCCGGGACCGGCGGGCAGGAGGCGCTGATGACCACGCACCACGGCCCCGCCGGCCCGCGGCTCCCTGCACCCGGGCCCATGTCCGAGGCGGCCTTCCGCGACCTGTACCGCCGGCTGCGCGAGCCGGCCCCGGAGGGCGGGGCCCGGGGACGCGGCGCGCTGGACCGGCTGACGCCCGAGCGGGTGGTGGCGGCCGCCGCCGAGGTCCGGTGCGGGCGCGCCGTGTCGCTGGCCGCACCCGTGGAGACCCGGCCCGGCCCGGACAGCCCGGAACCCGCCTCCCACCGCATGACCGCACCGGCCCGCCCCGTCACCGGCGGCCACGGGCTCGACTTCGCGCGCGACCGCTTCGCCATGAACGTGCACGGAGACGTCGACAGCCACCTCGACGCCCTCTGCCACGTGATCTTCGACGGCGAGCTGTACGGGGGCGTCCCCGCGAGCACCGTGACACCGGACGGCGCCGGGGCGCTCACCCTCGACCTGGTGCGCGACGGCATCGTCGGACGCGGGGTGCTGCTGGACATCCCGCGCCTGCGCGGCGTGCCGTGGCTCGATCCCGGTGACCAGGTGACCGCCGAGGACCTGGCCGCGGCCGAGACCGCCCAGCGGGCCACGGTCGGACCGGGGGACCTGCTGCTCGTGCGCGTGGGGCACCGCCTGCGCCGGCGCACCCTCGGCCCCTGGGACGTGACGCGGGAGCGGGCCGGCCTCCACCCGACGGCGATGCGCTTCCCGGCCGAGCGGGGCGTGTCCGTCCTGGGTTCGGACGGCAACAACGACGCCGCGCCGAGCGCTGTCGCCGAGGTCGCCTTCCCCGTCCACGTGCTGGCGGTCAACGCTCTCGGCCTGCACCTGCTGGACTACCTGGACCTGGAGGAACTGGCGGAGGAGTGCGAACGGTTGGAGCGCCCGCACTTCCTGTGCGTGGTCGCCCCGTTGCGGCTCCCGGCGGCGACCGGCTCCCCGGTGAACCCGATCGCCGTGCTGTGACCGTGCCGGTGCCCGCCCTCCCGGGTGCCGCAGGGGAAGGAAGCGCGTACGTTCGAAGAGGGAAGAACCGCAACGGCCGCAGACCACGCTAGCAAGGACGGTGGTTGCCGTGGACGCCACGCCTTCGTACGACGTCATCGTCATCGGTACCGGAGCCGGCGGCGGCACACTGGCCCACCGCCTCGCCCCGTCCGGCAAACGGGTCCTCGTCCTCGAACGAGGCGACTGGCTGCCGCGCGAACGCGACAACTGGGACTCCACGGCCGTGTTCGTCAAGGCGAAGTACCGGGCGCCGGAGTTCTGGCTGGACAGCCACGGCAACGAGTTCCCGCCCGAGGTGAACTACTACGTCGGCGGCAACACCAAGTTCTACGGCGCCGCCCTGTTCCGGCTGCGTCCCGAGGACTTCGGCGAGCTGCGCCACCACGACGGCATCTCGCCCGCCTGGCCCATCGGTTACGACGACCTGGAGCCGTACTACACCGAGGCGGAGCACCTCTACCTGGTGCACGGCCGGCACGGCGAGGACCCCTGGGAAGGTCCGTGCAGCGCGCAGTACGCCTATCCTCCGGTCGAACACGAGGCGCGCATCGAGCAGTTGAGCCAGGACCTGGAGAAGCAGGGCCTGCACCCCTTCCACCTGCCGATCGGGGTGAACCTCACCCAGGACGAGCACGGCCGGGCCACCCACTCCAGCGCCTGCATCCGCTGCGACCGGGTGGACGGCTTCCCCTGCCTGCTCCGCGCCAAGTCGGACGCCCAGGTGATCTGCGTGGAACCGGCCCTGCGCCACCCGAACGTGGAGATGATCACGAACGCCCGGGTGACACGGCTGGAGACCGACGGCACCGGGCACAGCGTCACCACGGTGGTCGCCCAGCTCCCGGACGAGCAGGAGGCCCGGTTCTCAGCTGGCATCGTCGTCGTGGCCTGCGGAGCCGTCAACTCCGCCGCCCTCCTCCTCGCTTCGGCCAACGACCGGCATCCACACGGACTGGCGAACAGCTCGGACGTCGTCGGCCGCAACTACATGCGCCACAACAACCTGGCCCTGATGGCCGTCTCGAAGGAACCCAACGACACCCGGTTCCAGAAGACCCTGGCCCTGCACGACTGGTACCTCGGGGCGGACGACTGGGACTACCCCCTCGGCGGCATCCAGATGCTCGGCAAGTCGGACTCCGAGCAGATCCACGGCGAGGCGCCGCGCTGGGCCGGAGCCGTGACGCCGGACATGCCGTTCGAGGTCCTGGCGCACCACGCGGTCGACTTCTGGCTGTGCGGGGAGGACCTGCCGCAGCCCGGCAACCGGGTGACCCTGGAGGACGACGGCCAGATCCGGCTCACCCTCGACGAGGGGAACAACGTCGCCGGCCTGAAGCGCCTGCGGCACAAGCTGCAGCACATGCTGGGCCGGCTCGGCATGCACGAGCACCGGCTGCTGTCCCACAGCATCTACCTGCACAAGGGCATGCCGATCGGCGCCACGGCGCACCAGGCGGGCACGGTGCGCTTCGGCACCGACCCGGCGTCCTCGGCCCTGGACGTCGACTGCAAGGCGCATGACCTGGACAACCTCTACGTCGTCGACACGAGCTTCTTCCCGAGCATCGGCGCGGTCAACCCGTCCCTGACGGCCATCGCGAACGCCCTCCGGGTGGGCGACCACCTGCTTGAGCGGCTGGGCTGAGCGTTCGCGGGCGCCCGGGGACTCCGACCGGGCGACGAACTCAGCCAGGCGGCGCAACGCGGTCCGCCCCGGCGTGCCGGCGTCCCGCGCCGGTGCTTGTCTGGTGCCCGGACCTCCGGGCGACGGGCCCGGGGGCGCGGGCACGCAGTGGAGGAGCAGGACATCGTGAGTTCCACCGAGGACGCACCCCCGAGCGTGATCCCCGCCCAACTGCTGCGGGGCCAGAAGGCTCTGGTGACCGGCGCCAACTCCGGGATCGGCAGGGCGACGGCCGTCGCCCTGGGCCGGGCCGGGGCCGACGTCGTGGTGAACTACGTCGCCGGCGCGGACGAGGCCGAGAAGGTGGTCGAGGAGATCACCGGGTTCGGGGTCCGCGCGGCCGCCTACGAGGCGGACGTCTCCCAGGAGGACCAGGTCGTCGCCATGACGCGGCGCATGGTCGAGGAGTTCGGCACGATCGACATCCTGGTCGCCAACGCGGGACTCCAGCGGGACGCGGCGGTCACGGACATGACCCTCGCCCAGTGGCAGAAGGTCCTGGACGTCAACCTCACCGGGCAGTTCCTCTGCGCCCGCGAGGCGGCCAAGGAGTTCCTGCGCCGCGGGGTCGTCCCGGAGGTGTCGCGCGCCGCCGGGAAGATCATCTGCATGAGCTCGGTCCACCAGGTCATCCCCTGGGCCGGACACGTCAACTACGCCTCCTCCAAGGGCGGCGTGCAGATGATGATGGCGACCCTCGCCCAGGAACTCGCCCCCAAACGCATCCGCGTGAACGCGGTCGCCCCCGGCGCCATCAAGACGCCCATCAACCGCAGCGCCTGGGAGACCGCCGAGGCGCAGGAGGACCTCATGCGGCTGATCCCCTACAAGCGGATCGGCGACCCGGACGACATCGCCCACGCCGTAGTCGGCCTCGCCTCCGACCTCATGGACTACGTCGTGGGCACCACCCTGTACGTCGACGGCGGCATGACGCTCTTCCCCGGCTTCGCCACCGGCGGCTGACCCCCCTCGCCCGCGCCGGCCCCCGGAGACAGCCCACATGCACACGGTCCTGCTGCTGGCGGACGTCCCGCCGCAGACGCTGCCGGCCAGATCGATGATGGCCTTCACCCTGGCGTCCCACATCATCCTGGTCCCCATGGGCGTGGCACTGCCGCTGATCACGCTCATCATGCACGGCTACGGCCTGCGCCGCGGCGACGCCACCGCCCTGCTGCTGGCCCGGCGGTGGTCGGCCGTCATGGCGGTCCAGTTCGCGATCGGCGTCGTCACCGGCACCGTCCTGTCCTTCGAGTTCGGGCTGCTGTGGCCGGGCATGATGGGCCGGTGGGGCGACGTCTTCGGCATCGGGTTCGGCGTCGAGGCCTGGGCGTTCTTCCTGGAGGCCGTCCTCATCGCCGTCTACCTCTTCGGCTGGCGAAGGCTCCCCGCCCGCACCCACTTCCTGCTGGGGCTGCCGCTGCCCCTGACGGCCCTGCTCGGCGCCTTCGGGATCCTCGCCGCCAACGCGTGGATGAACACCCCGCGCGGCTTCACCCTCGACTCCGCCGGCAACCCGGTCGACGTGAAGATCTGGAAGGCGATCTTCACCCCCATGTTCGGCCCGCAGTACTGGCACTTCGTCGTGGCCATGTTCGTGACGGCGGGCTACGTCGTGGCCGGCGTCTACGCCGTCGGACGGCTCCGCGGCCGCCGCGACCGCTACCACCGGCTCGGCTTCACCGTCCCCTTCACGCTCGCCGCCGTCCTCACCCCCGTGCAGTTCGTGCTCGGCGACTCCATCGCCCGGCAGGTATTCCGCAAGCAGCCGGTGAAGTTCGCCGCCATGGAGATCGTCTGGAAGACCGACACGCACCAGCCGGAGTACCTCTACGGCCGGCTGCGTCCGGACGGCGGCATCTCCGGCGGCATCAGGATCCCGCAACTCGACTCCATCCTCGCCGGCTTCCACGCGGACACCAAGGTGACCGGGCTGACCTCGGTGCCCGCGAGCGACCGGCCGACGGCCAGGCAGGCCACCATCGCCCACTGGGCCTTCGACACCATGGTCGGCATCGGCTCCCTGCTGGTGCTGCTCGCGCTGTGGTACGGGGCGACGTGGCTGCTGCGCCGCAGGACGCCCGCGTCCCCCTGGTTCTACCGGGGCGCGGCCGTCGCCGGCGTCGCCTCCGTCGTCGCCGTGGAGTGCGGCTGGATCACCGCCGAAGTGGCCCGCCAGCCGTGGATCGTGTACCAGAACATGCGGGTCGCCGAAGCCGTCACGGCCACCCGTTCCACCAGCCTGTGGATCACCTTCGGACTGGTCGTCCTGCTGTACGTGTTCGTCTTCGGGTCTTTCCTCGCGGTGCTGCTGAAGATGCGCTCGCGCTGGCGGCTCGCCGACGCGGCGGGCGGGCCGCCCGGGGAGACGCCGGAGACGGACACGCCGTACGGACCGCGCTCCGCCGGGAGCCGGCCGTGATCGCCGGGGTCATCGCGGTCGTGCTGCTGCTCGCCGTCGCCGCCTACGCCTGCGGCGGCGGAACGGACTACGGAGCCGGCTTCTGGGACCTGACCGCCGGCGGGGCGGAACGCGGCAAGCGCCCACGGTGGCTGATCGACCGCGCGATGGAGCCCGTCTGGGAGGTCAACAACGTCTGGCTGATCTTCGTGCTGGTCATCATGTGGACGGGCTTCCCCGTGTTCTTCCAGCGGGTGTTCACCACGATGTGGCTGCCGCTGACGCTGGCCGCTCTGGGCATCGTGCTGCGCGGCGCCGGCTTCGCCCTGCGCAGGCCCGTGCGGCGGCTGGCCGGCCGGCGCCTGTACGGGGCCCTCTTCGCGGTCTCCTCGCTGCTGACGCCGTTCTTCCTCGGCGCTGCGGCCGGGGGAGTGGCCTCCGGCCGGGTCACCGCCACGACCACGGCGTCGACCCATGTGTGGGCCAACCCGACGTCACTGCTGTTCGGTCTGCTCGCCATCGCGGCCACGGCGACGCTCGGCGCCGTCTTCCTCGCCGCGGACGCCCGGCGCTTCGACGCACCCGACCTGGACCGGTACTTCCGCCACCGGGCCCTCGGCGCCCTCGCCGCCGTCGCCGTGCTCGCCGTCATCACCCTGATCGTCACCCACGGGGACGCGCCCCACGTGTGGCACGGGCTCACGCACGGCGTCGGGCTCGTCTTCGTCGTCGTGGCCGTCCTTGCCACGCTCACCACCGCCTGGCTGCTGCTGACCCGTCCCTCCGGGGTGTGGTCCCGGGTCACGGCGGTCGGCGTGGTCGCGTCGGCCGTCATCGCCTGGGGTATGGCGCAGCGACCCTACCTCGTCCCGACCTCGCTGACCGTCGCCGAGGGCGCGGGCGCCCACACCACGCTGCGCTGGCTGGGGTTCGTCACCCTGGTCGCCCTCGTGCTCGTCGTCCCCGCCGTCGTCCTGCTGTACTGGCTCGACACCCACGGCGAGCTGGAGGGCCTCAGCGACGCCGACCTGCGGCGCGACGCGGCCGGTGACGAGGGCTGACCCGGTGGCCGGCCGGCGCCCCGCGCGCCCGCCGTGCCCGGCGGGAGCCCGGTGAGCGAGGACGAGATCCTGCTGGGCCTCGGCCTGACCGTGGCCCTCGCCGTCGGCTCCCAGATCCTCGCGCACCGGCTGCGCATCCCCGCCCTGATCGTGCTGCTGCCCGCCGGGTTCACCGCCGGCGCCCTCACCGACGTCGTCGATCCCGAACGGCTGATCGGGCCGGACTTCCCCGCCCTGGTGTCGCTGTCGGTCGCGCTCATCCTGTACGACGCCGGACTGGGCCTCGACCTGCGCCACCTCAAGGGCGCCACCCGTACCGCCGTCCTGCGGCTCCTCGTGCTCGGCGTACTGCTCACCTGGGGAACCGTCATGGCCCTGGGGCCGGCCCTGCTCGGGGTGCCGGCCGCCGTGGCCAGCATGATCGGTGTGATCCTGGTGGTGTCCGGGCCGACCGTCGTCGGGCCCCTGCTCGAACACGTCGGCCCGTCGGAGAAGGTGCGGCGCGTCCTGATGTGGGAAGGATCGCTGATCGATCCCGTCGGCGGCATCCTCGGCGCCGTCATGTTCCACTCCATCGTCACCGGCGGACTCCAGACCGGTCACTTCCGCGTCGGCGCGTTCCTCGCCGGCCTCGCCGTCGGGCTGCTGGGCGGCGCGGCCGGCGCCGCGCTGCTCTGGCTCACCCTGCGCGGGCTCCGCCTCGGCGAGACGCTCGGCACGCTCGCCCAGCTCGCCACCGTCGTCCTGGTGGCCGCGGTGTGCGACATGGCGTACGACGACACCGGGCTCATCGCCGCGATCGTCACCGGGCTGACCGTCGCGAACCTGCCGGGGCTCGACATGCCCGCACGCCGGCCGTTCTTCGAGACCCTCGTTCAGCTCATCATCGGCCTGCTCTTCGTCTCCATCTCGGCCACGGTGACGCCGCGGTCCGTCGTCCCGGTCCTGTTGCCCGCGCTGACGCTGGTCGTCGTACTGGTCCTGTTGACCAGGCCCCTGGCCGCCCTGCTGTCCACCCTCCGCACCGATCTGCTCACCCCGGAACGGGCCTTCGTCGGCTGGATGGCGCCGCGGGGCATCGTCGCCGCCTCCACCGCCACCACGTTCGCCGGCTCACTGGTCGCCGCGGGCCTGGCCGGCGCCGACCGGATCCTGCCCGTCACCTTCCTGGTGATCGTCGCGACGGTCCTGGTCTACGGGCTGACCGCGAGGCCGGTCGCGGCCAGACTCGGCGTGGCACGGCCCACCCGTTCCCGCCCGCTCCTGGTGGGCGGCGCTCCCTGGGCCGTCGACCTCGCCCGGTCGCTGCGCGACGCCGGGGCCGACGTGCTGATGTGGGCGGGGGACGCGGGGCAGCGGAGGCGGATCGAGCAGGCGGGGATCGAGCTGGCCGCGGGCGAACTCATGGCCGTGGCGACCGATCCGCAGGCCCGGCTGGAGGGAGTCAACGCGGTCTTCCTGCTCACGGACGACGACGACTTCAACACGCTCGCCTCGATCGTCATGCAGGACAGCGTGGACGGACCGGTCCACCGCGTCGGTCCGCCGCCCGGCAGCCAGGGCGTCGTCGCCCCCTACACCGCCGGCGGCACCCTCTTCGGCCCCCGGCTCCCGCGTCATGCCCTCGCGGCCCGCCACGAGCGGGGCGAGCGGTTCCACGCGCGGCCCGCGTCGGCGCCGCCTCCACCCGGGTACGACACCCTGTTCGTGGTGCGCCGGGACGGCCGGCTGGAACCCGTCACCGCGACCGGACCGGTCGCCGCGGAGCGGGGGGACACCCTCGTCCTCCTCGGCCCTGAGCCCGCCGAGGCATGAGGAGAGGTGGACTACCGCCGGTCGAGCGCCTCGTTCAGGGTGATGGCCGAGTCGATGAGGGCGAGATGGGTGAACGCCTGCGGAAAGTTGCCGAGCTGGCGGCCCGTCGGGTCGATCTCCTCGGAGTACAGGCCCAGATGGTTGGCGTACCCCATCATCTTCTCGAACACCAGCCGCGCCTTGTCGGTGCGCCCCGCCCGCGCCAGGGCGTCGACGTACATGAACGTGCACAGCGAGAAGGTGCCCTCCGAGCCGCGCAGTCCGTCGGGCGAGGCGTCCGGGTTGTAGCGGTAGACCAGGCTGTCGCTGACCAGTTCCTGCTCCATGGCGTCCAGGGTCGCGCCCCACATCGGATCCCCGGGGGTGAGGAACCCGACCGTGGCCATGCGCAGCAGCGAGGAGTCCAGTACCTCACTGCCGTAGTGCTGGACGAAGGCCTGCCGTTCCTCGTTCCACCCCTTGGCCATCACCTGCTCGTAGACGGCGTCCCGTTCGCTGTGCCAGCGTCCGGACGCCGAGGGCCACCCCTTCGACTCGGCGAGCCGCAGGGCCCGGTCGAACGCCACCCAGGACATCACCCGGCCGTAGGTGAAGTCCTGGCGGCCGCCGCGGGTCTCCCAGATGCCCTCCTCCGCCTGGTCCCAGTGGTCGGCCAGCCATTCCAGGTCCGCCCGTATCGAGTTCCATCCCGTGTGCCCGACCTGGAAGCCGTGCCGGTGCGCGAAGTAGATGCTGTCCAGGGCCTCGCCGTAGATGTCCAGCTGGAGCTGGGTGGCGGCGCCGTTGCCGATCCGGACCGGCGCGGACCCCGCGTAGCCCTCCCAGTGGTCGAGGATCGTCTCGTCCAGGTCGGAGGAGCCGTCGACCTTGTACATGATGTTCAGCGGGCCCGTGCTCCCCTCGCTGCCGACCCGTTCCTTGACCCGGTCGCTCAGCCAGAGGATGAAGGCCCGCGCCTCCTCCGTGAAGCCCAGTCCGAGCAGGGCGTACACGGAGAAGGACGCGTCGCGGATCCAGGTGAAGCGGTAGTCCCAGTTGCGTTCACCGCCCAGTTGCTCCGGGAGGGCCGCGGTGGGGGCGGCCACCAGGGCGCCGCTGGGGGCGAAGGTCATGAGCTTCAGCGTGATCGCGGAGCGCTCCACCACCTCCCGCCACCGGCCGGTGTAGCGCGACTGCGCCAGCCAGGAGCGCCAGAACGCCGCCGTCTCGTCGAAGAGCCGTTCGTGTTCCTCGCGGCGGACCTCCCTGGGCGGCCCCTCGCCGCCCATCTCCAGCACCAGGCCGCGCTGTTGGCCCGCTTTCAGGGTCAGCGAGAGGTGCAGGTCGGCGTCGCGGTCGGTGAGGACGTCCACCAGCTGCTCGTCCTCCGGCTCCCGGACGGGGTGCACGGTGAGCTGCGTGCCGTCCGCCGCGGCGAAGACCGCCCCGTGCGGGGTGATGTGCAACTGGTGGGGTGTGCGCCCGTAGTCGAACCGCGGGGCGATCTCCACCTGGAACGTCATGGTGCCGCGCACACAGCGGACCAGGCGGACCAGCCGGTGGCGGGCGGTGGTCGCCGTACCGGTCACGGGCATGAAGTCGAGCACCTCGCCCGCGCCCGCCTCGGTCATGAACCGGGTCACCAGGATCGCCGTGTCGGGCAGGTACAGCTGCTTGGTGGCATGGGTCCGGTGAGCCGGCCGCACCGTGCAGTGCCCGCCCTTGTCCTTGTCCAGCAGCGCCCCGAACACACTGGGCGAGTCGAACCGCGGCGAGCAGAACCAGTCGACCACCCCCTCGGTGGTCACCAGCGCCGCGGTCTGCAGATCGCCGATCAGGCCGTGGTTCTCGATCAGCGGGTAGTCGTCCATCGGGGCCCCTTCCGGCGTGCGATTCACCCGAACGCGCCCCCCTCGATCAGCGTAGGCCGCGGGCCCCGCTCCGGCTCGTCGGGCCGGAGGGGCGCCCGGGCGCCGTCAGCCGGGTGCACCGGCACGGCGGGCCGCGCGCCGCCACAGGAGGCGCTGCAGGCGCAGGGTGAGGACCCCGACCACCACCAGGACGAGCACGTTGAGCAGCAGTTGGACCAGTGAGCCCCACGCCTGGTGCCAGTCGGCGAAGGCGACCGAGACGGCGATGTCCGATGCCGCGGGGATCGTCGTGACGGAGATGAAGACTCCGAGCAGGGCGCTGCCGCGTGCCTCGGTGAGCGAGACGATGCCGACGACACCGGCGAGGACGGCGACGGCGACCGAGAAGAAGTCCGGCGTGTCGATCAGGTGGGACACGGGCCGCACGCCCAGCTCGAAGGCCGTGGACTGCAGGCCGGCGACGCGCACCAGCGCGGCGAAGACGAGGGTGACCGCGATGGCCAGCGCGAAGCCGGCGGTCAGCGCGCGGGTCCCCGCCCAGATCCTGCGGCGGTTACGGCGGTCCACACCGAGTGCGACGCTGGTGATCGCGCTGTACTCGGGGCCCACCACCATGGCCGCCACGACGAGGATCTGAGAGTTCGTCACGATGCCGACCGAGCCGATGAGTCCGGCGATCACCAGGAACAGGTAGAAGGACGGCGGATAGGTCCCGCCCGCGCGGATGTGGGCCTCCACCGCCGCCCACAGCGGCGCGTGGACCAGCGCCGCCGGCTGCTCGGCCTCGATCCGTTCGGCGTGCTGCGAGAACATCATGTCGACGTCGCCGACGGCGATGGATCCGGCGCGGTCCACCCCCAGTTCGCGGAGTTCGCCCAGCACGCCGTTCGCGGCGCCCCGCATCACGTCGCACTCCAGCGCGTCGCCGTCCGCGGCGTCGGCGGCCCTCACGAGCACCAGGTTGAAGACGCGGTCGTTCGGAGCGAGCAGTTCGACGGCCGCCCGGGTGAGGGCGGGCGGCACAACGACGCGGAAGTGGATCAGATCCATCCTGACCTCCTGCGGCAGCAGCCGGCGCGGTCACGGCCCGCACTGCGTGCCGTCACCGGTCCGGCCGGGACACGGCCCGTACCGCCGCCGCCAGTACGCGCTCCGGGCTCCCGGACGCGTCGACGGTGACGCCCGGCTCGCCGGCGTGCAGCGGATCCAGCGTGGCGTACTGGGAGTCGAGCAGTTCCGCCGGCATGAAGTGGCCCGTGCGGCGTGCCATGCGTTCCTCGGCCACCTCACGGTCGAGGGCCAGGTACACGAACCACACGTTCGCGCCCGTGCGGCGGAACTCGTCGCGGTACGCGCGTCTCAGCGCGGAACACGCGGCGACACCGCCGTGTCCGCTCGACGCCGTACGCCGGATCCACTCCGTGAGCGCCGCGAGCCAGGGCCGCCGGTCGGCGTCGTCGAGCGGCTGCCCGGACGCCATCTTGACTCGGTTGGCCACGGGGTGGAGGTCGTCCCCCTCCAGGAACGGCACACCGAGCCGCTCGGCGAGCCGGGTGCCGACGGTGGACTTGCCGGACCCGGACACACCCATCACGATCACCACGCGCGAACCGCCGACCGTTGCGGCCAACGGACCTCCCTGTGCCGACGACGGGGGACGTCACACCTCCACTATCGGCCGCGGCGGTGGTCCTCACCATGCGGGTCGGCCGGATCTGGCGGATAGTGAAGGAGGACGACGTCCCCGCCGGCTTCCCCGTACCCCAGGAGGCTCGATGCCCGCCTCACGGCCGCTGGCCGCGCTCATCGGCGTCGCGGTGTTCGGCGTCTTCGGCATCTCGCTCACCGCCTGCCAGGACCAGGCGTCCGGTCAGATCATGGCGCGCAACGGTGTCAGGCTCGTGGACACCTTCTCCAACCCGCCGATCGAGGGATGCCACCGCTTCTCCGAGGGCGTGACCCACGTCCACAACCAGACGCAGAGCAGGTTGCTCCTCTTCACGACACCCAACTGCACGGTGCCGAGGGGCGGGCAGGGCAACTACCTGGACATCGGGGGGTCGGACCAGGTGGTGAGGGCCACGGGCCTGTGGCGCAGCTTCTCCTTCGCCCCCAACTGACGGCCTCGACCCGGCGACTGACAGGGTCGTCCCCGGCTGGCACGGCGTCGCCACCGACTGGCACGGCGTCACCAACGACTGGCACGGCGGGCCTACGACCGGTCCCCCGGGTCCTCGTCGTCGCGGAGTCTTCTCCACAGACGGGTGCGGTGCAGGACGTAGAGGGCGGCGACCAGGACCCCGGCCTGCAGTCCGACGGCGAGGAGCCAGAAGACGGCCCTGCTCTCGATCTCGTCCGTGAGATAGCTGAAGTTCATGCCGAAGTACCCGGTCAGGAACGTGAGCGGCAGAAAGATCATCGACACGATGGTCAGCCGGTTGATCACGCCGTTCTGCTCGCCCGACACCAGGGACGAATAGCTGGCGAAGGCGCGCCGGGTGCCTTCCTGCAGGGCCTGGACGTCCGCGAGCACGAGCCGGCCGGCGTGCTGGAACTCCGTGGCGAGCCGCCTGCGTTCCTCCGGGAAGTCCCGGTTCAGCATCCGGCGGGTGAAGACCTCGTCCATCGCCTGGAGGTAGGGGAGCAGGAAGTGGTGCAGGCTCGCGGCACGGCGCCGCAGCCGCGCCAGCCGGTACACCTGCTCGGGGCGGCGGTGGTCGAACATGTCGTCCTCCAGGTCCTCCACCGCCAGGAGAGCCTCCACCGCGGCCCGCCGGAACGTCTCCAGGGCCTCGTGCAGCAGCAGGAACAGCACGGCCGCCGTGTCGGGAGGGTGCTCCTCCCCGAGCCGCGCGTAGAGGCGTTCCAGCGGCTCGGCCGGTTCGGCCGGCCCCCGGTGAAAGACGATCAGGTGCCGCTCGGTGGCCAGGACATGCAGGTGAACCACCCGGCCGCCGTCGACGGCGGGCACGACGAGAGCGACCCGGTCACCGAGGAAGTCGGCCCGTGCCGGTGTGCCCGCCTCGCCGAACCACGGCGGGCACTCGGCCGCCAGACCGAGCCCGTCGACGACCGTCCGGCCCCCGGCGTCCGCGCCGTCGGTCAGCTGGACGTCGACGAGCAGGAAGTCGGATGCGGTGAGACGCCGGCGTGCCTCCGCCAGGTCCGTGCGAGCGGCGATCCCCGCGGGCATCGCCACCACCGAAACGATCATCTTCCCTCGCCGTCGTCGTAGTCCGGTGACCCACGGTCCGTAGACTTCGGCGTCGCCGGTCACCAACACACGCAGGCGCATCGACGGGTGCCCCGAACGGGCGCACCGGGAAGCCGGCCGCGCCTCCCCGACTGCCACGGGTGAGCGCCGGCGGCCGTGCCGGGCGAGACTGGACGCCGCCCGGCACGACCGGTCGCCGGACCCGTGTCAGCTCTCGCGCAGGCGGGCCAGCGTCGCGTCCAGCTCGGCCTGGCGGGGGCGGTTGTGGGGCAGCTTGGCGAGGAGGGCGGCCATGCCGCAGGTGTTGGTCACCGCGGAGAACACCAGGCCGCCCGCGATGCCCGCGGACAGGAGCCGGAAGGCCGGGTGGACCGCCTCGCCGAGGGCCAGGCCGAGCAGGACGGCCGACCCGGCGGTGAGGCGGACCTGGCGCTCCATGCCCCAGGTGGCCCCGGTGCCCCCGTGCGGGCGTCGGAGGTCGTTGCCCTGGGCGGCCCAGGCGCCGGTGCCGCCGGACAGGGTGGCGGTGTGGACGCCGTGCTCGGCGAGTGTCCGGCAGGCGTTCTCGGAGCGGGCACCCGACGCGCAGACGACGAGGACCTCGCCGCGCCCGGCGGCGCTCCGGATGTCCGGCAGCGCGCGGTCGAGCTGGTCGAGCGGGATGTTCAGGGCGCCGGGGATGTGACCGCCGGCGTACTCGCCGGGCGTGCGGACGTCGATGACGGTGAGCTCGTGGAGACGGGAGCGGGCCTCGTGCGGGTCGAGGCTGGCGGGGGTGGGCATGGTCGGTGCCGTCCTTCGTGTCGGTGCTGTTCGGGAGGGGAGGGGGCGGGAGGGGGAGTGCCCCTGCCCCGAGGGAAGCCGGTGCGGGGTGCCGGTGCGGGAAGTCGGTGCGGATGGTCATGAAGTGCTCACGGGACCGGACCGTGCCGACGTGGCCGGGTCACAGGAGCGCGTCGGTGAGCATGAAGGCGGCGACCGCGAGGAGGACGCAGGCGAAGAGGCGCCGCAGCGTCCCGCCCGCGATCCTGGCCGACAGCCGTTTCCCGTCCCAGGCGCCCAGGACCGCCGCCGCGGTGAACGGCGCGATCACCGCCCAGTCCAGGTGCGTGCCGGTGCCGGCCCGGGCGGCGAGCGCGGCCAGCGAGTTGACCGCGATGACCAGCAGGCTGGTGCCGACGGCCCGGCGCATGGGCAGGCTCAGCACGCCGACCAGGGCCGGCACGGCGAGGAAACCGCCGCCCACGCCGAGGAACCCGGTCACCGCGCCGAGCCCGGCGCCCGCGGCGCCGGCCCTGCCGGGACGCACCCGGTCGGCCGTCCCGGCGGGCGCGGGCCGCAGCATGCGCAGGGCGGCCGCCGCCGCTATGACGGCGAAGGCGAGGGTCAGCACGCTCTGGGGCAGGCGCCCGGCCGCGGCGCCCGCGAGCATCGCGGGCGCGATGCCCGCCGCCGCGAACAGCAGCCCCGTCCGCCAGGCCACGTTGCCGTCCCTGGCGTGCCCCACGAGCACCGTGACCGTGGTCAGGGTGACGATGATCAGGCTGGCCGTGGTCGCTTGCGCGGGGGTGAAGCCGAGCAGGTAGATCAGGGCGGGCACCGCCAGGACGCTGCCACCGCCGCCCAGCCCGCCGAGGGCCAGGCCGACGACGGCACCGGCGACGAGCGCGAGGATCAGAGGGGTCATGCCGTCGAGCCGTCGTTCCCGTGTGCGTCGACGACCGGATGCCCCGCGCGGGCCCACGCGGCCATGCCGCCCGTGTCGTCCACCGCCCGCGCGCCACGGGCGGCGAGCAGCGCGGCGGCCTGCCGTGAGCGGTGCCCGCCGCGGCGGATCACCACCAGCGGCCGTCCTCGGACCACGCCGGGCAGGGCGGCTTCCGCCGTCAGGCCGGACAGCGGTGCGTGGACCGCGCCGGGCGCGTGCCCGGCGTTCCACTCGGTCTGCTCGCGCACGTCCAGCAGGACGGCCGGGGCATCGGCGCCCCGGGTGCGCCGGTGGGCTTCGTCCACGGTGACGCGGTTCTCACCGCGGCGGAAGAGGGACATCACACAACCTCTCGGAAAGTCTCAGGGGGCCCGGCGGGCCGGCTCAGCCGGTGACCACGGTCAGTCCGGCGCCGGTGGCGGAGTCGAAGCCGTCGTCGACGGCCACCACGTCGCGGGCCGCGGCGTCCAGCAGCGAGGCGGCGATCGCGGCGCGCATGCCGCCCGCGCAGTGCACCCACACGGTGCCGGCCGGAACCTCGCCGAGCCGTCCGTGCAGCTCGTGGACGGGAATGTGCACGGAGCCCGCGACGTACCCGGTGGCCCGCTCGGAGTCGCGCCGCACGTCCAGGACGACGATCCCGTCCGTGCCGTGCTCGGCCAGGCCCGCGAACGTGGACCGGGGGAAGGAGGCGAGGGAGCCGCCCTCGGCCACCCAGTCCCCGGGCGCGCCGGTCGCGGCGGCGGCGGGCCGGTCGATGCCGACGCGCACCAGCTCCCGCTGGGCGGCGGCCAGCTGCTCCGGGGACTCGGCGAGCAGGGTCACCGGCTTGCCCCACGGGATCGTCCAGGCCAGGTAGGTGGCGATCTTGCCGTCCCCCTCGAAGTTGAACGAGCCGGCGACGTGGCCCTCGGCGAACGCGACCCGGTTGCGCAGGTCGACGACCCATTCACCGGCCGCCAGCCGGGCGGCGATCTCGCCGGCGTCCGCGACGGCGGGCGGGGTCAGGTCCACCGGGGCGGGACCGCCGGCGTTGGCCGGGCCCATGTGCGCGTAGTAGGCGGGGACGTCGTCCAGGCCGGCCAGCAGCCCGGCGACGAAGGTGTCCACGTCCTGGGTCAGCGCGGCGTTGACCGCCTTCTCCTTGCCGATGGTGGTGGCGTCCCCCTCGGCCTGCGCGGAGGAGCAGAAGCTGCCGAAGCCGTGCGTGGGCAGGACGGACGTCTCGTCGGGCAGCTCGGCCGCCAGGCGGTGCGCGGAGGCGTGCTGGGCGCGCGCCAGCCGCTCGGTCAGCCGGGGCTCGACCAGGTCGGGGCGGCCGACCGTGCCGATCAGCAGGGAACCACCGGTGAACGCCGCCACCGGCCGGTCCTGCTCCCGCAGCACGTAGGAGGTGTGGTGCGGGGTGTGTCCCGGGGTGGCGACGGCCAGCAGTTCGAGCCCGGCGTCGACAATGACGCGGTCGCCGTCGGCCACCGGCACCCGGGCGAAGGACACCCGCGCACCGGCGGGCACCAGGTAGGCGGCACCCGTGACCCGCGCCAGCTCAAGACCGCCGGTGACGTAGTCGTTGTGGATGTGGGTCTCCACGACGTGGGTGATCCGTACGCCACGCCGGGCCGCCGCTTCCAGCACCTGGTCGAAGTCACGGGGCGGGTCCACCGCGACGGCCGCCCGGCTGCCGCCGGCCAGGTAGTGCCGGTTGCCCAGGCCGTCGAGCTCGATGGTGTCGATGAAGAACACGGAGACGTTCCCTTCTGACGCAATTACCCCCCGGGGTATTTCCACCGTAGCACGGTACCCCGGGGGGTATCCGGAACGAGTGCGGGCGGCGGACGCGTGACGATGCGGCCGACGGTGGAAACCGGATGACGCAGACCGGGTGGCGGAGGCGGGATGGTGGAGACCGGGCGGCGGACACCGGGCAGGCAAAAGTACGTGTACGGTGTCAACGAAAAATGTCATGGCAGTGAATCAATGCGCCGTGTACGCTGGAGCGATGACGGACAACGCCGTTTCCCCGGTCGGGCCCCTGGTCACCGGTTCCGAGATCGCTCGGCTGGCCGGAGTCACGCGGGCGGCGGTCTCCAACTGGCGCCGGCGCTACGACGACTTCCCCGCGCCGGCGGGAGGCGCCGCCAACAGTCCGCTCTACGCGCTCGCGGAGGTCCAGGAATGGCTGGACAAGCAGCGCAAGGGCCAGGAGGTCTCACCCGAGGTCGAGTTGTGGCAGGCGATGCGGGCCGCGTACGGCGAGCAGATGATCGCGGGCCTCGCGGCGGTGGCCGCGGCACTGGCGGGAGAGCCGGGCCCGGATCTCCCGGACGCCGTCGCCACCCGGGTACGGGATCTCGCGCGGGCCGGGCAGCCCGTCGACCTGGTGAACGGACTGACGGAACGTTTCATGGACTCCGCTCGGCGGGCGGGCTCGGACCAGGTGACCCCCGAGCGCGTGGTGCGCGCGGTGCGCCACTTCGCCCCCGAACTGCCGGCCGACGCGACGGTCTTCGACCCCGCCTGCGGGATCGGGGTGCTGGCCCTGTCCGTCGCCTCCGGGACGGCGACGCGCTGCTACGGCCAGGAGTCGGACGCCGACAGCGCCCGTTTCGCGGAGCACCGCGCCGGACTGCTGGGCCGGACCGCGGTGCGCATCGTGGCGGGTGACTCCCTGCGGGCGGACGCGTGGCCGGACCTCAAGGCGGATCTGGTCGTCTGCGACCCACCGGCGGGTGTGACCGAGTGGGGGCGGGAGGAACTGCTGCTGGACTCGCGCTGGGAACTCGGCGTTCCGTCGAAGGCCGAGGGGGAACTCGCCTGGCTCCAGCACGCCTACGCGCACACCGGACCGGGCGGCCACGTCCTCATGGTCATGCCCGCGTCGGCGGCCTACCGCAAGGCGGGCCGCCGCATCCGCTCGGAACTCGTACGCCGGGGCATCCTGCGGCAGGTGGTCGCCCTGCCCCCGGGGACGGCGACCTCCCACGCGCTGCCCGTCCACCTGTGGTGCCTGCGGCGCCCCGGGGACAAGGCGGGCGCGGACACGAACGACACCGTGCGCCTGGTCGACCTGACCGGCAACGGCCCCGACGGATGCCTGGAGCCACGCCCCGATCAGGTGGCCGACGTTCCTCTGATCGAACTCCTGGACGACACCGTCGACCTGACGCCCGGCACCCATCTCCGGGCCCGGCACCGGGACTATCCCGGGGAGTACGCCGCCCTGCGCGAGGAACTCGAGGACCTGGTCCGCCGACTCGCCGCGCTGCTGCCCGAGTTGGTGGCCGGTGGCGGACCCGGCTCGCTGGACGCCGCCACCACCAGCATCGCGGATCTGGCCCGCGCCGGACTCGTCGCCTACGAGGGGCCGGAGCCGGTCTCGGCCAGCGAGCAGCTCGACACCGACTATCTGCAGGGGTTCGTGCGCAGTTCCGTCAACGCCCGCCGGTCCACCAGCGCCAGCGGGACGTACCGCCTCGACGGCAGGGGTTCCCGCATCCCCCGCATGGGCATCGACGACCAGCGCCGGTACGGCTCCGCCTTCCGGGCGCTCACCGCGTTCGAGGAGGGCTTGCGCAAGGCCGACGAGCTGAGCCGGCGACTCGCCGAGATCGCCCGCGAGGGCCTCGCCACCGGGGCCCTCGCGCCACGGGAGTGACGGCTGGGCCGCCGGTCAGGCCGCGTCCGGCACGAACGGGCTCCGAGTCCCGCTCCACGTGACGCTCAGCGCTTCGCGGGCGCGCGTGCAGGCGACGAAGAGCAGACAGCGTTCCCGGAGCAGATCGGCGTCGTGCTGCACCGGGTCCGCCTCACGCGGGGTGATCTCACGGGCGAACGGGACCGTGCCCTCGGCCGCGCCCAGGACGGACACGGCGCGGAACTCCAGCGCCTGGTCGACATCCCCGGCCGGCTTCACACGACCCGGTACGAATTCCGGCAAAAACGCCGCCGATGACCCCACAGGCGTCATCATCGACACGGACGACAACACCCCGGCCCAACTCGCCGACACCCTCACCGCCCACCTCACGGAAACGAGCCCGTGCCCCGGCTTCAGGACGCCTCCGTGGTCGTCGCCCGCACCGAAGACGGCCGGGTAGCCGTCCTGTCCTCCGCAGCGCCGCTGCTCGCCGACCGCACCCAACCCGAAGGAGCACCTGAATGCTGAAACGTACGGGAACTGTCGTGGCCGCTGCTGCCGTTGCCGCACTTGCCCTCCCCGCCGACGCCCAGGCCGCCGCCGTCGCCTGCGGCGGGTCCGTCTCGACCCAGGGCATCACCGGTAACGGCTGTATCAGCGCGGAGCGGTGGAAGGACGGCCACGTCTTCATGCGCAACATCACCGCGCACACGGTCCTGACGAACACGCGCCCGCATGCCTCCTGGGTGGAGTACGAGGCGTACTTCCGCGTCGTCTCGGGCGGTCACTGGGTGAAGATCGGCAACGGGCGTACCGTCGTCCAGCGACGGTCCACGGTCGGCCCCATCGCCATCGGCTCCACGGACCGCGTCTGCGGCCCGGTCAACGTCAAGGTCGAGATCCGCGTCCATGTCAGGCCCGCAAGGGGTGCCTGGTCCAACTGGAGCAGCGCAGCGACCTCCCAGTGCCAGACCTGACGCTGCCAGACCTGACGCTGCCAGACCTGAGCCCCGGCACACGCGGTGCCCCCGCCTCCGCGACCAGGAGGACGGGGGCTCTCGTGTTCCTGCGGCAAAGAGTGTGCGTCCCGTCTTCACGGCCGACGGTCGTGGCGATCGAGGCCGCCCGTGACAAGGACGGCTCGGTGGTCGTGTTCCCCGCGCTGCCCGTTCAGGCGTAGCCGCGCGGGGTGCTCACCTGCGCGGACGGTCCGCCGAGGAACCGACGGGCCGTCATGTGGCGCGGGATCAGCGGCCGTTTCCGCGAGCGGCAGTGACGGTACGTCATTCAAGTAGATGGTGAACACGTTCTCGGTCAACTTCCGTGCCTAACGCGACAGGCGCGCCCCCTGTCGCTAGCGCGACTCGAGGAACTCGATCGCCCGCCGAGTCAGGAGCTTGGCGGCCTCCGGGTCGTAGGACGGCAGCGAATCGTCCGCGAACAGGTGCTCGTCCCCGGGGTACAGGAACAGCTCCGCGTCGGCGCTGCCGGAGACGAGCGCACGGGCGGCGTCGACGTCCTCGGCGAAGAACGGATCGGCTTCCTTCGCGTGCACCTGCACCGGCACATGGCCGGGCCATGCCGCACCGAACTCCGCCACGGGGATGCAGGCGTCCACCAGGAGCGCGCCCCGAGCGCCGGCCCGCGTCTGCGCCAGCTTCTGGGCGGGCAGCACGCCGAGCGAGATGCCGACGTACACGCTGTCCTGAGACAGCGGTTCGGCCGCGCGGACGCCGCGCTCGGTGATCTCGCCGTACCCGACCTGCTCCACGTAGCGCATCCCCTCGTCGAGGGAGCCGAAGGTGCGCCCCTCGAACAGGTCGGGCGTGTGGACGGTGTGACCGGCCGCGCGAAGCTCCTCGGCGAGGGCGACGATTCCGGGGGTCAGCCCCTGCGCGTGATGGAACAGTACGACCTCTGCCATGCCCAAACCCCTTGCGTACAGGTAGCGGTGATCCGGAACCGCAGAGTAATCCGCACAGTGCCGGTCAGCGCCCGCTCACACCCCGGCCGGCGCCGTCAGCACTGCCCGCACGGTCTTGCCGCTGGGCGGGTAGGGGACGGTGTCCCAGTGGTCGGCGAGGGCGGCGACGAGTGCCATGCCGCGCCCGGAGGTGGAGAGGGCGTCGGGGTCGACGCCCAGGGGATCGATGTGCGGGTGGAGGTCCCCGTGGGCGTCGCTGATCTCGACGCGGAGGCGGCCGGTGGGCGGGTCGAGGTGGAGCGTGAGCCGGAAGCAGCGGCCGGGCACCCGGCCGTGGAGGGCGGCGTTGGCGGCCAGCTCCGCGACGACGAGTTCGGCACGCTCCGTCAGGTCCTGCGGGGCGCCCCAGGACCGCAGTTCGGTCACGGCGAGCAGCCGGGCGAGCCGGGCGCCGCGCCGCGTGGACGACAGCAGCTGCGTGAAGGTGCGGACGGGAGCGCCGACTTGGGGTGTCGCGTGGTTCATGACGCCAGAGTGGCGGCCGGGCACGGGCGGTGACGAGCGCCGCGCCCCGTACGCCGGGTCAGCGTACGGAGGCGGGGAGCCGAGGGTGCGCCGGGTTCTCCGGCACGCCGGGTGGTGGGCGCGGGGCGGCGCGAAGGGCGGTCCCGGTGCGGTCCGGGCAGACCCCGGTCATCGACTACGCGCATGGGCACGCCAGTTCGGGCATGGTGCGGTTCGGGGAGCAGGTCACCACGGACAGGGACAGGTACGCGGGACGTTCGAGGTAGCAGCCGTACGACACGTCGGCGCCCGAGTCCAGCCGCTCGGCGGCGGAGTCCACCAGGCGGGCCAGGCGCGCGGTGTCCCGGTCGCTCTCCGACGCGAACCGGGGCGCGTACTCGGCCAGCCGCTCACCGAGCCAGGCCGCCGCCTCCTTCGCCTCGTCCCACGTGCCCCGCACCAGTGAGCGGGGCTTGACGAGCCAGTACGCCGTCTCCAGGGGCGGGAGGTCCGACGTCCGGAACTCCGCGGCCACCTGGCGGTAGCGCTCGATCAGTTCCGGCCTGCCGCCGGCCGGGGGCGGATCGGGGTGCGGGGGCCGCCGCAGGGCCTCGTCGTCGAAGCGCGCCTTCGGGCCGGTCCAGAGGTAGGCGTGGTGGTGCATGGGCTGTTCCCGCTTCGAGGAGCGCCGGCCGGGCACGGGGGAGGGCCCGGCCCGGCCGGCGGTAGGGAAGAGAGGGGGGAGGGGAGGGTCAGACGCCGAGGCCGAAGCGCGCCGGGTCGATACCGGCGGTGTCCAGCTCCTCGGTGGTGAACCGCAGCGGCTGCGCGTCCGGCCGCTTGCTGTCGCCCAGGGCCCAGGCGTCCTCGCCGATCCGGGCCAGGGTCACGCATCCCTCGGTGCAGGGGCCGCCGCACGCCTTCGTGAAAGAGGCCCCGCTGATGTCGAGCGCGTACAGGTTGGTTCCGTTCCGCATGACTGCACCTTCCAGTTCGTCCGAACACGGCCAGGACCGGCCGCCGCCGCCCGTGGCGGGCGGCAGTTCACGGGAGCGAGGGCGGCCGCCGCGCTGTTTCCGCAGGTGAGCGGTGTGCGCGGACGGTTTCTCCTGGCTCTCCGTGACCTCAGGGTGGCGGTCGGACGGGGGCGGGGACGAGTGTGGCACCCCGTACGCTGAGTCAGCGTACGGACACGAAGAGTGGACGGTACGTCTGATGATCCGTCAGGCTGGAGGTGAACGCGGACGGCGCGAGGAGCCGTCGTGGTGCGGTCCGGAGGAGAGGAAAGGGGCGGCGGATGGACGTGGTCGGAGTCGAGGGGGAGGCGGCCGGAGGCGGAGCCGGTGCGCGGGCGGTTCCGGCGGGGGAGTGGGAGCGGGAGCCGCATCCGTCGGACAGCCTGAGGACGTTCGGCGCCGTCGTCCAGGCGCTGCGCGAGCACGCGGGGCTCAGCCGGGTCGACCTGGGCGCTCGGGTCCAGTACTCCAAGCACACGGTCGAGTCGGTGGAGTTGGGGCGCCGGATGCCGGACGAGGCGTTCGTGGAGCGGGCGGAGGAGGCCCTGGGAAACACGGGGGCACTGCGGAAGGCCGCGCGGCATCTGACGCGGGGAGAGGCGGGGCTGGTGGCGTGGTTCCGGCGGTGGGCTCGCCTGGAGCGGGAGGCGGTGAGCCTGTGCACGTATGAGTGCCGGCTGGTGCCGGGGCTGTTGCAGTCGGAGGCGTACGCGCGGGCGGTGTTCGAGGGGACGATCCCGCTGCGGACGGACGAGGAGCTGGAGATGCAGCTCGCCGCACGAATGGAGCGGCAGGCGATGATGCGGGAGAGGCCGACAGTGCCGTTCAGCTTCATCGTCGAGGAGCATGTGTTCCGGCGGCTATTCGGGGATGCGGAGGCGATGCGCGGCCTGGTGGAGCATGTCCTTGAACTCACCGCCCCGCGCAATGTGACGCTTCAGGTGGTGCCGGTAGAAGCTCGGTTGCACGCGTGTCTGGATGGGCCCCTACAGATTCTGGAGACGTCGGAGGGGCGACGGCTCGGGTACTCCGAGGGACAGAAGAACGGGCGGCTGATCTCCGACGCGAAAGAGGTGACTGTGCTCTGCCAACGCTATGACACACTGCGCTCGCAGGCCCTGACTCCCACAGAATCCCGGGACCTGCTGGAGCGACTGCGAGGAGAGCTATGAGCAGCGGTAAGTCGGAACTCGCCTGGTTCAAGTCCAGCTACAGCGGCAGCGAGGGCGACAGCTGCGTGGAGGTCGCGATCGCCGACCAGGCCGTCCACGTACGCGACTCCAAGGACGTGGCCCGCCCGGCCTTCGCCGTCGGCCGCGAAGGCTGGGGGCAGTTCGTACGGTTCGCGTCGGAGCGCTGAACGACGAGATGGCGTGCCGTCCGCCGAGAGGTGGGCGGCACGCTTCCGCAGTGCTAAGTGATCCGGGCTCGAAGTCCTCCGGGGGGTGTTGTCTGGGCCTTCAGGTGAAGGCGGCTTCGAGGAGGGCTTCCGCGGCAGCGGTACGGGCGTAGAGGACGGAACGGCCGACGCGGTGGGCGCTGACCAGACCCGCGTTGCGTAGCGCGACGAGGTTTTGGGACACCCCGGCCGGCGACAGTCCGGTGCGGTGGGCCAGTTCAGTGGTGGAGGCCGGGGTATCCAGTTCGGTCAGTAACAGAGCTCGTGAGCGGCCGAGGACGGGGGCGAGGGTGCAGGCGCCGATGGCAGGCCGCGTTTCCCATAGTGTGCCAATGCCTCTTGCTGGATAGGCGAGTTGTGGTGGGTCCGGCGGTCGCACCCGGGTGCGCAGGCCGGGGCCGGTAAATGCGGACGGGATCAGCAGCAGTCCCGCGCCTGCGGACTGGCGGGGCGTGTTTTGTTTCCGGTGAACCAGCGTGAGTGCGTTGTCGTCCCAGCTCACCGAGGTGTGCAGGTCGTTGAGGGCGTGGCCCGCTCCGTGCTCGGCGACTGTGCGGGCCCGGTGGAAGATGTCGGCGTCCAGTACCGCCCTGATCCGTGCCCAGTAAGGGGCGAGCGCCAACTCCCAATACCTTTCGATTTCTTCTGTGACCTTGGTCAGCCCGGAGGGCGGATCGGCACGAAGGCTCGATAGGCGTGGGCCGAGATGTCCTTGGTGGCGAGCGAGGTGGTCAAGGTCCTGGCGTACCCGGTCTGCGGGTGAGGCCAAGATCGCCTCCCACTCCGACGCCGGTGCGGGGGCCGGTTGGTCGGGTGCCGGGTTGAGGAAGTCGGGCACGTAGCCGGAGGATCCGATCAGCTCGGCAAGCCACCCGCGGTCCAGGCCGGCTGCCAGCACGCGTGGCCGCACCTGCTCGACCCAGCGCCGGTGGACCGGATGCGCCGTGTTCGATGTCAGCAGGCGGAAGCTGGGCGCGACCTCCCACATCGGCGAGATGGCGAACCGCACTATCGCGAGATCGTTCGCTGAGAACGCCAGCTCCGCCACGACAACTGCCCCTCAATCGATTCAGGTATGCGTTAATCAATGGCCCGCCAGGCTACCGTGCGCCGATCATCCCGCCATGACCTCACAGACGATCAACGCGGCGGCATCGGGCACCTGGAAGCTCGGCGACCGCGTAGTCAACCGGATCGGCTTCGGCGCGATGCGCCTCACTCAGCACGGCGAGGCGTTCGCGCCCGACGCCGTCCCGCGCGACCGCGATCAGGCGATCAAGGTGCTGCGCCGTGCGATCGAGCTCGGCGTGAACCACATCGACACCGCCGCGTTCTACTTCTCACGGCTGCGCTCCGCCAACGAACTGATCAATCGCGCCCTCGCGCCCTACCCGGACGATCTCGTCGTCGCCACCAAGGTCGGACCCGGCCGCGACCCATCAGGTGCCTGGCTGCCACACGCCACCCCTGGGCAACTGCGCTGCCAGGTCGAGGAGAACCTGCGCCAGCTCGGCCGTGACCACCTCGACGTGGTCAACCTGCGCATCGTCGGCACCGATTCCATTGCCGAACGCTTCGGCGCGCTCGCCGAACTGCGTGACGCCGGACTCATCCGCCACCTGGGCCTCTCTAACGTCCGTCCCCACCACCTCGCCGAGGCCCAGGCCATTGCACCGGTGGTCTGCGTCCAGAACATGTACGGCATCGGCGCCTCGCCCGAACAGGAAGACCTCCTGCGCATCTGTGGTGAACAACGCGTCGCGTTCGTGCCGTTCTACTCGATCGCAGGTACTGGACGAACCGCCGGCGCCCCTGCCGACGACAGCGGCACGGTGCACACCCTCGCTCACGCCCGGGGAGTGAGCACTGCCCAGGTCCGGCTGGCGTGGACGCTGCATCGCGGCCCGCACGTCCTGGCCATTCCCGGCACCGGCGACCTCGACCACCTCGCCCAGAACGTGGTGGCCGGCTCTCTACGCCTCTCCGAGGACGAACTGGCCGACCTGGATTCCCTCCAGCACACAACCGCTTGACCAAGTCACCCCGATGACGTCCTGACCCGCTTCTCCTGATCGGCCCGCCTGCCGTGCCCGCTGCCGCCGCCCGCCCGATGTCGCTGACCGCCTCGCGGAGGTACCGAACGACGACAGGAACGCAGTGCTGCGACCACTCTTCGTTGACGTTGTCGACAAGCTGATTCGACAGTTGACTGCCCGGTGCCTCGGCAAGTCGCCGTGGTGAGAGCTGGGCCGGGGCCCGCATCCAGGCCGGGGCTGCGGGGAACCCGGGGTGTGTGAATCGGGGAGGTGCCTGTGATCGGTGGTGAGGTCTTGGGCTTGGACGAGGTGTTGCGAGCGGCGGAGGACGCCGCTCCGGTGGAGTCCGTGGACGTGGTGGCCCGCAACCTGGAGAAGCGGCTGTCGGCGGCGGAGGTGTCGTTCCTGTTCGTCGACATGATCGGCAGACAGGCCATCCGCCTGCCCAGAGCCGACCGTGCGGGGAACGGACGCGGCGAGGCGGAGCGGATGGAGCTGGAGGGCAGCCTCTACGACCGGGTGCTGCGCACCCAGCGCCTCTACCAGGAGGACGACGGGGAGGGCGGCTACCGACTGCTGGCGCCGGTGACGAACCGCGGCGACTGCATCGGCGTGCTGGACCTCGTGGTGCCGCACATGGACGACGCGGTCCGTGACGCGGTGGTGGAGGCAGCGCACGCGCTGGCCTACATAGTGGTCACCGACCGCCGCTTCACCGACCTGTACCACTGGGGCCGGCGCACCACCGTCGTGAGCCTGGCGGCGGAGATCCAGCACCAGCTGCTGCCGTCGGCGTCCTGCTGCGAGGCGGCCCAGTTCACCCTGGCGGGCGGCCTGGCCCCGGCCGACGACATCGGCGGCGACACCTACGACTACGCCCTCGACCAGGACACCCTGCACCTGTCGATCACGGACGCGATGGGCCACGACACGGCCTCCGCGCTGCTCGCCACGCTGACCGTCGCCGCCCTGCGCGGAGCCCGCCGCTCAGGCCGCAGCCTCACCGACCAGGCGTACGCCGCCCACCGGGCGATCACCGGCAACGCCCGCGGCATGACCACCGGCCAGCTGCTGCGCGTGAAGCTGGACAGCGGCGTCTGCGAACTGGTCAACGCAGGTCATCCCTGGCCGCTGCGGCTGCGCGGCGACCGCGTGGAGGAGCTGGCCCTCAAGATCAATATGCCGTTCGGGATGCCCGCCCCGGTCACCTACGAGGTGCAGCGGCTCCTCCTGGAGCCGGGCGACCGCCTGGTGCTGATCACCGACGGCATGCACGATCGCCGCGCCGCCGCGGTCGACCTGCCGGCACTCATCCACGACACACGCGGCGAACACCCCCGCGAAGTGGTCCAGGCCATGATCGCGGCGGTCCACGCCGCGTGCGGGGGCCAGCTGGCGGACGACGCCACCACCATGGTGCTGGACTGGCACGGCAGCCGCTCAGGACTGCGCCACACCCACGGCGGCTCCAACGCCTGACGGCCACGGACCGCGAGCCCGGCACCGCGAGCCCGGCACCGCGGGACCGCCGGCCCGGCGTCGCGGCCCCCTGAAGGGCGCACGCCGGACGACGGTCTCCCGCCGGGCCGCGAGGGACGCCGGCCGGTTCCTCAGCCGGCGGAGGTGCGGCGGCCGCCCCGGCGGTCCGGGCCGCGGCCGCCCGATGCGGCAGCGCCGCCCCTGGCCCCGTCGGCCGCCGAACGCCGCCCGGACGCGCGGACTGCCTTGCCGGCGGCGGTGCCGGCCGTCGAGCCGCCCACGGAGGGACGGCCGGATCCCCGGCTCCCCGCCCTGTTGTCGGTACCCGTCGCAGTCTTGCCCTCGCCGCCGCCGCCGCCACCACCGCCGCGGCGCCGGCGGCCGGACCGACCGCCGGGCTTGGCGCCGGGCTTGCGCTCCGCGCGGGAGACCTCCGGCGTCGCAGGCCGGGGGATCTCGATGGTCACGGGCACACCGGAGGGCTCGCGGGCGCCGGTGATGGTGGCCAGTGCGGCGTCGCTCGACGTGACACGGGCCGTCCGCGGGCGGATGTCCGCGTCCGACATGAGCCGGGTCACGTCCCGCTTCTGCTCGGGCAGGACCAGCGTCACCACGCTGCCGGAACCGCCGGCGCGGGCCGTGCGGCCACCCCGGTGGAGGTAGTCCTTGTGGTCCGTGGGGGGATCGACGTTGACGACGAGGTCGAGGTCGTCGACGTGGATGCCCCGGGCCGCGACGTTCGTCGCCACCAGGGCGGTGACCTCGCCGTTCTTGAACTGCTCCAGGGTGCGGTTGCGCTGCGGCTGCGAGCGGCCCCCGTGCAGTGCCGCCGCGCGGACACCGACGGCCAGCAGCCGCTTGGCGAGCCGGTCGGCGGACCTCTTGGTGTCCAGGAAGAGGATGACCCGGCCGTCACGGGCCGCGATGCGCGTGACGACGGCCTTCTTGTCGGTCTCGTCCTGCACGTGGAGCACGTGGTGCTCCATGGTGGTCACCGCTCCCGCGGACGGGTCCACGGAGTGCACCACGGGGTCGGTCAGGAACCGCTGCACCAGCCGGTCGATGTTGCGGTCCAGGGTGGCGGAGAAGAGGAGCCGCTGCCCGTCGGGCCGCACCTGCTGGATCAGCTTCGTGATCTGCGGCAGGAAGCCCATGTCGGTCATCTGGTCGGCCTCGTCCAGCACCGTTATGCGCACCTGGTCGAGCACGCAGTCCCCGCGTTCCACCAGGTCGTTCAGCCTGCCCGGGCTCGCCACGACCACCTCGGCGCCGCGCCGGAGCGTGGCGGCCTGCTTGGTGATGGACAACCCGCCGACCACGGTCGCCAGCCGGAGGTTCACGGCCGTCGCGTAGGGGGTCAGCGCGTCCGTCACCTGCTGGGCCAGCTCACGCGTGGGCACCAGCACGAGGGCGAGCGGGGCCCTGGGCTCCGCTCGCAGCCCGGCCGTACGGGCCAGCAGCGCCAGCCCGAACGCGAGGGTCTTGCCGGAGCCGGTGCGTCCCCGGCCCAGCAGGTCACGGCCGGCGAGCGAGTTCGGCAGCGTGGCCGCCTGGATGGGGAACGGCGTGGTCACGCCCTGCGCGGTGAGGGTCTTCAGCAGCCCCGCGGGCATGTCGAGAGCGGCGAAGTCCTCGACGGCGGGAAGTGCGGGTGTCGTGCTCTCCGGCAGCCGGAACTCTTTCGGCGACGACGCGGACGGGCGGGGCGACGAGGCGCGCCGGTTCGGCTTCTGGGGCCTGCGGGTCATGCAGTTGACTGCCTTTCTGAGAACAGCACAAACCGGGGTCCGCACCATGACGGTGCGAACCCCGGTGAGCGGATTACGCGTCCGGCGATCAGGCGGGGACGATGTTCTCCGCCTGCGGGCCCTTCTGGCCCTGCGTGACGTCGAACGAGACCCGCTGGCCCTCCTGGAGCTCACGGAAGCCCTGGGACTGGATGTTCGAGTAGTGCGCGAAGACGTCGGGGCCGCCGCCGTCCTGCTGGATGAAGCCGAAACCCTTTTCGGCGTTGAACCACTTCACGGTTCCCTGTGCCATGACATTCTCCTTCTGTAGGCAGAGGCCCCATCCGGAGAAGCCGGAAAACAACTAATGCGCCCGATGGAGAAACATTCCCGTCAGGCGCACATAGGTTCATGGGTACCACAACTGCAACACCAGAAGCTTAGCACAGCTCGCGGGTCGGCGCGGCGAAGGTGCCCGCGGGGGGTGCCGTCGGTCCGTCCGCGCCCTGCCCGGCGAACAGGACTGGGATAAACTGTGACAAACGTGTCCGGGCCTGCCGGTCCCTCGGGCGGCTAAGCCGCCCCGAACGGCACGGGACGGCGGCCGGTACCCGCTCGACCAGCGGGAGACCCGCTCCAGCACGGCCAGGGGGCCGTCGCCTTCCCGCACTCCGTTCCCCCGTAGGTCGGCTCATGGACCTCAACACCATCACCGAAGTAGTCCGGCGACCGTCCGAGCGGCCGGGCGCGGACTGGCACGACGGCGACGCCTGGCTCGCAGGCGGAACGTGGCTCTACTCCGCGGAGCAGCCGGACCTGCGCCGGCTGATCGACCTGACGGCGCTGCCCTGGGAACCCGTAGTGCCCACCGACGACGGCCTGGAGATCGGCGCCACCTGCACGATCCGCGACCTGTACGCCTTCCCGTGGCCCCGGGACTGGACCGCCGCGATCCTCTTCCGCAAGAGCTGCGAGGCCTTCCTGTCGTCGTTCAAGGTCTGGAACGCGGCGACCGTCGGCGGGAACATCTGCATGTCCCTGCCCGCCGGCCCCATGATCACGCTGACCGTCGCGCTGGAGGCGCGGTACGAGCTGTGGGCGCCCGACGGCTCCGTCCGCTTCGTCGACGCCCTCGACTTCGTCACGGGCGACCACCGCAACGTCCTCGCCCCCGGCGAGATCCTCCGGCGCGTCACCATCCCGGGGTACGCGCTGCGCGGACGCACCGCGCACCGCCGCTTCACACTGACCCGGCTCGGCCGTTCGACGGTGTTCCTCGTGGGCACGCAACGGCGGGGAGCGAGCGACCTGGCCCTCACCGTCACGGCCGGCACCACGCGGCCGGTCCGCATCGCCTTCGACTCCCTGCCCGACGCCCGCACCCTGCGGCAGAGCATCGACGCCCTGCCGGCCGGTGTCTGGTTCGCCGATCCCAACGGCACCCCCGACCACCGCCGGCACCTGACACGGCACTTCGCCGAGGAGATCCGCCGCGAACTCACGGCAGGGGACCTGGCATGAACTACATCGTCAACGGCAGGGAGTTCGGCCAGGAGCCGGCGCCCGGCCAGTGCCTGCGCACCTTCCTGCGCGAACTCGGTCACTTCGGCGTCAAGAAGGGGTGCGACGCGGGCGACTGCGGCGCCTGCACGGTGTGGCTGGACGGCGCGCCGGTCCACAGCTGCATCACCCCCGCGTTCCGCGCGGACGGCCACGAGGTGACCACCATCGAGGGCCTCGGACGGCCCGGCGCCCCGCATCCGATGCAGCGGCAGTTCGAGGACGCCCCCGGCTTCCAGTGCGGCTTCTGCACCGCGGGGATGATCATGACGTCGGCGACGCTCACCGAGGAGCAGAAGGCGGACCTGCCGAGGGCGCTGAAGGGCAACCTCTGCCGCTGCACCGGATACCGGGCGATCGAGGACGCCGTGATGGGCGTCAGCGCGGTGGAGCAGGCCGCGCCGGGCAAGGCCGTCGGGACGAGCGTCGGCGCTCCGGCCGGCCATGACGTGGTGACGGGGCACGCCGAGTTCACCATGGACACGCACATCGACGGCATGCTGCACCTGAAGGTGCTGCACTCGCCGCACGCGCACGCCCGCATCCTCTCGATCGACAGGAGCGCCGCCCTCGCGGTGCCCGGCGTGCACCGGGTCTACACCTGGGAGGACGTGCCCCGCAGACGCTTCACCACGGCTATCCACACCGACCACCTGGTCGACCCGGACGACACCTACATCCTCGACGACACGGTCCGCTTCGCCGGCCAGCGCGTCGCCGCGGTCCTCGCCGACACGGTCGGCGCGGCGGAGGAGGGCTGCCGGCGTCTCGCCGTCGAGTACGAGGTGCTGCCGGCGGTGTTCGACCCGGAGGCGGCCATGGCCGACGGCGCACCCCGGCTGCACGGCTCCCACGACCCGTTCGTCCGCGACCCCGCCCACAACATCCTGCTCGAACTCCACTCGCACATCGGGGACGTCGACGCCGGATTCGCCGCGGCCGACGTGGTCCACGAGGGCACGTACTTCTCACCGCGCGTGCAGCACGCGCACCTGGAGACCCACGGCGCCCTCGCCTGGATGGAGAACGGCAGGCTGAACGTCCGCACCAGTTCGCAGTCACCGTCGATCGCCAAGGTCAAACTGGAGTACCTGTTCGCGCTGCGCCCGGATCAGCTCAGGGTGTTCTGCAGGCGCGTCGGCGGCGGCTTCGGCGGCAAGCAGGAGGTGATCGCCGAGGACCTCGTCGCACTGGCCACCCTCGACACCGGACGGCCCACCTGTCTCGAGTACACCCGTGAGGAGGAGTTCACCACGGCCTCCCCGCGGCACCCGATGACCCTGACCGTCAGGCTCGGCGCGAAGGCCGACGGAACGCTCACCGCCTTCCAGGTGCGCAACGTGTCGAACACCGGCGCCTACGGGAACCACGGCGGCGAGACGCTGTACGCGGGCGGAGCCGCCGTCATGATCTACCGCTGCCCCAACAAGAAGTACGACGCGTACTCCGTCTACACCAACACCGTGCCGAGCGGGGCGCTGCGCGGGTACGGGATGACGCAGCCGGCGTTCGCGGTCGAGTCGGCGATGGACGAACTGGCCCGTGCCCTGCACCTCGACCCGCTGGAACTGCGCCGGCGCAACATCGTCCGGCCGGGTGAGCCCCTGGTCGCCCTGCACGACGGCCCCGACGACGTCGTCTTCACCGAGGACGGGCTCGCCAAGTGCGTCGACATGGTGGGCGACGCCCTGGCCCGTACCGCCGGCCTGCCGCCTCCCGGCCCCGAGTGGTTCGTCGGAGCCGGCGTGGCGAGTTCCCTGCACGAGACCGCGCCCCCGACGGAACACATCTCCGAGGCCTGGGTCACCCTGGGCGACGACCTCATCTACGAACTCGCCGTCGGAACCCCCGAGTTCGGGGAGGGAACCTCCACGGCCCACGTCCAGATCGCGGCCAGCCAGCTGGGCACGACGCCTTCGCGGATCCGCCTCGTCCAGTCCGACACCGACCGCACGGGATTCGACACCGGCGCCTTCGCGAGCGCCGGCCTCTTCGTCGCGGGCAACGCGGTCCTGCGCGCGGCCAACGCCGTACGCGACCGGATCCTGGAGTTCGCCGCGGCGCACACCGGCGTCCATGTCGTCATGTGCGCGATGGACGACGACGGTGTCGTCTGCGGGGACCGGCGGGTCCCGCTGGCCGAACTCGTCGCGCTGGCCCGCACGCGCGGCATCCGCTTCACCGCCGCACGCAAGGCGTACGGCTCGCCCCGGAGCGTCACCTCCAACACGCAGGGCTTCCGGGTCGCCGTGCACCGCGTGACGGGCGAGATACGGATCCTGTACAGCGTGCACGCGGCGGACGCCGGAGTGATCATCAACCCGGCGCAGGTCCGGGGACAGGTGGAGGGCGGCGTCGCCCAGGGGATCGGCTTCGCGCTGACCGAGAACCACCACGTCGACGCCAACGGCGTGATGGTCAATCCCAACCTGCGGAACTACCGCATCCCCGCCTACGCCGACGTCCCCCGCACCGAGGTCCTCCTGGTGGGCTCGTCGGACTCGGTGGGGCCCATGCGGGCGAAGGGGATGGCCGAGTGCTGCATCAACCCGGTGGCCCCCGCGCTCGCCAACGCGGTGCACGACGCGACGGGCGTCCGCTTCCGCGCCCTGCCGCTGACCCCGGAACGCGTATACGGCCGACTCCCCGCGGAGCAGTCGGTGCCGGCGGGCTGAGCCGCATGGACACCGGAAGGAGCGCGGCCGCCGCGGCGACGGCGATCATCGGCCAGAAGGTCCTGCCCGGACTGGAACGGGAGTACGAGTCCTGGCAGGAGGACCTCAACACCGCGGCCACCTACTACCCCGGCTTCCTCGGCGCCGAGATCTCCCCGCCGACACCGCTGCAACCCGAGTGGGTCGTGGTGTACCGGTTCGACTCGGTGGCGCACCTGCAGGCGTGGATCAACAGCGGGACCAGGCAGACGTATCTCGACGTCGGCGCCAGGTACTTCGACGGTCCGGCGACCCAGCAGGTGGTCAGCAGCGGCACCCGGTCCCTGGATCCGCTGGTCACCGTGGTGGTCACCCACCGCGTCGCCCCGAACCAGGTGGACGCCTTCCTCGACTGGCAGCACCGCTTGGTCGAGGAGGAGAGCAAGTTCGAAGGGTTCCGCGGGACCGAGCTCTTCCGCCCCATCGAGGGGCTCCAGGAGGAGTGGACCACGCTGTACCGCTACGACAGCGCCGAGCACCTCGACGCCTGGCTGACGTCGCCCCAGCGGCAGCGGATCCTGGCCGAGGGAGAGAAGTTCAGCGACTTCGCGCTGCACACGATCGACAACTCGTTCGGCAGCTGGTTCGCCTTCGAGGGCAACGGAAGACAGGCAGCGCCACCGCCCTCCGAGACCAGGACCTCCCTCGCCATCTGGGTCGGCCTGTACCCGACCGTCGTGCTGCTGACGCTCGCCCTGTCCCCGCTGCACATGCCGCTCTGGATCGGCCTGCTCGTGGGCAACCTGCTGTCGAGCCTCATCATGAGCTTCCTGACGATGCCCTACTACGTGAACCCGCTGCTCGGGCGATGGCTGCGGCCGCCGCCGGACGAACCGGCGGTGAGGTCCAACCTCCGTGGCCTCGCCGTCGTCGCGTTGGCGATCGCCTTCTGGGCCGTCGTCTTCTACCTCGCCACGGTCCGGCTGTGGACCCTGCCCTGACCGGCGGCGGCGACACGGCGCACGGGTGAGTCGGCACGCCCGCCGACCGCCGGCCGGACCTGTCCTCCACGTCCCGGCCGGCCGCCGAGGGCCGGCCGGGACGCCGGACTCAGGCGAGGTCGAACCGGTCGAGGTTCATGACCTTGTTCCACGCCGCCACGAAGTCGCGTACGAACTTCTCTCCCCCGTCCCGGGACGCGTAGACCTCCGAGACGGCCCGGAGCTGGGAGTGCGCGCCGAAGATCAGGTCGACGGCGGTGGCGGTCCACTTGACCTCGCCGCCGGCGCGGTCCCGGCCCTCGAACACGTTCTCGTCCGTGGCCGACGCCTTCCACTCCGTGCCCATGTCGAGCAGGTTGACGAAGAAGTCGTTGGTCAGGAGCCCCGGCCGGTCGGTGAGAACACCGTGGGAGGACCCCCTGAAGCCGGTGTCCAGGGCCCGCATGCCGCCCACCAGCACCGTCATCTCGGGAGCGGTGAGCGTCAGCAGGTTGGCGCGGTCCAGCATGAGGGTCTCCGGCGACAGCTTCTCGCCCTCCGGAAGGTAGTTGCGGAAGGCGTCCGCCCTGGGCTCCAGCACGGCGAACGACGCCGCGTCGGTCTGCTCCTGCGTGGCGTCCGTACGCCCCGGTGCGAACGGGACCCTGATGTCGTACCCGGCGTTCCTCGCGGCCTGCTCGACGGCCGCGCACCCGCCGAGAACGATCAGGTCGGCGAGTGAGACACGCGTCCCGCCCGTCCGGGACCGGTTGAAGTCCTCCTGGATCCCCTCGAGCGTGCGCAGCGTCTCGGTCACCTCGGGGACGTCGTTGAGCTCCCAGTCCTTCTGCGGCGCGAGCCGGATGCGCGCTCCGTTCGCCCCGCCGCGCTTGTCGGTGCCGCGGAAGCTCGCCGCCGACGCCCAGGCGGTGGTGACCAGCTGGGACAGGGAGAGGCCCGAGGCCAGGATCCTGCCCTTGAGGTCGGCGACGTCCTCGTCCCCGACCAGTTCGTGGTCGACGGCGGGAACCGGGTCCTGCCACAGCTGCGGTTCGGGAATCCACGGGCCGAGGTAGCGCGAGACGGGGCCCATGTCGCGGTGCAGCAGTTTGTACCACGCCTTGGCGAACGCCACCGCCAGCTCGTCCGGGTTCTCGTGGAACCTCTTCGTGATCGGCCCGTAGACCGGGTCCACCTTCAGCGCGAGGTCCGTCGTCAGCATCATGGGGGCGTGCCGCTTCGACGGGTCATGGGCGTCGGGCACGATGTCCCGGGCCGCGGGATCGGTGGGAGTCCACTGGTGGGCGCCGGCCGGGCTGCTCGTCAGCTCCCACTCGTACCCGTAGAGATTGTCCAGATAGCCGTTGTCCCACCTGGTCGGCTCGGTGGTCCACGCACCCTCCAGACCGCTGGTGAGCGCGTGGGGGCCCGCACCGCTGCCGTAGGTGTTCCGCCAGCCGAGGCCCTGCTGCTCGATGGCGGCGGCCTCGGGTTCCGGGCCGATGTAACTGGGGTCGACCGCGCCATGACACTTGCCGAAGGTGTGGCCGCCGACGATGAGCGCGACCGTCTCCTCGTCGTTCATCGCCATGCGGCCGAACGTCTCCCGGACGTCCCGGGCGGCGGCCAGCGGGTCAGGATTCCCGTTGGGCCCCTCCGGATTGACGTAGATCAGTCCCATCTGCACGGCGGCGAACGGACCGGTGAGTTCCCTGTCGCCGCTGTAACGCTCGTCTCCGAGCCAGGTGTCCTCGGGTCCCCAGAAGATCTCCTCGGGTTCCCAGATGTCCTGCCGTCCGAATCCGAACCCGAACGTCTTGAATCCCATGGATTCCATGGCGCAGTTTCCGGCGAAGACCAGCAGATCGGCCCAGGAGATTTTCCGGCCGTACTTCTGTTTGACCGGCCACAGCAGACGGCGCGCCTTGTCCAGGCTCGCGTTGTCCGGCCAGCTGTTGAGGGGTGCGAAGCGCTGTGCGCCGCTGCCGCCACCGCCGCGGCCGTCCTCGATGCGGTACGTCCCCGCGGCATGCCAGCTCATCCGGATGAAGAGCGGCCCGTAGTGACCGTAGTCGGCGGGCCACCACTCCTGGGATGTCGTCATCACCTCGAAGACGTCGCGCTTCAGCGCGTCGACGTCGAGGGTCGCGAACTCCTTCGCGTAGTCGAAGTCCTCGTCCATCGGATTGGACCGGGGAGAGTGCTGGTGGAGAACCTGGAGGTCCAGCTGATTCGGCCACCAGTCCCGGTTCGTCCTGGGCCGTCGAGTCGGTGTGGGCGTCGGTGAAGGGATTGCCGGATTCTCGCTTTCACTGCCGGACATGCCCGTCCTTCTTCCTGTCTCGGTGCTGGAGAAGATGTTGTGCCGCGTCGGTATGGTCGCGCACCACGGACCACACCTCTATGAAACACGCGGAGCACCCCGCATGACAGAGGTGAGGGAAAAGGGCGGCCTTTCCGCTCGCTTGCCGCCTTTCAGTGCGAGCCGAATGCAATTCGGCAGACCCCGGACTCGCCCAGCAGGCGGCGGCCGTAAGGCGTGGGACCCCTCGACCGATGGTTCGGAAGCGCCGGTGATCAACCTCCCGCGTCCGGCGCAGAGCGCCGGTAGATGGTGTTGAAAGCTCGGGGCCCGGTGCCGTCCTGGCACCCGGGCCCCCTGACGCGTCCCGAAAGAAGAGGCCTCCGCGCCCTCGGCGAACACCGCCTGATCGCCCCCCTGCGCTCCGAAGGCGGCCACCGCCGCTACTCCCGCTACAACTCGATTGGGTAGATCCTGGTCGGTGCCGTACAGTTCACCGTACCGACGCGGGGTGGAGCAGCTCGGTAGCTCGCTGGGCTCATAACCCAGAGGTCGCAGGTTCAAATCCTGTCCCCGCTACTCAGACGTGAAGGCCCGGTGTCCACCGGGCCTTCACTGCGTGGGTCGTGCGGACCTGGCTCTGGATGGACAGGGCACCGCGGTCGCAGAAGACGTCAGAACAGAGCTTCTGTCGACGCCGCACCCCTCAAGCTCGAGCACCCTCCAAGCGGACGTGTCGGCCCGTGCCGTCTACGGCGAGGTGGGCACGTGCGGGCTGCGCAGGACGAGCAGGGTGATCTCACTGGGCGCGAAGACGCGGAACGGCGGGCCCCAGAAGCCCGTGCCCCGGCTGGTGTAGAGGAGGGTGCGGGTGCCGTGGTGGCTGAGGCCGGCGAGGGCGGGCTGGTCGAGGCGGACCAGATGGTGGAAGGGCCAGATCTGGCCGCCGTGGGTGTGGCCGGAGAGCTGGAGGTCGATGCCGGCGGCCGCCGCCCGGTCGACGAACTTGGGCTGGTGTGCCAGGAGCAGGACGGGCAGGCCTGGGTCGGCGCCGTCCAGGGCTCCGGCGAGGTGGGCGCGGTGGCCCGCCAGGCCGGAGGACTCGGCGGTGACATCGTCCACGCCGGCGACGACGAGGGTGTCGCCTCCGCGTTCGAGCAGCAGATGGCGGTTGCGCAGCGGCTCCCAGCCCAGCTCGTCCATCAGGTCGACCCAGCCCTGGGCCTCGCTGTAGTACTCGTGGTTGCCGGTGACGTACACACGGGCCCGGGTGGCCCGCACGGTACCGAGCGGAACGGCCTGGGCGCGGCGGCGTTCGGCCGTGCCGTCCGCGATGTCGCCGGTGTGGCAGACCAGGTCGGCTTCCAGGGTGTTCACCGTCTCGCAGACCCGTGCCGACCAGCGGGCGCGATCGAGGGGGCCGTAGTGCGTGTCGGTGATGAGGACTACGCGCAGGCCGTCCAACCCGGCGCCGAGTCGGGGGAGTCGCACGTCGAGCCGGCGCACGCGGGGCACACGACGGGCTTCGGCGTACCCCCAGGCGAGCATCAGGGCGCTTACGCCGAGGACCGCCCACGTGACGATTCGGGCCCGGTCCTGACTCCCGCCGACGTCGGCCGCGGTCAGGACGAGCCGCAGGACGGCGCCGAGAAGAACGGACCAGGTGAACAGGACCCAACTGGCCCCCAACAGGGTGTCACCGGCGATCGCCGCCCGGTCCTGCTGGCGCCGGCCGTGGCCGCGCACCATCGCGAGCGGCATGCCGACGAGGCCGAGGGCGAACAGCGCGGTGCCGACCAGCGTGACGGGCAGCGGCCAGTGCTGGCCGGTGTACAGGAGCACCCAGCAGGGCACGGCCCACAGCAGGACCGGGGCGATCAGGGGTATGTAGCGCATCAGGCGGTGCAGCCGGCTCGGCCGCGGTGCCCGCGCTTCCCCCTCGGCGGGCCGGGTGCTGCTGGTGTCGGTCATGCTTCCCCTCCCTGACCGGGCTGCCGTCCCGCGCACTGTATCCGGTCACCCCCGGGCCGGCCGGGCCGGCGTTCACTGGGCGGCCCCTCAGGCCGGCAAAGGGTGGTCAGCAGCAGCCGGGATGGCGTCCGGTCTGCTGACCTGCGCCCGCGGCAGGGGCCTCCTGCGCCGCCCATCGCCCATTCCCGTTCCATGAGGCGCGGCGCTCTCCGTCGCCGGCGCCGTCACCCACCCCGGTGCGCGGGCCCTGATCCGTTACCTTCCGCAGCCAGGGTCGCCCGCACCCGCTGCTCCTCGCGGGCAGAGCCGACGTCGCGTTCCAGGGCTGTGCGGCTCACGGCTGTCGCGAGGTCTTCCAAGGCCCGTTTCTGCAGTTCCGCTTCGCGCCGCACGACCGGGCTCCCGTTGCCGGCGGCGGCGTCCCACGCGTGGAGCGCCTCCTCCACGCGTCCCCAGTCCGGATTCCTGTGTTCGCGCACGGCGACGGCCGCCTTCGCGGTGTCCGTCTCCAGGGCCTCGGCGAATCGCTCCGCCTCGGGGACGAAACGGCTGTCGGCCCGCGGGACGTGGCTCTCCATGAGCATCGCCGCGCGGCCGAACCCCTTGAGCGCCTCCTGCGCCTCCTGCGCCTCGCGCGACGTCAGACCCCTGGGGCGGACCGGTTCCTGCCGTGCCCGGTCGTATGCCTCCTGCCAGGCGGCACGTGCCTCCCTGCTCTCCAGCAGTGCCCTGCGCATGTCGGCGTGACGCTCCTGGGTCGGTTCGGCGTAGTCGCGGAGCACCGCGGCCGCGTAGCGGCCGTTGGCGGCGAGCCAGTCCGCAAGCCGGCCCGGCAGCCGGGGTGTCTCCCATGCGGGGAACACCACGTAGGCCAGCATCGCCAGGGCCCCGCCGAGCAGGGTGAGCACCACCCGCTCCGGGACCGTCTGCTCCCATGCCTGGCCGCCCATGCCGAGCAGGAAGACGACGTACGCGGCGGTGAAGCACTGGGAGTAGGCGTAACCGGTACGGTTCAGCGTGTACGACAGGCCCGCCGAGACCACCGCCAGCGCGCCGGACACATGGGCGTCCGGGCCCAGGGCCCGCACCACGCCGGTGGCGAGCGCGACCCCCGCCAGGGTCCCGGCGAGACGGGCCACCGCACGCGCGTACGTCCGGTGGAAGTCCGGCCGCATCACCATCACCGAGGCGATGGGCGCCCAGTAGCCGTGGCCCAGGGGTAGCCGGGCGGCGATCAGGTAGCCGAGCACGGTCACCGCCGCCAGGCGGACGGCGTGCCGGAACACGGGTGAGTCCCGGCGGGTCTCACGGCGGACCGCCCGGACGACGACCGGGACCAGCCGGAGCATTGTCGGGCGCACCAGGAACTGGGCGCCCGCGGGGCTGGGAGGCGCGGGCGTCCTTCCGCGCGCGCAGCCGCTCCGGGCGATCTCCAACGCCTCGCCGAGCAGTTGCACGAGCCGCCCGGCGGCTTGCCGCGCGGGGCCCTCCAGCACCTCGTGCTCCTCGTCGACGCGCAGGACGTCGGTGCTCTCGGGCCGCACCTCGGCGGGAGTGCCGCGTCGGATCGAACGGGCGGCCGCGTCCAGGACGTCGGCGGCGGCGTCGAGCAACTCCCGCGCGCGGTCCCGCCCGGGTCCCTCCGCCGGAGCGCCCACGTCCGGGTCGGCGAGCGCCGCGACCACCGGCCGAATGCGCTCGGCGAGTCCCCGGGGGCCGTGCAGGACAGGGGGACGGGTGCGGGCCTGTGACGGCGTCACGGAAGCCGCGTCCCGTGCCGTCATCAACGGCTCCGGGTCGAACGGGGCGGCCGGGTCGTGCCGCAACCGGCGGGCGTAGTCCGCCACGGCGGCCAGAGCGTCGGCGAGCGCGTCACGATGCGCTCCCCAACGCCGGATCGGGAACAGCAGGATCAGCACGGCCTGCGTCACGCCCCCGAGTGCGATGACCCCGGCGTGCTCCAGGGCTCGCCCGATGCTCGTGGGCAAGGTGATGGTCACCAGCATGCTGCCCACGGTCGTCGCTGCGACGATCCCGGCGGTCGATCCGACGGCCCACGCCATTCCCGCGGCAAAGGCCCATACGGCCAGCAGCGGCAGGAACGTCACGAGTCGCCCCGCCGCCAGGTAGCCCACGAAGGTGCTGAGCGCCAGACCCGCGCCCGCGCCGAGCGCGACCACCTTGCGGGGACGCCAGCTGCGCTGGAAGGTGGCCCCACCCGCGGAGTAGGCGCCGAGGGCGGCGGACGCGGCATACGCAGGGGAGACCAGCCACAGCGCCGGCCCGATGACGATCGCCACCCCAGCGGCCGCACGCAGCGCCAGCAGGGGCTCCAGTCGCGTCTCCTCGACCTTGAGTCCAGATCGCGCGACTTCCCCGAAGGCCCGCAGCCACGTCACGGGTGTCCGCCTGGCCGGAACGCCCTGCCGCGTCGCGTCGGCCTGGTCGAGGTGCGGCAACCGTCGGGCAAGGAAGCCTCCCACACGGCCCGCTGGCCGGCTGGCGACCGCAGCCGCTGGACGGGGTGCTGCCACTGCGGACACTTCTGCACGTCCGCCGTCCGTCCTCCAGGCCGGGGCGCGGGCAATCGTTGTTGGTCCAGGTCCGGCCGGAGCGCGGCGATTGCCCCCGGCCCCGTCCGGGGGACGGGCAGATCGCCAGCCGTCCCCCGGACCGGTCCAGGAGAGACAGGGGGCACGACGGCCCCGGGTCTCCTACCGCTTGTGGCCGTTGCCGTGTCCGTCGGGGTGCAGGACCACCTTGGTCCAGCCCTCGTCACGGGCGTCGAAGTGCTCGTAGGCGGTGGGGGCCTCGTCCAGGCTGAGTTCGTGGGAGACGACGAAGCTCGGCTTCGCCTTCCCGCCGGCGATCAGGTCGCGCAGGGCCCGGTTGTACTTCTTCACCGGCGCCTGCCCGGTCCCCATGTGCTGGCCCTTGAACCACATCATCCCGAAGTCGATCGGAACCTTGCCCTGCGCCTCCAGCTCACCCTGGGCCTCCGCGCCGCCGGGATCCTGGGGAAGGAACACGCCCACCACGCCGATGTGGCCGGTGAACCTGACCGAGTCGATCAGGCCGTTGAGCGTGAGGCTGGCGTCCTCGTGTCCCTGGGGGTCGTGTGCCTGGTAGCCGACGCATTCGCAGCCGTTGTCGGCGCCCAGACCGAGGGTGGCCTCCTTGACGACGTCCGCCGGGTTCTGCTCGGCGGTGTTGATCGGGATGGCCCCGAGTTCCTCCGCCTTGCGCAGCCGGTCGGGCTGGTGGTCGGCCGTCCAGACGCGGCCGGCGCCCTTGAGGAGGGCGGAGTAGGTCGCCATCAGCCCGACGGGACCGGCCCCGAAGACGATGGTCTGGTCGCCCGGTTTGACGTGGGCCATCTCGGTGGCGTGATAGCCGGTGGGGAAGATGTCGGCGAGCATGACGTAGTCGGTCTGCCGCTCGGCGGCGTCCTCGCCCAGACGCAGGGCGTTCAAGTCGCCGTAGGGCACGCGCAGCAGTTCCGCCTGGCCGCCCTGGTAGGGGCCCATGTCGGCGAATCCGTAGGCGGCTCCGGCGAGGGCGGGTTCCGGCTGCATGGTCAGGCAGTAGTTGGTCAGGCCCTGCTCGCACTGCTTGCAGAAGCCGCAGGCGATGTTGAAGGGCAGGACCACGTACTCGCCGACCTGGACCTTGCGGACGGCCGAGCCGACCTCCACCACCTGGCCCAGGTTCTCGTGGCCCAGGGTGCGGCCGGATTCGAACGAGGTGCGGCCCTCGTACATGTGCAGGTCCGAACCGCAGATGTTGGTGGTGGTGATCTTGACGATGATGTCGCAGGGGTGTTCGATCTTCGCGTCCGGTACGTCCTTCACTGTGACCGTTCGCGGTCCTTCGTATACCGCTGCTTTCATGGTGACTTCCCGTGGTGTCGCGGCCTGGCGGTGATGGAGAGGGCGCGAAGAACCCGACTCTTGCAAGTGCTGCGACGGGGTCCGTGGCTCCGGCACGCCTCAGGGCCCGTTCACCTTGGTGAGGGGAACGGTGATTTTGCCGCCGGCCCGCTCGGCGAGCTTCAGCACTCGGCGGCGTGCGGTGCGGGTCCCCGTCCCCATGCGGCACGAAACGACCCTTCACCGATCGATCAGCGGTTGTTTCGTACCGGGGACGGCCACCGAAGCGTGGACGCCTCTCCGAGTCAGGTCACCAGCTAGTCACGGTGGTCGTCCTGCAGCACGCTGCGACGCTCCTGTTCGCGCTTGGAGTAGGCGGCTGCCCGGATCGCCTCATCGCTCTCGAGGCCCGATCCCAGCGCGCCGCCCACCGTGGCGACCGAAGCGACGAACCAGGCCAAGGTCCAGTACTCCGTGGTGTGCAGCGGGGTTCGTGTCGTGGAAGCGAACACCCGGTCGTTGAGGATGAACAGCGCCCACACCAGGTTGATGACCACCAACCCCACGTAGCAGACGACCACCCCGATACCGACGGTCATGACCGTGGACGCGTTGTAGAGAGCCGCCCTCTTCCTCGCCTCATGCGAGACCTCATCCGTTCGATGCCACAGATTCGCGTCCACGATCAGCCAGCCGATCATGAGCGCGACGGACCCGACCATGGCGATCACCAGGCGTGGCGTGCTCAGGGACGTGGCCAGGGTCCAGATGGTGGAGTTCACGGTGGCGACCGCTCCCGTGGCGAGTGCGGCCGCCAGGGCTTTCGACAGACCCGGCACCAACCGCCAAGGCCGGTTGGCGCGGACCATACCGAAGAGGACCCTCAGGTAACCGCGCGGCCCGCTGACGACGTACCGGAGATCGGCGATCTCCTCCTCACCGACCTGGCCCGGATGGATGGGCGCGAGACGACCGATGAAGGGCCCCCGCAGCGGCTGACTTTTTGGAGGCCCCTCGGGCCCGGTGGCCTGCGGGCCCGCCAAGCTGAGCACGGCTTCTTCCACGGCCTGCCGGGCCCTGGTCTGCAGCCGGAAGCCCCCCAGCGTGGGAAGAGACAGCAGCGCCAAGCCGTGTTCGTGACTCAGATCCACCACGAGCTTGCGCCCGTGTGAGTGCAGCGGAAGGTCGGTGAGGGCCACGACGATGTCCCAGTTCCCCTCACTTCCGCGGTCCACGATCCGGCGCGTCAACGTGGACAGGTCCTCGGTCCCTGCGGTGAAGGGCTCACTGACCACCTCGACGTCGAACCGTCGTCCCTGGTCCGACCTGTCGGCGAGCCGATCGGGAAGCATCCGGGCCATGCGCTGCGCGATCTCCGTCGGCGCATCCGGATCCGCCAGAAGAGCCACGACCGTAACGTCCTGGGACGACACCCGCATGACTCCTTATCGTCGGCTGCCCCCGCGATCGCACGTGGCCACAGGATGCCCCGCGAGATAACGCCGACGCCGCGTGACACGCTGGCTCCTGCCAGCAGGTGCCGGCGGTTCGGTCGGATCTCCTCGTGCCCCCCGGTCGGCACATCCACGGTGAAGCACTCTCAACCGCCCCCAGGAGCGGGGCCCGGTGACGGCGCCTGTCGCGCGGTTCGCGGCGCGATCGGGTAGTCAGGAACGGTGGACGAGGACGCGACCGACCCCTTCGTGCGTGTCCGGGGCGCCGGTGAGAACAACCTGCGGAACATCGATGTCGACGTTCCGCGGGACGCGATGGTCGCCTTCACCGGCGTCTCCGGTTCGGGCAAGTCCTCGCTCGCTTTCGGCACGCTCTACGCGGAGGCCCAGCGGCGCTACTTCGAGTCCGTGGCACCGTACGCCCGAAGACTGTTGCAACAGGCCGGCGCACCGCACGTGCAGGAGATCACCGGACTGCCACCGGCCGTGGCCCTGCAGCAGCGACGCGGGTCGCCCAGCTCGCGCTCGACGGTCGGCACCCTCACCACGCTGTCCAATCTGCTGCGCATGCTGTACTCCCGCGCCGGCACCTATCCGCCCGGCGCCGCACGGCTGGCAGCCGAGTCGTTCTCACCCAACACCGCGGCCGGCGCCTGCCCGGAGTGCCACGGACTGGGCGTCGTGCACGACGTCGCCGAGGACCTGCTCGTCCCGGACCCCTCGCTGAGCATCCGCGAGGGGGCGATCGCCGCCTGGCCGGGCGCCTGGCAGGGCGCCAACCTGCGCAGTGTCGTGAAAGGCCTGGGGATCGACATCGACCGCCCGTGGCGCAGGCTCAGGAAGAAGGACCGGGACTGGCTGCTGTACACGGACGAGCAGCCCTCCGTGTACATCGAGCCGGAGGAGGGCCGCGTCGACTACGGCTACCAGGGCAAGTTCTGGAGCGCGCGCAAGCACGTCATGCACGTCCTCGCCGACTCCAAGAGCGAGAAGATGCGCGAACGGGCGCTCCGGTTCGTCAGGAGTGTGCCCTGCCCCGAGTGTCACGGCAGCGGACTGCGGCCCGAGGCGCTCGCCGTGACCTTCGCCGGACGTTGCATCGCCGAGATCAACGCGATGCCGCTCACCGAGGTCGTGGCGCTGCTGCGGCCCGTCGCGGGGCGGTCCGAGGCCGACGCCACCACGTCGACCGCCCGATCCGGGGAGACGACCGAGGTCGCGGTCCGGATCTGCGGCGATCTGGTCGCGCGGGTCGACGTACTGCTCGACCTGGGCCTCGGATATCTCAGCCTCGGGCGCCGCTCGACGACCCTGTCGCCCGGCGAGGCGCAGCGCCTGCGGATCGCCACCCAGTTGCGCTCGGGGCTGTTCGGCGTCGTCTACGTCCTCGACGAACCCTCCGCGGGCCTGCACCCGGCCGACGCGGAACCGCTGCTGGACGTGCTGGACCGCCTCAAGGCGGCGGGCAACTCGCTGTTCGTCGTGGAGCACGACATGGACGTCGTACGGCGGGCGGACTGGGTGGTCGACATCGGCCCCGGCGCGGGGGAGGGCGGTGGACGCGTGCTGTACAGCGGCCCGGTCACCGGTCTCGAGCGGGTCCGGGAGTCGGCCACGAGCCAGTACCTGTTCGGGCGCGCCCAGCCGCTCGATCACCGCCCGCGCACACCGCACGGCTGGCTGCACCTCAGCGGCGTCTCCCGCCACAATCTGCGCGACGTGTCCGTCGACGTACCGCTCTGCGTACTGACGGCGGTGACGGGCGTGTCCGGTTCCGGAAAGTCGACGCTGGTGACGCAGGTGCTCGCCGAGGTCGTCCGCGGCCACCTCGGACTCGTGCCCGAGGAACCCGACGAGGCGCAGCTGGAGGTCGACGTCCAGGACGCGTCGGGGGTCGAGTCGTTCGACCGGCTGGTCCTGGTCGACCAACGGCCCATCGGCCGGACTCCCCGGTCCAACCTGGCCACGTACACCGGGATGTTCGACGCGGTGCGCAGGCTGTACGCGGCGACGGACGAAGCCAGGGCGCGCGGCTACTCGGCCGGGCGGTTCTCCTTCAACGTGCCCGAAGGGCGGTGCGAGACCTGCCAGGGCGAAGGATTCGTCGCGGTCGAACTGCTGTTCCTGCCCGGCACCTACGCGCCGTGCCCGACCTGCGAAGGCGCCCGGTACAACGCCGAAACGCTGGAAGTCACCTACCGCGGCAAGAACATCGCGGAAGTACTGGCGCTGTCCGTCGACGCCGCCGCCGAGTTCCTGTCCGCCGTCCCGGCCGCCTCCCGCAGTCTGGAGACGCTGCGCGAGGTGGGACTGGGGTACCTGCGGCTGGGCCAGCCCGCGACGGAACTCAGCGGCGGTGAGGCGCAACGCATCAAACTGGCGACCGAACTGCAGCGAGCCCGCCGCGGCCACGCGCTCTACCTGCTCGACGAGCCGACGGCCGGGCTGCACCCCTCGGACATCGCGCTGCTGCTGCGACAGTTGCACCGGCTCGTCGACGCCGGCAACACGGTCGTCCTCGTCGAGCACGACCTGGCCACGATCGCCACCGCCGACTGGGTCATCGACCTCGGTCCGGGCGGCGGCGACGCGGGCGGGCGGGTGGTCGCGACGGGTCCGCCGGCCAAGGTCGCGAGGGCCCGCCGCAGCGCCACCGCGCCCTATCTCGCGGCCCGGCTCGCGCGCTCCTGACGACAGGATCGCGCTCGCGAACCCCCGAGCACCTGCGGCGCGACCCGGTGGCCGGGTGGTCTCGCGCACCGGCGCGGCGCGCGAGTACGCCGACTTCCGGCAACCGTGGGACCCGACCTGCCGTGGCAGTCCCGCAGCCCGGCGTGAGCGGTTGCCTATGGCAAGAATGACCCCATGCACATGGTGATCGCGGGTGGACACGGAAAGATCGCGCGCCGGCTGACCCGGCTGCTCTCGGCGCGCGGCGACGACGTCACAGGGCTGATCCGCAACCCGGACCACGCCGACGACCTGCGCGCGGACGGCGCGGAACCGGTGGTGTGCGATCTGGAGCACGCCTCGGTGGACGAGGTGGCCGGCCACCTTGGCGGCGCCGACGCGGCACTGTTCGCCGCGGGCGCCGGACCGGGCAGCGGCGCGGCCCGCAAGCAGACGGTGGACCGGAACGCGGCCATCCTGCTCGCCGACGCGGCCGAGCACGCCGGGATGCGCCGCTTCCTGGTGATCTCCGCGATGGGCGTGGACAGTCCGCCGCCGCCCGGCACCGACCCGGTGTTCGCCGCCTACCTGAAGGCCAAGGGCGAGGCGGACGCCGACATCGCCTCCCGTCCGGGACTGGACTGGACGATTCTGCGCCCGGGAACGCTGACCGACGACCCCGGTAGCAGCCGCGTCACGCTCGCCGAGCACACCGACCGCGGCCAAGTGCCGCGCGATGACGTGGCTGCGGTGCTCGCCGCCCTGCTCCACGAGCCCAGGACCGCCGGGCGCATTCTCCAGCTGATCAGCGGGTCCACCCCGGTCGAGGAGGCGGTGCGCGCCGTGGCCGGCGGCTGACGCCGCACCCCGCCCTCGCCCGGGTGCGGATGATGACTCACACCCGGGCGCTTTCGAAGGCGCTGCGCAGCGAGGCCGACACGGTGTTCCGCAAGCTGAGGGACATCGCCGTGCCGAGCGGTACACCCTTCGAGCACCAGTCGATCGGCCACGCCTCCGGGTACGTCGAGGCGATGTCGGAGAAGGAGCACGTCGAGGAGGTCCGGGCCAAGCTGGGAGGATGGACGTGAGCGACGAAGGAGGCCCGTCATGAAATCCGGAGCCCCTGATTACGACGCCTGGTACTCGCGCACACCCTCGCAGGCCGAGGGCGAGCGGGACGAGACGGGCGAGCGCACCGCAACGGAACGGCATCCGGACGTCCCCCGGAGCGAGCCCTCCCAGGCCGAGGGCGAGCGGGGCGACGACGCCTAGCAACCGGGTGGCTCCACGCCTGCGTCTGGCGAGTCAGGAACGCACAGGTCCGGTCGCCCCGCGAGTGGGAGAGAAAGGATCCACACATCTCGGGTAGCCGGCCCGTGAGCGGGTACGCGACATGCCGCTCGGTTCTCTGAAGGCTTCGAGGGACGGAGTGGTCCCATGGCCGGCAGTCGGGCGCACAGCCTGTACCACCGCTACTCCCACCGGAAGGGCAGCCTTCCGCGGCGCAGCGCCGGGCGGCACCCCACGGCCGCGCGCGGAGGGCGCCGCCCGCTCGCTCGCACCCCAGCCGACCATGCCCTGCACGAACTGGCCGCGCTCTCCCGCGCCCTGTTCGGCACTCCGGACGAAGTCGAGATCCTGCGCCTGGCCATGGACCACATAGCCGCCGCGGGGCCGTACAGCGCCGAGGCCGGATACCTCAATGTGAGCGGCGACCTGGTCCCCAGTCCGAGGGACGGGCAGATGCCTGCCTTGGCCGTGAGCCGGAGGGTGCGGGAGCTGGCCGGTCAGGACGGCAACGTGACCGTACCAGGCAGGCCGCGGGGCCGGGCCCTGGGGCTGCGCGGACTGGAGGGACTCCACGGCTACCTCGTGGTGACGTCCCGCTCTCGGCCCACCGAGGCCGAGCGATCTCTGCTCGCCACGCTCGTCCGGCACACCGCTGCCGCACTGTCAGTCGCTTTCGCACATCGCCGCCGACTCGAGGACGCGCTGGAGCTGCACCGACTGAGGGAGGAACGCACAGCCCTCCAGCGGCAGCTGATCTCTGTGGTGGCCAAGCTGGGCTACGAGCGAGCCGTTCACGCGTTCATGGCCGGCGTCGCTGCCTCGGGTGGCGGCGAGGAAGCTGTCACCCGCGCACTGCACGGGCTCACTGGACTTCCCGCGCTGGTCGAGGACCGCTTCGGTCGGCTGAGGTCCTGGACCGGCCCCAGCCGCCCCGTCCCCTATCCCGAACCGGACCCGGTGCGCCAGGACGAAATGCTGCACGCCGTCGCTCGTCAGGCCGGACCTGTGCGGATAAGGGACCGGCTGATCACCCTGATCCGCCCGCACGGCGAGATCCTGGGCGTGCTGGCCCTGGTCGATGCCCGGAACGAGGCCGACGAGCACACCGTGCTCGCGCTGGAACACGCTGCCGCGTCACTCGCCCCCGCGCTGACGCACCTGCGCAATCTGGCCGAAGTGGAGCTGAGGCTGCACCGCGAGCTGGTGGACGACCTCCTGGCAGGGACGGACGAGGCGAGCGCCTACGCCCGGTCCGAGGCAGTCGGATACGACCTGCACCGCAGCCACTACGTCGTCGTGGTGCAGTGGCCGAACCGGACCGCCGACGATTCCTTCGCGCAGACCGTGGGGCGGGCGGCCTCTGCCGTGGGCATGCGCTCGCTACTGACCCGACGCTCCGGCCAGGTCGTCCTGGTCGCCGACGGCAGGCCGCACGCCCACGCGCTGTACGAGGCGCTCGTCCGGGAGACCGGAACACGGTCCGGGACGATCGGGGTGAGCGCCCCTTCCGACTCCCTGAACGACATCCCCCACCACTACCGGGAGGCGCAGCGCGCCCTGGACGTGCGCCGCCACTCCCGAGACCGCTACGGAACGACGTTCTTCGACGAGCTCGGCCTCTACCGCATCCTGGGACCCGGCAATGATTACCGGGAACTGGAGACGTTCGTCCAGGAGTGGCTCGGGCAGCTCATCGACTACGACTCCCGGCACCACGCGACCTTGGTGGAGACCCTGTCCCGGTACTTCGACTGCGGCGGCAACTACGACGAGACCGCTGAATCTCTCGCCATCCACCGCAGCACGCTGCGCTATCGGCTCCAGCGCATCCGCGACATCAGCGGCAACGACCTCGCGAACGTCGAGGACCGGTTGAACCTCCAGGTGGCGACCCGAGTGTGGAAGATCGTGCTGGGCGGGCCCGGCTGACGCCTCGCTGGAACTCCTGGGGGAGGGGTGTCAACAGCGCTGCAGTGGGTGGGCCGGGCGGCGCAGGGGCGTCTGGGCCGCCCTGCGGATGCCAGGACGGCCGGCGGCGACCTGGTCGAGCAGCCGGGTGCCGGCCGCGGAGTCCCGGATACCGGCCGCGGTGACCAGAGGCCGGCAGGTCGGTCACGACGCGTCGCTTGCGGACCACGGTCTTCGTACCCGCATCCGTGCCCTGGCTGGCGCAGGGAACGCGGGTGGAGGTCTTCAAGTCCGTGCTCGGGCGGCAGGCGGAAATCCAGCCGTGGCCGCGGCGCTCGAAGGAAATCCGGCGGGTGAAGGAGGTGAGTGAGTGGCCTCTGCCGGTTACCCGGGTGGCCCAGGATTCCGGATTCCGATGAGGGAGAAGGGGCCATGACTCACAGTACGAGCGCCCGGGACGTGGTGGAGGCCATCAAGGATGTCGACTTCCCCGCGGGCAAGGACAAGCTGATTGAAGCGGCGAGCCGGTCGGGCGCCGCGCCGGATGTCGTCAAGGCGCTGCGCGGCATCCCGGCCGAGCAGTACGCCAACCGTGAGGAGGTGGCCCGGTCGGTCCGCGTGGACCCCGCCTCCGACCTCGGGCTGAGCCCGGCACAGCGAGCCGAGCAGGCCCGGGAGGGCGGCAGGCCGGGACAGTCCCAGCATCTGCGCGAGGTGCCGAAACCTCCAGTCGAGGAGGAGCTGGACAGCTGACGGCCGGGCCGCAGCGGCTCAGCCGACTGTGGTGGCCAGTGCCTCCTCGGCTTGGCGGACGCGCCACTCCTCGATTCTTTCCTGCTGCCGCCGGGCTCGTTCGAGCAGCGTGTCGAGCCGGGCAGGGTCCAGGCGCTCGTCGGCGGCGCTGAGGCGGCGCAGGACCTGCCACCCGGCCGCCTTTCCCTCGACCCCCAGCCGTAGGGCCTCCAGATCCAGCATGGTGCCGAGCGGTGACGGGCGTAGCAGGCGGCCGTTGGGCTTCAGCCGTCCCAGCTTCTCGCCCGCCCAGCCCGCGCACACCTTGTAGCGGCGAACGGGAACGCCGAGATCCCTCATGATGTCCAGCAGCGCTGTCCGGTCCTGGGCGATGTCGGCTGCTACGGGCCCGATCGCGCGGCCAAGCGCGGACCCGCAGGCGGCGCGCGCCAGGCGGGTGGCGCGTTCGGTCCCGGCGGTGGCGCCGGCGAGGTGGTCGTTGAGATAGATGCCGAGCAGCCTCATGTCGACACCTGGTCCCGTGGGGCGGCTCTGGGTCGCGGTGGAATGCGGAAGGGTGTTCATCTGCGGCCTCCTTCGGTTCCCAGCGATCGGCTCGCGTGTGAGCGAGGGACAGACAGTGCGCCAGCCGCACCGAGCCTCATTCCCCCCCCAGCCGACGGTACGGACGCGGGCACCGGCGTCCCGCCGGGGCAGCGTGCAGGCGGGGAGCGTGTCTTCGTCCCCTCCGGCGCGCGGCCCCATCCCGGCTGTCGTACGGCGACGCGGTCGGTGTCTACAGCCGACACCTTCTCCAGCGTTCCGGTGAGCTCCTGCCACCAAGAGTCCGGCCGCTGGGCGCCGCGAGGGGGCCGCAGTTCATCGGCGAGTCCCTCACGGCTTGAGGACGACCTTCTCGCAGTGGTCCTTCTTGTTCTTGAACAGGTCGTAGCCGGTCGGTGCCTCGGCCAGGGGCAGCCGGTGGGTGATGACCCGGGTGGGGTCGATCCTGCCCTGCTCGATCAGGCCCAGCAGCGGTTTCATGTACTTCTGTACGTGGCACTGTCCGGTGCGCAGGGTCAGTGACCTGTTCATCCAGGCGCCCGCCGGGAACTTGTCGATCAGTCCGCCGTAGACACCGATGACCGACACCACGCCGCCGCTGCGGCAGGACAGGATGGCCTGGCGCAGCGCGTGTGGCCGGTCGGTCTCGGAGCGGACCGCCTGCTTGGCGCGGTCGTAGAGGTGGACGTGGGAGGCACCGTGTGTGGCCTCCAGGCCGACCGCGTCGATGCACTTGTCGGGGCCCCGGCCGCCGGTGAGTTCGAGCAGTGCCGAGCGTACGTCGGTGTCCTCGAAGTTGATGGTGGTGTAGCCCTGGGCGGCGGCCATGTCGAGCCGGTAGGTCTCCTTGTCGATCGCGATGACCTTCTCCGCGCCCAGGACCCGGGCGCTGTCCATGGCGAACTGGCCGACCGGGCCGGCGCCCCAGACGGCGACGACGTCGCCTTTCTGGATGTCGCACATTTCGGCGCCCATGTACCCGGTGGGCAGGATGTCGGACAGGAACAGCACCTGCTCGTCGGTGAGCTCCGGGCCGATCTTCAGGACGTTGGCGTCGGCGAGCACCACGCGGGCGTACTCGGCCTGGCCGCCGGCGAAGCCGCCGGTGAGGTGGGAGTAGCCGTAGATGCCGGCGGTGGGGTGGCCGAAGAGCTTCTCCGAGATGCCGGCGTTGGGGTTGGTGTTCTCGCAGCACGAGTACAGCTCCGCGCGGCAGGACGCGCAGGCGCCGCAGGCGATGGGGAAGGGGACGACGACCCTGTCGCCGACGCGGAGTTTGTCGTTGACGCCGGGGCCGACCTCGACGATCTCTCCCATGAACTCGTGGCCCATGATGTCGCCCTTTTCCATGGTGGGGACGTAGCCGTCGAGCAGATGGAGGTCGGATCCGCAGATGGCCGTGGAGGTGATCTTCACGATGGCGTCGCGGCTGTTCAGGATCGACGGTTCCGGGACGTCCTGCACCTCGACCGAGTTGCGTCCCGTCCAGCAGTTCGCCTTCATGCCAGGGCCTCCTTCAGTTCGTCCTCGGTCAGCGGTCGGGCCGGGTGCTGCGGGAACTCACCGCGGGCCTGCTTGCCGCCGGGCGCGCCCTCGGAGCGGACGACCTCGCCGGTCTCCACGATCTGCTTGAAGCGACGCAGGTCGTCGTCCAGCTGCTGGTGCGGTTCCTCGCCGAAGTAGCGCGCCGCGGCCTTGCCTACCGCCCCGCCGGGCAGGTCGTAGCGCAGGGTCACCCGGATCTCCGTGCCCCGGCCGCCGGGGGCGGGCTCGAAGCGGACCTCGCCGGAGTTGTCGATGTCGGCGCCGTCCACCGACCGCCAGGCGATCAGCCGGCCGGGGACGTCCTGCGTGGTCTCGGCGTCCCATTCGACCGCCTTGCCGAACGGCGCGCAGGCCCGCCAGTGGCTGGTGCGCGGGCCGGTGACGCGCACCTCGTCCAGGTGCGCCATGAAGTCCGGCAGTCGCTTCAGGTCCCTCCAGACGGCGTAGACCTCGTCCGGGGATTGCGTGACGGTGGTGGCCGCGGTCAGTTCCATGGGGTTGCTCCTACGGGTGCGGGTCACAGCCGCGTAGACGTCCGTGGCCGTGACAGCGGTGACCGCGGCGGTCGCGGCAACGGTGCGGCCCAGGCCGCGACCGTCATGGTTCCTCAGGGCCCGGGTCAGCATCGTCAGGTCCATGAGGTCGCCGCCGACGCGCCCCCAGAGCCAGGCGGGATGCGGCCGCCCCAGCAGCCCGGTCGCCGCCGCCAGCTCGCGCACACCGACAGCGGTCGTGGCCGAGCGGTGCCGGAAGGCGTCGCCCACGCCCAAGGCCCGGGCGAAGCCGGCCGGGGCGAGGACCTGAGGCACGCCCAGGAGCGCACTGGCCCAGCCGAGGCCCCTGACGAGCGGATCGTCCTGGAGGCGGGAGGCGGAACGGGTGTCTGTCTTCATGAGTGCTCCCCACGTGCGGTGAGGTCAACGGAAGGCGGGCCACTTGAGTGAGAAGGTCAAGCGCGCACAGCGGATAACACGGGAGTTGCCGCGTGACTCGCATCCAATCCTCGGATCGCGTACCGAACCGGCGCAGCCGTCCGGTCGCGGCGACGCGTCGCCGAGGCAGGGATGCTCACCGGTGCGTTGGGGGTTCTGTTGGGCGCGGTGCGCCCCTTTACCGAGGAAAGGGAAGAGGACGGGCGGTGACCGGCGCTTTGGGCACCGGCCGCGAGGTTGGCGCCGGCATGTCGTTCACCGTTTCGGGTAGGGCATGCGCGGTACCTGTCACGAGTCGCAGGATTGGAGACGCCATGGACAGCGACGACTTCATCCGGCTCGTCAGTCGGCGGGCCCACGAGCCCGAGGAGCAGGCCAGAGAGCTGACCCGGGCCACGATGCTGACGCTGGGCGAGCGGATCACCGGCGGCGAGGCCAGGCACTTGGCCGGCGTCCTGCCTGCCGAGATCGCCCCGCCGCTGGTCCCACCGGAGGACGTCGCCGAGAATTTCGGCGTTGCCGAGTTCGTCCGGCGAGTGAGTGAGCGTGCAGACGTCGGTGAGACCGTGTCGCGCCGGGGCGTCGCGGCGGTTTTCATGACTCTGGGAGAGGCCGTCCCCGGCGCGGAGTTCCAGGATGTGATGTCGCAACTGCCGAACGAGTTCCAGAACATCTAGCACGGGCTTCCCGGCGCCCGGAACACGGTCTGGGCCCGCATCTCCGGTGTGACATCGGTGAGAAGGGTCGGTTCGACGAAGGCGCCCGGCAGGTCGGGCCGCCCGCCGCCCAGCACCACCGTGGCTCACTTGTCCACCGCGTCACGAACCTGCTCCATCAGGAGTTCGGCCGCGGCCTCGGAGGACAGCGGGCCGAGCGTGGTGGCGGGGTCGACCGGATCTCCCGGTTGCACCTCGCTCATCCGATCACGCAGCCCGGTGACGAAGGCGTCGTAGACGTCCGCAAGGGCGATGAAGCGCTTGGCCGCCACGCAGCACTGCCCGGTGCTGCCCATCCGGCCGAGGAACGCGGCGTACACGGTGCGCTCGAGGTTGTGACCGTCCAGCACGATGAAGGGATCACTGCCACCCAGCTCGAGGACGGACTTCTTGACATTGCGGCCGGCGGTCTCGCCCAAGCTCACGCCCGCCCGATGATGGCGCCGGCCTGGCTCCGTCTAGCCCGGGGCGCCGACGAGGGCCTCGAAGTCCCGGGGCAGCTGGGATATCACGTGGCGGAACTCGCCGTCACTGACCGCGTCCCTCAGGGTGCTCAGCTCGGCCCGTACACCCTCGCGGGCCTCGTCCGGGCTCACCCCTGCCCGCCGGCTCACCCGGTTGATGAACTCGTCGAGTCCGAAGGATTCGGCCTCCGGAGTGGGAGAGACCAGCGGTTCCTTCAGCGGCCTGGGCAGTTCGGACGCGAGGTCCTCCGCCTCACCCCTGGTGAGCCGCTCGGCCAAGGTTTCCAGGGTGGCGCGGGTGAGGGGCTCCGCCTTCTCCGGGGGGACAGGGGCGCGCCGGGTGATGGTGTCGAGGAAGGGGCGCCGTGCCTGTGAGCGCGGTCGGCTTTCCGCCGTCGCGTTTCCGGCCGGCCCACCCAAGAGATGAGCATGACCTCGTCAGACACCGCGCTGGCCGACCCCGCTTGCTCCAGGGCCTGTACGGCTGGCCTGGGGATGCCTGCGCACTGCATGCTGCTCTGCCAGGGTAGGAGCGGGTGTCTTTTTTCGGCCTGGGGTGCGGAGGCGCTCAGCAGGCGGGCTCTGCGAATCTCGACCGGTAACAGCCGATGGCGGCGCTGGCTGCAGCGAAACGACGCCGTCCGGTTCCCGGTGAGGAGGCGAGAGGCATGACCGTGATGGCTGTGTCGAAGTTCGAGAGGTTCTTCCGCGCCGCCGCAGGCCTCGACGTGGACAAGAACGACCTCAGGCGCTACGGCGACTTCGTCGACGCCAAGCTCTACGACCTCCTGGTCGTCGGCCAGGCCTCGGCCAAGGCCAATGGCCGGGACACCGTCGAACCGTGGGACCTACCGATCACCAAGGGCCTCCAGGAAAGCATCCACCGGTTCCGGCGGCTCGACGAGGAGGTCGATCTGAAGCCGAACCTGGAACAGCTCGCCGCGCACCCTCCGCTCGACAGGCCACCCACCCAGGAGACCGAAGAGCGCTACCCCGAGATCATCGGCGGTCTCAGCGTCGCCCTCGCCGAGACGTTCAAAATCCTGTACCCGGAGGTCAAGAACCCGCAGACCAGCCACTGGGACGGCGTGACCGCGGTCTTCGACCGGCTGCTGTAGCAGTCGCGCCCCGGTGCATGTCACCGATCTGAACCGACATACCGAGGTCCTCGACGCGCGTGTCGAAAAGCACACGGATGTCCTGGGGAAGATCACCACGACGAAAATCTGCGGCTCAGAGGCCGCGGCTTGCAGTCCCCGGTCCGGAAAAGGGATCCGGACGGGCCATGCCGGGTGTCCCTGCCGCTCGCGTCGTACAACCAGCGACTCGTGAAGGGAGCCGTACCGTGACACGGGAACTGCAGGGGATGCGGGTGGCGATTCTGGCCACCGACGGCGTCGAGCGCGTGGAACTCGACCAGCCGCGCGGTGCGCTGCAGGGCGCAGGGGCGAAGACCGAGATCGTCTCGCTCCATCCCGGCGAGATCCAGGCCCGCCAGTTCGACCTCAACGCGGCAGGAACCTTCCCCGTGGACCGCCTGGTCGCCGACGCCTCCGTCGACGACTACCACGCGCTGCTCCTGCCCGGCGGCACCATGAACCCCGACCAGCTGCGCATGGACCGCGACGCCGTGCGGTTCGTCAGGGACTTCATGGCCGGCGGGAAACCGGTCGCATCGATCTGCCACGGCCCGTGGACGCTGGCGGAAGCCGACGCCGTGCGCGGCCGCCGCCTGACGTCCTGGCCAAGCATCCGCACCGATCTGCGTAACGCCGGCGCGGAGGTCGTCGACGACCAGGAGGTGGTCGTCGACGGGCAGCTGGTCACCAGCCGCGGCCCGGCCGACCTGCCCGCCTTCTGCGCCGCCGTCGTGGAGCAGTTCGCCCGGGCACACCACCCCATGCCCGGCTGAACCAACGGCCAGGTCGCCGCGGAGAGAGCGGGGCGGTGCACGGTGGCCGTGGGCTCGCTCTCCACCCCACGGGCTGGTCATCCGTGGCGGTCGCCTCCGTACGGCCCCCGGTCCGTGGCGTCGCGCGGCCGCGTCGAACGTCGCCACCTCTGGGCTTCGGAGAAGTACATCCGCGAGCCCCTCTCCCTCGTGCCGGGCCGAACCGTGAGGTGCCCCGCCGCGAGCCGCGAACCCGAATCGCTGTCCCGCCTCCTGTCCTCGCAGACCGACCGCCGGTGTCACTTTTCGACCCGCTGGGCGCAGGCGGGGTGACCGGGCGAACAGCCACCCTGGGGCCTGTCGGAACCGCTCGGCGGTTCGTCGGCGGAAGGAGTGGCCATGACCGAGCGAACCCGCGGACTTCGCCTCGGTCCGCTCGATGGAGCCCAGCCGGTACGACGTCGTGGTGGACGAGGACGTCGCCGATGAGGCCGTCCGGCTGGTCGCCGGGCTGGACAGCAGATCTGGCGCGAACACGGAGAGTGCCTACTCCAGAGGCGGCCGCCCGCGCAGCGGCCCCGCCTCCAGCTGAACGAGTTTCGAAGCCGGGCGGACAGGGCCCGGAGGATGAACGGTCGCCGACGGACGTCGACCGCCGCGGAAGGAGTTCCTCATGGCCAAGGCAGTGGGCATCGACCTGGGCACCACCAACTCGGTGATCGCCGTGTGGGAGGGCGGCGAGCCGTCCGTCGTGCCCAACAGCGAGGGCAACCGCACGACACCGTCCGTCGTGGCCTTCACCGACACCGGCGAGCGCCTGGTGGGCCAGCTGGCCCGCCGCCAGGCGATCCTCAATCCCAAGGGCACCATCTACTCGGCCAAGCGGTTCATCGGCCGGCACTTCGACGAGATCCCCGACGAGGCCAAGGCCGTCGCCTACGACGTCGTCCCGGGAGAGAACGGCGAGGCCCGCTTCAAGGTGCGTGACAAGCTGTACGCGCCTGAGGAGATCAGCGCCCTGGTGCTGCGCAAACTCGCCGACGACGCCTCCAAGCAGCTGGGGGAGCGGGTCACGGAGGCGGTCATCACGGTGCCCGCCTACTTCAACGACGCCCAGCGCACCGCGACCCGCGACGCCGGACGGATCGCGGGACTGGAAGTGCTGCGGATCATCAACGAGCCGACGGCGGCCGCCCTCGCGTACGGCATGGACAAGAAGGAGCACGAGACCGTCCTCGTCTTCGACCTGGGCGGCGGCACCTTCGACGTGAGCATCCTCGATGTCGGCGACGGCGTGGTGGAGGTGCGTTCCACGGCGGGTGACAGCCATCTGGGCGGCGACGACTTCGACCGGCGCCTGGTGGATTACCTCGCGGACGACTTCCAGAAGGAGAACGGCATCGACCTGCGCAAGGACCCGCAGGCGCTGCAACGCCTGTTCGAGGCGGCGGAGAAGGCCAAGACCGAACTCAGCTCCGTCACCCAGACCCAGGTCAGCCTGCCGTTCATCACCGCCGACGCCTCCGGGCCCAAGCATCTCACCGACTCGATCATGCGGTCCACGTTCGAGCAGATCACCGGCGACCTGGTGGAGCGCTGCCTCGGTCCGGTCCGGCAGGCCATGGACGACGCCAAGGTCGGTGAGAACGACATCGACGAGGTCATCCTCGTCGGTGGTTCCACCCGCATCCCCGCCGTCCAGGCGCTGGTGCGCCGGCTGACCGGCGGCAAGGAACCCAACATGAGCGTGAACCCCGATGAGGTCGTGGCCCTGGGCGCCGCGATCCAGGCCGGGGTGCTCAAGGGCGAGGTCAAGGACGTCCTGCTGCTCGACGTCACCCCCCTGTCCCTGGGCGTGGAGACGCGCGGCGGAGTGATGACCAAGATCATCGAGCGGAACACCACCATCCCCGTGCGCCGCAGCGAGACCTTCTCCACCGCCGAGGACAACCAGCCCGCCGTCGACATCGTCGTCCTCCAGGGCGAGCGCGAGCGGGCCGCCGACAACCGGGTCCTCGGCCGGTTCCAGCTCACCGACATCCGCCCGGCGCCGCGGGGCGAACCGCAGATCGAGGTCACCTTCGACATCGACGCCAACGGCATCCTCAACGTCAGCGCGCGCGACAAGGACACCGGGAAGGAACAGGGCATCACCATCAGCGAGAGTTCCAACCTGGACCGGAGCGAGGTCGAACGCATGGTCCAGGAGGCCGAGAGCAACCGGGGCCAGGACCAGGCACTGCGCGAGGCCGTCGACGCCCGCAACGAACTCGACGCGATCGCCTACCAGGTCGAAAAGCGCCTGAACGAACTGGGCGAGGCCGCGCCCGCGCACGAGAAGGCCCGCGCCGAGATGCTGGTGGCAGAGGCCCGCGACGCGGTCAAGAACGAGGCCGGAGTGGACAAGGTCAGGCCGCTGATCTCCGAACTCCAGCAGGTCCATGCCGGGCTCGCCGCCCACCAGGCCGGAGCGGCGGCGGCGAGTGGTCCGTCGGACACCACAGGCCCGGACGGCTCCGGGCAGGGCGGTGCCGGCGCCGACGAAGACGTGATCGACGCCGAGTTCGACAAGGGCTGAGGTGCCCGCCATGCCGATCCCTCCCCAGGACCGTTCGTCCGACCCGCCGCCCGAAGGCGCCGCACAACCGCCGCAGGGCCACCTGCCCGAGCCCGCGCCGCCGACCACGGAGCCCGAACCGGGCCCCGACGCGGCCACCGGTCCGATTGGGGGCGAGGACGAGTACGCGGCCGCGCTGAAAGAGGTCGAGGACCGCTGGCGACGTGCCCTCGCCGACCTGGACAACCTGCGCAAGCGACACGCCAGGGAACTGGACCGGGAGCGCGCGCTCGAACGCGCCCGCACGGCCGCGGCCTTCCTTCCCGTCGTCGACAACCTGGAACTGGCCCTGAACCACGCGGGCTCCGACCCCGGGGCGATCGTCGAGGGGGTTCGCGCCGTGCGCGACCAGGCCGTGTCCATCCTTGAACGCCTGGGCTACGAGCGTCACGCCGAGACCGGCGTCCCGTTCGACCCCTCCCGGCACGAAGTCGTCGGCGTGGTCCAGGATCCCGACGCCGAACCGAACACCGTGGCGCAGGTGCTGCGCCCCGGCTACGGCGAGGCCGAGCGGCAGCTGAGGCCGGCCGCCGTGACCGTCGCCAAGCGGGAGTGAGCGGCCATGGCACGCGACTTCTACGAGGTTCTCGGGGTCCCGCGAGACGCCGACAAGGACGATCTCCAGCGGGCGTATCGCAAGCTGGCCCGCAAGTACCACCCGGACGTCAACAAGGACCCCGCGGCGGAGGAGCGGTTCAAGGAGATCAACGAGGCCTTCAGCGTCCTGTCCGACCCCGACCAGCGGGCCCGTTACGACCGCTTCGGCGAGGACTTCCGGAAGGTCCCCGAGGACTGGGAGGAGCGGGTCGGTGCAGGCGCCGGACCCGGTGGCGGCTTCCGCTGGTCCACCGGGGGCGGCCCCCGGGTCCGGTACGCCACCGGCGGCTTCGGCGCGGAGGGCGTCGACGTCGACGACCTGTTCGGCTCGTTCTTCGGGGGCGCCGGACGGGTGCGTGTCCCCGGAGCCGACCAGGAGGCCGAACTGCCGCTCACCGTCGAGGAGGCCTACCGCGGAGGGCATCGCACCGTCACGCTCGCCGGTCCCACCGGACAGCCGCGGCGCTACGAGGTCGACGTGCCACCGGGTGTCACCGACGGGCAGCGTATCCGGCTGGCGGGTGAGGGCGGCCGGGGCAACGGTGACGCCCCTGCGGGGGACCTGTACCTGCGGGTGCGGATCCAGCCGCACCCCCAGTTCCGCCTCGACGGCCGGGACGTGTACGTGCAGCTTCCGGTCACACCCTGGGAGGCCGCGCTGGGCGCGACGGTTCCGGTGCCCACGCCGAGCGGGGCGACGGCGAAGGTCAGCGTGCCCGCGGGCTCGTCCAGCGGCCGGCGGCTGCGGCTGCGCGGTGAGGGCATGCCGAACCAGCGCGGCACGAACGGCAATCTCTACGCCGAGCTCCGGATCATGGTGCCGTCCAGGCTCGGCGACCGGGAGCGCGCACTTTTCGAGGAGCTCGCCGCCGTCTCCTCGTTCGACCCCAGGAGGACACGATGAGTGACCCACGCGCCGGGGCGCGCCAGGCGTCTCGGCTGACAGCTCCCGCGTCGGCAAGCGTCCGGTACGCGATCGTGCCGGTGCCCAAGCTCTCCCTGCAGACCGTGGCCCGCCGCTCCGGGGTCCATCCCGACCTCATCCGCCGGTTCGTCGCTCTCGGCCTGGTCGAGGCCGAGCGTGACGCCTCCGGAGGGCTGGTGTTCGAACCCACGGCACCGGCCGCCCTCGCCCGCGTCCAGCGGCTGCGCACCGGACTCTGCCTCAACTACGCATCCATCGGCCTGGTGCTCGACCTGCTCGACCGCATCAGCCTGCTCGAAGCCGCCCTGCGCGGCCGCGGTACGAGGAGTGAAACACCCCCATGGACATGAACCGTCTCACCCAGAAGTCGCAGGAAGCCCTCCAGGAGGCCCAGAGCGCAGCCGTCGGCATGGGGCAGACCGAGGTCGACGGGGAACACCTGCTGCTCGCGCTTCTCGATCAGGAGGACGGTCTGATCCCACGGTTGCTGCAACAGGCCGGCACCGAGCCGAAGGAGCTGCGCGCGGCCGTGCGCGAGGCACTCTCCCGCCGCCCGAAGGTCACCGGTCCCGGCGCGGCCCCCGGCCAGGTCTTCGTCACTCAGCGCCTGTCCCGCCTGCTCGATGCCGCCGAGCGGGAGGCCAAACGCCTCAAGGACGAGTACGTGTCCGTGGAGCACCTCCTGCTCGCCCTGGCCGAGGAGGGCTCGGCGACCGCCGCCGGACGCCTGCTCAAGGAGCACGGCGTGACCCGGGATTCGTTCCTGAGCGCGCTCACCCAGGTCCGCGGCAACCAGCGCGTCACCTCCGCCAACCCGGAAGTGGCCTATGAGGCTCTGGAGAAGTACGGCCGCGACCTCGTCCTCGAGGCTCGGTCCGGGCGGCTGGACCCGGTCATCGGCCGTGACGCGGAGATCCGCCGCGTCACCCAGATCCTCAGCCGCAAGACAAAGAACAACCCCGTCCTCATCGGCGATCCCGGCGTCGGCAAGACCGCCATCGTCGAGGGCCTGGCCCAGCGCATCGTTCGCGGTGACGTGCCCGAGGGTCTGCGCGACAAGACGGTGTTCGCTCTCGACATGGGCTCCCTGGTCGCCGGCGCCAAGTACCGCGGCGAGTTCGAGGAACGCCTCAAGGCCGTCCTGTCCGAGGTGAAGGCCGCCCAGGGACGCATCCTGCTCTTCGTCGACGAACTCCACACCGTCGTAGGCGCGGGCGCCGCCGAAGGGGCCATGGACGCGGGCAACATGCTCAAGCCGATGCTCGCCCGCGGCGAACTTCACATGATCGGCGCCACCACCCTCGACGAGTATCGCAAGCACATCGAGAAGGACGCCGCCCTCGAACGCCGCTTCCAGCAGGTCCTGGTCGACGAGCCGAGCGTGGAGGACACCATCTCCATTCTGCGCGGACTGCGCGAACGCCTCGAGGTCTTCCACGGCGTGAAGATCCAGGACACCGCGCTGGTCTCCGCGGCCACCCTCAGCCACCGCTACATCACCGACCGGTTCCTGCCCGACAAGGCCATCGACCTCGTCGACGAGGCGTGCGCCCGGCTGCGTACCGAGATCGACTCGATGCCCGCCGAACTCGACGAGATCACCCGCCGCGTCACCCGCCTGGAGATCGAGGAGGCGGCCCTGTCCAAGGAGACCGACGCCGCCAGCAAAACCCGCCTGGAGGAACTGCGCAAGGAACTGGCCGACCTGCGCGGCGAGGCCGACGCCAAACGCGCCCAGTGGGAGGCCGAACGGCAGGCCATCCGCCGCGTGCAGGAGCTGCGCCAGGAACTGGAGCAGGTCCGCCACGAGGCGGAGGAGGCCGAACGCGCCTACGACCTCAACCGCGCCGCCGAACTCCGCTACGGCCGCCTCCAGGACCTGGAGCGCCGGCTGAAGGCCGAGGAGGAGCAACTGGCCGCCAAACAGGGGCGGAACCGGCTGCTGCGCGAGGTCGTCACCGAGGAGGAGATCGCCGAGATCGTCGCGGCCTGGACCGGCATCCCCGTCGCCCGCCTCCAGGAGGGCGAACGCGAGAAGCTGCTGCGCCTCGACGAAATCCTGCGCGAGCGCGTCATCGGCCAGGACGAGGCCGTCAAACTCGTCGCCGACGCCATCATCCGCGCCCGCTCCGGCATCCGCGACCCGCGCCGCCCCATCGGCTCGTTCATCTTCCTCGGCCCCACCGGCGTCGGGAAGACGGAGCTGGCCAAGACCCTCGCGGCGGCCCTGTTCGACTCCGAGGAGAACATGGTCCGCCTCGACATGAGTGAGTACCAGGAGCGGCACACCGTCAGCCGGCTCATGGGCGCACCACCCGGATACGTCGGCTACGAGGAAGGCGGTCAGCTCACCGAGGCCGTACGCCGCAAGCCCTACTCGGTCGTGCTGTTCGACGAGATCGAGAAGGCGCACACCGATGTCTTCAACACCCTGCTGCAGGTCCTCGACGACGGTCGCATCACCGACTCCCAGGGCCGCACCGTCGACTTCCGCAACACCGTGATCATCATGACGTCCAACATCGGCTCCGAGCACCTCCTCGACGGCGCCACCGCCGAGGGCGAGATCAAGCCGGACGCCCGCGCCCTGGTGATGGGCGAGCTGCGCGGGCACTTCCGCCCGGAGTTCCTCAACCGCGTCGACGACATCGTGCTGTTCAAGCCGCTCGGCGAGCGGCAGATCGAGCGGATCGTGGAGCTGCAGTTCGACGAGCTGCGCCGTCGGCTCGCCGAACGCCGCATCACTGTTGAACTCACCGAAGCTGCCCGGGAGTTGATCGCCCACCAGGGTTACGACCCGGTGTACGGGGCCCGGCCGCTGCGCCGCTACATCTCCCACGAGGTCGAGACGATGGTGGGGCGCGCCCTTCTGCGTGGTGACGTCCAGGACGGCGCGACGGTCCGCGTCGACGCCGAGGCGGGGGAACTGGTGGTCACCTACGACCAGCCCGAGGACGTGAAGGGAGCGCGGGCGGCATGAGCACGATGCAGGCGACGACCGTCAGTTGTCCCAACTGCGGGCGCACCAACCGGGTGCCCGTGGCCGCGGAGGGCCGCCCCAAGTGCGGCCACTGCAAGCAGCCCCTACCGTGGACGGTGGACGCGGGCGACGACGACTTCGCCGAGGTCGCCGAGCGGGCCGACGTCCCCGTCGTGGTCGACCTGTGGGCCACCTGGTGCGGCCCCTGCCGCATGGTCAGCCCCGCACTGGAGAAGGTCGCCACCGATCTGGCCGGCCGAATCAAACTCGTCAAGGTCGACGTCGACAAGAACCCGCGACTGTCGCAGCGTTTCGAGGTCCAGGCCGTACCGACACTGCTGATCCTCGACCGGGGCGAGACGGTCGCCCGGCAGGCGGGGGCGGCGCCCGCCCCCGCTCTGCGCCGGTGGGTGGAACAGTCGATCACCGCCCGGAAAGGGTGATCCGGATGACCATGCACGCAGACCCCCACCTCGCGCTCGTCCGGCCGGTCCAGCCGCTGACCCCGGAAGGGTGTCAGGAGTGTCTGATGCTCGGCTCCCCATGGGTCCACCTGAGGCTCTGCCTGACCTGCGGCCACGTCGGCTGCTGCGACTCGTCGCCGAACAAGCACGCGCGCAGGCACGCAGCCGCCGACGCTCATCCGATCGTGCAGTCGTTCCAGCCCGGCGAGGACTGGCGCTGGTGCTTCGTGCACGAGGCGTTCGTCTGATGTCCGGCGACCGGTCGGTGCCGGGCGAAGAACCGGTGCCGAAGGAAGCGGACGAGGCCGCCTTCTGGGAGACCCCGGACATCTACGGCGCGTATCCGCGCCTCACGGAGGACCAGACAGCACGTCTGGAGGAGCACGGGCAACGCCGGAGCATGGCTCCGAACGACGTGCTGATCCGGGAAGGGAAGCGCTGCGAGACGTTCTTCGTCGTCCTCAGCGGTACCGTCGCCGTCGTCGAGGACCACGGCACTCCCGAGGAGCACGTGCTGCGCGTGCACGGCCCCGGTCGCTTCATCGGCGAACTCGGCCTGCTGTACGGACAGGTGGCCTTCTACACCGCTGTCGCCAGGGAGCCCGGCGAGGTCCTCGCTGTCTCCTTGGACCAGTTGCGCCACCTGGTGTCCCAGGACCCCACCATCGGGGACGTCGTGCTGCGCGCCTGCCTGTGCCGTCGCGCGCTGCTCGTCGGACAGGGCGCCGGCTTCCGCATCATCGGCTCCCGCTACTCGCCCGACACCAGGCGGCTGCGCGAGTTCGCCGTCCGCAACCGGCTGCCGCACCGCTGGATCGACCTGGAGACCGACGAGGAGGCCGAGGAGCTGCTGCGCCGGTTCGGCGTCGGCCCGGCGGAGACACCACTCGTCATCTGGCGGGACACCACCCTGTTGCGCAACCCCAGCAACGCGGAACTGGCCCGGCTCATCGGCCTGCCGTCACTACCCGCCGGGAACCGTCACGGCGACGTCCTCATCGTGGGCTCCGGACCCGCCGGCCTCGCTGCCGCGGTGTACGCCGCCTCCGAGGGTCTGAGCACCACGGTGGCGGAGGCGATGGCCACCGGCGGCCAGGCCGGCACGTCGTCCCGCATCGAGAATCTGCTCGGCTTCCCATCCGGCATCTCCGGCGCCGAACTCACCGAACGCGCTGTGCTCCAGGCCGAGAAATTCGGCGCCGGGATCAGCCTTCCACTGGAGGCGACCGGCCTCCATCCCAAGGACGACGACCACTATGTCGTGGCGTTCGCCGACGGCAGCGAGATCGCCGCCCGCGCCGTCGTCCTGGCCATGGGTGCCCGCTACCGCCGGCTCCAGGTGCCCGGCATCGAACGTCTGGAGGGAACGAGCGTGCACTACTCGGCGACCGTCTACGAGGCCCAGCAGTGCCGCACCGACCCGGTGGCCGTCGTCGGCGGAGGCAACTCGGCCGGCCAGGCGGTGCTGTTCCTCGCCGGTTACGCGCCGAAGGTGCACCTCCTGGTCCGAGGAGCCGGCCTCGAGGCCAACATGTCCCGCTACCTGGTCGACCAGGTCGAGCGCCATCCGCGGGTGGAGGTCATGCTGCACACCGAGGTCACCGAGGTCATCGGCCAGGAAGCGCTGGAGGAGCTCGACGTGGTCGACAACCGCACGGGCGGGCACCGCCGGCTCGCGGTACGGAGCCTGTTCGTGTTCACCGGCGCCGAACCTCACACCGAGTGGCTCGCCGGCACCATCGCCCTCGACTCCCGCGGCTTCGTCCTCACCGGGCCGGAGGCCCAGGAAGCCTGCGTCTCCCCCGAGGTGTGGCACGGCCGCGGGCGCTCGTGCATGACCCTGGAGGCCAGCCTGCCCGGGGTCTTCGCGGTGGGGGACGTCCGCAGCGGCTCGGTGAAGCGGGTGGCCTCCGCGGCCGGTGAGGGCGCGATGGCCATCCACTTCGTGCACCGGCACCTGGGGCACTCCGCCGTACCCGGCACCACGGGCACGTCAGCTGTCGCGGGCCACTCGGACGTCTCCCCACGCCTGCGTCACAAGGAGTCCGCATGGCTCGCATGACGAATGGCGGACGACGAGATCACGGGAAGGAAGAAGGAGAGCGTCCCTGACTCCTTGAAGAGCCGGTCGGCCGACGAGGTGGGGATCACCCTCGGCACGAACGTGGCAGGGTACGTCCTGCAGAACACGGGACGCCTCTTCGCTCCGAGCTGACTCTCCGCGCAGTCACCGGCAGCGCGGCGGCGACGCTCACTCGAACGCCGCCGCGTCACGCAGAGCCTGGGCCACGGCCGTCGGGGAGTCCGGTCCCGGGGCGCCCGGGCGGTAGGCAACCGAGCGGAGGGTGCCGGTGCGGCGGAAGACGCCATGCCGTTCGTGCAGCGGCCAGGACACCGGCGACCTGCGGGGCGATCGTGCCCGACCCCGTGGGTGTGCCCTCACGTTCGTTGCTGCCAGAAGGTGACGTGAGTGTGTCCCGAGCAGGCGGAGACGTTCTCCGTGTCCGCAATGCAAGACCTGCCCGGGAACTCCTTGACCAGCCTGGTGGACATCTGCTGAACTCCCGAACCATGAACCCGCGCGTGGACCTGACCCGGCGGCGCCACATCGATCTGGCGCACGTCTCCAGCGCGTTTTGTTGTCGCTGACCCGGGAAGTGCTCCCCGGCGGCGGCCGGTGTGCGCCCATGGCGCGTGCCTGGCAGCGGCGGTGCAAAGCCGCTGACACTGCGATGCCTCTCCGCGGGATCGTCGTCTCCACCTCCTGAGGGCTCCCCCTCTCCTCTCCTTCTCGTGTGAGCCGGGAGCCTGTTCGCGCACGCCGACGCGGTCGCTGAGAACGCGGCTGTAGCGGTCCTGCAGCCAGGTGCTCTTCTCTCCGGTCCGCCCAGCCCAGCGTTCCGCACGTGGTCGAGCAGTCCTGCGCAGTGCCAGCCCATATACCCAACGCCCCTATTTCCAGCACCCTTTGGCGTGCCGATCTGTCCGGGAGGGACCCCCTCATGCCTCCGTCCATCCGCAAACTCACCGGCCGCATCGGCGCGGTCGTCGAGGGCGTCGACCTCACCGCGCCGCCCGACCCCTTGACGGTCACGGCGCTGCGTGACGCCCTCAACGAGCACAAGGCGATCGTGTTCGACGACGTGAACCTCGACCATGCCGGTCAGGAACGTGTGGCCGGTTGGTTCGGCGAACTCACCACCGCTCACCCGAACGTGCCGGCCGCCGACGGTACGACGAACGTGCTCGCCGTCGACAGCGAGACGTCCAAGGCCAACGAGTGGCACACGGACGTCTCCTTCGTGGTCAACCCGCCGCAGGCCACCACGCTGCGGTCGGTCGTGACCACGCCGTACGGCGGCGAGACGCTCATCGCGAACGCTGCCGCGGCCTACCGTGACCTGCCCGAACCGCTGCGGGTCCTCGCGGACTCGCTGCGCGTCGTGCACACCAACCGGTACGACTACGCCCGCCCTTCGGCCAAGACGGCACAGCGAGAGGAGTACGACCGGATTTTCGTCTCGACGCCGTACGAAGCGGAGCACCCGGTCGTGCGGGTACATCCGCTGACGGGCGAACGCGGTCTGTTCGTCGGCGGGTTCGCCAAGCAGATCGTCGGTCTGTCGGGCAGCGAGTCGGCCGAACTGCTTCGCCTCTTCCAGTCGTATGTGACCCGTCCGGAGAACATCCTGCGCTGGGCCTGGGCGCCCAACCAGCTGCTGATCTTCGACAACCGGATCACCCAGCACTACGGGGTGGACAACTACGACGACCACCCCCGCCGCCTGAACCGGGTGACGATCTCCGGAGACGTTCCGGTCGGCGTCGACGGACGCCACAGCGAGCAACTCGTCGGCGACGCCTCGCACTACAGCAACGTGCTGGAGGTGGCGGCATGACCGAGCTCAGCCTCAAGGCGCCCGCCGTCAGCGAGAGCCCGGACACCGGGACGACGAGCGCGCGGGAACGCGAGGTGTTCCTGCCGCGCGACGCCCGCCGTCGAACGCCAATCAGCACACTCCGCGAGCGCCTGCGCTGGCCGCTGGGCATCTACACGACTCCCGTCGCGATCCTCATCGCCTGGGAGGTGCTCGCCCGGGCCGGAGTGCTGGCGAAGACCTACGCTCCGGCACCGACCTCCATCGTGAAGTCCGCCGCCGATCTGTGGCAGCAGGGCGTTCTCGGGCCCGACCTGGCGATCTCGCTGCAGCGGGCCGGCACCGGTCTCGCCATCGGGCTGACGGTGGGCGTCAGCACCGGCGTACTCGGTGGGCTGCTGCGCAGCGGTGAGTACCTGTTCAACGGCCTGGTGCAGGTGCTCAACACGATCCCTCTCCTCGCGGTGCTGCCGCTGATGATCGTGTGGTTCGGCATCGACGAGCTCACGAAGGTGCTGCTGATCTCCTTCGGAGCCGGCGTCCCGATGTATCTCAACCTGTTCGCCGCGATCCGGGGCGTCGACCAGCGGCTGATCGAGATGGCACGCACGACGGGCGCGGGCACCTGGCGCCTGGTGACGCGGGTGCTGGTGTCCGGAGCCCTGCCGGGCTTCCTGGTCGGTCTGAGGTTCTCCCTCGCGTACAGCGTGCTGGGCCTCGTCGCCGCCGAAACGGTCAACGCCGACAAGGGACTCGGCTTCCTCATCACGCAGGGGCAGACCTATCTCCAGACCAACCAGGTCTTCGTGGGGCTGGTGATCTACTCGCTCCTCGGTCTGCTCGCCGACCAGTTCGTCCGGGCTCTCGAGCGGGTGCTGCTGCGGTGGCGACCCAGTTATGAGGCGTCATGAGCAGCGCAGTCGCGACCGAGCCCCGTCGGCAGACCGGGGTCGCCGTCGAGCAGGTGGTCCGTCGGTTCGGTGACCGGGTGGTGCTCGACCACCTCGACCTCACGATCGCCGACGAGGAGCTGGTGATCCTGCTCGGCCCGTCGGGCTGCGGCAAGAGCACTCTCCTGCGTCTGCTCGCCGGACTGGACCGGCCCGACGGAGGGCGCGTGGAGGTCCCGGCACGGCGTGCGATCGTCTTCCAGTCCGACCGGCTGCTGCCGTGGCAACGGGTCCTGCGCAACGTCACGCTCGGCCTGCACGGACCCGACGCCGACCAGCGGGCCCGCGACGTGCTCGCCGAGGTCGGACTCTCGGGCCGTGCGAAGGCATGGCCCAAGGAGCTCTCCGGAGGCGAGGCCCAGCGGGTGTCGCTCGCGCGAGCACTGGTCTCGGAGCCCGAACTGGTGCTTCTCGACGAGCCGTTCGCGGCCCTCGACGCCATCACACGGCTGCGCATGCACGACCTCGTACGCGCGCTGCGGACCAGGCACCACGCCGCCATGCTGCTCGTCACCCACGACGTCGACGAAGCGATCGCCCTGGCGGACCGCATCGTCGTCATGAGCAACGGCCGCATCGGCACCTCGCACGACGTGCACCTGCCTGCCGCGGACCGTGAGGTGAGCGTCGCACGCGAGGAACTCCGCGCCCGGCTCCTGGAAGACCTCGGCCTCGCCAGCCAGCACTGACTTCCCCGAACACCCTCACCCAGCACAGAAAGCACGACTACCCATGCGAAAGAGGACCACCAGACTCATCGGCGCCGTCGGCTCGCTCGCCTTGGCGGGCACCCTGGTCGCCTGCGGATCGTCGTCGTCGGACACCGACGCGCCGCTGAGCAACGCCGCCGACACGAGCGACGCCAAGCACCCCGAGTGGAGCAAGTACACCTTCACCATCGGCGACAACGGCGGTGACGGCAGCCAGGAGCTGGCGAAGCTGACCGGCGTGTTCGACAAAGCGCCCTACAAGGTGAAGTTCGCCCGGTTCACCTACGGGCCGCCGCTCGTGCAGGCCGCCGCCTCGGGCGACATCGACCTCGGCAGCGTCGGCGACGTCCCACCGATCACGGGCGCCGCGAAGGAGTACGGCTTCAAGGTCGTCGCCGTCAACCGCTCGCTCACGCCCGACCAGGCCGTGGAGAACATCATCGTGCCGAAGGGCTCGGAGCTGAAGACGGCGGCCGACCTCAAGGGCAAGAAGATCGCTGTCCCGCAGGGCAGTTCGGCCCACGGTCTCGCCCTGAACGCGCTGAAGAGCGTCGGCCTCACCCCCAAGGACGCCAAGCTGGTCTTCCTCGACCCGGCGGCAGGCGCGACGGCGTTCAACACCGGCAAGGTGGACGCCTGGTCGATCTGGAACCCGCAGTCGGCCATCGCGGTCAAGAACGGTGCGCGGATCCTGGTGAAGGGTCTGCCGCCGATCGACCAGACGAGCAGCTACTACGTCGCCAGTGACACGTCCCTGAAGGACAAGACCAAACGCGCGGCTCTCACGGACGTCCTGAAGAGGCTCTCGCGGGAGTTCGCCTGGGCCGTCAAGAATCCCGACAAGTATGCGCAGGCGCTCTCGAAGGAGCAGGGCATCCCGCTGGACGACGCCAAGGCGTCCGTGGCCGCCTACTCGAACCGGGTGACCCCGGTGGACCGGTCGGACATCGAGCTGGAGCAGAAGCTCGCCGACGCCTTCCTGGAGGCGGGCCAGATCACCAAGAAGGTCGACATCAAGTCGATCACCGACAACCTCCTCCCGGCCGGCTACGACAGCTCCAAGCTGAAGGTCACCTCATGAGCGCGAGACGGCGGCTCCACCTCAACGCCTTCCTCATGGAGGCGGGTCACCATGAAGCAGCATGGCGGCTCCCTGAAAGCAACCCGCGGGCCGACTTCGACCTCCGGCACTGGATCGAGCTGGCCCGGCTCGCCGAGAGCGCCAAGTTCGACTCGCTGTTCCTCGCGGACGGCCCCGCCCTCATCGGAACCGGCGAGTTCCGGCCGCCGGGCCAGCTCGAACCGCTGACCCTGCTCACCGCCCTGTCCCAGGCGACCAGCAGGATCGGCCTTATCGCGACCGTGTCCTCGACCTACAACGAGCCGTACAACCTCGCCCGCCGGCTCGCGTCCGTCGACCACGTCAGCGGAGGCCGCGCCGGCTGGAACATCGTCACCTCGGCCGGGGCTGACGAGGCCGCCAACTTCGGCCTCGACGCCCGCCCGGGCCACGCCGAGCGCTACGCCCGCGCCGACGAGTTCCTGAAGGTCGCCAAGGCGCTGTGGGACAGCTGGGAGGCCGAGGCCGTCCTCGCGGACAGGGCCACGGGACGCTACGCCGACCCCGCGCGGCTGCACCGGCTCGGCCACCAGGGCCGGTACTTCAAGGTGGCCGGCCCGCTCAACGTGGAGCGTCCACCGCAGGGCTACCCGCTGCTCGTCCAGGCCGGCTCCTCCGAGGACGGTAAGGACTTCGCGGCCCGCCACGCCGAGGCGATCTTCACCGCCCACACGACGTACGAACGCGCCGCCGCCTTCTACGCCGACATCAAGGCCCGCACCAGGGCCGCGGGACGCGACCCGGACGGTGTGATCGTCCTGCCGGGCATCGTCCCGTACATCGGGTCCACCGAGGAGGAGGCCCGGGAGCTTGCACGGGAGTTCGACGAGCTGCGCGTGCCGGAGTACGGACTGCGCCAGCTGGCCGCCGTGTTCGAGACCGAGCCGTCGGTCTTCGCACTCGACGACCCTCTGCCGGACTCCATCCTCGCCAGGCCGAAGCTGGAAGGCTCGCAGAGCCGTTCCGACCTGATCATCGATCTCGCGGTGCGCGAGCAGCTGACGGTTCGCCAGATCATCTCCCGGCTCGGCGGTGGGCGCGGCCACTTCGAGTTCGTGGGCACGCCCGAGCAGATCGCGGACACGATCATCGCCTGGTTCGAGGGCGGTGCCGCGGACGGGTTCAACATCATGGCGCCCGCCCTGCCGTCCGGCCTTGCGGCCTTCGTGGAGCATGTGCTGCCGATCCTGCGCGGCAAGGGCCTGTTCCGCGAGGAGTACGAGGGCACGACCCTGCGCGAGCACTACGGCCTCCCGGTCCCGGCGAACCAGTTCCACGGTTGAACCGCTTTCCGTGGGCGGTCCGCCAGCGACTCCCGCCGCTGCCACTTCCCGGAGCGGCGGGAGTCCGCCCGCACTGCGGGACGAGGGCCTTCTGCCGCTGTCGGGTCTGAGCGCACCCGAGGGAAACCCTCCCACCCCCTCCCTCCGTGACTTCCTTGAGTGAATTCCGCCCCGGCTTGTTCCGTCGTGACGACGGCTTTCCCTGATACGCCGCTCCAGCGTGCCTGAATTCCGCGGAGCTCACTCGTCCTGCCCGCGCAGCATTTCCTGCCAGGAGTTCCCATGCCCGCATCCTCCGAACACCCCGGATCCGATCCCGTCCGCTTCGCCTACTGGGTGCCGAATGTCAGTGGCGGTCTGGTCACCAGCAAGATCGAGCAGCGCACCGACTGGGGCTACCACTACAACCGCCAACTCGCCGTCCTCGCCGAGAACAACGGCTTCGACTACGCGCTCAGCCAGGTCCGCTACATGGCGAGCTACGGCGCCGAGTACCAGCACGAGTCGACCAGCTTCAGCCTGGCCCTGCTGCTCGCCACGCAGCGGCTGAAGGTCATCGCCGCCGTGCATCCCGGCCTCTGGCACCCGGGTGTCCTCGCCAAGCTCGGGGCCACCGCCGACCACCTGTCGAACGGCCGTTTCGCCGTCAACGTCGTATCGGGCTGGTTCAAGGGCGAGTTCACCGCGCTGGGCGAGCCCTGGCTGGAGCACGACGAGCGCTACCGGCGCTCGGAGGAGTTCATCCGCGCCCTGCGGCAGATCTGGACCGAGGACCATGCCGAGCTCGCCGGTGACTTCTACCGGTTGCGCGACTTCTCCCTCAAGCCCAAGCCACTCAACACCCCCGAGCGCCCGCACCCGGAGATCTTCCAGGGCGGCAACTCCACCGCCGCGCGCGCCATGGCCGGCCGCGTCTCCGACTGGTACTTCTCCAACGGCAAGGACTTCGGCGGGGTCACCGAGCAGATCAACGACGTCCGTGCCTCAGCCGCCCAAGCGGGCCGTACACCGCCGAAGTTCGGCCTCAACGGCTTCCTCATCGCCCGCGACACCGAAGCCGAAGCCCGCGACACGCTCCGCGAGATCGTCGCCAAGGCCGACATGCAGGCCGTGCACGGCTTCCGCGACGCCGTCCAGCAGGCCGGTCCGTCCACCGCCGACGGCAAGGGCATGTGGCAGGACTCGAGCTTCGAGGACCTCGTCCAGTACAACGACGGCTTCTGCACGGGTCTGATCGGCACCCCTGAGCAGATCGCCGAGCGGATCGTCGCCTACAAGAGGCTCGGCGTCGACCTCTTCCTTCTCGGCTTCCTGCACTACCTGGAGGAGGTGGAGTACTTCGGCAAGCGGGTGCTGCCCCTGGTGCGCGAACTGGAGGCACAGGAAGCCGCGTCCGAGCCCGCCGCCGCCCACGCCTGACCGCGGCCCGCACACGAAACGACGAACCGAAAGGTCCTCCCATGGCCACTGTCCTGTCCGTCTCCGGAAGCCCTTCTGCCGCCTCCCGCACCGCTCGGCTGCTGTGCCACCTGGACGAGCGGCTCATCGCGCAGGGGCACGAGGTGATTGCGCTGGATATTCGTACCCTGCCTGCCGAGGCGCTGCTCGGGGCCGACTTCGGTCACCCGGCGATCGTCCGGGCCACCGCCCTGTTCGAGCAGGCGGACGGGGTGGTGATCGGTACCCCCGTCTACAAGGCCGCCTACTCCGGACTGCTGAAGTCGCTGCTGGACCTGCTCCCGCAGTACGCGCTGGCGGGCAAGACGGTCCTCCCGCTGGCCACCGGCGGCTCCACCGCCCACGTCCTGGCCATCGACTACGCGCTGCGCCCGGTGCTGGCCTCCATGGGCCCTGCGCACATCACGCCGGGATGGTTCACGCTCGACAAGGACATCACGGTGGGCAAGGACGGAACACTGACCGTCGCGCCGGGATCGGCCGAGGCTCTCGCACAGGTGACGGACCAGTTCTCGGCCGCGCTGGGCGGGCGGACGACGCTGCTGGCGGCCGCCGGATGAGCGTCGCGCACGTCATCGCGGACGACGCCGAGGCCCTTGCCGTGGCTGCGGAACTGGCCGCGGACTTCCGTAAGGGCGCCGCCGAGCGGGACGCACGGCGCAGGCTCCCGCACGCGGAGCTGGAACGGCTGTCCGCCTCCGGGCTGCTCGCCGTGACCGTGCCCGCCCGGTTCGGCGGCGCGGACGTCCGTGCGGACACGCTCGCCGAGATCTTCCGGCTACTTGCCGCGGCCGACGCCAGCCTGGCCCAGATCCCGCAGAGCCACTTCGTGTATCTCAACGTGCTGCGCCGGCAGGGGACCGACGAGCAGCAGGAGTTCTTCTTCGGCGAGGTACTGGCCGGCAAGCGGTTCGGCAACGCTCAGTCCGAGGCGGGCACCCAGCACGTCCAGGACATCCGCACCCGCCTCGCCCGGCGCCCGGACGGGGCGTACGTCCTCGACGGCGTCAAGCACTACTCCACCGGCGCGCTGTTCGCCCACTGGATCCCCGTCCTCGCCCGCTTCGAGGACGACACGCTGCACGTGGCTTACGTCCCGCGCGACGCGCCCGGCCTCACGATCGTGGACGACTGGGACGGGATGGGACAGCGCACCACCGCCAGCGGAACCGTCCGCCTGGAGTCGGTGCCCGTGCCCGCCGACCGCGTCGTGCCCCACCACCTCACCTTCCAGGGTCCGCAACTCCATGGTGCCATGGCGCAGTTGCTACACACGGCCATCGACGCCGGGATCGCCTCCGGGGCCCTGACCGAGGCGGTGGAGTTCGTCCGTACGAAGAGCCGCCCCTGGTTCGAGAGCGCCGCCGAAGGGCACGCGACCGCCGCGGAGGATCCGCTGTTGATCCAGCGGTTCGGCGAACTGGCGATCAGAGAAAGAGCTGCCGAAGCGTTGCTTCGCGAGGCCGCCCGCGCAGTCGACGACGCCCGCGCCGATCTGACCGACGACTCGGCCGCCGAGGCATCGATCGCGGTGGCCACCGCGAAGGTGACGGCGGCCGAGGCCGCCGTCGAGGTCGCCAGCGCCCTTTTCGAGGTTTCCGGCACCCGCTCGGCGCTCGACTCCCTGGGCCTGCACCGCCATTGGCGCGACGCGCGCACCCACACCCTGCACGACCCGGCCCGCTGGAAGGTCCAGCACATCGGCCGATACGTGCTCAACGGCACCAAGCCGCCCCGGCACGGCCTCCTCTGACGAACGCTGACGACCACTGATCGGAGCCCCACGTGTCCCTCACCTTCCACTGGTTCCTGCCCACCAACGGCGACAGCCGCCACGTCGTCGGCGGCGGCCACGGCACCCCCGCCACGAAGTCCGGGCGCGACCGGCCACCGACGGTCGCCTACCTGAGCCAGATCGCCCGCGCCGCCGAGGACCTGGGCTTCGTCGGCGCGCTCACGCCGACCGGCGCGTGGTGCGAGGACGCGTGGCTGACCACCGCCCTGGTCAGCCAGAACACCGAGCGCCTGAAGTTCCTCGTCGCCTTCCGCCCCGGCTTCGTCTCGCCGACGCTCGCGGCGCAGATGGCCTCCACCTTCCAGAGGCAGACCGGCGGACGGCTCTTGCTCAACGTGGTCACCGGCGGTGAGAGCCACGAGCAGCGGGCCTACGGGGACTTCCTGGACAAGGAGGCGCGGTACCGCCGTACCGGCGAGTTCCTGGAAATCGTCCGGGGGCTGTGGGAGGGCAAGACCGTCGACCTGTCCGGCGAGCACCTCCGGGTTGAGGACGCCAGGCTGGCCCGGGTGCCCGACCCGGTGCCCGAGGTGTACTTCGGGGGCTCCTCGCCGATCGCCGGGGAGGTGGCCGCGCGGCATGTCGACGTCTACCTCACGTGGGGTGAGCCGCCGACGCAGGTCGCCGGGAAAATCGCCTGGATCAGGAAGCTGGCCGCGCAGGAGGGCCGCAGCGTCCGCTTCGGAATCCGGTTGCACGTCATCACCCGCGACACCTCCGAGCAGGCGTGGACCGAGGCGGAGCGGCTGCTGGCGGGCTTCGACGCGGAGACCGTGCGTCAGGTTCAGGCCGGACTCGCCCGCAGTGAGTCCGAGGGACAGCAGCGGATGCTGGCCCTGCACGGGGGCGGCAACCGGGACGGGCTGGAGATCCACCCCAATCTGTGGGCGGGCGTCGGGCTGGTGCGGGGCGGGGCGGGGACCGCCCTGGTCGGCAGTCACACAGAGGTTGCCGAGCGGATCAAGGAGTACGCCGCGTTGGGGATCGAGGAGTTCATCTTCTCCGGGTATCCGCATCTGGAGGAGGCGTACTGGTTCGGCGAGGGCGTGCTGCCGAAGCTTCAGGCGCAGGGTCTGTGGCGGCACCCGTACGGGCAGCAGGTGGCCCCCGCCGCCCAGGTCCCCTTCGCCGGCGGCGGGAGCGCGCGGTGACCCAGGTGATCGCCGATGACGCCGAGGCGGTCGCGAAGTGCCCGCGAGGCCACCCGGCGCGACGCTGCCGGCGTCCTGCCGCCCCCGTGAACGCGATCGCGCGCACGCGCATCCACTGTGCCGGAGTGGCTCGGGAGGGCATCGTGCGGAGGATGGCCTGCGCAGAACTTGGACGACAGGCTCGCTGACCGGCGACAGACTCGCAAAGCCGCAGGGAAAGCAAGGATCACCTCCTTCGAGCGGGCCACTGAGGCGTTGCCCGCCTACTTGGCGGCTGTGGAGTCGACCGACGTAGGCCGCTTGGACGGAAAGCGCGCCGAGAGCCCGTGAGCGAGTGCTCGTCCGATTGTGGCGGCGTCAGAAAAGTCGGCAACGGGTCAGTGTGAGTTCTGGAACACCTGGCAACAGCTGACCGAACATGCGAAACGATGTAGCCTCCGAAGACCGCCCTTGACCTGCGCAGACAGGCAGGGAGCAGACAAACCGGGAGCTACTCCATGCTGCGAACCATGTTCAAGTCCAAGATCCACCGAGCCACCGTCACCCAGGCCGACCTGCACTACGTGGGATCGGTGACCATCGACGCCGATCTGCTCGACGCCGCCGACCTGCTGCCGGGCGAGCTCGTGCACATCGTCGACATCGACAACGGCGCCCGGCTGGAGACCTACGTCATCGAGGGCGAGCGCGGGTCCGGGGTGATCGGGATCAACGGCGCCGCCGCCCATCTCGTGCACCCGGGCGACCTGGTGATCATCATCAGCTACGCTCAGGTCAGCGATGCCGAGGCGCGGGCGCTCGAGCCCCGGGTCGTGCACGTCGACGGCGACAACCGGATCGTGTCCCTCGGCGCAGACCCGTCCGAGCCGGTGCCCGGCACCGACCAGCAGCGCAGCCCGCAGGCCGTAGGGGCCTGATCCACGGGCCGGACAGGGACCGGGAGCGTACGCGCCATGAGTGAGACCGAGATCCGCGACGACCGGGCGGCGGGCCGCCTCGAAGCCGTCGGCGACGGTGAAGTCGTCGGGTACGTCGAGTACTTCGTGCTGGAGTCTCCGGCACGCGCCCTGGTCCCCGTTCACACGATCGTCGAGCCCGCCCACGAGGGACGCGGCATCGCCGGTTCCCTCGCCCGCGAGCTGTACGCCCTCGCCGGGCGCGAGGGCGTCCCGGTGGTCCCGCTCTGCCCGTACGTCGTCAGGTGGGCCGAACGCCACCCCGACGTTGCTCCGCCGGCCGACCCGGAGCTGCTGGCGGCCGCCGAGGAAAGGGTGCGGGCCGGCTCCGGTGGCTGAGCCCGGCCTGACCGCTCGCTCGCGGTGTGCGGCCGCCGTCAGGGCCGTAGCCGAATCGGATCAGCACCTGCGGATGGCACCGCTTGTGCTGGGGGAGGGCCATGGCCGACCGCAGGTCGGGCCATTCCATGGCCTGGTGCAGGAGTGACGTCCGCAGGCCGCGGGCGGTCGCGGTGAGCAGGACGTACTGCAGGGCCTGTCCTGCTCGCAGCCAGTCCTGTCGTCGGTCGTGGCCGGTCCACAGCAGGGCCAGCTGCACATGGCGTTCGAACCACAGGGCGGGCAGGCGCAGGGCGGGCAGTCCGGTGAAGTCGCGCATCGGCATCCGTCCGGCCGCGTCGGCCGGGCCGAGGGCGGTGACGGGGATGCCGTAGGGAGCGTTCGAGGCCGGCGCGTTGATCCAGGCGCGGGTTTCGGCGGTGCGGGCCGGGTCGGCGTGGTTGCGGTCCTCGGCGGTGGCGGTCAGGTGCAGCAACCTGCGTGTCCCCGCGATGTCCGGCACGTGCAGCCGTGCGCCCGCGGCGTGTGCGGCCGCCGTCATCTCAGCGACGATCGACTCGGGCACGGGGCGGCCGGTGAACGGCATCCGGCTTGTGTGCCGCCGCTGGACGGCCTCGTAGAGGTCGGAGTCGGAGGGGTGCTCGTGCGCGGCGAGGGGGCCGGTCAGCTGTACGGTGGCCAGCAGCCCTGGCCGTCGCGTGTCCGGCAGCAGTGTCACCTCAGGCCGCCACCCCTGATGGACTGCGGCAAGGCGGAGGTTGAACAGTGCGGCGCCCACGGACAGGTACTGGGCGCGGTGCACCGGGTCCGCCAGTGGCAGCGTGCGCTCCCGTGCCGAGTGGACCTCCAGCACCTGGTTGTCGGGATCCAGGCGGAAGCGCCACGGCTGGGTGTTGTGGATCGACGGGGCTGCCACGGCGGCCGCCAACAGCGACTCGACGGTGGCCGGCTCGGGCAGGACCTGGGTGCGCATGACGCCTCCTGTGTCTGCGTCGTGGTCGGGGTTCATGTGGCGGGCAGGGCGGTGGCGAGCAGGACGACTCCGAGTGAGCCGACGAGGGAGACGACCGCCAGGGCACGGGCCAGGTCGGCGCGGCCCTTGGCGTGGGCGATTCCATGGCCCGCGGCGGCGAGCATCACCACCGCGAAGAGGGCGAGTTTGGTCGCCAGGGTGCGGCCGTAGCCTGGTTCGGTGAGGGAGGCCCAGGTGACTCCCCTGTGCCAGGCCATGGCCCAGCCGGTGGCCAGCTGCACGGGCAGGAACACTGCCCCGGTCAGCATTCCGAACCGGCGGCCGGCCGCGGAGGTGAAGCGGTCCTTGGCCTCAGGAGGAAGCAGGTGACGGGCCAGCGGCAGGATCACCAGGGAGAGGGCCAGCTGGCCGCCGACCCACAGGGCGGCGCCCGCGACGTGCGCGAACCGGACCAGCGACCACCAGCCGACGGTGCCCACTACTCGCTCACCTCCACCATGCCGTGGGCACCGGCTTCGGCGTGGCGCATGTCGTGGTCCACGAAGGCGTAGTGGCCGGGCTCGGGGAACGTCGTCTCGACGAAGCCACCCTGGGCCGCGGCCAGGTCCAGCACCTGCGAGCCGCCCGCATGGCCGGGCTTCAGTGAGTAGGCGCCTTCCTTGTACACGGTGTCGAAGACGGTGCCGACGACGTGGAAGGCGACGCCGTCGCTGGGGCCTGCGGCGACCACCCAGAAGCGGGCCCGCTCGCCGGCCTTCGCCTTCAGGGGACGCTGCTCGTACTGGTTCGCGACGCCGTTGAACACCCAGGCGTCCGGGGTGTCCTGGCGCATCTTCGCCACCTGGGCGGTGCTGCCCGGGGCGCCGAGGTAGAGCTCGGAGGAAACCAGTACGTATTCGTGGTCGACCTTCGCCAGGCCCGGCGGGTCGATGACGACGGCGCCGTACATGCCGTTGCCGATGTGCTGCAGCATGGGTGCGGTGCTGCAGTGGTACAGCCACGCCCCGGCCCTCTCGGCGCGGAAGCGGTAGACCAGGCGCTCGCCGGGCCGGATGGTGCGCATGGGCCCGTCCGGGGCGAGGGAGCCGGCGTGGAAGTCGATGCCGTGGCCCATGCCGTGGTCGTCGTTCACGAGGGTGATCTCGAAGACGTCGCCCACGGCGCCGTGCAGAGTGGGGCCGGGTGCGGTCCCCCCGAAGGTCCACATCTGCTGTTTCACACCGGGAGCGACTTCGACCGTGGTGTGTGCGGCGTGCAGTTCGAGCTTGTGGACCGTCCCGCCGGGTGCGGGGGAGAGAGTGGCGCTGCGTGGCTGCCAGCCGGTGGAGAAGTCGGCGGCGAGGTCCAGGCCGCGGTCGGTGGTGGCGGTCGTGGAATGGCCGGGGTGTGCGCTCGACTTGTGCGTGCCGCCGGTCACGACGATGTCCATGGACATCCCGGCTGCCTTGTGGCCCGGCATCGTGCACCATGCCGCGCGGCTCCTGGTGACCTGTCCGAGGTCGAGTACGCGGGTCTCGCCCTTGCCGAGCAGCGGGGCGGCGGGCCCGTCCTGGACCTTGAGGTCGTGGCGCTGGGCATCGGTGTTGGTGACCCTCAGCCGAAGACGAGTGCCCGCCGTGACCTCGATCCGAGCCGGGCGGATCCGCATGTCGGCGAGGGTGACGGAGACCGTCCGGCTCGTACCGGTTCCCGCACCTCCGGCTCCTGCGGCGATGGGCTCGCCGCCGGTGCCGCCTCCGCTGCCGGCGACGAGCACGGCCAGCACGATCAGTACGGCCCCCGCGACGGAGCCCCACAGGACGGGACCCCGTGCCCCTCCGTTCCGGCCGGTGTCCCTCAGAAGTGACCGGCCGCTGCGGATGATCACCGCGACGGTCAGCATGAGGAAGGCGACCACGGCTGCTGCGGCCAGCAGAGCGCCTGCCGTGCCGGCGGGGCCGGGCAGGGGCAGCGCCAGCAGGGCCACGCCGGCGTTGAACGGCAGCAGCCTGTGCGGCCAGCCCCGTTCGAGCACCGCCCGCAGGCCGGCACGTTCCTTGGGGCCGGAGGCGAGCACGATGGGCAGCAGATAGGTGAGGGCGCCGACGAGCACTTGGGCGACGAAACCGATGAGCAGCACGGGGACCAGGGCGTCGATGCCGGTCTGCGCTGCCGGGAGCGGACGGGTGACCAGGAGCGTCAGGTCTGCCGTCACGGCGATGAGCAGCCAGCAGGTGGCCGCGGCCAGCATCCAGGCGGCTGCCGCGGACACGGGCTTGCCGCCGCGTACGGTGCGGATGAGCAGGTCGACGGCGACGGCCGCTCCCTGCGCGTACAGGGCGAGGCCCGCGGCGGCCGGCCAGCGCCACCCGAACGTCAGCGCGGCGACCGCCAGCAGCAGTCCGCCGCCGGTGAGCCACAGCACCCACCGCGCCACCCGGGTGGTCCGCTCCTTCATGCGTACGCCCAGCACGGTGGGCCACAGCATGAACATCGTGCCCAGCACGGGCAGCCCGATCCAGCCGAGCAGCGTGATGTGCACGTGGGCCAGCTTCAGCCCGGTGTAGTACCGCGGACCGGCCTTGCCGGTGGCCAGCAGCCAGCCCAGCACACCGCCCATGACCAACGCCCCGGCGGCGGCCCGGTAGTAGCCGGCGATCGGGGCGAGCCGTCCACCCAGCGCCCCTCGACCCAGCCGCACGAGGACGACCAGGTGTGCGGTGATCGCGATGACCAGCAGTGCGCATCCGGCACCGATCAGCGCGGGCACGTCGCCCCAGACGCCGGTGAGCACCCCGACGACCGCGACGTTGACGGCGGCCAGCCGGGCGTTGCCCCACCGTTGGTCAGGCCGGGAGGCGTGCAGCATGGCGACGGCGAAGTGCTCGCTCCACACCACGATCGCCGTGGTGGCCGCGCCGAGCAGGAACAGGTGGACGGCCAGCCAGCGGGCCACCGGGAGGGTCTGCTGGGCCATGGCCGCGAGCAGCGCGAGGACGGCCCACGCGGCGACCAGGACGTGGGCGGCCAGATGACGGCTGCGCAGACCGGACGCCTTGAACCTGCTGGGCGGGGGACCTCCGGCGGCCGGGTGGTCATCGTTCTTGCGGTACACGGTGCTCCTCACCGCCCGGGGCGGCGGCCGAACGGTGGTGCGCGAAGGGGGCGGCCTCGGCGCCGCCGGACAGCAGCGCGGCCAGTTCCCGCTGGTGGGGGAAGGAACCGGGGACGTAACCGCACCAGGGCTCCTCGGCGTACGGGTCGCCGGTGACCCCGTAGGCCCGTGACCGCGAGCCGCCGCAGACCTGCCGGAACTCGCACCGCCCGCAGCGGCCGCCCAGCATGTCCGCGGCGCGCAGGCCGGTGAACAGCGGTGAGGTCCGGTAGATCGACGTCAGCGGCGTCTCACGCACGCTTCCCGCGCTCAGCGGGAGGAAGCCGCTGGGGTGGACGGTGCCGGTGTGGGAGACGAAGACGAAGCCGCGGGCCGCGTTGACGTCCAGCGGCGGTCGGCGCACCCGCCGTGCTCCGGATTCGAGACCCAGGGCGGCGACCCGCTTGCGCAACTCCCGGTACAGGGGCCCGAGCCCGAGGACCGCCGCGTGGTCGTCACCCGCGGCGGCGAGGACCTGCCGCTGCAGCGCGACACGGCGGAAGTGGTGGGCCTCGGTCGTCTTGGCGGGCACGGTCAGGCCCACGTCGTAGACGAAGTTGAGGACGTCCTCCACCTCGTCCGGCGTCAGCGCGCCGAGGCTGCGGCCACGGCCGGTGGGCACCAGGAAGAAGGCGCTCCACAGCATCGCTCCGTGCTCGGCGACCAGACGGACGATGTCGGGGAGGTCGTGCAGGTTGTGCCGGGCGACGGTGGTGTTGATCTGCACCTTCATGCCCAGCGCGCGGGCGGCGTCCCAGGCGTCCAGGGTCCAGCGGAACACGCCGGGCACGCCGCGGAAGTCGTCGTGGAGTTCGGCGGTGGAGCCGTCCAGGCCCAGCGACAGTCCGCTCGCGCCCGCGGCGTGCACGGCCCGCAGCCGCTCCTCGGTGAGCGTCGGAGTGCCGGACGGGGAGACGGCCACCCGGACTCCGGTCTCCCTGCCGTACGCGATGAGTTCGGTCAGGTCGGGGCGCTGGAACGGGTCGCCGCCGGTTATCACGAACAGCGGGGCGGGCCGGCCGAAGGCTGCCACCTGGTCCAGCAGGTCCTTGGCGGCGGCCGTGTCCAGCTCGCGCGGGTCGCGGTCGGGCACGGCCTCGGCCCGGCAATGACGGCAGGCCAGCGGGCAGGCGCGGGTCGACTCCCATATGACGATGAAGGGCCGCTCGGTGGCTTCGTGCCGCTGGCGGCGGATCGCCCGGGCGGTGGTGGTGCTCATCGCGCCGCCCTCCCCGGGCCGCGGAGGCTGTGTCCGGCCGCCCTGGAGCCAGGGCGGACCAGGCGGGCGGCCGGACGGTGACCGGGCCGGACCATGCGCGGCGTCCACCGCGAGCGACAGCGGCGCGATCGGCCGAGCGGGGGTTCGGAACGGTCGTACACGGGATACCTCCAGGATCGGTCGGCTGTCAGCATCCACCGGGGGCCGTGGGCGGCGCGGCGGCCGATGGTCCTGTGAAGGCGGGGCAAGGGTCCCTGGTTCACGCTTGGCTCAGGGAGCTGGCGGACTGTCCAGAACTCGGATGGGCCGCACCGGCCGCGTGGAGATCCGGGGCCGCGTGCCCGGGCGGAAGCGAGCCGCTGCTTCCGGCTCCCTGCGCCGCGGTACGTTCAGCGGTGGCGCGCGGCGCGGGGCCTCAGGGCGTCCGCGGTGGCGACGAGTGCGACGCCCAGACCGGTCAGTGCGGCGCCGAGACCCGTGACGAGGGTCGTGAGGTGCCATGCCTGGTATGCGGACATCAGTGAGGCGCGCAGGGTCTGCCCCATGAAAGCGGTCTGGCGCAGTTCAGCGAGCTTTTCGTCGTCGCCCCCGGCGGCGTGCAGTTCCGCCGTGATCTCGGCGTAGGTACGGCCGCCGGTGGCGTGGGCGAGGTTGCCGTTGATGAACCGGGCGTAGGCGTGTGCCGCGGGGCCGGTTTCCACGGTGGTGCCGGCGTGGCGGGCGAGGTCGGCGGGCAGCCCGTGGCCAGGGAAGGTGATCTTCTGGGCAGCCAGTTCGGTGCGGATCTCCTTCCTGCCGCCGCGCCCGCGTAGAAGCATGACCGGTCCGGCGACCGACAGGGCGATACCGACCGTTCCGAGCAGGGTGGCGGCACGCCGGTGTGGTCCGTTCATGACGTGTTCTTCTCTCTTTCCTTGTGAGCGTGCGAGTTCGCCATGCCTCCACAACGGATGGAGCCGGCTTCGTGCTTCGCCTGGGGGTGCACGTCAGCGGTGGCTGAGGCGCAACCGCCAGGCTTCCGGGCCGCGTTCGAGGTACTCCACCGAGAAGGCCCCGGGGTTGCGCTGCTCGATCTGGGCGAGCAGCGGCAGCGGGTCGTGCGGGGCGACCAGCACCATCGCGGTGCCCACCGGAACGGCGTCGAGCGCGCCGAAGACGGTGGCGTGGCGCAGGGCGTGCGGCACCTCCCGCACGTCCAGCTCGGGTTCGGCGGCCTCCTCCGCCCCTCCACAGCCGCACACGCCGCCGCAGCCGCCGGCCTCCTCGACCTGATCTTCACGCATGTCGTGTCCTTCCTCCGTGTGATGGCCTTCTCCGGCGCCCCTGGTGCGCGTGTCGTCGGCAAGTCGGTGGTGCATGTCCGTGAGCAGCCCGGCGAGGGAGACCTCGGGTGCCATGGCGAGCAGCGGCAGCACGAGGCCGTTCTCCTTGGCCACGTGCTCTTCGAAGAGGACCTGAAGAGCCCGGGCGTCGGCCGCCGCGTCCGCCGGGACGGGCGCGGCGCGCAGGGTGTCGACGAGCGCGGTGAGGCAGCGGTGTTCGCCGATCAGACCCTCGATGAGCAGGCGGGCCTCTGGCATGCGATGGGCGGTGGGGTAGAGCGCGGATTCCTCGGCCGCGGCGTGCGGGAGCAGCGAGCGGTCGCAGAAGGCCACCAGCCCGGCGTGGAGTTTCCCGGCGGCACTCGGGTCCCGGTCCACGGCGGTGAGCAGCATCTTCACCCGGCCGGCCAGTGCTCCGGCCAGGCGGGCGTGGTGGGCCTCAGCGCCTTCGAGGGCCGTGGCGTCCTGAGGGTCCGAGGCGAGGGTGAGCACGCTCATGGTCGTGTCTCCAGCAGGTCGGGCCGGCGCGGCCGGCCGATGCGGGTGGGGATGGCATTCCGGGTGCCGGTTCTCGGGGCGGATGCCGCGTCCGGCCGCGGGGCGCGGCCGGACGCACGACCGAACCGGGCGCCACGCGCCGTACGCGCTACACCTGCGGCGGCCGGGACGGGGGAATGGGCCGCCTGACAGGCACGGAATGCGGTCGTACAGATGGGCATCCGCGATTCGATCAATGCCCAGCATGCAGCTTTGGTGCCGACCGACCACCCGGTCGACCGGGCCCCGTTCATGGGCCATTGGTCCCTCTTCCGGCCGGCCGGATGGGGCCGGAGGGGCATCCCGCGGGGACCGCCGGCCCCAGGCGCGCCAGGTGCCGCTCCGCCTAGCGTTCCTGGCCATGGAGAACGATCAGAACGCACCGCGTCAGGTGCCGGGTGCCGGCGCGGGCTGGCCGCTGGCCACCCGGCGGCTGCTCACCCGCCGCGAGGTGTCCACCGACGGACGCGCCGTGTTCGGCACGGGCGACCCCAAGTGGGAGGGCTTCTACCGGGACCGGTGGGCCCACGACAAGGTGGTGCGTTCCACGCACGGTGTGAACTGCACGGGCTCCTGCTCGTGGATGGTGTACGTCAAGGACGGCATCATCACGTGGGAGCACCAGGCCACCGACTACCCGTCCATCGGCGCGGACTGCCCCGAGTACGAGCCGCGCGGCTGCCCGCGCGGGGCGTCGTTCTCCTGGTACACCTACTCGCCCAGCCGCGTTCGCTACCCGTACGTACGGGGCGCCCTGCTGAAGCTGTGGCGCGAGGCCCGCAAGCGGCTGGGCGACCCTGTGGCGGCCTGGGCGGAGATCACCTCCGACCCGGCGAAGACGCGGGCGTACAAGCGGGCCCGCGGCAAGGGCGGTCTGGTCCGCGCCGACTGGGACGAGGTGAGCGAGCTGATCGCCGCCGCCCAGGTGCACACCACCAAGACGTACGGCCCCGACCGCGTCGCGGGCTTCTCACCCATCCCGGCGATGTCGATGGCGTCCTTCGCGGCCGGTGCCCGCTACCACTCGCTGATCGGCGGCACCCTGCTGTCGTTCTACGACTGGTACGCGGACCTGCCGATCGCATCCCCGCAGGTCTTCGGCGACCAGACCGACGTCCCGGAGGCGGCGGACTGGTGGAACGCCGGCTACCTGATCATGTGGGGTTCCAACATCCCGGTGACCCGCACCCCGGACGCGCACTTCCTGACCGAGACCCGCTACAACGGTACGAAGGTCGTCGCGGTCAGCCCCGACTACGCCGACAACGTCAAGCACGCCGACGAGTGGCTGGCTCCGCACCCCGGCACGGACGGCGCGCTGGCGATGGCCATGGGACATGTGATCCTGCGCGAGTTCCTCGTCGACCGCGAGGTGCCGTACTTCCAGGACTACCTGCGCAAGTTCACCGACGCCCCGTTCCTGGTGACCCTGCGCGAGCGCACCGGGGGCGGCCTGGTGCCCGACGGTTTCCTGACCGCGGCCGACCTCGGGCACGGCACGGAGCACGCCGAGTCCAAGACCGTTCTCCTGGACGCGGTCACCGGCGAACCCGTCGTTCCCAACGGCTCGCTCGGCTTCCGCTGGGCCAAGGAGGACCAGCGCCGCTGGAATCTCGGACTCGGCGACACCGTGCCCGCGCTGACCCTGCTGGACCGGGCCGAGGACACCGCCGAGGTCGCGCTGCCCCGCTTCGACGAGGGCGCCACGGAGGGCGGCTCGTCCATGGTCCGCGGTGTCCCGGTCCGCACGATCGGCGGCCGCCTGGTCACCACCGTCTTCGACCTGATGCTCGCCCAGTACGGGGTGGGGCGTCCCGGTCTGCCGGGCAGCTGGCCGTCTTCGTACGACGACGCGGCCGAGCCGTACACCCCGGCCTGGCAGGAGACGATCACCTCCGTCCCGGCCGAGCAGGCGGCCCGGATCGCCCGGGAGTTCGCCCGCAACGCAGAGCGGACCAACGGCCGTTCCATGATCGCTCTCGGTGCCGGTACCAACCACTGGTTCCACTCGGACACCATCTACCGTGCCTTCCTGGCGCTGACGACCATGACCGGCTGCCAGGGGGTCAACGGCGGTGGCTGGGCGCACTACGTCGGCCAGGAGAAGGTCCGCCCGGTCACCGGGCAGCAGCATCTGTCGTTCGCGTTCGACTGGCAGCGGCCCACCCGGCACATGGCCGGCACCTCGTACTGGTACCTGAACTCCGACCAGTGGCGCTACGAGGCGTTCGGACCCGACGAGCTGGCCTCCCCGTTGGGCGAAGGACGGTTCAAGGGAAAGGCGTTCGCGGACTGCCTGGCGCAGGCCGTGCGGCTGGGCTGGACGCCCGGTCACCCCGGTTTCAACCGCAACCCGCTGGACCTGACGGACGAAGCGGCACGAGCCGGCCGGCCGGTCGCCGAGCACATCGTCGACGAACTGAAGTCCGGCAGGCTGCGGTTCGCCGTTGAGGATCCCGACGACCCGGCCAACTTCCCGCGCGTGCTGACCGTGTGGCGGGCGAATCTGCTTGGCTCCTCCGGCAAGGGCAGCGAGTACTTCCTGCGCCATCTCCTGGGGACCGACGCGGCGGTCCGCTCCGAGGAGACACCGCATGAGGGCCGTCCGAAGGACGTCGTCTGGCGGGAGGAGGCCCCGGAGGGCAAGCTCGACCTGCTGGTCTGCATGGACTTCCGGATGACCTCCACCGGCCTGCTGTCCGACGTGGTCCTGCCGGCCGCGACGTGGTACGAGAAGGACGACCTGTCCAGCACGGACATGCACCCCTTCGTGCACGCCTTCACCCCCGCCATCGCCCCGCCCTGGCAGGCCCGCACCGACTACGACACCTTCCTGACCCTCGCCGACCGGTTCAGCGAGCTGGCCGCCGAGCACCTGGGCACCCGCACCGACGTCCTCGCGGTACCGCTGCTGCACGACACCCCCGACGAACTCGCCCAGCCCGGCGGAGTCGTACGGGACTGGAAGACCGGCGAGTGCGAGCCGGTCCCCGGGCGGACCATGCCCAAGCTGGCCGTCATCGAACGGGACTACGCCGCCGTCGCGCAGAAGATGCGCGCCGTCGGACCGCTGCTCGACACCCTGGGGACGACCACCAAGGGCGTCACCGTCCACCCGAACCAGGAGATCGACGAGCTGCGGCGCCGCAACGGGACGGTGAGGGACGGAGTCGCCGCGGGACGGCCCTCCCTGGCCACCGCCTCCCACATGTGCGAGGCGATCCTCGCCCTGTCCGGCACGACCAACGGCCGCCTGGCCACCGAGGGCTTCCGTGAACTCGAGCGGCAGACCGGCAGCGACGGCCTGGTGGAACTCGCCGCCGAACGCGAGGCCGAGCGGATCACCTTCGCCGACACCCGCACCCAGCCGCGAGCCGTGATGACCTCCTACGAGTGGTCGGGCTCGGAGACCGGCGGGCGTCGCTACTCGCCGTTCGTCATCAACACCGAGCACAAGAAGCCCTGGCACACCCTCACCGGCCGGCAGCACTTCTTCGTCCAGCACGACTGGATCGCCGAGCTCGGTGAACAACTCCCCGTCTACCGGCCCCCGCTGAACACGCCCAGGCACTACGGCGACGAGCAACTGCACGAGAACGGCCGTACCGAGGTCACGGTCCGCTACCTGACCCCGCACTCGAAGTGGTCCATCCACTCGAACTACCAGGACAACAAGTACATGCTCGACCTGTCCCGTGGCGGTCCCACGATCTGGATGTCCGTGGAGGACGCCGAGCGGATCGGCGTCAAGGACAACGAGTGGATCGAGGCGTACAACCGCAACGGTGTCGTCGCCGCCCGCGCCGTGGTCACTCACCGCATGCCCGAGGGCACGGTGTACATGTACCACGCCCAGGACCGCAACGTGAACGTGCCGAAGACCGAGGTCAGCGGCAAGCGCGGCGGCATCCACAACTCGCTCACCCGCCTGCTGCTCAAGCCCACCCATCTCGCCGGCGGCTACGCCCAGTTCACCTACGCCTTCAACTACTACGGCCCGACCGGCAACCAGCGCGACGAGGTCACCGTCATCCGCCGCCGCAGCCAGCAAGTGGAGTACTGACATGCGAGTGATGGCTCAAGTCGCGATGGTGATGAACCTCGACAAGTGCATCGGGTGCCACACCTGTTCGGTCACCTGCAAGCAGACGTGGACCAACCGCACCGGCGTCGAATACGCCTGGTTCAACAACGTCGAGACCAAGCCCGGCGTCGGCTACCCCCGCCGCTACGAGGACCAGGAACACTGGAAGGGCGGCTGGATGCTCGACAAGCGCGGACGCCTCGTCCTGCGCTCCGGCGGCCGCGTCAAGCGCCTGCTGTCCCTCTTCTCCAACCCCGACCTGCCCTCCATCGAGGACTACTACGAGCCGGTCACCTACGACTACGACAACCTCGTCAGTGCCCCCGCCCAGAAGGACATGCCCGTCGCCCGCCCCCGCTCGGTCCTCACCGGCAGGCCCACCGCCATCACCTGGGGCGCCAACTGGGAGGACGGCCTCGGCGGCGCGCCCGAGCACGCGGGCGCCGACCCCAACCTGACCGGTGCATGGGCGGATAAGGTGAAGTTCGAGTTCGAGCAGACCTTCCTGTTCCACCTCCCCAGGCTGTGCGAGCACTGCCTCAACCCGGCCTGCGTGTCGGCCTGTCCGTCCGGCGCCATGTACAAGCGGGTCGAGGACGGCATCGTTCTCGTGGACCAGGACCGCTGCCGCGGCTGGCGGATGTGCGTCACGGCGTGCCCGTACAAGAAGGTCTACGTCAACCACGCCACCGGCAAGGCCGAGAAGTGCACGTTCTGCTTCCCGCGCATCGAGGCGGGGCAGCCCACGGTCTGCTCGGAGACGTGCGTCGGCCGGCTGCGCTACCTCGGGCTGCTGCTGTACGACGCCGACAAGGTGGGCGAGGCCGCGGCGACCGCGAACGAGCGGGACCTGCTGGAGGCCCAGCGCGGCGTCTTCCTCGACCCGTCCGACCCCGGCGTGATCGCGGCCGCACGGGAGTCCGGGATCCCGGAGGACTGGCTGGAGGCGGCCCGCCGCTCCCCGGTGTACGACCTGGTCATGCGCTACAAGGTGGCGCTGCCGCTGCACCCGGAGTACCGCACGCTGCCGATGGTCTGGTACGTGCCGCCCCTCTCCCCGGTCCTGGACTCCGTCGACGCCGCGGGCGGAAACCAGGACGACCCCGACCACGTGTTCGCCGCCGTCACCCGGCTGCGCATCCCGCTGGAGTACCTGGCGGAACTGTTCACCGCCGGCGACACCGACGTCGTAGCCGGTGTGCTGATGAAACTCACCGCGCTGCGCTCGTACATGCGTGAACGCACCCTCGGCGAGGCCGGCGACGAGAAGGTGCTCAAGGCCGTCGGCCTGACCGCCGGCGAGGGGCAGGACCTGCACCGGCTGCTCGCCGTCGCCAAGTACGCCGACCGGTACGTCGTCCCCGCCGCCCACAAGGAGGACGCCGCCGCGCTCACCGCGATGGAGAACCGCTGCCCGGTCGAGACGTCCGGCGAGGCCGAGCCCCGCAAGGTCATGCTCGGCATCCCCACCCTGCGCCGCCACACCACCGCCGGAGGCCGTCCGTGAGCCCGCTCGCCGCAACGATTCCCGCCCTCGTCCGCACCCGCGTCCGGGCAGCCGTACGCCGCCCGGCCCGGCTCACACCCGAGGAGGCGGCGGGCCGCGCGCTGACACTGCGGCTCGTGTCGTTGTTGTTGCAGTACCCCGACCCGGAACTGGTCGCGGCCAGGGGCGACTTGACGACCGTGGTGGAGGCCCTGCCGGCCACGCCCGGGGCGGAACACCTCGTCCGGTTCACCGACTGGTTCGCCGCACAGGACCCCGAGGCGCTGGAACGCCACTACGTCGAGATGTTCGACCTGCGCCGCAAGAGCAGCCTCTACCTCACCTACTACCTGCACGGCGACACCCGCCGCCGCGGCATGGCCCTGCTCACCCTGAACCAGCGCTACCGGGCCGCCGGATGGGACACCGACAGGGGTGAACTGCCCGACCACCTCCCGGTCGTCCTGGAGTTCGCCGCCCTGGCGGGCCCGGGCGGCGGAGAAGCACCGCTGCGTCAGCACCGGCGCGGTCTGGAGCTGATCCACCGCGCCCTGACCGACGCCGACTCGCCGTACCGGCACATCCTGGCCGCACTGCTCACCCTGCTGCCGCCGCCCACCGAGGCGGACCGCGCGGCGGTGGCCCAGCTCGTCGCCGAGGGCCCGCCGAACGAAGAGGTCGGCCTCGACCCGTACGGGACATACGGCGACGGGGAGTTCGCCCCACCGGGCACCTTCGTGCCGCCGACGGCCGCCCCACCGACCCGTGTGCAGCCGGCCGCCCCGACCACCACCCGCAGGGAAGGCAGTCGATGAACGCCACAGCCCTCTCCTCTCCGACCGCCACGCCGGCGAGCGGCACCGACCTACTGCTGTGGGTTGCCTTCCCCTACATCTGCCTCGCCGTGTTCGTCGTCGGGCACGTCTGGCGCTACCGCCAGGACCAGTTCGGCTGGACCACCCACACCAGCCAGCTTCTGGAACACCGCTGGCTGCGCTGGGGCAGCCCGCTGTTCCACCTCGGCGCCTTCATGGTGATCGCCGGGCACGTCGTGGGGCTCGCCGTGCCCGCCTCCTGGACCGAGGCGGGCGGCATCAGCGAACACACCTACCACACCACGGCCGTGTGGGCGGGCTCGGTGGCGGGCGTCGCCATGGTCACCGGGCTCGGCATGCTGTGCGCCCGACGGCTGCTCACCCGCCGCATTCGCCTCGGCACCGACCGAAGCGACAAGGTGCTCTTCCCGCTGCTGTCCGCCACAGTGCTGCTCGGCATCTCCGCGACCGCCGCGCACAACGTCCTCGGCGCGGGCTACGACTACCGGGAGACCATTTCCGTCTGGTTCCGCGGCATCTTCACCCTGCAGCCTCGGCCAGAGGCGATCACCGGTGCCCCGCTGCTGTTCCAGTTGCACGCGCTGACCGCCTGCCTGCTCTTCGCGGGCTGGCCCTTCACCCGCCTCGTGCACGTGTGGAGCGTGCCCATCGGCTATCTGGCCCGGCCCTATCTCGTCTACCGCAGGCGGGCCACACCGGCACCGGCTCCGACGGCCGGGGGACGGCCCCGGTCGACCTCAGGCTCCCGGAGAGCCGCATGACCCACGGACCCGCCCTGGTGCCGGACGCCACAACAGGCCGACGTCCGCCCCCGGTCGGCGCCAGTCGCCGCACCGGTTGGGCGATGCTCGCGGCCGGAGTCCTGGGCTGGCTGGCTTCCTTCCAGCTCACCGTGGACGACTGGCGTCTGCTCCGCGATCCCGGCTACCAGCCACCATGCAACATCAGCCCCGTCGTGAGCTGCGGCAGCGTCATGTCCAGCCCGCAGGGCAGCCTGTTCGGCTTCCCCAACATGCTGCTCGGACTGGGCGCCTTCGCCGCCGTGACCGCCCTCGGCATCGCCGTCCTCTCCGGGGCGCGCCTGCACCGCAGGCTGTGGCTCGCGCTGGACGCCGGGGCCCTGGTGGGAGTCGTGTTCGTGCACTGGCTGATCGGTCAGTCGCTCTACGAGCTGGGCAAGCTCTGCCCCTACTGCGTCGTCGTCTGGGCCGTCACCATCGCCCTCTTCTGGTACGTCTCCCTGCACTGCCTGCAACGAGGAATCATCGCCCTTCCCCGTGGCGTGCTGGAGTTCCTCCAGGACACGCACTGGATGCTGCTCGGTGCCTGGTACGGGGTGATCGTGCTGCTCGTCCTCACCCGCTTCTGGTCGTACTGGAGCAGCCTGCTGTGATCGGCAGCCACCCCATGAGAGCAACACGGTGGCACGAGTGAGCGACCAAGGAACATGGACGGCCCCGTCCCGCACGCTGAACGGCCGTTGTCGCCGACCGGTGCGCCGACCGCGGCCTCGCGTGCCACCACCGCCGATGACCTCACCACCTAGCTGCACCAGCCCCTCGCCGAGCCTGGACCCCATCTGATCGAAGCCCTCCTGCCGGCGCTGTTCTGATAGGGCCGAACACCGGTGCCGCGGTCGTACGGACCTGGTTCACCGGCCGCCGTCGGAGCGACGGCCGCCCGGTCCGACGTGCCGGACCTCGATGAGCTGGGGGCATTGCCGGCGCAGCGGGCGCTCCAGTCCGTGGTGGAGGGTGAGCCGGGCGGCGGGACAGCCGTGGCAGGCACCGACGAGGCGTACGGTGACAACGCCGTCGCTCACGCCGACCAGCTCGATGGCACCGCCGTGCGAGCGGGCCCGTTCGCCCACCGGTCCGGCGATGAGGTTCAGCGCGGCCGTGTGGAGCGGCGTGTCGTCGCGGGGCCCTTCGGCGTCCGCCGCCGGGCTCCAACCAGTGGGATCTTCCAGGGCGTTGTGCAACGCGGTGCGGACCCGGGCCCCGTCCGCGCGCCAGGAGCGGCCTTCGCCGAGGCGGGTGACGACGACGCCGGGTTCGACGCTGACGTGGGCGAGGGTGCCGTCCGCGAGCAGTGCCGCCAGCGGCGCCGGCACCGAGGCGGGCGCTCCCGTCCAGGTGAGGAGACCGGCGGGGACGATCCAGCGCAACCGGTCGGGGTGGTCGGGGACGGGCTGGGGGTGCAGGGGGACCACGGGTGCTTCACCCACCCGTCACAGCGGCGGTGATGGTGTGGGCGAGGTAGGCCATGAGCCAGGCCGTCACGGTCAGGTAGGTGAAGGCGATCGTCGGCCATTTCCAGGTGCCGGTCTCCCGCCGGATGACCGCGACGGTGGCCATGCACTGCAACGCGTAGGCGAAGTAGACCAGGAGTGCCGCGATCGTGGGCGCGGTGAAGATCACCTGTCCCGCGTGGGATCGGTCCTGGTTGGTCATGGTCCGCAGGGCGTCCGTCGGATGGTCGGGGCTCTGGGCGGCGGCGACCTGCCCGAGGGTGGCGACGAAGGTCTCGCGGGCCGACTGTGCCGACAGGACGCCGACGTTGATGCGCCAGTCGAAGCCCAGCGGGTCGAAGACGGGGGAGACCAGCCGGCCGAGATCGGCTGCGTAGCTGTGGTCGACGGTGTAGGCGGACACGGCGACGGAGTCGCCGGTGTCGACGCCGGCCGCCTGCAGCTGGGCGGGGGAGTGCAGCGGCAGGTTCAGCGCCAGCCACAGTGCGATGGAGGCGGCGACGATGACGGTCGAGCACTTGCGCAGGAAGGCCCGGGCGGAGGACCACATGGCCAGCAGTACCGCGCGGGGCGCGGGCAGCCGGTAGGGGGGCATCTCCATGAAGAACGGCATGGCAGCCCCGCCGCGGTCGGTCACCTTCTTGATCACCCAGGCGGCGGTCATCGCGGAGACGGCGCCGAGCAGATACAGGCCGAACATGATCAGCCCCTGTGCGCCGAACGGGCCGATCCTGGCGGACGGTTCGACGAGCAGGCCGATCAGCAGCACATAAACCGGCAAGCGCGCGGAGCAGGTCATCAGGGGGGCGGCCATCATGGTGGCGAGGCGGTCCTTGGCCGAGGGCAGGGTGCGGGTGGCCAGGATGCCGGGGATCGCGCAGGCGAACGACGACAGCAGCGCCACGAACGCCCTCCCTTCCAGCCCGGCACGCGCCATCACCCGGTCCATCAGGAACGCCGCCCGTGACAGGTAGCCGACGCCTTCGAGCAGGGCGAGGAGAAGGAACAGCAGCATGATCTGCGGGACGAAGACGAGGACGCCGCCGACGCCGCCGATGATCGCGTCACCCAGCAGGCCGGACAGCCACCGGTTGGTGACGTGGCCGGCGATCAGGTGGGACAGCCGTCCGGACAACGACTCCACGTAGCCCTGGAGCGGCGCCGCGAGATTGAACACGGTCTGGAAGAACGCCATCATGACCGCGAAGAAGACGGCCGTGCCCCACACGGGGTGCAGCAGCACGGCGTCGAGACGCTGGGTGGCTTTGTGGCGCTCGGCGGGGCGGTAGTCGGCGAAGGTGAGAACCGACTCCGCCCAGGCGTCCAGCTCGGCAGGGTCGGTGGGCGGTGCGAGGGCCGGGACCGGCCAGGACCGCCATGCGGCGATCCGCTCGCGCACCTGCCCGATGCCCAGGCCGCGGTGGCCGACGACGGGGAGCACCGGGAGGCCCAGCGCCCGGGAGAGTGCATCGGGGTCCAGGTGGCCTTGGCGCAGGGACAGTTCGTCGGTGAAGGTGACCACCACGCAGGTCGGCAGGGCGCGGGAGAGGACCTGCGCGACCAGCGTCAGCGACCGGCGCAGGGTGGTGGCGTCCACGACGACGAGCAGCGCGTCCGGCCGTGGTGTGCCGTCCAGGCGGCCGTCCAGGACATCGACGGTGATCTGCTCGTCCGGACTGATCGGCTCCAGGCTGTACGTGCCGGGCAGATCCTCGATCACATGACCGCGCCCGCCGGCCCGGCAGCTACCCACGTAACGGGACACGGTCACGCCGGGATAGTTGCCGGTCTTGGCGTGCAGGCCCGTGAGGGCGTTGAAGACGCTGGTCTTGCCCGCGTTGGGGCTGCCGACCAGCGCGATACGTGCATCCTCGGCCACGACCGCTCCCGCACCGCCGGGCTCGTGGCAGCCGGCGGTCACAGCTCCACCTCGGTCGTGAACACACATGCGGCCTGAGCCCGGCGCAGACACACCTCGTAGTCCTTGACCCGGTAGACGACCGGGTCACGCAGCGGGGCACGGCGTACGACCTCCACCACCGTCCCGGGTGCGAATCCGAGGGCGCCCAGGCGGCGGGCCGTGTCCGGCGCACCGTCCGCGACGACCTCGACCACCGTGGCCCGAGCACCGGGCACAAGATCGGCCAGGGCACACAGCGCGCTCTCCGGCACAACCGCTTGGCGTCCCGCCTGTACGGCGCCCCTTCCACCCACGCTCATCCGCGTCTCCGCTACGCCATGCCGGACGAGATCCGCCGGCCACACCGTTGTCAGTAAGGTGAGGCTAGCCTTCGCGAAGCCGGTCGACGGTGAGAATACGGCCTGTATGTACGGGCCGTCCGGCCCAATCTCAGGTCCTTCTGGTCCCTGGCGGACTTGTTCGCCACTCGAGCGTGCGAAAGGCGCGCAGCAGCGGCAGCAGCCCAGGACCGAACGAGCTGTACGGGGCACAGGTCCCGAGGAGGGCTGGACGGCATGATCCGCCCGGGACCGTCTGCCCGCCCACAGGGACCCTTGGCCCATGCCGCGCGGATGCCCGGAAGTGGACAGTGGTCGAGGGCGCCGATCGACAGGTGAGAGACCCGCGGGCCCTGCTGTCACATGACCAGCGTAAGAGGGACAAGAGGGAAGGACGGACACCATGGTCCAGTCGTCGACGAGGGAGAGCGACAGGACGGGCCCAGGCGCTCCGGTGCCCGGCCGGGCCTGGCTGATGCTGGCCCTGGCCACCATCGGGTTCGCCGTCAACTTCTGGGCGTGGGCACTGCTCAGCCCACTTGGCCCCCGCTTCAAGGACAGCCTGGAGCTGTCCTCCTTCCAGCAGTCGCTGCTGGTGGCGGTTCCGGTCGTGGTCGGATCGCTCGGCCGCATCCCGGTCGGCGCGCTGACCGACCGGTTCGGCGGCCGGGTGATGTTCCCGATCGTGTCGGCTGCCACCATCGTGCCGGTGCTCTATCTCGGCCTGGCCGGCCACTCCTCGCTCACCGCGCTTCTCATCGGAGGCTTCTTCCTCGGCATCGGCGGTACCGCCTTCGCGGTCGGAGTGCCGCTGGTCAACGCCTGGTTCCCGCCCGAGCGGCGCGGGCTGGCGATCGGCGTCTTCGGCGCGGGCATGGGCGGCACCGCCATCAGCGCCCTGACCACCGTGAAGCTGGTCGACGCGCACAGCATGTCGACCCCGTTCCTGATCACCGCCGTCGTTCTGGCCGTGTACGGCGTGACCGCCGCGCTGCTGCTGCGTGACGCACCCGGCCGCACCGTTCCGACCGAGCCGCTGGCCCGCCGCCTCGCGGCCACCGTCCGGCTGGGCATCACCTGGCAGGCGTCCGCGCTGTACGCGGTGGCGTTCGGCGGTTACGTGGCCTTCTCCGTCTACCTGCCCACCTACCTCAAGACCGGCTACGGCCTCACCCAGGCCGACGCCGCCAACCGCATGGCCGGCTTCGTCCTCCTGGCCGTCGCGATGCGCCCGGTCGGCGGCTGGCTGTCGGACCGGCTCGGCCCGGTGCGGGTGCTGGCAGCCTCGCTGAGCGTGGTGGTGGCGGGGGCTGCCGTGCAGTCGTTCACCCCGGCCCTGGCACCGGTGGGCACCATCGCCTTCCTGGCCATGGCCGCCGCGCTCGGCGCGGGCAGCGGAGCGACCTTCGCTCTGGTGGCCCTGCGCACCCCGGCCGACCAGGTCGGCTCCGTCACCGGCGTGGTCGGCGCCGCCGGCGGCCTGGGCGGCTTCCTGCCGCCGCTGGTCATGGGCTCGCTGTACGGCGAGTACGGGACGTACGCCGCCGGTCTGGCCCTGCTCGCGGTCGTGGCCGCCGCGGCGCTGGCCTTCACCCTCACCGCTGTCCGCGCCGCAGCCGAAGGCGGCGAGCGCAAGCAGGGCACCGGCCGTCGGCACGGCCACCGCACCGCAGGCACCACCGCGTAAGGGCGAGCGGAAGAGAACGCCGGGCCGAGGAACAGCGGCGGTCTGACGGCGGTCGAGTGGATCAGGACGGATCGAGCAACGAGGAGAAGTCCGGTGTGTGAGTACTGCGGGTGTCAGTCGCTGGCGTCGATCGATGAGCTGACCCGGGAGCACGACGAGGTGGTGCGCCTCATCAGTCACCTCCGGCCCGCTCATCAGGAGGGCGGGGTGGCCCGGATGGCGGAGGTCGCCCGGGAGATCGCCGCAGTGCTCGAACCGCACACCGCGGTCGAGGAGCACGGCCTGTTCCCGGCTCTGGCCGCCGACTTCCCCGACCAGATCGCCGCCCTGGAGGCCGAGCACCGCCGCATCGAGGCGGTGCTGGCCGAGGCCGCCGGCGGTGCGACGCCTGCGGACCCCACCTGGCCTGACCGCCTGGTGGAGGCCATGGCCGTGTTGCGCGATCACATCCTCAAGGAGCAGGACGGTGTCTTCCCGGCCGCCCTCGCGAATCTCAGCACCGAGGAATGGGAAGCGGTCGAGGCCACGCGCGCCAAGGCGGGCAGCACCCTGCCCCAGCCGGCTGCCTGACCGGCCGCAGTCCGCCCCCGTCAGGGGGAGCGACCCCGTAGGCCCGTGTGCCCCCGTTCAGCCGAGCGGGGGCACACGGGCCTGCAGGCGCGCGTGTGGCCCCGTGAATCCGGGTGACCGGCCCCGCACGCAGACGATCTTCACCGTGCCGCGTGGTGTTCGTGGAGTGGCTGTTGACGTTCCGGGGGACAGCGGTCGTAGAGTCGCCAACAGCCGGGACCGATCACGATTCGAACGGGCGGCGGCGCCCGGAGCGGAGTGGCACGGTGAGCACGGAGACCAGCCCGCAACGGACACGGGCGGGCATGGACGGCGATCTGGCGGAGGCGCTGGTGCGCAGTCGCCGCTTCTTCACTCGGGCGGAGGTCTCCGACGACCTGCGGACCCTGCACAGGAGCGGTGGCCGCCAGGCGGACGAGTTCTACCGGGACCGTTGGTCGCACGACAAGGTGGTGCGCTCCACGCACGGCGTGAACTGCACCGGTTCGTGCTCGTGGAAGGTGTACGTCAAGGACGGCATCATCACGTGGGAGGCCCAGCAGACCGACTATCCGTCCGTGGGTCCGGACCGCCCCGAGTACGAGCCGCGCGGCTGCCCCCGTGGCGCCGCCTTCTCCTGGTACACCTATTCGCCCACCCGGGTCCGCTACCCGTATGTACGCGGTGTGCTGCTTCAGATGTACCGGGAGGCCAAGGCCCGCCTCGGTGACCCGGTGGCCGCTTGGGCGGACATCGTCTCCGACCCCGAGCGCTCCCGCCGCTACAAGAAGGCCCGCGGCAAGGGCGGCCTGGTACGGGCGAGCTGGGACGAGGCGGTCGAGATGATCGCCGCCGCGCACGTGCACACGATCAAGGAGTACGGCCCGGACCGGCTGGCCGGCTTCTCGCCGATCCCGGCGATGTCGATGGTCTCCCACGCGGCCGGGGCCCGCTTCTACTCGCTGCTCGGCGGGGCGATGCTGTCCTTCTACGACTGGTACGCCGACCTGCCGGTCGCCTCCCCGCAGGTCTTCGGCGACCAGACCGACGTACCGGAGTCGGGGGACTGGTGGGACGCCGGGTATCTGATCATGTGGGGGTCCAATCTCCCGGTGACCCGTACGCCGGACGCGCACTGGATGGCGGAGGCCCGCTACCGGGGCCAGAAGGTCGTCGCCGTGTCGCCCGACTACGCCGACAACGTCAAGTTCGCCGACGAGTGGCTCGCGGCGCAGCCCGGCACCGACGGGGCGCTGGCGATGGCCATGGGGCATGTGATCCTCAAGGAGTTCTTCGTCGACCGGGCCACGCCGTACTTCACCGACTACGTCAAGAAGTACACGGACCTGCCGTTCCTGGTCGCTCTCGACGAGGAAGGGAGCGAGCCGGGGACCTACCGGCCGGGCAAGTTCCTGACCGCCGCCGACCTCGGCGGCGCATACGCGCAGGCCGAGCACGCGGAGTTCCGGACGGTGCTGTTGGATGCGGCCACGGGCAGGCCGGTGGTGCCCAATGGCACGCTCGGCGACCGCTACGGCGAGTCCGGCGCCGGGCGGTGGAACCTCGACCTCGGCGGCACCGATCCGCTGCTGTCCGCCGAGGGCGGCGGCGAGGCGCCGGTCGCGGTCGGGCTGCCGCGTTTCGACGCCCCCGACGGCAGCGCGGACCGGCAAGTGCGCGGAGTACCGGTCCGGCGAGTGGCCGGGCGGCTGGTGACCACGGTGTACGACCTGCTGCTCGCTCAGTACGGGGTGGCTCGTGCCGGTCTGCCCGGCCGGTGGCCGTCCTCGTACGAGGACGCGGAGGCCCCGTACACGCCGGCCTGGCAGGCGGCGATCACCGGAGTGGACGCGCAGAAGGCGGCGCGGATCGCGCGGGAGTTCGCCGCCAACGCCGAGGAGTCCGGCGGACGTTCGATGATCATCATGGGGGCGGGGACGAACCACTGGTTCCACTCCGACACCATCTACCGGGCGTTTCTGACGCTGACCACACTGACCGGCTGCCAGGGCGTGAACGGCGGCGGCTGGGCGCACTACGTCGGCCAGGAGAAGGTCCGCCCGATCACCGGATACTCGGCGATCGCGACCGCCGCCGACTGGAACCGGCCGGCCCGCCAGATGATCCAGACCGCCTACTGGTACCTGCACGCCGACCAGTTCCGCTACGACCCGTTCTCCGCCGACACCCTCGCGGCGGCCGGTCCGGGCCCGGGCGGCCCGTTCGCGGGGAAGACCACGGCGGACGTCATCGCGCAGTCGGCGCGGATGGGCTGGATGCCGTCCTACCCGACCTTCGACCGCAACCCCCTCGACCTCGCCGACGAAGCCGACACCGCGGGCCGCCCGGTCACCGCACACATCGTCGACGAGCTGAAGGCGGGGCGGCTGCGGTTCGCCGGCGAGGACCCGGACGCCCCCGAGAACTTCCCACGCGTACTGACCATCTGGCGGGCCAACCTGCTGGGCTCCTCCGCCAAGGGCAACGAGTACTTCCTCAAGCACCTGCTCGGCACCGACCACTCGGTCCGGGCGGCCGAGGCGCCACCGGACGCACGCCCCAGCGACGTCGTGTGGCGGGAAGAGGCACCCGAGGGCAAGCTCGACCTGCTGCTCACCCTCGACTTCCGGATGACCAGCACGACCGTCTTCTCCGACATCGTCCTGCCCGCCGCCACCTGGTACGAGAAGCACGACCTGTCCAGCACGGACATGCACCCCTTCGTGCACGCCTTCAACCCGGCGATCGCCCCGCCCTGGAAGACCCGCACCGACTGGGACGCCTTCCACACCATCGCCAAGGAGTTCAGCCGCCAGGCCGCCGAACACCTGGGCGTCCGCAAGGACGTGGTCGCCGCCGCGCTGCAGCACGACACCCCGGACGAGATGGCGAACCCGCACGGCCGTGTGCTCGACTGGAAGGCGGGGGAGTGCGAGCCGGTCCCCGGCCGCACGATGCCGAAGCTGGTGACGGTGGAACGCGACTACGCGGCCGTCGCCGACAAGATGGGCGCCCTCGGCCCCTTGCTCGACAGCCTGGGCGCGACCACCAAGGGCATCACCTTCAGGGTCGACCGCGAGCTGGAGTACCTGCGGCACAAGAACGGCACCGTGCGCGGCGGCGCGGCCGACGGACGTCCCTCCATCGCCCGCGACGCGCATGCCTGTGAGGCGATCCTCGCGCTGTCCGGCACCACCAACGGCCACCTCGCCACGCAGGGCTTCCACACGCTCGAAGCCCGCACGGGCACGCAGCTCGCGGACCTGGCCGCCGAGCACGAGGGCAAGCGGATCACCTTCGCCGACACCCAGGCCGCACCGGTGCCGGTCATCACCTCCCCGGAGTGGTCCGGGTCGGAGACGGGCGGGCGCCGCTACTCCCCGTTCACCGTCAACGTCGAGCGTCTCAAGCCCTGGCACACCCTCACCGGGCGGCAGCACTTCTACCTCGACCACGACTGGATGACCGCGCTGGGCGAACAACTCCCGGTCTACCGACCGCCACTGAACATGCACGCGCTCTTCGACGAGCCCCGCATCGGCGAGACGGGCGAACTCGGCGTGACCGTGCGCTACCTCACCCCGCACAACAAGTGGTCGATCCACTCCGAGTACCAGGACAACCTGTTCATGCTCTCCCTGTCCCGGGGCGGGCCGACCATCTGGATGAGCACGCAGGACGCGGCCAAGACCGGCGTGAAGGACAACGACTGGGTCGAGGCCGTCAACCGCAACGGCGTCGTCGCGGCACGCGCGGTCGTCTCGCACCGCATGCCCGAGGGCACCGTCTACATGCACCACGCCCAGGACCGCCTGATCGACGTGCCCCGCACCGAGACCACGGGCCGGCGCGGGGGCATCCACAACTCCCTCACCCGTCTGCTGATCAAGCCCAGCCACCTCATCGGCGGCTACGCCCAGCTGTCGTACGCCTTCAACTACCTCGGCCCGACCGGTAACCAGCGCGACGAGGTCACGGTCATCCGCCGCCGTAAGAACCAGGAGGTGGAGTACTGACATGCGCGTCATGGCCCAGATGGCGATGGTGATGAACCTCGACAAGTGCATCGGCTGCCACACCTGCTCGGTCACCTGCAAACAGGCATGGACCAACCGCACCGGCGTCGAGTACGTGTGGTTCAACAACGTCGAGACCCGCCCCGGCCAGGGATACCCCCGCCGCTACGAGGACCAGGACACCTGGAAGGGCGGCTGGGAACTCAACAAGAAGGGCCGCCTCGCGCTGAAGGCCGGCGGCCGGTTCAAGAAACTGATCCAGATCTTCTCCAACCCGGTGCTGCCGTCCCTCGACGACTACTACGAGCCCTGGACGTACGACTACGAGACCCTGACCAACGCCCCGCTGCAGGAGCACACCCCGGTCGCCCGCCCCAAGTCCCTGATCAGCGGCAAGGACATGAAGATCTCCTGGTCGGCGAACTGGGACGACGACCTCGGCGGCTCGGCCGCGACCAGTGAGAAGGACGTCCTGCTGAACGAGGTCTCCGAGAAGGTCAAGTTCGAGTTCGAGCAGACCTTCATGTTCTACCTGCCGCGGATCTGCGAGCACTGCCTCAACCCGTCCTGCGCGGCCTCCTGCCCCTCCGGCGCCATCTACAAGCGGGAGGAGGACGGCATCGTCCTGGTCGACCAGGACCGCTGCCGGGGCTGGCGGATGTGCGTCACGGGATGCCCGTACAAGAAGGTGTACTTCAACCACCGCACCGGCAAGGCCGAGAAGTGCACGTTCTGCTTCCCGCGGGTCGAGGTCGGCCTGCCCACCGTCTGCTCCGAGACCTGCGTGGGCCGTCTGCGCTACATCGGCCTCGTCCTCTACGACGCCGACCGCGTCCTGGAAGCCGCCTCCACCCCCGATGAGACCGGCCTGTACGAGGCCCAGCGAAAGGTCTTCCTCGACCCCGACGACCCCCGGGTCGTCGCCGAAGCCGAGAAGGCGGGCATCCCCCGCGACTGGATCGAGGCCGCCCAGCGCTCCCCGGTCCACGCCCTGATCAACACCTACAAGGTGGCGCTTCCGCTGCACCCGGAGTACCGGACGATGCCGATGGTCTGGTACATCCCGCCGCTGTCGCCGGTGGTCGACGCCGTCCGTGACACCGGCCAGGACGCCGAGGACCACCAGAACCTTCTCGCCGCTGTCGAGGCCCTGCGCATCCCCGTCGACTATCTTGCCCAGCTGTTCACCGCCGGTGATCCACAGCCCGTGGATGCGGTGCTGCGCCGCCTGGCCGCCATGCGTGCCTACATGCGGGACATCAACCTGGGCCGCGAGCCGAACGCCGCCATCCCGAAGGCGGTGGGCATGGGCGAGGAGCAGATGTACGACATGTACCGGCTGCTGGCCCTGGCCAAGTACGACGAGCGGTACGTCATCCCGCCCGCCCACGCCGAACAGGCGCACGAACTCGAAGAGTTGGCCACCGAGTGCAGCCTGGACTACGAGGGCGGCCCCGGCATGGGCGGCTCGGGCCCCTTCGGTGAGACGTCCGGCGGTGCCGCGCCCGTCGCGGTGGAGAACTTCCACGCCCTGCGCGACCGGCAGACCTCCGACACCCCGGCCGCCCCGACGGACAAGGCCACCCGCGTCAACCTCCTCAACTGGGACGGCAAGGGATCTCCGCCCGGCCTGTTCCCGGACAATCCATCCGGCAGCGGCGCCGGCGTGGACAGCGGTGGGGAGGCCGAGCCGAAGCCATGAAACGGAAGACCGCACGCGCGTCTCGAGTGGAGCCCTGGCTCCCCGACGCCTGGCAGGCCCAGTCCCTGTTGCTGGCCTATCCCGACGAGGAATTCGGGCAGCGCCTCGCCCTGGCCGGTCGGGTCGCCGCCACCCTGCCGGACCCGGTAGCCCGCCCCCTGTTCCGCTTCACCGCCCACGCCGAGCAGTCCGCCCCCGGGAACCTGGCCGCCACCTACGTGGCCACCTTCGACCACCGCAAGCGCTGTTGCCTCTACCTGACGTACTACGCACACGGCGACACCAGGAAGCGCGGCACCGCCCTGCTGCGGTTGAAGCAGACATACGCGGCGGCCGGCTGGCGCCTGGACGACGACGAACTGCCCGATCACCTCGCCGTCGTCCTCGAGTTCGCCGCAGCGGACCCGGAAGTCGGACGACGTCTGCTCACCGAACACCGCGCCGGCCTGGAACTGCTGCGCCTGGCCCTGACCGACGACGGCTCCCCCTGGGCGCACGTCCTGGACTCCGTGTCCGCCACCCTGCCCCCGCTCGCCGGCGACGAGCGAGAAGCCGTCATGCGCCTCGCCGCCGAGGGCCCGCCCGACGAACAGGTCGGTCTGGACCCGTACGCGTCCCCGGTGTTCCTGCCCGACCCCGTCGTAGGAGGTCCCCGATGACCGCTCCCGCGCAGCGCCTCACCCTGGCCGCCGAGCCGGGCACCGGCGGCATCCTGCTCTGGGTCGTCCTGCCCTACGTCGCCCTGGCCGTCTTCGTCCTCGGCCACGTCTGGCGCTACCGCTACGACAAGTTCGGCTGGACCACCCGCTCCTCCCAGCTGTACGAGCGGCGCCTGCTGCGTATCGGCAGCCCGTTGTTCCACTTCGGCATCCTCGTCGTCCTCCTCGGCCACATCGGCGGCCTGGTCATCCCCAGGAGCTGGACCGAGGCGGCCGGGATCAGCGAGCACATGTACCACATGGGTGCGGTCGTCCTCGGCACGGTCGCCGGCGTCGCCACCCTCGGCGGGCTGGCCATCCTGATCTACCGGCGCCGTACCGTCGGCCCGGTCTTCTCCGCCACCACCCGCAATGACAAGGCGATGTACGTCTCGCTCACCGTGACCATCGTGCTCGGCCTGTCCGCCACCGTGGCCGCGAACGTCGTCGGCGGGGGTTACGACTACCGCGAGACCATCTCCGTCTGGTTCCGCTCGATCTTCTACTTCCAGCCCGACCCGGACCGGATGACCGGCGCGCCCATCCTGTTCCAACTCCACGCGATCAGCGCGATGCTGCTCTTCGCAGCCTGGCCCTTCACCCGCCTCGTCCACATGCTCACCGCGCCGATCGGCTACCTCACCCGCCCCTACATCGTCTACCGCAGCCGCGACGTCCGACTCGGTGCCCGGGCCCCGCACCGCGGCTGGGAACGGACGGGTTCGTGACGGTCGGTCCCGTCATCGGCGGTCCGGAGTGCCGATCAGGTGGAACCGCGGCGTGGGAACGAAGCCGCAGGTGCGCAAGGTGCCGATCGCGAGATCGGGGAAGCGGCTCAGGCACCGCCCGGCACCGCGTCCGCGTCGGCGACGGTGCCGAAGACCCGCAGGACCTGATCCGCTCCGGTGACCTCCGGGATCCTGAGCGTGACTGATGATGATCACCAGGCCGCCCGGATGCGCGGAGAGGGCGCGGGCCGGCTCCGGTGGCTGAGCCCGGCCCCGTCACCCGCCCGGACGCGTCCGGCGCCGCCCCCGGGTGAGTGTGGAGCGGGGGGCCGGGTAGGCGGGGGAGTAGTCCAGAGGCGACGCCCAGCGAACGTGCGGAGGACTGCGATGACGAACCCCTACCCCGGCCCCGTTCCGCCGGCTCCCACGCCGGGCCCCGGCCCGACCCCGCCGGACCCGTACCCCAGCCCCGTGCCGACCCCGGAGCCGGGCCCCGAACCCGCGCCGCCGGGCCCCGGTCCCGAGCCCACGCCGCCCGCACCGGGCCCCGATCCGACCCCGCCGCCCGCGCCACCGGCACCGGGGCCCCCGGAGCCGTCACCGTCCCCGATCCCGCCGGGACCGGAGCCGGTGCCCAGCCCCGAGCCCGGCCCGCCGCTCACCAGGCGGCTCCGGGCCCGGACGGCACCATGAGGGGCTCCAGGGCCGGATGACCGGCCTGCTCCGGTCAGTGGGGCCCAGGCCGCGTCACGGGCCTCTTGGTCACCGGCCTCTTGAGAGGGGTGCGCCTATGCCGTGACCTCGGTCCGGTCGCCGCCCCACAGCGTGTGGAACGAACCCTCGCGGTCCACCCGCCGGTAGGTGTGCGCGCCGAAGAAGTCCCGCTGTCCTTGCGTCAGCGCCGCCGGCAGGCGCTCCGCACGCAGCGCGTCGTAGTACGCGAGCGCCGCCGCGAAGCCAGGCGTCGGCACGCCCTGCCGGGTCGCCGCGATCAGCACCTCGCGCCAGTCGTCCTGCGCCGCCGCGATCTCCCGCGCGAACGTCTCGTCCGACAGCAGGCTCGGCAGGTCGGCCCGGGCGTCGTACGCGGCGCGGATGCGGTCCAGGAACGCGGCCCGGATGATGCAGCCGCCGCGCCAGATCGCGGAGACGGCGCCGAGGTCGATGTCCCAGCCGTACTCCTCGCTGCCCGCCGCGATCTCGTGGAAGCCCTGCGTGTACGACACGATCTTCGACGCGTACAGCGCCTGCTCCACCCGGTCCGCGAAGGCCGCCGCCTCCGACTCGCCGAGCGGCGACGCCTTCGGCCCGGCCAGGCCCCGGGAGGCGTCCCGCAGCCCCGCGTGGCCGGACAGGGAGCGGGCGAAGACCGCCTCGGCGATGCCGGACACCGGGACGCCCAGGTCCAGGGCGATCTGCACCGTCCAGCGGCCGGTGCCCTTCTGCTCGGCCTGGTCGACCACCACGTCCACGAACGGCTTGCCGGTCTCCGCGTCCACGTGGGACAGCACCTCGGCGGTGATCTCGATCAGGTAGGAGTCCAGCCGGCCCCGGTTCCAGGTGCGGAAGATGTCGGCGATCTGGGCGGGGGAGTAGCCGGCCACGTCGCGCAGGAGCTGGTACGCCTCGCCGATCAGCTGCATGTCGGCGTACTCGATGCCGTTGTGGACCATCTTCACGAAGTGACCGGCACCGTCCGGACCCACGTGCGTCACACACGGGGCGCCGTCCGCGGCCTTCGCGGAGATCTTCTCCAGCATCGGGCCGAGCGAGGCGTACGACTCCTTCGAGCCGCCCGGCATGATGCTCGGCCCGTGCAGCGCGCCCTCCTCGCCGCCCGAGATGCCCGTGCCGACGAAGTGGATGCCCCGCTCCCGCAGCTCACGCTCCCGGCGCCGGGTGTCCGCGAAGTGCGCGTTGCCACCGTCGATGATCATGTCGCCGGGCTCCAGCAGCGGCGCGAACTCCTCGATCACCGCGTCCGTCGGCCCACCCGCCTTGACCATGATCACCAGCCGGCGCGGGCGTTCCAGCGCCGCCACGAAGTCCTCGGCGGTCTCGGCCGCGACGAAGTCGCCCTCGTGCCCGAACTCCTCCACCAGCGCCTTGGTCCGCGAGACCGTACGGTTGTGCACGGCGACGGCGTAGCCGTTGCGGGCGAAGTTGCGGGCGAGGTTGCGGCCCATGACCGCCAGTCCCGTGACGCCGATCTGCGCTGAAGTGCTCATACCGCCTGCTCCCTGGTTGCCTCGTGACTACGGCTCCGTCAGTACGGGCCCTCGCCCATCCTTGCGTGCCGCCGTGGCGGGCGCACATCCGACCCGCCAGGCTTGATTACGCAGGGAGGGCGCCCTGTGCCTCAGTCTTCGGCGATGCCGGGCAAGGACCGTCCGTTCCCGGCCACTTGGAGCCGACGCGAGGCCGGTTTTCCGTCTTGTCATGGCCTGTTCGGGGCGCTTACTTTTGCCGCTCCTGACACATGCCGAGGGGATATCGGACATGGCCGCACGCGGCCGGCACCGCCGGTACCAGCCGAACAGGATCAACCGCGCCTCACTCACCGTCACGGCGGGCGGCGCCGGCCTCGCGATCCCGCTGGTCGCCGCCACAACCGCCGAGGCCGCCGACGCGGCCACCTGGAACAAGGTCGCCGCCTGCGAGTCCAGCGGCAACTGGAGCATCAACACGGGCAACGGCTACTACGGCGGACTGCAGTTCACCCAGTCCACCTGGGAGGCCTACGGCGGCACCCACTACGCGCCGCGCGCCGACATGGCGACCCGGGACCAGCAGATAGCCGTCGCCGAGAAGGTTCTCGACGGGCAGGGACCGGGAGCGTGGCCGGTGTGCTCGGTCAGGGCCGGGCTGACCCGGGGCGGCGCCGGCCCGCACACGGACGACGCGGCCGCACACCCCGCGCGCAGCGCCCCGAGGACCCGTGCCGCGAAGGCCGGGCCGGTGCAGGACGTGAGCCCGCAGACCACCCCGCAGTCCCGCGCGGGCCGCGCCGAGATGTACACGGTGGTGCACGGCGACACCCTGTCCGGCATCGCCGGGGAGCAGCATGTCCAGGGCGGCTGGCGGCAGCTGTACGCCGGCAACCGGGCGACGATCGGCGCCGACCCCGACCTGATCCTGCCCGGCCAGCGGCTCAGCCTGCGGCCCGCCACGCCCCCGCCCGACACCACGACCAAGTCGCACGGGAAGAAGGCGCCTTCACCGAAGCCCAGGCCGAAGTCCCAGCCGAAGGCCCATCCGAAGCCCAAGCCGCAGCCGAAGCACCACCCGGCCGGTCACAGGCTCGCCCCGCCGGTGCACGCGCCCATCGGCACCGGCTACCACACGGCCGGCTCGCACTGGTCGAAGGGCTACCACACGGGCATCGACTTCCTGGTCCCGACCGGAACCTCCGTGCAGGCGGCGGAGGCCGGGCAGGTGGTGTCCGCGGGGTGGGGCGGATCCTACGGCTACCAGGTGGTCCTCCGGCACGCCGACGGCCGCTACACCCAGTACGGGCACCTGTCCGCCATCTCGGTGCGGGCCGGCCAGCGCGTCGCCCTGGGCCAGCGGATCGGCCGCTCCGGCGCGACCGGCAACGTCACGGGCCCGCACCTGCACTTCGAGGTGCGGACCGGGCCCGGCTTCGGTTCGGACATCGACCCGCTCGCCTACCTGCGGGCCGGCGGTGTCAATATCTGACGCGCGTACGGCGCCGGTGCACGACCGGCAGCGGCAGGTAGAGGCCGGGGGGTAACGCGGCGCACGCCACCGGGAGCACGAGACCGGCCGGCGGTGCGCCGTCCCCCGTGTCCTGCCCGGCGCCCTCCGGCACCGGCACGAGCAACTCCTCCAGGACCGGTTCGGCCGGCTCCCGCACGCCCGGCCCGGCCGGTTGCCCGAGGGCCGGCCCGTCCGGCTGTCCTGGAGCCGCTTCCCGCGGCTCCGCGGCGCCCGTCCCGGCGCTCCGGGATTCCGCGGTCCGGCGCTGCCGGGGCACGACGGGAAGCACGTCCCGCGCCGGAGCCGGACCGGCCACCGCGGGGTCCAGATCCGCGGGGTCCGGCGCCGCCGGGTCCAGCGCCGCCGTGTCCGCTTCCGCCGGGTCCGGCCGCGCCGCGTCCGAAGGCGTCGCGGCGCCCGCCATCCGCTGGGTCGTCAGCATGATCAGGCCGCCCGCCGCCACCACGGCGCAGCCCAGCGCCAGCGCGGTCCCCGTGCTGCCGTAGCGGAACGTCTCGCCGAACATCAGGATGCCGACCGCCGCGGCCAGCACCGGGTTGACCACGGTCAACGTGGCCAGGGGAGCGGCGAGGCCGCCGCCCCGGTAGGAAGCCTGGGACAGCAGGACACCGGCGGCGGCGAACACGGCGATCACCGCGAGGGAGGACAGCTCGCCCAGGCCGATGCCCTCGCTCCAGTCGACGGCGACGGTCTTGGTGAACACCGACGACATGCCGAAGGCGATGCCGGAGGCGGTGGCGAGCAGCACGCTGCGCACGGCGGGGTGCCGGTGCGCGGCCAGTCCCGCGAACATCAGCGCCACGACGGCCCCGCCGGTGACCAGCGCGACCGCCAACCGCTGAGCGGCGTCGAGGGAATGCGCCTCGGAGGAGCCGACCAGGGACAGCAGGCCGGCGAGGCCCACCGTGGCCATGAGGGCGCCGCGCCAGGCCGTCGCGCCGGCCTTCCGGCCGACGAACAGCGCCGCCATGGGCAGCGCGAAGACGATGGTCAGCGCGCCGAGCGGCTGGACCAGACTGAGCGGGCCATAGGCCAGCGCGACGACGTGCAGCACGCCGCCGAGGCCGTTGAGTGCCAGCGCACCCCACCAGCCGGGCCGGCGCAGCGGCAGGTAGGAGCCGCCGGAGGAGGACACCGCGACCTGCTCCTGCACGATCGCTCCACCCGCGTAGGCGACGGCGGAGACGAACGACAGGAGCACGGACAGCGCGAGGGCGCTCATCGGCGTCTCCTCTGCGGGTGGCGGGGACCCCGGCCCCGCATGTGACGCGGACCCTGAGCCCGGCGCGGCGGACGGTCGGCTTCCATGGCCAACACTCTGCCCGTCCGAGGGCTTCCCGTCGTCGTTCTTGAGCACCCAATGCGTCCTACTGCCGATGGAGTACGCCCGGCGCGCGGTCATCCCTCAGGGGGGTGCCGCGGGGAGGTGATTTCCGGGCCCCACCCTCCGGAGCCGCCCCCCTGAGCCGGTTCCCGGCCGGTCTGGTACTAGTGCCTGTCGTGGACCTCGACCCCGATCCTGCCCCCGATCCCGACCCCGATCTCATCCCCGATCACCCTGACGTCGACCCTGATCACCCCGACCGGAACCCTGATCACACCGACCTCGCCCCTGATCTCGCCGCCCTTCGCCGGCTCGGCGGTTTCTTCGTCCTCCGGACGGCCCCGGACGGACGGCTGCCGACCCTCGCGGAGACATACGCACGGGCGGCCGGGGGCGTTCACGGCGACGCGCTGACGACGCGGGTCGCCACTGTCGCGGAGCGGCTGCGCACCCGGGAACCGCGGGTCGCCGCCTCCATCGCACAACAGGGCCTCGCCGCCCGGCTGTGGTCGGTGGCCCTGGGCTGTGCCGCTCTGAGCGGCCGGCTGCCGGACCTCGACGCGCGGCTGCTGCGCTGGGACGCCCTGGCGTCCGCCCCCGACGACCTGTGGCTCACCGAGCCGCGCCCGCTGCCCGGCGACGCCGCCACCCTCGCCGAGACCGTGCTGCACGGGCACCTGGAGCCCCTGGGAGCCGCACTGCGGAGCCGCTACGGGGTTCCGGCGGGCCTGCTGCGGGGCAACGCGGGCTCCGCGCTCGCCGGCGCGGCCCGGGAGGCGGACCGCTGGGCCCGCGCCAACGGCCGTGCCGACGTGGCGGAACGGGTCCGCGTCCTCACGGACGAACTCTTCACGCACCCCCTGCTGCGCACCACCGGCGCCCGCGACGGCACGGCGTTCCGGCGCCGCAGCTGCTGCCTGTACTACCGGGTGCCCGGCGGCGGGGTGTGCGGCGACTGCTGCTTCACCCGGCCCCCGCGCTCTTCCCCACGCGCCGCATCTGGGTGACCATGAAGAGGACTTGCGGACGAGACCAGGGAGTTGTCGGGTGCGAGTGGGACTGCTGACCCGGGAGTACCCCCCGGACGTGTACGGCGGCGCCGGTGTCCACGTGGAGTTCCTGGCACGGGAGTTGGCCGCCCTGGTCGACCTGGAGGTGCACTGCTGGGGCGAGGGCCGCGCCGAGGGCGTCGTACGGCACCGTCCCTGGGCCGTCCTCGACGGCTCCAACGACGCCCTGCGCACCTTCTCCGTGGACCTGTCGATCGCCGCCGCCCTCGAAGGCCGCGAACTGGTCCACTCCCACACCTGGTACGCCAATCTCGCCGGCCACTTCGCGAAGCTCCTGTACGGCGTCCCGCACGTGGTCACCGCCCACTCGCTGGAGCCGCTGCGCCCCTGGAAGGCCGAGCAGCTCGGCGGCGGGTACGCGCTGTCGGGCTGGGCCGAGCGCACCGCGCTGGAGGCGGCCGACGCGGTGGTCGCCGTCTCGGGTGCGATGCGCGACGACATCCTCGCCTGCTACCCGGCCCTCGACCCGGCGCGGGTCCACGTCGTGCACAACGGCATCGACACCCGCCTCTACCGCCCCGACCACGCCACCGACGCCCTCACCCGGTACGGCATCGACCCCGCGCGCCCCTACGTCCTCTTCGTCGGCCGGATCACCCGGCAGAAGGGCGTGCCCCATCTGCTGCGCGCGGTGCGGAACATCGACCCGGGCGCGCAGGTCGTGCTGTGCGCGGGCGCGCCCGACACCCCCGAGATCGACCTGGAGTTCCGCGAGCTGTACCAGGAGCTGAGCCGGGTGCGCGAGGGCGTTTTCTGGATCCCGCAGATGCTGCCCCGCACCGAGGTGATCCAACTCCTCACCCGAGCCGCCGTGTTCGTCTGCCCGTCGGTGTACGAACCGCTGGGGATCGTCAACCTGGAGGCGATGGCCTGCGGCACCGCGGTCGTCGCGTCACGGGTGGGCGGCATCCCGGAGGTCGTGGACCACGGACGCACCGGCCTCCTGGTCGACGTGGCCGAAGCGGGCGGCGACGCCCGCGACTTCGAGTCCGGCCTGACCCGCGCACTCGACGCCGTCCTCGGCGATCCCGCGGCGGCCCGGCGGATGGGGGAGGCCGGACGGGAGCGCGCCGTCGGCGAGTTCGGCTGGGACGCGGTGGCCCGGCGCACGGCCGGGCTCTACGAGGAGATCCTCAAACAGGCTTAGTCCGGCCCGCTCGGGGCATCCATGGTTCCATCCAGGGTGAGGGGAGCGGCCATGCGTCGTGGAGGGCCTTCGGTTCTCGGGATCGTGCTGGCGGGCGGGGAGGGCAAGCGGCTGATGCCGCTCACCGCCGACCGGGCCAAACCGGCGGTCACCTTCGGCGGGACGTACCGCCTCGTCGACTTCGTGCTCTCCAACCTGGTCAACGCCGACGTCCTGCGCATCTGCGTGCTGACGCAGTACAAGTCGCACTCGCTGGACCGGCACATCACCACCACCTGGCGGATGTCCAGCCTGCTCGGCAACTACGTCACCCCGGTACCGGCCCAGCAGCGGCTCGGTCCGCGCTGGTACCTGGGCAGCGCCGACGCGATCCTGCAGTCGCTGAACCTGCTCCACGACGAACAGCCGGAGTACGTGGCCGTGTTCGGCGCCGACCACGTCTACCGGATGGACCCGCGGCAGATGGTCCGCCAGCACGTCGAGGGCGGCGCGGGCGTGACGGTGGCCGGCATCCGGGTGCCCCGCGCGGAGTCGTCGTCCTTCGGGGTGATCACACCGGGCCCGGACGGGCGTACGGTCGAGCGCTTCCTGGAGAAGCCCGCCGACCCGCCCGGGCTGGCCGACGACCCGGAGTGCGTGTTCGCCTCGATGGGCAACTACGTCTTCACCACCAAGGCCCTCGTGGAGGCGCTGCACCGCGACGCCGAGGACGCGCAGTCGGTGCACGACATGGGCGGCTCGATCCTGCCGCAGCTCACCGCGCGCGGCGAGGCCCAGCTGTACGACTTCAGCGAGAACCACGTCCCCGGCGAGACCACGCGCGACCAGGGCTACTGGCGGGACGTCGGCACGCTCGACGCCTACTACGAGGCGCACATGGACCTGATCGCCGAGCGCCCCGCCTTCAACCTGTACAACCGCCAGTGGCCCGTCTACACCCACTCCAACCAGCTCTCCCCGGCCCGGTTCAACGCCGGCGGCATCGCGAGCGAGTCCATCATCAGCGCGGGCTGCCTGATCCGCGGTCAGGTCAGCCGTTCGGTGCTCTCTCCCGGCGTGCGGGTGGACCCGGGCGCGGTCGTCCAGGGCTCGGTCCTGCACGACAACGTGCACATCGGCCGGGGCGCCGTGGTCCGCGGCGCGGTCCTGGACAAGAACGTCGACGTCCCGCCGGGCGCGACGATCGGCGTCAACCCGGAACGGGACGCCGAGCTGTACACCGTCTCCCGGGGCGGGGTCATCGCGCTGGGGAAGGGCCGGCGGGTGACGTAGGGCGACGGTCCTGGCCCGCGCCGTGCCGGCCCCCGACCGCCCGTCACCCTCCTGACCGCCCGTCACCCTTACGACCGCCCGGCCCCGTGACCTCTCGTCACCCCTCTGACCTCTCGTCACCCCCCGTCTCCGTCGCGGATCCCTGCGACGCGTTCCGCCCGAAGGCCCCGGGATGCCCGGGTTTGCGTCGTCGGCCCAGCAGGATGCAGACAACGACGTCGAACCTGCGGAGGTCATCCGAGATGAGAGGGACCCGGCGCACCCGGCTGTGCCTGGCCGGGGTGATGGCAGCGTCCGCGCTGATCGCCACCCCCGCGGCGCGAGCCGCCGAGCGGACCGACGGCCACCTCACCGACCTGGTTAACCCCTTCATCGGGAGCCAGAACGAGGGCAACACCTTCCCCGGCGCGGCCGTGCCCTTCGGCATGGTGCAGCTCTCCCCGGACACCGGGCACAGCACCGGCTACGACTACACGCAGAACCGTATCCGCGGCTTCTCCCTGGTCCACCTCTCGGGCGTCGGCTGCCGCATCGGCGGCGACCTGCCCGTGCTGCCCACCACCGGGGACGTCACGCAGACGGACTACGCCAAGTACGCGGCCGGGTTCTCGCACCAGGACGAGGAGGCGAGCCCCGGCTACTACCGCGTCGGTCTCGACTCCGGCATCCGCGCCGAGCTGACCGCGACCGGGCGCACCGGCGTCCAGCGCTACACGTTCCCCGCCACCGACAAGGCCAACGTCCTGCTGAACGCCGCCCAGTCGCTGCACAGGCCGGGCGGCGGCGTGGTGGAGATCCTCGACGACCGCACCGTGCGCACCGAGATCACCGGCCACGGCTTCTGCCGGGACACGGGCCCCTACACGGTCTACACGATCACCCGCTTCAGCCGCCCGTTCACCGCGTACGGCACCTGGGACGGCCGGGCCGTCGCCCCGGGCGCCCGCAGCGGGCGCGGCGGCGCCTACGTCCGCTTCGACACCACCGGGGACCGCACGGTGGAGGCGACCACGGCGCTGTCGTACGTCGACGCGCGCGGCGCCGCCACCAACCTGCGCGCCGAGGGGGGCCGGCCCTTCGACTCCGTGCGCCGGCGGGCGCGCGCCCAGTGGGAGGCCCGGCTGGCCGGCGTCGGCGTCCAGGGCGGCACCAGCACCCTGCGCCGTACCTTCTACTCCTCGCTGTACCGGTCGTTCCTCGCGCCGAACATCGGCAGCGACGCCGACGGCCGGTACACCGGCTGGGACCGGCGCACCCACCGCGCCGACGGCTTCACGTACTACCAGAACTGGTCGCTGTGGGACACCTACCGCACCCAGGCCCAGCTCCTCGCCCTCCTCGCGCCGCGCGAGGCCCGGGACATGGCCCGGTCGGTGGTCGCCGTCGACGAGGACGGCGGCTGGCTGCCCAAGTGGGGCTACGGCCCCGTCGAGACCAACGTCATGAGCGGCGACCCGGTCACCCCGTTCCTCACCACGGCCTACCACATGGGCCTGCTCAAGGGTTTCGAGGAGCGGGCCTACCGCGCGCTGAGGAAGAACGCCGACGGCGTGCCGCCCGCCGAGTACCCGGGCATCGGCCGCGAGGCCAACACCGAGTACGTCGCGGGCGGTTTCGCGCCCTTCGTCAAGGGCCGTCCCCTGGCCAAGATGGGCGACTCCGACTACCACCACGGCGCCTCCGTCACCCTGGAGTACGCGCTCGCGGACGCGATGCTCGCGCAGATGGCCCGCGGTCTCGGCCACGAGGACGACGCCGCCCGGTACGCCGCCCGGTCACGCAACTACCGCAGTCTCTTCGACCCGGCCACCGGCTTCTTCCGCGCCCGCGACGCCTCCGGCGCGTTCACCGGACCGTCCGACCCCGCGCTCGCCACCGGTTTCCACGAGGGCTCCGCCTGGCAGTACCAGTGGCTGGTCCCGCAGGACGTGCCCGGCATGGTCGAGATGATCGGCGGCAAGAGTGCGGCCAACGCGCGCCTGGACGCCTTCTTCGCCTACGACCGGCTGCTCGCCGATCCCGGGAGGACCGCCCGCGAGGTGTGGGTGCACGGCGACGCGTACGACTACTACAACGCCGACAAGTACAACCCGATGAACGAGCCCGACCTCATCGCGCCCTACACCTACCTGGCCACCGGTCAGCCGTGGAAGACCACCGACGTGGTGCACGCGGCCCTGACCCTGTTCACCGACACCCCCACCGGGATGACCGGCAACGACGACCTCGGCACGATGTCCGCCTGGAACGTGCTGTCGTCCGTCGGCCTCTTCCCGATCCAGCCGGGCTACGACACCTGGGGCCTGTCCACCCCGGTCTTCGACCGCGTCCGCCTCAGGCTCGACCGCCGCTACTGGCCGAGCGGCGGGCTGACGATCACCGCCCCCGGAACCTCCGGCACCGACCGCTACATCCAGGCCGTCCACACCGACCGGCGCCCGCACGCGCGGACCTATCTGACGACCGGTTCGCTGCGTTCACTGCGCACCCTCGCGTTCACGGTCGGCCCGCGCCCGTCCGAGTGGGGCACGGCGCCCGAGGCCGCGCAACCGGTGCTGAGGTGACCTCAGGCGCCACCTGGGCCCCGCCTCATCCGGGTGAGGCGGGACTTAACCTGCCGTTAACTGTACGTAGCCTGATCGTACTTGACCGTAATCGGCTGGCGGAGATTGACTGAAGATCCCCCCTCCGTCGACGCGCGAGGCAAGCCCTTGACTTCCGACCTGCTCGCCCCCCTGGACCTGGCCTTCTGGAACATGGAGTCCGACCGGCACCCGATGCACCTAGGCGCGCTCGGCGTCTTCGGGGCGCACTCGCCCACGGCCGGCGCACACGCGGCGGACCTGCTCGCCGCCCGCGCCGCCGCCGTCCCGGGGCTGCGCCTGCGCATCCGCGACGTCTGGCAGCCGCTCGCCTTCGGCGGCGCGGCCCGCGAGACCGACCCCGGCTTCGACCCGCTCAACCACGTGCGGCTGCACGCGCCGACCGCCGACTTCCACGCGGCCGCCGGGCGGCTGATGGAACGCCCGCTGGAGCGTGACCGGCCGCCGTGGGAGGCGCACGTGCTGCCCGGCGAGGACGGGGTGTCCTTCGCGGTGCTGTTCAAGTTCCACCACGCCCTCGCCGACGGTCTGCGCGCGCTCAAGCTCGCCGCCGGCGTCCTGGACCCGATGGACCTGCCCGAGCGCCCGCCCCGCGCCATCGAGCCGCCCCGCGGCCTGCTGCCGGACCTGCGCAGGCTGCCGGGCCTCGTCCCGGGGCTGGTCAGGGGCGCGCTGTCCGACGTGGGCCGGGCCCTGGACATCGGCGCCTCGCTCGCCCGCTCCACGCTCGGCATGCGCCCCTCCTCCGCGCTGACCTCCGCGGCCAGCGGCACCCGCAGGACCGCCGGCGTCGTCCTCGACATCGACGACGTGCACCGGGTGCGCAAGAGCGTCGGCGGCACCGTGAACGACGTCCTCATCGCCGTCGTCGCCGGTGCCCTGCGCCGCTGGCTGGACGAGCGCGGCGACGGCAGTGCGGGTGTGGCCCCCCGGGCCCTCGTCCCCGTCTCGCGGCGCCGCCCGCGCACCGCCCACCCACAGGGCAACCGGCTCTCCGGGTACCTGATACCGCTTCCGGTGGGCGACCCCGACCCGCTCGGCCGCCTCACCGCCGTGCGCACCGCCATGGCCCGCAACAAGGACGCCGGGCCGGACCGGGGCGCCGGCGCCGTGGCGCTGCTCGCCGACCACGTGCCGGCCCTCGGCCACCGGCTCGCCGGACCGCTCGTCGGCCAGGCCGCCCGGCTGTGGTTCGACATCCTGGTCACCAGCGTGCCGCTGCCGGGGTTCGGGCTGCGGCTCGGCGGTCAGGAGCTGAGGGAGGTGTACCCGCTGGCCCCGCTCGCGCCCGGGCAGTCGCTGGCGGTCGCGATCTCGACGTATCGCGGCCGGGTCCACTACGGGCTGGTCGCCGACGCGCAGGCCGTACCGGACCTGGACGTGTTCGCGCGGGCGGTGTCGGACGAGGTCTCGACGCTGCTCGCCGTCTGCGACGTGTGAGGTCCCCCGGGGACCCGGGGACCTCGACGGCCGTCGGCCGGGCGGCCCGGGCCGTGTCCGCGAAGTCGCGCCTGCGCCGCGACGCCCGCTCTGCGGGCGAACGACGCGACGTCGCGGGCACGACCCAGCGCCCGCCTGTCATACGGTCTGTGATTCGTGAGGCATCTGCGACTCATGAGGCATCTGCGACTCGCGAGGCAGCATCGGCGACTCATGAGGCATCGGCGACTCGCGAGGCAGCATCGGCGACTCACGAGCGTCTGTGACTCACGAGGCATCTGTGACTCCAGAGGCGTCTGTGGCCCTCCGCCGAGGTCTCCGATGCCTACGGCCGCGCGGCCCGAGCGCCCGGCCGTCCCGGGTGTGCGCAGGGCCACGGCGATCGCGGTTTGGCTCCCCGGCCCGGCGCTCCGTAAAATTCCCCGTTCGAAAGCGGGCGCGAGTCGGAGCGCTGCGCGGGATGAGGGAAGCGGCAGCGCGATGACGGTGACGGAAGACGGCCCGATGGCCGCGCAGGACGTGGTCTACGGGCCCGGGATCGACCCGGAGCGGCTCGCCGTCTGCCTGAGCGTGCTGGAGGAGCTCGACCGGATCGAGGTCGACCACCCCGACGCGATCAAGGTGCGCCGGGCCACCTCGCACATCTACCGGACGGTCAAGCAGCGCCGCCGCCAGGAGCGCCGGGCCGCCAAGACCGCGCACGACCGCTCCGTCACGGAGGCCACCGCCACCGGTTCCGCCGAGCGCATCGACGACGAGACCGAGGGCATCCTGCCCACCTCCAAGGTCGAGGAGGGCCGGATCGCGGGCATACTCCAGCGCCCGCGATCCTGCTACACCTGCAAGGGCCGGTACGTCGAGGTCGACTACTTCTACCACCAGCTGTGTCCGGAGTGCGCGCGCGTGAACCGCGCCAAGCGCGACGTCCGCGCCGACCTCACCGGCAAGCGCGCCCTGCTCACCGGCGGCCGCGCCAAGATCGGCATGTACATCGCGCTGCGCCTGCTGCGGGACGGCGCGCACACGACGATCACGACCCGGTTCCCCAAGGACGCCATCCGCCGCTTCAAGGCGATGGAGGACTCGGCGGACTGGATGCACCGCCTGGAGGTCGTCGGCATCGACCTGCGCGACCCGGCCCAGGCCGTCGAGCTGGCCGACCGGGTCGCCGAGGCCGGCCCGCTCGACATCCTGATCAACAACGCCACGCAGACCGTGCGCCGCCTGCCCTCCGCCTACGCGGCCCTGGTCGGCGGCGAGAACGCCCCGCTGCCCGCCGGTGAACTGCCCGCCCACCACGTCATCGGCGCCTTCAACTCCGGCGCCGTGGACGGCCTGGCCGCGCTGCCCGTCGGCACCAGCGGCCTGGACGCGCAGAAGGTCGCCGACCTCGCCCTGGTCGCCGGCAACGCCAGCGTCGCCCGGCACCTCGACGGCACCGCCATCGACGCGGGCGGCCTGGTCCCCGACGTCGTCGACACCAACACCTGGGTGCAGACGATCGAGCAGATCTCCCCGGTGGAGCTGCTCGAGACCCAGCTGTGCAACTACACGGCGCCGTTCATCCTGATCAGCAAGCTCCGCCCGGTCATGGCCGACGCCGCCAGGAAGGCGGCGAGCGGGCGGGCGTACGTCGTGAACGTCTCCGCCATGGAGGGCGTCTTCGGCCGTGGCTACAAGGGTGCGGGCCACCCGAACACCAATGCCGCCAAGGCCGCGATGAACATGGTGACGCGGACCAGCGGCGAGGAGATGTTCCGGACCGACGGCATCCTCATGACCTCGGTCGACACCGGCTGGATCACCGACGAGCGGCCCCACTTCGACAAGCTGCGCCTCGCCGAGGCCGGCTTCCACGCCCCCCTCGACCTGGTCGACGGCGCCGCCCGCGTCTACGACCCGATCGTGCGCGGCGAGGAGGGCGAGGACCTGTACGGCGTCTTCCTGAAGGACTACGCGCCCGGCAAGTGGTGAATCACCTCGAAAGCCCGTTCGTAAACGTAGGCCGAGCGGGTGATTCACCCTGCCCTGCGAGTGACACGCTTTGTCGTAAATACCAGCATTAAAAGGGGTATTGAGGGGCCGGACGAAACGCATTACTTACACGGTGTTTGCACTCCCTATCGAGCGGATGCCCGCTCATCTGGTTAATCTGGAGCGGACGGACAGCAGTACTGGGTCCCACCCACACCCACGGTCCGTCCCGGGGCGAGCCGGTCGACAACGGCCTGCTCTGACACGAGGAACCGGCGCCACCGCGTCCGAACCGGCTTTCCAACCAGACCCGAGCGGGCGCGACGAGTGCCGGAGGGCAGACCGTCCGATACGCCCCGAGGGTGACCGACACATAAGGAGTGCGCGGTGACACCGGAGAAGACGAATCGCGACGAGCGCCCCAAGGAACGCGCGGAGCGCGCGGGCCGCCGGCCCGGAGAGCTCGGCATCCTGGACGTGTGGGCCCGGTCCGCCCCGATCCGACTCGCGGGCTACGAGGACGACCTCGCCGAACCCCACATCCTGCCCAGCGTCGACTGACGCCGGGGCAGGACCCCGTCGCGATCGCCGACGGCACGGGCGTGGAGCGGCAGACTCCCGCCCGAGCCGGCCAAAGGATCCGCGGCCGCCGACGGCCGCGGATCCGGCCTTTCCGGCACCGGATCAGGAAGCGGGATCCGGTGCCGTCCGCTGCCACGGGTGCAGCCGCTCCAGCTCCGCCGCCAGGTCCAGCAGGACGGCCTCCGTGCCGGGGCGGCCCACCAGCTGCACGGCGCAGGGGGCGCCCGAGGGCAGGGTGCCGAACGGCACGGACATCGCCGGCCAGCCGGTCAGGTTCCACGGCGGCGTGAACGGCGAACAGGCGGTGTTGGCGAGGATGTTGCGCAGCCAGCCCCGCTCGTGCCACGGGCCGGCCTGCGGGGAGCGCCGGGCCAGGGCCGGGGTGAGCAGCACCTCGTGCTCGGTGAAGAAGGGCGTCAGCCGGGCGCGGAGCCGCTCGCGGCCGTCACCGGTGCGCACCGAGCGGACGAAGCGCCGGCCCAGCGCCGCGTGCACCCGGGTGCGCCGGGTCAGCAGCGCCCGGTCCAGACCCTCGGTGTCCACCGACGTCCCCGCCGTCCAGTGCCGCAGCGCGGTCACGCCCAGCGAGAGCGGGTACGGCGGCTCGGCCCGCCGCACGCGGTGCCCGGCCCCCGCCAGCAGCCCGGCCGCCTGGCGCACCGCGGTCGTGTACGGCCTGCTCACGCTCACCCCCGTGAGCGGGCTGCGCAGCGCGACGGCGATCCGGCGGGGGGAGGGCCGCGCCGCCGGGCCGAAGCCGGTGCCCGCGAGGACGGCGAGCGTCAGCCGCAGGTCCTCCACCGTCGTGACCAGCGGGCCGTGCTCCGCCATGCCGAACCAGTAGCCGCCGTCGACCCCCGCCGGGACCACTCCGGGCCCCGGCTTCAGCGTGACCAGCCCGCAGTTGGCGGCCGGTATGCGCAGCGAGCCCATGCCGTCGTTGCCGAGGGCCATGGGGACGAGCCCGGCGGCCACCGCCGCCGCGCTGCCGCCCGAGGAGCCGCCCGCCGTGCGCGAGGGGTCCCACGGATTGCGGGCGGTGCCGTACACGCCGTCCGTGGTGCCGAAGACACACAGCTCGGGCACGTTCGTCAGACCGACGACCACCGCGCCGGCCGCGCGCAGCCGGGCCACCGTGACGTGGTCCTCGGCGGCCGGGGCGTCCGTAGTGGCCGCGGAGCCGTTGCGCGTGGACTCGCCGCGCACCGCCAGGTTGTCCTTCACGGCCACCGGCACGCCGGCGAGGGGCAGTTCGGCCAGATCGGCACGGGTGGCCACCTCGTCGGCCTCGGCCAGCGCCGCCTGTCCGCGCACCTTGCGGAACGCCCCGATCCGTCCGTCGTACCGCTCGATCCGCGCGAGGTGCTCGGCCACCACCTCCCGTGGTGCCACGCGCTTCGCGCGTACGGCGTCGGCGATCTCGGCGGCGCTCCGCCCGGCCCAGTTCCCCACGGGCACTCCCTCGGTCACTCGTCGGCTACCAGCCGGTAGGAATCACGTCGCAGAGAGAACTGTGCCCCGTCGCGGGCGTCACGTCGAGAGGGCGGGACGCAGCCGGGGCGTGTACGGGCGAGAGCCGGCCGCACGGTTCGGAGCGCGCCCCGAGGGGGAGCTGTACAACGGCTCGTACCCCGTGACCGTCACCCACCCCTGGCCACCCGGAACCCCGCAGGGAGCATCCCGCATGCATGACGACCGCACTCTGGTGGAAGCCCGTCTCCGGCGCGTCCTCGACGAACGCGTCCGTCCCGCCGTGTACCCCGAGTCCGTGCCGCTGCGGGTCGCCGTGTGGCACGCGCCGGGCGAACCCGTGCCGGTCGCGGAGGGACTCGCCGCCGAGCCCGAGCCGATCGAGGTGGGATCCCGGTGGGGTGCTCCCTGGGGGACCAGCTGGTTCCGGGTGACCGGAACCGTGCCCCGGGCGTGGGCCGGCAGGACCGTGGAGGCCCTGCTCGACCTGGGCTTCGACGAGAGCATGCCCGGCTTCCAGTGCGAGGGCCTGGTCTACCGGCCCGACGGCACCCCGGTGAAAGGCCTCAATCCGCGCAACCAGTGGGTCCGCGTCGGCGCGCCGGTCGCGGGCGGCGAGGAGGTGCGCCTGCACATCGAGGCCGCCTCCAATCCCGTCGTCCTCGGGCACCACCCCTTCCGGCCGACCCGGCTCGGCGACAAGGACACCGCCGGCCGGGACCCGCAGTACACCCTCGCCCGCATGGACCTCGCCGTCTTCGACGAGGGCGTGTGGCAGCTGGTGCTGGACCTGGAGGTGCTCGGCGAGCTGATGGCCGAGCTGCCGGTGGACTCCGCGCGGCGCTGGGACATCCTGCGCGCCGTCGGCCGGGCCCTGGACCTCGTCGACCTCCAGGACGTGGGCGGCACGGCGGCACGGGCGCGTGCACAGCTGACGGAGGTGCTCGCCGCGCCGGCCGTGCCGTCCGCGCACCGGATCAGCGCCGTCGGGCACGCGCACATCGACTCGGCGTGGCTGTGGCCCCTGCGGGAGACCGTGCGCAAGGTGGCCCGCACCGCGTCCAGCATGACCGCGCTCATCGAGGACGAGCCGGACTTCGTCTTCGTCATGTCCCAGGCCCAGCAGTGGGCGTGGGTCAAGGAGCACCGGCCCGAGGTCTGGGCGCGGGTGCGGAAGGCCGTGGCGGAGGGGCGGTTCGTGCCGGCCGGCGGGATGTGGGTGGAGTCGGACACCAACATGCCCGGATCGGAGGCGATGGCCCGGCAGTTCGTGCACGGCAAGCGGTTCTTCCTCGACGAGTTCGGCATCGAGAACGAGGAGGCGTGGCTGCCCGACACCTTCGGCTTCGCCGCGGGGCTGCCGCAGATCGTCAGGGCGGCCGGCTCCAAGTGGCTGCTGACGCAGAAGATCTCCTGGTCGCAGACGAACACGTTCCCGCACCACACCTTCCACTGGGAGGGCATCGACGGCACCCGGATCCTCACCCACTTCCCGCCCGTCGACACCTACAACTGCTCCATGACGGGCCACCAGATCGCCCACGCGGCACGCAACTTCAGGGAGAAGGGCCGGGCCCGGCACTCGCTCGCGCCCACCGGCTGGGGCGACGGGGGCGGCGGCACCACCCGCGAGATGGTCGCCAAGGCGGCCCGGCTACGCGACCTCGAGGGCTCCGCGACCGTCGTCTGGGAGACGCCCCGGGCGTTCTTCCGCAAGGCCGAGGCCGAGTACCCGGACCCGCCCGTCTGGGCCGGCGAGCTGTACCTCGAACTGCACCGCGCCACTCTCACCAGCCAGGCCCGGACCAAGCAGGGCAACCGGCGCGCCGAACACCTGCTCCACGAGGCGGAACTGTGGGCGGCCACCGCCGCCGTGCGCGCCGGGCACCCGTACCCGTACGCGGAGCTGGACCGGATCTGGAAGACGGTGCTGCTGCACCAGTTCCACGACATCCTGCCCGGCTCGTCCATCGCGTGGGTGCACCGTGAGGCCCGGGCGACGTACGAGCGCCTCGCCGGGGAGCTGACCGCGATCGTCGAGGGCGCCCAGCGCGCTCTCGCCGGCCGGGGCGCCGTCCCGCTGGTCTTCAACGCGGCCCCGCACACGCGCCACGGAGTCCCGGCGGGCGGAGCGGGAACACCCGCCGTGTCCGGCCGGACGACCCTCACGGCCGGGCCGGAGGGCGGTCACGTCCTGGACAACGGCCTGCTGCGGATCACCGTCGACGCCCGGGGCCTGGTCGTCTCCGCGTACGACATCACCGCCGACCGCGAGGCGATCGCCCCGGGCGGGAGCGCGAACCTTCTCCAGCTCCACCCGGACTTCCCGAACATGTGGGACGCCTGGGACGTCGACTCCTTCTACCGCGACACCGTCACCGACCTCACGGACGCCGAGTCGGTGACGGTGGGCGAGGACGGGGCGTCGGTGCGGATCGTCCGCTCCTTCGGCGCCTCCCGGGTCACCCAGGTGCTGTCGCTGCCGCCGGGGGAACGGCGGCTGGTCATCGACACCGAGGTGGACTGGCACGAGACGGAGAAGTTCCTCAAGCTGGCGTTCCCGCTCGACCTGCACGCCGAACGGTACGCCGCCGAGACCCAGTTCGGGCACGTCTTCCGGCCCACGCACACCAACACCTCATGGGAGGCGGCCAAGTTCGAGGCATGCAACCACCGATTCGTCCACCTGGAGGAGCCCGGCTGGGGCGTGGCGGTCGTCAACGACTCGACGTACGGCCACGACGTCACCCGCACCGTGCGCCGCGACGGCGACCGCGGTACCACCGGCACGGTCACCACCGTCCGGGTCTCCCTGCTGCGCGCCCCGCGTTTCCCCGACCCCGAGACCGACCAGGGCGTGCACCGCTTCCGGCACGCCCTGGTCCCGGGCGCCTCGGTCACCGACGCCGTCCGCGAGGGCTGGCGCGTCAACCTGCCGGAACGGCGCACGACCGGTGCCCGGGAGGTGAGCCCGCTGGTCACCGTGGACGACGAGGCGGTCGTGGTCACGGCGGTGAAGCTCGCCGACGACGGCAGCGGTGACGTGGTGGTCCGCTTCCACGAGGCCCGGGGAGGCCGGGCCCGGCCGACGCTCACGGCCGGGTTCGAGGTCGCCGGCGTCACCGTCACGGACCTGCTGGAACGGCCGGGCGGCGACGGGGAACCACCGGTGTGCGACGGCGCCCGGATCACCGTACGGCTGCGCCCGTTCCAGCTGATGACGCTGCGGCTGCGCAGGGCCTGAGCACCGCCGCGCCCGCCCGGACGCGGGCGCGGCCACCGCGATCCGCGGCCACGGCCTCCTACCGCCTGCTGCCCGCGCCCGCCAGCCGCGTCGGCGGCAGGTACTCACGCACGTAGGTCCGCTCCCAGCAGGCGCCCGTCTCCCGCAGTTCCCGCCAGGTGGTGAAGCGGTAGCGGAACAGACGCGCCCGGACGTAGCGGGGCGGGGTGTCCGGGGGGAAGGGGGAGCGGCGCAGGAGGCGGAGCGTGTCGCGGTCGTTCTCCAGCAGGCGTTCCACGAAACGGCCGAACCAGTCGCCGGCGTAGGCCGGGGACAGCGCGGCGAACCACATCAGCCAGTCCAGGCGCAGGTGGTACGGCGCGAACTGGCGCGGCCAGTGCCGCGGATCACCGGGTTTGCCCTTGAACTCGTACTCCCGCCAGCCGGCGTCCTCGCGCGGTGCGTCGTCGAGCGTGCCCTCGACGACCACCTCGTAGCGGACCCGGCTGACGCTGCCGAAGGCGCCGTAGGTGTTCACCAGGTGCAGCGGGTCGAACGAGCGGTTCATGACCTGGCGGCGGGAGATCATGTTCCGCACCGGGTGGTAGCTCAGGAACAGCAGCAGCGCGGCGACCGCGAGCACCAGGGCCGTGTACCACCACGGGGCCGGCGGCACCGGGGGAGCGGAGCCCGGCAGCCGGAGCGCGGACAGGGCCAGCACGATCGTGATCCAGTTCAGCCACGAGAAGTTTCCCGACAGCACCAGCCACAGCTGGGTGACGATCATCAGCGCGGCGGCGGCCGAGGCGATCGGCTGCGGTGCGAAGAGCAGGACGGGCACGACCAGTTGGGTGACGTGGTTGGCGGCCACCTCGACCCGGTGCAGGGGCTTCGGCAGGTGGTGGAAGAACCAGCTGAGCGGGCCCGGCATCGGCTGGGTCTCGTGGTGGTAGTACAGGCAGGTCAGCTTCCGCCAGCAGGCGTCGCCCCGCAGTTTGATGAGCCCGGCGCCGAACTCCACCCGGAACAGCACCCAGCGCAGCAGGAACAGCACGACGACGGGCGGGGCGACGTCGCCGTTGCCCAGGAACGCCGCGAGGAAGCCGGTCTCCAGCAGCAGCGACTCCCAGCCGAACGAGTACCAGGTCTGCCCCACGTTGACGACCGACAGGTACAGCGCCCACGGCACCAGCCACAGCAGGACGCCGCCCCACAGCGGCAGCAGCGAGTCCACGCCGGCCAGCAGTGCCGCCGCGACCGCGCAGCCCGCCCAGGCGCACACCGCGAAGAAGCGGTCCGAGTAGTGGAGGTGGAACAGGCTCGGGGCCCGCCTGAACGGCACCCGGGCCGTGAGGCGGGGGATCGGCAGCATGCCGCGCTCCCCGAGCAGCGCCCGGAACTGCAGGGCCGCCGTCAGGAAGGCGACCAGGTACACGGCGGCCAGAGCCCGCTGCAGGACCAGCCGGCTCAGCCAGTAGTCGGGTGCGGTGAACCAGTCCAAGGCGGTGCGCGCCCTTCTCCGCGGCTCCTCGTGTCCCGGGCCGTGTCGGCCCAGCGCCCGAGTTGCCAGGCGGACACGTGCGATGCAGACAATAGCGGTGAATCACCCACAGTGATGCGGAGTATGCGGTGCGGATAGCCACCCGAACCAGCGGCACGGCCTGTGCGCTCATGGCGGCGCTCCTCATGGCCGGCTGCGGCGGACCCGGTGTCACGAGGACCCGGATGGGGGAGGAGGTCTTCCTCCTGCCGGCCACGGCGCCGGGCCCCGACTTCTTCACCGCCTCCACGGCCGTCGGCGGAACCCTGCCCCCCGCGTCCCCGCCCTCGCCCACCGCGGCGGCCCCGCGGCAGCCGCCGCCGGCCGGGCGGGCCGTCCCCTCACCGGCCGGGGCACGCGCCCTGTCCGGCGCGACACCCGGGCTCTACCAGGGCACCGCGCACGTCGCCGACTGCGACGTCGGGCGGCAGGTCGCGCACCTGGCGGCGGACCCGGTCAGGGCCGGCGCCTTCGCCGCCACGGCCGGCGTCCCCCGCACCCGGCTGCCCCGGCACCTGCGCGCCCTCACCCCGGTCGTGCTGCGCACGGACACCCGCGTCACCAGCCACGCCTACCACGACCGCCAGGTGGCCGCGTACCAGGCCGTCCTGCAGGCAGGCACCGCCGTCCTCGTCGACGACCGGGGCGTGCCCCGCGTGCGGTGCGCCTGCGGCAACCCGCTCGGGCCGCCGTCGTCCGACCGGGGAGTCGGCGTCCGCGGCACCGCGTGGCCCGGCTACCGCCCGGACCAGGTGGTCGTGGTGACCCCGGCGCCCCGCGCCGTCACCGGCCTCACCATCGTGGACGTGCGGACGGGCGCCTGGATCGAGCGCCGGACCGGTGACGACGTCCGCCGCGACCGCGTCGTACCCGCCCCCGCGCGGACCACGGCCCGGCCCCGGCCTCCGGCCGTCGGCCCGGAGCAGGCAGGGGCCACGCCCACCGGCTCGCCGCCCACCGCCCCGCCGTTCGCCGCGGACCCGCCCGGAACCCCCCGCGCGGAGGGCGGGACCACAAGCCCTCCGGGCATCCCGTCCGGCACCCCCCGCGCGGAGGGCGGGACCACAAGCCCTCCGGGCGACCCGTCCGGCACCCCCGGGGCCTGAACGGAGACCCGCGGCGGCGTCCGTCCCGGGCGGCCCGATGCGGTCGAAGAATCGCGGAAATCCTGGCAAGGTGGGCCCATGGCTGATCGGGGAGCGAGCGCCCTGCCACTCCCGGAGGACTGGCCCGCCCATCCGGACCCGATTCTCGCGCTGAACCGCATGGGCGCCTTCGACTGGGATCTGGACACCGGTCTCTTCCACATGGACGCCCAGGCCCACGAGGTCTTCGACCTGCTTCCCGAGGAGTACGACGGCCGCCCCGAGTCACTGGCCGTCCGGGTGCCGCCCCCGGAGGCGGCCCGGCTCGACGCGGTGGTCGCCCAGGCCATCAAGGACGGCAGCGACAACTACGGCGCCTACTTCCGCATCCGGTGCCGGGACGGCACCCCGCGCTGGACCCACACCCAGGGCTACATCCGGCGCGATGCCACCGGCCGCCCGCGGCGGGTCGTCGGCATCGTCCGCGACGCGACGGAGGAACTCGCCGACAGCGAGGCCCGCAGCCTCCGGGCCGCACAGGACGAGGCCTTCCGCCAGCAGACCAACGTCGTCCAGGTCATCTCCGCCGCCCTCGCCCACGCCCAGGGCGTCCAGGACGTCATCGACGTCCTCAAGGACTCGCACGGCATCCGCCACCTCGGCGCCGCCAGCCTGGTCATGGGCCTGGTGGAGGCCGGCCGCATCCGGCTCGTCGCCGAGGGCCCGGCCGGCGCCTCCGTCCCCGGGACCCGCATCACCCGGACGGACGAGCCGTACCCGATGAGCGAGGTGGTGCGCACCCTCGTCCCGCGGTTCATCGAGTCCCCGGAGGAGTTCGCCGAGGGCTACCCGATCCTGTGGCCGCACCTGACGGACCTGCACGTCACCTCGGCCGCCTATCTGCCGCTCATCGCGCAGGCCCGGCCGATCGGCGCCATGGGCCTGCTCTACAGCGACCGGCGGGGCTTCTCCACCGAGGAGCGCGCCGTGCTGGTCGCGCTCGGCGGCAGCATCGCGCAGAGCCTCATGCGGGCCATGCTCTACGAACAGGAGAAGGACCTGGCCCAGGGCCTCCAGCAGGCCATGCTGCCCCGCACCATCCCCAGCGTCCGCGGTGCCGACGTCGCCGTCCGCTACCGTTCCGCCGCCCTCGGCCGGGACATCGGCGGCGACTGGTACGACCTGATCCCGCTGCCCGGCGGCCGGGTCGGCGCCGTCATCGGCGACGTCCAGGGGCACGACACGCACGCGGCGGCCGTGATGGGCCAGCTGCGGATCGTGCTGCGCGCCTACGCCGCCGAGGGACACACCCCGGCCACCGTGATGGCCCGGGCCTCGCTCTTCCTCCACGAACTCGACACCGACCGGTTCGCCACCTGCCTCTACGCGGAGGCCGACCTGGCCACCGGGGTCGTCCAGGCGGTCCGCGCCGGGCACATCGACCCGCTGGTCCGGCACACCGACGGCACCTGCTGCCGGGTGCCCGTCGAAGGCGGACTGCCGCTCGGCCTGTCCGCCGAGTTCGGCCGCCTGGAGTACCCCGTCACCACCCTCGAACTCGACCCGGGCGACACGCTGCTGCTGTGCACCGACGGACTCGTCGAGCAGCCCGGCACCGACCTCGACGACAGCATGCGCGGCCTCACCGACCTCATCACCAAGGGCCCGGACGACGTGCGCGCGCTCGCCGACCGGCTGATCCGGATGGCAGAGGAACGCGGCGGCGACGACGACGTGGCCCTGCTCCTGCTGCGCCGCCGGGTCCCGGAGACCTCCCGGGCCGGCGGCCGGCTCCAGCAGCACGTGGCGCCCGGCGACCCGGAGGCCCTCAGCCAGGCCCGGCACATGATCCGCGCCGCCGTGCGCGCCTGGGGCGCCCGCGACCGCGCCGACGAGATCGAGCTGGTCGCCGACGAGCTGACCACCAACGCGCTCATGCACACCGAGGGCGCGGCGATCGTCACCCTGCGGGCCCTGGAGGGCAGCGACCGCAGGCTCCGTATCGAGGTCGAGGACTCCTCCAGTGCCCTGCCGCGCCGCCGGGAGGCGGGGGAGAACGGCGTCTCCGGCCGCGGGCTGCTCCTGGTCGACCGCCTCGCCGACGTCTGGGGCGTCGAGGCACGCGGCGGCGGCAAGGCGGTGTGGTGCGAGTTCGTGGTGCCCTAGGTTCTGTCCGGACAGGTTGGTGACGCGGCTGGCTGGTGGGCGGCCGCCGATGCCGGTGCCGGGTGGCACCCTGGACGTATGCCGGAACTGCCCGAGGTACAAGCGCTGACGGACTTCCTCACCGAGCACCTGGTGGGCCGCCGGGTGGTGCGGGTGCTGCCGGTCGCCGTCAGCGTCCTGAAGACGTACGACCCTCCCGTCACCGCCTTCGAGGGCGGCGAGGTGACGGCCGTGCGCCGGCACGGCAAGTTCCTCGACCTGGTGTCGGACAGCGGGCAGCACCTGGTGACCCACCTGGCCCGCGCGGGCTGGCTGCAGTGGCGGGACCGGCTGCCGGACGGCCCGCCCAAGCCGGGCCGGGGCCCGCTCGCGCTGCGCGTGGCACTGGAGACCGGCGAGGGCTTCGACCTCACCGAGGCCGGCACGCAGAAGCGGCTCGCGGTGTACGTCGTCCGCGACCCCGCGGAGGTCCCGGGCATCGCCCGGCTCGGCCCGGACCCGCTGGCCGACGACTTCGACGAGGACCGTTTCGCCGCCCTGCTCAGGGACGAGAGACGGCAGCTCAAGGGCGCGCTGCGCGACCAGTCCCTGATCGCGGGCGTCGGCAACGCCTACAGCGACGAGATCCTGCACGCAGCGAAGATGTCCCCGTTCAGGCTCGCCTCGTCCCTGACCCCGGACGAGACCCGCCACCTCTACCGGGCGCTGCGCGGCACCCTCACCGAGGCGGTCGAGCGCTCCCGCGGGGTGGCCGCCGGGCGCCTGAAGGCCGAGAAGAAGAGCGGCCTGCGCGTCCACGGTCGCACCGGCGAGCCCTGCCCGGTGTGCGGGGACACCGTCCGCGAGGTCTCCTTCAGCGACTCCTCGCTCCAGTACTGCCCCACCTGCCAGACGGGTGGGAAGCCCCTGGCGGACCGCCGGCTGTCCCGGCTGCTCAAGTGAGTGCTACGGCGCCTGGAGGGTCACCAGGGGCTGTCCGTCCGCCGTGCGGACCTCGTACCGGGCGATCTGGCCGGGGTGCATCTCGGCGGCGCCGAGCGTCGTGGTGGGCCCGGTGCCCCCGCCGGAGGCCGTCCAGCCCGCGACGACCTGTTCCGTGCCGTCCCGGCCGACCGCGACGAGCCGGCAGTCCCGCGGACCCGAGCCGTCCTTCACCTCCAGCCGGAGGCCACTGCCCCAGTCCTCGTCCTCGGCGGTGACCCGCGCCCACACCCCGGTGCGCGGATCGGTCGCCGCGGTGACGTGCCCGGCAGGCTTCGCATGGCCGGCGAACGCCGTGATGGCGGGTCCGGCCACGGCCAGCACCACCGAGGCGGCCAGGCCGTACAGCAGCCTGCGGCGCCGGGCGCGCCGACGGTGCGCGATCTCGCCGAGCAGCCGGTCCAGCAGCCGGGGACCCGGCTGGGCCATGGGGTGCACCGGGCGCGGCGTGGCCCGGCGGTACAGCAGCAGCTGCCGGGTCGTGGGCCCGAACTCGGTCACGCTGGCCGTGCACCGGGGGCACTCCATGAGGTGGTCCTCGAAGCGGAAGGCCTCCGCCTCGTCCAGCACGCCGAGCGCGTACGCGCCGACGTCGCGATGCCTTTCCAGGGACCTCATGCCGAATCCTCGTGCCGAAGGGTGGGGGAAGGGTTACTCCTTGCTCCCATCCGTACGCAGCCGACGGCCGAATCACTCAAGTCACGCACAGAATCCCGGAGAGGGGATTCGGAGCGGCCGGGCCCGCGGATTGGTCCGTTTCCCAGAAAACTCCGCGCGCCCGGTGATCCGGCAGGTCACAGCGGTGAAGAACCCGGCATCCGTGCGGGGGCGGCTCAGAAGAGGTGGATCGCGAGGTGCCCGAGGGGCAGCCCGAGCCGCCAGGCCGGTGTCCACACCTTCGGCCCGTCGTCCTCGCCGAACACCGCACCCCCGCCCGGCACCGCGTCCAGATCCGGCGCGAGCAGCTCGGTCTCCTCCAGCCAGCGCCAGGCGTCCGCCGCGAGCGCCAGGTCGGGCGAGGCGGTGGCCGACCGCGCGTCCTCGGCGGTCATCTCGGCCAGGCGTTCGTGCACCCAGTCCCGCCACGGCTGGTCGTAGGCGGTCAGCGACAGCCAGTGCTCCAGCTGCGAGATCACCCGGATCCCGGAGAGCTCTCCGTCGGTGTCGGAGAGGAAGACGGTCAGCGCCAGCGCGTCCCGGCCGGCCCGGAACTCGAAGGACGTCGGCGGCATCAGATCGCCGGTGCGCAGCAGCTCGTCGGCGATGTACTCGGCGTACAACCAGGCCATGGGGACGGCCAGTTCACCGCCGTCGGTGCCGTCCGTGCTCTCGTGACCTCTGTGCAGCATCCCTTCCTGCCCTTCCTCCGGTGCGTACGCGTCGCCCGAACCCCCGGAACGCGGATGAGGACAGCCCATTGCCCGAACGGGGTCCACAGCAAGGCGCTTTGCCGAGGTTTGACCCGGCCTCCGGTTTCACCGCAGGTCGGCCGCATAACCCGGAAGGACCTGGCGCAGGGCGCGCAGCGCGTAGAACGCGCGGGACTTCACGGTACCGGGTGGGATGCCGAGGGTCCGCGCCGCTTCCGCCACACTGGCCCCGCGGAAGTACACGAGTACGAGGACGTCACGGTGCTCCGGCGTGAGTGTCTTCACAGCCTCCCGCACGTCCAGCGCCGCGGCGGCCCGCTCGGCGTGGTCGGCGGTGACCCGCGCGTCCTCGGGGACCGCGTCGCCGACCTCCGGCGGCCGGGCCTGCCGGGCCCGCCGCGCGTCGATCGCGAGCCGCCGGGCCACGGTCAGCAGCCAGGGCCGTACCGAGTCGAAGCCGGCGGCGTGCAGGGCCTCGGGATGCTGCCAGGCACGCACCAGGGTCTCCTGCACCAGGTCCTCGGCGCGCTGGCGGTCCCCGTCGCAGAGCCTGAGCAGCAGGGCGAACAGGGACCCGCCGTGCTCCCGCTGGAGCGCGGCCAGCTCGTGTTCGGCGGTCGTCGTCCCGCCGGCGCGTGTCGTCGTCCCGTGGATCAGTGAGATTCCGGCCGTCATGGCCGTATGGCAGCGCAGGGGCACGGCCCCGGACAAGGCGCGCACACGGCCGTGCGACGGACGGTCGATCGCGTCGGCGAACGGTCGGCGGACGGTCGGCGGACGGTCGGCGGACGGCCGGGTGGACGGCCGGGTGGACGGTTCGGCGGGCGGGAGCGGTCAGTCGGCGGGCTGCCGGGTGGCGAGCACCGAGCGCCGGTAGGAGTAACCGAAGTAGATCACGCAGCCGATCAGGAACCACACCGCGAACCGCACCCAGGTCTGCCACTGCAGGAAAGTGATCAGCCAGACGGAGAAGAGGACCCCGAGCGCCGGCAGGAACGGCATCCACGGCGTGCGGAACGAGCGCGGCAGGTCCGGCTGCCGGTAGCGCAGCACGATCACCGCCGTGCACACCACCACGAACGCCAGCAGGATGCCGATGTTCGTCAGCTCGGCGGCCTCGCCGATCGGGACGAACCCGGCGATGAGCGCCGACGCCACCCCGACGATCCACGTCACCCGGGTCGGCACGTGCCGCGTCGGGTGCGTCTTGGCGAACCACCGGGGCAGCAGCCCGTCCCTGGACATCGCGAACCACACCCGGGTCACGCCCAGCATGAACGTGAACATCACGGTCAGGATGCCGATGATCGCGCCCACCGCGATCACGTCGGCGAGCCCGCTCAGCCCCACCGACTTGAAGGCCGTGGAGAAGCCGCTCTCCGGGTCGATGTCCTTGTAGTTCTGCATGCCGGTCAGCACCAGGCAGGCCGCGACGTACAGCACCATGGAGATCGCCAGCGAGTAGATGATCGCCCTCGGCATGTGCCGCTGGGCGTCCTTCGACTCCTCCGCGGCGGTCGACATGGCGTCGTAGCCGAACACGGCGAAGAACACCGTCGCCGCACCGGTGAACGCCCCGCTGATGCCGAACGGGAAGAACGGGTGGTAGTTCGCCGTGGTGATGTGGAACACGCCCACCCCGATCACCAGCAGCACCACCAGCACCTTCAGGGCGACCACGAACGTCTCGAACCGGGCCGCGCTGCGGATGCCCTGGGTGAGCAGCCAGGCGATCAGCAGGCACAGCACGGCCGCGAACAGGTCCACCCGGTGCCCGTGGCCGGTACCGGGCGCGCCCAGCATCCAGGCGGGCAGATCGGCGCCCATCTCCCCGATCAGGAAGCCGAAGTAGCCCGAGATGCCGATGGCGACCACCGCCACGATGGCCGTGTACTCCAGCAGCAGGTCCCAGCCGATGAACCAGCCCGCGAACTCGCCGAGCACCGCGTAGCCGTAGGTGTACGCCGAACCCGCCTTCGGGATCATCCCCGCGAACTCGGCGTACGACAGGGCGGCGCAGGCGCTCGCGACACCGGCGATCAGGAACGACACCAGCACCGCCGGCCCGGCCGTCTCGTGGGCCACCGTGCCGGCCAGCGTGAAGATGCCCGCGCCGATGATGCCGCCCACGCCGATCGCGGTCAGCTGCCACAGCCCCAGGGAGCGGTCCAGGCGGGTGCCCTCGCCGACCTCGGTCTCCTCGATGTGCTCGATGGGTTTGCGGCGGAGAATCCCCTCACCCGGACGGAGCTTGGCCATACGCCTCACCTCTTCGCCGACGGCAAACGGCTGACGGCGGATCATGATGTCCCAGGGCCGTCCCCGACGGAAGACGCCACGCACGGGCCGCACCGGACTCCACGCACGGGATACGGGACGGGGCGGCAACCGGCGGCACCGCGCGCGTGCCCGCCTCCAGCGCGTCGCGCCCTAAGGAACGACCGTCACCGGCCAGCGTCCGGCCTTCACCAGCCGGACCGCCACCGAGCCGATGATCCGGTGCCCGGCCTGCTCGGAGGCGCCCACCACCACCGCGTCCGCCTTCAGCTCGTCGGCCGCCTTTACCAGGCCGTTGTACGGGTCGCCGCGGAAGGTGTGGAACTCCCAGCGCACGTCGAATATCCCCTTGACCCGCTCGGCCGCCTCCCGGATCTGCGCGACCAGGTCCTCGGCGACCTCGTCGGTCGTCTCCACCACCGGCGCCCCGAGCGCCGCCCCGGTCGCGAGTACCGGCTGCACGTACACCACCGCCAGCAGCGCACCCTGCCGCCGGGCCAGACCGCCCGCGTACGCCGCGGCACGCATCGAGGAGTCGGAGCCGTCCACCCCCGCCAGGATGACCTTGGGCCCGTCCGTTCCCCGCTCGAACCGGTGCGCGTGCTGTTCGTGCTGCTCCGTCACAGGCCGAGGCTATCGGAACCGCCGCTTCCAGCCGAGGGCCGGGCCCGCTCGACGGGCGAGCCGCCCGGCCCCTTCCTAGAGTCGGAACCATGACTGCCACCGCGGGGCCCGCCGCCCGGGGGGACGCCACGGCGCGCACACGCCCGCCCGCCGGCGGCCGCCTCGGCCGGGTGCCGGAGGGCTTGGCGGTCCTCTTCGCCGCGCTGGGCCTGCTGTGCGCCCTGCTCGCGGTCGTCGCCCCCCTGCGCCGCCTGCTCCGCCCGGTCGCCCGCACCCTCGACCAGCTCCTGATCCCCATCAGCGCCAACCTCGCCTACGCCGTCTTCCTCTTCCTGCTGGCCGCGGCCACCGCCGCCCGCAAGAAGGCCGCCTGGTGGCTGGTGGTCGTCTACCTCGGCCTGCTCGTCCTCAGCGACGCGATGGGCGTGGCCCTGGGCCTGTACGGCCAGTCGCTGCCGTCGCTCGTGCTGTGCGCCCTGCTGCTGCTCCTGCTGGTGGCCGCCCGGAAGGAGTTCTACGCCGCCTCCCGCCGCGGCGCCGTGTGGCGGGCGCTCGCCGTGCTGCTGGCCGGTCTCACCGTGGCCATCCTGCTGGGCTGGGGCCTGGTCACGCTGTTCCCGGGCACCCTGCCGCGGGGACAGCACCTGGCCTGGGCCGCCGACCGGGTGTGCGGCGGCCTCGTCTCGGCGGGCTCCTTCGACGGCCGCCCGCCGCGCGAGGTCACCTTCGTGCTCGGCCTGCTCGGCGCGCTCGCGCTCCTCAACGCCGCCGCCACGCTGTTCCGTTCCCAGCGCCTGGAGGCCGCCCTGCACGACGACGAGGAGGCCCGCATCCGCGCCCTCCTCGCGGCCTACGGCGAACGCGACTCCCTCGGCTACTTCGCCACCCGCCGCGACAAGGCCGTCGTCTTCTCACCCAGCGGCAAGGCGGCCGTCACCTACCGCGTCGAGGCCGGGGTGTGCCTCGCCGGCGGCGACCCCGTCGGCGACCCCGAGGCCTGGCCGCACGCCATCGAGGCCTGGCTGGACGTGGCCCGCCGCCACGCCTGGGCGCCCGCCGTGATGGGCGCGTCCGAGGACGGCGCCCGCGCCTACGCCCGCGCCGGGCTCGGCGCCCTGCAGCTCGGCGACGAGGCGATCGTGCACGTGCCCGGCTTCGACCTGAACGGACGCGACATGCGCGTCACCCGGCAGGCCGTGCACCGGGTCCGCCGCACCGGCGCCGTCTCCCGCGTCCGCCGCCACGCCGGCCTCACCGAACGCGAGATGGAGGAGATCGTCGAGAAGGCCGACGCCTGGCGCGACACCGAGACCGAACGCGGCTTCTCCATGGCCCTGGACCGGCTCGGCGACCCCGCCGACGGCGACTGCCTGCTCGTGGAGGCCCTCGGCGACGACGGCCGGCTCCTCGCCCTGCTCTCCTTCGTGCCCTGGGGCCGCGACGGCGTCTCTCTGGACCTGATGCGCCGTGACCGCGCCGCCCCCAACGGCGTCATGGAGTTCATGGTCGCCGAACTGTGCGCCGCCGCGCCGAAACTTGGGGTGCACAGGATCTCGCTGAACTTCGCCGTCTTCCGGTCCGTCTTCGAGGAGGGCGCCCGGATCGGGGCCGGCCCCGTGCTCAGGGCCTGGCGCCGGCTGCTGCTCTTCTTCTCCCGCTGGTGGCAACTGGAGGCGCTGTACCGCTCCAACGCCAAGTACCGCCCCGAGTGGTACCCGCGCTTCATCTGCTACGGCGAGGCCGCCTCCCTCGCACGCATCGGCCTCGCTTCCGGCATCGCCGAAGGCTTCGTCTCCGTACCTTCCCTGCGCAAACTCTGGGGAAAAGGGCACCCGAGGACCGGGCGGCGGCCCGCCGGCACCGGAGGGCCGCCGTCACCGACGGCGCTCGGCCTCGACGGAGGGGACCAGGCCGGACCCGTCGCCCCGGACGCGGGCCTGCCGGAGCAGGTCCGCGTCCGCCGCCGTACGCTCGACCGCCTGCGCGCCGCCGGCACCGACCCCTACCCGGCCGGCGTCCCCGCGCCCACCCACGCCCTCGCCGACGTCCCGCCCGGCGCGGACGTCACGGTGGCCGGACGCGTCATGCTGGTCCGCGACTTGGGCGGCATCGTCTTCGCCGTGCTGCGCGACTGGTCCGGCGACCACCAGATCGCCCTGACCCGCGACGGCTCCGGCCCCGCCCTCGACCGCTTCACCGCCGACACCGACATCGGCGACCACGTCACCGCCACCGGCCGCGCCCGGCCGAGCGACCGGGGCGAACCCACCGTCTTCGTCACCGACTGGCAGCTCACCGGCAAGTGCCTGCACCCCCTGCCCGACAAGCGGCGCGGCCTCACCGACCCCGAGGCCAAGGTCCGCCGCCGTTACCTGGACCTCGCCACCAGCCCCGGCGCCCGCGCCGTCGTCCGGGCCCGCTCCGCCGCCGTGCAGGCGCTGCGCCAGGGCCTGCTGGAGCGCGGCTACCTCGAGGTCGAGACCCCGATGCTCCAGCAGATCCACGGCGGCGCCAACGCCCGCCCCTTCACCACCCACATCAACGCCTACGACCTCGACCTGTACCTGCGCATCGCCCCCGAGCTGTACCTGAAGCGGCTGTGCGTCGGCGGCCTGGAGAAGGTCTTCGAGCTGGGCCGCACCTTCCGCAACGAAGGCGTCTCCCACAAGCACAACCCCGAGTTCACCATGCTGGAGGCCTACCAGGCGCACGCCGACTACGACGTCATGCTCGGCCTGGCCCGCGAGCTGATCCAGGGCGCCGCGACCGCCGCCTTCGGCGCGCCGGTGGCCCGCAGGGACGGCGAGGAGCACGACATCTCCGGGCCGTGGCCGGTGAAGACCGTGCACGGCGCCCTCTCCGAGGTGCTGGGGGAGGAGATCGGCCCCGGCACCGAACTGCTGCGGCTGCACCGGATGTGTGACCGCACGGGGGTGCCGTACACCGCCGACGACGGGCCCGGCGACGTGGTGCTGGAGATGTACGAGCGGCTGGTCGAGGCCCGGACCGGCGCACCCACCTTCTACAAGGACTTCCCGACCGGCGTCTCCCCGCTCACCCGGCAGCACCGCACCGACCCCCGGCTCGCCGAACGCTGGGACCTCGTCGCCTTCGGCACGGAACTCGGCACCGCCTACTCGGAACTGACCGACCCCGTCGAACAGCGCCGCCGCCTCACCGAGCAGTCGCTGCTCGCCGCCGGCGGGGACCCCGAGGCCATGGAACTGGACGAGGACTTCCTCGAGGCCCTCGAGTACGCGATGCCCCCGACCGGCGGACTCGGCATCGGCGTCGACCGGGTCGTCATGTTCCTCACCGGCCTGACCATCCGTGAGACGCTTCCCTTCCCCCTCGTGCGCCGCCGCTGAAACCCCCGGCACTGGGCCGTCCGGGTGCATTCCGGCCGCCGCACCGATGCCGTTGCGGTGCGCCGGAGCCCGGCGGGGCGACTGATGGGTCATGCAGAAGGATCAGCTCTTCACACGGCGCCGGGCGCTCCTCGCCGGCGCCGCCGCTCTGGGGGCCGCCGGCACGGCCGGACTCATCCTGGCGGACAGCGGCGAGGAGGCCGCCCGGACATCCGTGGCCCCGGTCGCCGGTCCGCAGGCCCGCCAGGCGCTCGGACCCTCCGCCTTCCGGCTCCAGCCGCTCACCGGATACGGACCGCCACGGGCCGCGCCCCACCGGCTGAAGGTGCGGGACGAACCCATCCTGCGGGTCTCCGGGACCGGCCGGCGCATGGTGCTGACCTTCGACGACGGCCCCAACCCGCTCTACACCCCGCACATCCTGGACACCCTCGCCGAGCACGGCGTCCGCGCCATGTTCTTCGTGTGCGGCGAGATGGCGGTCGAGAACAAGGAACTGCTCGCCCGGATGGCCGACGAGGGCCATGTCGTCGGCAACCACACCTGGACGCACCCGCTGCTGACGGCTCTCGACCGCGGCGAGATCCGCTCCGAGATGGAGCGCACCAGCGATGTCATCGAGGACGCCTACGGCGAGCGCCCCCAGTGGTTCCGCGCGCCCTACGGCGCCTGGAACCGGGCCGCCTTCCAGCTGGGCGCCGACATGGGCATGGAACCGATGGCGTGGACGGTCGACACCACCGACTGGGAGGAGCCGGGCACGAGCACCATCGTCGACCGGGTGGAGAGCGGCGCCGCCCCCGGTGTCGTGGTGCTCTCCCACGACGCCGGGGGCGACCGTTCGCAGACGGTCCGCGCCATCCGCGAATGGCTGCCCTACCTGCTCGACTCCGGGTACCACCTCACCGTGCCGCGCCGCCGGCCGGTCTGACACCGGCGCCGGGACTCCCGCCCGCCCGGCCGCGGCACCTCAGGTGATCGCGACCAGGCGGGCGAAGACGACCACGTTGCCGTCGTAGCCGTTCTGCTTGGAGAATCCGCCGCCGCAGGTGATGACCCGCAACTCCGGTGTCCCCTTGGAGCCGTACACCCGGTCGCCGGGGAAGTTGCTCTTCTCGAAGACCTCGACCCCGTAGACCTCGAACACCGTGGTCTTCCCGTCCTTGCGCAGGATCTCGACCCGGTTCCCCTTCTTCAGGGCCCCGAGGCCGTAGAACACGGCGGGGCCCTGCCTGTTGTCGACGTGCCCGACGACGACGGCGGTGCCCTTCTCGCCGGGGGAGACCGCACCGGTGAACCAGCCCGCGAGGTTGGCGTCCTCCGGCGGCGGCGCGGCGACCCAGCCGTTCGTGTCCAGCCCGACCGGCATGGCCGGGGCGTCGACCTGGATCACGGGGATCCGGACCCGGTCGACGGCGGAGAACCCCAGCGCCGTGGGCGCGGAGCCGACCGCGTCCGGGGTCGCACGGGTGTCCGGCGCGGCCGCCGACGCGGGCTGCGGCGGGCCGGTGTCGAACTCACCCGAACCGTTCCGGATGAGCGCCAGGCCGGTCAGCAGGACAAGAGCTATCACGCCCCACGGGGCGCGCCTCCGGCGCCGCTCCTCCTCTTCGGCAAGCACGGACAGTCGGGACGCAGACATTCGCCATCCCCTCTCGACTCGGCCGCCGCCACGTCCATCGCGCATGGGAAAACGCTAAGTCCCGCGCGCGCGAAGGGCGACGGGGCAACAGGCGAACGGGTGGCCGGGGGCCTTCCCGGTGCGCCATCCGAGTTGCGCCCACCAGGATTTTTACGACAGCCGGTGACCTGGGAGAATATCCGATTGTGTGGTTGCGCTTCGGCGTGTTGCCTCACCGGGATGGAGCATTCTCGACATGCGGGCGTGTTCCGGGGGTCTGAGGGTCTATCCGGGAGGTGTTTTCTCGCCGATCGACTCGGGACGGACCCGGGGCGCCTCCCGCGGAGGATCACATGCGAAACAAACGTGCCCTGGCGGCCGCGTGCACCGCGGTCGCCGTGCTCGGGCTTGCCGCCCCTGTGGCCGTCGCGGACGGCATGGGCGCCGGAGGCGGTCCGTCCACCGACACGGGAACCGGCGGCACCGGGGTGGCGATCATCCCCGGAACCGGCACGGGCAACTTCAACGGGAACTTCCCCGGTAACGGCAACTTCTTCGGCAACGGCCGTTTGCCCGGGAACGGGAACTTCCCCGGGAACGGGAACTTCCCTGGGAACGGCAACTTCCCTGGGAACGGGAACTTCCCCGGGAACGGGAACTTCCCCGGAAACGGCAACTTCCCTGGGAACGGGAACTTCCCCGGCCGCGGGAACGCCGACTTCAACGGCAGTCTGAACGGCAACTTCAACGGCAATTTCAACGGCCACATCAACGGCAACATCGGCGCCGGCCGGGGCAACGAGAACTTCGGCAACGGGCGCGGCAACGGCGTCGGCGGCATCGGCGGCGTCGGCGGTATCGGCGGCGGGAACGGCGTTCCCGGGAGGTGGCCCTCCGGGGGTGTCGGAGCGGGCCTCGGCGGCGGCACCACCAGCGGGGCCACGGTGACCGACACGGCCATCGGCGGCACGATGGTGGCCGCCGCCCTCGTCGGTGGCGGTGTGATCTGGCTGCGTCGGCGCAACGAGACGCGGATCTGACGGACCCGGCCTCCAGCCGTCCGGCGAGCGCGGGACAGGCCGTCGCCCCCGGTTCCTTCGAGGAGACCGGGGGCGACGGCCTGTCCCGCGCCGGACGGTGCCCGGCCGCGCTGCCCGGGAGCTACCCCGTGACGCCCGGGAACAGGGTGAGGAACGGCTCGGCGGTCACCGCGATGCCCCGGCTGTAGGGAGCGTCGAAGTCCCAGATGAGGAACAGCATGAACGCGATGGTGGCGGAGAAGAGGCCGGCCAGGACCAACTCGCGCATGGTGCGCCGGATCTGCAGCGCGAACACCATGCCGACGGTGATCACCGCACCCGCGAGGAGTCCCCACCACACCACCGGCGGCATGGTGGGCTCCGTGGAGTCGGCGCGTGCGTTGCGGGCCTGGTCGGCGGCGGCCAGCTGGTCCAGCAGCGGCTGGTAGGCCTGCGCCTCGAAGTCGTTGCCCGGCCGGTAGTCGGTGACGTCCCGCCGGACCTGGCGCAGCAGTTCCGTGCCGCGGGCGGTGACCCGCTCGCGGTCGGCCATCGACTTCCACTCGGTGCGCACGACATGGCCGACATAGGCGTCCACATCGTCCCGGACGCGGTCGCGGACGTCCGGCGGATAGACCCGGACCCGCTCGTGGATCTCGTGCAGCGCCTGGGCCTCGGACTGCACGTAGTCCTGGGCGGAACTGCGGGCCTCCCACACGCCCGCGATGGCCAGACCGAGGACGATGGCGTACACGACACCGATCCACATCGTCATGTACTCGATGACGTCCGGGGTCTCGCTGGGATCCTCGTCGTCGGGCGCCCTCCGGTGCCGCACGAGGGTGACGACCACCACCACGGCACAGGCCCCCAGCATCGCGAGGACGAGAACAAGCCAATCCGACAACAGTGCCTCCACAGATGGGCGGACCGGGGCGTCAGCGCGGGCGCAGCGCCGCGACGGCGACGATCGCGGGAACGGTGATGAGCAGGACGTAGGTGACCGGCGTGGTGTGGTGCGGCGCGGGGCGGGCGACCGGGTGGGGGTGGTACGCGGGGTAGCTCACCGGAGCCACCGACGGCCGGGGAGTGGGCCTGGGCGTCGGCCTGGGCCTTGGCCTGGGCCTGGGCTTCACGGGGACCGGGGCTGGGGGCGTGGGCGTGGGTGCCGGCCGGAGCGCCGGGGGCGCCGGGGCGGGCCGGGCGGGCGGCTTCGGGCGCGGGGTGGGCCTCGGCACCGGCGTCGGCGTGGTGGTCGGCGCCGGTGTGGGAGTCGGCGTCGGTGCGGGGGGCGGTGTGGGCGTGGGTGTGGGAGTCGGTGTCGGTGTGGGCGGGCACGGCGGCGAGGTCGGGCTCGGGCAGGGCGGGGGCGGCGGCCAGTGCCCGCCGGCATAGGCCTCCGCCACCGCGCCGTCCGGCCCCGCCGAGGCGTACGCGCAGGCGTCGGCCGATGCGCTGCCGACCGGGCAGCCCACCATGGCCCAGGTCAGCGCCACCAGGGTCAACGCCCTTGCGGCGGCCGCGCGTCGGGTCACTTCGGATCCATGCACGACGAAGATCATGGGGCGTCGAGGGCGCCCGCAACCCGCGCGGTGCCCGGATTACCCGGAAGGAAGGACATGATGCGATCAATGGTTTGACATGAGGAACGACCACAACTGGCCGGATACGTACGCCTGTACGGCCTTCCTGTGGCGGTGCCCCGCACAGCCGCCGGAAAGAAAATCCCGAAGAAATCTCCCTCCCGTTGAACGCCGCGGCCCCCTCGCCGCGTACCCATGGCCGTGCGGCGGCGCGGCAAGGCGCTGCAAGGCGCTGCTAATTCAGGCGATGATGGGGAGTTGACGATGAAGACCTCCTGGCGGGCCGCATCACTGGCGGCCACGGCCGTTTCGGTGCTGGCGCTGACGACGGCGTGCGGTCAGGACAACGCCGGCGCCCCCGCGTCGTCGGCCCAGAACGTCGGGGCCACGGCCGCGGCGGGCGACTACGGCGACCCCGGCTCGGGGACCGCGACCGGCGCGGGCAACGGCTACGGCACCGACGGCAACAAGGCCTCCAGCTCCCCGAGCCAGGCCGCCCCCGCGGGCAAGCTGACCGTGGCCAGCAACCCCGACCTGGGCAACGTGCTGACCGACGGCTCGGGGCTCACGCTGTACCGGTTCGACAAGGACACGGCGAACCCGCCCAAGTCGAACTGCGACGGCGACTGCGCCACCACCTGGCCGCCGGTCCCCGCCGACGACGCCACCGCCGGCGCCGGCATCGACAAGGCGCTGCTCGGCGAGGTCACCCGCGCCGACGGTTCCAAGCAGCTCACCGTCGGCGGCTGGCCCGCCTACCGGTACGCCAAGGACGTCAACGCCGGCGACGTCAACGGCCAGGGCGTGGGCGGCAAGTGGTTCGCGCTCGCGCCGAACGGCAAGAAGGCGAAGCTGTCCGACCTGCCCGGCCTGTCCGTCCACAAGGACCCCAAGCTCGGTGACATCGTCGTCGACAAGAACGGCATGACGGTCTACCGCTTCCTGAAGGACAAGGCCTGGCCGAAGTCCGTCTCCAACTGCACGGGCGCCTGCCTGGAGAAGTGGCCGGCGGTCGCCCCGGTCAAGACCGAGGACACCGAGGGCGTCCAGAAGAAGGGCCTGATGGGCTTCACCCGTCCCGACGGGGTCAAGCAGATGACGGTCGACTGCTGGCCGATCTACACCTTCTCCGGGGACAAGTCCGCCGGGGACACCAACGGTCAGGGCGTGGGCGGCACCTGGTACGCCGTCTCGCCCGACGGCAAGCCGGTAGGCGCGCCGGGCAAATAGATCACCTCCCCAGGGTCGATCGCCCCGCCCGACCGGCGCGCAGACCGAAGATCCGCCCCCTCCGCACCGCACGGAGGGGGCGGATCGTCGTGCGTGGCGGACCATCGCCGCGGGCGTGCACAGCCGTCACACAGCGGGGTCGTACGGGCACTTGCCGCAGGCAGTGACCGGGAACGGACGCCCAATTTCCGTTTCAGGTCGCTCCTTTGGCGGGCGATCAGTAGCCTCAGCTCGAACACCGGATCGCCTGTGCCCGTCGTCCACGCCTTGGAGAGATACATGGAGCGTCCCGCCTGGGCCCCACGGAGCATCGACATCTCCGTGCCCAGCGTCTCGCGGATCTATGACTACTACCTGGGCGGTTCGCACAACTTCGAGGTCGACCGGGAAGCGGCCCGCAGGTCCATGGAGTTCCTGCCGGGACTGCCGAAGATCATGCAGGCCAACCGGGCGTTCATGCGCCGGGCCGTGCGGTTCGCGGCCGGGCAGGGCATCACCCAGTTCCTCGACGTCGGCTCCGGCATCCCCACCTTCGGCAACGTGCACGAGGTGGCGCAGGGGGCCGTGCCCGGCGCCCGTGTCGTCTACGTCGACCACGACCCCGTCGCCGTCGCGCACAGCCAGGCGTTCCTCACGGGGAACGACGACGCGGACGTGGTCGCCGCGGACCTGCGCAAGCCGCGGGAGATGCTCGCCAGTCCCCGGCTGGAGCGGCTGATCGACCTGAATCGGCCAGTGGCCCTGCTGCTCGTTGCCATACTGCACTTCGTGGAAGACGCGGACGACCCCTACGGTGCGGTGGCGGAGCTGCGCGACGCGCTCGCGCCCGGCAGCCTGCTGATCCTGACGCATGCCTCCTACGAGGGAATCCCGGTGCCCGCCGAGCGGGCCGAGGGCGCGGTGGACGTGTACAAGGACATCCGCAATCCGCTGATCATGCGCTCGCGCGACGAGATCGCGCGGTTCTTCGAGGGGTACGACATGGTGGAACCCGGACTGGTGCCGATGCCGCACTGGCGGCCGGAGTCGGCGCCGCAGGACGAGGACCCGTACGCCTTCTCCGGGTTCGCCGGCGTAGGGCGTACGGCGTGAGCGCGGAACCGGACGGGGCGGAGGACAGACTGCGCCGGCTGACGACGATCTGGAGCCGGGCGGTGTTCCCGGTGACCTCCACGCCGCTCACCCGCGAGGAGTTCGAGCAGCGACTCCTGCCGCTGGCACGCCGGCTGAGCCGGCTGCTGCGGGCGCGCGGCTTCGACGCGGACGGCGCGCGGGCCGTCGGGGCCGCGCTCGTCGACGCGCACTGCACCGACCCCGAGGCACTCACCCGCACCCTGGACTGCGTCGACGCCTACCTGGTCCTGTACTGCGGAGGTGACGGCCCGCAGGACGAACTGCGCCTGCGCTCCTCGCGGTTGCAGCACGCGATGGCCGCGGGCTACGCCCAGGCGCTGCGCGAGCGCACCCTCGCCGAGCAGGAGGCGATCGCCCAGGCCGCACTGCTGGCCCAGGGAGTGGTCGCCCAGGCGCTGCACGCCAGCGAGGCCCGCTTCCGGGCCGTCTTCGAGGGCGCCGCCATAGGGATCGGCATCGCCGACCTGGAGGGCAACGTCCTGCAGGTCAACGAGGCGCTGCTGCGCATGTTCGGGCTGTCCGAGCAGACCCTGCGCGGCCGGCAGGTGCCGGCCTGGGCCCACGCCGAGGACGCGCCGCAGACCTGGCGGCTGTACGAGGAACTCGTCCAGGGCGAGCGTGAGCACTACCACGTGGAGAAGGCGTTCAACCGCCCCGACGGAACGGTCCTGTGGACCAACCTGACGGTCTCCCTGCTGCGCGACGCCGACGGCACCCCGCAGTACCAGCTCGCCCTGATGGAGGACACCACCGAGCGCCGCCTGCTCAACCTCCGGCTGCGCTACGAGGCCACGCACGACGCGCTCACCGGGCTGCCCAACCGCACGCTGTTCTTCGAGCGGCTGGAGAAGGCCCTGGGCGCCGGCGAGGGTCAGCGCTTCGGGCTGTGCTACCTGGACCTGGACGGCTTCAAGACCATCAACGACAGCCTCGGCCACGCGGCCGGCGACCGGCTGCTGGTGGAGGTCGCGGACCGGCTGCAGTCCTGCGCGACCGCGCCCGGCGAGATGGTCGCCCGGCTCGGCGGCGACGAGTTCGTGGCGCTCACCACCGGGCCCGGCACCGAGCGCACGGTGGACGAACTGGCCGAGCGCATCATGAGCGCGCTGGTCACCCCGATCAGTATCGACGGCCGGGACCTGCTGGTCCGCGGCAGCCTCGGCATCGTCGAGGGCCCGGCGGGCGAGCGTTCCGCGGCGGAGGTCCTGCGCAGCGCCGACATCACCATGTACCGGGCGAAGTCGGCGGGCGGCAACCGCTGCGAACTCGCCGACCCCGAGGCCGACGCCCGCACGATCACCCGCCACGGCCTGACCACGGCGCTGCCGACGGCCCTGGAACGAGGCGAGTTCTTCATCGAGTACCAGCCGCTCGTCCACCTCGGTGACGGCAGCGTGCGCGGCGCCGAGGCCCTGGTCCGCTGGCTGCACCCGCAGCACGGGGTTCTCGGCCCCGACCGCTTCATCCCGCTCGCCGAGCACACGGGCCTGATCGTCCCGCTGGGCCGCTGGGTCCTCGAGGAGTCGATCCGCCAGGCCCGCTCCTGGCGCGAACGGCACGGCGACCAGGCGAGCGCAGGCCAGCTGCGCATCAACGTCAACCTCTCCCCGTGCCAGCTGAGCCACCCCGGCCTGGTCCAGGACACGGTCGAGATCCTGGAGCGCGCGGGCGTCGCCCCGGAAGCCCTGTGCCTGGAGGTCACCGAGTCCGCGCTGATCGGCGCCGACGACGATCTCCTCAAACCGCTGCGCCGGCTCGCCGAGATGGGCGTCGACATCGCCCTGGACGACTTCGGCACCGGGTACTCGAACCTCGCGAACCTCCGCCGCCTGCCGGTGAGCATCCTCAAGCTGGACCGTTCCTTCACCCAGGGCATGCAGCGGTTCCCCGCCGACCCGGTCGACCTGAAGATCGTCGAGGGCATCGTCTCCCTGGCCCACAGCCTCGACCTCGCGGTGACCGTCGAGGGTGTGGAGACGGGCGCCCAGGCCGAACAGCTGCGGATCCTCGGCTGCGACACGGCCCAGGGCTGGTACTACGCCAGGCCGGGGCCACCGGAGAGACTGCACGACCTGGCGCTGGTGGACGCCACGGGCTGAACCGCGCGGCGCGGGGCGGCGCGGGATCCCGGAGGCGGGCCCGGCGAGCGGACCCCCCTCACCGTTCGAGCAGCATCCGCTGCAGCTCCCGCGCGGCCCTCGGTGGAGCGACGTCGCTGCGGTGGGCCAGCGCGATGGTCCGGTGCAGTCCCGGCCGCGCCAGCGGCGTGACCCGCAGCCCGCGCCCCGCCCGGGTGGCGACCATGCGGGGCACCACGGCCACCCCCAGCCCGGCGCGGACGAACCCGAGCACCGCGTCCATCTCGCCCCCCTCCACGGCGAAATCCGGCTCGAACCCGGCGGAACGGCACGCGGCGACGGTCAGCTCGCGCAGGTCGTAGCCGTGCCGGAACATCACCAGGCGCTCACCCTCGAGGTCGTCGACCGCGACGGCCCGGCCGTCCCGCCCCGGCGCCGGCACCTCCGGTGAGGACACCACCACGAGGTCCTCCCGCAGCAGCTCCACGGTGGTCAGCGCGGGCGCGGGCGCCGGCAGCGGCAGCACGATCAGCGCCAGGTCCAGGGCCCCGCGGGCCAGTGCCCGCACCAGGTCGTGCGAGCCACTCTCCTCGATCAGCAGCCGGATGCCGGGATAGCGGTCGTGGAAGGCGCGCAGCACGTCCGGCAGCAGCCCCGTGCACAGGCTCGGCGTCGCCCCCAGCCGCACGCGCCCCCGCCGCAGCTGCACCAGCTCCAGCACCTCGTGCCGGGCCGTGTCCGCGTCGGCCAGGATGCGCCGGGCCAGCGGCAGCAGCGCCTCGCCCGCGTCGGTGAGCGTGATGTTGCCCCGGGCGCGCAGGAACAGGTCCGCGCCCAGTTCCCGCTCCAGCGCCCTGATCTGCTGGGACAGCGACGGCTGGGCGACGTGGACCCGCTCGGCGGCCCGGGTGAAGTGCCGGGTCTCGGCCACGGCCACGAAGTACTGGAGCTGCTGGAACTGCATGGCTCCACGATAGGCCCCGCCTATGGAAACGAGCCGGAGCATGTCTTGGACCGATCGGGACCTTCGGCCCTAGCGTTCTGTCCCATGGCTCTGGCAACGCGGACGGACCGACGGCCGTCCATGGCACGCACCGTGTGGGACTCCACCGTCGGCAAGAAGACCGTGATGGCCGTCAGCGGCGTGATCATGCTGCTGTACTTGGTCGCCCACGTGATCGGCAATCTGAAGATCTTCTTCGGAGCGGGGGAGTTCAACCACTACGCGCACTGGCTGCGCACCGTCGGCGAACCCTTCATGCACTACGAGTGGACGCTCTGGCTGGTCCGGATCGTCCTCGTCGCCGCCGTGGCCGCCCACGCCACGTCCGCCTACCAGCTCAGCCGCCGCGACCTCAGGGCGCGGCCCAGCAAGTACGTGCACAAGAAGCCGAGGGCGAGCTACGCCACCCGCACCATGCGCTGGGGCGGCGTCATCCTCGGCCTGTTCGTCGTCTGGCACATCCTGGACCTGACCACCGGCACCGCGCACCCGGGCGGCTTCCAGGAGGGGCACCCGTACCAGAACGTCGTGGACACCTTCTCCACCTGGTACGGCAACGTCGTCTACATCGTCGCGATGCTCGCGCTCGGCCTGCACGTCCGGCACGGCTTCTGGAGCGCCGCCCAGACCCTCGGCGTCGGCAGCCGCACCCGCGACCGCGCCCTGAAGACCCTCGCGAACGTCCTCGCGCTGCTGCTCACGGCGGGCTTCGTCGCCGTACCCGTGGGCGTCATGACCGGAGTGGTGAGCTGACCATGACCGTTTCCCCGGAGTACACCGACTACACGATCGGCGAACCCCTCACGGACTCCGCCGCGCCCGCGGGGCCGATCCACGAACGCTGGGACAAGCGCCGCTTCGAGGCGAAGCTGGTCAACCCCGCCAACCGGCGCAAGCACACGGTCATCGTCGTGGGCACCGGCCTCGCGGGCGGCTCCGCCGGCGCCACCCTCGCCGAACAGGGCTACCACGTCGTCCAGTTCTGCTACCAGGACTCCCCGCGCCGCGCCCACTCCATCGCCGCGCAGGGCGGCATCAACGCGGCGAAGAACTACCGCAACGACGGCGACTCCGTCCACCGGCTGTTCTACGACACCGTCAAGGGCGGCGACTTCCGGGCCCGGGAATCCAACGTCCACCGGCTCGCACAGATCTCGGTCGAGATCATCGACCAGTGCGTGGCCCAGGGCGTGCCCTTCGCCCGCGAGTACGGCGGCCTGCTCGACACCCGCTCCTTCGGCGGCGTCCAGGTCTCCCGCACCTTCTACGCCCGCGGCCAGACGGGCCAGCAGCTGCTGCTGGGCGCCTACCAGGCGCTGTCGCGGCAGATCGCCGCGGGGAACGTGGAGATGCACCCGCGCACCGAGATGCTCGACCTGATCGTCGTCGACGGCCGGGCCCGGGGCATCGTGGCCCGCGACCTGATCACCGGAAGGATCGACACGTACTTCGCGGACGCCGTCGTCCTCGCCAGCGGCGGCTACGGCAACGTCTTCTACCTGTCGACCAACGCCATGAACTCCAACGCCACCGCCGTCTGGCGGGCGCACCGGCGCGGCGCGTACTTCGCCAACCCCTGCTTCACCCAGATCCACCCCACCTGCATCCCGCGCACCGGCGACCACCAGTCCAAGCTGACGCTGATGAGCGAGTCGCTGCGCAACGACGGCCGCATCTGGGTGCCCAGGGCCAAGGGCGACGACCGCCCGCCGAACCGGATCCCCGAGGACGAGCGCGACTACTACCTGGAGCGCATCTACCCCTCCTTCGGCAACCTCGTCCCGCGCGACATCGCCTCCCGCGCCGCGAAGAACGTCTGCGACGAGGGCAGGGGAGTGGGCCCCGGCGGCCAGGGCGTCTACCTGGACTTCGCCGACGCCATCGAGCGCATGGGCCGCAAGGCGGTCGAGGCGAAGTACGGCAACCTCTTCGACATGTACCAGCGGATCACCGACGAGGATCCGTACGAGGTGCCGATGCGGATCTACCCGGCCGTGCACTACACGATGGGCGGCCTCTGGGTCGACTACGACCTGCAGACCACCGTCCCCGGCCTGTTCGCCATCGGCGAGGCCAACTTCTCCGACCACGGCGCCAACCGGCTCGGCGCCTCCGCGCTGATGCAGGGCCTGGCCGACGGCTACTTCGTCCTCCCGGCGACGATCAACGACTACCTGGCCCGCCACCCGCACCAGGAGCCGGTGACCACCGGGCACCCCGCGGTGCAGGAGGTGCTGGCGGAGACCGAGGACCGGCTGAACCTGCTGCTGGCCGTCGACGGCGACCGCACCCCCGACTCCTTCCACCGCGAACTCGGCGAGCTGATGTGGGAGTTCTGCGGCATGGCGCGCACGGACGCGGGACTGCGCAAGGCCCTGGAACGCATCCCGCAGATCCGCGAGGAGTTCTGGCGGCGCATCAAGGTCCCCGGGACGGGCGAGGAGTTCAACCAGTCGCTGGAGAAGGCCAACCGCATCGTCGACTACCTGGAACTGGCCGAACTGATGTGCCTCGACGCGCTGCACCGCGCGGAGTCCTGCGGCGGCCACTTCCGCGAGGAGTCCCAGACACCGGACGGTGAAGCGGCCCGCAGGGACGACGAGTTCGCCTACGCGGCCGCCTGGGAGTTCACGGGCACGGGCAGCGCCCCCGCCCTGCACAGGGAAGACCTGGTCTTCGAGTACGTCCACCCCACCCAGCGGAGCTACGCATGAAGCTCACCCTGCGCGTCTGGCGGCAGAAGAACGCCGGCGCCGAAGGAGCCATGTCCACCTACGAGGTGGACGGCATCTCGCCCGACATGTCCTTCCTGGAGATGCTGGACGTCCTCAACGAACGGCTCATCCTCGCCGGCGAGGAGCCCGTCGCCTTCGACCACGACTGCCGCGAGGGCATCTGCGGCGCGTGCTCCCTGGTGATCAACGGCGACGCGCACGGGCCGGAGCGGACCACCACCTGCCAGCTGCACATGCGCTCCTTCCGGGACGGCGACACGATCGACGTCGAGCCGTGGCGCGCGTCGGCGTTCCCGGTGATCAAGGACCTGGTGGTCGACCGGTCGGCGTTCGACCGGATCATCCAGGCCGGCGGCTACGTCACCGCGCCGACCGGATCCGCGCCGGAGGCCCATGCCACGCCGGTACCCAAGGCCGACGCCGACTTCGCCTTCGAGCACGCGGAGTGCATCGGATGCGGGGCCTGCGTGGCCGCCTGTCCCAACGGGGCGGCGATGCTGTTCACCTCGGCCAAGGTCAACCACCTCAACGTGCTGCCGCAGGGCGCGCCGGAGCGGGAGACGCGGGTGCTGGACATGGTGGCGCAGATGGACGCCGAGGGCTTCGGCGGGTGCACGCTCGCCGGTGAGTGCGCGACCGCCTGCCCGAAGGGCATCCCCCTGGTGTCGATCACGAGCATGAACAAGGAATGGCTGCGCGCCACCCGCAAGGCGGCGGGGGGCCGGTAACCGGAAGAACGTTCGCCGCGGTGGTGGACGGGCGGGGCCGGGAGTGGTGCTCATCCCCGGCCCCGTCTGGTTCTCCCGTCCACGAGTACTCACCGGCCCGCCGCCCCCGTCGCCGGGGTCGGGACGAGGCCGCTCCCGGCCCGGGTCAGGGCATGACCCGGGCCAGGTACGGGGCCGTCGCGCTGTCCGCCGCCCGGGCCACCCGGTCCGGGGGGCCGGCCGCCACGACGCGGCCGCCCCGGGCGCCGCCGCCCGGTCCCAGGTCGATCACCCAGTCGGAACCCGCGACCACCGTCATGTCGTGCTCCACCACCACGACCGTGTGTCCGGCGTCGACCAGCCCGTGCAGCCGGTCCATCAGCACCTCGACGTCCGCGGGGTGCAGTCCGGTCGTCGGCTCGTCCAGGAGGTAGAGGGTGTGGCCGCGGCGGCCGCGCTGCAGCTCGCTCGCCAGCTTGATCCGCTGAGCCTCGCCGCCGGACAGCTCGGTCGCCGGCTGGCCGAGCCGCAGGTAGCCGAGGCCCACGTCCAGCAGCGTGGCCAGGCTGCGGGCCGCGGCCGGGACGTCCGCGAAGAAGCGGGCCGCGGCCTCCACCGTGAGGTCCAGCACCTGGGCGATGTCACGCCCCCGGTACGTCACCCGCAGCGTCTCGGGGTTGTAGCGGGCGCCGCCGCAGTCCGGGCAGGGCGCGTACGTGCTCGGCAGGAACAGCAGTTCGACGCTGACGAACCCCTCGCCCTGGCAGGTCTCGCAGCGCCCCCCGGCCACGTTGAAGGAGAAGCGCCCGACGCCGTACCCGCGCGCCCGCGCCTCCTCGGTGCCGGCGAACACCTTGCGCACGGCGTCGAACAGGCCGGTGTAGGTGGCCAGGTTGGAGCGCGGGGTGCGCCCGATCGGCCGTTGGTCCACCCGTACCAGACGGCCCACCCCCGCCAGGTCCTCCGTCAGCTCGCCGATGAGCGTGGACTTCCCGGAACCGGACACCCCGGTGACGGCGGTGAACGCGCCGAGCGGGAACTCGGCCGTCACCGCGCGCAGGTTGTGCCGGGTGACCGGCCCGACCGTCAGCCAGCCGCGAGGCGACCGGACCTCACGCGCCGGTCCGGGGGACTCGTCGAACAGGAACGCCGCCGTCGCCGACTCCTCCACGGCCGCCAGCTCGGCCGGCGGCCCGCTGTACAGCACCCGTCCGCCGTGCTCGCCCGCACCCGGACCCACGTCCACCACCCAGTCGGCGCCGCGCACGATCTCCAGGTGGTGCTCCACGACGAACACCGAGTTGCCCGCGCCCTTCAGCCGGTCCAGCACGGTCAGCAGCGCCTCGGTGTCCGCCGGGTGCAGACCGGCGGACGGCTCGTCGAGCACGTACACCACGCCGAACAGCCCGGACCGCAACTGGGTGGCCAGCCGCAGCCGTTGCAGCTCGCCGGCCGAGAGGGTGGGGGTGGCCCGGTCGAGGCTGAGGTAACCGAGGCCCAGTTCGACGACCGGTGCGATCCGGGACCTGAGATCCTCGGTGAGGACCCTGGCCGTCTCGCCCGCGCCGGCCGGCAGTCCGGCGAGGTCGGTCAGCGGCAGCGCGGCCAGCTCGGCGATGGTCCGGCCGCCGAAGGTCACCGCCAGGGCCTCGGGCCGCAACCGGCTGCCCCCGCAGGCCTGGCAGGGCGAACTGGTCAGGAAGCGCTCGGCCTTGGCCCGCAGCGTCGGGGACCTGGTGTCCGAGAACGTCTTCAGCACGTACCGGCGGGCACTCATGTACGTGCCCTGGTAGGGCCGTTGGATGCGGTCCGCGTCCCGGACCGGGTGCACGGTGACGACCGGCTGTTCGTCCGTGAACAGGATCCACTCGCGCTCGGCGGGGGGCAGCTCGCGCCAGGGCAGGTCCACGTCGTGCCCGAGCGTGTCCAGGATGTCCCGCAGGTTCTTGCCCTGCCAGGCGCCCGGCCAGGCGGCGATGGCGCCCTCGCGGACGGACAGTGAGGGGTCCGGGACCAGCAGCTCCTCGGTGGTGTCGTGCACGTGGCCGAGTCCGTGGCACTCGGGGCAGGCGCCCGCCGCCGTGTTCGGCGAGAACGCGTCCGAATCGAGCCGCTCGGCGCCCGCCGGGTACTCCCCGGCCCGCGAGAACAGCATGCGCAGCGAATTGGAGAGGTTGGTGACCGTGCCCACCGAGGACCGCGAGGTGGGGGCCGAGCGGCGCTGCTGCAGTGACACCGCGGGCGGCAGCCCGGTGATCTCGCCCACCTCAGGCGCCCCGACCTGGTGGATCAGCCTGCGCGCGTACGGCGCGACCGACTCGAAGTAGCGCCGCTGCGCCTCGGCGTAGATCGTGCCGAAGGCGAGGGACGACTTGCCCGAGCCGGACACGCCGGTGAACACGGCCAGCACGTCCCGCGGGACGTCCACGTCGGCGCCCTTGAGGTTGTGCTGGCGGGCGCCGCGGACGCGGACGTACGGGTCGTGGGGGCTGTGCATCGCGGGGACACTCCGTACGGGCCTGCCTGGGCGGGGACGAACCCCGCGATCCTAAGGCCCTGTCCCGCCCCCGGGTCGGTCAGGACCGCGGGGGCCGGTCCTGCGGGTTGCCGAATTCGTCCCTCATCCTGTCCTGGGCGGTGTCGACCTGCGACTGGTACTTGTTCCCGGTGCGCTGGTCGGCGTAGTCGCCGCCCTTGTCGATGCCCTTGTCGGCCGTTCCCTCGTGGCCCTTGAGCATTCCCTTGATCTTGTCCATGAAGGACATGGCAGCCCTCCTCATCGCTTGAGGCTTGCCCTCCCAGGGTCACCGGACCGGCCCGGGTCCGCATCTCGGGAGGCCCGGGCTCACCCGCCCGCGGCGAAGAGGGCGGCGAGCCGCCGGTACGAGTCCAGCAGCGCGGCACGGTCGTAGGTGCTGGTGGTGACCAGCACCTCGGCGGCGCCGGTCTCCTTCAGCACCCTCTCCAGCCGGTGGGCGACCTGCTCCGGCGTACCGGCGACGTGACCGGCGAGAGAGGCCTCGTACCGGTCCCGTTCCTTCGCCGTCATCGTCCGGGCGGCCACCTCCCGCGCGTCGACGAGGGGCGGAAACGTGCCGTGCGTGCGCGAGTACGCCATCGCCCACGCCTCCGGGACCAGCAGCCGGCGCGCCTCCTCCTGGGTGCCGGCGACCGCGATCGTGCCGGACACCACCACGTACGGCTCGGCCGCCCACGCCGACGGGCGGAACAGGGAGCGGTACTCGTCGATGCCGCGCAGCATCTTCTCGCGGCCGCGCAGGTCCCCGATGACCAAGGGCAGGCCCGCGCGGGCCGCGATCCGCGCCCCTTCACCCATGGCCAGGACGAACGGCGGCACCCGCAGCCCCTCAGCGGGGCGGGCGCGCACGCCCGTCGGCGAGGTTCCGGCGAACCAGCCCAGCAACTCGCCGAGCTGGGCCGCGAAGTCCTCGGCGTCGCCCTTGCCGCGGCCGAGGGCCTTGCGCACGCCGTCGGTGAAGCCCACGGACCGGCCGAGCCCCATGTCGATCCGTCCCGGGAACAGCGACTCCAGCACCCCGAACTGCTCGGCGACGACCAGCGGCCGGTGGTTGGGCAGCATCACCCCGCCCGTGCCGACCCGGATCGTCCGGGTGGCCCCGGCGACCGCCGCGGCGAGCACGGTCGGCGCGGACCCCGCCACCCCGGGCACGCCGTGGTGCTCGGACACCCAGAAACGGTGGTACCCGAGCGCCTCCGCCTCCCGCGCCAGTGCGACGGTGTCCCGCAGCGCCTCACCGGGCGGGCGCCCGGCGCGGATGCGGGAGCGGTCGAGGACGGAGAACCGGGTCCGGGCGATCACTGCGCTGCTCACACACCGTTCAACGCCCCGGCGGGCCCGGGATTCCCGCCCGCGCCAGGTGCGGGCCCACGGACACCCGGGGCCGCCCCGGCACGGCTGGCTAGGGTGGCGGGGTGACAGAAAGCAGCAAGCCGCCGCTCGCCGTGTTCGACCTCGACAACACCCTGGCCGACACCGCCCACCGGCAGCACTTCCTGCGGGTCCGGCCGCGCGACTGGGACGCCTTCTTCGCCGCGGCTCCCGCGGACCCCCCGCTGGCCGAGGGAGTGGCGCTGGCCGTCGACAGCGCCCGCGAGTGCGAGGTCGTCTACCTCACGGGCCGCCCCGCGCGGTGCCGCCGGGACACGCTGGACTGGCTCGCGGCGCACGGGCTGCCCGAGGGCTGCCTGTACATGCGCGGCAACGCCGATCGCAGGCCCGCCCGGTTCACCAAACTGGAGATCCTGCGCCGGCTCGCCCGGGACCGTGAGGTCCGGGTTCTCGTGGACGACGACGAACTGGTCTGCGACGCCGCCGAACGGGCCGGGTTCACCGTCGTACGGGCCCGCTGGGCGGCGAGGTCCGCCGCGCTGGAGGAGGCGCAGGAGTGCGACGGACGCACCTGAGGCGCGGGACGGTCAGTCCTCGTCCTCCAGGCGGAAGCCGACCTTCAGACCCACCTGGTAGTGCTCGATCCGGCCGTTCTCGATCTGGCCGCGGATCTGGGTCACCTCGAACCAGTCCAGGTTGCGCAGGGTCTGGTCGGCGCGCGCGATGCCGTTGCGGATGGCCTGGTCCAGGCCCTCGTGCGAGGTGCCGACGATCTCGGTGACCCGGTAGGTGTGGTTGGACATGCGGATGCTCCTCTCGCCGGACTCCACCGTGCCGCATCCGCGCCCGTCCCGCACGGCGTCATGGGCCTGCCGAGGAGCGGCCCTTGACCTACGCATTGGTCCATACCAAAATCCAGCACACCCGTACGAGCCGTGCGCTCGTCCCCCCACGCCGGGCCCCCACCCCTGTCCGCACCGCCCAATGCCAGACAGAACAGGACCCCTCGTGAGACGTCGCCTGCTCGCCCTCCTCTGCGTCACCGGTTCCCTCGTCAGCGCCTGCGGGATGCTCCCCGGCGAGCACGAGCGCAGGACGGTCACCGTGTGGCTGATGAAGGACAGCGCCTCCAGGGAGTTCCTGCAGCGCTTCACCGAGGACTTCGAACGCACCCACGAGGACCTGCGTCTCGACATCCGCGTCCAGGAGTGGACCGGCATCGTCGAGAAGGTCCGCGCGGCGCTGGAGGACGACTCCGGGGACGGCCCGGACGTGATCGAGGTCGGCAACACCCAGGTGCCGCTGTACGCGGACGACGGCAGGCTCGTGGACCTCACGCTGGAGTCGATGCGGGACTGGGGCCAGGAGAAGTGGCTGCCCGGCCTCGCCGAACCAGGCGAGGACGGCAACAAGCAGTACGGCATCCCCTGGTACGCGGCCAACCGCGTCGTGGTCTACCGCAAGGACCTGTTCGAGCGGGCCGGCATCACCCGTCCGCCGAGGACCCGCGACGAGTGGCTGGCCGACACCGAGAAGCTCGACTCCGGCGGCGACCAGGGCATCTACCTCGCCGGACAGGACTGGTACACGCTCTCCGGGTTCATCTGGGACGAGGGTGGCGACCTCGCCCGGGAGAAGGACCACGAGTGGCACGGCACCCTGGACACCCCGGCCGCCCTGCGCGGCATGGACTTCTACCGGCGGCTCCAGGCGCTGGGCGACGGACCCGTGGACGCCGACGAGGAACACCCGCCCCAGGCGGGCGTGTTCGCCCGCGGCAAGGTCGCGCAGATCATCGCCGTGCCCGGGCTCGCCCAGTCGATCGTGCGGCAGAGCCCGGCCCTCAAGGGGAAATTGGGCTTCTTCCCCGTGCCCGGCAGGACCGCCGCCCGGCCCGGCACCGTGTTCACCGGCGGCTCCGACCTCGTCGTCCCGCAGAACACCGGGGACCAGTTCGCCGCGACCACCGTCGTCGCGGCGCTCACCGGCGCCAAGTGGGACACCGAACTCGCCCGCACCATGAACTACGTGCCCAACAAGACCACCCTGTCCGGCGCGGTCGCGGGTGAGGAGGGGGTCGCCGCCATGGCCGCGGGCGCGGCCCACGGCCGGGCGACCCCCAACACTCCCCAGTGGGCCGCCGTCGAGGCCGACAACCCGATCAAGGAGTACATGACCCGGGTGCTGCGGGGAGCGGACCCGGCGACCGAGGCACGCCGGGCCTCCCGGAAGATCACCGGGGCGCTCACCCCGGACGTGGGCTGACCCGGCGCCCCCCGCTCATCCCGGCCGGTTCACCGCACCACGCTCAGCGACAGCGCGTAGCGGTCCTCGGCGTCGGTCCACCAGCGGGTCAGTTCGAGGCCCGCGGCGGACAGTTCCGCCGCCACCTTCTCCTTGCGGAACTTCGCCGACACCTCCGTGCGCAGCTCCTCGCCCGCCGCGAAGTCCACCGCGAGGTCCAGCGCGGGCACCTTCACGGTCTGCGCGGTACGGGAGCGCAGCCGCATCTCGATCCACTCCCGCTCGGGGTCCCACAGCGCCACGTGGTCGAAGGCGTCGGGGTCGAAGTCGGCGCCCAGCTCCCGGTCGACGACGGCCAGCACGTTCTTGTTGAACGCGGCCGTCACCCCGGCGGCGTCGTCGTACGCCCGGACCAGCACCTCCTCGTCCTTGACCAGGTCCGTGCCGAGCAGCAGCCCGTCGCCCGGGGCGAGCAGGGTGCGCACCGAGGTGAGGAAGCCGGCGCGTTCGGCGGGCAGCAGGTTGCCGATCGTGCCGCCGAGGAAGGCCACCAGCCGGGGGCCGGGGGTGGCGGGCACGGCCAGCGGGGCGGTGAAGTCGGCGATCAGCGCGTGGACTTCGAGGTCCGGGCGTTCCTCGATGAGCGCCTGCCCGGCCTGGGTGAGGGCGCTCTCGCTGACGTCCACCGGGACGTACGCCGACGGGGCGAGCGCGTCGATCAGATAGCGGGTCTTCTCCGAGGACCCCGAGCCCAGTTCGATCAGCGTGCGGGCCCCGCTCGCGGCGGCGATCTCGCCCGACCGGGCGACGAGGATCTCCCGCTCGGCGCGCGTGGGGTAGTACTCGGGCAGTTCCGTGATCCGCTCGAACAGCTCACTGCCGCGGGCGTCGTAGAACCACTTCGGCGGCAGCCACTTGGGTGAGACGGTGAGCCCGTGGCGGACGTCGGCGCGCAGCGCGGCCTCCGTCGCGTCCTCGGGCAGGGTGCGGGTGACGTGCAGGGGGCTCAACGGCAGGGCTCCTTCGGGATTGCGGCCGCCGGATCCTCCAGCGGGGCGAGCAGCACGCCGGCGCGGCTCGCGGTGAGCACGGTGCGGTCGGGTACCTCTTGCCAGAGCGGGTCGTCGTCGTACGGCTCGGAGGCGACGACCGTGCCGCGGCCGGGCTCCGCGCGGTACCACAGGGTGTCGCCCCAGGCGGTGGCGGTGATCGTCTCCCCGTCCGTCAGCAGGAGGTTGAGTCGGGAGGCGGGAGCGGCACCGGCGAATTGGCGAACCGTTTCACCAAGGGCTTCCGCGGGGTCTTCGCCGGCCCGCAGGCGGTGCAGGACCAGGGCCCAGACGAACGCCGAGTCGGTGCGGGCCTGCAGGGACAGCAGCTCGACCGGGGGCAGCGCGGACACCAGGGGCGCCGCCGCGTCGGGCCAGCCCGCGATCGCGCCGTTGTGGCTGAACAGCCACCGCCCGGAGGCGAACGGCGCCGCCGCGGCCTCGGCGTCCGCGCCCGCGAGCGTCGCGTCCCGCACGGCGGCGAGCACGGCGCCGGAGCGCACCACCCGGACCAGGTCGGCGAAGGACAGGTCGGCCCAGATCGGCCCGGCCCGCCGGTAGCGGGCCGGAAGCGGATCCGGGGAGGCGTACCAGCCCACGCCGAAACCGTCGGCGTTGACCGTGCCGTAGCGCTGCCGCCGGGGCGCCCACGACTGGCGCAGGAGACTGTGCGGGGGCTCCACGAGCAGCCGCCCGAGCGGCACCTCGGGCCCCAGGTAGGCCAGGTGGCGGCACATCAGACGGCCTCCGAACGGGCGGTACGGAACCCGGAGAAGATCTGCCGCCGGATCGGGTAGTCCCAGTTGCGGAACGTGCCCCGGCAGGCCACCGGGTCGACGGCGAACGAGCCGCCGCGCAGGACCTTGTACTCGGGGCCGAAGAACACCTCCGAGTACTCCTTGTACGGGAACACCCGGAACCCCGGGTACGGCAGGAAGTCGCTCGCCGTCCACTCCCAGACGTCACCGATCAGCTGCCGCACGCCCAGCGGGGACTGACCCCCGGGGTAGCTCCCGGCGGGCGCGGGCCGCAGATGCCGTTGCCCCAGGTTGGCGTGCTCGGGCTCCGGGTCGGCGTCGCCCCACGGATAGCGGGTGGAGCGGCCGGTGACCGGGTCGAAGCGGGCGGCCTTCTCCCACTCGGCCTCGGTGGGCAGCCGGCGCCCGGCCCAGCGGGCGTACGCGTCCGCCTCGTACCAGCACACGTGCAGCACCGGCTCGTCGGGCGGGACGGCCTCCGTGACGCCGAACCGGCGCCTGAGCCACTGGTCGCCGTCACGGCGCCAGAACAGCGGCGCGGTCAGGGAGTGCTGCCTGACGTGCGCCCAGCCCGCCGGCGCCCACCAGCGTTCGGTGTCGTAGCCGCCGTCCTCGATGAACGCCTGGTACGCCGCGTTCGTCACCGGGGTGGTGTCGATCCAGAACGGCTCCACCTCGCGCACGTGTGCCGGGCGCTCGTTGTCCAGGGCCCATGGCTCGGTTGAGGTGCCCATCGTGAACGGGCCCCCGGGAACGAGGACTTCGGCCGGTCCGGTGAACAGGGGGGCCGGTTCCGGGTCCGGGGCGGTCAGGACCCGGGGGCCCTTGCGCAGCTGGTGGGTGATCAGCATCGTCTCGTCGTGCTGCTGTTCGTGCTGGGCGACCATCCCGAAGGCGAACCCGGCCTCGGTCAGCCGGGTGCCCTCGAAGTCCGCGGCCTCCAGCAGGTCCAGCGCCCGGCCCCGCACCTCGGCCGCGTACCGCCGTGCCTCGGCGGGCGGCAGCAACGGCAGTGAGGGCCGCTCGGCACGAGAGTGCTCGAAGGCGTCGTAGAGGGTGTCGATCTCGGGCCGCATCGCCTCCCGGCCGCCGACCGCGCGCAGCAGCCACAGCTCTTCCTGGTTGCCGATGTGCGCGAGGTCCCAGACCAGCGGGGACATCAGCGGGGAGTGCTGGGCGGTGAGGTCCGGTTCGTCGATGCAGGTGGTCAGCAGCGTGGTCCGGTCGCGGGCGGTGGTGAGCGAGGCCAGCGCGCGCTCGCGCAGGGCCGCGCTGTCCGGCCCGCCGCTCGCGGCGCCGGTCTCGCCGGCCGTGCGGGTCTCGCCGGCGGTGGTGCCGGTCCGGCCGGTCCTCGTGCCGGTCTCGGGGGCGGTCATGTGCGGACGTCCTTCCTCCCGCGGGCGGTGGGGGTGCCCCCGGTGGGGCCGGGCCGCAGCCGTGGCGGCTCGGTGTCGTGCAGCCGGTCCAGCAGGTCGTCGGCCGGACAGCGGCCCCGGTCGACATAGCGCCGCCGGTACTCCGCCACGGCGTCCGTGACCTCGGTGGTGGCGCCGAGCCGGGGCAGGGCCTCCAGCGCCGCCGCGAAACAGGCGGCGGCCGCTTCGCGCAGCTCCGGGTCGGCGAGCCCGCGACGGGCCGCGTCGGTCCACAGCGGGTTGTGCGGCGCGGGCAGGTTCCGTGCCCGCTCGGCCAGCGGCCGCACGATCCGGTGCGCGGCCTCGGCGGCCACCGGGTCGTCGAACAGGGCCGCCGTCACCGCGAGCGGCACGATCCAGCCGTCGTCGCCGGGCTGCGCGTCGATCATCCGCAGCTCCAGGTGGCCGCGCGGCCGGATCGGCGGGAACAGGGTGGTCAGGTGGTAGTCGAGGTCCGCCCGGGTCGGCGGCCTGGGCGACCGGGAGCGGGTCCACTCCCGGAAGGTGAGCCCGTCGGGCACCTCCCACGGTCCGCTGTCCCGGCGGACGCACATCACCGGTGAGTCCAGTACGTGCCGGGCCCAGGCGGCCCGTGGGTCGCCGTCCAGCGGGGGAGCGCCCGCCCGGCCGGAGCCGATCTCCATCCACAGCAGCTGCCGGGTGGACATCCAGCCCGTGGGCCGGCCGCCGATCAGCGGGGAGTTGGCGAACGCGGCCGTCAGGACGGCGCCCAGATGGTGGACCAGCCACCAGCGCCGCTGGTGTCCGAGCGGGCCCGGCTCCTCGTGGCCGGCGTCCACGCAGACCTGGACCGAGGCCGAGGTGCACATCATGTGGCGGCCGGCCGGGCCGGTGCGGTCCAGGCAGGTCTCCATGGCGTCGTAACGCGGTTGGCGCAGGAACCTGCGCGGCGCGCGCCAGGGGTCGTGACCGATGCCGAGGAGGCCGAGCCCGTCCTCGGCGAGGACGGCACGGACGGTCGCCAGGTCGGCGGAGACGGTGCCGACGCACTCCATCAGGGAGGCGGCGGGCGGCGAACTCAGCTCCAGCTGACCGCCGGGTTCGACGGTGAGCGCCGACCCGAGGGAAACGGCCCGCAACGCGGCGTAGACCGATTCCAGCCGTTCGGGTGTCACGGGGAGCCGCGGCCGCCGCGGCTCGTGGACCAGCCACTCCAGCTCCACGCCGACGGCGCGGGGCGGCCCGGTCTTGAAGCAGATGCCCCTGACCAGGGCCTCCACCTCGGGTTCGGTGACGGCGACGTGGTGCTCGGTACAGTCACCACCGTCGCTCTTCGATTCGGACATGTCGGGATCCTCCTGAGATTCCACCATGCCACCGGCCCGGTTCGTCCAGGGCCGGACGGACACCCGTCCCACCCAAGACCCTCGCGCCGGTTCGCACAAGAGTGCGCCGTCGGACGTTCCGGATCGGTCATCTCCGTTTCCGTGGGGTTCCCCGGCCGTTGTCCGGACGGGAAAACTCCGTTGCACCGCATACCAGGATCACCCAGGATGCCTGTGTGAGCACGACGGGGGAGACCGCGCAGGCCGCGACGACGGCGTCCACGGGGGTGGCGCCGTGAGCGCGCGCCTGCGCGCGGCGGCCGCGGAGACGGAGAGCATCGTGGCGGCGGGCCGGTACCGCGCGCCGGACGGCCGGGAGGTGTCCGTGGCCGCCGCCGTCGAGGCGGCGCGGGCCGGCACGCGGATGTTCGGGCCGGCGCCGGTGCCGGTCGGGCCGCCGGCTGCCGGGCGCGGCACGGTCCTCGCCCCGGTCGTCGAGGTCACCGGCGAAAGCAGCCTGGAAGCGGCCCGCAGACTGGCCGGGCCGGCCGAGGTCGCCGTGCTGAACTTCGCCTCGGCCCGCAATCCGGGCGGCGGCTACCTCAACGGCGCGCAGGCCCAGGAGGAGGCCCTGTGCCGCGCCTCCGCCCTGCACACCTGCCTGCTGACGGCCCGTGCCTTCTACGACCACCACCGCGCCGAGCGCGACCCGTTCTACACGGACCGGGTGATCCACTCACCGGCCGTGCCCGTCTTCCGCGACGACCGGGGCGACCTGCTCGCGCGGCCGTACCTCGCGGGCTTCCTGACGTCCGCCGCGCCCAACGCGGGCGTCGTACGGCGTACGGTCCCGCAGCGTGCCGCGGAACTGCCGGGCGTGCTGGCCCGGCGCGCCGAGCGGGTCCTGGAGACGGCCGCGGCGCAGGGCTACCGGAATCTGGTGCTCGGCGCCTGGGGCTGCGGGGTCTTCCAGAACGACCCGGCGCAGGTCGCGAACGCCTTCCGGGGACCGCTGGGCCCGGGGGGCCGGTTCGCGCACTCCTTCGAGCACGTGGTGTTCGGGGTGCTGGACCGGACGGCGGGAACCGTGGTCCGGGCTGCGTTCGAACGGGCCTTCGACCAGGGTGTGTCCGGTCGCCGGGCGGACGGGACCGTGCCTCAGGTCCAGCCGTAGCGCTCGTGGAGGCGCCGGCGGACCAGGTCGAAACGCATCCGGTCCAGCGCGCACGCCTCGCGGCGCATGCCGTCCTCGTGCAGCCGCAGCACCCGGTCCACGTCCACCCACGAGTCGCGCCCGGAGCGGTCCCACGGCCCGCTGCCGATCGCCACCCACTCGCGGTCCCCGTCGTGCCGCTTGCTGGAGAGCTGCACGGCGAGGAACGTGCCCGCCGCCTCCCGGGCCACGACCAGGACCGGACGGTCCTTGCCCCGGCCGTCGTTCTCCTCGAAGGGCACCCAGGTCCACACGATCTCCCCGGGATCCGGGTCGCCGTCATGGGCCGGGGAGTACTCGGTGCGCACCCGCCCGACCTCGCGCGGGTCGGCCTCGGCGGTGGCGTGGGGGCCGTTGCGGCCGGGGACGTTCTCGTCTGTCAGCGTGCTCACGGGGGCACACCCTAGCCCGCGTCCCGGGCGCGACGGGCGCCCGGTTGCGGGACGTCACGCGCGGGGGCCGCCGGGGGGCGGGCCGATCCGCATCCCGGGCCTGCGGCGGTGGACCGTCAGGTAGGCGAGGCCGGTGTCGCCGGCGGTGATGCTGCGCGTGGAGCCGTGCGGCAGCCAGAGCAGGGTGCCCTCGGTGACGGGCTGCGGCTCGCCCCCGGGGCTGCCGACGGCACCGTCCCCGGAGACGACCAGCACCAGGACGTCCAGACTCGGTTCGGTGTGGGTCTCCACGCGCCCGCCCGCGGCGAGCCGGACCACGTTCGCGTCCAGCTGGCGTCCGCTCTCGGTCAGCTTCCACAGCACCCCGGCCGCCACGGGCGGCGCCGCCGCAAGGGCCCGGGTGTCGCACAGCACGCGGGGGGCCGCCCCGGGGTCACCGGCGGGTCCGCTGTCGTCCGGCGGCGGCGATGTCATCTGGTCGTTCCCCTCGGATCCGGTGCTTCCCACGGGGCAGGCGCCCCTGCCCGGCCATAATTTACACATGTAGGATCCGTGAAAAATAACCGCAGGTGGGAAGGGGTGTGAGGAAGGTGCCGACGCAGGAGAGCCCACGCCGCCGGGAACTGCTGGACGTACTGCGCTCCGCGCGCGTGCCGCTCGGCGTCGCGGAGGCGGCCGAACGGATGCGCCTGCATCCCAACACCGCCCGCCTCCACCTGGACGCCCTGGTGTCCGAGGGGCTGGCCGAGCGGCGGGCCGAGGCGTCCCCGGGGCCCGGCCGGCCCCGTGCCGTCTACACGCCGCGCCGCGCCATGGACCGCGGCGGCGTACGCGACTACCTGTCCCTCGCTCGCGTCCTGCTCGGCCGGTGGGCGTCCGCCGACCCGGCCCGGGCGCGGGAGGAGGCGATGGAGACCGGCCGCGAGTGGGGCCGCCTCCTCGCCGCTCCGCCGGCCCCGTCGGGACAGCCGTCGGCCGGGCGTTCGGTGGCCGCACTCGTCGCCCTGCTGGACGGCCTGGGCTTCGCCCCCCGGGCCGAGGGCGGGGACGGCGCGGGCCGGGCACCGGAGCGGATCCGGCTGCGGCACTGCCCGTTCCTGGAACTCGCCGAGGAACACGGCCGGCTGGTGTGCCCACTCCACCTCGGCCTGATGCGGGGCGCCCTGGAGCGGCTGGACGCGCCGCTGACGGCCACGGGCCTGGAGCCGTTCGCCGAACCGGATTCCTGTGTGGCCCACCTCGCCGGGACGGCCGCGCACCGAGAGAAAGAGGACCATCCGCGATGAACGCCACGTCCGCCGCCACCGCGAGCGCGGTCACCTTCGTCTGGCTCGGGATGGTGCTGGCCATCTCCTTCCTGGAGGCTCCGCTGAAGTTCCGTGCCCCGGGCGTGACGGTCCCCATCGGCCTGGGCATCGGCCGCATCGTGTTCCGCGCGCTGAACGCCGTCGAGTCGGCCCTGGCGGTCGTCGTGATCGCCGCCGTCGCCCTGGGCGGCGGCACGCCGGGCGTCACCGTGCTCACCGCGGCCGTGGCGGTGGTGCTCCTCGTCCAGCTGGCCGTCGTCCGCCCCCGCCTGGGCCGCCGCTCCGACCGGGTCCTGGCGGGCGAGGACCTGCCCCGCTCCCGCGGTCATCTGTGGTACGTGGCACTGGAGTTCCTCAAGGCCGTCGTCCTGGTCGGCCTGGGCGTCGCCCTGCTCACGGTCTGACGGGGCCGGCGGCCGGCAGCGGCGGCGTACCCGCACGGCCGGAAGCCCCGGGCGTGCGGGTACGTCCCCGCTCAGTTCTCCCGTTCCACCGGAACCCGCTGCGACGGAGGTGTCACCGCTCCGTTGAGCGAGGGTGAACTCCCTTCAGCCGCCGCCTCCTTGCCGTCCATCGAGGACAGCAGCCGGCGGGCGAGACCCAGACCCGTGCCGCCCATGGTGAGCGCCTTGGCGAACAGCTCGCCCATGCCGTCGGCGCCGTTGAGCAGCACCATGTTGTCCACGTTGCCGAAGGCGGACGCGCCCGCCTGGACGATCTCCGGCCACTTCTCGGCGAGTTGCTGGGCGACGACCGCCTCCTGGTTCTCGGCGAGGGCGGCGGCACGGGCCTTGATGGCCTCCGCCTCCGCCAGACCCTGTGCCTTGGTCGCCTCGGCCTCCGCCAGGCCCTTCGCCTGCGCGGCCGCCGCCTCGGCCTGACCGGTGGCCCGGGTGGCGTCGGCGGACGCCGCGCCCCGGGTCCTGGTCGCCTCCGCCTCGGCGGTCGCCGCGGCCTTGACCCGGGTCGCCTCGGCGGCGGCCGCCAGCTCCGTCTCCTTCGCCTTGGCCTGGGCCGCCGAGATGCGCGCGTCGCGCTCGGCCTCGGCCAGGGTCCGCTTCTCGTACGCCTTCGCGTCCGCCGGCTTGCGGACGTCCGCCTGCAGCTGCTGCTCGCGCCGGTGCGCCTCCAGCTCGGCCACCCGCGTCTCCTGGACGACGACCTCCTGCCGGGCCGCGGCCGCGGCGAGCGGTCCGGCCTGCTGGGACGCGGCAGCCGCCTTGTCGCGCTCGGCCTGGTAGCCGGCCTGCAGGATCTCGCTGTCCCGGGTGGCCTCCGCCATCCGGGCGTAGGACTGCTGCTCGGCCTCGGTGGCGAGCCGGTTCGCCTCGGCCTGCGCGATGCGCGCGTCCCGCTGCACGGCCGCCGCGTGCGGCATGGCCAGGTTCTGGATGTACCCGGTCGGGTCCTCGATCTCATGGATCTGCAGCGAGTCGACGATCAGGCCGAGCTTCTCCATCTCCGTGCCGCAGGCCGCCCGGGTCTGCCCGGTGAGCTTCTCCCGGTCGCGGATCATGTCCTCGACCGTCAACCCGCCCACGATCGACCGCAGATGACCGGCGAAGACGTTGTGCACCCGCTCCGACATCAGCCTCTGCTGGTCCAGGAAACGGCGGGCCGCGTTCGCGATCGACACGAAGTCGTCGCCCACCTTGAAGATGACCACGCCCCGCACCTTGAGCGGAATGCCCTGGTGGGTCACGCAGTCCACCTGCAGCTCGGTCTCGTTCAGGTCGAGCGACAGCTTGCGCACCGCCTGCACACCGGGCAGCACCAGCGTGCCGCGCCCGGTGACGATCCGGAACCCCATGCCCTCCTCGAGGCCCTCGGTGCGGTGCTTGGACCCCGAGATGATGAGAGCCTCGTTCGGCTCGGCGACCCGCCACATCAGCTTGAACAGGCCGATCAACACGAGGACGGCAACGACGACCGCCCCCGCAACGACGCCGACAACCATCGGCATACGCCCCCTCTGCCTGGTGCCCGTTCGGCACCGAACGTAGGGAGTGTGCGCCTGCCGGGACGCGCCGAGAAGACACCGGCGAATCCTTGTTGCAATCTTGACGCACACCACCCCCACCTGGGGCGGAGCGCGCTCACCCGAGACCGTGCGAGCGGGCGTCCGGCGCCCTCTCAGTGGTCGTACGCGGCCGTGACGTAGACCGTCCTCGGCGGCAGGTGCTCCACCACCATCACCACCGTGCCCGGTGCGATCCGGGACGTGCCGTCGGCCGGGTGCGCGAGGAAGTGCTCGGCGCCACCGCGCACCCGCACGATCACCTCGCCGACCAGCCCGGGGCCGACCGTTCCCGTCACCCGCCCCATCAGCCCGACCATCGCCGCGTCGCCCATGCCCACAGCGTACGGGTGCGGCGCGCTCACACGGCCGGAGTTTCGGCTTCCCTCTGCTGCGGCGGCCACACCTCGTGCCAGCGCAGCTCCGCCTCCAGCTGCGCGGCGACGGACACGAGCAGCGGCTCGCTGTTGGCCGGCCCGAGCAGCTGGGCGCCGACCGGCAGGCCGCCTTCGACGAATCCGGCGGGCACGTTGACGCCCGGCCAGCCCAGCACGTTCCAGGGCCAGGCGTAGGGGCAGGCTGCGATGATCGCGCGGTCGGTGGCGAACCCCTTCAGCCGGTACAGGTCGCCGATGCGGGGCGGGGGAGCGGCCGTGGTGGGGGCGAGGACCACGTCGTACGAGCGGAAGAACTCGCCGATCCGCCGGTGCAGCACCGCCTCGGCGCGCCGGGCCGCCCGCAGCGGCGCACCGCCGAGCATCCGGCCCAGCCGGGACGCGGCCCGGGTGCGCGGGTCGAGCAGCGCGGGGTCGGGTGCCTCGCGGGCCCGCTCGGCGATCCCGGCGGTGGCGCGGGGTACGAAGGTGAGCCCGATCCGCCCGTACGGCGGGTCGGCCTCCTCGACCTCGTGCCCCAACGCGGCGAGCCGGTCCGCCAGTTCCACGACCCGTGCCCGGATCGCCGGGTCCAGACGGGCGGGTACGGCGGTGAACGGGGGCTTGAGGGACAGCGCGACGCGCAGCCGGCCCGGGTCGCGGCCCACCGCGTCCGCCACCGTCAGGGCGGGCGGCCGGTGCGGGTCCCGGGCGTGGTTGCCGCTCGCCGCGTCCAGCAGCAGGGCGGCGTCGGCGACCGTACGGGCGAGGGTGCCGTTGACCGTGATGCCGTGGAAGGACTCGCCCCAGGGCCAGGTCGAGATGCGGCCGCGCTGCGGTTTGACGCCGACGAGGTGGGTCCAGGCGGCCGGGATGCGCACCGAGCCGGCGCCGTCGGAGCCGAGCGCGGCCGGGACCAGCCCCGCGGCCACCGCGGCGGCCGAACCGCCCGAGGAACCGCCGGGCGTGTGCCCGGTGTGCCACGGGTTGCGGGTGTCGCCGAACGCCGGGCCCTCGGTGAACGGCCACTGGCCCAGCTCGCAGGTGTTCGTCTTGCCGACGATCACCGCGCCGGCCGCCCGCAGCCGCCGTACCGCCTCCCCGTCGGCGGCCGCCCGCGGGAAGTCGCCCGGGCAGCCGAACGCGGTCGGCTCGCCCGCCACGTCCATGTCGTCCTTGACCGCCACCGGTACCCCCAGCAAGGGCCGCCGCACACCGGCGGCCAGCTCGCGGTCGGCGGCGTCCGCCTCGGCGAGCGCGGCCCCGGCGCGCACGACCCGGAACGCGTTCAGCGTCGGCTGCGTGGCCTCGATGCGCGCGAGGGCCCGCTCCACCAGCGCGCGGGAGGTCACCTCCCCCGCGGCGAGGGCACGCCGGGTCTCCGCGAGGCCTGCGGCACGGTCGGGCGTCATGGGCGAGCACCTCCGAAAGGCTCCGGGCACGCTGTCTACTGAACGGTAACGTCATGTCGCCGGCCGGCCTACGGTTTGCGCGCGGGTGTCTTCGGCCGCGTGTCACCCCGTCAGCAGCCGCCGCAGCCACACCAGCCGGGCCGCCCGGGCCGACCGGGACAGGGCCGCGTCGGGTACGAGGGCGTCGAAGCCGTGGAAGCCGCCCGGCCAGACGTGCAGCTCGGCCGCGCCGCCCGCCTGCCAGATCCGGGAGGCGTAGGCGACCACCTCGTCCCGGAAGGTCTCCGCGGAGCCCACGTCGAGGAAGGCGGGCGGGAGGCCGGACAGGTCCGTGGCGCGGGCGGGCGCGGCGTACGGCGACACGTCCGGGCCGCCGCGGCGTCCGCCCAGCAGCGCGGTCCAGCCGGTCTCGTTGGCGCTGCGGTCCCAGGCGCCGCGACCGGCCATCTGACGGCCGGAGACGGTGTCGTTGCGGTCGTCCAGCATCGGGTACATCAGCAGCTGGCCGAGCGGGCGCGGGCCACGCCGGTCCCGGGTGAGCAGGGCGAGCGCGGCGGTGAGGCCCCCGCCCGAGCTGGCGCCCGCGACGACGATCCGGCCGGGGTCCCCGCCGATCTCCCGCGCGTGCCCGGCGGTCCACACGAAACCGGCGTACACGTCCTCGATCGGCGCCGGGTGGGGGTGTTCGGGGGCCAGCCGGTACTCCACCGACACCACGACCGCGCCCAGCTCCCGTGCCCAGGTCAGGGGTTCGATCACACCGGCCCGGTTGCAGCCGGCCATCATGCCGCCGCCGTGCACGTGGTAGATCACGGGCTGCCGAGCGGCGGACGTACCGGACACGGGGCGGCACACGAGCAGGGAGAGGTCGGGGGCGCCCTCGGGGCCGGGCGCCGTGCGGTCCTCGACCTCGAAGGCGCCGTCCAGGGTGAGGTCCAGCAGTTCGTCCAGCCCGTCGCCGGTGGCCCGCCGGGCGGCGTCGAGGTCGTCCAGCGTGAATCCGGGTGCGCCGTCGTCGAACAGCTTCAGCGCTGCGGCCAGTTCGGGGTCGAACGGCGGCGGGACCGGGGGCATGGGCTTCTCCTCGTGCGACGCGTCCGGTGGCCCGCGGTCCGTCGCGCGTCACCGGGCCGCGGGGTGCGGCCACCAGTCGCATACCCCGTGGCGGGCGGTTGTGCCGCGCCGGCGCCCGGAACGGCCCCGCCCAGGGGCGGACGCGGACTGGACCCGGAGCCGTTCCCGGCTCCGGGTCCCGTCGGGAGACCGTACGGCTCAGGCGGCAGCGGCCTCGCCCACGTTGCCGTGCAGGCGCGCCACGACCTCGGTCAGCTGGGCGGCGACCTCCGCGTCGTCGACCGGGTGGGTCTCGGCGAAACGGGTCACGGAGCCGGGAATGGACAGCTTGATGTCCTCGATCACCTTGCCGCCGGCGATGCCCACGGCCTTGCGGGTGTCGTCCTGCGCCCACACGCCGCCGTACTGGCCGAAGGCGGTGCCGACCACGGCGACGGGCTTGCCGCCGAAGGCGCCGGCGCCGTACGGGCGCGACAGCCAGTCGATGGCGTTCTTCAGCACGGCCGGGATGGTGCCGTTGTACTCCGGGGAGAAGAAGAGGAAGGCGTCGGCGCCGCGGGCGGCCTCGCGCAGCGCGGCGGCGGCGGCCGGGACGCCGCCCTCGACGTCGATGTCCTCGTTGTAGAAGGGGACGTCGGCCAGGCCCTCGTACAGCACGACCTCGGCCCCCTCGGGCGCGAGCTTCACGGCAGCCTCGGCGAGCTGGCGGTTGTGCGATCCGGCGCGAAGGCTGCCGACGAGGGCGAGGATGCGGACAGACATGGGGAACTCCAAGGGGGCTGGCTGAAACACCGCTGTGAACGATCCGGACCGAGGTCCGTTTAGGTTTCTATCACCCTAAGCGGACCGCGGTCCAGTTTTGTTCCCCATGCTTTACGCTGTCTTCATGTCCAGCGTCCTGCCGCCCTTCCCGGAGCCCCCGGAGCCACTCGACGCGCCCCAGCTGCTCGAGGTCGGAACGGCCGGCGGCGAGACCGAGCCGTGCCTGCGCGCCGACGCCGCCCGCAACCGGGCCCGGCTGCTGGAGGCCGCCGCCCGGCTCATCGCGGAGCACGGGGTGGCCGGGGTCACGATGGAGGCGGTGGCCGCGGCGGCCCAGGTGGGCAAGGGCACGGTCTTCCGCCGCTTCGGCGACCGCACCGGACTGCTGACGGCCCTGCTCGACCACTCGGGCAGGCGGCTGCAGGCCGACTTCATGAGCGGGCCCCCGCCCCTGGGGCCCGGGGCGCCGCCCCTCATGCGGCTGCGCGCGTTCGGCGTGGCCGTGCTGTACCGCTCGGCGGAGCAGCTGGACCTCCAGCTGGCCGCCCAGCCGGAGCCGAACCGCCGGTTCTCCCACCCCGCCCACGGGGCGCTGCGCACGCACGTCACGATGCTGCTGCGGCAGATCGTGCCGGACGGCGACTGCGAACTGCTGGCCCAGACGCTGCTGGCCTCGCTCGACCCGGCCCTGATCCACCACCTGACCCGGCAGCGGGGTATGCCCATGGAGCGGCTGGAGGCGGGCTGGCTCGACCTGGTCGCCCGGGTGACGCGCACGCAGGCGTGAGGCGAGGGTGACACGCACGCGGGCGTGAAGGCCCGGTACACGCGCTCGCGGGCGGGAAAGGGCCGGGAGGCGCGCCTGCGGGCGGGAAAGGGGCGGGAAAAGCGGTCTTTCGTCCAATGATGAACCACGTTCCCCCGCCTGCTCCCGCCCTCCGCCCTTCTGCCAGGATGCGGTCTGTCATGGTGCAGATACCGAACACGCCCACCAGTGCCGACGTGGCCCGCCTGGCCGGGGTCTCGCGCGCGACCGTGTCCTACGTCCTCAACAACACCAGCGCCGTGCGGATCAGCGAGCCGACCCGCCGCCGGGTCCACGAGGCCGCGCGGGAACTGGGGTACGTGCCCCACGCCGGCGCCCGCAGCCTGCGGGCCGGGCACAGCCGGCTGGTCCTCATGCCCGCTCCGGCCATCCCGATGGGCCCGCTGTACAACAGGTTCATCAACGAACTCCAGTGGGCGCTCGGCCGCCTCGACTACACCGTCGTGCAGTACGGCAGCGTGGGCCTGCGGGGGGACGAAGCGGCCCGCGCCTGGGCCGAGTTGCGGCCGGTCGCCGTCCTCGTGCCGGGGGCGGAAATGGGGCCCGGGGGCGTGCAGGTCCTCAAGCGGTCCGGGGCCCGGGCCGTGGTCACCCTCGGCCCCGGACGCGTCGAGGGAGCGCACGCCCTGCTGATGGACCACGCCGCCGTGGGCCACTGCGCGGGCGCCCACCTGTACGAACGGGGCCGGCGCCGGATCGGTGTGGTCCTCCCCGAGGAGACGGCCCTGGAGGCGTACTCGCGGCCCCGGCTCGCGGGCGTACGCCAGGCGCTGCGGGGCACGGACGCGACCGTGACGGAGCTGCCGCTGGCGTACACGGAGGAGGCCGCCGCCCGACTCGCCGCCCGCTGGCGGGAGTCCGGGCTCGACGCGGTCTTCGCCTACAACGACGAGTACGCGATGCTCCTGATGCGCGCGCTGCAGGACGAGGGGGCGCGCGTCCCGCGGGACGTGGCCCTGGTCGGCGCCGACGACCTGATGCTCGGCCGGCTGCTGAGACCCCGGCTCAGCACCGTCCACATCGAGCTGCCCTCCGGCCGCGACCTCGCCGAACTGGTCGACCGCGCGGTGCGCGACCCCGGCGGCGAGCCGGAGGTGCGCAAGGTGCTCGGCGCCTCGGTGGTCCCGCGCGAGTCCAGCTGACCCGGGGCCCGTCCGGAGCGCCGGCGCACCGGACGCGCCCGCCGACGCGCCTACCGGGCGCCGTCGCCCTCCTGCTCGGCGATGCTCTTGCGGACCTCGTCCATGTCCAGCTTCCGGGCCTGGCCGATGACGTCCGCGAGGGCGGCCTCGGGCAGGGCGCCCGGCTGGGCGAACACGGCGACCCGGTCCCGGACGATCATCAGCGTGGGGATGGACTGGATGCCGAAGGCCGCCGCGAGCTCAGGCTGGGCCTCGGTGTCCACCTTGCCGAAGACCAGGTCCGGGTTGTCCTCGGCGGCCTTCTCGTACACCGGCGCGAACTGGCGGCACGGCCCGCACCAGGACGCCCAGAAGTCGATGAGAACGAAGTCGTTCCCGGTGACCGTCTGGTCGAAGTTCTCCTTGGTCAGCTCCACGGTGCTGCTCATGGCGTGATTCCCTCTTCCTGGTGTGGGGTGTGCCGACGGCACAAACACGACCGCCGGGCCGCCTATTCCACGCGCGCGGGCCCGTGTTCCGCGCACCTACCCGTGTGGCCACGGCGCACACCACCCACCAGACTGAGCCCATGACGGAAACGGAATCCATCGCGTACGACGTCGTGGTGATCGGGGGCGGCCCGGTGGGGGAGAACGTCGCCGACCGCGCCCGTGCGGCCGGACTGACCACCGCGGTCGTGGAGAGCGAACTGCTCGGCGGCGAGTGCTCCTACTGGGCGTGCATGCCCAGCAAGGCCCTGCTCAGGCCGGTCATCGCGCAGGCCGACGCCCGCCGTCTGCCCGGCCTCGCCCGGGCGGTCGACGGCCCCCTCGACGCACCCGCGGTCCTGGCCCGCCGGGACGAGTACACCTCGCACTGGGAGGACGACGGCCAGGTCGCCTGGCTGGACGGCACCGGCGCCGATCTCCACCGGGGCCACGGACGCCTCGCCGGACCCCGTACGGTCACCGTGACCGGCCCCGACGGCACGCTCACCACCCTCACCGCACGGCACGCCGTCGCCGTCTGCACCGGCACCCGCGCCCAGCTGCCCGGCCTGCCCGGACTGGCCGCGGTCGAGCCCTGGACCAGCCGCGAGGCGACCAGCGCCAAGACGGCCCCCGGCCGGCTGATCGTCGTGGGCGGTGGTGTCGTCGCCACGGAGATGGCCACGGCCTGGCAGGCCCTCGGCTCCCGGGTCACCCTGCTGGTCCGCGGCAAGGGCCTGCTGAGCCGCATGGAGCCGTTCGCCGGGGAACTGGTCGCCGAGGCCCTCACCGAGGCGGGCGCGGACATCCGCACCGGCACCTCCGTGGAGTCCGTGGCCCGCGAGAACGGCACCGTCGTGGTGGTCACCGGCTCCGGCGACCGCGTGGAGGCCGACGAGATCCTCTTCGCCACGGGCCGGGTCCCGCACACCGACGACCTCGGCCTGGAGACCGTCGGTCTGGAACCCGGCTCCTGGCTGGACGTGGACGACAGCCTACGCGTCACCGGCACCGACTGGCTGTACGCGGTCGGCGACGTCAACCACCGCGCGCTCCTCACCCACCAGGGCAAGTACCAGGCCCGCATCGCCGGCGCCGCCATCGCCGCCCGCGCGTCCGGCGGCCCGCTCCTGGACGAGCCGTGGGGCGCGCACGCGGCCACCGCCGACCACGACGCCGTACCCCAGGTCGTCTTCACCGACCCGGAGGCCGCCGCGGTCGGCCTCTCCCTCGCCGAGGCGGAACAGGCCGGGCACCGGGTCCGCGCCGTCGACGTGGAGTTCTCCTCGGTCGCCGGGGCGGGCCTGTACGGCGAGGGGTACAGGGGCCGCGCCCGCATGGTCGTCGATCTGGAGGAGGAGATCCTGCGCGGCGTCACCTTCGTCGGCCCCGGCGTCGGGGAACTCATCCATTCGGCCACCGTCGCCGTCGCGGGCCGCGTCCCGGTCGGCCGGCTGTGGCACGCGGTTCCCTCGTACCCGACCCTGAGCGAGGTGTGGCTGCGGCTACTGGAGGCCTACCGGGACAACTGAGCGCGGCTTCAGGGCAGTTCAAAGCCCAGGGCCTCAGCCGCCGCCCGCGGCTCCGGCTGGGCCCACAGCGCCGCCACCGCCTCGTTGGTCGACAGGGAGCGCAGCTCGGCCCGGTCCAGATACAGCGTGCCGTCGAGGTGGTCCGTCTCGTGCTGGACGATGCGGGCCGGCCAGCCGGTGACCACCTCGTCCAGCGCGCGGCCCCGCTCGTCCTCGCCGCGCAGCCGCACCTCGGCGTGCCGGGCCACCACCGCCTGCCAGCCCGGCACGCTCAGGCAGCCCTCGAAGAACGCGGCCCGCGCGGCGCCCACCGGCTCGTACACGGGGTTGACCAGCACGCGGAACGGCTGCGGGACGCGGCCCCGGGCCACGGCGATCTCCTCGGTCACCGGCGCCGGGTCCTCGACGACGGCGATCCGCAGCTCCACGCCGACCTGCGGCGCGGCCAGGCCCACTCCCGGAGCGGCGTGCATGGTGACCCGCAGGGCCTCGACGAAGCGGGCCAGCAGCGCGGGGCCGAGCTGACCCTCGTAGGGCTCGGTGCCGCGCCGCAGCACGGGCTGTCCGGCCGCGACGAGGGGCAGGGGACCGCCGGCGGCGAGGAGTTCCTCGACCCGCTCGGCGAGCGGTGCGTGATCACGGGGAGGTGCCATCGCGTCAGCATGCCATGCCCGCCCACCGCTTCGTGTGGCACAGGTCACCAACACCCCGGGGAACTCAGTCCCTTGGACCTCCGACTACTGGACCGCCAGTCCTTCAGCACCGAGTCCCCGGAGAACCGCCCGATGGCCACCGCTCCCCCGGCCGCCAGGCCCGAGGCGGACCGCCCCGCCGCCCGCGGCCGATGGGCGCCCCTGCGCCCCCTCGTCCTGCGCCTGCACTTCTACGCCGGCCTCCTCGTCGCCCCCTTCCTGCTGCTCACCGCCGTCACCGGCCTGCTGTACGCGGGCTCCTTCCAGGCCGAGAAGCTCGTGTACGGCCATGAGCTGACCGTTCCGGCGGGGGAGCGGGAACTGCCCGTCTCCGCCCAGGTGGCCGCCGCCCGCAAGGCCCATCCCGGGGGCGCCGTCGCGGCCGTACGCCCGTCCCCCGAGGCCGGCGCCACCACCCGGGTGCTGCTCTCCGGCGTCGAGGGCGTCGGCCCCGGGCACACCCTCGCCGTGTTCGTCGACCCGTACACCGGTGCGGTCCGCGGCGCGCTCGAACAGTACGGCTCGACCGGTGCGCTGCCCCTGCGCACCTGGATCGGCGAACTCCACCGCGATCTGCACCTGGGCGAGACCGGCCGGCTCTACAGCGAGCTGGCCGCCAGCTGGCTGTGGGTGATCACGGCCGGCGGGCTGGTGCTGTGGTTCTCCCGGCGGCGCGCCCTGCGCAAGGTCCGCGGGACCGCGGGGCGGCGCCGCACCCTCGGCCTGCACGGCACCGTCGGCGTCTGGACCGCCGCCGGCTTCCTCTTCCTGTCCGCGACCGGTCTGACCTGGTCGACGTACGCCGGCGCGGGCATCGCGGACCTGCGCGCCTCGCTGCACCAGGCCACGCCGTCCGTCTCGGCGTCCGTGCCCGGGGGCGAGCACTTGGGCCACGGCGCCGGGGCGGGCCCCGCGGGCGGCGGCGAGCGCGGCGTGGGCGTCGACAAGGTGCTCGCGGCGGCCCGGGCGAAGGGCCTGAGCGATCCCGTGGAGATCGTCCCGCCCGCCGACGCGACGGGCGCGTACGTCGTCAAGCAGATCCAGCGCAGCTGGCCCGAGAAGCAGGACGCCGTCGCCGTCGACCCCGCCACCGGCCGGGTCACCGACGAGCTGCGGTTCGCCGACCACCCGGTCCTGGCCAAGCTCACCCGCTGGGGCATCGACCTGCACACCGGCGTCCTGTTCGGGCTCGTCAACCAGATCGCCCTGGCCCTGCTCGCGCTCGCCCTGATCCTGCTGATCGGGTGGGGCTACCGCATGTGGTGGCAGCGAGGCCGGGGCTCCGCCTTCGGCCGGCCCGTGCCGCGGGGCGCCTGGGCGCAGGTGCCGCCGTACATCCTCGTGCCGGGTCTGGCGGCCGTCGCCGTGCTCGGCTGGTTCGTGCCCCTGCTCGGCATCCCGCTGGCCGGCTTTCTCGCCGTCGACGTCGCGCTGGGCGAGATCGCCCACCGGCGCGGTCGCCGCACGTACGGGAGCGTCAGCGGCGTGCGGTAGCGCCGCAGCGCGGGCGCACGCACGGGCGCGCCCGGACATGCCCCGGGCCCGGCCCCCCAGGCGACGGGGGCCGGGCCCGGGGGCCCACGGAACTCACTGTCCCGGGAACTCGCCCGCGAGCGCCGAGGCGACCCGCAGATGCCGCTCCGCCTCCTCGTGCCGGGCCTGCCGCTGGAGCGTCCGGCCGAGCATCAGCCGCGCGTAGTGCTCCACCGGGTCGCGCTCGACGATGATCCGCAACTCGGCCTCGGCGCGGCGCAGTTGGGCCGAGTGGTAGTAGGCGCGGGCCAGCAGCAGCCGGGGGCCCGTCTGCTCCGGCACCTCCTCGACCAGCCCGGCCAGCACCCGCGCCGCGGCCGCGTAGTCCTTCGCGTCGAAGAACAGCCGTGCGCGCTCCCACCGTTCGGCCGGGGTTCCGTGGCCGTAGTACGTGGTCTCCGTTCGCGTCTCCACAGGTGACCTCCTTCGCGGGCCACAACGGAACGCGTTGGTTCAATATTCCACTACTGCTGGGCTCCGTCGCCCGGCCGCCGCTACCGCCGCAGGGCGGCCAGCTCGGCGTCGGCGCGCTCGGTGACCAGGGTGAGCACGCGGCCCGCCACGGCGCGTTCCTCCTCCGTGATGCCGGCGTAGATCCTCGCCGAGACGGCGGCGCTCTCGGCCGAGTAGGTGTCGTACAGCTCCCGTCCGGCGTCCGTGACGCGCACCCGGGACGGCCCCTCGGCGGCCAGCAGGCCGGCGGTCGTCAGTTCCCCGAGCGTGCGCCGCGCGTCGCCTTCGGGCACCTTGACCGAGCCGGTCACACCGTCGATCACGGCGGCCCGCTCGACGGGGCCGTCCGCGACGACCGCGAGCCGGAGGGTTACCGACTGCAGGAAGGAGACGCCGTACGGGGCGAGGACGTGTTCCAGGACGGCGCGCGCGGCGTAGTGGGCCAGGGCGATCGTGCGGCTGTCGGCGCGCGGGGCGGTGGTGGTCATGACTGCTCCGTCTCGTGATCGGTGGTGCCGAACGGGTCAAGCGGTGCGTCGAGCAGGGCGGTCAGGTCGCGGGCGAACTCCTGGGCGCGCGGGCTGCCGGGACCGCCGAGCGGCGCCAGCAGCTGCCGCAGCAGCCCCTGGACGACGTCGATCGCCTTCCGGGTGACCTCGCGGCCCTCCTCGGTGAGGGCGAGCTGCACGGCGCGCGGGTCACCGGGGTCCCTGGTGCGTTCGAGCAGCCCGGCCGACTCCAGGCCGCGGGCGAGCTTCGAGACGTACAGGGCCTCCAGCCCGGTGTGGTCGGCCAGCCGGCGCTGACTGGGGTGCAGTCCGGTGCGGTGCAGGCCGTGCAGGGACGCCACGACCACGTACTGGGCGTGTGTCAGCCCGAGCGGCGCCACCGCCCGGTCCACTGCGACCCGCCACTTCATCGACAGCCGCCACACCAGGAATCCGGGCGTGGCTCCTTCGGAACCCTTGCTCATGGCGAATACAGTACATGGCTACTATGTACATGGCTACTGTTTCCGTCGGCCGGACCGGTTCCGCGGGCCCTGCCCTCGGCGGCCTCCTCACCGGCCGGCCCGGTCCCGGGTCTCCCGCCCCGCCCCTGCCGGGCGGCGACCGGGCCGGCCGGCAGGGGTATCACCTCGCCACCACGCGGCGCGGGGCGCCCCGGCCGCTCAGCCCAGCCGCCGCAGCAGTTCCTCGGCGACCGGGGCGGAGGAGGCCGGGTTCTGGCCGGTGATCAGGGTGCGGTCGACCACCACGTGCGGCCCCCACGGCTCGGCCGCGACCACGTCGACGCCCGCCTGGGCCAGCCGGTCCTGCAGCAGCCACTCGGCCCGTCCGGCGAGGCCGCCCTGGATCTCCTCCTCGTTGGTGAAGGCCGCGACCCGGTACCCGGCGAACGCGTTGGAGCCGTCGGCCCGGACCGCGGCCAGCAGCGCGGCCGGTCCGTGGCAGACCACGGCCAGCGGCTTGCCCGCGTCGAGCGCCGCCACCAGCAGCCGGCCCGACTCGGCGCTCACGGCCAGGTCCTCCATGGGGCCGTGCCCGCCGGGATAGAACACGGCGGCGAAGTCGTCGAGGTCCACCTCGGAGAGCTTCACCGGCGTGCGCAGCTCGGACATCTCCTCCACCGCGCGCGCGATCTCGTCGGCCCTCTCCTGACCGCCGTTGACCTCGGCCGCCAGGCTCGCCCGGTCGACCGGCGGCACGACACCGCCCGGCGTGGCGACGACGACCTCGTGACCGGCGGCCCTGAGGGCGCGGTAGGGCACCACGGCCTCCTCGGCCCAGAAGCCGGTGGGGTGCGGGGTGCCGTCGGCGAGCGTCCACCGGTCGGCGCCGGTCATCACGAACAGGATCTTCGACATGGTCTCTCCATCCAGGAAGCTTGCGTCTCGCGGAACAGAACGTAGGCGAACCGACCCATAGGCATCCAATGAAGTACCCGATGCCTGGCATTGGATCCCCTATGGCTCTGCGGGAATACGGCCGGTGATACTCGGACCCGTGGAGACCGCATCCCTCGACCTCAACCTGCTGCGCACCTTCCTCGCGGTGTACCGCTCCGGCTCCTTCACCGGCGCCGCCCGGCTGCTGGGCCTGTCGCAGCCGACGGTGACGACGCAGATGCGCGCGCTGGAACGGCAGACCGGCCGGGAGCTGTTCGAACGGCTCCCGCGCGGGGTCGCCCCGACCCCGGTGGCCGACGAACTCGCCGCCCGGATCGCCGCGCCCCTGGACGAGCTGGCCGCCGTCGCCGGGCCCACCCCGCCGGCGGGCGCCCGGGCCGAGCCCGTCCATCTGGCCGGCCCCGCCGAACTGCTGTGCACCACCGTCCTGCCGGCGCTCGCCCCGCTGGTCGCCGAGGGCGTACGGCTACGCGTGTCGACCGGGCTGACCGACCCGCTCCTGGCTGAGCTGCGAGCCGGGCGGTACGACCTCGTGATCGCCACCACCCGTCCCCGGGGCCGCGCCCTGCGCGCCGTCGCGCTCACCGACGAGGAGTTCGTCCTGGTCGCCGCCCCGGCCTGGGCCGAACGGCTGACGGATCGGCCGGCCGCCGAGTGGCCGGCCGCCCTGCACGATGTCCCGCTGATCACCTACGCGGAGGACCTGCCGATCGCCCGCCGCTACTGGCGCCACGTCTTCGGCCGTCGCCTGTCCCGCACCGCCGCCGTGACCGTGCCCGACCTGCGCGGAGTACTCGCGGCGGTGGCCGCGGGCGCCGGCTTCGGCGTGCTGCCCCGCTATCTGTGCCGGCACCTGCTGGAGACCGGCGCGCTGGTGGCCCTGCTGGAACCGGAGGACCCCCCGATCAACACCGGCTTCCTCGTCCAGCGCCCCGGCGTCTGCGACAACCCCGACGTGGCCCGGGTCCGCGCGCTGCTGCTGCGGGCGGCACGCACCTGGTGACCCGGCGCCGGGCCGGATGGCGGCCGCCGGTGGCCGGACCCACGATGGATGCGTGGGGTACGGCCGCCGCCGCAGCGCCGGTGCCGTCGGAGGCCGCCGGGGGGCGCGGGCCGGCCCCGGCCGCGGTCAGCGGCCGGGGCGGAGGACACCGTCATGCTGGAAGTGAAGACGGTCGAGAAGCCGGACGAACGGCGCGACTTCCCCCGCGGCCACCTCGAAGCCCTCCACCTGACCGGACTCGACTTCGCCGTGGGCACCTTCGAACCGGGCTGGCGCTGGTCCCAGTCCGTGGCCCCGATCGCGGGCACCGCCAGCTGCATGGTCCACCACAACGGATTCGTGGCGCAGGGACGGATGCGCATCCGGATGGACGACGGGGGCGAGAGCGAGCTCGGCCCCGGCGACGTCTTCGTGTGCCCGCCCGGCCACGACGCCTGGGTGGTGGGTGACGAGCAGGTCGTGGTCTACGACTTCGCCGGGACCATGGCGAACGAGTACGCCAAGGAGTAGTGCCCGTCGGACGGTCCCTGCCGCGGGCGGCCGGCCGGGCACGGCCGGCCGCCCCGGGTCACACCGGGAGCAGCCGGGAGACCAGCGCGCCGAGCTGCCGGGCGGTGCGGCACTCGTGCATCTCGGCCAGCTCGGCGTAGGCGGGCGCCGCCGAGTCGCCGGTGCCCCACCGGGCGCGCGGCTCGGGGTTCAGCCAGTACAGGCGGCGGGCGCGCCGGGCGATGTCGCGGACGGCCGGCAGGTTGGGGTCGTTCATGTTCGTACGGGCGTCGCCGAGGACGAACACCGTCGTGCGCGGGCCCACCGCGTCGCCGTACCGCTCGGCGAACTCGCCCAGCGCCATGCCGTAGTCGCTGCTGCCGTGCCACCCGGTGAGCGTGGCCTCGGCACGGATGCGGGCGCCGAGCCCGTCGGGGTCGGCGCGGCCGTGGTCGATCAGGCCGGTGACCTCGTCGAGCCGGTTGACGAAGGCGAACACGCGGACCTTGCCGAACTGGTCGTGCAGGGCCTGCACCAGCAGCATCGTGAAGTCCGAGAAGCCGGACACCGAGCCGGACACGTCGCACAGCAGCACCAGTTCGGGGCGGACCGGGCGGCGCCGGCGCAGCACCGGCCGCATCGGCACCCCGCCCGTGGACAGCGAGGAGCGCAGGGTGCGGCGCAGGTCGATCGTGCCGCGCGCGGCCCGCCGGCGGCGCGCGGCGAGACGGGTGGCCAGTTTGCGCGCCAGCGGCCACACGGTCCTGCGCAGCTCGGCCAGCTGGTCACGGTCGGCGGACAGGAAGTCGACCCGGTCGGCGGTCGGCCGGACACCGCGCCGTGCGATCTCGTCGCGTCCGCGCCGCTCGGCGACCCGGCGCCGCGCCTCCGCCCCGACCAGGCGCCGGAACTCCTCGATCCGGCGCCGGATCTCGTCGTCCAGCAGCCGGTCCGCGAACGCCGCACCGCCGCCACCCCGGCCCCGCACGTCCGCCCGCACCCGGGCGAGAAGCGTCTGCGGGCGCAGCCGTTCGAGGGTCTGGTACGCCGACCAGCCGTCCGAGCCCGGTGAACTCCCGTAGCCGCCCAGGCCGTCGACCGCCTCCGCCGCCAGCCGGGCCATCAGGGCACGGTCGTCGGCAGCCAGCGCCCGTGCGAGCCGGTCACGCAGCGCTTCACGGTCCGCGGTGCCCTCCGCCGGGCCGCCGACGCCGCGCGGGAAGTACAGGTCGAAGACCGGGTCGAACACCGCCCGCTGGGCGGCGCCGTGCAGCAAGGTCGCGGCCAGGCCCTCACGCAGCAGTTCCCGGTCCGCGAAGCCGAGCGCCTCCACCGCGCGGGCCGCGTCCACGCTCTCCCCGGTGCCGATCCGCACCCCGTGCGCGCGCAGCGCCCCGACCAGGCCGGTGATCCGCTCGGCGACACCGGTCACAGCGCGTCCAGGTCCAGCTTCGCCGCGGCCTTCTGGATGTCGTCCTGATGCTTGAGGATCACCCCGAGGCTCTCCCGCACGACCGCCTCGTCCAGCGTGCCGGCGCCCAGGGCCAGCAGGGTGCGCGCCCAGTCGACGGTCTCGGCGACGGACGGCGCCTTGCGCAGGTCCATGGCGCGCAGCGCCCCGACCACCCGCACCACCGACTCGGTGAGCGCCTCGCCGAGCCCCGGCACCTTCAGCCGGACGATCCGCCGCTCCAGCTCCTCCTCGGGGAAGCCGATGTGCAGGAACAGGCAGCGCCGGCGCAGGGCCTCGGACAGCTCACGGCCGGCGTTGGAGGTGAGGACGACGAACGGGCGGCGCGTCGCGGTGACCGTGCCCAGCTCCGGCACCGTGATCTGGAAGTCGCTGAGCACCTCCAGCAGCAGCCCCTCCATCTCGACGTCGGCCTTGTCGGTCTCGTCGATCAGCAGGACGGTCGGCTCGTCGCCGCGGATGGCGGTCAGCAGCGGGCGGGGGAGCAGGAACTCCTCGCTGAAGATGTCGGTGCGCGTCGCGTCCCAGCTCTCGTCGCGCCCCGCGCTGATGCGCAGCAGCTGCTTGGCGTGGTTCCACTCGTACAGCGCGCGGGACTCGTCCACGCCCTCGTAGCACTGCAGCCGGACCAGCCGGGCCCCGGCTACCTGGGCGACGGCCTTGGCCAGCTCGGTCTTGCCGACTCCGGCGGGACCCTCCACCAGCAGCGGCTTGCCCAGGCGGTCCGCGAGGAAGACGGTGGTGGCGACGGCGGGCGAGGCGAGGTAGCCGGTCTCGGCGAGGCGGGCGGAGACGTCGTCGACGGACGTGAACAACGGGGCCTCCGATGGGGTCGGGGGAGCGGGGCCGTATCGACCGCCACTATCTAAGCGCTTGTTCACCCTCGCTGTCACGTGTTCCGCAGGGTGGGGCCCCGGCCCGGCCACGGCACGTCCGCCTCAGCCGAGCAGGATCACCTCCAGCGTCCGCGGGCCGTGCACGCCCTCCACCCGGTCCAGCTCGATGTCGCTGGTGGCCGACGGGCCGGAGATCCAGGTCGACGGACGGGCGGGGTCGAGTCGTTCGAGGGCCCGCGGCACCGAGGAGACCACCTGTCCGGGGACCCGGACGACACAGATGTGGTGGTCGGGGACGAGACTGATCCGGCGGCGCCCCTGGCCGGGGCCGCCGTCGAGCACGATCGTGCCGGTCTCGGCGATCGCGACCGCGCAGCCCGTCACCACGCTGTCCACCCGGTCCAGCTCGTGCGGTGTGCTCCCGGCCCGGTCGGGCACCCGGACGGCGTCCGTCCCGGCCAGCCAGCCCGGCTCCAGCCCCGGCGGCACCAGCACCGATCCCGCCTCGCGCCCGGCCAGCAACCGGCCGATGAGGGAGGGGAGTTCGGCCCGTCCGCAGCGGTGCACGATCGCCCGGTAGTCCGCCAGGTTCTCCGCCAGCAGCTCCACCGTACGCTCAGCCGTACGCTCCCCGTGCTCGCGCAGGTAGTCCCGTTCCACGGCCGCCTCGTACGGCCGATCGTCCGGCGTCACGTCGGCGAGCGCGCGCCGCACCCGGCCCAGGACCCGTTCCCTGTCGCTCACCTTCCGCCGTCCTTTCCGCCGCGCGTGCGCTGCCACCAGTCCCGGAACGGCTCCACCGGCACGGCCGGCAGGTCCCGGGCGCCGCTCCACGCCCTGCCCGGGCCCGGCAGGGTACGGGGGTGCAGCCGGCGGGTGCGGGAGGCGAGCCGCTGGCCGGCGCGCAGGGCGCGCGGGCGGGCGAAGACCCAGCCCGCGGCCCGCATGGCCGCCCGCTCGGCGGCGTGCCCCCTGGCGGGCCGCAGGACGACCCGGTTGCCCTCCCGTACCGCCGGGCCGCCCTGCGCCACCCGCTCCCGCAGGTGCACCAGCACCTCGGGGATGTCGATGGCGACGGGGCACACCTCGTAGCACGCCCCGCACAGGGAGGAGGCGTAGGGCAGCGAGGCGTCGATCTCGCTCGCGGTGCCCCGGAGCTGGGGGCTGAGGACGGCGCCGATCGGACCGGGGTACACGGAACCGTAGGCGTGCCCGCCCGCGCGCTCGTAGACGGGGCAGACGTTCAGGCAGGCCGAGCAGCGGATGCACCGCAGGGCCTGGCGGCCGACCCGGTCGGCGAGGGCGTCGGTACGGCCGTTGTCGAGCAGGACCAGGTGGAAGGCGCGCGGCCCGTCCTCGTCGGCGGTACCGGTCCACGTGCTCGTGTACGGGTTCATGCGCTCGGCGGTGGAGGAGCGGGGGAGCGTCTGCAGGAAGACCTCCAGGTCCCGCCAGGACGGCACCACCTTCTCGATGCCGGCGACCGCGATCAGCGTCTCCGGCAGGGTCAGGCACATCCGGCCGTTGCCCTCCGACTCCACGACGACGAGCGTTCCGGTCTCGGCGACCATGAAGTTCGCGCCACAGACGCCGACCTTGGCGCGCAGGAACTTCTCCCGCAGGTGCAGCCGGGCGGCCTCGGCGAGTTCGGCGGGCGCGTCCGTCAGCCCCTCGGGGGCCGGGCGGCCCCACGCGCCCATCTCGCGCACGAAGACGTCCCGGATCTCGCCGCGGTTGCGGTGGATGGCCGGCACCAGGATGTGCGAGGGGCGGTCCTTGCCCAACTGCACGATCAGTTCGGCGAGATCGGTCTCGTAGGCGCGGACGCCCTCCGCCTCCAGGGCCTCGTTGAGGCCGATCTCCTGCGTGGCCATCGACTTGACCTTGACGACCTCCGACTCGCCGGTCGCCTTGACCAGTGCGGTCACGATCCGGTTCGCCTCGGCCGCGTCGGCGGCCCAGTGGACCGTACCGCCGGCCGCGGTGACCGACTCCTCCAGCTGGACGAGATACCGGTCGAGATGGCGCAGGGTGTGGTCCTTGATCCGGCGTCCCGCCTCCCGCAGCCGCGCCCAGTCGGACAACTCGCCCACCGCCCGGGCCCGTTTGGCGCGGATCGTGTGGGTGGCGTGCCGCAGGTTGCCGCGCAGGGTGGCGTCGTGGACGGCTTCCCGCGCGGCCACGGGGAAGGCCGGCATGCCGACGAACGTTCCGCTCATGCCGCCGCTTCCTCCTGAGTGCTCGCCAGGATCTCCGCGATGTGCACCGGCCGCATGCCCGTCCGCAGCCGGCTCATCGTGCCGCCGATGTGCATGAGACAGGAGTTGTCGGCCGCGCACAGCACCTCCGCGCCCGTCGACTCGGCGTTGCGCACCTTGTCCGCGCCCATCGCCGCCGACACCTCGGCGTTCTTCAGCGCGAACGTGCCGCCGAACCCGCAGCACTCGTCGGCGCCCGGCAGCTCGACCAGCTCCAGCCCCCTGACGGCCTCCAGCAGCCGCCGGGGCCGGTCGCCGAGTCCCAGGCCGCGCAGGCCGTGGCAGGTGGGGTGGTAGGTGACCCGGTGCGGATAGCAGGCGCCGACGTCCGTCACGCCCAGCACGTCCACCAGGAACTCGGTGAGTTCGTAGGTCCTGTGGACCACCGGCGCCAAGGCGGCGGCGAGGGAGTCCCCGCGTCCCTCGGCGCGCGCCCGCTCGCCCATCCGCGGATACAGCTCCCGCACCATCGCCCCGCAGGATCCGGACGGTGTCACGATCGCGTCGTACCCGCGGAAGACGTCGGCGAAGTGCCGGGCGAGCGGCTCGGCCTCGTGGCGGTAGCCGGTGTTGTAGTGGGCCTGCCCGCAGCAGGTCTGGCCCATCGGGAAGTCGACGTCGACCCCCAGTCTGCTCAGCAGCGCGACCACGGCACGGCCGGTGTCCGGGTAGAGCGTGTCGTTGACACAGGTCAGGAACAGGGCGACACGCATCGCGGCTCCCAGGGTCGGCCATCGGACGAGTGCAGGTTAGTCGGCGCGCCGGGGGCGGACCACCGGACGGCGAGCCGCGCCCCGGCCGCCCGCTGAACGGCCGGTCAGCTCACCGGCGGTCCCGGGGCGGGGCCGCGCGGGGCCGTGTGCTGAACTGGAACGCGTCCGTCCCCTCCGTCCCGGGAGACCCGTTGAGCCTCAGCTACCGCCAGCCCGGCGTCGTCCTCACCGACCGCCGCTTCACCGTGCCCCTCGACCACGCCGACCCGGACGGCGAGACCATCGAGCTGTACGCGCGGGAGACGGTCGCGAGCGACAAGGCGGGGCGGGACCTGCCCTGGCTGCTGTACCTCCAGGGCGGACCCGGATTCGGGGCGAACCGTTTCGTCGGACGCCAGGCCTGGCTCGACCGGGCCCTGGAGGACTACCGCGTCCTGCTGCTCGACCAGCGCGGCACCGGCAGCTCCACGCCCGCCAACCGGCAGACGCTCCCGCTGCGCGGAGGCCCCGGCGAGCAGGCCCGCTACCTCACCCACTTCCGCGCCGACTCCATCGTCCGCGACTGCGAGGCCATCCGCCCGCAGGTCACCGGGGGCGCCCCCTGGACCGTGCTCGGACAGAGCTTCGGAGGCTTCTGCACGGTGTCGTACCTGTCCCTCGCCCCCGAGGGCCTGGACACCGCCGTCGTCACCGGCGGCCTGCCCTCCCTGCACGCCCACGCCGACGACGTCTACCGCGCCGCCTACCCGCGCGTCGAACGCAAGGTCACCGCGCACTACGCCCGTTACCCGCAGGACGTCGAGCGGGCCCGCCGCATCGCCGACCACCTCCTCACCCACGACGTGGCCCTGCCGAACGGCTACCGCCTCACGGTGGAGGCCTTCCAGTCCCTCGGCCTGATGCTCGGCGCCGGCGACGGCAGCCACCGCCTGCACCTCCTCCTCCAGGACGCCTTCGTGCGCGCCCCCGGCGGCCCGGCCCTCTCCGACGCCTTCCAGGAGCAGGTCCAGGCCCTGCTGTCGTACGCCGGGCACCCCCTCTACGCGCTCGTCCACGAGGCGATCTACGGCCAGGACGCCCGCCCCACCGCCTGGGCGGCCGAGCGCGTCCGCGCCGAGTTCCCGCAGTTCGACGCGGCGAAGGCACTCGCCGGCGACAGCCCCGTGCTGTTCACGGGTGAGACGGTCCATCCCTGGATGTTCGACACCGACCCGGCGCTGCGCCCGCTGCGCGAGACGGCCGACCTGCTCGCCGCCCGCACCGACTGGCGGCCGCTGTACGACCCCGCGCGCCTCGCCGCCAACGAGGTGCCGGTCGCCGCCGCCGTCTACCACGACGACATGTACGTCGACACCGCCCACTCCCTGGAGACCGCCCGCGCGATCCGCGGCCTGCGCACCTGGGTCACCGACGAGTTCGAGCACGACGGCCTGCGCACGGGCGCGCCACGCGTCCTGGACCGGCTGCTCGCGCTGACCCGCGACGAGGTCTGAGGCACCCGCCCGCGCGCCCCGGCCCGCCGGTTGACCCTCCCCCTACGTCAGGCTCGACGCTGTGACCGGACGAAAGGGCAGGCGCATGGGTTACTCGGTGGGACAGGTCGCGGCGTTCGCGGGGGTGACCGTGCGGACGCTGCACCACTACGACAAGGCCGGGCTGCTCTCGCCCGGCGAGCGCAGCCCGGCCGGCTACCGCTTCTACAGCGACGCGGACCTGGCCCGGCTGCAGCAGATCCTCTTCTACCGGGAACTCGGCTTCCCGCTCGAGGAGATCGCCGTCATCCTCCGGGACCCGCAGGCAGGAGCCCTGCAGCACCTGCGGGCCCGGCAGCGGCGGTTGCGGGAGGAGATCGAACGGCTGGAGCGTCTCGCGGAGGTGGCCGAGCAGGCCATCGAGGTGCAGCGCACCGGCGTGGCGCTCGACCCCCAGGAGCGCTTCGAGGTCTTCGGCGAGATCGCCTTCGACCTCAGTTACGCCACCGAGGCACAGCTGAAGTGGCGGGACTCGGCCGCGTACCGCGAGGCGATGGCCCGGGCCGGGGCGCACACCAAGGAGGACTGGCGGCGGCTGATGAACGAGGCCGCCGCCTGGCGGACCGGGCTGCTCGCCGCCTTCGACGCGGAAGAGCCCGCCGACGACGAGCGCGGCATGGACCTGGCCGAGGAACACCGCCGGCACGTCGCCCGCTGGTTCACCCCCTGCCCGCCGCACACGCACCGGCGCATCGCGGACGACCTCGCCGCGGACCCACGGGCCTTCGCCCTCCTCGTCCCGCCGTCACAGCAGCGTCCAGGCCTCGCCGCCTACGTGAGCAAGGCGATCCACGCCAACGCCTCCCGCTGTGAGGGCTCCCGCACCGAGCACGAGGAGCACCCATGAGAATCCTGATCGCCACGGCCGGATCGCGCGGCGACGTCGCGCCCTACACCGGCCTCGGCGCCCGCCTGGCCCGTGCCGGACACGAGGTCACGCTGGCCACCACCGAGGCCTTCGCCTCCCTGGCCCACGGCGCCGGCCTGGGCTTCAGCCCGCTGCCCGCCGATCCGCGGGCCCACGGTGGAGCCGGCGGCACGCGGGAACTGATGCGCACGGCCGCCGCCTTCGTCACGGAACTCGGCCGGGGTTTCGCGGGCGCGGTCTCCGACGACACGGAACTGATGCTGCTGTCGGCGACGACGGCCCCGCTCGGCTGGCACCTCACCGAGGCCACCGGCATCCCGAGCCTCGGCGTGTACCTCCAGCCGACCGCGCCGACCGGCGATTTCCCGCCGCCTGTCACGGGGGCCCGGTCGCTGGGCCGCGCCGGCAACCGGGCGGCCGGCCGTTTCGCCCTGCGCATGGCCGACCGCGTCCACGCGCGGGCCGTCGCCGAACTGCGCGGCGGCCTCGGGCTGCCCCCGCTGTCCCCCGCCGCGACGCGCACCCGGCGGGAGAAGGAGAACTGGCCCGTGCTGCACGGCTTCAGCACGGCCCTCGTGCCACGGCCCGCCGACTGGCGGCCCGGACTGGAGGTCGCCGGCACGTTCTGGCCCCACGTCGGCGACGGCGAGCGCCTGCCCGCCGCTGTCGAGGACTTCCTCGCGGCCGGTCCCCGGCCCGTTCTCGTCGGCTTCGGCAGCATGGCGGCCGGGCAGGGGGAGCGCCTGAGCGAGATCGCCGCGGCGGCCCTGCGGCGCGCCGGGCTGAGGGGCATCCTGCAGTCGGGAGCCGCCGGGCTGGCCGCCGACGGGGACGACGTGCTCACGATCGGCGAGGTGCCGCACACCCTGCTGCTGCCCCGGGTGGCCGCCGTCGTCCACCATGCCGGAGCCGGCACCACGGCCGCCGCGCTGCGTGCGGGGGTGCCCGCGGTCACCGTGCCCGTCACCGCCGACCAGCCGTTCTGGGCGACCCGGCTCGCCTCGCTCGGAGCCGCTCCCGACCCGATCCCGCTGCGCGCCCTCACCACCGACCGGCTCACCGCCGCGCTCGACCTCGTGGTGAGGCGGCAGGAGTACACCCGGGCCGCCGCGCGGGCCGCACGGCACATGCGCGGCGAGGACGGCCCGGGCCGGGTGCTCGAGGCGGTGGAACGCGTGGCCCAGGGCAGCGGCGAACCCGGCGGTCTCGCACGTCAGTAGGCTGGACCCCATGCCGGACCACACCCCCGACCTCTCCGACCTGCGCGGCGACTGCGCCCAGTGCTTCGGCCTGTGCTGTGTCGCCCTGCCCTTCGCGCGCTCCGCCGACTTCGCGGCGGACAAGCCCGCGGGCAGGCCGTGCCCGAACCTCCAGGGCGACCACCGCTGCGGCATCCACGCCCGCCTGCGCGACAAGGGCTACGCCGGCTGCACGGTCTACGACTGCTTCGGCGCCGGCCAGAAGGTCTCGCAGGTCACCTTCGGCGGCCAGGACTGGCGCGGCGGTTCCGAGGAGCGGGCCCGGCGGATGTTCGACGTGTTCCCGGTGGTACGGCAACTGCACGAGCTGCTGCGGTACCTGACGGAGGCGCTGGGCCTGCCCGCCGCCCGGCCGGTCCACGCCGATCTGCGGCGGGCACTGGAGGAGACCGAGCGGCTCACCCGGCAGACCCCCGAGGAGCTGGCCGCGCTGGACGTGGCGGCGCACCGGCAGGAGGTCAACGTGCTCCTGCTGCGCACCAGCGAGCTGGCCCGGGCCGGCGTCGGGAAGAAGGGCAAGGGGAAAGAGCGCCGGGGCGCCGATCTGGTGGGAGCCCGGCTCAGGGGCGCCGACCTGCGCGGGGCGAGCCTGCGCGGCGCCTGCCTCATCGCCGCCGATCTCACCGGGGCCGACCTGCGCGGCGCGGACATGATCGGTGCGGACCTGAGGGACGCCGACCTGACCGGCGCCGACCTGACCGGCGCCTTCTTCCTCACCCAGCCGCAGGTGAACGCGGCCAGGGGCAGCGCTGGCACCCGGCTGCCGGGGTCGGTCGCCCGCCCGGCCCACTGGACAGGGGCCGCCTGACCCCGAGATCGGCGTCCGCGACGACCACGGCGCGCACCGGCCGGGCAGCCTTCCTCCCGAGCCCGAGCCGAGTGCCTGCCGCCGGCCGGGCTACGGCTCCGGGCCGTGTTCCGGCCGCGCGTCGGACTTCGGTCCCGAGCCGGGCTCCGGTGCGGCCAGGGGCAGATTCGGCGCCGGCCGCCGGGGTCGGTCGTCCGCCCGGCGCACTGGGCAGGCGGCGCCTGCCCCCGGGATCGCCGTCCGCGACGGCCACGGCGCACACCACCAGGGCAGCCGCCCAGCCGAGCCCCAGCCGCGTTCGGTCTTGAGTCGGGCTCCGGTGCGGTCCGGGTGGCGGCGCGGGCGCCCGGCCGCGTCGGTCAGTCGCCCGACCGGTGCGCTGGACACCGGGCGGGCGGTTCGGCGGCGTCGTCCGGGAGCGGCGCCGGCGCGGTCCGGGCGCCGGCCGGGCAGCGGCCTCCCGGGCCTGCGCCGCGTTCCGGCTCGGAGCCGGCGGCCGGTGCCCGGCCGGACCCCGCCGGTTCCGCGAGGTCCCGCCCCGCCGCTCCGGTGGCCGGTGCGGGGCGCCGGTCCAGGCCCAGCCTCAGTCCCTCCGGCATCACCGTCAGCCGTTCGGTGACGGTCAGCCGGTAGGCGGGGTCGGCCCGCAGGTCGTAGCGCCGCAGCAGCAGCCCGAGGACCAGGGTCGCCTCGTGCAGCGCGAACTGGCGGCCGATGCAGGCCCGCGCGCCGGTCCCGAACGGCTTGAAGATGTGCGGGGGCCGCGCCCGCACCGCCCCGGCCTCGAACCGGCCGGGGTCGAACCGCTCGGCGTCCTCGCCCCACACCTCCGGATCCCGGTGCAGCATCGGCGTCAGCACCAGGGCCCATGCGCCCCGGCGCATCGGATGTTCGCCCGCGAGCACCGTGTCGTGCCGGGCCTCGCGGGCGAAGGCGGGTGCGGTCGGCCAGAGCCGCAGCGACTCGTCCAGCACCCGGCGGACGTAGCGCAGCTTGGCGACCTGGTCGTAGCCGGGCCGCGGGGTGTCGCCCCAGACGCGGTCCACCTCGGCGCGGGCCCGGGCGGCGATCTCGGGGTGCCGGGCGAGGTAGTACAGGGCGAAGGAGAGCGCGCCAGAGGTGGTCTCGTGGCCCGCCACCAGGAAGGTGATCACCTGCTTGCGGACGTTGGCCGCCGACAGCCGCTCGCCGGTCACCGGGTGGGCCGTCTCCAGCATCCGGTCCAGCAGGTCGCCGTCGCCGCCGCCGGAGCGGCGCCGGAGCGCGACCAGGTCGTCGACCGTGCGGTTCAGGTACGCGATGTCGGCGGCGTTTCGCCGGGCGGCGGTCCGCAGGAGCAGCGGAGCCAGCGGCCCCGGCACGCTGTTGAGCCGCTGGGCGTAGGTCAGCGTGCCGACCATCGCGGTGACGAAGGGGTGCGGCCGGTCCCGCTCGAAGGAGCCGAAGTCGTGCCCGAAACCGGTGCGGGCGATGGTCTCCAGGGTCAGTTTGGTCATGTCCCCGGGCACGTCCACGGTGCGTCCGGCCGCGGCCTCCCGGTCCCAGTGGCCGGTCAGCCGGTCGGCGACCGCCAGCATCATCGTGTGGTAGCCCTCCATGGCCTCCCGGCTGAACCCGGGCGCCAGGACGTCGTGGGCCAGCTGCCAGTTGGGCTCGTGGTTGTAGGCGGTGAACAGGCCGTCCCCGGCGACGGGGCGCAGGTTGGCGACGCCCAGCCCCACGTGCTTGGCGAACCGCGACTCGTCGGCGAGGTCGGCGACGAGTCCCGCCCCCCACACGAAGACGAACTCCTTGCCGAAGGCCCGGCGCCGGAAGACGGGGCCCAGCTCGCGCGCGAAGCGCATCGAGTCCTGCAGCGGCCGGTGCCGGTCGGCGCCGAGCACATCACCGAGCAGGGGGACCCGGCGCGGAGGGTGCGGGATGCGGTGCAGCTCGGGCCAGCCCTGCTCGGCGCCGCGGAAGCCCTTCGGCAGTCCGGTCTCCGTCGCCTCCGCCATGACGCGATCCATGACGCGATCTCCCTTGATCCAGCGGACCGTTGAACCTGTGACGAGCGCGTGTTGTACGTGCGTTCAATAACGGCTTCCAGTGTGGTCCGGTTGTTGAACCGGCGTCAAGTAAAGTGACCGCATGCCCGCGAACCAGGGGGAGCGCGCCCGGCGCAGACTGAGCACCGGGGAGCGCCGTGAGCAGCTGCTGTCGGTCGGCGCGAAGCTCTTCTCGGAGAGCCCCTACGACGAGGTGCGCATCGAGCGGGTCGCGGAGATCGCCGGAGTCTCGCGCGGGCTGCTCTACCACTACTTCCCGACCAAGCGGGACTTCTTCGCCGCGGTCGTGGAGCGGGAGAGCGAGCGGATGCTGCGCATGACGGCGGCCGTGCCCGGGGTGCCGGTCCGCGAGCAGCTCACCGCCGGACTCGACACCTACCTCGGCTACGTGCAGGCGCACGCCCACGGCTTCCGCGCCTTCCACCGGGCGGACGCGGCCGGCGACCAGGCCGTACGGCGCGTCTACCAGCGGGCGCTGGCCGCCCAGGAACAGCAGATCCTGGCCGCGCTCGCGGCGGACCCCGAGTTCGGGCCGGCCTTCCAGGGCGCCCCGCAGGTGCGGCTGGCCGTGCGCGGCTGGCTCGCGTTCACGACGGCCGTCTGCCTGGAGTGGCTGCGCGGGGACGACCTGACGCGCGAGCAGGTGCGGGACCTGTGCGCCCGGGCGCTGCTGGGCGTCCTCGCCTGACCTCCGGGTGACCGAGCCCCCCACCCCGTGCCCGGGGCGTGGTTGGCGTGCGCCCGGAACTCCTATAGGTTAGGCAAGCCTTACCTAAAGAGGAGGTCTCCGGATGGGTGACACGCAGGAATGGACGGCCGCACCCGGCGCGGCGCAGCGGGCCCGGTCCGTACTGGCCACCGCGTGGTCGTGCGCGGTGACCGCCGACGGCGCCCGCGAGGAGTACGCCGGCGCGCACACCGTGACCGGCGCCGGCGAGGTACGGCTGACGGTGCCCGAGGACAGCGCCCTGTTCGCCGCGGCCCTGCGCGCCCCGCGCCAGGAGCCACCGGCCCTGCTTGAGTTCGCCGACGTGGCCCCCGTCCCGGTGCGCAGCCGCATCCGCGCCCGGCTCTGGCTCTCCGGCCCGCTTCTGAGGTGCGGGGACGCTCTGCTCCTGCGGCCCGCCCGGGTGGTGCTCCGGCAGTCCTCCGGGTCCGTGGTCGTCGACCTCGACGAGTTCACCGCCGCCCGGCCCGACCCGCTCGCCGAGGCCGAGCCCCGGCTGCTCACCCACCTCGCCGACGCCCACCCGGACGCCGTCGAACGGCTGACCCGCCTGGTACGGCCGGAGAGCCTGCACGCCGCCACCCGGGTGGCGCCCCTCGCCGTCGACCGGCACGGACTGACCCTGCGTGTCGAACGCGCCCGCGCCCACGGTGACGTGCGGCTGCCCTTCCACGCGCCCGCCGACGACGTCGCGCAGCTGACCGAGCGCGTGCACGTCCTGCTGACCCAGGCCGGGGCCGCCTGCCCCCGCGCCCTACAGCGGCAGCGCGCAGACGGCGACCGGTGACGCGAACGCCTCGCCGGCCGGGTGCAGTTCGCCACGTCCGGGATCGACGTGGAAGACGCTGACCGTCCCCGAGCGCTGGTTGGCCGCGAACAGCAGCCCGCCGTCGGGCGAGAACGCGATCTGCCGCGGGAAGTCCCCGCCCACCGGCACGGTGCCGAGCAGCCGCAGCCGGGAGCCGCCCTCCTCGACCGCGTACCGCGCCAGGCTGTTGTGGCCCCGGTTGGCCAGGAAGGCGTACGCCCCGTTCGCCGTCACCAGCAACTGCGCCGGGTAGTTGGTGCCGCCGTCCGAACCCGTCGGCTGCGGCTCCCCGACTGTCAGCCGGCCGGATCCGGGGTCGTAGGCGCAGACGGCGACCGAGTCGTCCACCTCGTTGGCCAGGTACGCGTACCGGCCGTCCGGATGGAAGGAGAGGTGCCGCGGTCCCGCGCCGGGCCGGGTGTGCGCCCGCGCCACCTCGGTGAACGTGCCCCGGCCCGGATCGAGGCGGTAGGTGTACACGGTGTCGGTGCCCAGGTCGACGGCGAGGACGTGACCGCCGTCGGGGCTGGTGACGAACTGGTGGGCGTGCGGCCCCTGTTGGCCCGGCCCGGGGCGCGGGGAGCGGTGTACGACCAGGTCCGTGCGGTCCCCGAGGGCGCCGGTGGGGCCGATCGGGTGCACGGCGACGCTCCCCGACCCGTAGTTCGCGCTCAGCAGCCAGCGCCCGCCGGGGTGCACCGACAGGTGGCAGGGCCCCGAGCCGCCCGTGCTCCGGGTGCCGAGGACCCGCCGGTCGGCGAGGCGTACGGCGGTCACGCCACCGTCCTCGCGTTCGTCCACCGCGTACAGCGTCCGGCCGTCCGGATGCACGGCCAGGTACGACGGGTCGGGCACCCCGAGCAGCGTGCCGGAGCCGGTGATCCCGCCCGTCCGCGGATCGTACGCCGCCAGGCCGATGCCGGCGCCGCCACCGTCGGCGGAGGTGTAGGTGCCGAGGTAGAGCGGACGCGGACCGGACGGCCCACGGGGCGGCAGGGAGGCGCGCGGAGCCCGCACCGGGGGCGTGCCCGCCGGCGGTGCCGCCGGGGACGGCACCGCCACCACGGCCGCCGCGCCGGCGGCGGCCCCCACGAACCGGCGCCTGGTCCAGCCGCCTCGCGCCTCCGTGTCCATGCCGCACCCCAGGTCGTCGCTCGCCCCGTCCGTGCCAGTCACCTTGGCCCGGGGCCACCGTCCGGGGCAAGCCGGGCGGAGCCCGTCGTGCGGGCCGCGACCGGGGAGCGGTCTACCACTCCCCGTCCTCGACCGGCTTGCCCGGCGCGTCCTTGAGCGGGGCCACCTGACCGGGAGCCGGCGCCTGCCACGGGTCGACGTCGTCCCCGAGCCAGTCGCCGACCGGCTTGACCGTTCGCAGGGTGTCCGTGGGGGAGAGGTCCTCGGCGTCCGCGTCGTAGTAGTCGTACCAGGGCAGTCCGGCCCGCGTGTACGCCGCCCGGTCCACCGGGGAGGGCGGGGGAGCCTCGCCCGTGATGCGGCGCCACTCCGGCGGCGTCACCAGATGCACGAAGACCCGCCCCGCGGGCTCCTTCGACCAGTCCTTCAGCGGCCGGTCGTCCCGGTAGACCTCCTGCCGCATCGAGCCGCCGACGCCCAGGCCCATGGCAGCGGCGCGCCGCCGGGGCGCCGCGCCGGGCGCCGGCGGGGGCGAGCCGGGGGCGGCCGCCATCGGCATCGCCGCGCCGGGCGCGGCCATCATCGGCGGGGCCGCACCGTAGCCGCCGGCGGACCCGGCGGCCCAGCTCTGGGCCTGCCGTTGCCGTGCCAGGCGCTCCCGCTCCAGGCGCTCCCGCTCCTGGCGCCGCCACTCGGCGAGCAGGTCCTCGCGCAGGGGGAACGACTGGAGCTGGACGCCGCCCCACACCTCCTCGCCGGTGACCTGGCCCTCCACGGTCGCGCCCAGCCCGAGGGGCACGGCGACGAACTGACGGACCGTCCCCTTCCCCGAGTTGATGCCGTCCAGCCAGGGCTGCCGGGGCAGCACCACGTAGTTCTGCGGGCGCCGGGCGAGCCGGCCGCTCCACGGCTTGCCGGACACCGCGCACACCTTGCCCACCCCGACCTGGAGCGCGGCCGGCTCCGTCGTGCCGGTGAAACTCAGCCACATCGCCTCGCGGAGATACACCGGCAGCATCACGCCACCCCGGGCCAGCCACTCCGCGGGCACCGTGCCGGCGTAGTCGGCGACCCGGCGGACCGGGAACTCGCCCAGCCCCGGCGGCAGCGGATGCGTGCCCGTCTCGGGCAGCCGCAGCGTGCGCACGAACCGCACCGCCACCCCGCCCGGCAGCCGCAGCGTGTTCCCGTCGATCCGTACGGCGCTGCCGGTCATCCGACCACCCCCTCGCTTTCCGTGCCGGACCGTCCCGGCACCTCCCTCACCGAGAACGCTCACCGAACCCGGCGCGGTTCCACAGCTCCTCCTGGACGCCGAGGCGGTCGCGGAGCCGGGTCATCCGCGGTAGCTTCTCCCGCTGCTCGCGGGACACCCGGTCCAGTTCCTCCAGCAGGCGGCTGGTGCGGTGCTCGGTGTCGAGCTCGGCGATCATCCGGTTCACCTCGGTCAGCACGGCGCCCAGCAGCTGCCAGTTCTCCCAGTCCTCGCCGACCTCCTCCCGGAGCAGTTCGGCGAGCCGGTCGCGGGTGGCGGCCGCGGTGTGCAGCTCGGCGGTGAGCCGCGCCTCCGCCGACTCGGCGTTCTCGCTCAGATGGGTGGTGACCAGCACCGCGAAGCTGACGATCGCGTCCGCGATCTCGGAGAGCAGCTCCTCCACGACGGCCCCGACCCTCGGCGGGAACAACTCCCGCGACGCACGGGCCTTGGCCAGGTCCGTGAAGGAACGGGCCAGCACCCGCAGCACCACCGTGCAGATCTCCAGCGTGTCCAGTCCGGTGCGCAGCACCACCCGGTGCAGCAGGCCCTCCCTGACCCGCGGGTTGAGCCGCAGACTGTCCTCGGCCTGCCGCAGCGACGCGTCCACCTGGGCGATGTGCTGGTCCAGCCGGCGCGCCTCGTGCAGGCGCTCGGCCGCCAGCTCCCAGGGGATGCGGCCGGCGGCCTCCTCTCCCATGCGCAGCATCAGCTGCCGTACCCGGCGGGCCAGGTCCTCGATCGACTCGCCCGCCTTGTCCACCCACACCGGCGGTGGGAGCAGCAGGTTGCAGGCCGTCCCGACGACCGCGCCGATCAGCGTCTCCACGATCCGGGCCCACGCGGTGAACCCGACGGTGGTCACGCCGAGCACCAGCATGGCGCTGATCGCCACCTCGGCCACGTACTCGTCGACCCGCACCAGGTGTCCCACGCCCAGCGCGGCCACGATCAGCAGCGCGAGGCTCCACCAGGTCAGTCCGACGAGCACGCTGAAGGCGATCGCGACCAGCACCCCGGCCACCACCGAGTTCACCCGGCGGATGCCGTTGGTGAGCGTGGCGTAGAAGGTGACCTGGACGACCAGCAGGGCGGTCAGGGGCGCGGTCAGCGGGGCCGGTTCTGGACTCAGGCGCAGTGCGATGACATAGGCGATCGTCGCCGCCGTGGCCGACCGCAGCGTCTGGACGACCACCGGCTCCCGGCCTCGCTTCACCAGGCGCCGCAGTCCCGAAACATGCTTCTGTACGTCGTGCATCCCTTGGCCTGTTCCCGTTCCTCGGCCGGGACGAACGTGGCCGATCGAGGACGGTTTCCGACCGCAAGGGATCGCGGGAGGAGGGTGAGGTGCTGTTCTCCTCGTCCGGAAACGGTCTAGGCGTAGAGCTTGTCGATGAACGCGGTGAGATTCCCCGTCGTGCGGGCGATCTGCTCCTCCAGGGTCAGGCTCTCCTCGAACCGGGCGCCGGAGTCCGGCAGCTTCTTGCCGCGCACGTACAGCGAACACGCCAGGTCCGTGCACATGTACACGCCGACCGAGTTGCCCTCGCGGCCCGCCGCCCCCGCCTTGCGCGCGGTCATCAGCGACACCCCGCCGCCCGGATGGGTGGTCAGGCACACCGAGCACATGCTGCGGTGCAGGAAGCCCCGCTGCGAGGACGGGAAGCGCAGGGCGACACCGGCGAGCCCGTCGCCGCGTTCGACGACCAGATAGCTGCGGTCGGGCGCCCCCGGATCGCGCCAGCCGAGGAAGTCCAGATCGTCCCACGGGCGTTCGGCGAGGTCGCGGGGCACCGCCAGCCGCTTGGCCTCCCCCTTGGAGCAGTTGACGAAGGAGTCGCGGATGTCGTGCTCGGTGAGCGGTCTCATGGGTGGGGTCCTTCCCGGAGCGGTGCCGTGAACCTAAAGGCCCTAGGTTCCTGGCTAGCGTAGGTAGCCAAGCGGGGGAGGGGCCAGCGCATTTCCGGGGGCACGCGGGGTCCCTGCTTAGCTCATAGCATGAACTAAGGGGTGGTGGAATCTCGCTTACCGCCTGCTTGAAGGGGTATGTTGCAGGTCGGGCACGGTTCGTGAAGGGAGCCGCATGGCGGGGCGCAACGGACGCACGGTACGCGACCTGAGGCGGGGCAACCGCACCGCGGTGCTGCAGCGGCTCTACTTCGACGGCCCGCTCAGCCGCTTCGAACTGGGACCGGCCACCGGACTGAGTTCCGGCTCGGTGAGCAACGTGGTCGCGGACCTGGTCGGCGACGGACTGGTCGAGGAGGCCGGCAGCGTCGACTCCGACGGCGGCCGGCCCCGCACCCTGCTGCGCGTCGCCCCGCACAGCGGCCAGATGATCGGTGTCGACGTGGGCGAGACCCGGGTCCGGGTGGAGCTGTTCGACCTCGCGCTCACGGAACTCGCCCGCACCGAACGTCCCTTGACTCCCCAGGGCTACGACGTCGACGTCATCGTCGGCCACATCCGCGACGGCATCGCCGAGGTCCTCGGCGCCGAGCAGGCCGTGCCCGGCCGGCTGCTGGGCGTCGGCGTCGGTGTGCCCGGCATCGTCGAGCACACCCCGGACCGGGGCGCCGTCGTGCACGGGCAGACCATCGGCTGGAGCGCGGTCCCGCTGGAGCGGCTGCTGCGCGCGACCTCCCCGCTGCCCGACACGGTGCCGTACTTCATCGACAACGGCGCCAAGACGCTCGGGCAGGCGGAGATGTGGTTCGGCGCCGGCCGCGGCGCCCGCAACGCCGTCGTCGTGCTCTTCGGCTCGGGCGTCGGCGCCTGCCTCGTCACCCCCGAGGTGGAGCACGGACGGGCCGTCGAATGGGGCCATCTGACGGTCCGGGTGCGCGGCCGCCGCTGCCGCTGCGGCGCGCCCGGCTGCCTGGAGGCCTACGCGGGCGCCGAGTCGCTCCTCGCCCGCTGGCGCGAGGAGGGCGGACGTCCGCCCGAGGGCGCGGACGAGGAGACCGCGCTCACCGCGATGCTGGCCGCGGCCTACCCGCCCGAGGGCACCGCGCCGGACCCGGTCGCGCTGGCGGTCCTGGAGGAGACCGCAGAGTACCTCGGCGCCGGACTGTCCGACCTGATCAACCTCTTCCAGCCCGAGCGCATCCTCATCGGCGGCTGGGCCGGACTCCAGCTCGGCGCCCGCTTCCTGCCCGCCGTACGCCGGCACGCCACCACGTACGCCCTGCGCCATCCGGCCGACAAGGTGGCCATCGACCTCGGCCGGCTGGGCCCCGACGCCGTCACCGTCGGCGCCGCGATCCTGCCGCTGGCCGACTTCTTCGCGGGCGGCGGCCGCCGCCCGGAACCGTCCGGCGAGGACCGGCTCCCGGCCTGGCGGACGGCCCTGCGGGAGCGGGCCCCGCGCTGAGGCTCACTCCGGCGGCTCGTCCGGCGCCGGATGCTCCGGGTGCACCGTGCCGGAACGCGGCGCGCCGGAGGGGCCGGTGCCGGCCTCGTCGGTGTCGGGCACGTCCTCGTCCCCGCCCTCGCTCCCGACGGGCGGCCGGCCCGTGGCGACGTCCCACGGGTCCGTGCCGGACTGCGCCTGCTGATCGGGCATGTCCCTGGGCACCGGCCGCCCGTGCGCGCCGGACCCGTGCCCCGGTTCTCCCTGCCGTCGTACGGCCATGGTGTCCTCCCTCGCTTCCCGGCCCGCGGCTCGCCGCTCAGCCGACCTTCCGTCCCCGCATCGGCTCGGTCTCCGCCCCGGCGCCCTGCTGCAGGCCGTCCAGGAACTCCTGCAGCACCTCGGTCGCCGACCGCGTCGGCCGCCACCCCAGCTCCGTGCGCGCCCTGGTGCAGTCCATCAGGGGCAGGCGCAGCACCGCGTCGAACAGGTGCGGCGAGGCCGGGAGCAGGTGCAGCCCCCAGGCGGCGGCGATCGCCGACCGGGCCGCCACGCGCGGCAGCCGCACCGGGCGCACCCCGAGCAGTCCGGCGAGCACACCGGCGTCGAGCGGCGGGTCGGCGGCCAGGTTGAAGGCGCCGCGGGCGGTGTCCGTCCGCACCGCCAGCCGGTAGGCCTCGGCGGCGTCGTCCGTGTGCAGGGCCTGCACGCGCAGGCCGGGGACGTCCGGCAGGAACGGCAGCAGCTCCGGCCGGGCCAGCGGCCCGGGCAGGAAGCGCCCGCCGAAGATCCGCCGCTGCTCGCTGGCCGACTCCCGCTTGAACAGGAAGCCCGGGCGCATGCGCACCACCCGCACCTCGGGGTGGTCGCGTTCGAACACGTCCAGCGTGCGCTCCAGATAGGCCTTCTCCCGGCAGTACGCGGCGTCCGGCCAGCCGTGCGTCGGCCAGGACTCGTCCACCTCGCGGTTCTTGGGACCCGGTGAGTAAGCGCCCACGGAGGAGGCGTGCACCAGCACCGGCACCCGGGCCGCGGCGACCGCCTCGAACACCCGGATGCCGCCGAGCACGTTGGTGCGCCAGGTGGTCGCCGGGTCGTGGGTCGGCTGGAACGCCCACGCCAGGTGGATCACCGCGTCGGCGCCCTCGAACCGCTCGGCGAGGTTCGCCCGGTCCGAGCCCAGGTCGACCGCGGACCACTCGGTCCTCGGCGGCGCCCACTCGGGCGTACGCCGGGCCAGACCGCGCACGGACTTGATCCCGGGATCCTCCGAGAGCAGGCGCACCACGCTCGTTCCGACATTGCCGGTGGCGCCTGTCACCACCACCCTGCTGCCAGCTGAGCTGCTCACTTCGGCTCCTTCCGTCCTCGCGGGAGGCTGCGACGACCGGCCGGGTACCCGGGCGCCACCACGGGCACACGCGGCATGACGTCAGCGGTAATCGACCGGCCGGGCGCGGCGGGGAAACATCGGGGGTGCCGAGAACGACGGACGACCGTCCGGCCGAACCCGACCGAGGAGGCCTTCCCCATGCCGTACTTCGAGAGCCCCGTAGACGGAACCCGCCTGTACTACGCCGACCACGGCCCCGCCGACGGGCCCGTCGCGGTCTTCGTCGCCAGCTCCTACCTGGGCCACGAGATGTGGGAGTACCAGACGCTGCCGCTCGCGGAGGCCGGGTACCGCTGCGTCGCCGTGGACCGGCGGGGCCACGGACGCTCCGACGACGTCTGGTCCGGCTACGACCTCGACACCCTCGCCGACGACCTCAACGGCCTGCTCGACCACCTCGACCTGCGCGGGGCCACCCTCATCGGGCACTCCGTCGGCACCGCCGAGGTGGTGCGCTCCCTCACCCGCCACGGCAGCGCCCGCGTGGACCGCGTCGCCCTCGTCGCCGGGGTCAGCCCCGGTGTCGTCCGATCGCCGAACCTCCCCGAGGGCATCGACCCGGCGGCCGTGCGCGCCGACGACGAGCTGTTCCGGCGTGACCGGCCCGCCTGGTTCAACGCGACCGCGGACGACTTCTTCGCCGTCCAGCGCCCCGGCAACGACGTCTCCCCGGCCTACGTCCACCACCTGATCGACCGCTGCCTGGTCGCCACCCCCCGCGCCTCGGACGGCATCCGGGCCGTCGTCGCGGCCCTGGACCTCACCGAGGAGCTGCCTGCGCTGGACGTCCCGGTGCTCGTCGTGCACGGCAGCCACGACGTCTTCGCGCCCCTCGCCCTGACCGGCGAGCGTGCGGCACTGCTCGTGCCCGACGCGGTCCTCAAGGTGTACGAGAACGGCGGGCACGGCCTGTTCGCCACGCACGCCGGCCTGCTCACGGCCGATCTGCGGGAGTTCCTCGAGTCCGGACGGGCGTCGGACACCGCCGCCCGCCAGGCCGCCGTGGCGGGCCGGTGAGGAGGGGCGGGCATGTGGAAAGCCCCGGCCGTGACGGGGGAATCACGGCCGGGGCGGCCAGTGGGTGGGCGCGGACGGCGGTCGCCTCTCGGCGAGGGGCTCCACAGGGCTTCAGCCGGACGATCGTCCCTGTGGGCGAATGGTGAGGCCCGGGGACACTGTCCCGTCCGCACCCACGGTTGGTTTAACGGGCAACCACCTTGTGGTGTTCCACGCCGTCGCGTGACCTGTATCACCCAGGGTGCCACTTCCGGGGCCACTCAGCCCAGCGGGCTGCCGTCCAGCCGGGCCAGCAGGTCGGCGGGGTCGGCGTACACCGCCTCCGCCCCCGCCTCCTCGAGGTCGGCACGGGGGATCCCGCCGCAGAGCACGCCCGCACAGCGGACCCCGGCCTTGCCGCCGGCCCGCATGTCCCACACCGTGTCCCCGACGAACACCGCCCGCGACGCCGGCACCCCGGCCAGCTCCAGAGCGTGCTCCACGGGCTCCGGCGCGGGTTTGCCCCGCTCGACGTCCTCCGCGCTCGCGGTCGCCGCGATGGCGTCGTCCGCGTCGATCGCCCGGCGCAGCGCGCCCAGCTCGGCGCCGCTCGCCGAGGTCGCGAGGACGACCGTCCAGCCGTTCCGGTGCAGCCGCCGCAGCAGCTCCCCGGCCTGCGGCAGAGCGGGGAGCCGGTCGAAGTACTGGCCGTAGAGCGCCTTGTGCGCCGCGCTCAGCTCCGCGTCCCGCTCCTCGTCCCGGTCGTCCCCGAGCAGGTGCGCGACCAGGTCGCCGGAACTGAGGCCGACGGCCCGGTGCACGGCGTGCATGGGCACGTCGTGGCCGGCCTGCCGGAACGCCTCCCACCAGGTGACGACATGCAGGTGATTGGTGTCGACGAGGGTTCCGTCGACATCGAAGACGGCGGCACGGTCCATCCGGGATCCCTTCTCTCTCACTCCGCCGACCGGGTACCACGCCCGGCGCCCGCCACGCGTTCCGGTGTGCGGCCCTCACGCGTCCAGCCCAGCAGCTCGTCCGCGGACCACGTGGTCACCACCCGCTCGGCCGGCACCCCGCACTCCTCGGCGCGCGCGCAGCCGAGGAGCTGCCAGTCCAGCTGGCCGGGCGCGTGCGCGTCGGTGTCGACCGAGAACAGCACACCCGCCGCCACCGCCTTGCGGAGCAGGCGCCGGGGCGGGTCGAGCCGCTCCGGGCGGCTGTTGATCTCCACGGCCGTACCGGACTCGGCGCACGCGGCGAACACCTCGTCCGCGTCGAACTGCGACTCCGGCCGCCCCCGGCCCGTGACCAGGCGGCCGGTGCAGTGCCCGAGGACGTCGGCGTGCGGGTCGCGGACGGCGGCCACCATCCGGCGGGTCATGGACCGGGCGTCCATCCGCAGCTTGGAGTGCACCGACACCACGACCACGTCCAGCCGCTCCAGCAGTTCCGGCTCCTGGTCCAGCGAGCCGTCGTCGAGGATGTCGCACTCGATGCCGGTGAGCAGCCGGAACGGCGCCCACCGCTCGTTCAGCTCCGCCACCACCGCCAGCTGTTCGCGCAGCCGCTGCGGGGACAGGCCGCGGGCGACCGTCAGCCGGGGGGAGTGGTCGGTGAGGACGGCCCACTCGTGGCCGAGGCCGGCCGCGGCCCGTCCCATCTCCTCGATCGGGCTGCCTCCGTCGGACCAGTCCGAGTGGGTGTGGCAGTCCCCGCGGATCAGCGCGCGCAGCTCGGATCCGGTTCCCGGGCCGGGGGCGGTGCGGGTCTTCTCCGCCTCCTCCTCCAGCTTGCGCAGGTATCCGGGCGTCTCGCCGGCCAGGGCCTCGTGCACCACCTGGGCGGTCTTGGGGCCGACCCCCTTCAGCGACTCCAGCGTGCCGGCTGCCGCCCGCTCGGCGGTCTCGCCCTCGGGCAGCGCGGCGAGTGTGCGGGCGGCGGTACGGAAGGCCCGGACCCGGTAGGTGGGCGCCAGGGCGCGCTCCAGCAGGAAGGCGATGCGGTTCAGGGCGGCTACGGGGTCCATGGGTACAGGGTTTCCCAGCGGGGTGCTGCCTGCATGGTGGCGGGTGGTGCGGGCGTCTGTGGGGGCGGGCTGGGGTGGTGGTCCGGTACGGGTGGGGGGTGGCTGGTCGCGCAGTTCCCCGCGCCCCTGAGGGGGGTGGTTGGGGTGGTGGTCCGGTGCGGGTGGGTGGCTGGTCGCGCAGTTCCCCGCGCCCCTGGAGGGAGTGGTTGGTCGCGCAGATTCCCGCGCCCCTGGAGGGGGCTGGTCGCGCGGTTCGGTGTGGCTCTGGAGGTGGTGGTCGGTCGTGTGGTTCGCCGCGTTTCTGGAGGGGGTGGTTTGTCGGGGGGTGGCCGGGGTACTGCGGGGAGTCGTTCCGGCGGGTGTTTCTGAGGAGGGGTTTCGTGTCCGTGTCCGATGGCGGCCGCCGCCGTGCGGCCATCGTCACCGGTGCCGATTCCGGGATCGGCCGGGCCACCGCCGTGCGGCTGGCCGAGGCGGGCCTGGACGTGGGGATCACCTGGCACTCCGACGAGAAGGGTGCCGAGGAGACCGCGCGGGAGATCCGGGAGAAGGGGCGCCGGGCCGCCGTCGCGCGGCTCGACCTCACCCGGCTGCCGGAGGCCGCCGACACCGTCGACGAGCTGTGCGGCGAGCTCGGCCGCGTCGACGTCCTGGTCAACAACGCCGGTACGGGCACCATGACCCCCTACCTGGACCTGACCCTGGAGGACGTGCGCCGGGTCCTCGACGTCGACCTCGTCGGCCCGTTCCTGTGCGGGCAGCGGGCGGCCCGGCACATGATCCGGCAGGGAGACGGCGGCAGGATCGTCAACGTCACCTCCGTGCACGAGCACCAGCCCCGGGTCGGCGCGGCCCCGTACTGCGCGGCCAAGGGCGGGCTCGGCCTGCTCACCCAGGTGATGGCCCTGGAGCTTGCCGAGTACGGCATCACCGTGAACGCGGTCGCGCCCGGCGAGATCGCCACCCCGATGACCGGCCAGGAGGACACCGACGTGCACGCCGAGGAGCGTCCCGGCGTACCGCTCGGACGGCCCGGCGACGCGCGGGAGGTGGCCGCGGTGATCGCCTTCCTGGCGGGCCCGGACGCCTCCTACGTCACCGGCGCCTCGTGGAGCGTCGACGGCGGCATGCTCCGCATGGGCCCGCAGGCCGGCTCCCACCTGACCAGCCACGACTGGCGCCGTCCCTGAGACCGTGCGGCTGCGTACGAGTTCCTGCGACGGGCCCGGCTACCGGCGCGTCCGCTGCGGCCGGGGCTTCCGCTACACCGACGTCGACGGCGAACCCCTCACCGACCCCGGGGAGGTCGCCCGCGTCCGCGCGCTGACCATCCCGCCCGCGTGGCGCGACGTGTGGATCTGCCCCTGGCCCAACGGCCACCTCCAGGCCGTCGGCACGGACGACGCCGGACGCCGTCAGTACCTGTACCACGAGCAGTTCCGGGCCGAGCAGGAGAAGGCCAAGCACGAGCACGTGCGGCAGGTCGCGCGCGCCCTGCCGGAACTGCGTGCCAAGGTGGCCGCCGACCTGGCCGGACGCGGGCTGAGCCGGGCCCGGGTCACCGCCTGCGCGGTCCGCCTGCTCGACCTCGGCTTCTTCCGCATCGGCAGCGACCGGCACACCCGCAACAGCGAGACCTACGGCCTGACGACCATGCTCCGCGAGCACGTCACCTGCGGCCGGGACGCGATCACCTTCAGCTTCCCGGCCAAGGGCGGTGTCGACATGGTGCGCGCCCTCGTCGACGACGAGGCGCAGGCCGTCACCCGCGCCCTGCTGCGCCGCGCCCGCGGCGGCGACCGCTTCCTCGCCTTCCACGAGGGCGGCGACTGGCACGATCTGCACGGCGACGACCTCAACGAGGCGCTGCGCCGGCTGTCCGGCACCGACGTCACGGCCAAGGACTTCCGCACCTGGCACGCCACCGTGCTCGCCGCGGTGGCGGTCGCCGTGGCCGCCGACGCCGCCCGCTCGACCGAGACGTCCCGGCGCCGGCAGATCACCCGCGCCGTCCGCGAGGTGAGCCACTACCTCGGCAACACCCCGGCGGTGTGCCGGGCCTCCTACATCGATCCCACGGTCTTCGAGCTGTTCGAACGGGACGTGACCATCGCCCCCGTGCTCACGCGGCTGGGCGAGCACGGGGACTTCGGGCGGCCCGCCACCCAGGGGGCCGTCGAGGCGGCCGTCCTCGATCTCCTGGACGGCTCCCGTGGATGAGCCGTCGGCTCGCGTGGCGTTCTACGCTGAGTTGCATGACCGAACAAGCAGCTCCCCACATCTCCCATCCGCGTGTGCTGGTGCTCGGCGTGTGCCCGGGCAGGACCGGCGAGCCGCCCTTCAGGATCATGGAGATCGACGGTCAGGTGGTCGGCGAGGCCAGGAGCGTCACCGACGTGCTGGAGGCCGCGGCCTCCCACGGCATCACCATCCACGACCTGGACGACCCGGACGTCGTCCGCTTCGTGGGCGGCGACAAGTACACCTGGAGGGTGCGCTGAGCCGACTTCTCAGCCGACGGTCCACTTCTGGTTGGCGCCGCCCGTGCAGGTCCAGATCTGCAGCCGCGTCCCGTTGGCCGAGCTGTTCCCCGTCACGTCGAGACACTTGTCCGCCTGCGGGTTGACGATGTCGTGCGCCCCGGTGACGGTCCACTTCTGGTTGGGGCCCCCGGTGCAGTCCCACAGCTGGACGGCCGAACCGTCCGCCGTGCCGTTGCCCGTCACGTCCAGGCACTTGCCGAGCGCCCTCAGCGTGCCGTCCGGGCCGGCCGTCCACGCCTGCGCGCCGGTGCCGTTGCAGTCGTAGAGCTGGACGGGGGTGCCGTTCGCGGGGTTCGCGCCGGCCACGTCCACGCACTTGCCCGCGAGGCCCCGGATCGGGGCCCCGGCCGCTCCGGTGCCCGTGGTCACCGACACCGAGTCGACCACCAGCTGCTGCGGGAACCGCGTGGAGCCGTCCGGGTCGCCGGGCCAGTAGCCGCCGACGGCCAGGTTCAGGATGAGGAAGAACGGCTTGTTGAACACCCAGGTCCGGCCGCCCAGGTCGGCGGGCGTGCGCCGCTGGTAGACGTTCCCGTCCACCGACCAGGTGATCGAGTCGGGCGCCCAGTCGACGGCGAAGGTGTGGAAGGCGTCGGCGAACGCCTGCCCGTTCGGCAGCGAGTAACCCGCGCCGATGCCGCCCGAGCCGGAGTAGCCGGGGCCGTGGATGGTGCCGTGCACGGCCGAGGGCTCGAAGCCGACGTTCTCCATCACGTCGATCTCGCCGGAGTCCGGCCAGTTGACCGGGGTGCCGAGCATCCAGAACGCCGGCCACATGCCCTGCCCGCGCGGGATCTTCATCCGGGCCTCGACATGGCCGTACTGCGCGTGGAACTTCCCGGCCGTGTTCAGCCGGGCCGAGGTGTACTGGCAGCTGCCGTACCAGCACTGGTAGCCGGCCGGGTTCTCCTTGCGGGCCGTGATCACCAGGTGCCCCTGGCCGTCCAGTGCCGCGTTCCTCGTGCCCGAGGTGTAGTACTGCCGCTCGTGGTTGTTGACGTTGTCGCCCGTCTCCAGCGTCCACTTCGAGGGGTCGGCGCCCGAGCCCGCGGGCCCGTCGAAGGTGTCGGAGAAGGTGGTGACGGCCGCGGCGGCCGGGGCGGCGCCCTGCGCCCGCGCCGGGCCGACGGCCGCGGAGCCGATCAGCGCGGCGGACAGGGCGGCGAGCAGACATCTGCGCAGCAGGCGTGGGGAGGCCATGGCTCTCCGTTCGGCGTGGGGGGATGAGACGCCTCTTGATTTAAGGAGTGAGGTAAGGGCGCGTCAATACTCCGGTACAGATCCGTTGCTGACGTTCACTCAGTCACCGGCTCGCCGGTGCGCCGGTGGACCCCGCGCCCCAGCCGGCGTCCCAGGAGGAGCCAGCCGACGAGCGCACCGGTGGTGTTGAGGATGACGTCGTCGATGTCGAAGGCCCGTCCGGTGACCAGCGCGCCCTGCGCCAGCTCCACCATCAGCATCACCAGCGCCGTCAGGGCCAGCACCCGGAGCAGTCCGCGGGCGCGCGGGGCGAGCACCGGCACCAGCACCCCGAACGGCACGCCGAGCAGCACGTTCCCGCCGAGCTGCTTCACGGCGTCCCGGAACGGCGCCTGCTCCAGGTAGGCCCGCAGGGAGCGGCCCGGGTGCAGGTTGCTGTGGGTCAGCGACGCCGAGGCCGGGGACGGCTGCAGGGTGAGCCGTGCCAGGATCACCGCGAAGGCCACCATGAAGGCGAAGGCGACCAGCATCGCGAGCAGCCGGACGGGGAGCGGCAGTGCGTGCCGGCCGGCCGGCACGCCCTCCTCCCCGGCCGGCTCCCGCTTCCTGGGGGCGCGCAACACGGCGGGCAGGCGCAGGGCGGTACGGCTCATCGGTCCTCCAGACCTCAACTTCCGGCTGTCGTGCAGCGGTTACCCGGCATGCGCCGCCGGATGCCGCCGGCCGGACGGCGCCGGGGAGCGCCGCCGGTTTCCGTTCACGCTCCCGGGGCACTCCGGTGGCGGCCCCGCGTGCCGCCGCCCTGCCACGGGCCCGGCGGTGCTTGGATGCCCCGAGCGGCGAAACGGAACAGAACACCGCACACGTCATGGAACGGGCCGAGGAGGTGGCGCATGACCCGGCACACCGCCCCGCGCACGGTCCTCCTCGCCGCCGGGGAACTCCTGGCCTGGTGGGCCGGTCTGGCGATGCTGTGGCTGGTGCTCATCACGACGGTCGACACCCTGGAGCGGATCGTCGGCGCGAGCTGCGCCGCCGTGGGCGCGCTGCTGGCCCGGGCCGGCCGGCGGGCGGTGACCTGGCGGTGAACGGCTGGATCCTCGCGGCGACCGTCGAGCTGGCCGGGGGAGGGGCGGCCGCCCTGTGGGGCGTGACCACCGGCCCGACCGGGCGGCGGGTGATCGCGCAGAACCTGGCCACCTCCGCACTCTGCCCGGCGCTGCTGCTCCTCTCCCAGGGCTACGGCCGCCCCTCCTACGTCGACCTCGCCCTGCTGCTGGCCCTGCTGGGCCCGGTCGGCACCCTCGTCTTCGCGCGGCTGCTCGCCGCGGAACTGGAGCGCGAACGGCCCAGCGCCTGGGCGCTGACCTGGGCGGCTGCCGGCCTCGGCGCGGTGGTCGTGGCCGCGGTGTGCGCCGCGACCGCGCCCGGCCGGGCCACGGTGAAGCTGCTGGTCGTCGGCGCCCTGCTGATCGGCGGCAACGTCATCGCGTCACGGGCGCTGTCGGGCGGCTTCCAGGGGGTGCGCGGTGGCTGACCGGGGAGGTGCGCCGTGTCCGACGCGGTGATCGTCGTGGCCCTGCTGCTGGTGGCCGCCTGCGCCACCGCTGCCGTCGCCCAGCGCGACCCCGCCCGCCAGGCACTCGTGCTGTCCGTGCTCGGGCTCTTCCTCGCCGTGCTCTTCACCGTCCTGCAGGCACCGGACGTCGGCCTGTCCCAGCTCGCCGTCGGGTCCGCGCTGACACCGCTGCTGATCATGCTGTCGGTCCGCAGGACCCGGCGCCGCGGCCGGACGAAGGAGGGTCCGGAGTGAACCGGCTGCGGCTGTGGCTGCTGGCCGTCGGCGGCGCCGGCCTGACCGCCCTGCTGGTCGCCGCCTGCCCGGGCCTGCCGCGCTTCGGCGGCCGGTCGCATCCGTACGGCGAGCGGGCCGTGCGCGCCTCGCTCGACCGGCACACCGCCAACACCGTCGCCTCCGTCAACTTCGACCAGCGCGCCTACGACACCCTCGGCGAGATGAGCATCCTGTTCGCCGCCGTCCTCGGCTGCGTGGTGCTGCTGCGCCAGGCCCGGGACGAGCACCGGGCGCGCCCCGAACCGGCCGCCGTGGCCCGGCCGGTCCGCCGCTACGCGCTGATCGTGCTGCCCGTCGCCCTGGTCACCGGCCTGTACGTCGTCGCCCACGGCCAGCTCAGCCCGGGCGGCGGCTTCCAGGGCGGGGTCGTCGCCGCGACCGCCCTGCACCTGCTCTACCTCGGCGCCGACTACGGCGCGCTCGAACGCGTCCGTCCACTGGCCGTCTACGAGACCTCCGACGCGCTGGCCGTCTGCGCCTACCTGGTGCTGGGCCTCGCCGGAGTCCTGGCCGGCACCGCTTTCCTGGCCAACACGCTGCTGCCGTACGGCACCTTCAACACGCTGTCCTCCGGCGGCGCCGTCCCGCTGCTGAACGCGGCCATCGGCATGGAGGTGGCGAGCGCGGTCGTGGTCCTCCTCGCCACCTTCCTCGACCAGGCCGTCGAGATCGAGGAGAAGCAGGGGAGCTGACGACACCGTGATGCAGATCCTTCCGTACCTGGTCGCCGCCTACGTCTTCCTGGTGGGCTGCTACGGCCTCGCCACCAGCCGCAATCTGATCCACACCGTCGGCTGCCTGTCCGTCTGCCAGGCGGCCACCTACGTGCTGCTGCTGGCCGTCGGCTACCGCGACGGCGCGACCGCCCCCGTCTTCTCCGACGTCGAGCCGGGATCCCGGCCGGTGGTGGATCCGGTGGTGCAGGCCCTCACCCTCACCGACGTCGTCGTCGGCGCGACCGTGACCGCGCTGCTGCTCGCCCTGGTCCTGCAGGTCGCCAAACGGCACGGCACCGTCGACCCCGACGAACTCAGGGAGCTGCGGGGCTGATGCACCACCTGCTTCCGCTCCTCGCCGCCCTCCCGCTGCTCGGGGCCGCCCTGCTGGTGGTCACCGGGCGGCATCTGCCCAGGGCCGCCGCCGAGACCACCGGGCTGGTCTTCTCCGGTGGCACGGCAGCCCTGGCCCTCGTACTCACGCTGAACTCCTCGCCCCCCATGGTCGAGTGGGTCGGCGGCTGGCTGCCCGTCGACGGCGAGAGTGTCGGCATCGTCGTGGTGGGGGACGGCCCCGCGCTCGGCATGGCCGCGCTGGTGTCGCTGCTGACCGTCGCGGCCCTCGCCTACTCCTGGCGCTACTTCGCCGAGCCCCCGCCCGGTCATCCCGGCGCGTTCACCGCGCTGATGCTGGTCTTCCAGGGCGCCATGTGCGGGTTCGCGCTCGCCGGCGACCTGTTCAACGCGTTCGTGTTCTTCGAGCTGATGAGCGTGGTGGCCTACGCGCTGACCGGCTACCGCATCGACGAGGCCAGGGCCGTCCAGGGCGCCCTGACCTTCGGCGTGGTCAACTCACTGGGCGCGTACGCCATGCTGATGGGCATCGGCCTGCTGTACGCCCGTACCGGTGAGCTGGCCATGACGAAGATCGGGCGGGGTCTCGACACGGCCGCGGCCGGGCACGGCGGACCGGACGGGCTGGTGCTCGCCTCCTTCGTGCTGGTCCTGACCGGACTGCTGGTGAAGGCGGCCGCCGTTCCCTTCCACTTCTGGCTCCCGGACGCGCACGCCGTCGCGCCCACCCCCGTGTGCATGCTGCTGTCCGGAGTGATGGTGGAGCTCGGCGTCTACGGCGTCTGGCGGGTGTACGGCACCGTGTTCGCCGGCCCCGGCGGCATCCCCGCCGCCGACCTGACCAGGGCGCTGGTCACGCTCGGCACCGTGACGGCCGCCGTCGGCGCCGTCATGTGCTGGTACCAGCGGCACATCAAACGGCTGCTCGCCTACTCCACTGTCGCCCACACCGGTCTGTTCCTCGTCGCGCTCGGCGTCCTCACCCCCGAGGGCGACGACGGGATCGCCCTGTACGTGGTGGGGCACGCCGGGGTGAAGGCCGCGCTGTTCGCCTGCGCGGGCATCCTGCTGGACCGGTACGGCAGCGTCGACGAGCACGAGCTGCACGGCAGGGCGCGCGAACTGCCCGGTGTCGCGGTCATGTTCGCCGTCGGCGCGGTGGGCCTGGCCGGCCTGCCGCCGTTCGGCACCGCGCTCGGCAAGGGGGTCGCCGAGGAGGCGGTCGGCGGCCCCCTCACCGTGGTGTACGTGGCCGCCTCCGCGATCACCGCGGGCGCCGTCCTGCGGATCACCGCCCGGGTGTTCCTGGGCCTGGGACCCCGCCCGCGGGACGCCCGGTCCGACCTGGAGACCAGCGGTACGGGTGAGCGGCCCGAGACCTCCGGCCCGCTGCGCCGGATCCCGGACACCATGCGGACGGTGCCCGCCGTGCTGCTCGCCGCTGCCTTCGCCGTCGGCGTGGTCCCCGCTTTCGGCGGCCTGGTCGCCCGCTCCGTCAACGAGGCGGGATCGGGCGGCGCCCACGCCTCGGTGCGCTGGACGGCGCACGGGATCCTGCTGGGCCTGGCCTCCACCGCGCTGGCCGCCGCGCTGGCCGCCCTGGCCGTGACCCGCCCGCGCTGGGTGGCAGCGCCAGGCTGGGCCGTGCCCCTCAGGCGCCTGCAGTCGGGGCACGTCGGCGACTACGTGGCCTGGCTGCTGATGGGCGTCACGGTGCTCGGGGCACTGGCCCTGCCGGGAGTGCTCGGCGGCTGATCAGGCGCCGTAACGGATGTGCACCTCCGTGAACCCGAGGGAGCGCAGCAGGCCCTGGAGCATGCTCGTGGTGTTGCTCTCGGCCCGGGCGGTCAGCCCGCTGCTCCTGGCCGCGGTCCCGATGTGCCGGACGGCGAGCTTCTGCACGGCCTGCTCACTGCCCGGGTTGTCGGAGAACAGATCGCCGAGCCGGTCCAGCAGACCGCGCTGCTTGGACACGGCGTAGGAGTGGTCGGGGTCGAGGGCCGGCCTGCCGAGCCGCGCGTGCGGCAGCCGGATGGTGGCGGACGTGCGGCCGCCGTTCACCCGTACGTCCTTCTCGCCGACCCGGCCCAGGTCGACGTACGCGTCCACGGTGCCCGAGCCGACGTACAGGGTGCGGGTGCCGCGGATCGCGTCGGGCAGGAACTTCGCGTCCTTGTCCAGGTCCACCACGACCTGGAAGTTGCCCGACGCGGCGTCGTAACGGCTCATGTCCTGGATGGACTTCAGCAGCGCAGGTCCGGAGCGGTCATGCGTCTCGGTGCCGAACAGGTCCTTGATGCCCGGCAGTACGGCCAGCCGGATGCCGGCGAACAGCACGGCGAGCACCAGCACGAACGCGCCCACGGCCTTGGCCCAGCCGGGCAGCTGTCTCGGGGAAGTCGTCATCGCGACGGTCCTCCTTCCTGCTGTCCGGATTCCCGCCAACCGCTTCGGCAGACAGATGAGTTGACCCGGGTGGGCAGGGGGCCGGCCCGGGCCGGGCCACGGGACCGTCAGGAAGGCGGCGTCACAGCGAGCCGGACGGGGCCCCGGCACCGGCCAGGGCCGCGTCCGGTGTCGGGTACGGCGGCAGCAGCCGGGTCAGGCCGGTCAGGCGGAAGACGCGCAGGGTCAGGGGGTGGGTGCACACCAGGTGCAGCCGGCCGCCGCGCTCCAGGACACGGGTACGGGCCCGGTGGAGCAGCCGCAGCCCCGAGCAGTCGAAGAACTCCACCGGCCGCAGGTCGATCACGATCCGGGCGCCGGCCCGTTGGGTGACCCGGTCCAGTGAGGAGCCGATCTCCGCCGCCGCGGCGATGTCGATCTCACCCCGGAACTCCAGCACCGTGTAGCCGCGGTGCTCGTGCACCCGTAGATGCCGGGTGAGCGCTGCGGGCTCGTCACGCACGACGGCATCACCTCCCACCCGCGCCCGGACATCGGTTCCCCGACCGTCAAGTTACCCTCGATGGAAGGAATTTGAGCATGTTCGATTGACATATGTCTTCAGGTTTGACGCGTGTCGTGACAAGGGCCGGACAACACCGGGCGGGTGACACGGACCGGCGCCGCGGCCCGTGTCACCCGCCGGCACCGGTCAGTCGGCCAGCAGCACCAGCTTGCCCGTCGTCCGGCCGGTGTCGCCCAGCTCGTGCGCCTTGGCGGCGTCGGCCAGCGCGAACGTCCCGGCGATCGTCGCCCTGAGCCTGCCGGACTCGGCCAGCTCCGCGATCGCCCGCATCCCGGCGCGGTCGGCGTCGACCAGCATCCGCACCGCCCGCACGCCGAGCCGTTCGGCCTCGGTGTGGAACTCCTCGGAGCCCACCGGCAGGATCGAGACCACGACGCCGCCGGGCCGCAGCACGCGCAGGGACCGCACGGACGTCTCCCCGCCGAGCGTGTCCAGGACGACGTCCACGTCCCGCACGGCCTCCGTCACGTCGGTGGCGTGGTAGTCGATCGCCTCGTCCACGCCGATCTCGCGCAGGAAGCCGTGCTTGCCCGCGCTCGCCGTGCCGATCACGTACGCGCCGCGCGCCTTGGCGATCTGCACCGCCACGTGCCCGACCCCGCCGGCCGCCGCGTGGATCAGCACCCGCTGCCCGGGCCGCACGTCGGCGTGCTCGGTCAGCGCCTGCCAGGCGGTCAGGGACACCAGCGGCAGCGCGCCCGCCTGGATGTGGTCGATCGAGGCCGGCTTGTGCGTCAGGGCGCGCACCGGGGCGATCACGTACTCGGCGTGCGAGCCGTGGCCGAAGGGGTAGGGAAGCATGCCGAAGACCTCGTCCCCGGGCCGGAAGGCGGCGACGCCGATCCCCGTCTCCGCGACCTCGCCGGACACGTCCCAGCCGAGGACGAACGGCGGCTCGCCCAGGAAGCCGCCGTTGGCCCGGTGCTTCCAGTCGGTGGGGTTCACCCCGGCGGCCCGCACCCGGACCAGCACCTCGTTCGGACGCGGCCGCGGCCGCTCCACCTCCACCTCCCGCAGCACCTCGGGACCGCCGAGGACGTTCTGGCTGATGACTCGCATGGTGTTCACATCGCTCATGGTCACCCAGCCTGCCGGGGGCCGCGCGGCAGGGAAATGGCAGGATTGCCAACCTTCGATAGGATCGTGCCATGCCCGACATGCAGCTGCTCACCCGTCGGCCGGAGCGGGTGGTCGTCCTGGCCCTCGACGGCGTCTACCCCTTCGAGCTGGGTATCCCCAGCCGCATATTCGGCGCGGCCGACGGTCACTATGAGGTGCTGACCTGCACGGTCGACGGCCGACCGGTGCGGACCAACGCCGACTTCACCATCGGAGTCGCACACGGCCCCGAGATCCTGGAGACCGCCGACACGGTGGTCGTCACCTCCGTGCCGCCCGCCCGGCTCCCCGCCGAGCTGCCGGACGAGGTCGCCGCCGCGCTCGCCCGCATCCCCGCAGAGGCCCGGATCGTGTCCATCTGCACGGCCGCCTTCGTGCTGGCCGCGGCCGGTCTGCTCGACGGCCGCAGGGCGACCACGCACTGGCAGGTCGCCGACCTGTTCCGCCGCCGCTACCCGCGGGTGGACCTCGACCCGGACGTCCTCTTCGTCGACGACGGCCGCATCCTCACCTCGGCCGGCGCCGCCTCCGGCGTGGACATCTGCCTGCACATCGTGCGCACCGACCACGGCAGCGAACTGGCCAACGCCGTCGCCCGCCGCTGTGTCGTCCCGCCGTTCCGCGACGGCGGACAGGCCCAGTACATCGAGCAGCCGGTCCCGGTCAGCGGCGCCGCGAGCACGGCCGGCACCCGCGCCTGGGCCATGGAGCGACTGTCCGACCCGCTCACCCTGGCGGACCTCGCCGGACACGCCCGGATGAGCCTGCGCACCTTCGCCCGCCGCTTCAACGACGAGGTGGGACTCAGCCCCGGCCGCTGGCTGATCCAGCAGCGCGTGGCCCGCGCCCGGCACCTGCTGGAGTCCAGCGACCTGCCCGTCGACCGGATCGCCGCCGAGGTCGGCTTCGCCACCGGCGCCTCGCTGCGCCAGCACCTGCACGCGACGATCGGGGTGTCACCGCAGACGTACCGGCGCACCTTCCAGCGGGCCCGCTGAACGTTCCGCCCCGGCCCGGCGTCGAAGGACCGCACAGGACACGGGAGAACAGGGGCGGAGATGCGCAGAGTGCTGGTGACGGTGGCCGTGCTGACGGCTGTGGCGGTGGCGGGGTGCGACGACGGCGACCGGCCGGACCTGGTGCTGAAGGGAACCCCGCCGGCGACGCCCTACAGCGGTCCGCTGCACCTGCCCACCAGGAACGTCGACGGCGGCGGGCCCCGGGCACTGCGCCTGGCCGCCGGGGCCGCCGGCCGGGCGCTGGAGTGCGACGGGGAGATCTTCGACGGCGCCGGACCCGACCGGTGGAACGCCTCCGACGGCGGTGACACACCGGAGGAGGGGCTGGCCCTCTACTTCGACATGTCCCAGCCGGAGCTGCCCGGTCACGGCTACCGCGTGGAGCGCAGGGAGGCGGACCGGGTCCTGTACTCCTACGACGTGGGCGGCCGCACCAAGGTGGCCGTCGTGGTGGCCAAGGACCAGAAGGACCGGCCCGGTTGGGGCCCCGAGACGGACGCCTCCTGCGACCCGGCCGAGCTGCCCGAGAGCTTCACGGCCACCACCGGCTGGCAGATCTGGACCGACGGCGCGGGCCGCCGGGTCCCCGTGAGCAGGCTGAGCGGCAGCGCGGGATCCGAGCACTGCGGCTGGGCGTCCGCCTCGTTCCTCACCCTGGACGACCGCACCTACGCCCGCGACCCCGCGGGCGTGCTCGCCGGGGACGGCCTGCTCACGGCGCCGTACCGCGGCAGGGTCCGCATCCCCGCCGGCGCCCGCGACACCGGGTACCACCGTGACGGCCGGCGGCTGTGGCTGACGGACGACAGGGCGACCGCCTACGTCCGCACGGCAGGCGGCGTGGAGGCGTGGCCGGCGCTGAAGGAGGCCGTCGGCTGCGACTGAGCCGGTCACCGGCTGCGGTGCAGGGCGACCAGCAACTGCCACACCTGGTCGGCCACTTCGGCCGGTCCGGCGTCCAGCAGCCCGTGCAGCCAGTCGGCGAGCACCCCCGCGAAGGTCGCCGCCACGGCCGACGCGACCAGGGGGGCGTCCGCGGCGCCCGCCAGCTCCCGCTCGGCCAGGCTGCGGGCCCGCAGGTCCCGGTGCAGGACCCGGCCGAGCGGCCCCCCGCCACCCGGGGACAGCAGGGAGCGGTACAGGCCCGCGTGCGGGGCGAGGCTCGCGAAGAACTCCCGGAGCGCGGGTGGGGCGTCGACCGGATCGGGGCGCCCGCGCCAGGCGTGCAGCGCGTCCACCGCCTGCCGTACGACGTCCGCGCACGCGTCGACCGCGAGCGCCTCCAGGCCGTCGTAGTGGACGTAGAAGGTCGCCCGGCCGACGCCTGCCCGGCGCACCAGCGCGGCCACGCCCACCTGTTCCAGGGGGCGTTCGGCGCACTCCGCGAGGAGCGCATGCCGCAGCCGGGCCCGGGTGCGCGCGGCCCGCGCGTCCTCGGGCGGGGTGCGGGGGCCGTCGGGCGTGGCGCGCGGCGCCTCGGGCGGGGTCCCGGTCATCGCGCGATCAGCACCGCGGCCAGGGCCAGCGCGCCGGGCAGCGCCTGGGCGAACAGGATGCGGCGACTGGCGGTGACCGCCCCGAAGACGCCCGCCACCACCACGCAGGACAGGAAGAACACCCGCGCGGCGAACCCGGTGGGGTCCGCCGCGGCCAGCCCCCCTACCAGGCCGGCCGCGAGGAACCCGTTGTAGAGCCCCTGGTTGGCGGCCAGCGGAGCCGTCGCGCGGGCCAGCTCGGGGGCGAACCCGTGCAGCGCGCGCCCCGGCCTGCTCTGCCACAGGAACATCTCCAGCACCAGGATGTACACGTGCAGGGCGGCCACCAGGCCGACCAGGACGTTCGCCACGATCACCATGACCGGCGGACCTCACTCTCTTGGACAGGTGTCCAGCATAACGGGACACCTGTCCAGGAGGAACCGCGCCGGCCCGTCATCTCCGGCGGACACGCCTCGTCGCGTTCCGGCCCGGCGGCGATCAATCCCGGTCACACTGGAGGCGTCCGCGCGACACACCCGGGGCATCGACGACCAGCGACCAGGAGGCCGTACGCCATGACCGCAGCGCCCGCCCGCACCGCAGAACAGCGCAAGAAGGACACCCTGCACCGGCTGGAGCACGACGTCGACGCCTGGGTCGCCACCGCCGGTCCCGACGGCGGCGCCCCGCACCTCGTGCCGCTGTCCTTCGTGTGGGACGGCGCCACGCTGCTGATCGCCACTCCCGCTCAGAGCCCCACCGGCCGCAACCTCGTGGCCACCGGCACCGCCCGCGTCGGCATCGGCCCGACCCGGGACGTCGTCATGATCGAGGGCACCGTCCGGGCGGTGACCCCGGAGGACCTGCCCGAGGAGGACGCCGAGGTGTTCGCGGGGAAGACCGGCTTCGACCCCCGCCGGCTCGCCACCCGCTATCTGTACTTCAACGTCACTCCGCGGCGCGTCCAGGCCTGGCGCGAGGAGAACGAGCTGCGGGGGCGGGAGTTGATGCGCGACGGGCGGTGGCTGCTCGCCGACTGAATCCGGCGGCCCGGGATATCCGCAGCTGAAAGGAGAACCCCGGGAGGAAGCATGACACTGGTCAAAGCGGGCGTGGTCGTACTGGACTGCGCCGAGCCGGAGAAACTCGCCGCCTTCTACAAGGAGTTGCTGGAGGGCGAACAGACGGACGCGTCCGCCAACCTCGTGGAGATCCGCGGCGCCGACGGGGTCCGGCTGGCCTTCCGCCGGGACGTCAACGCGACCCCGCCCAGCTGGCCGCGCCCGGAGAACTCGCTCCAGGCCCACCTGGAGTTCCTGGTCGACGACCTGGACGAGGCCGAGCGCCGGATCGTGGGGCTCGGCGGGCGGCCCCTGGAGACGAGGGACCCGGCGGGGCCGTACGAGGAACGCGGGTACGCCGACCCCGCCGGGCACTCCTTCACCCTGCGCCTGGTCCCGACGAGGGCGCCCAAGCAGGGCTGAGGCCCGTGCGGGACGGGCCCCGCAGGACGCGGAGCATCAGTCCCGGCCGCCCTTCTCGCTCGCCGGCCAGACACCCGTGGACCGCGCGATGGCCTTGGCGCCCGTGCGGTCCACGGCACTGCGCACCACCGCGAAGATCGCGCCCTGGACCGCCGCGGCCAGGAGGATCTCTCCCCAGCCGCGGTCCGGGTCCAGGGCGTCGGGCGCGTCCTCCTCGTGCCGGATCGCCATCCACGCCTTGCGGAAGGCCATGCCGGCCAGTGCGCCGCCCGCCCAGCTGAGCACGAAACCGACCGGCTGGTAGACGAGCGGGAGCTTCTTCTTCTTGTTCTTGGCCATGTCTGACTCCTTCCTCGTCACGCGGACCTCATGCGGGGCGTCCGCGCGCGGCCACCCGTTCGCCCGGAGGCACCGGCCCCGGCGGGGTGCCGCCGCCGAACGGCCGGCCGCCCAGTTCCTCGCGCCGATGCGGACTCAGCCACCCGTCCAGATCGGGGCCCAGCGGGACGATGCCGGTGGGATTGATGCCGGTGTGCACCTGGTAGTAGTGCCGCTTGATGTGGTCGAAGTCGACGGTGTCGCCGAAGCCGGGCGTCTGGAACAGGTCCCTGGCGTACGCCCACAGCACCGGGTTCTCGGCCAGCTTCCAGCGGTTGCACTTGAAGTGGCCGTGGTAGACGGCGTCGAACCGGACCAGCGTGGTGAACAGCCGGACGTCCGCCTCGGTGAGGGTGTCACCGACCAGGTACCGCTGCGCCGTCAGCCGCTCCGCGAGCAGCTCCAGCCGCCGGAACACCGCGGTGCACGCCTCCTCGTACTCCTCCTGGCCCGTGGCGAACCCGGCCCGGTACACGCCGTTGTTCACGTCCCGGTACACCCCGGCCATCACCTCGTCGATCTCCTCGCGCCGGTCCGCCGGGTACAGATCGGGCGCACCGGGGCGGTGCAGGGCCGTCCACTCGGTCGCCAGGTCCAGGGTGAGCCGCTGGTAGTCGTTGGTGACCAGCCGCCCACTGGGGACGTCCACGACCGCGGGGACGCTCACGCCGCCCGGGTAGCCCGACTCCCGGCGGTCGTAGGCCTCGCTCAGGTACCGGATGCCGAGCACGGGGTCCCGGCCGTCAGGGTCCAGGGTGAACCGCCAGCTGCGGTCGTCCTGGACCGGGTCGGCCACCGCCATCGGCAGGGCGTCCTCCAGACCGAGCAGCCGGCGCGAGATCACCGCACGGCTCGCCCAGGGACAGGCGCGGGAGACCACCAGCCGGTAGCGGCCCGCCGTCACCGGCCAGCCGTCCCGTCCGTCCGCGGTGATCCGGTCCGCGAAGTGACTTCTGGAGCGGCTGAACTTCTTGTGACCGTAGGAACGGTTGCCGTCGCCGCCCATGGCTCCTCCTCGCCGTCCGGGGTCCTCAAGCGCAACGCGTTCCCCGTTTTCCGCCGACGGCACGGTGTGATCCGCACCGTCGGGGGCAGTCGGCGGCCATGAGCGGGACATCCTCGGAACGGGAGACGGCCGAACGGACGGCCGGGGAAAGCGGCGTGGCACACACCCGCGCGCCGGCGGCGAGCGACGACGGAGGGCAAGGGGCGGCACCCCGCGCCCCTGGCCGGACGAGTGACGGGCACGGCGGGGGCTCCCCCGACCGGCACACCAAGGTCACCGTCCTGGTGGCACTGGCGGCCAACCTGGTGATCGCCGTCGCCAAGGGCGTGGGAGGGGTTCTCGCGGGCTCGCCCGCGCTGCTGTCGGAGGCCGCGCACTCCGTCGCCGACAGCCTCAACGAGGTCTTCCTGCTCGCCGCGCTGCGCCGCAGCCGCCGCCCGGCCGACCGGCGGCACCCCTTCGGCTACGGCAAGGAACGCTTCTTCTGGTCGCTCCTCGCCGCCGTCGGCATCTTCGTCATGGGCGGCTGCTTCTCCTTCTTCCAGGGCTTCGAGGCGCTGCGCCAGGGCGCGGAGGAGGAGCTGAGCGGCTATGTGGCCGGCCTGATCGTGCTGGGCGTGGCCCTCGTCGCCGAGGGCGTCTCGCTGCTGCGCGCCCTGCACCAGGTGCGCCGGCAGGGCGGCCTCGCCGGACTGCGCGACCCGGCACTGCGCACGGTGGTCGCCGAGGACGGCACGGCGGTGCTCGGTGTGACCCTCGCCCTCATCGGGATGGCCCTGCACATGGTCACCGGACAGGTGGTCTGGGAGGCGTCCGCCTCACTGGCGATCGGCGTCCTGCTGGTGTACGTCGCCTACCGGCTCGGCCGCGACGCCCGCGACCAGCTCATCGGCGAGGCCGCCGACCCGGAGCAGAGCGCGAGGATCCGGTCGCTGCTCCGGGCACAGCCGGAGATCGACAGCGTGGAGGCGCTGTTCACGATGAAGATGGGCCTCGACTCCACGCTGGTGGCCGCCCGGATCGACCTGGCCCCGGGCCTGGACAGCGAGCGGGTGGAAGAGGTCGCCGTACGCGTCAAGCGGTCCCTGGCCCGGACCTTCCCGGCCGCCGACCAGATCTTCCTGGACGTCACGGACCGCCGGGCCGGCGAGGCAGACGAAAGCCCCGCCGCGACGGGGGAGCGCGGCGGGGCCTGACGCACGAGTGCCCGCCCGGAACCCCGTTCACACCTGACGGGATCGGATTTTTCCAGAAGCCGCCGGTTCCGGGCCGGAACTCAGCTCCCGTCGAGGGGCTCCAGCACGAACACGGGGATCTCCCGCGACGTCTTCTCCTGGTACTCGGCGTACGGCGGGAACGCGGCGACGGCACGCTCCCACCACGCGTCCTTCTCCGGGCCGGTCACCTCGCGGGCCCGCATGTCCCGCCTCACCGGACCGTCCTGGAGTTCGACGTGCGGCTCGCTCCTGACGTTGAAGTACCAGACCGGGTGCCTGGGCGCCCCGCCCTGCGAGGCGACCACCGCGTACGCGCCGTCGTGCTCCACCCGCATCAGCGGCGTCTTGCGGATCTTCCCGCTCCGTGCGCCGCGGGTGGTCAGCACGATCACCGGCAGGCCCGTGTCGCGCAGCGTGGTCCCCTTCGTCCCGCCGGAGCTCTCGTACAGCTCGACCTGCTCGCGCACCCACTGTTCCGGGCTGGGTTCGTACTCGCCCTCAAGAGGCATGGATCCGTCTCCTTCGTCCGTCCAACGGCTGTCCGTCACCGGCCTGGAACACCGGTGTCCGCACGAATCATCCGTACCTCCGATCGCCGCGGCCGATGCGTCGCCTACCTCACGGGTAATCGCGCCCCCGCCGGGTCCGCGGCACAGTGATCGGCACCTGCCCGAACACCACTCCCGGGAGTCGCACATGCAGGCCGACCACACCCCCTCGACGCGCGCCACCGTTCAGGAACTCCTCGGCCGGATCGGCCGGGGCGACCCGGACCGGATCGCCGAGCTGTACGCGGACGGATGCGACTGGCGGCTCGACTGGCCGCAGGAGGAGCACGGGCGCGCCGCCACCCCGTGGATCCGGCACCGCTCCACCCGCGCCGACGCCGCCGCCCACTACCGCGAGCTGGCGGCCCACCACGTGCCGGAAAAGGCGGACACGAGCGTCGAACACGTCCTGGTCGACGGCGAGGACGCGGTCGTGCTCGGCGTCATACGGCAGACGGCCGCACCGACCGGCCGCGCCTACACGGCCCGCTTCGCCCTCCACCTCACCGTCCGCGACGGCCTGGTCGTGCGGCATCATGTCTACGAGGACAGCCTCGCCGTCGCCCGCGCCTTCGCGCCCGGCGCCGGGCCCTCGCGGCAGCCCTGACCGGGCCGCCGGCCGCGGCCGGTTCCCGCCCGCCGCACCCCGCGCACTTCGGCCACATCGGGCGGATCGCCGAAGTGGCCGAACTTGCCGTCGCCTCATAGATGCCTGGGGCATCTAATAAAGATCGGCACGACGCACCTCTTCGTCTGCGAGGTCTTCCCATGACGGAACTGACGGACATCGGCGGCCCGGCGGCCCAGGCCGGCCCCGTCGCCTTCCCGCAGGACCGCACCTGCCCCTACCACCCGCCCGCCGGATACGCACCGCTGCGCGACGGGCGGCCACTGTCCCGCGTCACCCTCTACGACGGCCGGGAGGTGTGGCTGGTCACCGCCCACGCCACCGCCCGGGCCCTGCTCGCCGACCCCCGCCTGTCCACCGACCGCCGCCGCCCCGGCTTCCCCTCGCCCACGCCCCGCTTCGCCGCCGTCCGCGACCGCCGGGTGGCCCTGCTCGGGGTGGACGATCCCGAACACAACCGGCAGCGGCGCATGATGATCCCGTCCTTCACCGTCAAGCGCGCGGCCGCGCTGCGGCCCGCGATCCAGCGCGTCGTGGACGGACTGCTGGACGCGATGACCGCCCAGGGCCCGCCCGCCGAGCTGGTCTCCGCATTCGCACTGCCCGTGCCGTCGATGGTGATCTGCGACCTGCTCGGCGTGCCGTACACCGACCACGAGTTCTTCGAGGAGCAGTCCCGCAGGTTGCTGCGCGGCCCGACCGCCGACGACACGACGAACGCCCGCGACCGGCTGGAGCGGTACCTCGGCGGGCTGATCGACGAGAAGGCCGGGCAGGCCGGACCCGGAGACGGCATCCTCGACGAACTCGTCCACCACCAGCTGCGCGACGGCACGGTGGACCGCGCCGAACTCGTCTCGCTGGCCCTCATCCTGCTGGTCGCGGGCCATGAGACGACCGCCAACATGATCTCCCTCGGCACCTTCACGCTGCTGGGGCACCCGGACCGGCTGGCCGAGCTGCGCGCCGATCCGGCGCTGCTGCCCGCCGCCGTCGAGGAACTGATGCGGATGCTGTCCATCGCCGACGGCCTGCAGCGCGTCGCCCTGCGGGACATCGAGGTCGAGGGCACCACGATCCGGGCCGGCGACGGCGTGCTCTTCGCGACCTCGCTGGTCAACCGCGACACGACCCGGTACGAGGACCCCGACACCCTGGACTTCCGCCGCCCGGCCCGCCACCACGTGGCGTTCGGCTTCGGCATCCACCAGTGCCTGGGACAGAACCTGGCCCGCGTGGAACTGGAGATCGCCCTCGGCGGTCTGCTGACGCGGCTGCCCGGGCTGCGGCTGGCCGCCCCGGCCGAGGAGATCCCCTGCAAACCCGGCGACACGATCCAGGGGATGCTGGAACTCCCCGTGACCTGGTAAGAGGCTCTCCCCATGCACATCGACATCGACACGGACACCTGCATCGGCGCGGGACAGTGCGCGCTGGCCGCGCCCGGCGTGTTCACCCAGGACGACGACGGGTACAGCACCCTGCTGCCCGGACGGGAGGACGGCGCGGGCGACCCGATGGTCCGCGAGGCGGCCCGCGCCTGCCCGGTCGGCGCCATCACCGTCACGGAGCCCGGCGGCTGACGGCCCGCCGGACGGTGGCGCCGGCCCCCTCAGTAGGGTTCCCGGATGACCGAACGCGCCGAGAAGCCCTTCCTGTACGTCGTCGTCTGCGCCGCCGGGATCGCCGCCGGTGTGACCGAGCTGATCACCGCGGCCCAGCGGCGGGGCTGGGAGGCCGGGGTCATCGCCACACCGGTCGCGATGGGCGGGTTCTTCGACACCGGGGCCGTCGAGGCGCGGACGGGCCGGCCCGTCCGGTCGGCCTGGCGCTCCCCGGGAGACCCCCGCCCGTTCCCGCCGCCGGACGCCGTCGTGGTGGCCCCCGCGACGTTCAACACCCTCAACAAGTGGGCGGCCGGACTGGCCGACACCCTCGCCGTCGGCACCCTGTGCGAGGCCGCCGGCCTGGGCGTCCCGATAGCCGTGCTGCCCTGCGTGGCCGACGCGCTGGCCGCCCATCCCGCCTACCGGGACAGCCTGACCCGGCTGCGGGGGATGGGTGTGCGCATCGCGGACCCGTACACCGGCGAACCCGGCCCGGACGGCCACCGCCCCCGGTTCGGCTGGGAACGGGGCCTGGACCTGCTGCAGCGGCCGTAGGGCAGGGCCTTGGGCCGGCCCCAGGGCCGGTCGCGGCGAGGGCCGGGCGGCTAGCGCGCCCTGCGGACGTACCCCGCGGTGCCCGGGGTGGAGACGTCGCGGTCGCGGCGGACGACGCCGATCCGGCCGCCCCAGCCGGCGAGGGCCGAACGCAGACCGCTGTCGGTGTACTCGACGTCCACGACCCGGTCGTCGAACGCCTTCGCGTACACCCCGCACTCGTCGTACTGCCCGCACTCCTCCGTCACCGCGAAGTCCAGCCCCACCCGTTCGCGTATCGCCGCGAGCCCGGCGGTGTTCTTCTGCGCGATGGCGAGGCGCCGGGCGTGCGCGTGGCGGGAGAGCAGGGTCATGTACGCGGTCGCGTCGCCGGCGGTGAGCAGGCGGTGGGAGCGGGTGTAGCTGTCGTAGTTGTCCGGCTCGACGGCGTCGTAGCCCTTGCGCGCGCACTCGTCGATCCACCGGTTCACCCGTTTCGCCACCCGCTCGCGCTTGGCCGGGGTGCGCAGGTCGAGCAGCGGCTCGTTCCAGTCCTCGTCGATGACGACCCTGCCGTGCGCGTCGCGCAGCAGCAGGCCGGCCGGCCAGCCGGCGCGCTCGGCGGGCTGGGCCTGGAAGGCGTTGACGTAGCAGATGTTGTAGAGGCCGGGCGCGGGGGAGTCGGACCGGTCGCGGCTGACGACGCGCACGCCCTTCGGCGGGGGATAGGCGCCGCCGATCTGGTAGTCGAACCCGGAGTGGCGAGGCGGCAGCCGCACCGCGGCGGGCGCCGCCGGGCCGTCCCCGCCGGCACTCCCCGAGCCGCAGCCGGCCAGGGCCGACACGGCGATCACCAGGGCCGCGGGCAGGGCGCCCAGGGCTCCGCGGGAGCCGCTGGCACGGCGCAGGACACCCATGGGCGGCACGTCGGCTCCATCCTTCCCGCGCCGGTCGGCGCGGCACGCGTCTGGATCAAATCGCCCACGGGTCGCATCGTCAAGTCGGCGCCGGGGGACGGGCCGTAGGCTCGGCGGTGACCATCGTCCCGAAGGCAGGAGCAGCAACGATGCAGTACGTGAAGCTCGGTTCGACCGGCCTGGACGTCTCGCGGATCTGTCTGGGCTGCATGACCTACGGGCTGCCGGACCGCGGCACGCACGAATGGACCCTCGACGAGGAGACCTCCCGCCCGCTGATCCGGCAGGCGCTGGAGGCGGGCGTCAATTTCTTCGACACCGCCAACGTCTACTCCGACGGCACCAGCGAGCAGATCGTCGGCAAGGCCCTGCGCGACTTCGCGCACCGCGACGAGATCGTCCTGGCCACCAAGGTGAACGGCCGGATGCGGCCGGGCCCCAACGGGGCTGGGCTGTCCCGCAAGGCCATCATGTCCGAGATCGACCACAGCCTGCGCCGCCTCGGCACCGACTACGTCGACCTCTACCAGATCCACCGCTACGACCACGCCACTCCCGTCGAGGAGACGATGGAGGCGCTGCACGACCTGGTCAAGGCGGGCAAGGTCCGCTACATCGGCGCCAGTTCGATGTACGCGTGGGAGTTCTCCAAGGCGCAGTACACCGCCGAGAGGCACGGCTGGACGAAGTTCGTGTCCATGCAGAACCACTACAACCTGCTCTACCGCGAGGAGGAGCGGGAGATGCTGCCGCTCTGCGCGGACCAGGGCGTCGGCGTGCTGCCGTGGAGCCCGCTCGCCCGCGGCCGGCTGACCCGCGACTGGGACACGGTCACCGAGCGCAGCACCGGCGACGACTTCGGCAGCCGGCTGTACCTGGACAGCGACCGCTCGATCGTCGAGGCCGTCACCCGGATCGCGGACGAACGTGGCGTGCCCCGCGCCCAGGTGGCGCTCGCCTGGCTGCTGCACCAGGACACGGTGGCCGCCCCGATCGTCGGCGCGGCCAGGCCGCGGCACATCGAGGACGCGGTGGCCGCGGTCGAACTGGAGCTCAGCGACAAGGAGATCGAGGAACTGGAGCGGCACTACAGCCCGCGCGCGATCAGCGGCCACTGAGCCCCGCCGACCGGATCCGTGCGGTACGGGGTGCGTGCCGCTCGGATCAGGGGCGGGATGCGGTGACAATTGACAGAAAGGGATTCCTTCGACACCGCGTCAATAAGAAAACTGCCCCGGGAAAATGCCGATAATCGAGAGATCTCTTGTTCCTGCGTGCGGTGCTGTGCGAAAGTGTGCGCTGTCGGCGCACCGCTGCAGTGAATTCTCCGCGGCAGGCGCCAGGCCGCTCCGCCGTACACCCCCCACGCTTCAAAAGAGCCGCCTCAGGTGCACGTTCGAGCTGCCCGCGACCTTGCCGCACCGGTTGGTGCAGACAAATTCCGTATCCCGTCTGGAGGAATGCAGCCGTGCATGAGGCAGGCCTGTCGGACGAGCAGCTGAGTGCCGAACTGAAGAAGTGGACGGGAACGGCACCCGCGCTCCATCCGGTCGGTGAACTCCTCGACCGGCACTGGGAAGCGGCCTTCGCCTACGCCCGGTTGTGCACCGACGGCCCGCGCGCCGCCGGCATGCTCACCACGGCCGCCTTCACCCGTCTCTTCGGCGAATCGCTGAGGCAGACCGGCCCGACCGCCGCCTGGCGGCCCCACGTGCTGGTCGCCGTACGAAGGATCGCGGCCGAGTGGGACACCGACGGCCGCCAGGAACTCCTCCACCCCGAGCTGAGGCCGGGCGACGGCACCGGCCCGCGCGCCGCCGCCCTGCTGCTGCCGCCGCCCGAACGACGGCTGCTGTCCCGTGCCTTCCAGCGGGTGCCCCAGATCTCCCGCGCCGTCCTGTGGCACACCGAGGTCGAAGCCGAACCCCTGTCGGTGCCCGCGGCGCTGCTCGGCCTGGACGAGGAGGACGCCCGGGTGGAACTGCGCCGGGCGCGTGAACGGCTGCGCGAGGAATGCCTCCAGGCGCACCGCGAACTCGCCCCCGAGGCGGAGTGCCGACGCTATCTGCGCATGCTCGACGTGACCTTCCGGCGCGGCGGCGCCGACATCGACCCCGACCTGCGCGGGCACCTGTCCCGCTGCGCGCACTGCAGCCGTACCGCCGGCCAGCTCGCCCCGTTCAACGCGGGCCTGGGCCTCGCGCTCGCCGAGGCGGTGCTCGGCTGGGGCGCCCACGCCTACGCGGAGGCCCGTGCGCACCGCGCCGAGGCGCCGGCCGAGCCGGCCCCGGCCCCCGCCGCCTTCGCGCCGCCGGCGGGCGAGGCCTTCATCACGGCCGGACCCGAGGGTCCGCGCGCGACCGCAGGGCCGGCCGCCCCGCCCCGTGCCGCCGCGACCGCCGGTGCGAGCCGGTCCGCGCACCGCGCCGCCCGCCGGGCGGCCCGGCGCCGCCGCGATCTGACGCTGGCCGTGGTCGCCGTCAGCGGCCTGGTCGTCCTGCCCCTCGTGCTGTGGTCGGTGCTCGGCTCAGGCGGGAGCCCGGCCCCCGGCTCCGGCGGCACGTCGTCGAAGGCGCCGGGCAGGGGCCAGGCCTCCCCGGGCACCTCGTGGGCCGGTGCGAAGGACGCCGGGCACGGCGGCGCCCTGCACGGCCGGCTGCACAACGCGGCATCCGGTCTGTGCGTGGGAGTCGTCGGCAAGAAGGCCGTCGAGGGCGCCGAGACCGAACTCACCGCCTGCTCGCCCGCACCGAGCCAGCAGTGGACGTACGAGACCGACGGGCTGCTGCGCAACAACGCGGCCCCCGGCCTGTGCCTGGACTCCCAACTCGGCTACTCGGTCCGCCTGGCCCCCTGCTCGGCCTCCGGCAGGGCCGCCCGCGACATCCGCTACGACTTCACCTCCCGGGGCGCCCTGCTTCCCCGCTCGGACCGGAACCTGGCCCTCACCCCGGCCGCCACCGACGGCTCCGGCGCCCTCGTCCTCAAGACCCGGGCCACCGGTCTGCCGCAGCGCTGGTCCATCGACGCGGCCGAACCCGACCTCCAGATGCAGAACGTCAACTGGGACGGGGACAGCATTCCGTCGCCGACGTCCACCGCGCGGTCCGCCCCCGCCACCGGGACCCCGGACGCGACTGCGCCACCGGTCCCCACGCCCACCGCGACACGGTCCGTCCCGGCGCCCCCGGCGTCCGCCACCGCCGATCCGTGCGCCGAGCACCCGTACCGCTGCGGCGACGGCGGGGGCTACGGCGGCCGGCGCCACCACCGCTGACTCAGGGACGGTGCGGCGGCGCGGGAGGGATCGTCGCCAGTCCCGGGGCGGGTTCCGGCCACACCAGCAGCACCGGGCAGGGCGCGTGGTCGACGGCGAACCGGACGGCGGGGCCGAGGCTGCGCGGCCCGAGCCGGGACCGGTCCCCGTCCCGGGCCAGCACCAGCAGACCGGCGCCCTCGGCGGCCGCCACGACCTCCCGCTCGACCCGGCCCGACCGCTCCTCGCGCACGCAGGGCCGGCCGAGCCGCTCGGCCGCCGCGTCGAGGAGCCGTGCCGCCGAAGTCCCGCCGAGGGCCTCCAGCAGGTCGCCGGGGTCGCGCTCCGGGTGACCGCGCCCGAGCAGCCCCGCGAACGCACCGTGCGCGAGTCCGGGCACGTCGGGGCCGCTGACGTGCAGCAGCACCACCTCGGCGGCCCGCGGCGCGTGGGCGCGCACGGCGTCGACACACGCGGGCCAGGTGCCCTCGGTGAGCCAGGCGATCACACGCATCCGGTACGGCCTCCCTCGGTCGGGTGAGCGTCGGCTGAGGGCCGCCCAGGAGCCCTCAGAGAACCTGCAGTGACCCCCACAGTGCCACCACCGCGGCGGCGAGGGAGGAGGGCACGGCGATCAGCCCCAGCCGGGTGAACTCCCCGAGGTCCACGCCGTGCTCGTGCTGGTGCACGATCCGCCGCCACAGCAACGTCGCAAGAGACCCGGCATAGGTGAGGTTCGGGCCGATGTTCACGCCGAGCAGCACCGCGAGCACCGCGCCCGGCCCGGCGGGCGCCGCCAGCGGCAGCAGCACGAGCACCGCGGGCAGGTTGTTGATGAGGTTCGCGAGGGCGGCGGCCAGGGCGGCGACGCCCAGCAGCGCGGGCAGCCCGGTCCCGCCCGGCAGCACGTGCCCGAGCACACCGGCCAGCCCGTTGTCGACGACGGCCCGCACCACGATGCCGAGGGCCAGCACGAACGCGAGGAAGGCCGGGGCGGCCGCCCGTACGACGGTCAGCGGGGTCGCCGTGCGGCGCGCCAGGGCCCGCCCGGCCAGCACCAGCGCGCCCGCGGCGGCTACCCAGGCGGGGTCCACGCCGAACGCCGACGCCACCACGAACCCGGTCAGCGTGCAGGCGACGGTCACCACCGCGAACAGCGGCATACGCGGGGGCGCCGCGGTGTCCGGTGCCGCGGGAGCCGCCGCCGTCAGGTCCCGGGCGAAGAACCGCCGGAACACCACGTACTCCACGGCGATCGCCGCCAGCCACGGCAACGCCATCAGCGCGGCGAACCCGGTGAAGCTCAGCCCGCTGGCCGCGAACGCGAGCAGGTTGGTCAGATTGGACACCGGCAGCAGCAGCGACGCCGTGTTGGACAGATGGGTGCACGCGTACACGTGCGGCTTCGGCCGCACGCCCGTCCGCGCGGCCGTGGCGAACACCACCGGCGTCAGCAGCACGATCGTGGCGTCCAGGCTGAGCACGGCGGTGATGGCGGAGGCCAGCGCGAAGACCGCCGTCAGCAGCCGCACCGGACGGCCCGCCGCCCAGCGGGCCATCCAGGCCCCGCACGCCTGGAACAGGCCCTCCGCGGCACAGAAGTGGGCGAGCACCAGCACCGCCGCGAGGAACCCGACGACCGGTCCGAGCCGCTCCGCCTCCGCACGGGCGTGGTCGAGCGGGATCGCGCCGGTGGCGACGGCGATCCCGGCGGCGGGGACGGCCATGACCGCCTCCGGCCATCCGAAGGGGCGTACGACGGCCCAGGCGAGCACGGCGGCGAGCAGCACGGCCGACAGGGTTTCGGCGAGCGGGGTGTTCAGGGCGGGTCCTTCTCGAGGTCGGCCGGGTGGTGCCCGCCCATGAAAACAGACGACGCGGGCCCCGCTAGGGGGACGGGCTGCCCGCTGCGCCCAGGAATTCCGCCCAGCCGCCCGCCGGGGACTGCCCGGGCACGAGTGTGCGCAGCTTGCGCAGCACCGCCGGGTCCTGCGCCTCCAGCCAGGCCACGAGCTGCTTGAAGGACACGAACCGCACGTCCTCGTACGCGGCCATCCGGCCGATCGCCTCCTCGATGGCGTCCATGTAGATGCCGCCGTTCCAGCGCTCGAAGTGGTTGCCGATGAAGAAGGGCGCGCGGTTGCTCTCGTAGGCGCGCCGGAATCCGGCCAGGTAGGTGTCCCGGGCCTGCACGCGCCAGGCGTCGTACCGGGAGCGGTCGCCCACGGGGTTGCCGCCCGACTGGTTGAACATCAGGTTGTAGTCCATCGAGAGCACTTGGAAGGAGTGGCCGGCGAACGGTATCGACTGCAGCGGGAAGTCCCAGATGCTGCCGCCCCGCACCTTGCCCGGCCAGATCTGCAGACCCCCGGGCGAGCTGGCGTCGTACTTCCAGCCGAGCGCGGCGGCGGTGGGCAGCAGGCCCGCCTGCCCCTCCAGACAGGGGGTGCGGCCCCCGACCAGCTCCTTGCGGTAGTCGAAGGGGAGCGGTTCGAGGTCGGTGAAGCCCGTGTTGGTCCGCCAGCGGGTGACGAAGCCGACCGCCTGCTCGATCTCGCTGCGCCACTCGGCCGGCGACCAGGCGCGCACGCCGGACGGGCCGCAGAAGTGCCCGTTGAAGTGGGTGCCGATCTCATGGCCCTCGAGCCAGGCCGCCCGCACCTGCCGCAGGGTGGCGTGGATGTGCCGGTCGGCGAGGTAGCCGATCTCGGAGGCGCCGACGGCGTGCCGCGGCGGGCGGTAGAGGTGCTTCCTGGACTCGGGCAGCGTGTAGATGCCGCTGAGGAAGAAGGTCATCCCGGCTCCGTGGTCGGCGGCGACCTTGCGGAACCGGGAGAACAGCCGGTTGCTGAGCTCGCCGGCCCCGTCCCAGGAGAACACCACGAACTGCGGCGGCTCCTGGCCCGGCTTCAGCCGGACCGGCCGCGGCTGGTGCGGCTGGGCGCCGGTGTCGGCGGTGGAGCCGTCGCCGATCGGCCTGGCCGGCCGGGCCTGCGCGGTGCGCGTGCCGCCGTGCGCGGGTCCGCCGACCTCCAGGCCGGTGCCGGAGGAGCACGCCCCCAGCGCTCCCAGGGCGCCCGCCGCCGCGCCCCCGGTCAGCACCCGCCTGCGTGACATCCCGCTCATCTCGTCCCCGATTCCCTCGTCACGGCCCCCGTGGAGGGCCCGTCGGCTGTGTGGTCGAGGGGTTCGATGACGGGCGTCCCGGTAAAGATCGCGGCAGCCGGGGCCTGTTGCCGTCCTGTGACAGTCGGGGCGCGCGCTCATGACGAACCCCGCCGCCGGGGAGCCGGACGGCGGGGTCGGGACGTCGGGGGCAGCCGGTGGGTCAGGGACCCGTGCCCGGGCTGAGCACGGTCAGGCGGACGGACGAGGCGTTGCCGGACACGGGCACCTGCCCGCCCGACCACGGCACCTTCAGGTGGTCGCGCTCGTCCGGCGGCGTGACCAGCAGAGCGGCCGGCGTGGCCGTCTTGGCGCCACTGATCCCCGGGTTGGAGAAGGTCAGCCCGGCCCAGGCACTCTGCCCGGGCTTCAGGGTGACCGTCACCGGCGAGCCCGCCTCACGCCGGGGGTCGGGGCCCAGCTGGGTGCCGGAGCCGTTCACGAAGGCGGCGCCCGGATAGCCGCGCAGGGTGCACGTCCGGGCCGACTTGTTGGTCAGCACGACGGGGAAGTTCTCCTGGCCGGCGCCCGGATCGTTGCGGCCCACGGAGGCGCGCAGCTCCGAGGTGTGGCAGCGGGAACCGGCCGCGGCCGTGGCCGGCGCCCGTTTCGAGGGCGCCGTCGTCCCCGCGGCGGAGGACGGGGCGGCGCCGGTGGAGGCGGTGGCGGCGTCGTTGTCGGCGGAGGTGGCGGACACCGGGCTCTTGGAGGTGTCCGTCGCGGGCGCGGCCGTACCGGACACCGTGACCGGTGGGCTGCTGTCGGCGCCGTTGCCGTTGCCGCAGGCGGTCAGGAGGCCCAGCACGGTGACCGTGCCCACGAGCAGGGCCCCGTGCCGCGCGGACCGGGGTGTGTACACCATGTCGCTCAACTCTCCTGGATCTTCGGGGCACGCGACGTACCGCGTGCCTACGGCGCCGGGTGCGCCGTCATGACACTCCGATGCGCCGTACGCCGGAAAAGTTCTGTTCACACCAGGATCTTTTCCCCGGCTTGACCCTCGGACAGCGCCTCTCAATTCACCCGCAGCGAACGGAGTATGCCGTCGCCGGCGTCACCGGCATCACGCCGGCGCACCTGGACGTACACCCGTGCCCGCGCGGAGCCGCCCGCCGGGGCCAGCGCGGCCTCCGTGACCGAGCCGCCGCCCGGGCAGCCGCCCCAGGCCCGGACCAGCCCGTGCCAGTGGGCGTCCGCGAAGGTGCGGTCGCGCAGCCGGCGGCAGCCGGAGTGGGTGAGGGCCCTCACCCGCGCGGTGACGTCGCCGTGCTCGCTCACCCCGACGAACACCCCGTTCACGGCGGCCCCCGGATCGGGCCAACGGGCCAGGTCGTCGGCCACCACCAGCCCGGGCTCGTGCCCCGCCGGCAGCCCGAGCGCGTGCGGGTCCCAGCCGGAGTTCCGCAGCTCACGGACCCAGCCGGCGGGCACCCGGAGCACCACCCGGCCCGTGGAGTCCGTGACCCGCACCTCGTCCGGCGTGCCGCCGCCGCGGTGGGTCACCACGGTCACCGTGACCGCGGCGGCCGTGGCCGCGAGGGCCGCTGCGAGCGCCAGCGTCACGGTGGCGAGCCGGCCGCGTACGCCGTCCAGCCGCCGCCCGGACCGGGCCGGCACGTCGTCCGCCGCCAGCCGGTCCAGCTCGCGGGCGAACTCCTGCGCGCCGGGCCAGCGCCGTGTCCGGTCCGGCTCCAGCGCCCGCGACAGCGCCCGCTCCACGTCCTCGCCGAGGTCCGGCCGCAGCCTCCGGGGCGGCACGACCGCGCCCGGCGGGCCGGGCACCGTCCCGGTGACCAGTTCGTAGCCGACGGCCCCCAGGCTGTAGACGTCGGCCCGCTCGTCGATGCCCGCACCGGGCTCGGCCTGCTCCGGCGGCCGGTACCCCGCCGAACCGGCCGCCAGCGTGAGCACGGACGCCTGTGCGAGGCTCTTGGCCAGCCCCAGGTCGGCCAGCAGCACCCGCCGGGTGCCGTCCGGCGCGGTGTGCAGGAGCACGTTGGTCGGTTTGATGTCGCGGTGCACGATGCCCGCCTCGTGCAGCGCGGCGGCGCCGCGCGCGGCCTCCGCCGTCAGCGCCAGCGCCTCCCGCACCGGCAGCGGCCCCGCCGCCAGCAGGTCGGCGAGCGTGCCGCCGTCCGCGTACTCCATGACGAAGTACGGCCGCCCGTACGGGAGTTCGCCGATGTCGTAGACCTGCACCACACGGCTGGAACCGGCCCGGCGCAGCAACCGCGCCTCGGACAGAAACCGCTCCCTGATGTCGAGCCGGTGCGCCCAGTTCTCGGCGAGGACCTTGACCGCGACCGGGGCCTGGAGCTCGGGGTCGTGCGCGAGCCACACGGTGGCGAAGGCGCCGGTGCCCAGCGGCCGTTCGAGGCGGTGGCGGCCGATCCGCTCCAGGGGGTGCATACGACTATCATGCCTGCCCTCAGATCGACTCGGAGGGGGCCCGACCCGTGCAGGACCAGGCCGCGACGGAAGACCTCGCCCGGCGGGCCGCCGGCGGCGACGGAGCGGCCCTGGACGGGCTGCTGACCGGTATCCGGCCCGAGGTGGTGCGCCGTTGCGCGCGCTTCCTGCCCTGCCGGGAGGACGCCGAGGAGGCCGCCCAGGACGTGCTGCTCCAGGTGGCCCGGCACATCACCGCCTTCGAGGGCCGCAGCCGCTTCGGCACCTGGCTGTACACGGTGGTCGCCAACTGCTGCCGGCAGAAGTACCGCGAGCTGAAGCGGCGGGCCGCCGAACAGCCCGCGGCCATCGAGCCCTCGCACGCCGTCGACCCGCGCACCACCAGCGTCATCGCCGGCTCCCGGGTGGACCTGCTGGAGGCGCTGGACCGGCTGGAGCGGGAGCACCCTCACCTGGTCGCGCCCCTCGTCTACCGGGACATCTGCCAGCTGGACTACGCCGAGGCCGCCGAGCGCGCCGGCATCCCGCTCGGCACCCTCAAGTCCCGCCTGCACGAGGCGCGCAGGCGGGTACGCCCCTGGCTGACAGCCTCCTGACGGTTTCCTGACACCTCCTACGGCCTCCTGACGGCTACCAGTCCTCCTCGTGCAGGGGCAGCTCCGCCCAGATCGTCTTGCCCTCCGCGGTGTGCCGGGTGCCCCACCGCTGGGTGAGCTGTGCGACCAGCAGCAGGCCCCGGCCGCCCTCGTCGAAGGTCTTGGCCCGGCGCAGGTGCGGGGCGGTGTGACTGGTGTCGGAGACCTCGCAGATCAGCGTGGCCGCGTCGTGGATGAGCCGCAGCCGGATCGGGCGGGAGCCGTACCGGATGGCGTTGGTGACCAGCTCGCTGACCACCAGCTCCGCGGTGAACGTGGCCGCGCTCAGCCCCCAGACGTCCAGCTGCTCCACGACCTGCTTGCGGATCGGCGCGACCAGCGCCGGGTCGGCGGGGATCTCCCACGTCGCCACCTGGGAGGCGGGCAGGCCCTGGGTGCGGGCGAGCAGCAGCGCCACGTCGTCTGCGGCGCCGCCGGGCGGCAGCAGGGCGTGCAGGACGCGGTCGCAGGCCTCGTCCAGCGAGTCCACGCGCCCCGCGAGGGCCTCGAACAGCAGCTCACGACTGGTGTCCCCGTCCCCGTCCGCGTCCCGGTCCCGCGAGAACACCAGACCGTTGGTGTACAGCGCGAGGACGGTGCCCTCGGCCAGCTCCAGCTCGGCGGACTCGAAGGGCAGTCCGCCGAGACCCAGCGGGGGGCCGGCGGGCAGGTCCAGCAGGTGCGGCCGGCCGCCGGGAGGCAGCAGCACGGGCGGCGGATGCCCGGCGCGGGCCAGGGTGCAGCGCCGCGCCACCGGGTCGTAGACGGTGTACAGGCAGGTCGCGCCGACCTCGCCCGGGCTGCCGTCGCCGCCCGACTCGTCCGACAGGCGCAGCACCAGGTCGTCCAGATGGGTCAGCAGTTCGTCCGGGGCCAGGTCGATGTCCGCGAGGGTGCGGACCGCGGTGCGCAGCCGGCCCATGGTGGCCGACGCCTGGACGCCGTGGCCGACGACGTCCCCCACGACCATCGCGACCCGCATCCCGGACAGCGGGATCACGTCGAACCAGTCCCCGCCCACCCCGGCCCGTGCGGCCGGCAGGTAGCGGGAGGAAGCCTCCAGCGCGGCCGTGCGCGGCAGGCTGCGGGGCAGCAGGCTGCGCTGGAGCGCGAGAGCGGTCTCGCGCTCGCGCGAGTAGCGGCGGGCGTTGTCGATGCAGACGGCCGCGCGCGCGGTGATCTCCTCGGCCAGCAGCGCGTCGTCCGCCGTGAACGCGTGGGGGCTGCGGTGCCGGACGAGGACCGCCACTCCGAGGGTCAGCCCGCGCGCCTGGATCGGCACCGACATCGAGCAGTGGATGCCCAGCTCGCGCACCCGTTCGGCGCGTCCGGGGTGCCGGGCCAGCCACTGTTCCATGTCGCCGGCGGCGACCGAGGACGTGATCGTGCGGCCCGCCGTCAGGGAGCCGGCCTGCGGGGAGAAGTCCGGGTACTCCTCCGTGTGCCCGGGCTCGACCACCGCCTCCGGCACGCCGGTGAGGACCGACCGGTGGGCGACGTGGCGCAGGCGCACCGGCGCCGTGATGCGGGCCGGGGGCTCACCGCCGTAGTCCTCGGGGTCCAGCAGGTCGACGGTGACGAAGTCGGCGAGCGCGGGCACGCACAGCTCCGCCAGCTCCTGTGCCGTACGGGTCACGTCGAGCGTGGTGCCGATGCGCACGCTCGCCTCGTTGACCAGCTGCAGCCGCCGGCGGGCCCGGTAGTTGTCGGTGATGTCGTGCGCGGCCAGGCACACGCCGTGCACCCGGCCCCGCTCGTCGGTGACCGGTGCCATCCGGGCCAGCCAGGCGTGCGTACGGTCCTCCCGGCCGGTGGGCCAGAGCGTCTGCATGTCCAGGGGACTGCCCGAGGTCAGCACCCCGAGCATGCCCTGCTCCAGCTCCTCGCTCTCCCGCGCGCCGCCGATCTCGGCGAGCCGCAGGCCCCGGACCCGCTCCTCGGGCAGACCGACGACGGCGGTCATCGCGTCGTTCATCCGGCGCAGCCGCAGCTCCGCGTCGTACACGGCGACCGCGCACGGCGACTGGACCAGCGTCGCCGCGGTGAGCGGGTCGTCCGGGGCGGGCGGCCGTGCCCCGCCGAGCGGGGTGACCACCAGCCAGCCGCTCCGCCGGCCGTCGCGCGCCGGGCGGCGGTGGGCGAGCAGCCACACCGAGACGGTACGGCCGTCGCGGTGGCGCAGGGCGACGGTGCCCTCCCAGCGGGCGCCGGCGGGCGGGTCCGGTGCGTCGGCGCCGGCCAGCAGCTCGGCCGCGGGGCGGCCCACGACGGCGTCCGCCGGGTGGCCGAGGAGGCGCCTTGCGCCCTCGTTCCACTCGGCGAGCGTCCCGTCGTCGTCGATGACAGCCCGGGCCGTCGCCGCGTCGTCGAACGGATAGACCCGGCTCATCGTCGCCGCTCCCAAGCGCACACTCACAGTGAACAGGTGGCACCACTTGCGTTCCAGCCTAGTGCTTCCGGCACAGCCGTGAACGGCGGTCGCCGTACCCGCCGGGGTGCCCGCGGGAACCGGAAGGGGGCGCGGCGGAGTGCCGTGCCCGGGACAGGCCTGGACGGGAGCGTCGCGGAACCGGTGGGCGATTCCCCCGGGGGTACCGGAAGGGATCCGCTGCGACCTGCCCGTATTTACGCGTGAGTACCCGAGCGATACCGTGAGTGGCATGCCAGCTCTCAACGTGGAGTTCAGCGAACGGGAACTCGAGGACCTGCGGCAGATCGCCAAGGAGCGCGGTACGTCGATGAAGGCCCTGGTGCGGGAGGCGGCCGCCGCGGACATCGCCCGGCACCGGGCCCTGCGGGAGGGCGCCGAGGCCTTCCGGCACTTCTTCGCCGCGCACGCCGAGGAGTTCGCGGAGGCGTTTCCCGAGGACGAGCCCCCCGCCTGCGGCGAGGCCTCCTGAGCGATGCCCTCCCACCTTCACATCGACGTTCCGTGGCTGCTCCAGCGGCACGAGGAGGTCCTGCCCGACCAGCCGGCCGTGGACGACTTCTCCGCGCTGGTCGCCGCCGTCGCCCGGCACCGCGTGGACCCGCCCCGGCTGGGCGTGGACTCCGACCCCGCCTGGCGCGCCGCCGCCCTGCTGCACACGCTCGCCGTGCTCAAGCCGCTGCCCGCGGCCAACGCCCGTTTCGCCTGCGCGACCGCCGTGGCCTACATGTTCGTCAGCGGCGCCGGCATCGACCCGCCCTACGGCGCCCTCGTCGACCTCGCCCGGGACCTGATGTCCGGCAAGACCGACGTGTACGGAGCGGCCGACCGGCTGCGCTCCTGGCAGATCTGAACCGCCCCGACGGCGGGTGACCGCGGACGGCGGGTGTCTCCCGGCGGAACCGGCCCCCGGCCGGCGGGGGAAGCCGCCGGGGCCGCCGGCCGAGGGCGGGAGGAACGGGGCCGGCGGCCGGTCGCGCGCGGAAGTGCCGCCGTCCCGCGCGGGGCCTTCTCGAAGGGCCGGCACCCAGTCCACCACCCGCTCGCCCACCCCGGGAGCGCGTGCGACCCGCCGGCACGTGCGCACACTTCACACGGGGCGCGCGGACAAAGCGAATTGAACGCGGGACGGCCGGCCGCACACGCCGCTTTCCGGCTTTCCGACGAACCGGCCGAACTCCTTCATTCGCCTTGTTGCCGGTGTGGAAGCTGTGCAAGGGTTGCAGCGCCCGTACGGGGGATCAAGTCCGGAGTTCTTCCGGCAAGTTGCGGAACCGGGCCGGCCGGACGCCGGTGAATTCCGGCTCCCCGCACGCGCCACGGATACGCAGCTACGCATCACGCATCTAAGGAATTCGCTCAGTGTCCACCCCCCACCCCCCTCGTCCCCCGTACCCGCCGCCAGGCGAAGGCCCGGGGGAGTCCGACGAGTCCGTCGCCGGACCGGTGCGCGCCGGCTCCGACACGGAGGCCTCGCGGTCCGCCGCCGTGCTGATGTCCCGCCACTGGCGGCCGGCGCACGACTACGCGGTCGTCTGCCTGGCCGCGCCCGGGCCGCTCGCCCACATGGTCACGGCTGCCGCCTTCCACCAGGTGCTCGGCCGGGTCGCGCTCGGCGAACCCGCCGAGGCGCTGCGGCCCCGCCTGCTCGTGGCCGTCCGGGACACGGTCGCCGACTGGGCCGCCGCGGACCGGATATCCGCCCTGCTGCCGGGTCTCAGGAAACCCGCCGGAGGCCGCGGTATGCGCGCCGCGAAAACCCTGACACCGGAGAACCGCGCTTTGACCGAGCGCTCCTTCCACGGCCTCGCCCGGCTGGAACAGACACTGCTGTGGCACGTCGAGGTCGAGGCCGAGCCGATGGCCGTACCCGCCGGACTGCTCGGCATCGACGATACCCGGGCGACGGCCGCGCTCGAACAGGCTCGCGAGAAATTCCGGGAAGGGCTGGTGCGCGCCCACCGGGAACTCGCGCCCGGAAAGGAATGCCGTTACTACAACCGCCTGCTCGACGTGCCGATCCGCCGGGGCGGCGCGCTGTTGCCCGACGTCCAGGAGCACCTGACCGGCTGCGTCCACTGCCGGCACGCCGCCGAGCAACTCGGCCAGGCCGACGCCGCCCTGGGCGTCCTGCTCGCCGAGGCCGTCCTCGGCTGGGGCGCCCGCCGCTACCTGGACTCGCGCCCCGGCCGCCGCCGGCCGGGCCCCGCCCGTGGGCGGAGCGGCGACCGCGGCGGCGGCGGACGCCGGCGCGGTGGCACAGCGGCCGGCCTGTTCGCCCGCGCCACCCGCGCCACCCTGCCGAGCGGCCGGCGGCGCGGCACCGGTGACCCCGGGCCGCAGCCGCGCACGGCGGCGGCCGGCGGCCGGCACGGCGGCGGGGCCGGCCCGCTCACCCGGACCCTCCGCATCGCGCGCCGTGAGCCCGGCACGGCGTGGTCCTCCCGGACGCTGCTCACCGGGGTCGGTGCGGCCTCGGCCGTCCTGCTGGCCGTCGTCCTCGCCCTCAGCCTCTGGCCGGACGGCGGAGCCGGCGCCGGCCCGGTCGCCTCCGCCGGTACCGTCCCGGGCGGCGGCACGCAGTCCCCGCCCGCTTCCGCCGACGCGCCCGGCACCGCGGGGCTGCCCGCAGCCGGCCGGCCCAGCCGGCTGCGCAACGCCGCCACCGGCCTGTGCCTGGACGTCGACGGCAAGCCCGTGGCCGGCGCGAGCGCCGTCCTGGCCGCCTGTTCCGCGGCGGCCACCCAGCAGTGGACCTACGACACCGACGGGTCGCTGCGCAGCGCCGCCGGCCCGGGTCTGTGCCTGGACTCGCACGCCGACGCGGGAGTGGTGATCCTCGGAGCCTGCGCCGACGCCGGGTCGCCGCGGGGCGACGACGTGCGCTACGACCTCACGTCGCGGGGCGAGTTGCTGCCCCGCTGGGACGGGACCCTCGCCCTCGCCGGCGCCGGGGAGGAACCCGGAGGCGACCTCGTGGTCAAGGTCAGGGACCGCTCGGCCGCACAGCGCTGGCGGAGCGACTCGCCCACGGCCACGCCGGGTTCGCTGTCGGTCGCCGGCACGGCCGGGGCGTCCGAGTGGCCGGCCGGACCGCCCGAGGACGCCTGACGACACGGGAGGCCGTCCGCGGCACCGCCGTGTCCGGGGCCGGTGGGCCCGGTCCCGGACACGGCGGCCTCAGGCCCTGTCGTCAAACTCCCGGCGTCCGCCCTGCGGGCGAACGACGCGACTTCGCGGACACGCCTAGGCGGGGTCCTCGACGAGGTCGGCGGCCGTGACCGTCCCCGGGCCGGTGTGCCCGCAGAGCGCGAGGGTCAGGTCCAGCTCCGCGAGCACGCACCGGACGACGTGCTCCACGCCCGCCTGCCCGTCCAGGCCGAGCCCGTAGACGTACGGCCGCCCCAGCAGCACCGCCCGTGCGCCGAGGGCCAGGGCCTTGAACACGTCGTCGCCGGTGCGCACTCCGCTGTCGAAGAGCACCGTCAGCCGGTCGCCGACCGCGGCCGCGACCCGGGGGAGCGCGTCGGCCGCCGCGACCGAGCCGGCCACCTGCCGGCCGCCGTGGTTGGAGACCACCACACCGTCCACGCCGGCGTCCGCGGCGAGCCGGGCGTCGTCCGGGTGCAGGATGCCCTTCAGCACGATCGGCCCGTCCCAGTGCTCGCGCAGGAAGGCCAGGTCCGGCCAGGTGTGCCCCGGGTCCCCGAAGAGGCCGAGGAAGTGCAGCACCGCCGCGTTCGGGTCCTCGTCCACGGGCTTGGCGAGACCCGCCCGGAAGGCCGGGTCGGTGAAGTAGTTGGCGGTGCCCACTCCGCGCAGGAACGGCAGATACGCCTGGTCCAGATCGCGCGGCCGCCAGGACAGCAGCGGGGTGTCGAGCGTGACGACCAGCACCGAGAAGCCGGCGGCCTTCGCCCGGGCGAGGAAACTGCGGGTCACCTCGCGGTCCTTGCCCCAGTAGAGCTGGAACCACCGTTCGGCGTCCCCCATCGCCTCCGCCACCTGTTCCATGGGCGTGCTGGACGCCGAGGACAGGACGAACGGCACGCCCTGCGCCGCGGCGGCGCGGGCGGTGGCGGACTCGGCGTCCGGATGCATGATCGACAGCACGCCGACGGGCGCCAGGGCCAGCGGCGCCGGCAGTGTCCGCCCCAGGACCCCGGTCGTCAGGTCCCGTTCGCTCACGTCCCGCAGCATGCGCGGGACGATGCGGCGCCGGGCGAGTGCCGCTCGGTTGGCGCGGGCGGTGCTGCCGTCGCCCGCGCCGCCCGCCACGTAGCCCACCGGCCCCGGGCCGAGCCGGTGTTCGGCCAGCTCCTCCAGCCGGGTCAGGTCCGTCGGGAGCCTGGGTACCGCCCCCGACATCCCGTTGTGATAGATCTCGTACTGGAAGTCCGCCCAGTGCCTGGCCATCCGTCACCGCCGCCTCTCGTCGCTGAGCACGCGTTGCGGCGCCGACGATACTGGCGGGTAGTGGCGGGCTCAGGCCCGGGTGCCCGCCTCCTCCAGGATGCCGGCCAGCTCGCGCGGTGTGGAGAACATCGGCCAGTGGCCGGTGTACAACTCGACCAGCTCCCAGCGACCGCCCTTCAGGGCCTCGTCCACGGCGGGCAGCGGAGGGCGTCCGTCCAGGGTGCACTTGACGTAGGTGGCCGGCAGGTCGGCGGGCGGCCGCTCGAGCACGGCGGGCTCGGTGAGCGTGCTGCCGGGCTGCGGGGTGCCCTCGGTGACGATCCGGTGGATCTGCTCGTCGGTCAGGCCCTGGTTCGCATACCCGGCCGGCGGTAGCGTCGGCCACACGCCGTCGTTCTCCGCGAGGGCGGCACGGATGTGGTCGCTGGGGAAGCCGTCGAGGAACGACACCCCGTCCGCGGGCAGGTTGGAGTCGACGTACACCACGCGGCGCAGCCGGTCGCCGATCCGCTCGGCCGCCTGCCCGACCGGCACGCCCGAATAGCTGTGCCCGACCAGGACCACGTCCGTCAGGTCCAGCCGTTCGATCTCGTCCACGATGTCCTGGACGTGGGTGCGCTGCCCGGTGGGCAGGCCGCGCTTCTCGGCGAGTCCCGACAGGGTCACGGCGTGCGCCTCGTGGCCGCGGGCGCGCAGCCCGGTCGCCACCTCGTCCCAGGCCCAGGCACCCAGCCAGGCGCCCGCCACCAGCATGTAATCGGTCATGGGCGCAACGTACCGGACCGGTCTTTCCGTCTACTCGTCAACTCCACTCGCTGAACGCGGAGTTGGGTATTCCGGCCGCGAGCCGCAGTGCTGCGCGCGGTGCGGGCCGGGGCTCCGGTCCGAGGGCGAACCGTTCGCCCGCTCCGCCCCGTGGACGAATCCGCGCGCGATCGGTAGCCCGGAGGCGAGGGCATGAACACGAGGCGTCACGGAGGGGGCTCGCCATGGGCGGAGTCGGAATGTTTCAGGCCGATTAACGAAGAGATGATTTTCGGCCATCCGGTCACGTCGGACGCCCGGGTGCCGCTCAGTTGCGGGCTCGAGGTGCGCGAATTCCGTAACTTCACGCCACTGATTCAACACGAAAGGTTACTGAAACCTATGGGTTCGATGTGAGTTTCGGTCGCGGACTCGGCAGAGTGGCGCTCGCCGCTCCGGTGCCCCACCGGGCCCGGGCCGGCAATCGACAGTTCCAAGCGGAAGGATGCACACAATGCGGAACACCGCGCGCTGGGCAGCGGCCCTCGGCCTCACGGCCGCTGCCGTATGCGGACCCCTGACAGGGGCTGCCGTCGCCGCGCCGGACGCCGCCCCGTCGTCGCTCTACGCGCCCTCGGCGCTGGTGCTGACCACCGGCCACGGCAACGAGGCGGCGACGGCGACAGCGGAGCGTGCCGTCACCCTCAGCTGCGCCCCGACGGCCTCCGGCACCCATCCGGCCGCCGCCCAGGCCTGCGCCGAGCTGCGCGGCGTCGGCGGCGACTTCGACGCCCTGAAGGCGCAGAGCGACGTGATGTGCACCAAGATCTACGACCCAGTGGTCGTCACGGTCCAGGGCGTGTGGCAGGGCAAGCGCGTCTCCTACGAGCGCACCTTCGCCAACTCCTGCCTGAAGGAAGCCGTCACCGGCGGCGTCTTCTCCTTCTGAGGACCGGGATCGCACGGTCTCCGTACATGTCGGGTCAGGTCCGTAACTGGGGAGTGCGGCCTCCGAGACGGGGAACCTGCGATCTCGCACCGGGAACGACGACGGGCGGTGTGGGGCCGCCCGCCGGATCCCGGGGCACACAGCCGCTCCCCGGGCAGGCCCGTGGGGGGCCTCCCGGGGAGCGGCGAAAAACAACCGGTTTCAACCGTTGTTCAGCCCTTGCGACGATGACTCGTGTCGCACCAGGGGTAGCGGCGACTGCGCCGGCATGTGCACAGAGCGACACGGAAGCGGTCCGAGGAGACCGTGGTGCCGTCCTCCAGTTCGATCTCCACCGGCCCCTCCACCAGCAGCGGCCCACCCCGCCGCATGGTGATCCGGCGGGCGCGGTCGTCAGCGGACTCGTTCGGCACGGATGACCACCAGCTCTTCCCTCTCGTCGGACGCCGCGAGCAGCCCGCGGCGGCGCAGCCACTCCTCCCGCGAGCGCAGCACCGGACCGAAGGCGATCCAGCGGCGCCGGACCACCGCGGCCTTCAGGCCCGCCGCCCGCAGGAGTTCGAGCGTGCGGTCGGGGCCGCTCAGCGCCGAGTGCACGATCAGCAGCAGGCCTCCCGGGCGCAGCAGCGCCGGCGCGTCCCTGCAGATCCGGTCCAGCAGCAGCCTTCCGTCGTGGCCCGCGTCCCAGGCCCGGGACCGGCCGTGCGGACCGCGCCGGGTGTCCGGCGCCGGCACGTAGGGCGGATTCGCCAGGATGACGTCGTAGGAGCGGTCCCCGACCGGGCCGAAGAGGTTGCCGCGCCGGATGCGGACCGGCAGCCGGGTCAGCCAGGCGTTCAGCCGCGCCGTCCACACCGCGCGCCGGGAGACGTCCACCGCGGTCACCTCGGCGCCCCGGCGGGCCGCCTCCAGCGCCAGCGCGCCGCTCCCCGTGCCCACGTCCAGCACCCGGCTGCCGGGCGGCGGGTCCTCCTCCCGGAGGACCTCGGCCAGTAGTTCCGTGTCGTCCTGCGGGGCGTACACACCCGGAAGCACCAATGCGATCACGGTGCGCGAGTACCCGGTCATTCAGGATGTATGGGCCATTTGCGCCTCCAGGGGCGTGCGCAGCGACGACCGTCCCGCACGCCAGCGGGTGAGCAGCCACCGGGCCAGCCGGTCCTCCAGGTATTCGGTCGCGTCGATCCCGAAGGCGACGTCCCCCGCGAGTTCGGGCTCCTCCGCGAGCAGGCCGCCGATGACGTCGTGCCGGACGACCTGCTCGTGGACCGCGTCCGCCTCGACGTGCTCGTCGTAGAAGAACTCCGCCGCCGGGCCGGCCCCCGTGCGGCGCATCGCCTCGGCCAGCCGGCGGGAACCGGGCGAGGAGGTGATCTCGACCTCGGCGAAGTGGCCCACCAGGGCGCCGCGCAGGTCCCGGTGCAGCCCGAACAGGGACATCAGGTTGACCACGGCCAGCATCGGTGCGGGCGCCGCGTCCAGATAGCGCCCGTACGCGGTGTCCAGGCCCAGGTCCGCCATGAGGTCGGCGAACAGGCGGGCGTGGACCCGGTCGGCCCGGCCGCCGCCGAACTCGTCGAACTCCACCGCCGCCATCGCCGCCTTGGCCCGCCCCCACAGCCGCGGCAGCACCCAGGCGTGCGGGTCGGCCTCCTTCAGGTGGTACAGGGAGCGCTGGGCGGCGTACTCGCGCAGGTGCCACAGCTCGCCCTCGTCCCGCAGGAAGTGGGTGACGCCCGTGCCCTCGACCGGTTCGACCAGGAGGGCGCCGAGCGCGTCGTCGAGACTGTCGTGGCCCGGCGTGTCGGCGCGCAGCGCGGCCAGGAAGCCGTCCTCCAGCGCGCCGCGGACGCGCAGCAGCTCCGGGTCCCACTCGAACCGGGGGCCGACCCCGGCGAAGCCGCGGTAGTGCAGCTCGTAGCACAGGTACAGGGCGAGCTGGGCGTCGTCGCCGTACGGGTCGGCGCCGGCGGCGTCCGCCGGGCGGGGGAGGGGACCGGTGCCGCTCAGGTACGCGGTGACCGCGGCGGAGAGCGGCCCCCGGGACGGGGGCAGCTGGGGGCCTCGCAGGTGGTGGTTCATGGGCCTCGGGTACCCGGACCTCATGAAAGCACTAGTGATCAACTGCACCCTGAAGAGGTCACCGGCCCCCCTGGTGATCGCCTCGCCGACCTGGCTGGGACGTCCGTCCTCCGTGACCCAGCGGGTGCTGGAGCGGATGGACGCGATGCTTGCCGAGACCGACGACGAGGAGCGCCCGGTTGCGCGCCCTGGCGGAGCGCCCCGTGGGCGCGCCGCCGGGCTGGTCGCCGTCAGTCGCCGTCGGCCTGCTCCTGCGCTCCGGCGTTCGGGGTGATGGCATCCCCGGCCTCACCGGAGTGATCGTCGTCCGCGCCGTGCTTCTCGGCCTCCTCGGCCTCCTGGAGAACCTCCTCCAGGGCCGTCTCGGGCCGGTCCTCGTGGTCGTTCCCGCCGGGCATGGCCCCTCCTTCCGTCGCTGTGCGGTCTTGATCCACCAAGGGTTACCCGTCGCCGGCGTCCCAAGCGTCCAGCTCCCGCGCGCCGCCCCGCCGTGCGCGGTGTTTCAGTCTGTGGCCCCCTGGAAACACCGCGAGGGTTCGGACCGGCAGGCCACGAGCCCGTGATCCCCGTCGCTGTGAGGTCGCCGCCATGTCCTTCGCCCCGCCCCCCGCAGGACCGCCGAGCCGCACCGGGACGGTGGCCACCACCGTCCCGGCGACGGCCGCCGCCCACCGGCCCGGCCGGCGGCGGCCGGCCGGCGGCGGCACGGCCCTGGTCACGGGCGCGTCCTCCGGCATCGGCGCGGCGGTGGCCCGACGGCTGGCCGCCGAGGGCGGCTGGCGGCTGGCGGTGAGCGGCCGGGACGCCACCCGCCTGGAGCAGCTGGCCGCCCTCGCCGGTGCCGTGGCCCTGCCCGCGGACCTGGCCCGGCCCGGTGCCGGCCGGGAGCTCACCCGCCTCGCCCTGGATGACCTCGGGCGGCTGGACCTGCTGGTGGCCGGCGCCGGCGTGGGCTGGGCCGGAGACTTCGCCGCCATGCCCCCCGCCCGCATCGACGAGGTCGTCGGCGTCGACCTGCTGGGCACCGTGCACCTGGTGCGCGCGCTGCTGCCCCACATGGTCTCGGCCGGGTCGGGGCGCGTCGTGCTCATCGGGTCGTTCGCCGGCAGCGTGGGCGTGCGCGGCGAGGCCGTCTACTCCGCGGCGAAGGCCGCCCTGGCCGCCTTCGCCGACGCCCTGCGCTACGAGCTGCGCGGCACCGGCGTCGGCGTCAGCCATGTGATCCCGGGCGTGGTCAACACCCCCTTTTTCGAGCGGCGCGGCGCCCCCTACACCCGGTCGTGGCCGCGGCCCGTGCCGCCCGAGCGGGTCGCGGACGCGGTGTGGGCGGCCGTCCGGCACGGCAAGGACGAGGTCTACGTCCCCGGGTGGCTGCGGCTGCCCGCCCGGGTGCGCGGCGCCGCACCGGGGCTCTACCGGCGGCTGGCCGGCCGCTACGGGTGAACCGGCATGATCGCCGTCACGGTGGTCCTCGCCCTGCTCGCGGCCCTGTCCAACGCGGCGGCCTCGGTGCTGCAGCGCCGGGCCGCCGTGGAGGAGCCGCAGGAGGGCACCGGGGCGGGGTCCGTCGTGCGCCGGTTCCGCAACATACTGCGGCGCCCGCACTGGATCGCGGGCGCCGGGCTGCTGGCCCTGTCCTTCGTGCTGCAGGCGGGGGCGCTGGCCGCCGGCAGCCTGTCCCTCGTCCAGCCCCTGCTCGCCGCGGAGCTGCTGTTCACCCTCGTGGTGGGCAGCGTGGTCTTCCGGCGGCGCCCCGAACGCCGTACCTGGCTGGCGTTCGTCGCCCTCGCCGTGGGGCTGGCCGTGTTCCTCCTGGCGGCGGCGCCGTCACCCGGCCGGCCCAGCGCACCGCCCCTGAACTGGCTGCTCGGCGGCCTCGGGGTGCTCGGGGCCGTCGTCCTGCTCGTGGGCGTCTCCCGGCCGACGAGGGGCGCGCCCCGGGCGGCACTGCTCGGCCTGGCCTCCGCCGTCTGCTTCGCCACCACCGCGGCGCTGCTCAAAGAGGCCGTCGGCCGGCTCGGGCACGGCCCCGGGGCGATGTTCGCGCACTGGTCGCCGTACGCCACGGCCGCCGCCGGACTCGTCGCCTTCCTGCTGCTGCAGGGCGCGCTCGGCGCCGGCTCCCTGACGGCCTCCCAGCCCGCGCTCACGCTCGGGGACGCGCTCACCAGCGTCGTCCTCGGCTGGGTGCTGTTCGCCGAGACGATCCGGCTCGGGCTGAACGTGGTACCCGAGGTGATCGGCGTCGCCCTGATCGGCGCGGGCAGCATCGGGCTGGCCCAGGACCAGTCCGCCGGAGAGCACTGGGACACGTCCGCGCCGCACGGGCCGCCGCAACGGAAGGGGAGGCGGACACCGGCGCCGCGGGGACACTGAATCCGAGGACCACTCCCGTCGCACACCCAGGAGGGGGCTCACCGATGTCACCCGTGACCGACCGCCCGTGGCGGACGGCGGCGCTCCTGCTGCCCGCCGCGATCGCCGCCGCGCACATCGGCCCGGCGGCCACCTGGCTCCCGGGCGTACGGCTGCGGCTCTTCCCGGCCCTCTCCGGCACCGGCCGCCGCCGGCACGTGGCCCTGACCTTCGACGACGGCCCGGATCCGGAGTCGACGCCGCGCTTCCTCGACGCGCTGGACGACCTGGGGGTGCGGGCGACCTTCTTCCTGCTCGGCGAGCACGTCGTGCGCCACCCCGAGCTGGCCCGGGAGACCGCACGGCGCGGGCACGAGCCGGCGGTCCACGGCTGGACCCACGACCGCCCCTGGCGCCCCGCGCCCCTGCGGGACGCCGAGGAGCTCGCCCGCACCGTCCGCGCGGTGCGGGACGCCACCGGCCACCGGCCGCGGTGGTACCGCCCGCCGTACGGCATCCTCACCGCCGGTCGCTGGTCGGCCGCCCGGCGCGCCGGGCTGCGGACGGTCCTGTGGTCGGCCTGGGGCAAGGACTGGACGGCGGATGCCACCCCCTCCTCCGTACGCGCCCACGTCGCGGCGGACCTGCGCGGCGGCGGCACGATCCTGCTGCACGACTCCGACCGCCACGCGGCCCCCGGCTGCTGGCACTCGGCCCTGGGCGCCCTGCCGGCCCTCGTCGAGAGCTGCCGGCGGGCGGGCCTGACGATCGGCCCCCTGCACGAACACGGCGCACCCGTGGCGCCGGCCGGTGGAGGCAGGCGGATCTAGGTGTGCTGCGCGGGGCGCCCCCGCAGGCCGCCGCCCCGCCCAGGCGTCCCACGGTCCGGCCGCGTGCACGGCGGTCGTGAGCGGGTGCGGTGTGCCTGCCGCCGGGCTGTGGGCGGGCGGCGCGGGCGTGGTGTCATGGTCCGGTCGCGTGCTCTATGGGGTCGTGCCGGCAGGGGGCCCGGTCCCGGGTGGTGCGGGTGCGGGGCTCGGCCCTGGGGCGTGTCGCTGGGCGGTGGGCGGGTGGCGCGCGGCTGGTGTCGTGGTCCGGCCACGTACATCCGGTCGTGCCGGTACGGGGCCCGGTCCCGGGCCGTGCCGCCGGGGCGTGGACAGGCGGCGCGCGCCCGGTGTCTCACAGTCCGGCCACGTGCTCCATCGCGTCGCACCGGAACAGGGCCCGGCCGCGGGCCGCCAGGGACGTGCGTTCCCGGCCGTTCTCCGCGAGCCTGCCGAGGGCCTCCAGGAGGGCGGGGCCGTCGGGGGCGTACTCCGACAGGCCGAGGCCGGCCATCCGCCGGACCCCGTCCGCCCCGTGGCCGGGCAGGGGGCGGTGTCCCACCACGGGCAGGCCCGCCGCGAGGGCCTGCACGGCGGTCTGGCCGGCGGCGTTGTCGACCAGGGCGTACGCCGCGCACAGCAGCCCGGGCATGTCGTCGGTCCAGTCCAGGGCGACGGCCCACGGAACCCGGGACACCCGCTCGCGCAGCCGCTGATGGCGGCCGCACAGCACGACCGGCAGGTACCCGGCCCCCGCCAGCGTCCGGGCCGTGGCGGCCAGGCCGGAGGCCGCACCCCAGGCGCCCGCGGACAGCAGTACCGGCGGCCGGCCGGGCGCCCGTCCGGCGAAGCGTTCCCGCCAGCGGGCCGCTCCCGGCGCCGGCGCGCGGAAGGCGGGCGCGACCACCGGGCCGGTCGTCACGGTGCGCGCTCCGACCGCCGCGCGCACCTCGGCCGCCGCCGCGTCCGTCAGGCACAGGTACCGGTCGTTGCCGGGATGCAGCCACTGCCGGTGCACGGCGAAGTCGAGCAGGAACACGGTGCTGGGCACGCGCAGGACACCCCGGGACCTCAGGTGGCCGGTCAGCTGCGCGGCGAGGTGGAAGACGGACACCACCACGTCGATCCCCAGCCGGTCCACGAGGCCGGTCAGCCGGTCGCCGGCGAGCCGGGCCAGCGGCACCCCGCTGGGACGCGGGCCGCCGCCGCGCAGGAACGCGCCGTAGACGCCGGCGTACACCCAGGGCGCGTGCCGCACCGAGGCCCGGTAGCCCTGGCGCAGCCCGGTGCCCAGGCCGCACGGCAGCAGCCGCAGCACGTCGACCACGTGCGGCTCGTGCCCGTACGACGTCGCGCGGCGCGCGAGTTCGGCGGCCACGGTGTCATGGCCGGCCCCCATGCTCGCGCTGACGATGAGGGTCCGCCGTCCGCCGCCCGGCGGGGGCGGCACCGCGTGGGGCACCTGGGCAGGAGTACGCACGGGTGCCGATTCTCCGGTGCCGCGGCGCGCGAAGGGCGCATCCGCCGCTCGTGTCGCCGGTTCGGGCGTACCCGGCCGCCCGGTATTGCGCCGTGCCGGTGCCCGCGGCCCTGCCGCGACTTGCCCGGGGCGCGCGGGGATGGATGAATCGGCACAGAGAGCGTGTGGGCGGCGAGCCCGGGAGGAGTCGTGAACCGGTTGCGACGCGGCCTGCACCGCGCTAGGGAATGGCTGAGCATCGGAGCCCTGTTCGCACACGGCCGTGAGCTCGAGCTGATGCACCGGGCCATGGGATTCGCCACGCTCGCCCTCGTGACGCTGGCGCCGCTGCTCATCGTGGTCGCCGCCGCGGATCCTCTGGTGCGGGGCGGTTTCGCCTCGTGGCTCACCGACGGCATGGGGCTGTCGGGACGCTCCGCCCATGTGCTCACCGACGTCATCAGTCCCCCGCGCAAGGTCATCGGCACCACCAGCGTCTGGAGCGGCGTCCTGCTCGCCGTCTTCGGCGTGTCCTTCGGCGGCAGCGTGCAGAACGCCTACGAACGGATCTGGGGCCTCGCCGCCGGCCCCTGGCACCGGGTGTGGCGGCAGGCCACCTGGCTGGTGGTGCTCACGGCCTACCTCTACCAGGAGGTGACGACGAAGGCGGCGCTGCACGGCTACCAGCGGATCGGGCTGTCCGCGCTCAGCGGCGTGCTGTTCTTCTGGTGGGGGCAGCGCTTCCTGCTCGGCGGGCAGGTCCGCTGGCGCGCCCTGCTGCCCGGCGCGGTCGCCACCGTCGTGGGCCTGGCCGGACTGCGGGGCTTCTCCTTCCTCGTCTTCACCCCGCTCATCGTCACCAACGCGCTCAGCTACGGTGCCGTCGGCACCGTACTCGTCGTCGAGTCCTGGCTCATCGGCGTCGGCTTCGTCATCTACGGCGGCGCGCTGTTCGGCCGCTGGTTCTGCGAGCACCACTGGATGCCGCACCACGACCACCGGGACGACCGCAGGGGACCGAGGGACCGACGGGACCAGGGTCTGCCGTAGACCCGAGGGTCTTACGCCAGCTGCCTGCGGACCAGCTCGTGCAGGCGGCCGCCCGTGTCCGCGAGCAGTTCGGCCGGCGCGCCCTGCTGGACGACCTTGCCCTCCTCCATCACGATCACCCGGTCGGCGTCCAGCACCGTCGACAGCCGGTGGGCGATGACGACACGGGTGGCGTTCAGCTTGCGGGTGCTGTCGATGACGATGCGCTGGGTGTCGTTGTCCAGGGCGCTGGTCGCCTCGTCCAGGAAGAGGATGCGCGGGCGCCGGATGAGGGCCTGGGCGATCATCAGGCGCTGCCGCTGGCCGCCGGAGATCGCGCCGTTGCCCGCGACGATCGTGTGCAGTCCCATCGGCATCCGCTGGATGTCCTCCGCGAGCCCGGCCAGCTCCGCCGCCGCCATCGCCTCCTCCGGCGTGTACGGCTCGGTGCCGCAGATGACGTCCAGGATGGAGCCGGTGAAGGGCTGCGCGTGCTGGAGGACCACTCCGCACTGGCGGCGCACCGCCGACCGGTCGAGGGCCGCCAGGTCCTGGCCGTCGTACAGGACGCTGCCGGAGACCGGCTTGTCGAAGCCGATGAGCAGCCGCAGCAGCGTGGACTTGCCGCAGCCGCTCGGGCCGACGACCGCGACGAACTCCCCGGGGCGCACGGCGAAGGACACGTCGTCCAGGACGAGCGGGCCGTCGTCGGCGTACCGGAACGACAGCCGGCGGGCCTCCACCGCGCCGGAGAGCGGCCCGGGGCGGGTGCTCGCCGTGCGCACCTCGGGCGCGGCGTCCAGCACCGGCCTGATCTCCTCGAAGAGCGGCAGTGCCCCCACCGCCGACACGAAGGCGCCGGTCAGCTGCGTCACCGCGGTCAGCACCATGGTCACCGAGGTGTTGAAGGCCAGGAAGTCCGCCGCCGACATCGAGCCCTTGGCCGGTCCCGCCAGCAGCATGAACATCAGCAGGGTGCACACCGGCAGGTAGACCGCGCCCAGCACGGTGCTGAGGTTCTTGATCCGGCCGACCCGCTGCTGGAGTTCCCGGCTGCGCGCGAACTCGCGTGCCCAGGCCGCGTACGCGTAGTTCTCCGCCGCCGCCACCCGCAGTTTGGGCAGCCCGCGCAGGGTCTGGAACGCCTGGTTGTTCAGCTTGTTGCCGAGCACCACGAGCCGTCGCTGCCAGCGCACCTGCCACAGCCCGAGCCCCAGGAACACGGCCGCGACGACCACGAGCATGCCGACCGCCGCCGCCGCCATCGCCGGGCTGTACCAGAACAGCAGGGCGAGGTTCATCGCGCCCACCGTCACCGACTGCGCGACCACCGGCCCGACCCCCGCCAGCAGCCGGCGGATCGCGCTGATGCCCATGGCCGCGCTGGCCAGTTCACCGGTCGAGCGCTGGGTGAAGAACCGGGTCGGGAGCCGGAGCAGCCTGTCCCACACGGCCGGCTGCAGCGCCGCCTCGATACGGCCCTCCAGCCGCAGGATGGACAGGTTCTCCAGCAGCGTGAACGCCGCCGCCACCACCGCGCTCACCATCACGGCCAGGCACACCTGGGCGATCAGGCCCGTCCGGGCCTGTGGCACGTACTCGCCGAGCACCTTGCCCGTGGCGATCGGCACCAGTGCACCGATCGCCACCGTCACCAGCCCCGCGAGCAGCAGGTTGAGCAGGTCGCCGCGGGTGCCGCGCAGGCTGAAGCGCAGCAGTCCCAGCGGTCCGAGCCGCCGGTCCGGCAGTGGCCGGTAGAACATCACCGCGCGCGGCTCGAACTCCTCGGCGTTCGCCTTCTCGACCGGCGTCTCGCGCCCGGTCGCGGGCTGTACGGCCACGTAGCCGCCGCGCCGCCACAGCAGGGCGACCGGCGCCCCGGACAGCGCCCGGTGCCCGACCAGCGGGCCCACGTTCTCCCGCCACCAGCGCCCGTCCAGGCGTACGGCACGGGTGCGCACCCGGGAGGCGAGGGCCACCCGCTCGACCGGGTCCAGCCGGTCGCTGCCGGTGCCGCCCTGCGCCGGCCCGGCCAGGGTGATCCCGGCCGCCTCGGCGACCAGCCTGCAGGCGGCGTACGTGGCGTCCGCGTCGGCGGCCGTGGTACGGCGGGCGGAGGGCCTGCCGATGGAGGCCAGCAGTGTCCGGTCGGCCTGGGCGCGGACCGCCTCACCGGCCTTGATCCCGGCGGCCGTACGCGTCTCGTGGCTGCGCTCCAGCTGCTCGATCCACCGGTCCAGCGCGGTCAGCAGCCGGTACTGCTGGTCGACCAGGCTCTGCCACAGCGCCGGGTCCATCAGCAGGTCCGCGGCGGCCTCCGCGCCGTACAGCGAGCCGTACTGCGCGCTGCCCGGCGGCACCTGCATCCAGAACACGTCGTCGTCGGCGGGCGCGGCGGCCCGGTCCTCGGCCAGCGGCGCCTGGAAGAGCACGGACAGACCGCGGCCCACACCGAGTGCGAGGGCGTACTCCAGCGGGCTCGACGTGGGGGGCACGTACTGCGGGTTGCCGTACTCGTCGTACGACCAGGTCTGGGTGTCCGCCGGCTGGTACAGCTCGCGGAGGCCGACGCGGTGCAGCACGCAGTCGCGGACCGGGCGGGCCACCAGGGTGTGCTCAGGGCCGGTGACCGGGCCGAGCAGCAGCGCGCCCGGCTCCAGCCGGCCGAGGTGGTGCCAGTGGCCCTGCTGGGCGGCGTCCACCGCGAACAGGTCCAGGGCGCCGGCCGCGACCAGCCACAGCACCTGGGGGCCCTCCAGGTCCACGCGGCCCAGACCCGCGCAGTCGAACCGCGTGCCCAGCGAACCGAACGCCCCGAGGACCACGTCCCCTTCGTGCACGGACGTCATCTCACCGCTCCCTGACCAGCGCGGCGTACGCGCCGCCGCGCGCCACCAGCTCCTCGTGCCGCCCGCGTTCGACGACCGTGCCGTGCTGGAGCACGACGATCTCGTCGCTGTCGCGGACCGTGCTCAGCCGGTGGGCGATCACCACGCAGGCGCAGCCGCGCCGGCGCAGGTTGTCCATCACCACCAGTTCGGTCTCCGCGTCCAGGGCGCTGGTCACCTCGTCCAGCACCAGGATGCTGGGCCGCCGCACCAGCGCCCGGGCGATCTCCAGGCGCTGGCGCTGGCCGCCGGAGAAGTTGCGGCCGTCCTGCTCGACAGGGCTGTGGATGCCGCCGGGCCGGCGCGTCACCACGTCGTACAGGGCGGCGTCCTTCAGCGCCTCCACCACGGCCTCGTCCGGGATCGACGGATCCCACAGGGCGACGTTGTCACGGACCGAGCCCTCGAACAGGAACACGTCCTGGTCGACGAAGGAGACGGAGGAGGCGAGCGCGCCGCGCGGGATGTCCTCCAGCCGCCGGCCGTCGATGCGGATCACGCCGTCCCACGGCGCGTACAGCCCCGAGATGAGCCGGGACACCGTGGATTTGCCGCTGCCCGAGCCGCCCACCAGTGCCACCTGCTGCCCGGGGCCCACGGTCAGGTCGAAGCCGCTCAGCAGCGGCTGGTCCAGCGGGCTGTAGCCGAACGTGACGTTCTCCAGCTCGACGTGCCCGTGCAGCCGGCGCGTCGAGTCGCCCCCGCCGTGGCGGGCGTAGAGCGGGTCGGCCTGGAAGTTCTCCACGTCCTTCAGCCGGGCCACGTCGGCCGCGAAGTCCTGGATCCGGCCCGCCACGCCGTTGAGCCGGGTCAGCGGCGCGGTGAACCGGGTGACCAGCGCCTGGAAGGCGACGAGCAGGCCGACCGACAGGTGGCCCTCGACCGCCCGCATGCCGCCGATCCACAGGATCAGCGCGCTGTTGAGGGCCGCGAGCGTCGGCGCGACCACCCCGAGCCAGGCGCTCGGCACCCCGAGGCGCTGCTGTTCCTCCAGCGTGGCGGCGTGCTGGCCGGCCCACTTGCGGAAGTAGCCGTCCTCACCGCCGGTCGCCTTCATCGTCTCGATCAGCTGCAGGCCGGTGTAGGAGGTGTTGGTCAGCCTCGCCGTGTCCGCGCGCAGCTTCGCCGTACGGGTCGCCCGCAGTCGTACGACCAGCCGCATGGCCACCACGTTCAGCATGGCCACGCCGATGCCGACGAACGTCAGCTGCGGGTCGTAGGCGTAGAGCAGCACGGCGTACAGCACGACCACGATCGCGTCCACGCCCGCCGCCGCGAGGTCGCGGGCCAGGGTCTCGGCGACCTGGTCGTTGGACTGCAGCCGCTGCACCAGGTCGGCGGGGGAGCGCTGGGCGAAGAACGTCACCGGCAGCCGCAGCAGGTGGCGCAGGAAGCGGGCGCTGGAGAGGGTGGAGGAGATGATCCGGCCGTGCAGCAGGTTGGCCTGCTGGAGCCAGGTCAGCACCAGGGTGAGCAGCACGCAGGTGGCCATCGAGGCGAACAGCACGCCCAGCAGCGAGGTCCGGCCGCCGATGAGGAACATGTCGATGTAGGTGCGGCTGAGCGCGGGGACGGCCGCGCCCACCGCGACGAGCAGCAGGCTGGCCAGCACGGCGGCGGGCAGGGCGCCGGCGGTGCCGCGCAGCCGGGCCGGCATCGCGCCCAGCACGCCCGGCCGGCGCCCGCCCGGGGTGAAGCCCTCGCCGGGCTCCATCACCAGGACGACGCCGGTGTAGCTGCCGTCGAACTCCTCCAGGGGCACGAACCGGCGGCCCTTGGCGGGGTCGTTGACGAACACGCCGCGCCGGCCGAAGCGGCGGCCCATGCCGTCGTAGACGACGTAGTGGTTGAACTCCCAGAACAGGATGGCCGGCGCGCGCACCTCCGCGAGGGCGGCCAGGTCCATCTGCATGCCCTTGGCCGTCAGGCCGTAACCGCGGGCCGCCTTCAGCAGGTTGCTGGCGCGCGAGCCGTCCCGGGAGACACCGCAGGCGATGCGCAGCTCCTCCAGCGGGACGTGCCGGCCGTGGTGGCCGAGGACCATCGCGAGGGAGGCGGCGCCGCACTCCACGGCCTCCATCTGCAGCACGGTCGGCGTACGGACCGCCCGCGTACGGGACTTGGGGACCGGCCGCCCGGCCGGGGCGGCCCGTCTGCGGCCACGGGTCTCCTGGGTGGTGGTCACGGCAGCAGCCAATCGACGGGACGCTGGTCGGCCAGTTCGACCGAGGCGGAGGCGAGGGTCATCGAGTCGAGCCGGTACGGCGGTCCTTCGGCGGTGGACCAGCGGTAGCCGCTGCGGGTGTCCGCGGACCTGTCCAGTTCGACCAGGACGGCCACCGGGCGGCCCTCGCGGGTGAACTGCTCACCGAGCTGGCCGTCACCGAGGAACGCGGCGACGGACTGGGCGGACTGGGCGGTGCGGTCCACCGACTTCACCCGGCCGCGCAGCACGCCGTACTGCCGGCTGGGCACCGACGACACGGTGAGGTCCACGGACGCGTGCGCCGGGATGGCGGCGGCGCTGCCGGCGGGGACGTACACGGTCGCGTACAACGGGTCGGAGGCGTGGGCGATCTTCTCCACGGCGGCGACGTCGGTGCCGGTCCGGATGATCTGCCCGATCGTGGCGGCGAGCGTGGTGACCCGGCCCGCGGCCACGGTGCGGATCACCGAAGTGCCGCCGGCCGTACGGACCTGGAGCACGGGCGCGTTGGCGGGCAGCCGGTCGCCCTGCCGGGCGAGGACGGCCGTCACCTGGCCGGACACGGGGCTCTGGAGCAGATAACTGCCCTGCCCGTGCGTGAGAACGGCCTGCGCGCTCACCGTGGAGGAGACCGAGCCGGTCACGGCCCAGACGGAGGCCGCCGCCATGACGACGACGGTGACGCCCAGCGCGAGCCGGCCCCGCGGGCGGGCGAGCCGCACCGGGAGGTCCAGCTCCTCCGGCGACTGGAGCTTGGCGAGGGCCTGTTGGCGGAACTGCACGGAACTTCCCTCACCCGAGGAGAGACATCTTCACGACAGGGTCCGGGCGCGCCGCCGGGACCGCGGTGCGCCTTCGGGCACCCGAGAGCCCCGGAGCCGGGGACGGCTCCGGGACCGGGATGGCACCGGCGTGCGATCAGAGACCGGCGACCAGGTTGGTCAGCGGCTGGGTGTTCAGGCCGGTGACGCCCTCGACGGTGCCGATGGCCGTGTCCACCACGCCGGAGACCGGGGCAACGCCGTTGACGGCGCCGGTCACGGTGTTCAGGGCGTTCACGGAAAGGCCGCCGGAGACGTTGTCCAGCTCGGCGTCCGAGATCTCGACGGTCTCGACCTGGGGGGTGGAGTTCATGGTGGAACTTCCCTTCATATGGATATTTCACAAGGGGGAGAGCGGCCCCCTCTGGGGACAGACGGACGGCCGCGACCGCCGGGCGCCGGGCACCCGTCTCCGGGGACCCGGGCAACTCCTGCGGTGCGATGGATCAAAGCACGCACGTGGCGCGTGCTTCCAATCAATCAGGGCTCTCACCTGGGAACTTGGTTTCCGGAGGGGGTCAAGCGTGCAGACGTGCGCACGCCTTGCGGGCGACTCCTTCACATGCCGCACGGCTTCGTCGCGCCGCCTCCCTTGCCCTCGCGGCGTCGAATCCGGCACTCCGCGCCAAAGGTGTGCCGGGGGGCGCGCGGATGTGCAGATACGCCGACGGTGGTGACTTGGTTGAGCATTCAATGTGTAGATTCCCTGAAGCAGGGATTCCGGTCCGTTCCGGGAACGCCGGGTGACCGGACCGTCGCCGTGAGTGTCAGCCGAGGATCGCGTAGACGGTGCTGGCCCGGGCCGCGAGCGCGCCCGAGCCCGCGTCGCGCAACGAGACGTCCGCGAACGCCGTCCGGCGGCCGAGCTTGGTGAGGACCGCTTCGATCAGGACATCCGCGCCCGTCACCGCCCGCTGGAACGACGTCGACTGCTGAATCGTCGTCATGGGCACGAATCCGCCCCGCGCGGCCGACACGGCGATCACGGTGGCCGTGTCGGCGGCCGCCATCAGCGCCTGTCCCGACAGCCCCCCGCCCTCCCGGGCCAGCCGGTCCGACCAGGGCAGCCGCAGCACGGCACGGTCCTCGCCCACGGCCTCGACGGTGAGCCCCAGATCGAGCACCCAGGGCGCGAAGTTGGCGGAGAGGATCTTGTCGGCCTCGGCGGTGGTCATCGTCATGTGGGGGAGTGTTCCCGGCGGCCCGCCGCCGCACGCGGAGCGTGGCCGATTCACCCCCGAAGCAGGGCCGTTGGCCGAGGCGATTGAACACACCACGCGGCCGGTGCGTACGTACGGCCATCCAGGCGCCGCGATACGAACTGCCCGGCAGGGGCAGACCCCCGTCCCCCCAGGAGGTCAGAAGTTGAGTCACAAGCGAATGCCCAAGCGCAAGGCCGCGATAGCGGTGGGCGGCGTCGCGGCGCTGGGAGCGGCGGCCCTCCTGCTGCCCAACGCCAACGCCTCCCAGGACAAGGACGAGGCGTCGGGCGCCGGCGGTTCCGTCAAGACCCTGAAGGCCGGCGACGCCTCGGACCTCGCCGCCCAGGTGCAGAAGATCCTCGGCGACGCCTTCGCCGGTTCGTACTACGACAGCGGCAAGCAGCAGCTCGTCGTCAACGTGGTCAACGGCGACAAGAACGTGATCGTCCAGGCGAAGAAGGCGGGCGCGGTCGTCCGCGACGTGAACAACAGCACCGCCGAACTCCGGGCGGCCGCGAAGACGCTGAAGACCAGGGCGACGATCCCGGGCACCTCCTGGGCCGTCGACCCGCGCACCAACAAGGTCCTGGTCACCGCCGACTCCACCGTCACCGGCGCCAAGTGGAACAGACTGCAGTCGACCGTACGGGGCCTCGGCTCCGGCATGGCGACGCTGAAGAAGTCCGCCGGCACCTTCAAGCCCTTCGTCTCGGGCGGCGACGCCATCTTCTCCCAGGTGCAGGGCGGCAACGTCCGCTGCTCCCTCGGCTTCAACGTGACCGCGTCCGACGGCAGTCCCGCCTTCCTGACGGCCGGTCACTGCGGGGTCGCGGCCAAGGAGTGGTCCGACTCCCAGAACGGGCAGCCCATCGCCACCGTCGACCAGGCCACCTTCCCCGGCAGCGACTTCTCGCTCGTCAAGTACGACGACACCGCCACGCAGGCGCCCAGCGAGGTCAACACGGGCAACGGCCAGACCGTGCAGATCAAGCAGGCCGCCGACGCCACGGTCGGCGAGACGGTGTTCCGGATGGGGTCCACCACCGGTCTGCACAACGGCCAGGTCACCGGCCTCGACGCCACCGTCAACTTCCAGAGCGAGACGGACCCGAACGGCGTCGACACCGTCAACGGCCTCATCCAGACCAACGTCTGCGCCGAGCCGGGCGACAGCGGCGGTTCCCTGTTCACCCAGGAAGGCGGCGCCGTCGGCCTGACCTCCGGCGGCAGCGGCGACTGCACCAACGGTGGCGAGACCTTCTTCCAGCCCGTGACGGCCGCCCTCCAGGCCACCGGCGCGACCCTCGGCGCCGGTGACCAGGCAGGCGGGGGCGACCAGGCAGGTGCGGGTGACCAGTCGGGTGCGGGCGACCAGGCAGGTGCTGGTGACCAGTCGGGTGCTGGTGACCAGTCGGGTGCTGGTGACCAGTCCGGTGCCGGTGACCAGTCGGGTGCCGGTGCGGGCGACCAGTCCGGCGCCGGTGACCAGTCGGGTGCAGGCGACCAGGCAGGTGCGGGTGACCAGTCCGGTGCGGGTGAGGGTGACCAGGCAGGTGCGGGCGACCAGTCCGGCGCGGGTGACCAGTCGGGTGCGGGCGACCAGTCCGGCGCCGGTCACCAGTCCGGCAGCGGCTCGGCGGACGACGGCTCGTCCCTCACCGGCTCGAACTGAGCCGGACACGCCTGCACGAACGAACGCCCTGCCGGTCCCACCGCGGTTCCCGGGCCGGCAGGGTCCACCCAGGCCCTCCGGCGGGAGGGGCGGACCACGCCGACCGCGGCCCCCGGGCCGGGGACCGCGGGGCAGGGAACCGGACCGCGGCGGTTGGGGCCGTCGCGGGCCACGGCACGACGCCCGCCCCGCACCCGTCGGGGCGGGCTCGCCGGGTGTCAGCCCCCCGGCCCGGCCCGCAGCAGCAGCAGCGCCACGTCGTCCAGCCGCTCCCGGGCCGCCGCGCTCTGCCGCAGGACCTCGTCCGCGAGACTCTCCAGCGGCTGGTCGCCCCGCTCCGACAGCAGTCCGCCGAGTTCGACCAGGGCGTCCTCGATGTCGACGCCGGGCGACTCCACCAGACCGTCGGTGTACAGGACGAGCACCGAACCGGGCGCGAGGGACACCTCGGTCGTCGGGTAAACCGCCGCCGCGTCGATCCCGAGCAGCGGCCCCCCGGCCAGGTCCAGCACGCGCACCCGTCCGTCCGGCCGTCTCAGCAGCGGCGGCGGGTGGCCGGCGCGCGCCATGACGGCCCGCCCTCGCGCCGGATCCAGCCGCAGGTACAGACAGCTGGCGAACAGGTCCGCACCGAGGTCGATCAGCAGCCGGTTGGTGCTGCTCATCACCTCGTGCGGCTCCTGCCCGACGGTGGTGTACGCGCGGACCCCGGTGCGGATCTGCCCCATCAGGCCGGCCGCCGTCACGTTGTGTCCCTGGACGTCCCCGATCACGGCCGCCGCCAGCGGCCGGGAGGGCACCAGGTCGTAGAAATCGCCGCCGATCTCCATGCCGTGGGTGGCCGGCAGATAGCGCGCGGCGGCCTCGATGCCGGGCGGCGGGGCCAGTGTGTGCGGCAGCAGCGCCTGCTGCAGGCCGTGCGCCAGCCGGTGCTTGGCGTCGTAGAGCAGGGCCCGCTCCAGGGCCTGCGCGATCAGTCCGCCGAGGGAGGTGAGGACCGCCCGCTCGTCGGCGGGGAAGAGGTGCGGTTCGGCGTAGGCCAGCACGCACGTGCCCACCGGCCGCCCGGACGCGATCAGCGGCAGGTACGCCCACGCCGCGAAGCCGTCCGGGCTCCCGCGCCGGCGCGGATACAGCCGCTCCAGCTGCTCCCGCGAGTCGAAGAACGCCGGCACCCCGCTGTTCAGGGCCTGAGTGCCCGGGGTGCGGTCGGACAGCGGCATCCCGTCGAACCGCTCCAGGAAGTGGACGTCCGCGTACCCGCGCTGCCCCAGCACGTGCAGCCGCCCGCCCTGCGAGCCGAGGATCGCCATCGCCTGGCTGCCGACCGCCGGGGCCACCTCGTCCCAGACCAGCTGCACCACGTCCTGCACCCCGACGGCCTCGGTCAGGGCGCCGGCCAGGCTCAGCACCTGTGAGATCGTCACCAGCCGGGACGGCTGCGCATCCGCCCGCGGCGTCTCGCGCGCCATGTCCGTCACCGCCCGGGCCCGGCTGACGCGCACGCTCAGTCCGGTCGTGCTCGGGTACAGCCGGAACGACAGCCACTCGCCCGGCGGGCGCAGCGCCACGAACGACATCACCTGCTGGCTGATCAACGCCGCCCGGTAACGGTCCTCGTACATCGGGTCGTTCAGCCAGGGCACCGACACCCAGGGCAGGGTGCCGAGCAGTTCACCGGCCGGTCTGCCGAGCAGCTCGGCCGCCGCCGGGTTGGCGAAGGCGATCCGCCCGTGCAGGTCGAGCGACACCAGCCCGTACGGCAGCCGGGAGACCATCCGCGCCGCCTCGACCGTGCCCAGCGTGCCCGCCACGTCCGGCACGGGGGCCGCGAGCACGTCGGCCTCGGGGCCGATCCGCACGTTCTGCTCGGCGGCCCGCTCCAGCCGCATCGCCAGCCGGTCGCAGGCCGCCGTCAGCTGCTCGCGCTCGGCGGCGGACAGCTCCGGCGCGTGCGCACCGGGCCAGGTCACGAACACCGCGCCGTACACCGCGCGCTCCGTCGCCACGGGCAGCGCGGCCAGTGCGAACGGATACGGCAGCACCACCGAGATCCGCGGGTAGAGGCGGGCCATCTCCTCCTCCCCGCCGACCCACACCAGCCGCCGCAGGCGCACAGCGTCCGCGACCGGGATCGGTGCGCTCAGCCCTACCCGCTCCCACGGCGCCGCGAAGGCCCGGGGCATGCCCGCCATGACCGCCATCTCCAGGACGGGCTCATCGGGTCTGAGCAGGTAGACGGCGCCAGAGTGCGCGTGCACCCGCTCCAGCACCGCGGCCAGGGCGAGCGACAGCACCGGCCGGCCGGCCGACGCGGCGCCGGCCGGCGGCGTCCGTCCCGGCGCCGGCCCGTCGGACACGCCGACCACCTCCTCCTACGGCCGCGCGTCGCATCCCGGGGTCCAGACTCCCTCGCGACAGCGCCCCGCGCACGGCGAGCGCACCCGTGGCCCGGCCCGGCGGTCCGACCGGCGAACCCGTGCGGATACCCCGTAAGCCCGCACCCATGCCCAGCCATCCGATGCGCGGAGCGTGACACGGGCGCTTCCCGTGCGCCCCCGCCGCGCCGTGATGGCCGAATCCATGCGGTCGCGGGGAAAACGGCGCCCCCTGGGCCCCCGAGCGGACACGCGCCGCACGGGCCGGCGGCGTGTCGGCCGGGACGCGGGGGCGGCGGGGCCGGCAGACGCGTGCCGCGGGCGTCCGTCCCGCCGCTCGGGGGTCCCCGCGGTGTCCGCTGGCCGAATCGTCACCCCAGATCAGGAGCGGGTTCGGCCATTTCCCGCCGGGCACGGCTCCGGCGTGTCCGGGTGCGGCGCGAGGGCCCGACGACGCCATGAGCGGTGCCCAGCGGCCATCTTTTTCCGGCTCGGCGGGTTTGCCTCCGGGGCCCGGGGGCACCCGCGAGCGCGGCGATCCGGCCGAGGTCCCGCGTGCGCTCAGGACCCGGCCGGCATGGCTGAACGGTGACGCAAAATCATCATCAGAACACGCTGCGTTCAACTTCTGGGGGTTGCTTGCGTGTGACTCGCCGTGAAGACTGTGGCCGCGTTCCATCGAAACGAAGGTGTCGCGGAGTGCGCATCATGCCAATCGTGGGGTGGCATGCCCTGCGACTGCGTATTCTCGCACCGCGTTGCGAGCGGTCGGGGCCGCGGGCCCCGTTGTCCGTACACGAGCCGGGAGGGTCCCGCGCGTCAGCCGCGCGGGAGGTATCGCCAAGGGGGTGGATTATGACGGACCGCCGCGAGCGCCGGTGTCCGCCGCGGGATCAAGGCCGGACGCGCGGCCGCCGGGTCCTGCACCGCACGTGCTGACGGCCTTCCGGCCAATCCCGGCGGCAGATTCTCCGGTCGTCCCGGCACCGTCCGTCCCGGGCGCTCCCGCGCCGGACCGACCCCGTCCGGCCTTCCGGCCGCCCGCGCAGTGCCACGCGGGTCCGTCCTCTCGCCCCGGCCCCCGGCAGCGGCCGCGCGGCCGTGCCCGGAGCCGTCCACGGCACCCGTCATCCCCCTGTGTGCGTCACTCCTCCGTGCCCGCACGCGCTAGCAAGGAGACATGGTGATCAGCAAGCAACGGACAGGTGAGCCCCTCCTCCTGGAGGAATTACCCGACCGCTGGCGTGAATTGCGCGGGGCCGGCCCCGTGCGGTACGACGACACGCAGGGCGTCTGGCAGGTGCTGGACCACGCGACCGTCGCCACCGTGCTCGCCGACCCGGCGACGTACTCCTCCGACCTCTCCGCCCTCGCCCCCACCCAGCCCGACTTCGAGACCTTCACCCAGGGCAACTTCGTCGGCATGGACCCGCCGGAGCACCGCAAGCTCCGTACCCTGGTCAGCCAGGCGTTCACCCCGCGGGTCGTGCAGGGACTCGAACCCCGCATCGAGGCCGTCTGCGCCCGGCTGCTGGACGACGTCGCCGGCCGCGACCGGTTCGACCTGGTCGACGCACTGGCGTACCCGCTGCCGATCATCGTGATCGCCGAACTGCTCGGCATCCCGGCCGAGGAGCACCGCCTCTTCCAGGAGTGGGCGAGCGTCCTGTTCGGCGGCGACCAGCTCGGCGAGGCGCCCGACATGGCCGACCTGGAACGGGCGCTGGAGGCCATCGCCCCCACGGTGCGCGAGATGAACGGCTACATGCTGGAGCACATCCGCGCCCGCCGCGCCCGCCCGGGGGACGACCTCACCAGCAGGCTCATCGCCGCCGAAGTGGACGGCGCCCGGCTCGCCGACCAGGAGATGGTCGGATTCGTGGCCCTGCTGCTCGTCGCGGGCCACATCACCACGACCGCGCTGCTGGGCAACGCCGTCGTCACCTTCGACCGGCACCCGGGCACGGACGAGGCGCTGCGCGCCGACCCGGCCCGCATCCCGGCCGCCGTCGAGGAGGTGCTGCGCTGGCTGCCGCCCTTCCCCGAACTGGGCCGCCGCGTCACCCGGCCCGTGGTCCTGGGCGGCCACGAGATCCCCGCCGGCACCCTGCTCATGGCCCATCTGGGCGCCGCCAACCGGGACCCCGCCCGCTTCGACGAGCCCGACGTCTTCGACACGGCACGGAACCCGAACCCGCACCTGACCTTCGGGCACGGCATCCACTTCTGTTTCGGCGCGCCCCTGGCACGGCTGGAGGCACGGATCGCCCTGCGCATGCTGCATGAACGATTCCGCATGCTGGCGATCCCGTCCTACGAGGACGTCACCTACCAGAACCCGGCCGTCATCGTCGGCGTACGGCACCTGCCCGTCGAGGCCGGCAGACCGTAACCCGCGCGCGCACTCGCGCCTCCGGCCGGCCCGCACGCCGCTCGTCCACGGGCCGTACCGGCATCCCGCACACGAGACCCATACCACCGGGAGTCCCCTTCCCATGCCGTACACCATCCCCGCCGCTCCAGCCGCACCCAGGACACCGTCCCCGTTACGCCGGGAACTGCAGGGCCGACTCGACGCGCTCGCCCGGACCCACCGGGTACCCGGCGCCCAACTGGCCCTGGACACCGGCACCGACGTCATCACCCTGCACACCGGCACGGCCGACGTCACCACCGGCAGCCCCATGACCGAGAACACGGCGGTCCCCCTGGGGTCGCTCACCAAGCCCTACACCGCCGCGCTCGTCCTGCTCCTCGCCGACGACGGGGACCTGGACCTGGACGAGCCCGCGGCCCGCCACCTCCCCGAGCTGCGCTCCATACCCGAGGTGACGATCCGTCACCTCCTCAGCCACACCGGCGGACTGCCCACCGGGCCCGACTCGGACACCGCCGCCGCGACCACCGCCACCCGTTACCTCGCGGCCGTCTGCACCGCCCGGGACGCGCTGTTCGCGCCGGGGACCGGCTTCTCCTACTCCAACGCCGGGTACGTCGCCGCCGGACGCCTGGTGGAGACGGTCACCGGCATGGCCTGGCACGACGCGGTCCGCGCGCTGCTCCTCGAACCCCTCGGCACGGCACCCGCGTTCATCGGCCACGCCACCTCGGCGCGTCCCGTCGCCGCCGGGCACGCGGTCAACACCGCGACCGGACGGGCCCGTGCGGCCCGGCAGAACCTCGCGCCCCTGGAGGCGCCGGCCGGCGCACTCCTCGGCAGCGCCCTCGACCTGGCCGCCTTCGGGCAGGCGCTGATCGGCTCCTCGGACCTGCTGCCGCCTGCCGTCGCCAAGGAGATGCGCCGCGCCGAGCCCGCCGCCGGCCCCGGCACGCTGGCCGACGGCTGGGGCCCCGGACTCGCCCTGTACCAGCGGGACGGACGTGTGTGGTGCGGCCATGACGGAAACGCCCAGGGCACGTCCTGCCACCTGCGGGCCGACCCGGAGAGCGGCGTCGTGGTCGCCTTCACCGGCAACGCCGGGGGCGCGACCGCCCTCTGGCACGACCTCGCCGCGGAGCTCTCCGCGCTGACCGGGAAACGGATACCCGCGGGCGCCCGCGCCGCCGACCGCGGGCGCCCCGTCGAACTCCCCGAGTGCGCCGGCACCTACCGCAACGGCGGCACGACGTACCGCGTCGCGCCGGGGCCGGACGGCTCGCCGGCCCTGTCCGTGGACGGCGACCCGCCCATCCCGCTGGTCTGCTACGCCGACCTGTCCTGCGACCTGCTCGATCCGGCCACCGGACGCCGCGAACCCGGCGGACGCTTCCACCGCGACCCCGTCACCGGCGTCGTCGAACGGGTGCAGATCTCCGGGCGCACGGCACGCCGTACCGCCGACGGCTGAACCGGCACCGCGCCGCCCGGTCCGGTCCGGCAGAGGCCGGCCGGGGCGGTACCGGTCGCCGGCCGTCCGGCCGGCGTGCCGGAACCGTTCCGGCTCCGGCGCGTCGCGGCCGGCGCGCCGGCGGTGGCTCGCGGGCGGGTCCGCGGCCGGTTCCCGCCTGTCCACTCCGGTCCGCCGGGCGAGTTCCGGCCACGGCGCCGGTCCGCGACCGGCCCCCGGCCGGCCGCCGGCCCCCGTACGCCTCGCCGGCCCGCCCCCGGATCCGCCCGCCCGCCCGTCCGAGCACCCGGCACGCGCCGTCGCGTCGCGCTCACCCGGTACGTCTCTCGCTCCAGCCCGCGCGGTGGGCCGCGGCCACCCGTGCCCGCACGTGCGGCCCGCGCCGCATCGTCCCGCTCTCCAAAGGACTTCACCCATGACGGACCTGCACGACAAGCCCGTACCGGCGTCCTCCCTGCCGCAGGGCGGCCCCGCCACCGGCGCGCCGGAGCGCGGCGCGGCCCCGGAGCATCCGACGCTCGGCGAGCTGTTCACCGCCTGGGTGGCCCGCACCCCGGACGCACCGGCCCTCACCGACGGCCGCCGGACCTGGACCTACCGCGAACTGGCCACTCGTGCCGACCGGCTGGCGGCACACCTGATACGGCGGGGCGCGGGACCCGACCGGGTGGTGGCCCTGGTCCTGCCGCGCTCCCTGGAGCTGATCGCGGCGGAGCTGGCCGTCGCCCGGGCCGGCGCCGCCTTCCTGCCCGTGGACCCCGCCTACCCCGCCGAACGCCGCGCCCTGATGCTGGCCGACGCCGCGCCCGCGGTGACCCTCGACGACCCGCACCGGGTCGGCGAGCTGCTGGAGAGCGGTGACACCCCGGCGCGCACGCCCGGTGCCGGCGCCGACCACGCCGCCTACGTCATCTACACCTCGGGCTCCACCGGCACGCCGAAGGGCGTGACCGTCACCCACCGCGGCCTGGGCGGCTTCACGGCGGCCGCCGCCGAACGCTACGCCGTCGGCCCCGGCGACCGTGTGCTCCAGTTCTCCTCGCCGAGCTTCGACGCCTCCGTGCTGGAACTGTGCGCCTCCGTCCTCGCCGGAGCCACGCTCGTCGTGCCGCCGCACGGCCCCTGGCTCGGCGACGAACTCGCCGCCGTCCTGGAGGAGCACCGCATCACCCACGCCCTCATCCCGCCGGCCGCGCTGGCGACCCTGCCCGACCCGGCGGACGGCACCGCCCGGCACCTGCGCACGCTGATCGTGGGCGCCGAGGCGTGCCCGGCCGCGCTCGTGGACCGGTGGGCGCCCGGCCGCCGCATGATCAACTCCTACGGTCCGACCGAGGCCACCATCGTCGCCACCTGGACCGGCCCGCTCACCGCCGGCCGGGGCACCCCGACTATCGGCGACGCCCTGCCGCACACCCGGGTCCACGTCCTGGACGCCGCGCTGCGGCCCGTACCGCCCGGCGGCGAGGGGGAGCTGTGCGTCGGCGGCGACGCGCTCGCCCGCGGGTACCTGAACCGTCCGGGCCTGACCGCCGCGCGATTCGTGGCCGACCCCCTCGGCCCGCCCGGGGCACGCCTCTACCGCACCGGGGACCGGGTCCGCCGGACCGACGCCGGGGAACTGGAGTACCTGGGCCGGCTGGACCGGCAGGTGAAGATCCGCGGGTTCCGCGTGGAACCGGGCGAGATCGAGGCGGCCCTGCGCCGGGCCGGCGCGGGCACGGTCGCGGAGGCCGTGGTCGTGGTGCGCGAGGACGAACCGGGCCACCGGCGCCTGGTCGCCTACGTCACCCCGGCCGCACCCCCGGCAACCGCCCCCGCACCCCCGGCCACCGCCTCCGCCTCCGCACCCCAGGCCACCGCCCCCGCGGGCCCGTCAGCCCGCTCCGCGGCCCCCGAGCCCGCGGCCCTGCGTGCGGCGCTCGCCGCCGTGCTGCCCGCCCACATGGTGCCGTCCGCCGTCGTGGTGCTGGACCGGATGCCGCTGACCCCGCAGCACAAGATCGACCGGCGGGCCCTGCCCGCCCCGGAACGCCAGGCCACGGCGGACCACGTGGCGCCGCGCTCGGCGCAGGAGCGGGCGCTCGCCGCCATCTGGGCCGACGTCCTGGGCGTCGACGCGGTCGGTGTCACGGACGACTTCTTCGACCTCGGCGGCGAGTCGGTCCTCGCCGCGCGCGTCCTGTCCCGGATCCGGGACGAGCTGGGCGTCCGGCTGACCGTGCGGGACGTCTTCACCGCCCGGACCGTCGCCGCCCTGGCCCCCCTGCTCGGCGACCCCTCGGCCGCCGCGGCCCCGGACCCGATACCGCCGGCCCCGCGCGACGGCTCCCTGCCGCTGTCCAGCGCCCAGCGGCGGCTCTGGTACCTCGACGACCTCACCGAGGGCGGCACCGAGTACAACACCGGAGTCTGCCTGCGGCTGCGCGGCGACCTGGACCCCGGCGCCCTGAGCCGCTCCCTGCAGCGCCTCGCGGCCCGCCACGACTCCCTGCGCACCACGTTCGCCACGGACGGCGGACAGGGCGTCCAGCGCGTCGCCCCGGGGCCGGACCTGCCGCTGCGGACGGCCGATCTCACCGGCGTACCCGGGGCGCGCCGCGCCCAGGCGGCCGAGGAACTGCTCACCCGGGAACTGACCGGCCCCTTCGACCTGGCGGACGGCCCCCTCACCCGGGCCCTGCTGATCCGGCTCGGCGCCGAGGACCACCTGCTCCTCCTGGCCCAGCACCACATCGTCACCGACGGCTGGTCGGTGGGCATCCTCACCCGCGAACTCGCCGCCCTCTACCACGCCGAGACCACCGGCGGACCCGACGGCCTGGACCGGCCGGCGGTGCAGTACCCGGACTTCGCGCTCTGGGAAGGGCGGCAGCGCACCGCGGAAGGCGCGCACACCGCCGACCTCGCCTACTGGAGACGGCATCTGACGGGGCTCCAGGCACTGGAGCTGCCCACCGACCGGCCCCGTCCGGCCGTGCGCACCACCGCCGGAGCGGCCCACCGGCACACCCTCCCGGCGGAGCTGGTGGCCCGGCTGCGGCACCTGGCCGCAGGGCGCGGCACGACCGTGTTCACCCTGTTCGCGGGCGCCTCCGCGCTGCTCTTCTCGCGCTACGCCGGCCAGCGGGACGTCGCGTTCGGCACCGTCACCAACGGGCGCGGCCGACGCGACCTGGAGGACGTGCCGGGGTTCTTCGCCAACACGGTCGTGCTGCGGGGGGAGGTGGACGAGCGGGCCACCGTGGACAAGTTCGTGGAGAGCATGCGGACGACGCTGCTGGACGCCTTCGCCCACGACGCGGTGCCGTTCGACCGCGTGGTGGAGGAACTGGCCCCGCCCCGCGACCCGAGCCGCACCCCGCTGGTGCAGGCGCTCGTCGTGCAGCAGAGCGCCCTGCCCGTGCCGCCGCGCGCCGGCGGCCTGCGGCTGGAGGAGCATCCGCTGCCCCGCCCGGCCGCCCGCTTCGACCTGGTCCTGGAGTTCACCCCCGCGCAGGACGGCGGCTGCGTGCTGACCGCCGAGTTCAACACCGACCTGTTCGACGCGGCGACCGTGGCCCGCATGACCGCCCACCTGCACCGGCTGCTGGAGGGCATGGCCGACGGTCCGGGCCGTACCCTCGCCGAACTGCCCATGCTCTCGGCCGCCGAACAGCGCACGCTGGTGGACACCTGGAACCCGCCCGCCCGCCGGTACCGCGACACCGGACAGGCCACGCTGCCCGAGCTGCTGAGCGCTCAGGCGGCCCGCACCCCGGACCGTACCGCCGTCGTCTGCGGCCCGGTCCGGCTGGACTACGCCGAGACCGAGCGGCGCGCCCGCCGGCTGGCCCGGCTGCTCGTCGCCCGCGGCGCGGGCCCGGAGACCCTGGTCGCGCTGTGCCTGCCGCGCACCGCCGACCTCGTGCCCGTGCTCTGGGCGGTGCTCGAGTCGGGCGCCGCCTACCTGCCCGTCGACCCCGCCTACCCGGCCGAGCGCGTCCGCCTCATGCTCGACGACGCCCGGCCCGCCCTCGTCGTCGCCACCCGGGAGACCGCCTCCGCGCTGCCCGTGAACCTCACCCCGCTACTCCTGGAGGACCACGCGGACACCGCCCCGGCCGGCCCCGCCCCGGCCGGCCCCGCCCCGGCCGGCCCAGCCCTGGCCGGCTCCGGCCCGTCCGGCTCGGGCCCGTCCGGCTCGGGCCCGTCCGGCACCGGAGCGGCTGGCTCCGGCCCGGCCGGTGCGGCGGACACCGGCCCGGCTGGCCCCGCCCTGGCCAGCCCCGCCCTGGCCACCACCGCCCCGACCGGCTCCGGCGCGGCCGGCCCCGCCCTGGCTGGTACCGGCGCGGCTGCCACCTCCCCGGCTGCCACCGCCCCGGATGACGCCGGCCGGCGTCGTCCGCTGCTGCCCGACCATCCCGCCTACGTCATCTACACGTCGGGTTCCACCGGCCGCCCCAAGGGCGTCGTGGTCACCCACCGCAGCGTGGCCGCGCTGGCCGGGTGGGCGCGGGAGCGGTTCGGCGCCGCCGGGCTCGCCCATGTGATCGCCTCCACCTCCCTCAACTTCGACGTCTCGGTCTTCGAACTGCTCTGCCCGCTGCTCGCCGGCGGCACCGTCGAGGTGGTCCCGGACCTGCCGGCCCTCGCCGACGGCGCCGGGCCCCGGCGCGCCGGACTGCTCAGCGGGGTGCCGTCCGTCGTCTCCCGCCTGCTCGCGGGCGGTACGGCGCCGATGGCGGCCGACACCGTCGTCCTGGCCGGCGAGGCGCTGCCCGCCCAGACGCTGCACGACCTGCGCGCCGCGCTGCCCGGGTGCCGGGTCGCCAACATCTACGGCCCCACCGAGGCCACCGTGTACGCCACCGCCTGGTTCGCCGGTGACGAGGCGCCCGAGCAGGCCCCGCCCATCGGCGCCCCGGTGGCCGCCACCCGCGCCTACGTCCTGGACGGCTCCCTGCGTCCTCAGCCGGTCGGCGTCACCGGCGAGCTGTACCTCGGCGGCGGCGGCCTCGCCCGCGGCTACCTGAACCGCCCCGGACTCACCGCCACCCGGTTCGTCGCCGACCCGTTCGGCGCGCCGGGGGAGCGCATGTACCGCACCGGCGACCTGGTGCGCCGCCGCGCCGACGGGCAGCTGGAGTACGTCGGCCGGATCGACCAGCAGGTCAAGGTGCGCGGCTTCCGCATCGAACTGGGCGAGGTCGAGGAGGCGCTGCGCGGCTGCCCGGGCGTGGCCGAGGCGGCGGCCACCGCCGCCGCCGGGGACGGCGGCGACGGCCATCGGCGGCTGGTCGGCTACGTCGTCCCGGCCGCCGGCGCGCACGTGGAACCGGAGGCCGTCCGCCGGGAACTCGGGCGCAGCCTGCCCGACTACATGGTGCCGACGGCCGTCGTCCTGCTGGACGCGCTGCCGCTCAGCCCCAACGGCAAACTGGACCGCGGCCGGCTGCCCGACCCGGGCCCCGCCGTGCGCGCGGTCCGGCACGTCGCACCCCGCACGCCCACCGAGCGGACGCTCGCCGCGATCCTGGCCGAGGTGCTGCGCGCCGACCGCATCGGCGTCGACGACAACTTCTTCGAGCTGGGCGGCGACTCGATCCTCAGCATCCAGGTGGTGGCCCGAGCCCGCCAGGAGGGCCTGCCGCTCACCTCCCGGGACGTCTACCAGCTCCAGACGGTCGCCGCCCTCGCCCGCCGCGCGGACGCCGCGCGAGGCCCGCGCGAGGCGGCCCCCGCACCGGAGCCCGCCACCGGCACGGCGCCCCTGACACCCATCCAGCACTGGCTGTTCGACACCGCCGGCGAGCGCGCCGGCCACTTCGCGCAGGCGCTGTCCGTCCAGGTGCCCGACGACCTGGACCCGGCGGCGCTGGAGGACGCGCTGAACGACCTGGCCGCCCACCACGACGCCCTGCGCTCCCGCTTCGTCGCCGACGACGCGTCCGGCGAGGTCCGCTGGATCATCGGGGACCGCACACCCCGCATCGCCCTCGCCCGGCACACCGGCCCGGACCAGGACACCCCGCACTTCGGCCCCTTCGACCTGGCCACCGGACCGCTGCTGCGGGCGGTGCTGCACGACCGCGGCCCCGGCAGCACCCGCGTCCTGCACCTCGCCGTGCACCACCTCGTGGTCGACGGGGTCACCTGGCGGGTCCTGCTGGAGGACCTGGACCGCGCCTACCGGGCCCGCCGCTCCGGCGCCGACGGCGCGGCCGCCCTGCCCGCCAAGTCCTCACCGCTGCGCCAGTGGGCACGCCGGCTCGCAGCCCACGCGGCGGACGGCGGCTTCGACGACGAGCGCGACCACTGGGCCGGGGCCGCGCCCCGCACCGAACCGGCCCTCCCCGCCGACCAGCCGGGCGCCCCCGACACCTACGCCGCGCAGCGCTCGGTCACCGTACGGCTGAGCCGCGAGGACACCTCCGCGCTGCTGCGCACCCTGCCCGACACCTACCGCACCCAGGCCAACGACGTCCTGCTCAGCGCCCTCGGCCGGGCGCTGTGCGGCTGGAGCGGACGGGAGCGCGTGCTGGTCGACGTGGAGGGGCACGGTCGCGAGGACCTCTTCCCCGAACTGGACATCAGCCGCACGGCCGGCTGGTTCACCACCCGGTACCCCCTCGCCCTCGCCGTCCCCGCGGACGCCGGCTGGGACGCCGTGCTGAAACGGGTCAAGGAGCAGCTGCGTGCCGTGCCCCGGCACGGACTGGGGCACGACGCGCTGCGCTACCTCGCCGGTCCGGGGGCGGCACCGCTGACCGGCGACGCCCAGGTCAGCTTCAACTACCTGGGCCGGATGGGGCTGCCGGAGGATCCCGAGGGGCTCTACCGGGGCGTCGTGCGGCCGCTGGAGCTGGACGCCGACCCGGCGGCCGAGCGCCCGCACGCCCTGGAGGTCGTCGGCCACCTCGCCGACGACCGACTGGAGTTCACCTGGTTCTACGCGGACCGGCTGTACCGCGAGGACACGGTCGAGGACCTGGCCCGGCGGTACGCCGACGCGCTCGCGGACCTCGCCCGGTACGCAGGCCGGCCGGGCGCCGCCGGGCGCACCCCGTCCGACTTCCCGCTGGCCCGGCTCGACCAGGCCGCCGTGGACCGGATCACCGGCCCGGACCCGGCGGCGGTCGCGGACGCGTACCCGCTCACGCCCACCCAGGCGGGCATGCTCTTCCACGGCCTGTCCCAGGACGACCGCGGGGTCTACTTCCAGCAGCTGACGTTCGTCCTGGACGGCGTGCCCGACCCGGCCGCCCTGGCGGCCGCGTGGCAGCGGGTCACCGACCGCACCGAGGTGCTGCGCGGCCGGGTCGTCTGGCAGGACGTGCCCGAGCCGCTGCTGGTCGTGCAGCGGCACGCGGCCGTGCCGGTCGCCCACCTGGACTGGCGCGACCTCACCGACGACGAGCGCCGCGCCCGGCTCGACGACGTCCTGGCCCGCGACCGCGCGGACGGCATCGACCTCACGCGGGCCCCGCTGCAGCGGCTGCTCCTCGCCCGCGTCTCGGACACCGCGGTGCGCGTGGTGTGGTCCTTCCACCACCTGCTGCTGGACGGCTGGAGCCTGTTCCAGGTGCTCTCGGACGTCTTCGCCCAGCACGCCGGCGCCGGCCCGGACGCCCTCCCGCACCGCCCGCCCTTCCGCGACCACGTCGCCTGGCTCGGCCGCCGCGACACGGCACCGGCCGAACGGCACTGGCGGCACCGCCTGTCCGGCCTGACCGAGGCCACACCGCTGCCGTACGACAGCGAGCCGCGCGAGAGTCACCGCGCCGAGTCCACGCACGCGGTGCGGGCCACGCTCCCCGCGGCCGCCACCCGGGCGCTGGAGGAGCTGGCGCGCACGTCCGGCCTGACCGTGAACACCCTCGTCCAGGGCGCCTGGGCGCTGCTGCTGGCCCGGCAGGCGGGCACGGACGAAGTGGTGTTCGGCACGACCGTGTCCGGACGGCCGCCCGAGCTGCCCGGCGCCGACGCCATGACCGGCCTGTTCATCACCACCCTGCCCACCCGCGTGACCGTCCCGGACGACGGCACCCTGGTCGACTGGCTGCGCGCGCTGCAGGACGAGCAGAGCGAGGACCGGCGCTTCGACCAGCTGCCGCTCACCCGGATGCGGTCCTTCACCGGCCTCCCCGAGCGCACCGGTCTGTTCGACAGCATCGTCGTCTTCGAGAACTACCCGGTGGACGACGACCTCGCCGCCGGCCACGGACTGCGCCTGACCGGCCTGGAGGGCGTCGAGACCACCAACTACCCGCTGAGCCTGACCGCCTATCCCGGCCCGGAACTGGCCCTGCGCCTCGGCTACGACCCGGAGCTGTTCGACGCGGGCACCGTCGAGCGGCTGGCCGAGTACCTCACCGTCCTGCTCACCGGCATGGTCACCGGGGCCCGGCGGCCGCCCGCCCGGCTGCCGCTGCTCACCCCCGACCGCCGCGAGCAGGTCCTGCGCACCTGGAACGACACCGCCACCGAGCTGCCCGGCGACACCGTCGCCGGTCTCTTCGCCGCGCAGGTGCGCCGCACCCCCGGCGCCGTGGCCCTGGAGGCGGACGGCGCCTGCCTCACGTACCGCGAACTCGACGACCGCGCGGCCGGGCTGGCGGCCCGGCTGGCAGCGCTCGGCGTGCGGCCGGAACGCGCCGTCGGCGTGCTGATGGACCGCTCCGTGGAACTGGTCGTCGCCCAGCTCGCGCTCGTGCGCACGGGCGGGGTGTACGTGCCGCTGGACGGCCGGGCGCCGGCCGGGCGGCTGCGCCGCATGATGACAGAGGCCGGCGCGGACCTGCTGCTCACCGACGCGGCGTGGGAGGAGACGGCCCGCGACGTACTGCCCGGCGACGGCGTCCTGCGCGCCGACGGCGCCCCGGGCCCCGGCGGCCTTCCGCCCCGCGCCGACCTCCATCCCGACCACGTCCAGTACGTCATGTTCACTTCGGGCTCCACCGGCACCCCCAAGGGGGTCGCGGTGCGCCAGCGGGACGTCGCCGCGCTCGCCCTGGACCGGGCCTTCGCCGGGCACGACCGGGTCCTCGTGCACTCGCCGCACGCCTTCGACGCCGCCACCTACGAGGTGTGGGTGCCGCTGCTGCGCGGCGGCACGGCCGTGCTCGCCCCGCCGGCCGACCTGGACACCGCCGAGGTCCGGCGGGCCGTCACGGAGCGGCGGGTGAGCTGCCTGTGGCTGACCGCGGGGCTGTTCCGGCTGCTCGCCCAGGAGGACCCCGGCTGCCTGCGCGGCGCCCGCGAGGTGTGGACGGGCGGCGAGGCCGTGCCGGGCGCCGTCGTGCGCCGGGTCCTGGACGCCTGCCCCGGGCTGACCGTCGTGGACGGCTACGGCCCCACCGAGACCACCACCTTCGCCACCCGCCGGGTCTTCCGCTCCGGCGACCCGCTGCCCGCCGTCCTGCCCATCGGCCGCCCGCTGGACAACACCCGCGCTTACGTCCTCGACACCGCGCTGCGGCCCCAGCCCCCGGGCATACCGGGGGAGCTGTACATCGCCGGCGCGGGTCTGGCCCGCGGCTACGTGCGCCGGCCCGGGGCGACCGCCGCCCGCTACGTCGCCGACCCCTTCGGGCCGCCCGGCGCGCGGATGTACCGCACCGGCGACATCGTGCGCTGGAGCCCCGACGGCGAACTGCACTTCGTCGGCCGCGCCGACGACCAGATCAAGATCCGCGGCTTCCGCGTCGAACCCGCCGAGATCGAGGCCCGGCTGACCGCCCACCCCGCCGTCGCCGAGGCCGTCGTCTCCCTCTACGAGGACGCCGGCCGCAAGCGGCTGGCCGCCCACCTGGTGGCGGCCCAGGACGCACCCGTGCCGTCCGCCGAGGAGCTGCGCGCCCACCTGGCGGCCGGACTGCCCGACTACATGCTGCCCGCCGCCTTCGTCACCGTGCCGGAACTGCCGCTGACGGCCAACGGCAAGGTCGACCGGCGGCGGCTGCCCGCCCCCGACTGGCAGGCGGGCGCCGAGCGCCCCCACCGGGCCCCGCGCACCGACGCCGAACGGCTCCTCGCCGGGATCTGGGCCGAGCTGCTCGGCGTCGAACGGGTCGGCGTGGACGAGAACTTCTTCATGCTGGGCGGCGACTCCATCCTCAGCATCCAGGTGGTCTCCCGCGCCCGCGCCGCGGGCCTCGCCCTCACCCCCCGCGACCTGTTCCGGCACCCCACGGTGGCCGAACTGGCCGCCGCCACCGGCGGGTCCGCACCCGCCGTGGCCGGCACCGGACCCGTCAGCGGGGCGGTGGACCTCACGCCGATCCAGCACTGGTTCCTCGACCCGCGGCCCGCACACCCGGACTTCTTCGACCAGTGCGTCGTCGTCGAGACCGCCGGCGCCGTCGACGAGGAGGCCCTGCGCCGCGCCCTCACCGCCCTGTGGACGCACCACGACGCCCTGCGCGCCCGGTTCGCCCCCGACGGCGACCTGACCTGGCACCAGGACGTCGCTGCCGGCGAACCGGCCCCCGGGCTGCTGTCGGTCCACCCGCACGACGCCGAGGAACGCGTCACCGCCGCGGCCCACGCCGGCCTCCGCCTGGAGACCGGGCCCCTGTTCACCGCCCGGCTGTTCACCGGCGACGAGCCCCGTCCCGCCCGGCTGCTGCTGGTCGCCCACCACCTGGTGGTCGACGGCGTCTCCTGGCGCATCCTGCTGGAGGACCTGGAGACCGCCTACCGGCAGGCCGCCGCCGGAGAGCCCGTACGGCTGCCCGCCCGCACCACCTCCGTACAGGAGTGGGCCCGCCGGCTGCGCGACCGCGCCGGCGACTTCGCCGCACAGCTGGACCACTGGGAGCGGGCCGCCCGGCACTGCGCCGACCCGCTGCCCGTGGACGGCCCCGGCGGCACCACCGTGGCCGACGTCCGCGAGGTGACCGTCTCCCTGGACCGCGAACGCACCGACGACCTGCTGCGCCGTGTCCCCGGCGCCTACCGCACCCGGGTCGACGACGTCCTGCTCACCGCGCTGGGCCGGGTCCTCGCCGACTGGACCGGACGCGCCACCGTCGCCGTCGGCCTGGAAGGACACGGCCGCGAGGACCGGCTGTTCGAGGACGTGGACCTGTCCCGCACGGTCGGCTGGTTCACCTCCCTCTTCCCGGTCGCCCTCACGATCCCGGCCGGCGACTGGGGCACCGCCCTGAAGTCGGTGAAGGAGCAGCTGCGGGCCGTACCCGACCGGGGAATCGGCTACGGCGTCCTGCGTCACCTGGCCCGCGACCCCCGCCTCACGGGCACGCCCGCACCCGGCATCACCTTCAACTACCTGGGCCGCTTCGACTGGACCGCCGGCGGCGGCGCCCTGATCGGGGCGGTGCCCGGCGGCCTGGACGGCGCGGAGGCGCCCGGTGCCGAACGCCCGCACCTGCTGGACGTCGTGGCCCGCGTCGAGGACGACCGGCTGGAGATCACCTGGTACTACGGCAGGGGCCGGCACCGCGCGGAGACGGTGACCGCGCTCGCCGAGGGCATGCTGCACGCGCTCCAGGACATCGTCGCGCACTGCTCCCGGCCCGACGCGGGCGGCCGCACCCCGTCGGACTTCCCGCTGGCCCGCCTGGACCAGGCCGCCGTGGACCGGATCGCCGGGGACGGCCGTGAGGTCGCCGACGTCCACCCGCTGACACCGATGCAGGCGGGCATGCTCTTCCACAGCCTGCTGGACGCCGACAGCCGCACCTACGTCAACCAGGTGCAGCTGACCCTGTCCGGCGTCACCGACCCGCACGCCCTCGCCGAGGCGTGGCAGCACACCGCGGACGCCAACCCGGTGCTGCGCACCGCGCTCGTGTGGCAGGAGACCCCCGAACCGCTCCAGGTCGTCCGCCACCGGGCCGTGGTCCCCGTGACCCACCACGACTGGTCCGGCCGGCCCGCCGGCCACGGCGGGCGCGAACTGGACCGGCTGCTGGCCGAGGACCGCGAGGCGGGCATCGACCTCGGCGCCGCGCCCCTGATGCGGCTGACGCTGATCCGGCTCGGCCCGGACGCGGTACGCCTGGTGTGGACGTTCCACCACGTGCTGCTGGACGGCTGGAGCGCCGCCCAGGTCTTCGACGAGGTCTGCGAGCGGTACGCCGCCCTGACCCGCGGCCGCCGCCCCGAGGTGCCCGAACGCCGGCCCTTCGCCGACTACCTGCGCTGGCTGGCGGGACAGGACACCGGCCGGGCGGAGCGGTACTGGCGGGAGACCCTCGCCGGTTTCCAGGCGCCGACGCGGCTGCCCCGCGACCGGCGCGCCACCGGGGCCCACCGCGCCTCCTCGTCCGGGTCGGTGCGCATCACCCTCGGCCCCGACGTGTCGGCGCGCCTGCGGGAGAACGCGCAGCGGGCCGGACTGACCCTCAACACCGTCCTCCAGGGCGCCTGGGCGCTGCTGCTGTCCCGCTACGGCGGCGGGGACGACGTGGTGTTCGGCACGACCGTCTCCGGGCGGCCCGCCGACCTGCCGGGCGTGACCTCGATGGTCGGCCTGTTCATCAACACCCTGCCCACCCGCGTCCGCGTCGACGGGGGACGCCCGCTGCCGGCCTGGCTGGGCGAGCTGCAGGCCGGCCAGTCGGAGGCCCGGCGCCACGACTTCGTCTCCCTCGCCCAGGTGCAGTCGTGGAGCGAGGTCCCCGGCGGCACCGGCCTGTTCGACTCGATCGTGGTCTTCGAGAACTACCCGTTCGACGCCGGCGCGCTGTCCCGGCACGGTCTGGCCCTGGAGCAGGAGCGGGACCTGGAGCCGACCAACTACCCGCTCAGCGTGGTCGTGGCACCCGGCGACACCCTGACCGTGAACCTGGACTACGACCCGGCCGCCTTCGACGCCACGACGGTTCAGGCGCTCGGCGAGAGCCTGCGCACCCTGCTGACCGGCATGGCCGCCGGCTTCGACAGCCGCCTCGCCGACCTGCCGCTGACGGCCCCGGCCGAGCAGCGCGCGCTGGTCGAACGGTTCGGCGGCCGGCCGGCCGAGGCGCCGTACGGCACGCTGCCCGAGGCGTTCCACCGGCAGGCGGGGCGCACCCCGGACGCCCCGGCCGTCCGGCACGCCGGCACCGTCCTCACCTACCGTGAACTCGACGCCCGCTCCAACCGCCTGGCGCGGCTGCTGCTGGCCGCGGGCGCCGGACCCGAGCGGTTCGTCGCGCTCTGCCTGCCCCGCACCGCCGACCTGGTCGTGGCGCTCCTCGCGGTGCTCAAGAGCGGTGCCGGCTACCTCCCCGTCGATCCCCAGTACCCGGCCGAGCGCGTGGCGTTCCTCTTCGAGGACGTGCGGCCCGACGCCGTGATCACGTCCGCGGAGACCGCCGGCCGGCTGCCCGAGGGCCCGTTCACCAGGATCCTGCTCGACGAGGACCCGGCCGCCGCCCTCCCGGACACCGCCGTCGGCGACGCCGAGCGGCCCACCGCGCTGCTGCCCGGCCACCCCGCCTACGTCATCCACACCTCCGGCTCCACCGGCCGCCCCAAGGGCGTCGTCGTCGCCCACGCGTCCGTGCTGGCCCTGACCGACTGGGCGGCGGCCGAGTTCACCGGCCGGGGGCTGGAGCACGTGGTGGCGTCCACCTCGCTCAACTTCGACGTGTCCGTGTTCGAGATCTTCTCGCCGCTGCTGTCCGGCGGCTGCGTCGAGATCGTCCGCGACCTGCTCGCCCTCGCCGAGCGCCCCGGGCCCTGGCGGGCCGGGCTGCTCAGCGCCGTGCCCTCCGCCCTCGACCGGCTCCTCGCCGAGGACGCCGTACGCGTCACCGCCGACACCGTCGTCCTCGCCGGCGAGGGGCTGCCCGCCCGGACCGTGCGCCAGGTACGCGCGGCCGTCCCCGGCTGCCAGGTCCGCAACATCTACGGCCCCACCGAGGCCACCGTCTACGCCACCGCCTTCACCTGCGACCCGGCCGACCCCGACCGCGACCCGCCGATCGGCCGGCCGCTCGGCGGCGCCCGCGCCTACGTCCTGGACGAGCGGATGCGCCCGGTGCCCGTCGGCGCCCCCGGGGAGCTGTTCCTCGCCGGGACCGGCGTCGCCCGCGGCTATCTGCGCCGGCCCGGGCTGAGCGCGGCCCGCTTCCTGCCCGACCCGTTCGGCCCGCCCGGCAGCCGTATGTACCGCACCGGCGACCTGGTCCGCTGGACGGCCGACGGCGACCTCGTCTACCTCGGCCGCGGCGACGACCAGGTGAAGGTGCGCGGCTTCCGGATCGAACTCGGCGAGGTGGAGGCCGCACTCGCCCGCCACCCCGCCGTGGCGGCCGCCGCCGCCCGGGTGGTCGAGCACGGCGGCCACCGCCGCCTCGTCGGCTACGCCGTGCCCCGCCCGGCCGGCCTGCCCGACCTCGCGGAACTGCGCGCCTTCCTCGCCCGGGGCCTGCCCGACCACCTGGTACCCGCCCTGATCGTGCCGCTCGAGCGGCTGCCGCTCGGCGCCACCGGCAAACTCGACCGGCGGGCGCTGCCGGAGCCCGAGTGGGCCGCCCCGGCCGGGGGCGAGACCGGACGGCCACCGCGCACCGAGGCGGAACGGACCCTCGCGGCCATCTGGTGCGAGGTTCTGGACGTGCCCGAAGTCGGCGCCGACGACAACTACTTCATGCTCGGCGGCGACTCCATCCTCGGCATCCGGATCGTCTCGGCCGCCCGCCGGGCCGGACTCACCCTGACCCCCCGGCACCTGTTCACCCACCAGACCCTCGCCGAACTCGCGGCGGCGGCCGAGGAGCCCGCGGCGGCCACGGTCACCGCCGAGCAGGGCCCGGTGACCGGCGACGCCCCGCTCACCCCCGTCCAGCACTGGCTGCTGGACACCCTCACCGGCGACCCCGCCCACTTCAGCCAGACGGTCGCCTTCGAGCTGGCCACGGATCCCGGCGAGGACCTGCTGCGCGCCGCCCTGACCGCCGTGACGGAGCACCACGACGCCCTCCGCATGCGCTTCGAACGGTCCGCCGACGGGCGGTGGCGCCAGTACGGCACCCCGCCCGGCGACGACGCCTGGCACCTGGAGGTCCACGACCGCGCGGAGCCGCAGGAGGTGGCCGACGCCCTCGGCGCCGGCTTCGACCTGGCCCGCGGACCGCTGCTGCGGGCCGCCCTGTGCCGGCCCGGCAACGGCGGCCGGCCGGTGCTGCTGCTGGCCGCCCACCACCTGGTCGTCGACGCCGTGTCCTGGCAGGTGCTGCTCGCCGACCTGGACACCGCCCACCGCGCCCTGCGGGCCGGCGAACGACCCTGCCTCGGCCCCAAGTCCACCTCCTTCCACACCTGGGCCCGGCGGCTCGCCGAGCACACCGGGGCGGGCGGCTTCGACGCCGAACTCGCCCACTGGTCCGGCCTCGACGCCGGCGCCGACCTGCCCGCCGACGGTCCCGGCGGCTCCAACACCGTCGCCGACGAGGACAGCGTGAGCGCCGGACTCGACGCCGAGGAGACCCGCCGGCTGCTCCAGGACGTCCCCGAGGCGTACCGCACCCGCGTCAACGACGTGCTGCTGTGCGCGCTGGGCCGGGTCCTGGCCCGCTGGACCGGCCGGGACCGGGTCGCGGTCACCCTGGAGGGACACGGCCGCGAGGAGCTGTTCGCGGACGTCGACCTCGCCCGGACCGCCGGCTGGTTCACCGCCGTGTACCCGGTGGCCCTGGACGTGCCCCGGGACGCCGGCACGGCCGCCGTGCTCAAGGCCGTCAAGGAGAACCTGCGGGCCGTGCCGCACGGCGGACTCGGCTACGGCGCGCTGCGCTTCCTGCACCCCACCGCCGGACCCGGGCTGCCCGCCCTGCCGCAGGTGTGCTTCAACTACCTGGGCCGGCAGGACGGGACCTCCGCCCCCGGCGGACTGCTGCACACGCCCCACGGCGGCCTCACCGGCGGCATGGACCGCACGGCCGAACGGCCGCACCTCCTCGACGTCCTCGGACAGGTCACCGGCGACCGGCTGGAGTTCACCTGGTCCTACTCGCGCCGGGTGCACCGGCGGGACACGGTCGCCCGGCTGGCCGCCGAACTCACCGACGAACTGCGCGCGATCGTCCGGCACTGCGCCGAACCCGGCGCGGGCGGCCGCACCCCCTCCGACTTCCCGCTCGCACCGCTGGACCAGGCGGCCGTGGACCGCCTCGTCGGCACCGGCGCGGACGTCAGGGACGTGTACCCGCTCACCCCCACCCAGACCGGCATGGTGATGCACGGCCTGGACGAGGCCGGACACGGCCTCTACGTCGAGCAGATCACCTTCGTCGCCGACGGCGCCCGCGACCCGCGGACGCTCGCCGCCGCCTGGCAGCACGTCGTCGACCACACGCCCGTGCTGCGCACCTCCGTCGCCCTGCACGGCGTACCCGTGCCGCTCCAGATCGTCCACCGGACCGCCGCCCTGCCGGTCACCGAACACGACTGGAGCGGGCTGCCGCCCGAGCGGCGGGACGCGGAGCTGGAGCGGCTGCTCGCCGACGAACGGGCCCGGGGCCTCGCCCTGGACCGCGCCCCGCTGCTGCGGCTCGCCCTGGTCCGGCTCGGCCCGGACGCGGTGCGGGTGGTGTGGACCTTCCACCACGTCCTGCTCGACGGCTGGAGCGTCTTCCACGTCCTGTCCGACGTCATGGCCGCGCACGCCGCGCTCTCCCGCGGCGAGCGGCCCCGGCTGCCCGAGCGCCGGCCCTTCGCGGACTACGCCGCCTGGCTGGCCGCCCGCGAGACCGGCTCCGCCGAGGAGCACTGGCGTGCCGTCCTGAACGGCCTGAGCGGGCCCACCCCGCTGCCGTACGACCGCAGGCCCGCCCCGGGCACCACCGCCCGCTCCGGCACCTGGCTGTCGCAGCGGCTGGGCGCCGAGGAGACGCACCGGCTCCAGGAGTTCGCCCGCCGGCACCGGCTCACCCTCAACACCCTGGTGCAGGGCGCCTGGGCGCTGCTGCTGGCGCGGTGGAGCGGGGAGCGTGACGTGTGCTTCGGCACCACCGTCTCCGGACGGCCCGCCGATCTGCCCGGCGCCGACACGATCACCGGGCTCTTCATCACCACACTGCCCGCACGGATCGGCGTCGACGGCTCCGCCCCCTGCGCCGACTGGCTGCGCACGGTCCAGGAGGACCGGGCCGAGGACCGCCGCCACGACCACCTGCCCCTGGGCGACCTGCACCGGCTCACCCGGCTGCCGTCCGGGACCGCGCTGTTCGACAGCCTCGTGGTCTTCGAGAACTACCCGGTCGGCGACGCGACAGCGGGCACCCACGGACTCGCCCTGCGCGACCTGGACGCCCGGGAGGCCACCAACTACCCGCTCGCCGTGGTCGTCTCGCCCGGCGACCGGCTCGCCGTCGAACTCGGCTACGACCCGCGGTACTTCGACGCGGCCGCCGCCGAGTCCCTGGCCGGGCAGCTGCTGCACACCCTGCACGCCCTCGCCGCCTCGGACGGCACCACGCCGCTGGACGCCATCGACGTCCTGTCGCCGGAACACCGGGCCCGGCTGCTGCACGGCCCCTCCCGGCCGGCGTCCGGCCCGGTGCCCGAGGCGGCCCTGCCCGCCCTGGTCGAGGCCGCCGTCGACCGGTGGCCGGCCGCCCCCGCGCTCGAGGCACCCGGCACCCTGCTGAGCTTCGCCGAGCTGGAGGACCAGGCCAACCGCCTCGCGCACCGGCTCATCGACCGGGGCGCGGGCCCCGGCGACCTCGTCGCCCTGCTGCTGCCCCGCTCGGCGGACATGGTCCGGGCGCAGCTGGCGGTGGCCAAGGCGGGCGCCGCGTTCCTGCCGGTGGACCCCGCCTACCCCGAGGAGCGGATCGCGCTGATGCTGCGCGACGCCGCGCCCGCCCTCACCCTGGACGCCAAGGAGATCGCCGGCCTGCTCGCCGCCCCGCCGGACGAGGCCCCCGGCCACCGGCCCACCGACGCCGACCGGACCCGCCCGCTCGACCTGGACGACCCGGCCTACGTCATCTACACCTCCGGCTCCACCGGCACCCCCAAGGGCGTCGTCGTCACCCACCGCGGGCTCGCCGCGTTCTCCGCGGCCGAGGCCGCCCACTACCGGGTCGCCCCCGGCGACCGGGTGCTGTCCTTCGCCACGCCCAGCTTCGACGCCTCCGTGCTCGAACTGTGCATGTCCCTGCCGCACGGCGCCCGGCTCGTCGTACCCCGTCCCGGCCCGCTGCTCGGCGCCGAACTCGCCGGCGTCCTGCGCTCGGCGCGCATCACGCACACCCTGCTGCCGCCGGCCGCGCTCGCCACGGTGCCCGCGCAGACCCCCGGCACGCTGCCCGACCTGAAGACGCTGATCGTCGGCGCCGACGCGTGCGGCCCCGAACTCGTCGCCCGCTGGGCCCCGCACCACCGCATGGTCAACTCCTACGGCCCCACCGAGGCCACCGTCGTCGCCACCTGGTCCGCACCCCTGGAGGCGGACGGCGCCGCGCCGCCCATCGGCCGCCCGCTGCCCGCCACCGGCGCCTACGTCCTCGACGCCCGGCTGCGCCCCGTGCCCGCCGGCGTCCCCGGTGAACTGTGGCTCACCGGACCGGCGCTGGCGCGCGGCTACCACGGCCGGCCCGGCCTCACCGCGGCCCGGTTCACCGCCGACCCGTACGGGCCGCCCGGCACCCGGATGTACCGCACCGGCGACCTGGTGCGCCGCGACGGCGCGGGCGAACTGCACTACCTGGGCCGCACCGACCACCAGCTGAAGCTGCGCGGTCACCGCATCGAGGCGGGCGAGGTCGAGGCGGCCCTGGTCCGGCATCCGCACGTGCTGGACGCCGTGGTGACCGTACGCGAGGACGAACCGGGCCTGCCCCGCCTGGTCGCGCACCTGCTCACGGCGCCCGGCGCCGAACCGCCGGCCGCGGCCGAGCTGCGGGAGCTGGCCGCCCGCCGCCTGCCGGCCCACATGGTCCCGTCGGCGTTCGTGCCGCTCGACCGCTTCCCGCTCACCGAGAACGGCAAGACCGACCGGGCCGCCCTGCCCGCCCCGCCGCCCGCCGAGGAGCGGGAGCGGCCCGGCCACGTGGCCCCGCGCACGCCCACCGAGGAGGCACTGGCCGCCATCTGGGAGGAGACCCTCCACACGGCCGTCGGCGCCGAGGACGACTACTTCCTGCTCGGCGGCGACTCCATGCGCGCCCTGCTCATCGCCTCCCGCGCCAACGACGCGTTCGGCGTCACGCTCACCCCCCGCGACGTCCTGGTGACCGGCACCGTCGCCGCACTGGCGGAGCTGGTGGAGGAACAGGTGCTGAGCGAGCTGGAGGAGGCCGCGTACGACGACGGCCCCGAGCACGACACCCCCGAGCACGACGACGGCGCCCACGCCGCCCACGAGCCCGAAGACGCCGCGTACGGCGGCCACGACCACGAACGGTGAGGACCCGACGACCATGACGTCTTCGACCCCTTCTTCCTCAGGCTCCGCGTCCTCCTCCGGCGCGGCGCGACCCTCCCGCAGCGACCGCGCCCAGGCCCTGCCCGAGGAACTGCGCGAGAAGCTGCGGCGGCGGCTGGCGGGCCGGCCCGGCGGCGCCCCGGCCGCCCGGCAGGGCATCCCGCGCGCCGACCGGGACCGCCCGCTGCCGCTGTCCTTCGCCCAGCAGCGCCTGTGGTTCCTGGACCGGCTGCGGCCCGGCGACCCCCGCTACAACAGCGCGGTGGCCGTCCGCTTCACCGGCGCCCTCGACACCGGGGCGCTGCGGGAGGCACTGGCGGCCGTCGTGGCCCGTCACGAGGCCCTGCGCACCACGTTCGAGGAGAGCGGCGGCCGGCCGGCGCAGACGGTGCGCCCGGCGGGCCCGGTGCCGCTGCCCGTCCGGGACGCCGGCGACCTGGACGCGGACCTGGCGGCGGAGTACGCGCGCCCCTTCGACCTGACCGCCGGGCCCCTGCTGCGCGCCCTGCTGCTGCGCGAGTCCGGCACCTCGCACGTCCTCGTGCTGACGGCCCATCACATCGTGACGGACGGCTGGTCGATGGGCGTCGTCCTGGACGAGCTGTGCACCGCCTACGACGCCCTCGCCCGCGGCGCCCGCCCCGAGCTGCCCCGAGTGGCCACCCAGTACCCGGACTTCGCGGTGTGGCAGCGCGAGCAGCTGTCCGGGCAGCGCCTGGAGGGCCTGCTCGGCCACTGGAAGGGGAAGCTGGCCGGTGCGGCCGCACCCGAGCTGCCGCTGGACGGGCCGCGACGCGGCGAGGAGGCCGGCGCGGGCGCCGTCCACACCTTCACCGTGCCCCCCGCCCTCACCGCGCGGCTGCGCGACCTCGCGAGAGAACAGCACGGCACCCTGCACACCGCGCTGGTCGCCGCCGTCCAGGCCCTGCTGGCCCGCTGGTCCGGCCAGGACGACATCACGATCGGCTCCCTCACGCCCGGCCGCTCCCGCACCGACCTGGAACGGGCCGTCGGGTTCTTCGTGAACACCGTCGTGCTGCGCACCACCGTCGAGGCGTCCCGGTCCTACCGCGACCTGCTGGCGCGCGCGGCCGAGACCGTCAACGACGCCTTCGCCCACGGCGACGCGCCGTTCGAGCGGATCGTGGAGGCGGTCGGCGCACCCCGCGAGGCCGGCCGCAACCCGCTGTTCGACGTGATGGTGCTGCTGCACCCCGACCCGCCCGCCGCGACCGCCCCGCACGGACTCGCCGCCGCCCCGGTCACCGTGCCCCGGCAGGCCGCCACCTTCGACCTGAGCATCGAGTTCGTCCCGGACGGGGACGGCCTGACCGGTCTGCTGGAGTACCGCACCGACCTGTTCGAGGCGGCCACGGCACAGCGGATGGCCGGACAGCTGCTGCGCCTGCTCCAGGGCGCGGCCGACGCCCCGGACAGCCCGCTCGGCAGCCTGCCCCTGCTGTCGCCCGAGGAGACGCGACAGGTCGTCCACGACTGGAACCCCGCCCCGCTCCCGGCGGCCGACACCACCTGCCCCGAGATCTTCGAGCGCCGCGCGGCCCGCACCCCGGACGCCCTCGCCCTCGTCGCGGGCGGCGAACGGCTGGACTACGCCACGCTCAACGCCCGCGCCAACCGGCTCGCCCACCACCTCATCTCCCTCGGCGCCGGCCCGGAACAGCTCGTCGCGCTGCGGCTGCCGCGCACCGCCGACATGATCGTGGCGATCCTCGCCGTCTGGAAGTCCGGCGCCGGCTACGTGCCGCTGGACCCGGCGCTGCCCGGGGAACGGGTCCGCTTCCTGCTGGACGACGCCCGCCCCGCCCTCGTCCTGGACGAGGCCGCCCTGCGCGCCGTACCCGCCACCGCCCCGGACACCGACCCCACCGACGCCGACCGGCGCGCCCCCCTGCACCCCGCGAACACCGCCTACGTCATCCACACCTCAGGCTCCACCGGCCGCCCCAAGGGCGTCGCCGTCGCCCACCGGTCGGCGGCGCTCCTGCTGGCCGCGCACCGCGAGGGCTTCGTCGCCGAGGCCGGGGGAGGCCCGCTGCGGGTGGCCCTCACCGCGTCGTTCTCCTTCGACACCTCCCTCGAAGGCGTGCTGCTGATGGCCGACGGCCACCCGCTGCACCTGGTGGACGAGGTGACCCGGATGGACCCGGCCGCCCTCGTCGCGTACGTGGTCGAACACCGCGTCGACTTCCTCGACGTCACCCCCTCCTACCTGCGCCAGCTGCTGCCCGCCGGACTGCTCACCGACCCCCGGCACCACCCCCGGGTCCTCATGCTCGGCGGCGAGGCCGTCGGGCCCGCCCTGTGGCACGAGCTGGCCGCACACCCGGACCTGGCCGCCCACAACTTCTACGGCCCCACCGAGTGCACGGTCGACGCGCTGTCCTGCCGGATCGACGGCACGGACCGCCCGCTGGTCGGCCGCCCCCTGCCCGGCGTACGGGCCTATGTGCTGGACGACCGGCTGCGCCCGGTGCCGCCCGGCGTCGGCGGCGAGCTGTACCTGGCGGGCGCCCAGCTGGCCCGGGGCTACCTCGGCCGGCCCGGCCTCACCGCGGCCCGGTTCACCGCCGACCCGTACGGGCCGCCCGGCACCCGCATGTACCGCACCGGCGACCTGGCCCGCTGGACCGCCGACGGCCGCCTCGACTACCTGGGGCGCGCCGACGACCAGGTGAAGGTGCGCGGCCACCGCATCGAGCCCGGCGAGGTCGAGGCCGCCCTGCTGGCGCTGCCCGGCGTCGCCGCGGCCGCGGTCGCCGCCGTGCCCGACGCGCACGGCAACACCCGCCTCGCCGCCTACGTCGTCCCCGCCCCCGGCGCGCCCCTGCCCGGCTCCGCCGACCTGCGCGCGGCCCTGCGGCAGGTCCTGCCGGAGGCCTGGGTGCCCTCCTCCTTCACCCCGCTCGACGCGCTGCCCCTCACCACCAGCGGCAAGCTGGACCGCCGCGCCCTGCCCGCCCCCGACCTCGACGGCGCCGACCCGGAGCGGGAGTACGTCGCCCCGCGCACCCCCGAGGAGGAGACCCTGGCCCGCGTCTGGGCCGAGGTGCTCGGCGTGCGCCGGGTGGGCGTCACGGACAACTTCTTCGAGCTGGGCGGCGACTCGATCCTGAGCATCCAGGCCGTCTCCCTGGCCCGCGCCGCGGGCCTGACGATCGGCTCCCAGGACGTGTTCCGCCACCAGACGGTCCTCGACCTGGCCGCCGCCGCGTCCCGGCGCACCGCCGCCGTCCCCGCCCCGCGGCGTCCGCCCCAGGACGGGCCCGCCCCGCTGACCCCGGTCCAGGAGTGGTTCTTCGCCACGCACGGCCCGCTGCGTCACTTCACCATGTCGATGCTGCTCGACCTGCCCCACGACCTCGACGAGGCCGCCCTCGAGCGGGCGCTGGACGCCGTGGTCGCCCGGCACCCCGCGCTGCGCACCCGCTTCACCCGCGCCGACGGCGTCTGGCGGCAGTACCCGGCCACCGGTCCCGCCACCGGCCTGCTCACCCGGTACGGCCCCGGGACCACGCCCGCCGAGGCCGCCGGCACCGCCCGCGCGGCCCTCGACCCGGCCACCGGAACACTGCTGCGCGCGGCCCTGCTCGACGGCGGCGACCGCCCGCGGCTCTTCCTCACCGCCCACCACCTGGCGGTCGACAGCGTCTCCTGGCGGGTGCTGCTCGCCGACCTCGCCCAGGCCTACCGGCAGGCGGCGGCGGGTGAGGAACCCCGGCCGGAGCCCGAGCACACCGGGTTCGCCGACTGGGCGCACCGGCTCGCCGAACTGGTGCGGGCCGGCGACCTGGACGACGACCTGCCGTACTGGACGGCCGAGGCCGGGCAGCCGGTCACCCCGCTGCCCGTCGACCTCCCCGGCACCCCGCTCGCCGGTTCCGTGCGCACCGTCCGCACCCGCGTGGACCGCGCCACCACCGAGGCGCTGCTGCGCCGCGTCCCGGGCGTGTACCGCACCCAGGTCAACGACGTGCTGCTGAGCGCGCTGGGCCGGGTCCTCGCCGACTGGACCGGCAGCGACCGGGTGACCGTCGCCCTGGAGGGCCACGGCCGCGAGGAGGACCTGGCCGAGGGCGCCGACCTGTCCCGCACCGTCGGCTGGTTCACCACCCAGTACCCGGTCACCCTGACCCCGGCCGGACCGGACGACTGGGGGGCGACGCTGAAGTCCGTGAAGGAACGGCTGCGGGCCGTGCCCCGCCGCGGCCTCGGCTACCAGGCGCTGGCCCACCTCGGCTCGCCGCAGCCCGCCGCGCGGCGGCTCGCCGAACTCCGGCTGCCCCAGGTCTGCTTCACCTACCACGGCCAGTGGGAGGCGTCCGAGGGGCGGGACTTCGCGCCCGTCGCCGAGGTGCCCGGCCGGGACATGGACCCGGACGCGCCCCTGGACCACCTCCTCGACGTCTCCGCCCTGGTCGCCGACGGCGAGCTGGAGATCACCTGGCACTACAGCGACCAGGTCCACCGGGCCGGCACGATCCGGGGTCTCGCCGACGCGATGGTGCGGGCGCTCACCGCCGTCACCGAGCACTGCGCCCGTCCCGGCGCGGGCGGCCGCACCCCCTCCGACTTCCCGCTCGCCCGCCTCGACCAGGCCGGGGTGGACCGGCTCGCCGGTGACGGCCGGGACGTGGAGGACCTGCTGCCGCTCACCCCCCTCCAGGAGGGCATGCTCTTCCACCGGCTGGTCGGCGGACCGGACGACGTCTACGTCGACCAGGCCGCGCTGCTGCTGGAGGGCGTGACCGACCCCGGCGCCCTCGCCCTGGCCTGGCAGCGTGTCACCGACCGCACCCCGGCCCTGCGCACCTCGGTGGTGTGGGAGGACGTGCCGGTGCCGCTCCAGGTCGTGCACCGCCGTGTCACCGTTCCCGTCGAGCAGCTGGACTGGCGGGAGACGGATCCGGAGGAGCGGGCCGTCCGGCTGGAGCGGCTGCGCGCCGACGACCTGGCGCGCGGCATCGGCCTCGGCACCGCGCCCCTGATGCGGCTCACCCTCGTCCGGTTGCCCGACGCCCGGCTGCACCTGCTGTGGACCTCGCATCATCTGATCCTGGACGGCTGGAGCCTGGCCCAGGTGCTCACCGAGGTGTTCGAGGAGTACGCGGCGCTCACCACGGGCGCCGAGCCGCGGCCCCCGGCCCGCCGGCCCTTCGGCGACTACGTGCGCTGGCTGGCCGGCCGGGACACCGGGGCCGCGCGCGCCCACTGGCGGGACGTCCTCGCCGGGTTCGCCACGCCCACCCCGCTGCCCGCCGACCGCGTCCGGCGCCCGGGACACGAGACCCGCTCCGCGGGCGTGCACACGGCCGGACTGTCCGAGGAGGTCTCCGCACGGCTGGCCCGTACCGCCCGGGCGGCCGGACTGACCCTGGGCACCGTGGTGCAGGGCGCCTGGGCGCTGCTGCTGTCCCGGTACGGCGCCGAACCGGACGTGCTGTTCGGCACCACCGTCTCCGGCCGCCCCGACGACCTGCCCGGCGCCGAGTCCATGGTGGGCATGTTCATCAACACCCTGCCCACCCGGGTACGGGTGGACGGCCGCCGCCGCGCCGCCGAGTGGCTCGCGGAGCTGCAGGCGGCGCAGGCGGAGGCACGGCGGTTCGCCGCGGTGTCCCTGGCCGAGCTGACCGCGCTCAGCGACGTGCCGTCCGGCAGCCCTCTGTTCGACAGCATGGTGGCCTTCGAGAACTACCCCTTCGACCAGGCGCGTGCGGCCGGCTCCGGTATCCGCCTCGCCGACGTCGCCTCCCGCGACGCCACCAACTACGCGCTCGTCCTGCGCGCCTACCAGGGCGAGCGGTTCGGTTTCGACCTCGCCTACGACCCGGCACTGTTCGACGCCACGACCGTGCGGTCCCTCGCCGGCCGGCTGTGCCTGCTCCTCACCGAACTGGCCGACGACCCGGACCGGCCGCTGGACGCCCTCGCCTGGACGACGGCCGCGGAACGGCGGATGCTCACCGACCGGAACGGCACCGAGGAGGGCCGGCCCACCGCCACCCTCGTGGACCTCTTCGCCGCCCAGGCCGCCCGCACCCCCGGCGCCGAGGCCGTCACCTGCGGGGACGACCGCCTCGACTACGCCACCCTGGACGCGCGGTCCGGCCGGCTCGCCCACCGGCTCGCCGAACTCGGCGCCGGGCCGGAACGGTTCGTGGCCCTCGCCCTGCCCCGCTCCACCGATCTGGTGGTGGCCGTCCTCGCCGTCCTCAAGACCGGCGCCGCCTACCTGCCCATCGACCCCGCACTGCCAGCCGAACGCGTGCGGCACCTGCTCGCCGACGCCCGCCCGGTGGCCCTCGTCACCACCACGCGCAACGGGACGGGGACGGACCCGGCCGTCCCCGTCCTGCCGCTGGACGACCCCGGAGTGCGGGCCGACCTGGAGCGGCGCCCGGTCGCCGGACCGGACGACCCCGCCCGCCGGCCGCTGCCCGAGAGCCCGGCCTACGCCATCTACACCTCCGGCTCCACCGGCCGGCCCAAGGGCGTCGTCGTCCCGCACGCCAACGTGGTGCGCCTCTTCACCCGCACCCGGCACTGGTTCGGCTTCGGGCCCGACGACGTGTGGACCCTGTTCCACTCCTACGCCTTCGACTTCTCCGTGTGGGAGCTGTGGGGGCCGCTGCTGCACGGCGGACGGCTGGTGATCGTCCCCGAGGACACCGCCCGCTCCCCGGAGGACTTCCTGCGCCTGCTCGCCGACGAACAGGTCACCGTGCTCAACCAGACCCCGTCCGCGTTCTACCCGTTGATGCGCGCGGACGCCGAACTGCCGGACGTGAGCTCCCGGCTGGCGCTGCGCACCGTCGTCTTCGGCGGCGAGGCGCTGGACGTGGCCCGGCTCGCCGACTGGTACGACCGCCACCCGGACACCGCGCCGCGGCTGGTCAACATGTACGGCATCACCGAGACCACCGTGCACGTCACCTACGCCCCCCTCGACGCACCGGCGGTCCGCGCGGGCACCGCGAGCCCGATCGGCGCCGGCATCCCCGACCTGCGGACGTACGTCCTCGACGCCGGCCTGCGGCCGGTTCCGCCCGGCGCCGTCGGCGAGCTGTTCGTCGCCGGCGAGGGCCTGGCGCGCGGCTATCTCGGCCGGCCCGGCCTCACCGCGGCCCGGTTCCCCGCCGACCCGTTCGGCCGGCCGGGCACCCGGATGTACCGCACCGGGGACCGGGCCCGCCTGCGGGCCGACGGCACCCTGGAGTACCTGGGCCGCTCCGACCAGCAGGTGAAGATCCGCGGCTACCGCATCGAACCCGGCGAGATCGAGGCCGCCCTGCACGGCCACCCGGGCGTCGGCGCCGCCACCGTCGGCGTCTACGAGGACAGCGCCGGAACGCGCCGGCTGGTCGCCCACGTCGTCGGCACCGGCAGCGGCGACCGTGCCGCGCCGCCCCCGCCCGCCGCCGAACTCCGCGCACACCTGGGACGGCTGCTGCCCGCGCACATGGTCCCGGCCGCCTACGTGCCGATGGCCGGGCTGCCGCTCACCGTCAACGGCAAACTCGACCGGCGCGCCCTGCCCGCGCCCGGACCGGACGGCTTCGCCGCCGACGGCACCCGCACCCCGCTGAGCACCCCCGCGCAACGACTGGTCGCCGCCGCGTGGACGGACGTCCTCGACACGGACGAGGTCGGCGCCGACGACGACTTCTTCGCCCTCGGCGGCGACTCCATCCTCGCCGTCCGCGTCACCTCCCGCCTGCGCGCCGCCTTCGGCACGGACGTCTCACCCCGGCTGCTGTTCACCCACTCCACGCTGTCCGGCCTCGCCGCCGCCCTCGGCGAACCCCGGCCGGGGGCCGCCGCCGACGTCATCCCGGCCACCGATCCGCGGATCCCGGCGCCGCTGTCGTACGCCCAGCAACGCCTGTGGTTCCTCGACCGGTTCGAGCCCGGCAGCACCGAGTACACGACGCTGTCCGTGCTGCGGCTGCGCGGCCCGCTCGACACCGCCGCCCTGCGCACGGCCCTGGACGGCCTGACCGCCCGGCACGAGGCACTGCGCACCACCTTCGCCGAACACGACGGACAGGCCCGGCAGATCGTGCACCCGCCGTGCCCGGTGGACCTCCCGGTCGAGGACCTCGCGGACACCGCCGCCCTGGACGCCCTCCTGGACCGCGAAGCGTCCACCCCGTTCGACCTGGCCGCCGGCCCCCTGCTGCGCGCCCGCCTGGCCCGGTTCGCCGACGACGAGCACGTCCTCGTCCTGACCGTGCACCACATCGTCACCGACGGCTGGTCCGTCGGCGTGCTCGCCCGCGACCTGGGCGAGCTGTACGCGGCGGCCCGCGAACGGCGCCGCCCCGAACTGCCCGCCCTGCCCGTCCGCTACGCCGACCACGCCACCTGGCAGCGCGCCCGCGCCGAGCGGGCCGAGACCGAACTGGCCCACTGGCGGCGGGCCCTCGACGGCGTCACACCGCTGGAGCTGCCCACCGACCGGCCCCGCCCGGCCGTCCGCACCCGTGACGGCGCCCTGGTCACCTTCACCCTGCCCGCCGCACTGACCGAGCGGCTGCGCGAGCGGGGCAGGGAGGCCGACGCGACCCTCTACATGACCCTGGTGACCGCCTGCCAGGTCCTGCTCGCCCGCTGGGCGGGCCAGGAGGACCTGACCGTCGGCACCGTCACCGCGGGCCGCGACCGGCCCGAACTCCACGACGTGGTCGGCATGTTCGTCACCACGCTGGTGCTGCGCGCCCGGATACGCCCCGAACTGCCCTTCCGGGACTTGCTCACCGAGGTGCGGACCACCGTGCTGGACGCGTTCGCCCACCAGGAGGTGCCGTTCGAGCGGGTGGTGGACGCCGTCCAGCCCGAGCGGGACACCAGCCGCACCCCGCTGTTCCAGGTCATGGTCGCCCTGCACAACCTCGGCAACGAGGCGCCCCGGATGCCCGGACTGGCCGTCGAGCCGGTGACCCCGCCGGTCCGCACGGCCACCTTCGACCTCGCCTTCGACTTCGTCGAGACCGACGGCGGCCTGACCGGTCACCTCGAGTACAGCACCGGCCTCTTCGACGCCGGCACCGCCGAGTGGCTCGCCGCCCGGCTGCGGATCCTGCTGGAGGCCGTCGCCGAGGCCCCGGAGCGGGCCGTGGGCGCCCTGCCGCTGATGACCGGTGCCGAGCGGCGCCAGGTGCTCGCCCACGGACAGGGCGCCGTGCTGCCCGGGCCGGCCACCACCTACCCCGCCCTGTTCGAGGCGCAGGCCGCCCGCACGCCCGACGAAACCGCCCTGGTGGCCCGCGACGCAACCCTCGACCTCGGCACCCTCAACGCCCGCGCCAACCGGCTCGCCCACCACCTCATCGCCCGCGGCGCCGGCCCCGAGGACGTGGTCGCCGTACGGCTCCCGCGCACCTCCGGCCTGGTGGTGGCGGTGCTCGCCGTCCTCAAGGCAGGCGCCACCCTGCTCTGCCTCGATCCGCAACTGCCCGAGGAACGGGTCGACTTCCTGCTCGCCGACACCCGTCCGCACACGGTGCTCACCGGCCTCGGCGACGTTCCATGGGACCAGCTGCCGGACCACGACCCGACCGACGCGGACCGGGTGCGGCCGCTGCTGCCGCAGCACACCGCCTACCTCATCCACACCTCCGGCTCCACCGGCCGCCCCAAGGGCGTGGCCGTCGAGCACCGGAACCTGGCCAACCTCTGCCACGACCACCGCGCGCGCCTGCTCGCCCCGCACACCGGCGGCGGGCGGCGGCTGCGGGCCGCGCTCAGCGCCTCCTTCTCCTTCGACACCTCCTGGGAGGGGCCGCTGCTGCTCGCCCTCGGCCACGAGGTCCACCTCCTCGACGAGGACGTACGCCTGGACCCCCAGGCGTTCTGCGCCCAGGTCGCCGAGCACCGCCTCGACCTGGTCAACGTCACCCCGTCCTTCCTGCGCGAACTGACCTCCGCCGGACTGCTCGCCCCCGGACGGCACCACCCGCGCCTGCTGCTCGTCGGCGGAGAGGCCCTCACCGCGGCCGCCTGGCGCGAACTCGTCGCCGCGGAGAGCGAACTGGGCATCGCCGTCTACAACATGTACGGGCCGACCGAGTGCACCGTCGACGCCGTCTACGGCCGCTGCGCCGACCGGCCCGGCCGCCCGGCCATCGGCCGCCCCGGCGGCAACCTGCGCGCCTACGTCCTCGACGGCGCACTGCGCCCGGTGCCGCCCGGGATGCCCGGGGAGCTCTACCTGGCCGGCGCCCAGGTGGCCCGCGGTTACCTGGGCCGGCCCGGCCTCACCGCCGCCCGCTTCCTCGCCGACCCGTTCGGCGCGCCGGGGGAGCGGATGTACCGCACCGGGGACCGGGCCCGCTTCGACCGGGACGGGCTGCTGGAGTTCCTCGGCCGCGTGGACGAACAGGTCAAGATCCGCGGGTTCCGCATCGAGCCCGGCGAGATCGAGGCCGCCCTCCGTGACCACCCGGACGTCGCCGACGCCGCGGTGGCCGCGCGGGAGCACGCCGGCCGGCTCATGCTGGTCGCCTACGTGATGCCCGCCGCCGGGCGCGTCCCGGCCGCCGACGCCCTGCGCGTGGCGCTGCGCCGCACCCTGCCCGACCACATGGTCCCCGCCGCGTTCGTCACGCTGGACCGCATCCCGCGCACCGCCGGAGGCAAGACCGACCGCCGCGCCCTGCCCGCCCCGCCCGCACAGCCCGACAGCGGCACCCCGTACGTCGCCCCCCGGCCCGGCACGGAGGAACGCCTGGCCGCGATCTGGGCGCAGGTGCTCGGCGTCGAACGGGTCGGCGCGCGCGACAACTTCTTCGCGCTCGGCGGCGACTCCATCCTCAGCATCCAGATCGTCTCCCGCGCCCGGCAGGCCGGACTCGCACTCACCACCAAGGACGTCTTCCGCCACCAGACCGTCGCCGAACTCGCCCTCGTCGTCCGCGAGTCGGCACCGCGGCAGGACACCGCCGAGCAGACGGGCGAGGCCCCGCTCACCCCGATCCAGCACTGGTACCTGGACGGCCGCGAACCCGGGGACAGGCTGCGCTTCACCATGACCCAGCGCCTCCGACTCGCCCCGGACACCGACGCCCCGGCACTGCGGACGGCCGCCGACGCCCTCCTGCGCCACCACCCGGCCCTGCGCACCCGCTTCCACCGCACCGGCGACGGCTGGCGCCAGGAAGTCCTGCCCGAGGCGCCGGCCGGCGCCGTCACCCGCCACGACGTGGCCGCCCTGGACGACACGGCAGTGGAGACGGAGGTCCAGCGGCTCACCGACGCGGCCCAGGCCGCCCTCGACCCGGCCGAGGGCCGGGTGGTACGCGTCCTGCACTTCGACCGCGGACCCGATCGCGCGGGCCAACTCGTCATCACCGCCCACCATCTGGTGATCGACGGGGTGTCGTGGCGCATCCTGCTGGCGGACCTGGAGACCGCACACCGGGCCGCCGCGGCCGGCCGGCCCGTCGAGCTGCCCGCCCCGGGCACCTCCTACGGCCACTGGGCCGCCCGCCTCGACCGGCACACCCGCTCCGGCGCCCTCGACGCGGACCTGCCGTACTGGACGCGCACCGCCGAGGCCCCGGCCGCTCTGCCCGCCGGCCGGCCCGGCCGCAACACCCACGGCACCGCCGCCACGCTCACCGTCACCCTGGACGCCGGCACGACCGAGGCCCTGCTGCGCAGGGTCCCCGAGGTGTACCGCACCCAGGTCAACGACGTCCTGCTCAGCGCGCTGGGCCGCACCCTGGCCCGCTGGTGCGCACGCGACACCGTGCTGCTCGGCGTCGAGGGCCACGGCCGCGAGGACCTGTTCGAGGACGTGGACCTGTCCCGGACCGTCGGCTGGTTCACCGCCGAGTTCCCCCTCGCCCTGCGCGTCGACCCGGACGCCGCCTGGCACGACACCCTCCGCTCGGTCAAGGAACAGCTGCGCGCCGTGCCGCTGCACGGCCTCAGCCACGGAGCCCTGCGCCACCTGCGTCCCGGCAGCCCCCTCGGCGGCGGCCCGGCCCCGCAGGTCGGCTTCAACTACCACGGGCAGTGGGACGCCGGCACCGGCGCCGACGGCCTCGTCCGCGGCGCGCTGCCCCCGGCCGGCCGGGACACCGACCCGGACGAGCCCCGCCCCTACCTCCTGGACATCACCGGGGCGGTCCAGCAGGGCCGGCTGGAACTCGGCTGGACCTACCCGCCCGCCGTCTACGACGAGGACACCGTCCGCCGCCTCGCCGAGGAGACGGCCGAGGCCCTGCGGGACGTCGTGGCCCACTGCGCCGATCCCGCGGCGGGGGGCCGCACCCCCTCCGACTTCCCGCTGGCCGGCCTCGCCCAGGAGCAGCTGGACCGGCTCGTCGGCAGCGGACGGCACGTCGAGGACGTCCTGCCGCTCACCCCGCTCCAGGCCGGCATGCTCTTCCACGGCCTGGTGGACACCGAGCACGCCTACTTCGACCGGACGGCCGTGCGACTGTCCGGCGTGGCCGACCCGCGCGCCTTCGCCGCGGCCTGGCAGCAGGTCGCCGACCGCACCCCGGCGCTGCGCACCAGCGTGCACTGGCGGGGCCTGCCCCACCCGGTCCAGGTGGTCCACCGCCACGCCGGGCTGCCCGTCACCCACCTCGACTGGCGGACCCTGACGCCCGGGCTGCGGGCGGAGGCCGTCGAACGGCTGCTCGCCGAGGACCGGGCGGCGGGCATGGACCTCACCACCGCGCCGCTGACCCGCCTCACCCTGGCCGCCCTGCCCGGCGACGAGGTGCTGCTGCTGTGGTCGACCCACCACATCGTCCTCGACGGCTGGAGCACCGGGCAGCTGCTCACCGAGGTCTGCGAACGCTACGCCGCGCTCACCGGCGGCCCCGACCCGGCGCCCCCGGTGCGGCGGCCGTTCGCGGACTTCCTCGGCTGGCTGGGCGCACAGGACGAGACGGCGGCCGAGCGGCACTGGGCCGAGGCCCTGGCCGGGTTCACCGCCCGCACCCCGCTGCCGTACGACCGCTCGCCCGCCCAGGCCCACCGCGCCCGGTCCGCGGCGGCCGTCCACCACGAGCTGGACGAGGCGGTCTCGCGGCGGCTGGCGCGGTGCGCCGCCCGGGCCGGGCTCACCGTCAACACCGTCGTGGAGGGCGCCTGGGCGCTGCTGCTGGCCCGCTCCAGCGGCCGGGACGACGTGGTGTTCGGCACCACCGTCTCCGGCCGCCCGGCCGAACTGCCCGGCGTGGAGGGCATGATCGGCATGTTCATCAACACCGTGCCGACCCGCGTCCGCGTCCCCGCCGGACCGGTGCTGGAGTGGCTGCTAGAACTGCAGGAGCGGCAGAGCGACGCCCGCCGCTTCGACTTCCTCGCCCTGCCCCGGATCCAGGCCGTCAGCGACATCCCGTCCGGCGAGCCGCTCTTCGACAGCATGGTGGTGTTCGAGAACTACCCGGTGGACGAGGCGGCCACCGCGCGCACCGGCGTCCGGGTCGAGGAGGTCCGCGCCGACGACGCCACCACCTTCCCGTGGTGCCTGCGCGCCCACCTCGCCGGACGCCTCGGCTTCGACCTGGCCTACGACCCCGCCCTGTTCGACCCCGGCACCGCCGAACGCGCCGCGGACCGGCTGGCGGCCCTGCTCACCACGCTCGCCGACGGCCTCGACACCGACCTGGCCGGCCTGGACCTGCTGACCCCGGCCGACCGCGCCCTGCTGGCCGCCTGGCACGCCCCCGCCCGCCGGACGGTCCCGCACAGCCCCGTGGACCTGTTCGCCGAGCAGGCCCGCCGCACTCCCGGCGCGGTCGCCGTGACCGACGGCGACCGGGAGCTGACCTACCGCCAACTGCACGAGTGGGCGGCGTCGCTGGCCGCCGGTCTGCTGGCCGGCGGGCTGGCCGCGGAGGACCGGGTGGCCCTGCTGATGGACCGCTCGGCCGAACTCGTCGTCGCCCAGCTCGCGGTGCTCATGGCCGGCGGCGCCTACGTCCCCGTCGACGCCCGCGCTCCCGAGGAGCGCCGCCGCATGCTGCTCGGGCGGGCGGGCGCCTCCGTCCGGATCACCGCCGCCGACGTGGCCGCCGCCCGCACCGGCGACCGGCCGGCGCGCATCCCGTCCGCCGACCCCGACCGGCTGGCGTACGTGATGTTCACCTCCGGCTCGACCGGCATGCCCAAGCCGGTCGCCGTGCGGCACCGGGACGTGGCGGCGCTGGCCACCGACAGCCGGTTCGCCGACGGCGTGTGCGACCGCGTGCTGCTGCACTCGCCGGTCGCCTTCGACGCCGCCACCTTCGAGGTGTGGGCGCCGCTCCTCAACGGCGGCCGCGTGCTGGTGGCACCCGGCGAGAGCGTGGACGCGCCCCTGCTGCGCCGGCTCGCCGGCGGCGGCGGACTCACCGCGCTGTGGCTCACCGCCGGCCTGTTCCGGCTGCTCGCCCAGGACGCGCCCGACTGCTTCCGGGGCCTCAGGCAGGTGTGGACCGGCGGCGACGTCGTCCCCGCGCAGGCCGTGCGGCGGGTGCTGGCCGCCTGCCCCGGCCTCACCGTGGTGGACGGCTACGGGCCCACCGAGACCACCACCTTCGCGACCTCCTTCGCCCTCACCGACCCGGCCGCCGTGCCCGGCACCGTGCCCATCGGCCGGCCGCTGGACGACATGCGGGTCCACGTCCTGGACGCCCGGCTGCGCCCCGTGCCGCCCGGCTGCCCCGGTGAGCTGTACCTCGCCGGAGAAGGCGTCGCCCGCGGCTACCTGGGCCGTCCCGGCGACACCGCGGCCCGCTTCCTGGCCGACCCGTCCGGCCCGCCCGGCGCCCGCATGTACCGCACGGGCGACCTGGCCCGGCGGCGCCCGGACGGCACCGTCGAGTTCCTGGGCCGCGCCGACGACCAGGTGAAGATCCGCGGCTTCCGGGTGGAGCCCGGCGAGGTGGAGGCCGCGCTCGCCGCCCACCCCGCGCTCACGGACGTGGCCGTCCTGGCCCGCGAGGACCGGCCGGGCGCCAGACGGCTCGTGGCCTACGTCGTCGGACCGGGCGGGCGGGACGTGGCGGAGCTGTCGGCGTTCGCCGCCCGCATCCTGCCCGACTACCTCGTCCCCAGCGCGTTCGTACCGCTCGACACCCTCCCGCTCAGCCGCAACGGCAAGGTCGACCGCGCCGCCCTGCCCGCACCCGGGACCACGCACCGGCCCGCGCGGGTCGCGCCCCGCACCGAGGCCGAGCACCGCACGGTCGGCGTCTTCGCGGAGGTGCTGGGCAGCGAACCGCCGGGCGTGGAGGACGACTTCTTCCAGCTCGGCGGCGACTCCATCCTCAGCATCCGCCTCGCCTCCCGCCTCGCCGAGACCTTCGACACCGACGTCACCCCGCGCACGGTGTTCACACACCCCACGCCGGCCGCGCTGGCCCGGCTGCTCGGGCAGCGGCAGGGCTCGGGCCGCCCGGAGATCGCCCCGGTCGCCCGGGACGCGGTCGCACCCCTGTCCCACGCCCAGCAACGCCTCTGGTTCCTCGACGAGTTCGAGCCCGGCGGCGCCGAGTACGTCACCGCTCTCGCCCTGCGGCTGCGGGGCACCCTGGACACCGGCGCGCTGCGCGCGGCCCTCGGCGCCGTCGTGGCCCGGCACGAGTCGCTGCGCACCACCTTCGACAGCGTCGACGGGCACGGCGTGCAGATCGTCCACCCGCCGCAGGACGTGCCGCTGCCCCTGCACGACCTGTCCCGGACCGGTGCCGAGCAGCAGGAGCCGGCGCTGCGCCGGCTGCTCGCCGAGGAGCGCGCCCGCCCCTTCGACCTGCGGCGAGGGCCCCTGCTGCGGGCCGGCCTGGTCCGCCTCGCCGAGCACGACCACGTGCTCACCCTCACCCTGCACCACATCGTCACCGACGGCTGGTCCACCGCGGTCCTGCTCGGTGATCTCGCCCACCACTACCGCGCCGAACTGGGCGCCGTGCAGGAGGAGCTGCCGCCGCTGCCGGTGCAGTACGCCGACTACGCGCACTGGCAGCGCACCGCCGGGGACACGGGCGCGGACGAACACCTCGCCTACTGGAAGCGGCAGCTGACCGGCACCGCCCCGCTGGAGCTGCCCACCGACCGGCCCCGGCCGCCGGTGCGCACCAGCGCCGGCGCGAGCACCCGGCTGACCGTCCCCGCCGACACCGCCCGGCGGCTCTCCCGGCTCGCCCGCGAACAGGGAACCACCCTGTTCACCACGCTCGTCGCCGCCGCCCAGGCCTACCTCGCCCGGATCTGCGGCGCCGAGGACGTCGCGGTCGGCACCGTCGCCTCCGGCCGGGACCGGCCGGAGACCCAGGCCCTCGTCGGCTTCTTCGTCAACACCCTGGTGCTGCGCTCCCGGGCCGAGGCCGGCCTGCCCTTCACCGGCTTCCTGACCGCCGTACGGCAGACGGTCCTGGACGCCTTCGCCCACCAGGACGTGCCGTTCGAACGGGTCGTGGACGAGGTGCAGCCGGTCCGCGACACCAGCCGCACACCGCTCTTCCAGGTGATGGTCGTCCTGCAGAACACCCCGCGCGACGGGCTCGACCTGCCCGGGCTGGACGTCACCGACGTCGAACCCGAGTCGGAGCAGGCGCCCTTCGACCTCACCCTGGAGTTCGCCGAGACCGGCTCCGGCGCGCTGCACGGCCTGCTCACCTACAACACCGGCCTGTTCGACCCGGCCACCGCCGCCCGGATGGCCCGCCAGCTCACCACCCTGCTGGACGCCGTCGCCGAGGACCCCGACCGCCCGCTCGGCGCCCTGCCGCTCACCACCGGCGACGAGCTGAGGACCCTCCTGGACCAGGGCCGCGGCGCCTTCCGCCCGGTGCCCGAGTCCACCCTGCCCGCCCTGTTCGAGCGGCAGGCGGCCAGGACCCCGGACGCGGTGGCCCTCGTGGACGGCGACCGGGAGCTGACCTACGCCGACGTGGACCGGGCGGCCAACCGGCTGGCCCACCGGCTCGTCCGGGACGGCGTCGGACCGGAGCGCGTGGTCGCCCTGGCCCTGCCCCGCTCGGCGGCGACCGTGGTGGCCCAGCTCGCCGTCGCCAAGGCCGGCGGCGCGTTCCTGCCCGTCGACCCCGGCTACCCGCCCCAGCGCCGGGAGTTCATGATCCGGGACGCGGGCGCCCACCTGGTCCTCGACGACCCGGCCGAGGTCTGGGCCGCAGACGGCCCCGGGACGGCACCGGCCGACGCCGACCGCACCGGCCCCCTCACCCCCGCCCACCCCTCCTACGTCATCTACACCTCCGGCTCCACCGGCACCCCCAAGGCCGTGGTCGTCACCCATCAGGGCCTCGCCTCCTTCGCGGCGGCCGCCGCCGAACAGTACGCGGCGGGCCCCGGCGACCGGGTGCTGCAGTTCGCCTCGCCCAGCTTCGACGCCTCCGTGCTGGAGCTGTGCGTCTCCCTGCTCAGCGGGGCCGCGCTGGTCACCGGCGAGGAGGGGCCGCTGGTCGGGGAACGGCTGGCGGAGGTGCTCACCGAGCGGCGGATCAGCCACGCCCTGATCCCGCCGGCCGCGCTGGCCACCGTCCCGCCGGAGACGGCCGCCGCCCTGCCCGCACTGCGCACCCTGATCGTGGGCGCCGAGGCCTGCCCGGCCGACCTGGTGGACACCTGGGCCCCCGGTCGCCGCATGGTCAACTCCTACGGCCCGACCGAGGCCACCGTCGTCGCCACCTGGACCGGCCCGCTGACCCCCGGTACCGGCGCCCCGCCCATCGGCGGCCCCTCCGGCCACACCCGCGTGTACGTCCTGGACGCCGCCCTGCGGCCCGTACCGGCCGGCGTCACCGGCGAGCTGTACATAGCCGGCCCCGGCCTCGCCCGCGGCTACCTCGGCCGGCCCGGGCTGACCGCCCGGCGCTTCACCGCCGACCCGTTCGGCGCGCCGGGGGAGCGGATGTACCGCACCGGGGACCTGGTCCGCTGGACCGCGGACGGCCGGCTCCTCTTCGCCGGACGCGCCGACGAACAGGTCAAACTGCGCGGCTACCGCATCGAGCCCGGGGAGATCGAGAGCGCGCTGCGCCGCAGCCCCCTGGTGCGGGACGCGGCCGTGGTCGTCCGCAGCGGAGACACACCCGGCGCGCCCGCCCGGCTCGTCGCCTACGTCGTCCCCGCGGAGCCGTCCGCCGGGCCGCCCACCGGCGAACTGCGGCTGCACCTGGCCGGACAGCTGCCCCCGCACATGGTGCCGTCCGTGTTCGTCACGCTCGACCGGCTGCCGCTCACCCCGAACGGCAAGACCGACCGGCGGGCCCTGCCCGCACCCGGACCCGCCCAGGCCGCCGACGGACCGCGCACCGCGCCGCGCACCGAGACCGAACGCCGCGTGGCCCGGATCTGGGCCGACGTGCTGGGCGTCGACGAGGTCGGCGCCGACGACAACTTCTTCGCACTCGGCGGAGACTCCATCCTGAGCATGCAGGTCGTCTCCCGGCTGCGCCGCGACGGCCTGCACGTCGCCACCCGCGACCTGTTCACGCACCAGACCGTCGCCGAACTCGCCGGCGTCGTACGGGCCGCGCCCCAGCGCACCGAGCGGGGCCCGGAGACCGGCGAGGTACCGCTGACGCCGATCCAGGAGTGGTTCCTGACCACCCCCCGCGCGGCCCACCACCACTTCAACCAGTCGGCGCTGCTCGAACTCGACGGCACGCCCGACCCGGACGCGCTGCGCGCCGCGCTCGACGCGCTGCTGGACCACCACGACGCCCTGCGCATGACCTTCACCCGGTCCGGCGACGGCTCCGGCTGGCGGCAGTTCAACCCGCCGCCCGGCGGCGGCCGCGACGTCCTCGCGCACCACGACCTGACGGGCCTGTCCGCCGAGGACGCCGACGCGGCCATGGCCAAGGCCGCGGACGAACTGCACGCGGGCTTCGACCTGGCCCGGGGCCCGCAGCTGCGCGCGGCCCTGTTCACCGGCGAACCGGACCGGCCGGCGTACCTCCTGCTCGTCGCCCACCACCTGGTGGTGGACGCCGTCTCCTGGCGCATCCTGCGCGACGACCTGGAGAGCGCCTACCGGCAGGCCGTCGCGGGCGACCCGGTCACCCCGGGGGAGCGCGGCACCAGCTTCCGCGAGTGGGCCACGCGCCTGGCCGCGCACGTCGCCGACGGCGGTCTCGACCACGAACTGCCCCACTGGGAGGAGGCGGTGCGCGCCGCACCCGAACCGGCGGGCCCGGCCGCGCCGTCCGGCGCGGGCCCGGCCGCCACGGTGAGCGTGGAACTCGACGAGGAGGACACCGCCGCGCTGCTGCGCTCCGCGCCCACCGCCTACCGCACGCGCGTCAACGACGTGCTGCTCGCCGCCCTCGCGCTGGCACTAGCCCGCTGGACCGGCCGGGACCGGATCCGCCTGGACCTGGAGGGCCACGGCCGCGAGGACCTGCTCGACGGCGTCGACCTCTCCCGCACCGTCGGCTGGTTCACCACCGTCCACCCGGTCGCCCTCCAGGTGGCCGACCGCCACGACCTCGGCCCGGACCGGGACTGGCGGTCCCTGGTGAAGTCGGTGCGCCGCCAGCTGCGCGCCGTGCCCGGCAACGGGATCGGCTTCGGCGCGCTGCGCACCTTCGGCCCGCCCGAGGTGCGGGAACGCCTCGGCGCCCACGCGCACAGCCAGGTGGTGTTCAACTACCTCGGCCAGTGGGACGCCCGGTCCGGGACCGGGGAGGGCGGCGGCCTGGTCCGCGCCGAACACGGCTCCTTCGGGCAGGACCACGACCCCCGCGACCCCGGGTCGCACCCGCTGGAGGTGGTGGGCGCCGTCCAGCACGGCCGGCTCGCCTTCACCTGGCACCACCGGCCCGCGGTCCACGGCACGGCGACCGTGCGCCGTGTCGCCGAGGAGTTCGCCGAAGCCCTGCGCCACCTCGCGCGCCACGCCCGGGGAGGCCGGTGACACACCCCGTCCCCCGGGCGGCACCGCCCGGGCCGGCCCCCCGGCCCGGGCCCCGCTCCCCGCCGCGCCCCCGACCGCCGCCGCACCCGGCGGCGGCGGCACTCGACCAGACGACCGCACCAGACGAGACCGCGACCACCCGGAACCATCGGCCGAGCGACAAGGAACGAGACATGAACGAGAACACCCGCTACCAGGTGCTGCGCAACGACGAGGAGCAGTACTCCCTCTGGCCCGCCGACGTCGAGGTCCCCGCCGGCTGGCAGCCCGTCGGCAAGGAGGGCACCGAGGCCGAGTGCTCCGCCTACGTCGACGAGGTCTGGACCGACATGCGCCCGAAGAGCCTGCGCGAGCGCATGGAGAACGCCGGCGCCTGACCGGCCGGCACCACCGGCACGCCCGGCGGAGGCCGTCCCACGGCCTCCGCCGGCCCGTCACCCCCACCGCCCTTGGCGCCCCACCGCCCTCGGCCCCCGCCACACCGCACCACATCCGAGGAGCCCGCCATGAACGCCACGACCCCTGAACTGCGAACCGAACGCCTGCACTTCCTCCCCTACCGGCCCGAGCACGAGGACGTCTTCGTCGGCCTGCTGCGCGACGCGGAGGTGTGCCGCTGGATGGGGCAGGACCTCGTGCCCGAACCCCAGGTCCGCGAGCTGTTCCGCGCCATCCTCACCGACGTGTACCCGCAGCGCCGGTTCGACGTGTGGGGGCTGTGGCTGGACGGCACCTACGTCGGCCACGCCGAGATCAAGCCGACCGGCAACGTCGACGGCCACGAGCTGGTCGCGGCGCTCCTGCCCGCCCACTGGGGGCGCGGACTGGGCGGCGAGGCCGTGCGCGGCCTGCTCCGGCACGCCGCCGACGACCTCGGGCTCACGGAGGCGTACGGCATGGTGGGCGCGGAGAACACCGCCAGCCTCGCCCTCTCCCGCCGCCTGGGCTTCCGGCACGTCAAGGACGTCGTCGGGGACGACGGCTCGGTGACGAGGATGCTGGTCATCTCCACCGGCGCCGGCGAACCGGGCGCGGACGGGCCGCCGGCCGGCGCCGTGCGCGCCGCGGATCCGGTGTGAGCCGCGCCCGGGGCGGACCCACCACTGCCGGCCCACCCCGGGCCCCCACGCCCCCGGCCGCCCGTCGCGGCCCGCGGCCCCCGGCCGGTGCCCGCGTACGGTCGCAGGGGCTGCGCAGGCGGCTCATCCGCGCTGTAATGGCGACGTGGTCAGTGAGGGCGTCGCGGTGAGCAGCACGAGGGCGGAACGTGCTGGAGCCGCCCTCGCGTCCCTCATGGCGTCACCCGCCACCGCCGACCGGCTGCGTCGCGTCCTCGAACAGGCCCTCGTGTTCGCGAGGGCCGCCTTCACCGGGGTCTACACGCCGGGCGACGACCCCTCCCACCTGAACCTCGCCGAGTCGGCCGGCCTGCCGCGCACCCTTTACGGGCTGCGGGACGGCTATCCGGCCACGGGCGTCTCCCCGGTCGCCGAGGCCCACCGCCGCGGCCGGCCGGTGTGGCTCGGCCCCGAGGAACTGGCCGCCTGCCCCGAGGCGCGGCGCACCCCGTCCGGCGACTTCTCCCTGGCCGTCCTGCCGCTCGGCCCGGCGGGCGCGGGCTGTCTGCTGGCGATCAGCGAGCACCCCGGCGGCTTCGACGGCGACGACCGGGCCTGCCTGGAGCTGATCACCCGCGCGATCGCCGTACCCGCCCCGCCGCAGGCCGTCGCCGAGGACACCGGCGAGCTGCCCCCCGACACGTTCAGCCTGGCCATGGACAGCGGCCGGGTCGAGGTCGGTGACGACATCCTGCGGCTGTTCGCGATCGGCCGGGACGGCTTCGACGGCCGCGTGGAGACCCTGCTCGGACAGACCGTGCCCGAGGACCTGCCCGCGCTGATGTCCGTCGTCGAGGCCGACCACATGTCCATCGGTGACCGGGAACTGGAGTTCCGCATCCTGCAGCCCTCCGGCCCGCCCAAGTGGCTGAGGCTGCGCGGCCGGCTGCTGCCCGCCGGGGACGGCCGCCCGGCCCGGCTCGTCGGCACCGTCGCCGACGCCTCCACCCTGCGCTCCGACGTCACCGACGTGGCCCGCGTGCAGCGCCTGGCCGCCTCACTGGCGACCGCCGGCACCGTCAAGGACGTGGGCCAGGCCGTCGTCGCCGCCCTGCGCAAGCCGCTGAAGGCCGACCGGATCGCCCTGGCCGAACTGGAGAACGACCGGCTCGTGGTCACCGTCCTCGACCCGCCCGAACCCGAGTCCTGGCCGGAGGTGTGGCGCAGCGAGTGGCGCTCCGAGTGGCCCGACGCGCCGGTGCGCGCCATGCCCACCCTGGCCGCCGCACTGCGCGAGGGCCGGGCCCGCATCTGGCCCGCCGGCAGCCCGCTGGAGCCCGCCCTCGCCGAGGTCGGCCCCGGCGGCCTCGCCGTGCTGCCGCTGCCCGCCGGCGGCCGCATGGCCGGCGCCTGCCTGATCGGCTGGGACCGCCCGCACGACTTCGCCCCCGACGAACGCGCCCTGCTCACCGCCTGTGCCGCCCTGACCGGCCAGGCACTGCTGCGCGCCCACGCCTTCGACGCCGAGCACGAGCTCGTCGGCATGCTCCAGCGCACCCTGCTGCCCCGCCGCCTGCCCCGGCTGCCCGGCGCGGTGGCCGTCGCCCGCTACCTGCCCACCACCCAGGGCCTGGAGGTCGGCGGCGACTGGTACGACGTGATCCCCCTCGCCGACAACCACGTCGCCTTCGTCATCGGCGACGTGCAGGGGCACAACGCGGGCGCCGCCACCCTGATGGGCCAGATGCGCACCGCCCTGCGCGCCTACGCCGCGGAGGGCCACTCCCCGGACGTCGTCGTCGCGCACGCCAACCGGCTGCTGCTGGACATGGAGACCGACCTCTTCGCGACGTGCGGCTACGTCGAGGTCGACATGGAGCAGGGCACGGCCTGGTGCGTGCGCGCCGGCCACCTGCAGCCCGTGCTGCGCCACCCCGACGGCTCGGCCGAGATCGTGCAGGCCGAGGGCGGCCCGCCGCTCGGCGTGCTCGCCCAGGCCGAGTTCCCGATGACCCCGCTCCGGCTCCAGCCGGGCACGGTGCTCGCGCTGACCACCGACGGCCTGGTGGAGTCCGCGGACTCCGACATCGACGCCGGCATGGACCGGCTCGCCCGGGCACTGGCCGCCGCCGACCCCGCCCACCTCGGCCTGGTCGCCGACGCCCTGCTCACCGGCGCCCACCGCGGCGACGACGTGGCCCTGCTGCTGATGCGCTACGACGGCATGGCCGTACGGCCGTTGCGCGAGAGCTGGACCGTGTGGCGGGTGCCGGAGGCCGTCCGGCACGCCCGCCGCTTCACCCGGCGGACCCTGCGCGGCTGGGGCGTGCACCGGGACACCCTCGACGCGGCCCTGCTGGTCGTCTCCGAACTCGTCACCAACGCCCTGGTCCACACGGGCGGCCCGGTCCGGCTGGACATGAGCCTGGTCAACCACCGGCTGCGGCTCGCCGTCGCCGACGCCTCGCCGCGCAGCCCCGTGAAACCCGCCAGCATCGGCTGGGAGGCCACCGGCGGCCGGGGCATCCTCCTGGTGGAGGCCGTGTCCGACGCCTGGGGCACCATCCCGGTCAGCGGCGGCAAGCAGGTCTGGGCGGACCTCGTGCCCACCGGCTGACCCCCACACGGGTGCGGGCGGGAGCCGTTCGGGCAGGCTGGGGAGGCGCGCCGCGGCACTCGTGCCTAGGGTCGGTTGATGTGGCACACACCTTCGAAGAACTGGTGCAGAAACAGCGTGCGGCACAGGCGGCCCACACCATGGTCGAGGACCTGCGCACCACCTACGGCCCGCCGGCCGAGCGGCGCATGACGGGCGCCCAGTCGGGCACCTACGAGACCGCCCTGCGCGCCTGGCGCGACCTGGCCCGGGACGTGCAGACCGCGGTGAGCGAGTACGCCAGGGAGACGGGGCGCTCGCGGGCCGAGGTGGAGGCCGAGGTGGAGCGGGCCGCGGCGGAGGACGCGTGAGCCGGGCCGGTCGCGCCGCCGAGCGGCTCACCGACGCGGCCGACGCCCGGCTGCCCGTCGTGGAGGGCGGCTCGCTGCTGCGCAAGGCCTTCCCCGAGCACTGGTCCTTCTTCCTCGGCGAGATCGCCCTCTACAGCCTGATCGTGCTGGTCCTGACCGGTGTGTGGCTGACGTTCTTCTTCCAGCCGGAGATGCGCGAGGTCGTCTACGCCGGCAGCTACGTGCCGCTGGACGGGGTGCGGATGTCGGCGGCGTTCGACTCCACCCTGCGCATCAGCTTCGACGTGCGCGGCGGCCTGCTCATGCGGCAGACCCACCACTGGGCCGCGCTCGTCTTCATCGCCGCCATCGGCCTGCACATGCTGCGGATCTTCTTCACCGGCGCCTTCCGCCGGCCCCGCGAACTGAACTGGGCCATCGGCGTGACCCTGTTCATGCTCTCGCTCGCCGAGGGGTTCGCCGGTTACTCGCTCCCCGACGACCTGCTCTCCGGCACCGGGCTGCGCATCGCCCAGGGCATCATGACGTCGATCCCCGTGGCCGGCACCTACGCGGCCTTCTTCGTCTTCGGCGGCGAGGCTCCGGGACACGAGATCATCACCCGTCTCTACCCCGCGCACGTCCTGCTGCTCCCCGGCGCCATCATCGCCTTGGTGACGGTGCACCTGATCCTGGTGTTCCACCTCAAGCACACCCAGTGGCGCGGCCCCGGCCGCACCAACCGCAACGTCCGCGGCAAGCCCCTCTTCCCGCACTTCACCACGACCTCGGCCGGCCTGTCCCTGACCGTCTTCGGCGTACTGGTGCTGCTCGCCGGCATCGCCCAGATCAACCCCGTCTGGACCTACGGCCCCTACCGCCCCGACCAGGTCTCCACCGGCTCCCAGCCCGACTGGTACGTCGGCTTCCTGGAGGGGGCGCTGCGGCTCGCACCGCCGTGGGAGACGACCGTCGCCGGGCACACGTTCATGTGGAACGTGCTGCTCCCGGCCGTCGTCCTGCCCGGCCTGCTGTTCGCCGTGCTGTACGCCTACCCGTTCGCCGAGCAGCGGCTGACGGGGGAGTGGCGCCGTGAGCGGCACCTGTGCGACCGCCCGCGCGAGCGCCCCGTGCGCACCGGTCTGGGAGTCGCGGGCACCGTCTGGTACGGCGTGCTGCTGCTGGCCGGCGCGAACGACATCCTCGGCCAGACCTTCCGCGTCTCCGTCAACGTGCTGACCTGGGTGTTCCGCATCGCGCTGGTGGTGGCGCCGGTCCTCGCGTTCCTGATCACCCGCTGGCTGTGCCGGGCCCTGACGGCGGCCGAGGCCGAGCGCCTCGCCGAGGGCGTGCCCACCGGCGAGATCTCCCAGAACGTCACCGGCGGCTACGAGGGCGGCCACGAACCCGTCGAGACCTTCCGGCCCGGCGCCCCGCGCAGGCCGCTCACCGGTGCGCGTACTGGAACACCAGCCCGAACACGCCGCGCGCCAGAACGCCCAGACCGATGAGGAACAGCCACAGCCCGTAGACGACGCCCGTGGCCGTCACCGCGAAGCCGAGGGCGGTGACGACCGGCCACACGCTGCCGTCCGGGAAGAACGCCACCGGCCCGGCCCCGTCCGCCACGTCCGCGTCCGTGCGGTCCTGCGCGCGGCTGCCCCGGCGCCGGTACTGGACCAGGCAGAAGAACGCGATCAGCGCGGCCATCGCGCACGCCACGACCAGCGCGGTGGTGCCCGTCTCGTCCTTCGACCACACCCCGTACAGTGCCGCGGACCCGGCGAAGAACAGCGCCACCCCGCCGAACAGCAACGCCTCCGCCTTCATCGCGCCAGCTCCTCCCCGGCCGGGCTCTCGACCTCCGGATGGTGCAGGTCGAAGGCCGGCGACTCCGAGCGAATCCGGGGCAGCGCGACGAAGTTGTGCCGCGGCGGGGGACAGGACGTCGCCCACTCCAGGCCGCGTCCCCACCCCCAGGGGTCGTCCAGGCCGACCTTCTCCCCCTTGGCCGCGGTGCGCCAGACGTTGTACAGGAACGGCAGCGTGGACAGGCCCAGCAGGAACGCGCCCACCGACGACACGGTGTTGAGCAGCGTGAAGCCGTCCGAGGGCAGATAGTCCGCGTACCGGCGGGGCATGCCCTGCTCACCGAGCCAGTGCTGTACCAGGAAGGTCAGCTGGAACGACGGGAACAGCAGCCAGAAGTGCAGCTTGCCGAGCCGTTCGTCCAGCATCTTCCCGGTGAACTTCGGCCACCAGAAGTAGAAGCCGGCGAACATCGCGAACACCACCGTGCCGAACAGCACGTAGTGCAGGTGCGCCACGATGAAGTACGAGTCCGTCAGGTGGAAGTCGAGCGGGGGCGAGGCGATCAGCACCCCGCTCAGGCCGCCCAGCAGGAACGACACCATGAACCCGATCGACCACAGCATGGGCGTCTCGAACGAGAGCGACCCGCGGATCATCGTCCCGGTCCAGGCGAAGAACTTGATGCCCGTGGGCACCGCGATCAGGAAGGACATGACGGAGAAGAACGGCAGCAGCACCGCACCGGTGGCGAACATGTGGTGCGCCCACACCACCGCCGACAGCATGGTGATCGAGATCGTCGCCCCGATCATCGGCAGGTAGCCGAAGAGGGGTTTGCGGGAGAAGACCGGGATGATCTCCGAGATGATCCCGAAGAACGGCAGCGCCACGATGTACACCTCGGGGTGCCCGAAGAACCAGAACAGGTGCTGCCACAGCAGCGCGCCCCCGTCGGCCGCGTCGAAGACGTGCGCCCCGAACTTCCGGTCCGCCTCCAGCGCCAGCAGGGCCGCGGTGAGCACGGGGAACGCGGGCAGCACCAGGATCGAGGTGAACAGCACGTTCCAGGTGAACATGGGCATCCGGAACATGGTCATGCCCGGCGCGCGCAGGGTGACGATCGTGGCGATGAAGTTCACCGCGGTCAGCGTCGTCGACACACCCGACACCACCAGCCCCATCGCCCACAGGTCACCGCCCGCGCCGGGGGAGAAGTAGGCGCTGTTCAGCGGCGCGTAGGCGAACCAGCCGAACGCGGCCGGCCCGCCGGGCACCAGGAAGCCGGACACCACGATCAGGCCGCCGAAGAGGTACATCCAGTACGACAGGGCGTTGAGCCGGGGGAAGGCCAGGTCGGGCGCGCCGATCTGCAGCGGCATCACGGCGTTGGCGAACCCGGCGAACATCGGCGTCGCGAACAGCAGCATCATGATCGTGCCGTGGATCGTGACGAACTGGTCGTAGCCCTGCCTGTTCAGCACCTGGAGTCCCGGCCGGGCGAGTTCGGCGCGCATGCCGAGGGCCAGCAGCCCGGCGAGGAGGAAGAAGCAGAAGGACGTGACCATGTAGAGCCGGCCGATCACCTTGTGGTCGGTCGTGGAGGCCCAGCGCAGCACGGCCCGGCCGGGCCGTGGGGCGGGCGCCGTGTACCGGGAGGTGATCTCCGTGATCTCTGACAATTGCGGCGATTCGGTCATCGCCGGTGACGCTACTCCGAGCGGGCGTGGCGCCGTCCGCGCCACGCCCTGCGCGTCCGCTGCCGGACCCGGGGTCCGCTGCGCCGATCGGCTGACGGCCGCCGGCCAGGGCATCCCCGCCCGGACGCCGGGTACACGCCGTTCATGGACACTGCCAGGTACGAAGCAGCTTCGGGTGTACAGACCTTCGGGTACGTCGTCATCCTGGTCGCGGGCGTGGCCTGCGTCGCCGGGCTGATCTGGGCCTTCCGGCTGGGAAGCAAGGTGCGCCGGCGCGAGTCGCCGCCGCCCCGGCCCGAAGAGCAGCCCAGGGTGCCGCCGTCCGGGCCCGTGCGCGAGGTCCGCGAGGTGCGTGAGCCCGACGAGGTGCCCCGGGCCGCCGACGGCGAGCGGCTCACTCCCCATCAGCTCGGCAACGTCGGGACCAAGCGGGCCGACGACCAGAGCCGTCCGCGCTGGTCGCCGGGTTCCAGCGGGTCCTTCGGCGGCGGTGGCGGCGGCCGGACCTGAACCTCCGCCCGGGCGTCCGCGTTTGCGGGTGCCGCGGCATGGGGACCCGGCCGGGCACGGAACGCGAAGAGAATCGCGCAGAAGGAAGATGAGCGACGTGACCGCCCAAGCCAGCGAGAAGACCCCCCTCCCCTACGCCGAGACCGGCTGGTCGAAGGCCCGCCGGCGGCGGGGCCGGGGACTGCGCACCTGCCTCCCCGCCGTCCTGGACCGCACGTCCGCCGCCCAGGGGCAGGGCCCCGGGGGCGAGGACAACATAGTGCGCGGCGAGGACTGACCGGCCGGCGGCGTCCGGGACGGGCCGCGCGCGGCCCGTCCGTCAGGGGCGGGTCCTGGCCAGCAGCTCCAGGACCTCCTCGGTCGTGCCGGACTCGCCGAGCCGCGGAAAGATGCGCGCCACGCTGCCCGTGTGCGCCGCCGGGTCGCTGTCGGCCATCGCGTCCGTGGCGAGGGTGACGTGGTAGCCGTGGGCGTAGGCGTCGCGGGCGGTGGACTCCACGCCGATGCTGGTGGCGATGCCGGTCAGCACGATCTGGGTGACTCCGCGACGGCGCAGCTGGACGTCCAGGTCGGTGCCGTGGAAGGCGCTCCAGTTGTGCTTGGTGACACGGATGTCGCCGCCGTGCCCGGACAGCTCGTCGACAAGGACGTCCCACCCCTCGGGGAAGGCGAGCCCGCGTGCCTGGCGCTCGGTGCGGCCGGGGACGGCGTCCGCCCAGTCGGGCGCGAACGAGACCCGGACCAGGACCACGGGCAGGCCGCGGGAGCGGAAGGCGTCGGCGAGCCGGGCCGTGCGCGCCACCACGTCCGACGCGGCGTGCGGCTGGGTGGGCATGCCCACGATGCCGTTCTGCAGGTCGATCGCGACGAGGGCGGTACGGGGATCGAGGGTGGTGAGTGCCATGAGGTGGGTCGGGCCTTTCGGATCGTCCTGGGAGTTCGCGGGTTGGAGAGGCGAGCGCTGGGCCGGGCGGCGCGGGAATCCGCCCCGGGTGTCACGGCCGCGACAGCCGGTCCATCAGCTCCAGCGCCGTCAGGACCGTCCGCCGTTCCTCGTCCGTGAAACGCTCCTGGAAGGCGCGTGCCAGCCACTCGTCGTACATCTGCCTGTTGCCCTCGACGCGGGCCCGGCCGGCGTCGGTCAGGGTGACCAGCTGGCGACGGCCGTCGTCCGGGTCGGGGGCCCGGCGGATCAGCCCGTGCTGCTCCAGGGCGGCCAGCGTGGTGGCCATGGACTGCGGCCGCACCCCCTCGGCGCCGGCGAGGGCGCTGGCGGTGGCCGCGCCGTGCTTGCCGACCAGGGTGAGCGCCGACTCCTGGGACGGGGTCAGGCCGGCGTCCTGGGTGATCTCGCGGATGCGGCGCCGCAGCCGGCTGAACACCACACGCAGGTCGCGGGCGGCGCGCACGGCCGATTCGGAGACGTGGTCCATGCCGTCACTCTAGAACCGTCAGCCCGAACTGTCCAGGTAAAACTGTTCAGTCTTACCTGACGGATTCCCGGGTACTCGCCGTTTCCGGACCACACGACCGGCCGGTGAACTCCGCACGCCGGGGAAGCGCCCGCCGGGGAAGCCAAGGAGCGCAGATGACCCCTCCGGACATGTCCGGCCTGGAGGCTGCTCTCCGCGCCGAGGTGGACGGCGAAGTCCGCTTCGACGCGGGCAGCCGAGGCGCCTACGCGACGGACGGATCGAACTACCGGCAGCTCCCGCTGGGCGTCGTCGTCCCCCGCACCGTGGAGGCCGGCGCCCGCGCCGTGGCGGTGTGCGCGCGCTTCGACGCCCCGGTGCTGTCCCGCGGCGGCGGCACCAGCCTGGCCGGGCAGTCGACCAACACCGCCGTGGTGATCGACTGGACCAAGTACTGCACCGACGTGCTCTCCGTCGACCCCGAACGACGCACCTGCGTGGTCGAGCCCGGCATCGTCCTCGACGAACTCAACCGGCGACTCGCCCCGCACCGGCTCCAGTTCGGGCCCAAGCCGTCCACGCACAGCCACTGCGCCCTCGGCGGCATGATCGGCAACAACTCCTGCGGCGCGTCCGCCCAGGCCTACGGCAAGACCGTGGACAACGTCCGGCGGCTGGAGATCCTCACCTACGACGGGCAGCGGGCCTGGGTCGGCCCCACCCCGCCCGACGAGCGCGCCCGCATCGTCGCCGGCGGCGGACGGCTCGCCGAGATCTACGCCGGCCTCGACCGCATTGCCACCGAGTACCTGGCCGACATCCGCCGCGGCTACCCGAAGATCCCGCGGCGGGTCTCCGGCTACAACCTCGACTCCCTGCTGCCCGAGAACGGCTTCGACGTCGCGAGGGCGCTCGTCGGCAGCGAGGGCACCCTGGTCACCGTCCTGCGCGCCGAACTCGACCTCGTGCCCGTCCCGGCATACCAGTCGCTGCTGGTCCTCGGCTACGAGGACATCTGCGCCGCCGCCGACGACGTGTCCCGGCTGCTGGAGCACTGCTCGCCCAGCCAGCTGGAGGCCCTGGACGGGCGCATGGCCCAGCTGATGCGCGAGGAGGGCGCCTACCTCGACTCCCTCGACGTCCTGCCCGAGGGCGACAGCTGGCTCATGGTGCAGTACAGCGGCGACAGCCAGGAGGACGTCGACGGGCAGGCGCACGCGCTGCTGCGCGCCATCGGCCGTGACGAGAAGGACCCGAACGTCGCCTTCTCCGACGACCCCGAACGCGAGCAGAAGATGCTCAAGGCCCGCGAGGCGGGCCTCGGCGTGACCGCGCGCCCGCCGGACGACCGGGAGACCTGGGAGGGCTGGGAGGACTCCGCCGTACCGCCCGAGCGGCTCGGCGACTACCTGCGGGACCTGAAGCGGCTCTTCGAGGAGTTCGGCTACGACCACCCGTCCCTGTACGGGCACTTCGGGCAGGGCTGCGTCCACACCCGCATCCCCTTCGGGCTCAGGACCGCCGAGGGAGTCGCCGCCTTCCGCCGGTTCGTCGAGCGCGCCGCCGACCTCGTCGCCTCCTACGGCGGCTCCCTGTCCGGTGAGCACGGCGACGGCCAGTCCCGGGGCGAGCTGCTCACCCGGATGTTCGACGCGCGGCTCGTCGCCGCCTTCGGCGAGCTGAAGGCCCTCTTCGACCCCGGGGACCGGATGAACCCCGGCAAGGTCGTCCACCCCAACCCGGTCGACGGACAGCTGCGGCTCGGCCCCTCCTGGCGGCCCGCCACCCCCGCGACCCACTTCGGCTTCCCCGAGGACGAGCACTCCTTCAACCGCGCCGTGATGCGCTGCGTGGGCATCGGAAACTGCCGCAGCCACTCCGGCGGCGTGATGTGCCCCTCGTACCGGGCCACCATGGAGGAGGAGCACTCCACCCGGGGCCGGGCCCGGCTGCTGTTCGAGATGCTCGACGGCCACGCGGACTCCGCCGTCGAGGACGGCTGGCACTCCACCGCCGTCCACGACGCGCTCGACCTTTGCCTGGCATGCAAGGGCTGCAAGTCGGACTGCCCGACCGGCGTCGACATGGCCACGCTCAAGGCGGAGTTCCTCTCCCACCACTTCGAGGGCCGCCTGCGTCCCGCCGCCCACTACTCCATGGGCTGGCTGCCGGTGTGGGCCCGGCTGTCCCGCCTCGCCCCCGCCCCGGTCAACGCGGCGCTCCGCGCGCCCGGTCTGGGCCGCCTGGGCAAGCGGCTGGCCGGCGTCGACGGAGCCCGGCAGGCACCCGTGTTCGCCGGGCAGTCCTTCCAGCAGTGGTGGCGGCGGCGGGAGTCCGGGGAACCCGAACCGGCCGACCCGCGCACCGTCCTGCTGTGGCCCGACACCTTCACCGGCTCCTTCCACCCCTCGATCGCGAAGTCGGCCGTACGGGTCCTGGAGGACGCCGGCTTCCGGGTCGCCGTCCCCACCGAGCCGGTGTGCTGCGGCCTGACCTGGATCTCCACCGGGCAACTCCCCGCCGCCAAGAAGGTGCTGCGCCGCACCCTCGACGTGCTGCGGCCCTACCTGGAGGCCGGCACCCCGGTCATCGGCCTCGAACCGTCCTGCACCGCCGTCTTCCGCGCCGACGCCCCCGAACTCCTGCCCGGCGACCAGGACGTGCGGCGACTGGCCGGGCAGGTCCGCACCTTCGCCGAACAGCTCGTGCACCACGCGCCCGACGGCTGGCGGCCCCCGCAACTCGCCCGCGGGGCCGTCGTGCAGACCCACTGCCACCAGCACGCCGTCATGAAGTTCGACGCCGACCGGGAACTGATGCGCCGCGCCCACCTCGACGCCGAGGTCCTCGACGAGGGCTGCTGCGGTCTGGCCGGCAACTTCGGCTTCGAACGCGGCCACCACGAGGTCTCCATGGCCGTCGGCGAACAGGGCGTCCTGCCCGCCGTCCGGGGAGCCGCCCCGGACAGCCTCGTCCTCGCCGACGGCTTCAGCTGCCGCACCCAGATCGAGGAGGGCGGCACCGGCCGCCGCGCCCTGCACCTCGCCGAGGTCCTGGCCCTCGCCCTCGACGGCAACCTGCCCTCCGACCACCCCGAACGCCTGGCCGACCGGCCGCCCGAGCCCTCCCGCACCGCCCGCTGGGCGACGACCGCCTCCGCCGCCGCCCTCGTCGCGGCCGCCGGCGCCGGCGCGGTCCGCGCCCTGCGGCGACGGACCTGAGGAGGCGGCGCCATGACCGATCTGCCGGCCGTGGAGGCCGTGGACACCGCCGTCTACACCGTGCCCACCGACAGCCCCGAGGCCGACGGCACCCTCGCCTGGGACGCGACCACCCTCGTCCTGGTCACCGTCCGCGGCGCGGGCACCACCGGCCTCGGCTACACCTACGCGCCCGCCGCCACCGCCCACATCGTCCGCGAACTGCTCGCCAGCACCGTCACCGGCCTGCCGGCGTGCGACGTGCCGCGCGCCAACGAGCGCATGTGCCGGGCCGTGCGCAACGCCGGACTGCCCGGCGTCTGCGCCCAGGCGATCGCCGCTGTCGACATCGCCCTGTGGGACCTCAAGGCCCGCCTGCTCGGCCTGCCCCTCGTCCGGCTGCTGGGCAACGCCCGCGACGACGTGCCCGTCTACGGCAGCGGCGGATTCACCACCTACGACGCCGAGCGCCAGGACCGGCAACTGCGCGGCTGGGCCGAGGAACAGGGCATCCCCCGCGTCAAGATCAAGATCGGGGAGTCCCGGGGCACCCGCCAGACCCGCGACCTGGAACGGGTCGCCCGCGCGCGGGCGAGCGTCGGCGACACCGCCGAGCTGTACGTGGACGCCAACGGCGCCTACACCGCGGGGCAGGCCGTACGCCTCGCCGGCCCGCTCGCCGGCCACGGGGTGACCTGGTTCGAGGAACCCGTGTCCTCCGACCACCTCGCCGCCCTCGCCGGCGTCCGCGACCGGGTCCCGATGGACGTCACCGCCGGAGAGTACGGCTACACGCTGCCCTACTTCGAGCACATGCTGGCCGCCGGGGCCGTCGACTGCCTCCAGGCCGACGTCACCCGGTGCGGCGGCATCACCGTCTGGCTGCGCGCCGCCGCGCTCGCCCACGCGCGCGGGACGGACGTCTCCGGGCACTGCGCGCCCCACGCGCACGCCCACGTGGCCGCCGCCGTGCCCAACCTGCGCCACCTCGAGTGGTTCCACGACCACGTCCGCATCGAACGGCTGCTGTTCGACGGGGTCCTCGACCCCGGCGGCGGCAGCGTCACCCCGGGCGCCGACGGGGCACCCGGACTGGGCCTCAGCCTCGCCGCCGAGCGGGCCGAGCCCTACCGGGTCGGATGAGCCGTCACGTGCCGGGTCCCGCCGCGCCCGATGCCGAGTCACCGCCCTGGATCCCGAAGAAGGAGAGGAACATGCCCCTCACCGTCGTCATCACCGGCGCCAGCGCCGGAATCGGCCGCGCCACCGCCCGCCTGTACGCCCGGCGCGGCGCGGACGTCGTGCTGGTCGCGCGCGGCGAGGGCGGCCTGGAGGCGGCGGCCGACGAGGTGGCCGCACTCGGCGGGCGCCCCCTGGTCCGCCCCGCCGACGTGGCCGACCCGGCCCAGGTCGAAGCCGTCGCCGAGGCGGCCGAGAAGGAGCTGGGGCCCATCGACGTATGGATCAACTGCGCCTTCTCCAGCGTGTTCGCGCCGTTCGACGAGATCACCCCCGAGGAGTTCGAGCGGACCACCCAGGTGACCTACCTCGGTTTCGTCAACGGCACCCGCTCCGCACTCACACGCATGCTGCCCCGCGACCGCGGCACGATCGTGCAGGTCGGCTCGGCACTCGGCGAACGGTCCATCCCGCTGCAGTCGGCCTACTGCGGCGCCAAGCACGCCATCAACGGCTTCACCTCCTCCCTGCGCACGGAGCTGCTGCACCGCGGCAGCAACGTCCACGTCACCGTCGCCCAGATGCCGGGCGTCAACACCCCGCAGTTCACCTGGGTGCGCTCCCGGCTGTCCCGGCACCCGATGCCGGTGCCGCCCGTCTACCAGCCCGAGGTGGCCGCGCGCGGCGTGCTGTACGCGGCCGACCATCCCCGCCGCAAGCAGTACTACGTCGGCGGCACCACCGTGGCCACCCTGTGGGCGAACCGCTTCGCCCCCGCCCTGCTCGACCGCTACCTGGCCCGCACCGGCTTCGGCTCCCAGCAGGACGACGGCCGCCCGCCGACCGGCCTGGACAACCTCTTCGAGCCGGTCGACCGGCGACCCGCCGACGACCAGGGCGCCCACGGCGCCTTCGACGACAGCGCCCACGCCCGCTCCTGGCAGGAGACCCTGGTCCGGCACCCCGCCGCCACCGCCCTCGGCGCGGGCGCCGCCGTGCTGGGCGCCGTGAGCGGCATCCGCCGGCTGACCTCGCGGGCCGCGTAGGGTGACGGCGTGCGCCTCCTGCTGATGTCCGACACGCACCTGCCGAAGCGCGCCAAGCGGCTCCCGGAGCAGCTGCTCGCCGAACTCCCCCGCGCGGACGTCGTGTTCCACGCGGGGGACTGGGTGGACACCGCGACCCTGGACCTGCTGGAGAGCCGCAGCCGGCGGCTGGTCGCCGTGTACGGCAACAACGACGGGCCCGAGTTGCGCGCCCGGCTCCCCGAGGTGGCCCACGCCGAGCTGGGCGGCCTGCGCTTCGGCGTCGTCCACGAGACGGGCCCCGCCCAGGGCCGCGAGGCCCGCTGCGCCGCCCGCTTCCCCGAACTCGACGTCCTCGTCTTCGGGCACAGCCACATCCCTTGGGACACCACCGCCCCGGGCGGCCTGCGCCTGCTCAACCCCGGCTCACCGACCGACCGGCGGCGCCAGCCCCACTGCACCTACCTCACCGCGACGGTCGCCGACGCGGCGCTCACCGACGTGACCCTGCACCGGCTGCCGCCACGGTAGCCGCGGGCCGTGCGAGGATGCCGGGATGATCTCCAGCCCCGGCATACCCGACGCCGTACCCGCGGGCCGCATGGCCGGCAGTGACCAGCCCGTCCTCGAACTGCCGGGAGAGCTGCTGCTGCGGCCCTGGCGGGCGGACGACGCCGGCGCGCTGCTCGCCGCCGGGCAGGACCCCGCGATCCGGCGATGGAACCTGTTCGCCGTCGCCGACCACGCCGAGGCCCGCACCCGGATCGCCCGCATGCACGAGCGGTGGCGGGCCGAGACCGGCGCCGTGTGGGCCGTCGCGCGGCCGGACGGCCCGGCCACCGGGCTCATCGGACTGAACGACGTCGACCTGGCGGGCGGCGCCGCCGAACTCGTCTACTGGCTGCTGCCCGGGGCGCGTGGCGGCGGCACGGCCGTCGCGGCCACGCGGCGGCTCGCCCGGTGGGCCCTGGACGACCTGGGCCTGCACCGGCTGCGGCTGTGCCACTCGACGGGCAACCTGGCGTCCTGCCGGGTGGCCGAGAAGGCCGGATTCACGTTCGAGGGCACCCAGCGCGGCGCCCTGCTGCACGCCGACGGCTGGCACGACCAGCACCTGCACGCGCGCGTGGCCGGCGACCCCGAGTAGCGGACGGACCCGTCGCGGTCCTCAGGGCACCGGCCGCGGATGGACCGCCCCACTCGTCGCGCTCAGCGGCGCCCCGCTGCCGCCCCACCGCAGCGCGACGATCTCCGCCGCCACCGACACCGCCACCTCCTGCGGTGTACGGGCCCCGAGATCAAGGCCGATCGGGGAGCGCAGCCGCGCCAGCTCCGGGCCCACGAGGCCCGCGTCGACCAGCCGGCGCAGCCGGTCCTCGTGGGTGCGCCGGCTGCCCATCGCCCCGATGTAGGCCGCCGGCCGGCGCAGCGCCTCGCACAGCAGCGGGACGTCGAACCTGGGGTCGTGGGTCAGGACGCAGATCACCGTGCGCTCGTCGGTGCGGGTGCCGCGCAGGTACCGGTGCGGCCAGTCCGCGACGACCTCGGCGCCGTCCGGGAACCGGTGGGGCGCGGCGAACACCGGGCGGGCGTCGCACACGGTGACCCGGTAGCCGAGGAAGTCACCGATCCGGGCCACGGCCGCCGCGTGGTCGACGGCGCCGAACACCAGCATGCGCGGTGGTGGCGCGAAAGACTGCAGGAACACCGAGACGGCGTCCTCGCGCCGCTCACCGCCGGGCCCGTATTGCCTCAGCTCGGTGGCGCCGGGGGCGAGTCCTCCGCGCGCGTCGGCGGCCACCGCCGCGTCGAGACCGCGTGACCCGAGCCCGCCGGCCACCGTCGCGGACCACACCGCGAGGGTGGAGCCGCGTGGCGCGGGTCCGTCGGTCACCGTCGCCACGGTGACCGGCTCGCCGCCCATGACCGACGCGGCGACCGCGCCGAACAATGGGTCCCGGGCAGCGGTGACGGGCCGTACCAGGACGGTGATCTCGCCGCCGCAGGTGAGCCCGGCCGCGAACGGGTCCTCGTCGTTGCAGCCGTACGTCTCCAGCCGGGCCTCGCCGCTCGTGACGGCCTCCCGGGCGAGCTCGAACACCGCGCTCTCCACACAGCCCCCGGACACGCTGCCGACGACCTCGCCGTCCGGGCCGACCGCCATCGCGGCGCCGGGCCCGCGCGGCGCGCTGCGGCTGACGGCGACGACCGTGGCCAGCCCGAACGGGATCCGGGCGGCGTACCAGCGCTCCAGCTCGGCGCACATCTCACGCATGGTCCGCTCCTCGGTTCACCTGTCGCGCGTTCCCGGGCCCCACGTAGTTGAAGATTAATCCGTTGGTCCGGAGACCGCCGTTCTGCTGCACTGCTCCCGTCGAGTTCCCGAGAGAGCCAGGAGCGATCATGCGCGCACCGTCCATGTCCGTCCCGGTATCCATGACCCGCTCTCACAAGGACATGACACTCAGTGCACTTGCTCAACCTGGGAATCCTCGCGCACGTCGACGCGGGTAAGACGAGCCTGACCGAACGGCTGCTGCACACGGCCGGAGTGATCGACGAGATCGGCAGCGTCGACGCCGGCAGCACCACCACCGACACCCTCGCGCTGGAGCGGCGGCGCGGCATCACCATCAAGTCCGCCGTCGTCTCCTTCCCGCTCGGCGGCGTCACCGTCAACCTCATCGACACCCCCGGCCACCCGGACTTCATCGCCGAGGTCGAGCGGGTGCTCGGGGTCCTCGACGGCGCCGTCCTCGTCGTCTCGGCCGTGGAAGGCGTCCAGGCGCAGACCCGGGTGCTGATGCGGACCCTGCGGCGGCTGCGCATCCCCACGCTGGTCTTCGTCAACAAGATCGACCGGCGCGGCGCCCGGGACGACGCCGTGCTCCGCGAGATGGCGCGCAGGCTGGCCGTGCCGCTCGTCCCCATGGGACGCACCGCCGCCCTCGGCACCCGGGACGCCCGCTTCGTCCCCGCGCTCGGTCCGGCCGCGCTGGACACCCTCGCCGGCCACGACGACGACCTGCTCGCCGCCTTCCTGGACGGCGGTGTGCCCGACGGCCGCCTGTGCACCGCGCTCGCGTCCCAGACCCGGCGGGCGGCCGTCCATCCGGTGTACTTCGGCTCCGCCGTCACGGGCGCCGGGGTGCCCGAGCTGACCGCCGGCATCGAGCGCCTGCTGCCCGTCGCCGACGGCGACCCGGACGGCCCGCTCGCGGCCACGGTCTTCAAGGTGGAGCGCGGCCCGGCGGGGGAGAAGGTGGCCTACGCCCGGATCCGGTCCGGCACCCTGCGCGTCCGGGACCGCGTCCCGTTCGGGCCCGGCCGGGCCGGGGACCCGGCCGGCGGCCGGCCGGAGCGGAGCCGGGCCGCCGACGGCCGCGAGGAGGGCCGGGTCACGGCCCTCGGCGTCTTCGACGGCGGCGCCGACGACCGGCGGGACAGCGCCGGCGCGGGCCGGATCGTGAAGGTGTGGGGCCTGGGCGGCATCCGGGTCGGCGACGCGCTCGGCACGCCGGGGACGGCGTACGAGCACCACTTCGCGCCGCCCACCCTGGAGACCGTCGTCGTCCCCGGCCCCGGAGCGGACCGGCGAGCGCTGCACCTCGCGCTCACCCAGCTCGCCGAACAGGACCCGCTCATCGGCGTGCGCCACGACGCGGTGCGCGAGGAGACGTCGGTCTCCCTCTACGGCGAGGTGCAGAAGGAGGTCGTCCAGGCGACCCTCGCCGACGAGTACGGCCTGGACGTCACCTTCCGCGAGACGACCACCCTGTGCGTCGAACGGCCGGCCGGCACCGGATGCGCCGTGGAGTTCAACAAGAAGGACGCCAATCCGTTCCTGGCCACGGTGGGCCTGCGCGTCGACCCGGCACCGCCCGGCTCGGGCGTGGGGTTCCGGCTGGAGGTGGAGCTGGGCTCGATGCCCTACGCCTTCTTCCAGGCCGTCGAGGACACCGTCCGCGAGACCCTGGGCCAGGGACTGCACGGCTGGCGGGTCACCGACTGCACGGTCACCATGACCCATGCCGGCTACTCGCCCCGGCAGAGCCACGCCCACCAGGGCTTCGACAAGAGCATGTCGAGCACCGGCCACGACTTCCGCGGCCTGACCCCGCTGGTGCTGGCCCAGGCGCTGCGCCGGGCCGGCAGCCTGGTGCACGAACCGGTGCACGGCTTCCGCCTGGACGCGCCCGCGGACACGCTCGGCGCGCTGCTGCCGGTGCTCGCCCGGCTGGGCGCCGTACCGGAGTCCACCGCCGTCCAGGGCACGCACTGTGTGCTCCAGGGCACGGTGCCGGCCGCCCGGGTCCACGAGCTGGGGCAGCGGCTGCCGGGTCTGACCCGGGGCGAGGGCGAGCTGGAGTCGGCCTTCGACCACTACGCGCCGGTCACCCGCGGGCCGGTCCCCGAGCGGCCGCGCACCGACCTCAACCCGCTGAACCGGAAGGAGTACCTGCTGGGGCTGACGCGCCGGGCGGGGGACCGCACGGCCGGCTGACCGCGGCTGCCCGTACGGTCTCCGGGCACGGGGGCGCCCCGGAGACCGCAGGTCGCCTAACCCCCGTTCGGGCCCGGCCAGCCGGCCTGCACGTGCCCCAGCCGGACGCGCTGCGGATGGTCGCCGACCGGGACGGACGTCACCTTCCGGCCCGTGGCGAAGTCGATCGCCGTCACCTGGTCGGCGCCGCTCTCGGAGACGACGCAGTCCTTGCCGTCGCCGCTGACCGTCGCCCAGTACGGCTTGGAGGCCGGGACCGCCGGGCCCTCCTGGAGCGTGGCGCGGTCGACGACGGTGGCGTAGTCGTCCATGGTGCCCGCGACGCACAGCTTCGTGCCCTGCGGGTTCATGGACAGACCGTGGTGGCGCGAGTCGTTGACCCAGGTGGTGCGGTCCTCGCTGGTCGCCGGGTTCTTCGGCAGGGTCTTCAGCCGGGTGATCCGGTCGCCGGCGACGTCGTACTCCAGGAAGCCGTTGAAGAACGACACCTGGAAGTAGAGCTTGGACTCGTCGGGGGTGAAGACCGCCGGACGCACCGCGTCGGAGAAGTCCCCGAGCCCGAACGCGTCCAGCCGCCGGCGCATGTCGATGACCTTGACCTGCTTGTACGTCGTCGCGTCCACGACCGTGATGTGCCGGTCGCCCTTGGTCCAGTCCCAGCCCGGACCGTCCAGCGCGGTGTTGACGTCCCCGATGGACATGTTCCAGATGTACTTGCCGTCCCTGGTGAAGATGTTCTCGTGCGGCTTGTCGCCGGTCGCGAACGAGCCCAGCTGTCTTCCGGTGGCGATGTCGAGCACGTGCACGGTGTTCGCTGTGGAGGCGGACACCGCCACCCGGGTGCCGTCCGGGGAGACCGCCATGTGGTCGGCGCGGTAACCGGACACGGCGAAACGCCAGTTGACCCTGCCGGTGGCCAGGTCGAGCGAGACGACGTCCGCGAAGCTCGGCCTGGACACCACGACCGACCGGCCGTCCGGGGTGGAGTACATGTCGTCGGCGAACTGGTCGTGTCCCTCACCGACGCCGTTGCGGATGGCCTGGAAGTAGATCCACCTGACGGGGTCGGCGTTGATCTCCGCCATCCGCTGGGCCCTGTCGGGTACGACGTCGATCCGGCCCACCTTGGCGAAGTCGCCGGATGACTCGATGACGTCGGCGGTGCCGTCCCAGTTGTTGCCGACGAACAGCACCTCGCGCAGTCCGCCGGAGGCGGCCGGCGCGGCGGAGGCGGTGGAGGCCGCGGTGGCCGGGCCGGCGACGGCCAGGACGAGGGCGGCGGCCATGGAGCAAAGGTGCCTGGTTCTGGGGGCAGGCATGACTGCTCTCTTTCCTCGTGGGGGATGTGGACACGTGCGCGCTCACAGTGAACTTACTGAAAAGTAAGGAAAGGGCCGACCGCCCGACAAGATGTGTGCACGACAAGACTGGAGGCCGTTCTCGCCGCGCGGGATCGGCGGGGAGCTGGTCTGCTGGTGCGGGGGACCGTCGTACTCGTTCCGCGGAGAGACAGATGACTGCCTACCGAGTCGCGCAGGTGACGGCCGCCCGAGGCGCCTTCGAGCTGACCGAGCGGGAGGTGCCGCGGCCCGGGCCCCGCCACGTCAGGATCGCCGTGGAGGCGTGCGGGATCTGCCACAGCGACGCCCTCTTCGTGGACGGCGCGCTGCCGGGCGTCACCTTTCCGGTGGTCCCCGGGCACGAGATCGCCGGGCGCGTGGAGGAACTGGGCGAGGGCACGGAGGACTGGGGGTACCGGACGGGCGACCGGGTGGCGGTCGGCTGGTTCGGCGGCAGCTGCGGCCACTGCACGCCCTGCCGCCAGGGCGACTTCATCGTCTGCGCCGACCTCAAGGTCCCCGGATGGACCTACGACGGAGGCTTCGCCGACAAGGTGATCGCTCCCGTCGACGCCCTGGCCCGCATCCCCGACGCGCTCGCGGCGACCGACGCGGGACCGCTGGCCTGCGCGGGCGTGACCACGTTCAACGGGCTGCGACGAAGCCGCGCCGAGCCGGGCGACCGGGTCGCGGTGCTGGGCATCGGCGGCCTCGGCCACCTCGGGGTGCGGTACGCGGCCGCCATGGGCTTCGAGACCGTGGCGATCGCCCGGGGCGCCGAGAAGGCCGACTTCGCCAGGCAACTCGGCGCCCACCACTACGTCGACAGCACGTCCGGCACCCCGGTCGCCGAGGCCCTGCGGTCACTCGGCGGTGTCCAGGTCGTGCTGGCCACCGCCGGCAACTCCGAGGCCATCACGGCCACCGTCGAAGGTCTCGCGCCCCGCGGCGAACTGGTGGTCATCGGCGCCGCCCCCGAGCCGATGGCCGTCAGCCCGGTCCAGCTGCTCATGAGCGGCCGTATCGTCCGCGGCCACCCGTCCGGCACCGCGCAGGACGTGGAGGACACCATGGCGTTCAGCGCCCTGCACGGCATCCGCCCGATGACCGAGACCGTCCCGCTCGGCGAAGCCGCCGAGGCCTACCAGAGGATGCTCTCGGGCCGGGCCCGCTTCCGGATGGTGCTGACCACCGGCTGACACGGCCGGGCCGCACACTCCGAAGACGCGTTCAGACGGCGGCCAGGGCCAGCAGGCCCGTCGCCGCCAGCAGGGCGCAGCCCAGCACGCAGCAGGCCACCAGCCGGTGGCGCAGCGCCCGGTACCGCCCTGCGTAGTCCTGCCGCAGCTCCTCGGCGCGCTCGGCGGTGCGCCGCCACGAGGCGCGGGCCAGTGCCAGGTACTCCTCCTCGAACCGCCCCTCCAGTTCGTGGCGTTGGGTGTCGGTGAGCCAGCCCAGACGTGCGGTCAGCCGGGCGGCCGCCGCACGGCCCTCCTCGCGTGCGGCGGCGAGCAGCAGGTGACCCTCGATCTCCTGGACCAGCGTCCGGGTCTCGTCGGCGCTCATCGTGCGGTCAACTCCCCTTCGCGCAGCGGTGCCGGCGGGTGGTGCAGGTCGAACGCGGGGGACTCGCTGCGGATCGGCGGCAGGGCGGCGAAGTTGTGCCTGGGCGGCGGGCAGGAGGTGGCCCACTCCAGCGAGCGGCCGTAGCCCCACGGGTCGTCCACGCCGACCGACTCGCCGTACTTGGCCGTCTTCCAGACGTTGTAGAAGAAGGGGAGCAGCGACGAACCGAGCAGGAAGGAGAAGACGGAGGAGACGGTGTTGAGCGTCGTGAACCCCTCGGCCGCCAGGTAGTCGGGGATCCTGCGCTGCATGCCCTCGGCGCCCAGCCAGTGCTGGACGAGGAAGGTGCCGTGGAAGCCGGTGAACAGCGTCCAGAAGGTGATCTTGCCCAGGCGCTCGTCGAGCATCTTGCCCGTCATCTTCGGCCACCAGAAGTGGAAGCCGGAGAACATCGCGAAGACGACCGTGCCGAAGACGACGTAGTGGAAGTGCGCCACCACGAAGTACGAGTCGGAAATGTGGAAGTCCAGCGGCGGCGAGGCGAGCATGACGCCGGTCAGCCCTCCGAAGACGAACGTGACGAGGAACCCCATCACCCAGAGCATCGGGGTCTCGAAGGACAGCGAGCCCTTCCACATGGTGCCGATCCAGTTGAAGAACTTCACACCGGTCGGGACCGCGATCAGGAAGGTCATGAAGGAGAAGAACGGCAGCAGCACGCCGCCGGTGACGTACATGTGGTGGGCCCACACGGTCACGGACAGGCCGGCGATGGCGATGGTCGCGGCGATCAGGCCCATGTAGCCGAACATCGGCTTTCGGGAGAACACCGGGATCACTTCGCTGATGATGCCGAAGAACGGCAGGGCGATGATGTACACCTCCGGATGGCCGAAGAACCAGAAGAGGTGTTGCCACAGCAGTGCGCCGCCGTTGGTCGCGT
>NZ_BMUE01000003.1 GCF_014650035.1 Streptomyces lucensis JCM 4490 | reverse complement strand
TCACAGCGCCGATGGTACTGCAGGGGGGACCCTGTGGGAGAGTAGGACGCCGCCGAACTCCTTTTACAGCTCCGGCTCTTGGGCATTGGCCCGAGGGCCGGAGCTTTTTTGCGTTGAGGTAGGGTCAGGGGGCATCGTTGGTTCGTTTCGCACAGGAGGCCCCCGGGTGGAGGTCCAGGAGACCCGTGTCCAGACAGACCGGGTCCTCACCATCCCCAACATCCTCAGCATGGCGCGGCTCGTCGGCGTTCCGGTCTTCCTGTGGCTGATCCTCAGGCCGGAGTTCGGCGGCCCGAAGAGTGACGGCTGGGCTCTCCTCGTACTGGCGTTCAGCGGGGTAAGTGACTATCTGGACGGCAAGCTCGCGCGCCGCTGGAATCAGATCAGCAACCTCGGCCGGCTTCTCGACCCCGCCGCGGACCGGCTCTACGTCCTTTCCACCCTCGTCGGTCTCACCTGGCGGGAGATCCTGCCGCTCTGGCTCACCGGCCTGCTGCTGGCCAGGGAACTCGTCCTCCTGGTCATGGTGGGAGTCCTCCGCCGGCACGGGTATCCGCCGCCCCAGGTCAACTTCCTCGGGAAGGCCGCCACGTTCAACCTGATGTACGCCTTCCCACTCCTGCTCCTCAGCGACGCAACTGGTTGGATCGCATCACTCGCCAAGATTTTCGGATGGGCGTTCGCCGGATGGGGTACAACCCTCTATTGGTGGGCAGGAGTGCTCTACGTGGTTCAAGTCCGCCGATTGGTTCGAGCGGACGCCATGGCCGATTGAGCTCGGCGATTGTCCGGACGTAACGCCTCGATGGCCCGCGGTGGAAATGTGCGGGACAATCTTGACGGGTGAAGTCGGCTAGACCGTCGTCTCTTGGAGGAGGACGCTTCCGACATGAAGGCCGTCGTGATGGCCGGGGGCGAAGGCACACGCCTGCGCCCCATGACCTCTAGCATGCCCAAGCCGCTCCTGCCCGTGGCCAACCGCCCGATCATGGAGCACGTGCTGCGGCTGCTCAAAAGGCACGGGCTCAACGAGACCGTAGTCACCGTGCAGTTCCTGGCATCGCTCGTCAAGAACTACTTCGGTGACGGCGAAGAGCTCGGAATGGAGCTCACGTATGCCAATGAGGAGAAGCCACTCGGTACCGCCGGAAGCGTCAAGAACGCCGAGGAGGCGCTGAAGGACGACGCCTTCCTCGTCATCTCCGGTGACGCCCTGACCGACTTCGACCTCACCGAGCTGATCAATTTCCACAAGGAGAAGGGCGCGATGGTCACGGTCTGCTTGACCCGTGTGCCCAATCCGCTGGAGTTCGGCATCACCATCGTCGACGAGGAAGGCAAGGTCGAACGCTTCCTGGAGAAGCCGACCTGGGGGCAGGTCTTCTCCGACACGGTCAACACGGGCATCTACGTCATGGAGCCCGAGGTCTTCAACTACGTCGACCCCGACGTTCCCGTCGACTGGTCCGGCGATGTCTTCCCGCAGCTCATGAAGGAGGGCAAGCCCATCTACGGGTATGTCGCCGAGGGCTACTGGGAGGACGTCGGCACCCACGAGAGCTACGTGAAGGCCCAGGCCGACGTCCTCGAGGGCAAGGTCAACGTCGACATCGACGGCTTCGAGATCTCCCCGGGCGTGTGGGTGGCCGAAGGCGCCGAGGTCCATCCCGACGCGGTGCTGCGGGGCCCGCTGTACATCGGCGACTACGCGAAGGTCGAGGCGGGCGCGGAGATCCGCGAGCACACCGTCGTCGGCTCGAACGTGGTCGTCAAGAGCGGCGCCTTCCTGCACAAGGCCGTGGTGCACGACAACGTGTACATCGGGCAGCACAGCAACCTGCGCGGCTGCGTCGTCGGCAAGAACACCGACATCATGCGCGCCGCCCGCATCGAGGACGGCGCCGTCATCGGCGACGAGTGTCTGATCGGTGAAGAATCGATCGTTCAGGGCAACGTCCGGGTCTACCCGTTCAAGACCATCGAGGCCGGCGCCTTCGTCAACACCTCGGTCATCTGGGAGTCCCGAGGACAGGCCCACCTGTTCGGCGCCCGCGGTGTGACAGGCATCCTGAACGTCGAGATCACCCCGGAGCTGGCGGTGCGGCTCGCCGGGGCCTACGCGACGACGCTGAAGAAGGGCGCCACCGTCACCACCGCCCGCGACCACTCCCGAGGCGCCCGAGCGCTCAAGCGGGCGGTCATCTCGGCGCTGCAGGCCAGCGCCATCGACGTACGCGACCTGGAGAACGTGCCGCTGCCCGTGGCCCGGCAGCAGACCGCGCGCGGCAGCGCCGGCGGCATCATGATCCGCACCTCGCCCGGCGTGCCGGACTCGGTCGACATCATGTTCTTCGACGGGAACGGCGCCGACCTCTCGCAGGGCAGCCAGCGCAAGCTCGACCGGGTGTTCGCGCGGCAGGAGTACCGGCGGGCGTTCCCCGGTGAGATCGGCGACCTGTACTTCCCGGCGAGCGTCTTCGACTCGTACACGGGCTCGTTGCTGCGCAACGTCGACACGACCGGGATCGCCGAGTCGGGCCTCAAGGTCGTCGTGGACGCCTCCAACGGCAGCGCCGGGCTCGTGCTGCCCAGCCTGCTCGGCAAGCTCGGGGTGGACTCGCTGACCATCAACCCCGGTCTCGACGAGTCCAGGCCCACCGAGACCGAGGAGATGCGGCGCAAGGGGCTCGTGCGCCTCGGCGAGATCGTGGCGTCCTCCGGAGCGGCCTTCGGGGTCCGGTTCGACCCGGTCGGCGAGCGGCTGTCGCTCGTGGACGAGAAGGGCCGGATCATCGAGGACGACCGGGCGCTGCTGGTGATGCTGGACCTGGTCGCCGCCGAGCGGCGCAGCGGCCGGGTCGCACTGCCGGTCACCACGACGCGCATCGCCGAGCAGGTCGCCGCCTACCACGGCACCCAGGTCGAGTGGACGACCACCTCGCCCGACGACCTCACGCGCGTGGGCGGTGAGGAAGGCACCATCTTCGGCGGCGACGGCAAGGGCGGGTTCATCGTCCCCGAGTTCAGCAGCGTCTACGACGGCACGGCGGCCTTCGTACGGCTGATCGGGCTGGTGGCACGGACCCAGCTCACGCTGAGCCAGATCGACGCCCGCATCCCGCGCGCCCACGTCCTCAAGCGGGACCTGGCGACACCGTGGGCAGTCAAGGGACTGGTGATGCGGCGAGTGGTCGAGGCCGCCGGCGACCGCTCCGTGGACACGACCGACGGTGTGCGTGTCGTGGAGACCGACGGCCGCTGGGTGATGGTGCTGCCCGACCCGGCCGAAGCCGTCACGCACCTGTGGGCCGAGGGCCCCGACGACGCGTCCGCGCAGGCGCTCCTGGACGAGTGGTCCGCCGTGGTGGACAGCGCCGGCCGGTGAGGCTGGTGGCGGCCGGCCGCCGGCCGCCACCAGCCGTAGCCTCCTGCGGCCGCCCGCCGCCCGCCGCCCGCCGCCCGCCGCCCGCCGCCCGCCGCCCCCCGCACACCGACGCGGCACGGCGACAGCCCCCTGCACGCGCGCGTGCCGGACAAGTGCCCCCAAGGGGGCCTGTCCGGCACGCCGGTGGGGCCATTCGGAGGTACTGCTCGCGACATGCGACGATGTGCGGCATGCCGCAGCAACCCCCCGTTCGGAGCAGCCCCCCGCGGCCGCAGCGCCCGGACGCCTCCATGTCGTTGATCACCAACGTCATGGACCACAGCCTCGACGACGGGTACGCCGAAGCAGCCGCCCGGCGCGAGACCCAGGGCGAGGGAGGGCTGCCGAAGACCCTCAGGGCGAAGCTGGGCCTGGCGGCCGGTCTCGTCCTGGCCGCGCTGGTGGTGACCGTCGGAGCGGCGCAGGCGCGGGTGGCGGCTCCCGTGGTCGCCAAGGAGCGCCAGGAGCTGATCGACCGCATCGACGACGAGACCGCCGACGCGGACAAGCTCGAGGGCAATGTCGACAGACTGCGCGACGAGGTCGGAGCGCGGCAGCGGGCGGCACTGAAGTCGAGCGGCGGCAGCGCCGACGCCGACCTGGTGGGCATGCTGTCGGGTGCCACCGAGGTGCACGGACCCGGCGTCAAGCTGGTCGTGAACGACGCCAAGGAGGCCGGCGGCGGCGGTGACGGGACCAATCCGCGGGAGACCTCCGGATTCTCCGACACCGGCCGGGTGCGCGACCGGGACATGCAGCGCGTCGTCAACGGTCTGTGGGCCTCCGGGGCCGAGGCCGTCTCCATCAACGGACAGCGGCTGACCGCCCTGTCGGCGATCCGGGCCGCCGGTGACGCGATACTGGTCGACAACAAGCCGCTGGTGCCGCCGTACACGGTGCTGGCGGTCGGGGACGGGGAAAGGCTGAGCGCGACATTCCAGGACAGCGCCGACGGGCTCTACCTGCATGCGCTGAGGGAGAACTACGGCATCCGCGCCACCATCTCCACCGAGGACGACCTGCGGCTGCCCGCCGCGCCGAGTGTGATCGTACGCACCGCACAGCCGAACACCGAGAAGACTGAGAAGGGCACATCGTGATCGCCGTACTGGGCCTCGTCGTGGGCGTCGTGGCCGGCCTGTTGGTCCGGCCCGAGGTTCCGGCGGTCGTCGAGCCTTACCTGCCGATCGCCGTCGTCGCAGCGCTGGACGCCGTCTTCGGCGGCCTGCGGGCCATGCTCGACGGGATCTTCGACGACAAGGTCTTCGTCGTGTCGTTCCTGTCGAACGTGGTCGTCGCCGCACTGATCGTCTTCCTGGGCGACAAGTTGGGCGTGGGTGCGCAGCTGTCCACGGGCGTCGTCGTGGTCCTCGGTATCCGGATCTTCTCCAACGCCGCGGCGATCCGGCGACACGTGTTCCGGGCGTGAGGCGACGATGAGCGACGAGAACGGCGAGAGCGGCCAGGAGCAGCAGGACGGCCGGAGCGGTCAGGTCGCGCGGCCGGAGAACCGGTTGCGCAAGGAGCTGCCGGCCGAGGTGCCCGCCCCGGCCCCCGGTGCGGCGCCGACGTCCGATGAGCAGCCCCAGGAGTCGCTGACCGGCCGGCAGCGGCTGGTGAACGGCCTGTGGCCGCCGCGGCTCACCCGGGCGCAACTCATCGTCGCGGTGCTGCTCTTCGGCCTCGGGTTCGGCCTGGCGGTGCAGGTCGCGTCGAACAGCGACAGCGACAGCGCGTTGCGCGGCGCACGTCAGGAGGACCTGGTTCGCATCCTCGATGAACTGGATTCGCGTACTCAGCGTCTTCAGGACGAGAAGCAGGGACTGGAGAAGCAGCGGCAGGAGCTGCAGAGCAGCTCCGACCAGGCCGCGGAGGCCCGCAGGCAGACCGCCGAGAAGGAGAGGCAACTCGGCATCCTGGCGGGCACCGTGGGAGCGCGGGGTCCCGGCATCACGATGACGATCGAGGACAGGAAGGGGACGGTCCAGGCGGACATGCTGCTCGACGCGATACAGGAGCTGCGCGCGGCCGGTGCGGAGGCGATCCAGGTCAACGGGGTGCGCGTGGTGGCGAACAGTTACTTCACCGACTCCGGCAGGACGGTGAGCGTCGACGGGAACAAGATCAACGCCCCCTATCGTTTCAAAGTCATCGGCAAGCCCCAGGACCTGGAGCCGGCCCTGAACATCCCTGGAGGCGTGGTGCAGTCCCTGGAGAAGGAGCAGGCCACGGTGGCGGTCGAGCGTTCGAACAAGATCGTCGTGGATGCCTTGCGACAGGCGAAGCGGCCTGACTACGCTCGGTCGTCCTCCCAGTGAACCGACGGTGCATGGTGGACATCCGGCAGGGGCATGAGGTTGCGGGGGGTCGGCGCACCAAAGGGGTGGCGCGTGGTGGAAACTGTCTGGTGGATACGGACGTTGTGAGAATGTCCGGCTCGGCCGGTGTAGGCAATCAGGGTTCGTCCTGCCCCACGGGCGGGTCTGTTTCGGTCAAGGGGAATCGCCCGTGAAGTTGTTTGCGAAGTTGTTCGGCAAGAGCGCGCGAGAGGGCAGCGACAACGCGACCGCCCGTCATCGCGCACAGCCTGACGCGGAGGGTCAGCGCCCGCTGTTCCGGGACCAGGTCGCTGGTCCGGGCGGTGGCATTTCCGGTGGTCAGGGCGCGGCGTCTGTTGACCCTGCCCAGTCCGGCGGCATAGGTTTCGGGCAACCGTCGACCTCAGGTACGGGTGGAGGGTTCACCCCCGACCCGTACGCGTCCAACGCCCCGGCGGGACAGCCGCGGCAGGAGGATCCGTCTATGCCGGTCCTGGTGTGTACGAGGTGCGGTAACCGCAACGCGGAGAACGCCCGGTTCTGCTCCAACTGCGGCGCGCCCCTGCGCCCCGGTGTGGCGCCGGAGCGTGCCTCGGAGACGACGTCCACGATCTCGATCTCCGGCCTGGAGGCCTACGACGCGGAGGCGACCGGCCAGACGCAGATGCCGATGCTCTCGCCCGAGGCGCAGGCCGCGGTCGACGCCCTGCCCATGGGTTCGGCGCTGCTGGTGGTGCGCCGGGGGCCGAACTCGGGCAGCCGCTTCCTGCTGGACAGCGACCTGACCACGGCCGGCCGTCATCCGCAGAGCGACATCTTCCTCGACGACGTCACGGTCTCGCGTCGCCACGTGGAGTTCCGGCGCTCTCCGGACGGCTCGTTCACCGTGGCCGACGTGGGCAGCCTCAACGGCACGTACGTCAACCGGGAGCGGATCGACCAGGTCGCCCTGCAGAACGGCGACGAGGTGCAGATCGGCAAGTACCGGCTGGTGTTCTACGCGAGCCGGCAGGGCATCTGACCCGCCCGGACCGCCGTCCGGGGGGACGACCCCAGGGAAGGTCCATGCTTCAAACACCGAGCGGCGGTGCCGGAAGCGGTACCGCCGCCAGGGGCAGTGAGCTGATGAGCATCGGCTCGGTGCTGAGCGCGCTGCGCGACGAGTTCCCAGAAGTGACCATCTCCAAGATCCGCTTCCTGGAGTCGGAGGGGCTCATCGAGCCGCAGCGGACCCCGTCGGGGTACCGCAAGTTCAGCGCCGGGGACGTCGAGCGTCTCGGCCACGTGCTGAGGATGCAGCGCGACCACTACCTGCCGCTCAGGGTGATCCGCGAGCACCTGGACGCCATGGAGCGCGGCGAGGCCGCCCAGCTGCCCGTGGTGGGGCGCCAGCGCACCGGGGACGACGGACCGGAGCGTGCCGAGGGGCCCGCGGTGGCCCGGGTCGGCAGGGACCAGCTGCTGGCTGCCGCGGGCATCGACGAGGGGCAGCTGGCGGAGTGGCAGTCCTACGGGCTCATCGCTCCCCTGGAGGACGGGGCGTACGACGCCGAGGCCGTCACCGTGGCCTCCCTCGTCGCCGAGCTGGGCCGGTTCGGGATCGAGCCGCGCCACCTGCGGGTGATGAAGGCCGCCGCCGACCGTGAGGCGGGCCTCGTCGACCAGGTGGTGGCCCCGCTCAAGCGCCACCGCAACCCGCAGACGAGGGCCATCGCCGAGGCCCGTACGAAGGAACTGGCCGCGCTCACGGTGAAGCTGCACACGGCCCTGGTCAAGACCGCTCTCGGTGTGCGGCTGCCTTGAAACCGCGGGCCGGCGGGCGACCGGATCGGGCACCTGTTCCCGGCTCGACTACCCAAACGTCCCGGGCACGGCCTAGGGTTGCTGTGTGAACGAGCTCGATGTCGTAGGTGTCCGGGTCGAAATGCCCTCCAACCAACCGATCGTGCTCCTGCGCGAAGTGGGGGGCGACCGTTACCTCCCCATCTGGATCGGGCCGGGGGAGGCGACGGCGATCGCTTTCGCCCAGCAGGGCATGGCCCCCGCGCGACCGCTGACCCACGACCTGTTCAAGGACGTGCTGGAAGCCGTCGGCCAGGAGCTGACCGAAGTGCGCATCACGGACCTGCGTGAGGGCGTCTTCTACGCGGAGCTGGTCTTCGCCAGCGGGGTGGAGGTCAGCGCCCGTCCCTCCGATGCCATAGCGCTGGCCCTGCGCACCGGGACGCCGATCTACGGCAGCGACACGGTGCTGGACGACGCGGGCATCGCCATCCCGGACGAGCAGGAGGACGAGGTGGAGAAGTTCCGCGAGTTCCTCGACCAGATCTCGCCCGAGGACTTCGGCACCAGCAGTCAGTGAGCCGCGAACGGGGAGGGCCGGCCCGCCGAACCGGGTTCGCGAGCGAGCCGGGGCAGGCTGTTCGGGGCCGCACTCGCGGCGATTGCCACCGGCCGTCGAAGCGTCTTCGGGCCTTCCGCGAGCGCATTCGGCTAGCCTTTCCCCGCGGTGGGGCACGGAAAACCACTCTTAGGGTGATTATCACTCGGCGTGCCGAGTGTGGCGATCGTTGACGCACCCCTGGTGACTGCCTACCGTCGAGAAGGCAGGTCAAGGACGGAGGTCGGCGTGAGAACCAGCGGCGACGGTACGGCTGGGGGTGCCCCCGGACGCGGATTCGGGGAGAGCGGTCCGTACCCTCCCTCGAACTCTCACCCGCGTGCGAACAGGGGGTACGCCCATCCGAGCAGCGCGGTCGATCACGTCCCGCAGCGGCCGACGGCGGTGCCGGAGGGCGGAGGGACGGCGGCCATGACGTCCGAGGAGATCGGCTACCGCGGGCCCACGGCCTGCGCGGCGGCCGGCATCACCTACCGGCAACTGGACTACTGGGCCCGCACGGGCCTGGTGGAGCCGAGTGTGCGGCCCGCGTACGGGTCGGGCACCCAGCGCCTGTACAGCTTCCACGACGTCGTCGTCCTGAAGATCGTCAAGCGGTTCCTCGACACGGGTGTCTCACTGCAGAACATCCGCACGACCGTCCAGCACCTCAGGGAACGCGGTTTCCGCGACCTGGAGCGGATGACCCTGATGAGCGACGGCGCCACGGTGTACGAGTGCACGTCGCCGGACGAGGTCCACGCCCTGCTCCAGGGCGGTCAGGGCATCTTCGGGATCGCCGTCGGCGTCGTGTGGCGGGACGTGGAAAGCGCGCTCTCCCAGCTGCACGGCGAGCGAGTCGACACCGGCGAGACCCTGGTCGGTCACAACCCCGCGGACGAGCTGGCACGGCGCCGCAACCGGGCGGTCTGACGCGCGGCGGGTGCGGCGCTCTCCGGTGCCGGCGGTAGCACGGCATTGTCAGTGCCGTGGTGCAGCATCGGAGATGTGAGAAACGCGCCCACGATCCTGCATCTCGACATGGACGCCTTCTTCGCCTCTGTGGAGCAGGCGTCCAAGCCGAGCCTGCGCGGGAAGGCGGTCGTCGTGGGCGGGCTCGGGCCGCGCGGAGTCGTGGCCACCGCGTCGTACGAGGCGCGGGTCTTCGGGGTCCACTCGGCCATGCCGACGGCCCAGGCGCGCCGGCTGGCGCCCCATGCGGCGTATCTGGTGCCGCGCTTCTCCGTGTACCGGTCGATCAGCGAGCGGGTGATGGCGCTGCTGCGGGACCTGTCGCCGCTGGTCGAGCCGCTCAGCCTGGACGAGGCGTTCGTGGACCTGGAGGCCGGGGGTGCGGCCTGGGACGAGGAATCCGCGCGGCTGACCGGGACGAGGCTGCGCGCCCGCATCCGGGCCGCCACGGGCCTCACCGCCTCGGTGGGGCTGGCCGCCTCGAAGATGCTGGCGAAGATCGCCTCCGAGCAGGCCAAGCCGGACGGGCTGGTGCTCATAGAGCCGGGGACCGAGCGGGCGCTGCTGGGCCCGATGCCGGTGCGGACCCTGCCGGGGGTGGGGCCCGCCACTGGGGACCATCTGCGCAGGGCCGGGATCACGACGGTGGAGGAGCTGGCGGAGGCGGGGGAGGACGAGCTGGTCCGGCTCCTCGGCAAGGCGCACGGGCACGCGTTGTACGCCATGGCCCTGGCACACGACGAGCGGCCGGTGGTGGCCGAACGGGAGGCCAAGTCGGTCTCGGTGGAGGACACCTACGACGTGGACATCCACGACCGGCTGCGGGTCGGTCTGGAGGTGCAGCGGCTCGCCGACCGGTGCGTGCGGCGATTGCGGGGCGCCGGGCATTCGGGACGGACGATCGTGCTGAAGGTCCGGCGGTACGACTTCTCCACCCTCACGCGTTCCGAGACGCTCAGGGGGCCGACGGACGATCCGGCGGTCGTCCGGGAGGCCGCCGCCCGGCTGCTGGACTCCGTGGACACCACGGGTGGGGTACGGCTGCTCGGCGTGGGGGTGACCGGGCTCGCCGACTACACGCAGGAGGACCTGTTCGCGCAGGCGGCGCAGACGGCGGCGCCGGTGGCGGAGGCGCCCGAGGGGGCGGCGGCCGGGACCGAGGCGGAGGTCGGACCGGGGGCCGACGCCGCCCAGCCGGAGCCCGAGCAGCCCACTGAGCGGCAGTGGCGCCCAGGGCAGGACGTGCGTCACACCGAGTGGGGCCACGGGTGGGTGCAGGGCAGCGGGCTGGGGCGGGTCACGGTGCGCTTCGAGACGCCGTCGTCCCCGCCGGGGCGGGTGCGGACGTTCTCCGGCGACGATCCTTCGCTGGAGCCGGCTGAGCCGCTGCCGTTGGTCTCCTCCGGTGGTCAGGTCTCCTCCGAGCCGGCCAGCCTGCCGAAGTCGTGGTCGGGGAAGGCGGGGGGCGGGGCCACGTCCAGGCCGTAGTGGTGGTAGAGCTGCAGTTCCTGTTCGGGGGAGAGATGGCGGCCCACGCCGAAGTCGGGGGCGTCCTTGATGAGAGCGCGGTCGAAGGGGATGTGCAGGGACCCGTCGATCAGCTCGCTCGGTTCCAGGGGCACGAAGGCGTCCCGGGAGAAGAGGCCGGTGCGTATGGCAGCCCATTCGGGCACGCCGGTGGCGTCGTCGAGGTACACCTCGTCGATGGTGCCGATCTTGGAGCCACTGCGGTCGAACGCCTTGCGGCCGATCAGGTTGCGCGGATCGATGTCGGTCTGCACGGTCCATCTCCCTCCACGTGGTCGCAACTCATCCGTAAGCACTACGAAAGAGCACATTCAAGGAGGCGGCCACTCGAGGGCCCCTGCGTTGACCTCGCTGGTAGGCTGACAGCGGCTGCTGACCCCGTGCGGGAGAGTCCTCCGACCACGTCGGAGGCGCCGAAGGAGCAAATCCTCCCCGGAATCTCTCAGGCCCACGTACCGCACGGACGAGGTCACTCTGGAAAGCAGGGCGGGTGTCGACGGCTTCCGCTCTCACCGACGGTGAAAGCCGGCGCCCGCGGGCGTCCGGTGAAGCTCTCAGGTCGAGATGACAGAGGGGGAGGCCGTCGGGGCACCCGCGCCGTGGTGCCCCTCGAAGGTCGCGTCAGACCAGGAGGCCTCCGCAATGACCGCCCACCGCACTCCGCTCTCCGAGCTCGAAGCGGGCATCCCGTTCGAGCAGCGTCACATCGGGCCCGACCAGGAGGCGCGGGCCAAGATGCTCGCGCACATCGGCTACGGCTCCCTCGACGAGCTGACCGCCGCCGCGGTTCCGGATGTGATCAAGAACGCCGACGCCCTGGACCTGCCGGGAGCCCGCACCGAGGCCGAGGTGCTCGCCGAGCTGCGTTCGCTCGCGGACCGCAACCAGGTCCTCGGCTCCATGATCGGCCTCGGCTACCACGGCACCTTCACCCCGCCGGTCATCCTGCGCAACGTCATGGAGAACCCGGCGTGGTACACGGCCTACACGCCGTACCAGCCGGAGATCTCCCAGGGCCGGCTCGAGGCGCTGCTGAACTTCCAGACGACGGTCGCCGAGCTGACCGGCCTGCCCACCTCCGGCGCCTCCCTGCTGGACGAGGGCACGGCCGCCGCCGAGGCGATGGCTCTCTCCCGGCGCATGGGCAAGAACAAGAAGGGCCTGTTCCTGGTCGACGCGGACGCCCTGCCGCAGACCATCGCGGTGATCGAGACCCGTGCCGAGCCGACCGGTGTCGAGGTCGTCGTCGCCGACCTCAGCGACGGCATCCCGGCCGACGTCGCCGCGCGCGAGATCAACGGCGTGCTGATCCAGTACCCGGGCGCCTCCGGAGCCGTACGCGACATCAAGCCGGTCATCGACCACGCGCACGAGCTGGGCGCCCTGGTCACGGTCGCCGCAGACCTGCTCGCGCTGACCCTGATCACCCCGCCCGGCGAGCTGGGCGCGGACATCGCCGTCGGCACGACCCAGCGCTTCGGCGTGCCGATGGGCTTCGGCGGCCCGCACGCCGGCTACATGGCCGTGCACGAGAAGTTCGCCCGCAGCCTGCCCGGCCGGCTCGTCGGCGTCTCCGTCGACGCCGACGGGCACAAGGCCTACCGCCTCGCCCTGCAGACCCGCGAGCAGCACATCCGCCGCGAGAAGGCCACCAGCAACATCTGCACCGCGCAGGTGCTGCTCGCCGTGATGGCCGGCATGTACGCCGTCTACCACGGTCCGGACGGGCTGAGGACCATCGCCCGGCGCACCCACCGCTACGCGACGATCCTCGCCGAGGGCCTGAGGGCCGGCGGTGTCGAGATCGTCCACGGCGCCTACTTCGACACCGTCACCGCGCGCGTGCCCGGCAGGGCCGCCGAGGTCGTGGCCGCGGCCCGGGAGGGCGGGGTCAACCTGCGCCTGGTCGACGCCGACCACGTGTCGGCTGCCTGCGACGAGACCACCGGCCGGGCCCAGCTGGCCGCCGTCCTCGCCGCCTTCGGCGCCGAGACCGACATCGAGGCGCTGGACGCCGTCGCCGTGGACACCCTGCCCGGGGCACTGCTGCGCACCGGCGAGTTCCTGACCCACCCGGTCTTCCACGAGCACCGCTCCGAGACCGCGATGCTGCGCTACCTGCGCAAGCTGGCCGACCGCGACTACGCGCTCGACCGCGGCATGATCCCGCTGGGCTCCTGCACGATGAAGCTCAACGCCACGACCGAGATGGAGCCGGTCACCTGGCCCGAGTTCGGCCAGCTGCACCCGTTCGCGCCCGCCGAGCAGGCCGAGGGCTACCTCACGCTCATCCGCGAGCTGGAGGAACGTCTCGCCGAGGTCACCGGTTACGACAAGGTCTCGCTCCAGCCGAACGCCGGTTCGCAGGGCGAGCTGGCCGGCCTGCTCGCCGTGCGCGGCTACCACCGCGCCAACGGCGACGAGCAGCGCACGGTCTGCCTGATCCCGTCCTCCGCCCACGGCACCAACGCGGCCAGCGCCGTGATGGCCGGCATGAAGGTCGTCGTCGTCAAGACCGCCGAGGACGGCGAGATCGACGTCGAGGACCTGCGGGCGAAGATCGAGCAGCACCGCGACCAGCTGGCCGTGCTGATGATCACCTACCCGTCGACGCACGGTGTCTTCGAGGAGCACGTCGCCGACATCTGCGCCCAGGTGCACGAGGCGGGCGGCCAGGTGTACGTCGACGGCGCCAACCTCAACGCCCTGGTCGGTCTCGCCAAGCCGGGCCACTTCGGCGGCGACGTCTCCCACCTGAACCTGCACAAGACCTTCTGCATCCCGCACGGCGGCGGCGGTCCGGGTGTCGGCCCGGTGGCCGTCCGCGCGCACCTCGCGCCGCACCTGCCGAACCACCCGCTGCAGCCGGCGGCCGGCCCGGAGACGGGCGTGGGCCCGATCTCGGCGGCGCCGTGGGGCAGCGCGGGCATCCTGCCGATCTCGTGGGCGTACGTCCGCCTGATGGGCGGCGAGGGCCTGAAGCGGGCCACCCAGGTGGCCGTGCTCTCGGCGAACTACATCGCCAAGCGGCTGGAGCCGCACTACCCGGTCCTCTACACCGGTCCCGGCAGCCTGGTCGCGCACGAGTGCATCATCGACCTGCGTCCGCTGACCAAGGCGACCGGCGTGAGCGTGGACGACGTGGCCAAGCGCCTGATCGACTACGGCTTCCACGCGCCGACGATGTCCTTCCCGGTGGCCGGCACGCTGATGATCGAGCCGACCGAGTCGGAGGACCTCGGCGAGCTGGACCGTTTCTGCGATGCGATGATCGCCATCCGTGCGGAGATCGAGAAGGTCGGCTCGGGCGAGTGGCCCGCGGAGGACAACCCGCTGCGCGGCGCCCCGCACACCGCCGCCGCGCTGGGCGGCGAGTGGACGCACGCCTACAGCCGCGAGGAGGCCGTCTTCCCGGCCGGTGTCTCGGCCGCCGACAAGTACTGGCCGCCGGTGCGCCGCATCGACCAGGCTTTCGGTGACCGCAACCTCGTGTGCTCCTGCCCGCCGCTGGACGCCTACGAGGACTGAGCGAGCGCGTACGGCCCGAGGGCCCCGTCCTGTCCGGGCGGGGCCCTCGGGCCGTTCCCGGGTCGTCCCCGGCCGTCCGGCCGGTGCGGCGGGGGTGCGTGCCGGGCTTCGCGGCGCGGTCGCGACGTCGCGGGCACGGCCTAAGCAGTCGAGAGCGCGACCTCGGTCGACTTGACCAGGGCGACGACCTCGGACCCCACGAACAGGCCGAGGTCGCCGGCCGCGTCCTTCGTGATCACGGCGGTGAGTTCGCCGCCCTCCATGGAGACCTTGAGGACGGCCATCACCGCGCCGAGCACGAGATGGGTCACCGTGCCGCGCAGCCGGTTGCGGATCGACAGGCCGTCCACCGGCCCGGTGGCGACGGAGACCTCCGTCGACTTCACCAGGGCGTGCACCGGTGTGCCCGGGGCGAGGCCCAGTTGCTCGACGGCCTCCATGGTGATGGCCGCCGTGAGGTTCTGCCCGCCGGTCAGCCGGACCTCGACGGTGGCCATGACTTCGCCGCGGCGCACCTCCGTGACGGTACCGGGGAGCTGGTTGCGGATGCTGAGGGTCATGGCACCTCACCGTAGTGCGGAAGGGCGGTCAGGCCGGGTACGCGTGCGTCTGCGTCGCTTTGACCGTCGCCCAGACCGGTGCACCCGGATGCAGGCCGAGCTCGGCGGCGGCGACCGTGGTGAGGTCGGCCGCGAGGGCGAGTTCGCCGGTGAGCGCGGCGCGGATCCGGTCGCCGTGGGTCTCCAGGCCGGCGACCTCGCAGCGCCACAGGTTCCGGGCGCTGGCGCCCGTGGGGCGGTCCCGGAAGAGGGTCACGGCTGAGGGCGGGAACGCCACGAACACCGGCCCGGACAGCTCCTCCGTCGTCGTGATCGAGGGCCCGGGGTCCAGCCGTACCGTGTGCCGCTCGGCCCGGCCCCGGTAGAGGTTGAGCCCGACGAGCCGGGCGATGTAGTCGGTGCGAGGACGGCGGGCTATGTCGGAAGGGGCGCCTTCCTGGACGATCCGGCCGTGCTCGACGACGACCAGCCGGTCCGCCAGCACCATCGCGTCCAGCGGGTCGTGCGTGACGAGGACGGCCACCGCCTCGAACTCGGCCAGGTGACGGCGGAGCTGGGCGCGGACCTCCAGCCGGGTGCGGGCGTCCAGGGCCGCCAGGGGTTCGTCCAGGAGGAGCAGCCGGGGGCGGGTGGCCAGGGCGCGGGCGAGGGCGACGCGCTGGGCCTGGCCGCCGGAGAGGTGGCGCGGCCTGGCGGTCGCGTGGCCGGCCAGGCCCATGCGGTCCAGCCAGGCCGCGGCCTCGGCCCGGGCCCCGGCCTTGCCCGCGCCCCGGCAGCGCGGGCCGAAAGCGACGTTGTCCAGGGCGGACAGGTGCGGGAAGAGCAGGTAGTCCTGGAAGACGACGCCGACCGGTCGGGATTCCGGTGGCGTGTGCTCCAGCGGGGTGCCGTCCAGACGCAGATGGCCTTCGGTGAGCGGCGTGAGCCCCGCCAGGGCGCGCAGGGCGGTGGTCTTTCCGGCGCCGTTGGGGCCGAGCAGTGCCACGACGTCCCCCGGAGCGGCGGTCAGGGTGACGTCCAGGCGGAAGGCCGGGCGGTCGACGACCAGGTGGGCGTGCAGGCCGGTGTGCGGATGCGGGTGAGTGCCGGGGGGCCGGCCCGCGCCCGAAGCGGGTTTCCCACCCGCACCTCCCGTACCGGTTTCGTGGTCGGGTGCGGGCGGCCCCTGCGGGAGCTGAGCGCCGTCGCGGGCCCCGGGTGGTTCGGGTGGGGTGGTGGTGTCGGGCCCTGTGGGCCGTGAGTCGGTCATGATGTCGTCATCCAGCGGTCCCTGAGTCCGGCCAGCACCGCGATCGACACGGCCAGCAGCACCAGGCTGAGGGCGATCGCTGCGTCGGGATCGTTCTGCAGGGCCAGGTAGACCGCGAGCGGCATGGTCTGGGTGCGGCCGGGGAAGTTGCCCGCGAACGTGATCGTCGCGCCGAACTCGCCGAGCGCCCGTGCCCATGCCAGCACGGCGCCCGCCGCGACGCCCGGCGCGATCAGCGGCAGCGTGACCCTGCGGAACGCGGTGAAGCGGGACGCGCCGAGCGTCGCGGCCGCCTCCTCGTAGCGGGGGTCGGCGGCGCGCAGGGTGCCCTCGACGCTGATGACCAGGAACGGCATCGCGACGAACGCCTCCGCGATCACGACGCCGGCCGTGGTGAACGGCAGGGTGATCCCGAACCAGGCGTCGAGCCACTTGCCGATGACGCCGTTGCGGCCCAGGGCGAGGAGCAGGGCCACACCGCCGACGACCGGTGGGAGGACGAGGGGCAGCGTCACCAGGGCGCGTACGAGGCCACGGCCCGGGAACTCCGTGCGCGCCAGCAGCCAGGCCAGCGGCACGCCGAGGACGACGCTGACGGCGGTCGCCGCGGTAGCGCTGAGCAGGGACAGCCGGAGTGCCTGCCACACCTCGGCGCTGGTCAGCTGGTCCGGCAGGGTGCTCCAGGGCGTCCGCAGGAGCAGCGCGAGCAGGGGCAGCAGCAGGAACACCAGGGCCAGGATCCCCGGCAGCAGCAGCGGCAGCGGAACCCCGCGCCGGCCCCCCGCGCCGGCGCGGCCGCGCCGCGGCCGGCCCGTGTGGGGGCCGGTCGCGGCGCCGGGCCTGTCGAGCGGGGTCACGGCTTGAGGAACCCGGCCCCGGTCAGCACCTTCCGGCCCTCGGCGGACCGCACGAGGGCGATGAAGGCCTTGGCGGTCCGGGCGTTCCGCGCGTTCTTCAGCAGGGCGATCGGGTAGTCGTTGATCGCCTTGGCCGACTCGGGGAACTCCACGCCCTCCACCTTGTCACCCGCGGCCTTCACATCGGTCTTGTAGACCACCGCGGCGTCGGCCTCCTTCAGCTCCACCTTCGTCAGGGCGCCCTTGACGTCCTGTTCGTAGGAGACCGGGGTGAGCTCGATGCCGCTCGCGTCCAGGGCCTTCTGGGCGGCGGCGCCGCACGGCACGGTCTTGTCGCACAGGACGACCTTCAGACCGGACTTGTCGAGGTCCTTCAGGGAGGCGACCTTGTGCGGGTTGCCCGGCAGGATCGCGATCTCCAGCTGGTTGCGGACGAAGGTGGCCGGCGCGCCGGCCGCTTCCTCCTTGTCCGTCACGAGGGCCATCGTCTTGGGGCTGGCGGCGGCGAAGACGTCCGCCGGGGCTCCGCCGGTGATGCTCGCGGCGAGGGAGTCGCTGCCGCCGAAGCTGAAGCTGACCTTGGTGCCGGGGTGTTGCTTCTCGAACTGCTTGCCCAGAGCCGTGAAGCTCTCCTTCAGGGAGGCGGCCGCGAACACCGTGACGGTGCCGGACAGCTTCGGCGAGCCCGACGCGTCCGACGTGCCGGAGGAGTCCTCGGAGCCGGACGAGGTGGAGCAGGCGCCGAGCGCCATGACGGCGGCGGCTCCCGCACCGGCCAGCCGCAGTATCCGCCGGGTCCGGCGCACGGAACGGGTCATCGGATGTACTCCTCGGGGTTCGGTCGAACGACGGTCGCGCCCTGACGGCCGGGCAACGGCCGTGCGCTGACGATTCTGCCGCATCTGCCAGGCTGAAGTCTCCTGTCGCATCGCATGAGCGGCTAACTCGTGATGTATGGCTGGCATGTGCGTTTGCACGGCGCTCATGGGCGGGTACGGTCCTGCCGGAGGTGGTCGACGGTGACGCTCGCGGAACTCGCCCTGACCGGCGACCTGGTACGGCCCGCCCGGCTGACCGTGCCCGAGTTGCTGCGCCGGCCGCAGCACCGGGCGGACGTCAGCTTCGAGTGCGCCACCAGCGGCATCCGCCGCCACCGGTTCACCGGTCCGCGCCTGTACGACGTCCTCGCCGACGCCGGCCCCACCTTCGACCCCGCCCGCCGCAAGGACCGGCTCCGCTTCCTCATCGTGGTCACCGGCACGGACGGTCACCGCGCACTGCTGTCCTGGGCCGAGATCGACCCGGACTTCGCCGCCGCGCCCGTCCTGCTGGCGGTCAGCATCGACGGCACCCCGCTATACCCGGCGGGGTGCCAGCTGGTGCTTCCCCAGGACCGGTGCGGGGCCCGGCACATCAGCGGGATCACCGCGATCCGGGTGGACGGGAGCTGCCGCCCGGGGCCGGCGGACGCGGCCGGCGGCCGGCGGGGTTCAGCGGCGGCCGCGCCCGGCCAGGTGCCGGCGCCTGCTCCGTGAGCCGCTGCCGTGCGGGCGGACCGGGTCAGACACGGTCGATGTGCACGTTGGTGGACTTCACGCGCGCGGTGGCCTCCATGCCGACCTCGAGGCCCAGTTCCTCGACGGCTTCCCGGGTCAGCAGCGACACCAGCCGGTGCGGGCCGGCCTGGATCTCCACCTGCGCGGCGACGTCGCCCAGCTTGATCGCGGTGACGATACCGGGGAAGGCGTTGCGGACCGAGGTGTAGGAGGCGTCGTCCTCGCCGCCGCCCGCCCTGGCCAGTTCGACCGAGAACGCGGCGAGGTCCCTGCCGTCGACGAGACGGCGTCCGGCCTCGTCACGGTGGGTGGCCACCCGCCCCGCGTCGGCCCACCGGCGGGCGGTGTCCGGGCTGACGCCGAGCAGCCGTGCGGCCTGGCCGATCGTGTAGGACTGCATGCCGGTCACGATAGGGCCAGGATCCGGCGACCACGGACCTGGGGCCGGTGTGTCAGCCCGTGTGTACGCGTGGCCGGCGGTTCCGGTCCGGTTCCGCCTCGCGCAGCACCTCGCGCGTGACGGGGGCGACCTCGCCCTGGCCGAAGAGGAAGAAGCGCAGGAAGTTTGCGAACGGGTTGCCCTCGGTCCACTCGAAGTAGATGTGCGGGGTGCACCCGGTGGTGTCCCGGACGTGGAGGAGGAGCGCGGCGAGGGCGTTCGGGATGGAGGCCGACTCCAGGGTCAGCACCCGGTAGCGGCCGTGCAGGACCTCGCCGCGCACGGTCAGGCCCGCCTCGAACTCGGAGGGATCGGTGACCGTGACCTCGACGAAGACGAAGTCCTCCTGCTCGGGCATCTCGTTGTCGGCCCGGATCTGCTCGATCTTGTCGCGGTACTCGGCCTTGTCGCGGTGGCCGGGTTCGTTGGCGATGAACCGCATCCTGCGGCTGGCCATGTCCCTGACGAACCGTTCCGCCATCGGGTCGAGCGCCACGCTGGTCACGCGCAGCTCGAAGGCACGGGCCAGCCGGGACAGCAGGGAGACCAGGATGATGCCCGCGATGAAACAGGCACCGATCTTCACGCCGTCCGGGCGCTCGATGACGTTCACGACGGTCGTGTACAGGAACACCGCGGCTATCACGCCGAACGCGATGGTCCAGCCGCGCTGACCGGCCTTGCGCGCGGCGATGGTCACCGCGATGGCGGCCGAGCTGATCAGCACCAGCACACCGGTGGCGTAGGCCCCGCCCTGCTTGTCGACGTTGGCGTCGAAGATCCAGGTCACCAGGAAGGCGACCAGCGTGAAGACGAGGACCATGGGGCGCACCGCGCGTGCCCAGTGGGGGGCCATGCCGTAGCGGGGCAGGTACCGGGGCATCAGGTTCAGCAGACCGGCCATGGCGGAGGCGCCGGCGAACCACAGGATGGCGATGGTCGAGATGTCGTAGACCGTGCCGAAGGCACCGCCGAGGTACTGGTGCGCGAGGTAGGCGAGCGCCCGGCCGTTGGCCTTGCCGCCCGCCTTGAACTCGTTCTCCGGGATCAGCAGCGTGGTGATGAAGCTCGTTGCGATCAGGAAGCAGCTCATGACCAGCGCGGCCGTGGTCAGGAGCTTCTTCGTGTCCCGGATACGGCCGGCCGGCCGCTCCTCCGTGTCGCCGGCGTCGCCGCGCACGTGGGGCATGACGGCGACGCCGGTCTCGAAGCCGGACAGGCCGAGGGCCAGCTTCGGGAAGACGATCAGGGCCACGCCGACCATGACGAAGACGTTGCCGTGTTCGGCGGTCAGGGCGTTCGCCCAGTCGGTGACCACGTACTCGGCGGTGAGGACGTGCCACACCCCGACGATCACGACCACGAGGTTGAGCGCGAGGTAGACGCCGACCAGGGCGACCGCGACGCCGATCGCCTCCAGGAAGCCCTTCATGAACACCGCGCCGAGCAGGGCCACCAGGAACAGCGTGATCACCATCTGGTGACCCTGCAGAGCGCTTGTGAGGTGGGGGTTCTCCACCAGGTGGGTGGAGGCGTCGGCCGCCGAGAGCGTGATGGTGATCAGGAAGTCGGTGGCCGCGAAGCCCAGCAGTGTGAGCACGAACAGCTTGCCCTGCCAGAACGACAGCAGCCGTTCCAGCATCGCGATGGAGCCCTCGCCGCGCGGGCTCTCCTCGGAGACCCGGCGGTACACCGGCAGGGCGCCGGCCAGGGTCACGATGACGAGCACGATGGTGGCGACGGGCGAGAGCAGACCGGCCGCCAGGGCCGCGATGCCGGGCTGGTAGCCGAGGGTCGAGAAGTAGTCGACGCCGGTCAGGCACATCACCCGCCACCAGCGCTGGCCCCGGTGCGGGGGTTCCGGCTCGGCGTGCGGTCCCGTGTGGCCACCGCCCTTGCCCATGTCGGACAGCCCCTCCAGCATCCAGGCCCGCAGGCGACTGGGAGGGTGCTCGGTCGTGGCCATCGGCGTGCTCCTGAAGTGTGGCTCCGCTGTTCTACGGCCATCACGCGGACGGCGGCACCAGCGTATGCAGAGAGTGACGCCCGGGCCCGTGCATCCGGGATCCGTGGGCATCAATCCTGCGTTAAGAATGACCCCGGCGCGGGTCCGGCGCATCGAGAAGACGAGGCCGGAAGGCGGTCGGTGGGTGGCCGGGCCCGCCGGCGGGGCCGGTGCGGCGACGGCCACCGAGCGTCATGACCCGTGACGCCCGAGGGGCGCGGGACGATCGTCCCGGCCCCAGGGCCGCTCACTCCAGCCCCGAGACCCGGAACGCGCCCAGAGCGGCCTCGCGGTCGAGGCGGTGGGCGAGGCGGTGCAGGGCCACCGCCCCGCACCGCAGGGTGCCTGCCGCCTCGGCGGCGCGGGCCCCCTCGTCCAGCCGGTACCAGAGGGCGGGGTTGCGGACCAGGACCTCGGGGTCGATCTCCACCCGGTTGCCGAGGGCGTCCCGCAGGACCAACCGCCGTGCCACGCCCTCGACCGGGCGTGCCGCGATCAGCAGATCGGTGCGGACCCGGCGCGTGCGCAGCAGACGGCGGGTGGCCAGCCAGCCCGTACCGGCCGACACCCGTGCCGGTACCAGGACGAGGAGGAGCAGCGAGGCCAGCAGGAGCCACAGCGCACCACGCCGCCAGTCGAGGGAGCCGGCCGCGCCGTCGACGAACAGCAGCAGCCCGAACAGCGCGGCGGAACAGCGGACCGACCTGCGCACGTCCGTGGCCCAGTCCCGGTCGTGCACCGCGCCCGGGCCGGCGGACCCGCGCGGCCCTTCGGTCCGGGGGCGAGTGTCACCGAGCTGCTCCATGAGTTCGACGGTAGACCGTCGCGGGCCGGGCGCGGCCCTTCTCGCCCGTACCTTGACGCCGCTCTGACGGCCCGCGGCGGCGAGCCGCTGTCACAACCCCCGTGTGTCCATGCGCAGATGCCAGGTGTTGCGCCGGTGGACGGCCAGCAGCTGGGATTCCAGCGGGGACGGGGGCACCGCCAGCACCGGGCAGACGGCGTGTGCCAGGCAGTGCCGCGACACCCGGCCGGAGAAGGCCCGTTGCAGACCGCGCCGTCCCGCGCCCACGACCAGGACGTCGTTCTCCCGGTCCGCGGTGGCCACCAGCGCCGCGCCCGCGGTGCCGCGGACGACGACGGGATGCATCGGCACACCGGGGTCCTCCGTTCCGAAGATCTCCTCCAGCACCGACGCCAGCCGCTGCCTGGCCAGCCGTTGCCACTCCTCGACCAGGAGACCGGCGGCGGGCGAGCGCCGCGCCGCGGGGTCGCCGCCCGGTGGTTCCCAGGCCAGCACCGGCCACAGCTCCGCCCCCAGCCGGCGGGCCAGCGCGGTGGCCCGGCGCAGGGCCGTCACACTGCCCAGGGAGCCGCTCACACCGACCACCACACGAGCGGTCGCCGAGGCGTCGTAACCGGACATGGTTCCACCGTTCGATCCGCACGGGGAGGCCGCCGGGCGGTTCCCGCGGACGTGCCCGCGTGCGAGGCCCTTGCTTCCTTCCATCCCACCCCCGCGACGGCGATACGACCAGCCGGGCGGTGTTCCCGGGCCCTTCTCCGGGCACCCGGTGCCGGCGGGCGGATTCACCGACCGAGTCATCGGTATGTACGTCACGGAGGGCCGGGCGGCCTTCGACTGGTTCGACTACGCGCCCACGAGCCCCGAGGACCCCGTCGAGACGCTGCGCCGACGGCCGGCCACGGTCGGTGGCCGACCCCCCGGGGACACGGGTCGGGGCCGGTACGCACCGGGTGCGTGCGGCCGGCCCCTCAGGTCGCTCGTGCTCCGCTCAGGCGGCGGTCATCACCTGGTCCGCACCGGGCGGGCGGTGCGGGGCGATGATCCGGCCGTCGGGCAGCAGCTCACCGGTGTCCTCGAAGAGCAGGACGCCGTTGCACAGCAGACTCCACCCCTGTTCCGGATGGTGCGCCACGAGACGGGCGGACTCCCGGTCGGCGGACTCGGCTGGCGGGCACGGTGGCTGGTGCTGGCACATGGGCGGGATCTCTCGCTCTGTCGTGGTCATGGTGGTCCCCCGTAGTGATGAGTCGGTCCCCCGTGGCGATGAGCCGGTCGAAACCCAGTGTTGCCCTCCGGGCGTCGATCCGCAGGGATTTCGCAGCACCGCTTCTCACTGGTTGAGGACGCGTCACCCGCACGGACGGTTCAGCCCAACTGCACTGTCCCTTCGGGTGGTTCGCAGTGGTCACAAAGGGCTAGTCCGGCCGGCGCCCCGTACGGAGGGGAACCGGCACCCCGTGCCGGTACAGCAGTACCCCGCTTCCCTTCCGGGTGGCGGGGTACGCGGACCCCGTTCAGGCGGGAGAGCCGAGCAGGCGGACGGGAGTCGCCCGATGGGTCAGAACCGGGAGCAACTCGGCCACCTGGTAGGGCCGGTGTGCCGAGATGCCGGGCGGCGCCGGAGCCAGCGGCACGAGCAGATCCGTGGCGGCCGGGTGGCCCTCGGCGCCGTCACGGGTGTGGTCGCCGTGCAGCCACAGGGTGAGCATGTACAGACCGGGCACGGACAACAACCTTGCCTGGTACGGCTGTTGCAGCGCCTCGGCCTGTTGCAGCGCGCGTTCGGTGGACGCGACGTACGGGCCCTCGAAGAAGTGCGAGAAGGCCCAGCCGTCGGGGGTGAGCATGGTCTCCGCCGCGGCCACCGCCCGGTCGCCGCAGCGGATCAGGAAGCGCCAGCCCGCCAGCCGTGTCGCGGACAGACCCTGTGCGGTGATCCGGTCCAGCACATGGACGGGCAGCGGCAGCTCGGGCGTTGCCGGACCCTGCGCGGCGCGCAGGGAGGGGGTAGGGGCCTCACGGACCGCGGTGGGGGAACCGAGGGCGGTGAGGACGGAGCGCAGGGCGGGCGCGGGTGCGGGGGACACGTGCAGCGGCATGTGGGTCGCCTCTCAGTGACAGGCGCGGCGGCGCGAGGAGGGTGGGGCGGACGACGCTGTCTGCTCACAGAAGGCCTGAGGGGTGGGGGCCCGGTCGGTGAACAACGGTGTGCGACTCGGCCTGCCGCCCGACATGGTGACGGCAGGAACACGGCAGGAACCAGAACCGAGGGCGCCAACCTTCTGCCTTGTGGACGAAGTTTATATGACGCATGTTCGGCAGTTGTTTCGTCTATCCCGTCCGGGTAAGTCGCGCAAGGCGCTATTGGGCCGTCGATTTGCGGAACTCATCCCGGTTTCCGCACCCACCTCGTGCCGGTGACCTGGCCATACGCGTCGGTAGCGGTCGGCCTAATGTCATCGGCGTTTTTCACGAGGCGTTCGGGGGCACTCGAAGGAGCACATTGCGGCATGCCCCGTGAATGTGCCGCGGGGAACATCCGACAGACTAGCGGGCGCCAGGCCCGTGCGGGACGTTATCGATCGCTTCGGCTGGGCATCATCCCACCTGACCCGGGAGCCCGGCGGCCGGATCGTCGGCCCGCCCAATCGAGGAGGGACACTTCGATGGGGGAGAAGGTCGTGGCAGGGCAGTTCGACCTGTCCGATCGCCAGCGCTACCGCGAAAAGCTCCAAGAGTGCCTGACGGGACTGGAGCGACTGCTGGTCGAGAAGCGATTCGACCGCCCCAGGAACCTCATGGGGGTGGAGATCGAGTTGAATCTCGCGGGGTCGGACGGTATGCCGAAAATGTTGAACGGGCAGGTGCTGGAACGCATCGCGAGCCGTGATTTCCAAACAGAGCTCGCCATGTTCAACCTTGAAGTCAACATCGCCCCGCACCGATTGGGCGGCCGGGTATTCGACCGGCTCGCCGAGGAGTTGCGCACCTCGCTCGCGTACGCCGACCGGAAGGCCGGTGAGGTGGACGCGGGCATCGTCATGATCGGCATCCTGCCCACGCTCGGCCGGGACGACCTGGTCTCCTCCAACCTCTCCGAGGTCGACCGCTACACCCTGCTCAACGACCAGATCGTGGCCGCGCGCGGCGAGGACTTCCGGCTCGACATCGATGGCGTGGAGCACCTCACCTGCACGTCCAAGTCGATCGTCCCCGAGGCCGCGTGCACCTCGGTGCAGCTGCACCTGCAGGTCACCCCGGCCCGGTTCGCCGACGTGTGGAACGCCGCGCAGGTGGCGTCCGCCGCGCAGATCGCCGTCGGCGCCAACTCTCCGTTCCTCTTCGGCCACGAGCTGTGGCGCGAGTCCCGGCCGCCGCTGTTCCTGCAGTCCACGGACACGCGGCCGCCCGAGCTGCAGGCACAGGGGGTGCGGCCGCGAACCTGGTTCGGCGAGCGGTGGGTGTCCTCCGCCTACGACCTGTTCGAGGAGAACCTGCGCTACTTCCCGGCTCTCCTGCCGCTCTGCGACGACGAGGACCCGTTGGCGGTCCTGGACGCCGGCGGCACCCCCAAGCTCGCCGAACTGGTCCTGCACAACGGCACGATCTACCGCTGGAACCGGCCGGTCTACGGCATCGCGGACGGCGTCCCGCACCTCAGGGTGGAGAACCGGGTGCTGCCGGCCGGACCGACCATCACCGACGTGATCGCCAACGCGGCCTTCTACTACGGCCTGGTGCGCTCCCTCGCCGAGGAGTCCCGGCCCGTGTGGACCCGGCTGCCGTTCGCCGCGGCCGAGGCCAACTTCGACGCGGCCTGCAGGTACGGGATCGACGCGCGCTTCGTGTGGCCCCGGCGGGGACGGTACGGCGGCACGGGCGAGGTCGACGCGGTGACCCTGGTCCGCGACGAGCTGCTGCCGCTGGCCGCCGCCGGACTGGACGCGTGGGGCGTCGAGGCCGCCGACCGGGACCTCTACCTCGGTGTCATCGAGGAGCGCTGCCGGCGGCGGGTCAACGGCGCGTCCTGGCAGGCGGCCACCTTCCACCGGGCACGGGAGCAGGGCCTCGGCCGTGAGGCGGCCCTGGCGGCGACGACCCGGCGCTACGCCGAGCTGATGCACGTCGGCGAGCCGGTGCACACCTGGCCGGTGGGGCTGCCGGAAGCGGTGCCCCTGGGCTGAGCACCCCGGACCGGTGTGCGGCACCGGCACGGACTTCTGCGATCCTTGCGGGGCGTAGGGGGCCGTGGGTCCGTGCGGCGGCTTGAGGCAGGGGTGCAGGTGGAAGCTGGGTCGGTGGACGGGTCCGGGGCCGGGGAGGGCTACCCGCGGCGGCGGATGCTGCGGGACGAGACGGTCCTGGTCCTCGCGCTCTCGCTGGGCGCGAGCGGAGTCTCCGCGCTGATCAGCTTCATCGGCTCGGTCACCAAGCCGGGCGGCCTCAAGGACCAGGCGGCGACCCTGAACGCCTCGGCCGCGCCCGGCCGGCCGTGGCTGGACCTCGCCTGGCAGCTGTTCGGCATCGCCAGCGCGCTGGTCCCGGTGGCCCTCGTCGCCCACCTGCTGCTGCGCGAGGGTGGGAGCCTGCGCACCCTCGGCTTCGACCGCAGCCGCCCGTGGCCCGACCTCGGCCGCGGAGCGGGCGTGGCAGCGGTGATCGGCAGCACCGGCATCGCCTTCTACCTGGCCGCCCGCGGCCTCGGCTTCAACCTCACCGTCGTGCCCGAGGCACTGCCGGACGTCTGGTGGAAGTACCCGGTGCTGGTTCTGTCCGCCCTGCAGAACGCGATCCTCGAAGAGGTCATCGTGGTCGGCTACCTGCTGCGCAGGCTGGGCCAGTTGGGCTGGACCCCGGGGACCGCGCTGGTCGCCAGCGCGGTCCTGCGCGGCTCCTACCACCTCTACCAGGGCGTCGGCGGCTTCCTCGGCAACATGGTCATGGGCGTGGTGTTCGTGTACCTCTACCGCCGCTGGGGACGGGTCGGGCCGCTGGTCGTCGCGCACTCCCTGCTCGACATCGGCGCGTTCGTCGGATACGCCCTCCTCGCCGGCAAGGTGGGCTGGCTGCCGACGGCCTGACGGCCGCCGGCGGGCCGTCGGCACCTGCCGTCCGATCAGGCGGGCGCCCGGCGGACACGCCGCGGGAGCGTGTGCCGGGCGCGCCCGTGCGGGCTCCGCAGGACGGGTTCAGGCGCGCAGCTCGCCCTCGATGACCGTGACCGCGTGGCCGGAGAGCAGGGTGCGCTCGCCGCGCAGGCCGGTGCGGACGAGTCCGGTGCGCCGGGAGGCCTGCAGTCCCGTGAGGTCGTCGCGGCCGAGCCGGGAGGCCCAGTAGGGGGCGAGCGCGGTGTGGGCGCTGCCGGTGACCGCGTCCTCGTCGATGCCGAGGTTCGGGAAGAAGCAGCGGGAGACGAAGTCGTGGCCGAGGGCGGGGTCCTCGGCCCGGGCGGTGGCGATGATGCCGCGGGAGGAGTAGGCGCCGAGGGCCTTGAGGTCGGGGGAGAGGGCGAGGACCGTCTTCTCGTCGGCCAGCTCCACCAGCAGGTCGCCGACGTCCGGGCCGGTGTCGAAGACGGCGGCCGGTTCCGCGCCCAGCGCCTCGGCGACCCCGGCCGGCACCTCCACCGGGGTGAGCGGGGCGGTCGGGAAGTCCAGGGTGATCGAGCCGTCCGCGGCGGGCGTGGCGATCAGCACGCCGCTGCGGGTGGCGAATCGCACCGCGCCCTCGTGGGCGCCGGTGCTGTGCAGGACGTGGGCCGTGGCGAGCGTCGCGTGCCCGCACATCGCGACCTCGGCGACCGGTGTGAACCAGCGCAGCGCCCAGTCGGCCTCGCCGCCGGCGGGCAGCCGGTGCGCGAACGCGGTCTCGGCGTGGTTGACCTCCATGGCGACGTTCTGGAGCCAGTCGTCGTCCGGGAAGACGTCGTCGAGGAGCAGGACCCCGGCCGGGTTGCCGGCGAAGGGACGGTCGGTGAAGGCGTCCACGATTCGAATGCGCATGGGGCCGACGCTAGTGGTTCGGCCGGCTCCCGGAACAAGGCCAATTCACGAGTGCCGGACTGATTCGCGCCCGCTGCGCGCGCGGGCCCGCGCCCACGGTGCGAGCTGTGCGGCACCGAAGGACACCTCCACGGCGAGGAAGGGCCACAGCACCGCCGGCCCGTCGTGGGCCAGCGCGTAGGCCTGCCAGAGGGAGAACAGGACGCGCGCGGTGCCGTCGAGGAGACCGTGCAGCGGCAGCGGCCGTACGACGCGCAGGAGGGCCCAGACCACCACGACCGAGCCCATGAGGTTGGCGTAGAGGGTCTGCATGGGGGTGAGCGCGGGCATCGTGCCGAGCCCGAGCGCGTCGCCCCCGGCGGACAGGAGACGGTGCACCAGCGCGTACGTCCAGGGCGTCGCGAAGCCCGCCGTGACGATCAGGTCGTACCAGCCGCTGGTGCGGACGAGGCGCAGGTAGGCGGGGGCTGCAGGGGTCATCGGGGCTCCTCGGGCAGGGGGCCGGGCAGGGGTGCCGCGGCGCCGGCCACGCTAGACAGCGGAGTACGCTCCAAGGTCAAGTCGACCGGGCGGCGGGGGAGTCATGCGCATCGGAGAACTGGCCGCGCTGAGCGGGGTGTCCAAGGACACGCTGCGGTTCTACGAGAAGATCGGCCTGATCGAGGGCGACCGGCTGGCCAACGGCTACCGCGACTTCCGGCCGGAGACGGTGACCTGGCTGCACTACGTCCGCACCGCGCAGACGCTCGGCTTCACCCTGGCCGAGATCGCCCGGCACGGCGCGGAACTGCGGGACGCCCCGGACAGCGCCGAGGCCCTGTCCGCGCTGCTCGAGGACAAGATCCGGATGATCGACGAGCGCATGGCCGCACTGGCGGAACTGCGCTCCGACCTCGCCGCCCGCGTCGGCACCGGCTGCCCCTTCCGGCCGGCCGACGCGACCCGCTGAGCCGGTCCACACCCTCTGCCCCCGCGCCGGGCATTGCCACGCGACAGGTTCCGATATATCGTTGAGGCATCGCGACCGATACGCGATGCAGACGTGACTGATCATCGATGGAATGGAGTGATCGTGATGCGCACGCACGGTTTCGAGCGTGGACACCGGCACGAGGGCCCCGGCCGGCGCGGCGCGGGGGGATTCGACGGCCGCCGGGCCGCCTTCGGGCCCTTCGGGCCGGGCGGGCCGGGCTTCGGTCCCGGCGGACCCGGCTTCGGCCCCGGGCCCTGGGGGCCGCGAGGGCGTGGCGGTCCCAGGGGGCGGGCCCGGCGGGGCGACGTGCGTGCGTCGATCCTGGCCCTGCTCAAGGACCGGCCCATGCACGGCTACGAGATGATCCAGGAGATCGCCGAACGCAGCGGCGGCGCGTGGAAGCCGAGCCCCGGCTCGGTCTACCCGACGCTGCAGATGCTGGAGGACGAGGGCCTGATCGCCAGCCAGAGCGAGGGCGGCAAGAAGCTCTTCGCCCTCACCGAGAGCGGCCGCACCACCGCCGAGGAGGGTCCGGACGCCCCCTGGGAGGAGGCCTCGCGCGGGGTCGACTGGGAGGCCCTCGGCGAGATCCGGCAGGCGGGCGTCGGCCTGATGGAGGCCTTCGGCCAGGTCTGGAGGACCGGCAGCAAGGAACAGCGGGAGAAGGCGCTGGCCGTCGTCAACGACGCCCGCAAGAAGCTGTACCTCATCCTCGCCGACGAGCACTGAGCCCGGCCGATGTGCGAGTCCGGCCGGGGTCTCATCCTCAGGGAGGAGACCCCGGCCGGTGATGTCCACTCCGTGCGGGACGCGAAGATGGTTCCCACCGTGGATGACCCGGGCCGCTGTGGCTGATGGGGTGGGCGGTGTGCACCCCCGTACAGCCCGCCGGACCGTCCACGACGATGCGGCCGCCCACACGGACGACGATGCCGGGCTCTGTGCCGAGCTGGCAGCGGTGGTCGCCGGTGCCCGCCGCCGGGTCGTGCGCGACGGGGACCGGCAGATCGACACCGCCCACCTGCTGCACTCCCTCCTGGAGCACGACCCGGAGGTGCGCGCGGCCGTCGGCGGCCCGGCGCGGCTGGTCCGGCTGCTCGGCTATCTCGTACAGCGCAGCATCGGCTACGGACTGCGCTGGCAGGGCAGCGTGGAGGACTCCGGGGCGCTGAGCGGCGTACCCGCTCCAGCCGCCCCGGCCGATCACGCCCCTCCCGCGGCTCCTCGCGCGCACCGCGGCGCGCGGCCCGGCGAATGCTGGTCCCCGGCCGCGGCCGTCGCGCTGGCGCGGGCCCGCGAGCGCGCCCGGCGGCGCGGCGAGACCCGCGCCACCGGCACTGACCTGTTCGCCGCCCTCGTCGCGGACCCGCGGTCCCGTGCGGCCGAGGTCCTCGGGCGTGCCGGCATCCCCGCCCAGGACCTCCATGCCCGGATCGGCACCGGCACCGGCACCGGGGAGCCGGCCGGCGACGGCCGGCCGGACCGGTGACGAACCGGCCGTCCACCAGCTGAGACAGGTGTCAAGGGGGGTGACGCTCCTGTCGGCGCCTGCCATCATGTGCCGGTGGAAACGTCTGAGAGCAGTCAGGGCGGCCGGGGCAAGGGCGCCGGACTCGGTCTCGCGCTCGTCTCGGCCCTGGCCTTCGGCGGGTCGGGAGTCGCCGCGAAGCCGTTGATCGAGGCGGGACTGGACCCGCTGCACGTGGTGTGGCTGCGCGTGGCCGGCGCCGCCGTGGTGATGCTGCCGCTCGCCGTACGGCACCGGGCCCTGGTACGCGGCCGTCCCGCCCTGCTCGCCGGGTTCGGGCTGCTCGCGGTCGCCGGCGTGCAGGCCTGCTACTTCGCCGCGATCTCCCGGATCCCGGTCGGTGTGGCACTGCTCGTCGAGTACCTGGCGCCCGCCCTCGTCCTCGGCTGGGTGCGCTTCGTGCAGCGTCGGCCGGTGACGCGCGCCGCCGCGCTCGGCGTGGTCCTCGCGGCGGGTGGCCTCGCCTGTGTGGTGGAGGTCTGGTCGGGACTGGGGTTCGACGCCCTGGGCCTGCTGCTCGCGCTCGCCGCCGCCTGTTGCCAGGTCGGCTACTTCGTCCTGTCCGACCAGCGCGGCGAGGCAGGCGGACGAGCACCGGACCCGCTCGGCGTCATCGCCTGGGGCCTGCTCGTCGGTGCCGTCGTCCTGACCGCCGTCGCACGGCCGTGGGGCATGGACTGGTCTGCGCTGTCCCGGACCGCGGACATGAACGGGACACCGGTGCCGGCCGCCGCCCTGCTGGCCTGGATCGTACTGATCGCCACGGTGCTCGCGTACATCACCGGCGTGCTGTCGGTGCGCCGGCTGTCCCCGCAGGTCGCGGGGGTCGTCGCCTGCCTGGAGGCGGTGATCGCGACCGTGCTGGCGTGGGTCCTGCTCGGTGAGCACCTGTCCGTGCCGCAGGTCGTCGGAGGCGCGGTCGTCCTGGTCGGCGCGTTCATCGCCCAGTCCTCGGCGCCCGCCAAGGGCTCACCGGAGCCGGTGGCGTCGGGCGGCGCGGAACGCGAGTTGTCGGCCCGCGGCACCGGTGCCTAGGGTGGTGCCCATGCCGTCGAACGCACTCGTCCTCTCGCCGCCCACCGCCTGAGGCGGGCCCCGGACAGCCGCCCCGCGCATCCGCGCCGGGCCTGACGGTGCTGCCCGCAGACGAAGTCCGCGCGTCCCGCCGAGGCGGGGCGCCCCCGAACTTCCGCACCGTCGTGTGCGCTCCTGCGGAGACGATCCCTTGCCGAACGATGCCTCCCGCCTGCCCGTCGGGCGCGGCCTGCTGTACCTGATCATCACCGGTGCCGCCTGGGGCACCGTCGGGGCCGCCGCCTCGCTCGTCTACCGGACCAGCGACATGGGCGCCTTCGGCCTGTCCTTCTGGCGCTGCGCGCTGGGGCTGCTCCTGCTGCTGGCCGGCCGCCGGCTGCGCCCGCGCGGGCGCCCGGCCGCGGCCGGACCGCTGCGCCGCCGGATCGGCCGGGCCCTGGCGACCGGCCTCGGCCTCGCCCTGTTCCAGACCGCGTACTTCGCGGCCGTGGAGTCGACCGGGCTCGCCGTGGCCACCGTCGTCACCCTCGGCGCGGGGCCCGTGCTCATCGCGCTCGGCGCCCGGCTGCTGCTCGGCGAACGGCTGGGCGCCGGCGGCGTCCTCGCCGTGGCCGGGGCACTCGCCGGCCTGGGCGTGCTGACCCTCGGCGGCACGGCCGCGACGGTCCGGCCGGCCGGTGTGCTGCTCGCGCTCGCGTCGGCCGCCGGCTACTCGGTCATGACCCTGCTCACCCGCTGGTGGGGCCGGGACGGCGGCGCGGACGCCGCCGGCACCACCGTGTGGTCCTTCGCCGTCACCGGCCTGTGCCTGCTGCCGTTCGCTCTGCAGGAGGGGCTGCTGCCGCACACCGCCCACCCGGCGCGGCTGCTGTGGCTCCTGGTGTACATCGCCGCCGTGCCGACGGCCCTGGCGTACGCTCTCTACTTCGCCGGAGCCGCCGTCGTCCGGTCCGCCACGGTCTCCGTGATCATGCTGCTGGAACCGGTGACGGCGGCCGTGCTCGCGGTCGCCCTGCTCGGCGAGCGGCTCACCGCGGCCACCACCGCCGGCACCCTGCTCCTGCTCGGCGCGGTCGTGGGCCTCGCCGTGGGCGAGGCACGCGGGGCCGGCCGCCGGGGGCCCGTCCCGGCCTGAGCGCCGGATCGGCCGCAGGGCGGACCGGTCCCGGCCCGACCGGTCCGCCCTACCGCGCCGCGAGGTAGTCCGGGAGCTCGATGCCCGGCGTCAGGTCGGGGTTGGCGACCGGGGCGTCGTAGCCCTTGCGCAGCGGGAGCACCCCGGCCCAGTGCGGCAGCGACAGGTCCTCCGGTTCGTCGTTGGCCCCACCCGTGCGGACCTTGGCCGACACCTCGCGCAGATCCAGTCGGATCACCGCGGTCGCGGCCAGCTCCTTCCTGTTCGCGGGCCGGGAGTCCGCGGCGCGGCCCGGCACGACGTGGTCCACCAGCGCGTCCAGGGCCAGGCGCCGCTCCTCGGGGTCGGTGACCTCGTGTGCGACGCCGTGCACCACGACCGAGCGGTAGTTGATCGAGTGGTGGAACGCCGACCGGGCCAGCACCAGCCCGTCGACATGGGTGACGGTCAGGCACACCGGCAGGCCCGGGTCGGCCTGACCGGTCATCCGCAGGGGGCGCGAGCCGGTGGACCCGTGGACGTAGAGCCGCTCGCCGACCCGGCCGTACAGCGTCGGCAGCACGACCGGGGCGCCGTCGCGGACGAAGCCGAGATGGCAGACGTACCCCTCGTCGAGTATCGAGTGCACCAGTTCCCTGTCGTACGACGCCCGGTCCGCGGAGCGCGTGGGCACCGTCCGGTCGGTCGGCGTGTACGCGGCGGTCTGCGTTTCCCCGGTGGTGCCCTGCATGAACGTCCCCTCCATGGCGACCCGTATTGCACTAGTGCATAATAGACTTTGTGCTAGGAGAATATCGGATCGAAGGGCGTGGCGCAGCCGAGATCGCGGCCGAGGTGGAGCGCGCGGTCGGGGCGGGCGAGCTGGAGCCGGGACAGTCGCTGCCCCCGATGCGGGAGCTGGCCGCTCACCTGGGCGTGAACCCGAACACGGTCGCGGCCGCCTACCGCACGCTGCGCGAACGCGGGGTCATCGAAACGGCCGGCCGTCGCGGCAGCCGCGTGCGGCCCAAGCCGGCCACGACCGGCCGCGAACAGCTGCGCGTGGAAGTGCCGCCCGGCGGTCGCGACCTGGCCGACGGCAATCCCGACCCGGCCCTGCTGCCCCGTCTCGCCCCGGCCTTCGCCGCCGCGGCCGGGCTCGGCGACCGCGAGCCCGTCCTCTACGGCGACGACCCGCTGGACGCGGACCTCGTCCGCATCGCCCGGGCCGAACTCGACGCCGACGGCGTCCCGGCGGGGCCGCCCGCCGTGACGTCCGGCTCCCTCGACGCGATCGAACGCGTCCTCGCCGCCCACCTCAGACCGGGCGACGCGGTCGCCGTGGAGGACCCCGGCTGGGGCAGCCTCCTCGACCTGGTCCCCGCCCTGGGGCTGCGCACGGCACCCGTCGGCGTGGACGACGACGGGCCGCGCGTCGACGACCTGCGCCGGGCCCTCGGATCCGGAGCCCGCGCCCTCGTCGTCACCGCCCGCGCGCAGAACCCCACCGGCGCCTCGGTGACGGCCACGCGCGCGCGAGCCCTGCGTGCGGTACTCCGGGGCCACCCGCACACGCTGCTCATCGAGGACGACCACGGCCACGGCATCGTCGACCTGCCGCTGCACACGCTCGCCGGAGCCACCCGGCACTGGGCCTTCGTCCGCTCCGCCGCCAAGGCCTACGGCCCCGACCTGCGCCTCGCCGTCCTCACCGGGGACACCGTGACCATCGACCGGGTGCGTGGCCGCCAGCGCCTCGGCCCGGGCTGGGTGAGCCTGCTGGTGCAGCGGGCCGTGGCCCGGCTGTGGGCGGACGGCGCGGTGGACCGGGCGGCGGTGGCACGGTCGTACCGGGTCCGCCGGGACGGGCTGGTGGACGCCTTGGCAGAGCGGGGCGTCGTCGCCCACGGCCGCAGCGGGATGAACGTCTGGGTACCGGTCCCGGACGAGACCGGTGCGGTGGCGCGGCTGCTGCAGGCGGGCTGGGCGGTGGCCCCGGGTGCCCGGTTCCGCATCGACTCCCCGCCGGGCATCCGCCTCACGGTCTCGACGCTCACGGCGCGGGACATCGACCCCCTGGCGGAAGCGGTCGCCGCGGCGGTACGGCCGTCACCGGGGCGTTCCTACGCCTGAGGGCGCACGAACGGCGGCCCCGCGCTCAGCGCGCCGAGCCGCCGCGGACGGTTCCCCGGGAGCCTTCGCGGACACAACCTAGGCCTCGCCCCTGCGCCGCACCTGGGTCAGCGCGGCCCCGGCGAGCACGATGACCGCCCCCACCGGAGTCGTCCACCTCAGCGACTCCCCGAGGATCGCCACCCCGGCGGCCGTGGCGATGACCGGGATGAAGTAGGTGACCATCTGCGCGGTCGTCGGGCCGACCTCGGCGACCAGCCCGTACTGGATCAGCACCGCCAGTCCCGTGCCCAGCGCACCCAGCGCGCCGATCGCCAGCAGCGGCACCAGGTGGACGTGCGTGGGGAAGCCGGCGAACACCGGGGTCACCACGGCCAGCTGGAGCGTCGCCAGCAGCAGCTGCGCACCCGTCATCGACAGGTGGGAACGGCCCGTCCCGGCCAGCGTCCGCCGGACGTAGATCCAGCCCACCGGATAGCTCAGCGAGGCGAGCAGCGCCATCGCCGTCCCCGTGGCGTCCAGGCCGTGGAAACCCTGCCACGCGCCCAGCACCGTCAGCACCCCGAGGAAGCCCAGACCGAGCCCGGCCACCCGCACCCGGGTCGGCCGGTCCTCGGAGAGGGCCACCAGGGACAGGGCCATGCCCCACAGCGGTGACGTCGCGTTGCAGATACCGGCGAGCGTGGACGGGATCGTCAGCTCCGAGTAGGCGAAGAGGGAGAACGGCAGCGCGTTCAGGAAGAACGCGGCCACCGTCATGTGGCCCCAGAGCCGGGCCCCGCGCGGCAGCCGTTCCCGCTTCAGGGCCATCGCCGCCCCCAGCACCGCCGTCCCGAAGACGAGCCGCCCGAGGGTGACCTGGAACGGGGCGTACCCGCCCGTGGCCACCTTGATCAACAGGAAGCTGAAACCCCAGACCAGGCTGAGGGCGCCGAAGCGGAGCCGCCAGTCGAGGCGGGCGCGGGGGCGGGCGGGGGCGGGGGACTGGGTGCGGGAGGCGGTGACCGTGCTCATGCCCTCAACGATGCGGGAATCAACCTCGTAGGACAATCGAGATTTCTCACCTGGTACCTCTTAGGATTCCTTACATGTTGAGCCTTGAGCGCCTGCGCACCCTCGACGCCCTCGCCCGGCACGGCTCGGTCAGCGCCGCCGCCGACGCGCTGCACGTCACCACGTCCGCGGTCTCCCAGCAGCTGAGCAAGCTGGAGCGGGAGATCGGTCAGCGGCTCCTGGCCAAGAACGGCCGGGGCGTGCGGCTCACGGACGCCGGCCGGCTGCTGTCCGAGCATGCGGCGCGCATCCTGTCGCAGGTCGAACTCGCCGAGTCCGACCTGGAGGCGCACCGCGGCCAGGTCGTCGGTGAACTCAGGGTCTCGGCGTTCCCCACCGCCGCCCGCGGTCTCTTCCCGGCCGCCCTCGGCGCCCTGCGCGCCGAGCACCCGGGTCTGCGCGTGCGCTCCAGCGAACTGGAGCCTGAGCAGGGCATCGCCGGCGTGGTCCGCGGCGACCTCGACCTCGCCGTGGTCCTGGACTGGTACAACAAGCCGATGCCCGTGCCCGACGGCCTGGTCAAGGCGCCCCTGCTGGACGACCCGGCCGATGTCGCCATGCCCGCCGGGCACCGGCTCGCCGACCGGGACGAGGTGGAGCTCACGGAGTTCGCCGAGGACGAGTGGATCACCTGGGGCGAGGGCGAGTTCTGCCACGAGTGGCTGCTGTTCACCCTCCGGTCCAAGGGCGTCGAGCCGATCGTCGGCCACCGTGCGGGCGAGACCCATACGCAGCTCAACCTTGTCGCGGCCGGACTGGGGGTGTGCATCGCACCGTCGCTGGGCCGCCACCCGGTGCCCGAAGGCGTGGTCCTGGTGCCCGTCGCGCAGCGCGTCCGCCGGCACGTGTACGTCGTCTGGCGGGCGGACGCCGACCGCCGGCCCTCGATCCGGGCCGCGGTCGGGGCCCTGCGCGCGACCGCTCAGAAACTCGGCTGAGCCCCGGCCCTGCCGAGCCCGGCCCTATGCCCCGCCCAGCTTGCGGAAGTCCCAGGACACGATCTTCTCCGGGGTCAGCCGCGCCCACGCGTGCCGGCCGTCGTGCGGCATCTCGTCCATACCGAAGTTCTTCCGCGCGAACAGCGTCTCGGCCGTGTCCAGTTCGGCGCACAGCTCCCCGGTGCGCGGCACCTCGCCCACGAACTCCACCCGGCCGGACAGTTCGACCCCGCGCAACTGGTCGTACTCCTCTCCCGAGTCGACCACGACGGCCACGCGCGGATCGCGGCGCAACTGCGCCCAGCGCCTGCTGCGCACCACCGAGTACAGCCACAGCGAGGCGCCGTCCCAGGCGAACCACAGCGCACTGACGTGCGGTGCGCCGTCCGCCGAGACGGTCGCGACCCGGCAGGTGCGCTGTGCGGTGAGAAACTCGTCCAGCTCGCCCGGCGTCATCATGATCTTCCGGCCCCGGCGCTGCTGTGTGACGGTCATGCGGTCCCCTCTTCTCCCACGTCGTGCCAGAGAACTCCGTGCCACGGAGATCCTCTGACATCACGTCGGACAAGGGAACGGGCCCGCCCTTCGCCCGCGGCCCGGCACGGCCGCTCCCGGCGCCCCGTACCGCGGCGAAAGGGTACGTGTGGGGCACGGGGAGCGGCGCGCGCCTGTTCCGGGCCGCCGAACGGCCCGCCGGTTCACCGGCCGGGTTCCGCGCCGGCGTGCCGGCTCAGGCCAGCTTGATCTCGTCCCCGGAGACGGTGATCTTCGCCGGGGGCAGCGGCTCGGTCGCCGGGCCCTGCTTCACGCTGCCGTCCTCGGCGGAGAAGTGGCTGTTGTGGCAGGGGCAGACGATCGCGCCCTTGGCCACGCTGCCCACCGCGCACCCCCGGTGGGTGCACTTGGACGAGAACGCCTTGTACGTGCCGGCCGTCGGCTGCGTGACCACGACGCCCTGGTCCTTGAAGATCTTGCCGCCGCCCTCGGGGATGTCCGAGGTCTTGGCGAGCACGGTGCCGCCCGCCGCCGGCGCGCCGCCCTGCGAGGCGCCGCCGGAGCCGGCCGCGCCCGAGGAACCCGAACCGGTGTTCACGGTGTCGGACGAGCCGTCGTCCGAACCGCAGGCGGTCAGCGCGGCGGCGAGTCCCGCCGCGCCGGCCGCCGCCACGACGGTACGGCGGGCCGGTCCCGTTCCGGGCTGGAGCGATGCGCTGGTCATGGGGGTTTCCTTCCGCGGAGCTTCTCGTCTTTCCGGTCGGTCCGCCCAGGGGTACGGGTCCCGGGCACCGCCTGTTCAGACGGCCGGCCGGATCCGCCGCCCGGTGAGACGCGTGCCGTGCGCCGCGGCCGTGGGCCGAAGTCCGCCGCGGACCCGGCCCGTACCCCAGTAACCTGGGGCGATGCTCAAGGAAGTCACCGCGACCCGCTACATCACGCCCCTGCGTGAGGGCGGCTCGCTGCCGGGGCTCGTCGAGGCCGACGACTTCGGGACCTACGTCATGAAGTTCACCGGCGCCGGACAGGGTCGCAAGACCCTGGTCGCCGAGGTGGTGTGCGGCGAACTCGCCCGCCGGCTCGGCTTCCGGATGCCCCGGCTGGTGACCGTCCACCTCGACCCGGTCCTCGGACTGGGCGAGCCCGAACAGCAGGTGCAGGACCTGCTCCGGGCGAGCGGCGGCGCCAATCTCGGCATGGACTTCCTCTCCGGCGCCCTCGGCTACGATCCGCTCGCCTTCGCGGTGAGCCCGCGGGAGGCCGGCCGGATCGTCTGGTTCGACGCGCTGATCAACAACGTCGACCGCTCCTGGCGCAACCCCAACCTCCTGGTGCACCGGGGCGAGCTGTGGCTCATCGACCACGGCGCCACGATGATCTGGCACCACAACTGGCCCGCCGCCGAGGCCTCCGCGGCGCGGCCCTACGACGCGGGCGACCACGCGCTCGCCCGCTTCGGCCCGGACATCGCAGCGGCCGCGGCCGAGCTGGCACCCAGGGTCACCGAGGACCTGCTCGCCGAGGTCACCGCCGAGATCCCCGACGCCTGGCTCGCCGACGAGCCCGGCTTCGGCACCCCGGACGAGCTGCGCCGGGCCTACGCGCGGCCGCTGCTGGCCCGGGCGGCCGTCATCGCCGAACGCATCACCGGCACCGGTATCGAGGAGGGCAAGTGAGCGAGCGGCACATCCACATGGCCGGCCATGTGGCCGAGCGGCACATCACCCGGGCGGGCCAGGGCGGGGACCGGGACGTGTTCGAGTACGCGCTGCTGCGGGTCGTACCGCGGGTGGAGCGCGGGGAGTGCATCAACGCGGGCGTCGTCGTCTACTCCCGCGCCGGGGCCTACGTCGGCGCCCGCACCCACCTGGACGAGGCCCGGCTGCTCGCGCTGGACCCGCGGGCCGACGTGGCGGGGATCCGGGCCGCGCTCGGGGCCGTGGAGAAGATCTGCGCGGGCGGCGACGACGCGGGGCAGGCGGCCGGGGACGACGCCGGGCGGCGCTTCCGCTGGCTGATCGCTCCCCGCTCCACCGTCGTGCAGCCCGGCCCCGTGCACACCGGGCTGACCGGCGACCCGGCCGCCGAGGCGGAGCGGTTGCTGGACCTCCTCGTGAGGTAATGGATCACACCGGCCGGATGTGCCGTTGACACCGGGTGCCAGGCCTTCTAGCGTCACGGGTGCTGAAGGTACTAAGCGGTCGCTCACCGCACGAGGGGCCCCTTCCAGGACCCCGACAGGTTCTCTCAAGGGCGAGGAGAAGCAGCAATGTCCACCACTGAACAGCGGGTCGCGGTAGTCACCGGCGCGGCGCGCGGCATCGGCGCCGCCACCGCCGTACGGCTGGCCGCCGAGGGTCACGCGGTCGCCGTGATCGACCTCGACGAGGCCGCCTGCAAGGACACCGTCGAGAAGATCACCGCGGCCGGCGGCAAGGCCGTCGCGGTCGGCGCGGACGTCTCCGACGAGGCGCAGGTCGAGGCGGCCGTCGCCCGGATCGCGGCGGAGCTGGGCGCCCCGACGATCCTCGTCAACAACGCGGGCGTGCTGCGCGACAACCTGCTGTTCAAGATGAGCGTCTCCGACTGGGACACCGTCATGAACGTGCACCTGCGCGGCTCCTTCCTGATGACCAAAGCCGTCCAGAAGCACATGGTGGACGCGGGCTTCGGCCGGGTCGTCAACCTGTCCTCCTCCTCGGCGCTCGGCAACCGCGGCCAGGCCAACTACTCGGCCGCCAAGGCCGGTCTGCAGGGCTTCACCAAGACCCTCGCCATCGAGCTGGGCAAGTTCGGCATCACCGCCAACGCCGTCGCCCCCGGTTTCATCGCCACCGAGATGACCAAGGCCACCGCCGACCGCGTGGGCATGGGCTTCGACGACTTCAAGAAGGCCGCCGCCACCCAGATCCCGGTCCAGCGCGTCGGCGAGCCCGAGGACATCGCCAACGCCGTCGCCTTCTTCGCCGGCGAGGCGGCCGGCTTCGTCTCCGGCCAGGTGCTGTACGTGGCCGGCGGACCGCTCGACTAGGAAGCCTGGGGAATCACCGACATGACTGAACTCCCGGAGCTGTCCGGCCGGGTCGCCCTGATCACGGGTGCGAGCCGCGGCATCGGCTACGGCGTCGCCGAGGCACTCGTGGCCCGTGGCGACCGCGTGTGCATCACCGGCCGCAACGAGGACGCCCTGAAGGAGGCCGTGGCCGCCCTGGGCGCCGAGCGGGTCATCGGCGTCGCCGGCAAGGCGCACGACCTCGGCCACCAGGCCGAGGCCGTCGAGCGCACCATGGAGGCCTTCGGCCGCCTCGACTTCCTGGTCAACAACGCGGGCACCAACCCCGTCTTCGGGCCCATGGCGGACCTCGACCTCGACGTCGCCCGCAAGGTCTTCGAGACCAACGTGATCTCCGCGCTCGGCCTCGCCCAGAAGACCTGGCACGCCTGGCAGAAGGACAACGGCGGTGCGATCGTCAACATCGCCTCGGTCGCCGGCCTCGCCCCCTCGCCGTTCATCGGCGCCTACGGCGTCAGCAAGGCCGCCATGATCAACCTGACCCAGCAACTGGCGCACGAGTTCGCGCCGAGGGTACGGGTCAACGCGATCGCCCCGGCCGTCGTGAAGACGAAGTTCGCCGAGGCCCTGTACGAGGGACGCGAGGAGGAGGCGGCCGCCGCCTACCCGCTCGCCCGGCTCGGCGTGCCCTCCGACATCGGCGGAGCCGCCGCGTTCCTCACCTCCGCGCAGTCCGACTGGGTCACCGGCCAGACGCTCGTCGTGGACGGCGGCATCTTCCTCAACGCCGGCGTGGGCTGACCGTCCACGTGCTGGACAGCAGTTTCGGGCGCCGTTTCCCCGCGGAACGGCGCCCGAAACGCCGTCCGGACCACATATCGCCGCATGACAACGTAGTCATCGCTCAATCGATCAAGAAGAGCCGCTCCGGGGTAGGTTCAGCGGCCCGGACGCTGCGGTATGGTCTGCCGACCCTTGGTATGGCAGATCGAGGAGCGTGCGCGTGTTCAACCGGAACCGATTCCTGCGGAAAGTCGCGGCGATCGCGTCCATATCCCTGGTGACCGGCTGCAGTCTGTTCTCCGACGACGACTCCGACAGCGCGGGGCCGATCGTCGTGGGCACCACCAGCGCCCCCAGCACGCTGGACCCGGCCGGCGCCTGGGACGGCTCGTGGGAGCTGTACCGGAACATCTTCCAGACGCTCCTCGCCTATCCGAACGGCTCCACCACGCCCCAGCCGGACGCCGCCGAGAGCTGCTCCTTCACCGACTCGACGAGCCGCACCTACCGCTGCAAGCTGCGCGCGGGCATGAAGTTCGCCGACGGCGACGCGCTGAACGCCGAGGCCGTCCAGCACTCCATCGACCGCATCCGCACGATCAACGCCCCCGGCGGCCCCGCGGGCCTGCTCGGCAGCCTGGACCGCGTCGAGACCTCCGGCGACCGCGAGGTGGTCTTCCACCTCAACCAGTCCGACGCCACCTTCCCGTTCGTGCTGGCCACCCCCGCCATGTCGATCGTCGACCCGGACGACTACCCGGCCAACTCGCTGCGCAAGGACGACAAGGTCTACGGCTCGGGACCGTACGAGCTGAAGTCGTACGAGGAGGGCAAGCAGGCCGTCCTGACCAAGAACGGCAACTACGACGGCTTCGCCGACCGCAAGAACGACGAGGTGACGATCCGCTACTTCCAGGACTCGTCCACCATGGTCAAGGCCCTGCGGGACAAGCAGGTCGACGTCACCTACCGAGGTCTCGCCGCCGACGACATCATCGCGCTGCAGAAGCACAACGACACCGACCTGGAGCTGGTCGACGGCGCCGGCACCGACATCAGCTACCTGGTGTTCAACCCCAAGGACTCCTGGGCCAAGCAGCCCGCCGTGCGCAAGGCCGTCGCGCAGATCGTCGACCGGGGGGCCATCGCGCACAAGGTCTACAAGGACACCGTCGACCCGCTGTACTCGATGGTCCCCAAGGGCCTGACCGGCCACTCCACCGGTTTCTTCGACGACTTCGGCAACCCCAGCGTCGCCAAGGCGCGCTCGATCCTCTCCGACGCGGGCATCACGCAGCGCGTCCCGCTCACCTTCTGGTACACCACCGACCGCTACGGCTCCGAGACCGGGCTGATGTTCCAGGAGCTCAAGCGGCAGCTGGAGGGCTCCGGCCTGTTCACGATCACCCTCAAGAGCCGCCCCTGGAAGGACTACGTGGTCGGCTACCAGAAGGGCCAGTACCCGGTGTTCGGGCGCGGCTGGTTCCCGGACTTCCCGGACGCGGACAACTTCATCGCGCCGTTCGTCGGCGAGCACAACGCGCTCGGCACGCCCTACCCGTCCAAGGAGATCACCGGGCAGCTGCTGCCCCACTCGCGCGCGGAGAGCGACCGCGCCCAGACCGTCAAGGACATGGAGCAGGCCCAGCAGATCATCGTGCAGGACGCCCGGCTGCTCCCGCTGTGGCAGGGCCGGCAGTACGTGGCCGCCAGCGACGACATCTCCGGCGGCGAACAGGCCCTGGACCCGTCGACGATCATGATGATGTGGATGCTGCACCGCAAGACCAGTTGGTGAACCGCCCGCGCGGCGGCGGTTGTCAGTGGTCGCCTGTAGGTTCTGGAGGGAGTGACCGCACGCCGCAATTGATCGACATCGTGAGGACGTTGACGTGACCGACATCGCCATGCTGCCCGAGTCCTGGCGCGGGGTTCTGGGCGACGAGCTGCAGCAGCCCTACTTCAAGGAGCTGACGGAGTTCGTCGAGGAGGAGCGGGCGAAGGGTCCCGTCTACCCGCCGCGCGAGGAGGTCTTCGCGGCGCTGGACGCGACACCGTACGACAAGGTCAAGGTGCTGGTCCTCGGCCAGGACCCGTACCACGGCGAGGGCCAGGGCCACGGCCTGTGCTTCTCGGTCCGGCCGGGCGTGCGGACCCCGCCCTCCCTGCGGAACATCTACAAGGAGATGCAGCAGGAGCTGGGCCTGCCGGTCCCGGACAACGGCTACCTGATGCCGTGGGCCGAGCAGGGCGTGCTGCTGCTCAACGCGGTGCTCACCGTCCGGGCCGGCGAGGCCAACTCGCACAAGGGCAAGGGCTGGGAGAAGTTCACGGACGCGGTGATCCGCGCGGTGGCCTCCCGGCCGGACCCGGCGGTCTTCGTCCTGTGGGGCAACTACGCGCAGAAGAAGCTCCCGCTGATCGACGAGACCCGGCACGTGGTGGTCAAGGGCGCCCACCCCTCGCCGCTGTCCGCCAAGAAGTTCTTCGGCTCCCGCCCCTTCACCCAGATCAACGAGGCGATCGCCCTGCAGGGCCACGAGCCCGTCGACTGGCGCATCCCCGATCTGGGCTGACCCCCGGCCGGCGGGCGGCGCCGTGCCGTGCGGGGCCGCCTGACCCGGAATCCCGGCGGTGCCGGATAGCGTCGGAAGCGGACAGCTGACGACGGCCGGAGGACGCGGTGGCGGAGCGACAGGAGCAGGCGGCGCCGGACGCCGTGCTGACGCGGATCGGCCAGGTCGTCATGCTGCACCACGGCGGCGACCGCGAGGAGGCCCGCAGCCGCTTCCTGGATCTGTGGGCGGAGCTCGGCGAGCACGGCGACCCGCTGCACCGGTGCACCCTCGCCCACTACCTCGCCGACACCCAGGACGAGCCGGCGGACGAACTCGCCTGGGACCTGAGGGCGTTGTCGGCCGCCGAGGAACTGGCCGGCGGCCGCGACGGCGCCCCGCCGAGCGTCCGCGGCTTCCTCCCGTCCCTGCACCTGAACCTGGCCGCCGACTACGTCAAACTGGACCGCGCCGAGGCCGCCCGCAGCCATCTGCGCCGGGCCCGTACCGCCGCGGGCGACCTGCCCGACGACGGCTACGGCGACGGTGTCCGGGCCGCGATCCGCCGCCTGGAGCGGCGGCTGGAGGGGCAGGGCGCCCCGGACGGCGACAGCTGGGGGCCTCCGCGGCAGCGGCCGAGCTAGGCCGTTTCCGCCAGGTCCTGGCACGGGCGTGGCTCGGCGGAAACGCCGCGAGGCCGGAGCGTCAGTGGCCGTAGGCCTGTCCGCAGATCAGCGACTCGGGGCTGCCGACGCCCCAGCCGCCGTACTGCTTGCCGATGGCGCACACGTCCGGGGCCTTCGCGCCCGGCTGCGCGAAGTCCGGGACGCCGACGTGCGACCGCCGCGGGCTGTTCGGGTAGGACCGGGCTCGCGGGGGAGCGGGCGGCTGCCGGTTCGCCTGCGGCGGTGCGCCCGCCGCCCGGTCCGGTGCGGCCGGCGCGGCGGGCTGCTGCGGCTGGGACGGTCCGGCCAGCTCCAGCGCCTCCCGGGCCGGCGCCTGCACCACCCGGGGCCGCCCGCTGCCGTCCGGCCGGGGTGCCGACGGCCGTGACGGCGCCGTGTCCGGCGGGGAACCGGGTACTGCCGACCCCGCGACCGTCATACAGCCGGAGAGGGCAGAGAGGGTCACGGTGACCAGGAGGGCTGCGGTGGTGGTCGATCGATGCACTCGCGCAACTCTGCTGGTTCGACCCCGGGCTTGGCAGCACGGAGCGGAGGTTGACGCCCCCGCCCGGGTGAACTCATGCCCCGTGCGAGGGATGCCGGGGTACCGGGGCTGACGGCCGGCCGCCCGGGCCGCGGCCCAGGCCGTCGTGCCCGCGTCCTCGTCCGGCCGTCGCGGCCGCCGCCACGCGTCCTCACCTACCCAGCAGGCCCGCCAGCAGTTCCCGCAGCCCCGCGCGGATGTCCTCCGGGCCCGGGACCTCCGTGCTGAACGAACCGGCCGCGCAGGAGAACATCAGTCCGTCCGCCCACGCCACCAGGGACAGTACGTGCCGGCCCGGGCAGGCGGAGCCCGCGGCCGTGAGCATCACGGCCAGCTCTTCCTTGAACACTGCGCCCGCCCGGTCGTAGAAGGCCCGCAGTTCCGGGCGCCGGGTGGCCTCCAGGGCCAATTCGTAGCGGGCGATCAGCAGGGCGCGGTCGTGGGTCAGCAGGCGGTGGACCGCGCGAGCCACTCCCTCGGCGAGCGCGTCGAGTCCGTCGCCCGGATCCGGCATCTCTCCCAGCGCCAGCACCCGCGCCTCCCGCTCGGCGTGCCGCCGCACCGCGAGTTCGAGCAGCGCCTGCCGGGTGCGGGCCACGTTCGACGTCGAGCCCGGGGGCAGGCCGGCCGTCTCGTCCACCGCCCGGTGGGTGAGCCCGCGCATGCCGCGCTCGGCGAGCAGGGCCAGGGCGGCGTCGGCCACGAGATCGGCGCGGGAGGCGCCGGGGGTGCGTACGGACATACGACGAGCCTATCCAGCTCACTACGGTTGTAGTAGGCTCACGTCCACTACAGGTGTAGTCACTGGAGGGGTCGTGACACGACGGGTACGTGCGATCGTCATCGGCGGCGGGATCGGCGGCCTGGCCGCGGCCGCCGCCCTGGACCGGCAGGGCTGGGAGGTGACGGTGCTGGAGCGGGCGCCCTCGCTGGAACCCGTCGGGGCGGCCATCTCGCTCGCCCCGAACGCCCTGCGCGCCCTGGACGTCCTCGGCGTCGGCGACGAGATCCGCGATCTCGCCGCCTGGCAGGGCGACGGGGGGCTGCGCACCCCGGCCGGCCGCTGGCTCGTCCGTACCAGCGCCGCGGCCGCCGCCGCCCGCTTCGGCGGCCCGCTGGTACTGCTGGCCCGGGCCACGCTCGTCGACCGGCTCGCCGCGCTGCTCCCGGCCGGCACCGTCCGCACCGCGGCCGCCGCGTCCGTCACCGACCCCGGCGGCAGGGCCCGGCCCGCCCGGGTGACCACCGCGGAGGGGGAGCTGGAAGCGGAGCTGGTGGTGGGCGCGGACGGCGTCAACTCGCGCGCCCGCACCGCCCTGTTCCCCGCCCACCCCGGGGCCGTGTACGCGGGGTTCACCACCTGGCGCGTCCTGATCCCGGTGCCCGGCGTGGAGTTCGCCTCGCACGAGACCTGGGGCCGCGGCCACATCTGGGGCACGCACCCCCTGAAGGACGGCCGCGTCTACGCCTACGCGGCGGCCAGGACCCCGGCGGGGGAGCGGGCACCGGACGACGAGAAGGCCGAGCTGCTGCGCCGGTACGGCCACTGGCACGACCCGGTCCCCGCCGTCCTCGCCGCCGCCCGCCCCGCGGACGTGCTCCGGCACGACGTCCACCACATCGCCGAGCCCCTGCCCGCCTACCACCGCGGTCGCGTCGCCCTCCTCGGCGACGCCGCCCACGCGATGCCGCCCACCCTCGGCCAGGGCGGCAACCAGGCCATCGAGGACGCGGTCGTCCTCGCCCACCACAGCCGCGATCTCCCCGCCTACACCGGCGCCCGGCTCGCGCGCACGACGGCCGTCGCCCGCCGGGCCGTCCGGGTCGCCCGCCTCAACATGGCCGGCAACCGCGCCGCCGTCGCCCTGCGCGACACCGCCGTCGCGGCCCTGTCCAAGGCCGGGCCCGCCCTGTTCCTGCGGGGCTTCGACGGCATCGCCGACTGGCGGCCCCCTTATGCTTCCGGGAAGGAGCACGCGGGCGAGCAGCGGTAGGGGAGAGCACGTGAAGGTCGGCTGCATCGGACTCGGGGACATCGCGCGGAAGGCGTACCTGCCGGTGCTGGGCACGCTGCCGGGCGTCGACCTGCACGTGCAGACCCGCACGCCGGCGACCCTGCACCGGGTCGCGGACACCCTCCACCTGCCCGAGGAACAGCGGCACACCAGCCTGGAGTCGCTGATCGCCGCCGGGCTCGACGCCGCCTTCGTGCACGCGCCGACCGTCGCCCACCCCGAGATCGTCACCCGGCTGCTGGAGGCGGGCGTACCCACCTACGTGGACAAGCCCCTCGCCCACGAACTCGCCGACTCCGAGCGGCTGGTGCGCCTTGCCGAGCAGCACGGCGTCTCCCTGGCCGTCGGCTTCAACCGGCGCTACGCGCCCGCATACGCCCAGTGCCTGGACCACCCGCGCGAGCTGATCCTCATGCAGAAGAACCGGATCGGGCTGCCCGAGGAACCGCGCTCCATGATCCTGGACGACTTCATCCACGTCGTCGACACCCTGCGCTTCCTCGTGCCGGGGCCCGTCGACGACGTGACCGTGCGCGCCCGCGTCCAGGACGGACTGCTCCACCACGTCGTGCTCCAGCTCGGCGGGGACGGCTTCACCGCGCTCGGCGTGATGAACCGGCTCAGCGGCTCGGCGGAGGAGATCCTGGAGGTCTCGGGGCAGGACACCAAGCGCCAGGTGCTCAACCTCGCCGAGGTCGTCGACCACAAGGGGCAGCCGACGGTGCGCCGGCGCGGCGACTGGGTGCCGGTGGCCCGGCAGCGCGGCATCGAGCAGGCGGTCCTCGCCTTCCTCGACGCCGTGCGCGCCGGGAAGGTGCTCAGCGCCCGGGACGCGCTGGCGACTCACGAACTGTGCGAGCGGGTGGTACGAGCGGCTCAGGACCGCTCCGGCGCGTCCTGAGCGCCCGCATCCCCTCCGCAGCGCACAGCGCGGCCAGCACCAGCAGCGCCCCGTGCACCGGCCAGTCGCCGTAACGGACGTACGGCGTGGTGCCGTGCGCGAGGGGCACGTCGTACACGCGGGTGGCGCTCGCGCCGGTGCCGAGCCACGGACCCAGGCGCTGCCCGCCCGGACCGTACACCGCCGAGACACCGGTGAGCGTGGCGTGCACCATCGGGCGCCCGGTCTCGGCGGAGCGCAGCGCGGCCAGCGAGGCGTGCTGCTCCGGGGCCCAGCTGTGCTGGAAGGAGGAGGTGGAGGACTGGCCGAGCAGGAGGTCGGCGCCGTCCTCGGTGAGGTGCCGGCTCATGTCCGGGAACGCCGTCTCGAAGCACACCAGCGGGCCGATCCGCAGCCCGTGGCCGGCGTTCATCACGACCTGCTCGGTGCCGCGCCTGCGGTCCTCGCCGGCCGCCTTGCCCACCGAGGTGGCCCAGCCCAGCAGGGAGCGGGCGGGTATGTACTCGCCGAAGGGGACCAGCCGCATCTTGTCGTACCGCTCCCTGGTCGGGCCGTCCGGGCCGACCAGTACCGAGCTCTTGTATATGCCCGGCCGGTCGGAACGGCGGGCGTCCACGTTGACCAGCACGTCCGCGCCGGTCGCGCGGGACAGCGCGGCGATCCGCCGGGCCAGGTCGGGCCGGTCGCCCAGGTCGAAGCCGACGCTGGACTCCCCCCACACGATCAGGTCGACGTCCCGCCCCGCGAGCCGCCGGGTCAGCTGCTCCTCACGCGCGAAGCGCTTCTCCCCGCTGTCCCGGCCGTCCACGATCCCCGGCTGGACGACCGCGATCCGCACCCGTCCGTCGACGGCCGGGTGCGGCGCCCACGCCCACGCGGCCGTGGTCGCCGCCGCCGTGGCGACCAGGCCGGCCACGGCCGGCACGCGCGACTCGCGCACGGACACCAGGACGGCCGCCGCCACGTTGACGGCCACCACCAGGAAGCTGAGCAGCCAGACCCCGCCGACCGAGGCCAGCCGCAGCGCCGGGCCGACCTGCCACTGGCTGGCGCCCAGCATGCCCCACGGGCCGCCCAGCCCCTGCCAGGAGCGCACCAGTTCCACCGTCAGCCAGCCGGAGGGCAGCACGAGCAGCGCGGCGGCGCTCCGGCCCGGCGACGGCGCCCCGCCGAGGAAGCGGCGCACCAGCCAGCCCCAGGGCGCCCAGAGCGCGCCCATCAGGACGGCTATCAGGAAGATGAACACGTGCAGGCTCGGCAGCAGCCAGTGGTGCACGGCCACGAGGAAGCCGAAACCGCCGCACCAGCCGTCGCAGGCCGCCCGCCGCCCGGTCGGCGCCGAGCGGGCCAGCAGGATCCACGGGACCAGAGCGACGTACGCGAACCACCACAGCGACGGCGCCGGGAACGCGAGTACGGGGAGGGCTCCCGCGAGCGCGGCGGCCGTGGAGCGCCGCCAGGGGGAGGTGAGCCAGCGTTCGATCGTCCTCATAGGGACCCTCTCTACCCAGCGCTGGCTCCAGTGTGCGCGCCGGGGTCGATCTCGCGACAGACCGGGTGCAACACGAGGTCCGCGGTGAGGCGTGGTGCCGCGTCACCGGTGCCGGGGCGCGAGCCGGAGCGCCCTGCGCACCTCCGGGCTCAGGGCCACGCGGTTGTCCTTCCCGGGGACCGCCGCACCGTCCTCGACGGCGTACCACCCCTGCGTGGTGTTCACCAGGAAGTAGCGCCCGCCCGCTCCTTCTTCGAGCAGGAGGACGTACTCCTGCCCGGCGGTGAACCCGGTGGTCTCGGGCCCGGATCCGGGGGTCGTGTAGAAGACCTGGATCTCGGCGCCGGGCACCCGGCCCTTGGCGGTCGCCACCACCTTCGCCGGGGCCACCGTCGTGCCGACGCCCTCGACGGTCTCCTCGTGCCCGGCGCCGAGACGCGCCCGTACGATCAGGGTCGCCGCTCCTTCCAGGTCGGCCGTGCCGCCGAAGTACGGTTCGTCGGCGACGGCGCCGCCGCCCGGTCCGGTCGGACGGCCGCCCGGCCCGTCCGGATCCCCCCTGAGCCCGAAGAGGGCGGTGCCGCCGACGGCGACGGCGGCACCGGTGGCGACGGCGGCCATCAGGAAACCCCGCCGGGTCGGGCGGCCGTCCGGCCGGGCCGGGGGAGGGACCGCGGCGTCGGGGCCGACCAGCGCGGCGAGTTCGCCGGCGGCCCGTGCCGACAGGCTCTCGCGCGCCGCGTGCGGGACCGGGTCGGCGTTCTGGATCAGAGGCTTCACGCGCATCGGACACGCTCCTGGGGCAGTCGGTAGACGTCACGGAACGCTTTGCGGGCTCGATGGAGCCGGACCCATACCGCGGACGCACGGCATCCGAGGACCTCGCCGGCCTCGGCGGCGCTGAGCCCGTCCCAGTAGCTCAGCAGCAGCACCTCGCGATGCTGGGACGGCAACCGGTCCAGGGCGTCGAGAACGGCCTCGTCCTGCACGGACGCCGGCGTGCGGCCCAGTGCCTCGGCGACGGCGCGGTGCGCCTGCGTCAGGCGCGCCACGGAGCGGTGGTGGTTGCTCAGCAGGTTGCGCGCGGTGACGAACAGCCACCCGGTTCCCACGTCGTGGCCGGCCGTCATGCGCTCCCACGCGGTACGGAAGACCTCGGCGGCCAGTTCCTCGGCCGCCCCCCGGTCGCCCGACCGCCGGTGCACATAGGCGCACACCCGCGGGTGCTCACGGACATACAAGGCCGTGAACCGCGCGGCGCGCTCACGGTCGTTCCTGGTCTTCAGGGTCTCCACGCCTCTTACATGTCGGAGACCCGGCGCATCCTTACAGCCGGTCCCGCGATCCGTGCTGTCCTGCCGTCACCCCTCCTCCCGTGCCCGCGGCCGGCGCCACATCTCCTGGACGACGACCTCGCGCAGCCGCCAGCCCTCCGGGGTGCGCAGCAGACCGAAGTCGTAGCGGCCGCCGCACACCAGGTCGGGTCCTGCGGGGGCGCCGTCGCCCGTGAACCGCAGCGGGTTCAGGTAGTCGGCCCGCACCCGGGCGGTGTCACCGGTGTCGTGGTCCAGGAGGCCGAAGCGCACCCGGCGGTTGACGATCAGGTGCTGGCACATGCCGAACCGCGCCAGGCTCTCGCCGAGCCAGCCGGCGACCTGCCCCGCCTCGCCCTCGATGCCGCCGGCGGACCGGTAGTCGGCCCGCCCGTCCGCCGTGAACAGCCTCCGGTACGCCGTCCAGTCGCCGTCGTCCACCGTCACCGCGTACTCGGTGATCAGCTCGTCCACGGCCAGCCGGTCCATCACGGTCGCGAGCTCCGTGCGCTGTGTCATCGGCACAGTGTTGGGCATGGCGGGCACGGAGCCAAGAGGCGCGCGCGATGTTCGCTGCGGGCGTCAACCCGGTTGGGCGACCGCGCCGGAGCAGGAATCATGGTCACGTGACGAAGTGGACGAAGACCGAACCGGTGATCGGGCGGCCGGGCCCCGGACCGGGGCTCTCCGCCTACCAGCGGGCGATGCGTGACAGGCTCCTCGCGGCCCCCGTGGTGCCGGCGCCCGAGCCCTGGCGGCGCATCGCCCACGCGCCGGTCGGCGGGCTCCTCGGGATCGGCTTCGCCTCTCACCCCCGCACCGGCCACGACCTGGTGATGGCCGTCTCGCACGACGGTCACGGTCTCTTCGACGCCGTGACGGGGGAGAGGATCGCGCGGGACCGGGACCCGGACCCCGATGACCGCGGCCGCGACGCGGATCCCGCCGCGTCCTGCCCGGGACTGGGGCCGGTCGCCGGGAGAAGGGTGCGCGTCGCCGGGCTGTTCGGGGGCGGACTGCACACCACCAGCGACGGCGGCTGGAAGCTGGAGACCGTCGCCCCGGCCTGGCCGAACGAGCGTGTCCTGCTCTCCCGTGACGGCGGACTGCCGCACGACGGCCCGCACGGCGAAGGCTGGTGGCACGTCTTCCACTCCCACTACTCCGAGCTGCGCGCCGCGGGTTTCTCGCCCTCCGGACAGACCTTCGCCGTGGCGACGAGCAGCGATCTGTCCCTGTGGACCCGGTGTGCCGGACTCGGCGGTGCCGCCGACGCCTGACCGGGCGGGGCCGCGGCCGCCGGTTCGGCACGGACGTCAGCGTTCCGGGCGGCGACGGCCCTGCCGGTCAGGCGGCCTCGATGACCTTGATGCGGATCGCCGCCGCCCACTCGACGACCAGCGACTCGTACTCCGCGCGCTCCTGGGCCGACAGGGTGCCGCCCGCACGTAGCCACAACGCCCGGATCTGCTCGTTCAGTTCGGCAGCAGACCGCACGGAACCAGGGGGCATGGAATCGGGGGACATGCGGACAAGCCTAGGGGCAAGCACTGACACTGCGCTACCGCGTCACTACACAGAAGGTATGGGCTTGGTCACCGCCGGACCCGTCCCGCCCGTGCGGTGCCCGTCGTCCGCCCAGCCCAGGCGGCATATGCCCGGCCGGGTTGCCGGCCGGGAGTTGTCCGAAACAGCCACGGGACGCGGGCGGCCCGGGGTCAGCTCGCCGATTCCGCCGCGTGCGGGCTCAGGGCGCCCGTCGAGACCAGGGCGATGATGACGACGCCGAGGGCGACGCGGTACCAGACGAACGGCATGAAGCTCTTGCTGGAGATCCACTTCATGAACCAGGCGATGACCGCGTAGCCCGAGACGAAGGCGATCACCGTCGCGAACAGGGTGGGGCCCCAGGCGACATGGCCCTCGCTCACCGAGTCCTTCACCTCGAAGACGCCGGAGGCGAGCACCGCCGGGATCGCCAGCAGGAAGGAGTAGCGGGCTGCGGCCTCGCGCCGGTAGCCCATGAACAGGCCACCGCTGATGGTCGCTCCGGAGCGGGAGACACCCGGGATGAGCGCACAGGCCTGGCACAGGCCGAAGACGAGGCCGTCCTTGACCTTCAGGTCCTCGAGCGCCTTGCGCTGCTTGGGCGCCCGGTGCCGGCCGCCCGTCTCGTCCCGCGCGGCCAGCCGGTCGGCGACGCCGATGACCAGACCGACGACGATGAGCATCGTGGCGGTGACCCGCAGATCCCGGAACGGCCCCTCGATCTGGTCCTTGAGCGTCAGACCCAGCACGCCGATCGGGATGGAGCCGACGATCACCAGCCAGCCCATCTGCGCGTCGTGGTCCTGGCGCATCGCCTTGCTGAACAGCGAGCGGAACCAGGCGGAGACGATCCGGCCGATGTCCCTGCGGAAGTAGATCAGCACCGCGGTCTCCGTGCCGATCTGTGTGATCGCCGTGAAGGCCGCTCCCGGGTCCTCCCAGCCCGAGAACGCCGCGGTCAGCCGCAGGTGCGCACTGGAGGAGACGGGCAGGAACTCGGTCAGCCCCTGGACGAGGCCGAGGACGAGGGATTCAAACCAAGACATGGAGGTACGGCGTCCAAGCGCTGAGGGGAAAAGTGATGATCATGTGACGAGCGCAGCGTAGCGGGCGCGGGTGACGGCGCGGCAACGGGGGCTGGCGCAGTGCCCGTCCCCCGCTCGTGCCCGTCCGCCTGCCGCCCCCCGGCGCCGGCGGGCCCGTCAGAAGGCGTAGCGGATGCGCAGCCAGGGTGCGTGCGCCGCGACGAGCCGCCTCAGGGCGTCGACGGCGTCCGCCTTCACGCCGTTGCGGTAACGCACGTTCAGCGCCCCGTTCTCGGAGCGCTTCCCCTGCTGGAGGCCCGGCTGCCAGAGCAGCTCCTCGGCGCGGGGATGCCAGCCGAGGTTGACCTCGTGCAGCTCCCGGTTGTGGGTCAGCATGATCACTTCGGCGGCCGCCTGCCGTTTGACCCGCTCGGGAAGGACGTCGTCCAGCTGCCGGAGCAGTTCCCCCCACGCTTCCCGCCATCCGGGCCGCAGGACCACGGGAGAGAGGTTGAAGTGCACCTCGTACCCCGCGTCCAGGAAGTCGGCCGCGGCGGCGATGCGGTCGGCCACGGGGGACGTCCGCACGTCCAGCAGCCGGGAGTCGTCGGCGGGCATGAGCGAGAAGCGGACGCGGGTGCGGCCCCGCGGGTCGAGGGCCAGGAGGTCCGGGTTGACGAACTTGGTGGCGAAGGACGCCTTGGCGGTGGGCCACTGGCGGAAGGCGTGCACGAGGTCGGCGGTGTTGTCGCTGATCAGCGCGTCGACCGAGCAGTCACCGTTCTCGCCGACGTCGTAGACCCAGGCCGACTCGTCGCACTGGTTGGGTTCCCGTTTGGGGCCCTGCCGGGCGATGTGGCGCCCCAGGTGGGCGATGATCCGCTCGATGTTGGTGAAGACGGTGACGGGATTGGCGTACCCCTTGCGGCGCGGCACGTAGCAGTAGACGCAGGCCATCGCGCAGCCGTTGGAAGGGCCGGGGGCGATCCAGTCGGCGGACCGCCCGTTGGGACGCGTGGTCAGCGTCTTGCGCTCGCCCAGCACCAGGGTCTCGCCCTTCACCCGCACCCAGCGCTCGACGTTCCCCTCGTTGCCGTGCAGCTCCGGAACGCGCCAGTGGGAGTCAACCGGGACAACCCGGGCGGCGGGGTAACGGGCGAGGATCTGCCGCCCGCGCGGCGAGTCGGCCGCCGCCGGCTCCGCGTAGACGGTCCGCACGGGCAGCAACCGGTGGGCGGCGGCCGAGTCGCGGAAGAGCGGACCGGCGGCCGGCGGCTGCTCGGAGCCCGCTCCCGCCGCCGTACCGCCGCCGAGCGCGTCGAGACCGAACAGGGCGTCGCAGTCGTCCGGCAGGGCGGAGGAACCAGGCCTCATCCGCGCTGCGCCCGGGGTCCGTGCTGAGCCTGCATACCTTCACTGTACGCAGCCGCGGCCGGCCGGCGCGAAGTCCCGGACGCGACCGGCGGGGGCGTTCCGACCCGTCCGTTCACGGCGCCCGGCGGCCGCCTTCGGCGTCCGCCGCCCCCCGCCGCGGGCGGCCGTTCACCGGAGCGCCGCCGGGTGCGGGCGCGGCCGTCCGCCGGTGTTCGGGCTCCGCGCGGCTGAGGCGGCCCGGCCACCAGGCGGTCCGGCCCAGGTCCCGCACGAGGGCCGGTACCAGAAGGGAGCGGACCACAAGGGTGTCCAGCAGCACGCCGAAGGCCACGATGAACGCGATCTGCACCAGGAAGGCGAGCGGGATCACGACGAGCGCCGCGAACGTGGCCGCCAGCACCACACCCGCCGAGGTGATCACCCCGCCCGTGGTGACCAGCCCGCGCCGCACGCCCTCGCGCACCCCGAGCCGCAGGGACTCCTCGCGGACCCGGGACATCAGGAAGATGTTGTAGTCCACACCGAGTGCCACCAGGAACACGAACCCGTACAGCGGCACCGACGGATCCGTGCCGCTGAATCCGAGCAGGTGCTCGAAGACCAGGGCGGACACGCCCAGCGTGGCGAGGAAGCTGAGCGCCACCGTGGCCACCAGCAGCACAGGCGCCACCAGTGACCGCAGCAGCCCCGCCAGGACCACGAGGATGACGGCCAGCACGACCGGCACGATGACGGTCCGGTCGTGCCGCGCGGTCTGCTGGGTGTCGTACAGCTGAGCCGTGTACCCGCCGACCAGCGCGTCGGCTCCGGGCACCGCGTGCACGGCCGAGCGCAGGCGGGGCACGGTCGCCCGGGCCGCGTCGCTGTCCGCGCCCGCGTCCAGGGTGACGTACAGCAGCGCACGCCCGTCGGCGACGAGCGGTTCCCCCGGCCCGCCGGGCCGCCCGGCACCGGTCAGCGGCGCGACCGACGCGACGCCCGGCGTGCCGCGCGCGGCGGAGCGCACCTGGGGCAGACGCCCGGCGTCGGCGGTGACCAGCGCCGGGTTCCCCGACCCGCCGGGGAAGTGCCGGGCCAGCGTCGCCTGCGCGGTGACCGACGGCGCGTCGTCGACGAAGATCTCGTCCAGGGGCACGCCCTTGGAGACGAGGGTCGGTGCCGGGGCCGCACAGGCCAGCAGGGCCACCAGCGCGGCGGCCCACACCCGGCGCGGCGAACGGTCCACCCGGTCCGCCACGCGCTCCCACAACCGCCGGCCGCGTTCGGCTCCGGTCCGCCGCCCCGGTACGGCCGGCCAGTACGCCGCCCGGCCGAGCAGCACCAGCACCACCGGCAGGAAGGTCAGCGCGGACAGCAGCGCGCAGACGATGCCGACGGCACCGACCGGTCCGAGCGCGCGGTTGTTGGTCAGGTCGCTCAGCAGCAGCGCGAGCAGACCGGCGGCGACGGTGGCGCCACTGGCCACCACCGCGCCCGCCGAGCGGCGCACGGCGGCCCGCACGGCACCGAACCGGTCCCGGCCGGCCTCCAGTTCCTCCCGGTGGCGTGCGGTCAGCAGCAGGGCGTAGTCGGTCGCGGCGCCGATGACCAGGATCGACAGGATGCCCTGCACCTGGCCGTCGACGCGGACCAGGCCGTCGGAGGCCAGCGCGTACACCACGGCACACGCCACACCCAGCGCGAACACCGCGCCCAGGATGATCAGCAGCGGGAGCAGCACACTGCGGTACACGAGCAGCAGGATCACCAGCACGGTGACGAGGGCGACCACCAGCAGCAGCCCGTCGATGCCGGCGAAGGCGTCGGACAGGTCGGCCTGGCTCGCGGCGGGTCCCGCGAGCAGCACGGTGGTGCCGGGCACCTGGCCGGCCGCCTCCCGGACGCGGTCCAGGGCGGCCGGCAGCCGGTCCCCGAGGTCGGGGCGCAGCGGTACGACCGCCTGCAGCGCCCGTTCGTCGTCCGAGACGACCGGCGGCGAGGCGGCCCGCCCGGCCAGCGCCGGGTCGCCCGCCAGCGAGGCGAGCGCCTTCGCCGCCCGTGGTCGCGCCGCGGCCACGGACCCGCCGTCCCGGCCGGTCCACACCACGATCGCCGCGAGCGACTCCTGCTGCCGGAACGCCTCCTGCTCGCGCAACACGCGCGTCGACTCGGCGCTGCGCGGCAGGAACGCCGTCTGGTCGTTGGTCGCGACCTCCCCGAGCCGCCCGGCGAACGGCCCGAACGCGGCGCCCGCGCCGAGCCAGACGACGAGCAGCACCAGGGGGACGAGCCAGCGGGCACGCCGTTGGGAGGACATCGGTCTCCTCTGATCGGATCAGCAGTGACGGCGGGGGGACGTAGGGCACCCGCACCGCATCCGGTGCGGGGCAGCGCCGCCACCCCTGCCTACGGCTGCCCCGTACCGTTCGGATGCACCGGTCTCCCACCCGCCGTCGGCGTGAGCGCCCGTCAGCCGCGGGGCGCCGTGGCCCCGCGCCACCGCCCGCCCGCTCTCACCGGCCGGCCCCGGCGCGCCCCGCCACCCACCGCAGGGCGCCCGAGCGGCCCCGGCCGGGCACCGTCCACAGGTCGTGCCCCCGCAGTCCCCACCGGCCCAGCAGCTCGTTGGCGGCGAGGAACCCGCTGGTGGCCGCCCGTTCCATCAGCGCCACCGGCAGACCGGTGCGGACCGAGTCGCCGGCGACGACCAGGCCGGGCACCGTGGTGCCCACCGTCGGCCGGTCGGCGTGGCCGCCCACGGCGAACAGCGGGCAGTCGGCCCGCCATTCGTGACGGGCGTCCACCACCCGGGCCCGGGCCGTCTCCGGATACAGCCGGTGCAGCTCGGCTAGCAGCGCCTTCTGCGTGGTGGCGCGGTCGGTGTCCTCGGGCAGGGCGTACGCGTGCAGTTCCACGACCGAGCCGCCGGTGCGGGCGGCCCACCGCGCGGCCTCGCCCTCCCAGCCGCTGAGCACACTGACGTTGTCCAGGGCGCCGTGTCCGCCGGTGCCGAGGAACCCGGGCCGGTCCGCGCGCACGGGCGCGTCCAGCCACAGGCGGGACACCAGGAAGGACGGGGCGGTGCGCAACCGCGCCACCCGCTCACGCCACTCGTCGTCGCCGAGCCCGTCCGAGCGGGCCACCAGTGCGCGCAGGCCCGCCGGGTCCAGGGCGAGGACGACGGCGTCGTACGGCTCCTCGGCGCCCGCGGCGGTCACGCGGAAGCCGCCCGAGGACAGGACGCGGACCCCCTCGACCGCGGTGCCCGTGCGCACGTGCGCGCCGAGCCGGCGCAGCCGTCCGGCGAGCGGGTCCCACAGCGCCTGCGGGAACGGCTCACCGGGCACGTCGAACAGCAGGCCCTCCGCCGAGCCGAGGAAGTAGACGTGGAACATCAGCGCCATCTCGGCGGCCGACAGCTGCCGGGGATCGGCGAAGAAGCTGCGGGAGAACACCTCGAAGGCCAGGTGCCGCGCCGCCGGCGGGAAACCGATCGCCTCCAGGAAGTCGTGGGCGCTGACGTGGTCGAGCCGCCGGTACACCTCCGGCACCCGCACGTCGAGCAGTGGCAGCGCCGCGCGCGGGTGCATGCGGGCCAGGTCCCGCACACGGAACGACGGGCTCAGCGCCACGAACCCCAGCGCGCTGAGCGGCGGGGTGCGCGGCACGTGCCGGAAGCTGTCCCGCCGGCCGCTGCCGTGCCGCAGGGGGTAGTCGGGCAGCCCGGTCAGACGGGACAGGGCGGGGTCGGTACGGCGCAGCAGGGCGCGCAGGTTGTAGTACTGCCGGAAGAAGGCGTGGAAACCACGGCTCATCGTCACCGTGGTGCCGTCGGCCAGCCGCGTGGGCCACCCGGCCAGCCGCCCGCCGAGCTGGGCGTCCCGCTCGTACAGGGTGACCTCCACCCCGCGCTCGGCGAGCGCGGTGGCCGAGGCCAGTCCGGCGATGCCGCCGCCGACGACGGCCGCGCGCGGCGCGCCGGCTCCGTCTGCCCGGTCCGCGCCGGGCGGTGCGGGCAGCAGCCGGGCCAGCCGGTCCCGGCCGGGGCGGGTGGTGCCGGAGCCGGGCACGAAGGACGGACGCCGGCCGGTCACCGCCCCGCCTTCCCTTTGCCGGACGACGGGCGGCGGGCGACGACCGTGTGGGTGATGCCCGTCTGCCAGCCCGGCAGCGGAAGAACCCGCACCCGTTCGAACCCGGCCCCCCGCACCCGCCGGGCCAGCTGCCCGGCCGTGTCGAAGGTGACGACGCTGCGCCACAGATGCCGGTAGAGCGGCCCGTCCCCGAGCAGCGTGGCGACCGGCAGGACGAGACCGCCGCACACCGCGCTCCACACCGCCCGGTGCGCCGCCCGTCCGCTGAGCGCGTACTCGTGCACCGCGAGCCGGCCGTGCGGCGCGAGCAGCCGGTGGGCGCGGGCCAGCACGGCGTCGGGATCGGCGGTGTTGCGCAGCAGATAGGCGGCGAAGACGGCGTCGAACGGGCCGTGCACCCCGGCCTCGGCCAGGCCTTCCACCGGGGCGTTCACGAAGCGCACCGGCCGCGGCCACGACCGCCGGGCCGCGCGCCGCAGCATGCCGGCCGACGCGTCCACGGCGGTGATGGCCGCGCCGGGCAGCTCGGCGGCCAGCGCCGCCGTCGAGGCCCCGGTGCCGCAGCCGAGGTCCAGCACGCTCAGGCCCGCGCCGCCGCGGGGCAGGCCGAGGCGCCGCACGGAGCGCCGCAGGTGGGCGTGGTAACCGGGGTTGGCCGCCACCAGTGTGTCGTAGCTGCGGGCGGCGTGGTCGAAGGCGGCGGCCAGGTCGGCGTCGCGCAGCAGGGTCATGCGATCTCCGCAATCGGTCGTCGGGTCGGGTCGGGTCGTCAGACGGCGGGGGCGCCGCGGCGCCGGGCGAACGGCAGGGCGAGGGCCGAGCCGAGCATCGCGGCGGCGGGCACGTGCAGGCCGACGGACAGGTCTTCCGCCAGGCTGGTGCGCCCGTCCAGGAAACGCAGCAGCCGGGGTGCGGGCACCCGGGTGAACAGCCGGGTGAAGAAGGCGGGGCCGTCCACCCGGCCGTGGTCGAGAGCGTGCAGCAGCACGGCGTCCATGAGGTGGGAGCGGGCCGGGTGGGCGCGCGGCGGCAGCGGCGGGCGCCCGGAGTGCAGCGCGGCGGCCACCGCGTCGGCCTGGCGCTGCACGGCACTGAAGGTGTAGCCCGTGGCGGGGCGCGTGGCTCCGGCCGCGGCCCCGATCCGGAACACGCACGCGGCGGTGCGCCGGGGGAAGTGCGCGTCCGTCATCGGGATCACGCCCTGCTCGCACCCGGTCACCTCGTGGTCGCCGATCCGCAGGATCCGGGCGGTGTAGTCGCCGAGCGCGCGGTCGTACGCCTCGCGGCCGAGCGCCCGGCGGGAGAACTCCGTGTACTCGACCAGCGCCTCCCGCGGACCGGTCGGCAGCACGTAGCCGAACGACAGCCCGTCCGCGGGCTGCGGCGTGCGGAAGTCCATCAACTCCACGGTGGCGGGATCGAACACCGGTCGGCGGGTGCGCACGAACCAGCCGCGGAAGTGCTGCAGCAGCGTCGTGCGGGCCGGCGGCGGGCACGGGAGCGGCCGGGAGTCGAACACCCAGCGGGCGCGCACGGTCAGCAGGCCGCCGCCGGCCCCGCGGGCGTGCACCACAGCGCCGCCCGGCACGGACCGGACCCGCTCGACGACGGCCTCGACGGTCCGCACCCGCGCGTTCCCCGCCATCAGCCGGCCGGCCAGTTCCTCGAAGGCGTCGGAGCGCAGCATCTTGTAGCGCAGCGGTGCGATGGCGGCGTTCACCGCCCGGCCGTCGCGGGGGCGCACCCGCAGCCGCTGCCAGCAGGCCGTCAGCGCCCCGTCGTAGGGACCCGCCCCCTCCTCCCAGTAGCACCACGTGCGCCGCGGCGCACGGAACGGCCCCGGCGGCGCCGCGAGCAGCACGGCCGTCACCGGGCGCGCGCCCGCGGGCGGCCGGGCCAGCCGCAGGGCCAGCGACAGCCCGGCGGCCCCGGCGCCCACGACGGCGACATCCGACTCCACGTCCACGGCGACTCCCTTCGCGGGCCCGTCGACCCGGCCAGTCTTCCCGTCCGCGGGCGCCGGCGGATGCAGGCGGGAGCGTGTCGCGCGGCTGGGCACCCACCCCGCCGGCATGTCCACCGAACGGCGCATCCGGCGGGGTGATCCACGCGGAATGTGTGACGAGGAAGCGACACGGCGATGCAGGCGATGCAGACGCAGGCAACGCAGGCAACAGGTGAGGGACCGGGTGCCGGCCCGTCTCCCGACCGGCGAGAGGATCCGCGATGTGTTCCATCCAGGCGACCGGCCGTCCCACGGCGGCCGCGCCGCGCAGGCCGTCCGTCGTGGCCGGCCCGCACGCCAGCGGGGGGCAGGCCGGCGAGCCGGTCCCGCGCGACGCCCGCGCCGTCGACGACGACGTGCCGGGAGCCGTCGCCCGGGAGCTGCGGGACCTGCTCGCCGGGCGGCTCGCCGAATGCCGGGGCCTCGACCCGGTGTTCGCCGGCGACATCGCGGACCGGGTCGACCGGTTCACCCGGCGCGGCGGCCGCCGTATCCGCGCCAGGATGCTGTGGTGGTCCCTGCGCGCGTGCGGCGGCGGGGACACCGCTCAGGTGCGCGTGGCACTGCGGACGGCCGCGGCGCTCGAACTCATCCAGACCTGCGCCCTGGTCCACGACGACCTGATGGACCGGGCCCCCACCCGCCGTGGCGCCCCTGCGCTGCACGCCGACGTGGCCGGCCAGTACACCGGTACGGTTCCGGAGGCCGCCGCCCACCGGCTCGGCACGTCCGCCGCGATGCTCGCCGGCGACCTCGCCCTGGCCTGGGCGGACGACGCGCTGACCGGCGTACTGCGGGATCCCGCGCTGCCGGACGGCACCGCGCACCGGCTGGCCGGGGTGTGGCGCGGCCTGCGCACCGAGATGGTGGCCGGCCAGTACCTCGACGTGCACGGCCAGGCCACCTCCGCCCACTCCATGGCCCGTTCGATGCGTGCCGCGTACCTCAAGAGCGCCCTGTACACGGTGGAGCGGCCCCTGGAGCTGGGCGCGGTCCTCGCCGGAGCGGACGCCGCCACCGCGGGGACGCTGCGCCGCGCCGGACGCAGCGCGGGCCTCGCCTTCCAGCTGCGGGACGACCTGGACGACCTCTTCGCCGACCCCCGCGTCACCGGCAAGCCGTCCGGCGGGGACGTGCGCGAGGGCAAACCCTCCTATCCGCTGGCCGTGGCCCGGGCCCTCGCCACGGGCGCCGGCGACCGCACCGCGCTCGGCGTACTGCGCTACGCGGTGGGCCGCGCCGACCTCACCGACGGCGAACTGGCCGACGTACGGGAGGTCGTGCGGACCACGGGGGCCCTCGAACTGGTGGAGACCCGGATCGCCCGGCTGACCGAACAGTGCCTGCACCACCTCCACGAGCCCGTCCTGGCGCCGGGCGCGGCGGCCCGGCTGCGCGGCCTGCTGTCCGAGATCACCGGCTGCCGCGCCCAGGTGCCCGAACCGGCCGGCCGACCGCCGGCCACCGCGCCGGCCGCCACCGCGACGGAGGCGGGCCGGTGACCCGGACGATCGCGGGACCCACCGACCACGTGGTCGTGGTCGGCGCCGGACTGGCCGGCCTGTCCGCCGCGCTGCACCTGCTCGGAGCCGGCCGCCGCGTCACCGTCGTCGAACGCGGTGCGGAACCCGGCGGCCGCGCCGGACGACTGGAGCTGGGCGGCTATCGGATCGACACCGGGCCCACGGTGCTCACCATGCCGGACATCGCCGACGAGGCGTTCGCGGCGGTCGGCGCCTCGCTGCGCGACCGCGTCGACCTGATCGAGCTGCGCCCCGCCTACCGGGCGCGCTTCGCCGACGGCAGCACCCTGGACGTGCACACCGACGCCGAGGCGATGGAGGCGGAGATCGAACGGTTCGCCTCGAGCGCCGACGCCGCCGGCTACCGACGGCTGCGGCACTGGCTGCGACAGCTGTACCGGGCCGAGCGGGGCCGTTTCCTCGACGCCGACTTCGACTCGCCGCTGCAACTGCTCACCCCCGGCCTGGTACGGCTCGCCGCGCTCGGCGGCTTCGGCCGCTGGGAGGCGTGCGTCGCCCGCCACCTGCGCGACGAACGGCTGCGCCGCGTCTTCACCTTCCAGTCCCTGTACGCCGGCGTCCCGCCCGAGCGGGCCATGGCCGCCTACGCGGTGATCGCCTACATGGACACCGTCGCAGGCGTGTACTTCCCGCGCGGCGGGATGCACGCCCTGCCCCGGGCGATGGCCGACGTCGCGGCCGGGGCCGGGGCGGAGTTCCGGTACGGGCAGAAGGTGACCCGCCTGGAACGCGCCGGTGAGCGCGTCACCGCCGTGGTCACCGACGACGAGCGCATCCCGTGCGACGCCGTCGTCCTCACCCCCGACCTGCCGGTGACCTACCGCCTGCTGGGCCGCGCCCCGCGCCGCCCGGCTCGGCTGCGGCACGCACCGTCCGCGGTGGTCCTGCACGCCGGCTGCGACCGCACCTGGCCGGAGCTGGCCCACCACACCCTCTCCTTCGGCCGCGCCTGGCGGGGCACCTTCCGCCAACTGACCCGCACCGGCGAGCTGATGAGCGACCCCTCCCTGCTGATCACCCGGCCCACCGCGACCGATCCCGGCCTGGCCCCGCCCGGCCGGCACCTGCACTACGTCCTCGCCCCCTGCCCCAACACCGACATCGGTCCGGGCGTCACCGAGTGGTCCACCCTCGCCCCCCGCTACCGCGACAGCCTGCTGCGCGAGCTCGACCGCCGGGGCCTGGCGGGCATCGGGTCGGCCATCGAGGCGGAGTGCCTGGTGACCCCCGCCGACTGGAGTGCGCAGGGGCATGCCGCGGGAACGCCCTTCTCCGCCGCGCACACCTTCGCCCAGACCGGTCCCTTCCGCCCGCGCAACCTGGTGCGCGGCACCGCCAACGCCGTACTCGCCGGCTGCGGCACCACACCCGGCGTGGGCGTGCCGCCGGTGCTGCTGTCGGGAAAGCTGGCCGCCGCCCGCATCACCGGACGGCCCGGTCCCGGCGCCGCCACCAGGAGCGCCCGCCGGCCGCTTGAGGGAGTACGCCCGTGACCGCCCGAGAACTGGACGCAGCCGGCATCACCGACCCGTTCCTGCGCACCGCCTACACCGACTGCCGCGCGCTGAACGCCCGGCACGGCCGCACCTACTTCCTCGCCACCCGGCTGCTGCCCGCCGACCGGCGCCCCGCCGTGCACGCCCTGTACGGCTTCGCCCGCTGGGCCGACGACATCGTCGACGCGCTCGGCGACGGCCCCGGCCCCGGCCCGCGCGACGATGGGGAGACGGCACGACGGGCCGCCGCCCTGGACCGGCTCGGCGACGACCTGGCCCAGGGCCTCGCGAGCGGCCGGGGAACGGCGCCGGTGGTCGCCGCCCTGGCGGACACCAGCAGCCGGTACGCCATCGACCACCGTCACTTCACGGACTTCCTCGCCTCCATGCGCAGCGACCTGACCGTCACCGAGTACGCCGACCAGGGTGCGCTGCGCGGCTACATGCACGGCTCGGCGGCGGTGATCGGCCTGCAGATGCTGCCCGTCCTCGGCACCGTCGTACCCCGCGCGGAGGCCGCCCCGTACGCCGCCGAACTGGGCGTAGCCTTCCAGATGACCAACTTCCTGCGGGACGTCGGCGAGGACCTCGACCGCGGCCGCGTCTATCTCCCCCAGGACCTGCTCGCCGCCCACGGAGTCGACCGGGAACTGCTGCGCCGCTGCCGGGACAGCGGCCGCACCGACCGCCGGGTCACCTCGGCGCTGCGCGCCTTCGAGGCCCTCACCCGCGCCGCGTACCGGCGTGCGGCGCCCGGCCTGCCGATGCTCGATCCCGTCGCCCGGCCCTGCATCCGCACCGCGTTCGTGCTCTACGGCGCCATCCTGGACGCCGTCGCCGCCGACGGCTTCGCGGTACTGCACCGCCGTGCCGTAGTGCCCCGCAGGCGCCGGGCCCTCGTCGCCGCCGACGGCCTGCTGCGGGTGACCGCGGCCCGCCTCGCCGCACGGCGGGCGCCCACCCCCGCGCCCCCTCGCGTTCCGCATCCGTGCCGCCCCTGGAAGGAGGCCGCGTGACGTCCGCCCACCCGCCCCGGCGCGCACGCCTGCCGCTGCGCCTGCGTCGCGTCCCCGTCGCCTGGGAGCGCCAGCGCCCGACCTGGCGCGAGGCCCGGCCCGCGACCATCGCCGACGCGCTCAAGCGGGCGCAGGGGCGGCCGGCCGGCAACTGGTTCGTCGTCGGCGCCTCCCGCGACCTGCGCCCGGACCGGCCGCTGGCCCGGACCGTCGCCGGCCGGGAAGTGGTGCTCTGGCGGGACGGGCGGGGCCGCCTCGTCTCCGGCCCCGGCGCCTGCCCCCACCTCGGCGCGCCCCTGGGGGACAGCCCCGTGCGCTGCGGCGTCCTGGTGTGCCACTGGCACGGACTCGCACTGGACGGCACGCCGTTCGGCGGCTGGGACCCCTGGCCCGCCCATGACGACGGGGTGCTGTTGTGGGTGCGGCTGGACGACGCCGGGGGCGAGGAGCCCACCGCCCGGCCGCCGGTGCCGGCCCGGCCCGCCGCGGCCGGCGCGCTGGCGTCCGTCTACACCGGGACGGGCGTGTGCGAGCCGGAGGACGTGGTCGCCAACCGCCTCGACCCCTGGCACGGGGCGTGGTTCCACCCGTACTCCTTCGTCGACCTCACCGTCGTGCGTTCTCCCGAACGAGGTGACGGGGAGGACGCGTTCACGGTGGACGTCTCGTTCAAGGTGGCCGGCCGGCTCGTCGTCCCCGTCCGCGCGGTGTTCACGGCGCCCGGGCCGCGCACGGTCGTCATGCGCATCACCCACGGTGAGGGCGAGGGCTCCGTCGTGGAGACCCATGCGACCCCGCTCGGCCCCGACCCGCGGGGCAGGCCGCGCACCGCTGTGGTGGAGGCCGTCGTCGCCACCTCCGCCCGGCCGGGCTTCGCCCTGGCACGGCGGGCGGCTCCGCTGCTGCGCCCCGCGATCCGCTACGCGGCGGGCCGGCTGTGGCGAGACGACCTCGCCTACGCCGAACGGCGGTGGGCCTTGCGGGCCGAGGGGCGTTTCCCGGGGTGAAACGGCCCGCGGCGGCGGCTTGCCCCCGCATGTCGGCGAACCCGCCGCCCCGAGCGGGTGCCCGGGGCCCGTTCCGCCGACCACGCTCGTGCAGCGCGAGGTCCGGCCGGCCGGGCTCCGCTCTGCCGCGGTGACCCGTCCCGTGCCGAACCGGCGCCGGGCCTTCCCGGGGTGAGACGGCCTGCGGTGGCGGCTTGCCCGTCGGCTTCCCGGTCGCGGCCCACCAGTGCGGGCGGTGCGTGCCGGGAGCGGGCCCCGGTGGCAGCGGTGCCGTCGGCGGGCTGTCGCGAGTCGGTTCGGGAGGTGGCCGGCGGTGCTCAGGAGCCGCGCAGGTGGTGGCGTTTGCGCCAGGCCACGACCGCGCCCACGAGCGCGGGTACGGCGATGCAGGCCATCGCCAGCAGGAAGGCCGGGGACGTCGGCGCCGAGGCGCGGGCGCCGGCGACCGCGTAGGCGGCCGTGTTCGGGATCGAGCCGAGACCGGTGGCCAGCAGGAACGCCGGCCAGCCCATGCGGGAGACGGCCGCGCAGTAGTTCGCCGCCCAGAACGGCACGCCCGGGAAGAGCCGGGCCGCCAGCATGGACCGGAACCCGTGCCGGCTGAGCTGCCCGTCGGCCGCCTTCAGCCAGCGGCCCCGCAGCAGCGGGCGCAGCGCGTCCTGCCCGAGGAGGCGGCCCAGCCCGAAGGCCACCCCGGCCCCGAGCACCGTCCCGGCCAGCGCCGTCGCCAGACCCAGCTGGGATCCGAAGAGGGCGCCGGCCGCCAGGTTCAGCAAGGGGCGCGGAACGAACGCCACGGTGCACAGCCCGTACGCCGCCCCGAAGACGACGGCAGCCGCGGCCCCGCCGAGCTGTGGCGGCCAGCCGTGCGTGAGCAGCCGCTGCGGCTGGAACAGCAGCACGCACGCGGCGGCGCCCGCGAGCAGGGCGAGCAGCAGGGACAGCCGCGCGTACGGGGACAGCACGGCACGCGAGCAGCGCGCGGCCAGTCCCGCGTGGCGCAGGGGGGGTACGGGGACGGTGAACTCCGTGGCGGCGGCCCGGGGAGAGGCCGTGGCGGTGCCCCCAGAGCGGTTGGTGGCATCGAGCATCCGGTGACACTAACCGACGGACGTGTGTGATCGCCGTCAAGTGTGTCGCAGTACCGTCCCAGCACGGGGTCCCGGGCACCGCCGGCGCCCGGGACCCCGTGTCCGCCTCACGCGGCGAGAGCGTGACCGGGGTGCAGCACCACCTTGGTGTAGCCCTCGATCCGCTTGTCGAACTTCTCGTACGCCTGCGGTGCCTGGTCCAGCGGCAGCTCGTGGGAGACCACGAAACTGGGCTTGGCCCGCTCGGCGATGATCAGGTCGCGCAGCTGGCGGTTGTACCGCTTGACGTTGCACTGACCCGTGCCCATCTGCTGGCCCTTCTCGAACATCCGGCCGATGGAGACCAGAAGCTGGCCGTGCTTGGCGTGCTCGTCGGGACCGCCCGGGTCGGAGGGCACGTACAGCCCCGGCACGCCGAGCATGCCGGTCGGGCGCACCGTCTCGACCAGCGAGTTCAGGACGACGGCGGGCTCCTCGTGGCTGGCGTCGTGCGCCTGGGCCTGGTAGCCGACGGCGTCGACGCCCTTGTCGGTTCCCTCACCTCCGGTCTGTTCCTTGATCTGCGCTGCCGGGTCGCCCTTGGTGAAGTCGATGGGGATCGCTCCGATCTCCTCCGCCTTGGCGAGCCGCTCGGGCACCCGGTCGACGGAGAAGACCTTCGACGCCCCGCGCAGCAGCGCGGAGTAGGCGGCCATCAGCCCCACCGGCCCGGCACCGTAGACGGCCACCGACTCGCCGGGGGAGACCTGGGCGAGTTCACAGCCGTGGTAGCCGGTCGGGAAGATGTCGGCGAGCAGTACGAAGTCGCTCTCGAACTGCTCGCCCGGGGGCAGCTTCAGGCAGTTGAAGTCGGCGTACGGCACCCGCAGCCGCTCGGCCTGGCCGCCGATGAACGGGCCCATCGCCACGTATCCGTAGGCCCCGCCGGCGAATCCGGGATTGACCGTCAGGCAGAAGCCGGTCTTGCCGATGAGGCAGTTCTTGCAGAATCCGCACGCGACGTTGAAGGGCATCACGACGCGGTCGCCCTCGGACAGGGAGGTCACGCCGCTGCCGACCTCCTCGATGATGCCGAGGTTCTCGTGCCCGAAGACGATGCCCGACGGGGCCGCCGTGCGGCCCTCGTACATGTGCAGGTCCGAGCCGCATATGGCGGTCGAGGTGACCCGCACGAGCACATCGTTGGGGTGCTGGATCGAAGGGTCCTCGACGTCCTTCACCACCACACTGAAGGGTTCTTCGTAGACGACGGCTTTCACCTGTGTCACCTCCGCGTCGAGCGCTGGACGGCGGCGGCGAGAGGGGGCCGCTGCCGAGGAGACGCGCGGGGAGGCGCAGGCCTCCGGACCGCGCCGTGGCCCCATGCGCTCGCTTCACCGCCGGTACTTCCAGGGAACGCCGGTACGGAAGCGGTTGCAACCCATGCCGGCAGGGGTTCGGCCCACCGCGACGCCGGGCCCCGGGAACGGACCCGCGGGCGCGCGCCGACGTTAGGGTTCGTGTCATGACCGTCACAGGCGCGGCCCCGCCGGAGGCGCCGCCCAGCGCCCTCGCCGACGCCCTGCTGGACCGGCTGACCGCCACCTACTCCGCCGCGGCCGATCCGGAACGGGCCGCCACGATGCGCACGTACATGAAGGACGTGGCACCCTTCCTCGGCATCCCCACCCCCGCCCGCCGCGCCCTGTCGCGCACCGTGCTGGCCGGCACCCCGCGTCCGGGCGAGGCCGACTGCGCCGCGGTCGCCCTGCGCTGCTGGCGGCTGCCCGAGCGCGAGTACCACTACTTCGCCGTGGACTACCTGCGCCGGCACGTGGGCCGGTGCTCCCCGGGCTTCCTCCCGGTGGCCCGGCACCTCGTCGGCACCGTCTCCTGGTGGGACACCGTCGACCTGCTCGCCGCGCACGTCGTCGGCCCCCTGGTCGCCGCCGGCCCCGCGCTCACCGCGGACATGGACGCCTGGATCACCGACGGCGACCTGTGGGTGGCGCGCACGGCCCTGCTCCACCAGCTGTCCTACAAGGAACGCACCGACACCGGCCGGCTGTTCGCCTACTGCCTGCTCCAGTCCGCGCACCCCGACTTCTTCATCCGCAAGGCGATCGGCTGGGCCCTGCGAACGTACGCCAGGACCGACCCCGAGGCCGTACGGGCCTTCCTGGCGCGGGAACGGGGCCGGTTCGCCCCGCTGACCGTGCGGGAGGCGCTGAGGAACGCCGGCGCCTGAACCCGGCCGGCGCCCCGCCCGAAAACCGTTCGACGCCGGACGGCCCGTCGGCGATGATCGACGTCATGTTCCGGTACGCCTTCCTCCTCGCAGCGTCCGCCGTCGCGGACGCGCCGAAGGCTGCCGTCCCGATCCTCGTGGCCGCTGTCGACGGCGCCCGAAGCTGACCCTTCCCGGACCGTCCGGCGGACCCCGCAGGGGGAGGGTCGGCCAGTTCCCGGGGTCCCGCATTCCCGTACGACCGAAAGAGGCTACGAGACAGCCATGTCCAAGACGGCCTACGTACGCACCAAGCCGCACCTGAACATCGGCACCATGGGTCATGTCGACCACGGCAAGACCACCCTGACCGCCGCCATCACCAAGGTGCTCGCCGAGCGCGGCACCGGCACCTTCGTCCCGTTCGACCGCATCGACCGGGCCCCGGAGGAGGCCGCCCGCGGCATCACCATCAACATCGCGCACGTCGAGTACGAGACCGACACCCGGCACTACGCGCACGTCGACATGCCGGGCCACGCCGACTACGTCAAGAACATGGTCACCGGCGCGGCGCAGCTCGACGGGGCGATCCTCGTCGTATCCGCGCTTGACGGGATCATGCCGCAGACCGCCGAACACGTGCTGCTCGCCCGGCAGGTGGGCGTCGACCACGTCGTCGTCGCCCTCAACAAGGCCGACGGCGCGGCCGACGAGGAGCTCGTGGACCTCGTCGAGCTGGAGGTCCGCGACCTGCTCACCGCACAGGGCTACCCCGGCGACACCGTGCCCGTCGTCCGCGTCTCCGGACTGCGGGCGCTGGAGGGCGACCCGCGCTGGACGGCGTCCGTCGAGGCGCTGCTCGACGCCGTGGACACCTATGTGCCGATGCCGGAGCGGTACCTGGACGCGCCGTTCCTGCTGCCGGTGGAGAACGTGCTCACCATCACCGGGCGGGGCACGGTCGTCACGGGTGCCGTGGAACGGGGGACCCTCCGTGTCGGGGACCGGGTCTCGGTGCTCGGCGCGGACACGGAGACCGTGGTCACCGGTATCGAGACGTTCGGCAGGCCGATGCGGGAGGCGCAGGCCGGGGACAACGTGGCCGTGCTGCTGCGCGGCGTGCCCCGGGACGCCGTCCGGCGCGGGCACGTCGTGGCGGCCCCGGGAAGCGTGGTGCCCGCGCGGCGGTTCCGGGCGCGGGTGCACGTGCTGTCCGGGCGCGAGGGCGGCCGTACGACACCGCTGTCCACCGGGTACCGGCCGCAGTTCCACATCCGTACCGCGGACGTCGTGGGGGACGTCGACCTCGGCGAGGCGGCGGTCGCCCGGCCCGGACAGACGGTGGAGATGACCGTCGAGCTGGGACGGGAGGTGCCGTTGGAGCCCGGTCTCGGGTTCGCCGTCCGTGAGGGCGGGCGGACCGTGGGCGCCGGGACCGTGACCTCCGTCGGCTGAGGCGCGGGCACGCGCGCCCACCGCACAATGGACGGGTGAACGAACCGATACCCGTCACCAGGACCACGGACCACGGCACTGCCAAGCTGATGCCCGACATCGACCGGGAACGGGCCTGGCTGCTCACGGTCGACGGGGCGCCGCAGTCGTACGTCGACCTGGACGAGCCCGCGCACCTGGAGTTCGAGTACGTGCGGCGGCTCGGGCACGTGCTGGACGTCACGGCCGGGGCCGGGCGGGCCGTGGACGTGGTGCACCTGGGCGGGGGCGCGCTGACGCTGCCCCGGTACGTGGCGGTCACCCGCCCCGGCTCCCGGCAGGACGTCGTCGAGGCCGACCGGGGGCTGCTGGACCTGGTCGCCGAGCACCTGCCGCTGCCGGCGGGCTCGGGCGTCGCGCTGCACGCGGCCGACGCCCGGGCCTGGCTGGAAGCGGCCCCGGACGACCACGCCGACGTGCTGATCGCGGACGTCTTCGGCGGCTCCCGGGTGCCGGCCCACCTGACCACGCTCGCCTACGCCCGCGAGGCCGAGCGGGTGCTGCGGGCCGGCGGGGTCTACCTGGCCAACCTCGCCGACGGGGCGCCGTTCGCCTTTCTGCGCTCCCAACTGGCCACGTTCGCGGCCGTCTTCCCGGAACTCGTGCTGATCGCCGAGCCGGGGGTGCTGCGTGGCCGGCGGTTCGGCAACGCGGTGCTCGTCGCCTCGCACCGGCCCCTCGACAGCGCCGCACTGGCCCGCCGGGTCGCGGCGGACGCCTTCCCGGCACGGGTCGAACACGGGGCGGCGGTGAGGAGGTTCACCGGCTCCGCGCGGCCGGTGGAGGAGGCCGACGCCGTACCGTCGCCCGAGCCACCCGGCGGGGCCTTCGGTTCTCCGCAGGCCTGAGGGTCACTCGCTCGCCGGCATGCCGTGCAGCCGGACGGTGCTGAGGACCTTGAGGACGGTCGCCCTGGGCACCTCACCCGGCACGCCCTTGGCTCCGAAGAAGTTGAACGACACGTAGTTGTGGGCGGCGTTCTTGAAGCCGAAGGTGAGCGCCTTGCCGTCGGTGACGCACTTGCCCTTGCGCGGTGTGCCGGTCGACTGCGCCCAGCCGATGCTGCCCTTGATGCCCGAGGTGGTCGTGAACGGGGTGGCCTTGCGGTCCCACGACAGGCTCTTCTTGTCCGGCTCGGTGTAGCCGCCGTAGACCCACCAGGCCGGAGTGTTGATGGCGATCTCGTCCGTGTTCCTGGCCTTGTTGGCGCCCTTGGTGCCCACCGCCGCCAGCGCGGTGTGCTCGGAGCGGCCGTCCTTGTCGTCGTCGGAGGTGCACCAGGACGGCTTGTACTCCGCCGTGCCCGACATGGTGATGCCCTTCTCCTTCTCGTCGTCGAAGTCGAAGATGATCGCGGTGCCCGGGGTGTTGACCTGCCAGCTCGGGGGCACGTCGAAGGCGATGCCCCACTTGGGGTTCACCACGACCTTCCAGCCCTCGACGGTCGGCTTCTCCGACTCGTTGCCGCGCGGGTCGTCGTCCGGGGCCGAGGAGGCCGGGCCGGGCGCCGGGTCGGCGGCGGGGGACCGGCCGGTGTGCCGGCCGGCCTTGCCGCCGTTCGCCTCGTCGCCCTTGGAGCCGCCGCCGAGGATCAGGTAGCCGGTGACGGCGGCGGCGACCGCGACGGCCGTGGCCGCGACGATCGCGACCAGCTTCGTGCGGCCGCCGCCCCGCGGGGGTCCGGGGACGGGCGCGGCGGGGGCCGGCTGCCCCCGCTGCGGCTGCTGCCCGTACGGGTCCGCCTGCTGCTGTCCGTAGGGACCGGCCTGCTGCTGCCCGTACGGTCCCGCCTGCGGCTGCTGCTGCGGTCCGGGCTGCTGGTACGGATTCGGCTGCTGGTAACCCGGCTGCTGGTACGGGTTGTGCTGCGGGTTCTGCGCGCCCCCTGGCGGCTGCTGATCTGGCCACATGGCCCGTAACCCTAGTGCGGCGGCGGACACGGTTCGGCAACCGGTACCCGTCAGGATCGTGACGAGTGCGGCGGGCGCCGGAACCGGACCTGGCCAGCGGCGGCTACTCGTGAGTAACCTAGCGGTCATGAGCGCAGACCAGATGTCGATCGGCGAGATGCTCGCCGCCACCGTGCCCATGGCCCGGACGCTGAACCTCCAGTTCCAGGAGACCACCCCGGACCGGGCCGTGGTGTCCCTGCCGGACCAGGGCGACTACCACAACCACGTGGGCGGCCCGCACGCCGGAGCGATGTTCACGCTCGGGGAGTCGGCCAGCGGGGCCATCGTGCTGGCCGCCTTCGGCGACCAGCTCTCGCGGGCGGTGCCACTCGCCGTGCGGGCCGAGATCGCCTACCGGAAGCTGGCGATGGGCGCGGTGACCGCGACCGCGACCCTCGGCCGTCCGGCGGCCGAGGTCGTCGCCGAGCTGGACGCGGGGCAGCGCCCCGAGTTCCCGGTGTCGATCGAGATCCGGCGCGCGGACGGAGCGGTGACCGGCGAGATGACGGTTGTCTGGACGCTGCGGCCCAACAGCTGAGACGGCCGGCGAGGGGTCCCCGGTGGGGCCCCTCGTGCGCGGGCCTGCCGCCGCTCACCGCCGACCAGGTAGCCTTCCTGTGGGGCGGGCGCCGCGTGCGCCGCCCCTGAGCGTAGGTCGGCGAAACGGGAGGAACCGGCGGTGCACGTCCAGGAATGGCTCGACTCGGTACCTGCGGCCGCCGTCTATGGCCTGGTGGCCCTGGTCATCGGTCTGGAGAGCCTGGGCATCCCGCTGCCGGGTGAGATCATCCTGATCTCGGCAGCGCTCATGTCCTCGCAGCACTCGGGCGTCAACCCGGTCGTGCTCGGCGTGTGCGCCACCGCCGGGGCGGTGATCGGCGACTCCATCGGCTACGCGATCGGCCGCAAGGGCGGACGCCCGCTCCTGGCCTGGCTCGGCGGGAAGTTCCCGAGACACTTCAGCGAGGGCCACGTCGCCACCGCCGAGCGGTCCTTCGAGAAGTGGGGCATGTGGGCCGTCTTCTTCGGCCGTTTCGTCGCCCTCCTGCGGATCTTCGCCGGTCCTCTCGCGGGCGTGCTGCACATGCCGTACTGGAAGTTCCTGACCGCCAACGTCCTCGGCGGCATCTGCTGGGCCGGCGGTACGACGGCCGTCATCTACTACGTCGGCGTCGTCGCCGAGGACTGGCTGAAGAGGTTTTCCTACCTCGGCCTCGTGGTGGCCCTCGGGATCGGTCTCGCGTCGATGCTCGTGCTGAAGCGCAAGGCGAAGAAGGCGCAGCCGCAGGAGCGGGAAGCGGAACCCGTGGGCGCCGGGGACTAGGACCCGCCCACCCGCCCGCTCCCGCCGCGGAGCACGGTCCGCTCCTACCCGTGGACCTCGCGGTGAGCCTTCGCCAGGTCCGCGTACATCGTGCCGTTGAGGGTCACCCCCTGCCGCTCCTCCTCGGACAGCGTCCTCTTCACCTTCGCCGGCACCCCGGCCACCAGCGAACCGGGCGGCACCACCATCCCCTGCGGCACCAGCGCCTGAGCCGCGACGAGGGATCCGGCGCCGATCACCGCCCCGTTGAGGACGGTCGCCCCCATCCCGATCAGGCAGTCGTCCTCGACGGCCGCGCCGTGCACCACCGCGTTGTGCCCGATGGAGACGCGCTCCCCGACGTTGACCGGGAAGCCGGGATCGGCATGCAGCGTCACGTTGTCCTGGACGTTCGCGTTCGCGCCCACGGTGATCCGCTCGACGTCACCGCGCACGACGGCCCCGTACCAGACGCTCGCCCCGGCGTGCAGCGTCACGTCGCCGATCACGGTGGCCGTGGGCGCCACGAACGCCTCCGGGTCGACCTGGGGTTCCCTGCCGCCGATGCCCACGATCAGCGCCTTCTGCGTCATCACCGTCTCCTCCGGTCCGTGGTGTCCCCGCACGGTACGACACCGGGTGGGGCACAGATCACAGCAGCCCTCCCTCTCGCCCGGGGCGACCGATGAGTAACGTGTCACCTCGTGCCGAAGCGCAAGAACACGTTCTCATCCTGGCGACGCCGACTGGCGCAGCGCGCCGTGCACACGGGCTGGTCGTGGGTGCAGCGCGCGGGGTCGGTGACCGCCGAGAACCCCGGCCGCCTCCGGTTCGGCTCGATCGGCGAGGCCACCCGGCTGGCCTTCCCGCTCGGCACGGTCTTCGGCGAACCCTGGATCCACCTCGGTTCCCACTGCATCATCGCCGAGCAGGTCACCCTGACCGCCGGCCTGATGCCGGACCTGGATCTCGGCCCGGACCCGATCCTGCGCATCGGCGACGGTGTGGTCCTCGGCCGGGGCAGCCACGTCATCGCGGACACGACGGTCACCATCGGCCGCGACTGCTACTTCGGCCCCTACGTCTACGTGACCTCCACCAACCACTCCTACGACGATCCCCACCAGCCCATCGGCAGGCAGTGGCCGCGGATGGAGCCGGTCGAGATCGGGCCGGGCTGCTGGATCGGCACCGGCGCGGTGATCCTGCCGGGCGCGCGGATCGGCCGGAACGTGGTCGTGGCGGCCGGTGCGGTGGTCCGCGGCACGGTTCCCGACCATGCGGTGGTGGCAGGGGCGCCGGCCCGGGTCGTCCGGCGCTGGACGGCGGACGAGGGCTGGCAGCCGCCGCTCAGGACCCCCGCCCCGGTGCCGATCCCGGCGGGGACGACCTCCGAGCAGCTGCGGGCACTGGCGGAACTGGACGAGGACGGGGTGGCGCGCCTCGCCGAACTGGAGCCCGAGCCCGGGAGCTGAGGGAGTCCGCTGCCCGGTGCCGGGACGGGAAGTGCTGCCACGGTCGGCCGCGCAGTACAGTTCGTTGCACGATCGGGTGCGCCTCACCGCGGTTCGGCGGACGGGACCCCGGGGTGCGCGACGACTGACGAGCACGGCTGTGGCGATCTCGGATATGGACGGAATGTGTCGGACCTGGAACTCCTGACCCAGTCCCTGGCGCGTAACGTGAGGCACTGGCGCTCGGTGCGCGGCTTCACCCTCGACGTGCTCGCCGCCCGGGCCGGCGTCAGCCGCGGGATGCTGATCCAGATCGAGCAGGCACGCACCAACCCGAGCATCGGGACGGTCGTCAAGATCGGTGACGCGCTCGGCGTCAGCGTCACCACGCTCCTCGACTACGAGCGGGGCCCCAAGGTCCGCGTCGTTCCGGCCGACCGGGCCGTACGGCTGTGGCACACCGAGGCCGGCAGCTACAACCGGCTGCTGGCGGGCACGGAGGCCCCCGGCCCGCTGGAGATGTGGGACTGGCGGCTGATGCCGGGAGAGAGCAGTCCCTCCGAGCCGCACCCGAGCGGAACCGTCGAACTGGTCCACGTCACCGCGGGTGAACTGACGCTCACCGTGGAGGGCGAGGACCATCGCGTTCCGGCCGGCGCTAGCGCCTCCTTCGAGGCCAACCTCCCGCATGTCTACGGCAATCGCGGTCAGGTCCCGATGGAGATGGTGATGGCCGTCTCCGTGCCGCCCGTGCTCTGAGACACCGGTACGGCGGCCGGGCCCGGCTTGTTAGCGTGCGCCCATGCGCGCACCCATCGGAGACTTCGACACCGCCACCCCCGCCCCGGACTGCCTGGACGAGCTGACCGCCCCGGTCGCCGACGCCGTACGCGACTGGCAGGGCGGTGTCCCCGCCGACCGGCTCCTCTACGTCGACACCGACCCGCGCTGGGCCGACACCGCCGTCTTCGTCGAGCACTACGGCCGTGACCTGCTGGAGCGGTCGGCGAACTGCGTGGTGGTCGCGGGCAAGCGGGGCGGCGTGACCACCCTCGCCGCATGCGTGGTCCTCTCCACCACCAGGGTTGACGTCAACGGCGTCGTGCGCCGCCAACTCGGCGCCCGCAAGGCATCGTTCGCCTCGATGGAGACGGCGACCGGCGAGACCGGCATGGAGTACGGCGGCATCACCCCGATCGGACTGCCCACGGGCTGGCCGGTGCTGGTCGACTCGGCCGTCGTCGACCTGCCCTACGTCCTGATCGGCAGCGGCCGCCGCCGCGGCAAGCTCCTGGTGCCCGGCAAGGCCCTCGCGGAACTGCCGGGTGCGCTGGTGCTGGAAGGCCTCGGCTCCGTCTGACCGGGCCGGTCGTCCCGTCCGGCGGAGCACGGTCCCGGCGCCGGCCTCAGTACGCCGCCGCCGTCCCCAGGTACTGCTCGGCGAAGGCCGCCGCCGCGAGGGGGGAGGTGAACAGCCGGCGCAACCGGGCCAGCGTGGTTCCGGCCCGGTAGGGGTCGCCGCTGGAGACGCCGTGGTAGATGCCGGAGAGCCACTGCGAGAACTCCTGGTACTCCCACACGCGGCGCAGGCAGGTCCGCGAGTAGCCGTCGAGGCCGGCCGGGTCGCCCCCGGTCAGCCGCGCGGCGAGGCCGTCGCCGAGCAGGAACGCGTCGTGCAGCGCCAGGTTCATCCCCTTCGCCGCGATCGGGGCGACGAGGTGGGCGGCGTCGCCGGCCAGGAAGAGGCGGCCGAACACCATCGGCTCGACGACGTAGTTGTGCATGTCCAGCACCCGCTTCTCCAGCAGCCGCCCCTCCGTCAGCGGCGGGCGGTCCGCCGCCCGCAGACGCTGCTGGAGCTCGCTCCACACGCGCTCGTGCGGCCAGTCGTCCGGGTGGTCGCCGGGAGGGCACTGGAGGTAGTAGCGGGTGACCTCGGGGGTACGGGGCATGTGCCCGGCGAAGCCGCTCGGGTGCATTCCGAACAGCACCCGGTCCGAGGACGGCGGCGCCTCGGCGAGCAGCGCCAGCCAGGCGACGCCGAGGTCGTACCGGGACGTGCGCGCCCGATCGGGCAGCGCGGCCCGGCTCGCCCCGCGTGCCCCGTCGCACCCGGCGACGAAGTCGCAGCGCACCAGCAGCCGTTCACCGCTGTCCGGGTCGGTGTAGGAGACGGCGGGCCGGTCCGAGTCCAGGTCGTGCAGGCGTACGTCCCGCACGCCGAAGCGGATCTCGCCGCCGCGCACGTCGGCGTACTCGCGCACGAGGTCGCTCACGAGCAGCGGTTGCGGGTACACCCAGTGGTGACCGGCCGTCAGTTCCGTGTAGTCGAAGGGGTGTCCGTGGCCGTCGAAGCGGAACTCGCACACGGAGTGCCGCTCCGCGCGCTCCAGCAGGCCGCCGGCCAGACCCCGCTGTTCGAGTCCGCGTACGACCCGTTCCTCGATGAACCCCGCCCGCGGCCGCTGTTCGACGAACCGTCTGCTCTCGGTCTCCAGGACCAGACAGCCGACACCGGCGGCCCGCAGGATGTTGCCGACGGTCAGGCCGGCCGGCCCCGCGCCCACGACGACGACCGGAAACCGGGACGGGGCGGGGGAGTCCGAGTGGGGGGAGGGAGACGTCACGCACGCATTATGACGGTGTCCCGTCAGCAGAGCCGACGGGACACCGCGGGTGACGCGGGAGCGGGTCAGTGCGCAGGCGCGTCCGTGACCACGACCTCGTCGATGCTGCGCTCGATGGCCTCGGGGTGCGAGGCGACGGCCTTGGCCCAGTAGTAGATGACCAGGGAGAAGGCCGTGACGACCAGGATGTCCCACCACAGCGGGATGACGCCCCGGCCGCCGAAGCCGCCCAGCCAGGAGATCACGCCGAGGCCGATCAGGTAACCGGGCAGCCACTGCGCGGCCCGGAAGTCCAGCCGGGGCGCGTCGGGCAGCCGCTTGCTGGTGGCGTACCAGGCGTAGGAGCCCAGCAGTATGTAGCCCAGCAGGATCGCGAAGCCCAGCCGCCACAGGGTGTCCCAGCCGGCCCAGTAGATGATGAGGTTGGCGACCACGAAGGACAGCGGGGAGATGATCTTGCCGGCGGGCAGCCGGTAGGGGCGCTCGAGGTGCGGCAGGCGGTCGGCGAAGACGCCGTAGGCCAGCGGCGCGCCCGCGTACATCAGCACGCTCGCCGAGGTGATGAAGCCGACCAGCTCCTGCCAGCTCGGGAACGGCAGGAAGCAGACCACGCCGGTGACGAACGACATCAGGAGGCCGAACCACGGCACGCCGCGCTTGTCCGTCCTGGCGAACGCCTTGGGCGCGTAGCCGTTCTTGGCCAGGCCGTAGGAGACGCGGGAGGTGGCGGTGGTGTAGATCAGGCCGGTGCCACCGGGGGAGATGATCGCGTCGACGTACAGCACCCAGCCCAGCCAGCCGAGGCCCACCAGGGTCGCCAGGCCCGCCCACGGACCGCTGATGCCGGGGAAGTCCAGCTTGGCCCAGCCGTGCGCGAAGGAGGTGTGCGGCAGCGCGCCGATGAACACGACCTGCAGCAGGATGTAGATCACGGCGCCGATCGCCACCGAGCCGAGGGTCGCCCGCGGCAGGTCGCGCTTGGGGTTGCGGCTCTCGCCCGCCAGCTGGATCGCCTGCTCGAAGCCGAGCAGCGCGAAGATGATGCCGCTGGAGCTGATGGCGCCCAGGATGCCCTTGGCGCCGAACGGCGCGAAGCCCTCGGAGGTGAAGTTGCCCGCGTGGAAGTTGCCCGCGGCGATGACGAAGATCGCTCCGAGCGGGACGGCGATCTTCCACCAGGTCGCGGCGCTGTTGGTGTGCGCCAGGGCCCGGACGCCGAAGAAGTTGACGCCCACGAAGACGGCCATCAGGGCGACGGCGGTGACGAAACCGCCGGCGGTCAGGGTGCCGTCGGCGTGCTGCAGGCCCTGGGCCCACTTCCAGTGACCGGCGTAACCGATCATGGCCTCGACCTCGATCGGGGCCACGGTGGCCGCCTGCAGCCAGGCGAACCAGCCGAAGGACATGCCGGCCAGGCCACCGAAGGCGTAGTGCGGGTAGCGCGCCGTGCCGCCGGCCACCGGGAACATGCCGCCGAGTTCGGCGTGCACCAGCGCCAGCAGCACGATCGCTATCGCGCCGATCACCCACGAGATGATCGCCGCGGGGCCGGCCACGACGACCGCCTTCTCGGCGCCGTACAGCCAGCCGGAACCGATGATCGAGCCTACGGAGGCCCACATCAGGCCGATCAGCCCGACGTCCCGGCGCAGACCGCCGGACTCCGTCGTGGCCTGTGGCAAGGCGTCGACTTTCGCCATGTCAAGTGGCCTCTCACTTCATGAACGCGCAATTAACGAGCAAGGACGCCACAGGCTAGGAAGGGTTTCCGCGTCAGCAAAAGGCTGTTTTACAAAACTTGACCCAGGATCTTGCCGGGCTTGAAGGCAACTCACGAGTAAGGCTTCGTGCAGGTCAGGCATCGAGTCAGAATGTCAATATTCAGCGGAGAATTGTGAGAAGAAGGTGAGACAGGTCACCGCACACGGGGAATTTCGATCGCCGGGCACCGGTCCATGACCATCTCCAGACCCGCCGCCCGGGTCCGCGCCAGGGCGGCCTCGTCGACGACGCCGAGCTGGAACCACACGGCCCGCGCGCCCTTCGCCACGGCCTCGTCGGCCACCGCCCCCGCCAGTTCGCTGTTGACGAAGACGTCCACCACGTCCACGTCGAAGGGGATGTCGGCCAGACAGGCGTACCCCGGCTCGCCGTGCACCGTCTCGGCCTTCGGGTGCACCGGCACGATCCGCTTGCCGAACCGCTGCAGCACCTGTGCCACGCCGTACGCGGCCCGGTTCCGGTTGGCGGACAGACCGACGACGGCCCAGGTGTCGCCCAGCTCGGTCAGAATCCTGCGGATCGTCGCCTCGTCGCCGTACACGGCTGCCTCCTCGGGCTGCGGGGTCGTGGGGTCGTGCCGCTGGGGCAACAGCGCCTCCGGAACGCTGATTCCCCGCCCGGTACCCCGCCACGGTGTCCGGAATCGGCGTGAGGTGCCCCCCTTCGGCCGCCCGCCCGCCTACGCTCGCCCCGTGCTGCGCATCCTCGACGCCCGAACCGGTGACCCCGTCGCCGCCGCGCCCGCCCGCCGCGGCCTGACCCGTGTCGAGGCCCACGCCCACGGCCTCGACCTCACGGCCCTGCGGGTGCTGCTCACCGCCGACCTCCTCGTCCGCGCCCTCGAACTGGGCGGCACCCCGGTCTGGACGACTCTCGACGCCCCGCACCGGAACGCCGAACTGCGTGCGGCCGCCGCGACCCTGTCGATCCGCCCCTTCGAGGACGGCCGCGACCTCGCGTCCGGACTCGGGGAGGCGCAGGCGATCCACATCGTGGCCCAGGAGGGCGGGCGCGTCCCCGCCGAGGGGCCGGTGATGGCCGTGGCCCCGGCACGGTGGACGCGGGCGCGGTCCGGTCCGTCCCCGTCCGGTGACGCGCCCGGGCCCTCCTCGGACCCCGGTTCCGTCCAGGAGACGGAGCCCCCGTCCGGCGCGTTCCTCGCGCCGCCGCCGGACGACCCCGTCTCCCCGCCGGCCGCCCCGCTCGCCGACCCAGCCGCCCTGCGGCTGGCACTGCTCTCGGTGCCGCGCGGTGCGCCCGTGCGCCTGGACCGCGCCGTGCTGGACGGGGCCGCCCAGCGCCTCGCCCGCTGGCGGGGGGCCGCGGCCGGCTGGGCCCGGCAGCCCTCGCGCCCGGTGCCCGGCGAGGTGCGGGCGCGGCTGCGGGACGCCTGGGAGGACGACCTCGACCTGCCCGCCGTGCTGGAGGTGCTGCGGGACGTGGAGAGCGACCGCCACCTGCCCGACGGAGCCCGCTTCGAGACGTTCGTGTACGCCGACCGGCTGCTGGCCCTCGACCTGAGCAGCGCCCTCGGGAGCCCGGCGTGATCGAGCGGGCGGGCGCCGGCCCGCTGCGCCGCCTGGTCGTGCTGCGGCACGCCAAGTCCGCCTGGCCGGAGGGCGTCGAGGACCACCGCAGGCCGCTCGCGCCGCGCGGCCTGCGTGACGCCCCGGCCGCCGGGCGCGCCCTCGCCGAGGCCGGCGGCCTGCCCGACCTCGCCCTGTGCTCCACCGCCGTACGGGCCCGCCGTACCTGGGAGCTGGCCTCCGCCCAGTGGGGCACCCCGCCCCCGGTCCGTTACGACCGGCGGCTGTACGCGGCCGGCGTTCCCGGCCTGCTCCAGGTCGTGCGGGAGGTGCCCGGCGAGGTGGAGACGCTGCTGCTCGTCGGGCACAACCCGGGCCTCGAGGACCTGGTCCTGGAACTGGCCGGGGACGGCCTGGACGACGCGCTGGAGCGGGTGCGGACGAAGTTCCCGACCGCCGCGATCGCCGTGCTCACCTGGCGCGGCACCGGCTGGCCGGCCCTCGCCCCGGGCGCCGCGCTGCTCACGTCCTTCCTGGTGCCGCGCGGGGAGAAGGGCCACGGCGGCGGGCGCGGGAAGTAGCCGGCGCGGCGGGCGGGCGCCCTCGGCATAGGCTGACCGGATGCAGGACGAGTACCGCACCGTGGCCCGGCCGGGCGTGCACGAGACCGAGATCAACCGCTCCCGCTTCCTGTGCGCCCTCGCCCCGGCCGCCACGGAGCGGGAGGCGCAAAACTTCATCGCCTCCGTCCGCAAGGAGCACGCCGACGCCACCCACAACTGCTGGGCGTACGTCATCGGCGCCGACGCCTCCGTGCAGAAGGCCAGCGACGACGGCGAACCGGGCGGCACCGCCGGGGTCCCCATGCTGCAGATGCTGCTGCGCCGCGACGTGCGGTACGCCGTCGCCGTCGTCACCCGCTACTACGGCGGGGTCAAGCTCGGCGCCGGCGGACTCATCCGGGCCTACGGCGGAGCCGTCGGCGAGGCCCTGGACGCGCTCGGGACGATCACCCGGCGCCGCTTCCGGCTGGCCACGCTGACCGTGGACCACCAGCGCGCGGGCAAGGTGCAGAACGACCTGCGGGCCACCGGGCGCGAGGTGCGGGACGTCCGCTACGGCGAGGAGGTCACCATCGAGATCGGCCTCCCCGACGCCGACGTGGCCGCCTTCCGCGCGTGGCTCGCGGATGTGACGGCGGGCACGGCCGGGCTGGAACTCGGTGGTGAAGCCTACGGCGACGCCTGACAATTGGGGTTAATCGGACACAAGTGGCCTGTGGTCGCCCGGACGTGACGAGCTGGTACGGGAGTGACCGCCCGTGACGCCGGACCCGGCCGTTAGTCTCGGTCAACATGCGATTCCTGCACACGTCCGACTGGCATCTCGGCCGGGCCTTCCACCGGGTGGCCATGCTCGGGGCCCAGGCCGAGTTCATCGGGCACCTCGTCGCCACCGTGCGCGAGCGCGAGGTGGACGCGGTGGTCGTGTCCGGGGACGTGTACGACCGCGCGGTGCCGCCGCTCGCCGCGGTCGAGCTGTTCGACGACGCCCTGCACCGCCTCGCGGACCTCGGCGTGCCCACGGTGATGATCTCGGGCAACCACGACTCGGCCCGCCGCCTCGGCGTCGGTGCGGGACTCATCGACCGCGCGGGCATCCACCTGCGCACCGAACCGTCCGCCGTGGGCACGCCCGTCGTGCTGGCGGACCCCCACGGCGACGTCGCCTTCTACGGCCTGCCCTATCTCGAGCCCGCTCTGGTGAGGGACGAGTTCACGGTGGAGCGGGCCGGCCACGAGGCGGTGCTCGGCGCCGCCATGGACCGCGTCCGCGCCGACCTCGCCACGCGCGCGCCCGGCACCCGTTCCGTCGTCCTCGCCCACGCCTTCGTCACCGGCGGCCGGGCCAGCGACAGCGAGCGGGACATCACCGTCGGGGGTGTGGCCGCCGTACCGGCCGGCGTCTTCGACGGCGTCGACTACGTCGCCCTCGGGCACCTGCACGGCTGCCAGACGATCAGCGAGCGCGTCCGCTACTCCGGCTCCCCGCTCGCCTACTCCTTCTCCGAGGCCGACCACCGCAAGAGCATGTGGCTCGTCGACCTCGGCACCGACGGAGCCCTGGACGCCGAGCGCGTCGACTGCCCGGTCCCGCGCCCGCTCGCCCGCCTGCGCGGCACCCTGGACGACCTCCTCGCCGACCCTGAGCTGGCCCGGCACGAGAACGCCTGGATCGAGGCCACCCTCACCGACGCGGTCCGCCCGGCCGACCCGATGGCCCGGCTCGCCGAGCGCTTCCCGCACACCCTCAGCCTGGTGTTCGCCCCCGAGCGGGCCCCGGACGACCCGCAGGTGTCCTACGCCCGGCGGCTCGCCGGCCGCAGCGACCAGCAGATCGCCGAGGACTTCGTCGCGCATGTGCGCGGCGCCGGACCGGACGAACGGGAGGCGGCCGTGCTGCGGGACGCCTTCGACACGGTGCGCGCCGACGACGCCGCACGGGAGGTGGCCCGGTGAGACTGCACCGGCTGGACATCACCGCCTTCGGGCCCTTCGGAGGCTCCCAGAGCGTCGACTTCGACGCGCTGTCCGCGGGCGGGCTCTTCCTGCTGCACGGCCCGACCGGCGCCGGCAAGACCTCCGTCCTGGACGCCGTCTGCTACGCCCTGTACGGCTCCGTCCCCGGCGCCCGGCAGAGCGGCCAGGGCATGAACCTGCGCAGCGACCACGCCGAGCCCGGCACCCGCACCGAGGTCCGCCTCGACCTGACCGTCGCCGGACGCCGACTGGAGATCACCCGCCGCCCGCCCTGGGAGCGGCCCAAGCTGCGCGGCAGGGGCACAACGGTCGACAAGGCCCAGACCTGGCTGCGCGAGCACGACGCCACGGCCGGTGCCTGGAAGGACCGCAGCCGCTCCCACCAGGAGATCGGCGAGGAGATCACCCAGCTGCTCGGCATGAGCCGGGAGCAGTTCTGCCAGGTCGTCCTGCTGCCCCAGGGCGACTTCGCCCGCTTCCTGCGCGCCGACGCCGAGGCCCGGGGCCGCCTGCTCGGCCGGCTCTTCGACACCCAGCGGTTCGCCGACGTGGAGAAGCGGCTCGCCGAACGCCGCCGCGCCACCGAGGCCCGGGTCCGGGAGGGGGATGCCGCGCTGCTCGCCGACGCGCACCGCATGCAGCAGGAGGCGGGCGACGCCATGGAGCTGCCCGAGCTGGCTCCGGGCGAGCCCGGCCTGGCCGACGCCGTCCTCGGTGCCGCCGCCGTCGCCCGCAGCATGGCCCGCGAACGCCTCGCGGTCGCCCGCAGCGGCCTCGACGCCGCGGAGTCCGCCCACGCCGCGGCCCGAGGCGCCCTGGAGGACATGCGCGAACTCGCCCGGCTGCAGAGCCGGTTCGCCGAGGCGCGGCGACGTGCCGAACTGCTGCGGGAACGGGCCGGTGACCACCGCGAGGCACAGGAGCGCATGGCGCGGGCCCGCAAGGCCGAAGCCGTCGCGCCCGCGCTGGAACTGCGCGAGGCCGCCGAGGAGGAGCACCGCCGGGCCGCCCGGGCCGAGGCGCACGCGCGTGCGGCGCTGCCCGGCTCCCAAGCCGACGCCGACGCGAGCGGACTCGCCGCCGCCGCCCGCCGGGCCGCCGAGGAACTGGGCGGCCTGGACGCCGCCCGGCGCGCCGAGCGGCGCCTGGTCGGCCTGGTCGAGGAGCGGGCCGGACTCGACCGGCAGGAGCGCGCCGACGAGGACGTCCTGCGCGAGGCCGACGCCTGGCTCGACGGCTGGGACACCCGGCGCACGGCGCTGCAGGCGCGCGTCGAGTCCGCCCGGGAGGCCGCCACCCGCGCCGAGCAGCTCGCCGTCCAGCGGGAACCCGTGCGCCGGCGCCTCGACGCGGCCCGGACCAGGGACCGGCTGAGCGGGGAGCTGGAGCAGGCCACGCAGCAGGCCCTCGCCTCCGGGCAGCGGGCCCTGGACGCCCGTGCCCACTGGCTCGACCTCAAGGAACAGCGCCTCGACGGCATCGCCGCCGAACTCGCCGCACATCTCACCGACGGCGCGCCGTGCGCCGTCTGCGGGGCGACCGAACACCCGGCGCCGGCCCGCAAGGTCGCCGGCCACGTCGACCGCGAGGCCGAGGAACGCGCCCTCGCCGCCTGCCGGCGGGCCGACGAAGGGCACGCCGAGGACGAGCGGCGCCTCGGCACGGTCCGCGAGGCCCTGGCCGCCGCCACCGCCGAGGCCGGCGACGCCCCCACCGCCCGGCTCACCGCCGAGGCCGACGACCTGGAGCGGGAGTACGCCCGCGCCCGCCGCGACGCCTCCGCCCTGCACGCCGCCCACGAGGAGCTGCGCCGGGCCGAGCGGGAACGCGAACAGCGCCTCGCCGACCGCCAGGAGGCCGCCGTACGCACCGCCTCCCGGCTCACCAGGCGCGAGGCCCTGGAGCAGGAACAGGCCGCCCTGGAAGCCGAGTTGACGCAGGCGCGCGGCGCCGCCGGCAGTGTGGCCGCCCGCGCGGCCCAGCTGGAGCGGCAGGCGGCGCTGCTCACCGAAGCCGCGGACGCCGTGCGCACCGCGCGGGACGCCGCCCGGCTCCTGAAGGACGCCGACGCCCGCCTCTCCGACGCCGCCTACCGGGCCGGCTTCGACACCCCGCGAGCCGCGGCCGCCGCCCTCCTGGACGACTCGGCCCACCGCGAGCTGCAACACCGCCTGGACGCCTGGCAGTCCGAGGAGGCCGCCGTACGCGCCGTCCTGGCCGAGGCCGCGACCGCGGCGGCCGCCCAGCAGCCGCCCGCCGACGCCGCCGCGGCCGAACTGGCCGCCACCGGGGCGGAACACCGCCTGCGCGAGGCCGCCTCAGCACGTGACGCGGCCGCCCGCTGCTGCGCCGAACTCGACCGCCTCTCCGCCCGGGCCACCGAGGCCGTACGACGCCTCGCGCCGCTGCGCGACGAGTACGACCGCGTCGCCCGGCTCGCCGCCCTCACCGCGGGCACCTCCGCCGACAACGAACGCAGGATGCGCCTGGAGTCGTACGTTCTGGCGGCCCGCCTGGAGCAGGTGGCCGCGGCCGCGACCGTCCGGCTGCGGCGCATGTCGTCGGGCCGCTACACCCTCGTCCACTCCGACGACCGCACCGGACGCGGCCGCAGCGGGCTGGGCCTGCACGTGGTCGACGCCTGGACCGGCCGGGAACGCGACACCGCCACCCTGTCCGGCGGCGAGACGTTCTTCGCGTCCCTCGCCCTCGCCCTCGGCCTCGCCGACGTGGTCACCGACGAGGCGGGAGGGGTCCGCCTGGACACCCTCTTCATCGACGAGGGCTTCGGCAGCCTCGACGACCAGACCCTGGACGAGGTGCTGGACGTCCTCGACTCCCTGCGTGAACGGGACCGCAGCGTCGGCATCGTCAGCCACGTCCCGGACCTGCGGCGCCGCATCCACGCGCAGCTGGAGGTCGTCAAGGGCAGATCGGGCTCGGCGCTCCGCCAGCGGGGCGCCTGACCTCCACGGCCGACCGAACACCGGGCCCGCGTGGGTGGCCCGGTCAGTCGTTGCGCCAGATCTGGAGGGTCCACTTCCAGGATCCGGAATTGTCCCCGAGGTTCTCGTCGTTCATCCCCACCCCCATGCGCACCGGCAGTCCCGGAGCGGCCCAGCACCGCTGAACGTTGAGTTCGCGGACGAAGTGCGGGTTCCACGGGTTGGGGTCGCTCCCGCTGGCCACCCAGCCGCCCGGGTTGTTGTTCATCCGGAACACGTTCGCGTACTTCTTCCAGCCGGGGAACGGGTAGCCGGAGGTGGCGGCCTCGTTCTTGCCGTCGATGCCGTAGAACTCGGTGTTCCAATGGGAGATCGAGACTCGCGCGGACTCGTCCACCACCACGTGCAGGGCGTTGCCGGGGAAGATTCCGTTCGGCGGGTTGGGGCCTCCCGGGAAGCCGTCGTTCCCCCCGCCTGTCTGGGTGAAGGGAACGCTCACATCAGGCTGCCGGCCGTCCATGCACTTCTGCATGCCCGTCTGGCCGGCGACCGCGGGAACCGGGCTGAAGAGCATCGACGTGCTCACTGTGCCCAGGAGCAACACGGTCGTACCGATGCGCCGGCCGAGACGCCCGGCGGGTAACGGAGCGGATGGGATGTTCATGCGGTCCTCTCGATTGCCTCGGCCGTCAGGCCCGGGTGATCGGGGTGCCAGTCAACACAGGGCGGACGGTCCGTCGGTAGGGCGCGCGGGGGCTCGCGGAGCAGCCGGGGAACGCGGGTGCGTTGCGAGGGGTGATCGCGGGACTCCCGCTTCCGGTGAGGCATGCGGGGCCACCGGCCCCGGTGTTCAGCGGCCGAGTGGCCGCCGGGGGAGAGGGGAGGAGTAGACGACGCTGGTCGTCACCGAGCCGAGGGCGCCGATCCGGCCCGAGATCTCCTCCAGGTGGGACATGGAGCGCGCGGCGACCTTGATGACGAAGCAGTCGTCGCCCGTGACGTGGTGCGCCTCCAGGATCTGCGGTGTCGCCGCGACCAGGTCGTGGAACGGCTTGTAGTTGCCGTTCGGGTACCTCAGGCGCACGAAGGCCAGGATCGGCAGGCCGAGGCGCTCGGGGTCGACCACCGCCGCGTACCCCTGGATCACGCCCGCCTCCTCCAGCCGCCGGACCCGTTCGGTGACGGCGCTCGGCGACATGGAGACCTCGCGGGCCAGCTCGGCGTAGCTCACCCGCCCCGCACGCTGGAGGACGTCGAGGATGCGCCAGTCGGTGGCGTCCGGGGAATACGCGGTCATCCCGGATGGATAGCAGGGCAATCCCCGGCCGGGCAAGGCGGACGCCGTGGATCGTCACTTCAGGGGGCGGGCGGCGGGCCGTAGATTCTGGGTCATGATCACCACGGCTCCCGAGAACCCCGTCCTGCGGGTCGCGCCCGCCGCTCCCGCCGAGGCCGCCGCCCACTTCCGGGCGAGCCTCGCCTTCCACACCGACGTCTCGGACGTCGCCGCCGCGCTCGCGGGCGACGGCGACCCCGGCTTCGTCCTCGTGGACACCCGCTCCACCGAGTCCTGGGACCAGGGCCACGTCCCCGGCGCGGTCCACCTGCCGACCGCACTCGTCCCCGAGCAGGCCGGACGGCTCCTGGACAGGTCCGTGCCGGTGGTGACGTACTGCTGGGGTCCGGGCTGCAACGGCGCCGCCCGCGCGGCCCTCGCCCTCGCCGAACTCGGCTACCAGGTCAAGGAGATGCTCGGCGGCTTCGAGTACTGGGCCCGCGAGGGCTTCGCCTACGAGACCTGGCAGGGCCCGGCACGCCGGGAGGCCGATCCGCTGACGGCGCCCGTGCGGGGCGAGTGCGGCTGCTGACACCCGCCCGCGCGGGCGCCCCCGCGCGGTCAGCGCAGGGCGTCGAAGGCGATGCTCAGATGCCGGGGACCGCGCAGCACGGCGTTCTGCCGGTAGGGCGGCGGGTCCTCGACCAGGCGGGGATTCTCCAGCCGCCGGGCCAGTTCGGACAGCGCGATCTGCGTCTCCAGCCGGGCCAGCGGCGCCCCGAAGCAGCTGTGGATGCCGCTGCCGAAGCCGAGGTGCTGGATGTCCTCGCGGTCGGGGTCGAACTTCTCCGGGTCCTTGAACCGCTCCGGGTCCCGGTTGCCCGCGGCGAGCATCAGCCAGATGCGCGAGCCCTTGGGGATGGTCACCCCGCGCATCTCGATGTCGGCGATGCACGTGCGCTGCGGCACGATCTGCACCGGCGGCTCGTAGCGCAGCAGCTCCTCCACGATCCTCGCCGACAGCCCCGGGTCCTCCCGCAGCCGGTGCAGAACGTCCGGGTGGCGCAGCAGGGTGAGCATGCCGTTGGTGATGAGGTTGACCGTCGTCTCGTGACCGGCGATCAGCAGGAGCACCGCGGTGCTCATCACCTCCATCATGGTCATGGCGCCTTCCGGGCCACGGCTGTCGGCGAGGTCGGACAGCATGTCGTCCTGCGGGTCCTTGGTGCGCTGCTCGACCAGCCCGGCCAGGTACATGCCGAGCTGCATCCGCGCCTCCTGCGCCGACTTCACGAACTCCTCGTCCGCCTCCGCGCGCGTCTCGGGGTCCAGGGTGGCGACGAGCGGGTCGACCCAGGCGCGGAAGCGCGGTTCGTCCTCGCGGGGCACGCCCAGCAGCCGGCAGATGACCGTGACCGGGAACGGGTACGCGAACTGGTCCACCAGGTCGATCTCGCGCGCCTCGCCGAAGCCGTCGATCAGCCCGCCGACGATCGCGTGCAGCTCGCCCCGCATCGACTCGATCCGGTGCGGCTTGTGGGGCGGCCCGAAGGCGCTGTTGGCGATGCGCCGCAGCCGGTCGTGCTCCGGCGGGTCGAGTCGGAGGAAGGACGGGGGCAGTCCCGTGCTCTGCGCCTCGGCCAGCTCGTCCCCGGCCGCGGCCAGGTTCGCGGCGTCGGAGCTGATCCGCGGATCGTGCAGCAGGCTCCTGATGTCCCAGTACGAACTGATGACGTAGGGGCCGTCCTCCTCCTCGTGCAGTACCGGGGTCCTGCGCAGCTCCTCGTACAGCGGATACGGGTCGGCGCGGTTGGCGAAGTCGGTGATCCGGCGGAACAGTGAGGCCTGCGTCATGACAAGTCCTTGGGGCGTCGGGGCCACGGCGGGGTTCAGTGGCGGGCCGGGGTGAACACCAGCTGCTGGTCGGCCGGTGAGTAGCCGCTCAGCGTCACCGTGGGGCCGTGGGTCGGCAGGGACGGGTCGGGGAAGTCCGCGTCGACCGGCTGCCGGCCCTCCGGGCGCCGGTCCACGGTCGTGTAGTCCACCGGGAACGGCGCGCCCCGCTCGATCTGCCGCTGGTAGAACTCCAGCCAGCGCGTGTTGTCGAAGCTGACGGCGGCGACCACCCGGCCCTGGTGGCCGTAGACGCCGACGAACCGGCGCTCGGCCAGCGAGCCCTGCGTGATCATGATCTGGTCGCCCATCGGCGGCACGCCGACCGACTTGATGTTCACCTTGAACTGCGAGGACCAGAAGGCGGGCATCCACAGGTGCGGGCGCCGGTCGGCGCCCCGGCAGATCATGTTGTGCGCGGCGGTCTCCGCCTGGGCGACGGCGTTGCCCCAGTGCTCGAGGGAGAGGAACTGGTAACCGAACAGCGCGTGCGGCGACCGTGCGACGTCGCCCGCGACGAACACGTCGTCGGTGACGATGCCCCGGAAGTCGAAGGCCCGGCAGCCGGCGTCGCAGGCGATGCCCCGCGGGCCCGCTCCCAGCCCCGACCCGGTCAGCCACTCGGTGTTGCGCAGCGAACCGAGCGAGACCACCACGACGTCCGTCTCGACCTCGCTGCCGTCGGACAGGTGGACGGACCGCACCCGCCCCGCCGGGTCGCCCTCCAGCGCGGTGACCGTGATGCCGGTGCGCAGGTCCACGCCGTTCCCGGTCTGCAGGTCGGCGGCGACCGCACCGATCACCCCGCCGAGCGCGCCCACCAGCGGCGCTCCGGCCCGCTCCGCCAGGGTGACGGCGAGGCCCATCTCCCGGCACGCCGAGGCGACCTCGCAACCGGCGAACCCGGCGCCGATGATGAACACCCGGCGCGCGGACCTCAGCCGCTGGAGCAGCCGCGCCGCGTCGTCGCGGGTCCGCAGCAGGAAGACGCCGTCCAGGCGGCCCTCCTCCTCCTTGAACCAGGGCCGGGCCCGCACTCCGGTCGCGATCAGCAGCCGGTCGTACTCCACCTCGTCCCCGTCGGCCAGCCGCACCCGCTTGGCCGTCAGGTCGAGACCGGTCGCCGGGACGCCCAGCCGCCACTTGGCGTCGACCTCCCGGCGGTGCGGCAGCTCGGTGTGCAGCGGCGACGCCTTGCCCAGCAGGACCGCCTTGGACAGCGGCGGCCGGTCGTACGGCTCGTACGGCTCGTCACCGATCATGGTGAGCGAGCCGGTGAAGCCCTCGGCACGCAGGGTCTCGGCGGCCCGCAGTCCGGCCAGTGAGGCGCCCACGATCACGATCCGGCCCTCGCGCCTGAGCCAGTCCAGGTAGTCAGCGGCCATCGGCTGCCTCCCGCGCGGCTTCGCCCGCCGGCCCGCTCGGGCCGTCCAGGCCGTCGGCCGTGATCGCCTGCACCGGACAGGCGGCGACGGCACGCGCCAGCCGCTCCCGCTGCTCCTCCTGGGCGCGCGGACTGTACACCAGGGTCTCCTCGCCGTGCATGGCGAAGACATCGGGCGCGAGGAAGGCGCACTGCGCGTAGCCCTGACATTTGTTGAGATCGACGACGAGCCGCATCGACGCTCCGCCCTTCCGGTGGCCAGGTCCGGGGCGCGCCCCCAGGGCGTGCGGTGTCTCCGGACGGCGGTCATGTCCCGCACGCCAGCATGGGAGCCGGGCGGGGACCCCGCGCGGCGGGCGAGCCGTCCGGGTGAGCCGCGCTCCGCTTCCGGCCCGGTCAGGCGGGCCCGGCGGTACGGGCCCGCGCACGGCGGCCCGCGTTCAGGATGTGCAGGCCGAGCACGAGCGACCAGGCGGGGAAGACCAGTTCCGACCAGGGCACGTTCGAGGCGACGAAGAGCAGCGTCACGGCGGTGACGACGCCCAGGAGGGTGAGCGGCCGCGGCAGGACGCCGAGGCGGTGGCCGATCACCGACATGGAGGACACGAAGACGGCCGCCATCCGCGTCGCGTAATCGGTCAGCAGCGTGTACGCGAAATGGCGGCCGAAGTCCCAGGCGGCCAGGTCGGGAGCCTGGCCGGCGGGGTGCCCGACGGACAGCACGGCGCTCGCCGCCGCGGCCCCGGCGAACAGCGTCGCGGTGAAGACCAGCCCGCTGCCGAGCAGGACGGTGGCGAGGAACCTGTCCTCGGCCTCGCCGACGTGCGCGCGCACCGCGCCGACGAACCACAGGAAGAAGATGCCGGCGAACGGTACCAGCGCGAGGGCGGCCAGTACCGCTTCCCGGCGCCCCGAGTCCGTGAACGCCTCGGGGGTGACGGCGTCGGCCCCCTCGGGAATCCCCAGCCGCATCAGGACGATCGCAGCCGCCAGCAGCAGCGCGAAGACGACCCCGGCCAGCCCGGCGGCCCGCGGTGTCTCCAGCGCCTGCTGCCCCGGCCCCTTCTCCCGCATGCCCGGCCCGCCTCTCCGCGTCGGTTCCCGGGCACCAGCCAGCCGCGCCTCCCCCGCCCGCGCCACCGGGGTACGGCCGTACGGCCGAGCGGCCGTACCCGGAACGACGTCCTGGGGCCGGTCCAGGGCGGGTTCCGGCGTCGCGGCCGGCCCGCCGTCAGAGCCGGGACAGCTCGTCCACCAGGTCGTCGAGGCCCAGCGAGCCCTGCGAGAGCGCCGCCATGTGCCAGGCCTTCAGGTCGAACGCGTCGCCGTGCCGCTCGCGCGCCCTCTCCCGGCCCAGCAGCCAGGCCCGCTCACCGAGCTTGTAGCCGATGGCCTGGCCCGGGATCGTCAGGTACCGGGTCAGCTCGCTCTCCACGAAGTCCGCCGGCCGGCTGCTGTGCGCCGCGAAGAACTCCTGCGCCAGCTCCGGCGTCCACCGCTCCCCGGGGTGGAAGGGCGAGTCGGCCGGGATCTCCAGCTCCAGGTGCATGCCGACGTCCACGATCACCCGGGCCGCCCGCATCATCTGCGCGTCCAGGTAACCGAGCCGCTCCTCCGGGTCGGTGAGGTAGCCCAGCTCGTCCATCAGCCGCTCCGCGTACAGCGCCCAGCCCTCCGCGTTGGCGCTGACGCCGCCGACGGTCGCCTGGTAGCGGGAGAGGTCCCCGGCCACGTGCGCCCACTGCGCGAGCTGCAGGTGATGGCCGGGCACGCCCTCGTGGTACCAGGTCGAGACGAGGTCGTAGACCGGGAAGCGGGTGCGGCCCATCGTCGGCAGCCAGGTGCGGCCGGGCCGGGAGAAGTCCTCCGACGGGGCCGTGTAGTAGGGGGCGGCGGCACCGCCGGGCGGGGCGATGAGCGACTCCACCTTCCGGACCCGCTCGGCGAGTTCGAAGTGCGTGCCGTCCAGGTCCTCGATGGCCTTGTCCATCAGGCCCTGCAGCCACTCGCGGACCCCTTCCACGCCCTCGACGTGCCGGCCGTGCTCGGCGAGGTGCGCGAGCGCCTCCCACGGGGTCGCGGCGCCGGGCAGGATCTTCTCCGCCTCGCGCCTCATCTCGCCGTGGATGCGGTGGAACTCCGACCAGCCGTACGCGTACGCCTCGTCCAGGTCCAGGTCGGTGCCGTTGAAGTAGCGGGCCCAGCGCGCGTACCGCTCGCGGCCCACCGTGTCCGGGGCGTCCTCGACGGCCGGCGCGTACACGTCCCGCAGCCAGTCCCGCAGCTCCACCAGGGCACCGGTCGCCGCGCGGGCCGCCTCGTCCAGCTCGGCGCGCAGCGCCTCGGGCCCGGCGGCGGCGAAGTCCTCGTACCAGCCGCGGCCCGCGCCGTCCGTGTCCGTCCACTCGGTGAGCTGCCCGAGGAAGGTCCGGGTCGGCCGGGGCGCCGCGAACAGCTTGCGGTCGAGGCCGAGCCGCAGCGAGGCGCGGTAGCCCGCGACCGCGCCCGGCACCGCGCGCAGTCGCTCGGCGATCGCCGCCCAGTCCTCCTCCGTGCGCGCCGGGGTGACCGTGAACACGTCCCGCACCCAGTGGCCGGGCGTGTGCATGTTGCCGACCGCGCGCAGGTGCTCGTCCGCCTCGTGGACGGCGAGTTCGGCGGTCAGCCGCTCCCGCAGCAGCCGCCCGCAGCGCCGCTCCGCGTCGCTGTCCGCACCGGGCCGGCGCTCCGCCTCGTCCAGCTTCGCCAGCGTGCTGCGGGCCAGCTCCGCGAGGGCCTCCCGGCCGGCGGGCGAGTAGTCGGGCAGCCTGCTCGAACTCTCCTTCACACCGAGGTAGGTACCGGTGACCGGGTCCAGGGCAATGAGGTCGTCGACGTAGGCGTCGGCGACCTGACGGGGCAACGGGCTCTTGGTCTCAGACATGCGGCCCATCCTCGTACGGACAGGATCACCGCGTCACCCGTTCAGCTCTGGGCGTGGCCGGGAGGCAGCAGCGGCCCGCACTCCCACTGCTGGAAGATCAGCCGGGTCTCCACCCGGGCCACCTCCCGCCGCGCCGTGAACTCGTCCAGCACCAGCCGCTGCAGGTCGGCCATGTCCGCGACGGCCACATGCACCAGGTAGTCGTCCGGACCGGTCAGGTGGAACACCGTCCGTGCCTCCGGCAGCTCCCGGATCCGCTCCACGAAGGGTCCCACCAGCTCCCGCCGGTGCGGCCGCACCTGGACCGACAGCAGCGCCTGCAGGCCGCGCCCGAGCTTGGCCGGATCCAGCCGCAGGCGGTTGCCGAGGATCACGCCCGACCGGCGCAGCCGGGTCACCCGGTCAAGACAGGTGGACGGGGCCACGCCCACCTGCGCGGCGAGGTCGCGGTAGGTGGTCCGGGCGTCGTTCTGCAGCAGCCTCAGCAGATGCAGGTCCACCGGATCCAGTACGACGGAATCGGCCATTGGCCGAACGTAGCACGGTGTTCGATTCCAGAGAACCGTTCGATGTTCACCCTTCCGCCCATGGACACAGCGAGCACCGGTGCCTACGACGACGTACGCACCGCAACGAGAGCCCTGGCCACCGAGGCCGTCCACGCCGGCCGCGACGACCTCGCCGGACAGGGCCTGCACGCCCCGCCGATCGACCTGTCCACCACCTACCCCTCCTACGACAGCCGCGCCGAGGCCGCCCGCATCGACGCCTTCGCCACCGACGGCGCCGACCCGGTGGGCCCGCCCGTCTACGGCCGGCTCGGCAACCCGACCGTCGCCCGCTTCGAGACCGCGCTCGCCCGGCTGGAGGGCACCGAGTCCGCGGTCGCCTTCGCGAGCGGCATGGCCGCGCTCAGTGCGGTGCTCCTCGCCCGTTCCGCCATGGGCCTGCGCCACGTCGTCGCCGTACGGCCGCTGTACGGCTGCAGCGACCACCTGCTGACCGCCGGGCTCCTCGGCACGGAGGTCACCTGGACCGACCCGGCCGGCATCGCCGACGCGCTGCGCCCGGACACCGGCCTGGTGATGGTCGAGTCCCCGGCCAACCCGACCCTCGCCGAGCTCGACCTGCGGGCCGTCGCGCACGACTGCGGCACCGTCCCGCTGCTGGCCGACAACACCTTCGCCACCCCCGTGCTGCAGCGGCCCGCCGAGCAGGGCGCCCGGCTGGTGCTGCACAGCGCCACCAAGTACCTGGGCGGTCACGGCGACGTGCTGGCCGGAGTGGTCGCCTGCGACGAGGAGTTCGCGGGCCGGCTCCGGCAGATACGTTTCGCCACCGGTGGGGTGCTGCACCCCCTGGCGGGCTATCTGCTGCTGCGGGGGCTGTCCACCCTGCCGGTACGGGTCCGGGCCGCGTCCGCCAACGCCGCCGAACTGGTCCGCCGGCTCACCGCCGACCCACGCGTGTCGCGCGTCCACTACCCGCGGATCGGCGGCGCGATGATCGCCATCGAGGTGAACGGCGACCCCCACGAGGTCATCTCCGGCGTCCGGCTGATCACCCCGGCGGTGAGCCTGGGCAGCGTGGACAGCCTCATCCAGCACCCCGCGTCCATCAGCCACCGCATCGTGGACGCCGACGACCGGCGCGGCGCCGGGGTGAGCGACCGGCTGCTGCGGCTCTCGGTGGGTCTGGAGGACGTGGAGGACCTGTGGGCCGACCTGGACCAGGCCCTGGGCGAGCACACCCGCACGCCCGTACCGCTGCGGGAGGCGGTGGTCTGACGGGAGGACAGGCGGGCGCCGGGGACCGCCGGTCGGCTGCTGCCGACCTCACGCCCACCACACCGCCCGCGCGGTCACGGCGGCGCCGGTCATCGCCGTCGTGACTGAGCTGCGACGCGCCGCATCGCTCGTCGGCTGCTGCGCGACGCGGCCGGCCGGGGGATGCGGCTGGTCGGCGGATGCGGCCGGCCGAGGGCGGTCGGCTCGGCAGGTCCGCGCGAGCGAGTGCCCATCCTCGCCCGGCCGAGCGGTGCCGGCGGCCATCGAGCGCTGGGGCGGACGGCCCGGCGGGCAGGCGTCCGGTCGTCGCGCGCCTGCAGGTCACGAGGGGCGGACGGCCCGCCAGGGTGCGTGCGGACGGCCCGGCGGTGGTGCCGGGCCGTCCGCGGTCGGTGCGTGTACGAGGTCGGCTCAGTCGCGGTGCGCCGGGTCGGCGACGCGCTGCCGGTCGAGGTCGTACGGGGCCCCGGCGGCAACGGGTGCGGCGTCCAGGCGGGCCGTGACGACCAGCGTGCCCTCCTCGATCTGGTAGTCCAGCGGCAGCCCGAGGCCGCGCATCGCGGCGACCATGCCGGTGTTGGAGGCCTGTGTCACGGCGTACACGCTCTCGCAGCCGGCCCGCACCGCCATGGCCACCAGCCGGCCGAGCAGTTCGGCGCCGACGCCCCGCCGCTGCCAGTCGTCCTCGACCAGCAGGGCGACCTCCGTCTCGTCGCCGTCCCACAGCAGGTGCCCGAGCCCGACGATGCGGCCCGAGGCGGTCTGCGCGGCCAGGGTCCGTCCGAAGCGGGGGCTGAGCAGATGGTTCAGGTAGCGGTCCGCGTCACCGACCGGGCCGTGGTACCGCATCCCGAGAGTGCGGGCCGAGCACCGCTCGTGCATCGCCTTCGCCGCCGCCAGGTCCCCGGTGTCGACCCGGCGCACGGTGATGTCGCCGCCCTCCGGCAGCGTCAGCACGTCGTGGCCGGCCGGAATCCGCGGGCCGAGCCGGTTGTCCAGCTCCACCAGCGCCCGGGCCCGCGCGAACTCGGTGGGAGTGAACGGCAGGTACGGCCGCTCCACGGTGAGTACCCCGCCCTCGGGCGCCCGCAGCCGCATGACGGTGTCCTCCAGCACTCCCTCGGCCGGCACCGGGTCCGGTCCGCGCCCGCCGCCGACCGGCCTTCCGGGCAGTGAACGGATCGTGCACCGGCCCAGCAGCTGACGGAGCGCCAGCGGAAGTTCGGCGGCGTCCAGCGCGGTGCGGGCGGCCAGGCCGAGCACCCGGGTGGGAGCGTCGACCAGGTCGTGCGCGTCGGCCCGCTCGATCCACGTGGACGTGCCGCCGGCCAGCGAGACCGCCCGGGTGATCCCGGCCGCCGGCAGCGCCCCCGGGGCCCGCAGCAGGAACTCGTCCACGGTGCCCTCGGCCAGCGGGTGGGTCTGCAGACTGAGGATGTCGACCCGCCGCTCGGCCAGCGCCGTGCACAGCACGGCGAGCGAACCGGGTTCGTCCCGCACCGTCGTCCGCATCCGCCACAGCACGCTGGTGCCGGCCACGTCCGGCGCGACGGCACCGGCCGGCTCGCCGGTCGCGGGCCGCCCGGTGGGCCCGGCCGGCCGCCTTCCGGCGGCCGTCCGGGCACCGGTATCACTGACCGGCGGTGCGTGTCCGTGGCGCCGTGCCCACCAGACGTGGAATCCCGCCGTCGCCGCCAGGACGATCGCCGAGATCATCAGCAGTGCGGGGCCGTCGGGGCCGTGCCCGATCAGGTTCGCCACCGCGTCCGCCACCGCGACGGCAGTGAAGAGCGCGGCGAGTTCGACGACGTCGCGCCGCCAGTGGTGCACGGGGCGCCCGTGTTTCGTCCGGGTCACATCAGACATCTCTGGAGTCATACGACCACTGTGCAGGACGGGTGTTGCGTGATCACGAACGGTTTGTGACCGACAGGTAAAGCATGCTCCGCCCTATTTGTTGCGTTTTCCGTCGCCCGCCCGGGAACGGAGCCGCCGTGCCGCGCACCGGGGGATGACGCCGGGGCGCGGCACGGTCACAGAAGGGTACGGGAGCGGACGGCCCCGCCCCCCGCCTACTGGCCCACCCGGCCCGGCTGCAGCGTCCGCGTGAACAGCACGGTGCCGTCCTGCTCGCGCAGCCGGACCGTCAGCTCCCCGCTGCCGCCGTCGATGTCGACCTCGCCGAAGAACTGGTAGCCGCCCGCGGGCGACACGTTCGACGCGGACGGCGCCTTCACGAACACCCGCTCCGGACCGAACGTGCCGTCCAGCGCGCTGGCCGGGAAGGCGCCCGCGTTCAGCGGCCCGGAGACGAACTCCCAGAACGGCTCGAAATCGGTGAACGCGGCCCGCGACGGCTGGTAGTGCTGGGCGGAGGTGTGGTGCACGTCCGCCGTCAGCCACACGGTGCCGGTGATCCGCCGGTGCTTGACGAAGCGGAGCAACTCGGCGATCTGCAGCTCGCGGCCGAGGGGTGCGCCCGGGTCGCCCTGGGCCACGGCCTCGAAGTTCGGCCTGCCCTCCGTGGTGTCGGGCACCACGAGACCGAGTGGCATGTCCGCGGCGATGACCTTCCACACCGCACGGGAGCGGGCGAGTTCCCGCTTGAGCCAGCCCAGCTGCTCGCGGCCCAGGATGCCCTGCGGGTCGACGGTCCGGTCGCCGGTGGAGTTGGCGTTGCGGTAGGTCCGCATGTCGAGCACGAACACGTCCAGCAGCGGGCCCTGGCGCAGTACCCGGTAGACCCGGCCCTCCTTCGCGCCGGGCCGCAGGGTGCCGATCGGGAAGTACTCGCCGAACGCCCGCCGGGCACGGGCGGCGAGGACGTCGACGCTCTTCTCGGTGTACCGGGTGTCCGTGGCGGCGATCACCTCGCCGGGGTACCAGTTGTTGCGGACATCGTGGTCGTCCCACTGGACGATCGAGGGCACCTGGGCGTTGAACCGCCGCAGGTTCGCGTCGAGCAGGTTGTAGCGGAAGTTGCCCCGGTACTCGGCGAGGGTCTCGGCGACCTTCGACTTCTCCTCGGTGGTGACGTTGCGCCAGGTGCCGCCGTCGGGCAGTGCCTGCGTGGCGGCGATCGGCCCGTCGGCGTAGATGTTGTCGCCGCTGCACAGGAAGAAGTCCGGGTCCAGCCTGGCCATCGCCTCGTAGATGCGGTAGCCGCCCCGGTCGGGGTTGATGCCCCAGCCCTGTCCGGCCAGGTCGCCCGACCACAGGAACCGCACGCCGTCGCGGCGGTGCCGGGAGGCGGTGCGGAAGGCGCCCGTCACCGGTTCGCCGGTGCGGCGCGGGTCGTCGGGGTCGGCGAGGAGGACGCGGTAGTGGATCCGCTCGCCTGGCGGCAGCCCATGCAGCCGGGTGGTGCCGGTGAAGTCCGTGCCCGCGCCCAGCAGCGGGCCGTGCCAGCGGCGCGGGTCGCGGAACGACTCGGTGGCCGCGGTCTCCACGATCATCCGGGCCGGCCGGTCCGAACGCACCCACACCAGACCGGAGTCGGCGGTGACGTCGCCGGTCTGCACACCCCAGTCCGCCCGGGGGCGCCCGGAGCGGGCGAACGCCGGGGCCGCGCCGAGGCCCACGGGCAGGGTCAGGGCCGCCGACGCGGCGAGGGAGCCGCGCAGGACACTGCGGCGGGCGGGGAACGGACGGTGTGACATGGCTGCGCCTCCAGGGACGGGATCCGGCCAGTGTGCGCAGCCACACCTACTGCGGCGCCGCGGCGCGCACGGAAACCGGAGGTGAACAACGAGCCGTGCGGCCGGATCGCGGCGGCCCGGCCGGGGCTGACGGGGCGTCGGCCAGTGTTCCGCGGCGCGTCCGCGAGCAGCGCGACCGGAGCGCGCTGCGACCGCCGGGGCGTGCCCCGCCCGCCGCCGTGGCCGCCACGCACGCGAGCGGGGGAGGGGCAGCTGCGCGCCTGGCGTCCGCGCGCAGCTGTCCTTCCCCGCGTCGCTGTCCCTCCCCGCGTCGCCGGTACGCGCGCGCGTACCGGCGACGTGCGTGACGGTGGTGCCGGGCGCGTACGGCGCGTCCGGGTGGTGCCGTACGCGCCGGTCAGCGGCTGCGGTCCAGGATGACGCGGGAGACCAGCGCCGGGTCGTCGTTCATCGGGCAGTGGCCGCAGCCGGGCAGCCGTACGAGCCGGGCGTGCGGGATGAGCTGCTTGGCGCGGACGCCCTGGCGGCGGAGGAGGATGCGGTCCCGGGTGCCCCAGGCCACCGTGACCGGCAGGCCGGGCAGGGCGTCGGTGAACCGCACGCCGTCACCGGCCCGCAGGGTCGCGTCGAAGCCGGTGGCCCCCACGAGGGCCAGCGTCTCGGCGACCACGGCCTCCGGGGCGCGGCGCCCGGGGCGGGCGTAGATCGTGCTCGTCAGCGCCGTGCGGCCGGCGGCGGTGCGGCTCAGCCGTTCCACCAGCGGCAGCGGGAGCCGCTCGGCGGTGGCGCGCATCGCCCGCAGCACCGTGAAGGCGTAGCGGCGCTCGGCCTCCGTCCAGAAACCGGCCGGGGACAGGGCCGTGACGGACCGTACGAGCTTCTCCCGGCCCAGTTCCAGGGCGAGCAGGCCGCCCAGCGAGTTGCCGGCTACGTGCGGTCGGTCCAGCTCCAGTGCCTCGAACAGGGCGCCGAGCACGGCGTTGGTCGTCGGCAGGTCGTACGCCAGGCCGGCCGGCAGGCCCGGGGAGGCGCCGAATCCGGGGAGGTCGACGGCGATCACGTCGCGCTCGGTGGCGAGGATGTCCACGACCGGGTCCCAGACCTGCCGGTGATGGCCGATGCCGTGCAGCAGGACCAGCGGTTCGCCGCGTCCCGCGCGCGCGTAGGACACGGTCACGTCCCTCGGGCCGTGCCCGGTGGGGACCTCGAAGGAGACGGTGGCAGACATGGTTGCTCCTCGGCTGGGTGCTGACGGACGCCGTAGACAGCTTGTCAGCAATTGCTACCGACGGGTAGCCCCCAGGCGGCGTACACGGCGCCGGCATCCGCGCGTCAACGCGCGCGGCACACCTCGATGTTGAAGTCGGCGTGCCCGAACTCCCGGAACATCGTCAGCCACAGCGGCAGATACATCTCCACGGCCCGCGCCGACCGGATGCCGCCCAGGTCCAGGACCCGCCCGGCCGGCCAGCCGAACTCGCCGAGCAACTCCTTCACCTGCTCCTTCGCGTCGGCGTTCTCGCCGCACACGAACACGGCGTGCCCGCCCGGCACCCGTCCGGGGTCCACCATCACCTGGCAGTTCACGGTGTTCAGCGTCTTCACCACGCGCGCGTGCGGGAAGGCCTGCTGGATCCGCTCGCCCACGCTGTCCGACTCCACCGGGTCCAGCCGCGGTTGCCCGTCCTCGAACGCCAGCGGGTTGGACACGTCCACCACGACCTTGCCGTCGAGGTGTCCGGCGCCCACCGCCCCGAGGGCCTCGAGCGCCACCCGGCCGCCCACCGCGTTGATCACCACCTCGGACGCCGCGGCCGCCTGCGCGAAGGTGCCCGCGTGGGCCCGGCCCGCCGCGGCGGTGGACCACTCCCGCGCCACGGGGTTGTCCTCCGAGCGCGATCCGAGGGTCACCTCGTGCCCCAGCTCCACCAGCCTGCCGCCCAGTGTGCGGCCCACCTCGCCCGTGCCCAGCACCGCGTACCGCATCGGTTCCTCCAGCTCCACCTGCCGCCGGCCCCCGGCGGTCCGCGGACATTGTGATCGCCGCGCGGCCCGGACCCGGCGATTCCGGGTGGACACCCACCGGGCGTGTCGGATGGGATGGACAGGTGACCACCGACCTCGCGACCGACGTCTTCGAAGAACACCGGCCCCTGCTGATGGGCGTGGCCTACCGCATGCTGGGCCGGACCGCCGACGCCGAGGACGTGGTCCAGGACGCGTGGCTGCGCTGGTCCGGCGCGGACCGCGCGGAGGTCCGCGAACCGCGCGCCTACCTGGTGCGCATCACCACCCGTCTGGCCATCGACCGGCTGCGCCAGGTCAAGGCCCGCGGCGAGACCTACACCGGCCCCTGGCTGCCGGAGCCGTACGTCACCGAGTTCGGCGGCGCCGCCCCGGACACCGCGGACCGCGCCGTGCTCGCCGACACGGTCTCCCTGGCCGTGCTGGTCGTCCTGGAGTCCCTCTCCCCGCTGGAGCGGGCCGTCTTCGTGCTCAGGGAGGCCTTCGGATACCCCTACGCCGAGATCGCCGCGCTGCTCGACCGCGGCGAGGCGGCCGTACGGCAGCTCGCCGGGCGGGCCCGCAGGCACGTGGCGGAGGGGCGGCCGCGCTACGAGGTCGACCCCGCCCGGCGCCGGGACCTGACCGAACGCTTCCTCGCCGCGGCGGGCGGAGGCGACCTGGCGGGGCTGATGTCCCTGCTGGCCCCGGACGTCCGCCTGATCGGCGACAGCGGCGGCAAGGCCAAGGCGCCGCTGCGCACCCTGCACACCGCCGACAAGGTGGGCCGCTTCCTGGTCGCCGTCTCGGGCAACCGGCTTCCGGGCATGGCCCTGCGCTTCCTGGAGGTCAACGGCGGTCCCGCCGTCCTGGTGACGACCGACGGCAAGCCCGACAGCCTGATCCAGGTGGACGTCGCCGACGGCCGCGTCAGCACCGTGTACATCGTGCGTAACCCGGACAAGCTGCGGCACCTCGCCGACCGCTGAGCCACGCCCCGCGAGCCCCCGTCGTGCGACGGGGGCTTCGCCGTGCCGTCACACACACCGCCGTGTGCGAACGCCTCGTGAACGCTCCGCGGCGCGCCGCCCGTGCGCTGCCCAAGGGGCGAGGATTGGTCTTGACCAAGGGTGACCGCAGCCCTATCGTCGCAGAGAAGTGCAACAACCTTTAATAAACAAGGGCGCTAAAAACCGCCGGACCACGGCTCATGCGGAGGACAGGGTGGGGACCACGCAGCTGGATTCGGTGCCGGAACCTAAGTACTGGCATCTCAAGACCGTGCTCACCGAGGCACTGGACTCCGAGTTCTCGGTCGGCGAGATCCTGCCCAACGAGCGGGACCTCGCCGCGCGCTTCGGCGTGGCCCGCGCCACGCTCCGCCAGGCTCTCGAACAGCTGGAGCTGGAAGGCCGGCTGCAGCGCCGGCGCGGCGTCGGTACGACCGTCGCGCCGCCGCGTGTGGGGGTGGCGGTCGGCACCGAGCAGCACGCCTGGCCGGGGGCCGAAGGGGACGCCTGGCAGCCCGTCGACTGCGCTCTTCAGACGCCGCCGGCGGCCGTCGCCGCCGCTCTGGAGACCGGCGCGGACGAGCCCGTCCACACCGTCCACCGCTCCCGCGTGTCCCACGGCCAGCGCGTCGCCACCGAGCTGCTCTACATCCCGGCGGCCTCGGTGCCCGGCCTCACCGCGATCGACGCCCCGTCCGGCACGGCACGCACGCGTGCGGTGCTGCGCGAGCTGCAGCACCTCGCGCTGGAGGGCCAGGACCGCGCCGTCGAGCTGGGCTCCGCGCGCGCGGACGACGCCAAGGAACTCGACCGGCTGCCCGGCGCGCCCGTCCTGGTCGTCACCACCCGCTTCTTCGCGCAGGGCCGCACCGCGGCGCTGTCCGTGGCGACCTACCGCGCCGACACCTGCCGGCTGACCTTCGGCGACTCGCCCGGCGTGGAAATACACCACGACCCGGAACGACGGGCCTCCTGAGCCCCGACCCCGACGTGGGCCGGACGACCTGAGCCCGTCCGCCGCCCACGGCCCGACACCGGCCGGCCCGCGCGCCGGATCGGTGCCGGGCCGCCTCGCGCCGTCCTGAACCGGGCGCAGGCCCGCCCTCCGGTGCGGTCCGCTCCGCCGCCAACACGCCGCCGCCAACACGCCGCCGCCAACACGCCGTCAGCAACACGCCGTCACCGTGGCGTATACGGTGACCAGTTGCGTCTCGACGTGGCCGCGTGGTGCCGCGGTGCGCCTGCGGCACGACGCCTCGCCGTCCTGTGCGTCACCGGTTCCCGTTCGCCGGGCTCCGGACCGTGCTCCGGGTCGGGTCGGGTCGGTCAGCGGCGGGCCGTCACCGTGCCGTCCACCGCGAAGAGTTGCTCCTCCACGTGATCCAGCGCGAGCCGCAGCGCGCCCGTGGCCACGGCCGCCTCGCCCAGCAGGGACAGCGCCACCCGGGGCGGCCGCAGGCAATAGCGGTCCAGTTCGCGCCGCAGCGGTTCCAGGACCCCGTCGAGGCCGGCGGCCCAGCCGCCGATCACGACCAGTTCCGGATCGAGCGCGAGCACCAGCGCGGCCACGTCGTGCACGAGCCGCTGGATGAACCGTTCGACCGCCGCCCGCGCCCGCTGGTCGCCGTCCCGTGCCAGTGCGAACACCTCGGCGACCGCCTGCTCGTCCAGCGGGTGCAGCGGCTGGTCGGTGGTGGACAGCAGCGTCTCCGGGGTCACCTCCCGGCCCAGCAGGTGCAGCGCGCCGATCTCCCCGGCCGCCCCGCCGTAGCCGCGGTGCAGCCGACCGCCGATCAGCGAACCCGCACCGGGGCTCAGCCCGGCCAGCACGAACACCACGTCGTCCGTCTCGGTCGCCGCCCCCTTCCAGTGCTCGGCGACGGCGGCCGCGTTCGCGTCGTTCTCCACCAGCACCGGGCACTTGAACGAGCGGCTGAGCCGGTCGGCCAGCTTCAGCCCCGTCCACTGCGGCAGGGCCGTGCTCAGCCGTACCGTCCCGTCGGACCCCACGATGCCCGGTGTGCCCACACCCACCGCCCGCAGCGAGCCGCGCGCCACCCCGGCCCGGCGCAGCAGCTCGGCGACGGCGCCGCGCAGCCGGTCGAGCCGCTCGTCCGCCGGGGCGGTCTCGTCGACCTCCTTGGCCTGCGCGCCCAGCACCCGCCCGTCCAGATCGGACAGCAGCGCCGCGACCCGGTGCGGCCCGATCTCCAGGCCCAGCAGGTGCCCGGCCTCGGCCCGGAACCGGAACCGGCGGGCGGGCCGGCCCTGGCGGCGCGCGGTGCCCTCGTCGGCCGCCGTCTCCACGACGAGCCCGGCCTCCATGAGCCCCTCGACGACGCCCTCGACGGTCGGCCGGGACAGTCCGGTGACCCGGGTGACCTCGGTGAGTGTCGCGCAGTCCGTGGCACGCAGCGCGTGCAGCACCACCGCGGAGTTGATCCTTCGCAGCAGCGAGGGATCGCCACCGGTCAGCTGCCCCACCGTCCGTCCTTCCAGCTCGCACGCGTGTTGGGCGGATCGTACTCGCCCCGGCGTACCCCGGCGAGCGCCGGGTTCCGCCCGGGGCCCGCCCGACGTGCACCCGGTACGGCGCGGCGCGGCCGGGCGGTTCGCGTGGTGCCCGTCAGCGTGGCGCCACGTACCCCGATTCGCGGCGGCGGACCTCCCCCGCACGGGGGAGACGATCTGCTGATCGTCCTTCGCGATCGGCGACATGTCCTCGGGCGTGGCCGGCCTGCTGCCCGACCGGGCCGGCCAAGTGGCGCTGCACAGCACCTGGGACGGCTCCCTCGGTCCGTGGGACGGGCCCGCGGTGGCCACGCTGTGGGCGGCGGCGGCCCTGCTCGCCGGGGCGTGGTCCCCGCACCGCAGGGACGTCTGACGGGCCGCCAGTTGTCAGTGGTGCCCGCTTTACTGGGTCGCATGGACATCGCGAAGTGCCTGAGCCTCATGGACCTGCTGTGCGCCCGGGAGTTCCCAGCGGTGCACGGCAGGTCGGAGCACGGCGAGAGCGGTCCCGGCTATCACATGGCCGCCTTACGGACGAGCGGTGACTTTTGGGAGGACGACGGCACGGCGTGGGAGGAGACCGCGGCGCAGTTCGAGGCCGACCGGGACGGTCTGGCCGAGCGGCTGACGGATCGGTGGGGGCCGCCCCAGCACTTCAGCCTGCGCGGCGTTCTCGGCCGGGCGATGGGAGGCGAGGACATCGAGGAGCCGTGGGCCGGCCTCAGCGAGCACGTGCCGGACGTCCACCTGTGGCAGGCCACCGGCTCGGGCCGGTGGGTCGCGCTCGGCGTCTCCCACTGGGACAAGGAACTGCCCCTTCAGCTCCTCGGCGTGGTGACCGAGACGGATCCTCCCTGATCCGCCGCGCCGGCCGCCTCCCGCAGCCGGGCGAACTCCTCGGCCATCGTCGTCGCGGTCCAGTGCGCGTTCAGCCCGCTCGGGTTGGGCAGCACCCACACCCGCGTGCCGCCGACGGTCCGCTCCTGCGGCCCCACCAGCGCCCGGCGGTCGCCGAAGGCGGCCCGGTACGCGGTCACCCCGACGACGGCCAGCCATCCGGGCCTCAGCCGCGCCACCTTGGCGGTCAGCAGCCGGCCGCCCTCGGCGTACTCCCCGGCGGTCAGCTCGTCCGCCCGCGCGGTCGCCCGCGCCACCACGTTGGTGATGCCCAGCCCGTACGACAGCAGTTCGTGCTGCTCCGCGGGCTTCAGCAGCCTCGGGGTGAAGCCGGACAGGTGCAGCACGGGCCAGAACCGGTTGCCGGGGCGGGCGAAGTGGTGACCGGTCGCCGCCGTCATCAGACCGGGGTTGATGCCGCAGAAGAGCACCCGCAGGCCGTCCGCGACGACGTCCGGCACGAGACGGTCGCGGGCGGCCTCCAGGTCGGCCCGGGTGAGGCGGGGAGTGCTGGTCAGAGGATCGCTCCGGGGGTGTACCCGGCGGCCTCCGGGTGCTGCTTCGTGATCTCCTCGATCCTGCCGACGACCACGCCGACCTGGGCCGCCGCGGCGCCGGTGAAGGACAGCTTGTCGGCCATCAGCGCCGCCAGCTGCTCACGGTCGAGCGGCAGGCGCTCGTCGGCGGCGAGCTTGTCGAGCAGGTCGTTGCGCTCGGCGCCCCGCTCGCGCATGGCGAGCGCGGTGGCCACGGCGTTCTCCTTGATCGCCTCGTGCGCCACCTCGCGGCCGACCCCGGCGCGCACCGCGCCCATGAGCACCTTGGTGGTGGCCAGGAAGGGCAGGTAGCGGTCCAGCTCACGGGCGACGACCGCCGGGAAGGCGCCGAACTCGTCGAGGACCGTCAGGAAGGTCTCCAGCAGGCCGTCCAGCGCGAAGAAGGCGTCCGGCAGCGCGACCCGGCGCACCACCGAGCAGGAGACGTCGCCCTCGTTCCACTGGTCGCCCGCCAGCTCACCGGTCATCGAGGCGTAGCCGCGCAGGATGACCATGAGCCCGTTGACGCGCTCGCAGGAGCGGGTGTTCATCTTGTGCGGCATGGCGGAGGAGCCGACCTGGCCCGGCTTGAAGCCCTCGGTGACCAGCTCGTGGCCGGCCATCAGCCGGATCGTCTTCGCCAGCGAGGACGGCGCCGCCGCGAGCTGCACCAGCGCTGTGACGACCTCGTAGTCCAGCGAGCGCGGGTACACCTGGCCGACCGAGGTGAACGCCTGCGAGAAGCCGAGGTGACGCGCGATGCGGTCCTCCAGCTCGGCGAGCCGCGCGGCGTCCCCGCCGAGCAGGTCGAGCATGTCCTGCGCGGTGCCGACCGGGCCCTTGATGCCGCGCAGCGGGTAGCGGCCCAGCAGCTCCTCGACGCGGCCGTGGGCGGCGAGCAGTTCGTCGGCGGCGGTCGCGAACCGCTTGCCCAGGGTGGTGGCCTGCGCGGCGACGTTGTGGGAGCGGCCGGCCATGACCAGCTCGGCGTACTCGCCGGCCAGCTTGCCCAGGCGCGCCAGCACGGCCACCGTACGGTCGCGCATCAGCTCCAGCGAGAGCCGGATCTGCAGCTGCTCGACGTTCTCGGTGAGGTCACGGGAGGTCATGCCCTTGTGCACGTGCTCGTGCCCGGCGAGGTCGTTGAACTCCTCGATCCGCGCCTTCACGTCGTGCCGGGTGACCTTCTCCCGCTCGGCGATCGAGGCCAGGTCGACCGTGTCGAGGACGCGCTCGTAGTCGGCGATCGCCTCGTCGGGCACCTCGATGCCGAGGTCCTTCTGGGCCCGCAGCACGGCGAGCCAGAGCTGCCGCTCCAGCTTCACCTTCTGCTCGGGGGACCAGAGCGTGGCGAGCTCGGCGGAGGCGTAGCGTCCGGCGAGGACGTTCGGGATGCGGGGCTTGGCGGGCGCAGAAGTCACGTGAACAGAGTCTACTGGCGATTCGTGCAGGCCAGCGCCACTGTCCTGTTCGGCGGAAGCTACGAGAGCCGCGTCACGTCCCCGGTGCCGACCGGTCGCGCGGGCACGGCCGCCCGGGCGTCCCGGGAGTGTCCGCCGCTACGCGGGGCCTTCGTACGGCAGCAGCTCAGGCCGCTTGGCCGGGCGGCCGTCGCCGGAGGAGCGGCCGGTCAGACGCCGTCCTATCCACGGCAGCAGGTGCCGCCGGGCGAACCGCGCGTCCGCGACCCGCCGGGTCAGCCACCCGGGCGGGAGCGTGGCCGCCATCGGCACGTGCCACTCGCTGTCCTCCGGCTCGTACCCGAGCGTCTGCCACACCGCCTCGGCGACCCGGCGGTGCCCCTCCGCCGTCAGGTGCAGCCGGTCCACGTCCCACAGCCGCGGGTCGGCCAGCGACGGCGCCCCGTACAGATCGGCCACCAGGGCACCGTGCTTCGCCGCCAGCTCGTCCACGCAGGCGAACAGCTCCTCCATGCGCGGCCGGAAGCGCTCCAGCACCGGTCCCTGACGGCCGGGGCTGCGCATCAGCACCAGCTGCCCGCAGGACGGCGCCAGCCGCTCCACGGCCTCGGTGAGCAGGTCCCGGACCCGGACCATGTCGCACTTGGGACGCAGGGTGTCGTTGAGCCCGCCGACGAGGGTGATCACGTCGGCGCCCATCGCGGCCGCCACGTCCACCTGCTCGTCGACGATCTGCCCGATCAGCTTCCCGCGCACCGCGAGGTTGGCGTACCGGAACCCGGGGGTGCGCGCGGCCATCCGGGCGGCGAGGAGATCGGCCCAGCCGCGGTAGGAGCCGTCGGGCAGCAGGTCCGACATGCCCTCGGTGAAGGAGTCGCCGACCGCGACCAGGCTGGTGTACGTGCGGGGTGTGGGATTCGTCTGCATGGCGACAGGGATCGTATCCCGGCTCCATACCCGTCGGTCGGTCGGCCCCGGCCGCGGTCCGGCCGGCCTTCGCTCGGGCTGCCTCGCGCATGTCCCGCACGTGCCCCGCCCGCGGCTCACACGGGCTGGCCGAACAGCTCCCGCAGCACGTCCTCCATGGTGACCAGGCCCGCCAGCCGCCCGTCGTCGCCGAGCACGGCCGCCACGTGCGTACGGCTGCGCCGCATGGCGGTGAGCACGTCGTCCAGCGGGGTCCGCTCGCGCACCCGCGGGATGGGCCGCATCTCCCGCAGCCGGAACGGCACGTCGCGCGGCGAGGCGTCCAGCGCGTCCTTGACGTGCAGGTAGCCCACGATGCGCCGGCCCTCGTCGACGACCGGGAACCGGGAGAACCCCGACTCGGCCGAGAGCCGCTCCAGCTGTTCCGCGGTGACGCCCACGCGCGCGTAGACCACCCTTTCCAGCGGTACCACCACGTCCCGCACGGGCCGGCTGCCCAGCTCCAGGGCGTCGTGCAGCCGTTCCTGCGCCCGGTCGTCGATGAGGCCCGCCTCGCTGGCGTCCTTGACGATCTCGGCGAGTTCGGTGTCGGTGAAGGTCGCCGCGACCTCGTTCCTGGCCTCCACCCGCAGCAGCCTGAGCAGGCCGTTCGCGAAGGCGTTGATCGTGAAGATCACCGGGCGCAGCGCCCGGGAGAGCGTGACCAGGGGCGGCCCGAGCAGCAGCGCGCTGCGCACCGGTTCGGCGAGCGCGATGTTCTTGGGGACCATCTCGCCCAGCAGCATGTGCAGGTACGTCGCCAGGGTCAGCGCGATCACGAAGGACACGGCGTGACCCACGCTCACGGGGACGCCCAGCGCGTGGAACACCGGCTCCAGCAGGTGGGCGATCGCCGGTTCGGCGACCACGCCGAGGACCAGGGTGCACAGGGTGATGCCGAGCTGGGCTGCGGCCAGCAGGGCCGAGACGTGCTCCAGGCCCCACACCACACTCCGGGCGCGCCGGTCGCCCTCCTGGGCGAGCGGTTCGACCTGCGAGCGGCGCACGGAGATCAGCGCGAACTCCGCGCCCACGAAGAAGGCGTTGACGACGAGGGTCGCCAGGCCGATGAGCAGCTGTACGGCGGTCATCGCGCACTCTCCGGCGTGTCGTCGGTCTTCTCGTCGGCCAGCGGCGCGTGCAGCAGCACCCGGGCCGCCCGGCGGCCCGAGGCGTCCACCACGTCCATGCGCCAGCCGGCCACGTGCACCGCGTCACCGATCTCGGGTATCCGGCCCAGCCGGGTGGCGACCAGGCCGGCCAGGGTCTCGTACGGCCCCTCGGGCACGCGCAGGCCCACGCGCGCGAGCTGGTCGGTGCGGGCGGCGCCGTCGGCCGAGTACAGGGCGCGGCCCTCGGCGTCCGCGCCGGCGGGCGCGAGGTCGGGCGTCTCGTGCGGGTCGTGCTCGTCCCGCACCTCGCCGACGACCTCCTCGACGATGTCCTCCAGCGTCGCCACGCCCGCCGTGCCGCCGTACTCGTCGATGACGACGGCCATGGTGCGCCTGCCGGAGAGCCGGTCCAGCAGCCGGTCCACGGTCAGGGACTCGGGGACCAGCAGCGGCTCGCGCATCATCTGGGAGACGCGCCGGTGGCACCGCTGCTCGGCGGGCACGGCCAGGACGTCCTTGACGTGCGCGGTGCCGACGACGGAGTCCAGGCTGCCCCGGTAGACGGGGAACCGGGACAGGCCGGTGGCCCGCGTCGCGTTCGCCACGTCCTCGCAGGTGGCCTGGGCGTCGAGGGCGATGACCTGCACGCGCGGGGTCATCACGTTCTGGGCCGTGAGGTCGGCCAGGTTCAGCGTCCGGACGAACAGCTCCGCGGTGTCCGCCGCCAGGGCGCCCGCCTTGGCGGAGTGCCGGGCGAGGGCGGCCAGCTCCTGCGGACCGCGCGCGGAGGCCAGCTCCTCGGCCGGTTCGATGCCGAGCCGGCGCACGAAACGGTTGGCCGTGTTGTTCAGGTGCGTGATGAAGGGCCGGAAGGCCGCGCTGAACCAGCGCTGGGCGCTGCCCACCCGCCTGGCCACCTTCAGCGGTGAGGAGATCGCCCAGTTCTTGGGCACCAGCTCGCCGACGACCATCAGGAACACCGTGGACAGGGCCGTGCCCAGCACCAGGGCCACCGAACTCGCCGTGGTCTGCGACAGGCCCATCGCGGTGAACGGTCCGGCGAGCAGCCTGGCGATCGACGGCTCGGCGAGCATGCCGACCACCAGATTGGTCACGGTGATGCCGAGCTGGGCGCCGGAGAGCTGGAAGGTCAGGTTCCGCACGGCCTCCAGGGCGCCCTTGGCGCCGCGTTCGCCGCGTGCGGCGGAGCGCTCCAGCTCGCTGCGCTCCACCGTGGTCAGCGAGAACTCCGCCGCCACGAAGGCGCCGCAGGCGAGGGAGAGCAGGATCGCCACCAGGAGGAGGAGCACTTCGGTCATCGGGTCACCCCCGTCCCATGATCGGACAGGGCGGGGCGGAACGCGCGGTGTCGCCGACCGGGGGGATCGCCCATGGGCGGACGCTCACAACCTTTCATAGAGGGCCGAGTGCTCCCTCAAGGGTAAAGGATGGGCAAAGAAGGCGGTGATCTCATCGCGTCAGAGGCTTGACCCACCGCCGCCAGCGCTCCTCGGGGCCGTACCCGGCCGCGGTCCAGGCGTGGTGGGCCGTCTCGTTGCGCACCAGCACCATGGCGTCCGCGCGCCGGCCGCCGAGCCGTACGAAACGCTCCTCGGCGGCGGCCAGCAGCGCCGAACCGATGCCCTGCCGCCGCCGGCCCGGGCTCACCGCGAGCCGGTACAGATGGCACCGCCAGCCGTCGAAGCCGGCGATCACGGTGCCGACCAGCTCGCCCTCCGACTCGGCCAGGAGCAGCGCCTCCGGGTCGCGGGCGACCAGCCGCTCCACCCCGGCGCGGTCGTCGCTGATGCTCGTGCCCTCGGCGGCGCTCCGCCAGAAGGCGAGCACCGCGTCGAGGTCGGCGTGGACGGCGGGGCGGACGCGCACATCAGTCATGTGATCATCGGAGCACGGTCGGCGTGGCCGGCCCCGGCATTTCCATCATGCGGACTCCTCGCGAAGCCGTTCCATCACCGGGGCGAACGCCTCCATCGACGGTTCCAGCACGGTCAGGTACGAGAACCCGAACCGCTCGCGCTGCGCCCGCACCTTGGCGACGACGTCGTCCAGCGGGCCGGCCAGCACGATGGGCAGCGCCAGGGCCTGCTCCAGGGTCAGTCCGGGCAGCCGCTCCAGCAGGGGCTTCAGCACCGGTCCGGGGTCGTCCGTGACGGCCACGAGCTGGATCAGCAGGTTCAGCTCGGCCGGTCGCGCGCGGCCCGCCGCCAGCCCGCGGTAGCGGGCCACCCGCTCGTCCAGCTCCTCGGCGGTCAGCGGCTGCAACGACCCCGCGGCGGCGCCGGGCCGGGCGCCGGTGAACGCGGCGATGTCCGCGTGCCCGGCGGTCAGGCGCAGCATCCGGTCGCCGTTGGCGCCGATCAGCAGCGGCACCCGGGGCTGGACGGGCCGCGGCGCGTGCTCCTCGGAGCCCAGCAGCCGGTCCAGTTCGACGACCGTGCGCCGCAGGTGGTCGACCCGCTCGCGCGGTGAGCCGAACGGCAGTCCGGCCGCCTCGTGCTCGGCCGGGACGTACCCCGTGCCGAGGCCGAGTTCGAGCCGGCCACCGGTCAGCGCGTCCGTCGTCGCCACCTCGCGGGCGAGCAGGGCCGGGTTCCAGAAGCCCGCGTTGAGCACGAAGGTGCCGAGCCGCGGCCGCTCGGTCGCCTCGGCGGCCGCGACCAGCGCCGGGAAGGGCGCGACCATGCCCAGGTGGTCGGGGACCAGGATCACGTCGTAGCCCAGCTCCTCGGCGCGACGGCACGTCGCCCGCCACTCGGCGCCGGGTGCGGGCGCGAGCAGATTGACCCCGAAACGGAACGGACGCGGCATGAACTCTCCTCCTGAGCACAGGACTTGCTCTGCACCGGTCATTCCATCACGCCCGCGGCACGCCCGACGCCCGCCGGAGAGCGCCGCGAGGGCCCGCGTCACTCGTGCGCGATCGCCGCCAGCACGTTCATCCGCGACGCCCGCAGCGCCGGCAGCAGGGCCGCCACGACGCCCACCACCGCCGAGCCGATCACCACCGTGACGAGCGTTCCCCAGGGGATCGCGAGCGCCGTCAGCCCGCGCAGGGCCAGCACCTGCTGCATGCACACCCCCCACACGAGCCCCAGACCCAGCCCCAGGACCGCGCCGAACACCGCGATCACCACCGACTCCAGCCGGATCATCCGGCGCAGCTGCCGCCGCCCCAGCCCGATCGCGCGCAGCAGCCCGATCTCCCGGGTGCGCTCCACCACCGACAGGGCGAGGGTGTTGACCACGCCGAGCACGGCGATGACGATCGCCAGCCCGAGCAGTGCGTACACGAGGTAGAGCAGGACGGCGATCTGGTCGTGGACCAGGTTCTTGTAGTCGCTCTGATCGCGCACCTGCACCTGCGGGAACGGCTTGAGCGCCCGCTCCAGGCGGGGGCGCAGCTCGGCCGCCGTCGTCCCGGGAGCCGTGTTGACGTACACCGCGGAGTCCTGACCGTGCGGGACGTACCTCTCCAGTGTGCGCAGGCCGAGGAAGACGCCGCCCTGCGTGCCGAACCCCCCGGCCGGCTCCTGCTCGGTGAGCGCCCCGACCGTCAGTTCCGCCCGGCGCCCGCCCGGGAACTCGACCGGGATCACGCCGCCGGTCCGGACGCCGTGGTCCCGCGCGAAGCCGGCGTCCATGCCGAGGCGCCCGTCCGCCAGCGCCTGCGCCGAACCACCGCGCGCGTAGGTGAGGTGCGCGACGTCGTCGAGCCGGGGCCCGTACCCGGTGGCGGTCGTCCTGACCCGCGTGCCGTCCGGCATCCGCACGGCGACGGGGCTGAGCCGCTGCCGTACGACGACGCCGGCGCCGGGCGTGCCGGCCACCCGGTCGGCGACCTCCTTCGTGAAGGGCGTGAAGCCGGCGCTCTGGACGATGAAGTCGGCGCCGAGTGTCCGGTCGATCCGCTGGTCGAACGACGCCGACAGGGAGGCGCTCGCCACCGACATCCCGCCGACCAGGGCCAGGCCCACCATCAGGGCGGCGGCCGTGGCGCCGGTGCGGCGGGGGTTGCGCAGGGCGTTGCGCCGGCTCATCCGGCCGACCGGGCCGAACACCAGGGGGAAGGCCGCGCCGAGCACCCGGATCACCGGCCGCACCAGCAGCGGTCCGGCGACGACGGTCGCGATCAGGGACAGCACCACGCCGAGCCCCAGCAGCGACGCCGCCTGTGCGGTCCGCGTGGCCGCCGTGCACCCGGCGAGCGCGGCCGCGCCGGCCGCCCCGACCACCGCGCCGGTGATCGCCCGCGCCCTCAGCGGCCTGCCCACCCCGGCCACTTCGGCGTCCGCGAGCGCCGCCATGGGCGAGACGGCCGCCGCGCGCCGCGCGGGCAGGTAGGCGGCCACGAAGGTGACGCCGAGGCCGACGGCGTACGCGGCGACGGGCGTCCCCCAGCCGATGACCGTCTCGGCGGCCCTCAGGTTCGTCCCGAACGCGCTCATCAGCCGGATCAGCCCGAGGGCCAGCCCGATCCCGGCCGCGAGGCCGAGGGTGGAACCGACCAGGCCCAGCAGCAGTGCCTCCGTGAGCACCGACCGGCGCACCTGCCGCCGGTCCGCGCCGAGTGCCCGCAGCAGGCCCAGTTCCCGGGTGCGCTGGGCGATCAGCATGGAGAAGGTGTTGACGATGAGGAAGACGCCGACCAGCACCGCGACGCCGGCGAAGCCCAGCATCACGTACTTGATCACGTCGAGGAAGGTGCCGAGGCCGGCCGAGGCCGACTTGGCCTGCTCGTCCGCGGTCCGCAGGTCGTAGGTGCCGGTGCCGATCGCCGCGCCGACGCGGCGCTGGAGCTGCGCGTCGGTCACGCCCCGCGCCGCGTCCACCGAGACGCTGGTCGCCCTGGCGGCGGACCCGAGCAGCTGCCGGCCGGCCACGGCCGGGTCCAGGAAGATCCGTGCGGCACCCGGGTTGGTCGTGGTGAAGGTGGCGATGCCGACGACACGGACGTCGAAGGTGCCCGGTTGTGCCTGCACGGTCAGCGTGTCGCCGATCCGTACGTGCTTCCGGCCGGCGGTGTCGGCGTCCAGCAGCGCCTCGCCCGCGCCGTGCGGCGCGTGACCGGAGGTCAGTTCCACCGGGCCGCGGCGGGTGGCGTACCAGGAGGCGGCGATGGTGGGCGCGCCGGTGGTCGGGCCGACGGACCTGTCGTGGCCGTCGACCACCACGACGTTCTGCACCGACACGTCCGCGTAGGCCCGGGCCACCCCGGGGACCACCGCCACCCGGTCCCGCAGCGCGGCCGGCAGGGTCTGCACCGCGCCCGTCGCCCGCGCCGCCCGCGGGTCCTCCTTGGGGCTCACGGTGACGTCGGCGGCGGTGGAGGCGAACAGCCGGTCGAAGGTGCGGCCGACGGTGTCGGAGAAGACCAGGCTGCCCGCGACGAAGGCCACGGACAGGAGCACGGCCACCGCGGACAGGGCCAGCCGCCCCTTGTGCGCGAGGAAGCTCCTCAGGGTCGCCTTGAGCACCGGGTCAGTCCTCCTGGGCGGCGACGACGCCGTCGCCGAGCCGGCCGCGGACCACGTCGAACCGCTTCATGCGCTCGAGCACGGCATCCGCCGTCGGCCGTTCCATCTCGTCCACGATCCGCCCGTCGGCGAGGAACAGCACCAGGTCGGAGTGGGCGGCGGCGCCCGGGTCGTGGGTGACCATGACGACGGTCTGGCCTAGGTCGTCCACCGCGCCGCGCAGGAAGCCCAGCACCTCCAGACCCGCCCGCGAGTCCAGGTTGCCGGTCGGCTCGTCGGCGAAGACCAGCTCGGGCCGGGAGGCCAGCGCCCGCGCGCAGGCGACGCGCTGCTGCTGACCGCCGGAGAGCTGCGCGGGCCGGTGCGTCAGGCGCCCGCGCAGTCCGAGGGCGTCGATGACCTGGTCCAGCCACCGCCGGTCGGGTTCGCGGCCCGCGATGTCCATCGGCAGGGTGATGTTCTCGGCGGCGGTCAGGGTCGGGATGAGGTTGAACGACTGGAACATGAACCCGATCCGGTCCCGCCTGAGCCGGGTCAGCTCCCGCTCCCTCAGCCCGGTGATCTCGGTGTCGCCGAGCCACACCTGACCGGCCGACACCGTGTCGAGGCCCGCCAGGCAGTGCATCAGCGTGGACTTCCCGGACCCGGAGGGGCCCATCACCGCGGTGAAGCGGTGCCGCGCGATGTCCACGTCGACCGAGTCCAGGGCGACCACGGCCGTCTCGCCGGAGCCGTAGGCCTTGGTCAGTGCGCGGGCCCGGGCCGCCACGCCACCGTCCGGGGGGAGTCCCGGGGCGTGCTCCGCAGCAGAAGTGGACAAGACCGCCTCCAGGTCGCCTCGACGTCCCGACTCCATGGCCCCCAGCCGAGCCTAGTGTGACGCCTCCCACGGCCGGAATCCCTCCTTGAGCCGGGGACACGCACCCGATGCCGGCGACTCCCGCCCGGTCCCTTGCCGCTGCCGGCGCTCCGGCGCAGTTCGCCCTCCGCGGTGGCCTACGCCTACCTGGTCGCGAGCGGCGAGAAGGCCGCCACCACGCGCGAACAGGTCCGGGACCTCGCCCGGCTGGTCAAGGACGGCGCGGCGAGCGTCGACGACATCGCGCGGGAACTGCGGCTGGAACCAGGGACCGCGGCCGGGGCCCGGGCGCGGCCGGGCCCGTGATCAGCGGGTGTCCGGCTCGTCCGGGCGCCAGGCGACGCCGAGCGCGCAGTACGAGGCCGGCAGCGCCGGACCCTCCTGCGGCAGCATCACCCGCCTGAGCGGTCCTAGCCGGAACCCGGCCTCGCGCAGCGCGGCCACCGGCTCGCGGGACAGGTGGCAGCCGCCGCTCAGCAGCGGCCACACGGTGCGGTCCAGGGTCTGCTGGGTCAGCGTCATCACCCGGCCGCCGTCCCGCCCGTGCTCGAAGAACCGCACCTCGCCGCCCGGCCGGAGCACCCGACGCACCTCGCCCAGTGCCCGCGTCACGTCCCGCACGCTGCACAGCACCAGCGACAGCACGGCCGCGTCGAAGGCCTCGCTCTTGACGGGCAGCGCCTCGGCCGCCCCCGGCACCACGTCCACCGGTACCTGCGCGCGCAGCGCCGCCCGCGACGCCAGCTTCCGCAGCAGCGGCTCCGGCTCGATGGCGACGACCTCCGCCACGGTGCCCGGATAGTGCGCGAAGTTCAGCCCGTTGCCCGCGCCGATCTCGATCACCCGCCCGGACAGCCCGGCGAGCAGCCGCTCGCGCACGCCGGCCATGCCGAGCCGGGTCTCGGCGCCCACACTGAGCCGGGCGTAGCAACGGGCGAACAGCGGATGGCGGACGGGACTCCGCGCCATCGTGCCGCTACCGGTCGACGACAACCGCATGACAACCTCCCCGGGGCCGCTCGGGCCCGCCTACGGTGAGTGTCCCCCGTACGGCTGTCCCGCACCCCCGCCGAACGGGGCAACCACCCGCGTCCGGGGCCGGAAGGGCGTCAGGGCGCCTGCCGGATGCGGAACGCCTCCGCTTCCCAGGTCCCGTCCAGCCGCGGCGCCAGCCAGCCCGGCGCCGCCGTGCGGAAGCCGGCGGGCGGCAGTGCCGCGGCCCCGGCGGGCAGCGCGCCGAGCAGCGGGGCGCCGGCGACCTCGGGCAGGTCGGCGACGTTGCAGCGGGCGGCGAGGTCCGGTTCCGTGGGCCAGCTGCCGATCACCACACCTGCCAACTCGATCTCCCGCCGTCGCAGTTCGCGCGCGGTCAGCTCGGTGGCGTTCAGGGTGCCCAGCCCGGCGGGGGTGACGACCAGCACCGGCGCGCTCAGCAGCCGGGCCACGTCGGCCAGCGTGCCGCCCGCCGCGTCGAACCGGACGAGCAGCCCGCCCGCCCCCTCGATCAGCACCAGATCGTGCTCGGTGGCCAGCTTGGCGGCCCGTTCGGCGACGTCGTGCGGGTGCACGGGCGTCATCCCGGCCCGCCGGGCCGCCGTGCCCGGCGCCAAGGGCTCGGGGTAGCGGGCCAGTTCGGTCGCCGTGACCGGGCCCGCGAGCCGCGCGACCTCCTCCGCGTCCCCGCGCTCGTCCGGCCCCACGCCCGTCTGCGCGGCCTTCAGCACCGCCACCGATCGCCCGGCCGCGAGCGCGGCGGCGGCGACGGCGGCGGTGGTGACGGTCTTGCCGATCTCCGTGCCCGTCCCTGTGATCACCAGTACCGGCATGTCATCCCTCCCGCGCCGCGGCGCACACCGCGCGCGCGATCCGTGCCACGTCCTCGTCCGAGGTGACGTACGGCGGCATCGTGTAGATCAGGTCGCGGAACGGGCGCAGCCACACGCCCTCCCGCACGGCCGCCCGGGTGGCGGCGGCCATGTCGACGTCGTGGTCGAGCTGGACGACCCCGATGGCGCCCAGCACACGCACGTCCAGGACCCCGGGCAGTTCCGCGGCCGGCGCGAGTCCCTCGCGCAGGGCCGTCTCGATCCGCTTGACCTCCGACAGCCAGTCCTGGCCGAGGAGCAGATCGAGGGAGGCGCAGGCCACCGCCGCGGCGAGCGGGTTGCCCATGAACGTCGGTCCGTGCGCCAGGACGGGCACCTCGCCGCGGGAGATGCCGTCGGCGACCCGCGCGGTGCACAGGGTGGCCGCCAGCGTCAGGTAGCCGCCGGTCAGCGCCTTGCCCACGCACATCACGTCCGGGGTGACACCCGCGTGGTCCGCCGCGAACAGCGCGCCGGTACGGCCGAAACCGGTGGCGATCTCGTCGAACACCAGCAGCACGTCGTGCGCGTCGCACGCCTCGCGCAGCACCCGCAGGTAGGCGGGGGAGTGGAAGCGCATGCCGCCCGCTCCCTGCACCACCGGCTCCACGATCACGGCGGCCAGCTCGTCCGCGTGCTCCGCGATCAGCGCGCGCAGCTGCGCGGCGTACGACTCCTCGTACTCCGCCGGCGGCGCGTCCGCGAAGACCTGGCGGGGCAGCACCCCGCTCCACAGCTGGTGCATCCCGCCCTCGGGATCGCACACCGACATGGGAGTCCAGGTGTCACCGTGGTAGCCGCCCCGCCAGGTCAGCAGCCGCTGTTTGCCGGCCCGGCCGAGCGAGCGCCAGTACTGCAGGCACATCTTGACCGCGACCTCGACCGACACCGAGCCCGAGTCGGCCAGGAACACGTGCTCCAGGCCATCGGGCGACATGTCGACAAGACGCTTCGCCAGCCGCACGGCGGGCTCGTGCGTGAGCCCGCCGAACATCACGTGGCTCATCCGGCCGAGCTGTTCCCGCGCGGCCTGGTTGAGCAGCGGGTGGTTGTAGCCGTGGATCGCCGACCACCAGGACGACATCCCGTCGACCAGCTCGCCGGAACCGTCCGCGAGCCGCAGCCGGACACCGCTCGCCGACTCCACGACGAGCGGTTCGGCGCGGCCGGGCATCGGGCCGTAGGGGTGCCAGACGTGCCGCCGGTCCAGCTCCAGCAGTTCGGGCACGCCCAGCCGGGGCAGGTCAGGCATTGGGCGCGAGGTCCGTTCCGGCGCCCCGGCGGCGGACCGCGACGAGGTCGGGACGCGGCTCGTTGGCGGCGGCGGAGGCCGTGCCGCACCCGTCCGCGCCCGCGTGCGAGCCGCACCCGTCCGCATCGGCGTGCGAGCCGCACCCGTTCGCGCCTTCGTGCGAGCCGCAGACGGATCCGCAGCCGGCGCTCTCGTGCGAGCCGCAGCCGCCCCCGGCGGCCGCGGCCCGGTGCTCCGGCAGCGTCACCTGGTCGGCGCCCTCCACCTCGAACCCGGCGTCCGCGATCATGTCCAGGTCGGCCTTGCCGGCCTGGCCCTCGCTGGTCAGGTAGTCGCCGAGGAAGATGGAGTTGGCCAGGTTCAGCGCGAGCGGCTGCATCGTGCGCAGGTGGACCTCGCGGCCGCCGGCGATGCGGACCTCCACGTCCGGGCAGACGAACCGGACCATCGCCAGGATGCGCAGGCAGCGCTGCGGGGTGAGGTTCCACTCCTTGGCGAGCGGAGTGCCCTCGAACGGGATGAGGAAGTTGACCGGCACCGAGTCCGGGTCCAGCTCACGCAGCGAGAAGACGACGTCGACCAGGTCCTCGTCGCTCTCGCCCATGCCCGCGATCAGGCCGGAGCAGGCGGACAGGCCGGCCGCGTGCGCCTTCTGCACCGTGTCCACCCGGTCGGCGTACGTGTGCGTGGTCGTGATGTCCCCGTACGTCCCCTCGGACGTGTTGAGGTTGTGGTTGTACGCGTCCGCGCCCGCCTCGCGCAGCTTCTCGGCCTGGCCGCCGGAGAGCAGGCCGAGGCAGGCGCACACCTCGACGTCCTCGTTCTGCTCCTTGATGGTCCTGATGGTCTCCGAGACCCGGTCCACGTCCCGGTCCGTCGGGCCGCGCCCGCTGGCCACCAGGCAGACGCGCTTGGCGCCTCCCGCCAGGCCGGCGGCGGCCGCCTGGGAGGCCTCGTCCGGCTTGAGCCAGGTGTACTTGAGGATGTCGGCCTTGGAGCCGAGCCGCTGGGAGCAGTAGGAGCAGTCCTCCGGGCACAGGCCCGACTTGAGGTTCACCAGATAGTTGAGTTTCACCCGTCGCCCGAACCAGTGTCGGCGCACCTTCCCGGCCGCGGCCACCACATCGAGCAGGTCGTCGTCGGAGGTGGCCAGAACGGCGAGTGCTTCCTCGCGGGTCGGCAGCTCGCGCCGAAGCCCCTTGTCCACCAGCGTGTTCAGCAGGTCCATGAGGTCCGATCCTGTCCTACGGGACCGCTCCCGGCCAAGGAGAGTTTGCACAACGGAGACGGTTCACCGTGTGGGTATCGCCACACCCTGGGCCGTCCGGGGTACCGCTAGGGTCTGTGCGCTACCTACAAAAGCACCGGAGGACCCATGGCGTTCGGCTGGATCGACGAACAGGCCGGGGCGCGCCGCCGTGCCGGTCTCGTACGGACCCTGCGCCCGCGCCCCGCCGACTCGCCGCTGCTGGACCTGGCGAGCAACGACTACCTGGGCCTGGCGCACCACCCCGAGGTCACCGAGGGCGCGGCCCGGGCCGCCCGGACCTGGGGCGGCGGTTCCACCGGCTCCCGGCTGGTCACCGGCACCACCGAGCTGCACACCGAGCTGGAGCGCGAGCTGGCCGCCTTCTGCGGCTTCGAGGCGGCCCTGGTCTTCTCCTCCGGCTACGCCGCCAACCTGGCCGCGGTCACCGCGCTCGGCCCGCACGGCTCCCTGATCGTCTCCGACGCGGGCAACCACGCCTCGCTCATCGACGGCTGCCGGCTCGCCCGGGGCGGCACCCAGGTCGTGGGGCACGCCGATCCCGAGTCCGTGCGCAAGGCCCTGGCCACGCACGAGGGGACGGCGATCGTCGTCTCCGACACGGTCTTCTCCGTCGACGGGGACCAGGCGCCGCTGGCCGCGCTGGCCGAGGCGTGCCGCGAGCACGGCGCCGGGCTGGTGGTGGACGACGCCCACGGCCTCGGCGTGCTGGGCGACGGCGGCCGGGGCGCGCCGTACGCGGCCGGGCTCGCGGGGGCCGGCGACGTGGTGGCGACGGCCACCCTGTCCAAGTCGCTGGGCAGTCAGGGCGGTGTGGTGCTCGGTCCCGCCCGGGTGATCGACCATCTGGTCAACGCGGCCCGGACGTTCATCTTCGACACCGGTCTCGCTCCCGCGGCGGCCGGTGCCGCCCTGGCCGCGCTGCGGCTGCTCGTGCGCGAGCCGCGGCGCGCGGCACGGGCCCGCGAGGTGGCCGCGGAGCTGCACGCACGGCTGACCACCGCGGGCCTGGAGGCGGTACGTCCGGACGCCGCGGTGGTCTCGGTGCGGGCTCCGTCCCCGGAGCAGGCCGTGCGCTGGGCGGCCGACTGCCGAACGGCAGGGCTGGCCGTGGGCTGCTTCCGTCCTCCTTCCGTGCCCGACGGCATCTCGCGGCTGAGGCTGACCGCCCGTGCGGACCTCTCCGGGACCGAGATCGAACGCGCTGTACGTGTGATCGGCGAGACGCGACCATGAGTCGGCGTGACACGGCCGTGTGTCGCACGAGATTGGCGAAAAAACTGACGAGAAACCGACGAGAAATTGACGAGAGCGGACGAGGTGGGACGGGAGCGGGCGAGACTGATCGGCTCTGATCAGCGTCGGCCGGTCGGCAGCGGACCGGACGCGGTCACCGCAGCGCGGTGACGAATCCCGACCAGCTCTCCGGGGAGAAGAGCAGCGCGGGTCCGGCCGGGTTCTTGGAGTCGCGCACGGCGAGCAGCCCGGCCCGCGGGCCGACGTGCGGCCTCGCCGTCTCCACGCAGTTGTTGGCTCCGGTGCTGTGGCTGCTGCGCAGCCAGCGCACGTCATTGAGGTCGGTACTGGCAGGTACGTTCCGAGGCAGTGCGGTCATGGTGCCTCCCTACGCGCCGTCACCTATTCCGGCGATGTAGTCCAACGATTCCTCGGGTGAAAGGGCGTGGAACTGAAGGGTGTCGAAGGCCTCTGAGTAGGCCACCAGGTCTTCTTTCCGTTCCAGGTAGAGGCTACTCGCCAACTGGTCAAGGACAACTACGTCCAGATCAGAAGTGCTCGGAAATGAGAAAATAACGAAAGGCCCGGTGAGGCCGATATGTGCTCCCGCCGTGAACGGCAGAACCTGGAGCCGTACCTGGGGCAGCCTGGCCGCCTCGGTCAGCCGCTCCAGTTGCCGGGCCATCACCTCGGGACCGCCGACCTCGCGCCGCAGCACCGCCTCGTCGAGTACCGCGTTCAGTTCGAGCGGTGGGTCCGAACGCAGCACGTCCTGCCGGGCGAGGCGCACCTCCACCAGCCTGTCCAGGCGTTCCTCGTCCACGTCCTTCACGGCCGCCCGGGTCACCGCGCGGGCGTATTCGGCCGTTTGCAGCAGGCCGGGCACGACCGTGGTCTCCAGGGTGCGCATCGCGCTCGCCTGCGACTCCAGGCTGATGAAATCCCGGTACGTGGGCGGAAGCACCCCGCGGTAGGCATGCCACCAGCGGTCGCGGCCACCGGCGTCCTCGGCCCCCGCCAGCATCATCAGCAGCTCGCGCAGCTGGCCGTCCCGCACCGCGTAGGCGTCCAGCAGTAAGCGCAGGTCGTCCGCTTTCACGCCGCTGGCGCCGGTCTCGATGCGGCTGACTTTCGACTGGTGCCAGCCGACCAGTTGGGCCGCCTCGCCGCTCGTGAGTCCGGCGCCGGTACGCAGCGTGCGCAGTTCGGCGCCCAGTTTGCGGCGGCGCACCGCCGGACCGTTCTGCATGGGCCCCTCCTTTACTCCTGACGGGCCGCCCCAATACGGTCTCGCGTCGCAGAGTTCACCGCTTCGAGCGACAGATATATGCATAACCAGGTGGATCGCTCCCCGTGACCGGCCCGGTGATGGCAGGCTGACGAGGAAGCACCAGACCGGGACCGTACTCGAACCATCAGCTCCGTGTGGACTGCGGTCCCGTGGGAAAGGGACGACGTCGCCATGGCAGACCATCTGGAAGCATCCGTCACTCTGCCGAGCGATCCCGCCTCGGTCTCCGCCGCCCGCACCTACGTCGTGGGAACCCTCGCGGAGTGGGGTCTGTCGTCGGACACCGAAGCGGCCGACACCGTACGGCTCATCGTCTCCGAACTCGCCACCAACGCCGTGCAGCACACGTTCGGCCAGTCACCCACCTTCACGGTCGACATCGCGCTGGACCGTGACGAACACCTGCGCATCGGCGTCACGGACGGCCACCCCCGCTTCCCCAAGAGACTGCCCGCCGCGGTCCAGCAGGACAACGGCCGCGGCATGGTGATCATCCGCTGTCTCACCGCCGAGTGCGGCGGCAGACTCCGCGTCCGCCCCACCCGCGAGGGCGGCAAGACGGTCTTCATCGAACTCCCCTGGACCCTCACGACCGATCCCGCCACGCCGCCGGGCCGGCCGTAGGACTCCTGGCTGGCCACAGGACTGCGGGCCGGCCGCAGGATTCCGGGCCGGCCGCCGCCCTCCGGGCCGAGGGGGCTGTCCGCCCGGGGTGAGAGACCGGACGGTGGCGGGCCGGGGCGAGAGGCCGGACGGTGGCGGGTCCGGGAGCGGCGGGCGTGGGTGGACCGCCGCGGACGGGCCGGGCGGCCGCAGGCGCCCTGTGAGGGGGCGGAAGCAGGAGGAGACGTGCCGAGCGGCGGCGGGTCGGCGGACGGCCCGCGGACGGGTGGCCGGCACGCGCCGGCGTGCCCCACAGGATTCCGCGGGTCTCCGAGGGCCCTCGGACGCCCGCCCCGCCGGAAGCGCCCCGCGGCGAGGCCGGGAAGGCGCCCGCGCCGGGGCGTCCCGCCGGTGACGCCGGCGGTGCCGGGAGCGGCCCGCTGCCGGAGCCGCTCCCGCCTTGACGAAGGGTCAGCTGACCCGGCCGTACCAGACGCTCTTGGTCCAGAGCTTCTGCAGCTTCACCACGTCACCGGTCTTGGGGGCGTGCCAGATCTTGTTGTGGCCCGCGTAGATGCCGACGTGGTAGACGCTGGAACCGTAGTGGAAGAAGACCAGGTCGCCGGCCTTGCGGTTCCTGGCGGAGATGTGGTGCGTCTTGTTGTACTGCTGGGCGGCGGTACGCGGCAGCTTCTTGCCCGCCTTCTTGAACGAGTACAGCGTGAGTCCCGAGCAGTCGAACCTGCGCGGCCCGGTGGCCCCCCAGGCGTAGGGCGCGCCCTTCTTGGAGGCCGCGACCTTGAGGGCTTTCGCCGCCACGGTCGCCGCCGAGGCCTCGGTGGCGAGGCCGGGCACCGCGATCGAGCCGCCCACGGCGGCGAGAGTGAGTGCCGAGGCCGTGCCGGCCCGGGCCATCAGCGACGGGACACGATTGAGCGCAGTCATGCGCAACCCTTCGTCAGCCGCCTGTGAAGGATGACCTGTCGGATTCGGGCTGGCGAAGTTGCCCGGCCGCGTTGCCGCGGCTTCACCCCAAGGGTTTCCGGAACATCGGGCCGTCTGCAGGGTGCAGACGGACATCCGTTCCGGCGACCCGTCATGCTCGGGTCCTCCACTCCTGCCGATCCACTCCTGTCGACCGGTCATCCGGGCGGCGGCAGGACTCGGCGTCCGCCCGGACCGCCCCGCCGCTGTGGCGGGGGCTTGTCGTCAGCAAGGGATCTTCACCCACAGCTGTCTGAAAATCCCAACGGAACCGGGGATTTGTGGCGTTACTCACCACTCACCCGTTCGGGTGGACAGCGTTGCGTTCGAGGCACCGTCAGTTCCCCGACGTAGCCCCCGAGCTGGGGCGGAGCACCCCTGCGGCGGTCCCGGAGCCCCCGGTCGCGCAACTCGGGAGCCCCGGAAAACGATCTGGATATACACCGGTCGGTGGTAAGTCGTTCGGGCCGTTTCAAGTCGGGCCCGGAACACGTGTGGACGCAGAGGACCCGTCGCTCCGGAACGTGTGTCCGCGTCAGCCGCCGCAGTCGGGCGGGAGCGTGACGCGCGCGGCGCGGCGCTCACCGTCCAGCACCCGCAGAGCCCGTGCCAGCGTGTCCCCGTGCAGCTCCGTCTCGCCCCGCTGGTGCATCACCGTGAGCGCGTCGCACAACCGCGCCGCCTTGTGCACCAGGGCCTGCGCCGCCCGCAGGGCGCGGTAGGTGTCGCCGTCCCGTGCCGGGTTGATCCGGCCCAGCAGGTCGATCGCCTCCAGGTACCGGTCGATCAGTTCGCCCTCGGCGCGCGTCAGGGCGGGCAGCGGCGGCAGCTCCGGCGGCAGCATCCGCGCTCACCCCGATTCCGGTGCGCCGGGCATGCTCCGGCGGCTGGGCACGACGGCGTCGACCAGGCCGTGGGCCAGCGCTCCCGGGGCGTCCAGGACCAGGTCCCGTTCCAGGTCCCCGCGCACCTGCTCCGCCGTGCGCCCCGTGTGCCGTACGAGCATCCGTTCCACCAGGTCCCGGGTCCGGGTCAGTTCACGGGCCTGGATCACGAGGTCGTCCGGCTGACCGTGCACCGGCTCGGGCAGGGCCGGCTGGGTGATCACCACGCGTGCCCCCGGCAGCGTGAACCGCTTGCCCGGTGTGCCGGCCGCGAGCAGGACTGCGGCGACGGAGGCGGCCTGCCCCAGGCAGTAGGTCGCCACGTCGCACCCGACGTACCGCATCGTGTCGTAGATCGCCGTCATCGCGTCGAACGAACCCCCCGGGGAGTTGACGTACAGCGTGATGTCCCGCTCCGGGGCGGCGTGTTCCAGGTACATGAACTGCGCCGTCACGTCGCTCGCCGCTGCGGCGTCGACCGGCGTCCCGAGGAAGACCACCCGCTCCTCGAAGAGCCTGCCGTAGGGATCGAGCGTGCGCGCCCCCGTTCCGGTGCGGTCGGTGAACTCGGGCAGGACGTGACGGGCGGACGGTCGGGACACGGGCATACCCCTCCTCACGCCGGGGCCCCTCGTGGGCCCGGCATCTGTAAAAAATGTACAGGACGTACGTGACGTTATGATGGGGGTATGGCCTACGAGATTCCGGTGACGCAAGCCAGGGCTGAACTCGCCGACCTGATCAACCGGGTGGTGTACGGCGGTGAACGCGTCGTCGTGACGCGTCACGGCAAGCCGCTGGTCGCGCTGGTCTCGGCCGCCGACATGGAACGCCTCGACGCGCTGGACGCCCTCGACGAGCCGGCCGAGGAGCAGATCGTCAGCACGGTGTCGCGGATCCACGAGGGCGGTTCCGCCGCCCGTGAACGGCACCGCTTCGGCATAGCGGCGGAACACCGCCGGCCCGGCGCGCCGTGAGCGGAGCCGGTAGGCGGGAGCCCATCGCGCGGTCATGGGCGGATCAAGGCCCGGTTAACGTCGTTGAAACTCCGGGGAACTAGCCTGCCGATCCACGCCACCAGGGGTTTTTCTGCCCGTGTTGCTCGCGATCGGGTCAATTGTCTGTGTGTTACACCTATCCCGTCGTGGTGGCTGCGGCGACCGGACCCCGCACGGTCCGGAGCGAGGGACTGTGAGGTGGGACGTGCAACTGACCCCGCACGAGCAAGAGAGGCTGCTGATCCACGTGGCGGCCGACGTGGCCGAGAAGCGAAGGGCGCGCGGGCTGAGGCTCAACCACCCGGAGGCGATCGCCTACATCACGTCGCACATCCTGGAGGGCGCGCGTGACGGTCGCACCGTCGCCGAGCTGATGTCCTCCGGCCGCAAGCTCCTCACGAGGGACGACGTCATGGACGGGGTCCCGGAGATGATCCACGACGTCCAGGTGGAGGCCACCTTCCCGGACGGCACCAAGCTCGTCACCGTCCACGAGCCGATCATCTGAGGGGGGCGCGTCGTGATTCCCGGAGAGATCCTGTTCGCGGACGAGCCCGTTCTGTGCAACGAGGGCCGCGCGGTCACCCGCCTGACCGTGCTCAACGCCGCCGACCGGCCCGTGCAGGTCGGCTCCCACTACCATTTCGCCGAGGCCAATCCCGGCCTGGAGTTCGACCGCGCCGCCGCCCGCGGCAAGCGGCTGAACGTCGCCGCCGGTACCGCCGTGCGCTTCGAACCGGGCATTCCCGCCGCGGTGGAACTCGTGCCCCTGGCCGGCGCCCGCATCGTGCCGGGCCTGCGCGGGGAGACGGGAGGCGCCCTCGATGCCTGAACTCTCCCGCGCCGCCTACGCCGACCTGTTCGGCCCCACCACCGGCGACCGCATCCGGCTCGCCGACACCGATCTGCTGATCGAGATCGAGGAGGACCGCTCGGGCGGCCCCGGAACCTCCGGCGACGAGGCCGTCTTCGGTGGCGGCAAGGTCGTCCGCGAGTCGATGGGCCAGTCCCGGGCCACCCGGGCCGAGGGCACCCCCGACACCGTGATCACCGGGGCCGTCGTCGTCGACCACTGGGGCGTCGTCAAGGCCGACGTCGGCGTCCGGGACGGCCGGATCACCGCCCTCGGCAAGGCCGGCAACCCCGACACCATGGACGGCGTCCATCCGGACCTGGTCATCGGTCCCGAGACCGAGATCATCGCCGGCAACGGGCGCATCCTCACAGCCGGCGCCATCGACGCGCACGTCCACTTCATCTGCCCGCGGATCGCCGACGAGGCGCTGGCCTCCGGAATCACCACCCTGGTCGGCGGCGGCACCGGTCCGGCCGAGGGGTCCAAGGCGACCACCGTGACGCCCGGCCCGTGGCACCTGGCCCGCATGCTGGAGGCGATGGAGGCGTACCCGGTCAACGTCGGCCTCCTCGGCAAGGGCAACACCGTCAGCCACGAGGCGATGCTCTCCCAGATCCGCGGCGGCGCCGTCGGCCTCAAGCTGCACGAGGACTGGGGCTCCACCCCCGCCGTCATCGACGCCGCGCTCACCGTCGCCGACCGCACCGGCGTCCAGATCGCCATCCACACGGACACCCTGAACGAGGCGGGCTTCGTCGGCGACACCCTCGCCGCGATCGCGGGCCGGGGCATCCACACGTACCACACCGAGGGCGCCGGCGGCGGCCACGCCCCGGACATCATGACCGTGGTCTCCCGGCCCAACGTGCTGCCCAGCTCCACCAACCCGACCCGGCCGTTCACCGTCAACACCGCCGAGGAACACCTCGACATGCTGATGGTCTGCCACCACCTCAACGCGGCGGTCCCGGAGGACCTGGCGTTCGCCGAGTCCCGGATCCGGCCCTCCACCATCGGCGCGGAGGACGTCCTGCACGACCTCGGCGCGATCTCGATCATCTCCTCCGACTCCCAGGCCATGGGCCGCGTCGGGGAGGTCGTCCTGCGCACCTGGCAGACGGCGCACGTGATGAAGGGCCGTCGCGGGGCGCTGCCGGGCGACGGTCGCGCGGACAACCACCGGGTACGGCGCTACGTCGCCAAGTACACGATCAACCCGGCGCTCGCCCAGGGCCTCGCCGCCGAGATCGGCTCCGTCGAGACCGGCAAGCTCGCCGATCTGGTGCTGTGGGAGCCGGCGTTCTTCGGGGTCAAACCGCTCCTCGTCCTCAAGGGCGGGCAGATCGCGTACGCGCAGATGGGCGACGCCAACGCCTCCATCCCGACCCCGCAACCGGTCCTGCCCCGCCCGATGTACGGCGCGATCGGCCGCGCCCCGGCCGCCAACTCCGTCAACTTCGTCGCCCCGGCGGCGGTCGAGGACGGGCTGCCGGAGCGGCTGCGCCTCGGCAAGCGGTTCGCGGTGATCGAGTCGACGCGCCGGGTCACCAAGGCCGACATGCGTGAGAACGACGCCCGGCCGGACGTCCGGATCGACCCCGACAGCTTCGCCGTGCACATCGACGGCGAGCTGGTGGAGGCGACACCGGCGGCCGAACTGCCCATGGCCCAACGCTACTTCCTCTTCTGAGGGGGCGCGATGTCACGGGCGGCACTGCTCGTCCTGGCCGACGGCCGCTTCCCCGCCGGAGGGCACGCCCACTCCGGCGGGGCGGAGGCCGCCGTCAAGGCGGGCCGGATCACCTCCGCCGCGACCCTGGAGGACTTCTGCCGCGGGCGGCTGCACACCGCCGGGCTGGTGGCGGGCGCGCTCGCGGCGGCGGCCGTACTGGGCGTCGAGCCCGCCGCGCTGGACGCGGCGGCCGACGCCCGCACGCCGTCCCCGGCCCTGCGCAACGCCGCGCGCCGGCTCGGGAGGCAACTGACGCGTGCCGCGCGGGCCTGCTGGCCGTCGCCCGAACTGGAAGCGCTGGCAGGGGAGTTTCCCAGAGGCGCGCACCAGCCGGTCGTGCTCGGCCTCGCCGCCCGGGCGGCCGGCCTCGCCCCCGGGGACGCCGCGTACTGCGCGGCGTACGAGTGCGTGAGCGGGCCGGCGACGGCCACGGTGCGTCTGCTGAGCCTCGACCCGTTCGACGCGACCGGTGTGCTGGCGCGGCTGGCGCCGGAGCTGGACCGGGTCGTGGACCGCGCGGTGGAGGCGGCACGGCGGGCGGCCGACGAGGGCGTCGGCGCGTTGCCCGCCGCGTCCGGACCCCTGCTGGAGAGCGGTGCGGAGTGGCACGCGGCCTGGTCCGTACGTCTCTTCGCCTCCTGACCCGGGGACTTCGCCCCCTGACCCCTGTCCCGGCCGACCCCTGGAGCCGCCGTATGCACCTCGATCACCACCGTCACGGCCCCGCCGCCGTGAGCGCCGACGCACACCGGCCCGACGGCTCACACCGTGCCCTGCGCATCGGGCTCGGCGGGCCGGTCGGGTCCGGGAAGACGGCGACCGTCGCCGCGCTGTGCCGGGAACTGCGCGCCGAGCTGTCCCTGGCCGTCGTCACCAACGACATCTACACCCGCGAGGACGCCGAGTTCCTGCTCCGTGAGGCCGTGCTGCCGCCCGAGCGGATCACCGCCGTCGAGACCGGCGCCTGCCCGCACACCGCGATCCGCGACGACATCTCCGCAAACCTCGAAGCCGTCGAGGACCTGGAGGACACGGTCGGCCCGCTGGACCTGATCCTTGTCGAGTCCGGCGGGGACAATCTGACCGCCACCTTCTCCAAGGGCCTCGTGGACGCGCAGATCTTCGTGATCGACGTGGCCGGCGGCGACGACATCCCCCGCAAGGGCGGCCCAGGCGTCACCATGGCCGACCTGCTGGTCGTGAACAAGACCGACCTGGCCCCCCACGTCGGCTCCGACCTCGCCCGGATGGCCGCCGACGCGAAGGCGCAACGGTCCGAACTGCCGGTGATCCTGCAGTCCTTGCGCGGTGGAAGCGGGGTCGCCGACGTGGCCGCGTGGGTCCGGGAGCGGCTCGCCGCGTGGACGGCGTGACGGCCGCCGGGGTACGGGCGAGCTCACGGATCGTCGCCCGCGCCGACGGCCGCGGCGGCACGGCGCTGCCGGTGCTGGACGGCGAGGGCCCGCTGGCCCTGCGCCGCACCCGGGCGAGCGGCGGCGAGGCGAAGGTCATGGTCGTCGGCGCGATGAGCGGCCCGCTCGGCGGCGACCGGTTCACGCTGGCCGCGCGGGTGGAGGAAGGCGCCCGGCTGCACGTCGGATCGGCCGCCGCCACGCTCGCGCTGCCGGGTCAGACCAAGCACGAGGCCCGCTACGACGTGCGGCTCGACGTGGCGGACGGCGGCGAACTGCACTGGCTGCCCGAGCAGTTGATCTCGGCCCACGGCAGCGAACTGCAGGTCGCCACGCGGGCCGAACTCGGCGCCGGGGCACGGCTCGTGCTGCGCGAGGAACAGGTGCTCGGGCGGGCCGGGGAGGTCCCCGGGAGGCTCACCAGCCGGCTGACCGTGCGCGTCGCCGGCCGGTGCGTGCTCGACCAGGAACTGGCCTGCGGACCCGGTGCTCCCGGCGGCTGGGACGGCCCCGCCGTGCTCGCCGGGCATCGCGCGGTGGGGCAACTGCTCGTGGCCCGACCGGAGTTCGCTGAACGGCCGCCGATCGCCCGCATGCTGGGGGAGTGTGCCGCGCTGATGCCGCTGGCCGGGCCGGCCGTGCTCGTCAGTGCCGTGGCGCCCGACGCCCTCCTCCTGCGCGGGCTGCTGGACGAGGCACTGGCCCTGCTCGGCCCGTGACCGGGGCTTTTCCGTACCGACCCGATGGCCCGTCACCTCCGTTCCGCTCAGCGGGACATGATCATCCGGTTATCGGATTGGTAAAGATGGGCGGCGAACCCTGTTCTCGGACGGCTCACAGCCGAGAGGATCCCCGCCTGACCACTCGCAGCGAGTCACGCGGAGGGCCCCCTTGAGGGAGAACAGACCGAAGAGCCGCCTGCTGGCGCTCGGTTCGGCCGGAGCACTCGTCACCGCCACCCTGATCGCCGGTGTCGTGTCGGCGCCCGCCGCCGGTGCCGCCGCCCGGCCCGCCCAGGACCGGGAGGCCAAGGGCGCCGAGATCGCGGCCGCCCGCGCCGCCAAGGCCGGCGTCCACTGGCAGGACTGCCCCGAGGACTGGGGGCTGGAGAAGCCCATCCAGTGCGGCTGGGTCAGCGTGCCGCTCGACTACGCCCGCCCCTACGGCAAGCAGATCAAGCTCGCCGTGGACCGCATCGGCAACACGGGCACCAAGAAGGAGCGGCAGGGCGCGCTCGTCTACAACCCGGGCGGCCCCGGCGGCTCCGGCCTGCGCTTCCCGCGCCGCGTCACCACGAAGAACGCCGTCTGGGCGAACGTCGCCAAGGCCTACGACTTCGTCGGGTTCGACCCGCGCGGCGTCGGCCACTCGGCGCCCATCTCCTGCATCGACCCGCAGGAGTTCGTCAAGGCCCCCAAGGCCGACCCGGTGCCCGACACCGAGGCCGACAAGACCGCGCAGCGCAAGCTGGCCCGCCAGTACGCCGAGGGCTGCGGCAAGCGCAGCGGCACCATGCTGCCGCACATGACCACGCCGAACACCGCCCGCGACCTGGACGTCGTCCGCGCCGCGCTCGGCGAGCGGAAGCTCAACTACCTCGGCGTCTCCTACGGCACCTACCTCGGCGCCGTCTACGGCACCCTCTTCCCGGGCCACCTGCGCCGCATGGTCGTCGACAGCGTGGTCAGCCCCTCCCGCGACAAGATCTGGTACCAGGCCAACCTGGACCAGGACGTCGCCTTCGAGGGCCGCTGGAAGGACTGGCAGGACTGGGTCGCCGCGAACGACGCCGCCTTCCACCTCGGCACCACCCGTGCCGCCGTCCAGGACAAGTGGCTCCAGCTGCGCGCCACCGCCAAGAAGAACCCGATCGGCGGAGTCGTCGGCCCGGCCGAGCTGATCTCCTTCTTCCAGAGCGCGCCTTACTACGACTCCTCGTGGGTGCCGGTCGCGACGGTCTTCAGCAAGTACTACGCCGGTGACACCCAGGCGCTCGTCGACGCGGCGGCCCCGGACCTCTCGGACACCGCGGGCAACATCGCCTCGGAGAACAGCAACGCCGTCTACACGGCCGTCGAGTGCACCGACGCCAAGTGGCCGACCAGCTGGCGCAAGTGGGACCGGGACAACACCCGGCTCCACAAGGACCACCCGTTCATGACCTGGGCCAACGCCTGGATGAACCTCCCGTGCGCCACGTGGCCGGTCAAGCAGCAGACGCCGCTCGAGGTCAGGACGCACAAGGGCCTGCCGCAGGTGCTGATCGTGCAGTCCACCCGGGACGCCGCCACCCCGTACGGCGGCGCCGTCGAGCTGCACAAGCGCTTCAAGGGCTCCCGCCTGATCACCGAGAAGGACGCGGGCTCCCACGGCGTCACCGGCCTGGTCAACCCCTGCATCAACCAGCGCGTCGACGCCTACCTGCTCGACGGCCGGCTGGACCGCTCGGACGTGACCTGCGCACCGCACGCCACGCCGAAGCCGTAACCCGGACCGGGACACGATGAGGGGCGGCCGGTCTTCCCGGCCGCCCCTCGCTCATGTCCCCGGCCACCAGGCGTCCTCCGCCGCGTAGTCGAACAGGTCGCCGTAGGCGCGGACCATCTTCGGGAACGCCTCCCGCCAGTCGCCCCCCGCGAGCCGGCGCTCGATCCACGCGACGGTCTCCGGCAGGGACTCGGCGTACCCCACCACCGGGCGGTAGCCCAGTTCGCGTTCCGCCGCCGTCATGTCCGCCACGACCGGGTACGGCACCGACCACGGCGTCTCGCCCACCCCCGGCGCCGGGGGAGCGCCCTCGACCAGGACCGTCTCGTTCGTCACGCCCATCACCGCGTCTACGGCGGCGGCGATCGCGGCGACGGTGGGCGCCTCGCCGTCGCAGGCGTTCAGCACCCGGGCGCCGGGCCGGGCCGCGGCCAGCCGGACCAGTTCCGCGATGTTGTGCACGCTCGCCGGGTGGAAGCGGCTCCCGCCGCCGTACGCGAGCACGCGCCGGCCCCGCCGGTCCAGGTTCCGCTTGACGAAGTACAGCTCGCGCGGGCTGCGGCAGAACGGCCCGTGGACCGCGCCCGCCCGCAGCACGGTGGCCGGCAACCGGTCGCCCGCCGTGAGGAGTTCACGCTCCAGCGCGATCTTGCGGGTGCTGTAGGTGGCCTCACCCGCGGCCACCGTCCGCTGGGTCTCCGGTATGGGCACGGGATACCCGGGGAAGCCGTCCGGTTCCGTCTGGGTGTCGAAGCCGCGGCCCCTGGCGTCCTCGTACACCGACACGCTGGAGACGACCACGACGGATCCGATCCGGCCGGCGAGAGCGAGCAACTGCCGGGCGTGCGCGGCGTCGTAGGCCACGACGTCGACCAGCACGTCGCATCCCTCGCCGACCACCCCGGCCAGCGCCCGCCCGTCCTCCCGGTCGAGCCGTACCGCCCGCACCTCCCCGGGCCAGGACGCGTCCCGGCCTCCGCCCCGCGAGGCGGCCGTCACCTCCCAGCCGTCCCGGGCCAGCGCCGCCACCGTCGCACGCCCGATCTGCCCCGTCGCCCCGATCACCACAGCACGCTTCATGCCGCGACCGTACGGCCACCGGGGCGCCGGCCGCGCCGCCTTCTGCCGACGGCAGAGGATCAGCCGAGCGGCGCCCGCGGCAACCGCCGCTCCCGGCCCTTCCGCGCCGCCTGCCGCTCCTTGACCACCGCCGCGTACTCGTCGACGTACTCCTGCTCGGACAGCGTCAGGATGGCGTACATGATCTCGTCGGTGACGGCGCGCAGGACCGCCTTCTCGTTCTCCAGGCCGGCGTACCGGGAGAAGTCGAGCGCCTTGCCGAAACGGATGGTCACCGGGCGGATCCGCGGGACCACCTTGCCCGGCGGCTGCGCCTCGAAGGTGCCGATCATCGCGCACGGCACGACCGGCACCCCGGCCTTCAGCGCCATCACGGCGACGCCCACCTTGCCCTTGTAGAGCCTGCCGTCGTGCGAGCGGGTGCCCTCCGGGTAGATGCCGAGCAACTCGCCCCGGTGCAGCACCCCGAGGCCCTCGCGGATCGCGGCCCGGCCCGCCTCCTTCCCGGAGCGGTCCACCGGGATCTGGCCGGCGCCGCGGAAGAAGAAGGCGGTGAGCCGGCCCTTGACGCCCGGCCCGGTGAAGTACTCCGCCTTGGCGAGGAAGGTGATGCGGCGCTTCAGGATCGCCGGCATCAGGAAGTGGTCCGAGAAGGACAGGTGGTTGCCGGCGACGATCGCGGCGCCCTCGTCGGGCACGTGCTCCAGCCCCTCGATCCGGGGCCGGAACACCAGCCTGAGCAGGGGGCCCAGCAGCACGTACTTGAGCAGGTAGTAGAACACGGCTCGTTCCTCACTCTAGCGGGACCGCTGCTGACCAGGTGTCACGCGGGCGTGCACGGATCGCGGAAGGCGCCCTCACGCACACCTGTAGTACATCTGTAACCGTGTGTCCACGTGCTCATGCTGGCCCCTCGTCACGTGGTGTGACGGGGAGCTGACGCACCGCTGCCCGCGGCCGGGCGGGACTGTCCCCCGGCAGGGCGCTTCGGGCATTCTGTCCTCCATGGTCAGGAGCAAGGAAGAGGGCACCGGCATGGACGAGCGGTCGCCGGCGGAGCATGCGGGCCCGGTTGCGCCGTTGAGGATGGACGCGCTGCTCAATGAGCTGCAGGAACACGTCCAGCGGGTCCGGGGCGGGCGGGACCGCATGCAGACGCTGCTGGACGCGGTCATGGCGATCGGCAGCGACCTCGAACTGGAGGACCTGCTGCGGCGGATCGTGCAGTCCGCCGTCGAGCTGGTGGACGCTTCCTACGGCGCGTTGGGCGTCGTCGGCGAGGAAGGCAGGATCCGGCAGTTCGTCACCGTCGGGATGGACGAGGAGACGATCGCGGAGATCGGCCACTACCCCGAGGGCCACGGCATCCTGGGCCTGCTCATCCGCGAACCCCGGCCACTGCGCCTGATCGACCTCGGGGAGCACCCGGAGTCGACGGGATTCCCGCCGGGGCATCCGCCCATGCGCACGTTCCTGGGCGCCCCCGTGCAGGTGCGCGGCAAGGTCTTCGGCAACCTGTACCTGACGGACAAGCGCGGCGGGCTGCCCTTCGACGCCGACGACGAAGTGGTGATGCAGAGCCTGGCCGCGGCCGCCGGTGTGGCGATCGACAACGCCCGGCTCTACGACGACAGCCGGCACCGCGCGCGCCGGCTGTCCGCCAGCGCGGACATGACGCGTGCCCTGCTGTCGGGGGCGCCGCCCGAGGAGATACTGCGGTCACTGGCCGACACCGTCCGGCAGATGACGGGAAGCGACCTGGTCACCCTCGCCCGCCCCGTGGGGGAGGGCCCGGACCTGGTCGTGGAGGCCGCGGCCGGTGAGACGGCCGACCAGGTGCTCGGCCTGGCGCTGCCGGCGACCACCCTGGCGGCGAAGGTGTTCACCACCGGGGAGCCGGTCACCAGTGAGGCCCTCAGCGACGATCCCCGTGGCGCGGGCGGCAGCGCCTCCGTGGTGCGCCTGGGCGCCGCCTTCTTCGTGCCCGTGGGAGACAGCGAGGGGGTGCGGGGCGTTCTGCAGGTGGCCAACGAACCCGGCAGGCCCGCCTTCAGCGACGCGGCCTTCGAGATGGTGCTCACCTTCGCCGACCAGGCGGCCCTGGTGCTCAAGATCGCCGAGCACCGCCGGGAGACCGAACAGCTCACGCTCCTCGGTGACCGCGACCGCATCGCCCGCGACCTGCACGACCAGGTCATCCAGCGGCTCTTCGCCGACGCGCTGACCCTGCAGGCGGTGCTCGGCCGCGTACGCGACCAGCCCGTCGCCGCCGAACGCATCCAGCGGGTCGTGGACGACCTGGACGACACCATCAAGATCATCCGGTCGACCATCTTCGGCCTGCAGCACCGCGACCGGGAGGAACGGTCCGGCGGCCTGCGCGCCCAGTTGCTGTCCCTGACGGACGAGGCCACCCGGACGCTCGGCTTCACCCCGGCCCTGCGCATGACCGGCCTGCTGGACACCGACGTGCCCGCCACCCACGCCGGCCATCTCCTCGCCGTCCTGCGCGAGGCCCTGTCCAACGCGGCGAAGCACGCGCAGGCGACCGCGGTGGAGGTCACCGCCGAGGCGTCCGGCCGGACGCTCCGGCTGACCGTCGCCGACGACGGCCGCGGCGTCGACCCGGCCGTCACCCGCTGCAGCGGACTGGCCAACCTGCGCAGTCGCGCCGGGGAACTCGGCGGGACCTTCCGCGTCGTTCCCGGCGACCCGTCCGGAACGCTCCTGGAGTGGACGGTGCCCCTGCCCGTCGGCGACGGCGGCTGAACCGCCGCCGGACGCCTACGGCGCCGAGGGCGCCGGCAGCGCCGGCGTCCCCACGTCCGGGAGGTCGTCGGCCGCCGTGAGGCGGACGCCGGTGACCAGGTCCGGCCGGATGCGCACGGCGTAGTCCATCGTCTGCCGCACCCAGGGCGCCAGCAGGCCCCCGTGGCGCGCCAGTTCCGCCGGATCGGTCACCAGATGGGCGTAGCCGGTGACCACCACGCTCCAGCCGAGGTGGGTGTCCGGGTCGATGACGTCGGCCTCGTAGGCGACGACGACGCCGGAGCCGCCCGCCTCCTCGGTGTGCGAGGTGAGGGCGGCTCCCTCGTGGGTGCGGATGACGACGTCGCCGTCGACCAGGACGTGGTTCACCGGGCGCACGGTCGGCAGGGCGTGCCGCGTGAAGACGATCCGGCCGAGCGAGACGCTGCCGAGAAGCCGCAGGGCCTCGTCGGGGTCCAGCTCGACGCTCTGGCGCGGCCCGGCGGGGAGGGAGCGGGTGCTGTCGATGGTCATGGAGGTCTTCCGTGCGGTCTCGTGACCCACTGCCGTGGGTCTTGGGGCGACGTGCGACGTCCTGGCGTCGGTCCGCCGCAGGACACCGGGGCGCGCGCCGCGGACGGACACCGTCGGGTCATTCGACGCCCGCCGCCGCCTGCCGCACCAGGGCCGTTCGGCCCTAGTCGTGCCGTCCGTCCGGCCCCGCCCACCGCAGCCGCGGTGAGCCCATGGCCGGCCCGCGGGAAGCGGCCGGCGGCCGTGATCACGCCGGATGCCGGATGCGGGAGACTGGAGGCGGACAGGGCCCACCGGCCCTGTCCGTACGTCTGGACGCGAGCAGGGAGCGATTGATGGCAGACAGCGAGCAGCACGGCCCCGGCAACCCGATCCGGGTCTTCCTGATGGACGACCACGAGGTGGTACGGCGTGGCGTGCGCGACCTGCTGAACGACGAGCCGGACATCGAGGTCATCGGTGAGGCCGGGACCGCGGAGCAGGCCCTGGTCCGCGTCCCCGCGCTGCGCCCGCACGTGGCGGTGCTCGACGTCCGCCTGCCCGACGGCGACGGCGTCTCCGTGTGCCGGGAGCTGCGCTCGCGGATGCCCGAACTGGCCTGCCTGATGCTGACCTCCTTCGACGACGAGGAGGCCCTGCTGGACGCGATCATGGCGGGTGCCTCGGGATACGTCCTGAAGCAGATCCAGGGCTCGGACCTGGTCTCCGCGGTGCGCACGGTCGCCGCCGGCCAGTCGCTGCTCGATCCGAGCGCCACCACCAGGCTGATGGCCCGGCTGCGCGACGGGCAGCAGAAGGAGGAGGAGCCGGAGGCGCTGCCGGGCCTGACCGACCGGGAACGGGAGATCCTGGCCCTGATCGGCGAGGGCCTGACCAACCGGCAGATCGGACAGCGCCTGTACCTGGCCGAGAAGACGGTGAAGAACCACATCTCCCGCCTGCTGGCCAAGCTCGGCGTGGAGCGCCGGGTCCAGGCCGCCGTGATCGCCACTCAGGTGAGGGACCGGCAGAAGCAGGACCGCGGCTGACGGCCGGGACGGTGACGCGGGTCACCGTCCCGGCCGCACAAGCCCGTTGCCGTGATGCGGGAGAAGGGCCCCCGGCGGGCGCCCTGGGCTGAGCGGGCCCCGGCGGCCGGGACCAATGGGTCCCGGGCGGGGCCGAGCGGCCACTGACCATGTGCTGCGCGGCGCAGAAAGATCGTTCGCAGATCGACTCACCTGGACGAACTGACGAACCGACGAACTGCGCAAGGAGCACGCCATGCCCGGATCCACACAAGGCCGGAAGGGGGCGCCGCCGGCGGCGCTCGGCCTGCCCGCCGCCTCCGCGCTGGTGATCGGCAGCATCATCGGCACCGGAGTCTTCGCGCTGCCCTCCGCCCTCGCCCCCTACGGACCGATCTCCCTCGTCGCGTTCGTCGTCGTGACTCTCGGCGCCCTCGCGCTGGCGCTGACCTTCGGCGCCCTGTCCAAGCGCGTCCCGGCCAGCGGCGGTCCGTACGTCTACGCCCGCGAGGCGTTCGGCGAGTTCACCGGGTTCCTCAACGCCTGGTCGTACTGGATCACCGCCTGGGCCGGCAACGCCGCGATCGTGGTGGCCTGGGTCGGCTATGTCGAGGTGTTCGTCAACACCGGGCACCACGAGTGGATTTCGGTGCTCCTCGCGCTGGTCGGACTGTGGATCCCGGCCGCGATCAACCTCACCGGCGTGCGCAACACCGGCGCGTTCCAGGTGATCACGACCGCGCTGAAGTTCGTCCCGCTGGTCTTCATGGCCACCGTCGGGCTCCTGTTCGTCGACCCCGCCAACTTCGGCCCGTTCAACGCCAGCGGCCAGTCGGCGCTGGGCGCGATCTCGGCCGCGAGCGCCATCGCCCTGTTCAGCTACCTCGGCCTGGAGGCGGCCTCCGTGGTCGCCGGGCGGGTCCGGGAGCCGGGGCGCAACGTTCCGCGCGCCACCGTCTACGGCACCCTCGTCTGCGCGGTGATCTACATCCTGGGCACGCTCGCCGTCTTCGGCACCGTCTCCCACGGCCGGCTGGGTGACTCGACCGCGCCCTTCACCGACGCGGCGAACAACATCTTCGGTGGCACCTGGGCCGGTGACGTCGTCGCCGTCGCCGCGATCATCTCCGGGATCGGCGCCCTCAACGGCTGGACCATGCTGTGCGCCGAGATGCCGTACGCCGCAGCCCGCGACGGCCTCTTCCCCCGTGCCTTCGCCCGGCTGCGCGGCGAGGGCGACGTGCCCGCGTTCGGCATCGTCGCCTCCACGGTGCTGGCCTCGCTGATCACGGTGTTCAGCTACACCCGCTTCGAGGACGTCTTCACCAAGATCGTGCTGCTGAGCGTGTTCACGGCCGTGATCCCGTACCTGTTCTCCGCCGCCGCCCAGCTGTACTGGCTCCTCGTGCGCGACGCTGAGAAGCCGAACCCCCGGCGGCTCGCCCGTGACGTCACGGGCGCCGCACTCGCCCTCGCCTTCTCGTACTGGTCGATCCAGGGCAGCGGCTACCAGACCGTCTACTACGGCTTGTTCGTCCTGCTGCTGGGCGTGCCCGTCTACGTCTGGCTCAAGCGCGGCCAGGACACCCACGGCGAGGCGGCGCCGGCGGACGCGCGGCTGCGGGCCCAGCCGGAGCGTGCGCCCGAGACGCCCCCGACGCCCCGGAGCACCACCCGAGGGCCGCGCGCCAACCGCATCGGAGGCCAGCGGGACCAGTACGGCCTCCGCCACCACGACTGACCACCCCGAGCACACGAAGGACCCCTCCTGATGAACACCTTCCACGTCGACTCCGAAGTCGGGCGGCTGCGCCAGGTCGTCCTGCACCGCCCCGGCCTCGAACTCTCCCGCCTCACCCCGCGCAACGTCGACGCCCTGCTCTTCGACGACATCCTGTGGGCCAAGCGGGCCCGCGAGGAGCACGACGCCTTCGCCCAGGTCCTGCGCGACCACGGCACCCGCGTCCACTACTTCGCCGACCTGCTCGCCCAGACCCTCGACGTACCCGAGGCCCGCGACTGGCTCCTCGACCGGGTCGTCACCCCGGCCGTCGTCGGCCCCGCCCTCGTCGACCCGGTGCGCGAACTATGCGCCGGCCTGGACGGCGAGACCCTCGCGGGCTACCTCATCGGCGGACTGCTCAAGAGCGACCTGCCGCTGACCGACCCGCGCAGCCTGGTGTGGAGCGCGCTCGACGCCGACGACTTCGCCCTCACCCCGCTGCCCAACCACCTCTTCCCGCGCGACAACTCGTGCTGGATGTACGACAGGCTCTCCGTGAACCCGATGGCCAAGACGGCCCGGCGCCGTGAGAGCCTCCACGCGGAGGCGATCTACCGCTTCCACCCCATGTTCGCGGGCGCCGCGCCCGAGCCCCTGCTCGACGGTGCCGTGGGCACGCTGGAGGGCGGCGACGTCCACGTCCTCGGCAACGGAGCCGTCATGGTCGGCATGGGCGAGCGCACCACGGCGCAGGCCGTCGAGAGCCTGGCCGCGCGGCTGTTCGCGGCCGGAACGGCGAGCCGGCTGATCGCCGTCCAACTGCCCGCCACCCGCGCCTACATGCACCTCGACACCGTGCTCACCATGCTGGACCGCGACGCCTTCGCCATCTACCCCGGTCTGGCCGACTCCCTGCGGTCCTGGACCCTGCGCCCCAGCGACACCCGGCCCACCGGCTTCGACGTGACGCCGAACTCCGACCTGGCCACCGCGCTCGCCGAGGCCCTGGACCTGGACAAGGTGCGGATGCTGTCCGCGCCGCAGGACATCCGGGGCGCCGAGCGTGAACAGTGGGACGACGGCAGCAACTTCCTAGCCCTCGCGCCGGGCGTCGTCGTCGGCTACGAGCGCAACGTCACCACCAACACCTACCTGCGCAAGCAGGGCATCGAGGTCGTCACCATCGCCGGCGCCGAACTCGGCCGCGGCCGTGGCGGCCCCCGCTGCATGAGCTGCCCCGTCGAACGCGACCCGGCCGTCTGACCCCACGTCCCGGGGACACCACCATGACCGTCGACCTGCGAGGCCGCTCCTACCTGAGCGAACTCGACTTCACCGCCGCCGAGATCCGGCACCTCCTCGGCCTGGCCGCCGAACTCAAGGCGGCCCGCCGCGCCGGCACCGAACAGCCCCGGCTCACCGGCAGGCACATCGCCCTCGTATTCGAGAAGACCTCCACCCGCACCCGCTGCGCCTTCGAGGTGGCCGCCGCCGACCAGGGCGCCGCCACCACCTTCCTCGGCCCCGGCGACACCCACGTCGGCCACAAGGAGTCCGTCACCGACACCGCCCGCGTCCTCGGCCGCATGTTCGACGGTATCGAGTACCGGGGCTCCGCCCAGTCGATCGTCGCCGAACTCGCCGTTCACTCGGGCGTACCCGTCTACAACGGGCTGACCGACACCGCCCATCCCACCCAGAGCCTGTGCGACGTGCTCACCATGAGCGAGCACAGCGCCAAGCCGCTCACCGACATCAGCTACTGCTATCTCGGCGACGCCCGCAACAACATGGGCAACTCCCTGCTCTCGATGGGCGCGCTGCTGGGGATGGACGTGCGGATCGCCGCCCCGCGCGCGCTGTGGCCCGACCCCGGCCTGGTCATCACCTGCCGGGTGCTCGCCGGGCGCAGCGGAGCCCGCATCACCCTCACCGAGGACGTCGAGACCGCCGTACGCGGCGCCGACTTCCTGCACACCGACGTCTGGGTCTCCATGGGGGAGCCCGCCGGCACCTGGCGCGAGCGGATCGACCTGCTCCTGCCGTACCAGGTGAACGGCAAGACCGTGGCGGCGACCGGCAACCCGGACGTCAAGTTCATGCACTGCCTGCCGGCGCTGCACGACGAGAGGACGAGTCTCGGCCGGGAACTTCGGGCCACCTACGGCCTGAGCGGGCTGGAGGTCACCGACGAGGTCTTCTCCTCACCCGTCTCCATCGTGTTCGACCAGGCGGAGAACCGGCTGCACACCATCAAGGCCGTCCTCGTGGCCACCCTGGAGGACTGAACCATGCGCATCGTCGTCGCCCTCGGCGGAAACGCCCTGCTGCACCGCGGGGAACGCCCCGACGCGGCCGTCCAGCAGGCCAACATCGACCGGGTCGCCATGGCGCTCGCGGCCCTCGCCAAGGAACACGAGCTGGTCGTCACCCACGGCAACGGCCCGCAGATCGGGCTGCTCGCCATGGAGAGCGAGGCCGACCCCGCGCTCAGCGCACCGTACCCGCTCGACCTGCTCGGGGCGCAGACCCAGGGCATGATCGGCTCGTTGCTGGCCCGCGCCCTGCACGACACCCTGCCGGGGCACCGGATCGCCGCGCTCGTCACGCACACCGTCGTGCGGGCCGACGATCCCGCGTTCACCCGGCCCGTGAAGTTCGTCGGCCAGGTGTACTCCCGGACCGTGGCCGAGGAACTGGCCCGCAAGCGGGGCTGGCGCATCGCCCGGGACACCACGGGCTGGCGCCGTGTCGTCCCCTCTCCGGCGCCCGAACGGGTCCTGGAGACCGACACCGTCCACGACCTGCTGGGCCTGGGCGCGCTGGTGATCTGCGGCGGCGGGGGCGGAGTCCCCGTCACCGCCGACGCCGACTGCGGCGCCCTGACCGGTGTGGAGGCCGTCGTCGACAAGGACCTCACCGCCGCCCTGCTCGCCGAGGACCTGAAGGCCGACTTCCTCCTCATCCTCACCGACGTGCCCTGCGTGTACGAGCGGTACGGCACCCCCGACCAGCGGCCCGTGCCCGACGCCACGCCCGCCGACCTGCGCCACGGCGGCTTCCCCGACGGCTCCATGGGCCCCAAGGCCGAGGCCGCCGCGCGGTTCGTGGAACGCACCGGAGGACTGGCCGCGATCGGCGCCCTGGACGCCGCCTACGAGATCGTCCACGGCCGGGCCGGCACCCTCGTCCGCCCGGACCTCACGGTCGGCTGACAGGAGCCGCGGTCCCCGCGGCGGGTCCCGGCGCTCGCCGACAGGCCCGGCGGACAGGGACGTTGAGCCCCATCGCCCGAGCCCTTCGGCATCCGGCGCGGCACCCCGCCGGCCGCGAGAGTGGGGGTGCCGGCCGGCACCGATCGAGTTCGCCTTCGAGGCCGCCGCCAGCCGTGGCGTGCCCCTGCGGGTGCTGCACGGCTGGAACGAGCCGTACTACTACCCCTACGGAATGTCCCCCGACCCCCAGGTCACCGAAATGCTGGCGCAGAGCGATGCGGACGCCCTCACCGAGGTGCTGCAGCCGTGGAGGCAGAAGCACCCCGGCGTGGAGGTCGTGACGGACTCCCGTTCCGGCAGCCCTTCGCTCCTCCTCATCGACGCCTCCCACGAGGCCTCCCTGGTCGTCGTCGGCCGGCGCGTCCGCCGCTCGTCCGTCGGCGCCCACATCGGCCCCGTCGCCCACGCCGTCCTGCACCACGCGGCGGCCCCCGTCGCGGTCGTCGCCCACGACTGAGCGGAGAGAAATCATGACCGCAGCCCGGCAGCAGCCGCGCGCCTACCTCGTCGGCGGGGGCATCGCCTCGCTGGCAGCCGCCGTCTTCCTCGTCCGCGACGCGGGCCTCGCCGGACAGGACATCCACATCCTGGAGGAACTGCCGCTCGCCGGGGGCTCCATGGACGGACGCGGCGAGCCCGCCGGATACGTCTCCCGCGGCGGGCGCATGCTGGAGGACGAGGCCTACACCTGCCTGTGGAACCTCCTGGAGACCATTCCCACCCTGACCGACGAGACGGTGTCGGTGCGCGAGGAGATCCGCGCCTTCAACGCCAAGTGGCCCACCGACGCCAAGGCCCGCCTGATCGGCAAGGGCGCCGAGATCCTCGACGCGTCCGACTACGGCCTCGACACCCGGGACCGCCTGGAGCTGACCCGGCTGCTCGTGCTGCCGGAAGCCGTGATCGGGGCCCGCCGGATCGAGGACTTCTTCTCCCCGCACTTCTTCGAGACCAACTTCTGGACGATGTGGCGCACCACCTTCGCCTTCCAGAACTGGCACAGCGCGATCGAGCTGCGCCGCTACTTCCTGCGCTTCATGCAGGAGTTCCCGCGCATGCACACGCTCGCGGGCGTGCGCCGCACCCGTCTCAACCAGTACGACTCGATCATCCGCCCGGTGCGGGCCTGGCTCGAGGAGTGCGGCGTGCGCTTCGAGCACGGCGTGCGGGTCACGGACGTCGACTTCGCCACCGGTGACGACGGCACCCGCCGGGCCCGGCGTCTGCACCTCGACCGGGCCGGCGAACCGGACACCTACGACCTCGGCGACACCGACTACGCGTTCGTCACCCTCGGCTCGATGACCGCCGACGCGGCCTACGGCGGCGACGACCACGCACCGGAACTGATCCGTGACAAGCGGGACGGCGCCTGGCGGCTGTGGGAGACGATCGCCGCGAAGGCCGACGACTTCGGCCGGCCGGCCGCCTTCCACGGCAACGTCGACGAGGCCAAGTGGGAGTCCTTCACCCTCACCATGCGCAGTCCGCTGCTGCTGCACCGCATCGAGGAACTGTCCGGCAACCTCCCCGGCACGGGCGCCCTGATGACGTTCAAGGACTCCGGCTGGCTGATGTCCGTCGTGGTCCCGCACGCCCCGCACTTCGAGGGCCAGCCGGAGGACGTCCACACCCTGTGGGGGTACGGCCTGTTCGCCGACAACGAGGGCGACTTCGTCGGCAGGCCCATGGCCGGGGCCACCGGCCGGGAGATCCTCACCGAACTCCTCGGCCACCTCGGCCTGTCGGACATCGAGGACCGCGTCGCGGCCACCACGACCGTCATCCCGGTGATGATGCCCTACATCACCAGCCAGTTCGCTCCCCGCACCACCGGCGACCGGCCGCTCGTCATCCCCCGCGGCTCGGCGAACTTCGCCTTCCTCGGCCAGTTCACGGAGATTCCCGAGGACGTCGTCTTCACCGTGGAGTACTCCGTCCGCGGTGCCATGCACGCCGTCTACGGTCTGCTGGGTCTCGACCACGAGATCCCCGGCGTCTACCACGCCCTCGCCGACCCGAAGACGGCGCTGGGAGCGCTCAAGGCGGCCCTGGCCTGAACCACCCGGCGGTGAGCGGGCCGGCGAGGGGCCCGGGTCACCCGGACGGAGCGCACACGGTGAGCCCCGGACCGCCGGCGGACCCGGCCCCCGTACGATGGCACCGATGCCCAGCACCGGACCGTACGTCTCGCGCCCGCCCCGGCGGCACCGCGCGCTGCTCGTGCTCGCGGTGCTGGCGGGGCTGCTGGGCATGCACGCCCTGGCGCCCGGCGGCGGCATGGGACACCGCATGGGACAGGCGGAGCACGCCCGTTCCGCGCACATGACCGCCGCCGTCGCCGCGCAGGACGACTGCCCGGGCGGCGAGGGCCACTGCGGCGGCCACCACCCGCACCACGCCGACGCGGCCTGCGCGTCGGGCGCGGTCAGCGGCGCACCGCAGCCGCCCGCCCTGCTCCCGGACCACGGGACCGTTCTCGCGCCGGCGCACCGCGTACGGTCCCTCAGGGCCACGGCACCGGAAGGCGCCCGCGCCCCGCCCTCCCTGGCGGAACTCCAGCTCCTGCGGATCTAGAGGCCGCGGCGGCCCGGACCGCTCCCCGTACGCGCGGGAGCGCCCCCGGCCGTACCCACGCGTGCCCGCAGCACCCCATCCCACAGCAGGAGTTCCGCATGACCACCCGTACCCTGGCGCGCCGCGCCGCCCTCGTCGCGGCCGCCGCCACCGCGGTCCTCGCCCTGACCGCCTGCGGCGGCGAAACGTCCGGCAGCGGCACCACGGCGGGCGCCCCCGGCGCGAGCGCCACCGCCACCGCCCACAACGCCCAGGACGTCCGCTTCGCGCAGGGCATGATCCCGCACCACCGGCAGGCCCTGGAGATGGCGCGGCTCGCCGCCGGCCGGGCCTCCTCGGCCCGTGTGAAGGATCTGGCCGCCCGCATCGAGAAGGCCCAGGACCCCGAGATCCGCACCATGACCGGCTGGCTCAGGTCCTGGGGCGAGCAGGTCCCCACGGCCGGCATGGACCACTCGGCCCATTCCGGCCACACCGGAATGCCCGGTATGTCCGGCATGCCCGGGATGATGGGCGACGACGACATGACGGCCCTGAAGAAGGCCCACGGCAGGGCGTTCGACACGGCGTTCCTGTCCCTGATGGTCGAACACCACCGGGGCGCCGTCGAGATGGCCGGCACCGAGCGGTCGAAGGGCGCCTACGGGCCCGCACGGCGCACGGCGGATGACATCGTCACCGCCCAGAACGCCGAGATCAAGGAGATGAAGAAGCTCCTCGGCGCCGGCTGACGGCACGGGCGGGGGCCGGCGCCCACGGCACCGGCCCCCGCTCACGGGCCCTCAGACCAGGACCTTCTCCAGCGCCGCCAGCGCGGAGCGCAGTTCGTCCTCCGTGATGGTCAGCGGGGGTGCCAGCCGGATCGTCGAGCCATGGGTGTCCTTGGCCAGCACGCCCTGCCGCATCAGCCGCTCGCTGACCTCACGGCCGGTGCCGATCGCCGGGTCGACGTCGACGCCCGCCCACAGCCCGCGGGAGCGGAAGCCGAGCACGCCCCTGCCGACCAGCTCGGTCAGCCCGTCCCGCAGGACCACGCCCAGCTCGGCGGCCCGGCGCTGGAACTCGCCGGTCTCCAGCAGCTCCACCACGGCCGTGCCGACCGCCGCGGCGAGCGGGTTGCCGCCGAACGTCGAGCCGTGCTCGCCCGGGTGCAGCACGCCCAGCACCTCGCTGCGGGCCACCACCGCCGACACCGGCACGATGCCGCCGCCCAGCGCCTTGCCGAGCAGCAGCACGTCCGGCACGACGTCCTCGTGCTCGACGGCGAGGGTGCGGCCCGTGCGGCCGAGACCCGACTGGATCTCGTCGGCGATGAACAGGCACCCCTTGCGGCGGGTCAGCTCGCGCACCCCGGCGAGATAGCCGTCGTCCGGGATGATGACGCCCGCCTCGCCCTGGATGGGCTCGATCAGCACCGCGGCCGTGGTGTCGTCCACCGCGGCCTCCAGCGCGGCCAGGTCGTTGTACGGCACGACGCGGAAGCCGGGCGTGAAGGGACCGAAGCCCGCACGGGCCGTCTCGTCCGTGGAGAAGCTGACGATGGTCGTCGTACGGCCGTGGAAGTTGTCCGCCGCGACCACGATCGTGGCCCGGTCGGCGGGGACGCCCTTCACGTCGTACGCCCACTTGCGGGCCACCTTGACGCCGCTCTCCACCGCCTCGGCGCCGGTGTTCATCGGCAGCACCATGTCCAGGCCGGTCAGCGCCGCGAGCCGCTCGGCGAACTCCGCGAGCCGGTCGTTGTGGAAGGCCCGGGAGGTGAGCGTCAGCAGATCCAGCTGGCGGTGCGCGGCCTCCACGAGCGCCGGGTGCCGGTGGCCGAAGTTGAGCGCCGAGTAGCCCGCCAGCATGTCGAGGTAGCGGTTGCCCTCGACGTCCTCCACCCAGGTGCCCTCGGCGCGGGCCACCACCACGGGCAGCGGATGGTAGTTGTGCGCGAGAACCGGCTCCTCCGCGCGGATCAGGTCGGCGGACGTGCGCGTGCGCGCGGGTGCGGTCATCAGCGGATCTCCTGGGTGCAGCACTTGATTCCGCCGCCGGCCTTGTGGAACTCCGACAGGTCGACGGGGACGGGGACGTAACCGTGGTCGGCGAGGGCCCCGGCGAGGGCCTCGGCGCGGGGGGCGATGAAGACGTTGCGGCCGTCGGACACGGAGTTCAGGCCGAACGCCATCGCGTCCTCCCGTGTGGCGAGCACCGCGTCCGGGAACAGCCGCCGCAGCACCTCCCGGCTGCCCGCCGAGAACGCCTCCGGGTAGTAGCAGACGTTGTCGTCGTCCAGCACGAACAGGGCCGTGTCGAGGTGGTAGAAGTACGGGTCGACCAGGGTCAGGCCGATCACCGGGTGGCCGAGGAACTCCTGCGCCTCGCGGTGCGCCTCGCGGGTGGTGCGGAAGCCCGTGCCGGCGAGCACGTACCGGCCCGTCCACACCAGGTCGCCCTCGCCCTCGGACACCGACTCGGGGCGGTGGACGTCGTAGCCCGCCGCCTTGAACCAGGTGTCGTAGTGCACCGACTCCGGGCGCCGCTCCGCCGCGTGGAACAGCGAGCCGAAGACCCGGCCGTCGACCACGAACGCCGCGTTGGCGGAGAAGACCATGTCCGGCAGGCCGGGCACCGGCTCCACCGACTCCACGGTGTGACCGTGGGCGCGGTAGGCGCCGATGAGCGCCTGCCACTGCTCCTGGGCGAGATCCACGTCGACGGGCCGGTCGGGATTCATCCAGGGATTGATCGCGTACTGCACCGCGAAATGTCTGGGTTCACAGACGAGGAAGCGCCGGGGGCGCCGCACACGGCTTTCGGACACAGAGGGTTTCCTCCGTTTCCTGTGTGTCACTGAGGGGTGACACAACGGTAGGAAGGGAGGCGTACGGAGGACAAGCGCGAAAAGCTGCGCGTACGTGCAGCATCGCTGCGTCTCGCCGCGGGGAAACGCACGGGTGCTGCGCATGATGCGCCGTCATTGCGGCGCCGCGTGGGTGGCGCCCGCCTCGGGGCTTTCCGGGAGGAGGTGGGAGAGCACCATCACGCTGATCGTCTTGCGGATGAACGGCTCGGCACGGATGCGCTCCAGCACCTCCTCGAAGTGCTCCACGTCCCGCGCCCGCACGTGCAGCAGCGCGTCGGCGCCGCCCGTCACCGTCATGGCCGCGGTGATCTCCGGATGGTTGCGGACGACCTCCGCCAGACGCCTGGGCGGGGCCGCGCCCTCGCAGTAGACCTCGACGTACGCCTCGGTGCGCCAGCCCAGCGCGGAGGGCTTCACCGTCGCCGTGAACCCCGTGATCAAGCCCGTCTCCCGCAGCCGGTCCACCCGGCGCTTGACCGCCGTCGCGGACAGCCCGATCGCCGCCCCGATCTCCGCGAAGCTGGTCCGGGCGTTCGCCATCAGGGCGGTGACGATTCTGCGGTCGAGGTCGTCGAACGAGGGCGTCCTGCTGTTCATGCGGGCACTGTAATCAGCGAGAGGTCCTGGTGCCCGCACGGCGCCTCACGACTGGGTGACGACCATGACCAGGGTCAGCAGACCCAGCACCACCCAGCCGAACCACAGCCAGCCGTTGCTGCCGAGCGCGACGGTGTAGGCGGTCACGGCGACGAGCCCGCCGACCGTGAGCGCACCCATCGCCTTGGTGGAACCGTTCGTGGAACCGGGCATCGCGGCACCCTCCTCGTGGTCCGTCCACGACCATGGTGCCCGTAATCCCGCCCGTCGGGGATACCGCGTGCTCAGCCCTCGCGCGCGTTCAGCGAGGCCAGATAGGCGTTGTACGCCTCCAGCTCCTTGTCCCCGTCCCGGTCGGCGGCCCGGTCCATGCGCTTGGCCTGCCGCTGCTCGGAGCCGTACCACTGGAAGAGCAGCGCGATCAGTACCAGCACGGACGGGATCTCGCTGAACGCCCAGGCGATGCCGCCCGCCGCGTTCTGGTCGGACAGCGCCTCGATGCCGAGCGAGGCGGGGGGGTTGCGGAACGTCTCCACCATCGGGGACGACGCCATCATCAGCGCGATGCCGAAGAACGCGTGGAACGGCATGCCCGCGAACAGCTCCAGCATCCGCATCAGGTGCCCCGGGCGGTGCGGGCCCGGGTCCACGCCGATGATCGGCCAGAAGAAGGCGACGCCGACCGCGAGGAAGTGGACCATCATCGCGACGTGCCCGGCCCTGGAGCCCATCAGGAAGTCGAAGAGTGGGGTGAAGTAGAGGGCGTACAGGCTCGCGATGAACATCGGGATCGTGAACGCCGGGTGGGTGACGACCCGCATGTACCGGCTGTGCAGCAGCGCCAGCAGCAGCTCGCGCGGACCCTTGCGGTTCCGGCCCGCGGTGGGCAGCGCGCGCAGCGCGAGGGTGACCGGCGCGCCGAGCAGGATCAGGATCGGCGACAGCATGCTGATCACCATGTGCTGCACCATGTGCACGCTGAACATGACCATGCCGTAGTCGTTCAGCTTCGTGCACATCATCAGGCCGATGGTGAGCACGCCGACGGCGTACGAGACGGTCCGGCCGGCGGGCCAGGAGTCCCCGCGCCGCCGCAGCCGCACGACGCCCCAGCCGTACAGGGCCAGCCCGGCCAGACAGGCGACGAGGAAGAACGGGTCCGCCGACCACTGGAGCCCCCGCCCCAGCGTGAACGGCGGCAGATCCGTCATCATGCCGTGTCCGCTGTGATCCATCGGGCGGCTCCTGTTTCGTGGGGGTTGTGCGATTCTGTCCGCCCCAAGAGTAGAACCGCCCCCGGTCAGCGCCGTGACCGGGGGCGGGTTGTGCCCGGGCGGACTACAGCACGCACTCCGCCTCGTCGTACCGCTCGGCGGGAACCGTCTTCAGCGTCTCCACGGCCTCCGACAGCGGCACCATTACGACGTCGGTGCCCCGCAGGGCGGTCATCCGGCCGAACTCGCCCCGGTGCACGGCCTCCACCGCGTGCCAGCCGAACCGCGTGGCGAGCACCCGGTCGTAGGCGGTCGGCGTGCCGCCCCGCTGGACGTGTCCCAGGATCACCGGCCGCGCCTCCTTGCCGAGCCGCTGCTCCAGCTCGATCGAGAGCTGCCGCGCGATCCCGGCGAAGCGCTCGTGGCCGTAGACGTCCTTGCCGCCCTCGTCGAACTCCATGGAGCCCGGGCGCGGCTTGGCCCCCTCTGCGGCGACCACGATGGCGAACCGCTTGCCCGCCTCGAACCGCGCGCCGACCTTCCCGGCCAGCTCCTCGATGTCGAAGGGCCGTTCGGGCACGACGATGGCGTGGGCGCCGGCCGCCATGCCGGAGTGCAGCGCGATCCAGCCGGTGTGGCGGCCCATGACCTCCACGATCAGCACGCGCTGGTGCGACTCGGCGGTGGTCTTCAGCCGGTCCAGGGCCTCCGTCGCCACGGTCACCGCCGTGTCGAAGCCGAAGGTGACGTCCGTGACGGCGATGTCGTTGTCGATGGTCTTGGGCACGCCCACGATGGGCAGCCCGTTGTCCGACAGCAGCCGGGCCGCCTTCAGCGTGCCCTCGCCGCCGATCGGGATGATCGCGTCCAGGCCGAGTTCCGCGACATGGCCCCTGGCGCGCTCCACGCCGTCCCGCAGGTGCTCCGGGCGGACCCGGGAGGAGCCGAGGATGGTGCCGCCGCGGGCCAGGATGCCGCCCACGGCGTCCAGGTCGAGCTTCGTGTAGTCGCATTCCAGGAGGCCCTTCCAGCCGTCCCGGAAACCGATGACCTCGTCGCCGTGGTCGGCGACCGCACGGTGCACGACGGACCGGATGACGGCGTTCAGGCCGGGGCAGTCGCCGCCGGACGTGAGGACACCAATGCGCATAGCCCGATATACCTTCTCAACGTGGGCCGGGAAACCGGACCACGTCGTCCGGCGGATTCCCGGTCACCCTACCGGCGCGAGGGGGGGACCCCGTAGCGGGCGTCCGCCTGCTGGACGCGCCCGCACATGTGAGCGGACGAGCCGTCAGGCGGGCCCGCCGCGGCCCTGCCGGACCACGCCGGGGCATCGCCGTGGCGGGGCCTACGCAGGCTGCTGAGCAGCCGCGATGCGCTCGGTGCGGAGCGCCTCGTACCAGCGGTCGTCGACCGGCGGCAGCGCGTTGACGTCGAGCGCCAGCTTCAGCAGCAGGTCGGCGATCTGCGGGTTGCGGGCGAGCACCGGGCCGTGCATGTAGGTGCCGAAGACCGTCCCGTTGTAAGCGCCCTCGGTGCCGTCCCCGGTGCCGTTGCCCTTGCCGATCTTCGTCCGGGCGAACGGGCGGGCGGTGGCGCCGAGGTGGGTGACGCCCTGGTGGTTCTCGAAGCCGGTCAGCTGGGGCAGCCCGAGCTGCGGGTCGATGTCGGCCAGCACGTCGCCGACGCACCGCTCGCCCTCGCCGCGCACCGACACCACGTCGAGCAGGCCGAGGCCCGGCTCGCGCTGGCCGAGGTCGTTGATGAACTCGTGGCCGAGGATCTGGTACCCGGCGCAGACGGAGAAGACGATCGCGCCGTTCTCCACCGCCCGGTGCAGATGGCCGTCCCGGCGCAGCCGCTCGGCCGCGAGCCGCTGCGGACGGTCCTCGCCGCCGCCGATCAGGTAGATGTCGCCGGAGGTCGGGATCGGCTGGTCGCTGCGCACGTCGAGCCGGGCCACGTCCAGGCCGCGCTGCCGGGCGCGGCGCTCCACGACCAGCGCGTTGCCCTGGTCGCCGTAGGTGCTCAGCAGGTCCGGGTAGATCCACACCAGCCGCAGTTGGTTGTCGCTCATGAGGTGATCGCCCTTCGAAGATCAGTTGCCGACGCGGCGGCGCAGGTCCTGGAACGCGGTGTAGTTCGCGATGACCTCGATCCGTCCGGGCGGGCACAGCTGCACGGCCTGGTCGAGGTCGTCGCAGACCTGGAAGTGCTGGTTGGCGACCTCCAGACGGACGGCGAGGTCCAGCTTGCGGTCACCGATCACGAAGATCGGGTGGCCGGTCAGCCGCGTGTAGTCGACGTCCCACAGCCAGGAGGTGTCGGTGCCGTCGGCCCCGCGCGCGTTCACGGACAGGATCACCGGGGCGGGCGGCGGGTCGATCAGGGAGAACGTCTCCAGCCAGCCGGCCGGGTTCTTGGCCAGCAGCAGCCGCAGGTCGCGGTTGTGGAACTGGACGACGTCGTACCGTCCGGCCACGGCCTGCACCTGGTACATCCGCTCCAGGGCGACCTGCGGCGGCACCCCGAAGACGGCGGCGACGGCAGCGGAGCTGGCCGCGTTCGCCTTGTTGGCGCGGCCCGGCAGCTGGAGATGGATCGGCCAGGCGGACCCGTGCGGGTCCAGCACGTGGTCGCCGGACAGCGCCCAGGTCGGCGTGGGCCGGCGGAAGCCGCACTCGCCGCAGAACCAGTCGTCGCCGGGGCGCTGCATCACGCCGCCGCAGGACGGGCAGGACCAGGCGTCGTCCTTCCACATCTGCCCGGCCGCGACCCAGATCACGTTCGGGGAGGAGGACGCGGCCCAGACCACCAGCGGGTCGTCGCAGTTCGCGACGATCACGGCCTTGGTCCCGGCCAGGCCCTCGCGCCAGTTCTCGGCGAGCATGCGGGTCTCGGCCGCGCGGTCCAGCTGGTCGCGGGAGAGGTTCAGCAGGGCGATGCACTTGGGGTCGGTGTCCCGGGCCACGCCGGCCAGGTACTTCTCGTCGACCTCGATCACGCCGAACTTGGCGTCCGACCCGCCCGCGAGCGCCGACGTGATGCCGGCCGGCATGTTGGCGCCGAGCGCGTTCGAGACCACCGGGCCCGCGGCCCGCAGGGCCTCCGCGATGAGCCGGGTGGTCGTGGTCTTGCCGTTGGTGGCGGACACCAGGACGACGTCCAGGTTCTGGGCGAGCCGGGCGAGCAGATCGGGGTCGAGTTTCAGCGCGACCCGGCCACCGATCACCGACCCGCTGCCGCGCCCCGCGGCGCGCGATGCCGCAGCGACCGCCTTGCCCGCGGTCACGGCCAGCTTGGCCCGCGGCGAGAGCGGGTCCGAGTTGCCTGCCATCAGTTCTCGATCCTCCTTGCGTACGCGCCGCGCCTGGGGCCGTTCGGCAGCGTGGTGTGAGCCTCAGCCTATCGAGATCCATTCGCACACCCGAATCCCGGCCCACACCTGGGCGGCGGGCGTGGGCTGAACGAACCGTACCCTTGCCGCCATGCGACATGGCACGATCCCGGGCGCCCGCGGGCGCGTCCGGCCCCTTTCCCTGCTCGGCGACCCCGTCCTGCGCGAGCCCTGCCGGGACGTCACCACCTTCGGTGCCGAACTGGCGGCACTCGTGGAGGACTTGTTCGCGACCATGTACGCGGCCCAGGGAGTGGGCCTGGCCGCGAACCAGATCGGTGAGTCCCTGCGGGTGTTCGTGTACGACTGCCCGGACGACGAGGATGTCCGGCATCTCGGACATGTGGTGAATCCGCGGCTCGTGGCGACGGACGGCGTCGTGATCCGCGGTCCGGAGGGCTGCCTGTCGCTGCCGGGTCTGGAGGCGGGCACGGAGCGCTACGACCACGCGGTGGTCGAGGGCTTCACGGTGACGGGGGAACCGGTCACCGTGCACGGCACCGGGTTCTTCGCCAGGTGCCTGCAGCACGAGTGCGATCACCTGGAGGGCCGGGTGTACGCCGATCGCCTCACGGGCCTGCGCGCTCGCCGGCTGGCGAGGCGGATCTCCCGTGCGCCGTGGAGCCGGGCGGGCGGACCCGCCTGATCCGTCAGAACCCGGGGCCGCCCACCCGGTCCCCGGCCGCCGCCAGGCGCCCCCACAGGAGGTCCGCGAGGAACCGCACCAACTCTGCGCGCGAGCAGGGCCGTTCGCCGAGCCACCAGTCACCGGCGGCGTGCATCATCCCGACGATCCCGTGCCCCCAGGCCCGGGCCAGCTGCTGACCGCCGGGTCCCAGATCGACGCGCTCCTCGATGACCTGGGCCAGCTCCTCGCCCATCCGCCGGAGCAGCGGGGCCGAGTGCTTGCCGACGTCGAAGCCCTGGTCGGCCCCGCCGCCGCCCTCCGCGGGGTGCATCAGGAACCGGTACACCTGGGGCCTGGCCTCGATCGCCGCGAGGTAGGTGTCCAGCGTGGACTCGACCCGCTCCCGCCGGTCGGCGGGGGCGTCCAGCGCGGCCCGCAGCGAGTCCAGCAACGCGTCCGTGTGCCGCTTGGCGAGCGCCGCGTAGAGCCCGCCCTTGTCGCCGAAGTGCCGGTAGAGGATCGGCTTGGTGATGCCGGCCTCCGCGGCGATCGCGTTCATCGACGCCTGCGGGCCGTCGCGCAGCACCACCCGGTCGGCGGCCTCCAGCAACTCGCGCCGTCGGCGGTCGGCGGACCGCTGCTGATCGGTCCGCTGCGTGGTGTCCATGTGCTCTCCCCACCCGTGCTCATTCGGTGACGCCTGCGCAAACTAACACTGACCGGGCCGCCGGCATCGAACGGGATGCCGTGCCGTCATCGGCGGTTGACTTTTACTACCCGTCGGTAACAGACTCGTGTTACCGCTAGTAACATCGCACCGCCGGCAACTGGAGGGGACATGGCCGAGTTCACCATGGAGCTCAACGACGAGCAGAAGGAGGTCCGGGACTGGCTCCATGGCTTCGCAGCGGACGTGATCCGCCCCGCGGCCGCCGAGTGGGACGAACGCGAGGAGACTCCCTGGCCGGTCATCCAGGAGGCCGCGAAGGTCGGCATCTACTCCCTCGACTTCTACGCGCAGCAGTACTTCGACCCCACCGGCCTCGGCATCCCGATGGCCATGGAGGAGCTGTTCTGGGGCGACGCGGGCATCGCCCTCTCCATTGTGGGCACCGGTCTGGCCGCCGTGGGCGTTCTCGCCAACGGAACCGAGGAACAGATCGGCACCTGGATCCCGCAGATGTACGGCGACCAGAACGACGTCAAGGTCGCCGCCTTCTGCTCCTCCGAGCCGGACGCCGGCTCCGACGTGGCCTCCATGCGCACGCGCGCGGTCTACGACGAGGCCAAGGACGAGTGGGTGATCAACGGCACGAAGACCTGGGCGACCAACGGCGGCATCGCCAACGTCCACGTCGTCGTCGCGGTCGTCGACCCGGACCTGGGCTCCAAGGGGCACGCGTCCTTCATCGTCCCGCCCGGCACGCCGGGTCTCGCCCAGGGCCAGAAGTTCAAGAAGCACGGCATCCGCGCCTCGCACACCGCCGAGGTCGTCCTCGACGACGTCCGCGTTCCCGGCTCCTGCCTGCTCGGCGGCAAGGAGAGGCTGGACGAGCGGCTCGCCCGGGCCCGGGAGAGGGCCAAGGCGTCCGGCGGCGAGCGGGTGAAGAACGCGGCGATGGCCACGTTCGAGGCCTCCCGGCCGGCGGTGGGCGCGATGGCGGTCGGCACCGCCCGGGCCGCCTACGAGGTCGCCCTCGACTACGCCACCACCCGTGAGCAGTTCGGCCGGCCCATCATCGACAACCAGGGCGTCGCCTTCCAGCTCGCGGACATGCGGACGCAGATCGACGCGGCACGGCTGCTGGTCTGGCGGGCCTCGTGGATGGCGGTCAACGGCAAGCGGTTCACCGCGGCCGAGGGGTCGATGTCCAAGCTGTTCGCCAGTGAGACCGCGAAGAAGGTGACCGCGCAGGCGGTCCAGATCCTCGGCGGCAACGGTTACACCCGTGAGTACCCGGTCGAGCGGATGCACCGGGACGCCGCGATCTACACGATCTTCGAGGGCACGAGCGAGATCCAGCGGCTGGTGATCGCGCGGACGCTGTCGGGGATGCCGATCCGGTAGCGCCGCCGGGTCGCCGCGCGGCCCGGTCACGCGATGCCGCCCGTCGGCGGGGACGCCGGCGGGGGGGGGTGCCGCGTGCCCGGGCCGGGCCGTCACCTGTGTCTGAGCGGGGTCAGTTGCCGGATGTCGTACTTCTCCCGCAGGGCCTCGATGGCCTTCTGGTCCGGTGGGCCGCCGTCGCGCAGGATCTCCAGCAGTTCCTCGAAGTAGCGCTCGTGGTCCGGGGGCGGGCTCGCCTGGAAGAACATCCTCGCCGGCGTGTCCGTCGGGTTCGCGAAGGCGTGCGGGCACCCCGGCGGCACGACGACGACCGTGCCCGGGGTGGCCCGGACCACCCGGCTGCCCGAGACGGACTCCCACCTCTGCCAGTTGTCGGGGGTGCGGACGCGGGGTTCGAAGGCGAGCACGTCCAGCTCGCCCTCGAGGACGTAGAACAGTTCCTCGCTGCGCGTGTGCACGTGGGCGCCGACGTCGAAGCCCGGCGGGACCTCCACCTCGAAGGTGGAGGCCATCCGCGAGTGGGTGCCGGTGACCTTGAACGTCACCCGCTGCGCGGGCGTCTCGACCACACGGCCGTGGCCCGGCGGCACGTACAGTCCCTCCGTCTGCGTCATGGGTCGCTCACCAGGTCACCGGCAGGGCCTCGGGACCCCGGATCAGGGCGCCCTTCCTGAAGGGGACCTGATCCGGCGCCACGGCCAGCTTCAGGCCCGGCACGCGGTCCAGCAGGGCGTCCACCAGGAGCTGCGACTCCAGCCGGGCCAGCATGCCCCCCGGGCAGTAGTGCGGGCCGAAGCCGAACGCCACGTGCGGGTTGGGGTCGCGGGCGAAGTCGATGGTCTCCGGGGCCGGGAAGACGTCCGGGTCGCGGTTGGCGGCCAGGTAGGACACGTACACCGGGTCTCCGGCGCGGATGCGGACGCCGCCGATCTCCACGTCCTCCATCGCGATCCGGGACAGGCCCACCGCGTTGCGGTGCGGGATGTAACGCAGCAGCTCGTCGATGGCCCGGGGGCGGATCTCCGGCTCGGCGCGCAGCCGTTCGGCCAGGTCGGGGCGGGTCAGCAGCAGGTAGAACATCTGTCCGCTGTTGTTGGTGACCGCCTCGCCGCCGATCTGGAGCAGGACGGCGAGGCCCACGGCCTCCTCCAGGGTCACCTCGCCCCGGCCCACGGCGGCGCCGAGCAGCGAGGTGACGTCCTCGCCCGTGCTGTTCTCGCGCAGCCCGACGAGGTCGGAGAAGTAGGCGCTCATCTCGCGCTTCGCCCTCTCGCTGACCTCCTTGCCGTGCGCGGAGGACAGGATCACCTGTGTCCAGGTGTGCATCTCGTGCCGGTCGGCGGCCGGGACGCCCATCAGCTCGCAGATCACGGCGATGGGGAAGGGGCTGAGTACGGCCGCGGTGAGGTCGGCGGGCGGACCGCCCCGCAGGAGTTCGCCGACCAGTTCGTCGAGCATGCCGCGCGCCCTGTCGCGGACGCGTTCCACGCCCTTCGCCGTGAACGCGGCGGCGACCGAGCGGCGCAGCCGGGTGTGGTCGGGCGGGTCCAGGAAGCCGACCGCGCCGCGGTCGGGGATGAAGTGCGGGGCGAGCCGGGTGACCGGCTTGTCCATGACCGCCTCACGGCTGAAGCGGGCGTCGTTGGTCACCATGCGCACGTCGTCGTACCGGGTGACCAGCCAGGCCCAGCCCTCGCCGTTGGGCAGCTGGATGCGGGTGACCGGGCCCTCCTCCATCAACTCGGTCAGCACCGGGTCGAAGTCCGTCCCGGACAGGTCGGCCGCCGGCCACCGCCGCACGGGCGGCGGCGTCCCGGTGAGCGTCGTCTCCCCGCTCATCGCGCGTCTCCGTCCGCGCCGACCCAGCGGCCCACCGTCATCTCGGCGGTGATGCCGGGACCGAACCCGGCGAGCAGGCCGCGCGCCCGGTCCTCGGCGCCGCCCTCGTCGAACAGCCTGCGCAGCGCGTCCAGGACGACGGCACTGGCGATGTTGCCGTACTCGGTGAGCGTCGACCGGCTGAACCGGAACGCGTGCGGGTCGACCTGCAGGAACTTGCTCAGGTCGTCGAGTATTCGGGGCCCGCCCGCGTGGATGATGTAGAAGTCCAGGTCCGACGCGTCCCAGCCGTGCGTGCCGGCCAGGTCCTTCAGCGCCGGGGCGAGCGGTTCCATGGTGGTCGGCACCCGCTTGTCCAGCAGGAAGTGGAAGCCGGTCTCCCGGACGTCGTACGCGATCCACTCCTCGGTCTTCGGGATCAGGTACGAGCCGTTGCGCTCCAGCCGGACGCCCGTGCCGCCGCGCCCGCGCACCACGGCGGCGGCGATGCCGTCGCCGAACAGGCCGTTGGACAGCAGCGATCCGACGCCTAGGTCGGTGGGCTGGTAGCACAGCGAGCAGAACTCGCAGGCCACGATGAGCGCGTTGGCGTTCGGGTAGGCCGAGCAGAAGTCGTGGGCCCGGTTGATCGCCGCACCGCCGGCCGCGCAGCCCAGCTGGGCTATCGGGAGCTGGCGGGTGGTGCTCTCGAAGTCCATCTCGTTGATCAGCCACGCCGTGAGCGAGGGCATCATGAAGCCCGTGCACGACACGTAGATGATCACGTCGATGTCGCTGGTGAGCAGCTCGGCGTCGTCGAGCGCACGCTGGATCACCGCCGGGACCCGGGCCTTGGCCTCGGCCTCGTAGAGCTTGTTGCGCTCCTCGAAGCCCGGGTGCTTGAGGGTCTCCTCGATGGGCTGCACGATGTGCCGGGTCTTCACGCCCGTGTTCTCGATCAGCCGCAGGGCGAGTGCCAGTTGAGGGTGGTCCGCGTGGCGGGAGCGCGCCAGCTCCAGCGTCTCCTCCATCGTGATCACGTGCTCCGGGACCGACACCGAGGGTCTGCACAAAGTCGCCATGAACCGTCCCTGCTTTCCGCGAGTGGTTCACCTCTGGGGTGCTCCACCCACGGTCACCCGGGAGGGCGACGATCTCGCGTTGGATTACTCCGAACCGGGGACCCCCGCGTCCGCGGGGCGCGGTGACGAATCCTTACGGCGCCCCGCTGCTGTGGGCGATACAGGCCACGTCGATGCGGTCCGCCAGTTTCGCCAGTTCGATGGTCAGCGCGGCGACCGTGTCCTCGTCCAGCCCCTGCTCCCCGGCCTCGACCAGGTGCAGCCACCGCCCGCCGACGGTCCGCAACAACTTGCTCACGTCGGCCGCGGCCACCTGCAAGGTACCGCGGTCGTCGACGATCAGAGGCAGGGTCACTTCGCGGTTCACAAAAGGGGATGGTAGCCGCGCAGTGGTCACACACCCTGCCAAACCGTGGTGATGTTGCAGAACTCCCGGATTCCGTGCCCGGACAGCTCACGTCCGTACCCCGACCGCTTCACGCCGCCGAACGGGAACGCCGGATGCGAGGCGGTCATCCCGTTGACGAACACGGAGCCGGCCTCGAGGTCCCGCGCGAACCGGTCGATCTCGCTCCGCTCCCGCGTCCAGACGTTGGAACTCAGCCCGAACAGCGAGTCGTTCGCGATCAGGACCGCCTCGTCCAGGTCACCGGCCCGGTACAGGGTGGCGACCGGCCCGAACGCCTCCTCCCGGTGGATGCGCATCTCCCGGGTGATGCCCGCGAGCACGGTCGGCGGGTAGAACCAGCCCGGCCCGTCCGGGCGCTCGCCGCCGCACAGCACCTCGGCCCCGGCGCGCCTGGCGTCGTCGACCAGTTCCTCCAGATCCGCCCGGCCCCGCTCGCTGGCCAGCGGGCCGACGTCCGTGCCCTCGTCCAGGGGGTCGCCGACCCTGAGCGCCCGCATGCCCGCGACGAACTTCTCGGTGAAGGCGTCGTAGACGTCGGAGTGCACGATGAACCGCTTGGCGGCGATGCAGGACTGCCCGGTGTTCTGCGTCCGGGCGGTCACCGCGATCTCGGCCGCCCGGTCCAGGTCGGCGGAGGGCATGACGACGTACGGGTCGCTGCCGCCCAGCTCCAGCACCGTCTTCTTGATCATCTCGCCCGCGGTGGAGGCGACCGCACGCCCGGCCGGCTCGCTGCCGGTCAGGGTCGCGGCCTTGACCCGCTCGTCGCGCAGGACGTCGTCCACGGCCGCCGAGCCGATCAGCAGCGTCTGGAAGCAGCCCTCCGTGAAGCCCGCCCGGTGGAACAGGTCCTCCAGGTACAGAGCCGTCTGGGGGACGTTGGAGGCGTGCTTGAGCAGGCCCACGTTGCCCGCCATCAGCGCGGGGGCGGCGAACCGGACCACCTGCCACAGCGGGAAGTTCCACGGCATGACCGCGAGCACCGGGCCCAGCGGGCGGTAGCGCACCCGGACGTGGGAGGCGCCCGAGTCGCGGACGTCCGACTCGGCGGGCTCCTCGTCGGCGAGCAGCGCCTCGGCGTGTTCGGCGTACCAGCGCATCGCCTTGGCGCACTTCGCGGCCTCCGCGCGGGCCTGCTTGACCGGCTTGCCCATCTCGGTGGTCATCACCCGGGCGATCTCCTGCCCGTCCTCGTCCAGGAGATCGGCGGCCTTGTTCAGCAGGCGGGCGCGCTCGGCGAACGGAGTGGTCCGGTAGGTGCGGAACGTGGCCTCGGCGAGCTGGAGCCGGCGTTCGAGCTCCTCCTCGCCCATGGGCTCGTACGTCTTGAGCGTCTCGCCGTTCGCCGGGTTGACCGTCGCGATGGGCATGGCTGTCCTCCCTTTGAGCGGGCTTGCTTCGACCTTCGCGCGCGGGCGTGCGCACCGCAACGCGTGCGGCCCCGCTCAGCCCGAGTGCTCCGCCAGCCGGTCGAGAAACGCCGCCTGCGCCGTGATGATCACCTCACGGGCCCGGTCCGTACGGAACCACGCCACCCGGTCCAGCTCCGGGAACTCCTGCCGGCGGCCGGACCTCGGCGGCCACTCCATGGTGAAGGTCCCCGGCACGACCGTCGCGGGATCGAGGTCCGCCTCGACGGCCCACGCCGTGACGATCTTGCCGTTGCGCTGCGTGACCTCGCCGAGCGGCAGGGCCCGCCCCGCGGGCGGCGCCACGCCCAGTTCCTCCTGGAACTCCCGCCGGGCCGCCTCCCAGGCGGGCTCGTCCGGCTCGTACTCTCCCTTGGGCACGGTCCACGCACCCGCGTCCTTCTTCGCGAAGAACGGGCCGCCCATGTGGCCGAGCAACACCTCCGTCCCTTCGCCGTCGCGCCGGAACAACAGCAGACCCGCGCTGCGCCTCGTCGCACGTACCGTCATGGCCCGACCTCCGGATGAGCCGCCAGCAGGGCCTCCACCGTGTCGGCCTCCTCGGGGCGCTTGTCCTCGCGGTAGCGGATCACGCGGGCGAAGCGCAGGGTGACGCCGGCCGGGTAGCGCGAGGAGCGCTGCAGGCCGTCGTAGGCGATCTCCACCACCAGTTCGGGGCGGACCCGGACGCCCCAGCCGCTGTCCTCGACGGCCAGCTCCCGCAGTCTCTCCGTCTGCCAGGTGAGCATCGCGTCCGTCATGCCCTTGAAGGTCTTGCCGAGCATCGTGAAGGCGCCGTCGCGGTCGCGGGCGCCGAGGTGGAGGTTGGACAGCTTGCCGGTGCGGCGGCCGTGCCCCCACTCGGCGGCCAGCACGACGAGGTCGAGGGTGTGCACGGGCTTGACCTTGAGCCAGGAGGCGCCGCGCCGGCCCGCGCTGTAGGGCGCGTCCAGCGCCTTCACCACCACGCCCTCGTGGCCGCGGGCCAGGGTGTCGGCGAGGAACCGTTCCGCCTCCGGGATGTCCGCGGCGCCGCTGGCCACGGTCCGCCGGACCCGCATCGGCTCGGGCACCAGGCGGGTCAGCCGCGCGTGCCGTTCGGCGAGGGGCAGGTCGAGCAGGTCCCGGCCGTCGACGGAGAGGACGTCGAAGAAGACGGGGGAGACCGGGACCGCCGCGGCGGCCTTCGCCACGTCCGTGCGGGAGCCGACCCGGCCGGCCGTCTCCTGGAACGACCGGGGACGGCCCCCGGCGTCGAAGGAGATCACCTCGCCGTCCAGGATGAAGCGCTCGCCCGGCAGCCGGCGTGCGGCGGCGCTCACCTCGGGCAGCCGGTCGGTGATGTCGTCCAGGGTGCGGGTGTGGATCCGCACCGTGTCGCCGTCGCGGTGGACCTGCACCCGGATGCCGTCCAGCTTCTCCTCCACCGCGCAGGCGCCGAGCCTGTCCACCGCCTCGGCGACCGAGGAGGCGCTGTGCGCCAGCATCGGCAGCACCGGACGGCCCACGGTGAGCCGGAACCGCTCCAGCGCCCCGGGCCCGTCGGCGAGCAGGGCCTGGGCCACCGTCTGCAGCGACCCGGCGAGCATCACCGCCCGCCGGACGTCCGCCGGGTCCGCGCCGGTCGCCCGGGCCAGCCCCTCCACGGCCACCGCGTCCAGGGCGCCCTGCCGCACCTCACCGGTGAGCAGGCCGAGCAGGAAACGCTGCTCGTCGCCGGTGGCCGCGCCCATCAGCTCGCCGACGATCCGGGTGCGCTCCGCCTGGGAACCGGGTCCGGACACCTTGCCCAGCTCGGTGAGGCGCGCGTCGACCTCCCGGACGGTGAGCGAGGGCCCGGCGGCGGGCGGCACACTGCGCCCGAGCACCTTCCAGCCGACACCGAGGCGCCCCTGCGGCAGCCGCCCGGCCAGATAGGGGATGACGATCGGCACGTCGTCCGCCTCCGCCTCCCGGAACAGCTCCGCGAGCAGCGCGGTCTTGCGGGACCGGGCCGCGGTGGCGGCCACCTCCCGGGACACCTCGGCGAGCCGGGTCAGCAGCATGCAGTCATGGTGCACCAGCACCGCGCCCGGCGCACGGATGCGCACGGCGGGCCGCGACGCCACCCCCGCGTCCGGCGACGGGCCGGAGACTGCTGTGTTGACAAACACCTTTGCCGAAACTGCAATGCCGGCATGAGTACCGACGACGTCCTCGCGGAGGTGGGAGCGCGGCTGCGGCGCATCCGCAGGGAGCGGGAGGTGACCCTGGCGGCCCTGTCCGGGGCCACCGGCATCTCCGTCAGCACCCTCTCCCGGCTGGAGTCCGGCCTGCGCCGGCCCAGCCTGGAACTGCTGCTGCCGATCGCCCAGGCCCACCAGGTGCCGCTGGACGAACTGGTCGGCGCCCCGCCCGTCGGCGATCCCCGGGTGCGGGCCGAGCCCCTGCGGCGGGACGGCCGCACCTTCTTGCCCCTGACCCGCCAGCCCGGCGGCCTGCAGGCCTACAAGGTCCTCGAACCCCGGCGCGAGCGGGAACCGGAGCCGCGCAGCCACGAGGGGTACGAGTGGCTGTACGTGCTGTCGGGGCGGTTGCGGCTCGTCCTCGGGGAGCACGACGTGGTGCTGTCCGCGGGGGAGGCGGCGGAGTTCGACACGCGCGTGCCGCACTGGTTCGGGTCGGCGGGGCCGGGGCCGGTGGAGTTCCTGAGCCTGTTCGGGCCGCAGGGTGAGCGGATGCACGTACGGGCCAGGCCGGCGCGCAGGGCCCGGGAGGGCTGACTTTTCGGTCCTTTTCGGCCTCGTCATCGGCCGAATCCCGCTGTTGTGCCGATCGGCCGACTTCTACTGTTCCGGAAGAGTGCGTGACGGTCCGGGGGAGACGGCGTCGCCGGGTTCCCCGAAGGGTGTTCCCTGACGGGCAAGCGACCGCTTAGTATGTCGCCGGACCCGGTCAGACGAAGCAGTCCCGTGGAGGCCCCGCATGCAGGCATGGCAAGTGCACGAGAACGGCGAGCCGGGCCAGGTGATGCGCCTGGCGGAGGTGGAGCAGCCCACCCCCGGCGAGGGACAGGTGCTCCTGCGCGTGCGGGCCGCCAACGTCAACTTCCCGGACGCCCTGCTGTGCCGGGGCGAGTACCAGGTCCGCCCGCCGCTGCCCTTCACGCCGGGGCTGGAGATCTGCGGCGAGACCGAGGACGGCCGCCGGGTGATCGCCAACCCCGTCCTGCCGTACGGCGGCTTCGCCGAGTACGCCCTCGCCGACGCCCGCGGGCTGCTGCCCGCGCCCGAGTCGCTCGACGACGCGGAGGCCGCCGCACTGCACATCGGCTACCAGACGGGCTGGTTCGGCCTGCACCGCCGGGCCCGCCTGGAGGCGGGGGAGACCCTGCTCGTGCACGCCGCCGCCGGTGGCGTCGGCAGTGCCGCCGTGCAGCTGGGGAAGGCGGCCGGGGCCACCGTCATCGGTGTCGTCGGCGGGGCCGACAAGGCCGCCGTGGCCCGCGAACTGGGCTGCGACGTCGTGGTCGACCGGCGCGGCGAGGACGTCGTCGCCGCCGTGAAGGAGGCCACCGGCGGCCGCGGCGCCGACGTCGTCTACGACTCGGTGGGCGGCCAGGCCTACGCCCAGTCGGCGAAGCTGGTCGCCTTCGAGGGCCGGATCATCGTCGTCGGCTTCGCCAGCGGCACCATCCCCAGCCCGGCGCTCAACCACGCGCTGGTGAAGAACTACTCGATCGTCGGCCTCCACTGGGGCCTGTACAACACCAAGAACCCCGAGCTGATCCGGCACTGCCACGACCGGCTCACCGAACTGGCCGCGCAGGGCGCGATCAGGCCTCTGGTGAGCGAGCGGGTGCCGCTGGACGGCGCCGCCGCGGCCGTGCAGCGCGTCGCCGACGGCGTGACCACCGGCCGGGTGGCCGTCGTCCCGGAGAAGGGAGCCACCGCATGACCGACGCCGACGAAGTACGCACCCGCACACGCGAGCTGCTGGCGGCCCACCCGCCCGCCACGACCGGCCGGCTGGAGTTCCTGCGGGCCCGCTTCGACGCCGGCCTGGCCTGGGTGCACTACCCGGAAGGGCTCGGCGGACTGGGAGCCCCGCGCTCCCTGCAGGGCGTCGTGGACGCCGAACTGGAGGCCGCGGGCGCACCCGGCAACGACCCCCGGCGCATCGGCATCGGCCTCGGCATGGCCGCGCCGACCATCCTGCGCTACGGCACCGAGGAGCAGAAGCGGCGCTACCTGCGGCCCCTGTGGACCGGGGAGGAGGTCTGGTGCCAGCTCTTCAGCGAGCCCGGTGCCGGCTCCGACCTGGCGGCGCTCGGCACCCGGGCGGTCCGGGAGGGCGACTCCTGGGTGGTCGACGGGCAGAAGGTGTGGACCTCCAGCGCCCACGTCGCCCGCTGGGCCATCCTCATCGCCCGCACCGACCCGAACGCGCCCAAGCACGCGGGCATCACCTACTTCGTCTGCGACATGACCGACCCGGGTGTCGAGGTGCGGCCGCTGCGCCAGATCACCGGCGAGGCCGAGTTCAACGAGGTCTTCCTCACCGGCGTCCGCATCCCCGACTCCCGCCGCCTCGGCGAGGTGGGCGACGGCTGGCGGGTCGCCCAGACCACGCTGATGAACGAGCGCGTCTCCATCGGCGGCATGGCGCTGCCCCGCGAGGGCGGCATGATCGGGCCGGTCGCGCGCACCTGGCGGGAACGCCCCGGACTGCGCACGCACGACCTGCACCAGCGCCTGCTGACGCTGTGGGTGGAGTCCGAGGTCTCCCGGCTGACCGCCGAGCGCCTGCGCCAGCAGCTCGCCGCAGGCCAGCCCGGCTACGAGGGCTCCGGCATGAAGCTCGCCTTCGCCCGCCTCAACCAGGAGATCAGCGGCCTGGAGGTGGAACTCGGGGGTGAGGAGGGCCTCCTGTACGACGACTGGACCATGCGCCGCCCCGAGCTGGTCGACTTCACCGGCCGCGACGCCGGCTACCGCTACCTGCGCTCCAAGGGCAACAGCATCGAGGGCGGGACCAGCGAGGTCCTGCTGAACATCGTCGCCGAGCGCGTCCTGGGCCTGCCCGCCGAGCCGCGCACCGACAAGGACGTCGCCTGGAAGGACCTGGCCCGATGAGTACACAGCCGGATCTTCTCTACTCCGAGGAGGAGGAGGCGCTGCGCGCCGCCGTCCGCGACCTGCTCACGGACCACTGCGCCCCGGCCGGCGTGATCACCCGCGCGGAGTCGGACGCCCCCCACGACCTCGCCCTGTGGAAGTCCCTCGCCGAGGCCATGGGTCTCGCCGGCCTCCTGGTGCCCGAGGCGCAGGGCGGTCAGGGCGCGTCCCACCGGGAGGCCGCCGTGGTGCTGGAGGAGCTGGGGCGGGCGGTCGCCCCCGTGCCGTACCTCACCAGCGCCGTCGTGGCCACCGAGGCCCTGCTCGCCTGCGGTGACGAGGAACTGCTGGCGCGGCTGGCCTCCGGGCGCGCCATCGGCGCCCTGGCGGTCGGGCTGCACACGGCCCCGGGCGCCGCCCACGCCACCGCACGGGTCGAGAACGGCGTCCTGCACGGCGAGCTGACGGGGATCGCGGACGCCGCCGCGGCCGACGTCCTGCTCGTCCCGGCCGACGACGGCGGCCTGTACGCCGTGGCCGCCGACGCCGTGACCGTCACCCCGCAGGTCTCCCTCGACCTGACCCGTCCGCTCGCCGCCGTCACCCTCGACGGGGCGCCCGGCCGTCGCGTCGGCGACGCCGGACCCGCCGTGCGCCGGGCCCTGCGCGCCGCCGCCGGACTGCTCGCCTCCGAGCAACTGGGCGTCTCCGACTGGGCGTTGACCGAGACTGTCCGGTACCTCAAGGAGCGCAAGCAGTTCAACCGGCCGGTCGGCGGCTTCCAGGCGCTCAAGCACCGGCTCGCCCAGCTGTGGCTGGAGGTCGTCAGCCTCCGGGCCGCCGCCCGCGCCGCCGCCGACGCGCTCGCCACCGGCGAGGACACCGATGTCTCGGTCGCCGTCGCCCAGGCGTACGCGGCGCCCGTCGCCGTCCACGCCACCGAGGAGGCGGTGCAGCTGCACGGGGGCATCGGCATGACCTGGGAGCACCCGGCCCACCTGTACCTCAAGCGGGCCAAGGCCGACTCGATCGCCTACGGCACGGCAGGGGCGCACCGCTCGGCACTGGCCGCACTGGTCGACCTGCAGGCACCCTGACGGCGCCCGCCGAAGCCCGCCCCCCGGGGCGGGCTTCTCGCGCGCCTGCCCCGGTGAAGTGAACGAGGGGCGGCGATCCGGCCAACTCGGCCCGCGAACGGCCCTCTTGAGCGGTCCGTGCACGCATACTCTCCCCGGTCCCGTCCGGCACCCCAAGGGAGGCAGCGCATGGCCCTCACCACTCGTCGCGGAGCCCTCACCACCCTCGGCGCCGCCTTCACCGGCGCGGCCGTCCTGCCCGCCGCGCGGGCCCGGGCGGCCGGCGGCCATCGCGGTGCGCCTCCGCTGCGGCACGCACACGCCCACAACGACTACGAGCACGCGCACCCGCTGTCCGACGCGCTCGGCCATCGCTTCGGCAGCGTCGAGGCCGACGTCTTCCTCGTCGGCGACCAGCTCCTCATCGGCCACGACGCCTCCCGGCTGGACCCGTCCCGCACCCTGGAATCCCTCTACCTCGATCCGCTCGCCACCCGCGTGAAGGCCAATCACGGCCGTGTGTTCCGGGGTTGGCGGCGTCCCCTGCAGCTGCTCGTCGACATCAAGACCGAGGGCTCCTCGACCTACCTCGAACTCGACCGCCACCTCAGGCGCTACCCGCACCTGTTCACGCGGTACGCGCACGGCCGCGTCCACCCCGGCCCGGTCACCGCCGTCGTCTCCGGCGACCGTGCGGCCCGCGCCCCCATGGCGGCCCAGACCGAACGCCGCGCGTTCTACGACGGCCGGCTCACCGACCTCGGCAGCGCCGCGACCGCCTCCTTCGTCCCGCTGATCAGCGACAACTGGGCACTGAACTTCACGTGGACGGGCGCGGGCCCTTTCCCGGAGGCGGAGCGGCGCAAGCTGCGCGGCATCACCGCCGCCGCCCACGCGCGCGGGCAGCGCATCCGCTTCTGGGCGACCCCCGACACGGCCGGCCCGGATCGGGACGCGCTGTGGGCGCAGCTCCTGGCCGGGGGCGTCGACCAGCTCAACACCGACGACCTCGCCGGCCTGGAGAGCTTCCTCGACGCCCACTCCTCGGCGTGACACCACACGATCGGAGGACACGTCAGCCGCCCTGTCCAACCCTCCGCTACGCCACACTTGCGGCCGAACGCCGCTCACGGGGCGTGGCGGAGGAGGTTTGGATGGCCATTTCCATCTCGGTGGTGCTGCTGCTCCTGATCCTGGCAGTGGTGTTCATCCGCAACGGCGCGCTGAAGATGTCGCACGCCCTGGTCTGCATACTGCTCGGCTTCTACATGGCCAGCACCAGCATGGCGCCCACCATCCACGACGGGCTGTCCGCGACGGCGGAGCTGGTGAGCGGCCTGCGGCCGTGAGACCGGCGGCCGTGAGACCGGCGGCCGCGGTCGGGCGGCCCCGGCCGGGCGGCCGTGCTCAGGCGGCCGAGAAGACGCCGATGCCGTTCGGCACGGGGCGTTCGGCGCCGCCGCTCGGATGGTTGCGCACCGTCACGGCGGTGGCGTCCGCGTCCCGGGCGACCAGCTCCGTCGAGCCTCCGCCGTCGAGGTTGACCGCGTCGGAGGCCCCCAGCTTCCGCATGGTGTCCGCCTCCTCCGCGACGGTCAGGCCGCTGCGGTAGGCCGCGGCCCCGTCCAGCGCCAGGATCAGCAGCTGCCGTCCGCCGCCCCGGAAGCCCACGACCGTGCGCACCGCCGAGGCGGCGTCGTCGAGGCCGGGCAGGCTCCTGCCGTCGCGCAGCACCGGGAAGCCGCCGACCGCGAACGCGTACGGGACCCCCGACGTGGCCGCCACCAGGGTGTGCGTGACGGTCACCGGGTCACCCGGAGACAGCTCGCGCAGCTGCCGTGCGCCCTCCTCACGGCCCAGCAGGACCGTGCTGCCCACGGGGACGGAGCCGCTGCCCGGGGCGTCGGACACGGAGACCACCCGGTCGCCGCTCACCGTGACCTCGCGGGTGTCGGCGGTGCAGGGCGCCGACCGCTGGGTGTCGGTGCCGCAGACGGCACGCGCCCGGGAGGCGCCGCCCCAGCGTTCGGTGAAGGCGCCGACGGAGTCCTGCGGGAGCGCGTACTGGTTGAGGCCCCCGAGGGGCAGCCGGCCCTCCGGCGTGGTGACGGAGCCGGCGAGGGTCAGCCGGTCCAGCCGGGGCCGCCGGTCGGTGCCCACGCCGAAGACGTCCTCGGTGGTCGTCCCCGGCGGCAGCGCGGGCCCGAACCTCTGGCCCGCGGGCACCGCCGCCTTGAGCACCCGCCCGTTCGCGACCGCCGGACCGACGGGCGCGCCGGTGGCCTCCACGCCGGGGTGCTGGGTCTCGGTGATGTTGAAGAAGTCCCCGTTGACCCCGGCGACCGCCCCGGCCGAGTCCGCCAGCCGGGAGACGGTGTCCCGGGCCGCCACCGCGCCCGGGTGCAGCAGATCGACGCGGACGCGCGGGTCGCCCAGGTCGACGGTGAGCAGATGGGCGTGCGCCGTACCGGCGGCGCCCTCGACGTCGAACTGCCGGTAGGTGACGCCCGGCGCGATCCGTCTGCCCGCCGGCGCGGCACCGGCCGGGGCCGCCCCCGCGAGGCCCGCACCGGCCAGCACACCGACCGCCGTGACCACCGTGAGAACCGCTCTGCCCGCTGCCGTACGCCTGCGACGTCTCGCCACCGTGCCCCCTGATGTTCCGTCAACTGTCCCGCACAGCGGGGCCAGTGCACCAGACTCCGGGGGCCGGCGGGCCTACTGGGCGTCGACTACGCGAGAACGGGTGAGGAAACGCACCCCCTCGGGTGCCTCCAGGGAGAAGCCGCTGCCCCGGCCCGGCACGACGTCCACGATCAGCCGCGTGTGGCTCCAGGCCCCGTACTGGCTCCGCGACATCCAGAAGGTGACGGGTTCCTCGACGCCCTCCACCGCCAGCTCGGCCAGCAGCACGTCCGAGTCGCCGGTGCGGAACTCGCCGTCGGGGTAGCACATGGGCGCGCTGCCGTCGCAGCAGCCGCCGGACTGGTGGAACATCAGCGGACCGTGCACGGCCCGCAGCCGGCGTACCAGCTCGGCGGCACGCGGGGTGAGTTCGACGCGGGGCACTGTCTCTTCCATGTGGCCGTCCTGAGAACCGTGGGCACCGGACCCGGTTCAGTCTCACGGACGGTCACCCCTGCGTCCAGAAGGCGTCGTTGCCGACGGGCGCACGGTCCCGGCGGCGGCCCGGCTGGGACGATGGGTCCATGAGTCCTTTCGTTTTCGGCCCGCCCGGACCGCGCTTCGTGGCGGTGGGGGAGTACCCGGTGTGGGACGAGGCGCTGGCGGCGGTCAACCGGGACCTGGCGGTGACCCTGCCCGAGCAGCCCGCGCTGCGCCTCGTCGCGTACCCCGACGAGGACGGGGGCGAGTGGGTCCACGTGGCACTCGCGAACGGCGACGCGCACGGCAATGCGCTGGAACCCGTGTCGTCCGCGGCCGAAGCCCTCCGGGCCGTGGCCGGGGCGGCCCAGGACACGGTCATGGAGCTGCTGTGGCGGGCATGGCCGGTCTGCACGCTGCACGGGCTGGGGATGCACGCCGCCTGGGACGCGGGGCGTGCGTACTGGCGGTGCGCCGGGGGCACCGGCCCGGGCGACCCCGCACACCTGCGCGGGGCCGTCGGCGAGCTGGACACGATCCACCGGCCTCCCCGGCCCGGCCGCAGGCGCCGCGGGGGACGCTGACCTGCCCGGGGTCAGCGCGGGGAGCGGCGGCGCTCGCGGCGTGAGCGGCGGGCCTCGATCAGCAGCGGCAGCAGCGAGAGGACGACGACCACGGCGACCAGCGGCAGCAGATAGTCGTCCACGTCCGGGACGGATGCGCCGAGGGTGTAGCCGGCGAGGACGAGGGTCTGCGACCAGAGCACCCCGCCCACGGTCTGCCACACCGTGAAGGTCCGCGTGGGCACCTCGAGCACGCCGGCCACCGGGTGCAGGACGGTCCGCAGCAGTGGTACGAACCGCCCGATGACCAGGGCCTTGCGGTAGCCGTAGCGGGCCAGCAGCGCCTCCGCTCGTGCGACCGCCTTCCCGGGCCGCCGTCCGGAGGCGCGGGCCAGCAGGGGCCGCCCGCCGTGCCGCCCGAGCAGGAAGCCCACCTGGCCTCCGGCCACGGCGCCGACGGCGGCGCACAGCAGCACCTGCCACAACGCGAGGCGGGCCGGGGCCTGAGCGGTTCCGGCGCACAGGACGCCGGCCGGGAACAGCAGTGTGTCGCCGGGCAGGAAGAACCCGACGACCAGCAGCCCGGACTCGGCGAAGGTCACCACGAGCACTCCGAGGGCGCCGAAGGCGGCCAGCACCGAGGCGCTGTCCATCGGGTTGACGGCGATCACCGCCATCGCCTCCTGGCCGTCCTCGTCGGGGTCGTTCCCTCCAGCATCCCGTGCTCGCGTCGCATTTTGGACAATCCCGACATAACGTCCTTCGCTTGATATAAAGATCACGTCAAGGCGCGGTTCCGCCCTGGGCGGGTTGAGCGGACGCGCCGGTGGTCCGAGTTCGGAGCTTCGAAGGAGAAGCATGCGGCCGTCCCACATCGCGGCACCCCGGCAGGCGCCGGTCTCCCTGCCGCCCGTGCCCGTTCGTCCGAGGGCCGGCGCGGCCCGCTGGTACGGACCCGTGTCCGTCTGCGTGGACGCGGCCGGCGCGGCGCTGCCCGTCGCGGCGGCGATCGTGGAGGTCCAGGAGCCGCACCCGCTGCGCCTGGCCGCCGTCGCGGCCGTGCTGTGGCCGTTGACCAGAGTGGCCGGCCGGCGGTACACGCCCTCGGCGTGGGGCGACGGGGGCGGCCTGCGGGCCGTACTGGGGGACTGGCTGCTGCTGGTCGGCGCACTGGCGACGCTGCGCGTGCTGTGCGGCCTGAGCAGCGTGCCGGCCGAGGCCTTCACCGCCCTGATCCCCGCGCTGGCCCTCACCGCCGTGTGCCACAAGGTGATCCACCGTCACCTGCTGGCCGCCCGCCGCGACGGCCGGGCGCTGCGCCCCGCCGTGGTGGTAGGCGCGGCCGCGACGGTCGACGCGGTGGTCGGGCAGCTCGCCCAGCGCACGGATCACGAGCACGTGATCGTCGGATCCTGCCCGGTCGGGGACGACGAGGTGCTCTCCGGCGTACCCGTGTACCGGCGGCTGTCCCGCGAGGTGCCCGCGGACCCCGGACAGGACGCGGCGGCGGTGCTCGGCGCGGTCGACGAGCTCTCGGCCGAACTGGTCTTCGTGGTGCCGGGCCCGCAGATGTCCGGTGAGCGGCTGCGGTGGCTCTCCTGGGCACTGCACGACCGGGGGCACCAGCTCGTCGTGGTGCCCGGCGTCGTCGACGTCGCACGGCGCCGGGTCCGGCTCACCTCGGCGGCCGGGCTCACCATGCTGCACGTCGTGCCACCGCTGCGCCGGGGCGTGCCGGTCCTGGCGAAGGCCGTGCTGGACCGCGTGGGCGCACTGCTGCTGCTCGCCCTGCTCGCGCCGCTGTTCCTCGTGCTGACGCTGGCCGTCCGGCTCGGCTCGCCGGGCCCGGCCTTCTACCGGCAGATCCGGGTGGGCCGGCACAACACGCGGTTCCCCATGTGGAAGTTCCGCACGATGGTGGTCGGCGCGGACCGGCTGAAGGCCGGGCTGGAGGCGGCGAACGAGAACGACGGCCACATGTTCAAGATGCGCAGTGACCCCCGCGTCACCCCGCTGGGACGTGTCCTGCGCCGCTACTCGCTGGACGAGCTGCCCCAGTTGTTCAACGTCCTGCTCGGCCACATGTCCCTGGTCGGCCCGCGTCCTCCGGTGCCCGAGGAGGTCGCCGAGTACAACGAGGTCGAGATGCGCCGCCTCCACGTGAAGCCGGGCCTGACCGGGCTGTGGCAGGTCAGCGGACGCTCGGACCTCTCCTGGCACGAGACGGTCGCGCTCGACCTGCGCTACGTCGACAACTGGACCCTGGCCGGGGACCTGCACGTGGTGGCCCGTACCGCGCGGGCGGTGCTGGACGGACAGGGCGCCTACTGACCGGGCGTCCCGGACGCGGACGGCACCGTTCGCCCTGGGCCATGTCGTCGAACTCCCGCATGCCCCGCGACGCCATGCACGCACTCTCGCCGTACCGGGCCCAGGTGCGAGTACATCCCGTACGAGGGCCAGGACCCGGCACGCCTGGAGCACGCACGTGACGCCGCGAGGCCCGCCCACCGGGCGGACGCCGGGAGGGCGGCGACAGGGCCTAGCGGCCGGGGACACCGATGCGCCATCCGGGCAAGCCTGCCGCCAACACGACCGAATCACGGGGCATGCGGCCGCCGCGGCATGAAGGATCGCGCGGGTGACCGCCTCGGCCCTCGGCCCCGGCCCTCGGCCCCGGCTCTCGGAAAGGGACACCTTCATGGCGCAGACCGCAGCCGCCCCCCAGCCCGGCGAATCCGTGCGGGGCATGACACACCGGCCCGTCGTGGCGCGCTCGCTGCGCGGCTTCACCGGCGCCGGATACGACAAGGGACGGCCCCTGCTCGTCCAGGCCGCCTGGTTCGCCGCCCTCCATCTGCTCTTCGTCAAGTGGTGGTTCCCGGCCCGCTGGCGGCCCGCGCTGCTGCGCGCCTTCGGCGCACGCGTCGGACAGCGGGTGCTGATCCGGCACGGGGTGCGGGTGCACTGGCCGTGGAAGCTGGAGATCGGCGACGACGTGTGGATCGGCGAGGGCGCCTGGATCCTCAACCTCGAACCCGTCACGATCGGCAGCGACTGCTGCGTCTCGCAGAGCGCGCTGCTGTGCACGGGCAGCCACCGCCGCGGCTCCGTCACGTTCGAGTTCGACAACGGCCCCATCCGGCTGGAGCCGGGCAGCTGGGTCGCGGCCCGTGCCGTCGTCCTGCGGGGCGTCACCGTCGGCAGCGGCGGTGTGGTGGGAGCGGGCGCCGTCGCCCACCGGGACCTGGCGCCCGGCGCGATCCTGACGACGAAGGGGGTCGCGGCGTGAGACTGCTCCACGTGGTCACGCTCGTCAGCGACGACGGCGCCTACGGCGGGCCGACGAGCGTGGCGGTCGCCCAGCTGGAGGAGCTCGCCGCGCGCCGTCACGACGTCACGCTGACGGCGTTGTGGCGTGGCGTGAGCCGGGCGCCCGACCGGCTCGGCCCGATCCGGCTGCGCTCCCGCCCGGCCCGCGCGCTGCTGCCGTCGCGGGGCTTCACCGGCGTGCTGCATCCCCTCCTCCTGCGCGACCTGTGGGGGGCCGTGGGCGACGCCGACGTCGTGCACGTGCACGCGGGACGCGATCTGGTCTCGCTCGCCGCTCTCGCCGTCGCCGCCGCGCGCCGCGTTCCGTACGTGGCGCAGACCCACGGCATGGTCGAGCCGCGCACCGCGCTCCCCGTCCGGCTGTTCGACCTGCTGTACCTGCCGCTGCTGCGCCGCAGCCGCGCCTGCCTGGTCCTCACCGAGCACGAGCGCCGGCTGGTGGCGCGGGTGCTGGGACCCGACGGCCCGCCGCTGCGGGTCCTGCCCAACGGCATCCGGCCGGGCGCGCCCGAACCGGAGCCGCGGCGGCCGCGCGAGCCCCGGGTGCTGTTCCTGGCCCGGCTGCATCCGCGCAAACGTCCTGAGGCGTTCGTGCGGATGGCCTCGCTGGTGCACGAGACGGTGCCGGAGGCCCGCTTCACGCTGTACGGCCCGGACGACGGATCACTGCCCGCCGTGCGGCGCCTGATCGCCGACGGACTGACGGACGTGGTCCACTACGGCGGGGCCCTCGACCCCGCCGACGCGCGCGAGGCCTACCGGACGGCCGCCGTCCATGTGCTGGCGAGCGAGAACGAGCCCTTCGGCATGACCGTCATCGAGGCCCTCGCCGCCGGCACGCCCGTCGTCTGCACCGACACCTGCGGCATCGCCGGCGAACTGGCGCGCCGCGGCGCGGCCCTCGTCACCGACGGCAGCCCCGAGGCCATGGCGGACGCGGTCCGCCGGCTGCTGGGCGACCCCGTCCTGTGCGCCCGGATGGCGCGCGCCGGCCGGCGGGCGGTGGAGGACGTCTTCTCCATCGACGCGGTGGCGGACCGGCTGGAGGAGATCTACCGGGACAGCGCCCGCAACCGGCCCGCCGTCCTGGGCGACCCTCGTGACGAGGTACGCCCCGCCGGCGGCCGCCCCCGACAGGAGCCGTCCGCCGCGGAGCCCACGGCCTGACCGCCGCCCCGGGCCGCCGGGCAGACGGCCGTGGCCCGGGACGGCGCAGGCGCCGCCGAGGACCGGCGCCTGCGGTGGGGTGGTCCGCGGGCCCGGCGCGTCCGGGCAGCGGACACCGCCGGTGGGACCGCACGTCACGGGGCCGGTGGCCCGATCGCCGGTCCCGGGGACGCGTTGCGGGGCCGGTCGTGGCGTGGCCCGGCGCCGGGCCGGGGACGGCCGGACGGCCGTGGCCGGCGGTGCGGCCGGCCACGGCCGTCGTGCTTCAGTCGCTGCTTCAGTCGCTGCTTCGGCCGGCGGCGCCGGTCACCCTCCGCAGGATGTCCTCGAACCGGGAAGCGCATCCCTCCAGGGCGAACTCCCGCTCGGCCAGTGCACGGCTCTCCTTGCCCAGCCGCTCGGCGTGGCCCGGGTCGGACAGCACCTCCCGGACCCAGGCGGCCGCGCCGTCCAGTGCGGACTCCTCCGGTGGGAAGACCGCCGACCCCGCCCGGTGGAGCAGCCGGGCGGCGAGATTCTCCGCGGGCATCAGACCGAGCACCGGTCGCCCGGCGCACAGGTACGACAGCGTCTTGGACGGCACCGAGAACTGCCCCGCGTCCGGGCCCAGCAGGACGACGAGGACGTCGCCCGTGCCCAGCACCTCGGGCAGCCGTTCATACGGCTGGAAGGGCAGCAGCACCAGATCGACGCCCCGGGCCGCTGCGGCCTCCCGCAGGACCGGGACGGCGGGGCCGTCGTTGACGACGACGAGACGCACCCGCACACCCCGTTCACGCAGTCGCTCGGCCAGGCTCACCAGCAGGACGGGATTGTGCTTCAGGCCCAGGGTGCCGGAGTACAGCACCGTCCGCACATCGTCCAGACCGTGCTGCGCCGACCAGGCGTTGGCCCGCGGCAGGGGCACGATCTCGTCCAGCGGCGCCCAGTTGGGGATGACGGTCACCTTGCCGGCGGTGCCCCACTGCTCGTGGACCCGCACGAAGGAGTCGGCGATCACGACGACGGCGGCGGCCCGCCGCGCCGACCACTTCTCGCCCGCCTCGAAGACCTTGGCGGCGACACCCATCGACTTCGCGACGTCGGCGGCGGCGAAGCTCTTCAGCGCCACCGCGGTCACGTCCTGGTGCCACAGCACCCACGGGACCCGCAGCCGGCCGAGGACGGCCGCCGCCACGACGAGCACCGGGATGGGCAGGTTGGACAGCAGCGCCACGTCGGGCTTCTCGCGCCGTACCTGCCGGGCGAGTTGGAGGCCCAGCCGGGTCTCCTGGCCGAGCCGCCGGAAGTAGGCCTCCTTGCGGAGGCTGACGCCGTCCCCGATGGTGACGAAGCGCAGGCCCGGGGTGCCTCCGGCGAGGTTGCCCTTGCCGGAGACGTACGCCGTGCACGTCGAGTGGACGACGTCGTGGCCGCGGCGTGCCAGCTCCCGGCTCAGCTGGGCCTGGAACGGGTGGCCGCTGTAGTCGTGGACGAGGATCCTCATCGGCTCTCCATGTCCTCGCGACGGTCCGGCCGTCACTGCTGGGAGCGCTTGACCTGGTCGTAGACCCAGGCGTAGGTCTTCTCGAGGCCGTCGAACAGGGAGACGGACGGCTCCCAGCCGTGGATCTCGCGGATCATCGTGTTGTCGGAGTTGCGCCCGCGCACGCCCTGCGGAGCGTCCAGCCGGTGGCTGCGCTCGCAGCGCACGCCCGCGATCTCCTCGACGATGCCGACGAGCTGGTTGATGGTCACCAGCTCCGAGGAACCGAGGTTGACCGGTACGCCGCTGTCCCCCCGCATGATCATCTGCGTGCCGTGCAGGCAGTCGTCGATGTACATGAAGGAACGGGTCTGCAGGCCGTCCCCCCAGATCTCGATCCGGTGGTCACCGGAGATGACCGCTTCGGCCACCTTCCGGCACACCGCCGCGGGCGCCTTCTCCCGGCCGCCGGCCCAGGTGCCGTGCGGGCCGTACACGTTGTGGTAGCGGGCGACGCGCGTGGTGAACCCGTAGTCCTCCGTGTAGTGGCGGCACATGCGCTCGGAGAACAGCTTCTCCCAGCCGTAGCCGTCCTCCGGCTGCGCCGGATAGGCGTCCTCCTCCCGCAGCGCCGTGACGTCCGGGTCCGTCTGCTTGCCGGCGGCGTAGACGCAGGCGGAGGAGGAGTAGAAGTAGCGCTCCACACCGGCCTCGTGCGCGGCCTGCAGCATGTGCGTGCTGGTGAGCACCGACATCATGCAGGCGGCCTTGTTGTTCTCGATGAAGCCCATGCCGCCCATGTCGGCTGCCAGCATGTACACCTGTCCCGCCTCCCGCACGGCGGCCCGCGCGTTCTCCAGGAGCGACAGGTCGGCGATCACGTTCTGGGCGGCGCCGTGCACCTGGTACCACTCGTGCCGGGGCTTGATGTCCACGCAGCGGACGCTGAGCCCCTGGGCCAGGAGGTCTCCCACGAGATGGCCCCCGATGAATCCCCCGCCACCGGCAACGACGACGTCGACCTGCTTGCTCATGGGCAACTCCCTGTCCGGAGATCTGATGGGTGGTCGGTCAGTGCCCAAGGAATACATATTTGTCACGATTTGGAACCAAAGGCACGCCGCGCGGCCGCCCGCGTCCACCCGATGGCTGTGGAGCGCGGGGGGCGGACCGCGTGCGCCGCCCCGGATTCGCGCGCGCCTGTGCGGGTTCGGATGTCGCGCCCGCTATAAACCTGTTGATGACTTTCCAGGCGAATTGCCCCAGTGGTGCGGAGTCCGGTACGGACACCCCTGTCCGCAGCGTGGCGGCGGTCTGCCTCTGGGCCGTGGCGCTGGTCGCGGTGCTGCCCGGGCTGGTCCTCGTGTCGTGCGACGCGCGCCTCACGGCGGTACTCGCCGCGCAGGGCGTCGTCGTGGCGCACACCGGCGCGGCGCTCACCCGGGTGCTCACCGCGACCAAGGTGCGGCTCGTCGCCCTCGGCTTCTGGGCCTTCGCCTACATCTGGCTCGGCCTCGCACCCCTGGCGCAGCTCGGCACCGACACCTATCCGTGGCCCTACCGGACCGGCGAGGGCACCGCCCTCGCCGCCGTGGCCGTCGTCGAACTCGGCCTCCTCGCCCACAGCGTCGGGACGTCCTGCGCCGCCCGCCGCGAGCGCACCCGCGCCGCCCGGCCGGCCGCCACCTCACCGGGGCCGCTGGAGCGGCTGCTCGCCCGCCGCCTCGCCCCCTGGCGGCTGCTGACGCTCTGCGGGCTCGCCCTGGCCCTCGCGGTGGTACTCGTCCCGGCTCAACCAGGCGGACCGGCCGCCTACTTCACCAGCCGCCAGGCCCTGCGGGAAGCGGGCACCGCGGACGGCTCCGGTGACGCCTTCCGGCAGGCCCTGCGCAGCTGGTCGCTGTCCGTACCAGCGTTCTGGGCGCTCCTGGGCCTGCTGCACGTGCCGCGCCTGCCCGGCGGCGACCGTCTCCTGCGGGTCCTGCGCCTGTCGCTGCTGCCGCTGCTCCTCGCCCTGAACGCGCTCGTCAACAACCCTGTCAGCAAGCCGAGGTTCTGGGCCGGCACGGTGCTGCTGACGCTGCTGTTCACCGTTCCCCGGCTGTGCCGGCCGCGCGCCTTCCGCGCCATCGCGGCCACCCTCATGGCGACCGTCCTCGTCGTCTTCCCGTACAGCGACTACTTCCGCTACAGCGACCGGGAGCAGATGGCCGTGGTCTCCCTCGCCGAGCAGTTCACCACCAACGGCGACTACGACGCCTTCCAGCAGGTGCAGACCGGTCTCGACTACGTGGCGGAGAAGGGCTTCGCCCCCCTGGACGCCCTGGGGCCCCCGCTGTTCATGGTGCCCCGCCCGCTGTGGCCGGACAAACCCGAGGACACCGGCATCGCCCTCGCCCGGTACGCCGGTTACGACTTCCTCAACCTCTCCGCGCCGCTGTGGGCCGAGAGTTATCTGTGGGCCGGCCCGGCCGCGGTGGCCTTGGTGTTCTTCCTGCTCGGCGCCGCCGGACGCCGCATGGACGACGTACGGCACCGGCTGCGCGACCGGACGGACACCCTCGCGGTGCTCCTGGTCCCCGCCTTCGCCTTCTACCAGATGGTCTTCCTGCGCGGCAGCCTGCTCGGCATCGTGGGCCCGCTGACGCTGCTGATGACCGTACCGCTGCTCATCACCACCCCGACGGCCCGGGCTCCCCGGCTCGCGGCGGCGCCGCCGCCCGCACCCACCCGTCGCGCATCCATCCCCGGAACAGGAGGGCACTCGTGACCGGCCCCATCCACTTCGACGACCGGTACGACGAGCCGGACCAGCTACGCGACCAACTGCGCCGGCTCCTGCGCCACCGCGCGGCGATCGCGCTGGGCATCGCCGTGGGGCTGCTCGGCGGGGCGGGCCTCGCGCTGCTTCGCGCCCCCGTCTACACCTCCACGAGCGAAGTCCTCGTACGCTCCACCGCCGACCCCTTCGGCGCGGCCGGCGTCGCCGCCGACAGCCAGCTCAGCATGGGCACCGAGCAGCAGATCGCCGCCGGCGCCACGGTCGCCGTCCGCGCGGCACGCGCCCTCGGGCAGCCCGCCGGCCGGGCGGGCGCCCTCGAGGACGACCTGCGGATCACCAGCCCGCCCAAGTCCCAGGTGCTGCGCTTCGCCTTCACCGCCGGCACGCCCGAGCGCGCGGCGCGCGGCGCCAACGCCTTCGCCGAGGCCTACCTGGCCGACCGCGGGAACCGCAACGAGGCCGCGGTACAGCGGGCCACCCGTGGCCTGAAGGACCAGATCGCCGCGATGAACCGGCAGGCCCGCAAGGACCCGGAGGGGGAGACCGCGGACTCCGCCACCCGCGGCGCGCTCGACACCCTGCACAAGCGCGTCATCGACATCGGCTCCCGCGACACCACCGGCGGCGACATCGTCCGCAGGGGCGAGGCCCCCACCCGGCCCGCGGGCCCCGGCCGGGCGCTCCTGCTCGCGCTCGGACTGGCGGGCGGCCTCGCCCTCGGCATCCTGCTGGCCTGGCTGCGCTCCTCGTTCGACTCCCGCGTGCGGTCCGCCGGCGACGTCCGCTCCGCGCTGCGCGCCCCGGTGCTCGGCATGCTGCCACCCGCCGGCGCCGAGGACGACCCGCTGACGGTCGGCCGGCACGACGGCGACCGCTCGGAGGCCTACCGCGCACTGGCCTACCGGCTGCGCGGCACCGGGCTCCCGGCCGGCGCCGGCCGGGTCCTCGTCGTGGCTCCCCGGCACGGCGCCGCCACCGGGGAGGTCGCCGTCAACCTGGCCGCGGCACTGGCCGAGTGCGGGGACGAGGTGCTGCTGGTGGACGCGGGCCCCGGCCCGTCCTCCCTCGCCGACCGGCTGCCGCTCGTGCCGGCCGGCGGCGCCCGCACCGCGCGGGACGGAACCCGGCCGAAGGGCAGCCGCCTCGTCGACGCCGGCACCGCCGGACGGTTCACCCTGTGCGCCGCCGACGGCACCGGCGCGCACGGCCGGGCGGGCGTGTCCGCCGCCGTCCACCGGGTCCTGCCCGCCGCGGGCTCCCGCACCGCGGTCGTGGTCACCAGGCCGCTCCTGGAACACGCCGACGCCCTGGCGGTCGCCCAGCGCGTCGACGGCGTCCTGCTGGTCGCCGGCGCCGGGACCACGCGCCGCGACGATCTCAGGCGGGCGCACGAGCTGATCGGCAGTGCGGGCGGGACCCTCCTCGGCGCGGTGCTCGACGCCGGCCGGCGACGCGGACGCCTGCGCGCCGCCCTGCGCCGTCCCTGGCGGCGTCCCGGGGCGGCGCCCGCCACGCCGCCGGCGGCCGTGCACCTCCCCGCCCAGGACGACGCCCTCACGGCCTCCCGCGGGTGACCGCCCGGGAAACGGCCGCGCCCGCGCCCGCCGGGACCACCGCACCCGGCGGGGTGGCCGCCGCCGCACGCGGCGGATGGTTCGGCATGGCGGGCTCCGCGGTCAACGCCGTCTTCGCCTTCCTCCTCGTCGGCCTCATCACCCGGGCCGTCGGAGCGCAAGGCGCCGGCGCGGTCTTCACGGGGGTCGCGCTGTTCACCATCCTCGGCCACACCTGCAAGCTGGGCGCCGACACCGGACTCGTCCGCTTCGTCTCGCGCGACCTCGCCGTGGGCGGCGGCCACTCGGTGGGCGCCCTGCTGCGGGCCGCCGTGCTGCCGGCCGCCGTGGCCGGCACCGCGGCCGCCCTGCCCCTGCTGCTCTTCCCGCAAGTGGCGACCACGCTCCTGCCCCACCTCGGGCAGGCCGACGCCATCACCCTGGTCCGGCTCTTCGGCGTGTTCCTGCCGCCGGCCACCGTGGGGCTGGTCCTCCTCGGCGCCACCCAGGGCCACGGCACGGTGGTGCCGTTCGTCGGTGTGGAGCAGATCGGCAAACCGGTGCTGCGCGTACTGATCGCGCTGCCCGTGGCGTACTACGCGCCCGGCATGCTGCCCCTGGCCGCCGCCTGGCTGCTGCCCACGCTGTGCGGAACCGTCGCCGCCTGGCTGGCCCTGCGCCGCTGCCGTGCCGTCCGCGGCACCGCGCACCCCGCCGGGTGGAAGGACGTGCCCTGGCGCACCTTCTGGGGATTCGCGGCACCCCGAGCGATCTCCTCCGTCTTCGACATCAGTGCCGTCTGGGTCGGCGTCATCCTGCTGTCGGCCCTGGCCACCAGCACCGAGGCGGGCGTCTACACCGCCATCGGCCGTGTCGTCACCGCGGGCACCCTGCTCCAGCTCGCCGTCCGGCTCGCCGTGGCGCCCCAGATCAGCCGGCTGCTCGCCATGGAGGAGACCACCGGGGCGCGCCGCCTGCACCACGTCTCGACCTGCTGGATCGTGCTCTTCTCGTGGCCGCTGTTCCTCCTCGTCGCGGGCTTCCCCCGGACCGTGCTGTCGGTGTTCGGCCCGGAGTTCGTGCGCGGCGCGCCCGCGCTGGTCGTGCTCTGTGCGGCCGCGATGATCAACGTGGCGGTCGGCAACGCGCAGACCGTGCTCCTCATGGCGGGCAAGAGCTCCTGGCACCTGGCCGTCACCGCGACGGCGTTCACGGTCCAGCTGACGGTCGGCGTGCTCGCCGTACCGGCGTGGGGCGTTCTCGGCGCGGCCGTGTCCTGGGGCGCGGCCATCGTCGTGGAGAACGTCTCCGCCGCCCTGCTGATCCGCGCGCGCCTCGGCTTCACGACCGTCGACCGCGGCTACACCACCGCCCTCGGCACCGCACTGGCCGTCGCCGTGGTGCTGGGAGCCGCCCGGATGCTGGAAGGCGACAGCACGTCAGGACTCGCCGTCGCGATGACCTTCGGATCGTGCGTACTTGGAACTAGTTTGTGGTGGTATCGGAGGTCGCTGGGAGTGAGCGAGCTGGTCGGAGTGCTGCGCCGTCGCGCCGCATGACCCAGGGAGGTCGCAACCCCCGGGCTGAAAGCCCCGCGCCATTCCCGCGCGCCGCCCCACACCACTGCCAACCGGGGTGTCCCTTGCGCCTGAGAACGCCAACGAAGGCGGCGGCCACGGCTGTCGCCGCCGTCCTTAGCTCCGCCGCCCTGCTCAACGCCTCCCTCGCCACGGCCGCCGGCACGGCGCCCGGGACGTCCTTCACGGCCGACCCGAGGGCCACGTGGCAGACGGACGGCATCGTCTGGGCACTCGCCCCCGCGAACGGCGTCGTCTACGTCGCCGGCACCTTCGGCTCGGTACGGCCGCCGGGCGCCGCACCCGGTGAACGGAGCGTCCCGCGCCGCAACTTCGCCGCGTTCGACGCCGTGACCGGCGCCCTGCTGCCCTGCGCCCCGTCCTTCACCGGCGGCGCCGGAACCGTACGCGCGCTCCACGCCTCCCGCGACGGCAAGATCCTGTACGTGGGCGGCTCCTTCAGTCGTGCCGGAGCCGTCAGGGTGGCCAACGCCGCCGCACTGAACACGGCCGACTGCACCGTGCGCAAGGCCTTCCGGCCGTCGGTGACCGCCACCGTCCGGGCGATCGACGCCACGGACCGGGCGGTGTACCTGGGAGGCGACTTCACCAGGGCCGGCGGCCGCGCCAGGAAGCGGATCGCCGCCTTCGCCCCCGACGGCTCACTGCTGCCCTTCCGGGCGGACCTCGACGCGCCCGTGCGCGCCCTGTCGGCGGTGCCCTCCCGTGCGAAGGTGTACGCCGGAGGCGACTTCGAGTCGGTCAACGGCCACCGGGCCCACGCGCTCGTCGCGCTCAGCTCCACCACCGGCGCGACCGCGCACTCCTACCCGGGCTGGCTGCCGCCCCGTTCGGTGGTGAAGTCGATCGCGCACGACGGCACCCGCTTCTACGTCGGCGCCGAAGGCCACGGCCGGGGCGTCTTCGACGGCCGTGTCGCGGGCCGCCTCGAAGACGACACCATGGCGTGGAAGGACACCTGCCTCGGCGCCACCCAGGCGGTCCTGCCCTACGAGGGCGTCCTCTACAGCGCCTCGCACGCACACGACTGCGGCAGGACACCCGGCGGGTTCCCGGAGCAGCGCGGCGGCGACCGGCAGCACCTGCTGGCCCAGTCGCCGGGCAACCGCACCATCCTGCACTGGTTCCCCGACACCGACGAGGGGGCCGGCGAGCAGATCGGGCCCCGCGCGCTCACCGTCGCGCGCGGAGTGCTCTGGGTGGGCGGCGAGTTCACGAAGGTCAACGGCAAGCCGCAACAGGGTCTGACCCGCTTCGCCGGCGGTCCCGACACCGGAGCGCCGAAGGCCCCCGCCCTCCTGCCCTCCGCCGCGGGCCGCGGGAAGGTCGTCCTGCGCTGGCGGGCCGCCTGGGACCGGGACGACGCGTCGCTGACGTACCGTCTCTACCGCGACGGGCGGCTGGTCTCGCGGCAGAAGGCGGCGTCCACCCCCTGGAACCGCCCGCGGATGAGCTACACCGACGTCGTGCGCGCCGGTACGCGCCACGTCTACACGATCGAGGTGACGGACGGGACGAACACCTCGCCTAGGTCCGCCCCGGTGACCGTCGCCGTACCCGCGAAGGCGGTCCGGCAGAAGGGTGGTGCGCGGACGTGACCCGCACCGGATACGCTCCCGGCGTCTACGACCTGTTCCACGTCGGGCACCTGAACATCCTGCGTGAGGCGCGCCGGCGCTGTGACCGACTCGTCGCCGGCGTCACCTCCGACGAACTGACCGTGCGCCTCAAGGGCAGGCGGCCCGTCGTCCCGCTCGAGGAGCGCCTGGAGATCGTCCGCGGCCTCCGCTGCGTCGACGAGGCCGTCGTCGAGTCGGCGGAGGACAAGCTGGAGACGTGGCGGCAGGTCGGCTTCGACGTCATCTTCAAGGGTGACGACTGGCGCGGCACGCCCAAGTGGCTGGCGCTCGAACGCCGTTTCGCGCGGGTCGGCGTCGAGGTCGTCTACTTCCCCTACACCAGGCACACTTCCAGCACGCTCCTGCGTGGCGCCCTGGAACTGCTCGCGCGGCCCGAGCCGCCGCGGGCCCGCTCAGCGCAGCTCGCGGAACCACTTGACCAGGAAGGCGGCCATGAACAGCACGTGGGCCAGCAGCAGCGCGCAGTAGAGGACGAGGAACAGCTGCTGGCTTCCCAGAAATAGGAAGCTGAGACAGATCACGCCGTAGTCCACCGGCAGGAGGACCACGGACCGCAGCGCCGGGGCCGATCCCGCCGGCGCTGCGGCCGTCGTCCGCCGCCGCAGCTTCTCCGTCAGGATCCCGGCGAAGAAGATCACCACGGCCGCGACCTCGAAGACCATCGGCGCCAGCAGGAAGACGGGGCTGGGCAGTGCGAAGAACCGGTAGAACGCCACCAGCACCACCAGGTGCAGGGTGGCGAGCTTGACGCAGTCCAGCACGTGGTCGAGCCATTCGCCGGACGGGCTGCCCGAGCGCTGACCGCGCGCGAGCTGACCGTCCGCCGAGTCCAGGGCGAACCCCACGGCCAGGGCAGCGCACACACAGACCGCCATCAGCCGGCCGGGCGGCACCAGAGCCACGGTGGCCAGTGCCGGGAGGGTGAACAGCGCTCCCAGCACGGTCAGTTGGTTGGGTGTCGCCCCGATCCGGTAGGCCACCGCGGCCAGTACGCGGCCGGCCGGGCGGTTCACGAACAGGGTGTAGGCCGACACCCCCTTCGCGGGTTTCTGCGCCGCCGCCAACTGCCTGAGGGTGGTGGAGAACTCGGTCATTTTCCTCCTTCTCGGACAAAGGGTTGAAAGAAGGCATTATGACAGGATGGGGTGACGGAATCTCCCGTGTCGGACGCCGGAGTCTTCTGCGTGGCGGGGCGACCGTGCTCGCCGCGACGGCCCTGTCCGCCTCCGGCGCGTCCGCCGTCGGCACCCGCCCCGAACGCGCGCGTCCACCGGACCGGCGCGCAGGGGCCGCGCGTCCACCGGACCCGCACACGGGGATGCTGAACGTGCGCGACCTCGGGGCGAGGGGGGACGGGCGGACCGACGACACCGAAGCCTTCGAGGCCGCCTACTCGTTCGCCGCGGCCCACGTCTCCTCGGGGGTCGGCCGCGTGGTGGTCGAGATCCCCGCCGGCGACTACCTCATCACCCGGCCGCACGCCCTGCTGAACGGCACCGCCCCGCCGCGCCCCGCGAGCGGGCTGCGCTTCTGCGGCACGGGCAAACGCATGACGAGCCTCGTCTTCCGCCCGGAGACCGGACCGGACTCGTACCTGTGCCGCAACCAGGACGCCTGGTCCAACATCTCCTTCGAACGCATGCAGTTCCGCTCGGCCACGCCGGGCGCCTCCTTCTTCCGCTCGTACTCGACCGGACAAGCGCAGGACTACCGGTTCTCGGAGTGCGAGTGGATGGGGGAGTGGGAGTACGGCCTCGCCCTGGACGGCACGGACACCAACTCGGAGATGCGGTGGGAGGCATGCCGGGTGGGCGGGAGCTACCGGCGGGCGTTCCTCTACTCGGGGATGACGGGCGGCGGGCAGACCGAGCCGAACGACCAGGACCAGTTCCTCAACTACTGGTTCACCGACATGAAGGTCGAGTACGAGTGGGGCAACTTCCTGGAGTTCCCCTACGGAGGATCGATCACCTGCCGGGGCGGCTCGTACATCATCACCGGCCGCCGCCCGCGGAGCACCCCGGAGTACGGCACCACCAGCACGTTCTTCCGCTTTCCCGTACCCCAGCATCACGACTCGGTGCAGCGCTTCCACGCCCAGGACATCCGCTTCGAGGTGCGCGACCCCGACGTGGTGGTCATCGACTGCACATGGAACGGCGGTACGGTCCACTTCAGCGACTGCGACGACACCGGCTTCGCCCACAAGGACTTCTCCGCCGACGTCCGCCCGCACCGCTACACGGTGGGGCCCAGGGGGCCGCTGATCCGCTACGACTCCTGCCAGCTGGTGGGCCACCACACCTACCGGTCGCCCTCCTCGCGTGGCACCCTCCCGTCCGTCGCCCGCTACGACATGTGCCTGCTGCGCAGCCACACGGCGCGCGACTTCCTGATCGCCGACGGCGTCCGGCCGGCCGGCTTCGTCAGGTTCGTCGACTGCATCGACACGCGGAACACGAGCGACTCCTCCAGGCCGGATTCCCCCGCCGCCCCACCCCCGTGCGTGACCCCGCCCCCGGCGAGCGCCCCCGCGCCGGCCGATGCCCGTGCCACCGCCGAGCCCCCCACCCCGGTCCAGCCCCCGTGTCCCGGCCAGGACGATTCGCCCGTGAAGGAGACCATCACCCGGGAGAGGTAACGGTCATTCAGCAGGATGAAGGCATTCCGGTGCAATGATGCCGAGGCGGCCGAATACTCCGGGAAGAATTCACGGCCGCGCTCCGGATCCCGCCGCTCCCCGTGCAATGCAGCGCAGCGACGAGCATCACTCCCGAATCGCAGTCGGCCGCGTCATTCCCGTCCGGATGCGCGCGGTCGCGGCCCACGAAGGAAAGGCATCACCATGTCTCGCTTGGCGCGTTCGGCGCTGCACCGGATCCGTCCGGGCCTGGCCGCGCTCACCGCCGCCGGCGCCGTACTGGCCGCCGGCGTCCTCCAGCCGCCCGCCGCGGCCTCGGCGCCCCGGAACGCCCCCCGCGCACTCGGCGCCGGAGCGCCCTTCGCGGGCGGCACGCCGTCAGCCGCCCGGACCCTCACGGACAGGCTGACGACCCCCTGGGGCATCGGGTTCCTCCCCGGTGGCAAGGCGGCGCTGGTCACCGAACGCGGCACCGCCGTCGTCTGGAAGGTCGGCCTGAACGGGACCAAGAAGCGGGTCGGGACGGTGCCGAACGCGGTGTGGCACCAGGCGACGCAGGACAAGGGCGGTCTGCTGGGCGTCGCCGCGTCCCCCACCTGGAACGGGACGACGGACAAGGACGTCTTCTTCATGGAGACCACCGCCGGCGACAACCGCGTGGTCAAGATGCGCTTCGACGGCACCTCGCTGAGCGGCTACACCCCCGTCCTGACCGGGATCGTCAGGGACACGCAGCTCAACGGCGGCAAGATCGCCTTCGGCCCCGACGGATACCTCTACGTCACCACGGGCGACGCCCGGCGGTCGAAACTGGCCCAGGACAGGAAGTCACTGAACGGCAAGATCCTGCGGATCACCAGGAGCGGGGCCGCCGCTCCCGGGAACCCGTTCGGCAACCGCGTCTACAGTTACGGTCACCGCAATCCCCAGGGCCTGGCCTGGGACCGCCGCGGCCGGCTGTGGGAGACCGAGATCGGCCTGACCACCTGGGACGAACTCAATCTCGTCAAGCCCGGCGGAAATTACGGCTGGCCGGCCTGTGAGGGAGTCTGCGGGAAGCCGGGAACGACCAACCCGAAATTCGTCTGGAACCCGGACGACGGAGGCGTCCCCGCCCAGATCGCCGTCGTCCGCGACGTCGTCTACGCCTCGACGCTGAGCGGCCACCGGCTGTGGCGGCTGCCGATCGACTCCACCGGCCAGGACATCGGGGAGGCGACGTCCTACTTCGACGGCACCTACGGCCGGCTGCGGGCACTGGCCAGGGTTCCCGGCACCGACCGGCTCTGGCTGGGCACCAGCGACCGCGGTCCCGGCAGGGACCTCATCCTCACCGTGACCATCAAGTGAGCCCCCCTCCGGGCCACGGAGGGGCGAACCCGGAATCAACGAAAGGAAGGTACGCATCATGACCGAGGCCGGCGAGCACATCGAGCAGCCCGCGACCGCCGGGGAGGAACCCGACCGGACCGTCTGGCAGACCCCCGGGTACGTGGTCGTCGACACCGCGCTCGAGGTCACCGCCTACTACGTCACCGCCCGCTAGGGCTTTCTTTCGGATCCGAAAGAGAGGCCTGGCGGCACCGCGCGGGCCCCGGCGCTCCGGGTCCCGCGCCCGCCCCCACCCGCACCCGAACGGAAGTGGCGACCGAGCCGTGACCACGACACTTGCCCCGCCGGCCGACCCCGCCGGCCCCGCCGAGTTCGAAGCCCGCCTGCGCGCGGTGGGCGAGCGCCGCTACCACGACCGCCATCCCTTCAACCTCCGTATGCACCAGGGGACTCTCACCCCGGACGAGGTGCGCCGCTGGATCACCAACCGCTTCCACTACCAGCGGCACATCCCCGTCAAGGACGCGCTGATCACAGCCAAGCTGGACACGCCGCGACTGCGGCGCACGTGGCTGCGGCGGATCGAGGACCACGACGGGCGCCACGAGGGCGAGGGCGGCATCGAGCGCTGGCTGCGGCTCGGCGAGGCGGCCGGCCTGGACCGCGGGACCCTGCTGTCGGCTCGGACCGTGCTGCCGGGCGTGCGGCTCGCGGTGGAGGGCTACGTCAACTTCTGCCGCCTGCGCTCACCGCTGGAGGCCGTCGCCGCCTCGCTCACCGAGCTGACCGCCCCCGATCTGATGCGGGTGCGCATCGAGGCGTTCGAGCGCCACTACCCGTGGATCGCGCCGGACGGGCTGGCGTACTTCCGCACCCGCGTGGACCAGGGCCGGCGCGACAGCACGGAGGCGCTGGACCTCGTCCTGCGGTGGGCCCGCACGCGCGAGGACCAGGACCGGGCCGTGGCCGCGCTCTCCTTCAAGTGCGACGTGCTGTGGAGTCTGCTCGACGCCGTGGAGCACGCCGGGGAGCGGACGTGACGCCCGGGGCCGACCACCCCTGGTGCCCCTCCCTCGCCCCGGCACTGATGCTGCGGCACGACGCCGTACGCGGCACCGACCTGCTGGTCATGCCGGAACGCGTGGTCGTCCTCAAGGGGCACGCCGGCATGGTCGTCGGCCTGTGCGACGGCACCCGGACGGTGCCCGGGATCGTCGGCGAGCTGGCCGGGCGCTTCCCGGGCGCGCCGGTGGCCGCCACCGTCCCCGCCTTCCTCGACAGCCTGCGCCAGGAGGGCTGGCTCACGTGACCGGCCCCGCGGTCTCCGCTCCCCCCACCGGCCCCGCCCGCCCCTGGGCGCTGCTCGCCGAACTCACCCACGCCTGCCCCCTGCACTGCCCGTACTGCTCGAACCCGCTCGAACTGGCCCGCCGGTCGGCCGAACTGAGCACCGGCCAATGGGCGGACGTGCTGCGCCAGGCCGGGGAACTGGGGGTCGTGCACACGCACCTGTCCGGCGGCGAGCCGCTGCTGCGTGCCGACCTGGAGGAGATCGTCGCCGCCGCCGAGAGCGCCGGGATCTACACCCAGCTGGTCACCAGCGGCACCGGACTGGACGAGGAACGCCTGGCCGCGCTCACCGCTGCCGGGCTGCGCAGCGTCCAGCTCTCCGTCCAGCACGCCGAACCCCGCGCCAACGACCGCATCGCCGGGCGCCCGTCCTCCTTCGCCGAGAAGGAGCGGGCCGCACGCCTCGTGCGCGCCGCCGGGCTCCCGCTCGGCCTCAACGTCGTACTGCACCGCGACAACCTCGACGCCGTGGACGCCCTCGTCGAGCTGGGGGAGGCGTGGGGCGTGGACCGCATCGAGCTGGCCAACACACAGTTCTACGGCTGGGGACTGCTCAACCGCGACGCGTTGCTGCCCTCACGCGAGCAGCTCGACCGCGCGAGGAGGACCGTCGAACGCCGGCGGCGGCAACTCGCCGGCCGTGTCGACCTGGTGTGGGTCGTGCCCGACTATTTCGACGGCGTCGCCAAGCCCTGCATGGGCGGGTGGGGAGCGGTCTCGCTCACCGTCGCCCCCGACGGGACCGTCCTGCCCTGCCCGGCCGCCGCCTCCCTGCCGGACCTGTGCCCGCCCAACGTCCGCGACCGTTCGCTGGCCTGGATCTGGGAGCACTCCCCGGCCTTCGGCCGCTACCGCGGCACGGAGTGGATGACGGGGCCCTGCCGGGAATGCCCACGCCGCGAGGAGGACTTCGGCGGCTGCCGCTGCCAGGCGTTCGCCCTCACCGGCGACGCCGCGCGCACCGACCCGGCCTGCGCGCTGTCCCCCGACCACCACCTCGTCCGCGACCTGGCCGACGGCGGCAGGCCCGAGCCACCCCCCTACCTCCACCGCCGCCCCGGGGCGGCGCCGGCGGCTGTGCACGCCCTCGCCGCGGCACGGAGCCGGAACGGCGGAACCTGAGCCCGGGCCGTCCGGGGGCGCGGGATCATCCGCGCCCGTCCGGCGACGCGCCGCCCGTCCCGGCGGAGCGGGCGAGAGAGGTGCCGGCGACCGGGGCCGGCCGCGGCCCGCCGTCCTCGGCCGGCCCCGGCGGGCCGCCCCGGCGGGCGCGGGCCAGCAGGCCCGTGGACGACAGGTGCAGGACGTTCACCACGAGGATCGCCGGCGCGATGATCGCGACGGCCTCCGGCAGCCTGGGCTCCAGGAGCAGGGCCAGGATGATCGCCGTGATGCCGTTCTGCTGGCTCAGGCACAGCGACGCCCGGTCGCGGCGCGAGAACCCCAGGCCGACCACGGCGGCCACCAGCGTCTGCGCCAGGAAGGTGGCCACCCCCAGCACCGCCCCCACGGCGAGATCGGCGCCCCCGGCCAGCAGCATGCCCAGCAGGAACGTCGCCACGACCAGCGCGGCGTTGGTCGCCCGCCCGAGCCACACACCGAGCTCCGGCCGGAAGAACAGCGCCGCCAGCGCGAGCCCGAGCATGAGGAACTGCCAGACGGCCGTGACGAGGAGGGCCAGCAGAGCGGCGTACCGGAGGAACGGCAGCAGGCGGCGGAACGCCGGCCGGGACCGCAACCCGTCACGGCCGGTGGGCGGGCCGTCGCGCAGCACTGTCCACACCGCCGCCGCCACCGCCAGCAGGACGAGATTGCCGAGGAGCGTCGTCGCGTAGTCCCCGGCGCCGGACGCGACGCCCGAGCCGTCCTCCAGGACCATCGACCCCAGGATCACCACGAGGACGGTCGTCACTGGGTCGTCGAACGAGGCCCATGCCGCCAGCAGGGACTTCGCGCGCTCGGACATGTCCCGGTTCTCCAGCATCGCGGACACCGACAACGGGTCGATCTGCGCCATGGCGACCGCGAGGACCAGGTACTGGGGGCGGTCGCGGAAGACCAGCCACAGCGCCGCCGCGATGAACGCGGCCTTGACCACCACGCCGAAGGTGACCGCCACGACGATCCGGTAGACGTCACCGCGTGTCTGGGGACGGCTGATCCCGCGCGCGCTGCCGTACAGCCCGATCGCCAGCAGACCCGCGCTGAGCCAGCCGTACACCCCGCCGTGCGCCCGGACGTCGAGGGTCAGCCACTGGCCGGCCAGACAGCCGGCACCGGCGATGGACAGGGGCAGCAGGAGGGGGAACAGCAGCGCCCGCACGACGCTGCGAGCACCTCCCGCGCGGCCCTTGCGGGGTTCCATGGACACATCCCTCCGGGCCGCGGCCGGCCGTCAGTCCCCGGCCAGCCCGGCCGCGAGCCGGGCGACCCGCCGGTCCGCCTCCGTGACCCGGGACTGGTCGAGCGTCACCCCCACGAGGTAACGCCGGCCGGGCAGGGCGTGGAAGTACACCGCGCCCTGCTCCACGTCGAGGACCACCTGCAGCAGTTCGCCCCGCATGATCGCCCGCAGGGACAGGTTCATGCGCTGGGTGACACCGGGCAGCAGCTGCCCCATCAGACGGTAGCGCTCGCGTCGGCGGTCCGGGGTCTGCCCGCGGAAGAAGCTGCCCAGCCCCGGGTGGTCGAAGATGTCGTAGACCCAGGCCCTCGTGGACGACTCGTGGTAGGCGATGTAGTGCAGGCCCCCGACATCGAGCGCCGAACGCAGCGCGTCGGCCGCGTCGAGCGGCGCGTCGGCGTCCTCCGGCCGCCTCTCGGCCAGATGGCCGCCGACGGGCGCCGAGGCGCGCCCGGAGGGCTCCGGATCCGGCTGAGGGGGCTGCGGGGGCGCGGCGACGGGCTGCCCCACCCACGGCTCCTCGTTGAACCAGGACCCGTAGTTGAGCGGGCTGAAACGCGCCGGCATTCTCAGGCCGTTGACGCATTCGGCCATGCGCGCGTCCAGTTCGTCGAGGCGGTCCACCGCTCCGGTCGCCCCGTACAGATGGAATCCGGGCTCGACGAGGTAGTAGAACACGGCGCCCGTCGGGACGCGCAGTACGGTGCGGATGAGCGCGCCGGTGCGCAGCGCGGCGAAATCCGGTTCGAGTTCCTCGAGGATGTAATGGAGCTGTCGTCCGGTCCGTTCATGTGACGCGGATTCCGCGTCGTCGGTGCCGGTGGTGGTCGCGGCGGCGTCGAGGACGACCTTGGCGGTGTCACCGTCGTAGAGCACCAGATGCGCGAGGCCGTCGGATCCGAGTATCCGGCGCAGCTGGTCGGCGAGTGAGGCCATCTGGGGTGTCTCCCCGTCCGGGAATCGAGGAACGGTGTGATCGGTGACGGGCAAGGGCTCAGACATCCTGCACCTCGAGATCCGCGCCGACCCTCTGATACGGCTCGGCCGGCAGGGCGATGGCGAGCGGATGGCCGTCCGGGAAGCGGTCGGCGACGAAGCGCTTCAGGTCCGCCCGCAGCCCGCTCTGGTCCCCCGAACCGGTTGCCAGCCGGTTGGCCAGCGCGATCAGTGTCACCGGATGCCGCTCCCCCCATGCCGCCTGCTCCTGGCAGTCCTCGTGGATCCCGATGTCCTCGGTGCTGGTGTCCCTTCCCAACACGTACTGGCAGTTGCTCTGGTTCAACCGTGCGACGAGCGTGTAGCGGTGCGTCGGCCCGAACACCTTCTCGAGCTGGTACACCGCCTTGCGTGCCTGGGAGAGTGCCGCCTCCGGGTCCTCCGACGCCAGTAGGTACACGGCCATGTTGTTGAGGCAGATACTGGTGAAGGGATGGCCGGTGCCGAACACCTCCACGTAGCGCTCGTGCAGGTCAGGCATGCCCTGCAGCGCGTCCTCGGAACGGCCCGAGGCGTGCAGGCCGATCGCGACGGACAGGTCGCAGGACATGGTGCTCGGGTGGCGCTCCCCCCACTGGCGGCTGAATCCCGCGCGCGCGTCCTGCAGCCGTTTCAGGCCCTCGTCGGTGTCACCCTTGCGCACCATGGTCATGCCCAGGCTGGCCAGCGCGTTCAGGTAGCGGTGGGAGTCCTTGCCGGTGAGCGTGAGGAAGCGCTCGCAGCTCCGGGTCAGGTACCGCTCGGAGTCGTTCAGCTCGCCCGTCTCCCGGAAGTACGTACCGAGATTGGCGTAGCTGATCCAGGGGCGGAAGTCGCCGTCGCCGTACTGCCGCCTGCGGATGGCGTAGGTGTCGCGGTCCAGGCCGACGGCTGCCTGCACCGTCTCCATGTAGAACTTGGACAGCGCCAGGTTGATGGACGCGTCGAGCGTCGCGTTGTGCTCCTTGCCGATCGCGGCGACCAGGCCGGCATGGGTCCGGGAGTCCTCGTCGAAGGCCTGCGTGAAGCGGCCGGTGGCGCGCAGGTCCGCCGCGTATCCGCGGGCCGCAAGAAGGGTGTAGACGTCGCCCGCGGCCCGGTCGCGCTGGATCTGGACCGAGTGCTGGGACAGTTTCAGGGCGCACTGGTAGCGGCCGAGGGCCCGGTAGGCCGCCGCCACCTCCGACTCCAGCCGCAGCACCATGGTGTCGGCCTCGCCCATGGCCCCGTCCGCCCGCCAGCGGTCCAGGATGCGCTCGCCCAGCGTGTGTGCCTCGGTCCACAGCCCGGACGTCCGCCGGTGGTAGACCTGGCTGACCAGCCAGCGGTGCACCTGGGGGTCGGAGCTCTCCAGCGCGCCGGAGGGTTCCATGTGCCGGTCGAGCTCGGCGAAGACGGACTGGTACTGCGGCTCGTGCCGCCGCAGGTCCGAGGGCACCATGGCGGCCAGTACGGCCAGCACCTCCGCCCGGGTCCCGGCCCGCTCGCCGGCGGTCATCCACCCCTGCACGAGGTCCTGCAGGATGCGGTGCACCTTCAGCCGCTGCGTCTTCTGGTCCACCACCGCGAGCTTCGCGAGGGAGAGCTGGTTGACCACCGTGCGCAGCCGCAGTGCGTCCCGCAGGTTCCCGTCATGCGGAATGAGCCGCTCGATCATGCCCGCGGACTCGATGACCTGCAGGCCCACGCCGTCCGAGGACAGGAAGGAACACAGCTCCAGCAGCCGCGCCGCGGCGGGCTGACTGCGGCGCAGTCCGTCGTAGATGCCCCGGTAGACCGTGCCCAGGGTCCGGTACTGCGGCAGGACGACGTCGTCCGGCGCGTCGGACTCCCGCCGGTCGATGAGGGCGATGTAGTCGTCCGTGCGGGAAGGATACGAACTCAGCTCGGCGACCGCCGCGTTGAGCATCAGCGGGTGGTTGCCGAGCCGCCGCGCCAGTCGTTCGAGGGCGGCGGTCTCGGCCCCGGGGAGCCCGTTGCGGAGCAGGCGCAGACTCTCCTCCAGGGTGAACGAGTCCACCTGCCGGGTCCGGTACTGGGCCGGCCACACGGGCTCGAGGGAGGTGATGAGGACGTGCCCCGGTCCGGTGGACGGAATGAACTCGTCGATCGCCTCGCTGTTCTCCGCCCCGTCGAAGACGAGCAGCCAACGGGAGCAGTACCGGCCGGTCCGCAGGTCCGTCAGCAGGGCGGACAGGTCGTCGCCGCTGCGCGCGCCGCCCCGGGCGTCGTTGAGCGCCTGGGCCAGCTCGCGCAGCGCCGCCCGGATGCCGTCCGCACTGCTCGCGGGGATCCACCACACGAGGTCGTACTGGGAGGCGTAGCGGTGCGCGTACTCCAGGGCCACCTGGCGCTTGCCCGCGCCCTTCATGCCCCACAGCACGTGCGGGGCCGTGTGGTCGGCCGTGGAGAAGACGAACCCCTGCCGCAGTGCGGCCAGCTGGCGCGAGCGTCCGACGAAGTGGGCGTTGCGCATGGGCAGGGACAGCAGCTCGGGCGTCCGCCCGGGGAAACGCGTCCGGTCCGCCGGACTGAACGGGGCGGTGCCCGTCTTGAGGGGGAACTGGGAGAGCACGGCCCGGTGGGCGGCCCGTTCGTCCAGTCCCGAGAGGTTGACGGCGTCCGGCCAGTCGAAGTGCGGTGCGAGACGGGCTGTGTTGACCCGCAGGCCCACGGTCCCGCGCGGCCGCGCACCCCCGACGTCCGCCCCGACCGAGAGGCCGGCGATCGTCAGTCCCGCCGCGGTTCCTTCGAGGCGCCGGGAGAGCAGGGCGACGACGTGGTCGGACTCCGGACCGAGGTCGATTCCGCCGTTGTCGGTGTTGGCGGCGTCCGTGAAACCGTCCGGTGCCGGTGCCGGTTCCGCGTGCGCCGGCCGCACGGTGATGCCCGCGGCGGTGAGCTGTTCGCCGAGCCACTCCGCCCACAGCTGGTCGTCGGGGGCGTGGAGGACGGTCACGGTCAGCGGGGTGAGGTCCCGGTCCGCGTGGCCGGTCCAGCTGGCGTACTCCTCCCGCAGCTCCTTGGGGGCCGGGTCGAAGGAGTCCACGGCGCCGTCGGTGATGCGGTGGGCCGCCTTCACGCAGGCGTGCAGCAGGGTGTGCGGCTGACGCGGGTTCTCGATCATGACGGCGAGTTCCTCGCCGAAGGAGAACCGCGGCTGATACGGGATCAGCACCCCGTTCCAGTAGGCGTCGAGGGCCTCCTCCCCGGTGATACCCAGGTACGGGTCGAGCACCGCGCGCGCGTCGGCCAGGGCGCGCTCGACCCGCGTCGGATCGGTGGTCGTGTCGACGCGCAGGGGCACGACGTGCAGCTCGATCGGCCTCGCCGTGTGGCTCTTGACGGCCTTCGCCATGGCGAGGGCCCCGTCGACGGACGGCCGGTTCAGGCTGAGCCCGATGACGACGGTGTCCGGGAGGGCGAGGGTGCAGATGCCGGCGTCCTCGGCGGGGCCGGTCCGGCTGTCGATCAGGATGTAGTCGTACTCGCTCTCGCGCATCCGCGCCCGCAGGGCCGCGAGGAACTCCACGCCGTCGGGGGTGTTCTGGAACCGGTCCCAGTCGAAGTCGCGCAGCCGGTGGCGGTACCGCCCGTCCCGGCGTCCGGGGCCGAGGTAGTACAGGTGGCCGCCGTTGGGGAACTGGAAGTGGACGTCGACGTCGTAGCGCTTGAAGTCGGTGTGCAGGGGGTGCAGTCCGCGCAGGTGCTCCGCGTGCCGCTCCTGGCTGGTCGCCGTGGCGGCGAACGAGGAGAACATGTCCAGGATGCCGTCGCTCGTGCTCAGGTCCCGGTTCGGGAGGTACTTGGAGTAGTACAGGTGCAGCCCGGGCTCGTCCAGGTCCCAGTCGATGGTGAGGACCGACTTCCCCTGGTTGGCCATGATCCAGGCGATGTTCGCCAGGGCCATGGTGCGACCCGCGCCCGCCTTGTGCGAGTAGAACGTGATGATCTTCGCCTGCCGGCCGGTCGTGCTCATCCCCCGCCCCACGATTCCCTGGGTGTTCCGCTGAGCAGTGGTGGCCAGGGCGCGCGGTGGCGGAGCCAGCCGGCCCGCTCGCGCTCCCGGCGCACGATCCGCTCCGCCGTGTTCTCCACCGGCAGTTCATCCGCTCTGCCCGGCAACGGTTCCTCCTCTCCGGCGTCGGCGAAGGCATCGGCCACCACCGCCGCCATGGCGTGCGTGAGCGAGTCCTGCGAGCCCGCCTCGTGGTGCGAGGCACCCAGCTGCCGCGCCGGGGTGCGGGCCAGCGCCTCCCGCAGCCGGCCCGCGTCGCGCCGGCTCTCCTGGTCCTGGCGCGGCAGCACGGTGATGACCGCCGCGACGCGCGCCGCCGCACCGGCCAGCCGTTCCCAGCGGACGGAGAAGGACGGATCCGCGGTCATCCACGGATCGACCAGCACCACGATCACGGCGGAGGCGCCGGCCTCCCGCAGGGGATCCGGGCCGCTGTCCTCGACGGGGACGACGGTCAGCCGGTCGATGCCGCACGCCCGGGCGGCCCGGGCGGCTACGGCGGCCGCGGGTTCGTCACTGAACGGCCGAAAGGGACGCCACTCCTCGGGCGAGTCGGCGTAGGCGCCGACGGACGTGCGCAGCCGCTCCATCCCCGCTCTGGTACCCGCCAGCAGGGCCAGCACCAGATGCCGCTCGCCGGGGCGGGGCGGGGGAGCGGGCGAGCGCTCACGCCGGGCCGCGCGCTGCCCCCGCCGGGGCCCGAAGGACCGTCCCACGGCGGCGCTCTCGCTCTCCGTCATGGCGGGCAGGGGTTTTCGGGCGGCCCGCGTCAGGCGTGCGGCGACCTGGCGCACCAGCCCGCGGTACCGCTTGTCGCCGCCCGGATCGTCTTGCAGGCCGGCCACGCCGGGCCCCTGGTACCCCTCGCCGAGGTCGTCCAGCAGCTGGCCGGTGTCCGCCACCGCGCGGGGCAGCACGAGGGAGTCCGCCCGCCACAGCACGCCGATCAGGGCGTCCGCGGGCTCGCCGGTCAGCCACTGCCGGCGCTGCATGCGCTCGCGGAACACCGACCATTCCAGGGCGCACTGCCGGTCGTTGAGGTAGTCCGCCGAGTACAGGACCAGCAGGGTGCGGCAGACGAGGACCGACGGGTCGGGGCCGGTCGCCGGTTCGGCGCGCTGGAGGAAGCCCTCGTTGCGGGGATGACGGCCGAGGATGCTGTAGACCTCGGTCTGGACGTCGGCATGGAACCGCTGCACCGGACCTCTGTCACCGGTCGCACTGGCATAGCTGGTGTAGAACAACGGCCCCACGTCAACCCCCCAAGGGACCAGCCTCCCGAACGACGATGGCCTGTCACCGCCCCACTGACCCGCGCCGGTGCCGCCGGACCCGTCACCCGGTCCGGACCTGCGCATCGACGCCGATTCGGGTCTATGATAGGCAGTTTTGCCCTCATGGGGGCTGGTTTGAAACCAGGTCATCGGTCGGGTCCCCTTGAAGCGGCTGAAAAGTCCGGATATCTGTGCCCGTCGGCCGTCGATTTCGGGCGCGCGTTCCTTTTCGGTTCATGTGGCTGTTCGGTGCCGGATGTGCCGGATGAGCCGAGTGAGGTCCAGACAGTACACCGACGGATTGGCGAATCCCCGTCCGCGGCCGTGGCGGTGAGCACGGAGTCCACCGCCGCAGACGTCGACCAGCGGGCAGGAGCGGCAGGTGGGGCACAGTGTCCCGATGCCGTGTTCGGGGGCGTCGGGCAATGCCAGAACACCGTCGAATGAATGGCTGAATATGGTCGCACCGGTGTGGGAGGCTCCGTCGGCCACGGCGTTGAGGGAGTCGGTCCACACCAGGGCCCCGTCCGTCTCGATCACCGCCACCGCGGCGGGCAGGGCGCCGAGTGTCTCCACGCCCGCGCCGACGCCACTGCGGATCAGGTCGATGACGGACTCGAAGAGCCGTACCCGCACCGGCCGGCCGGTGGCGTCCCACCGGTCGAACACCTCGCACAGCCAGTCCCCGTACGGCGCCCGCGTGCCGCTCCGGCCCGCGGGGGGCGCGTCCCAGGTGGCGTGCGGAAGCAGGAAGTCGACGGCGGGCGGGTGGTGTGCCACCAGGGCGTCGTAGGTCTGACGCGGCGGGTTGGCCAGGTCGACGGTGCACAGCAGGCCGCCGAACAGCCGCCGGTGACGCGGGGAGTCCAGCCGGGCGAGGGCCGCGGTCACCTGGGCGTGGCTGCCGCGTGACGTGCCGCGGGTCCCGCGCCTGCCCCGGTGGCGGTCGTGTCCCTCCGCGTCGCCGTCGAGGCTGACGCCGACGCACATGTCGTGCCGGTGCAGTACGTCCAGCACGGCGTCCGTGAGCAGGGTGCCGTTGGTCTGCACGGCGAGTTCCACACGCGCGCCCGTCGCCCCGACGGTCCGGCGCACGGACGCGGCGAAGTCGTCGATGACGGCCGTGCCGGCGAGCAGGGGCTCGCCGCCGTGCAGGATCACCCGGACGCGGCGCAGCCCGTGCCGGCGTACGTGTTCGGTCATTCTCGCGACCGTTTTCTCCCGGACGGCGGCCGGCATGGTCCGCGGGCGATTGCGCCATCCGGTGTCCCGCAATTCGAAGACATAACAGTAGTCGCATGCCAGGTTGCATCTGCTGTGCAGCTTGACCACGAATTGGTCGAACGCCGAAAGCCGCATGTGCCCGTCCTGCGTCACGGAAACGTGAGGCATGGGCCAATGCCCGGTCGGGGGGCAGTTCTGTTCGAAAGTGGGCCCCTGCCACCGGTGCGGCACGGCGTCCGGTGACGTACTGTCAGTATGTATCCGAGCGCCCCGGAACGGTGCGTCTAACACGGGGGCGTCATCCCCCGAAACGCGGTTCCGTGCGCTGTTCATCCTGGCCCCCGATCGTCCCGATGGAGGCGGACGCGGCGCCGGGCCGGAATGACCGGCGGCACGCTGATGGCAGGCCCCCGTTCAGCGTAACCAGCCCTTCTCGTGTGCGACGAGGTGTCAACTGGCCAACGTTCAGGGGCGCGAAGGCGTAAACGGAGGCGCTCGTGGACAAAGGGGAGTGAAGGGGGGTTGCCCATGGCAAGTTGCTTCGTCACGAGTTTCGCGGCCGCCGAGAATCCCGCGTACGCCGCGCGCTTCCACGACGACCTGGCCGAGGAGGTGAGCCGCCTGCTGGGCAGGAAGGTCGACGCCCGCAAGTGCGATCACACCCTGTCGGCCGACGAGCGTGGTTCGCTGGTCGCCGAGGCCGGTGTGCTGGTGGTGCTGTGTTCGCCGGACTACTACCTCGACGAAGGCTGCCTGGACGACTGGAAGCTGTTCCAGCGCCGGCTGGACCACGTCCCGGCCCGGCGCCGCCCGGCGAGGCCACCGGAGCGGGTACTGGTCCGGTGGCACCGCATCGACGAACTCCCGGGCGGCCGGCCCCGGCCGCCCATGCTCACGGGTGACGTCATGGCCCCCTACAACAAGGTGGGGTTGTACCGGGTGGTGCGGAACCAGGGCCCCGACTCGTCCGCCTACCGGCACGTCCTGCGGGAGCTGGCGGCCGCGGTGCGCAAGGGACTCACGGCCGCCCTGCCGCCGCTGCCGGCCGCCGAGCGCGTCGCGCGGACCGCGCCGCTTCCGCCACCACGGCAGCCGTCCGTTCGTACGTCCCTGACGGCCGCCGTCCAGCAGGCACCGCAGACGGCCGTCACCGCCCTGCGGGAGAGCGCGCCCCTCGTGTTCGTCTCGTACGCGCACGACGACGCCCGGCACAGCGCCGAGGTCAGCTCCCTGGCCCAGTTGCTGAAGGACGCGGGCCTCACCGTGGTGCTGGATCAGGACGTGGCGCACGAGCCGCAGATCTGGCTGCGCTGGATGGCCGACAACCTGGAGGCCGCCGACTTCATCCTGACGGTGGCGTCCCCCGCCTACCGGCGCAGGCTGAAGCAGCGGGAGCAGCCCGGGAAGGGCATGGGGGCGACGTGGGAGGGCGGTTACGTCCTGGACCAGGTCTACGGCAACCCGGGCACCTGGCAGAAGCGCATCCTGCGGGTCCTCTTCCCGCGGTTCGGCGAGGAGGCGCTGCCCGACTTCCCCGGCTCCCGCTCCGCCACGGTGTACCTGATCGACCCCGTCACCGGTCAGGGAGACCTCGACCAGCTGCTGGGCTACCTGCGGCGAGGCTCCCCCTCACCTCTGTAGCCGCCGCCTCGGCAAAGACCCTGATGGACAGGGGACTTCGCGACTACACTCCTTGTGTGATCTTCACCTTGCCCGGTAGCCGCACGGTCCGCGCCTTCACCGCGGCCGTGGTGGGCGGAGCGGCCGGCGCGGGGGTCTACGGACTGCAGAGCGCCGGTGGGGTCTACGCGTTCACGGCCGTGGGCGCCGCGGTGGGCGCGCTGGGCTATCTGGCAGCCGGCTTCTACCGCAGGACGGCCCGGCTGACCGAGATGCGGATCACCGTGCCGCAGCTGAGCGAGCTGACGTTCGTCGTCAACGACCATACCCGCGCCGTCTCCTGGCAGCTCTTCGTCGAGTCGGTCACCCGCACCTCCACACAGCGTCTCGACGACGGCGACGGGAATCTCCGCGAGGTGCTCACCTCGCTGTACGGACTGTTCGCCACGACCCGCGACATTCTGAAGGCCGCCCGGCCGACCGGGCACGGGGACGGCGTCACGGTCGAGTACCTGGCGGTGAACCTGCTGAACCGGGAGTTGCGGCCCTTCCTGTCCAAGTGGCACGTGCGGTTGCGGGAGTTCGAGGACGCGAACCCCGGCCTGGACGAGTCCAGGTGGCCGCAGGCGGCGGAGTGCCGCCGGGAACTGGCCAGGCTGCAGGACGACGTCCAGAAGTACGTGCTGGACTTCGCCCGCCTGGCGGGTGTACGCGATCCGGAACTCATGCTGGGGACCGTGCCCCGCACCCCCTAGGCGGCACCGGCACCGGCGCCGATTTGCGCCGTGCCGGTGCCGCCGTCCGTCAGCGCCCGCGGGTGTGGCCGCAGGCGACGTGGCGGAGGGCGAGCACGTCGGCGGCGCCCAGCAGACCGCGGATCAGGAAGTAGTCGGCTAGTTCGGCGCGGCTGGGACGGGCGCTGGTGTCCGGCCACAGCTCCGCCCTGACCTCCTTGAGCACCTTGTCGACGTATCCCACGCTGAATCCGGCGCACTGCGCGGCCACCGCGCGGTCCTTCAGGTCCTGCAGGGCGGGGTCCCCGGACAGCCAGGGCGCCAGGACCGCGACCAGCACGGTCCTGGACGACTGCTGGACGAGTACGCGCTCCACCTGGGCGGTGGGATCCGGGCCCCGGTCGGTCTTCTCCCCGGACCGGGCCTCCGCCTTCTCGTCCGGTTCGGCCGCCGGCCCGATCACGACGGCGACCTGGATCTCGCCGTTGGGACCGAAGTAGAGGACGGTCCGGCCTGGGTTCAGGCGTACCGCCCCGCCCTGGCCGACCTCCTCGTACCCGCCGCGCGGGAGCGCCACCCTGACGCGTCGGCTCTCGGACTCGTTCAGCAGCATCCAGCGGCCGGCGAGGAAGGTGATCTGCGGGCAGTTGGGCCCGCGCGAGATGAAGCGCCCCCGTTCCTCGTCGTCCGGGGCGATCACCTGCCGGGTGAGGTAGAAGGTCTCCTCCGGTACGAGCTGGAAGGACCGCAGACCGTCCTGGCTCTGCAGCTCGATGGTCGCTCGTGGTGCGACGTGCATGACCCCCCGATCATTCACTGAGCAAGAGTGGCTGTTCGATTGATCCGCTGAGGACCACATCAGCAACAATTACGGTGATATTATCGGTTCCTCCCGCTTTGAGGGCGGCCTTCATGAGAACCGAAGCGGTTTCCGCGGGCGCCATGTCGGCGGTCGACAGGATCAGGCGGTGCAGTTCCCGCTCGTCCAGGTCGGCCGGCAGTCCGTCGCTGGAGAGCACCAGCCGGGTGTCCGGACGGGCGTCGACCGCCCACAGGTCGGGATGGACCGGTACGGACGAGCCGATCATCCTCAGCAGCGGGCCCTGCGGAGCGGCGTGGGGCCTGGTGATCTGCCGGACCGACGTCCGCTCGGGAGGCACCGCCCAGACGTAGCCGTCTCCGACGTGCGCCCCCACGATCCGGTCGCCGATCACGGCGCACGCGTCCAGGGTCGTGGCCATGCCCCGCAGCTGCGGATTGCCCTTGACGTGCCCCAGGACGGCCGCGTTGGCGTCCCGGAAACCTCCCTGGAGGTGATGGTGGGTCCGCCGCGCGCCACGCCGCCAGGCCTGGACGACCGTGTCGACGGCCAGCTTCGAGGCGACGTCGCCCGCCGGGGCGCCGCCGACGCCGTCGGCCACGACCAGCAGGTCCGTGTCCGCGAAGTGGGAGTCCTCGTTCCGCCGCCGGTGCCGGCCGGCCGTGGTCGCCGCGCCTGTGTGCAGCCACACGCCGGCGCCGTCCTCGCGCTGCCGCTGCGGGACCGTCCCCGGCAGCGGCACCAGCTCCCGTGACGTCCCGGCTGGCCGGGCCTCCGTGCGCGTCTCGGGCGGCAGCGCGGGGAGCGACTTGCGGGGCGTCACGAGCGGTTCGGACGGACGCTGTTCCTCCTCGGGAGTCCGTTTCTCCTCGGGGGGCTCCCCGGTGCCGGCCGCCGTCGGACCGAGGGCCGGCAGCGTGCGCGACGGCTCCCGCAGCCGTGGCGGGACCCCATGGCCGGGTGTCTCGAAGGCGCTGCGTTTCCCCGGCTCCGCCTCCTGGGACTTCTTCTCCGGCGCACCGCGGTCGGCCGGCGCCTGGTGCTGGTGCTGGTGCTGGTGCCGACGGACGAAGGTGAGACGCAGTTCTCTCAACACAAGGATCACCACCGCGAGAACGGGGACGGTCAGGGCCATGGCCAGGAGGTTCGCGAGCTTCAGCACGGCGGCTCCTGCGACTCCGTCTCGATGCCCGAGTCGTCACTGAGGCTCTCCTCGGCGGCGCGGGGCAGACCGCCGAGCGCGATGTCCGGTCCGACGTACATGGCCAGTGCGTTCGGATCGTTGCCGCGCAGCTCCTGGGTCACCTCGTGCAGCATGAACAGTGCGCTCTTGGCCGGCGTCGCCTCCTCGTGCTGGGCGAGACGCCGGTGCGGATCGTAGGACAGCCACTGCTCGGCCAGGTCCGCGACGTTCTTGGGCAGGCCCTTGACCAGCTCGTCCAGCCGTGCCGGGCGGTGGTTGCGCCGCATCAGTTCCGCGATGTGCACCATGTCCGGTTCCTCGGAGAGGGCGTGTGCCTCGCGGGCCAGGGCGGGTTTGCCGGAGATCAGCCAGTAGAGCAGGCTGCCCATGGCGTAGACGTCCGAGAGCGGGGACCGGTCGTCACGGAACCTGGTGACCGTCATCTGCTCGTAGGACATGTAGTAGTAAGTGCCGCGCGGGCGGCCGGTCTGGGTGGAATCCGCCTGCGAGAACTGCTTGGCCAGGCCGAAGTCCGCGAGCGCGGGTCGCAGGTTCCGCTGCTTGTCGTCCTCCCAGGACAGCAGGACGTTCTGCGGCTTGATGTCCAGATGCGCGATGTTCTGCTCGTGGACCGCGTCGAGACCCCACAGCAGTTGCTCGACCATGATCAGGCACCACTCCAGGGGCCGCCTGCTGGCCTCCTCCCGTCCGAAGACCGCGAGCGAACCGGGTACGTAGCGCGGGGTGACCGTCCACAGCCACTTCCCGGTCGTGCCGCTGTCGACCACCTTGACCGCCCACTCGCTGCTCACCTGCTCGGCGGCCTCCAGCTCCCTGCGCCACCCCTTGATGTTGCGGCCCTCCTTCGACAGCAGCTTGATGACATAGGAGGCCGCCGTCCCCGCCTGGCTCAGGTCCCGGCAGAGCAGGACCGCCGCCGCGAACCCGGGGGTGTCGGCGTCCGGCAGCTTCCCCACGACCTGCCAGCGGCCGGCGAAGACGCTGCCGGGCGGCACCACCATGTCCGGTGGGTCCGTCTCGTCGCCGACGCTGTCGGCCCGTGGGTCCTCGGCCTGCCCGGACGGCTTCCCCCCGTCCGCCCGGACCCCGGTCCTCGGCCGTCGCCGGGAGGCGCCCGCGCCGCCGAGCCGGGCCACGGCCTCCACGGTGGTCGGCGTGATGACCGCCGCGTTGCGGTGCGCCAGGTCGGTCACCATCCTCGCCGGCACCACGAGCAGCCGGAACATCACGTGCACCAGCGCCACGAGCAGCAGCCACACGCCCATCAGCGCGTAGTCCACCGCCCATCCCACCGCGAGCGACCCCACGCTGGTGATGGCGGCGGTGGCGCCGCCGGCCGCGTACGCGGCCACGTGGTCCATCACGGTCGCGCCCTCGATGCTGGTGGTCAGGTAGGCGCGGTAGCAGCCGAGGACGACCGAGCCGGCCACGGCCACCACCGACAGTACGTAGACCGCGCCGGTGACGGCTCGCTTGACGCTGCGCGGCTGCTGGTCGAGCGGGCCGACCCGGTGCGAGTTGCGGTCGGCCAGTACGAACGGCAGCCCGCCCAGCACCAGCGTCCCGCCGACGAACACCCAGGCCACCGACTTGGCCATCTCCAGCTCCGGGCCGCTGGCGTGGATCACGCCCTGGGCGGCGGTGACCTGGTCGGGGGCGAAGATGGCCTTCGCGGTCAGCGAGACCAGGTAGTACTCGGACCTGACGAACAGGAACGCCCCGCTCACCGCGATGATCGCGGCGATCAGCGGCCACACCGGCCAGCCGCCCTTGGAGATGCCGTGCCGGGCCGCGGACACCGCGCGGCCGGTGCTGTCGGCGGCGGCCTGCAGTTCCGCCGTCACCAGACCGAAGCAGTAGGCGCACCACTCGGCCACCGCGACGGTGATGACGTGCAGCTGCCGGCGCAGGAAGGCGGACAGCGGCAGCAGCAGGAGACAGGCGGCGCCGACCCAAACGAATACCGGGATGCCGATCACGAGCCCGCTCCCGTCGAACCGGAGCCGTCCTCGAAAAGGTGCTCGGGATATCCGGGCCTGGTGATGGAGACCGTGGAGGCGCCGAGTTCGCGGAACTTCTTCGTCCACCGGCTTTTCCGCGCGTCGCACTGGACGGCCTGCGAACACGTGAAGTCGACGACCGAGACCGTCGCTCCGGTCATGCGCGCGGTGGACTGCTGCTGCAATCCGTCGGGGTCCAGATCGGACGCCATCACGAGGTAGCGGGGGCCTTTCCGGGACCGGTCGGCGAACTGCTCCGACGCGTTCTTGAGGCAGCCGCCGAGGTCCGTCCCCGATTCGGACTTCGACACCTTCAGGGCGTTCAGCCGTTGTCCTTGGGCGCGGGCGGAGGAGAGCGCCCGCTTGTGCAGTTCGCCCCACCGCTCGGCGAATTCCCGCGCGCCGGCGGCCACTCGCTTGCGCTGCAGGGGACCTGAACCGGCGCCGACGCCCACCGGCCTGCCCCGCAGGGCCGGGATGTCGAGCTCCAGCTTGGGCGGCTCCCCGTAGGTGTTGACGCCGATCGTGTAGACGTAGACCGTGCTGGCCTTCCGGCCGGGCAGGACGAGCTTCGGTAACGCCGCGGCGACCGCGTTCCGCGCCGACTCCCGTTCGGCGGTGGGGTAGGAACCCGAGGTGTCGAGGCAGACCACGACGACGGCGCCGGGCCGGGTCGCGGCGGGAAAGGAGTCGTCGCTGATGCCGGTTGCCCGGGAGCCCGAAATCCCCGACGGGGAGCAGGCCGTGCAGACCGACGCCGTGATCAGAAACGAACTCGAAAGGACAGCTCTCCGCAGTCGCCGACCGCGAAATTCGATGTGCATGATCAACCCCCACGCATGATCTTTCACCGAAGGGCGCGTGAAAGCACCCGCCGGCATGACGGCGTGAACAGCCGCCGCAGATGAGAAACGAAGAGACCAGAGCCGAGCCGTCACGGTCGACGGCGAAACACGCACAGCCGACGTGCCCTGCGTGAACTCCGGTGCCACGGCCCCTGATCCCGTGACGGCAATTCCAGCACCGCCGTCGGTGCGGCGGCCAGTACGAAGCCTCGTACTCTTCGGCGACCCTCCGCCGCCGTGTCCCCCCCTCGGCCTTTCCCCCGCCATTTTGCCGAAAACAACCGTTCCGGAACGGTCTTTCGGTGAAATCGGTGAAACCCGTACAGCTAGTCCGCTGTCCGGCTCAGGCCCCGTTCCCGGCGCCCGGCTGCTCCCGCAGGGCGGTGAGTACGGCGAGGTGTTCCGGGGCCGACCACCAGGCCGGGCCCGGCGGCCCGTGCCGCAACGCCTCCTCCACCGTCTCCGCCGTCGTCGGCAGATGCGGCCACTGCCAGACCAGCATGCGCAGCGCCAGTTCCCGCAGAGCGGGATCACGATGGTGGCGCGCCCGGTCGCGGACCACGGGCTCCGCCTCCTCCTGGCCCAGCAGCCAGTGCCGGAAGGCCGCTTCGCACGGGGACCACTCGGGGTCGTTCGCCTCCCGGTCGGCGAACAGCGCCCGCACCTCCTCGTCCCGCGGGTACCGCTCACCGAGGAGGTCCAGCGCGGTGGCGCGCGGCCGGGCGACGGGGTCGCCGACGGCGCGCCCGATCAACAGGCGGCGCACCTCCGGATCGTCGGGCCACTGGGTGCCGAGCACCTGCAGGGCGACCACCCGGGGAAGGCTCTCCGGGTCGTCCACCGCACGCTCCAGCAGCAGCCGCCGGGCCCGGGTGTCGCCCTCGGGCCACTGGCCGGCCAGCAGCCGTACCGCGGCGGCGCGCAGCACCCGGTCCCGTTCCCCGACGGCGCGCACCAGCAGCAGGTCCGCGGCCCGCACGTCGGTGAGCCGCCATCCGGCGACGATCCCCAGCGCCTCCAGACGGGTCGCGCCGTTGCGGTCGCGAGCCGCGTGATCCAGCAGCACGGCCGCCACCCGCTCGTCGTCGGGCCGGCGCTCGCCGAGCAGCCGCAGCAGGAACGCGCGCGTCCCGCCGCGCGGTTCGTCGTCCGCCCTGTCCAGCAGGAACGTCCACACATCCGGGTCGGCGGCGCACCGGTCGGCCAGCGCGCGCAGCGCGGCCTGGCGCACCGAGGGCTCGGGGTCCTCCACGGCGCGCTCCCGCAGCAGGCCGGGCTCCAGGGTGTCCTCCGGCCACTGTTCGGCCAGCAGCGTCAGCGCGGTGGCACGGACCAGCGCGTCCGGATCGGACACCGCGCGCCCGCGCAGCACGGCCGGTACGCGCTCGCGCGGCTCGTAGTGCTCGGCGACCATCCGCAGCGCGGCGGCCCGTACGGCACCGGAAGGGGAGCCGAGCGCGCGGTACGCGAGCGCGCGTACCGGCGGACGGTCGGCCCAGCGCTGCCCGAGAAGGCCGAAGGCGATGTGCGCCACATGGGCGGACCGCGTGCTCCCTGCCTGCGCGAGGAGCACTTCGGGCGTCCCCTCGTCGTCCGCCCACCGCTGCGCCAGCGCGGTCAGCGCGGCGCCGCGGGCGTAGTCGCTGGACTCTTCGGCGAGCCGTCGCAGCAACAGCTCCCGCACCGGTTCCTCGCGCCACCAGTACTCGCCCAGCACCTGCAGCGCGGTACGGCGCACACGGTCGTCGCGATCGGTGACGGCGCGGTCGAGCACCAGCTCCAGGCCGCGTCCGTCCCGGGGGTGGCGTTCGGCCAGCACCCGCAGGGCGGCGGCCCGGATGCCACCGCCCTCGTGGAAGCGGGCCAGTGTCCGCAGCCGGGCCGGCTCCTCGTACAGGTGGCAGGCCAGGTGCGCGGCGGCGGACTCCTCCGAGATGACCAGCCCGCCGTCCTCGTAGAAGCGGTACTCGGGCACGAACTGGCCGCTCAGATGGAACCAGCGCAGGTAACGGGCTCGCCCCTCCCATGACGCGGGCAGACCGGCGAGGACCTGTCCCAGCTCCTTGAGACCGTCACCGGGGCCGACGGAGAGGGCGGTGGTGAGTTCGTCGACGACCATCCTGCTCTGCGCGGCGAGCGGCTGCGGCCGGCCGAACTCGGCGAGGCAGCGTGCCGCCAGGACGAGGATGCGGGGATCGGCACTGCGGCGGTACAGGGCGAGCAGGTGCTCGACCATGGCCGCGGCCTCGCGGGCGTTGAGCTGGCCGGCGAGCAGGAGCAGCACCTCGCGCCAGGAGGGGTCCGCGGCGTGCCCGGTGACGACGTCGTCCAGCAGGTCCCGCACGTCGGTCCAGGTCCGCCGGTCCCGGTAGCGGGCGGCGATGTCCCGGGCGGCCAGGTACTCCAGGAAGGCCCGGTGGACGAATCCGTACACGTCGCCGCCGTACCGGGCCAGGACGAAGTTGCGCCGCCACAGATGGGCGAGGAGCGCGCGGGCACCGGCCCGCACGTCCGGCTCGGGCAGCGCGTACTGCTCGAGGAACTCCCGGAACACGGCCTTGAGCTCGCTCCCGTGGATCTGGTTGCCGCCGATGCCGAATCTGCCCTCCTGCATGCGGCGGGCCAGGAACTCCAGCAGTTCCATGCGCTCTTCGGGCCCCAGTACGTCCGCCACGGCGGCCGGCAGCATCTCGTCCAGCAGCTTGACGTCGAGGTCCCAGTGCGCGACCAGCACGCTCACGGCGTGTTCGTAGACGCCCCGGCGGTGCCGGGGCAGCGAACGCCGCCGGCCGATGACGGCGAGGACGGTCAGCAGCAGCGGATTGCCGGCCAGCTCCCTGATCTGCCGGGACCCTTGCAGCGCGCCGACCAGCCTGCCACTCAGCCGGTCGGCCTGGCCCGGACTGTGCGGGCAGGCGATCGCGTACCAGCGGCGGACGAACGTCTCGATCTGCGGCTGGTCGAGATCCTGGAGCACGTGGTGGCCGAACCCGGCCTCGTCCAGTACGGCGTCCTCGTACCCGATCGTCCGGGACGTGACGACGACCCGCGCCAGCGGATTGGCCCTGGCGAACTCGGCGATCCTGCGCTCCAGTTGACGGCGCAGCCGCGGAGCGAAGATCTCGTCCAGGCCGTCGAAGACCACCAGGGCCCGGCCCTGGTCGAGCCGCAGACGCAGGACCTCGTACGGGACGGACAGTCCCTCCTCGGCGTGCAGATGGCGCAGCAGGTCCTCGAAGCCCGCCTTCTGCCAGCGTGGTTCGGCGAAGCGGCGCAGCTCGATGATGACGGGAAGGGTTCCGGCGAGCGCGTCGAGGGCGGAGTGCCGCCCACCGCGAGAAGCTCCGGGCGGCTCGGCGTCGGCGAGGAGGGACAGCGCCACGAAACGCGCGACGGTGGACTTGCCCGACCCGGGATTGCCGAGCAGGACGACGCAGCGGTTGCCCGGTGCGGCCAGCAGGGAGAGCACGGACTGGCGGGCGCGCCCGAGGTGGGCGCCGCGCGCGCGGACGGAGGCGAGTGTGTCCTCCGGCCAGGTGAGCCGGTCCGCCGGCAGGTCGTCCTGCTCCAGCAGCCGCCGGACCACCGCGCCGGGCGGATCCACCGGCCGGGACTCGGCCCTCACCAGGGGAGGGACGAACACGTCCTGCAGGCGGACGACCGGATGCGGGTGCCGGTCGTCGAGCGGGGTGATCACCGCCAGGTCGAGGCGTCCGTAGGTTTCGCGCATGCTCCGCGCGTACTTGCGGGTCGCGGCGTCGATCGCTTCCGGGGACGGCCCGGGCGTCGTGCCGGGGGCCATGTGCAGGACGTTTCCGTCACCGCTGAGGATGATGCCGGCGTTCCCGGCGACCGCGACGGCCCGGTCGCCCCGGGCCTGGGTCCCGACGGCGGGGATGCCCGGGCGGACGGGGTCGGCGGGCGCGGCGGGGGTGATGGGGACGAGGGGAACCGCCGGGGGGACGGGAGCGGCCGGTGCGGGGACGCGCGGCTCCGGCGCGGCGGCGGCCGACGGCCCGGAGACGGCTGCCTCCGGGGCCGTCGCGGCGTCCGCACGCGGGGAGCGGCGGCGGATCAGACCGGTCAAGCGACGTATCAAAGGTGCGTACCGTCCCCCGTGATGATCTCCTTGGCGTCGCCTCCCACCGCCGCCGCGCGGTTTCCCGACGCCGACACGTCCGGCCGGGGCGCCGGCGGCGCGGCCGGGGAAGGTGCCGCCGGGGGAGTGGCGGGGGAAGCCGGTGCAGGTACGGGTGCCGGCGTGGGCAGGACCGTGGTGTGGTCACCGGTGATCACCCGCCCGGCGTCGCCGCCGACGGCGACCGACCGTTCGCCGTTCGCGCTGACCGTGCCGTCCGTGCGGTTGCCCGTCCTCACCAGGGTGAACACGGACAGGGTCAGACCGGCCAGCGCGACGACTCCGCTGATCACACTGGCGACGGCACCGGCCGTGCCCAGATCCACCACGATCGCCACGACGATCAGGGCCACGATCGCGACTCCGCAGACGGATCCCACGACCCAGGGCCATAACCGGCGCGTAGGTGTTGGTGCCATGTTGGCTCTTTCCCTGAAATGCGCCTCGTTTCCCGGCTTCTGCGCGGGAGCGCACCACTGTAGGGGCTCGCACCACCGCCCCGACAGCGACGAGAAGCAACTCACGGGGCGCCCGTAGCGATCGCGCGGGACGAATACGACCGAGGGGCTGGACGGTCGTCCGGCATCCGCCGTACGCCAGGCTCAGCTCCCGACCGAGCCGGCGGCATGACAACGGGCTCGCGCGCGTCACTCGGGTGACGCGGGCGAGCCCGTCGTTCCGCTCAGAAGCCTGCCGGGTTCACTCCGCCGCGAGCGCCACGAACGCCGCCCACTCGCTGCGGCGGACCCGCAGCACGGGACCGCCTCCCGCGGCCTTCGAGTCCCGCACATACACGACGCCCACACCGGCGGCCACCTCCACGCAGTCACCGCCGTTCGTCCCGCTGTAACTGCTCTTGGACCAAAGCAGTTCGGCGGCCTGATGGGTGTGCCGGTCGGTGCTCATAGCTCCCCTGCCATGCGCTCGATGAGACGAGAGGACTCCTCCGTGCTGAGGGCCTGCGTGCGCAGCATCCCATACCGCAGCCAGAATTCGCTGACCTCGTCCTCATCGGACCTGACGGACACCACGCCCTGCGCATCGACGTAGACGTGCCGCCTGCGGTCCATCGATTCCAGCAGCACCATCGGCCCGTTGAGTCCACTGTGGACACTTCGCACGGCCGGCATCACCTGCAGTTCGACGTTGCGCATCCGCGCACAGGTCACCAGGTGCTCCAACTGCTGGTGCATGACCGCGTCACTGCCCACGAAGCGCCGGAGCGCGCCTTCCTCCACGATGAACACGAAGACCACGGGCGGTTTCTTGCGGGTCAGCAGGGCCTGACGCGCGAGTCGCGCTGCCACCCGTTGCTCGACGATCTCCTCGTCCAGGGGCGGGAAGTGCGCTCCGAGGAGAGCGTGCGCGTAAGTCTCGGTCTGCAACAGCCCGGGAACGAGCAGCGGATCGTACGAGAACCTGCTCAGCGCCTCGGCCTCCAGGAGCGCTACGTTCCTGAAGAACCGCGGCAGCTTCGCCCGGTCCACCTCGTCCTGGAGCACCCTCAGCACACCACCCGCCTCCAGCACCCGGTCCGCCGCGGCGGTGAACGCCGCCTTCGCCGGCCGCCGCCCCCGCTCGACCGAGGCGACCAGCTCCAGTGAGTACCCGATCGCGTCCCCGAGCTGCTGCTGACTCAATCCGGCCCGAATCCGCAGGTGTTGCAGAAGCCCTCCGTACGCCGACCACACACCCGGCAGGTCGGACCCCTCCTCCCTCGCCCTCACCGCCCGCCTGATCCGCGCGTCCCCGACCGCCGTCACGCTCCCACGCCCTTCCGTCCCGAAGCAGACCCCGCCGACACCGCCCACTGGGGACATGTCCAACGCGGCCCGGCGAAACCGGGACACGGCACGGGACCCGTACAAGGGCCGTACGGGCCCCGGCCCGTGCGGAGGCTAGTGATCCAGGCGGACCGGCATCAGGAGCGAGAACGTGTGCTCGTCGTCGAGCCGGCGGACGGCGAGAGGTGCGGTGGGAGCGCCCAGCTCCAGGACCAGTTCGTCGCGGGCTCCGGCGGCGAGCGCGTGCAGCAGGAAGTCGCGGTTGACGGCGACACTGTCCGGGGCGTCGTCGCCGTCCTCGCACACGACCACGGATCCGTTCTCCGCGACCCGGAGCACGCTGAGGTGACAGGGCTTGCCGTCCCGCTCGCGGGTCTCGCCGGCGCGGACCGGGCCGGTCTCCAGCGCCTGCCGGAAGGCCGCCGTGTCGACGTGGGCGCGGCGGCCTTCCGGGATGTCGACGAGGCGGCGGTAGTCGGGGAACTCGTGGCCGAGGCTCTGGCCGGCCGCCTGGCGGTCCCCGGACTCCAGCGTCACACGGTCACCGTCCACCGTGAGCCGGACCGGTTCCTCGCCGGCCAGCAGCGCCCGCATCGCGTCGGCGAGCGGAAGGGGCACGACGACCTGCGTCCGGGGCCCGCCATGCCCCGTCGTGCGTGCCTGCGCGACCGCCATCCGGTAGCGGTCGGTGGCCACGAGATGAAGTCCCTCACCCTCGATGTCGAACAGCATCCCGCCGAGCGTGGGCAGCTCGGCGTCGGTGGCGGCGGCGAAACGGACCGCGTCCAGCGCGGCGGCCAGTTCCGGTGCGGAGGAGGACAGCCGGGCGGTGGCGGTGTGCAGCGGAGCCATGGGGTTCTCCCTGTGGTCGAGTAGGGCTCGGAGTGTGGAGAACTCACCGCGAGCGTCGGACAGCCCGCGTTCGAGACGGCGCACATGTGCCCGCAGCAGACTCCGCACGAGGGCGCTGTCCGAGCCGTTCCAGCCGGCCAGGACGAGCCGGATGTCGGCCAGGGGCATACCCGCCCGGCGCAGCCGGGCCAGTACGACGGCCTCCTCCGACTGCTCGGGCCCGTACCAGCGGTAGCCGCTGACCGGGTCCACCCAGGCGGGAACCAGTACACCGGCGCGGTCGTAGAACCGGAGCGCACTCACGCTCAGTCCGCTGTCCCGGGCCATCTCCCCGATGCTGCGCATCTCGCTCTCCACACCCGGAACTCTGGGCCCTCGACATGGTCGAGGGTCAACCTCGGCCGGGAGCCGTCACTCAGGACGGGCAGTCGGACACGGTCGTCGCGGTGCCGGACCGCATCATCAGGTATCCGGAGCCGCCGAGATTCGCCACCGCGTAGCGGTAGTAGGGCCAGGAGCCGCCCGCGCTCGCCCGCTCGCGCAGCAGCGCACGGCACGCCTTCCCGGCCGCCATCGCCGCCCAGTCCTCGGCCTGCTCCTGAGTCCACCCCACGTAGTCCGACCAGACGTACATGGCCGAATCGGCCGGGTCGAAGCCCACCGCGATCTGCTGGTTGCCCAGTACACGGTCGGTGCCGAGCTTCTGGCGCATCCCGTTGGTGCTCGCGATGATCTTCGTGGCGGCGCCGTCCGCGACCCGGATCTCGGCACTGTCGGTGCTGGGGACCATCGCCTGCGAGAGGCCGTCGTCGTCCGGCTCCCACTCCTGCGTGGCGCCGTCCGTGTCCTGCCCGGTGCCGTCGTCGGCGGCCGACCGGCACTGGGAGTCGGTGCGGAAGTCGTCCTCCCACGTCACCTCGGGATCGTGACCGCTCGCCGTCTTCACCAGCACGTACTTGCGGTACGTCAGGTCCGGGTGCAGGCGCAGGACGACGTCCCGCACCGTCAGGCACATGTTCTTCGCGATCTCCGTCTCCGCGTACATCGTGCCCTGCTCGTCGGCGCTGAGCCTGTACGAGAGGTAGACCTCACGGCGTGAGGGGTGGAACCGCACGGCTTCCGGGGTGAAGTCGACGCCGTCGCTCATCTCCCGTGCGACCACGCCCTCGTCGTGCAGGACCGCGCGGGCCACGTCGTGCTCGCCGGCCCCCTGGGCGACGCGCGCCTGGCCCCAGCTCGCCGCGGTCGCCGCCGAACCGTCGTCGGCGTTCCGCTGCCGTGACGCCGTGTCACCCTTCGCGGTGCGTGCGGACGGCCGCCCGGGGCCGGCCGGGGAGGAGGGCGCAGCGGACGCCGTGGAAGACGCCGCGTGCGTGTCCTTCGCGGCGCCACCGGGCAGCAGCGCCACCACTCCGCCCGCGAGCCCCCCGATGACGCCCGCCGCGAGGACGACCGAGCCGATCAGCCGCTTCTTCGAACGGCTCCGGTCCGCGGGGATCTGCCACGACGGATCGGTCCCGGCGGGCACGTCCCAGGCGGCCGCGACCATGTCCACGGCCGTCGCCGGCCCGGCGCCGGCCACCTGGGTGACCTGGGAGGCCAGCAGGACCGCGCACTCCTGGGCGGCCTGGGCCGCCGACGGCCGGTCGCCGGGCTCCTGGGCCAGGGCCCTGTCGACGACGCCGCGCAACGGTGCGGGGACGCCGTCCAGATCCGCCTCACCGGACATCACGCGGAAGGCGACCACGTCGGGGGCGCCGGCCCCGAACGGCAGCCGGCCGGTACCGGCGTAGGCCACCAGCGCACCCCACGCGAACATGTCGCCCGCCGGGCCCGCCGCGCCCTCACGGTACTGCTCGGGGCTGATCCAGCCGGGGGTGCCGGTCATCACCCCGGTGCGGGTGACGCTGGTGCCGTCGGCGGCGTGCGCGATGCCGAAGTCCAGCACCCGGGGCCCGGCGGGGGTGAGGAGCACGTTCTGCGGTTTCACGTCGCGGTGCACCACCCCCGCGGCGTGAATGGCGGCCAGCGCCTGGGCCGTGGCGGCCGCGAAGGCGTACAGGCTGCCCTCCGGAAGCGGCCCGCGAGCCGTGACGTGCTGGTTCAGCGTCGGCCCGGGAACGTAGGCGGTGGCCAGCCAGGGGGTCTCCGCGTCCGGATCGGCGGCGAGCAGCGGGACGAGGTGCGGCCCGGCGACACGGGACGACAACTCGACCTCGCGCCTGAACCGCGCCCGGAACTCGGGCTCCTGCGCCTGCTCGGGGTGAATCACCTTCACCGCCACGCGCATCCCGCCGGCGGCGACCCCGGCATGGACCGTGCCCATGCCCCCGGCGCCGAGGCGCCCGATGATCCGGTACGGGCCTATGCGGGAGGGATCACCGGGTCGCGCCGGCTGGACTCTTCCGGCGGGGCCGTTCTCGCTCACGAACACTTCCTTGTACTAGGGGTGGGTGGCCTCGGCGGGCCGGGGCGGGACGGAGGACGAAGGGAGGGGGCCCGGGCGCTGGTCCTCGCCCCCTCGTCGTCATCCGGCGACAGCCGGCCGATGCGCCGAGCGGGGACCCGATGCGGCAGCGGACCGGGCCTGGTGCCGCCCCCCACGCACGCGAACCAGCCAGATAAACAGCCAGCATGACGGGTTGTTGTGAACTCCGTCAACAGAATCTCCTCCGTTGATACCGTGCTCCGGGTAGCGGGGTGACGGCCTTCCACGGCGTCCGCCGCGACCGCATGCCGGGCAGGGTGGCGAGTGGAGACACGTCATGGCGTTGGACAGCACGTCGGGCAGGCCGGCACGCGAGGTGTTCGCCCGATCCCGGCGGGCGTGGCTCGGGCCGGTCGCCGCCCTCGCCGCCGTGGTGGTCGTCGCGCTGGGCTTCCTGTACGCCGGCGACAGCAGGCCCGGCACGGTGGACGCGCGGATCGGGGCGGCGGTGGACGGCGCGGGCACGCCGTGGCGGCAGGTCGCCCTGGCCCTGGACTCCCTGGGGGAGCCCGTGGGAGCGGCGACGCTGGTCGTGGCCGTGGTGACGGGCTGTCTGCTGCTTCGGCGTCCTCGCGCGGCGGTGCTCGTCGTGGCCGGCCTCGGCATGGCCGTGGGGACGGCGACGCTGCTCAAGCATCTGGTGGGACGCACCATCCACGGCGACGGCAACCTGTCCTATCCGAGCGGCCACACCGCCTTCGCCACCGCGCTCGCCCTCGTGGTGGCGCTGCCCGCTCCCGGCCGGCCCGGCCCCGGCAGGAGGGCCGGCACGCCGGTCGCGCTCGCCGCGGCGCTGGTCTCCGGCGCCGCCATGGGCTGGGCCCAGGTCGCCCTGGGCGCGCACTACCCGACCGACGTCCTCGGCGGCTGGTGCACCGCGCTGGCGGTGGTACCGGCGGCCGCGTGGCTGATCGACCGGGTGGCCGACCGCCTCGCCGGCCCGACGGTCGACGCCTCGCGGCAGCGGCATCGCTGACGCCGCGTCACGCCAAGCGCCGGAACACGGGCTTCACGGGGCGTCCGGCCAGCCAGGGGGTGGGGTCGGCGGCGTCCAGTGCCTTCCGGTACACCGCGCACGCCTGGGCCACCACGTCGACGGTGTGATCGATGTCGGCGTCGCCGAGCGCGCTGCTCACCACGAACGACGGGGCGAGCACCCCGCCCGCGAGGAGCCGGCGCAGGAACAGGGTGCGGTACTCCTGCGACGGCCGCCCGTTCTCGTCGAGGGTGGCGAAGACCAGGTTGCTGGCCCGGCCCCGGACCACGACGTGGTCGCCGACGCCCGCGCCGGCCGCGGCCTCGCGGACACCGGCGGCAAGCCGCTCGCCGAGGGCGTGCAGCCGCGCGGTGACACCCTCCTCGACATAGGTGCCGAGCACGGCCATCGCGGCCGCCAGGGAGTGCGTCTCCGCACCGTGGGTGGTGGACAGCAGGAACACCCGGTCGCCGGAGTGGCGCAGCCCGCCCCGCTCCATCAGCTCGCGGCGTCCGGCCAGCGCGGAGACGGCGAAACCGTTGCCCAGCGCCTTGCCGAACGTGGACAGGTCGGGGACGACGCCGTACAGGCCCTGGGCGCCCGCCTCGGACCAGCGGAAGCCGGTGATCATCTCGTCGAAGACCAGCACGCAGCCGTGCCGGTCGGCCAGCTCGCGCAGGCCGGCGAGGTACCCGGGCGGCGGCTCGGTGTGGGAGGCGGGTTCCAGGATCAGGCAGGCGATCTCGTCCTGGAACCGGGTGAGCAGGTCCTCCGTGGCGGCCAGGTCCCCGTAGGGGAACGTCACCGTGAGTTCGCCGGTCGCCGCCGGAACACCCGCGGACATCGGCGTGGTGGCGATGAACCAGTCGTCGACGGAGAAGAACGGATGGTCGGCGCAGAGGGCCACGCGCGGCCGTCCGGTGGCGGCGCGGGCGAGGCGCACCGCGGCGGTGGTCGCGTCGGAGCCGTTCTTCGCGAACTTCACCATCTCGGCGGTCGGTACCGTGGCCAGGAAGCGTTCCGCGGCCTCGACCTCCAGGACGGACGGCCGGACGAAGTTGCTGCCCCGGCCGAGCTCCCGCCGCACCGCCTCGATCACGCGCGGGTGGGCGTGGCCGAGGCTGACCGACCGCAGTCCGGAGCCGTACTCGATGTAGCGGTTGCCGTCGATGTCCCACACGTGGGCGCCGCGGCCGTGGCTGATGACCGGGGCCAGGTCCTCGGGGTACTGGTCGTCGCCCTTGGCGTAGGTGTGCGCGCCCCCGGGGACCAGGGCGTGCAGCCGCTCGTTCGCCGCTCTCGAGCGGGGGAGGGAGAGCCTTTCGGTGCCTTCAGTGTCCAACGCGGTCCTCAACTCTCTCTGTTCTTCAGAACCTGGGCGAGGCTCGGCGCCTCCCGGTCCCGCCGGGACATCGATGTGACCGGCAGGGGCCAGGGGATGGCGAGGTCCGGGTCGTCGAACGCGATCGTCACGTCCTCGGCCGGATCGTGCGGGCGGTCGATGCGGTACGAGGTGTCGGCGCTCTCGGTCAGTGCCTGGAAGCCGTGCGCGCAGCCCGCCGGGATGTACAGGGTCGCCTGCGTCTCGCCGGACAGCTCGAAGGAGGCCACGTTGCGGTACGTCGGCGAGTCCGCCCGCAGGTCCACCACGACGTCGAAGACCTTCCCGTACGAGCACCGCACCAGCTTGGCCTCGCCGGCGCCGGAGCGCAGGTGCAGGCCGCGCAGCACGCCCAGGGCCGAACGGGACAGGCTGTCCTGCACGAAGGCGGCCGGGTCGAGGCCCACCGAACGCACCACGTCGGCGTCGAAGGTGCGGCAGAAGAAGCCGCGCTCGTCGGCGTGGGGCGTCGGCTCGAACAGGTAGGCGCCGGCGATCGCCGGGACCTCGGTCGCTTTCACGGGGCCTCCGAAACGGCATGGTCGTGGTCGGTCGCCGGGAACAGGGCCGCCGTCAGGGCGGCGAACTGCCGGCCTAGGCGCCGGGCGGCGTCCTCGTTCCGCTCGGCGAGGGTTCGCCTCAGCTCCGCCGCATCCTTCTCCAGCGCCCGGAACTGTTCGAGCAGCCGGTCGGCGTCGATCTCCCGCGCCGGGTGGCAGTACGCGGCCAACCCCATCCCGGCCATGAGCGCGTCGCTCTTCGCCGCATAGCTGAGCGCGAGCGTGGGCGTGCCGGTCTTCAGCGCGCAGATCAGGTTGTGGTACCGGGTCGCGACCACGGTGTCGGCGGCCGCCGTCTCCCGCATCAGGCCGGCCAGGGAGGTCACCTCGGCGACGGTGACCAGCGGCGAGTCCACCGCGTCGAGGATCGCCGCGACCACCGGCGCGTCGACCCGGTCGCCGGTGAGCAGCCGTACCGGCCTGCCCTCCTCGACCAGCGTGCGGACGAACCGGGTGGTCCCGTCGAGGTAGCGCCGGTGGATCTCCCCGGCCCGCGCGCGGTCGTCGTCCCCGCCGTGGAAGTCCATGACGCCGACGCACACCAGGCCCGGCGTGCCCGGGGGGTCGCCCGCCGGCGGTGCCGGCAGGGAGAAGGCGAGGTCCGGGTGGACCTCGTCACGCGAGGTGTCCACGCCCATCGCCCGCATCGCGTCGCGGGACGGGGCGTCCCGGTACGAGCGGTACGCGGCCAGCCGCGCCGACCAGCGCACCAGGGTCCGGGTGGCCCGGTTGCCGATCGGGGCGGCGCCGACGCCGACCAGCGCGACCCTGGCACCGGACAGCCGCCCGGCCGCGCAGAGCAGGAACAGCGAGTACGGGAAGCCCCACGGCCGCAGCGGCAGAGTGGCCTCCAGGACGCCCATGCCCGGGACGATCACCACGTCGTGCCGGCGCACCCAGGCGGCGGTGCGGAAGACGTCGACGAGCTTGCCCAGACCCTTCGCCGCGACGGCGCCCGCACGCGACGCGGTCCGGTACTCCCCGCTGTACCAGTGCAGCCGCGTCGCGGGGATCCCGTACCGGGCCGTGACGGCCTCGGGTCCGCCGCACAGCGCGTCCACGGCCGCCCCGGGGTGCTCACGCGCGAGGTATCCGAGCACGGCCTCCAGCGACCCGTCGTTGCCGAGGTTGCCGGAGCCGAGCAGGCCGAACACCCCGACGCGCGGCCCGGTGCCGTGGACCGTCGTCACCTGCGCCTCCCCTCACGGCCGGCGACCAGGGCGTCGACCGAGACGTCGAGCCGGTCCGGGGCGACCGGCTCGCGGTCCTCGACCCGCTCGCCGGCGCCGGGCCGCCGGACCCGGCTGGTCATCCACGCGAGCAGGTGGCGATAGCAGGCGCGCCGGTCGGCCGGGGACAACGGCGCCCGCCGGATCGCCGCGACGAAGCCCCAGACATACTCGGCGAGCAGACGGGGCGTCGGGTGCAGCGGGCCCGCCCGGCGCGGGTCCAGGTTGGCGCACCGGGAGCGCTTGCCCGGGTTCGCCCGCTCGGCCCGGGTGGGGTGGTCGCGGCGGAAGTACAGCACCTCCGGCACCTGGTGGAAGGGCCCTTGCAGGACGATCTCGGCCACGAACGTGCGGTCCGCGTGGTGGTAGCTGTCGAGCGGCTTCACCCGTCGCAGCACATCGGCCCGCAGCACCCCGTAGAAGTCGTCGCCACCGGGCTCGAACAGCAGACTGCGGAAGCGCTCCGGTGCGTGCGGCGACTCGGTGGCGAGTCCGTACTCGTACGGCACCTTCAGCTTGCCGTCGCCGTCGATGACCGCCTGGCCGGTGTGCGCGAGGATCATCTCCGGCCGCTCGTCGAGCGCCTCCACGCAGCGCCGCAGCAGGTCCCTGCCGTACAGGTCGTCGTGCGAGGCCCACTTGAACAACTCACCGCGGGACTCGGCGAACACAAGGTTGTGGTTCGGCGTGGCGCCGATGTTCCGGGGCAGCCGGAGGTACCGGACGCGCGAGTCCTTCGCGGCGTACCGGCGGCAGATGCCCTCCGTCCCGTCGGTCGAGGCGTTGTCGGAGATGACCAGCTCGAAGTCCTCGTAGGTCTGGCCGAGCAGGGCGTCCAGCGACTCGGCCAGGTACTCCTCGCCGTTGTACACGGGCAGGCCGATGCTCAGCCGGGGATGGGCGGTCATGACGTCCTCACTTCACGGATCGGGTCTTGACGGTGCTCGCGCAGGGCGGAGCGCAGCTGCAGCCACCACACGGCCGAGCTGGTGAGGGTCGCGGCGGCCACGCCCCAGGACGAGCCGACCGTGCCGGCCAGGGCGGCGCCGCCGAGCCCGCCGCCGGCGTAGCAGACGGAGGCGAACATCTGGCAGCGCAGACTGCGCCGGGCCGCACCGAGCGCGCGCAGCCCGGCCGCCGCTCCGGTGCCGAGGCTGGCGCCCGCGACGCCGAGCGTGGCCGGCACGATGAGCTGGGAGGCGGAGGTCCAGACGTCGCCGAGCACGAGTTCGCCGAGCCGGTCCGGCATCAGCAGCAGCGCCGCGCCCCAGAGCACCGCGGCGCCGGCCTGCCCGCCGCCGAGCAGGACGCAGAACCTCCCGAGCTGCTGCGGGGCCCGGCGCAGCACCCGCGCCGCCTCCGCGACGGTGACCAGGGACAGCCCCATCAGCACGGCGAGGAACGGGCCGAGCAGCAGCTCCGCGCCCCGGACCGCGCCGACCGAGCCGACCCCGACGATCACGCCGAGGCCGTACGCCCGCAGCTGGTACGCGCCGCTGAGGCCCACGTTCTCGACCAGGTAGCGGTAGCCGAGGTCGCGCTGCTCGCGGACCCACCCGCGTGCTCCGCCCGTCCGGGGCCGGATGCCGGACTGGAGGCAGCCGTACGCCGCCGCCACCGCGGCGGACCCGCCCCAGGCGAGCACGAACGCCGCCACGCCGCCCACGCGGGCGGCGACCACCATGGCCGGCACGAGCGCCACGCCCCACACCACGTCGTTGACGAACGCCTTCCGCCCGGCGCCGGCGGCGAAGAACGAGTACCGCCAGGCGTCCTGGAGCAGCAGGGCCGGCAGCACGACGCCGAGGACGGCGAACGCGGGCCCCACGCGGCCGCCGAGCGTGAGCCCGGCCAGCAGGCAGGGCGCGCCGAGGGCGGTCCCGACGACGAGCGCGGTGCCCGTCGACCGGGCCACCGCCCCGCGCCAGGACGCCTCCGGCACGCCGCTGAAACGCACCACGAGCGGGTCGGTGGCCAGCCCGCGCGACACGTTGAGCACGACGCCGTAGGTCACCCAGGCCAGGCTGAACACGCCGAACGCGGTCGGCCCCAGCGAGCGTGCCACATAGATCCCCACCGCGAAGTTGGAGATGCTGGACGCCGCCTGGTCGGCCAGCCCCCAGGACAGCCGGCCCACCATGGCCCGCTTGGCGGTTCCCCCGGCGCGTCCGGCCGGCGCCTTCGGTGCCGTCGTCCTCTCCTCCTCGGTGGTCATCGGCGTCACGCCTTGATCAGTTCGGCGCGGTGCAGGGCGCCGGCCGCGGCGGCGACGGTGTCGAACGGCAGCCCGGAGCGCTCGGCGACGTCCAGGAGGCTGTGCTCGCCGTCGGAGAGGCTGAGCACCCAGAGCATGGCCATCTGGGCCTGCTTGGCGTCGCTGCGGCCGCCGAGCGAGTCGTACAGCCCGCGCCGGCCCAGCTGCGGCTCGCCGTAGGGGCTGAGGTTGACGTACCGCCGGTTGCCGTCCAGCACCGCGAACGCCTCGCGGCAGAGGGCCAGCGTGTCCGCCATCGCCTCCGGGGTGACGAAGTCCGGGTTGTCCGCCGATGTGTGGTACTCGGGATAGCCCGCGTACGGGGTCCGGCTGAGCGAGCCCACGCCGAGATCGAACCCGGGGGAGCAGAACTGCCGCTCGTCGTAGCCGTACGGGGTGAACTCCCTGATGGTGTGCGGGCGTTCGGAGGCGGTCAGGACGTGCCGCATCACCCGGTCGATCTCCGCGTCACCGCGCCTGCTCTGCTTGTACGTCAGCTCGCCCCGGTCGCCCGCGCAGGCCAGCACCAGACCGTGCTTGACCCGGTCGATCCGCTCCGCGTTGCGGGCGAGCCAGGTGATCGCACCGATGGTGCCCGGCGCGAAGAGGAACCGGTAGGTGTAGTACGGGTTCTGCTCCGCCAGCGCCCGCGCGAGATACGTCGCCACCGCGACGCCGGCCAGGTTGTCGTTGGCCAGCGACGGGTGGCAGACGTGGCAGGAGACGATCACCTCGTCGGCGATCTGCCCCCGCACCACGTGCTCGGCGTAGGTGAGATGCCCGTCGGCGAGCGTGGAGTCGACGCACACCTCGTACTCGCCGTCCGGCATCGCGTCCAGGATCTCCTGGGCCAGGCAGAACCCCCACTCCGGCTTGTAGTAACTGGTGCGGTACGGCACCCAGGACGGGTGGTCCGGCAGGGTGTGCAGGTGCCCGCGCAGCTCGGACAGCGGCAGGGTCGCCGACACGGGCACGCTGTAGCCGAGCACGTGCAGGCTGGACGCGGTGAAGTCGACGACCCGCCTGCCCGTGCGGTCGGCCACGTAGGCGTCCCTGATGTTCCACTCCTGGGGCACCGTCCAGTCGAGCACCTGGGTGCCGGTCGGCACCTCGTGCACCTGGAGCGGGACGTACTCGCCGACGATGTCCAGGGTGGCGCGCACCCCGTCGCCGGTGATGCTCCGGCACAGCGGGTACATCCGCCGCACCAGCTCGTGCATCTCCTCGCCGGACCCGGTCACCGGCGCCACCGCAGGGTGTCGTCGACGGTGCCGGCCTCGGACGCCGCGCGCAGCACGGCGAGCCGGGTGAAGCGCTGCTCGAAGTCCTCCCGGGTCAGCCCGTGCTTCCGGTAGGCGTCCGCGAGCTCGAGCGCCCCGCGCTCGACGCTCCACTCGCACGCGAAGCCGGGGATCGCCTCGCGGAACCGGGAGAAGTCCACCCGGTACGACCGCGGGTCGGCGCCGCTCTCCCCGGTGATCACCACCTTCGCGCCGGACACCGCCTCGGCGACCTGCTCGGCGATCTCCGCGACGGTGACGTTGTTGGTCTCACTGCCGATGTTGAACGCACGGTCGTGAACCGCTTCGCGCTCAGCGGTCAGCGCGGCCGCGAAGGCCCGTGCGATGTCGGCCGCGTGCACCAGCGGGCGCCAGGGCGTTCCGTCGGAGAGCACGAGGACCTCGCCGGACAGCAGGGCGTGGCCCACCAGGTTGTTCAGCACGATGTCGGCGCGCAGCCGCGGCGAGTGGCCGAAGGCGGTGGCGTTGCGCATGTACACCGGGCTGAAGTCGCCGTCGGCGAGCGCGTGCAGGTCGTCCTCCACCCGCACCTTGGACTCCGCGTACGGCGTCACCGGGCGCAGCGGGGCGTCCTCGGCGACCAGGTCGTCGCCGCCCGACGCGCCGTAGACCGAGCACGTCGACGCGTAGAGGAAGCGCCGCACCCCGGCGTCGCGGGCGAGCCGGGCCAGCCGCACGGACGCGTGGTGGTTGATGTCGTAGGTGAGCTGCGGCGCCAGCGATCCCAGCGGGTCGTTGGACAGCGCGGCCAGGTGGATCACGGCGTCCACCCCGGCGACGTGTTCCGCCGTGACGTCGCGCAGGTCCACCCGCGTTCCCGGCGGGTCCGCGGGCGCCGGGCCCAGCACGCAGTCGGCGAACAGGCCGGCGTCGAGACCGACGACCTCGTGCCCGGCGGCCGCGAGGACCGGGGCCATCACGGTGCCCAGATAGCCCTGGTGCCCGGTCAGTAGTACGCGCAAGGTTCAACCCCCCAGGTTGAGCGTGAGTTTGGTGACGGCGAACGCCTCGGCGTAGCGCGCGTTGCTCTCGATGCCGCGGATCCGGGCCAGTCCGAGGAAGGCCTCCCGGTCGTACCAGGGCCGGTGCCGCTGCGAGGGGTAGTGCTCCTCCAGCAGCCGCACCTTCCGTTCGGCGACCTCCGGTGACAGCGGCTGGTAGGCCGCCGGACGGCCGAGATCGCCGTCCCACTTGACGATCTCGTAGCCGAGCACCAGGTGGTCGCGGAACGCGGTGGTCATCAACCGCGCCAGACCGCGGTGGTCCTGGTGCGCGTCGTCGGTGCGCGGGGCGAGGACGAGATCTGGATCGGTCTGCCCGCGCAGCTCCTCGACCGCTGCCTTGGCCTCCTCCCAGTGCGCGGGCAGCCGGCCGTCCGGCAGCTTGTGCACGGTCAGCCGCAGGTCGGCCGCCGGGCAGAAGGCGGCGAGCGCGGCCTGCTCCTCCTGCTCCCGCTCGCCGCCACCGCCGGAGAGCACCAGCGCGTCCACGCGGACGCCCGGCCGCGCCAGGCACAGCGTCAGCAGCGTGCCGCCGGCGCCGATGGCGATGTCGTCGCAGTGCGCGCCCACCGCGACGATCCGGTCCAGGCGACCGGCCCCGAGCCGGATCACGCGGTCCCCGCCCTCGCGGCGGCGCGGCTCCCGGGCCCGCCCGCCCCCGTGCCGCCGTGCTCCCACACGGCCCACGGGCGGTCGCCCCGGGCATAGGCGTCGTCGAGCGCGGCCCGCTCCTTCACGGTGTCGGTCGGTTTCCAGAAGCCGCGGTGCTGGTGCGCCACCAGCCTGCCCCGCTTGGCAAGCTGGGCGCAGCCGTCGGCGACCAGGTCGCCGTTCTCGGGGATGTGGTCGAAGACCTCCTGGCGGAGCACGAAGTAGCCGCCGTTCTCCCACAGCGGCAGTTCACTCACCGCGGTGATGCCCCCCACCAGACCGTCCTCGCCCAGTTCCACACAGTGGAACGAGGACTGCGGCGGCACCACCATCATCGACGCGCCCGCGTCGCGCCGGGCGAAGTTGTCGATCATCTCCGGGAGCGGGGCGTCGGTGAGCACGTCGGCGTAGTTGGCGAGGAACATCTCGTCGCCCTCCAGGTGGGGGCGCACCCGGCGCAGCCGCTCCCCGATCGGCGACTCGATGCCGGTCTGCACGAACGTGATCGTCCAGGAGGCGATGTCCGCGGAGAGCAGCTCGGTCCGCCCGCCCCGCAGCACGAAGTCGTTGGACGTCGTCTCCTCGTAGTTGAGGAAGAAGTCCTTGATGTGGTGGGCCCCGTACCCGAGACACAGGATGAACTCCGTGTGCCCGAAGTGCGCGTAGTAGCGCATGACGTGCCAGATCAGCGGCCGCGGGCCGACCATCGCCATCGGCTTGGGCACGTCGTCGGAGGTGCCGTTGCGCATGCGCATCCCGTAACCGCCGCAGAACAGTACGACCTTCATGCCTTCACCTCGACAACGCTCAGTTCCGGGATGGGGAAGACGAGCCGGCCGCCCCAGTCGTGCACGAAGGACAACTGCTCGGCCAGCTCGGCGCGCAGGTTCCACGGGAGGACGAGGACGTAGTCGGGTCTGTCGGCGGCTATCCGCTCGGGCGGCAGGATCGGGATGCGGGTGCCCGGGGTGAACCTGCCGTGCTTGTAGGGGTTGCGGTCGACCGTGTACGCGAGCAGGTCCGGCCGGATGCCGCAGTGGTTGAGCAGGGTGTTGCCCTTGCCGGGGGCGCCGTAGCCGACGACCGTCTCGCCGCGCTCGGCCGCCTCGATGAGGAACCTCAGGAGGTCCCGGCGCACCTTGGCCACCCGGGCGGAGAATTCGGTGTACCCGGACATCTCCTGCAGTCCGGCGGCCTTCTCCCGGTCCAGTACCTCGGCCACCCGCCCGGACGGCTCGCCGGCCGCCTCGGCCGGCCGGGCCCACAGCCGGATGGAGCCGCCGTGCGTGGGCAGCAGCTCGACGTCGACGAGCGAGAGTCCGCCGCTCGCCAGCGCCCGGATCGCGGACGCGACCGTGTAGTACTGGAAGTGCTCGTGGTAGATCGTGTCGTACTGGTTCTCCTCGATCAGGGTCAGCAGGTGCTGCACCTCGATGGAGACCCAGCCGTCGTCCGCGACCAGGGCGCGCAGCCCCCGGGTGAACCCGACCACGTCGGGGATGTGCGCGTACACGTTGTTGGCCACGACCAGGTCCGCCGGGCCGTGCTCGGCGCGGACGGCCGTGCCCGTGTCCGGGTCCAGGAACCTCGTGAGCGTGGGCACACCCGCGTCCCGCGCCGCGGCCCCGACGTTCACCGAGGGCTCGATGCCGAGGCAGCGGATCCCGCGGTCCACCACGTGTCTCAGCAGGTACCCGTCGTTGCTCGCGACCTCGACCACGAAGGCGTCGGCGCCGAGATCCAGCCGCCGCACGGCGTCGGCGACGAACCTACGCGCGTGCTCCACCCACGAGGTCGAGTAGGAGGAGAAGTACGCGTACTCGCTGAACGTCTCCTCCGGCGTGATGAGCGGCGGTAGCTGCGCGAGCCAGCAGTCCGTGCAGACCCGCAGGTGCAGCGGGTACGCCGGCTCCGGTCCGTCCAGTTGTTCCGCGGCGAGGAAGCTCTCGCACGGCGGCGTCGCCCCCAGGTCGACGACGCTCGCCATCGCCTCCGAGCCGCAGAGTCGGCATCGTGTCATCTGCTGTCCCCATCCCCCCTGCTCGCGCGGCCGTCCCCGCCGCGAGCCTGTGCCGACCGCCCCGCGATCGCGGTGCGGTACCCCTCCACCAGGCGCTCCAGCCCGACGGCCGGACTGAAGTCCCGCTCGTAACGGCGCCGGGCCGCCCGGCCCATGTCCTGGTTGCGGTCCGGATCGGCCGCTGCCCGGCGGATGCGGGCCGCGAGCGCACCGGGCTCGCCCGGCCGGTGCAGCAGCCCGGTCACCCCGTCCTCGACGAGTTCGACGAAGGCGCCGTGCCCGGCGGCGACCGTCGGGACCCCCGCCGCCATCGCCTCCACCACCACGAGGCCGAACGCCTCCAGCCAGGTGGAGGGAGCCACCACGGCGACCGACCGCGCGATGGCCCGCCTGCATGCGGCCGTGTCGTACAGGCCGGCGTACCGCACGTCGTCCCGGCCCGCCGCCCAGGCGGCCACCTCCCGCTCCAGCGGTCCCGTGCCGGCGATCACGAGCGGCACGCCCACACCGCCGCCGGCGGCGATCTCGTCCCACGCGCTCATGAGCAGCCGCACGCCCTTGGTCTCCGCGAGCCGGCCGAGGTAGAGCAGATGCTCGCCGGGGCCCGTGCGGACGACGCCCGGTTCGGGCACGAAGTTGTGCTTCACCGCCAGGCGTTCGGCCGGCATGCCGGCCCGCACCAGGACGTCGCGCTGCGCCCCGGAGATGCAGAAGAAGCGCTCCACGCCGGTCCACCACCGCCTCCGGTTGACCGACATGCTGACCGCCAGCGGCACCGTCGCCAGCCGGGAGTTGCGGTAGCAGCCGTGCCGGACGGCGGGCAGCGGCGTGGAGCCGACGCACTCGGTGCACGGCCGGCCGTCCCGCTGCAGCGTGCCGGGCGGGCAGATCTGGGTGTAGTTGTGCAGCGTGGCGACGGCGGGCACGCCGGCGTCGGCACAGGCGGCCAGCACCGCCGGCGACAGGAGCGGGAAGACGTTGTGGACGTGCACGACGTCCGGCCGCCCGGTGCGCAGCCGGGTGGCCAGCTCCGAACGGACCGCCGGGTTCCACGGCACCAGCAGCGGCACCGCGGCCTTGCCCGGCAGGGACCGGGCCGCGATGTCGTCGCTGCGCCGCTCGAAGACCTCGACCCGATGGCCGGCCTCGCGCAGCAGCGCCACCTCCTGGTCGACGACCTTGTTCTCCCCGCTCGGCTGCGCCGAGGCGTAGCGGTTGTGCACCACGAGGACGTGCATGCTCAGATCACCTCCGGTCTCTTGGCCCATCGCGGGACGCGTCGTCGCGGGACGCCGGGCGCCGGGAGGGGAGCGGTCGCGGCAGGTGCCGCCAGCAGCGAGGCGGCCACGGCCAGGTGCAGCAGGTACGGTGAGGCGTCGCCGAGGCCGGCCTCGGTGTACGACGCGATCGCGCAGTAGCTGATCAGGAAGATCGCGCAGGCCCTCGGCAGCGACGGCGGCCTCAGCAACGCCACGGTGCCCAGCACGACGACGAACGCCGCCACCAGGCCGACGCCGATCACACCCTGCTCGTTGTAGACGGCCAGCCAGCTGTTGTCGATCGGCAGCCCGTTGAACGACTTGTCGCCCAGACCCGCGCCGAACAGGTACTCCGTCGTCGTCCGGGGTTCCGTCAGCAGGGCGTGCCACACCTTGGCCCGGCCGGTGAGACTGGAGAAGTTCTCCTGGCTCTGTCCGCGCAGGAACCACGTCTGCAGCGCGGAGGCGAACCCCACCGCGGCCACCGTTCCGATCACCACCGCCCAGGTGAAGAACCGGCGGGCGGCGGCGCTGGTCAGCAGGAGCGAGCCGATCGCCAGCGCCAGCCCGATCAGCAGGCCGAGCGTGGCCGTGCGGGTATGCGTCAGGGCGAGCAGGACGAGGGACGGCACGATGACCACGGCCGCGCTGGTCCTGTCGGTCCGGCGGCCCAGGAGGAGCAGCACGGTGAGCCCGGTGATCACCGCGGCGTACTGTCCGATCTGCGGCGGGGTGAGCGGCCACAGCGCGCCGACCAGCCGTCCGCCGTAGAGGTCGGGCAGGGCCGCGCCCGGTGAGGCGACCAGGCCGGCGGCCACCGTCCCGAGCACCGCGAGGTACATCCGGATGTGGTGCCGGACGAACGTCGTGCCGCCGTCCCACCAGCGGCTGAGCAGCCACAGTGTGCCGACGAAGAGAGCCAGCCGGAAGCAGCGGAACAACGCGCCGAACCCGGATTCCAGGTGCACGCTGGAGATCACGCTGAGCACCAGCAGCAGGGTGAGCAGGAACAGGAAGGCGCCGGCCCGGATACGCAGCCGGAGATTGACCGCGAGGGCCAGCCCGAACGCGGTGACGAGCGCGCCCATGGTGACCATCTGGATGAGGGAGCGGGGCAGCGGGACGATGGTCTTCGCCCCGGCGGAACCGAGCGTGTTGAGGACCAGCAGGCCCCAGACGGTCCCGACGGTCTTCGGCGTGTGGGCCGTGCTCATCTCAACCGCCCTCCCGGGCGCGGAAGGTGCTGCCCGCGTCCTGCTGGTACGGCGCGCCCTGCCACTGCGCTGAGTCGAGGATCCGGCTCGGGTCGTGGGCGACGAATCTCCACGGTCCGACGTAGATGTTGTCGTGCCAGCGGTTGTGCTGCTTGAAGGTGATCGCCTCGGCCACCCGGTCGCCCTGGTACGGCGACCAGTCCGGGTAGGTGCCGTAGTTGGCCAGCACCGCCATGCGGTCGCACTTCACCGTGCAGTCGACGACGGACTTGTCCAGCACGAAGCGGTTGTCGTGGATGTCCACCCGCTGGGTCCTCCAGCGGCAGTCGGCGTAGAGCGGTGCGCGGCCGATCGCCGGCTGTGCGCAGCGGCGCGTCTTGTCCACCAGCAACGTGCAGTCGCCGGACGAGGTGTTGGCCGGGCTGTTGCAGAACCGGTCGGCGTTCTCCCACAACGTGATCCCGGACCAGTTGTCCTCCAGCAGGTTCCCCCGGATCTCGATCTTGTCCGTGCGGGCCCGGACCCGTGGTTCGCCGCCCGACTCGGACAGGTAGACGGTCGCCAGCGGGAAGCTGTCGCCGCGGTCGGCGTACCGGCGGCCCTCGACCCAGTTGTTCCGCCGGATCCGGTTGTCCCGGATGACCGCGTTGTAGCTGGTCTCGTAGATCAGGGCGGCGCCGTCGTTGGCCTCGATCAGGTTGCCCTCGATGAGGAAGTCGTTGTTGTCGGTGTCCGCCCACAAACCGGTTCCGCGGTTGTCGTGCACCCAGTTCCCACTTACGTCGGCGCCGTCGACCGCCCAGAACTTGGCGCCTCCGGTACAGCCGCAGCCCGGCCGCCGCCGTTCCCAGCCGTCCGTGTTGTTGCCCGTGATCTCGTTGCCCTCGAGCACCAGGTCGCGTACGCGGCCGGTGGCCTTGTACGCGTTCAGGCCGTACTGGCCGTTGCCGCGCAGGCAGTTGGCGCGGATCCGCTGGTCCGCACCGGCCATCAGCCCGGCGCCGGAGTTGTTCTGGATCGTCGAGTGCTCGATCACCCATCCGTCGGCCGAGTCGTGGTTGACCACGCCCTCGTCGCGCGGGGCGACGAAACGCTGCACGGTCAGGTAGCGGATGGATACGCCGGGGGCGGTGCCGCCGAACGCGTACTGGTTGGTCCTGCGGCCGTCGAGCACCGCGCCCGGCGCGCCGAGGTAGACGTCCCCCTTCTTGGGGACGACCTGGGCGTAGCGGTCCGCCTTGAGCCGGTGCCTGCCCGGCCTCAGCCAGAACGTGGTGTTCGGGGGGCTGTTCCTGGTCTTCGCGGCCAGGTCACCGGCCACCGCGGGATCGACCGGCACCGCGCCCGCCGGCGCCTTCGCCGGCCCGGACGCGGGCCGGGCGCACACCCGGGCCACGGGCGTGGACGGCACGGCGGCCGGCTTCGGCCGCGTGCCCGGCGTGCCTTCACAGCCGGTCGCCGTCGGCAGGGCGAGTGCCAGCAGTGCCGTCGGCAACGCCCAGTGCCGCCACTTGATCCCCAAGCGTCCTTCCTCCCTAGCCGTGGAACCGGAGTACGGTGATGAACCCCTGCTCGCCGTCGGTGACGCCGGTGCCGACCAGCGTGGTGGTGGGTTCCTTGCGCCCGAAGCCGGCGGAGTACCAGCCCAGGGGCGGGTCCGTCTCGCCGCGATGCGCCCGCCAGGTCAGCTGCCCGGGCAGGTCGAGCTGTGCGCAGCGGTCCTCGCCGTCCCGGGTCCAGGTGAGCCGTGCCCGGTTCCCCACCAGGTCCGCGGTGATCGCGGGGCCGAGGTGGAACGCCAGGCGCACGGCGGCCCCGCGCGGACCGCGCACCTCGTCGACGACCTTCAACTCGCCTTCCCCAGGGTCGAGTTCCACCAGGCGGCGGTGGACCGAGCGCTGGTAGCCGTCGTGCTCGGCGCACCAGCGGGCGACGCCCTCGCCGGAGGTGTCCGCGCGGAGGACGCGGCTGCGGGCGTGCCGGGTCCACAGGAACGGGCCGCCGGAGACGGACTGGTCGGCGCCGTCCAGTTCCAGGGTGTTGTGGCCGAGGGTGGAGCGGAAGTACCGCCGCCACTCGCGCTGCCCGTGGTAGCAGAACGTCCCCGGGTCGGCGAGCACGTCGACACCGTCGTGCCGGACCTCGACGGACAGCGCGTCCGCGTGGGCGTGCGCGGCGATGGACAGGAACCCGTGCGGACCACCGTCGCAGCGAACCCAGATCTCCTCCGGGCCGCGCAGGACGGTCATGCCCGCGTCGGCGAAGTGGGCCGGCCGCCCCGCCGGGCGGGACACGGCCGGTGCGCTTCCCGCTGCCGGGTACGGCCGGATGAGCGCGGCCAGCAGCGGGGTGCGCACATCGGTGCCGGTCACCTCCGGCCACCAGGCGAGCCGGCCGGACACGGCGTCCCCGGTGGCCAGCAGGGAGCCCCAGCGGTCGGTGTCCGGGCCGTCCACGACCAGCCCGTGCCCGTCGTCGGCGTCGCCCTGGCGGGGCGGGCGCAGCCGGTTGTCCACCACGGCCGCGAGCGCGTCGGTCATCCGCAGCAGCACCAGCCGGACCGTCGCGGGGACCGGCACGCCCGCGGCGTCCGCCTCGGCCACCGCGGCCAGGCCGAGCTCCAGCACCAGTCCGTGGTACTCGGTGGCCAGCTCGCGGTTGAGGCCGGAACCGAAGGTGTTGCCGCGCAGATGGCGCTCCAGCGACCGCAGCGCGTCGGCCCGCCAGCGTGCCGAGGAGGGGAACCAGCCGAACGCGCAGGCCGCGGCGAACTGCCCGGCGGCCTCCGCGACGACGTGGTTGTTCGCCGAGGAGCCCCGGCTGGGGAAGGCCGCCAGCCAGCGCTGGTGGTGCCAGATCTGGTGGTGCGCCACCGGGTTGTCCTCGAACAGGGCGGACACTGACGGCCAGCCGTCGAGCAGCCGGCGGATCCACACCCAGGACAGCAGCCGGATCCCCAGCTCGATACCGCTGGTCCAGTGCACCCCGCGCAGCGGCTCGTTGACCGCCCACCACGACCGCAGGTGCGCGGCCACCCGCTCGGCGTACCGCTCGTCGCCGGTGACCGCGTACGCGGCGGACAGCACCGTGAGGTACTGGTGCCGGGACGGCTCCCAGATCTGCTTGACGTCGCCGACCGCGTTCTCGTCCCGGTAGGGCACGTCGAAGGCGTACACCAGCGGTGCCCGGCGCCCGGTCTTCGGGTCGTACGACCAGTCCGGGTCGATGAGGTCGTCGCGGCGCACCCCGAAGAACTCGGCGTGCCCGTCCATCAGCCGGTCCGCCTCGGCGACGAGGCGTTTCGCGGCGTCCGGCGGCACAGCGTCGATCGCCCCGGCGGGCAGTACGGCGGTGAACCGGGCGCCGGTCACGTGCGGGCGGTCCGGCAGCGCCGACCGCCACCGCCGCCTGCGCACCGCGTCGCCCGCCCGGCCGCCGATCTCCCGCGGTCCCATCCGGGACAGCCGCCGCAGGTACCAGCCCGCGCTCATGGTCATCGGGGCCTCGCCAACGTCACCGGCGCCCCGCCGGCCAGACCGGCCTGCACCGCGAGGGTGGCCGCCGTGGTGGCGACCAGAGATTCCAGCGGCACCGGCATCGGACCGCCCGTGCGCACGGCCCTGACGAAGGCGGCCAGTTCGGCGGGCTGGCCCTTGTCCCGGGCCTTGGGCAGCCGCGAGCTGACCCACCGCTTCCGGCCGTACACCGAGGCACGGACGAAGTCGTCGAGCCGCAGCACCTTGCCGTCCGCGACCAGGTCCAGCGTCTCCTTGGGGAAGCCGGGCGCGCCGGTGGTGACGTAGCTGATGGTGGCGGTGGACCCGTCCGGGTAGCGCAGGACGACCTGCAGGTCCTCCTTGCCGGACGTGGCGACCGCGTACGCCGAGACCGGATCGGCGTCGAGCAGCCAGCTCGCCGTGTCGATGAAGTGCCCGCCCTCGCCGGCGAACCGGGAGCCCTCGGTGTCCTGCTGGAGGTACCAGCTGCCCTGCGCCAGCCGGCCCGCGTTGACCAGGTAGCGCAGGCTCGCCGGACCGGTCCTGGCCCCGAACCGCTCCTTCGCCTCCCGCAGCAGCGGCGCGAACCGCCGGTTGAAGCCCACCTGCAGCCGGTCGTTGCCGGACTCCTCGACCGCCGCGAGCACGCCGGCCAGTTCCTCCTCGGTGAGCGCCAGTGGCTTCTCCACGAACACCGTCTTGCCGGCCAGCAGCGCCTGCCGGGTCAGTTCGGCGTGCGAGCTGTGCCGGGTGACCACGAACACCGCGTCGATGGACTTGTCACCGAGCACCGCGTCGAGATCGGTGGTCGCCTCGGCGAAGCCGAACTTCCGCTGTGCGTTGGCCGCGGACAGCGCCGTCGTGGTGACGACCGTCGAGAGCTCGACGCCCTCACGCTGCGCCAGGTGCGGCAGCAGCATCGACGTCGCGTAGTTTCCCGCGCCGACGAACGCCAGCCGCACCGGCGTCCTGGCGGCCCGCACCGGTGCGGTCGCCGGTCCGCCGGGCCGCTTCACCTCGGGCACGGCCACCACCGGAGCCTGCGCCCCGGCGGCGGGCCCGGGATACCGGAACAGCACGGCCACGGCCTTCAGCCCGCCGTCCTTCAGGCTCCGGTACGTCTCGACCGCGTCGCCGAAGTCGGCGACGTGGGAGACCAGGGGCTCCACGTCGACGCCGCCGCGGGCGACGAGATCGAGGAAGCACGCCAGGTTGCGCCGCTCGGTCCAGCGCACGTAGCCGATCGGGTAGTCCCGCCCCTCGAGTTCGTACTCCGGGTCGTAGCGCCCGGGGCCGTAGCTGCGGGAGAACCGTACGTCCAGCTCCTTCTCGTAGTACGCGTTCCACGGCAGGTCCAGACGGCACTTGCCGATGTCGACGACCCGGCCGCGGTCCCGGCTCAGCCGCGCGGCCAGCTCGACGGGCTCGTTGCTGCCGCCGCCGGCCGCCAAATACACCTGGTCCACGCCGTGACCGCCGGTCAGTTCGGCGACGGCCGACTCCACGGCCGCCGAGGCGGGATCCCCGCAGGCCGCGGCGCCCAGACGCTCGGCGAGCTCGCAGCGCGCCGGGTCGGGGTCGGCCCCCACGACGCGGACCCCCGAAGCGGCGAGGAGCTGCACCACCAGCTGCCCGATCAGCCCGAGTCCGACGACCAGCGCCACTTCGCCGAGCTGTGGCTCACCGCGGCGGACGCCCTGCAACGCGATCGACCCGACGGTGCCGAAGGCCGCGTGCCGCGGCGCGAGGCCGTCCGGTACGGGGGCGTAGAGGTTCTTCGGCACCCAGTTCAGCTCGGCGTGCAACGCGTGCTCGTTGCCGGCGCAGGCCACGAGGTCGCCCACCGCCACGTCGTCGATCCCGGCGCCGACCTGCTCGACCACCCCGCACAGCGAGTAGCCCAGCGGTGTGTAGGAGTCCAGCTTGCCCATCACCTTGCGGTAGGTGGCGGGCACCCCGTTGGTGGCCACGCTCTGCACGACCTTGGCCACCTGGTCCGGCCGGGAGCGGGCCTTGCCCAGCATCGACATGCCGGCCTCGGAGACCTTCATGAGCTCGGTCCCGGTGGATATCAGCGAGTAGGCGCTCCGGACCAGCACACCACCCGGCTTGCACCCCGGCACCGGCACGTCGAGCAGCGCCAGTTCGCCGCTCTTGTAGTTCTGTACGACCTGTTTCACGAAATCCTCTTGTCTCTACGCCGTCAGGGAGCGTGCCGGCCGGACCCGGAGGCCGACGCGCGGTACCAGTACTCGAGGGTCAGCACATGCCACAGATGCTTGGAGAAGTCCCGTTGCCCGGCGGCGTCCTCGGCGACCATGCGCGACAGGGCGTCGCGGCGCAGGAGCCCCGAACCGACGAGCACGCCGTCGTGCACCACCTCACGCACCAGCGGCGCCAGATCCCGGCTCATCCAGGCGCGCAGCGGGGCGCTGAACAGGCCCTTGGGCCGGTACACGATCTCCCGGGGCAGGACGGAGGCCGCCGCCTCCTTGAGGACGGCCTTGCCCTGCCGGCCGACGATCTTGCGGTCGCCCGGCACGGTGAACGCCGCCTTGACCACCTCGACGTCCACGTACGGCACCCGCACCTCGGTCGACGCGGCCATGCTCGACCGGTCCGTGTAGGCGAGGTTCAGTCCCGGCAGGAACATCCGGGCGTCGCCCAGGCACATGCGGTTGACGAAGTCGTCGAGGCCGTTGTCCTGGTAGACGTCCGCGTGCTCGGTCAGCACGTCCTCGACCGCCTCGGCCAGGTCCGGATCGACCAGGGCGAGCAGCTCGTCCCGGTCGTACATGGTGTAGCTGCGCCGGAACGCGGTCTCCTCCGGCAGATCGGCGAAGGAGAGGAACCGCTTCGCGAACCGCACCGACCGATACCCCCGGCGGGCCGTGGCGACCGGCAGCCGGTCCACGACCCTGGACAGACCGCGCCGCAGGGGCCGTGGGACGCGCTGGTAGCGCAGCGCGATCAGGTTGGCCAGGTGCTTGCGGTATCCGGCGAACAGTTCGTCGGCGCCCATCCCGGAAAGCATGACCTTGACCCCGGCCTCCCGGGCGGCCGAGCAGATCAGGAATGTGTTGATCGCGGCGGGATCGCCGATCGGCTCGTCCAGGTGGTACGTCATCCGCGGTAACAGGTCGAGCACGTTCGGGGCGATCTCGATCTCGTGCAGGTCGACGCCGAACCGCTCGGCCACCTGCCGGGCGTAGCGCAGGTCGTCCGGCATCGCCTCGAACCTCGCGTCCTCGGCACGGAACCCGATCGTGTAGGCGGAGATCCCGGGCCGGTCGCGGGCCGCCAGCGCGGTCAGATAGCTGGAGTCCAGGCCGCCGGAGAGGAAGGTCGCCACGGGTACGTCGGAGAGCAGGTGGCGCCGGGTCGACTCCTCGACGACGGCGGCGACATCCGGCCGCTCGCCGGCCCGGGCCCGCTCCTGGGCCTCGGCGGCGACGTCCCGGAGGTTCCAGTAACGGCCGCGCTCCACCCGGCCGTCGGGCCGGAACCGGACCCAGCTCCCCGGCGGCAGCTTCTCCGCCTCGCGGAACGCGCACCGTGAGTCCGGCACCCAGTAGTACAGCAGCGAGGCCACCAGTGCCGCGTGGTCCACCTCCAGCGACCCGCCCGTCACGGCGGCGAGCGCCTTGAGCTCGGAGGCGAAGACCAGACCCCCGCCGCGCCGGAGCAGGAACAGCGGTTTGACACCGAGCTGGTCGCGGGCGAGCACCAGTTCACCGGTGCGCTCGTCGAAGATCCCGAACGCGAACATGCCGCGCAGCCGGGGCAGGCAGTCCGTGCCCCAGCGCCGCCAGGCCTCCAGCAGCACCTCGGTGTCGGAGGTCCCGCGGAAACGCACGCCGGCCGCCGCCAGCTCGGCGCGCAGCTCCGGCGCGTTGTACAGCTCGCCGTTGTACGTCAGGACGAGGCCGTCCGAGACCATCGGCTGGGCGCCGGTGTCGGACAGGTCGATGATGGCCAGCCGGCGGTGCCCTAGGTGCACTTCACCGTCACCGGCGGGGTGGCTGTACCGGCCGGCCCCGTCCGGGCCGCGGTGGGCGAGGGTCTCGGTGAGCCGGTCGGCCACCGCCTTCCCGTCCGGCCACCGGTACGTGCCTGCGATGCCGCACATGTCCTACCGTGCCTCCTGGTCGCTGTCCGGTACCCGTGCCGCCCGCACCGGCGGCTGCTCGGCCCGCAGCCGGGTCTCTCCCACTGCCGATACGGCGTGGGAGGTGCCCCCACCGTGCTGCCGTGCCGGCCGCTCGTGCCGGCCGCGCGGCGGCGTGTCCGGTCCGTCCCACAGCGTGCCGTCGGTCCGGTCGCGTGGATCGGGGTCGATCAGCACCACGCCGATCACCGTGATGTGCTGGTCCGTGAGCTGCCGCGCCACGGTGTGCAGCCACGCGGCGCTGCCGTGCCCGGCACGCACGACGAGCACGGTCCGGGTGCCGAGGTGCTGCAGATCGCTCCAGGCCGTGCCGGGCGCCACCGAGCCGACGCCGAGCCGGCGTTCCTGATGCGGCACGACCGTGGCACGCGCGCCGCTGACCACGGTCGGGTCTCCCGGCTTCGGGCGGCGCCCGGACAACTGCGGGCCGGGCAGGGCGTCGACGACGACCACCGGTCCGTCCGCCGCCAGCGCCCTGGCGAGGTCCAGGGCGATCACGCTCGCGCTGCGCGCGCAGCCCAGCTCCAGGAGCGACACCGGTTCCGCGGACCCGCGCGCGGTGCGGGCCAGGGACGCGGTGAGCCGTTCGTGTGCCGCCCGGACCCGCCGGCGCCGCCAGAGCCTGCCCCTGCGGCGGGGCAGCTCGGCGATGACCGAGGCGCCGAGGTTCGACGCGATCTCCCGTCGCAGTATGGGGCGGTCCGCCACCACCGAGCCGACCGCGGCCGCCGCGAGCCCTAGGACGAGCCCGAGGACGAGTCCGACCGCGGCGTCGGTGGCGGTGGTCCTGGGCAGGGAGTGCCGCACCGCCCTCGGGGTGTCCACGATCTGCGTGCCGGCGACGAGCCGGGGCGTGCCGATGCGCGCATCGGCGGCGCGCTGGCCGAAGTCGGTTATCCGCGAGGTGAGTTCGGCGCGGCGGGCGAACAGCGACTCCAGGTCCGCCGACGCCGTCGGCCCGTTCTGCGACGATCCCTCCCCGATCGACTTGTCGACCTTGGCGAGTTCGCCCTTCATGCGGTCACGCTGGTCCAGCAATGCCTGCGCCTCGGCGTCCGCGGCATGCTGGACCCGCTGCACGTGGTCCGCGACGAACGCGTCGGCCAGCGCCTTGGCGCGGGCCTCCGCGTCCGCGTCGCTGTCACCCGTCACCGTGATCTGCAGCACGTTGTTGGTCAGGCCGATGCCCGAGTAGTCCCCCATGAAGTCCTCCGGCTCCTCCGGGGAGTGGAGGGACTTCAGGGCCCGTTCCGCGATCCGCGTGGTCTGCAGCAGCGCGGCATCGGTGCGGATCAGCGTCCCGGGGTCGTTCGGCTGGTCCTCCTGATGCGCGACCAGCACCTTGGCCACCGCGGTCGGCGGCGCCGGCAGCAGCACCGCCACCGCCGCGCCCACGAGCAGCCCCAGCAGACCGACGGAGCACCAGAAACGGCGCCGTCTGCGCACCGCCACCACGAGCGCCTGGAGGTCCAGCAGCGGAGCGGTGGCCGGCGACTCCGAAGCCGTACTCGTCGTCACCGTGAACTCCCCTTCGCGTCGTGGCCGACCGCGAGCACCGGCGCGGCGGCCTCCCGGGGACGGTCCGCGGACCGTGCCGGAAGTGCCCGGACCAGGCCGGCGAGGACGACGCCGACGACCTCGTGCCCGGCGTCCGCGCACGCCTCGGCGACGCCCTCGAGTTCCCCCTCGGTCCAGCGCCCCCCGCTGAGCACGACCAGGGCACCGCACTCGTCGTCGCGGTCCGGCACCGTCGGCCGGGACACCGCGACCTCCACGACCCGCAGCAGCGGATCGCTCCCTGCTTCGACGACGAGCTGCCGGGCGGCCCGGCGGGCGATCTCGTCGCCGTCCGGGACGACGAGCAGCACGCGGTGCGGGGAGGGCAGCCGGTCACGGAGACGGGCGCACACCCGCCGGTAACGCGTCTGCCGGCCCGCCTCGTCGCCGGACACCCGCGGCGCCGGTACGTCCCACCGGACGTCGAGCCCGAGCAGCCGCCGGATCCGGGCCCGCGGGCCAGGGCCCCCCGGCCCGTGCGAGGGCCGTTCGACGGGTACGTCGACGGTGCCCAGCAGTGCCGAGCCGAGTGCCGCGGCGATCTCCGGCTGGGTGCGCAGCCGGCGGCTCATCCGGGCCGCGGTGAGGTGGCCGATGACGCCGAGCAGGAAGAACAGCACCGTCCCGGCGGCGACGAGCTGGAGCCTGGTCGGCGGTGCCTCGCCCGTCGGCCGGGCCGCCGGCCCCATGACGACCATGTTGGCCCTGCCGGCGGCCGGATCGGACTGGTCCAGCTTGGTCATGGCCTGCTGCAGCGTGGTGCGCAGCTTCTCGAGCTCGGTGCGGGCCTGCACGCCCTCCACGGTCCGCCCGGGGTCGGCCGCGTCGGCCAGCTCGGTGATGCGGCGGCTGGTCCGCACCACCGTCTGCTGCAGTGCCTCGCGCTGCTCCGCCGCCTCGGGGTCGGCGTTGCCGTCCACCACGCGCGCTGCGAACGTGACGAACTGCCGGGCCACCTGGTCGGAGAGCTGCTGCGCGCGCTCCGGGGTGTCCGCCGTGCCCGAGATCTTGATGATGTTCCCGTCGGCGGCCTTGGCGCTCACCCGGTCGCGCAGCTCGCTCTTGCCGACCCCGGGCCAGTGGATCGTGTCGGCCGCCTTGTCGACCACCGCCGAACTGGTCGCTATCTCGACCTGGGTCAGCAGCTCGCGATCCTCCCATGCCCCCGGTAGCAGCACCGACGCCGACGTCGTGTAGCGCGGCGGGAACAGCAGTGAGGTGCCGTACCCGACGAGCGCGCCCACGAGGGCGAGGACGGTGAGAAGCCGCCAGCGCCGACGGACGATCCGCCCGATCGTCACCAGGCGTATCGTGTCATCGTTCAACGGTGCGGCCCCCGCCCTGTGCACGGTCGGGGGTGCCCGCCGGCGCCGGGGTGCGGTCGCCGCAGGCGGCGGCGTAGGCGGCGAGCAGTGACCGCTGGGAGTTCCGCCAGGAGAGCGGCCCGCTGATCCGCTCCTGGCCGATCCTGCCCATCAGGGCCCGCTTCTCCGGATCGTCCAGCAGCAGCGCGATGAGCTTCGCGAACTCCGCCTCGTCGTTGGCGGACGCGTAGACGGCGGCGTCACCCGCGGACACGCGCGCCTCCCGGAGGTCGAACGAGACGAGCGGCCGGCCCATCACCATGTACTCCAGGACCTTGTTCATGGTCGACACGTCGTTGAGCGGATTGTGCGGATCGGGGGAGAGGCACACGTCCGCGGTGGACAGGTAGCGCACCAGGTCGGCGTCCGGAACGCGCCCGGTGAACTGCACCTGCTCGGAAAGCCCGAGCCGCCGGGACAGCTCCACCATCGCGTCGAAGGTGTCCCCGCCGCCGATGAACACCGCGTGCCAGTCGGTCCGTCCGACCTCGTCGCGCAGCTTCGCCAGGGCCCGCAACGCGTAGTCGACGCCGTCCTGCGGGCCCATGACGCCGAGGTAGCACAGCAGATGGGGCTTGCCGCGCCTCAGCTCCGGCTCGGGCGGTACGGGGTGGAACCGGTCGACGTCGGGTGCGCTGCGCACCACGAAGACGTCCTCGGGCCGCCGGCCACCACGGCGCACCGCGGTCTCCCGGTAGCTCTCGTTCGTGGCGAGTACGACGTCCGCGGCCCGGTACGTCATCCGCTCCAGGGCGCACACGCCGCGGTAGAGCAGGTCCCTGCCGCGGCCGAACCGGGAGAGGTACAGCTCGGGTACCAGGTCGTGCTGGTCGAAGACGAACCGCGCACCCTGCCGCTTCAGCCACAGTGCCGGCAGGAACAGCAGGTCGGGCGGGTTGCAGGCGTGGACCACGTCGACCGGACCGACCTTCCGGGCCAGCCGGAGCGTGTGCCACAACGCCGATCCGTACTCCCGCAGGTAGCCGGCCGGCCCTCCGGTGGCCGCGCGCAGCGGGTAGCGGTGGATCAGCACCCCGTCGATCTCCGCCTCGGACTCCGTGTCCCGCTTGCTCCCCTTGGGACAGATGACGTGCACCGTCCAGCCGGCGTCGCGCAGGGTCGTGCACTCCTGCCACACCCGCCGGTCGAACGGCACCGACAGGTTCTCCACCAGGATCAGCGCGCGCCGTCTTCTGCGGTCGCCGCTGGTCGTCTCACCAGGCAAGGCCCACGTACCCCGGTTCGGCCCGGCGCGCCTCGGCGTCGGGAAGGCGGATGAGGTCGACGATCAGCGGACCGCCGCCCCCGTGCGGGAGCGCCGACAGCACGGCCGGATCCTTGGTCCCGACCAGGCACACCTCGGCGTGGTCGAGGACCTCCTCGACGGAGTCCGCGAGCAGCTGTGCGAGGTGCGGCAGCCGGGTCTCGATGTACTCGCGGTTGGCGCCGAGCAGCCGCGAGAGGCTCACGTTGGCGTCGTGGATCCGCAGGTCGTACCCCTTGCCGAAGAGCCTTTCCGCCAGTTCGACGAGCGGGCTCTCGCGGAGGTCGTCGGTGCCGGGTTTGAAGGACAGCCCGAACAGGCCCACCCGGCGCTTGCCGGTGCGCTCGACCAGCTCCACCGCGCGTTGCAGGTGGTCGGAGTTGGAGGGCAGCACATGGGAGAGGATGGGCACCGAGATGTCGGCGCGCTGCGCCGCGTGGACCAGGCTGCGCAGGTCCTTCGGCAGGCAGGAGCCGCCGAAGGCGAAGCCGGGCCGCAGGTAGGCGGGGCTGATGTTCAGCTTGCGGTCGGCCAGGAACACGTCCATCACCTGGTGCGAGTCCACCCCGAGCGCCTGGCACACCGCGCCCAGCTCGTTCGCGAAGCCGATCTTGAGTCCGTGGAACGCGTTGTCCGCGTACTTGATCGCCTCCGCCGTCGGGACCGGCACCCGGAACACCTCGCCGGGCAGGCCCTCGTACAGCGCCATCACCGCGTCGCCGCTGGCCGGGTCGAGCTCGCCGACGACGGTCTTGGGCGGGTCGAAGAAGTCGCGGACGCTCGTGCCCTCACGCAGGAACTCCGGGTTGACCGCGACCCCGATGTCCACACCGGCCGTGCCGCCGACGTACTTCTCCAGGATGGGGACCAGCAGGTTCAGGCAGGTGCCCGGGAGCATGGTGCTGCGGAAGACGACGGTGTGCCGCCCGCCCCGCTCGGCCAGTGCGGCGCCGATCTGCTCGGTGACCCGCTCCAAGTACGTGGTGCACAGGCTGCCGTTGGCCTCCGACGGTGTGCCCACGCAGACCAGCGACACCTCGCTGCCCGTGATCGCCTCGCGGACGTCGTCAGTGGCGCGTAAGGCCCCGGTCCGCACGACGTCGGCGACGAGCTCGCCGATACGCTCCTCGACCACCGGCGCCTTGCCGTCGTTGACCAGGTCGACCTTCACCTGGTTCACGTCCACGCCGATGACCTCGTGACCCATGCTGGCCAGGCACGCGGCGGACACGCAGCCCACGTAGCCGAGCCCGAAAACGCTGACTCTCATGTCCCGTTCCTCCCCCAGGGCAGGCCGTCGCGGCCTGCGGTCCGCGCGCCGGCCGGACGGCCGTTCCCGCGCATCAGTAGGCCCCCTGCCCGTAGAACACCGCGCGCAGCGTCTTCCACAAGATCACTGTGTCCAGGGCGAGCGACCAGTCCTCCACGTACCGCAGGTCCAGCCGCACCGCTTCCTCCCACGGCAGGTCGCTGCGTCCGCTGATCTGCCACAGGCCGGTGAGTCCGGGCTTGACCAGCAGACGGCGCCGGATGTCCGGGCCGTAGGCGGCGGACTCCTCCGGTAACGGAGGCCGCGGACCGACCAGCGACATGGATCCGGTGAGCACGTTGAGGAGCTGCGGGAGTTCGTCGATCGAGTACCGGCGCAGCACCGCTCCCACCCGGGTCACCCGCGGATCCCGGCGCAGCTTGAACAGCAGGCCGGCGCCCTCGTTGCGGTCCGCCAGCTCCGCCCGTGCCAGGTCGGCCCCGGCGACCATGGTGCGGAACTTGAGGATGGTGAACTCGCGGCCGTCCTTCCCGACCCTGCGCTGGCGGTAGAACGCCCCGCCCCGGCTGTCCGCCACCACGAGCAGGCCGACGAACACCATCAGCGGCGCGAACAGCACCAGCAGGATCGCCGCGCCCATCCGGTCGACGACCGCCTTGATCGCCCGGCGGCCCCCGGTGAAGGCCGGCATGCTGACCCGCAGCAGCGGGATCCCGAGCACCGCGTCGACGTGCAGCCGGGGCCCGGCCACCTCCATCAGCACGGGGGCGACGACCATCTCCGCGTCGCTGCCCTCCAAGCTCCAGGCCAGCCGCTGCAGCCGGTCCGGGGACCAGTGCTGGTCCGGTGTGACCGCGACGACCCGGTAACCGTCGCGGTGCGCGTGGCCGGCCACGTCCGTCAGCCGGCCGACGACCGGCACCCCTTCCAGCCGGTCACCGTCCGGCCCGAGACCGTCCGGCGTGCACACCGCGTCCACCCGCCAGCCGAGGTGGGGGAACTTGCGGGTCCGGGTGATCAGGTCGCGCACGGTGGCCGGGCTCCCGGCGGCGAGCACCGGCCGCAGGCACCGTCCCTCCTTGCGCTGCCTGTGCAGCCAGAGGCGCAGCAGATACCGCGCGGGCATCGTGACCAGCGCGACCGCCGGTATCGCGACGAAGATCCAGAGCTTTATGTTGCGCGAAGTGAGCGCTATACCGCCGAGCGCCAGTACGACGGTCGCCGCGAACAACGAGCGACCGAGCCGGCGGAATTCCTCCGCACCCTGGCCGAGAACAGCCGGCGCCCACGCCCGGCCCACCGCGAGCGCCCCCAGCACCAGCAGCTCGGTGCCGAATGCGAGAATCCCCCATTTCTCGTGCCAGTTGGCCGCGTCCCGGGCGCCGAAGAAATCACCTATCGCCGCCACCACGAAGGCGGTGGCCACGGTATCGCTGATGATCACGGCACGGCGGTACCGCTGCTCCCAGTCGCTCGCCGGCCGGCCGATCGTCCCGTCCGCCAGACGCCCCCGCGCCGACGGAACGGGGCTGACAAGTCCCCCTTGCCGCACAGAACCCCCCAGGTCCAGTGACTCGACATGCTCGTCCCACACTGTTCCTCGCCCAGGGAGGCCCCCGCCCCCCTCGCACACGCCGCTCCTCCCCTCGGGAAGCCCCCACCCCCTCGCTCCGGGCCGGCTGTCCCCTCCCGCGGAAGACCTCCCGCATGACAACCCGGCTGTCTCGAAGCTGCTTGCAACCCACCCCGTAAACAGCAGACTCGCAGGTACTGCCGCATTCCGAGGTGCGCGGAATCCGTCGGAACCCCGGGTGCTCCCCGCACCCGAGGCCTCTCGTGATCAAAGAAATGATCAGCCCGACATCTGGCGCCGGGAACGCGAATGCCGGCTTGCCGTGACGCCGGACCTATTGATCGTCTATTCGTCGCCTCGTGGCCGAACAGCTGAAGCATGGTCAATGTAGACCATGCGGGCCGGTATGGAGAGGGGGATGTGTGGACTTTGTGCTGACGAATCCGGCCGATCCCCGACCGTCTACGGATGCCTGGACGTCGTCGTACGCTCCAGCGGCAGAGTCGCGCGGGACCATCGCGACGGAGACCGCCGGCCGGGTTGCCCGGAGAGGGTGACGGCGCCTACGGCAACCCGGCCGCGGACGCCGGAAGAGCCCGGACTTCTTCGGGCCGTAGGAGCACAGGAGGTTCTTCGTCTGCTGGTGGTACCACTACCGCGTGACGCTGACCGAGCGAGACGGCGCGCGGCTGAACCGATGGCGACTTGCTGTTCCGCGTACGGTCCGGAGGTTGACCCCAGACAGGTTCCCCTCGGGGCGTGGTGCTTCCAGGTGTCCGGGTAGGCCCCGTGGCGGACTCTCCCGTGCTCCTGCGAAGCTCGACGATCTACTAGGAGACCCTGCGTCTTTCGGGTGGGCAGCGCTGCGGCGACGGTGTGGCCGTCTTCGGTCCCGGCGACGACGCCGCCCGTGACTTCATCCAGCGACTGACCACGGGCGCCGTCGGCGTCCATGTGGGTGAGATGCCTGGCGACCGCCGGCCTCCGTCGCGCAGGCGCTGTCCTATGAGGCCGCTGCCGGTGGCGGGGGGCCCATGAGAAGGGTGCGGGCGGTGGTGTGTGCGGCGGCGAGCGGCGAGGGCGTGTTGTCCGGTTTGTTCGGTAACGCGGTCGGCCGTTCGGCGACCTGTTCAGCATGGAGAGGCCGCTGTACGCTCGCCCCCGTGGCTATAGGACATGGACTGGCATCGTCCGAGAGCGTCGAGTGTGCAGAGCGATTCCACCTGATGGACCTGACGCACGTCCGCGCACTTCTGTCCGAGCTCGACGGCACGTGTCTGGATCCGGATCGGCCCAGGTCGGCCTTCGGGCCGCCGGAACAACTCGCCAGCAACGGCGTGCTGTTCACCGCCGGATCTGCTCCACGGGACATCTGGGTCCACTCCGGTCTGGGCGCGACGGTGGACGCGACAGTGGTTGCCACGGACACTCCCCTCACCCTTATCGACCTGTGCTCCATGACCGCGAACACGATCCTGGGGATCAACGACCCATGGGTCAAGTTGAAGCAGGCGTCGTTCCTGGCCTCGTCCCAGCCGCATTACTTGACCGCCCGGATGGGGCACGATCTGACCTACCGGATAGCGCGACGGATCCTCGGCTGCTTCCGGGACATCGATGATCCTGACGACTATGTGGTCAACTTACGGCAGTGCAATGGCTCCGACGCCGTCGAGCTCGCTCTCCACGCTGCTTGGAAGGCCGCTGCCTCGACTCCCGAACGCCGCAAGCTGGCGACCTTTCGTGGCTCGTACCACGGGGAGAACCTGACCGCGAACTGGGTGAGCGAGCACCAGCCCGGTCGCCTGCTCGCCGATGCGCCCGACAACGTGATCTTCTTCCCCACCCCGGAACCGGGCGACGCCCAGCAGCTGAGCGCAAGCGCCCTGTCGACCCTCGAGACGCTCGAACGAGACGGCGACTCCTTCTTTGCCGTGATCATCGAGCCGATCCAGTGGCGCAACTCGGTGCACACGGTGCCGCTGGAGTTTCTTCGCCGATTACGGGATGTGTGTACGCGGAAGTCGATCTGCCTCATTTTCGACGAGATGCAGAACGCGTTCGGATACACCGGTTCCATCAGCTATGCGGGGACAACCGGCGTCAGCCCCGACATCAGTGCGATCAGCAAGGCTCTGACCTCGGGGCACGGCTCGCTCGCCATCATCGTGGCGAGGCGCAAGTACCGGGAGATAGAGAGTCCGTTCGGCGCCAAGTCCAACTCCGGCAATATGCTGGCGCTCGTGGCCGTGGACGCCGTTCTGGATCGGCTCTTGGGATTGGAAGGGGCGGAGCGGCAGATGCTGCCTGCCTGGCTCCCGTCCGGGTTGGCGGCCGAGCTGCGGGACGGCCTGCTCGCGTCCGCGTACCCGCGCGCCGTCGCCCTTGTCGACGAGCTGCTCGCCGAGCTCCGCCGTCGCTTCCCGACACTCATCGGTGCGCCAAGAGGTGCGGGCCTCGTGAGGGGTCTGGTGCTCTTGGACGCGGATGGTCGGCCATCCACGCGTCTCGCTGCGGCGACAGCCAAGGTCTGTCTGACGCACGGGGTCTACGTCCGTCAAGCCGACACCGCCGTTCTGCTCAAGCCCTGCATCGTGCTGACCGGTGAGGAAACCGCGGTCGCTCTGGACGCACTGACGAAGACGTTCGACGACATTCTGCGGCTTCGTGATGAGCACTGACGCCGATGGGCGGTCCGATCACCTCGACCTGGTGACCGACGCTGCGGCGTACACGGCGGAGACGCTGACCGTGAACTGCCTGGACCAAGTCCGCATCTGGATCAGCTCCGACGGCCTCCCGGCGAAGCACCGCGCCCGGCTCACTCGCTTGCGAGCGATGAACGCCGGCGGCCGGATCCTGCTCATCGTCGCCGGTTGGGTTCTCGAGCCGGACGCCGCCAGGGAGGTGTTCGAGTTCGCGAGTCGGCTCGACATCCAAGTGTGCGATGTGAGCACGATTCCGGCCGCTGACGCGGAGGAACGTGTCATTCTCGAGCACATTCACGCCGAGATCGATGCACACTTCTACAGGCCCGAGGACGCCAAAGGCAACCTTTCCGTGGTGTCGGACTATGCGCGGCTGCTCACCTTCGTGATCGAACGGGGCCTGTGCGCCGACATGGACGTCGAGTTCACGCACTCCTTCAGCTCGGCCACGGCGAGTACACCCTGCCCGTTGGGGATCCTCGCGAGGTTCAAGGACAACGACTGCCTCAGCAATGACGTGACGGCCGGCGTCCCCTGGTCGAAACCCTTTCGGACAGCCAGACGCAACATCGCCGCCCTTGTGACCAGTTACCGTGAGGCTGCTTGCCGCTTCCTGGCTGCGGTCCACGGCGAGTCCGTCGACCCCAGCACGGTCAGCGAACATCCCCGCTTCTTCCAGTTGCGCAATCTCCGACACGACCCTTCGTTGACGGGAACGGCGCGGTTCAGCCTCGCCGGGGGACCTGACAACCTCGCGATCGCGTTCCACGAGGCAGGGCTCTTCTGCGGGCACGAGCGCGAAGTCGAGCGTGGCGTCGAGGCGGGCGAGCTCACGTTCGACCACGTGCCGCACGCTCTGGTGGCAGGCGCGTCCTCCACCAGCCTCGCCTACGAGCCGTTCCGGTTCGGGGCGCCGCCGCCCGCTTGCGTGCGGGCGGGACAACGAGCGCAGCTATGGCCCGACTGCTTGCCAGAGGTCATCTGCCACTGGGACCACAGTTGGATCGCTGACCACCGCGACTGGCAAGCGCTCACCTACCGCGAGCGGTTGCTGCTGGCCACCCTGGACGGAGACGCCTGGCGCCGTGACGAGGCCGTGTCGATCGCCGAAAGCCGTGCGCTGGCCCACTGCCTTGTCGACCCGCCGGACATCACCGCTCCCGAGCCTGTGGTGCTTGAGAGGGGTCCGAAGCTGTCCATCCTGGGGCACGACCAAACGCCCGTGCGACGGGGTGTTCGTACCATTCCGACCGGCGAGCTGACGCGAGGGCGACACGGGGTGTCCGAGGAGAGCGTATTCCGGGACAACGGAATCGTCGCAGTCAGTGGTCTAGTCGACGACTGCTTGCTCCTCGGACTGCGTGAACGTTTCGAAGACGAGATCGGCAAGAAGGGCAAAGCGACTTCTCTGCAACAGCTCTCGTTCAATCTCGCAGTTGACGAGTGCGCGCGTGGCACGGTCGAGATGATCAAAGACCTCGCCCACCTCCCCGCCCTGACGGAGATCCTGGACGGGTACTTCGACGGCCCGTCACGGTTCGTGTCGGCGCGAGGATACCGGCAGGGCCCGTGCAAGCCGCTCAGATACCGTGCTTGGGACTATCACCAGGACATGAAGACCAAAGGGCCGTTCGAGGAACTGAAGGTCATGGTCCTGCTGACGGATGTGGCACCCGATGGCCAGGCCCTGCGCTACGTCTGTGGAAGCCAGAAGGTCGAGTGGGACTTCGAGACGCAGCGAGGGACGAAGTTCACGCTCGACGAAGCTGTCCAGTTCGGGAACGGCGGTCTGTTCCTCGGCTACGGAACGTTCGGAACCTGCGTCGTATTCGACACGAACGGTATCCACTCGGGGCACCGCAACCTCTCGGGGACTCGTGATGTGCTCACCCTCAACTTCGCGCGCGAGTCCGCTGAAACCTTCTTCATGTTCTCCGACCCGATCCTCGTCGGTCCGACCTCTGGCGACAGCACTGCCGCTCACCGCGGCCGATTCCCTTCCTGGCGTACGTCGGTCGAGGACGAGGATCGCCTGGCCGCGTTGCGCGCCGAGTACAGGTCGACTCCCGACCTGGCTGCCACGAAACGCCGGTGGACCGGCGATGCGCTCGACCTGGTCGACGTCATGGCCGCGGATCTCAACGCTGACCTCGACCTGCGCCTGTCCGCCCGGTTCGAGGACGACCGCGGTCGCGACATCGCCCTGGTGAAAATTCGGGATGCAGCCCTGGACGACGAGCAGTACACCGAAGTCACGACCCGCCTTCATGCGGTGGAAGGAAACGGGCCGTGTCTCTGGAAGAACAGCGATCCCCTGGCCGCTGCCGGTGAGATGGCCGAACGCGTGCGCGATGCTCTGTCCTCCTCCGCGCGGGAAGAGGCAGCGGCGAACTGCTCTGCCCTGCTCGGCGACCTCCGCGACGCACTCGGGCGTTGCGACGGAGTGCAGCGCCTCCGTACCACCGCGGCCTACCTGTACTTCACGTGCGCGTGCGCGCATCGACTGCTCGTGGCGCATGGGGATGAAGGCTTGGAGGAGGAGTGCCGGCAGCTTCTGGACCTGTTCGCACACATAGTGGCCGAGGACACCTTGTACGAGACAGGGAAGGCGACCCGACCGGATGCCTGATTCGCAAGCGGGGGAGGAGCTCATGGCCCTCGACAACGCGCCGTTCCACCTCTCGAGTGTCGAGTCGGTCCGGCAGGTCGTCGCGGGACTCGAAGGCAGTTACCTGGACCCCGGAAGGCGGCTGACCGAACTCACTCCTGATGAGCACCTGGCCGGCAACGCCAGGCTCTTCACCGCGGGCGGCTCACTCGCGCGGGACTTCTGGGCGGACACAGCGCTCGGCTCGCGGATCCAAGGCACGTCGACCCAGACCGCGACGCCCCTGGAGATGGTTGATCTGTGCTCGATGACCTGCAACACGGTCTTGGGCGTCAACGATCCGTGGGTGAAGCTCAGGCAGGCGGCCTTCCTGCTTTCCTCGCAGCCCCATTACCTCCCGGCCCGGATCGGAAGCGACCTCCACCACCGTGTCGCCCATCGCATCTTGAGCCGGCTGAGTCGCTTCGGGGCGCCCGGCGGCTTCGCGATCAACCTGCGCCAGTGCAACGGCTCGGACGCGGTGGAACTCGCGCTCCACGCCGCGTGGCTCGCGGCCCGGGGCGCACCGCGCCGGCGCAGACTCGCGACCTTCCAGGGTGGGTACCACGGTGAGAGCGTGCTGGCCAGCCTCGTCTGCGAGGACGATCCCGGGTACGGTGCCGGGCGCGCACTGGTCGACCGTGTCGACAACGTCGTGCACTTCCCTTCGCCCAGGGGTGGGGACGGCGGCCACCTGAGCGCCGAGGCGCTCGCCACGCTCGACGCCCTGGAGCGTGACGGCGAGGAGTACTTCGCCGTACTCATCGAGCCGATCCAGTGGCGCAACTCGGTGCACGCCGTACCGCTCGAGTTCCTCCGACGGCTGCGCGACGTGTGCACGCGGAAGTCGATCTGCCTGGTCTTCGACGAGGTGCAGAACGCGTTCGGATACACAGGGACGATCTTCTTCGCGGAGAGCAGCGATGTCTGCCCGGACATCGTGGCCACGGGCAAGGCGCTGACCTCGGGCCACGGTGCGCTGGCCATCGTCGTCGCCCGTCGAGAATTCGCCGAGACGGAGGCTCCATTCGGAAGCAAGACCAACTCGGGGGACATGCTGTCCTTCGTCGCCGTCGACGCCGTGATGGACCGGCTCACGGGGATGCTCCCGGAGGAGTTCGAGACTTTGCCCACCTGGCTGCCACCCGGACTGGTCGGGGACCTGCGCAACGGCCTTCTCGGAATCGCCTATCCCCGTGTGGTCGGGATGCTGGAGGACTTCCTGGCCGATCTGCAGCGCCGGTTCCCCTCTGTCGTCGGGCCCGCGAGTGGCGCCGGCCTGATGCGCGGTGTCGCCATGCTTGGCCAGGACGGTCGGCCGTCCGGTGCGATGGCCGGCAAAGTCGCGGACATCTGCCTGAAGCACGGGGTGTATGTCCGCCGAGCGGGCCACTGCGTCTACATCAAACCCAGCCTGTCGACGACCGAGGCGGATTTCGAGCTGGCCCGGGCCCGGTTGGCGGCCACCTTCGAGGAAGTTCTGCAGCGTGTAGCTCGTGAGGAGGCGAAATGAGTGGCGACGCCGAGGACGCGGTGCCCGCGCTGGCCGGCGTACAGGGCCTCAAGCCGCTGGTGACCGCGTTCCAGGGAACCGTGCTCGACCCCACGCAGCCGCAGTACCGGCAATCGGACGGACTTTCGTACGACCACGAACCCGAAATGTTCACGAGGGGGTCGGCGCCCCGTCCCCTTACAGCCGTCGCCGGTCGCGGAGCCACCCTCCGACTGTCCGACGGATCGGAGCTCATCGACCTGTGTTCGATGACCGAGAACACCGTCCTGGGTCTCAACGACCCCTGGGTGAAACTCCGTCAGGTCTCATACGTACTGTCGGAACGTCCGCACTATGTGACCGTCCGTTTCGGTAACGATCTCTACTACCGGGTCGCGAACCGACTCTCGCGGCACTTCAACAAGACCGGAGGAGGCAGGGACTACGTCCTGAACATGCGCGAGTGCACGGGGTCGGGGGCGGTCGAGTTGGGACTCCACGCTGCCTGGACGGCGGCGCGGAGGTCTCCCGGGCGCCGCAGGCTGGCCTCCTTCGTGGGCGCTTTCCATGGGTCGAATCTCGGTGGCGTTCTCGCGAGCGACCACCAGCCCGAACGAGGCTCCGGCCGAGTCCTCCTCGACCGTGCCGACAATGTCGAGCAGTTCCCGGTCCCGGAAGCCGGTCCGGACGGACGGCTGAGTCCGGCCACCCTGGAGACACTCGCAGCCCTCGAGCGTGACGGTGAGCAGTACTTCGCCGTGATCATCGAACCGATTCCGTGGCGCAACGCTGTCCATGTGGTTCCGGCCGAGTTCCTCCGGAGGCTTCGCGAGATCTGTACCGCGAAGTCGATCTGCCTCATTTTCGACGAGGTGCAGAACGGGTTCGGATTCACCGGGGCCATCTGGCACGCAGAGACAGCAGGTGTGTGCCCTGACATCGCGGTGCTGGGCAAGGGGCTGACCTCCGGACACGGAACGCTGTCCATGATTGTCGCCGACCGCGCGTTCGGTACCGTCGAGCCGCCCTTCGGATTCAAGTCGAACTCGGCGAACATGTTGTCGCTCGTGGCGGTCGACGCGGTGCTCGACCGGCTGCTCGGGGTGGAAGGGCCTGACGCGGGGTCGCTTCCGGACTGGCTCCCCACCGGACTGGAGCAGGAACTGCGCGAGGGCCTTCTCTCGCATACCTACGCGCATGCCGTCAGGATGATCGACGAGATGCTCACCGAGCTGCGTCACCGCTTCCCTGCGATGGCGGGACGGCTGACGGGGCTCGGATTGATGCGCGGGCTGGTGATGCTCGGCGGCGACGGCCTTCCGTCCTCGGCGATCGCAGGCGAGGTGGCGAGGGTGTGCACGGGCCACGGTGTCCACGTAAGGCAGGCCGGGACCGCGCTCTTCCTCAAGCCCTGCCTGGTCATCACCCAGGGGGAGATCGGTCGGGCGCTGACCGCGCTGACCAGGACGTTCGAGGCGGTGGCCGGCTCACGAGCCGTTTGAGGCCGGGACGTTCCGACGCCTGCAGTCCGCCAACAGCGACGCTCAGCAAGGCCGACTGCCCTACCCTGCTGGGCTCACCCGGACCTGCCTTCTTCACAGCGGCCCTGCGTCACCTGGGTCAGGGTGCGCGAGAGACCGTCGAGTGCGATGTCCGCCTCGGCTGGGCTGAGGACAAGGCTGGGCTTGACGAACAGGGCAGTGCCCGCTTGCCGCACGTAGACCCCGTTGGCGAGGCCCTGCTTCGCAACCGCTGATGCGACCGCCTCGGACGGACGGCCGACCTCGTCCAGCATCACCAGCCCGCGCACCAGCCCCATCCCGGTCGACGCGCCGACAACGCGAGGGAACCTTCTTCGCAGTTCGAGGAAGAGCGAGTCGACCAGCGCCACGGTGAGGCTGTATGAGGTGTCGAGCAGACCGACGCGGAGCTCCGCGACCAACTCGGCAGGCAGCCAATCGGGTATCGCGTCGACGTCGTTGGGCTCCACTCCCAGAAGCCGGTCGAGCACTGCGTCTATCGCGACCAGCGACATCATGTCCGCGGCATTGGACTTCCCCGCGAACGGTCCATCGATCTCGCTGAAACCCCTCTTGGCGACCATGATCGCGAGGGAACCGTGCCCCGAGGTCAGCCCCTTGCTCATCGCCGCGATGTCCGGGCACACCCCGCAGTTCTCCGCGAAGCTTATGGTCCCTGTGTATCCGAAGCCATTGTGGATCTCGTCGAAGATGAGGCAGATGGACTTGCGTGTACAGACGTCGCGTAACCGTCGCAGAAACTCGAGCGGTACGGCGTGCACCGAGTTGCGCCACTGGATCGGCTCGATGATCACGGCGAAGTAGTCGTCACCGTCACGCTCCAGGGCATCGAGTACGGCGAGGGACTCGGCGCTCAAAGAGCCGCTTTCCTCAGCTCTCGGGGTGGGGAAAAAGGTCACGTTGCTCGCCTCTTCGACGAGCAGCCGTCCGGAACCGTGCTGAGGTCGGTGCTCGCTGATGAGGCTGGCAGTCAGGTTCTCTCCGTGGTATGAACCCAGGAATGTACCCAGCCTGCGGCGACTCGCCGATTCATCTGCCGCTTTCCACGCTGAGTGCAGGGCCAGCTCGACCGCGTCCGACCCATTGCACTGCCGCATGTTGATGACGTAGTCGCCGGGCTCGCCCAACCTGTCGAAGGACTTCAGAATCCGGCGGGCGACTCTGTAGTACATGTCGCATCCCAGACGGATCGTGACGTGGTGCGGACTCCGGGACAGCAAGTAGGCCAGCTGCTTGAGTTTGACCCACGGATCGTTGATCCCGAGGACCGTGAGGATGGTGCAGAGATCGATCAGCTCCTGCCGATCACCCGTGTCGACCAGGACGCTGTCGAGCGTGGCCCCCAGCCCACCGGTGACCCACACATCTCGGGGCCAGGAACCGCCCTGCGTGAACACGTCCGGGTTTCTCGCCACCAGCTCTCGAGGATCTCCCTCGGAGCTCGGCAGGTGGGGGTCGAGACAGGAACCGGCGAGCGCCTCGGTGAATCTGTGAATGGGATTCAATGTCTCAAGGTGGAACAACGAGCCCTCGTTGACCGACATACGACGGTTCTAGCACATGCCGGCAGAGTCTGCTGGCGTGAGGACCGCACTCACGTCACAAAGCGACTGAGCGGATGACCTGCCAACGCTCTGTCCACTGCGATTACCTGCTCCGGCGCTCGTTCGCCCCACAACCAACTCGATGGAATCAGCCACTCCATGAAATGGGGGACAGGCACCCGTCCATGGGGTTGCTGATTTGCCTGTAATCGCTCGTGACTGGTGAGGACCCGCGTCGTTTCCGGGTTCGGGAATATCCGTCGTGCACCGGGTGGACGCCCTGATCGGCCGGCCGACGGAGTCGGGAGTTGGTGCGCAGGCCGGTCTCGGCCGAGAGCGCGCTGAGCGACGGGCGCCTGACGGGTGAAAACCGGTCAGGCGCCCTTTCGCAGGCTTCTAGAAGAAGCCCAGCTTCCTCGGCGAGTACGACACCAGGAGGTTCTTCGTCTGCTGGTAGTGCGCCAGCATCATCCGGTGCGTCTCGCGGCCGATCCCGGACTGCTTGTAGCCGCCGAACGCCGCGTGCGCGGGGTAGGCGTGGTAGCAGTTGGTCCACACGCGGCCCGCCTGGATCGCGCGGCCGGCGCGGTAGGCGGTGTTGGCGTCCCGGGTCCACACGCCCGCGCCCAGGCCGTACAGCGTGTCGTTCGCGGTCCTGATCGCGTCGTCGAAACCGTCGAAGGAGGTCACCGAGACGACCGGGCCGAAAATCTCCTCCTGGAAGATCCGCATCCTGTTGTCGCCCTCGAAGATGGTCGGCTGGACGTAGTAGCCGCCCTTCAACTCTCCGTCGTACTCGACGCGTTCACCACCGGTGAGGACCTTCGCGCCCTCTTGCCGGCCGATGTCCAGGTAGGAGAGGATCTTCTCCAGCTGGTCGTTGGAGGCCTGGGCGCCGATCATCGTGTCGGTGTCGAGCGGGTGACCCGGCTTGATCCGGCGGGTGCGTTCGACCGCCGCCTCCAGAAACTCCGTGTAGTGGCCACGCTGGATCAGCGCCCGGGACGGGCAGGTGCAGACCTCGCCCTGGTTGAGCGCGAACATCGCGAAGCCCTCGAGGGCCTTGTCGCGGAAGTCGTCGTCGTGCGCCCAGACGTCGTCGAAGAAGATGTTCGGGGACTTGCCGCCGAGTTCCAGTGTGACCGGTTTGATGTTCTCCGAGGCGTACTGCATGATCAGCCGTCCGGTCGTGGTCTCCCCGGTGAACGCGACCTTGGCCACCCGGGGACTGGACGCCAGCGGCTTGCCCGCCTCCACGCCGAAGCCGTTGACGATGTTCAGCACGCCCGGCGGCAGCAGGTCCGCGATCAGGCTCACCCAGTAGTGGATGGACGCCGGGGTCTGCTCGGCGGGCTTGAGGACGACCGCGTTGCCCGCGGCCAGCGCGGGCGCCAGCTTCCACGTGGCCATCAGGATGGGGAAGTTCCACGGGATGATCTGCGCCACCACGCCGAGCGGCTCGTGGAAGTGGTACGCCACCGTGTCGTCGTCGAGCTGGCCGAGCGAACCCTCCTGCGCCCGGATCGCCCCCGCGAAATAGCGGAAGTGGTCGATCGCGAGGGGGATGTCGGCCGCGAGCGTCTCCCGCACCGGCTTGCCGTTCTCCCAGCTCTCGGCCACCGCCAGCGCCTCCAGGGCGGCCTCCATGCGGTCGGCGATCCGCAGCAGGATGCCGGAACGCTCCGTCACCGAGGTACGGCCCCAGGCCGGGGCGGCCGCGTGCGCCGCGTCCAGCGCCCGCTCGACGTCCTCCGCGGTGCCCCGCGCGATCTCGGTGAACGGCTGCCCGTTGACCGGCGACGGATTCTCGAAGTACTGCCCGCGCAGCGGCGGCACGTACTCGCCGCCGATGAAATGGTCGTAGCGCGCCTGGTAGGAGACGATGGCGCCCTCGGTGCCCGGTGCCGCGTAACGAGTCATGCTGGTGTACCTCCCGGTACAGGGCCGCCCGCCGTTGGGCGGCTCTCGGCGCGAGGCTAGGCAGGCGGACGTTGCAAGTACGTTGCGCCGCTGCCGCTGCCGCTGCCGCTGCCGCTGCCGCCACTGCGCGCCGCCGCCCGGCCGGCCGGTGCCGTCAGCTCCGCCTCCAGCGCGGCCAGCCGGGCCCGCACCGGGGCGGTGGGGCGTACCGCGGCCAGCGCCCGCCACACCTCGACGTCGTCCTCGCCCCACGGCGCGTGCGCCCAGTCCGCCAGCAGGTCCGGATCGCGGTGCGCGATCAGGGCCGTGCGCAGTCCCTGCGCGAGCCGGTCCCGCAGCCGTACGATCGCCGGGGCCTGCGAGGAGGGCAGCAGCGGGCCGGTGTACGCCTGCGCCGCCGCCATGAGCGCGCCCGCATCCAGCCGCCGCTCCACGACGGTGGCGTCCGGCTCGACCGCGGCCGTGAGCCGGTACGGCCGTGAGGCGAGCAGCCCCGGACCCAGCAGTCGGCGCAGCCTGGCCAGTTCGGCACGCAGGGTCACCGGCGTCACCGACTCCTGAGCGTAGAGCGCGCACAGCAGCTCGTCACCGGTCAGCCCCTCCGGATGCCGGGACAGCAGCACGAGGATCTCGCTGTGCCGGCGGCTGAGTCTGAGCCGCCGCCCGGGGAGCACCACCTCGGCCTCGTCCCGGCCCAGTGCGCTGAGCAGCAGGGTGTCCCGCGCTCGACGGGAGGGCGCGAGCAGGGCCAGCTGCGCCTCGGCCGCCCGCGCCACCGCGTGCACGAACCCGAGGCTGTGCGGATGCGCCAGCCCGTGACCGCCGGTGATGTCCACGGCACCCAGCACCCGGCCCGTACGCGGATCGTGGACCGGGGCCGCCGCGCACGTCCACGGCTGCACCCGGCGTATGAAGTGTTCCGCGGCGAACACCTGCACCGGCCGGTCCACGGCGACCGCGGTGCCCGGCGCGTTGGTGCCGACCTCGGTCTCCGACCAGCACGCCCCCGGTACGAAGTTCATCCCGTCCGCCCGCCGCCGGGTCGCCGGATCTCCCTCGACCCACAGCAGCCTGCCGTGCGCGTCGCACACCGCCAGCAGATGCTCGCCGTCGGCGGCGAACCCGCCCAGCAGTTCCCGGAACAGGGGCATCACCCGGGCCAGCGGATGCTCGGCGCGGTAGGCGCCGAGGTCGCCGCCGGTCAGCTCCACGCTGGCGGCGCCGTCCGGCCCGACCCCGGCCCGTGCGCTGCGCCGCCAGGACTCCGCGACCACCGACCGCACCGGGCGCGGCACGGTGCCCACCGTGGTGAACGTCTCGTGCGCCCGGCGCAGGGCGCGGACGCGCTCGACGGGATCGGCCCCCGGCTCCAGGGCCACCCACGCATCGGTCAACTGGGCCTCCACGGACGGTGAGAGGACGGACGTGCGGTTGGGAACCATCGTCACGCGGTGTGTTCGCGGGGACAACCGGTCCGATGACGGCGGTTCGCCCGGGACCCGTCGTGGCCGCGCGGACCGCGCCTCGCGTGCGGCCGCCCTCTTCCCCGCCCGCAGCGGCTCGGCGGCCCGTCAGGCGAAGTTGACCATTCTGATGTAGCGGACCCAGTCCCAGCCGGGTCCCGGGTCGGTGTGGTCGGTGCCCGGCACCTGGGAGTGGCCGATGATGTGCTCCCTGTCCCGGGGAATGCCGTATCGGGCGCAGACCGAGGCCGTGAGTCTCGCCGACTCCTCGTAGAGCGCGTTGGTGAAGTAACCGGGCTGGTCGATCCATCCTTCGTGCTCGATGCCGATGCTGCGCGTGTTGTAGTTCCAGTTGCCCGCGTGCCAGGCGATGTCCTTCTCGTGCACGCACTGTGCGACATGCCCGTCCGCCGACCGGACCACGTAGTGCGCGGACACCTGCTTCTGCGGATTCTGGAAGATCGCCAGCGTGTCGGGGTACGTCTCCTGAGTGACGTGGATGATCACGCGGTCGATGGCGTAGCCGGCGGGGCGGCTGGACGTCGTGTAGTTCGAGGTGCTCGCCGGCAGCCACTCGGCCGACGGATAGTCGACGGCCTCGGTCTGCGCACCGGCGCGGGGATCGGGGAGCAGGGCGTAGGGGACGACGGCCAGCGCCGCGCCCTTCAGGAGCCGGCGCCTGCTGAGGCGCGGCTCGGGTCGGTCCATGTCCATCGCGGTGTGCCTTTCCGAGTCAGCGGGGCGGGACGATCGGTCGGACGCGGGCGGACGGGGCCTGGTCGGCGGGGGTGGGGTGGTGACGTCGGCCGTGCGGCGTTCGCGTCGTTCTGCCGTGCATGTGTCCCCGATCCGCGCCGGCCGGCTTCACCGGCGTCCGGAATTCGCTCATTTCCCTTGTGCTGAGGGGGCGGTGACGGCTTGTCGGTTGGGCTCGTGCGATTCACGGTACGGCGCCGTGGGTGGGTGCAGAAGGGCCCGGAACGGTTCCGTGGACGGCGCGTCGCCTGTGGACAACTCGGTCACCCGTTCGGGCGAATGTGAATGCCTGCAGCGCATTGTGACGCGACGTCAGGTGCATCGGTGGGCGCCGCCGAGATTGGAGGAGCCGGACCGGGGGGCGGTGTGCGACGCGTCGTCGGACCGAGTCCGTGACACTGCGACTCGCGTCGTCGGGCCGAGCCCGTGACACCGTCACGTCGCGTCGGACGGGTGGTGCACAGGGGGGCGCCTCGGCGGGAAGGGCCCGGCGGCCACCGAGCGGCCACAGGGGGCTCCGTTGTAGGACGTCAGCCCGGTACGCCGGTGGGGATGTGAGCTCCGGCGGAAGGCGTCAGGACCGTCCGGCCACCACCGCGGGGTCGTCCAGCACCGCCCTGACGACGGAGTGCGCCGCGCCCAGCAGCGGGCCCTGCGGACCCAGCGTGGACACCGCCACCGGGCAGGCGGGGCCGGCGGTGCGCTCGGCGAGCTCCGTCTCGAGGGACGGCAGCAGCCAGGGCGACAGCCCGGCCAGGGCGCCGCCCAGAACCACCGTCTCGGGGTCGAGCAGGTTGACCGCCCCGGTCAGGGCTATGCCGAGCGCCGTACCGGCGTCCCGCAGGGCCGCCCGTACGTCCGCGTCCCCGTCCTCGGCCCGCTCCGCGAGCAGCCCGACCAGGTCCTCGCGCGGTTCGAGTCCCGCCGCCCGCGACACGGCCTCCTCGCCGGCGTACTGTTCCAGGCAGCCGCGGCCCCCGCAGGGGCATGCGGGGCCGTCCGGCCGCACGGGTATGTGGCCCAGCTCGCCCGCGAAACCACGGGTGCCGCGCAGCAGCCCGCCGTCCACGACGACGGCGGCGCCGATGCCGATCTCGGCCGACACGTGCAGGAAGTCACGGGGGGTGCCGTCACCGAGCCACAGTTCGGCGAGCGCTCCGAAGTTGGCCTCGTTGTCCACGGTCAGCGGCCATCCGCTGGGCAGGAGGACGCCGAGGTCCGTGTCGTGCCAGTCGAGGTTCGGGGCCCGGACGACCGTCCGTCCGTCCCGGGCCACGAGGCCGGGAACGGCGACGGCGATGCCGGCGGGCCACAGGTCCTCCCGTTCCGCGTCCGCGGCCACCCGGCGGATCAGCCCGGTCAGCTCCTCGATCACAGGCTCCGGCGCACGCCCCCGGTTGGCGCTGTGCCGGACCGCCCGCGCACGGACCGCGCCGCGGAGATCGACCGCGCACACCGCGAGATGGTCGACGCCGATCTCCGCGCCGATCCCGGCCGGACCGCGGCCGCTCACCGCGAGCGCCGATCCGGGCCGGCCCACTCTGCCCGGCCGTTCCGGGCCCAGCTCCTCCAGCAGTCCCCAGCGGATCAGTTCGTCCACCAGGGTCGACACCGCCGCCCGCGTCAGGCCGATGCGCGAGGCGACCGCGGCCCGTGACAGCGATCCCTCGGCGCTGACGGCGTGCATCACCCGGGCGAGATTGCGCCGGCGCATGCCCTGCTGGGTGTCCGGCAGGGCCCGGCCGGCGCCCGGCGTGCGGGTCTCGTGCAGCGGTGCGGTCATGCCTCCGTCGATTCTGGTGTCTGCCGCTCAGTCCCGGGTGCGCGGCTCGGCCCCGGCCCCCCGCTCCAGCAGCGGGGCCGCGTCGGAGAGTACCCCGGTGATCCGCTCCAGTGTCGCCCCGTCCCGCTCCACGGCGTCCAGTACCGGGCCCGCGGCCGTGTTCCAACGGCGGGCCACGGCCGCCGGATCCTCCCCGGTCAGCAGCCCGGCCGCCTGCGCCGCCGCTCCGAGGGCGACCAGTTCCCGGGCCTCCGGAATCTGCACGGGCCGCCCCGACAACCGGCGCACGGTCTCCTGCCAGGCCCTGCCCCGTGCCCCGCCGCCGATCAGCAGCAGCGGTGTGCTGCGGTCGGCGTCCTCGTCCAGGACCAGGTCGAGGGCGCCGAGCAGCGCGTGCACCGCGCCGTCGTACGCGGCCTGCAGCAACTGGCCGGCGGTCGTGTCGTGATGCAGTCCGTGCAGCAGGCCCGAGGCGTGCGGCAGATTCGGGGTGCGCTCGCCGTCGAGGTAGGGCAGCAGCGTCACCGAGCCGCCCGGGTCCACGGCCTCCCGGTCCAGGCCCAGCAGGGCGGCGACGCGGTCCACGGCGAGCGTGCAGTTCAGCGTGCAGGCCAGCGGCAGCCAGTCCCCGTGCGCGTCCGCGAAGCCCGCGACCGTGCCGGTCGGATCGGCCGGCCGGTGCCTGGAGACGGCGTACACCGTGCCGGACGTGCCGAGGCTGAGCACCGGGGTGCCCGGCCGCAGGCCCAGCCCCAGAGCCGCCGCCGCGTTGTCGCCGGTGCCGGGCGCCACCAGGGTGCCCCTCGAGAACGGCAGGTCATGGCCGTCGCGCACGGTCCCGGCGACCTCTCCGGGACGCACCACGCGGGGCAGCAGCGCCGCGTCGAGGCCCACGTGGGCGAGCGTCTCCTCGTCGTAGGCCTCGGTGGCCGAGGACCACCACCCGGTGCCGGAGGCGTCCCCCCGGTCGGTCGTGCCCTGCCCGGTCAGGCGTTCCGTCAGGTAGTCGTGGGGGAGCCGTACCGCCCTGGCCGCGCGGACCGCCTCCGGTTCGTTCTCCGCCAGCCAGGCCCACTTGGTGACGGTGAACGACGCCCCCGGAACGCTGCCGGTGCGCTCCGCCCAGGCCTTGGGGCCGCCCAGTTCCGCCACGAGACGGCCGGCCTGCGGGGCCGAGCGCACGTCGTTCCACAGCAGCGCCGGCCGCACCGGCTCGCCGCGCTCGTCCAGGGTGACCAGGCCGTGCTGCTGGCCGCCGATCGACACGGCCGCCGCCTCGTGCGCCGCGTCACCGCACTGGCGCAGCGCCTCGCACAGCGCGTCCCACCACTGACGGGGATCGCTCTCCCGGCCCGCGCCCGAGGACACGGTGTGCGGCGCCTGGCCGCTCGCCACCACCTGTCCCGTGGCCGCGTCGACGACCAGCGCCTTCGTGGACTGCGTGGACGTGTCCACGCCGACGACGAGCGGACCCTCGGCTGCTGACATCGGGCTCTCCCTCTTCTTCGCGGCTCAGCGGGACAAAGACGGTTTGTCTCTTCCCAGAGGTGCGCCCGCATACTAATTTGTAAACTGCCATGACGAATAGTCTTACGCAGCAAGGAGCCGCGGCATGAGCTACCAGCCCACCCCCGAGGACAGGTTCACCTTCGGCCTGTGGACCGTCGGCTGGCAGGGGAGGGACCCGTTCGGCGACGCCACCCGCCCCGCCCTCGACCCGGTCGAGACGGTGCGGCGCCTGGCCGAGCTGGGCGCCCACGGGGTGACCTTCCACGACGACGACCTGATCCCCTTCGGCTCCTCGGACACCGAGCGCGAGTCGCACGTCAAGCGGTTCCGCCAGGCCCTGGACGCGACCGGCATGACGGTCCCGATGGCCACCACGAACCTCTTCACGCACCCCGTCTTCAAGGACGGCGCGTTCACCGCCAACGACCGCGACGTCCGCCGCTACGCCCTGCGAAAGACGATCCGCAACATCGACCTCGCCGTCGAGCTGGGCGCGCGGACGTACGTCGCCTGGGGCGGTCGCGAGGGTGCCGAGTCCGGCGCCGCGAAGGACGTGCGCGCCGCCCTGGACCGCATGAAGGAGGCCTTCGACCTGCTCGGCGAGTACGTCACCTCCCAGGGCTACGACATCCGCTTCGCCATCGAACCCAAGCCGAACGAGCCGCGCGGCGACATCCTGCTGCCCACCGTCGGCCACGCGCTGGCCTTCATCGAGCGCCTGGAGCGGCCCGAGCTGTACGGCGTCAACCCGGAGGTCGGCCACGAGCAGATGGCCGGACTGAACTTCCCGCACGGCATCGCGCAGGCCCTGTGGGCGGGCAAGCTCTTCCACATCGACCTCAACGGCCAGTCGGGCATCAAGTACGACCAGGACCTGCGCTTCGGCGCCGGCGACCTGCGGGCCGCCTTCTGGCTCGTCGACCTGCTGGAGAGCGCCGGCTACGACGGGCCCCGCCACTTCGACTTCAAGCCGCCGCGGACCGAGGACCTCGACGGCGTGTGGGCCTCGGCGGCCGGCTGCATGCGCAACTACCTCATCCTGAAGGAGCGGGCCGCCGCCTTCCGCGCCGACCCGGAGGTGCGCGAGGCACTGCACGCCTCCCGCCTGGACGAGCTGGCCCGGCCGACCGCCGCCGACGGCCTGCCGGCCCTGCTCGCCGACCGCGCGGCCTTCGAGGAGTTCGACGTGGAGGCGGCCGCGGCACGCGGCATGGCGTTCGAACGACTCGACCAGCTGGCGATGGACCACCTGCTGGGGGCTCGTGGCTGAGCGGGTCGCCGTGGCAGGAGGCCGGGGAGAAACGCACGCACCGCGTCTCCCCGGCCCTGCCCTCAGGAGGCGGCCTCCCCGTCCGGGCCGAACCGCGCCGAGGCGAGGGCCGTCGCCGGATCGCGGTACGCTCCGGCCGCGGGAGCCCATCGGCCGTCCTCCCGGCGGTACGGCCACCAGCGGCCGTCCCGGCCGAGACGCAGCTGCACCTGCTCGTCCGGCGCCGTCCACCTGTCGCCGCTCCTGCGGAACGCCGGCCGGTCGCCGGTCTCCCAGGCCCTCTCCAGGGCCGCACGCGCGCGTGCCAGAGCCGCGTCCTCCGGCTCCCACTCCTCGTCGAGCACGGTGAAGGCGGGCGCGCCGCCGGTCCGCCACGGCCCGGGTGGGAGTGGCCGAGGGTGCAGGACGCCGGGGAGGATCGCCCCGCGAGGACCTGAGGCACCATTAGGGGTGCGCCTCAGGGGCGCCTCAGGGTGGGCGTCCGGAACCGCGGGGGGCGGGCGGCCGTTCTCAGATCGAGGAGCGGCAGAGGCCGTGAAGGAGGCGACGTTCATGTCGAGCAGCGCGAAGATCGCCGTCGGCGGTGTGGCGGTCGGGCTCATCCTGTTGATATGGCTGCCCTGGTGGGTGGCGTTCCTGGTCGTCGTGGGCGTCCCGGTGGCCGCTTACCTGGCCCTGGACCCCTCGCAGCGGCGCAGGCTGCGCAGGGTCACCCGCAAGGAGATCGGCCGCTGAGGCGACGGCGTACGGCCGGGGTGCCCGGTGGCAGGTCAGCGCGCACCCGCCTGTCCGCGGTACCGCGCAGACGCGCGGCACCGGGTGTCCGGCCCCGCGCGGGCCGCGCGGGCCGCGCCGGCTCCTCCGGCCGCGCGGGGCCGGGCTCACAGGGGCCGGACGGCCAGCTTGTCGAGCGCTTCCAGCAGTCCCGGCAGTTCGGGACCCCGGCCGATCGGCAGGACCTCGCCAGGCTCCTCGTCGAGCAGCACGAACGCGATGTCGTCGGTGCGCGCCACGATCGACCAGCCGGGACCGTCGGCGCGCAGCGTGCGTGCGTCGCCCGGCGCGAACGACGAGCGCACCCGGCCGAGCGGCGGCGGTGAGTCGACGTAGGCACGGGCCTCGGCGAGCACCCGCCGGACCCCCTGGTGCCCACTCGCCGGCCCATCCTCCACGCCGTCCCGGACGGACTCCGCCGGCTCCGCGGTCCGCTGCTCCGGTTCCGCCCGCTCACCCGGCGAGGAGAAGTCGCCGGGGTCGATCTGCTCGCGCCACACCGCCCACTGCAGGGCGATCTCGTCGGCGCCCAGTCGCCGCTGGGCGGGCCCCCAGGTACTGGTGTCCGGCGGGCTCAGCGGAACCTGGTCCGCCGACTCGGGCGCCGGGTCGTGCGGCGCGGGGACGCCGGGCGCGGCCACGGCGACGGCCAGGGGCCAGCCCGGCAGGGCGGTCACGACCGCACGCTCGTCCGGCGACAGCTCGTACTCCATGCCGCAGTCCCAGGAAGCGATCGCCACGGCGACCAGCGAGACGTCGTCGATGACGACCGTCCAGCGGGCGCCGTCGCCGTCCTGGCCCAGCACCAGGCCGTACCCGTCGGCGCGGGGCGGCAGCCCCAGCGCCGCGCACGCCTCCGGGTAGTCGTCACCCAGCGCGCTCGGAAACTGCGCCGGCGTCAGCAGCACCGCCGTCAGCACGTACAGCGCATCGTCAGCGGCGGCGACGGCCTCATCGTCCGTCCCGGCCATCTGTGCCTCCCAGTGGTTCGTCCATCGGCGCGCACCCTAATGCGAGGTGAAGGCCCTTGTCACGACTCCGCACACCGCGCGGAGCTGCAGGTTTCCACCTGGACGGGGGCGAAACGACCAGGACCGGAGAGCGGGGTTCCCCGGTGGCCGCTTCGAACATGCTGTGTCCGCCCCGTGCCCCGGCGCCGTCCCCGGGCGCGCGCGTCGAGGCCCGGAATCCTCCGGCGTACTCGCGGACCGTATCGAACACGCGGCCCACCGTTCCTCTGGACGGGGGCATCGTCCGTCTCCGATCGGGCCTGTGCGACGTAGAGTTGAGGCTTCAACCGAAAGAGGGGGACACCGCGGTGAAGCGCTTCGAGCGGCTCGAGCGGATCCGCCGGCTCGACCCGGTGGCGGACGCACAGGAGATCCACCGGCTCAGCGTGGCGTTCGAATTCCCCTGGGACTACACCCGGGCCTTGGAACTGGCGCTCTACCGCACGTACGCCGTGCCGAGCATCGGGCGGCTGCTCGCGCGGACGGCCGAGCTGACCGAGCGCACGCAGAAGCGCTACGACGACACCGCGCTGCTCCTCGACGCCGTCGTGGAACACGGCTTCGCCGCCGAGGAAGGCCGTACCGCCATCCGCCGCATCAACCAGATGCACCGCGGCTACGACATCAGCGACGACGACATGCGGTACGTGCTCAGTACCTTCGTCGTGATGCCCAGGCGCTGGATCGACGCCTACGGCTGGCGGCGGCTGTCCCGGCACGAGATCGTCGCCGCCACCGAGTACTACCGCACCCTGGGCCGCCACATGGGCATCCCCGGCATCCCGAGGAGCTTCGAGGAGTTCGACGCGCTCCTCGACGCCTACGAGGAGGCCCACTTCGCCTGGGACGAGCAGGGTCGGCGCGTCGCGGACGCCACTCTCGGCCTGATGACGTCCTGGTACCCGGCGCCCCTGGCGCCGCTGCTGCGGTCGTCGACACTCGCCCTGCTCGACGAGCCGCTGCTGCGCGCGTTCCGCTACCCCGCGCCCGGCGCGACCACCACCGCACTGGTGCGCCGTTCCGTACGCGCGCGCGGCCGGCTCGTCCGGCTCCTGCCGCCCCGCCGCGCCCCGCACTTCGCGCGCCACAACTGGGAGATCAAGGGCTACCCGAACGGCTACCGTGTGGCCGACCTGGGCACCCGTCCGGCCCCCGGCCCGCGCGGCTGCCCGGTGCCGCACCGGAACGCCTCAGCGGACGGCCCGGTCGAGTGAGGCGAGGGTGTCGCGCAGCCAGGCGAGTTCGGCCCGGCTCGTGGCACGGGCGATGGTGAGGACACCTCGCCGGAACGGATCGTCCAGCTCCTCCGCGCGCAGCGGCCGGTCGCCGGCGTAGAAGAAACTCGCCGGCTCCTCCAGGAAGGACAGCCGCCGGCGCAGTACGGCCGCCTGCGCTGCCGGGTCCTCCAGGTGCCGCAGGAACGCGAGCAGCGTGAACCACTGGTTCTCGTCGGTGATCTCGCGCTGCGCCGGCTCGGCCAGCCGCCGCCTGAGTTCGTTCCTGCCCTCCTCGGTCAGCCGCAGGACATGGCGCGGCGCTGCCACCGCACCAGGCTCGGGCGTCCGCAGCAGCAGGCCGGCCTTCTCCAGCCGCTTGATCGCCGGGTACAGCGTGCTCTCGGCGACGGGCCGCACGTGCCCGGTGAGCGCCGCGATGTGCCGACGCAGGGAGTATCCGTGCAGCGGTGCGTCGTACAGGAAGCCGAGGATGGCGAGTTCGAGCATGGCCGCATTCTCCCTCAGGGCGTGGTACATCGCGCCCTCCATACTGCCCCCGCGCTATACATCGATACCGATGTATAGTCGGAGTATCACAGAACATCAGGGGAGGCACGGTGCAGCAGGCCGCATTCGACAGCGAGGGCAACCACATCCGCTGGACCGAGGTGCCCGGGGCGGAGCCCGCGCGGGTGTATCTCCACGGGCTCGGCTCGATGTCCGCCGTCTACCACGCGCACGTCGCGGCACGTCCCGAACTCGTCGGAACGAGGAGCCTGTTCGTGGATCTGCCGGGGCACGGCACCAGCGACCGGCCCCGGGGCTTCGGCTACACGCTGGAGGAGCACGCGGACGCGGTCGCGGTCGTCCTGGACGAGACAGGAGCCGCCGGGGCCGAGCTGATCGCGCACAGCATGGGCGGTGCGGTCGCCATCGTGCTGGCGTACCGGCGGCCCGACCTCGTCTCCCGTCTGGTCCTCACCGAGGCCAACCTCGACGCCTTCCCGCCGCTGACGGCCGGCAGCAGCGGAATCGCCGCCTACGGGGAGGACGAGTTCGCGGAAGGGGGGTACGCGCGCGTGCTGGAGTCCGTCGGCCCGCTGTGGGCGGCCACCATGCGACTGGCCGACCCGCGCGCCCTGCACCGCAGCGCCGTCGGCCTGCGACGCGGCTCCGCCCCCGTGATGCGCTCGATCCTGGAGGGGCTCGCCGTGGAGCGCGTCTTCCTCCAGGGCGAACACAGCGGCGACCTGGAAGGCAGGGAGAGCCTGGAAGCCGCGGGGGTACGTGTGGTGACGGTGCCCGGCGCCGGGCACAACGTCATGTTCGACAACCCCGACGCCTTCGTGGCCGCCGTCGCCGGCACGGCGTGACCCCGCTCGGCCGTCAGTCCACGCGAGCGGCGAGCGAGAGGAATCGGGCGTCCTCGTCGACGTACGACGTCATGCGCCACCCCGAACGGGCGAGGAGCGGGCCGAGGTTGTCCTCGGCCCGCGGGTCGTCGGGCGTGATCCGCCGTCCCTGACGTGCCGCCAGCGCGGCCCGGCCGATGGGGTGGAACAGCGCGAGCGTGCCGCCCGGCCGCACCACCCGGGCCAGTTCACGCAGGCCTTCCACCGGCTGTGGCAGGTGGGCGATCAGGCCGGCCGCGAAGACGGCGTCCAGCGATCCGGGGCGCAGCGGCAGCGCGGCCACGTCCGCGAGCAGCAGCGCTGCGTCCCGGTGCCGGCCCGCCCGCACGGCGGCCTCCAGCATCGCCGGAGTCAGATCGGCACCCAGCACCGTTCCCGTGGGGCCCACGGCGGCACGCAGGGGCGGCAGGGCTCGCCCCGTGCCGCAGCCCGCGTCCAGAACCCGGTCGCCCGCACGCAGCCCGAGATCGGCGACGGCGGCCGCGTAGGCGGGGCCGTCGCCGGGGAACCTGCTGTCCCAGCCCGCCGCCCGGGCACCGAAGAACTCCTGGACGTGTGTGTGGTCGTCGCTCATGCTCCGCATGATCCCTCACCGTCCCGGGCGATGGCTCTGCGCGCATGTTCGAGCGGGACGCGATCGTTCCGTCGCATTCGTATTCATATTCCAGCACCTTTCGAAATGCGCCCCCTTCGTGCGCCCCTGCCCCGGCTAGCGTCCCGGGGCCATGGGACACCTGGACCACGCCGCCTTCGGCTGGCTGACCCCCGTGCTGGCGTACGTGATGGCCTGCATCGGCGCCGCACTGGGACTGCGCTGCACCGTCCGCGCGCTCGCCGCCACCGGCCGCTCGCGCCGCAACTGGCTCGTCACCGCCGCCTCCGCGATCGGGACGGGCATCTGGACCATGCACTTCATGGCCATGCTCGGATTCCGCGTCAGCGGCACCGACATCCGCTACGACGTGCCACTGACCATCCTCAGCCTTCTCGTCGCGATGGGCGTCGTCTGCGCCGGCGTCTTCGCCGTCGCCCACAGCCGGGACCGCAACCGGGCGCTCCTCCTCGGCGGACTCGCCACCGGGCTCGGCGTCGCCAGCATGCACTACCTGGGCATGGCGGCGGTCCGTCTGCACGGCGACGTCCGGTACGACCCCGTCCTCGTCGGCCTCTCCGTGCTGATCGCCGTGGTGGCCGCGACGGCCGCCCTGTGGGCCGGACTCAACATCAAGTCACCACTCGCGGTGACCGTCGCCTCCCTCGTCATGGGCGCGGCCGTCACCAGCATGCACTACACCGGCATGTTCGCGGTGAGGGTGCGGGTCGACCCCTCCGGCGAGACGCTGCCCGGGGCCACGGCGATGCAGTTCATCTTCCCCCTCGCCGTGGGCCTCGGGTCCTACCTGTTCATCACGTCGGCCTTCGTCGCCCTCTCGCCCACGGCCGACGAGCGCGAGGCGTCCGCCTCCGCCCAGCGGCCCGTCGAAAGCGCCGCCCGCTAGCGGGAGCCCGTCCCAGGGCGCCCCGACACACGTCCGAAGCGAGGAGGCCATGCGCCCACCCCGTACGACCGTCGAAGCCGTCTCCCCGGCACCGCCCCCGCGCGGCCGCCGCGCGCATGCCGGGCCGCCCGCCCAGGAAGACACGAACCGCTCGCCCGGCACACCGCCCGCCCCGGCACGCGCGCGGCCCGGCCGCCGGCGCCTGCGCCCCCGGACGGTGCGCGCCAAGGTGGTCAGCCTCCTGATGGTGCCCGTCGTCTCCCTGCTCGCCCTGTGGGGCTACGCCACCGTCACCACGGCCCAGGACATCGCCCGGCTGCGCCAGTCCCAGCGGGTCGACGCCGAACTGCGCGCACCGGTGGCCGCGGCCGTCGCCGCGCTGCAGGCCGAGCGCGGCGCAGCGATGCGCCGCACCGGTACCACGGACGCAGCGGACGGCGGCGGCCTCGAAGCCCTCGCGGCCCGCACCGACCGGGCCGTGGCCAGGCTGCGGCTCGGCGACGACAGCACGGTCGCCGACAGCCAGGAACTTCCCCCCGCCGTCTCCGGGCGGCTCCAGGCCTTCGTCACCGACGCCGAGAGCCTTCACACCCTGCGGACGGCCGTGCTCGGACACACGGCCGGCTGGAAGGAGGTCTACGCGCAGTACACGAAGACCATCGGGGCGGCGTTCGCCGTGGACGGCGCCCTGGCCGGCGTCCAGCAGGCCGAAGCCGGTTCCGACGCGCGCGTGCTGCTCGAGTTCTCCCGTGCCGCCGAGGCGCTGTCCCAGGAGGACGCCGTCCTCGGTGGCACGCCGACCGCCGGTGACCTGGAGGGGAAGCGACTGCGGCTGTTCGGCTCCGCCGTCGCCGCGCGCCGTGCCCTCACCGACGCGGCCGTCGCCGACCTGCCCTCCGCGCAGCGCGCCGCCTGGCGCGAACAGGCGTCCGGCCGCTCCTACAGGGTTCTCGGCGCCGCCGAGGACGACATCCTCGGCGGCGCACCGCTCGACGCGGCCACGCTGTCCGGCTGGCGCGCCGCCCACGCGAGCGTGCGGGACGGAATGCGCGGCGTCGAGGCGGACACGGGACGTGCCGTCGCGGGGCGCGCGGACCCGGTCGCCCGCGGTCTGCTCAGCCCCGCGGGAGCCGCGGTGCTCCTCGGCCTCGCCGCCGTCGCCGCCTCCCTCGTCATCTCCGTCCGGATCGGACGCGCTCTCGTGGTCGAACTCGTGAGCCTGCGCAACGACGCCCTGGAGATCGCCCGCCGCAAACTTCCCGAGGCGATGCGGAGACTGCGCGCGGGCGAGGACATCGACGTGCAGGCCGAGGCGCCCGCGGGACCACCGGCCGAAGACGAGACCGGCCAGGTGGGAGAAGCCCTCACCACCGTGCACCGCGCGGCCCTGAGCGCCGCCGTGGAGCGGGCCGAACTGGCCAACGGCATCTCCGGTGTCTTCGTCAACCTGGCCCGCCGCAGTCAGGTACTGGTCCACCGCCAGCTCAGCCTCCTGGACAGCATGGAACGGCGCTCGGACGACCCGGACGAACTGAGCGACCTGTTCCGCCTGGACCACCTGACCACCCGGATGCGCCGCCACGCCGAGAGCCTCATCATCCTCTCCGGGGCGGCGCCCGGCCGGGCCTGGCGCGTGCCGGTGTCCCTGACCAACATCGTGCGCGCCGCCGTGTCCGAGATCGAGGACTACGCGCGCGTGGAGGTGCGCCGGCTCCCCGAGGCGCACGTCAACGGCGCGGTGGTCGCCGACCTCACCCACCTGCTCGCCGAACTCGTCGAGAACGCCGCCCAGTTCTCACCGCCCCACACAGGCGTGCGGGTCACCGGCGAACCCGTGGGCAACGGGTACGCGCTGGAGATCGAGGACCGGGGGCTCGGCATGGGCGCCGAAACCCTCGCGGAAGCCAACCGGCGCATCGAGCAGTCCGAGGCCCTCGACCTGTTCGACAGCGACCGACTCGGACTGTTCGTGGTCAGCAGGCTCGCCTCCCGGCACGGGATCAGGGTGCATCTGCGGGCCTCTCCCTACGGAGGCACCACCGCCGTCGTCCTGGTTCCCACCGCCCTCCTGCACAGCGGGCCGGCGGAACGTTCTTCCCGGTGTGGCGAGCAGACCGGTGCCGAGCAGGAACGCGCCTACGCGCGCGTGCCCGGCGACGTCCCGCGGCCGGAGCCCGTCGCCACCCGGCCGGACCGTCCCGCCCTGTCGGCCACCGCACCCGCCTCGCACGGCCCGACGGCGGAACCCGGTCATCACCGCGCCGCCCCCGCCTCCGTCCAGTACCGCGCCGCGGCCGATCCCGGCCCTCAGCGCGGCGGGACCGATGCCGGCCCCCAGCGCGGCGCGACCGATTCCGGCCCCCGCCACAGTCCGGCCCATCCCGATCCCCACGGCACCGTCACGGGCCTCGGCCCCCCTGACAACACGGCGAACGAACCACCGCCCCCCGGAGTCGCCACCTTGAGGCTGCACCGCCCACCCAGCGACTCCGAACCCTCCGGCGGCCTCCCGCGCCGAGTGCGCCAGGCGAGCCTCGCCCCCCAGCTCCGTCACCAGCGCCCCGAGGAACCGGCACCGGCTTCCGCGCGCCCCGGGGACGACCCGCGCACCCCCGAAGTCGTGCGGGACCGCATGGCCGCCTACCGCGACGGCTGGGTGCGCGGTGGTGGCAGGCGTCCCGGCCGCGGCGCCGCCTCGGAAAACGGAACGGACAGTCACAGCAGCGAAGGAGACCCGGAATGATCCAGGACCCGAACACGAGGGCCGGCCGGCGATCCGGCGAACTGGACTGGCTGCTCGACGACCTGGTGATGCGGGTGAGCGAGGTCCGGCACGCCGTCGTGCTCTCCAACGACGGTCTGGCCGTGGGCGCCTCCACCGGCCTCGTGCGGCAGGACGCCGAACACCTCGCCGCCGTCGCCTCCGGCTTCAACAGCCTGGCCAAGGGCACCGGACGGCACTTCGGGGCGGGTGGCGTGCGCCAGACCATGGTCGAGATGGACGACGCGTTCCTCTTCGTGGCCGCGGCCGGTGACGGTTCCTGCCTCGCCCTGCTCACCGCCGTCACCGCCGACATCGGGCTCGTCGCCTACGAGATGGCGCGCCTCGTCAAGCGGGTCGGGGAGCACCTCCGCACGGCGCCGCGCGCCACGGCACAGCCACCCTCCGCCGGATGAGCCGGGCAGGGCGGCACCGATGACCCAGAATCCGGCCGGCGGTCCGCGGGGCCCGGGAAGTCAGTGGTACGACGGCGAGGCCGGGCCCCTGGTCCGCCCGTACGCCATGACGGGCGGCCGCACCCAGCCGGGCCCCACCGGCGTGCGCTTCGACCTGATCGCGCTCGTCACCCTCGACCCCGGCGGACCGGAGCCCGACGACACCGCGTTCGGCCCCGAACACCGGACCCTGGTCGAGCTGTGCCGCACCGAGACGCAGTCCGTCGCCGAACTCGCCGCGGAAGCCGACCTGCCCGTCGGCGTGGTCCGGGTGCTCCTCGGGGACCTCCTGGAACTCGGCTGCGTGGCCGTCAGCCGCCCCGTGCCCCCGGCGCACCTGCCCGACGAACGGATCCTGCGCGAGGTCATCGACGGACTGCGGGCCCTGTAGATGAACGATCGGACACACACATCGTGCACCCCGCCGCTTCCCGGAGCGGACGCGGTGCGCAACGGACCGGGCGCGAGTCGCCGAACCGACCTCACGAGAGAAGTGATCATGGTCACCGAGTACTCCGGCACCGGCGGCGACACCTCCGCGCTGGCGCTGAAGATACTGGTCGCCGGCGGATTCGGGGTCGGCAAGACGACCCTGGTCGGGGCCGTCAGCGAGATCCGGCCGCTGCGCACCGAGGAACTGCTCAGCGAAGCCGGACGACTGGTGGACGACACCGACGGCGTGGACCGGAAGGTCACCACGACCGTCGCCATGGACTTCGGGCGCATCACCATCCGCTCGGGCCTGTCCCTGTACCTCTTCGGCACACCGGGACAGGACCGCTTCTGGTTCCTGTGGGACGAGTTGTCGCAGGGCGCGCTGGGAGCCGTGGTCCTCGCGGACACCCGGCGCCTGGAGGACTGCTTCCCCGCCGTCGACTACTTCGAGCACCGGCGCATCCCGTTCGTGGTGGCCGTCAACTGCTTCACGGGCGCCCGCGCCTACGGCGCCGGCGACGTCTCGCGGGCCCTCGACCTCGACGACGGCACACCGGTGGTCCTGTGCGACGCGCGTGACCGCGACTCCGGCAAGGAGGTGCTGATCCGGCTCGTCGAGTACGCCGGGCGGATGTACACCGCCCGGCTGCTGGACACGGTCGGCTGACCGGGCACTCAGGCCGCCAGGTCCTTGACGGCCACCACTTTGCCGATGCGGACGCGGACGACCAGCTCACCCGGGACGCCGTTGCGGGCGCCGTACTCCTCGGCGCGGTCCTCGCCCATGTACCGGGCGGCGATCCGGGTGGCCCACAGACGGACCTCGTCCAGGTCCTCCGACAGTCGGGCGCGACCGTTCAGCACCACGAAGTGGAACGGCGGCCGGTCGTCGTCCACGCACAGCGAGGCCCGCCCGTCACGGGCCAGATTGCGCCCCTTCACGGTGTCCGCGCCGGTGTTGAAGACCAGGTCGTCCCCGTCCAGCAGGAACCAGATCGGGGCCACATGGGGGCTGCCATCGGCGCGAACGGTGGACAGCTTGCCGGTGCGGGTGCCCTCCGAGACGAAGGCCCGCCATTCCTCGTCGAAGGCCCGCCATTCCTCGTCGGTCATCTTCTCTGCCATGAGCCCATCCTCCTTGCCCGGACGCCGGTGGTGGGGAAGGCTGGCGGGGAGTTCCTCCAGCCAGGGGGAGACGTCGCACGGGGAGACAGACATGGCGCAGAACCAGGGACTCGGGTGGCTCCTGGACGACCTGACCGAGCGGGTGGACCATGTGCGGCACGCGCTGGTCCTGTCGAACGACGGGCTGGTCACGGGGGCGAGTACGGGCCTGCGGCGCGAGGACGCCGAACACCTGGCCGCCGTGGCGTCCGGCTTGCACAGCCTGGCCAAGGGCTCGGGACGTCACTTCCGGGCCGGCGGGGTACGCCAGACGATGATCGAGTACGACGACGCCGTGCTGTTCGTTACCGCGGCCGGCACCGGCAGCTGTCTGTGCGTGCTCAGCGGTGCGGAGGCCGACATCGGCCAGATCGCCTACGAGATGACCCTGCTCGTGAACCGCGTCGGCGAGCACCTCGGAGTCGACGCGAGGCACCCCGGGCGCACGGCCGACCCAGAACTCTGATCCGCGGCTTACCCGCTCTCGCGGAGTTATCCACAGGCTCGCCACGGGATGTGGCCTTCCGGCTACGGTGTGTGCACGGCGAGCGCACCGGGCGTGAGCCACCGACTCCACGGGGGAGTACGACCATGCCGGCAAGCACCTTCGGTCCGCCCGCCACCTGCGCCCTCGGCCGTGCCGCCAGGGAACTGGGCCTCAGTCGGGACGAGTTCGACCTCGCCGTGCAGCTCGGCCGCATCCGGACCGTGCCCGGCGGGAGCGGAGGAGCGGGCAGGCGGGTGGAGCGCGCGGAGATCGACCGCCTCCGAGCGCAGGACGGCTTTCCCGAAGCCCTGCAGGAACAGGTGCGGGTCGTGGGCACCGCGCAGGGCGCGGCGCTCATGGGGATTCCGGCCGGCCGGTTCACCCGGCTCGCGCGCCTGGGCCTGCTCGCGCCCGTCGCGTTCCACCTCAACCGCTATCGCACGGTGGTCTGGCTCTACATGGCGCGGGAACTGCGGGACTTCACATCGGACGCCGAGAACGCCCGACTGCTCAAGGGGCGCACACCCGAGACCCTGCGCGGCCTGCTGGAGGCGGGGGTGGATCTGCGCGCCCGCAACTGGCGCGGGCGCCGGCTCGGCTTCCTGCTCCGGCGGGCCGGCGACCCGTGGGCGCGGGCCGGAGCCGTCGCCGCCTTCCTGGCACCGGTCGAGGTCGCCGACATCGTCAGGGACCCGAACGAACGAGCCTGCCTCAACCGTGCTCTGCCCGCGCCACCCGCTCACGGGGTTCCCGGGTCACCCGCAGCCCACCTCGCCGAGCGCCTGATGACCGCACAGGACACGGACGAGATCGAATGGCTGCGCAGCGAGCTGACCCGCGCGATCGAGGAGGCCCGTGCCCTGCCGCCCGCCCGGCGTCCTGCCGGTCGCGGCGCCGGGCCGGGGGCGCGCCGGACGGCACGTCCGGTCGCGCCGATGGCACGCACGGTCACGCGAACTCCGGAGCTCATGGCCCGGGCCTGCGAACCGGGCGGAGAACCCGCACTCCGGGCATCCGAGCGGTGCGGGGACGGCCCGGCGGTGCGACCGCCCTCGCCGTCCGCGGCGCGGGACCGGCGCCCCGGACAGGGCCCGCACCGCCGGGCCCGAGGTCTGCGCGGCTGGCTGCGGCGGAGAGAGCCGCGGCCCGTGCGGGCCTGACCAAAGCTGCGCGGCACTTCCGCCCCACCGCTACAGAGGGCGGAACAGGCCCTCCTGGACGACCGAGACGAGCAGACGCCCCCGCAGGTCGTAGATGCGTCCGCGGGCCAGGCCGCGCCCGCCCGTGGCGATCGGCGACTCCTGGTCGTACAGGAACCACTCGTCCGCGCGGAACGGCCGGTGGAACCACATGGCGTGGTCCAGCGAGGCCATGTCGAAGTTCCGCCTGCCCCACAGCGGCTCGACCGGAATGCGGACCGCGTCCAGCAAAGTCATGTCACTGGCGTAGGTCAGCGCGCAGGTGTGGACCAGCGGGTCGTCGCCGAGCGGTCCGACCGCGCGCATCCACACGGCGCTGCGCGGCTGGGCGCCCTCGATCTCCTCGGCGTTCCAGCGCAGCCGGTCGACGTAGCGGATGTCGAAGGGCTGACGGCGCGCCATCCGTTCCCACTGCTCCGGCAGGGAGCCCAGATGCTTGCGGATCTCGTCCGTCACCGTCGGCAGCGACTCCGGGTCCGGCACCTCGCGGGCGGGCGGCAGCTGGTGCTCGAACGGTCCTTCCTCGGGCTTGTGAAAGGAGGCGGTCAGATTGAAGATCGTGCGGCCCTGCTGCACGGCGGTGACCCGTCGTGTCGTGAAAGCCCGCCCGTCCCTGACCCGTTCCACCTGGTACACGATCGGCACGCCGGGACGGCCCGGGCGCAGGAAGTACGCGTGCAGCGAGTGCACCGGACGGTCGCCGTCCGTCGTGCGGCCGGCGGCGACCAGCGCCTGGCCCGCCACCTGCCCGCCGAAGACGCGCTGCAGGGACTCCTGCGGGCTTCGCCCACGGAATATGTTGACCTCGATCTGCTCCAGGTCGAGCAGGTCGACCAGGCTCTCGGCCGGGCTGGTCATCGGTGCGTCTCCCTCCGGCTCACAACTGGCCGACGCCGGTGACGCGGACGACGGCGCGTCCCTCGGCGTCCGAGGCCGCGAGGTCGATCTCGGCGCTGATGCCCCAGTCGTGGTCGCCGTTCGGGTCGTCGAAGATCTGGCGGACGCGCCACAGACCGTTCTCGGGCTCCTCGTTGATGACCAGCAGCTTGGGGCCGCGGGCGTCGGGCCCGGTGCCCAGGTCGTCGTACTCGTCCCAGTACCCGTCCATCGCCTCGCCCCAGGCGTCGGCGTCCCAGCCGGACTCGGCGTCCATCCCGCCCAGTTCCTCGACCTGGTCCAGTGCCGCCAGTTCCACCCGGCGGAACATGGCGTTGCGGACCAGCACCCGGAAGGCGCGCGCGTTGGTGGTGACCGGCTTGACCTCGTCGGCCTTCTCCCGGGCCTCCTCGGCGGTCATCTCCTCCGGGTTGGCGAGCTGCTCCCACTCGTCGAGGAGGCTGGAGTCCACCTGGCGGACCATCTCGCCGAGCCACTCGATCAGGTCCTGCAGGTCCTCGGACTTCAGATCGTCGGGGATGGTGTGGTCGAGGGTCTTGTAGGCGCTGGCGAGGTAGCGCAGCACGATGCCCTCGGTACGGGCCAGCTCGTAGAAGGAGACCAGCTCGGTGAAGGACAGCGCCCGTTCGTACATGTCCCGGATGACCGACTTCGGCGACAGCGGGTGGTCGCCGACCCACGGGTGGCTCTTGCGGTAGGTGTTGTACGCGTGGAAGAGCAGTTCCTCGAGCGGTTTCGGGTACGTGACGTCCTGGAGGCGCTCCATGCGCTCCTCGTACTCCACGCCGTCCGCCTTCATGGCGGCCACGGCCTCGCCCCGTGCCTTGTTCTGCTGGGCGACGAGGATCTGCCGCGGGTCGTCGAGGGTGGACTCGACGACGGACACCATGTCGAGGGCGTAGGAAGGCGACTCGGGGTCGAGGAGTTCGAACGCGGCGAGCGCGAACGTGGAAAGCGGCTGGTTGAGCGCGAAGTCCTGCTGCAGGTCCACGGTGAGCCGTACGATGCGGCCCTCGGCGTCCGGCTGGTCGAGCTTCTCCACGATGCCGCCGTCCAGCAGGGAACGGTAGATCGCGATCGCCCGTCGGATGTGCCGCAGTTGCTGCTTGCGCGGCTCGTGGTTGTCCTCCAGCAGATGGCGCATCGCCTCGAAGGCGTTGCCCGGCCGGGCGATCACCGACAGCAGCATCGTGTGCGTCACCCGGAACCGCGAGGTCAGCGGTTCCGGCTCCGACTCGATCAGCTTCTGGAAGGTGTTGTCCGTCCAGCCGACGAAGCCCTCCGGCGCCTTCTTGCGCACCACCTTGCGGCGCTTCTTGGGATCGTCGCCGGCCTTGGCGAGGGCCTTCTCGTTCTCGATGACGTGCTCGGGCGCCTGCGCCACCACCAGCCCCGCCGTGTCGAAGCCCGCCCGGCCGGCGCGGCCCGCGATCTGGTGGAACTCCCGGGCGCGCAGCGTGCGCACACGGCTGCCGTCGTACTTGGTCAGTGCCGTGAACAGCACCGTCCGGATGGGTACGTTGACGCCCACACCGAGGGTGTCGGTACCGCAGATGACCTTCAGCAGACCCGCCTGGGCGAGCTTCTCCACCAGGCGCCGGTACTTCGGCAGCATGCCGGCGTGGTGCACGCCGATGCCGTGCCGCACGTAACGGGAGAGGTTGCGGCCGAACTTCGTGGTGAAGCGGAAGTTGCCGATGAGCTCCGCGATCTGGTCCTTCTCCTCGCGCGTGCACATGTTGATGCTCATCAGCGCCTGCGCCCGCTCCACGGCCTGCGCCTGCGTGAAGTGCACGATGTAGACGGGTGCCTGCTTGCTGGTCAGCAGGTCGGTGAGCGTCTCGGTGAGCGGGGTGAGCTGGTACTCGTAGGAGAGCGGCACCGGGCGGGTCGCGGAGCGGACCACGGAGGTGGGACGGCCGGTGCGGCGGGTCAGGTCCTTCTCGAAGAAGGACACGTCGCCCAAAGTGGCCGACATGAGGATGAACTGCGCCTGGGGGAGTTCCAGCAGCGGGATCTGCCAGGCCCAGCCGCGGTCGCCCTCCGCGTAGAAGTGGAACTCGTCCATGACGACCTGGCCGACGTCCGCGTCCCTGCCGTCGCGCAGCGCGATGGAGGCCAGCACCTCGGCGGTGCAGCAGATGACGGGCGCGTCGGCGTTCACGGAGGCGTCACCGGTGAGCATGCCGACGTTCTCGGTGCCGAAGAGCTTGCACAGCTCGAAGAACTTCTCCGACACCAGCGCCTTGATAGGGGCCGTGTAGAAGGTGACCTCGTCCCTGGCCAGCGCGGCGAAGTGCGCACCCGCGGCGATCATGCTCTTTCCGGAGCCGGTGGGTGTCGAGACGATCACGTTCGCCCCGGAGACCACCTCGATCAGCGCCTCCTCCTGATGGGGGTAGAGCGTGAGACCGCGCTCCTGTGCCCACGACTCGAAGGCTTCGTACAGGGCGTCGGGGTCGGCGGTCGGCGGCAGCTGATCGATGAGGGTCACGCACCCATCTTGCCTGGCCTTCCCCCGCAGAGGGGAATCGGCTGCGGGTGCGAAGATCACGACCGTTACGCTGTGTCGCCGGCGCGGCGTCGGCGCACCGGGTCAACTGGACAGCGGCACACGAGGAATGGGGCGGGAAGCGGTCATGATGGGACCAGCACACTCACTGTCGGGGGCCGCGGCCTGGCTCGGCGTAGGAGCGGCCGCCGCCGCGGCCGGGCACCCGATGCCCTGGCCCGTCCTCCTGTGCGGGGCCCTGATCTGTGCCGGCGCCGCCCTCGCCCCGGACCTGGACCACAAGGCGGCCACCATCTCCCGGGCCTTCGGGCCGGTCTCCCGCTGGATCTGCGAGATCGTCGACAAGCTGTCGTACGCCGTCTACAAGTCGACCAGGAAGCAGGGGGACCCGCGTCGCTCCGGAGGCCACCGCACGCTGACGCACACCTGGCTGTGGGCGGTGCTGATCGGCGCCGGCTCGTCCGCGGCGGCGATCACGGGCGGCCGCTGGGCGGTGCTGGCGATCCTCTTCGTGCACATGGTGCTGGCGATCGAGGGCCTCCTGTGGCGGGCGGCGCGCGGCTCCAGCAGCGACGTCCTGGTCTGGCTGCTGGCGGCGACCAGCGCCTGGATCCTCGCGGGGGTGCTGGACGAACCGGGCAACGGGGCGGACTGGCTGTTCACCGCGCCCGGACAGGAGTACCTCTGGCTGGGGCTGCCGATCGTGCTGGGTGCGCTGGTCCACGACATCGGGGACGCGCTGACCGTGTCCGGCTGCCCGATCCTGTGGCCGATCCCGGTGGGCCGCAAGCGCTGGTACCCCATCGGACCGCCGAAGGCACTGCGGTTCCGCGCGGGCAGCTGGGTCGAGCTGAAGGTGCTGATGCCCGCCTTCATGCTCCTCGGGGGAGTGGGCTGCGCGGCCGCCCTCAACGTGATCTGACCCTCCGGCCCGTTCGGGGCAGCGGTCCGCGTCAGGTCGTCCCGCCCGGCTGCGCCCCGCCGCCGTACCGGCGCTCGAAGCGGGCGATGCGGCCCTCGGTGTCCACCGCGCGGGCCCTGCCCGTGTAGAAGGGATGGCTCTCGGAGGAGATCTCCACGTCGATCACCGGGTAGCTCCGGCCGTCGTCCCACTCGATGGTCTGTTCGCTTCGTGCCGTGGACCGGGTCAGGAAGGCGTAGCCGGCGGCTCGGTCACGGAAAACCACCGGGTGGTAGTCGGGATGCTCGTCCTGCCGCATGGCGGCTCCTCGTGCCGGGCCCCGGGGCCGGGGGCGGATGGGTCAGCCGGGGAGGGAGTCCTCGTCGACGATGTGCATCGCGGCCTCCTCGGCGGAGGCGGCGGCGCCGTCGATGCCGACGTCGGTGGCTACGAGGGCGGCCTCGTCGTCCTCGTGCGTTCCCTCGTCGGGCGCCACCAGGCGGCCGGAACGCAGGTTGCCGACCTCGTTGTCGAGGACCTCGCCGTCGGTGCCGTCGCAGTCACCGATGCCGTCGCCGTCGGGCGGGGAGAGGTCGGGCTGCTCCTCGGCGAGCCGCTGGTCGAGGGTCTCGCCCGTCTGCCGTTCGGCCGCCGTCACACCGTCGTGCTCGACCGCCCAAGGCCGCTCGGGAGGGGACCAGCCGCGGTCGAGGGGGTCCGCCACGCCGTCGAAGTCCAGTGTGTCCTCGACGTCGAGCACCCCCGAGTCCTCCGCGATCTCCGAGGGATCGGGCTGGTAGACGTCGTCCCCCCAACCGTCGGGGCTGTCCACGAGTACCTCCAAGTGGTGAGGACGGCGGCGTGCCGCCGGAACGGGCCACGGGCCGTCGGCACGCCCGGCACGGGTACGCGACGCGAACCATGTGGTTCCCGGACATTTCCCGCACCGGTGCCGTTCTCCAGACTTCCACTCCGGCTCGGGACCGCGCAACGGCACGAGGCCCGGCCCGCCGGGTGCCCGAGCCGGGCACTGTCCATGCGGCGTGATCCCGCCTGTCGTGCCGCCGGCCCCGGCGGCCTGTCCCGCGGCGCGTCCTCACCCGTGCCAGGACCGCCACAGCGCCGCGTACGCTCCGTCCGCCGCCACCAGCTCGTCGTGACTGCCCAGCTCGCTGATGCGGCCGTTCTCCACGACGGCGATCACGTCGGCGTCGTGGGCGGTGTGCAGGCGGTGGGCGATGGCCACCACGGTGCGGCCGTCCAGCACGCGGGACAGGGAGCGCTCCAGATGGCGGGCCGCGCGCGGGTCCAGCAGGGACGTCGCCTCGTCCAGGACCAGCGTGTGCGGATCGGCCAGCACCAGCCGGGCCAGTGCGATCTGCTGGGCCTGCGCCGGGGTCAGCGCGAGACCGCCGGAGCCGACCTCCGTGTCCAGACCGTCGTCCAGCGCCCGTGCCCATCCGTCCGCGCCGACCGCGCGCAGCGCCGCCCACAGCTCGGCGTCATGGCCGCCGACGGGGGCGTCCGCTCCGGAGCCGGGCCGGGAGCGGGGGAGCGCGAGCAGCAGGTTGTCGCGCAGGGAACCCACGAACACGTGGTGTTCCTGATTGACCAGCGCGACGTGCGAGCGGACGCGTTCGGCCGGCATCCGGGACAGCTCGGCCCCGCCCAGGGTGATCCGGCCGTCCCGGGGCGCGTAGATCCCGGCGAGCAGCCTGCCCAGGGTGGACTTGCCCGCGCCCGACGGGCCCACCAGGGCCAGCCGGGTGCCCGGCGCGACCTTCAGGGAGACCTCCCGCAACACGTCGACGCCCTCGCGGTAGCCGAAGCGCACCCGGTCGGCGCGCACGTCCCGCCCGGCCGGGGACGCCGACCCGTCCCCGGCCTCCGGCTCCACGTCCCGCACCCCCACCAGGCGCGCCAGCGACACCTGGGCCACCTGCACCTCGTCGTACCAGCGCAGGATCAGGTTGAGCGGGTCGACGAGCATCTGTGCGATGAGAGCGCCCGTGGTCAGCTGCCCCACGCCGATCCAGCCCCGCAGGACGAACACACCGCCGACCATCAGCACCGAGCCGAGCACCAGGACGTGCACTGCGTTGATCACCGGGAAGAGCACCGACCGCAACCACAGGGTGTAGCGTTCCCAGGCCGTCCACTCCTTGATCCGCCGCTCCGACAGCGCGATGCGGCGGGCACCGAGGCGGTGCGCCTCGACGGTGCGGCCCGCGTCCACGGTCTCGGCGAGCGCGGCCGCGACGGCCGCGTACCCGGCGGCCTCGGAGCGGTAGCCCGAGGGCGCGCGCTTGAAGTACCACCGGCACCCGGCCACGAGCACCGGCACGGCGAGCAGGACGGCGGCCGCCAGCGGCGGGGCCGTCACGACGAGCCCGCCGAGCAGCAGCAGCGCCCACACGACGCCGATGGCCAGCTGGGGCACGGCCTCGCGCATGGCGTTGGCCAGGCGGTCGACGTCGGTGGTGATGCGGGAGAGCAGGTCGCCGGTGCCCGCCCGCTCCAGCACGCCCGGCGGCAGTCCGACCGACCGGACGAGGAAGTCCTCGCGCAGGTCGGCCAGCATCCGCTCGCCGAGCACCGCGCCGCGCAGCCGCACCTGACCGACGAACGCGGCCTGAACGGCCAGCGCGAGCACGAACAGCCCCGCCGCGGCGCCGAGATGAAGGTCCCGGGCTCCGTCCGACACCCGCTCGACCAGGCCGCCGAGCAGATACGGGCCGGCCATGGAGGCCAGCACCGCCACCGCGTTGACGGTGATCAGCAGCAGGAAGGCGCGGCGGTGCCGGCGGAAGAGCTCGGCCACGTAGGCACGCACGGTCGTGGCCGCGGCGACGGGCAGGGTGGTGGCGGCCGTCGGGGCCGCCGGGTCGTAGGCCGGTGGCGTGACGCCGATCATGCGCTCTCCTCGATCTCTCGCGGTTCCGTCGAAGCGCCCACGAGGGCGTCCTGGCCGGGCAGGCCCACGTCCGCGCCGGCCGCCTCCGTCTCCTCGGGCTCCCGTGTCACCACGGCCCGGTACCGCGGTTCGCAGGCGAGCAGTTCGCGGTGCACCCCGGTCGCCAGGACCTCGCCCTCGTGGACCAGGGCGACCCGGTCGGCGCGGTCCAGCAGGAGCGGAGAGGAGGTGAACACCACCGTCGTCCGCCCCGATCGCAGCCTGCGCAGCCCGTCCGCGATCCGTGTCTCGGTGTGCGAGTCGACCGCGGAGGCCGGTTCGTCCAGCACCAGCACCTCGGGGTCGGCGATCAGGGATCTCGCCAGCGCGAGCCGCTGGCGCTGGCCGCCGGACAGGGAGCGGCCGCGCTCGGTGACGCGGGCGTCCATCGGGTCGGCGGCGTCCACCGACCCCTGGACGAGCGCGTCCAGGACGTGCTGGCACTGCGCCGCCGCCAGCGCGTCCGCCGGCCGTACGGCACCGGAGGCCGGCACGTCGAGCAGTTCGCGCAGGGTCCCGGAGAGCAGCACCGGGTCCTTGTCCTGTACGAGGACCGCGGTCCGGGCGCTGTCCAGCGGGAGTTCGTCCAGCGGCACTCCGCCGAGCAGCACCGAGCCGCCGGGTTCGGCGGGATGGCCGCCCAGCCGCTCCGCGAGCCTGCCCGCCGCGTCCGGGTCTCCGCAGACCACGGCGGTGAGCAGGCCGGCCGGGGCGAGCAGACCGGTACCGGGGTCGTACAGGTCGCCGCCCGGCGCTTCGGCCGGCCGGCTGCCGCCGGTGGCCGTCGGCCGCTCCAGCGAGAGCACGCGCGCGGCCCGTTTGGCCGAGGGGCGCGAGAAGGAGTACGCCATGGCGATCTCCTGGAAGTGCTGCAGCGGATAGTGGAGGATCATGACCGCGCTGTAGACGGTCACGAGTTCGCCGACCGTGATCCGTCCCTGGCGGGCCAGGCCGATGCCGTGCCAGACGACCGTGATCAGCAGCAGCCCGGGCAGCAGCACCTGAAGGACGGCGATCAGCGACCACATCCGGGCGCTGCGCACCGCGGCGTGCCGTACCTCCTGCGAGGCCCGGCGGTAGCGGTCGAGGAACAGTTCCTCGCCACCGATGCCGCGCAGTACGCGCAGCCCGGCGACCGTGTCCGACGCGAGTTCGGTGGCCCGGCCCGCCTTCTCGCGCTGCACGTCGGCGCGGCGGGTCGCCCGGGGCAGCAGCGGCAGCGCCGCGAGCGCGACCACGGGCAGTCCGACGGCGACGAGCACACCCAGCGCGGGCTGGTAGACGACGAGGCCGGCACAGACCGCGACGGCCGTCAGCGCCGCCGCGCCGAACCGGGAGAGCGCCTCCACGAACCAGCCGATCTTCTCCACGTCACCGGTGGAGACGGCCACCACCTCGCCGGCCGCGACCCGCCGCGTCAGCGCCGAACCCAGGTGGACGGCCTTGCGCGCGAGCAGTTGCTGGACGCGGGCGGCGGCGGTGATCCAGTTGGTGACGGCCGACCGGTGCAGGAAGGTGTCGCCGACGGCGACACCCGTCCCGCACAGCAGCATCAGACCACCCGTCAGGGCGAGCCGGGTGCCGGAGCGGTCGACGACCGCCTGGACGGCCAGTCCCACGCAGAAGGGCAGGGCCGCGACGGAGACGAAGTGCAGCAGGCCCCAGACGAGCGCCTTGAGCTGTCCGCCCGCCTGGTTGCGCCACAGCCACCACAGCAGGCGTGGACCCGAACGCGCGTCGGGGACGCCCGGATCGGAATACGGAAGGTCTTGAATCTGCATGACGCCCCAGTGGCTCGTGTCAGGGGAAGGAGAAAGCGGCACTCAGGGATGAGCGGTGACAAGCCGTGAAAGGTTCGCGTCGGACAGTCGTGGATTTCAAACCATTTTCTCCGGCGGGCCACGGGGTGCGCCGGCTTCCGGACAGGGGGCCCGTCACAGCCCACGGGCGTGCGATGTCACCATGGACCGGTGCATATCAACAGCGTGCGGCGTGCAACGGTCGCGGTGGCGGCCCTCGGAACCCTCTTCGCGACCCTCACCGCCTGCGGCGGACATGCTCGCAGCGACGGCGCGCCCGGATCCGGCGGCCGCGGCGGGCAGGGCCGGACGGCGTCCCCGACGCCCACGGCCGACCCGACCCGGATCCCGGGCGTCGGCGACCGCCTCCAGCGCCGGATACCCGCCGGCTCCCGCCAGGTGGTGGCCGTCTACGGCAAGGGCAGGAACTCGGCCGACTCCACGGTGGTGCTGTACACCCGGCGAGGTGACGCGTGGCATCCGGTGCGCAGCTGGGCCGCCCACAACGGGCGCAAGGGCTGGACCACCGACCACCACGAGGGCGACAAACGCAGCCCCGTGGGCGTGTTCACCCTCTCCGACGCGGGCGGGGTGCTCCCCGATCCGGGGGCCAAGCTGCCGTACGACCACAACGAGGCCGCCTACACCCCACCGGCCGAGTGGGACGCGGATCACCAGCACGACTTCGACTACATCATCGCCATCGACTACAACCGCGTCCCCGGCACCCCGCCGGGCAACGCCACCCGCCCCCAGGGCCAGGCCAAGGGCGGCAGCATCTGGCTGCACATGGACCACAAGAGCGGCACCTCGGCCTGCGTCAGCGTCCCGAAGAACGCCATGCGGTACCTGCTGCGCACTCTCGACCCGGCGGACCACCCGGTCGTGGTGATGGGAGACCGGGCGGACCTGTCCGCCTAGCCGGCGTGCTGCGCCGCGGTGTCAGCGGCCGGCCGGACGGTCCTTGGGCGTCTTCGGCGGTCCCGCCGCGGCGGGGGTGTCGCCCACCACGTCCACGTCACTCGCCCGGACGTAGGCGAGCCGGTGGCCGAACTGGATCTCGTAGTAACCCTGATGACCCTTCACCACCGGGTGGGGGGAGGCGACGAAGGATCCCCGGGGGACGTAGGAACTCTCGACGCGGGCCTGCGTGACGTACCGCTGGCCGGCCGCGAGGCGGTAGGGAAGCGGCGACTCGGGCTGCTCCTCCACGTCCTCGGGGTAGGCGTCCTCCTCCGGGAGGGCGCGTCCGTACACCGGGACCTCGTCCAGGCCGTCCTTCGGCGTCACCATCCGGCCGGCCGCGCCGACGGCCGTCGGGTGCTTGGCCGGGTTCCTGAACCACGCCTTGTTGCCCTGGTACCAGATCGCCGTCCACTCGCCACTGCGCCCGGCGACGGCGAAGGTCTGGCCGGCGGAGACACGGGAGCCCAGGTCGTTGACGTCCTCCGTGGAGTCGTCGCCGTCCGGCCTGCGGCCCGGGTCCTGGATCAGCGGGGCGCCGTCGTTCGGCGCCGTGTGCAGACGGACGGCGCTGGAGCCGTGCGGCGGACACGGCACACCGCTCTTGGGGCACCCGGTGAATCGCGGTTCGTGGGTGGCGTAGTCCGGCAGGATCGTCACCATGGCGCTGTCCGGTCCGGCGGTGGCACGCAGGGGCGCGCCCAGGAGGTCGAAGTAGTGCCGCCAGTCCCAGAAGGGGCCGGGGTCGTCGTGCATGTCGGGAATGCTGTCGGCGGTCGGCGCCGGCACGTTGTCATGACCGAAGATGTGCTGCCGGTCGAGGGGGATGTCGTACTTGTCGGCCAGGTAGCGCACCAGGCGGGCCGATGACCGGTACATCTGCTCCGTGAACCAGGTGCCGGGCTGGGTCAGGAACCCCTCGTGCTCGATGCCGATGGAGCGGGCGTTCAGGAACTGGCTGCCCGAGTGCCAGGCTTCGTCCTTGGTCCTGATGTGCTGGGTGATGTGACCGTCGCTGGAGCGGATCGAGTAGTGCCACGACGCCTCCGTAGGATCCTGCACCGTCTTGAACATGTTCGGCAGGATCGCCTCGGTGTCGTGGATGACGATGTAGTCGATCTTCTGGTCCCTCGGCCGGTCGGCCAGGTCGTGGTTGCCGTACCCGCCCTCGTCGTCGATCTCCTCGTACGGCGCGCTGAGCCAGTCGCAGGACAGCTCCGCGGGACACTCGACCTCCTTGGGCCGTTTGGGTCCCTGCGACCGGGCGACGTGGGGGCGTACGCCGGGGCTGGCGGAGAGACGGACGTCCTGTCCCTCTGCGGTGGTGCGGTGCGCTCCCCTGCGGATGACGGCGAAGACGTCGTTCGCGTACGTCACGGCTGACGTGAGGTCACGGGTGCCGGGGTAGCGCTTCACCGTCTCCCACCAGTCCGCCGGGTCGTCGCTGAGGGGCTTGCCGAGCTGTCGTTGCGTGGCCGCCAGGATCGCCGCGCCACCGCGTACGTTGGCGACCGGGTCCGTCCGCAGGCGTCCGGCCGGGACCTCGATCAGACGGGCGGCGCGTTCGAGGTCCGCCGGCTGCACGGCATGTCCGCCCGGGCCGGCCGCATCCGTGGCGGGCGTGTCACCCGCGCCCGCCGGGGGCGGTGAGCCCGCGCCCGCCCGTGCCCTCGGGCCCGCCGCCGCGGCCGGGGGCCGGAGCCGGGCGGTGTCCACCAGGTGCATCGGGCCGTACCCGCCGGCGACGCTGGGCGCGCCGGGATGGGCGTCCCAGCGCGACTGCACGTAGGACACGCCCATCACCACACTGCGCGGCACGTGGTACTCGCGTGCGGCGTCCTCGAAGGCTTCCTGCAGCCGCCGGTCCTGGGCCCCGTCGTCGCCGGACACCTGGATGAGCAGCAAGGGCGTCAGCACCGCCGCCGAGGCGATGACGCAGGCGGTCCGGCGGTACCCGCGAAGGGCGTTGGGAACACGTGGGGCGGCCGGTCTTCTCATTGCACGGTTCTCCAGACATGTTCGTCACCACCAGGACAGGGAAGTTGTCCTGCACGCCACCCCTGGTACGTTTCCGTGCCTGCCGCGCCACGTCGCGCCAAGCGTCACCGGGGTGGCCGAGCGGCCGGGCAGAGGCCACTCGGTCGGCGGCGTACGGCTCAGTCCTCGACCGGATCGGCCTGCCAGTCGGGGTGACCCGGCATGGGCGGGGTGTGCGGCCCGTACAGCCAGGGGGTCAGGAAGGGTGCCAGGTCCTCGCCCGCGATCCGGGAGGCGAGTGCGACGAACTCCGGGGTGCCGGCCGCCCGGCCCCGGTAGCGCGTCACCCAGGACCGCTCGATCCGGCCGAAGGTCTCCTCGCCGACCTTCTCCCGCAGGGCGAACAGCACCAGTGCGGAGCCGTCGTAGCGCATCACCTTGAACAGCGTCGGCGCGGTCGGCTCGGCGGGCGCCCCGTCGTCGTGACGCCACTGGTCGTGCTGCTCGTACGCGGCCCGCATCGTCTCCTCCAGGTCCGGGCCGCCGTGCTCGGCGGAGTACAGGCGCTCGTAGAAGCGGGCGTGACCCTCGCTCAGCCACAGGTCGGACCAGCGCCGGATGGCGACGCTGTCGCCCGTCCAGTGGTGGGCCAGCTCATGGACGAGATTGCGTTCGGCGTCGACGCGGTCGCCCAGCAGATCGTCCCTCGGCACTACGGACAGTGACTGCGTCTCCAGTGCCACCGGCAGGTCGGTGTCCCCGACCAGCACGCCGTAACGGCGGAACGGGTAGGGGCCGAGCCGCCGTTCCAGCCAGGCGAGGTGCTGCGCGGTGAGCGATCGGTACGCCTCGGTGCCGCCGACCAGGCCGTCCGGGACCACGTCCCTGAGCGGCAGCCCGTGCGGGCCGGTGCCTTCGACGAACGTGAACTCGCCGATCGCCATCTGGACGAGTTGCCCCGCGATCGGCTCCTCGGAGTCGTAGGTCCACCTGACGCGACGGCCGGGTCGCCGTTCGGTGCCCACGAGCCGGCCGTTGGCCACGGCGCTCACCCCGTCGGGGGTGGTGATGCGGAAGGTGACCGGTGCGCGCAGACTCGGGTGGTCGTTCGCCGGAAAGATCATTTTCGCGCCGTCGGGCTGCGCGCAGACCATGGTGCCGTCCGGGGTCGGCATCCAGCCGTAGTCCTGGATGGCGTCGTCGCGGTGGCGCCGCTGCGTCGGGTCGGCGGTGTAGGTGACGTGCACGGTGAACGCGCGGCCGCGCGGGATCGGCCTCGGGGGAGTGACGACGAGTTCGTCGCCGTCGCGTACGGCGGTGGCCGGCGCGCCGTCGACCGTGACCGTGCGCAGCGTGTTGCCGGCGAAGTCGAGGTCGAAGCGGGACAGGGACTGGGTGGCGGTGGCGCGGACGGTGGCAGCGGCGGCGAAGGGCGTCCGCGGTGCCTGCCAGTCGAAGTCGAGGGTGTAGCGGCGGACCGTGTAGCCGCCGTTGCCGGAGAGCGGCATCAGGGGGTCGCCGATGCCGGGCGCGCCGGGGGAGGGGGCCGGGCCCTGCGAGACCGCGGAACCGTGAGCGGGTGAGCGGCGGGCCGTGTGCGGCAGCCCGCCGGTGAGGACCACGGCGCCCGTGACCGCGGACGCGATGGCCAGCGCGAGGGCCCCGATGGCCGTGATCTTCATGATCGCACTATGCCAGTATTATGTGCTTATAGAGATAAATGATGTGGCAGTGTCTCCCGCTCGTGCGCCCGTACGGGGCAATGCGGCCGGTCTGATCATTGCGGCAGGGGGACCGGTCGCCGTAGAACACCGACCATGAGTAGACGGATCGTCATGTCCATGCTCGCCGGAGCGACCCTCCTCGTGAGCACGTTCTTCGGCACCGGAACGGCTGTCGCCCAGGCGGCCGACGTCCCCGCCGAGTTCGGCACCGACTGGCACGACCCGGTGACCGCGCAACCGCCAGTCGAACGACCGCACACCAGGTCGTGCCGGGTCACCCTCGCCGACGTGCAGTTCCGCGACTTCACCCCCTACCAGGGCGCGTACACCCCACCGAAGGGCTGCGGCGACCACTGGAGCAAGGTCGTCCTGCGCCTCGACGGCGAGGTGAAGGGCCGTCAGTACGACCGGCTCGGGTACCTCCACCTCGGCGGGGTCGAGATCCTGCGCACCTCCACCCCCGAGCCCTCGCCCGACGGCATCGAGTGGCACGTGGAGAAGGACGTCACGCGCTACAGCGACACCTTCCGCAGCGCACAGGACGTCGAGATGCTCATCGGCAACGTCGTGGACGACACCTACACCGGGGTCATCGACGTACACGTCACGCTGACCTTCTACGCGGGCCGCCCCGGGACTCCCGCGCCCGACCGTGTCCTCACCCTCGCCGACACACCCGAGGGCACGACCCTCACCACCCCGCGCAACAGCGAGCGCGTCCTCGCCGAGGTGTACGCGACCGGATCGGGCGGTGGCTGCGAGGAGTTCTGGTACCTGACCGCGCCCGACCCGGCGTCCTACTCCTGCAAGGCGGACCACGGCCCCTACCGGGAGGTGCAGATCAAGGTCGACGGCCGGCTCGCCGGAATCGCGGCACCGTATCCGAACGTGTGGACCGGCGGCTGGTCCAACCCCTTCCTCTGGTACGTGCTCCCCGCCCCGCACGCCTTCGACGTCCGACCCCTCACCTATGACCTCACCCCCTTCGCCGGCCTGCTCAACGACGGCCGCCCGCACCGCGTCGAGGTCTCGGTCGTGGGTGTGCCCGCGGGACGGCCGGGGTGGAGCACGCCCGTGAACGTGCTGGTCTGGCGGGACGCCCACCGCGCCCACGTCACCGGGGCGCTCACGGGTGCCACGGCGACGGACATCACCAACTCCTCCACCTACACGCCCGGTCCGCTCAACCGCGTCGGCACCGAGGCCCGGCACCGGCTGACCGTCTCCGGTCACCTCGACACCTCGCACGGCCGTGTGACCACCACCGTCACCCGGACGCTCGCCAACACCTCCGCGCACCGCTGGACCGGCGGGGAGGCCATGGACGGCCTCGACGCGACCTGGAGCGACGACGAGACGGTCACCGTCGACGGACACGGCCCCGCGCGCACGACGCACACGCGCCGGACGTACACCATGAACGGCGCCACGACCATCGGCCCGGACAACCGGCTGCGCACCGCGCTGACCCTCCGCGACCGGGCCTCGGTCACGGAGCTGCGGGACGGACGGCGGACCACGTGGGCGCGGCTCGACGACACCTACGACGGCGACGCCGGATACGCGATCGACGTCCCGCGCGACCAGCGGCACGCGGTGGGCACGTCGACCGAACGCTACCGGCTGTACGGCTCCGTCGGCTGCTACGACCGTTCGCTGACCACCGTGCAGGGCGTCCTGACGGAGGACCGGAGCCGCTGCTGACGCACCGTCCGGCGTGTGCGGCCCCGCTCCCGCCCTGCCGGGACCGGGGCCGCACCGCTGTCAGCAGGGCTTGGCGGTGTCCCCGTCGATCAGTGTGTCCAGCAGCACGCCGAGCACCTGGCGCTCCTTCTCGGTCAGCGGCGCGAGTATCTCCTCGGCGGCCGAGCGGCGTGCGCCGCGCAGCTCGCGCAGGGTGGCGCGCCCGTCGTCCGTCAGCTCGATCCGGGTCACGCGCCGGTTCGCCGGATCGGGCGTCCGCCGGACCTTCCCGTTCGCTTCCAGCCCGTCGACCAGCGTCGTCACCGCACGCGGCACCACTTCGAGGCGTTCGGCGAGGTCGGCCATGCGAGGGGGCGAGCCGTAGTGCGCGAGCGTGCGCAGCAGCCGGGACTGGGCCGGGGTGACGCCCAGTTCGCGCCGCTCCAGATGGCGCTTCTGGATGCGGTGCACCCGGCGGGTCAGCCGCAGCAGCTGCTCGGCGAGCAGGCTGTCGGAATCCGGGGTGGTCATGCGGGAACAATATCAGGATGCCGTTCATTGTGAGTATAGGTAACAATGAGCTACGATCCGTCGCGTCATCGCCGGCCTCCGTCGGCCGGCGCCCGTTCACCCCCGTAGGAGCCCATGCACCCCGACCGAGAACCCTCCTGGACCCCGCCCGCCGGTGCCGCGGAACAGCCCCGGCAGGTGCGCCGCATCCTGAGACTCTTCCGCCCCTACCGCGGGCGGCTCGCGATCGTCGGCCTGCTGGTCGGCGCCTCCTCGCTCGTCTCGGTGGCCACACCGTTCCTGCTCAGGGAGACGCTCGACGTCGCGCTCCCCCAGGGGCGTACCGGCCTGCTGAGCCTGCTCGCCCTGGGCATGATCCTCAGTGCCGTCCTGGCCGGCGTCTTCGGCGTGCTGCAGACGCTGATCTCGACCACCGTCGGCCAGCGCGTCATGCACGACCTGCGCACCGCCGTCTACGGCCGCCTCCAGCGCATGTCGCTCGCCTTCTTCACCCGCACCCGCACCGGCGAGGTGCAGTCCCGCATCGCCAACGACATCGGCGGGATGCAGGCCACCGTCACCTCCACCGCCACCTCCCTGGTGTCCAACGCCACCAGTGTGATCGCCACGATCGTCGCGATGGTCGCCCTCGACTGGCGGCTCACCGTCGTCTCGCTGCTCCTGCTGCCGGTGTTCGTGTGGATCAGCCGCCGCGTCGGCAACGAACGCAAGAAGATCACCACGCAGCGGCAGAAGCAGATGGCGGCGATGGCCGCCACCGTCACCGAGTCGCTCTCCGTCAGCGGCATCCTGCTCGGCCGCACCATGGGCCGCTCCGACTCGCTCACCGCGTCCTTCGCCGAGGAGTCCGAGCGCCTGGTCGACCTGGAGGTCAGGGCGAACATGGCCGGGCGCTGGCGCATGGCCGTGATCACGATCGTGATGGCCGCGATGCCCGCCGTCATCTACTGGACCGCGGGCCTGGCCCTTCAGCTCGGCGGACCCGAGGTCTCCCTCGGCACCATCGTCGCCTTCGTCTCGCTCCAGCAGGGCCTGTTCCGCCCGGCCGTCAGCCTGCTCGCGACGGGCGTCCAGATCCAGACCTCGCTCGCGCTCTTCCAGCGCATCTTCGAGTACCTGGACCTGCCCGTCGACATCACCGAACGCGCGGACCCCGTCCGGCTCGACCGGGTGAAGGGCGAACTCCGCTTCGAGAACGTCGAGTTCCGCTACGATGCGGGCGACGCCTCGGTCCGCCCGGTCCTCGACGGCATCGACGTCGCCGTCCCCGCGGGGGGCAGCCTCGCCGTCGTCGGCCCGACCGGCGCCGGCAAGTCCACGCTCGGCTGTCTGGTGCCCCGCCTGTACGACGTGACCGGCGGCCGGGTCACCCTGGACGGTGTCGACGTCCGCGACCTCGACTTCGACACCCTCGCCCGCGCGGTCGGCGTCGTCTCGCAGGAGACGTACCTCTTCCACGCCTCCGTGGCCGACAACCTCCGTTTCGCCAAGCCGGACGCCACCGACGAGGAACTGCGCGCGGCAGCGCGGGCCGCGCAGATCCACGACCACATCGCCGCACTGCCCGACGGCTACGACACGGTCGTCGGCGAGCGCGGCCACCGCTTCTCCGGGGGCGAGAAGCAGCGCCTCGCCATAGCCCGCACCATTCTGCGCGACCCGCCGGTCCTGATCCTCGACGAGGCGACCAGCGCGCTCGACACCCGCACGGAAGCGGCCGTCCAGAAGGCCATCGACGCGCTGTCGGCCGACCGTACGACAGTGACCATCGCCCACCGCCTGTCCACCGTCCGCGGTGCCGACCAGATCGTGGTGCTGGACTCCGGGAGGGTCGCCGAACGCGGCACGCACGAGGAGCTGCTGGAGCGGGACGGGCGGTACGCGGCCCTGGTGCGCAGGGACGCTCAACTGGAACCGGCGAGCTGACGCAGCGACAGACAAACTGAACATATGCCGGGTTTGAGCGGATATGCGTATTAACGTGCCCGCATGCAGACGAACACTCCGCCACGGAGCACGATCCGACTGACACGCCGGGGGAGACTCGCCCTCGTCGTGGCCGGCGCCGTCGTCGCCGGCACCGCCGTGGCGGTGCCGCTGCTGACGCTGGGCAAAGGTGGCCACCCCCGTCACCACCAGGAGCCCAAGCCCGCCGCGCTGGTCGTCCCGGAGGGATGGCGGGCGAGCCAGGTGTACGACGCGATCGACAAGGCCCTGAAACTGCCCCCGGGCAGCACCCGCAAGTCCATCGGCAAGGCCGGTCTGAAACTGCCGGGCGAGGCCGAGGGCAACCCCGAGGGCTATCTCTTCCCGGCGACGTATCCGCTGCCGAAGGGGACGACGCCCCAGTCCCTGCTGCGGACGATGGTCGACGCCGCCGACAAGAAGTTCAACGCGGCGCCGGTCGCGGCCGGAGCGCAGCACGACGCGATGAATCTCCACCAGGCCGTCACCATCGCCAGCATCATCCAGGCCGAGACCTCGGCGAAGGCCGACATGGGCAAGGTCGCCCGGGTCATCCTCAACCGGCTGCAGCGCGGGATGCCGCTGCAGATGGACTCGACCCTCAACTACGCGCTGAACCGCACCTCCCTGACCAGCGAGGACGTCACCCGCATCGACAGCCCGTACAACTCCTACCAGCGCATGGGCCTGCCGCCGACGCCGATCGGCAACCCGGGCGCGGAGGCCATGCGCGCCGCGCTCAACCCGCCGGCGGGCGACTGGCTGTACTTCGTCACGGTCAAGCCGGGCGACACCCGTTTCACCGCCGACTACGCGACGCACATGCGCAACGTGGCCGAGTTCACCGCACTCCACCAGGGCGCGGCGCAGCGGACCCCGAGCCCGCAGCAGTCCCCGGCCGTCCCACAGCAGCCTCCTGCCACCCCGCAGCAACAGCCGGCCTCCCCCTGGCAGCCCCCGGCCTCCCCGCAGCCGTCGGTCCGCTGAGCTTGCGGGACGTCACGCGGCGGCCGGCTGTTCCCCGGCCAGCAGCCGCCCGATGTCCCGGACGGCCGCCCGCCCGGCCCGGTTCGCGCCGATGGTGCTGGCCGAGGGGCCGTAGCCGACGAGGTGCACCCGCGGATCGGCCACCGCACGAGTGCCCTGGACACGGATGCCGCCGCCCGGCTCGCGCAGCCGCAGCGGAGCGAGGTGGCCCAGTGCGGCCCGGAAACCGGTCGCCCACAGGATCACGTCGGCGTCGACGCACCGGCCGTCGTCCCACTCCACGCCGTCCGGCGTGATCCGGTCGAACATCGGCCGCCGGTCCAGGACCCCGTCCGCCAGGCCCTGCCGCACGGCGCCGTCGAGGGGAAGCCCGGTGACCGAGACCACACTGCGCGGCGGCAGACCCCGGCGTACCCGCTCCTCCACCAGCGCGACCGCGGCACGGCCCGCCTCCTGGTCGAACGGTCCCTCGCGGAACACCGGAGGCCGCCGGGTCACCCAGGTGGTCGCGGCAGCGTACGGGGCGAGCTCCAGCAGGTGCTGGGTGCCCGAGGCGCCACCGCCCACGACCACCACCCGCAGCCCGGCGAACTCCTCGGGCCCGGCGTACCGGACGGTGTGCAACTGCCGTCCGCGGAACGTCTCCTGGCCCGCCAGGCGCGGCCAGAAGGGCCGGTCCCAGGTGCCGGTCGCGTTGATCAGCGCCCGCGCCGACCAGACTCCGTCCGGGGTCTCCACGAGCAGCCGCCCGTCCTCACCGGCCCGCACCGCCCGCACCTCCACGGGGCGCCGCACCCGCAGGCCGAAGGCGCGCTCGTACCGATCGAAGTACGCGCCGATCACCTCGGCCGACGGCCGCGCCGGGTCGGCGTCCGTCAGTTCCATACCGGGCAGCGCGTGCATGCCGTGCACCCTGCCGTACGTCAGTGAGCGCCACCGGAACTGCCAGGCCCCGCCGGGCGCCGGGGACCGGTCCAGCACGACGAAGTCACGGTCCGGCTCGAAACCGGTGCGCCGCAGGTGATAGGCGCCGGCCAGGCCCGCCTGACCGGCGCCGATGACGACGACCTCGACCTCGCGCGTTGCGTTCACGCCCCTTCCAACAGGGAGCCACGCGGGGATCTTCCCGCAGCGCGGCCGTGGCCCATGGGCCAGGATGGGGGCATGTCAGATGCCTTCACCACCCGAATGCTGAACGTCTCCACCGGCTCCCGGGAGCGCGTCGTCGACCTCACCGAGGACTGCGAGGACTTCCTGCGCGAGGCGGCGGCCGGCCGCGACGGCCTGCTCAACATCTTCGTCCCGCACGCCACCGCCGGCATCGCGGTCATCGAGACGGGCGCCGGCAGCGACGACGACCTCCTCGCCGCCCTGCACACCCTGCTCCCGGCCGACGACCGCTGGCAGCATCGCCACGGCAGCCCCGGCCACGGCCGCGACCACGTCCTGCCGGCCATCGTCCCGCCGCACGCGACCCTCCCCGTGATCGGCGGACGCCTGGAACTGGGCACGTGGCAGTCCGTGTGCCTGGTGGACACCAACAAGGACAATGCCGACCGCCGCGTACGGCTGAGCTTCCTCGGCTGAACGGAACCTTCCGGGTCTCTCCGTTCGCATCTCCGAACCTCGCGGGCGCGGTCCGGGCGAAGGCCGGGCCATCCTCGGTCGTGGGGTTCCCCGCGGGGGCACGGCACCGTTTCGCTGGAGGTGTGCGGCGACACGGCGACACGGGGGTGAGGGCGATGGACGTCACTGGCGCGGGTGCGCCGATCGTGGCGGTCGTCGGGGTGGTGGGGACCCTGCTGTCGGCCCTGCTCACCCAGCGCGCGGCCGAGCGCAGCCGGCGGCGTGAGCAGGAGCGGGCCGAGCGCGCCCGGGCCAGGGCGCGGGAAACCGAGGAGCGGCGGACCTGTTACGTCGCTCTCAACACCGCCTCGCGGCAGTACCTCGCGGCCCTCACGGACCTGTCGCACGCCCTGATCCGCGCGGAGGATCCGCGCGCGGAGCGGCGACGCCTCACCGAGGCCCGGGACCTGCACCGGGACGTGTACGCGGAGGCGCAGATGCGGCTGCCCGACCCCGTGCTCGCCCTGGCCGGCGAGGTCGCCCACGCCCTCGGCACCGTCTACGGACGGCTCCGGCGCCTGGACGACGGAGCCCCCCGCCCTGGCGACTCGCTCGACGCAGCCCAGGGGGAGATCGACGTGCTGTGGGAACGGCTCCGGGAACTGCGGCGCGGCATGCGGGCGGACCTCGGAGCCTCGGAGGCGTCCGTAGTGGCCCATACGGCTCCGCCCCGTCTGGGGCCGTCCCGTCCGGATCCGCCCCGCACCGATTCGCCGCGCGCCGACCCGCCCCGCGCCGACCCGCACCGATCCCGCGCCGATCCGGGCGCATCCCGGGCGAGTTCCGGGTGCTGACCGGGCACCGGCCGGACAAGCCGGGCGTTCGGGCATCGTCGTGCCGGACATCTCGTCATCATGGAGCACGGCGGACGGCAGCTGTCCTCGGGACGCGTGAGGAGTACAGGTGGGGGACGAAGAGGAAACCGGTGGCGTCCAGGCGGTGCGGGCGTGGGCCGGCATGGCGATCGGGCGGGCGAAGGCACTGCTGCCGGCCCCGGGCACCGTCGTCAGACCCACCCGCGCCCACGACGACTCCGTCACCGAACTCGAGGAGCTGTCACGCCTGTTGGACCACGATCCGCAGTTGCGCAGCTCGGTGACCCTGTGGCTCGGCGCCGCCCTCACCCTGCGGCATGTCGCCGGGGGCGGGACGCCCGGGGACCAGAAGCGGGCGCACGGTCTGCTGCGGGACGTACGGGACCCGGCGACGAGGACCGGATCCGCGGCCGGACCCGAGGACCGGCGGTGGGCCGCACTGTTCCTGCTGACGCACGCGATGCCGCTGCAGGAGATGCTGGGCGGGCTCCCGCCGGAGCCGGACGCGACCGCCATGTTCGACATGATCATGCAGAGGGGGGCGGAAGGGATGGCCGCCCTCGCTGCCGAGATGCAGGAGCTGGTGACCGATGCGGCCGAGCTCCCGCTGCCGCCGGAGACGCTGAGTCAGCTGAGGCAGGTGCGCGACCTTCATGCCCATCCCTCGCTCGACGGGGTGGCCGACCTGTTCACGAGCCTCATCCCCGACGGCCAGCCGGGCGCCGATCAGCTGCGGCAGATGGTGGCGGGCTGGCTGGCGCCGATGACCGGTCGCGCGGGCCCGGACAGCGGCTCGGGCCCGGTGCCCGGTGCCGGCCCGGACGAGAGCGGCGCACGCCCGGCCCCGGACGAGAGCGGCACACGTGCCGCCCCGGACCCTTCCGGCAAGGCCGGCGCCCCGGACCCCGTCGACGCGGACCCCGTCGGCGCCGACGCCCCGTTCGTGCCCCGCACTCCTGACGAATTCCGCCGGCTCGCCGCCGCGATGCAGGCCGCCAACACCACGTCCTTCGACTTCCTGGACAACGTCGGCGGCGGCGACCCCGCTGCCCTCAACCAGCAGCTCGGACGGCTGCGCGCCGCGCTGGACGGGCTGCCGGACGGCATGCCGGGCAGGGACGGCCTGGAAGGGCTGATGGCCCTGCTCCTGAACACGAGCGAGGGCGCGGGCGGCACCCTTCAGGACACGGCGCTGGGGCTCGCGCACGCAGACACGATCACCGACTACTTACGGCGCAGGTCGCAGAGCTCGATCCCGATGGCCGACAGCTTCGCGACCGCGGCGGACATGATGGGCCTGGTGATCGGCATCCGTGCGGCGGGGCAGGCCAGGGACGTGAAGCGGCTCCGCGACGACCTGGTGCCCCGGACCGAGGCCCTGGCCGACTCGGTCCCCGGGGACCACGACCTGCGTGCCGTGCTCCTCGTCGCACGCGCCATGGCCCGCCTCACGCTCGGCTGGCTCACCATGGAGCGGGAGCTGATCCTGAGCGGCCTCGCGGACTTCGACGACGCGAGGGCCGCCGCGGGGAGCAGCGGTCTCCCGTTCGGGGAGGAGCAGATGGCGGACCTGGTCCCGGACCTCGCGGCCCTGCGTTCCTGCGTCACCGACGACACGACGCACCTTCCGGACCGGGAGGTGCCGCCGCCGGACGCCACCGCCGAGCAGCTGTACTCGGCCGGGAACCGCCTCGGGCTGCGTTACAGCGTCACCCGCGACCCGGCGGACCTGGCGGCCTTGATCACGACGCTGGAACGGCTCCGCGAGCACGTCCGGCAGGGCCGGGCCCCGCGTGTCGCCGCCGAGTCCCTGTGGTCGCTCGCCGAGGCCTACCGTGCCCGCTGGCACCGGGAACGGAGCGAGTCCGACGTGGAGGCCGCCACCGCCGCGGCGAATGAGGCCCTGTCCGCGCTCGCCGCCGACGTCCTGCTGCAGCACGGCGCCGAACACCGCCTGACGACGGCCCGCAACGGCGCCCACCTCGGCGCACGGGCCGCCCTGTGGGCCGCCGCGCACGAGAGGGTGGACGACGCGGTCGCCGCCCTGGAACTGGGCCGGGCCCTGGTGCTGCAGGCGGCGGCCACCTCCCGGGCCGTACCGGACCTGCTGGAGGAACGCGGCCGTCCCGACCTCGCCGCCGCCTGGCGGGAGTCCGGCGCCGCCGACAGCACCGAGCTGCCCGCCGAGCTTCCCAGCACACTGCGCCGGCAGGCCCTGGAGGTGCTCGGCTACCGGGAGCGGGGAGGCCTGCTCGGCACCCCCACCCTGCGCGAACTGGCGGACGGCGTGGCCGAGGCCGGCGCGGACGCGCTGATCTACCTGGTCCCCGGCACCGACGGCGAGGCCCCGGGCATGGTGTTGGCCGTGGGTCCCGAGATCGGCATCGGCGTGGGCGCGCTGCCCATGCTCTCCGAGGAGGACAGCGGCCCCCTGGAGCGGTACCTGGACGCGGTCGCCCCCTCCACGGACGAGGACAGCGGTGACGTGCCGGCGGAAGGGGCCTGGGAGGAGGCCCTGTCCGGGCTCTGCGACTGGGCCTACGAGGTGTTCGCGCACGTCCTCGCCGGGCTGGAGGCACATCTCCCGGGCGACGCGGCCGACCGCCGCACGCCCCGGGTCGTCCTGGTCCCCTGCGGCCGCCTGGGCATCGTCCCCTGGCACGCGGCCCGGTTCCCGGCGGACGCCCCGTACGACTACCTCTGCCAGGCCCTGGTGATCAGCTATGCGGCCTCCGGCAGCCAGTTCCTGCGCACGGTGGGACGCGCGCCCCGCGATCCGGTCTCGGCCCCGGCGCTGGTGGCCGACCCGAGCCTGTCGCTGACGTATGCCGAGCTGGAGGTCCTGGAGCTGCGCAACGCCTTCTATCCGGGGGCGCGGCTGTACGGGGACTTCGGCAGCCTGCCGCCCGGATCGGTGCCGGCCGGCACACCCGGCCAGCTGCTTTCCCTGCTCGCCCAGGACCACTCGATGGTCCATCTGACCACGCACGGCAAGGCGGGGATACGGCCGACGGAGTCGGCCCTGCACCTCGCCGGCCCCGACGGCGGTGAGGAAGCCGGCCGGCTGACCGTGACCCAGCTCCTCGACCGGCCGCAGCCCGCCGGACAGGAGGACGGCCCGCTGATCGTCCTGAGCGCCTGCGAGACGGATCTGAGCACCCGCGACCACGACGAGGCCCTCACCCTGACCACGGCCTTCGTCTCGGGCGGCGCACGAGATGTCGTGGGGTCGCGGTGGACCGCCCAGGACGGCGCGTCCACGCTGCTGATGGCGGTCTTCCACCATCATCTGCGGGCCGGGCTCAGTCCCGTCGACGCACTGCGGGCCGCGCAGCTGTGGATGCTCGACCCGGACCGGAAGGATCCGGGCAGCCTGAGCGACGCGCTGCGACCGGACATCCGCCGCCCCGACCTCCAACGGCCCTCCGTCTGGGCCGCTTTCATCCATCAGGGCCATCCCGGCCCGGGAAGGAAGACCGTATGACCCCGGGTGAGGACAACGGGCCGAGGGTGCTCGGCCTCATCGAGGAACACCTCGACAGCATCCGCGCCCAGCTGACCGGCGAGCAGTACCAGTCGCTGCTCACCCGGCTGCGCGCGCTCGCCGGGACCCCGCCGGACGACTCCAGGGCCGTACGGCGGGCGTTCCAGGCGGTGCGGCTCTGCCTGGTGGCGCTGCCGTTCGACCATCCGGTCCGGGAGGCGCTGGACTCCGTCCGGCTCGCCGGTACGGCGACGGCCGGCCGGCCGGTGGTCCTGAGCACCCGGGACCTGCTGGCCCGGCTCGCCGCCGATCCGCCCCCGTCCCCGGACACCGCGGCCGTCATCGCCGCCGTCGAGCTCCGGCTGCTCCACGCGCCGACCCTCTCGACCACCGAGGTCCACTCCCGGTACCGCGGTGCGGCACCACCGCCCGAGCTGATCCGGTTCGCCGACCCGGACCTCGGCGACCGGTACCCGGAGTTCCAGTTCAGGCCCGGAGGCGGGGCACCGTACGAAGTCGTCCTGGAGGTCAACCGGGTGCTGCTCGCCGACGCGGACCCGTGGGGGGCCGCCGACTGGTGGCTGAGCGGCAACACATGGCTGGGCGGCGGACCGCCCGCCGCCCTCCTCGGCGTCCGGCCGGACAGCGAACTGGTGGGCGCGGCGATCGCGTTGGTGGAGGGCGACTGATGCGCGAGGAAACCGTGTCACCCTCCGTGTACCGCTTCCGGCCGCACTGGGAGGTGCTGCCGGCCGGCACCCAGCTGTGGCGGATGCACTCGTCCCGGTTCGCGGCCGGGGAGTTCAGGCCGTTCGCTCCGGACGACCGCGCGCCCGGCCGCTTCCACGGCACGGCGGAGGACCCGTACTCGTGTCTGTACGCGGCGACCGACCCGGAGACCGCTCTCGCCGAGACCCTGCTGCGGTCGGTCCCCTACGACCCGCGGACCAGCATGCGACTGGTCCTCTGGGCCCAGGTGCGGGGCAAGTCGCTGAGCGTGGTGCGGACCCGGTGCGAGCTGAGGCTGGTCTCGCTGTGCACCGGAGCGGCCCTGGCCGCCGTCTGCCAGGACCACGACCTGCTGGAGAGCGAGGGGGAGGAGCACTACCGGGGCACGCGGCGCTGGGCGCGGGAGATCCGGGCGCAGGCACCGCAGGCCATGGGGATGATCTGGGGATCGAAACGCAACCCGTCCCGGCGGGTCCTGGTGCTCTTCGGGGACCGCCTGGCCGGGCACGCGGACGGACCGCTGGAGGCACTGCCCTACCGCGGCATCCCGGACCTCGGCTCCCCGGACGGGATCAAGGAGGCCAACCAACTGCTGGAGCCCCTGCGTTCGGCGATCAGGGAACCACTGCACCGCTGAGCGCGGCGCCCCGCCCGCCGCCCGCTTGTCCCCCTGTGACAGGTGGTGTCATCGTTGACGGCATGGCACCACCGTCCCTCGACCACGCGTCGGTTCTCGCGGAGTTACAGGCGGTCCGGCGGGTGGGACTGCTGAGGCTGCGCGGCCGGGAACTGCCCGCGCTGGAAGCCGCCGCGTCCCGCTCGGCGACCGCGCGCACCCGCGAGGGCGCCGTGGAGGCGCTGCTCCGCCGCGCGGTGGAGCGGCTCGACGCGGGCACGCTGCGCACGGCCGCCGAGTACACGCTGGGCCTGGCCCAGGGCACCCGGGACTGGCCGGCGTCCTCCCGCCGGGCCCGTGCGGCCGAGGTGTACCGGGTGAGCGAGGAGCGCTTCCGCAAGCACCACGAGGTGATGGTGCTCGGGCAGGTGGCCGAGCACATCGTGGAACTGGCGGAGGGCGGCGGCGCGGAGCCGGGCGAGAGCGACGGGGAGGGCGGCACCCACCGGACCGTGGACGTCCTGGCGGGCGACCGGGCCGTACGCGTCACCGTGCACCTCCACCCCATCGACCTGCTGCGGGACGTGGACGTCGTGGTCTCCCCGGCGAACACGTACTTCGCGCTGCCGGAGCCGTACAAGTCGTCCGTCTCCGCCTCGCTGCGGCGCGCCGCATCGTCGCGCGGGGTGACCGGCGACCTGCTGGACGACCCGGTCCACGACGAGTTGCACAAGTGGACGGCCCGGCACGGCACTTCGGGGCGCCCGGTGGTACCGGGCACGGTCGTGGCGACCGGATCGGGAGCGCTGGCCGCCGGCGGCGTGCGGCGGATCTACCACGCGGCGGTGGCCGTGCCCCGGGCCGGCACCAACGACTACGACGTGCTGCCCGCCGACGTCACCCGCGCCACGTCGCGCGTGCTGGCGCTGCTGGCCGAGGAGCACCACCTGCACAACCCGCCGCTGCGCTCGGTCTGCTTCCCGCTGCTCGGTTCCGGGCGCGGCGGGCTCTCGTACCGGGCGAGCGCGGCAGCCGTGTGGTGCGCCGTCGAGGCGGAGCTGGCGCGCGGGGCGCGCTGGGACGTGCACTTCGTGGTGCGGGCCCCGGAGGCGGCCCGCACGGTGGAGCGGATCGCGGCCAGGACCCGCCCGGCGCGCGACCGGTCGGCGCCCGGCCGGTCCGGTTGACTTGAGGGGCGGGCCGCCCGGACGGGGTGCGCCGCGGGGGAGCCTTCCCCCCGGGCGGCTCGCACCCACCCGGAGTCACTGAACCGACGGGGTGTCAATTTACGCAAGGAGCGGGCGTGTTGGCGTCGATTTCACATACCGTGGCCGTATGACCAGGGGGATGGCTGAGTGGGCGCACGGCTGTGCGGGTCGCACAGTGACCTGGCCCGCCCCGGATACGTACGTACTCGTCGACGGTGTCCTGCTGCGCATGGTCCCCGAGCCGCCCGGCCTGCCGCCGGGAACGGCCGTCACCGTGCGCCACGACCCCGGACGGCAGCGGCTCGTGGCCCACGCCGACGATCCCCCGGCGGCCGCCGGATGAGCGTGCGGGGAATCGAGTTCGGAGCCGGGTACGAGGAACGGCAGCCCGTCGTCCTCCTCCTCGACACCTCCGCGTCCATGGGCCGCCCCGCGGAACACCCGCGCATCGACGAGCTGAACGGGGCCCTGACCCGCTGGTTCGACGGGGTCCGCGCGCAGGAGCGGCTGCGCACCCGGGTGGAGGTCTGCCTCATCACCTTCGCCTCGGCGGTACGCGTCTACGACCCCGGTCCGGGCCGCCTGGTCCACGCCGAACAGGCCGACCCCGACCGGCTCTTCGTGCCGGTGGACAGCATGCACCCGCCCACGCTGCGCGCCGAAGGCCTCACCCGGCTCACGGAAGCCGTGGACACGGCCCTCGAACTGGCCCGCACCCGCTACCGCACCCTGCAGCGCAGGCGGGTACCGGTCCGGCGCCCCTTCCTGTGGGTCCTGACGGACGGCGCACCGAGCGACGCACAGGGCCGCCCCCTGGACGCGACGGCCCTGGCGGGCACGGCGGGGCGGGTGCGCGAGGGCGAGAAGAAGGGGGAGTGGGTCTTCCAGGTGATCGGGGTGCGCGGCGCCGACCTGCCGATGCTCCGGGTGCTGGCCCCGAAGGCCACGTCCCCGCTGGAGAACCTCGACTTCGGCCGGATCCTCGACCTGCTCTTCCAGAGCACGGACGACAGCAGCCCGGACCAGGACGCGGATCTCATCCACCAGCAGGTCAACGACCGTGCCGCCCGGCTCGCGCGCATGGACAGACTGGAGAGGGACCTCCGATGATCATCGCGGGCGCCTCCGTCCAGGGCACCGCTCATCTGGCCACCGGGCAGGACTGCCAGGACGCGTTCAAGGCGGTCGACCTGGGCGACACGGCGGTACTCGCGGTGTCCGACGGCGCGGGCAGCCGCGACCGCAGCGCACTGGGCGCCCACATAGCGGTCGACGCGGCCTGCCGGCTGCTGGCGCACGACATACCGGACACCGGCGATGCCCCGGAGACGTGGACCCGGTGGACCGCCGGGCGGGGGAAGCGCGTGGTCGAGGAGTACCTGAGGGCGGCGGCAGGGGTCTTGGGGGCACCGGGTTCGCCGGATCCCGGCCCCCTGGCGGCCACCGTCGCCGCGGCGGTCGTACGCCCACCGTGGGTGGCCCTCGTCTCGCTGGGCGACTGCTTCGGCACGCTGCTGACCCGCGACGACCGCTGCCACCTGGTCCTTCCACCGCCCGCCACCACCTCCCCGGTCTTCCTGTCCTCGCCCGGCGCGGCGTTACGCGTCCGCACCTTCGTCGTCTGGGAACCGGAGTGCAGCGCAGTGGTCCTGGCCACCGACGGCTGCGCCGCCCTCACACTCGACCACCCCTCCGTCCGCCACCTTCCGCCGGAGGCGGGTCCCTTACCGGCGGAGCGCTTCTTCCTCGGCCTGGCCGCCACGCTCCGCGGGAACCAGGGGGACGCCGAGCCCCTCCGACGCCGGCTCGCCGGGCCGGAGGCCGCCCGTACCGGTGACGATCTGACCGTCCTGTGCGCTCTCGTCGAAGGGGGGTGACCGTGGGACTGACGGTGGTGTCCCGCAGCGGACACACATGGCGGCTCACCGAGCAGATCGGCAGTGGCTCGGAAGGGTTCGTGTACGGCGTCGACGACGCCCGCCCCCTGGTCGCGAAACTCGTCCCTGACCCACCCGACCCCGAGACCTACCGGCGCCGCGTGGCCCGCCTGGTGCGCCAGCGTCGCGAACCCCGCACCGTCGGTCTCCTCTCCGGCACACCCGTCCGGCTTGCCTGGCCGCTGGTGCCGGTACGCACGGCCGGCGGAACCGACGCGGACCGCGTCGACGGTTACGTGATGACCGACATGCGGCACGCCTACCAGCCGTTCGCCCACCTCCTCACCACCTCCGCCCGCCACGCCTTCCTGCCCCGGGCGACCTGGGCGACGGCCCTGCGCGCCGCCCTGGCCCTCGCCCGGCTGCTGGGCGACCTGCACGCCGAGGGCTATGTGGTCGGCGACCTCACGCCCGACAACCTCTGGGCCGACGAGACCGGCCGGGTCGGCATGGCGGACGTCGACTCCTGGCAGTTCACGGACGGCCGCGAGACCTTCCCGGGCCGGATGCGCACCCCGGGCTACACGGCACCCGAGCGGATCGGCGCCCCCGCCGGCACGCCACCGGACACCGCGTCCGACGACTTCGCCCTGGCCGTCCTGGTCCACCAGCTCCTCATGGCCGGCCTGCACCCCTTCGCCGGCCACCCGGCGGACGGCGGCGACTACCTGTCGTACGACGACAACGTGCTGCACGGCCGCTGCCGGCTCGCCGACCCCGCGTCGGTGCTGCTGCCCCGCTCCGTGCCCCCCGCCGACCTGCTGCCCAGGCGGCTCACGGAGCTGTTCCGCAGGGCGCTGGCGAACGCGCGCCGGCGTCCGACGGCGGCCGAGTGGGCGCAGGCGCTCGCGGCCGAACTGGCTCCCGGCCGGCTGAAGGTGTGCGCGACCGGCCCCCGCCACGTCCACACCGTGGAACGGCCGTGGTGCCCGTGGTGCGACCTGGCCGAGCAGGGAACGGACAGCTACCCCGGCCATCCGCAGGAGGAGCAGTGACGACCCACGTCTCCGTCGCCCGGACACTGGACCGCTGCACGGTCCTCGGCCCCGGCACCCGCGCGGTCATATGGGTACAGGGCTGCCCGCTGCGCTGCCAGGACTGCGTGGCCGCCGAGACCCTGCCCTTCGAGGGCGGCACCAGCCGGACGGTCGCCGGACTCGCCGACTGGCTGTGCCGGCTGGACGGCATCGAGGGCGTCACGTTCTCCGGCGGCGAGCCGTTCAGCCAGGCCGGGGCACTGGCCGAGCTGCTCGACGCGGTACGGGAGCGGCGCCCGGACTTCGGCGCGATGGCGTACTCCGGCTTCCGCCACGAGGCGCTGCGGCGCGGCACCCCGGACCGGCTCGCCCTGCTCGAGCGGCTCGACCTGCTGGTCGACGGGCCGTACCTCGCGGCCCGGCACGCCGTCCTGCGCTGGCGCGGTTCGGACAACCAGCGGCTGATCCCGCTCACCGACCGCTACCTGCGGGCCCTTGCCGAGCCGGACACGACCGCCGGGATCGAACTGTCGCTGGACTCCGACGGATCCCTCTCCTGGGCCGGCGTGCCACCGACCGCCGGATTCCGGAGAACGCTTGAGGACCGGCTCGCGGCGCGGGGGTTCGTGCTGCACACCGAGGCACGGAGGGAACGATGAGCGGATCACCGAAGTACAGCAGCGTCCGCGTCGGCGCGTTGTACGCCCAGCGGGAGGCGGCGGAGCGCCGGCGCCGGGAGGAGGAGCGCCGGGCCAGGGAACGCAGGCGGGCCGCCGAACGGGCCCGGCTGGCGCGGCAAGCGGCCGAGCGACGGGAGCGCGCCCGGGCCGAGGCGGAGCGGCGCCGGGCCCAAGTGGCTCGCAGGGAGGCCGAGTTGCAGGCCGGGCGGGCGGCCGAGCGCGACGCCCGGACGGTGAGTGCCCGGGCGGAGCAGGCCCGGGCCGACGAGCGCGGTCTGGACGAGGTGCGGGAGCTGATCGCCGAGGCCCAGCGGTCCGGGGCCGGGGCCGGCATCGGGTCACTGGAACGGCGGCTGGGCGAACTGCGGGAGCGCGCCGCCCGCGGTGAACGGCTCGGCGACGCGGTGGAGGAGCTGCGCGGCCGGGTGGTGGGCCTGCACCGGGAGGGGACCGGGAACCGTACGGAGGACTCCGCCACCGTTCTGGCCGGCCTGGAGCGCCGGTTCTCCGCCACCGGCCCGGACGGCGCCGCCCTCGACGCGGACGGCCACCGGCGCTGCTCCGACCTGCTCGACCAGCTGCGCGCGGCGGCCGGCCCGGGCGGTGAGGTCCGTTTCGAAGCCCTGCTCGGCACGGTCGAACACACACTCGTCCGGCATGCGGCGACGGTCGCCGGGGAGAGGGAGGCCGCCGAGCGGCGGGTCCTCGCTGAACAGGAGCGGCAGGCGGCGGAGGCGGCCGAGCTGGAGGCGGCCGAGGCGGCGGAGCTGGAGGCGGCCGAGGCGGCTCGGGCAGCCCTGGAACAGGACCTCGCCGAGGCCGCCGAGCGGCTCGACGTGGTCCGCCCGGCGGCCGAGGGGGTGAGGGACACCGCCGCCGATCTCGGCGATCCCGTCCTCGCCGACGAGATCGGGGACGCCCTGCGCGCCGTCACGGAGGCGCTGGCAGCGCGGACGGCGACCGAGGCCCTGCGGACGGTGGCCGAGCTGGAGGACCGGCTCCCCGACGCCGAACGACGGCTGGACGAACTGGAGCTGGCCTACCAGCGGCGCCGCGATCTGGTGGAGGCGCTTCAGGACGCCATGACCGGCGAGGGGTTCGCCTTCGAGGGCGGTGAGGACCAGGGCGGCAGTTTCCGGCTGCACTTCACACGGCCGGCCGGGGCGACGTACGAGACCACGGTGGGCACCGGGGACGACGGCGCACCCGTCCTCGTCTACCACGTGCAGGGCGAGCCGGACGTGATCCTGTCCGACCCCCGGGACGAGGCGGTGTGCGACACCACCGAGGCGCTGCTGGAGCGGGTGCACGAGGCGCTGGGCGGCGACGACGGCTTCGTACCGGGGGAGCTCACCTGGGACGGCAAGCCGCCGGGCCGGCGTGCCGAACCGCTGCCCCGCGAGACCTCCTGGAGGTGGACGGCTCCGTGAGCACCGCCGGCTTCACCAAGGGCGAGGACGGTGCGGGGCCCGTCACCGCCGACGGAATGATGCCCCTGTGGGCGGTGTCGCTCGGCTGGGAGCTGCGCCGCGGCCGTCAGGTGATCGTCAACGGGCAGATCCGGGACCGCTGGTGGTTCGAGGACCGGCCCGCCTCCTTCCGGGAGCTGGTCGCCGGGGTGCTGGAAGTGCGCGGCGCCGACGTGGTGGGCTGGTGGGACCCGGTGGCCGGGCTCACCTTCCCGTTGCCGGGCCACGCGGAGCGCTTCGCCCGGCTGGAGGCGAACCGGCCCCGTCCGGCCGACGGCGGCGCCGGCCGGGGCGCACCGGGCGACGACCGAGGGCAGGACGCCCCGCAGCAGGACGCCCGGCAGCAGGACGGCCGCGGGCAGGACGGCCGGCAGCAGGACGGCCGCGGGCAGGACGGCCGGCAGCAGGACACCTCGCGTGTCCGGCGCAGCACGGAGCGAGAGCGGGACCGGTCGCGCCTGCTCTCCCCGCGTGCCGCCGGCCCCCCGCGTGCCTTCGCCGACGTCGTCGCCACCGTGCACCGGCTCGTCGCCTCCCCCGACGCGGCCACTGCTTTCGTCTTCGAGGACGTCGACCACCAACTCCCGCCCGGCCAACCTGAGTCGAATGCGGGCTGGTTACGGCTGCGGGCCGCGATGACGGACGCCGTGACTCCCCGGCCGACCCTGGCGGGCCCTCGCCCGCACGCCCGCAACGCCGTTCTGTGCGCGGTGGGCGACATCGGCCGGCTGCCCGGCTGGTTCCATCTGGAGGACCCCCGGATCGCAACCCTGCACATCGGCCCGCCCGACCCGAGCGAGCGCCGTCTGTGGCTGACCTGGCTCCGTCGTGACTTCAACGGAGCCCCGGACGCCGCACGCCACGACATCGAGGCCCTGGTCGGTGCGACCGACGGCATGTCCGGCTGGGACATCGAAGCCCTCGCCCGGACATCGTGGCTGCGCGACGCGCCCCTGCGGAAACCGGACAAGCTGCTGGAACTGCACCGGCTCAACGTGAGTGTCGACCCGTGGACCCAGCTGGACCGGGAGACCGTCGCCCGCGCGGCCGGCGTCCTGGGCGCCCGGGTGGTCGGCCAGTCCAAGGCCGTCGACGCCGTGGCCGCCGCCCTCCAGGCGGCCTTCGTCGGCGTCGACTTCGGCGGCTCCGGCACCGCCCGCCCCCGGGGCGCGTTCTTCTTCGTCGGCCCCACAGGTGTCGGCAAGACGGAACTCGCCAAGGCCGTCGCCGAGTTGATGTTCGGCGATCAGAGCGCGTACGCGCGCTTCGACATGAGCGAGTACCAGCAGGAACACGCGGCCGAGCGGCTGGCGGGCGCGCCTCCCGGCTACATCGGCCATGAGCAGGGAGGCGAGCTGACCCGCCGGGTCCAGGAACGGCCTTTCAGCGTCCTGCTGTTCGACGAGATCGAGAAGGCGCACCCCCGGGTCCTGGACAAGTTCCTGCAGATCCTCGAGGACGGCCGCCTCACCGACGGCCGCGGCCAGACCGCGTACTTCTCCCAGTGCCTGATCATCTTCACCTCCAACACGGGCGCGGAGGCGGTCCAGGACCTCCTTGCCGCAAGCGGCGAGGAAGTGCCGCCCTCCGTCCTCGAAGCGCACTTCACCCGGGCCGTGGAGGAGAAGTTCCGCGCGATCGGGCGGCCGGAGATCTACGGCCGGCTCAAGCCGGGCGTCGTCGTCTTCGACATGCTGCGCCGCGAACACATCGTGAAGATCGCCGATCGGCTGCTGAGCCAGCTGACCGAGTCCGTCCGCGAACGCCACCAGGTCGAGCTGGTCCCCGACACGGACACCCTGCATCCCTGGATCACCGGACGGATGAGCGACCCGGAGCACCAGGCGTACGGGGGCCGGCAGATCCGCAACGAGCTGGAGCTGCCGCGGGCGGCCGTGGTCGCCCACTTCCTGGCCCACCGCCCCACCCCGGGCAGCCGGTTGCGGCTCGGTATCGACGCCGGCGGCACGCCCTGGGTCAGAACCGAGGAAGGGAACGGCTGAGCACATGCTCGGTATCGCCATCGGTGAACGTATCGCCCGCGTCGGCCGCTTCGGCCCGGAGGGCCGCCCGACCATGACGGTGACGAACCTGACCGGAGCGGACACGGCCGCCGACCCCGCGGCCGCGCTGACCGCGCTCCTCGCCGGAGCCGCGGGTGAGGAGGCGGTGCTCGGCCTGCCCGCGTCCACCGGCCGTGAGGCCGAGGCCGGTCTGCGCCGCGCCGCCGAGGACGCCGGCCTGCGCGTCGTCCGGGTCGTCCCGGAACCGGTCGCGGTGGCCCTGCACTACGGCGCGATCGCCGAGGGGGTGCACCGCACGGTCCTGGTGGTCGACCAGGCCGCGACCACCGTGGACCTGACCGTTCTCGCCATCACCCCGGACCTGACGGTGCGCGTGGTGACCACGCGCACCGAAGAACTGGCCGGCGACCACGCCCTCGCGGCGATGGCCCGGGTACTGACGGAGGCGGCCCCGGACGCCGTGCTTCTCTCCGGGGACCTGTACACCACGCCCGCCCGCCGCGCGGACGTCGAGAACCTGCCCGGGGCCCGGAGCCTGACGGTCCGCTGCACGGCACCGGAGCTGGCCGTCGTGCACGGCCTCCTGCTCCTGGAGGACTTCGGTCTCCTGCGCGTCGCCACGGGCCCCGCGGCGGCGACGCGGTTCCCGCTTCCCCTGGAGGACCCGGAACCGCGTACCTGGCCCACTCCTGTGGCGGATCCCGAACCGGGGTACTCGGCAGACGGCGACGGTCCGGAGGGGAGCGGGGCCGCGACGGACGAGGTCGGGTCGCGGGGGCATGAACACCCCCCGCCGTCCCGCGTCGGACCACCCACCGCGACCACCCGTCCCCTCCGCGCAACCACACCGGACCATGAAGCGGCACCGCGGCCGGATCACGATTTGCCACCGGCACCGGACCACGGACCGGCACCGCGGCCGGACCACGAACCGCCACCCGCACCGGACCACGGACCGGCACCACGGACCGATCACGGGCCGGCACCGCAGCGGGGCCGCGGACCGGCACCGCGGCCGGACCGCGCATCAGACCGCCGGCCGGCGCCCGAACCGGGCCACGATCCGGCCCCGCCCCCGGCTCCCCCGTCCGCCCCCGCCCTCCGCTCCGTCCCCGTGACGCAGCTCCAGGCCATCCGCCGGGACGACCACCTGCTCGTGCTCTGGGCCTGGCCCGACTCGGCCCTCACCGCGCGCGTCCGCTGGCGCCGCGAGGGCACCACCGCCGGCGGCGACGGCCCTCGCGACGGCGACATCCGCTGTCAGCGCCGGGTCTACGAACACGACGGCGGTCTCGACCTCCCGGTCGGCCGGTGCGCGGTCACACTCACCGTCGAGGCCCTGGTCCCCGACGCCGCCCTCGACACCGAGGGCGCCGCCTCCCTGCGCATCCCGGCCGAGCCGCCCATCGTCGAGTACGAACCGTCCCTGCGCCGCCGGCTCACCGGTGCCCGGACAGCGACCGTCACCTTCACCGCCCGGACCGGCTGCGACCTCCCCGCCCTCCGGATCGTCCACGGCCTCGGCCGCTACCGCCCCACCAGCACGGCCGACGGCACCGTGCTCCACGAGGTCCCCGCCCAGCGCCTCACCGCCGGGACCCCCCTCACCGTGACGTTCCCCCTGCCCGGCACCAGGGGCCCGTCCTGGCTCGTCTGCTTCCCCGTGGACGGCCCCGACCCCGAGCAGAACCCAGACATCGACATCCGCCCCACGGCGCTGCACCGGCTGCGAGTGACCTGAATGGCCAGACGACTCACCTGCCCCTACTGCTACGAGACCTTCGCCCCGCGAGAGATCCGCTTCCGCTGCAACAGCCGGCTCAGCCGCACCCGCAAACAGTGCGAGCGCCGCCGCGACCCGGTCCTCGACGAACGCTTCGGCCGGCGCCCCAGCCACGACGTGGGCCCGGACTTCGAGGCCGACGGGCGAAGGTCGACAGCGGTGTGCCCGGACTGCGACGGCGAGACCACCTACCGCATCTGCCCGGTCTGTCACGTCGAACTGCCGGTGCAGTTCGGGATGGTGGAGAACCGGCTGATCGCGATGGTGGGCGCGAGATCCTCCGGCAAGACGATCTACATGACCGTGCTGCTGCACGAGATGCGCAACCGGGTCGGCGAGGCCTACGGCGCCTCGCTGATGGGCCTGGACGACACCACCATGCGCCGCTACAGCTCGGAGTACGAAGACCGGCTCTACCGTGACCGGCAGATGTTCCCGCCCACGCAGACCGCGACGACCAACGCCAACCGGGTGGAACCGCTGGTGTTCCGGTTCGGTCTGCGCCGCAAGGGGCTGTTCGGGGAGCGGCCGCAGCACAGCGTGCTGTCGTTCTTCGACACGGCGGGGGAGGACTTCAACAGCCGGGAGAGCGTGGAGCTCAACACCCGCTACCTGACCAACGCGGACGGCATCATTCTGCTGCTCGACCCGCTGCAGATGCCGGGCGCCCGGGACAGCGCGGCACCCGGTACGGCGCTGCCCGGCACGGACGGCATCGACCCGCCGATCAACGTCCTGAGCCGGGTGAGCGGCATGCTGCTGGCCGCGAAGGGCGGCAAGGCGGCGAAGGCCGACACCCCGATAGCGGTCGTCTTCTCCAAGATGGACGCTTTCTGGCATCTGATGGACAAGGGCAGTCCACTGCGGTCGCACGCACCCGCGCGCGGCCGGTTCGACGTCGGCGACAGCCTCAGCGTCCACGAGGAGGTGCGCCAGCTGCTCAAGGAGTGGGACGGCGTGCCCATCGACCAGTCCCTGGAGAACACCTTCACCCGGTACCGCTACTTCGGTGTCTCCGCGCTGGGCCGCAGCGCCACACCCGAGGCCCGGGTCGCCGACACCGGCATCCAGCCCTACCGGGTCGCGGAACCGCTGCTGTGGCTGCTGAGCGAGTTCGGTGCGGTGCCGAAGGCGGGGCGCGGATGAGCGGCTTCCAGCAGCTCTACTACACCTCCTGCGAGCACGGCCTCAGCGGTTCCTCCGGCTTCCAGTTCAACGCCGTGAGCGAGCGGGTCTCGGCCGGGATCCGGCACCAGGTGGAGGGCCTGGCCGGGTACGAACCACCGCGCTCCCTGGTCGAGTCGGACACCCCCGAGCTGCTGGCCCGCTGCCCGGTGAACCTCTGCCACGCCCCGGGCGGGCGAAGCGGCGCCACCACGCTGTGCGTACGGTACGTGGGCCGGGACTCGGCACGCCGCTTCGGCAACTACTTCGCCCACGCGCTCCACACCGAGGGCGAGTTCACGCCGGACAGCGGCGGCCTGCTCGCGATCGAGCTGTGGGACTCCCCGCTGTGGACCGCGCGAGTCGCCGACACGACCGGCATCCCGGAGCTGCCCGCACCCCTGCCGCGCGGCCCGCTGTCCCCGCGCTCGGCACGCGCCTTCCTGCGCGCGCACCCGCACGCCGAGCAGCTGCCCGCCCTGCTCGCGGCGGTGTTCACGGCGCTCGCTCAGGACGGGTCGGTCGTGGTGATCGACGACACGACCGAGCGGATCGCCCACTGGTTCGCGACCGTCTGCTACCTCCTGCCACCCCCGCTGGCCCGCACCCTCTCCTTCGCCACCTACCTCTTCCGCCCCACCCGCAGCCGGCTGCACCTCATCGGCACGGTCCCCGAGGCGCACCCGGAGTTCGGCCCCGACGACGAGGAGTCGTACACCGTCTTCGACTTCTCCGCGGGCCGCTTCCCCGAGGTGGTGCCCACCCACCATCTGGTACGGCTGCTGACCCGGATCGGGGTCGGGTCGATCCGCTCGGTGTGGTCCTGGACGGCCGAGTACGCCCACGGCCAGGAGCGGACGCCGGGCGACTGGCACGCCCCGGTGGCGGCGGCCGCGGCGGCGGGCGGCACGGAGCTGACCGACGCCGACGTCCGCGCGGTGCTCGACTGGCTGTCCGGCGCCGAACACCTCGGAGCGCGCCGGGCGGCGGTGGCGGCGGACATCCACCACAAGCACCGGGACCTGGACGACGACCAGCTCTCGGTGCTGAGCGCGGCCGCCCGGGCGGGCGGCGACGCGGCGCTGCACCAGGAACTGGAGGGAGAACTCCACCAGTCACGGATCCGCGCCTACGTGACCGGCGTCGCGAACGCCCCGGGCCCCGTGCCGATCACCCGCCCCGCCGAGCGGGAGCGGGCCACCGCGCTGTGGCGGCGGCTGCTCGGCGAGGCCGCCGACAGCCGTCAGCGGGTACGTCTGCTGCTGTGGATGGCGGGCGCGCGGCTCACCCCGCCGCCGGAGCTGCTCGCGGCCCAGTGCCTGGACCTGGCCCGCACCCTCCTGGGCGCCTCCGGCGCGGGCCAGGGCCTGCGCGAGGAGGTCGCCCGCCTCGTCCACGGCCTCCCGGAGTTCAGAGCCGGGCTGGCCACGGCGGTACAGGAGGTGCTGAACGAGCGCGGCGGTCAGGAACAGCTGTTCGCCCAGTTCCCGGCCGAGTTGCTGGGCGAGCGGGACCTCGGTGGGCGGCCCCGGCTCCTCGAGTACTACTGGCGGGCGCAGGCCGAGCGGCAGCCCGGCCGCACGGTCGAGCTGCTGTTCAGGATCCTGGAGGTCCGCGGCCAGGACTCACCGGACGCGGAGCTGCTGCGGGGGCTGTGGCGGCAGCCGTCACCCGCCTGGACGTACCAGGACGCGACCGAGATCGCCCGCCGGCTGCCGCCCGGCCGGCCGGTCGACGAGGCGGTCGCCGAGTGGTTCGACCGCGCGGTCAAACAGGAGGTCAGGGACGAGCAGGGCCTACGGGACTGCCTGGTGCTGTGCGACGCGCTCACCGCGCCCGGCCGCTCCGCCTGGCTGAGGGCGGTCACCCGGGAGTGCGTGGAGACCGTTCTGCGGCTTGACGCGGCCCTGCGCGAGGCCACCGAGGCCACCGCGCTCGCCCGCGCGTTCCGCATCCCGCAGATCGGCGCCTGGTCGGCGCCCCGCGCACTGAAACGCTACCGGCTGCTCCCCGCCATGCTCCGGCTGCCCGCCGACCCGGCCCGGCTGCGCACCGAGATCGCGGAGTTCGGCTTCTCGCTGGCCGACGGCTACCTGCGTGCCGTGCAACGGGCCGCGGTGACCTCGGCCCGCGTCGACGAGGTGCTGCTGAGCCATGTCACCGGGGTGATCGCGGTCAACGCCGAACGGGTCGCACTGCCGCAGTCGCACCTGGAGATCGTCGGGACGCTGCGCCTGCACACCTCCCAGCACTGGCGGTCCGAGGATCTGGACCGCCTGGCCCGCGCGCTCCGCCCCTACGACGCACGGCTCGCCGACACCTATCAGGAGTGTGCCGAGAACCGCCTGGGCCGCGTGCAGAAGTGGAGCCGCAAGATCGGCCGGCGGCGGTCCCCGAACGACCCACGGCCGGAAGAGGCGTGAGCCCGCGATGGCCGACATCCTGATCTTCGTCCTCGTCCCCGCGGTCTACCTGGCCCTGCTCCTGCTCTACCTGGTCATCGCCCCGGCGATCGCGGCCCTGCGCGGGCTCGCCCTGGTCAGTGAACTGCTATGGCGTTACTTCCAGTTGCTCAACGGCGTGCTGCGCCTGCGCACCCCCGAGTTCGTCACCGTCCCGCCGTACCGCCCTGCCGACGAACTCGCACACCGCAACTACTTCTTCGGCCCAGCCACCCGGGATCTCCGCCAACTCCAGTCCCAGGGAAGGCGGTTGTACATCCGCACGGTCACCGACGCCTTCCGGCGGGTGACCGCACGCCAGTTCACCGCGCCCACCGTGCACCGCTCCGTGTCGGTCCCGTACGGCCTGACCCTCCACCTGGGCCTCGGCCTCGGCGCCGCCGCCGCGGTACCGGTACTCGGCCTGCTCCTCGGCGTGCAGGCCCTGGGCGTGGGGCTGCTGACGGCCGGCGCCCGGCTCACGGCGCTCGCGCTGCGGGCCACCGACCGCGCGGTGATGATCCTGCGCGGACTGCCCCGCGGCATGCTGTGCCCGAGCTGCTTCGAACGCGTCCCCTATCCCGCGTACGACTGCCCCCGCGCGACCTGCCGGCGACGGCACGCCGACATCCGCCCGGGCACGTTCGGCCTGTTCCGGCGCCGGTGCGCCTGCGGCGAGCGGATACCGACCCTGCTGATGCTGATGAGCCGCGACGCCCGACTGAGCGGCTACTGCGTGCACGAACACTGCGGCAGGCCGATGAACCCGGACGCCGGTCACATGCCCGAGCTGATCCTGCCGCTGATCGGCGGCCGGGCCGCGGGCAAGACACAGCTGATGGCCGCGATGGTGAAGATGCTGGAGGACTCGGCGGAGAACGGCGGGCCGCCGATCCGGCTCGCGGACCCCGAGTCGACCGCCAACCAGCGGGTGCTGAACGAGGTCCTGGAGATCCAGGGCCACACCCGACCCACCCAGAAGACGCTGCCCCGGGCCCATTCGTTCGTGCTCGGCAGTGGCCGCGCCGAGCGGCTGGTGCACGTCTTCGACACGGCCGGCGAGCGGTTCGTCAACCGGGAGGAGACCGACGCGCTGCGCTACGCACGGGAGGCCCGCACCTTCGTCTTCGTCCTGGACCCCATGGCCGTCGACGCGTTCTGGACCCGCCTGGACCCGCGGGGCCCGCAGGTCGACCGCACGCTGGGCTCGACGGTCGACCCGGAGGACGTCTTCTCGCGCTCCGTCCAGACCGTACGCACCATGGGCACCCGCCTCGCCAGGGCCCGGCTCGCCGTCGCCGTCACCAAGAGGGACCTGCTGGCGGGGCAGCCGGCACTGCTGCCCGACCGCCCGGAGGACGGTGACGCTGTCCGGGAGTGGCTGTGCGAGCGGCTGGGACTGCGCAACCTGGTGAAGACGATGGACCTGGAGTTCGGTGAGGTCCGGTTCTTCTGCACGTCGGCCGTCGCGGACCAGGAGGGGCGGGTGGACCCGAGCATCGGGGTGTTCGTCGAGTGGTGTCTGCGCGAGTGAGGTTCGCGGACACGTCCTACGCCGGCTCGCCGCCCGTTTCGCCGCCCGCCTGGCCGGGCGGCGCCACCAGGCCCAGCTGCTGGGCCCGCAGCACCGTGCCGACACGGTCGCGGGTGCCCAGCTTGCGGTAGATGTTCTCGACGTGCTTGTGCACGGTGCGCGCCGAGATGCCGAGACGGCGGCCGACGGCGTCGGCGGTGAGCGCCTCCGCGAGCAGCAGCAGGACGGTCGTCTCGCGCGGCGTCAGCGTGCTCTGGGCCGCCCGCTGGTCCGCCGCCGGGTCCGGGCCGAGCGTGCGCCGCCACTCCTCGAGCAGCCGCCGCTGCCGCTCCACCGCGGTCAGCAGCGGCTGGGTGCGCTCGGCCATGGCGAGCTGGTCGTCGGTGAAGTCGGTACCGGAGCGGTACACGAGGCACCCGGTGATGACAGGGGTCGTGCCGTCCGGCAGCGGTACCCCCAGCACGTGGTCGACGTCCAGGGCCTCGCCGAGGAGCCGCGCCGTCCGGCTGCCGGGCCATGCGCGACCCGCCGCCCGGCGGGCGGTGACCGGGGAGCGGCCGGACCTCGCCGTGTAGTGGCCGGCGAAGGGGAATCCCGCGCGCAGCAGCCGCAGATCCGCGTCCGTCAGCCGGTCCAGTGCCAGGGCGGCGGCGTCGGGCGCCGCGCCGATGCTTCCCCGGTGCTCGCTCCAGTCGTCCAGCTTGTGGATGACCGCGTCGCCCCCGCACAGCTCGGCCAGGGCGCCGGCGAGCATCGGCCACAGGCGCCCGGGCTCCCGTTCGTGCAGCGCCGCCACGGCGACGGCCGCCATGCGCTCGTAGGCCTTCTCCAGCCCCACGTCCCTCCCCGGTGCCTCGCGTCCCCGGTCCTCCCGGCCGGCGGCGTACGTACTTCTGCGCATACCCCCGGCGCCCCCGGCTGTCGCACACTTCAACCCGGCGATACCGGCCTGCCCGGACGATCGTCCGGTGGGCCGCCGGCACGGGGGAGCGGCGGCCCGCCTCCCTGTCCTGAAGGGTCCGGCACGACGACGCCCCCACGGCCTCGTGAGTCGGCGGCGGGGGCGTCGCGGTGCGGGGGCGCGAGGGGCGCCCGGTGTCAGGAACCGGCGCGGTCGGTGCGCTCGGCGTTCCTCTTCTTGATCCGCACCGCTTCCTTGCGGACCTCGGCCTGGGTGGCGCGCTCCTTCTCCAGCCACTCCGGCCGTTCCTGCTTGAGCGCCTCGATCTGCTCGGTGGTCAGCGGCTCGGTGACCCCGCCGCGCGCGAGACCGGCGATGGACACGCCGAGCTTCGCGGCGACCACCGGGCGCGGGTGGGGACCGTTCTGCCGCAGCTCGCGCAGCCACTCGGGCGGATCGGCCTGCAGCTCGTTCAGCTCGGCGCGCGAGACCACACCCTCCTGGAAGGAGGCGGGAGTGGCGGGGAGGTACACGCCCAGCTTCTTCGCCGCCGTCGCGGGCTTCATCGTCTGGGCGCTCTGCTGCGAACTCATGACGTCAAGGGTATCGGCCGCCTGCGGGCCGGCCGACCACGGCCGGTAACCTGGCCTGGTGACAGGCTCGGAGGAATCACCGTCGTTCCGGCTCGCGTACGTTCCCGGAGTGACGCCCGCCAAATGGGTGAAGGTCTGGAAGGAGCGCCTGCCCGGCGTCCCGCTCACCCTCGTCCAGGCACCCACCGCCGAGGCGGCCGGGCTGCTGCGCGCCGGGGAGGCCGACGCGGGCCTGGTACGGCTGCCCGTGGACCGCTCGTTCTTCAGCGCGATCCCCCTCTACACGGAGACCACGGTGGTGGTGGTCCCCAAGGACCACGTGATCACTGCGGCGGACGAGATCACCGTCGCCGACCTCGCCGACGAGGTGCTCCTCCACCCCCTCGACGACGTCTTCGACTGGGACAGCCCGCCCGGTGAGCCGGCCTTCGAGCGGCCCGCGACGACAGCCGACGCGATCGAACTCGTGGCGGCGAGCATCGGCCTCCTGGTCGTCCCGCAGTCCCTGGCCCGCCTGCACCACCGCCGGGACCTCACCTACCGCCCGGTCGTCGACGCCCCGCAGTCGGGAGTCGCCCTGTCCTGGCCGGAGGAGGCCACCACCGACCTGGTGGAGGAGTTCATCGGCATCGTCCGGGGCCGCACGGTCAACAGCACGCGGGGCCGTGCGCGGGCGACTGCCGGGGCCGAGCAGCAGGGCAAGCGGGCCGAGCAGGGTGGTGACCGGCCGAAGAAGCAGTCCGGGGCGAAGTCGGCGGGCTCGAAGTCGGCAGGACGGCCCGCGCGCGGCCGCTCGGGCTCGGGAGGCGCCAAGCCGGCCAAGCGGGGGAAACCGCGCAGGAGGTCGTGAGGCGCACGGCCCCGCTCAGGCGCCCGGCCGGACCTTGTCCCCGGCGCCGTCCTCCCCGGAGCTTCGCCGTACCGCGTCCACGGCCCTCTCCGGTTCCGGATGCGAGTGGCGTTCCCGCAGGTCGGCGACCGCCAGCAGCAGCGCGACCAGAATGATGCCCACAGCGGTGAGCAGCCCCAGCTGGATCGCCGTACCGGCGCGGCCGTGGTTGGCCAGGTGCGCGAAGTACACCGCGCCGACCACCGCGATACCGGCCGCCGAGCCGACGCGCTGACCCGTCTGCAGGACGCCGCCCGCCGCACCGGCACGGTGCACGGGGACCCGGGTGAGGGTCAGGGTCGTGTTCGGGGAGACCGTCAGACCGGAGCCGATGCCCCCGATGAGGAGTGGGAGCGCCGACGCCCACCCCACGCTCCGCCCGGGTGCCAGCTGGACCGCCGCGACCACCCCGAGCAGCCCCAGTGCCACCCCGCTCAGTCCGATGACGACCAGCTTGCGGCCGAAGCGCACCACCAGCCGGCCTCCCGCCGCCGCTCCGACCGCCGAGGCCGCCGCGAAGGGCAGGACCGTGAGGCCCGCCGCGAGCGCGCTGTATCCCACGCTGTTCTGCAGGTAGAGGGTGTATACGAAGAAGACCGTGGTGAAACCCGCGAAGTAGCTCAGGCTGATCAGGGCACCGAGGGTGAAGGAGCGCAGGGAGAACAGCGCCAGATCGACCAGCGGAGCGCCCCCGACCCGTCCCTGCCGTCTCTCCCAGGCCCAGAACGCGCCCAGCAGCAGCGCGGCCACCGGGAACAGCGCCCACTTCTCGCGCCCCGGCCACTGCTGCTCCTGCACCAGGGGAAGCATGAGCGCGAGCACCCCCGAGCCGAGGAGCAGCACCCCGAACAGGTCGAACTCCTCGCGCCTTCCCGCCGGTGCCGGGACGCGGGGCAGCAGCCGGAGCCCCGCCGCGAAGGCGGCCACGCCGATCGGCAGGTTGACGAAGAACACCCAGCGCCAGCCCTCGTCGGTCCCGACGGCGTCGATCAGCAGACCGCCCGCCAGCGGGCCCACCGCCGTCGACACGCCGATGACGCTGCCGAGCAGACCGAAGGCCTTGGCCCGCTCGGCACCCTGGAACATCTGCTGGATCAGGCCCGAGGTCTGCGGCGCGACCATGCCCGCCGCCGTGCCCTGGACCAGCCGGAACACCACCAGCCAGGAGGCACTGGGCGCCAGCCCGCACGCCGCCGAGGCCACCGTGAAGACGGCCAGCCCGAACAGGAAGGCCTGGCGCCGTCCCCGAATGTCGCCCAGCCGGCCCGCCGGGACAAGCGCGAGCCCGAAGGTGAGGGCGTACCCGGAGACCGCCCAGGACTGGGCCGCCTCCGAAGCCCCCAGCCCGCGCTCCATCGAGGGCAGCGCCACGTTCACGATCGAGGTGTCGAGCAGTGAGATGAAGCCCGCCGCCAGACAGACCCCGAGCGCCTTCCACCGCCGGTCGCCGGAGGCGGGCCGGGCTCGTTCTGTGGTCATGGGGTCACGCTAAGCAGCGGGGGCCGTAGGCGCACGGCGAAAACACCGCCCAGGTCACCCGGCGCCCACGCCACTCACGGTGTCCGCCGGGCCCGGGGTCAGGCGCGGGCCGCCCGGCCGACCGACTCCACCAGCGGCAGCAGCCGGAAGGGGACGCGTTCGCGCAGCGCCACCTCGGTACGGGTGCGCACCACGCCCGGGAGGCTGATCAGCTTCTGGATCACGTCCTCCAGATGGGCGTTGTCCCGGCCCACCACCCGGGCCAGCAGGTCACCGCCGCCCGTGATCGAGAAGGCCTCGACGATCTCCGGCACGGCGGCCAGCGCGTCCCCCACGTCGTCGAGGTGTCCCTGGGTGACCTCGATGTGCACGAACGCCAGCACGGGATGGCCCAGGGCGGAGGGGGAGAGGGACGGGCCCGTGCCGGTGATCACGCCCTCCCGCTCCAAGCGGTCCAGGCGGGCCTGGAGGGTGCCGCGCGCGACACCGAGGATGCGGGCGTACTCGCGCACGCTGGTGCGCGGCTGCTCCAGGAGCAGCCGCAGGATGCGGGTGTCGAGTTCGTCCACGGTCATGACGTACGACTGTACCAATGGCTCAGCGGTCCATCGGAGGGCTCACCCGCCCGACCTGGTCCGTTGGTATTCCGCCGGGCGGCGGCGGATGATCGCGACTGAGCCAATGGCACTGTGATGCGAGCGACGCTTGAGCCAGTGACCCCGGTGATGCTCTCATGGACGAGTCGATGGCGCTGCGGTCCTCCGCGGCGCCTTTTCCATGCCGGTCGTCCTTCGCGCGCCGGTCGTCCCAGGGGAGGACAAGCAGTGCTGAAGAGGGTGTTCGCGGCTCCGGACCCGGGACGGGCGCGGTTGCGCTTCGCCGCGCGGGCCGTCCTCGGCATCGGGCTGGCGGTCGCCGCCTGCCTTCTCGCCGGACACTCCCTCGTCGGCGCGGTCACCGGCGGCCTCGCCGCGCTGCTCGCGCTGTTCACCGTCACCGACCCCACCGTGCGCGGCCAGGCGGTCACCACCGCGCTGCTGCCCGCCGTGGGCATGCCGGTGCTGGCGGTCGCCGCCGAACTGCACGGCAGGCCGGTGGCGCGTGATCTCGTCTTCCTCGCCGTGGTCGGCGCCGGCGTGTACGCGCGCCGCTGGGGCCCGCGCGGACACAGCCTCGGCGTCTTCGCGTTCATGACCTTCTTCGTCGCCCAGTTCCTGCACGCCACGCCGGACCGGCTGCCCGAGCTGTACGCCGCCGTCCTGCTGTCCGTGCTCAGCGCCGCCGCGGTCCGCTTCGGCGCGTGGTGCTACGAACGCCGGCTGCCCCCGGCCGCCGCACCCGCCCCGCCCGCGGGGACCGGGCTCGCCCGGGTCACCACCCGGCAGGCGCTCCAGGCGACCGCGGGCGCCGGCTTCGCGCTGGTCGCCGGCCAGCTGGTGTCCGGGCAGCGCTGGTACTGGGCCGTCGGCGCCACCTGGTGGATCTTCGTCAACACCGCCTCGCGCGGCGAGACGCTGGTGCGCGGCTTCCGCCGGGTCCTCGGCACGGTGATCGGCATCGGCCTGGGCCTCGTCGTCGCCGTGCCCGTGCACGGCGCGCCCGTCCCGACGGCCGTCCTCGTCGCGGTCGCCGTCTTCGGGATCTTCTACACGGCGGCCGTCTCCTACACCTGGATGATGCTCTGGGTCACCCTGCTCGCCGAGCTGCTCTACGGCCTCCTCGGCGTCCTCAGCCCCGGCCTGCTCGCCCTGCGCCTGGCCGAGACCGGCGTGGGCGCGCTCGGCGCCGCGCTGGCCGTGCTCTTCGTGCTGCCGGTCACCACGCACGCCGTCACCGACGCCTGGATCCAGCGTGCCCTGCGCTGCGTCCACATCTGCACCGCCGAGGCCGCGGCGCGGCTCGCCGGGTCCGCCACGGCCGACCCCGCGCCGCGGGTGGCCGAACTGGAGCAGCTGCTCGGCCGGGTCCGGCTGTCGGTGGCACCGCTGGTGCACCCGCTGAACCCGATGCCGGCCCGCAAGCGCCGCGCCCGCCGGGTCCTCGCCCTCCTCGACGACTGCGCCCGCGAGGTCCGGGGCCTGGTGACGGTCGCGGCCGACCCGGAGGCCTCGCACGACGCCCGCCTGGCCGCCGCGTGCTGGCGTGTCGAGAACGCCGTGGAGGCCCTGACCGCCGGCGGCGGCGAGCCTTTCCACCGCCCCGCAGCGCCACCCGCCGAACCCGCCCTCGCCCATCTGCACGGACTGGAGCACGCCCTCGCCGAGCTGGCCGAACCGCTGCGCACGCCCTCCGGCTCGCGACTGGTGGGGGCGTGACGGCGGGGCGGGGCGACGGTGCGCGAAGAAGTACCCGCACACCCTCCGTTCTGGTCTAGACCGAGGCCGCCCGGCTGCTACCGTCGGCCCCGGACCGGCTCGACCGGCTCGACCGTCGAGCGGGCGGGCACGAGGGACGAGAGGGGACAGTGGTGGCACTGGACGGCAGGGCGGGCGGCCGCCGCGCGTTCATCGGCTCGTTCACGGCGGCGGGCGGCCCCGGCCTGGTGACCGCGGCGGTCTCCCGGGCCGGCGGGGCGCTGACCCTGGTGGCCGCCGTGAAGGACGTACCCGACCCCTCCTACCTGGCCGTGGCGCCGTCCGGCAGCACCCTCTACGCGGTCAGCGAGACGGCGGAGGGCGCCGTCGCCGCCTACCGCGTCGACGGTGACCTGCCCGAACTCGCCGGGCCGCCCGTGCCGGTGAACGGCAGCGGACCCACCCACCTCAGCCTGCACGACGGGCACGTACTGACCGCCAACTACGGCTCCGGCAGCGTCACCGCCGTACCCGTGCGCCCGGACGGCACGCTCGCCGCCAAGCCGTCCGGCCTCCTGCGGCACACCGGTTCCGGCCCGCACGACAGGCGCCAGCGCGGCCCCCACGCCCACCAGGTGCAGCCGGACCCCAGTGGCCGGTGGGCGGTCAGCGTCGACCTCGGCACCGACTCGGTACGCGTGTGCGCCCTCGACCAGGGAGTCCCCGTCCTGCACCGCGAGTTCGCCCTGCGCCCCGGCTCCGGCCCCCGCCACCTGGCCTTCCACCCCGACGGCGAGCACGCCTACGTGGTCAACGAACTCACCCCGACGGTGACGGTGTGCCGCTGGGAGGCGGCGGGCGGCTCCCTGAAGCCCCTGGCCGAGGTTCCCGTGCTGCCGGGCGCCCCGGCCGGCGACGCCCACCCGTCGGGCATCGCGGTCTCGCCCGACGGCCGCTTCGTGTGGACCGCGACCCGGGGCGAGGACGTCCTGTCCGTCCTCGCCGTCGAGGGGGACGGACTGCGCCTGACCGCCGCGGTGCCCTGCGGCGGGCACTGGCCGCGCGCGCTGGCCGAACACGACGGCTTCCTCTACGCCGCCAACGAGCGCTCGGGAGACGTCAGCTGGTTCGCCGTCGACGGCCCCACGGGCCTGCCCCGCTACGACGGCTCGGTGCGGGTCGCCGCGGCCTCCTGCGTCGTCTTCGGCTGAGCGGGCCCGGCCGGGCACGGCGACAGGGCCCGCTCCGAAAGACCGGAGCGGGCCCTGTTGCCGTACAGCCGGGCGGCGTCAGCGGACCTGCGCGCCCTGCGGCTGCTGCGGCGCGATGCCCAGCGCCGTCGTGTACTTGGCGAGCGCGAGCTTGCCGATCGCCGGGTAGGCGCCGAGCGCCTCGGCCGTGGAGCAGCCGGCCTCCTCGGCGGCCGCCGCCGTCAGCGCCGGGTCGATCTCCGGACCGATCAGGTAAGGCGCCAGGGCCAGCTGCTGCGAGCCGGAGGAGCGCAGCTGCTCGGCGACGGCGGAGATGGAGCCCTCCTGGTCCAGGGCCGCCGCCATCACCGGCACGGCCAGCCGCGCGGCGAGCAGCATGCCGGTGATACCGGCCGCCTGCACGGCCTCCTCGCCGCCCACGGAGGCCAGGACGATGCCGTCCGCGGCCGTGGCCACGGTGAACAGCCGGGCGCGGTCGGCGCGGGCCAGGCCGGCCTCGGACAGCCGCACGTGCAGGGCTTCGGCGAGCAGCGGGTGCGGGCCGAGGACGTCGGTCAGCTCGGCGGCGACCCGGCTGTCCATCACGGACTGACGGATGTGGCGCAGCAGGGCGCTGTCCGGGCCGGCCAGCAGCGGGACGACGACGGCGACCGGGCCGTCCGGCTCCCTGACCTCGACACCCGCGGCGACGGCCTGCTCGTAGCGGGCGGTGCGCTCCTCGGCGGCGTGCGCCAGCACGGACCGCAGGGTGGGGAACTCGGCGTCGTCCCCGTCCACGAAACCGATCCGGGCATCCAGACCGGGCAGCTCGGAGCGGGCGATGCTCACGACCTCCTCGGCGAGGCCCCGTGTGGCGGTGCTGGGCGCACCGGGCACCGCGAGGACGAGCGCGGGCGCGCCCTCGGGAGCCACCAGGGGTTCCGGACGGCGGTGCCGTCCGGGCTGGCGGGGTCGCGGCATTCGTACTGGCAGGCCGGACGCGGGTCCAGTGGGGGAGCTCATGGCGCCGCATGTTACTGGCTTCCCGGGCTCCCCTGTTCGGGGAGGGTGCAGGTGAGCGGTATCCGTCCCCTTTTGTCTGATGAGTTACCCGCCCAAGGCGCATCTTGTGGGCACGTGCGGTGCAGAGGGGGTGAAACGTGGCCGATCAGGTGCGCGGGCCTCGGCCCTCCCGCGCGCGGACCACGTGGAGCATCGCCGGTTCACCGGGCAGCGTGAGCCGCCCCGCGGTCAGGTCGGTGGCGATCAGGACGGCCCCGTGCAGCGGGTCGCCCCCGGCCGGGACCGGCCGGGCGTGCGGCAGCCTGTCGGCCAGCTCCTCGCGCAGCGGTACGAGGAGGGGGTCGCCCAGCTTGAGCAGGCCGCCGGTGAGGGCGACTTCGGGGGCTCCTTCCGCCGGGCACACGGCCGCGACGGACTCGGCCATGTGCCGGGCGGCCGTGCGCAGGATGCCGGCGGCGACCGCGTCGTGCTCGGCGCATCCGGCCACCCGGGGCGCGAAGGAGGCCAGCACGGAGGGCCGGTCGGAGCGGGGGTAGAGCTTGCCGGGCAGCCCGCGCACCGGGCCGAACTGCTCCTGCGCCCGAGCCAGCAGCGCGGCGGACCCGCCGTCCCGGCCGTCGTACGCGCGCAGTGCCGCCTCCAGGCCGGCCCGGCCGATCCAGGCGCCGCTGCCGCAGTCGCCCAGCAGATGCCCCCAGCCGTCGGCCCGCCGCCAGCCCCGCAGGTCGGTGCCGACCGCGATCAGCCCGGTGCCCGCGGCCAGCACGGCGCCCGCGCGCGGCCCGAGAGCGCCGACGTAGGCGGTGACGGCGTCGGCGGCGAGCGCCACGTCGCGCACGCCCAGCTCGCGGGCGAGCGCGCCGGGCAGTTCGGCGCGCAGCGCGTCGCCCAGGGTGGCGAACCCGGCGGCGCCGACGACGGCGCAGCCCAGCTCACCGACCCCGGCCTGGGTGGCCAGAGCGCGTGCCAGCGGCACGAGTTGGTCCATCAGGTGGGCGGGGTCGATGCCCCGCGCGCCCGTGCGCACCGGCTCCCGGGTCACCCGCGGGGCCGAGGGCTCGCCCCCCGGGCGGCCGACGACGACCCGGAGGCCGGAACCGCCCGAGTCCACGGCGAGATAGCCGGAGGTGGTCACGGCAGACGCCAGTCCACCGGCTGTCCTCCCTGCTCCATCAGCAGGTCGTTGGCCCGGCTGAACGGACGCGAGCCGAAGAAGCCGCGGTCGGCGGACATCGGTGAGGGATGCGCGGACTCCACCGCCGGCAGCCGCCCCAGCAGGGGGCGCAGGTTGCGGGCGTCACGGCCCCACAGGATGGACACCAGGGGCTTGCCACGCGCGGCCAGGGCCCGGATCGCCTGCTCGGTGACCTCTTCCCAGCCCTTGCCGCGGTGCGCGGCCGGGCTGCGCGGTGCGGTGGTGAGCGCCCTGTTCAGCAGGAGCACGCCCTGCTGCGTCCAGGGCGTGAGGTCGCCGTTGGAGGGCTGGGGCAGGCCCAGGTCGCCGGTCAGCTCGCGGAAGATGTTGATCAGGCTCGGCGGCAGCGGGCGCACGTCCGGCGCGACCGAGAAGGACAGGCCCACCGCGTGTCCCGGGGTGGGATACGGGTCCTGACCGACGATCAGGACGCGTACCTCGTCGAAGGGCTGCTGGAAGGCCCGCAGGACGTTGGGGCCGGCGGGGAGGTAGGTGCGCCCCGCGGCGATCTCCGCGCGCAGGAAGTCGCCCATCCCGGCGATCCGTCCGGCAACGGGTTCGAGGGCCTTCGCCCAGCCCGGTTCGACGATCTCATGCAAGGGTCGTGGTGCCACGGGCGTCACCCTACTGCCGGACGCGGGCCGGCGATCCACCAACGCCGAAGCCCGGCCGGGCGGCCCGCGGCGTCTGATCGCCCGGTGGGCGCCGGTGTCCGCCCCCGCCGTCCGCCGTTCGCCGCGCGGCCGCGCCCACCTGGCGTCCCCACCGCCCCGTCAGGAGACCACCGCCGCCCGTACGCACAGCACGTCCGGCAGGTGCGCCGCCAGTTGCCGCCAGCTGTCGCCGTCGTCGGCCGAGGCGAACACCTCGCCGTTGCGGTTGCCGAAGTAGACGCCCGCGGGGTCGGCGTCGTCGGTGCACAGGGCGTCCCGCAGGACCGTGCCGTAGTGCTCCTCCCGCGGCAGCCCGTCGGACAGCGGCTCCCACGTGCCGCCCGCGTCCGCGGTACGGAAGACCCGGCAGCGGCGCCCGGCGGGCACCCGGTCGGCGTCGGCGTTGATCGGGAAGACGTACGCGGTGCCGCCCCGGCGCGGATGGGCGGCCACCGCGAACCCGAACGTGGACGGCAGGCCCTCGCCGATGTCCGTCCAGTGCGCGCCCGCGTCGTCGCTGCGGTACACACCCCAGTGGTTCTGCAGGTACAGCCGGTCCGGATCGCCCGCGTCCCTGGCGACCTTGTGCACGCACTGCCCGAACTCGGGATCCGGGTCGGGCAGGAACACCGCGGACACACCGGAGTTGGACGGCGACCAGCTCGCGCCTCCGTCGGTGGTGCGGAACACGCCGGCCGTCGAGACGGCCACGGTGACCGCCCGGGGATCACGTCCGTCGGTGAGCACGGTGTGCAGGCCCTCGCCGCCGCCGCCCGGCACCCACCGGGAGCGGGTCGGGTGCTCCCAGAGCGGCCGGACGAGCTCGAAGCTCTCGCCGCGGTCCTCCGAACGGTACAGCGCGGCGGGTTCCGTGCCCGCGTACACCACGTCGGGCTCGGCGGCGGCCGGGTGCAGCTGCCAGACCCGCTCCAGGGAGGCGCCGGTGTCCTTGGGGAACCGGACAGCGGGACGCGGCGGTTCGGTCCAGGTGCGGCCGAGGTCGTCGGAGTGGAACACCGACGGACCCCAGTGCGAGCTGTCGCCGCCCGCCAGCAGCCGCGGCCGGGCCCCCCGGGTGTCGATCGCCACCGAGTAGACCGCCTGTGCGTTGAAATACGGGCTTTCGTCGAACTCCCAGGCCCCGCCGCCCCGCCGCCGCCCGATGAACAGGCCTTTTCGGGTGCCCACCGCCAGCAGTACCTCGGTCATGCCGATCACCTCCGGAACGTCTTCGTCCAGGCCGCCGTCAGTTATCGGCCAGTCTGCACCCGACCACTGACACTCTTCCGGGGAGCACGCGTTCGCGCAGGTCACAGCTGTGTCGTCGGTCCGTGGCGGAGATCGGCCGGATCCGTTGCCCGATGCGCCTGCGCGAGGGGCGCGTCCCGTGCGACCGTCGGGGTGACGGCTCGTCGTGAGCAACGGAGCGGTCCCTCCCGTATGGGAGGGCGGTCCGGCCGGTCGGTGCGCTCGTGAGGAGGATGCCTTTGAAGGCGTTCCGTGGTCCGAAGGTGTGGCTGTGGCGCTGGCGGCGCAACCCGCTCAAGCGCCGGGCCGACGTGGCGGAGGCCTGGGTGGTGCTCGGGGCCTGGCTGCTGACCGTGCTGGCAGGGGTGTCGGTGGGGCTCGCGGCGGCCCGTTCCGTGGAGCACGGGCTCGCCCGCGAGCGTGCCGCCTCGCGCCCCGTCACGGCGCGCGTCGAGGACACGGTCCCGGGGTCGACGCCCATGGACAGCCATGTCTCCTCCGGCGAACGGGTCTGGGCCGAGGTGCGCTGGACGGCGGCCGACGGCACCGCCCGCACCGGCCGGGTCCGCGTGGAACCCGGAAGCGGGGCCGGTACCCCGGTCACCGTCTGGACCGACGCCCAGGGCCGTCTCGTGGACCGGCCCACCTCCGCCTCCGAGAGCGCGTTGCGCGCCGCCCTCCTGGGCGTCCTGGCCGGAGTGAGCGCGGCTGCCGTGCCGTTCACCGGCGGCCTGGCCCTTCGCCGGCGTCTCGAGTCCCGCCGCATGGACGCCTGGGACACGGAGTGGGCCCGACTGGGACCGCAGTGGGGGCGCATGGTCTGACCGCCGGCCCGCCCGCGGGCCCCGTGCCGGCCGGCGGTCCGAGGAGCCGGCGGGCCGGGCGCCCGGTCAGGTCCCGCGGCCGTCGCGCCCTCACCGGCGCCGCCGTGGGACGACCCGAACGCGCGGACGCGTCCGACGCGACGCCGAGTCGCCCTGCACGGCCCACCGCCCTGCACCCGCCGCTGCCACGGGCCACCGCCTGCACGGGCCGCTGCCCTGGAGGGTCCACCGCTACGGGCCACCGCCCTGCACGGGTCGCCCTGCCCGGGTCGTTGCCCTGCCCGGGCCAATGCCCTGCACGGGTCGCCCTGCCCGGGTCGTTGCCCTGCCCGGCCCAATGCCCTGCACGGCCCATCGCCCTGTACGGGCCGGGGCCTTGCGCGGGGCGCCAGGCCGCGATGGCCGAAGCCCTCCGGTGGATGCCCCGCAGCACGTCGTGGGAGGCCGTGCCGGATCCTTACGGCCCCGCGGGCAGTGCTCTGCACAGGCGCAGCAGCGCCTCGTCCTCCGGGATGGCGCCGACGGCGGGGAAGGCGCCCTCGGGGGCCCTGTGCCGTCGGACGGCGGCCAGTTCCGACGCCGGCAGGTCCCGTAACGGCGCGGCGTCCGGACCCATCGCCGTCAGGCAGCGGGCGATCGGGACGCGGGTGCGCGGGTCCTCCGACCAGGCGGCGCGGAGCACCGGCAGGACGGGCCCGGGGTCCCGGCCGACGTGCCAGAGCGCGCACGCGGCCGTCGCCCGGTCCCGGGCCGGCCCCGACCGGACGGCCCGGCGCAGCTCGGGCAGGGCGGCACGCGCGTCCGGCCCCATCCTGGCCAGCTGCCCGGCTGCGCGGCGGCGGCGCGGCGCGTCACCCTCTCGCATCTCCCGCAGCAGGACGGGCAGTACGGCGCGGAAGTCCCCGTCCGCCGACCACAGCGCGCCCGCCGCGGCGGCCGCGTGCCGGGTGCGCAGCAGGGTGCGCAGGACCGGTAACGCCCGCGCGGTGGCGCCGAGCGACTCCAGTGTGCCGATGGCGTGGCCGGCGACCGCCTCGCGTGCCCCCGGGACGTCGGGGGCGCCGGACAGCAGCCGCAGCACCTCGGGCACCGCGTCCTCGTCCCCCACGGCCCCGACCGCCGACAGCAGCGGGGCGGCGAGCCGGGCGGCTGAGGACGAGCCGGGCGCGATCAGGCCGAGCCGGTGCCGCAGGGCGGGGGCGAGCGGGGCCGCGGCCCGGCCCAGATGCACGATCTCGTAGCCCAGGTCGGCGGGTGCCGCCGGGCCGGCCAGCAGCTGGGCGAGGACCGGGACCGCGCGCGGGTCACCGGCCCTGGCCAGAGCCTTGAGAGCGGGGCCCAGTGTCGGGGGACAGCGCTCCCAGCGGTGCGTCCACTGATCGGGCCGCGCACTGACGAGCTCGTGCAGGTCGTCCGCGGCGGGCACGGCCAGGGCGAACAGCTCCGCCAGGACCGAGGCCGCCGCCTCGCGTAATCGGTCGTGGTCGGTGTGGAGCTGGACGCCGAGCAGCCCGACGGGGCCGGTGTGGTCGCCGCGCCAGCCGCGGAAGAGCCCCGCCGACATCCACACCCCGTTGCACCGGTCCACCGGGTCCGGACTGGTCAACTGCCCCACGAGCAGGGCCGTCCGCTCCGCCACCCGGTCGCCGAGGGCGGTGTGGAGGGTGCGCAGCAGGCGGGAGCCCTCCTCGTCGGAGGGCCGCAGTCGCCGCAGCCGGCCCACGAGGGTGTCCGCACCAGGGGGCCGGGGGTCATGGCCGCGGCGCGCGGACCGCTCGCGCAGCAGCCGGACCGCCGTCGGCACCAGGTCGGCGGGGAGCCGGCCGGGCGCACCGAGCGCCAGCTGCCCGAGGGCGGCGAGCCGGAGCCCAGGGGCGTACGGTGGCGCGCTCCGCTCGCCCAGCAGGTCCGCCGCGGCGCCGGCGTGCGCGGGGTGCCGGCGGACGAACAGGCCGAGCGCCTCGGTGAGGGCGACCTGGACCCGCTCGTCGTGCTCGGCCCGGCCGCGGTGCCGCAGCAGGGCCAGGGCGCGGGCGGGCTCGTCCAGGAAGCGGACGAGGGCGCCGGCCGCCGCCGCGCGCACCGCCGGGTCCGGGTCCCCGGCGAGGGGCACGAAGTCCTCGGCGCCCGCGCAGACCGCCTGCCGGGCGCGCGCCTCCCGGTCCGTGCTCTGCGCGCCGATGCTGACGAGCAGTTCCACGATGCCGCCGCGGTCCGGCACCTCCTCGCGGGCCGCGAGCGCGAAGAGGAACGGCACGCACGCCAGCGTCGAGTCGTACACCTTGCCCTGGTGGTGCACCGCGCCGTACATCCCGTCGAGCGCGGTCGCACGCTCGGCGGTGTCGGCGGACGCCAGCGCCCGCAACCAGCCGGGCACGTCCTCGGCGCTGCCGTACGCGTGCCGCAGCGAGGCCCAGTCGACCTCGTCGATCCCCGTGAACACGTTGTCCTCCCCAGGTGAGTGCCACCTGATCGCGAGTGTGCACCACGGCACCGACAACGGTCCGGAGCCGCACGCTGACTGTGTGCGATCCGTCGGCTGTCATCGGCCAGCGTTGCGGCCGGGTGCCGCTCACCGGCGGGGTGCCCGGGAGGGGGCCCTGGGGACCGGCGGGGACGATCAGTTCCGGTCGGGCAGGGCGCGCTCCAGGATCGCGTCCAGGTCGGTGCCGGCGGGCAGGGTGCCGAACGCGAGCCCCCAGTCGCCGCCCAGCCGGGTCGCGCAGAAGGCGTCCGCGACCGGGTGCGGGGCGTGCCGGACCAGCAGTGAGGCCTGGAGGGCGAGGGCCATCCGCTCGACCAGCCGGCGGGCGCCCACCTGATCGGTCTCGGCCAACTGGTCCTTCAGACCGGCCACGGCCGTGTCCAGCCGGGCGTCGGCCCCGCGCGCGAGGGCGAGTTCGCCGAACAGGGCGTCGGCACTGTCCGGTTCCCGTCCAAGCGCCCGCAGCACGTCGAGCGCGTTGACGTTCCCGGAGCCCTCCCAGATCGACAGCAGCGGGGCCTCCCGGTAGTGCCGGGGCATGCCGGAGTCCTCGACGTACCCGTTGCCGCCCAGGCACTCCAGCGCCTCCGCGGTGAACGCCGGACCCCGCTTGGTGACCCAGTACTTGCCCACCGCGGTGGCGAGGCGCCTGAAGTCCCGCTCGCCGGCGTCCCCGCGCACGGCCCGGTCGGCCGCCCCGGCCAGGCGCAGCGTCAGAGTCGTGGCCGCCTCCGACTCCAGAGCCAGGTCGGCCAGCACGTTGCGCATCAGCGGCTGGTCGGCGAGCCGGGCGCCGAACGCGCTGCGGTGCCGGGCGTGGTGGCCCGCCTCGACGAGCGTCTTGCGCATCAGCGTCGCCGTGGACATCACGCAGTCGAGCCGCGTGCAGTTGACCATCTCGATGATGGTCTTCACGCCCCGCCCCTCCGGGCCCACCAGCCAGGCCACGGTGCGGTCGAACTCCGGCTCGGAGGAGGCGTTGGACCGGTTGCCGAGCTTGTCCTTCAGCCGCTGGATGCGGAAGCTGTTGCGGCTGCCGTCCGGCAGGACGCGCGGCACGAGGAAGCACGACAGTCCGCCCGGCGCCTGCGCGAGCACCAGGAAGACGTCGCACATCGGCGCCGACGTGAACCACTTGTGGCCGCGCAGCGTGTACACGCCGGGCTCCCCGGTGGGCGTGGCCGTGGTGGTGTTGGTGCGCACGTCGGAGCCGCCCTGCTTCTCGGTCATGCCCATCCCGGCGAGCAGCCCGGGCTTCTCGGCCGGGACGCGCAGCGCGGGGTCGTACTCGCGGCTGGTGAGCAGCGGCTCGTAGAGCTTGGCCAGTTCCGGCTGTGCGCGCAGTGCGGGCACGGCGGCGTACGTCATCGACGTCGGGCAGCCGTGTCCCGCCTCGGTGTGCCCCCACACCAGCCCGCCCGCCGTGCGCGCCACGTGCGCGCCGGGCCGCTCGTCCGCCCACGGGGCGCCGGCCAGACCCTCGGCGACCGCCGTGCGCATCAGGTGGTGCCAGCTGGGGTGGAACTCCACCTCGTCGACACGGTGGCCGTAGCGGTCGTGGGTGCGCAGGACGGGCTCGTACCGGTTCGCCTGCTCGCCCCACTCCTGCGCCTGCGCGCTGCCGGCGCGGATCCCGAGCCGCCGGACGTCGTCCTCGGCCCACCCGGCGCCCTCCCGGCGCAACCCCTCGAGCAGGGCCCGGTCGTCGGAGGCGTCGTACGGGGCGAGCGGCGGGGCCTGGTTGGTGACGTCGTGCGTGGCGGACTGCGGCTGGGGCGGCGACTGCGGCGCGGGTATCGAGACCATGGCAAGCATGTTGCACTCCCGCTGCGGCTGTAGCAATGATGCAACAGGGAATCGCCCGTAGAGTACGTGCCCATGCGCGTGAACGTGTCGGCCGAGCCGGACGCGGCGGGCCTGCGGCCGCTGTCGGCGCGGTCGGTCGTGCTGAGCCTGCTGCTCGGCGTCCATCCGCCGGAGCTGCCCGTGAAGGACCTGCTCCGGCTCGTCGAGCCCTTCGGGGTCGGCGGCTCCGCCCTGCGTGCCGCGCTGAGCCGGATGGTGGCCGCAGGCGACCTGCGGCGCTCCGACGCCGTCTACCGGCTCAGCGACCGCCTTCTGGCCCGCCAGCGCCGGCAGGACGACGCCGTGCACCCCAGCACGCGCGCGTGGAGCGGCGACTGGGAGATGGTGGTGATCACGGCGACGGGCCGGGAGCCCGCCGACCGCGCCGGCCTGCGCACCCGGCTGACCGCCCTGCGCCTGGCCGAACTCCGCGAGGGCGTCTGGCTGCGCCCCGCCAACCTGGGCCGGCCCCTGCCCGGCGACCTCGCGCGCGTGGCCCTCACGTACTCCGCCCGCCCCGAGGCCTCCCCGCACGACCTGGCCGCCCGGCTGTGGCCGCTGGACGCCTGGGCCGCCACCGCGCGCACCCTGCTCGCCCGCGCGGCCGACGCCCGCGACCCGGCCGCGCGGCTCACCGTCTTCGCCGCGGCCGTGCGTCATCTGCTCACCGACCCCGTCCTCCCGCCCGCACTCCTGCCGTCCGGCTGGCCGGGGGAGGCCCTCCGCGACGCCTACGCGGGCTACCAGGAGGAACTGGCCGCGACGACGGGGCTGCGGCGGAGCGGGGGATGACGGCCCGGGCGCGCCGGAGGGCCGCCGCCCCGGCGGGACGGCGGCCCCGTAAGCCCGGCCGGTCCTACTCGTAGGTGATGTCCGAGGACGCGTACTTGCAGTAGGTCCCGTCCGGACCCGAGCCGTTCGTGCCCGGTTCCCTGCCGGTGTTGTTGCCCGGGTACTTCTGGCAGGGGATGACCTTCTTGCTGCTGTCGCCGACGATCGCACAGAGCCCGTCACGCCCGGGGCGGTCGCCGCCGCGAGCACCTGCGGGGGCCCGCGTCACCTCGCGTCCACCCGGGCGGGTGGCGGCCTGGCGGCCGACGGCGTTCCCTGTAAGGAGCGGGCGTTCCCCGTGCGGAGGAGGGGGTGACCCGTGCGCGCGTGGGCACTCGGCGGGGGCGGGGCAAGGATCTCACCCGAGGAGAGTCATGGCTGATCAGAAGTCGTCGTCGGCCCTCATGGCGCCCGTGCGCGGCGCGGCCTCGGCTCTGCGCAAGGTGCCCGGCGCCGGACTGGTGGGCAGGGCCGCGGAGGGAACCCTGGACAAGGTCGGCGCGGTCTCCCCGCGCGGCCGGCGCATGGCCGTGTACGCCGGGGCCGGGCTGCTCGGCGCGGCGGGCGTGGTGGAGTGGCCCGTCGCCGTGACCGGTGCCGCGGTGGCCTGGCTCACCCAGCCGCGGCCCGCGCATCCGGTGCAGGGCGAGTCCACGCACCGTCCCGAACCCGCGCAGGACATCGGCACCGCGGCGCTCAGGTCGGGCCACGCCGGCGAGGGCCGGGACACCGCCACGGCCGGGGGGTCCGGCCCGGCGCACGCGCCGGCAGGCGCGAGGTCGCCCGGCCGCCCCGACGCGGCGCATGCCGGCACGCCGCCGGGCACCAGGGCGTCCGAGCCGAAGCCGTCCACCGGCCCGCTCGGCCCGACGGCGCGGCCCGATCGCACCACGATCTGAGGACAGTCATGGCGCTCGGTCTGCTGACGGCACCCGCTGCCGCCGTACGCCTGCTGCCCGCGGCACCACGGCTCCTGGCGCGAGCGGCGGCGCCGGCCGCCGGGCTGGCCGCGGGAGCCGCCGCTAGTGCGGCACGCGCCGGGGTGCGCGGTGCCGACGCCGCTGTGCGGGTGGCACGCGTCGCCCGCAACGCCCGGCCCGGCGCCGGCGACCACTGGCGGGCCGGTGCCCGCGCCCACCTGTCCCTGCGGCCCCTGGAGCACGAGGCGGTACGGCGCGCGGGCGGCACGGCACACCTCGCCCGACGGGTGGCCGAGAGCCTCGCCGAACGACCCGACGTCCTCCTCGCCTACTGGGACGAGGGACTGGCCCGCCTGGTCGTGACCGCGACCGAGGCGGAGGCCGCCGACCACGTCCTCGACCACGCCGCGGAGCTGGCCGAGCGGCACGGACTGGCCCTGGCCGCGGACGACGTGGAGGAGACCACGCACCCCGCCGACCCGGCCGGAGTGCGCGCCGCCGTGGCAGCCCTCGCCGCCGACGGCGCCGGCATCGGCGCCGGACTCGCCGCGTACGCGCTGCGGCTGCCGCCCTCGCCCCGCATGGTGACCGCCGCGGTGACGCTGCTCCGGGAGAACCCGCGCTTCCGCGCCCGGCTGCGGGGCCGGCTGGGCCCCGACCGCATGGACCTCGTACTCGCCTGGGCGAACGCCGCCGCTCACGGCGCCGGTCAGACCCCCACCTCCCTGGTGCTCGACGGCGCCCTGCGGGCCTGCCAGCTGACCGAGACGGTGGCCCGCGCCGCCGCCTTCGACACGCTGCACGACGAGCTGTGCGCACCGGGGCGTTCCAGCCTCCCCCCGGCGGGCACGCCGCGTCCACCGCTGCGCGAGTCCCCGGCCCAGGAGTACGCCTCCCACGCCTCCGCCGGCAGCGTGCTCGGCGCGGCGGCCACCCTGCTGGTCAAGCACGACGCCGCGGAGGCGGCCGAGGCGGTGCTCGCCGGGTCGCCGAAGGCGGCCCGCTACGGCCCCGCCGCCTTCCACGCCGTCCTCAGCGCCGCGCTCGCCCGCTCCGGCGTGCTGGTCCGTGACCCGGACCGGCTGCGCCAGCTGGAGATGGCCGGCACGGTCGTCCTGCACTCCGGTGCGCTGCGCGCCGAGGACGGTGAGCCGGATCCGTGGACCGAGGCGGTGCTGGACGCGGCTCGGCGGGCCGGTCTGCGGGTCGTCGTCGTGGACCACCCCGCCCTGGAGGACTTCACCGGGCTCGCCGACCAGGTGGTCGACGCCCGCCGGCCGCTGGACGACGTCGTCCACGAGGCGCGGGGCGAGGCGGGCGCCGTGCTCACGGTCGCCCGCGTGCGCGAGGCGGGGGAACGCGACGTGCTGGCCGGTCTGCACGCCGGTGACGTGGCCGTCGCCCTCACCGATCGCGGCGGCGCGGTCGTGTGGGGCGCGGACGTCCTGGCCCTGCACGGGCTGCCCGACGTGTGGCGGATGCTGACCGCCGTTCCCGCGGCCCGGAAGGTCGGCCGCAGGTCCCAGACCCTGGCCCGCTCCGGCGCCGCCCTGTCCGGGCTGCTCGTCGCCGTAGGCGAGTCCGGGGGCGGCCGCGGCCGCCTCGCCGTGCTGCCGGGGTTCCGGCACGCGCCCGTCGATGCCGGCGCCGCGGCCGCCCTGCTGTCCGGGGCGCGGGCCGCGCTCGGCGTGGCGGCGGCCCGCGCCCCGCACCCGCGGCCGCGCGTGCACTGGCACGAACTGGACCCGGACGAGGCCCGAGAGCGGCTGGAGCACCAGCCCGAGGCCGAGAGCACGCCCTGGGAGGACCTGACCACCCGCGTGCAGGAGAAGAGCGCCGGCGTCTTCCGGCATCCGGCCGCCGCGCCCGCGCGCTGGTCCTACCGGCTGGGCAGGGCGGTCAGCGGTGAACTCCACGACCCGCTCACCCCCGTCCTCGCGGTCGGCTCCGCGGCGTCGGCGATCCTCGGCTCGGTCGTGGACGCCCTGCTCGTCGTCGGCGCCCTCGACCTGAACGCCCTCGTCGGCGGCATCCAGCGGCTGCGCGCCGAGCGAGCGCTGTCCGGACTGGTCGCGGAGCAGAAACGGAAGGCGCGTCTCGTGCCCTCCGAGGACGAGGCGCCGGCCGGCGGAACCCGCACCGTGGAGGCGGGCGGGCTGCGGCCCGGGGACGTGGTCCAGCTCCAGGCGGACGACGTGGTGCCCGCCGACGGGCGCCTGCTGTGGCAGGAGGGCCTGGAGGTCGACGAATCCGCGCTGACCGGTGAGTCCCTGCCGGTGGAGAAGCACACGGACCCGACGCCGCACGCCCTGGTCGCCGACCGGCGCTGCATGGTCTTCGAGGGGACGACCGTGGTGGCGGGTCAGGCCCGCGCCGTCGTGGTCGACACCGGCGACCGCACCGAGGCCGCCCGCGCCGTCCACCTCGCCGCCCGCACACCCCCGGCGGGCGGCGTGCAGGCCCGGCTGCAGGAACTCACCCGCAGGGCGCTGCCGCTGACGCTGGCCGGAGGCGCCGCGGTCACCGGTCTGGCGCTGGCGCGCGGCACTCCCATCCGGGAAGCGGTCAGCGGCGGTGTGGCGGTGGCCGTGGCGGCCGTCCCGGAGGGGCTGCCGCTGGTGGCCACGGTCGCGCAGCTGGCCGCGGCCCGGCGGCTGAGCCGCGGCGGCGTCCTCGTGCGCACCCCACGCACGCTGGAGGCGCTGGGCCGCATGGACACCGTCTGCTTCGACAAGACCGGCACCCTCACCGAGAACCGGCTGCGGCTGGTGCGCACCTCCGGCGCGGACGGAACGGTGCGCGCGGCCGGCGAACCCGGGTCGGCGGACACGATCCGCGCCGCCGCGCGGGCCTGCCCTCAGCTCAACGGCGGCTCCGACCGGCCGGTGCACGCCACCGACGAGGCCGTCCTGGCCGCGGCCGGCCCCGACCCGGACTGGATCCAGCAGGCGGGCCTGCCGTTCGAGGCCGCGCGCGGATACGCAGCCGCCGTCGGCCGCGCCGGAGACGGACCGCCCCTGCTCGTTGTCAAGGGCGCTCCGGAGACCGTGCTGCCCGCCTGCTCCGGTCTGCCGGAACACGCGTCCGAGTCGGCGCACGCGCTCGCCGGGCACGGCCTGAGGGTGCTCGCGGTGGCCGAACGCCGCCTCGGCGAGCGCGAGGAGGAAGCCGGCGTGCTGGACGAACCGCTGCGGGAACTGGAGTTCACGGGGCTGCTGGCCCTGTCGGACGTGCCGCGCGAGACTTCCAACGCCCTGGTGCGCGGCCTGGGCAGGGCAGGGGTACGACCGGTCATGCTCACCGGTGACCACCCGCAGACCGCGCGGGCCATCGCCGCCGAACTCGGCTGGCCCGAGGACACCGTGGTGGTGACCGGGGACGAGCTGGCGGCGGTCGACCGGGCGGCCAGGGCGCGCACGCTGCGCGACGCGGGCGTGGTGGCCAGGGTGGCGCCCGAGCAGAAGCTGCAGGTGGTGGAGGCGCTGCGGGACGCGGGCCGGGTGGTCGGCATGGTCGGCGACGGCGCCAACGACGCCGCGGCCATCCGCGCCGCCGACATCGGCGTCGGCATCAACGCCAGGGGCTCGGCCGCCGCCCGCAACGCCGCCGACATCGTCCTCACCGACGACGACCTGACGGTCCTGATCGACGCGGTCGGCGAGGGGCGCGCCCTGTGGCACAGCGTGGCCGACGCCATCGCCATCCTGATCGGCGGCAACGCGGGCGAGGTCGGTTTCGGCATGCTCGGCACCCTGCTGTCCGGACGGGCGCCGCTGTCCACCCGGCAGATGCTGATGGTGAACCTCTTCACCGACCTGTTCCCGTCGATGGCCGTGGCGGTGACGGAGAAGGGCGGGGACCAGGGCGGTGTGCGAGCGCGCAGCGGGTCCCCGGAGGACGCCTCCGCCGTGCTGGGCGAACCGCTGCTCCGGCAGATCCGGCACCGGGCCCTCACCACCTGCCTGGGTGCGGTCACGGCCTGGCTGATCGGCCGCTTCACCCCGGGCACCGCCCGCCGCTCCAGCACCATGGCACTGTGCGGGGTGGTCGGCACCCAGCTGGCGCAGACCCTCCTGGACCGGCGCGACAGCCGCCTGGTGCGGGTCACCTCGCTCGGCTCCGCCGTCGCCCTGGTCGCCGTGGTCCAGACCCCGGGCGTCAGCCGCGCCGTCGGCTGCACCCCGCTCGGCCCCGTCGCCTGGGCGGGAGTCGTGGCGGCGATCGCCCTGGCCCTGGCGGGGCAGCGGACCCTGCCCCGCCTGGAGGAGACCGTCGGGCGCCTGCTGCCGACGTGACGACGCGCGCGCCGACGGCTCATCGCCCGGGCCGGAAGCCGTTCTGCCGGGGACCGCGCGGAGAGGCGCGCACCCGCGTCAGGTGCGGGAGCCCCGGGGAGCGCCGCGCGCGAGGTGCGGCGCCGGGGCCGTGCCGTGCGTGCGCGGGGGAGTCAGGCCGGAAGCGGATGATCCCGGGTGCGGGTGCGAGAGGCGCGCCGGGTCCGGCCCGTCGGGCTGGACGGCCGGCCTCTTCGCGGGCTGTCCGGCAGCCGTCGCACCGTCGCAGGCCGGCGGTCCCCGACGGCACGCCGGCCGTGGGTGGGGAGGGCCGGGTACGGCCGTCACGCCGACCGCGCCGCCCCGAGCAGCGCGCTCCAGTCGGCCAGTTTGACCACGCCGCGCCCCAGCCGCGCCCCCAGCGCCGCCTCGGCCCGTTCGATCGACAGCCACCCGTGCCAGGGGACGGGTTCGATGCCCGCGGCCCGCAGCGCCGCCAGGGGATCCACCGGTACGTCCGCGAGGGCGAGCGCGGGGGCGTCGGCGAGCAGGCAGAGCGCCGTCTCCTTCGCGCAGGGCCGGTTGGTGCCGATGACACCCGTCGGGCCGCGCTTGATCCATCCGGCGACGTACTCGCCGGCGGAGGGCGCACCGTCGCGCACCACACGCCCCGCGACGTGCGGCACCGTGCCGGTCGCCGGGTCGAAGGGCAGCCCCTCCAGGGGCACCCCGCGGTAGCCGACCGACCGGAGCACCAACTGGGCGGGGACGTCCTCGTACCGGCCCGTTCCCGTCACACCGCCGCGCCCGTCCGGCGCCGTCCGTTCGAAGCGCACCGCGCCCACCCGGCCCCCGTCCGCGAGCAGTTCGACGGGCCGCAGGAAGAACCGCAGCCGGATGTGCCGGCCGCCGGCCGCCGGGGGCCGCGCCGCCCAGCCGCGCAGCACCTCCACGTTGCGGCGCGTCACGGCCGGGAGGGCGGCGTCGTCGACCGGGTCCAGGGCCAGGTCGCCCGGATCCACGACCACCGCGGCGCCGGGCAGGGCGCCCAGCTCGCGCAGCTCCTTGGTGGTGAAGCGGGCCTGCGCGGGGCCGCGGCGGCCCACCATCTGCACCTCGCCGATCCCACTCGCCGTCAGGGTGTCCAGCGCCGCCTGCGGGATGTCCGTGGGACGCAGCTCCGCGGCACCGCGGACCAGCATCCGCGTGACGTCCACCGCGACGTTGCCGACCCCGACGACCACCGCGGAACGCACTCCGCGCAGGAATCCGGCGTCTGCCGCGTCCGGGTGGGCGCTGTACCAGGACACGAACTCGGTCGCCGACCAGCTGCCCGGCAGCTCCTCGCCCGGGATGCCCAGCCTGCGGTCGGCGGCGGCGCCCACGCAGTACACCACCGCGTGGTACAGCTCCCGCAGCCGTTCCACCGGCAGTCCGCCCGGTCCGCCCACCCGGACCCCGCCGAGGAACCGCACCCGCTCGTGCTCGAGCACGCCGCGCAGGCTGCCCTGCAGCGACTTGATCTTCTCGTGGTCCGGGGCGACGCCGTAGCGGACCAGGCCGAACGGGCACGGCAACCGGTCCAGGACGTCGACGTGCACCTCGGAGTCCAGCTGGACCAGGCTCTGGGCGGTGTAGCACCCGCTCGGCCCGGAACCGACGACGGCGACACGCAGCACGGCGGAACTCCCTGCCCGAAGGAGATGGTGTGCGGACGGCTCCAGCATGGCACCGCAGGGCCCGCCGGGGCAGGGGCCGGTGGGGTGATCCGGGCGCGCATCGGGGAGCGGGCCCGTCAGGAGCGGCTCGGCCGTTCCTCCGTCGCGAAGAACCGGGACAGATCCCGGTGCCGGGCCTCCGCCTCCCGGTCCCCGGCCGTGCCGGCGTCCGGCGGTACGCCCAGCTCCCAGTCGAGCCCGTACCGCTCGAACAGTTCCGCCCGCAGCGCCGGGACGGGCATCGGCACGCCCGGCACCAGGGCCGCGAAGACCGCTCCCATCAGCAGGGCCCGCAGCATCGGATAGTCGGCCGGGACGTCCTGGGAGCCGTACCGGGCGACGGTGTCGCTGAGCAGCTCCGACAGCCGCCGCTGCTCCGGGCACTGCACGAAGCCCTCCGCCTGGAGCAGCCCCGCCATGTGCTGGCGCATGAGCACAGGCCGGTCCCGGGCGAGGCCCAGGATCGCGTCGATGGCCCGCGCCAGCCGCTCGCGCCCGTCGTCGGTGCGCGGCTCCCGCTCCAGCCCCTCCTCCAGGGTGCGGTGCATCAGCCGGTGCACCGCGGACTGCAGCAACTGCCGCTTGCCCGGGAAGTAGTAGGAGACCAGTCCGCGCGCCGAACCGGCCCGGTCCGCGATGGCGCCGAGCGTCGTGGCGTCGTAGCCGTGCTCGTCGACCAGTTCCACGGCGGCCTGCAGCAGCCGCTCTCTGGAACGCCGTCGCAACTCTTCGTTGACGGAGGCGCTGCGCGGGGACATTCTGGAACTCCTGCGTTGACTGGCTGCCAGCCAACTATACTCACCGCAGGAGGCGCCGCCACGAGCGGGGCCTGTCGAGAGCTGCCGTTCGTCTGGGGCGACGCGGGGGATCGTCTCAGGCGGACGGCGCGGCCGGGGCCGTCCGCACCCGGGACCCGACCTGCGGGACCGGTTCGTTCAGACCACCAGGTCCAGCACCGGCCGCAGCGCGTCGGGCCGTCGCGCCACCGGAAGGTGGTCCACGAAGTGCACACGGCAGCCGAGTGCCGCCGCGCCACCGTCCGCCGCCCTGCTGTCGCCGACCATCAGCACCTGCCGCGGATCGACGTCCAGCGCCTCGCAGGCGACCGAGAACAGCCGCGGATCCGGCTTCTGCACCCCGTGCTCGTACGACAGCGCGTACGCGTCGACCCAGGCGTCGAGTCCGTACTCCCGGAAGACCGGGCGCAGGTCCCAGCCGATGTTGCTGACCACGCCCACGCCGATCCCGCGCTCGCGCAACGAGCGCAGCACCTCGGCGGCGTCCGGGTACGGGGACCAGGCGGCGGGGGACATGTGCCGCTCGTACAGGGCGTCGTGCAGCGCGGGGTCGGGCAGCCGCACCCGCCGGGACAGGCCGGTGTAGGCGGCCCGGTGCAGCTCCGCGCTCTCGTCGCGCACCGCCCAGACACCGGCGAGATCCGTCGGCAGCTCCACCGGCGCCGCACCGCCCGGCAGCGCACCGGCCGCCTCCAGCGCACGCGCGGCCTGTACGAGTTCGTGCTCGGGCAGGGCGACTCCCGTCTCGCGCAGCACCGCCCGCAGCCAGGACTCGGTGGACTCGACGCGAAACAGCGTCCCGGAGAAGTCGAACAGCACGGCCGTCACGCACCGGACTCTACCCAGGCCGGTGCCGCGGCGACCCGTCCCGCCCGTCCCGCGGCCACTCGTACACCAGCACGGCCAGCGCCACCAGCAGCGCTCCGAGCAGCCAGCCGCCGAGCACGTCCGACGGCCAGTGCACACCCAGCCACACCCGCGTCACCCCCGCCCCCGCCACCGAGAGCAGCGCCGTCGCCACGGCCGCACGCCACACCACGCGGCCCGCGCCGAAGCGGCGCAGCAGCCACAGCAGCAGGCCGCAGACCACGGTGGCGGTCATGGCGTGACCGGACGGGAAGGCCGCGAAGCGGGCGGAGTCGACGGGATCCGTCCACACCGGGCGGGGCCGTCCGACGGCGGCCTTCACGGCCTGCTGCACGAGTGCCGCCAGCGCACAGGTGGCCGCGAGCCACACCGCCGTCCACCAGGCGGCCCACCGCACCACCAGCCACACCGCGGCGGCCGCGCAGAGCAGGCGCATGGTCAGCGGGTCCCAGACCCAGTCCGTCAGCACCCGGAAGACGTGCGTGACCCCGCGGTCGTGCACCGCCCAGCGGTGTGTCGTGCGGGAGACGCCGCCGTCCAGGGTGAGCAGCGGGCGCCACCGGGCGGCGACGAGGACCGGCAGCAGGGCGGAACACACGCCGAGGACGGCGGCCAGGAGGGCCGCGGCGCGCGGCGCGCGCGGTCGCGGCGGCGGTGCGGCGGGCCGATGGTGCATGCCGCGATCCTCGCCGACCGGGCGCCCACGGGGCCAGCGCGGCGGACGGCGGCCGGGTGCCGCGCCCTCGCGGCGGGGCGCCCGGCCGCCGCGGCCTCCGGTGGCCGCTCGCCGGCCGGAGCCGGGCGTCGGCTCCCGGGACGGGTTCCACCGGCGCGCGCAGCGGCCGGCACCGGCGCGGCGGCGGCCGCCGGACGCGGCCGGAGAGGGAGACGGCCCGCAGGGCCCGGCAGCCGGTGCACCCGCCACCGGATGTGCGCCCGTGCGGCGGCGCCCGGTGAGCGCGGCGGCGCCCACGGGACGGTCGTCGGCGCGGGTCGCCGCAGGCGGCGCCCGCGTGTGACGCTGCCGGGGTCCGGGGCTCACATCGCCAGGAGCATCGCCACCATGCCGATCCCCATGGACAGCCGGCACGCCCGGGCGAGCTCCGGGCGGTCGCCCCAGCGTGCGCGCGCGCCACCGCTGCCCGTCCCGGCCGCGGGGACGGCGGCGGGCACCAGCCGGGCGCCCGAGAGCAGCACGTAGCCCATGAAGTAGACGAGGAGGGCGCCGGTCACCGGCGGCACCCCCGGGGCGCCGTGCGCGTGGTGCGCGGTGGGCGCGGCGGCCATGGCCACGGACATGTACACCATGGCCGCCGCGCCCACCGCGTGGTGCAGATGGTGCGCGCCGGCGCGTGCGGACCACAGCGCGCGCAGCGCCGCCGCGCCGAACACCGCGGCGTACACCGGCCAGGCCCACCGCGGCGGCGCGTACACCGCCGCCGGCACGGCCATCACGGCCATGCCGAAGCCCATCAGCGCCTCGCCCCCCGCGGCCCGTCGCTGTTCCTCGACGCCGCTGCGCATGCGCAGCAGGCAGTAGGCGCCGGTCGCCGCACACAGGGCGACCAGCGACCAGGCGGTCGACACCGGTCCGTGCACGCGCACCTCCCAGCTGGACGTCGGTCCAGGGGTCGATGCCCACGGCACGCGGAGCGCACGCGAGCGCAAGGCGGCACACGGGGAGCACTCGGCGGAGCACAGCCGGTGAGCGGAGGGCGCGAGCAAATGTTTCACGAGTAAAACACATGCTAAATTAGTTGGTATGAGCAGTGCGACCCCCCGCCGTCTTCCCCTCGCCGGAGTACTTCGCCTCGGGCGGCCCTCCGACATCTGGTTCAAGCCCGCGCTGAGCGTGGTCGCCTCCATAGCCCCGCCGAACCTGGCCCTGCTGGCACTCGGCCGCCTCGACCTCGCCATGTACACGATGGCCGGGTCCCTGTGCGCCCTCTACGCCCACAACCGGCCCTACGCCGCCCGCGCCCGCGTCCTGGTGTGGGTGGTGCTCGGCATGGTCGGCGGCCTCGCCCTGTCCCTCCTCGCGGCGTCGCTCACCTCCGACGCCGTCGTCCTCGTCACGGTCGGCGCGCTGGTGGCCGCGGCCCAGAAGGCCGTGTGCGACGCGACCCGCCTCGGACCGCCCGGGAACGTGGTGCTGACCTTCATCAGCTCCGCCTCGCTGTTCGCACCGCAGACCCTCGGCCAGGTGCCGGGACACGTCGCGCTGGCCCTCGCCGCCGGTGCCTGGGCCTGGCTGGTCGGCATGGCGCCCGGCCTGCTCCGCCCGCACGGGCCCGAGCGCCGCGCCACCGCGTCCGCCCTCGCCGCCGCCGCCGCGTACGCCGACACACGCGGCACCGCCGACGGCCACGCCCGGGCCCGCGCCGCGAGCGCCGCCGCCATCCACGCCGCCTGGCAGTCGCTGCTCGCCGCGGGCGCCCGCCCCGACCGCACCCGGCGCGACCTGGAACGGCTCCTCGTCCGCGCCGAGATCGCCCTCGCCGCACCCGCCGACACCGACCCCGCGCGGCTGCGCGCGTGGGCTCGCGACCTGCGCGGCACCGGCCGCGTCCCACGCGTCGCGCCCCCGCGCGAATCCGCTGGCGAACTGCTCGGCGTCGCCGCCGAACTCGCCCTCCCCGAGCGGCCGCTGCGGCACCGCCTGGCCCCGCTGGCACCACTCGCCGCACGCACCGCGATCGGCTGCGCGCTGGCCGGCTACGCCTCCCTCGCGTTCGGCGTCGGCCGCCCCTACTGGGCGCTGGTCACCGCGGCCTCCCTCTACCAGGTCAACATCACCCTCACCTGGAGCCGGGGCGTCCAGCGCGTCGTCGGCAACCTCCTCGGCGTCCTCCTCTTCGCCGCCCTGGCCCCGCTCACCGATCTCCACCCGGCCGCCCTGGTCCTGTGCTGCATGGCGCTCAACTTCGGCGCGGAAGCGCTGATCGGCCGCAACTACTGGCTCGGCACCGTCTGCGTCACCCCGATGGCGCTGCTGATCACCGAGTTCGCCCGCAGCCAGGACACCGGACAGCTGATCACCGAGCGGGTCGCGGACACCCTCGTAGGCGCGCTGGTCGGCTTCGCCGCGGCCGTCGCCGTCACCAACCGCCGAGCGGGCGACCGCCTGGAGCGGGCCCTGACCACGGCGGAACGCGCCCGCGAGAACACCGCCCGCCTGCTCGCCGAGCCACATCCGGCGCCCCGCGCCCTGGAGTCCGCCCGCCGCGCCCTCGCCGCGGCCCTGGTCGACCTGCGCGCCACGGCCGACGCGGCCTCCGGCGAGTGGTGGCAGCGCGCCCTGCCGGAGGAGCGGGTCGTGCTCACCGAGCGGTCCGGACACCGTACGCTCGCCGCGACGGTACGACGGCAGGGCCTCGTTCCGCAGGACCACGACCCCGGCAGGACGACGGAGGACATACGGCCATGACGGCGACGAACGGCCGGTCGGCGCCCGCGGCCGACGCGACCGGTGCGCGACCGCCCCACGCGAGCCCCGCGGCCGGCGCCGCCCGCGGCGACACGGTCGCCGCCGTCGTCCGGCAGTGGCGCACCGTGCACCCGCGGCTGGACACCGGGCCCATGGAGGTCATCGGCCGGATCAACCGCTGCGCCGCCCTCCTCCAGCAGGCCGAGGACGCCCCGTTGCGCCGGGCCGGTCTCAGCCGCGCCGAGTTCGACCTGCTCGGCGCGCTGCGCCGCACCGGCCACGAACTGACACCGGGAGAACTGGCCCGGGAGACCTTCTCCTCCGGGGCGGCCGTCACCAAGCGGCTCAAGCAGCTGACCGAACGCGGGCTGGTCGAGCGTCGCGGCGACACCCGGGACCGCCGCGTGGCCCACGTCCGCCTCACCGACGCCGGCCGTGACCTGGTGGACGGCATCCTCCCCGAGCAACTCGCCTACGAGACGGCCGTACTGTCCGTCCTCGCCCCCGACGGGCAGGGCGAACTCGCCGGTCTGCTCGCCGAGCTGCTGAGCCGTCTGGAGGGCCGGGCGGCGGCGCTGCGCGCCTAGGTGTGCTGTCCGGACAGCACACCTGGGGGCCTGTGCCTGGCATCTCCGGTCGTCCGCGCCGTGGGCGTCTTTAGAAAACGCCCAGGCCCGCCTGTCATATTCATGACGTGCGGGACGAGTCCCGGCATCGGTCAGGCGTCCCCACCTGCCCCTTTCCGCCCCGCCACGCCCAGCACACGAGACCGCGGGCCGGAGCGCGACGGACGGAGACAGACCGCATGACCACGCACCAGACCACGTCACTCCTCGTCGGCCTCGCCGCCATGGTGCTCCTCGCGCGACTGCTCGGCGCCCTGGCCCGGCGGCTGGGCCAGCCCGCGGTGATCGGCGAGGTCCTCGCCGGCATCGCGCTGGGACCGACCCTCTTCCACGGGGCGGTCTCCGACGCCCTCTTACCCGAGGACACACGGCCCCTGCTCGGCGCCCTGGCAGCGGTCGGTGTCGCCGTCTTCATGTTTGTCGTCGGACTGGAGTGGGACGTCGCGCTGATCCGCGGCAGCGGGGCCATCGCCCCCTTCGTCTCCCTGAGTTCCATCCTGCTGCCCTTCGGCCTCGGCACCGCCCTCGGGCTCTACCTGGCGCACGACCACGGCACGGACGACAAGACGGCCTTCATGCTCTTCATGGGCATCTCCATGTCGATCACCGCGTTCCCGGTGCTGGCCAGGATCCTCACCGACCGGGGCATGGTCCGCACCCCCCTGGGCGTGGTGGCGCTGGCCTGCGCCTCCATCGACGACGTCCTCGCCTGGTCCCTGCTCGCGGCCGTGGTCGCGATCAGCGGTTCGGCGGGCCCCGACCAGTGGCGGATCCTGCTCGCCGTCCCCTACCTGCTCGGCATGCTTCTCGTGCTGCGCCCGGCACTGCGCAGGCTGGCGGAACGCCGGGCCCTGCAGCGGCTCACCCCGACCGTCCTCGCCTGCGTCCTGGCCGGGCTGCTGCTGTCCGCCGCCGCCACCGAGTGGCTGGGCCTGCACTACATCTTCGGCGCGTTCCTCTTCGGCGTCGTCCTCCCGCGCACCGGCACCGAACGGCTGCGCCGTGAGGTGCACGAGCGCCTCGGCGAGATGAGCGGCACCCTGCTCCTGCCGGTGTTCTTCCTGGTCGCCGGCCTCAAGGTCGACCTCTCCGGGATCGACGCGAGCGGGCTCGGGGACCTCGGGCTGATCCTGCTGGTGGCCGTGGGCGGGAAGTTCGCCGGAGCGTTCGCCGCCGCCCGCCTGAACCGGATGCCGGTGAGGCAGTCGGCCGCGCTCGCCACGCTGATGAACACCCGCGGCCTGACCGAACTCATCGTCCTGAACGTCGGTCTGCAACTGGGCTTCCTCCGTCAGGAGCTGTACTCGCTGATGGTCGTCATGGCCGTGGTGACGACGGCGATGGCCGGCCCGCTGCTGACCTGGCTGCTCGGGCGGCCCACCGGCCACGACGCCACCGGGGCGGGACCGGACGCACCCGCCGGGTCCCTCGGACTCACCGACTCGCCCCAGCGAGCGAGCGGCCCCGCGAGCCCGGCGTGACCGACGGGGCCTCGGGCCCCCGTCGTGACGTCCGTCCGATCCCCGGACGCCGCGCCCGCGGATCGCGCCGCACCGCCGGGCGCGGGCCGTCCGGCACGAACTCGGGCCCCCGGCCATGGGTCCCCGGCCATGGAAACCGCCTGCCCGTGGTCGCGGCCGTGGCGCTCCGGTGACCGGTGTCCCAGCCTGAACCGGCCCGGGGAGCCGGCGACTTCGGACCCGCGAGGCGGTTCCGCACCCTGGCTGACCTCATGGCGGCTTCCACCCGGACGGGGCCCCGGCGCGTCGTGAGCGACCGTCTCCGGCGCCGCCGGCCGCGGCTGCCGGCGGCGGCTCGCGCGGCGGAACCCGTGGCCCGGGTTCCGCCCTGACGTGCGGCCCGGGTTCCGCCCGGACGTGCGGCCGCCCTCGTCAACGGCGCGTGGACCTCACAGCCCCGGCCGGTACCGCAGGGGATGGTCCGCCGGCACCTCGACCAGGACGATCCGGGTGCCGTCCGGATCGGCGATCCACATCTCGACCAGACCCCACGGCTCCCTCACCGGCGGCCGGACGATCCCGACGCCCTTCGCCCGCAGTTCCTCGTGCGCCGCCGTCGCGTCCTCGACCTGCAACCACAGCGCCATCGCGGGGGCGGCCGGCGTCTCGGAGCGGCCGGACACCTCCAGGAAGCCACCGCCGAGGAAGTAGACCGTGCCGCGTTCGGGGCCCGTGCCGAACTCCCGGTAGACGGGCAGCCCCAGCTGCTCGCCGTAGAAGGCGCGGGAACGTTCGGGATCGACGGGCCGCAGAAGTGTCCGGCTGCTGAGTACGTGCACCATGCACCCGGAGCCTAGTGGCAGCATTACGCTCAACCCTGGCTCAGCCACGCCCGAGATCGGAGACAGCCCCATGGAGACCGCCGCCACCGGACTCACCTTCCGTGACGCCACCGACGCAGACGTCGACGCACTCGTCGCGCTCGTCGAGTCGGCGTACCGCGGGGACGACAGCCGGGCCGGCTGGACCACGGAGGCGGACATCCTGGAAGGGCAGCGGACCGACCCCGAAGGCGTGCTGGAGGTCATCAAGTCGCCCGACAGCAGGCTGCTGACCGTGGAGCAGGACGGCCGGATCGTCGCCTGCTGCCAGCTGGAGCACCGCGGCGCCCACGCCTACTTCGGCATGTTCGCGGTCAGTCCCGTCCTGCAGGGCGCGGGTCTGGGCAAGACCGTCATCGCGGAGGCGGAACGCCTGGCCCGCGAGACCTGGGGCGCCACGGAGATGCACATGACGGTGATCTCGGTGCGCCACGACCTGATCGCCTGGTACGAGCGCCGCGGGTACCGCCGTACGGGAAAGACGTCCCCCTTCCCGTACGGCGACGAACGCTTCGGCATCCCGCAGCGTGCCGACCTGGAGTTCGAGCTGCTGGTCAAGCCGCTGGCCTGACCTGCGCGCCGCAGAGCGGGCGCCGGGTCACGCGGTGAAGCGGCCCGTGCGCTTGATCTCCGGATAGTCGGTCGTGGCCGCGTCCAGCTCCAGGGCGCGCACCAGCCGCAGGTGCTCCTGGGTGTTGACCACCCAGCCGATGATCCGCAGCCCGGACGCGCGCGCGTGCTCGACGATCTCCAGGGTGAGCCGGCGGATGTTCAGACAGACGGTCGGGGCCCCGGCGGCGACGGCGCGGTCCACGACGTCGGTGCCGTAGCGGCTGGCGACCAGTGCGGTGCGCACGCCCGGCACCAGCCGGGCGATCTCGGCGACCGCCTCGTCGTGGAACGAGGACACCTCCACGCGCCCGACGAGGTCCCGCCGGTGCATCACCTCGGCCAGGGCCCGGGCCGCGGCGACGTCCTTGATCTCGGCCTGCAGGGGCGTGCTCACCGCGTCCAGCACCTCCTCGAACACCGGCACCCGCTCCCCGCGTCCCGCGTCCAGGGCGCGCAGCTCGGCGAGTGTCTTCTCGGCGATCGGCCCGGTGCCGTCGGTCGTCCGGTCCACCTCCGCGTCGTGCATGACGACGAGCGCGCCGTCCTTGCTCAGGTGCAGATCGAGTTCGATCAGGTCCAGGCCGGCGTGCTGCGCGGCGACGAAGGAACGAAGGGTGTTCTCGGGCTCGACACCCATGACCCCGCGGTGACCGATGGTAAGGAAGTTCAAGGTTCGACTCGCTTCCGTCGACGGCGGATCGGCACGCGCGTGACGGGCGGACGCCGTCGTCCGCGCGGGCAGGATCGCAGCCTAATGGCCGGGACCCGCGATGACTCCGCATGTGCGCGCGGGATCGGGGCACGCGCCGGGCGCCGCCTGGCCGGTATCCGCCCCGGCCGTCACCCTGAGGTGGGCGCGTCCCCACTTCCCTTGACTGTCCGGTTCGACCGGATGACGACCGTTTCGCCCCATGCTTAGCCGCAATGAAAGTGAGCGCCGTCACGGTTTGAGGCAGGAAAAATGTCGGTGACCAAGGGTCGCAGCAGCAAAATTTCCCGGGCCAGCTCTTGCTGAGAGAAACGGGGTATGCATACGGTGTCCATACGCGAGGTTCTCCCGTGGAGGATGGGACATGACGGAAATTCTTGTGCAGGCCGGTGCGGAGGAGCAGGTTCCTTCGCTGACCAGGGTGGTTGAGCACCCGGCCTGGGCCGTGCTCAAGGATGCCGTGGAGCGGATCCGGCCATGGCAGTCGAGGGACGGATCGATCGACTTCGAGGCCGAGGGCGCGCCGCGGAGGGCCGACGCCGTCGCCGCCGTCGAGCGTGTCGTGGACGCGGTCGGGCAGCTCTCCCCGCTGCTGCCGCACGACGCGGCCTACCACGAGGCCCTCGTGAAGGACCTGGGCCGCTGGGCCGAGGGCGGCTTCCAGGTGCCCGACTTCCTGGACTCCCTGCTGGCCTTCAACCCCGCCGCGAACCGTGCGGACGGCCTGCAGCACCTGGTCGTCTTCCCGATGTACACGCAGAACGGCAACCCGGACCGCAACCTGGAGGCGGTCGTGCTGCGGATGGTCTGGCCCGAGTGGCTGGCCGAGCTGGAGCGCACCCGCTACGACAACCCGCTGTTCTGCGGCATCACGTTCGAGGACTTCACCGCGGGCTACGACACCAACTCCGCCGTGCTGTTCCCGGAGACCATCGCCGTGCGCGAGGCGCCGGAACGTTTCTCCTGGGGTGGCATCTTCTGCGACCGCGAGGCCGCCCGCTTCCGCCGGGTCACCGACGCGGCCGTGGACCTGCTGGGTCTGGAGCTGCCCGAGGACATCGCCGCCATGGTCCACGACCAGAAGCGCTGCGAGGAGGCCTTCGTCCTGTGGGACATGGTCCACGACCGCACCCACAGCCACGGCGACCTGCCGTTCGACCCGTTCATGATCAAGCAGCGCCAGCCGTTCTGGATGTACGGCCTGGAGGAGCTGCGCTGCGACCTCACCGCCTTCAAGGAGGCCGTGCGGCTCCAGGCGGACGGTGTGCCGCAGGCCCGTGACGTGCAGTACGCGGTGCTCTTCGACCGCATGTTCCGCTTCCCGGTCACCGGTGACCGCAACCGCAACTACGACGGCCTCGGCGGCCAGCTGCTCTTCGCGTACCTGCACAAGCACGACGTCGTCCGCTGGACCGACAACAAGCTCTCGATCGACTGGGAGCGCGCCCCGCAGGTCACCAACCAGCTGTGCGCCGAGATCGAGAAGCTCTACCGGGACGGCATCGACCGCCCGAAGCTGGTGCACTGGTTCGCCGGCTACGAGCTGGTCTCGACCTACCTCGCCCCGCACCCCGGCTCCAAGTGGGCCAAGGGCCCGGAGGCCCTGGACCTCGCCCAGCCGCCGCGCAAGCTCGTGGACGACGTGCTTCCGGACGAGTTTCCGCTGAGCATGTTCTATGAGGCCCTGTCCAAGAAGCTGAAGAACGTGATCGCCTCCACCAAGGGCATCACCGCGGACGGCGCCGAGCGGCTCGCCGCGTGAGCGACGGCCTCAGGAACACTGCTCAAGAGGGGAAGAACATGGTGGGGAACGGGTCTCTCAGTGGTGCGGTGATCGCGGTGGCCGGTGCGGGTGGTCCCGCCGGACACGCGACGCTGGTGCGTCTCGCCGAGGCGGGCGCGGTCGTCGTCGGTGCCGACAACAATCCGGAGCGTCTGGCGGAGGCCGTGGACGCGGCGCGCTACGCCCGCGGCGGCGCCACGGTCACCGGCGAGACGGTCGACCTGCTCGACCTGCAGTCGGCCCGTGACTGGGCCGCGCGCATCGAGAAGGACCACGGCCGCGTCGACGGCCTGGTCCATCTCGTCGGCGGCTGGCGCGGCAGCGCCAACTTCGCCGAGACCGACCTCGCGGACTGGGACCTGCTGGAGAAGCTGCTGGTCCGCACCGTCCAGCACACCTCCCTGGCCTTCTTCGACGTCCTGCAGCGCAGTGACCGTGGACGCTACGTCCTCACCAGCGCGGCAGGCGCCTCGAAGCCGACGGCGGGCAACGCCGCGTACTCGGCGGCCAAGGCCGCCGCCGAGGCGTGGACGCTCGCCATGGCCGACGGCTTCCGCAAGGCGGGGGGTGAGGAGGGTCCGCACTCGGCGGCTACGATCCTGGTGGTGAAGGCGCTGGTGCACGACGCGATGCGCGCCGAACGCCCCAACGCGAAGTTCGCGGGCTTCACGGACGTCAAGGACCTGGCCGAGGCCATCGAGGGCGTCTGGAGCAAGTCCGCCGCCGAAGTGAACGGAAACCGTCTGTGGCTGACCGAGAAGCCGTGAACCCTCCCAGGACCGACGCGCGTCGTCACCACGACCCGGAGGTCCGCGGTTTCGCCAGTGACAACTACGCCGGAGCCCACCCGGAGATCCTGGTCGCCATCGCCCTGGCGAACGGCGGTCACCAGGTGGCCTACGGCGAGGACGACTACACCGAGAACCTCCAGCGGATCATCCGCAGCCACTTCGGTGCCACCGCGGAGGCCTTCCCGGTCTTCAACGGCACCGGCGCGAACGTGGTCGCGCTCCAGGCGGTCACCGACCGCTGGGGCGCCGTGATCTGCGCGGAGAGCGCGCACATCAACGTCGACGAGGGCGGCGCGCCCGAGCGCATGGGCGGCCTGAAGCTGCTCACCGTCCCCACGCCCGACGGCAAGCTCACCCCCGAGCTGATCGACCGGCAGGCCTGGGGCTGGGAGGACGAGCACCGCGCGATGCCGCAGGTGGTGTCGATCACCCAGAGCACGGAGCTGGGCACGCTCTACACGCCCGAGGAGATCCGGGCGATCTGCGAGCACGCCCACGCGCACGGCATGAAGGTGCACCTGGACGGCTCCCGGATAGCCAACGCGGCCGCGTCCCTGAACGTGCCCATGCGCACGTTCACCAACGCGGTCGGCGTGGACATCCTCTCCCTGGGCGGGACGAAGAACGGCGCGCTGTTCGGCGAGGCGGTCGTCGTCATCAACCAGGACGCGGTGCGGCGGATGAAGCACCTGCGCAAGCTGTCCATGCAGCTCGCCTCGAAGATGCGCTTCGTCTCGGTGCAGCTGGAGGCGCTGCTCGCCAAGGACCTGTGGCTGCGCAACGCCCGGCACGCCAACGAGATGGCCCAGCGGCTCGCCGAGGGCGTGCGCGCGGTGCACGGTGTGGAGATCCTCTACCCGGTGCAGGCCAACGGCGTCTTCGCCAAGCTTCCGCATGACGTGAGCGAGCGGCTGCAGAAGCGGTTCCGGTTCTACTTCTGGGACGAGAACGCCGGGGTGGTGCGCTGGATGTGCTCCTTCGACACCACCGAGGACGATGTCGACACCTTTGTGGCGGCACTGAAGGAGGAGATGGCGCGTTAGCCGCGCTGGACCCAAGATTGCATAGGTATGCGGTCACCTGAAAAGTCATTGACTATCGGGTGATCGCGTTCCTATGCTCTGCGGGCATGGAGCTGATCCAGGAAACCGCCGACCTGTCCGCGTATCTGGCCGCCGGTGAGGCCATCGACCACGAGCATCCGCTCGTCCGGGACACCGCGGCCCGCCTGGCCGACGGTGTCGCGGACTCGTATGCCTATGCGCGAGCGGCGTACGATTTCGTGCGCGACACCATCCCGCACTCCGCCGACAGCGGCGACTTGCGCGTCACCTGGCGCGCCTCCGACGTGCTGGCCCGGCGCACCGGCATCTGCCACGCCAAGGCGCACGCGCTCGCCGCCCTCCTGCGCGCCGAGGACATCCCCACGGCCCTGTGCTATCAGCGCCTCCTGCACGACGACGGCAGCGGCCATGCCGTGCACGGGCTGGTCGCCGTCCGCTTCAACGGCGCCTGGCACCGCCAGGACCCCCGCGGGAACAAGCCCGGCGTGGATGCCCGGTTCTCCCTGGACGGCGAGCGGCTGGCGTGGATCCCGGACTCCGCGTCCAATGAGATGGACTATCCGGTCCTGTACGCTGAACCTCATCCGGCCGTCCTGGAAGCGCTGCGCGACGCCCGGGACCGGCCGCACCTGTGGAAGACGCTTCCCGACGCACTCTGAGGCGAGTCAGATGACGTTCACGCTCACCGTGTCCGACGAGGTCCGGGCCCTCGCGCCCGGCTTCACCCATGTGGCGATCGAAGCCTACGATCTCGTCAACTGGCCCAGCACCGAGGAGAGTTCGGCGCTGCTCGACACGGCCGCCCGCCGTCTCGCCGCCCGCCTGGACGGACGCGCGCCCCACGAGGACCCGCACATCGCCGCCTGGCGTGAGACCTACGCCGCTTTCGGCTCCAAGCCCTCACGCACCCGTAACTCGGCCGAGGCCCTGGCCAAGCGCGCCCTCTCGGACGCCGGCCTGCCCCGGATCAACCTGCTGGTGGACCTTTACAACGCCGTCAGCGTCGCCCACCTGATCCCGGTCGGCGGCGAGGACCTCGACCGCGTCCGGGGCGGCATGCGGCTGGTGCGCGCCCGGGGGGACGAGGACTTCGTCATGGTGGCCGGAGGCGAGGAGACCGTCGAGCACCCGGACGCCGGCGAGGTGGTGTGGTGCGACGACACCGGCGTGACCTGCCGCCGCTGGAACTGGCGCCAGGGTCCACGCACCCGGCTCACCGAGGAGACGACGTCCGGCATCTTCCTGCTGGAGACCCTCGCGCCGCTGCCGGTCGCCGAGGCGGTGGCGGCCGGTGCCGAACTCGCCGCCCTCCTGGAGAAGTTCAGCCCGGGGGCACGCGTCCAGGTGCACGACCCGATGTCCGCCGCCGCCTGACCGCCGCCCCTGACCGCCTGCCGGCCCCACCGGCCGGAGGGCGGTGGCGGCGGCCCGTGGCCGCGGACCCGGGCGCGGGAGGCAGGCGCGTCAGTGGGCCTCGGCCGCGCGCAGCTGCTCCACCGTCGGCGCCGTACCGCCGAGGTGGGCCGGCAGCCACCAGGAGTCCTCCGCGCCCTTGGGACGCGTGGGGTAGGCACGCTGGGCGGCCTCGAGCAGCTCCTGGACGCGCTCGCGCAGACGACGTGTTATGGCGCCGGCGTACTGGTCGCGCGGGGCCTCGACCGCCTCGCCGACCCGGATCGTGACCGGCGTGTGGCTGCGCTTGAAGTTGCGCGGGTGCCCCTTGGTCCACAGCCGCTGCGTGCCCCACACCGCCATCGGGACCAGCGGGACGCCCGCCTCCTGGGCGAGCCGTGCCGCACCGGACTTGAAGCTCTTCAGCGTGAAGGACTGCGAGATCGTGGCCTCCGGGAAGACGCCGATGATCTCGCCGGAACGCAGCGAGTCCAGCGCGTGGGCGTAGGCCGCCTCGCCCTGCTTGCGGTCCACCGGGATGTGCTTCATCGCGCGCATCAGCGGGCCCGAGACCTTGTGGCGGAAGACGGACTCCTTCGCCATGAAGCGCACCAGGCGCTTCTGCGGCAGCGCCGCGAGGCCGTTGAAGATGAAGTCCAGGTAGCTGATGTGGTTGCTCACCAGCACGGCGCCGCCCGAGCGCGGGATGTTCTCCGACCCCTGGCAGTCGATCTTCAGGTCCCAGACCTTGAACATCGTCTTGGCGAAACCGATGACGGGACGGTAGACCAGCTCTGCCATGGGTGGGGCGGACCCTTTCTGCTCTGCTCGGGAAAGGGGCTCCCGGCGGGAAAGCTACGCAGCCGTAGGTTTACGGCGTCTCGCAGATCGTGCCCGAAGAACGGACGGGTAGCCAGTCCTGGTGCCCCGCGGCGGCGAGATCCTCGTCACGTCCGCCCGGGTGCCGGAACGCGGCCCCTCGCGAACGGGGGCGCGCGGGGGAATCACCGGCCCCGCGTGGGTGCTGGTGACCACGGAGGACGAGCGGAGGAACGGGAGAGTGCGAGTGCGCGGGCGGGACGACGGCAGGCGGCTGGAGGCGGCCTCACTGGGCGGAGAACTCGGCGAGCGCGCCACCCTGGTGCAGTTCTCCAGCGCCTTCTGCGCGCCCTGCCGGGCCACCCGGCGCGTCCTCGGCGAGGTCGCCGCCATGGTGCCCGGGGTGACCCACGTCGAGATCGACGCCGAGGCCCGGCTGGACCTCGTGCGCGAACTGGAGGTCCTCAAGACGCCCACCGTCCTGGTGCTGGACGCCGAGGGCCGGGTGGTGCGGCGCGCCACCGGACAGCCCCGCAAGGCCGACGTCATCGCGGCGCTGGGCGAGGCGGTGTGAGGGAGTCTCAGGGCGCCCCGGGGCCGCTCCCGGATCGCGGACCGTGCTTGACTGTGCGCGCCACCTATCGTCAGTCTGACTGTATGCCGACCGAACTCCTTCTCCACGGGCGGGTCCACGTCGACCTCGTCCGCACCGCGAGCGCGCGCTGTCCGGGCTGAGTGAGCACCGACCGCCCCCTCGTGATCCCCAGCAGAAGGACAGCCACATGACGGCCACGCCCGACCTCGGCGCCCCCCGGCTCGCCTCCCCGGACCTGTTGCGCTCCACCTTCCGCCGGCACGCCGCCGGTGTGGCGGTGATCACCGCGCGCGGCGCCGGCGGCCCGGTCGGCTTCACCGCCACCTCCCTCACCTCCGTCTCCGCCGAGCCCCCGCTGGTCTCCTTCGGCATCGGCACGGGCGGCTCCAGCTGGCCCGCGATAGCCGAGGCGGACCACGTGGGCGTCCACATCCTCGGCGAGCACCAGGGCGAGCTGGCCGCGACCTTCGCCCGCAGCGGCGCCGACCGCTTCGGCGCGCGGACCGCCTGGCGCGAGGGTCCCGAAGGCGTGCCGCTGCTTGACGGCGTGCTGGCCTGGCTGGTGTGCCGGATCGTCGGGAGGGTCCCGGCCGGCGACCACCGGATCGTGCTCGCCGAGGTCGCGCTGGGCGACCCCACGGGCACCGGGCGGCCCCTCCTCTACCACCAGGGCCGCTTCACCGCCCTGCGGGATTGATCACGCCCCGCCCGGCCTGCGCGGGCGTCGAGTTCCGGTTACGCTGCGTTGCGAAGGTCACAGTTCAAAGCGCTTGCTTAGCGGGCAGGAACTGGGTGTACTGACGAGTAATATTTCGGTCGGAGCGCGCGGACGTCCCCGACCGGGATCGGCCGCTTGAGGCGCCTATGCTGCCTCCAAGAGGCAGCCAGGAACTGACGATGCAGTAGGAGAGCCGGCGTGAGCTTGAGGATCGTTGTCACTGTGAAGTACGTGCCCGACGCCACTGGCGACCGGCACTTCGCCGATGACCTGACCGTCGACCGCGACGACGTGGACGGTCTGCTCTCCGAGCTGGACGAGTACGCGGTCGAGCAGGCGCTGCAGATCGCGGAGGACGCGGACGACGCGGAGGTCACCGTCCTCACGGTCGGTCCGGAGGATGCCAAGGACGCGCTGCGCAAGGCTCTGTCCATGGGCGCCGACAAGGCGATCCACGTGGAGGACGACGACCTGCACGGCACCGACGCCATCGGCACCTCGCTGGTGCTGGCCAGGGCCATCGAGAAGGCCGGCTACGACGTGGTGATCTCCGGCATGGCGTCCACCGACGGCACCATGGGCGTCGTCCCGGCGCTGGTCGCCGAGCGTCTGGGCGTCCCGCAGGTCACCCTGCTGTCCGAGGTCTGCGTCGAGGACGGTGTCGTGAAGGGCCGCCGCGACGGTGACGCCGCCAGCGAGCGGCTCGAGGCGTCCCTCCCGGCCGTCGTGTCCGTCACCGACCAGTCGGGCGAGGCGCGTTACCCGTCCTTCAAGGGCATCATGGCGGCCAAGAAGAAGCCGGTGGAGTCCTGGGACCTGTCCGACCTCGACATCGAGGCCGAGGAGGTCGGTCTGGACGGCGCGTTCACCAAGGTCGAGGCCGTGGCCGAGCGTCCGGCCCGCACGGCCGGCACCATCGTCAAGGACGAGGGCGAGGGCGGCAAGCAGCTCGCTGAGTTCCTCGCGGGCCAGAAGTTCATCTAGGGCCTCTCGTTTGGATCATGCCGGGCTCGCCGATCCGGTCTGATCCAAAAGAAAGACCTAAAGGCCCCGCAGTCGCTGACCGCCCCTCAACTTCGTTTCGCAGGAGAGCAATCCCATGGCTGAAGTCCTCGTCTACGTCGACCACGTGGACGGTGCCGTCCGCAAGCCCACCCTGGAGCTGCTGACCCTGGCCCGCCGTATCGGCGAGCCCGTCGCCGTCGCCCTGGGCAACGGCGCCGCCGACACCGCCGCCACGCTCGCCGAGCACGGCGCGGTGAAGGTCCTCACCCACGACGCGTCCGAGTACGCCGACTACCTGGTCGTGCCGAAGGTGGACGCCCTGCAGGCCGCCCACGAGGCGGTCTCCCCGGCCGCCGTGCTGGTCCCGTCCTCCGCCGAGGGCAAGGAGATCGCCGCCCGTCTGGCGCTGCGCATCGGCTCCGGCATCATCACCGACGCCGTCGACCTGGAGGCCGGCGACGAGGGCCCGGTGGCCACCCAGTCGGTGTTCGCCGCGTCCTTCACGACCAAGTCCCGCGTCGTCAAGGGCACCCCGGTCATCACGGTCAAGCCGAACTCGGCCGCCGTGGAGGCCGCGCCGGCCGCCGGTGCGGTCGAGGCCCTGTCCGTGTCCTTCTCCGAGCAGGCCACCGGCACCAAGGTCACCGGCCGCACGCCGCGCGAGTCGACCGGCCGCCCGGAGCTGACCGAGGCCGCGATCGTGGTCTCCGGCGGCCGTGGCGTCAACGGCGCCGAGAACTTCTCGATCATCGAGGCGCTCGCCGACTCCCTCGGCGCGGCCGTCGGCGCCTCGCGCGCCGCGGTGGACGCGGGCTGGTACCCGCACACCAACCAGGTCGGCCAGACCGGCAAGTCGGTCTCGCCGCAGCTCTACATCGCCAACGGCATCTCCGGCGCGATCCAGCACCGCGCCGGCATGCAGACCTCCAAGACGATCGTGGCCGTCAACAAGGACGCCGAGGCCCCGATCTTCGAGCTCGTCGACTTCGGCGTGGTGGGCGACCTCTTCGACGTCGTCCCGCAGCTGACCGAGGAGATCAAGACCCGCAAGGGCTGAACCCCTCCCACCACGAGGCCCCCGTGACCGCACCGGTCACGGGGGCCTCGTGCATGCTGGATGGCGGCCCCGGCGGGTGTTGACCATCGGGATCACCCCGGATAGCTTCATTCAACGAATTGTTGATTCCGTAAGGCGGAAACCCGGGAGGGTGTGGGATGGGGCAGCACGAGAAGGTGGCGACGAGCCTCGCGGGCGCCGTAGGCGAGGAGATCGAAGCCCGTCTCGCGCCGGTCGACGCGGAGCTGGAGCGCCGCTACCCCGGGGACCCCGGCACCCGGCAGCCCGTCCACACCGTCTACGTCCCCGCCGACGCGTTCACCGCCGGCACCGTCCGCTCCTGGGGCGACCGGGCCCTCGCCCTGCTCGACGAACACGCCCCCGACCCGGCCTCCTTCGCCGCCGTCCTCGGCCTCCCCGACGACCTCGCCGAGCCGGTGTACTCCCGGGTCCGCGACAAGCTGGAGCGGGAACCGGTGGAGGACCTGCGCGTGGACTTCGAGGACGGCTACGGTCCCCGCCCGGAGGCCGAGGAGGACGAGGCGGCTGCCCGCGCGGCCCGCCTCGTCGCCGAGGCGTACCGGGACGGCACCGCGGCGCCGTACATGGGCATCCGCGTGAAGTGCATGGAGGCCGCGGTGCGCGCCCGGGGCATCCGCACCCTCGACGTCTTCCTCACCGGCCTGGTCGAGGCCGGGGGGCTGCCCGGCGGCCTGGTCCTCACGCTGCCGAAGGTGACGTACCCCGAGCAGGTGAGCGCCTTCGCCCGGCTCCTGGAGGCCTTCGAGGAGGCGCACGGCCTGGGCGCCGGCCGCCTCGGCTTCGAGATCCAGATCGAGACCAGCCAGTCCATCCTGGCCGCCGACGGTACCGCCGCGGTCGCCCGGATGATCCAGGCGGCGGACGGCCGCGCCACCGGCCTGCACTACGGCACCTTCGACTACAGCGCCTGTCTCGGAGTCTCCGCCGCCTACCAGGCCAGTGACCATCCGGCCGCCGACCATGCGAAGGCGGTCATGCAGGTGGCCGCCGCCGGCACCGGCGTCCGGGTCTCGGACGGCTCGACGAACGTCCTCCCCGTGGGTCCCGCCGCCAAGGTCCACGACGCCTGGCGCCTGCACTACGGCCTCACCCGCCGTGCCCTCGCCCGTGCGTACTACCAGGGCTGGGACATGCACCCCGGCCACATCCCCACCCGCTACGCGGCCGTCTTCGCCTTCTACCGCGAGGGCTTCGAGCAGGCGGCGGCCCGCCTCGCCCGCTACGCGGGGCGCGTCGGCGGCGACGTCATGGACGAGCCCGCCACCGCCAAGGCCCTCGGCGGCTACCTGCTGCGCGGCCTGGACTGCGGCGCCCTCGACGTCGCCGAGGTCGCCCGGCTGACCGGCCTGACCCGTGCGGACCTGGAGGCCTTCGCCGCACCCAGGCGCGGCGACCTGACGGCCTCCCCGAAGTAGCCGGCGCTCCGCCCCGGCGTCCTCCGCCCCGGCGTCCTCCGTCCACCGGCCCTGCCCGGCACGGTGGGCGCGGCGGCCCGGCTCAGTCGTCCGGCGGGAGTTCGCCCGAGCCGCGTGTGATCAGCTTCGTGGGCAGCTCGATGCGCTCCGGCGCGACCGGGGTGCCGTCCAGCTGGCGGAAGAGGCGCTCGGCGGCGGTGCGGCCCAGGGCGGCCGAGTCCTGTGCGACGACCGTGAGGCCGGGCTGGAGCAGGTCGGCCAGCTCGATGTCGTCGAAGCCGACCAGGGCGACCCGGCGGGAATGACCGGCGAGGACCCGGATCACGGTGACGGTCACCCGGTTGTTGCCGGTGAAGATCGCGGTGACGGGATCGGGACCGGTGAGCATCTCCCGCGCCGCCCGGCGCACCCGCTCCGGACTCGTCACGCCGAGGGACATCCAGCGCTCCTCGACCGGTATCCCCGCGTCCTCCATGGCCGCCCGGTATCCGCGCAGCCGCTCGGCCGCCGTGTGGATGCGGGGCATGTCACCGATGAAACCGATCCGCCGGTGCCCGTGTGCGATCAGATGGGCCACACCGTCGCGGGCGCCGCCGTGGTTGTCGGACAGGACGACGTCGGCGTCGATCTTCCCGGCCGGCCGGTCCACGAACACCGTCGCCACGCCCGCCCTGATCTCCGGCTCCAGGTAGCGGTGGTCGTCCCCGGCCGGAATCACCACCAGGCCGTCCACGCGCCGCGCGCACAGGGCCAGCGCCAGTTCCTGCTCGCGCTCCGGGTCCTCCGCGCTGGAGCCGTTGATCAGCAGGGCGCCGTGGGCGCGGGCCACCTCTTCGACGGCGCGGCTGAGCGGGCCGTAGAACGGGTCCGCGAGGTCCTCCAGGATCAGGCCGATGCTCGCCGTACGGCCCTTGCGCAGCACGCGCGCGCTGTCGTTGCGGCGGAAGCCGAGGGCGTCGATGGCCTCCTGCACCCGGCGCTCGGTGTCCGGGGTCACGCCGGGCTCCCCGTTGACCACGCGGGACACCGTCTTGAGGCCCACCCCGGCGCGCGCGGCCACGTCCTTCATCGTGGGACGGTTGCCGTATCGGCTCCCGGAGGGGCGTTCTGCGCGGCGGGTGGTCTCGGGCACGATGCGCTGTCCTGTCCTTGGTCCGTGTTCTCCCACGGAGTGGTACGGCGATCCATGGGCTTGTATGAGGATGTGGCGTCGAGCATAGAGCCTGGACAACGTTGTCAGACTCGGGGGAGACTGTCCACTGCTGTTCCCGGCCCTGCGCCCCCACCGCTCGACCGGCCTGCCCCTCTTTCTGGTTCCCAAGCTTCAACGGGGAGATCTGACCTTGATGCACACCGATCTCGTGGCGGCCCTGGACATCGGCGGTACGAAGATCGCCGGCGCACTGGTGGACGGCGACGGACGGATACTGGTGCGGGCTCAGGCCCCGACGCCGGCCCAGCAGGACGGCGAAACGGTCATGCGTGCCGTCGAGCAGGTGCTGGGCAGCCTCGCCGGCTCGCCCCTGTGGGGCCGCGCCGGATCGATCGGCATCGGCAGCGCCGGCCCGGTGGACGCCTCGGCGGGGACCGTCAGCCCGGTGAACGTGCCGGGCTGGCGTGGCTTCCCGGTGGTCGAGCGGGTGCGCGGCCTCACCGGGGGGCTTCCCGTGGAACTGATCGGCGACGGCGTCGCCATCACGGCGGCCGAGCACTGGCAGGGCGCCGCCCGCGGTCACGACAACGCGCTGTGCATGGTGGTGTCCACGGGCGTCGGCGGAGGTCTCGTACTGAACGGGCGGCTGCACCCCGGTCCGACCGGCAACGCCGGCCACATCGGCCACATCAGCGTCGACCTCGACGGCGATCCCTGCCCGTGCGGTTCGCGGGGGTGCGTGGAGCGCATCGCCAGCGGGCCCAACATCGCGCGCCGCGCCCTGGAGCAAGGCTGGAGCCCGGGGCCCGGCGAGGACATGTCGGCCGCCGCGGTGGCCGAGGCGGCGCGCGAGGGGGACCCGGTCGCCGTGGCCTCCTTCGAGCGGGCCGCGCAGGCGCTGGCCGCCGGCATCGCGGCCACCGCGACCCTGGTCGAGATCGACATCGCGGTGATCGGCGGCGGCGTCGGCAAGGCCGGCGACATCCTCCTCACGCCCCTGCGCAAGGCGCTCACCGACTACGCCACGCTGTCGTTCGTGCAGCGGCTGACGGTCGTGCCCGCCCAGATGGGCACCGACGCGGGCCTGGTCGGCGCGGCCGCGGCCGCGCTGGCCCGCAGACCGGACACGGCGAGCGTCTGAGCGCGAGGCCCGGCGGCCCGCCCCGCACCGGGCGGCGGTCCCCGTGTCCCGCGCGGGCCGGCGGGGAGCGGGTGAGGTCCGCGGCGCGGCGCCCGCTCGGCGGACCACCCGGGACGGTACTCGGGCGGGTGCCGCCGGCCGGCCCGTGCCGGGACCAGGCGGTTCCACGCCGGGTCGGGACGCGTGCCGCCGAAGTGAAGCGGTCGAGGCTCTCGCGCAGCCGGGCGACTGCCGCACCGGCCGCGATCGGCCGGTCGGGCCGAACCTGACCGATCCGCGTGACTCCCGGGCGCCCCGGTAGTTGATCAGGGCATGAAGAAGCGCAGCATGCTCGCCATCGCCTCCCTCGCCACGGGATTCGTCGTGGCCGCCGTCACCCCGTCCCACTCCTCGGGTGAGGCGCGCGTGGGCGACCTCACCGTCTCGGACTCCCTCGACACCGCAGGTCACCTCGTCGGCCACGAGAGCGCCCCCGCCGCCGACGACGCCGGGCAGGAGTAGACCCCGGCGCCCTGCGCGTGCGTGCCGGTGCCCCCGCCGCGGGGGCACCGGCACGCACGCGCAGGGCGCCCTAACCGGGGCGGGGTTTCCGTGGCAGGGTGAAGCGGGCAAGCCACAGGGGGCCTACAGAGGAGGGGGAGTCCGTGACCGTCGTCTGGATCAACGGCGCGTTCGGTGCGGGGAAGACCACCACCGCACGGGAACTGATCGAACTGATCCCGAACAGCGCGCTCTTCGACCCCGAGGTCGTCGGCGCGGCGCTCACGCATCTGCTGCCGGCCAAACGCCTCGCCGAGGTCGGCGACTTCCAGGACCTGCCGATCTGGCGCAGGCTCGTGGTCGAGACCGCGGCCGGGATGCTCACCGAGCTGGGCGGGACCCTCGTGGTGCCCATGACCCTGCTCCGTCAGGAGTACCGCGACGAGATCTTCGGCGGCCTCGCCGCCCGCGGGATCCCGGTACGCCATCTGCTGCTCGCCCCGGCCGAAACGATCCTGCGCGAGCGCATCGCCGGCCGGGAGGTCCCGCCGGACCTGCCCGACGGCGAGCTGCGGGTACGGCAGTGGTCGTACGACCACGTCGAGCCCTACCGTGCCGCGCTCGCCTCCTGGCTCACCGCCGACGCCCACCTCGTGGACACCAGCGCCCTGACCCCGTACGAGACCGCCGTGCGCATCGCCGAGGCCGTCGACAGCGGTGCCGCGCCCGTCTGTGACATCGTGCAGACCCCCGAGCCGACCGCCGAGACCCTCGCCGCCGGGGTCCTGCTCTTCGACGACGACGACCGGGTGCTGCTCGTGGACCCCACCTACAAGCCCGGCTGGGAGTTCCCCGGCGGTGTGGTCGAGCGCGGCGAGGCCCCGGCCCGCGCCGGGATGCGCGAGGTCGCCGAGGAGACGGGGATACGGCTGCGCGAGGTGCCCCGGCTGCTCGTGGTCGACTGGGAGCGTCCCGCGCCGCCCGGTTTCGGCGGGCTGCGGCTGCTGTTCGACGGCGGCCGGCTGGCGTCCGGCGAGGCGTCCCGGGTGCTGCTGCCGGGGCCGGAGCTGCGGGCATGGCGCTTCGCCACCGAGCAGGAGGCCGCCGAGATGCTCCCGCCGGTCCGCTACGAGCGGCTGCGCTGGGCCCTGCGCGCCCGCGAGCGGGGCACCGCGCTCTACCTGGAGGCCGGAGTGCCGGTCGGCTGACGGCTCGTCAGCTTGACTGCCCTCGGCCGGGTTCAGGGTGCCGCCGTCGCCGCGGCCGTACGCAGCGCGGCGGCGGCGCCGCCCACCACCGGGTCCCCATGGCCGAAGCAGGCCACCTCCGCGCCGAGGGCCGCCAACCGTTCCAGGGACGTGCGGAGCCGGTACCGGTCGAGGTTGAACACCCCGGGCATCACCGTCCCGTCGGCCGGTGAGGCCGCCACGGTGTCCCCGGTGAACAGCACGCCCTCGCCGGGCAGGAACAACGCGACGCTGCCGTCCGTGTGCCCGGGGACGTGCAGCACCCGGGCACCGCCGCCGAAGTCCAGCACGTCGCCGTCCGACAGTTCGGTGACGGCGGCGGGCGGGACCGGCGTGCCCACGGGCAGAAGCTCGGCCACCGCAGCCTGAATGGGTACTTCCCAGTCCGCCAACCGCGGTGGCGGACCGTCGAGTTCACCTCGCACGAACGGCGCGTCCAGGTGGTGCGCCAGCACCTCGGCGCCGCTCAGCGCGGCGAACTCGCCCGCCCCGCCCGCGTGATCGGTGTGGAAATGGGTCAGCACGATCCGCCGCACGTCCGAAGGGGCGCGCCCCAGCGCCGTGACGGCCCCGGCGATCGCCCGGCCGGAGCCGAGGGGTCCGGCGTCCACCAGCGTCAGCTCGTCGTCGTCGTCGGCCCAGAGGTAGGCCTGGCCGACCGGGAAGCGCAGGAGGTGCAGGCGGGGAAGGAGTTCGATGACGTCCATGCGCCGACCGTAGGCAGGGCCCCCGCACGAGGCGAGGGCCCTCTGCCACGAGCAGAAGGGTTCAGCCCGCCGCGTAGTTGCGCAGGAAGAGCGCCTCGGCGACCGACAGCCGCTCCAGCTCCTCGGGGGACACGCTCTCGTTGACCGCGTGGATCTGTGCCTCGGGCTCGCTCAGGCCGATGAGCAGGATCTCCGCCCGCGGATAGAGGCCGGCGAGGGTGTTGCAGAGGGGGATGGAGCCGCCCTGGCCGGCGTATTGCATCGTCTCGCCCGGGTAGGCGACGGCCATCGCGTCGGCCATCGCCTGGTAGGCGGGGCTGGAGGTGTCGGCGCGGAACGCCTGGCCCTGGCCGATCTGCTCGACGGCGACCCGGGCGCCCCACGGGGTGTGCGCCTCGATGTGCGCCTGGAGCAGCTTGGTCGCCTCGGCCGCGTCGACGCCCGGCGGCACCCGCAGGCTGATCAGCGCGCGGGCGCCGGCCTGCACCGACGGTGTGGCGCCGACGACCGGCGGGCAGTCGATGCCGAGGACGGTGACCGCCGGGCGGGCCCAGATGCGGTCGGCGACCGAACCGCCGCCGATCAGCTCGACACCGTCCCGCACCCTGGCGTCCGCGCGGAACTGGTCCTCGGTGTACTCCAGGCCGTCCCACTCGGCCGTGGAGTCCAGCCCGTCGACCGTCGTCGAGCCGTCCTCGGCGCGCAGCGAGTCCAGGACGCGGATCAGCGCGGCCAGCGCGTCCGGGGCGGCGCCGCCGAACTGGCCGGAGTGCAGGTTGCCGGCGAGGGTGTCGACCTGGACGCGGACCATCGTCATGCCGCGCAGGGTGGTGGTCACCGTGGGCAGGCCGACGCGGAAGTTGCCCGCGTCCCCGATGACGATCGTGTCCGCCTCCAGGAGTCCGGGGTGTTCCTCGGCGTACCGCTCCAGGCCGCCCGTGCCCTGCTCCTCGGAACCCTCCACGATCACCTTCACGTGCACCGGGACGCCGCCGTTCGCCTTCAGGGCGCGCAGCGCGAGCAGGTGCATGATCAGGCCGCCCTTGCAGTCGGCCGTGCCGCGTCCGTACCAGCGGCCGTCGCGCTCGGTCAGCTCGAACGGAGGCGTGGCCCAGCCGGCCTCGTCCAGCGGCGGCTGCACGTCGTAGTGCGCGTAGAGGAGGACCGTTTTCGCACCCTCCGGGCCCGGCAGGTAGCCGTACACGGACTGGGTGCCGTCAGGGGTGTCCAGCAGCGCGACGTCCACGAAGCCCTCGGTGCGCAGCGCGTCGGCGATCCAGCCCGCGGCGGCCTCGCTCTCGCTCTTCGGGAACTGCGAGAAGTCCGCGACCGACTTGAAGGCCACCAGCTCGGTCAGCTCCTCCTTCGCCCGGGGCAGCAGCGAGGCGACGGTCTCGGCGACCGGGTTCGACGACATGGGCACGCTCCTCGTGGGTGCGACGTTGAACTGGGTGAGTACCTCCGATACTCCCACAGTGGCCTGCGACGACGGCCGCCGTAGGATGCGAGGGACACTAGGGCAGCGGCTTGATCGGAGCGGTAGACCATCGTGAGCGGCGAGAACTCTTCGGCGGACGACGTGCAGCGGGTGTGGGACGTCGTCGTGGTGGGCGCGGGACCCGCGGGGGCCTCGGCCGCCTACGCGGCGGCGGTCGCGGGGCGGCGCGTGCTGCTGCTGGAGAAGGCCGAACTGCCCAGGTACAAGACCTGCGGCGGCGGCGTCATCGGCCCCTCGCGCGATGCCCTGCCGCCCGGTTTCGAGCTGCCGTTCAGGGACCGGGTGCACGCGGTCACCTTCTCGAACAACGGCCGCTTCACCCGCACGCGCCGCTCCAGGCAGATGCTGTTCGGGCTGATCAACCGGCCCGAGTTCGACCAGCAGCTGGTCGAGCACGCGCAGAAGGCGGGCGCCGAGCTGCGTACGGGCGTCGCCGTGCAGCGGGTCGAGCAGCACGGCTCGGCGGTCCCGGACCGGCGCACGGTCGCCGTGGTCCTGCAGGGCGGGGAGACGGTGCTGGCCCGCGCGGTGGTCGGCGCCGACGGAAGCGCCAGCCGGATAGGAGCCCATGTCGGGGTGAAGCTGGACCAGGTGGACCTGGGTCTGGAGGCGGAGATCCCGGTGCCCGAGCCGGTGGCCGAGGACTGGAAGGGGCGGGTCCTCATCGACTGGGGCCCGATGCCCGGCAGCTACGGCTGGGTCTTCCCCAAAGGCGACACGCTGACGGTCGGCGTGATCTCCGCCCGGGGTGAAGGCGCCGCCACCAAGCGGTACTTGGACGACTTCATCGCCCGCCTCGGCCTGTCCGGCTTCGAACCGAGCATCTCCTCGGGCCACTTGACCCGCTGCCGTGCCGACGACTCACCGCTCTCCCGGGGCCGGGTGCTGGTCTGCGGTGACGCGGCGGGCCTGCTGGAACCGTGGACCCGCGAGGGCATCTCCTTCGCGCTGCGCTCGGGCCGGCTGGCGGGGGAGTGGGCGGTCCGCATCGCCGAGGCGCACGACGCCGTCGACACCCGGCGCCAGGCCCTGAACTACGCGTTCGCGGTCAAGGCGGGGCTCGGCGTCGAGATGAGCGTCGGCAAGCGCATGCTGGCCGTGTTCGAGAAGCGCCCCGGGCTCTTCCACGCAGCTCTCACCGGCTTCCGTCCGGCGTGGAAGGCGTTCAAGGACATCACGCAGGGCTCGACCTCGCTGGGTGAGCTGGTCCGTGCCCACCCGCTCGCCCAGCGCGCCCTGACCGCGTTCGACCGGAAGCAGGCCGGGCAGCACAAGGAGACCGGGGAGACCGGGGAGACCGGGCAGGGCGGACAGGCAGGCCCGGCGGAGGAACCCGTCAGTTCCTGACGGTGATCCGGAAGACGGGGTGGTCGGCCGCGCAGGCGGCGATCTCCTCGTCGGAGGACTCCGTGCTCACGCCGCCGAAGTACTGGTTGACCTGCCAGCCCCACTTCTCCAGGTAGGTGCGCAGGACGGGGAGCTTCTCGGAGTCGGGGAGCTCCACCGCCGTGAAGGCGCGCACCTTGCGGCCGACGCGCAGTTCGCCGCCGCCGGCCGCGCGCATGTTCCGCACCCACTGCGAGTGGCCGCGCGCCGAGACCAGGTACTGCCCGCCGTCGAAGGTGTGCGGGTTCACCGGGATGCGCTGCATCCGGCCGCTCTTGCGGCCGGGCACGGAGAGTTCGGCGCTGCCCGCGAGACTGAGCCCGTGCCGGGCGAGCCAGCCGATCACGCTGTTCATACGGACGGTGAACGCGCTGCCCTTGAGGTAGTACGGCGCAGACGACGACATGGTGACCCCCACGGTTCGGGAGAGCGGTGCTCTCGCTCGCCTCCAGTCTGGGGCAGGCGGGCGCCCAGAGCAAGAGCGGTGCTCTCTTTTTTGTCCGCCGCTCTCATTTGTGTGCGCCGCTCACATTCGTGGCAGACTGCCGGCATGAGCACCGCACAGGGCGCCCGCGCGCGGGCCAGGGCCGAAGTCACCGCGGCCATCAAGGAGGCGGCGCGCAGGCAGCTCGCCGAGGAGGGTGCGGCGCGACTGTCCCTGCGTGCCGTAGCCCGCGAACTGGGCATGGTCTCCTCGGCCCTCTACCGCTACTTCCCGAGCCGCGACGAGCTGCTGACCGCTCTGATCATCGACGCCTACGACTCCCTCGGCGTGGCGGCGGAGCGGGCGCGGGACGCGGCGCCGGACGCCGCGCCGGTGGACCGCTGGACGGCCGTGTGCGAGGCGGTGCGCGGCTGGGCGCTCGCCCACCCGCACGAGTACGCGCTGATCTACGGCTCGCCCGTGCCCGGCTACTCCGCCCCCGAGACCACCGTCCCCGCCGCGGCCCGCGTCGGCCTGGTCCTCATCGGCATCGTCCGCGACGCCCACCAGGGCCCCGGCCTGTCCCTGCCGCCGCTCCCGGCGGACCTGCGTCCCGAGGCCGCCCGGATCGCCGCCGACCTCGCTCCCGAACTGCCCGCCGAGGCGGCCGCGGCACTGGTCGCCGCCTGGGCGCAGCTGTTCGGGCTGGTCGGGTTCGAGCTGTTCGGGCAGTTCAACCGGGTCGTGGAGGACCGCGAGGCGTTCTTCCGGCACGCGGCCGGCGGGCTGGCGCGGCAAGTGGGTCTGGCGGACGGCTGACCCGGCCCCGGACGGGGGAGCGCCTCGGCGGTCGCCGTCGGGGCGGGGCGGAGGCCGCCGCGTGCGACCGCCGCGACCGCGTGGGGATCACGGCTGTCGCCAGTGCGCCGCGCATGCGCGGGCCGGGTTCCCGGAGAACGACTTCCGCTTCGACTGTGTCACCAACCTGTCCGGACAGCACACCCAGGGCTGCTCGTTCAGCGTGGAGCCCGCGGAGCGGCTCGGCTCGCCGACTGGCTGGAGCGGTGCGAGCTGTCACCCCGGCTCGGCCACCGAACCGGGGTGACGTGGAGAAGGCGCGGCGACTGCGGGAGGCCCTGCGCGTGCCGGCGCGGGCCACGCCCGCGAGCCGGAGCGGGGTCGGCGCGTTGCGCGTTCGTCGCAGTGCCCTTCCCGGCGCTGGCGGCTACTCCAGGAGCGACCCGGGAGCTTGATGCGCCGCTCACCGCACGTCACCCGCCCGGCTTCAGCCTGGTCGGCAACCCACCGCAGTGGCACCACCGCCGAGCCCGAGGCCCGTCTGCCCCGCCCGCGAGTCGGGACTAGGCGCGGCCTGGCCGGGCCGTACGCCGGGAGCCCCTGTGGGTGGCCGGTCGCGCGGGCGCGCGCCCGGGGAGCGGGCGCCTCCCCCCGGGGCGCGGTCGCCGGCGGATCAGTCGCGCACCGCCACGCGCTCGGTCTCGGCCCTCGCCGCGGCGGACGTGGCGACCACGATCGGCGGCTGGGCGCGCCGGCTGCGCAGACCGGTGAGGGTGAGCAGCAGGCCGGCCGCGGCTATACCCGTGACGACCACGAAGCCCGGCCGGTAGCTGTTCAGGACCGCCTGCGGGGTGGCGTGCGCGGGAGCGCCCGCGGTGACCACGGCGGTGACGACCGCGAGGAAGACCGCCCCGCCGACCTGCACCGAGGTGTTGAGCAGCCCGGAGACCATGCCCTGCTCGTGGTCCTCGACGCCGTTGGTGGCCTGGATGTTGAGCGAGGGGAAGACCAGCGCGCAGGCCGCGCCGATCAGCAGCATGGACGGCAGGATGACGGCCGCGTACACCGGGTCGAGGTCGACGCGCAGGAACAGCGCGTACCCGAGGACCATCAGGGCGAAGCCGGTCGCGATCAGCCGCGGGGTGCCGAACCGGTCGACGATCGCGCCGACCTTCGTGGAGGACACCGCCACCAGCGCTCCCGCCGGCAGGAAGGCGAGCGCCGTGTGCAGGGCCGACCAGCCGAGCAGGGACTGCATGTACAGCGTGGTCAGGAACTGGAAGCCGACGTACGACCCGAAGAACGCCACGGCGCCGAGCTGGGCGCGGACCTGGCTGCCCGAGCGCAGCACGCCCAGCCGGATCAGCGGGCTCGGTGAACGCCGCTCGACGAGCACGAAGGCGGTCAGCAGCACCGCCACGGCCAGGAAGGACAGCAGTGTGCGGGCCGAGGCCCAGCCGGCCTCGGGCGCCTGGACGACGGTGAAGACCAGCAGCAGCATCGACGCCGTGCCGAGGACGGCGCCGGGGACGTCATAGCCGTGGTGGTTCTCCTCGCGGGCGCTGCGCGGCAGCAGTCGCAGGCCGGCCGCGAGGGCGGCCAGGGCGATCGGCGCCGGCAGCAGCATGGTGAAGCGCCAGTCGGCCTCGGTCAGCAGGCCGGACAGCACCAGGCCCATGGAGAAGCCGGTGGCGGCGCAGGTGGTGTAGATGGACAGGGCGCGGTTGCGCAGCGGGCCCTCCGGGAACGTCGTCGTGATGATCGACAGCCCGGCGGGCGCCGTGAACGCCGCGCTCAGTCCCTTGACGAAGCGGCTGGCGATCAGCAGCGGACCGGAGTCCACGAGCCCGCCGAGCAGTGAGGCCAGCGCGAAGACGGCGAGCGCCACCAGGAACACCCGGCGCCGGCCGAGCAGGTCGGCGGTGCGTCCGCCGAGGAGGAGCAGCCCGCCGTAGCCCAGGATGTAGCCGCTGACGATCCATTGCAGGGTCGAGGTGGACAGGTGGAGGTCGGACCCGATGGACGGCAGGGCGACGCCGACCATCGACACGTCCAGCGCGTCCAGGAACATCGCGGCGCACAGCACCAGCAGGGTGCCCCACAGCCGGGGGGTCCAGCGAAGCGCCGGGGACGGGGCCGCGGGGTGGGGGAGCGGAGAGGTCATGCCGAGGACACTACATGCACGCGCATTGAATGCAAACGCATTTGATTACGACGCAACAAATGTCGTTCTCTGCTACGGTGCGCTCATGGCGGCGAAGAAGGCCGAGCGCGCGCTCGTCGAGGAGTGGCGGGACATCCTGGCCCTGCACGCCCGCACCCAGTGCGAGCTGGACCGGGCACTGCACCGACACGGCCTGTGCGCCAGCGACTTCGAGGTCCTCGACCTGCTGGCCGAGGGGGCTGCGGCGGACGGCGGCTGCGCCTACCGCGTGCAGGAGATCTCCGACCGGGTCCACCTCAGCCAGAGCGCGCTCTCCCGGCTCGTCGGCCGTCTGGAGCGGGACGGCCTCGTCGAGCGGGCCATGTGTCCCGAGGACCGGCGCGGCGTACGTGTGGCACTCACCGGGAAGGGACGCGCGCTGCACGGCGAAGTGCGGCCGGTGCAGCGCGCGGTGCTGGCCCGGATGCTGGACCGGGCCGGCTGACCGGGCGTCAGCCGATTCCGGACCGCTCCCGCCACAGCGCGGCGAGCGAGTCGTCACCGCTCACGGCGGGCACCGGCGCCCGGTTCCACAGTGCCAGGTACAACGCGTCAGCGGGTCCGGACAGTTCGGCCTCGGCCTCCCCGGCGGCCCCCCGTACGGTCACCGGCGGCCCGGCCGTGAGCCGTACCGTCCACGCCGCGTCCGGCCCGGCGTCGACCGCCCGGATCCGCAGCGTGCGCGGTTCCTCGGTGCGGACCCGGCTCTTGGGCCGGGCGTGGAAGCCGCGCAGCAGCTCGTCGATGCCGTCCACCGCGAACTCACGGGCGACGGGGGACGCGGGTCCGCCTCGGGCCGCCTCGGCGTCATAGCGGTGCACGGTCGTCTCGTGCGCCTGCCGCCGGGTCCAAAAGGCCAGTGCCGAAGGGCCGGCGGCCGGGAGGAAGGTCCAGCACTCCACGTCGGCGGGCGCGGCGGCCAGTGTGCCGACGAGCAGACGGTGGCTGTCCCGGTACCAGGTCACCAGCTCGGCGCCGTCCAGGTCCGGCGAGTCGCCGATGGGCCTCGGAGTGGTGTGCCGGTCGGCCACGAAGGCGGCGGCCCAGCGGTGCACCGCCCCGGTGTGCCGCAGCAGATCACGTACTTGCCACCCCGGGCAGGTCGGCACCTTCGCGCCGGTCCCGGCGTCGGCGGCGGCCGCGGCCAGCAACTGGCCCTCTCTGTCCAGGGTCTCGAGGAACTCCGCAGTCTCCATGGAGGCGAGTGTGCCGGACAGGCGCACTGCGAGAGCGGCCGGGGTCGTGCGGGCGGCCACGGCTCCGCATGACGGGACCGGGGCCGAACCGGTCACGTCCCGGTGCGGTGCGCTCGCCTCGGCTGGGCCGGAGGGCCGAGGGGCTGGTGGCACCGCGGTGACGGCGACCGGTGTCAGCCGGTCTTGTGCGTCCACCGGGGACCGACGAGATCCCACTCCCTGCCCCAGGCGTCGACGCGTCGCCGGGTCAGCCAGTACCGTGCGCCGCCCCCCGCCGCGAGCGCGGCACCGGCGAGCGCGAGGGCCGCCGCGCCACCGAAGAGGACCGCCTCGGTCCTCGCCTCCGTGCCGGTGCGCGGCTCCGGCCGCAGATCACCGCGCGGGTCCGTCCACACCGTGACCCGGGCTCCGGCGGCCTGCCCGGACCGCACCATGGCACGACCGGTGTGCACGGAGCCGTCGGACGTCGTCCAGCGGACCTCGGCCATGACCCGGTCGCCGCCGAGGCCCGAGCCCTGTCCCGCCGTCCCGGTCACGTCCTGGAGCAGCGCGGCGGCGACCGGCCGGCGCTCGGCGCGCTCGCGTGCGAACGCGCCGTCGGCGGCCCGGCCGGTCAGGACGCCCACAGCGGCGCCGCCCACCGCGACGATCAGCCACACGGCCAGCACGATGCAGGCCTCCACCACGTCGTCACGCCGGCGCAAGGGGTTGCTCCGCCAGCGCCACAGCAGGCGCCGTCCGGTACCCGGCCCGCCCGGCCCTTTCTCCGGGTGCCCGTCATCCGCCATGGATCCCCACCTCCTCCACCAAGGTCGCCGCTGTGGAGGGGGGGCCGTCTTGGGCCGGCCAGGCAGCACGGCAGGGCCGTTGGACCCCCGTGTGAACCGCTCGGAGGGCTGATGCACCGTCGCCGGCAGGGCCTGTCTCCGGCCGGGCGGGGACCCGTGGCCCTCGTACGGCGCCGGCATGCCGCCGAGGATGGAGCGATACCGCTGTACGAGGCGAAAGACGGACTGGCCATGTATGACAACGACGGTTTCCGCGAACTCGACCGGGACGAGTGCCTCCGGCTGCTGACGAAGGTGCCGGTCGGCCGCATCGTGCACACACGCCATGCCCTGCCCGCGGTGCTTCCGGTCAACTTCTGCCTCGACGGTGACGGCTCGGTGCTGCTGCGCACCTCGGCCTCCTCGGAGCTGGCCCGCGCGGTCGACCGGTCGGTGGTGGCCTTCGAGGTGGACGAGGTCGACACGGCAAGGAACTCCGGCTGGAGCGTCGTCGTCACCGGCCGGGCGACGGTGGTCACCGATCCCTTCGAGCGGGAGCGGCTGGCCCGGATCGCCCCGCGCTCCTGGGTGCCGTCCCCCGAGGAGGTGTTCGTGCGCATCCGTCCCGAGCTGGTCACGGGACGTGAGCTGGTCGGCGGACGAACGCTCTACGGGGTGGACCTCGCGCCGTGAGAGCGGCGCCCCGCCCCGTGCGAGCCGGACCGCCCGCTGCCGTAGGGCCGGTCGGCCCCGGGCGGGGACTTGCGGGCCCTGCCCGCCGTCCTCGTCGGCCGGGAAGCTGAGGGTGATCCCGACGAGCAGGAGGAGGACACCATGTCCCGCACCATCACCGTGGGCCTCGACGGCTCCCCCGAGAGCCGGAGCGCAGCCGAGTGGGCGGCCCGCGAGGCGCTGATGCGAGGGCTGACGCTGCGCCTGGTGCACGTGTGGGAGCCGGTTCCGGCCCCGATGGCGCAGGGCCCGCTGCTGGGCGCGGAGACGCACCAGCACTGGACCGAGCGCATCCCCCGGGAGGCGGCCGAAGGCCTGCGGCTGCGCCATCCCGGAGTCGAGGTCGTCACCGAGCAGCGCTCGGGCAGCCCCGGCGAGACGCTGACCGCCGCGGGTGACGAGGGGGAGCTGGTGGTGCTGGGCTCCAGGGGTCTGAGCGGCGTCGGCGGCTTCCTCGTCGGCTCCGTGGGCCTGGCGGTCGTCGCACACGCCGAGCGGCCCGTGGTGCTCGTACGGGCCGGGGAACAGGCCGCCGACGAGCACGAGTTGGATCCCGCCGGCGTCCCGTCCGCGGCGGCCCCCTACCGGCCCGTCGTGCTCGGCGCGGACGTCGCGGCCCCGGACGACGCGGTGATCGCCTTCGCCTTCGACGCGGCCGCCCGGCGCGGGACGGCCGTACGTGCCGTGCACGCCTGGACCATGCCGCCGTACTACGTCTACGGGCTGGCCGCCGACCCCGCCTTCGGCCAGGACGTCGCGAAGCAGGAGCAGTCCGCCCTGACCGAGCTGCTGAGGCCGTGGCGGCAGAAGTACCCCTCCGTCGAGGTCGTCGAGGTAACCGGCGCCGCGAGCGCCTCGGCACTCCTCATCGACGCCTCGCGCGACGCGTCCCTCGTCGTCGTCGGACGCCGCAGGCGCCGGGGCCGGATCGGGGCGCACGTCGGCCCCGTCACCCACGCCGTCCTGCACCACGCCACGGCACCCGTGGCCGTCGTCCCGCACGACTGACCGCAGGCCCGTACCGCCGCACATCCGGTGGCCCGGCACGCCCGCCGGGCCACCGCCCGGCAACCCACGAGGAGAGCACACCATGAAGGCAGCGGTCGTCCGAGCGTTCGGCGAGCCCCTGGTCATCGAGGACCGCCCCGACCCGGACCCGGGTCCCGGCCAGGTCCGCGTCCGCCTGGAGGCGTCCGGGCTCTGCCACACCGACATCCACGCCGCGCACGGCGACTGGCCCGTCAGGCCCACCCTGCCGTTCGTGCCGGGTCACGAGGGGGTGGGCCTGGTCGAGGAACTCGGCGAAGGCGTCACCCACCTCGCGGTCGGGCAGCGCGTCGCCGTCCCCTGGCTGGGCACGGCGTGCGGACGGTGCGAGCACTGCCTGTCCGGCTGGGAGACGCTCTGCGAGCAGCAGGTCAACACGGGATACGGCTGCGACGGCGGCTACGCCGAGAAGATGCTGGCCCGCGCCGACTTCGCCCAGCCCGTGCCCGACGGCGTCAGCGCCTTCGACGCCGCCCCGCTGACCTGCGCGGGCGTCACCACCTACAAGGCGCTCAAGGTCGCCGGCGTCCGGCCCGCGCAGCTCGTGGCCGTCTCCGGGGTCGGCGGACTCGGGCACCTCGCCGTCCAGTACGCGAAGATCGCCGGTGCCACGGTCGCCGCCGTCGACGTCACCGACGACAAACTGGAACTGGCCCGGGAACTCGGTGCCGACATCGTCGTCGACGCCCGCAGGCAGGACGTCGGGGCGGAGCTGAAGAAGCACGGCGGCGCACACGCGGCGATCGCCCTCGCGGTGAACCCCGCCGCCTTCGAAGCGGTCAACTCCGGGCTCCGCCGGGGCGGCAAGCTCGTCATGGTCGCCCTGCCGGCACACGGATCGATCCAGGTACCGATCTTCGACACCGTGCTCAACGGCACCTCGGTGATCGGCTCCATCGTCGGAACGCGGCAGGACCTCGCGGAGGTCTTCCGGCTGCACGCGGACGGCCGCACGAAGGTCATCTACGAGACCCGCCCCCTCGCGGCCGTCAACGACTGCGTCGACGAGGTCCTGCGCGGTCAGGTCAAGGCCCGCATCGTCTTCGACCTCGGCGCACAGGCATAGTGGATCACATGGGTGAGCCCCTTACGGCCGGCCGGAAGGGGCTCACCCATGTGGCCGGCGGGCTCCGTGAGCCGCGCCGGCCCCCCTCACGGGTCACAGGCGGCGCAGCCAGTCGTCGGCCACCCCGTGCAGCGACTGCTCGGCCGGCCGCAGGCGCCGGTCGTCGAGCCGGTACGACAGCCTGTCCACGACGTCGACGACACCGTCGAGGCGGCCGGTCATCCCGAGCGCGACGGGTATCTCGCTGCGCCGTTCCAGCCGGCCGGTGAGCGTCACGATCCCGCGGGTGACGCTGACGTCGACGGCGTGGGGCTCCAGCCACAGCGTCTCGCCGAGGACCTGCTCCTGCACGGCGCGGCGGATCTCCTCGTCGCCGCGCAAGAAGACACGCAGCAGGTCGTGCCTGGTGACGATGCCGGCCAGGCGGTCCTGCCGGTCCAGCACGGGCAGCCGCTCGACACGGTGCGCGGCCATGAGACGGGCGGCTTCGGCGACCGTCGCGTCCGCGCGGACGGTGACCGCGGGCGCCGTCATCAGACCGCCGGCGGTGCGCGCGTGCCGCTTGGCCGTGGCCTGCCGGGCGTCGTGGCGCAGCCGGCGCAGACCGGTGATCCACGACTGCCCCGAGGGCTGCGTGGCCTGGTGGAGCATCAGGTCCGTCTCGGAGACCACCCCGAGGACCCTGCCGTCCTCGTCCACGACCGGCAGCCCGCTGACGCGGTGCTCGCCGAGGAGCCGGACGACGTCCTTGAACGGGGTGCCGTACTGAGCCGTCACGACGTCGTGGACCATCACGGCGCCGACCCTGGTCGGTTGCATGGCTTGCTCCTCCTCGGAAACGATGCCGACGACCGGCGAAGACGCCGCGGGTGCGGGTCGTTCGCCCGGCGGGGCACTGGCGGGCCGCCTCCTGCCGGGGCGGTGCACCCAGACTCCGCCGTACCGCCGCGCGGGCCCATGGGCTGAGCGGGCACCGGGCGGGGCCGAGTGGCCCCACCGGCCGTCGGCCGGATCCCGGCCGGCCCCCCGGGTACGTCCGCGGACCGCGAGACGGCTGCGATCAGTGCCGGCTTCGGGCCCGAGGGCCCTGCGGACAGGGCGGAACGGCCCATTTGTGCCGGTCCACGGTGCGTGTCACGGTGGCATCGAAGTCCCGTGCTGCCCGCCCGGCAGCCCGGCGGAAGGCGGTGTGCCCGATGACGGAACTCCCCCTGGTCGTGGGCGTGGACGGATCGGAGTCCAGCCTGACGGCGGTCGACTGGGCGGTGGCCGAGGCGGCCCGCCGTGGTCTGACGCTGCGGCTGGTGTACGCCTCCCTGTGGGAGCGCTACGAAGGCGCCCTGCCGTCGGGCAGCCGCGAACGCCCCTCCGAACAGGTGATGGCCGAACACATCGTCGCCTCGGCGGCGGAGCGGGCCCGGCACCGCGCCCCCGACGTCAGGACGACCACCGCCATCCTCCCTCGGGAGGCGGCGGACGCCCTGCTGCAGGAGGGCGACGAAGCCTTCGCGGTGGTCACCGGAGCCCGCGGCCGGGGCCCGATCAAAGGACTGCTTCTGGGCTCGGTCGGCCTTTCCGTGGCAGCCCGGGCCCAGTGCCCGGTCGTCGTCGTCCGCGGGGACCGGGCCGGCCTGGCCGGCACCCACGGGCGAGTCCTGCTCGGCGCCGGGGACCCGGACACCGGCGGCGAGGCCGTGCGCTTCGCCCTCCAGGAGGCCGAGGCCCGCGGCTGTGTCCTCGACGTCGTACGGGCCTGGCGCTGCCCCGCCCCGGAGAGCGCCGACCGTCCCCGCCACGAGCAGCAGGCCGAAGAGGTCCTGGACGCCCTGCTGAGGGGCGTGACCGCCGGCCCTCCGGGTGTCCGGGTACAGCGCACCACGCTGGAGGGCACGGCCCGCAAGGTGCTCCTGGACCGTTCGGCCGCCGCCGACCTCGTCGTCATCGGAGCCCGCCGCCGGCCGAGCCGCTTCGGACTCCAGCTCGGCCGGGTGGCGCACACCCTGCTGCACCACGCCCAGTGCCCGGTTGCGGTCGTACCCCACCGGGTGTGACCTGCCCTGAGAACCGGGGGCGGTCCGCAGTCCGAGGAGTGAGGAAGCATGGCCGAACGACAAGCACCGCAGCAGACGCCGTCCGAGGCCGACCCGCCCCCGCAGGGCGACCTCGGACGCCGCATCGAACGGCGGCGGACGGAACTGGGCCTCACCGTGGAGGACCTGGCCTTCCGGGCGGCCATGGCCCCGAGCTACCTCGAACACCTGGAGAAGCACAGCACCGCGGCACCGGAAGCCGGCACGCTGCTCCGGCTGGCCGGGGCGCTGCGGACCAGCACCACGGAGCTCGGCGGCGGCAACGCCGGCCTGCCGCCGGGCACCGGGCGCGCCGCCGCCGCGTCCCGCCTGACCGAGCTGAGCGAACAGGACTGCCACCGGCTGCTGTCCACGCACGGCGTGGGCCGGATCGCGGTGTCCACCGACGCGGCCCCCGTCGTCGTTCCCGTCAACTACGGCGTCGTCGACGACGCCGTCGTCTTCAGGACCCAGCGGGGAACGGTCTCCCTCCAGGGGCTCGGCCGGGAGGTGGCCTTCGAGGTCGACCGCGTGGACGACGCGCTCAGCCAGGGCTGGAGCGTCGTGGTACGGGGGCCCGCCGAGCAGGTGACCGACCCCGACGCCGTACGCCGCCTCGCCGAGCGCGCCTTCAGCGAGCCGTGGGCGGGAGGGGAACGGGACGTCTGGGTGCGCATCACGATCACCGCGCTGACCGGCCGCCGTATCGACACCTGGTGAGCCCGTCCGGGCCACCCGCAAGGGACCAGTGGCCCTCCTGTTCCGGCTCCCCGATCGCGAGAGTGGAGCCACGAACAAGGAAGCCCCTGACATGTCCCCTGCACCCCGTGCACTGCCCGTCGCCATCGGCCTGGACGGCAGCCGTGAGAGCCTCGAGGCCGCCGACTGGGCGGCCCGGGAAGCCCTCCTGCGCCGTGTTCCGCTCCGCCTCGTGCACGCCTGGGAAGGGCCGGCCCTCGCCCGCGCGCCCCTCGCGCCGGGCAGCGTGCCGGCGCCGGACCCGGCCTGGACGGCGCGACTCCTCACCTCGGTCCGCGACACTCTGACACTCCGTCACCCCGGGCTCACCGTCACCGCCGACAGCCTCCCCGGGCTGCCGGCCACGGCACTGCTGGGCGCCGCCGAGGAGGCGGAGCTGCTGGTGCTCGGGTCACGGGGCGTGGGCAGAACCGCCGGCGCCCTCCTCGGCTCCGTGAGCCGGACGGTGCTGGCCCGGACCGGGCGCCCGGTGGTGCTGGTCCGTCCGGGCCCCGCCCCGGACGAGGACACCGGCGCTGCGAGTCCGGTACCGGCGGACGCGACGTGGTCGTCGGGTTCGACCTCGACGGAACCGACGAGGCCGTCCTGCGGTTCGCCTTCGACGCCGCGTCCCGGCGCGCCGCCGCACTGCGGGTCGTCCACGGACGGCGGCCCGGGGGCGCGGCCGCCTCCCCGGCGGACACCGGCCTCGACACCGGCGCGGCACAGCACGCCGGGGAGCCGCTCACCGATGTGCTGCGCCCCTGGCAGGAGAAGTTCCCCGACGTGACGGTGACCGAGCAGGCCGTTATCGGCCGGGCGGCCTCCCACCTGGTCGACGTCTCCAGGGACGCCTGTCTGGTCGTCGTCGGGCGCACCGCGCGTCACGCCGCGCTCGGCGCACACATCGGCCCGGTGACCGACGCCCTGGTCCGGCGGGCCGTCGCCCCGGTCGCGGTGGTCCCCCACGAGTGACGGGTGCGGGCGGCAGGCCCACGTGCGCAAGCGGCGCCGGGGAACACCGGCGCCGCTTGCGCACGCCCGGCCGCCGTGGAGGCGCCGCGGGCCCCGGTGGAGTACGTCCCCGGCCCCCCGCTCCGGTCGGGGCCCGACGGCCGGAAGGCGACCCTCGGGTGCGCACTCGTCGGCGCGGCGGGCCGGCACGAGAGGTCCCGGCCGATGGCGGCGGGCCTCCGTGCGGAAGCGGCGCCGGGGAGGCGCCACCGCTCGCGGGTGTGCGGTCGCCGTCGACGTGCCTCGGGGCCCGCGGGCGGAGCTCGCCCGCGGGCCCCGACGGGCCTCGCCCCCGCACCGGCCCCTCCTGCTCAGGGGCTGACCACCCGGGACGCCGCCGCCGGTGGTGCGCAGTCGTCGACGCGGTAGGCCAGGTGGTTGACCACCCCTACGACGCCGTCCAGCCGCCAGGCGGCGTGGACCGCCACCGGAACGTCGCTGCGCCGCTCCAGGAGCCCCCGGAACGTGACCACACCGTCCCGCACCGAGACGGAGACCGCCTCCGCCGGCAGCCCCAGTTCACCGCCCACGACGTCCTCGGTCACCTGGCGGCGGATGTCGTCGTCCGTGCGCAGGAACACCCGAAGCAGATCGCGACGCGTGACGATGCCGATGAGACGGTCCTCCTCGTCCACCACGGGCAGCCGCTCGATGCCGCGACGCTCCATCACCCGGGCGGCATCGGGTACCGGCTGCTCCGGATGCACCGTGATCGCGGGGGACGTCATCAGGTCCGCCGCCGTGCACGCGGCTTCCGGCGCACGCCCGTCCTCGGCGGTGAGCGCCCGCAGATCGCTGCCCGAGATCACGCCCAGCACCTTGTCGTCGGAGTCGACGACCGGGAGCCCGCTGATGCCGTGCCGGCTCAGCAACCGGGCCACCTCGATGCCGGGCTCCGTCCGGCGGACGTGCACGACCTCACGGGTCATCACCTCGCCGACCGAGAGACTTCTCACGGGAGTCCTCCTTCCACCGCGACAGGGGCCGGGACCGGGGCCGCCCGGAGCCCGGTCAGCGCTCCGGTCCGCCGCGCCACGGCGGCGGCGTGGCCGACCTGCGGGCCGCGTCGGCGCGGTGCGCGGCCCGTTCCGTCCGACTGCGGAGCCGGTCGTGCAGGCGGTCGGCGAGCTCACGGGCGCTGGCCTCCTGGGCCTGGACGACGATGACGTCGCCGCCCAGCCGGATCTCGGCACCCGCCGACCAGGGCTGCTCGGCATGGTGGGCGACCGCCCTGGTGATCCGCACGTCGCCGCTGACGGGCGCGAGCCCGGGACGGGCGAGAGCGGCTCCGACCTTCTCGCGGACGTAGGCGAGTTCCTCCTCACCCACCTCGCCCTCCACCCGCACCTGCACGGCGGTGGCGGTGTCGGCGTCATGCGCAGGGGTGTCCCTGACAGTCATCTGCTGCACTCCTTGTGATCATTGTGTGGCGCTTCCAGCCTGCTCGGTGTGCCCGTTCGGTCCGAGGGCCGGCCGACCCCGGGGCCGGGGCCGGTGGCCCTCGGACCGAAGCGGCCGCGGTCAGCCGTAGTACGCCGTACGCATGAGCCCCTGCATGTCGTCCAGCATCGGCATGCGCGGGTTGGCGGGCGCGCACTGGTCCTCATAGGCGTTGAGCGCCTGCTGGGGGAGGGCGTCGAGGAAGTCGCGTTCGTCGACGCCCAGGGCCTGGAAGGACGGCTCGATGCCGACGGCGTCGCGCAGCCGCTCCACGGCGCGGGCGAGGGACTCCACGCCCTCCGCGGGAGTGGCGGCGGCCAGACCGAGCGCGCGGGCGATGTCCTGGAAGCGTTCCGGGGCCCGGTAGTCCTCGTACTTGGGCCACCCGGTGAGCTTGGCCGGCACGGTGCCGTTGTAGCGGATGACGTGCGGCAGCAGGACCGCGTTGGTGCGTCCGTGCGCGATGTGGAACGTGGCGCCGAGCGTGTGCGACATGGCGTGCACGATGCCGAGGAAGGCGTTGCCGAAGGCCATCCCGGCGATGGTGCCCGCGTTGTGCATCTTCTCCCGGGCCCCGGGCGCGTCCGCACGGTCGTTCACGGCCGCTTCCAGGTGGCCGAAGACCAGCCTGACGGCGTGCAGGGCGAGACCGTCGGTGAAGTCGTTGGCGTACACGGACACGTACGCCTCGATGGCGTGCGTGAGCGCGTCGAAGCCGCTGTCGGCGGCCAGGGCCCTGGGCAGCGCGGAGGTGAGCAGCGGGTCGACGATCGCCACGCTGGGGGTGAGCGCGTAGTCGGCCAGCGGGTACTTCTTGCCGGTGGCCGGGTCCGAGATGACCGCGAACGGTGTCACCTCCGCGCCGGTTCCCGAGGTGGTGGGCACGCACACCAGGCGGGCGAGCCGGCCCAGGACCGGGAAGCGGAAGGCGCGCTTGCGGATGTCGGAGAACTTCTGCCGCATGTCCGCGAAGTCGACTTCCACGCCCGCCTCGTGCTGCTCGTACAGCAGCCACATCACCTTCGCCGCGTCCATCGGCGAGCCGCCGCCGAGGGCGATGATCGTGTCCGGGCGGAAGTCGCCCATGAGGCGGGCCCCGCGCCGGACGGAGTCGATGCTCGGCTCCGGCTCGACGTTGTCGATGATCTGCACGGTCACCGGCTCGGCGCGGCGCCGCAGCACCCGGGTGACCCGGTCGACGAAACCGAGACGGGTCATGGTCGCGTCCGTGACGATCGTGACCCGGTGAACGTCCGGCATGTCGGTGAGGTAGCGGATGGCCTGCGGCTCGAAGTAGATCTTCGGCGGCACCTTGAACCACTGCAGGTTGTTGCGGCGGGTGGAGACCCGCTTGATGTTCAGCAGTTGGGCGGCGGAGACGTTGTTGGACACGGAGGTGCTGCCCCACGATCCGCAGCCGAGGGTCAGCGAGGGCAGCAGGCCGTTGTAGATGCCGCCGATCGCACCCTGCGAGGAGGGCGAGTTGACGATGACCCGGACCGTCTTCATGTGCTGCCCGTACGCCTCGGCGAGCGCCGCGTCCTCGGTGTGGATGACGGCGCTGTGACCCTGGCCGTGGAAGGCGACCATGTCCGCGGCCAGGTCGAAGCCCTGCCGCTCGTCCCGTGCGCGCAGCACGGCGAGCACCGGGCACAGCTTTTCGCGGGTCAACGGCTCCTCGGGGCCGACCCGTTCGGCCTCGACCAGGATGATCGAGGTGTCCTCGGCCACCTCGAACCCGGCCTGCGCGGCGATCCACGCCGGGCTCTGCCCGACCGCCGTCGCGTTGACCCGGGGCTCGCAGCCGCCGCCCGACGCGCCGGTGGCGGGGAAGAGGAACGCCTCCAGCTTGGCCTTCTCCTCGGCGGTGGCCACGTGGGCGTGCAGGGCACGGAACTCGGTCAGCGCCGCGTCGTAGACGGCGTCGTCGAGGATGACGGCCTGCTCCGAGGCGCAGATCATGCCGTTGTCGAACGACTTGGACAGCACCAGGTCGTTGACGGCCCGGCGCAGCCGGGCGGTCCGGTGGACGTACGCGGGGACGTTGCCGGCGCCGACGCCGAGCGCGGGCTTGCCCGCGGAGTAGGCGGCCTTCACCATGGCGTTGCCTCCGGTGGCGAGGATCAGCGAGACACCGGTGTGGTGCATCAGGGCGTGCGTGGCGTCGACGGACGGCGACTCGATCCACTGCACGCAGTGTTCGGGCGCCCCCGCGGCGACGGCCGCGTCCCGCACCACGCGGGCCGCCTCCGCGCTGCACCGCTGGGCCGAGGGGTGGAAGGCGAACACGATCGGGTTGCGCGTCTTCAGCGCCAGCAGCGCCTTGAAGACGGTGGTGGACGTCGGATTGGTGACCGGCGTGATCGCGCATACCACCCCGACCGGCTCGGCGATCTCCACCATGTTCTCGATGTCGTCGCGGGCCACGACCCCGACCGTCTTCATCGGGCCCATGCTGTGCGTGACGTGCTCGCACGCGAACATGTTCTTGGCTGCCTTGTCCTCGAAGACCCCGCGGCCGGTCTCCTCGACCGCCAGGCGGGCCAGCCGGGTGTGCTGGTCCAGAGCGGCGACGGAGGCCTTCTTGACGATGTGGTCGATCTGTTCCTGGGCCAGGTCCTCGTAGTCGGCCAGCGCCTTCAGCCCGTCGGTGACCAGGCGGTCGACGGCGATCGCTGTGTCGGACGGTGCCTGGGCGGTGCCCGCGGCTCCGGTTCCGTCGTCCTGTCGGGTCATGAGGGTCTGCCTCCACTGTCGGGGCCGCCGAACGGACGGCGGCCTACGGGCGGGAGCGGTGCCACGGATGACGCGCTCGCTCCCGGTCTTCACTGTCCAGCGGCCCGGCCTCCGGTCCCAGGCGCCGAAGGTCCCGCGGTGGGCCCGTCCGGCCCGCATCGGCGGGGCCGCCGGGCCCTGCGGCCCCGTTCGGGCCGGCCGCTCACCTGCTGTCGCTCGCCTCGGTCCGCTCCAGGGCGGCCCGCCCGGCCTCCAGCCGTGCCACCGGGACCCGGAACGGCGAGCAGGAGACGTAGTCCAGGCCGGCGGCGTGGAAGAAGTGCACCGAGGCGGGATCCCCGCCGTGCTCGCCGCAGACGCCGATGCCGAGACCGGGACGGGCCGCACGGCCCTCGGCGACGGCGATCGAGATCAGCCGCCCCACGCCGTCCCGGTCGACGGTCTCGAACGGGGAGACGGGGAAGACGCCCTTGTCGAGGTAGGCGGAGAAGAACTCCGCCTCGACGTCGTCGCGGGAGAAGCCCCAGGTGGTCTGGGTGAGGTCGTTGGTGCCGAAGGAGAAGAACTCGGCCTCCCCGGCGATCCGCCCGGCCGTCAGCGCCGCCCGCGGCAGCTCGATCATCGTGCCGACCGGGCAGTCGACCGGGACGCCGGACGCGGCGGAGACCTCGGCCAGGACCCGGCGCACCTCCTCCCGCACGATGCCCAGTTCCCGCACGTCACCGACGAGCGGCACCATGATCTCCGCCCGGGGGCTGCCGCCGGCCCGGACGCGCTCCACCACGGCCTCGGCGATGGCGCGTACCTGCATCGCCACCAGACCCGGGACCACCAGGCCCAGCCGCACACCGCGCAGCCCGAGCATCGGGTTCTCCTCGTGCATGCGGTTCACGGCCGCGAGCAACTCGGTGTCGTGCGCGGCGGGGAGGTCACCGCGCGCCTCCGCCGCGGCGACGCGCACGGCGAGCGCGGTCCGGTCGGGCAGGAACTCGTGCAGTGGCGGGTCGAGCAGGCGGATGGTGACGGGAAGGCCGTCCATCGCCTCCAGGATGCCGCCGAAGTCCCGGCGCTGCAGCGGCAGCAGCGCGGCCAGGGCGCGGTCCCGTTCGGCGTCGCCGCGGGCCAGCACCATCTCCTCCACCAGCCTGCGGCGCTCGCCCAGGAACATGTGCTCGGTGCGGCACAGCCCGATGCCGCGCGCCCCGAACCGGCGGGCCCGGGCGGCGTCCTCGGGTGTGTCCGCGTTGGCCCTGACCTCCAGGCGCCGAACCCCGTCGGCCCGCTCCAGGGCCCGGGCCACCGCACCGACCAGCTCCGCCGACGCCTCGTCGACCTCACCGGTCTCCAGGTAGCGCATGACCGCCGAGTCCACGAGCGGCACCTGGCCCGGATACACCGCGCCCGCCGAACCGTCCACGGAGAGCACGGTGCCCTCCTCGACGACCTGGCCGTCACGGGTGGTCAGCCGCCGGCCCTCGGTGTCGACGGTGAGTTCCTCGGCCCCGCAGACGCACACCTTGCCCATGCCGCGGGCGACGACGGCCGCGTGGCTGGTCTTGCCGCCCCGGCTGGTCAGCACCGCCTGGGCGGCGACCATGCCGGGCATGTCGTCGGGCGTGGTCTCCTGCCGCACGAGGACCACCTTCTCGCCGGCCGCGGCGCGCCGTACCGCCTCGGCGGAGTCGAAGACCGCCGCGCCGACCGCGGCACCGGGCGACGCCGGGATGCCGCGGGCCAGCGGACTGCCCGTCGCCGAGACGTCGAAGCGCGGGAACATCAGCCGCGCGAGCCCGTCCCCGCCCACCCGGGCCAGTCCCTCGTCGGCCGGGATGAGCCCCTCGTCGATCAGCTCCGCCGCGATGGCGAAGGCGGCCTCGGCGGTGCGCTTGCCCACCCGGGTCTGCAGCATCCACAGTTTGCCGCGCTCGATGGTGAACTCGATGTCGCACAGGTCCCGGTAGTGCCGCTCCAGCGTCCGCATGTGCGCGCACAACTCCTCGTACGACCGGGCGTCGAGGCGCTCGAGCTCGGCCAGCGGCACCGTGTTGCGGATGCCGGCGACCACGTCCTCGCCCTGCGCGTCGGGCAGGTAGTCGCCGTACAGGCCGGGCCGTCCGGTGGCCGGGTCACGGGTGAAGGCCACACCGCTGCCGGAGTCGGGACCCAGGTTGCCGAACACCATGCGCTGTACGTTGACGGCGGTCCCGAGGTCGTCGGGGATGTGCTCGCGCCGCCGGTACAGTCGGGCCCGATCGCCGTTCCACGACTCGAAGACGGCCAGGACCGACCGGTAGAGCTGGTCGGCCGGCAGCTGCGGGAAGTACTCCCCGGTCCGCTCGTGGATCAGGCTCTTGTACGTCTCGACCAGCTGCGCGAGATCGGCGGCGTCCAGGTGCACGTCGTCCGGGACGCCCCGCACCTCCTTCAGCCGCGCGAGGGCCTGCTCGAACAACGCGGCGTCGACCCCCATGACCGTACTGCCGAACATCTGGACGAGGCGGCGGTAGGAGTCCCAGGCGAAGCGCTCACTGCCCGAAACCTTGGCCAGGCCCAGCACCGACGCGTCGTTGAGGCCGATGTCGAGGACGGTCTCCATCATCCCGGGCATCGAGAACCGCGCCCCGGAGCGGACGGACAGCAGCAGCGGGTCGTCCGGCTGTCCCAGCCGCCGGCCGGCCGCCGCCTCCAGGGCCAGCAGGTGCTCGGAGACCTCACGCGCCAGGCCCTCCGGCTCGGCCCCGGTGCCCAGGAAGACCCGGCAGGCCTCGGTGGTGATGGTGAACCCCGGCGGAACGGGCAGACCGAGCCGGGTCATCTCGGCCAGGTTCGCACCCTTGCCGCCGAGCAGGCCGGCCCGGTCACGGCCGCCCTCCGCGAACTCGTACACGTAACGGACCATGACGCAGCGCTCCTCACACCTTCGTGGCTCCGGCTTCCACCGTCCGACGCCGCACGGCTCACGGGCAGGTGCCGGGCGTCCCCGTCGCGGGGGCCGGACGGCCCCTGGGCGCGGCACCCGCGGCGCAGCAGTCTCGAAGACACCACAGGGGCCACCGGCCCGGACCCAGGAGGGACACGTCATGATCCGGAACATCGCGGCGGGAATCGACGGATCGCCCGAAGGCCTCGCGGCCGCGCACTGGGCGGCCCACGAGGCCGCGCGCCGGGGAGTCGCCCTGAACCTGGTGCACGCCTGGCACCCGCACGCGCGGCCGATGCCGGACGTGCCGATGGACAGCACCGAACGCGGCTGGGCCGAGCACCTCCTGCAGGAAGCGGCCGGCAGCGTGCGCGCGCGCACCCCTCGCTCACGGTTGCCGCCCGGCTGACCTGCAACTCCACGGTCGCCGCCCTGACGGCCGCGGCCGACGAGGCCGAGCTGCTGGTGCTCGGATCGCTGGGACTCGGCAGGACGGCGGGCTTCGTCACCGGTTCGGTGTCCCAGCGGGTGGTGGGGCGCGCACCGTGCCCCGTGGTGCTGGTGCGGGCGGGCACGAGCGCCGCCGACGAGCACCTGCCCGCGACGGACGGCGTCGCGCCGGAGGAGATCCCCGGCATCCCCTACCGGGACGTCGTCCTCGGCCTGGACGTCGGCCATCCCTGCGACGACCTGCTCGCCTTCGCCTTCGACGCCGCCCACCGCCGCCGCACGGGACTGCGCGTGGTCCACGTCTTCCGGACACCACCCGCCGACCCGGCCGCGCCCGCCGTCCCCGCCGCCGAGCGGCTCGCCGCCGTGGAACGCGCCGTCGTGGCCGCCCTGCGGCCCTGGTGCGAGAAGTACCCCGAGGTCCGGGTGACCGAGACCGTCGTGGAGGGACGGCCCGGCGCGGAACTGGTGCGGGCGACCGCCGGCGCGGGACTCGTCGTCGTGGGCCGGCGCATCGCCGGAAGCAGGCTCGGTGCCCACACCGGTCCCGTCACGCACGCCGTCCTGCACCACGTCCGCGGCGCGGTGGCCGTCGTCCCGCACGCCTGAGCCGGCCCCGGCCCGGCCCCCGCGTCGGCCGCCCGGGGCCGAAGGTCCCGGGGCGCCGGGGCCCACAGGGCACCGCCGATGCCCTGTCGGCCACTCCCGGCGGTCACCGGCCGCGACGAGCATCGACCGTGACGAAACCGATCAGGAGAGGACCCGCGATGACCGCGACGGTGACAACCGGCAGCCGGACGACCGAGGTATGGCGGCACTTCGCCGGAACGAGGTGGCGGTCGCGCATCGACGTGCGGGACTTCATCCAGGCGAACTACACCCCCTACACGGGCGACGCGTCCTTCCTGGCCGGCCCCACGGACCGCACCCGGGCCGTCTGGGCGAAGGTCAGCGCGCTGTTCCCCGAGGAGCGCCGCAAGGGCATCCTCGACGTCGACGCCGCCACTCCCTCCACGATCACCTCGCACGCCCCCGGGTGGATCGACCGGGACCGTGAGCTGATCGTCGGCCTCCAGACCGACGCCCCGCTCAAGCGGGCGATCATGCCCAACGGCGGCCTGCGCATGGTCGAGAACGGCCTGAAGGCGTACGGCTACACACCCGACCCGTTCGTCACCAGGGTCTTCGGCACCTATCGCAAGACCCACAACGACGGTGTCTTCGACGCCTACACCCCCGAGATGCGGGCCGCCCGCAAGGCGGGCATCATCACCGGTCTGCCCGACGCCTACGGCCGCGGCCGGATCATCGGCGACTACCGCCGCGTGGCCCTGTACGGCACCGGCCGGCTGATCGAGGCCAAGCACGCCGAGCGCGCCCTGCTCGACGCCCGGCCCTCCACCGAGCACGTCATCCGCGACCGGGAGGAACTCGCCGAGCAGATCCGGGCGCTGGGCGAACTGACCCGCATGGCGGCGTCGTACGGCTGCGACGTGTCCCGCCCGGCCACCACCGCCCACGAGGCCGTGCAGTGGCTGTACCTCGGCTACCTCGCCGCGGTGAAGGAGCAGAACGGCGCCGCTATGTCGCTGGGCCGCACCTCGACCTTCCTGGACGTCTACCTCCAGCGGGACCTGCTGGAGGGCGTCGTCGACGAGAGCCGCGCCCAGGAGCTGATCGACGACTTCGTCATCAAGCTGCGGATCGTGCGCTTCCTGCGCACCCCCGAGTACGACGCGCTGTTCTCCGGCGACCCGACCTGGGTGACGGAGTCCATCGGCGGCATCGGCCGCGACGGCCGCACGCTCGTGACCCGCACCTCCTTCCGCTTCCTGCAGACCCTCTACAACCTGGGCCCGGCACCCGAGCCGAACCTGACCGTGCTGTGGTCGCCCCGGCTGCCCGCGGGTTTCAAGGAGTTCTGCGCCCAGGTCTCCATCGACACCAGTGCCGTCCAGTACGAGTCCGACGACCTGACGCGCCCGCGCACGGGCGACGACACCGCGATCGCCTGCTGCGTCTCCGCCATGGCGGTCGGCCGGCAGATGCAGTTCTTCGGCGCCCGCGTCAACCTCGCCAAGGCCCTGCTGTACGCGGTGAACGGCGGCCGCGACGAGATCAGCGGCGAGCAGGTCGCCCCGGACACACCCCCGCTCACCGGGGAGTACCTCGACTACGAGGAGCTGTCGGCGGCGTACGACCGGATGCTGGACTGGCTGGCCGCGACCTATGTGAACGCGCTCAACGTCATCCACTGCATGCACGACAAGTACGCCTACGAGCGGGTGGAGATGGCCCTGCACGACCACCCGGTGCACCGCTTCATGGCGTGCGGCATCGCGGGCCTGTCGGTGGCCGCGGACAGCCTGTCCGCCGTACGGCACGCGCGCGTGAAGGTGATCCGCGACGACACCGGACTGGCCGTCGACTACGATGTCGAGGGCGACTTCCCGGCCTACGGCAACAACGACGACCGCGCCGACGGCATCGCCGCCGCGCTGGTGGAGTCGTTCATGGAGAAGGTTCGCCGGCACCCCACCTACCGGGACGCCGAGCACACCCAGTCGGTGCTCACCATCACCTCGAACGTGGTGTACGGCAAGCACACCGGGAACACCCCCGACGGCCGGCGGGCCGGGGCCCCGTTCGCCCCCGGCGCCAACCCGATGAACGGCCGCGACCGGCACGGGGTGGCCGCCTCGGCGCTCTCGGTGGCGAAGCTGCCGTACGAGCAGGCGCGGGACGGGATCTCCCTGACCACGACCATCACGCCCGAGGGGCTGGGGCACGTGCCCGCGGAGCGGGCCGGCGCGCTGGTCGGCATCCTCGACGGATACATGGGAGCCGGCGGCTTCCACATGAACGTCAACGTACTGAACCGGGCGACCCTGGAGGACGCCATGGAACACCCGGAGAAGTACCCGGAGCTGACGATCCGTGTCTCCGGATACGCGGTCAACTTCGTCCGCCTGACGCGTGAGCAGCAGCTCGACGTGATCAGCCGCACCTTCCACGGTGCGCTGTGAGGACGGCGGGGACGGCGACCGCGATGACGACGGCCAGGGCGACGGAGAAGGCCGTCACCGGCCGGATCCACTCCTGGGACCTGTCCACCGGAGTGGACGGCCCGGGGACCCGGTTCGTCCTCTTCGTCAGCGGCTGCCCGCTGCGCTGCCTGTACTGCGCCAACCCCGACACCTGGCACATGCGGGACGGACGCGAGGTCACCGTCGACGAGGTGATGGCGGAGATCGGCAAGTACCGGGCGTTCCTCACCGCGGCGGGCGGAGGCGTGACGATCACCGGCGGGGAACCGCTGCTCCAGCCGGCCTTCACCGGCGAGGTGCTGCGCCGCTGCAAGGAGACAGGACTGCACACCGCCCTGGACACCTCCGGGTTCCTCGGCACCCGCGCCACGGACGAACTCCTCACCCGCACCGACCTGGTGCTGCTGGACATCAAGTCCTTCGACGTCTCCGCCTACCGCAGGCTGACCGGCGGCGAACTCACGCCGACCCTGAACTTCGCGACCCGGCTGGACCGGCTAGGCGCCCGGACGTGGATCCGGTACGTCCTGGTGCCCGGCTGGACCGACGACCCGGACGCGATCGACGGACTGGCCCGCTTCGTCGCCGGCCTGGAAAGCGTCGAGCGGGTCGACATCCTGCCCTTCCACAAGCTCGGCGCACCGAAGTACGAGGCCCTCGGCATCCCGTTCCCCCTGCGGGACGCCCCGACTCCCGGCCGGGAACTCGTCGAGCGGGTGCGGCGACAGTTCCGGGCGCACGGCGTCACCGCCCACTGACGGAGACGGCGGGATGACGGAGACGGCGGGATGACGGAGACGGCGGGATGACGGAGACGGCGAGATGACGGAGACGGCGAGATGACGGACATGCCGGGATGACGGACATGGCGGGATCCTGGCGGTCGCGGACGTCGCGGAACCTGTTCGAGGTGTGAACTCCCGTGCCGGTGGGTGAACGTGAGCCGGATACAGGTCGGTTAATGCTCGCTCACGAGCTGGTTGCGGGCGGGTGAGCGCGTCATGATGGTCCCATGACGTTGGCGTCGCGCGCCCTTGCGCAACTGGCGACCTGGCCGGACCTGACACGGGCCGTCCCGAGCTGCGGACTCGGGCGGGCGGTGAGTTCGGCCCAGGGCGAGATCGCCCACTTCCACTCGGACCGGGACGTCGACCTGCGGCTGACCGACCGGGCCATCCGCCGGTTCGCCAAGGACCTGAAGCACTCGGGGGCGATCAGAATCGTGCCCGGCTCGCAGTGGGTGACCCTGCGGCTCGACGCCGCGAGCGACGTCGACCTGCTGCTGACCCTGGTGAGCGTGGCCCTCCAGGCCCAGCAGTCCTGGCCCGACCCAGCCGACCGGCCGCCGGTGGCCGGCTGCAACGACCAGCGGGGCAAAGGGTTCGTGAAGGCCGACCTGGGAGCGTTCTGAGACCTGCGGCGCCCACACCGCCGGGGCCGGCGGCCGGCCCCGGCGGTGTCACACCGTCAGCACACGCACGCCCGCGTCCTCGAAGCGCCGCACCGTCTCCTGCTCCACCGCCGTGTCCGTCACGAGCGTGTCCACCGGCTCCGCCCCGCAGATCCGCGCGAACGCCCGCCGGCCCAGCTTGCTGGAGTCGGCGGCGACCACCACCCGCTCCGCGCGCTCGCACAGCAGCCGGTTGACGGCCGCCTCCGCCTCGTCGTGCGCCGCCGCGCCGTGCACGGCGTCGAAGGCCACCACGCCCAGCACCGCCACGTCCAGGGTGATCTGGTCCAGCACCCCGTCCGCGAGCGGGCCGACGAGCTCGTACGACTGCGGGCGAGCCACCCCACCCGTCACCACTATCTTGAACTGGGGCCGTACGGCCAGCTCGTTGGCGATGTTCAGCGCGTTGGTGACGACGGTCAGCGCCGGTGTGCCCGTGCTCAGGTCCCCGCGAACGGCGAGGGCACGGGCGACCTCCGTGGTGGTCGTGCCGCCGGTCAGCCCGACCGCCTCGCCCGGCGCCACGAGACCGGCCACCGCCTTCGCGATGCGCTGCTTCTCGGAGGCGTGACGGGCCGTCTTGTAGCGCAGGGGGAGTTCGTACGACACCCCGTGCACCACCGCTCCGCCGCGGGTGCGCACCAGCATCTGCTGTTCGGCCAGCTGGTCGAAGTCCCGGCGGATCGTGGCCGCCGACACCCCCAGCTCGGCGGCCGCCTCCTCGACGTCGAGCCGTCCGCGCTCGACGAGCAGCTCCAGCAGCGTCTTCCAGCGGGCGTCCCGGGACATCCGCGGCCTCCGTTCCCCGGCAGTTGTCCGATCGTTCGGCCCCCTGGCGACCCTAGCGCACCCGCCGCGCGGCCAGATGCTTGATTGTGCTCGAAACTCAGCTATATCTTGCAGGAACAATCAGCCAGGGAGGGTGTGGGCATGACCCATGTCGAGGACGAGCTGAACAGTCAGCCGCAGTGCTGGGCCCGGGCGGCCGAAGAGGCGGGACGGCACCGTGCGGCACTGCCGGAGCCGGGGGAGCGGGTCGCCGTCGTCGGATGCGGGACCTCCTACTTCATGGCGCAGGCCGTGGCCGCCCTGCGGGAGGGCGCCGGACAGGGCGAGACCGACGCGTTCGCCGCCTCCGAGTTCCCGCACCGGCGGTCGTACGACCGGGTGATCGCCCTCACCCGCTCCGGCACCACCACCGAGGTGCTGCGGCTGCTCGGCGAGCTGGGACGGCACGTCCGCACCACAGCCGTCACCGCCGATCCGGCAAGCCCCGTCACCAAGGCCGCCGAGGGCCTCGTCGTCCTGGACTTCGCCGACGAGCGCTCCGTCGTCCAGACCCGGTTCGCGACCACCGCCCTCACCCTGCTGCGCGCCCATCTCGGCCTGCACACCGACGCCGTCGTCGCCGACGCGCGCACCGCCCTGTCCGTCGCCCTGCCCGAAGGGCTGGTCGCATGCTCCCAGTTCACCTTCCTGGGGCGCGGCTGGACCGTCGGGCTCGCGAACGAGGCCGCACTTAAGATGCGCGAAGCCTCCCTGTCCTGGACCGAGGCCTACCCGGCGATGGAGTACCGGCACGGCCCGATCAGCGTCAGCACCGCGGGGACGGCCACCTGGATGCTCGGCGAGGCACCCGACGGGCTCGCCGAACAGGTCCGCGCCACGGGGGCGTCGTGGATCGCGGGCGGGCTGGACCCGCTCGCCGAACTCGTCCGCGTGCAGCGGCTCGCCGTCGCCGTCGCCGCCGCCCGCGATCTCGACCCGGACCGGCCCCGCCACCTCACCCGCTCGGTGATCCTCGCCTCCTGAGCCTCCTGAGCCTCCTGAGCCTCCTGAGCCTCCTGAGCCTCCTGAGCCCTCTGAGCCTCCTGAGCCCCACCGAGGCCCACTGAATTTCACGAGCGCACTGAACCTCACGAGCGCCGTGAGCCCGCTGAGCCCGCCGCCCCGCACCCCCGGAAGGACACCCCCGTGCCCCTCGCGTCCACCGGTGAGCTGGTGAACCCGGCCGCCGCGACCGGTTCGGCCGTCGCCGCGTTCAACGTCATCACCCTGGAACACATCGAGGCCGTCATCGCCGGCGCCGAGTCGGCCGGCAGCGCCGTCGTCCTCCAGGTCAGCGAGAACGCGGTCAGGTTCCGCTACGGACGGCTGCTGCCGCTGGCCCGCGCCGCGGTGGCCGCCGCCGAACGCGCCACCGTGCCCGTCGCTCTGCACCTGGACCACGTGCAGAGCGACGACCTGCTGCGCCAGGCGCCCGGCGCGGGCTTCAGCTCGGTGATGTACGACGCGGCCCGCCTGCCGTACGCCGACAACCTCACCGCGACCCGGGCCGCGGTCGACTGGGCGCATGCCCAGGGGCTCTGGATCGAGGCGGAGCTGGGACAGGTCGGCGGCAAGGCCGGGCAGGACGGCCCAGGGCACAGCGGCGGCCGCGTGCCGGACGCGCACGCGCCCGGCGCCCGCACCGACCCCGACCAGGCGCGGGACTTCGTCGCCGGGACCGGCGTCGACGCCCTGGCCGTGGCCATCGGCAGCGTCCACGCCATGACCACCCGCACCGCCGCCCTGGACCACGGCCTGCTCAAGCGGCTGTCCGCCGCCCTGTCCGTCCCGCTCGTCCTGCACGGCTCCTCCGGCGTGCCGGACGACGGGCTGGTCGAGGCGGTCGCGGGCGGCATCGCCAAGGTCAACGTCGGCACCGCCCTCAACGCGGCCATGACCGGGGCGATCCGCGAGTTCCTCGCCGCCCGCCCGGAGGCCGTCGACTCCCGCAAGTACCTGAGCGTGGGGAGAGAGGCGATGGCTCACGAGGTGACCCGCATCATCGGCGTCCTCGGGCGGGCGCCGATGATGCGGGAACCGTCGGACGGGCCTAGTCCTTCCTGACGGCCTTCAGCACCACGAACTTGGGGTCGGAGGCGACCAGTTCGCTGTTGCCGAACAGCCGCTTGAGCTTGACGTGGTAGCCGAGGTGCCGGTTGCCGATCACCCACAGCTCGCCACCCGGCCGCAGGGCGCGCTTCGCGCCGGTGAACATCCGCCAGGCCGTCGCGTCCGTCGTCGCCTGGTGGGAGTGGAACGGGGGATTGTTCAGCACCAGGTCCACGCTGCCGGGCGCCACCCCGGCCAGCCCGTCGCCGACCCGGAACTCGGCGTGTCCGGGCACCCCGTTCGCCTTGTACGTCGCCTCGGCGGACGCCACCGCCTGGAACGACTCGTCCACGAACAGCACTTCGGCCGCCGGGTCGGCCAGCGCCATCGCCGTGCCGACCACGCCGTTGCCGCACCCGAGGTCCACCACCCGGCCGGCACCCGGGCCGGGCAGGTGCCGGAGGAAGAAACGGGTCCCGATGTCGAGCCGGTCGGCGCAGAAGACGCCGGCGTGATTGACGACCGTGCGCCCCGACACCGGACCGACGCCGGCGGGGAGCGTGTAGCTGTACGGCCACGGCCCGGCGGGACGCTCCAGCTCCGGGTCCGGGGTGCAGTGGATCAGCCGGGCCTTCTGCCGCGCCAGGGAGGTCCGGGTCGGACCGAGGATCCGCTCGAACAGCCGGAGCGTGGAGGTGTGGACCTCCTTCACCATCCCGGTGCCGACGACCACCGTGCCCGCGTGCACGGCGGGCGCCAGCCGCAGCAGCTGGTCCTCCAGCAGCGCCAGGCTCTTGGGTACCCGCACCAGCAGCACGTCCACGCGCTCCGGCGGCGGGTCCTGCGTGGTCAGCAGCCGCACGGCACCGGGCCCGACACCGGCCCTCGTCAGGTTCGCCCGGGTCGCCTCCTGGCTCAGGAAGGAGTCGGTGATCTGCACGGGGCCGTGCCCGGCCAGGGCCGTGACCAGAGCGCCCCAGCGGTCCCCGACCACCACGACCGTTCCGGTGAGCGGCACCCGCTCCTCGGCGAGGTGGCGCAGCAGATACGCGTCGGAGGCGTCCCAGGCACGCAGCCGGTCGCGCGGATCCTCGGGGAAGCGGGTCAGCTCGACCTCGCCCCACGGTGTCGTCATACGCTCGCTCATCGTGCGTCCAGGCTAGCGGAGCCGCAGATCAGGGGCCGTGGAGCGGGTCTGCGGCAAGATGGAGCGCGTGGACGCGGAGCTGTTTCCCAGGGAGCGCGCGCAGGTCGCGCCGGGCGCCGTGCACGTCCCGGACTGGCTGGACGCCGAGCGGCAGCGCGACCTCCTCGCCGCCTGCCGTGAGTGGGCGCGGCCCCCGGCCGGCCTGCGCACGGTCCGCACACCCGGCGGCGGCACGATGACCGCGCGCCAGGTCTGCCTGGGCTGGCACTGGCACCCGTACGCCTACGCCCGCACCGCCGTCGACGGCGACGGAGCACCCGTGAAGCCGTTCCCGGCCTGGCTCGGCGAACTGGGCCGCCGCGCGGTGGCCGAGGCGCTCGGACCCCGGGCGGCGCCCACCGGGCCGTACGACATCGCGCTGATCAACTTCTACGACGGCGACGCCCGCATGGGCATGCACCGCGACAGCGACGAGCGGGCCGACGCGCCCGTGGTGTCGCTGAGCCTCGGCGACCGCTGCGTCTTCCGCTTCGGCAACACCCGGACGCGCACCGCGCCGTACACCGACGTGGAGCTGCGCAGCGGAGACCTGTTCGTCTTCGGCGGCCCCTCCCGGCTCGCCTACCACGGCGTGCCGCGCGTGCACCCCGGTACGGCACCGCCCTGGCTGGGCCTGGCCGGACGGCTGAACATCACACTGCGGGTGAGCGGCCTTTAGGCCCTGTCGTCGAACTCCCGCCTGCCCCGCGACGCCATGCACGCACTCTCGCCGTACCGGGCCCAGGCCCACGTACATCCAGTACGAGGGCCAGGACCCGGCACGCCGAGAGTACGCACCGGACGCCGGGGGCCCGCCCTGCGGGGGAACGACACGACCTCGCGGACACGGCCTGGAGCCTCTCGTCCGGATCAGGCCGGCGTGATCCGGACGAGAGGACCCCCCCGGCTGCCGCGTGGACCGCCACGACTTGCGGATCATGGGAGACTCACCGTCATGGGCGGCAAGGCGGATCCCCGGGCAGCGGGGGAGAAGACCACCTCGAGGGCGCGGCTGGACCGGGGGCGCGGTGCCCTCGGACCCGCGCTGGAGCTGGTGCACACCGGGCGGGCCCCGACCCGCGCCGTGCTCACCGCCGAACTCGGCGTCACCCGTGCGACGGCCGGTGCGGTGGCCGCCGAGCTGGAGGCGCTGGGCCTGATCCGGGTGGATGCCCGGCCGGGCGCGGCGGCCGGCTCACAGGGCCGCCCCTCGCACCGGCTGGAGGTCGCCGAGGACGGGCCGGTGGCCCTGGCGGCGCAGGTCCACGCCGACGGTTTCCGGGCCGCGCTGGTGGGGCTCGGCGGACGCATCGTGGCGACCGCGCCCGGCTGCGAGACCGTGGAGCCCGACCCGGCGAAGGTGCTGGGCTCGGTCGTCGAGGCGGGCGCCGAACTACTGCGCACCACCGGCCGCCGCTGCGTCGGCGCCGGACTCGCCGTGCCGTCCGCCGTCGCCGAACCCGACGGCCTGGCCCTCAACCCCCTGCACCTGGCCTGGCCCGTGGGCGCCGCCGTCCGGCGGATCTTCGCGGAGTGCGTGCGGGCCGCCGGCATCACCGGCCCCGCGTTCGCGGCCAACGACGTCAACCTCGCCGCGCTCGCCGAGCACCGGCACGGCGCAGGCCGGGGCGCCCGGGACCTGCTGTGCGTGGCCACCGGACACCGGGGGGTCGGCGGCGCCCTGGTTATGGACGGCCGCCTGCACACCGGCAGTTCGGGACTCGCCCTGGAGGTCGGCCACCTCACCGTGAACCCGGAGGGCCGCCCCTGCCACTGCGGCAGCCGGGGCTGTCTGGACGTCGAGGCCGACCCGCTGGCCCTGCTGATGGAGGCGGGCCGTGCGCCGGGCCCCGAGGTCTCCCTGCTCCAGCAGGCCGATGACCTGCTGCGCGACCACTACACCGATCCGACCGTCCGCACCGCCGCCGAGGCCCTGATCGACCGGCTCGGACTCGGCCTCGCGGGCCTGGTCAACATCCTCAACCCCGACCGCATCATCCTCGGCGGTCTGCACCGCACCCTCCTGGACGCCGACCCCGGCCGGCTGCGTGCGGTCGTGGCGGACCGGAGCCTGTGGGGACAGAGCGGCGGCGTCCCGATCCTGCCGTGCACCCTGGACCACAACAGCCTGGTCGGCGCGGCCGAACTGGCCTGGCAGCCGGTCCTGGACGACCCGTTGGGCGCGCTGCGGTAACGGACACGCGGCCGCCGGGAAGCCAGTGGCGGCGGGCGGCGGTCAGCGGTCAGCCGGCAACGGTCGATCGGGCGGGGGACGGAGCCCTCGCCGGGGCGGGCGCCTGCGCGGCAGCGGGCGCGGAGCCCCCGGTGGGTGGTTGCGCCGCGCCGGGCGACGAGGCTCCGGCGGACGCGTGCGCCACGGCGGGAGCGGCCCCGGCCGGAGCGGCAGTCGCCGCGGCGACGGGAGCTTCGGCCCCGACAACGGCTCCGGCCCCGACCGGAGTCGCGGTCCCGACGGCGGTCCCGACCTCGACCGGAGTCCCGACCTCGACCCGGGTCCCGGCCCCGACGGGCGCCGGCGCCGGTGCCGGGCGTACCCCGGCCGGCCGGACCGGCACGGGCCGCTGCTCCGCCGCGCGCCCGGGCGCGCCGGCCGGGTGAGTGCGCGCCGCCGCAGCGGCTGCGGCCAGCGTGAACCACACGACCTTGCCGTTGTCGCCGTCCGGCCGCGCGCCCCAGCTGTCGCTCATCGCGGCGACCATCGCCAGCCCCCGGCCGCAGGTGGCCAGCGGAGTGACGTCCGGCGCGGCCGGCTCGCCGGCCGGCACCGGAAGGCGCGGATCGTGGTCGTGGACCGACACCGTGAGCCGGTCCGGCAGCAGCTCCAGCTCCACGGTGCAGGACTTGTCGGGCCTGGCGTGCCGGTGGACGTTGCTCAGCAACTCCGTCACACCGAGCGCGGCCCGGTCGATCAACGGGTCCAGATGCCAGTAGCGCAACTGCGCAGATACGATTCTGCGGACCTGGCCGATCCGCGACGGCAGGGCTTGGAGCTCCACCGTGCAGTGCCTGCTTGGGTGACTGATCACGGCTGCGACTCCCCGATGTGAGGTCCGGAGGAACCGGAATCCGGAAGGGACCGGAGGAACACGGAGAACAACGGATCCAGCAGGGTGCTTGCGTCCAAACGTCCGCCTGCTGTCGTGGCCGGCGGGCTGGTTCGCAGCGTTATCGCCGGTAAACCCAGAGTGACGTGAGAACAGAGTGACGCAGCGCATGCGCTCCCGCAACTCGCCACGACCGGCCACCGCGTACGGCCGGCGGCGGCACGCGCCTCAGCCTTCGCGTCCGGCCGCCCGGCGCACCGCCTCGATGAACCGTCGCGCCGCGGGCGGCCCCGGCTCGCCCGGCGCCGGATCCTGCTCGCCCAGCGTCAGCAGGTACCGCTTGCCGTTGATGTCCGCCAGCGCCCGGTCGTCCGGCGCGAACCACGGCTTGGACGCGCGCACCGCCTGCACCGGCGCGCTGTCGATCTCGCTGCCGTAACTGGTGAGCAACTCCAGCCTGCCGTCGCTGATCCGGACCTGGCCGGCGCGGGTGAGCGAACGCAGTCGTTTGCCGATCCGCACGCCCGTGGCCGTGAACTCCGGCTCCGCCATCCTTGGCCGCCCCCTTGCGCGTGTTCCCTGGTCCTGCCTGCGCCCCCGTCCGGGGCATCGCCCCGACGCGTGCAGTCTGCCCCGATGCGGGCGGGAGCACCAGTGCCCCCGTGACGCCTGCGGCGAGTGCCCGGAGCACTCCCGCCAATGCGCCCCCGACATGCCTCGCACGCTGTGCCCCAGGGTGGCTTTGAGTGGCTCAAAGATGCGTTTATGCAGGTGGGAAGGGGTGCCGAAGATGCCTATCCTCGAAGTGTCGGCCGCTTGAAGGGCCGCCGGCGCCCAGCGTAAGGAGCACCGCCGTGAGTACCATCTCCCAGGCCCGGACCGGCGCCACCCTCGACGTCGACCGCAGTGACGCCGGCTACCGCGACTGGCTGAAAGAAGCCGTCCGCAAGGTCCAGGCCGACGCCAACCGGTCGGCAGATACGCACCTGCTGCGCTTCCCGCTGCCCGAGCGGTGGGGCATCGACCTCTACCTCAAGGACGAGTCGACGCACCCGACCGGCAGCCTCAAACACCGGCTCGCCCGCTCCCTGTTCCTGTACGGCCTCTGCAATGGCTGGATCCGGCCGGACCGCCCGGTGATCGAGGCGTCCAGCGGCTCGACCGCCGTCTCCGAGGCCTACTTCGCGAAGCTGATCGGCGTGCCCTTCATCGCGGTCATGCCGCGCACGACGAGCGCCGAGAAGTGCCGACTGATCGAGTTCCACGGCGGCCGATGTCACTTCGTGGACGACCCCCGGAAGATGTACGAGGAGTCCGCCCGCCTCGCGGTGGAGACCGGCGGCCACTACATGGACCAGTTCACCTACGCCGAACGGGCCACCGACTGGCGCGGCAACAACAACATCGCCGAATCGATCTTCCGCCAGCTGGAGTTGGAGCGGTTCCCGGAGCCCACGTGGATCGTCGCCACGGCCGGCACCGGCGGCACCTCGGCGACCCTCGCGCGCTACGTCCACTACATGCAGTACGACACCCGCATCTGTGTGGCCGACCCGGAGAACTCCTGCTTCTTCGAGGGCTGGACCACCGGTGATCCGGACGTCACCTGCGACTGCGGCTCCCGGATCGAGGGCATCGGCCGGCCGCGCATGGAGCCGAGCTTCGTGCCCGGCGCGATCGACCGCATGATGAAGGTCCCGGACGCGGCCAGCGTGGCCGCCGTACGCGCTCTGGAGCGGGCCATCGGCCGCAAGGCCGGCGGCTCGACGGGCACGGGGCTGTGGAGCGCTCTTAAGGTCGTCTCCGAGATGGTGGCCGAGGGGCGCCGGGGCAGCGTGGTCACCCTGCTGTGCGATCCGGGGGACCGGTACCTCGACAAGTACTACTCGGACGCGTGGCTCGCGGAGCAGGGCCTGGACATCACGCCGTACACGGCGGCGATCGACACCCTGCTCGCCACGGGCGTGTGGCCCGACTGAGGCGTCCCTGCAGCTCGGAGGACGGCCGACGTGTCCGGGCGGGTCGCGTCGCCCGGTGGACGTACCGCTCGGCCGCCTGGCCGGCGGGACGCGGACGCCGGACCCTGGCGGGCCACTCCTCGTGGCGGCCCGTGCGAAAGCGGGGCTTCGGCGCCGGGGTGTGCGCCGTGCCGTCAGCCGTCCCCGGTGCCGTCGTCCTCGCCCGGCTCGTCCGGTTCGCCCGCCACGATCAGCCGCGGCAGCTGCTCCGAGATCTCCGCGCGAGCGTCGGCGGGCAGGCCCGCGTCCGTCACCAGCGTGTCCACCTGCTCCAGGGTCGCGAAGGAACTCAGGCCCACCGTGCCCCACTTGGTGTGGTCGGCGACCACCACGACGCGGCGCGCCGAGTGCACCAGCCGCCGGTTGGTCTCCGCCTCCGCCAGGTTCGGCGTGGACAGTCCGGCCTGCACCGATATGCCGTGCACCCCGAGGAAGAGCAGGTCGAAGTGGAGCGCGGCGATCGCCTGGTCGGCCACCGGACCCACCAGCGAGTCCGACGGCGTGCGCACCCCACCGGTCAGCACGACCGTGGCCGCGCCCTGCCGCTGCCCCGAGATCCGCTGCGCGGCGTGGAAGACGTCGGCGACCCGTACCGAGTTCGTCACCACGGTCAGCTCGGGCACCTCCAGCAGGTGCTGCGCGAGCGCGTACGTCGTCGTTCCGCCGGACAGGGCGATCGCCGAGCCCGGAACGACCAGCCGGGCCGCGGCGCGCGCGATGTCCTCCTTGGCCGTCAGCTCCAGACCCGACTTCGCCTCGAACCCCGGCTCGTGGGTGCTGGCCTCGACCACCGGCACCGCGCCGCCGTGCACCTTCTCCAGCACGCCCTGGCGGGCGAGCGCGTCCAGGTCGCGGCGCACGGTCATGTCCGACACGCCGAGCTTGCGGGTCAGCTCGTTGACCCGCACACCGCCCCGGCGCCGGACCTCGTCCAGGATCAGGGCGCGGCGCTGCTCGGCGAGGAGGTTCTGATTCTCGCTCACGTACGCTCGGGTCCTTTCGCCGCCAACCGTCAGACACGCCCGGTGCGCGTGCTCCGAACAGGGCCTTCCCTCTGGCCGGAGATGCGGGGGCGTCCCATCCTTTCACGGGTGGGTACCGGCCGCGCCACTGCCCGGAATGATGAGGGCATGCCATTTCCGGGACGGCCGCTCGGGGCGCGGCCGTCCCGCCCGCCGTCACCCGGATCGGGGAGATTCCGTGACGAGGGATGTGCGCCCCGGCCGGAACCGCGATCCTGAAGCGCGCACGGCACAGGACCTCCGGGCGTCACGGGGAAGGTGCGGCAACAGTGGAACGCGCGACGAAGCGCCCCGCCGGGCGGCCGGCGGCCGACCTGGAACTCCTGGTGCACGGGGTCGGCGGCACCACGCCCGAGAGGATGCTGGGCGATCCGCGCACGGTCCGGGTCACCGGCGACGGCACGGCCGCCGTCTTCCGGCGCGCGGGGGACGCCCAGGCGGGCCGGCGCCCCGGGCGCGAACCCGTACGGGAGGCGTACGTGTGGTGCAATCTCACGTCCGGTGACGGCAGCCGCGCGCTGTGGCTCTTACTGCTGCCGTTCATGGTGGTGAACCTCGCCCACTGGATGCGCCCCGCCGCCCCCGGGCGGCAGCGCACCGTCCGGCTCTACGGCCTCCTCGTGCGCCTGGCCGCCCTCACCCTGACCGTGCTGCTGGTGGCCGCCGCCTGCGAGGTGGCACTGGACCTGGTCGCCTGGCAGTGCGCCGGCGTCCCCGCCTGCGCCCGCCGCCACTCCTGGCTGGGCTTCCTGGCGCCCGGCCCGTCCGCCGGCGGCTGGTGGAGCACCCCCGGCCGCCGCCTCGCCCTCGCCGCCCTGCTCCCGGCCGCCCTGACCGGCCTGCTCTGGTACCTCTCGCACCGCACGTGGAACGCCTACGAGTCCCACCGGCCGACGCCCCACTACCCGGCACCGGACACCGACGACAGCGCGCGGGGCCGTTTCCCGGCGTCCTCGTCGTCCGGGCCGGATGCCGGTTGCGGCGTGCAGGGACCTGCACCGGCGTCGTCGTCCGGGCCGGACACCGGTGGCGGCGAGCCGGGTCCCGCCCTGGCCTCCCGGGCGTCCGGGCCGGACACCGGCGGCGGCGCGCCCGGTCCCTCGCCGGCGTTCCCGGCCCCTGAACCGCACACGGCGGGCACCGCGCCGGATTCCTCCCCGGCGTCCCCCGCCCCCGGACCCGGTACCGGCGGCAGCGCGCTGGCCCAGCCCGGGTTCTGGTACGGGCGGCGGCTCGTGGCGCGGCTGCGCGGCGCCCATACCGCGGCGGGGCTGCTGACGGTGGCCTCCGCCGTCGCCGTCCCGGCGGTCCGCTTCGACCACCGGCCCGGTGGCCCCGCCGCCCTGGACGGCCTGAGCTGGCTGCTGACCGCGGCCCTCGCGGCCTGGGCGGGCGCGGTGGCGTGGGTGGTCTGCTGCCGGGGCCGCAGTGAGAACCGCCTCGACCGGCGTCTCGACCGGCAACTCGTGCGCTGCCTCCCGCTCGGCGCGCTGGCGCTGCTGCTCCTGACCCTGCTGTACGCGGGCTGGTCACGGCCGGGCTGGCGGTCGGCGGGACGGCTGCCCGGCGACCCGGCCTTCGGTGCTCTGACGCTGGCCCAGGGGCTGCTCGTGCTCGCGCTCGCCGTCGTGGCCGCGGATCTCCACCGCCGCCGGCCCGACCCGCGCACCGTCATGCGCGGCCTCGGCGGCCCCGCCGTCGCGCTGCTCGCCTGCGCGCTGGGCGGGGTGATCTCGGGCGGGGTCGCGCAGCGCGTCGCCGACTGGCTGGACGGCACGCGTGCCCTGCTGCCCGGCCCGCCCGTGCTGCTCACCTGGCAGGCGTCCGCCATCCCCGCGCTCCTCGCGGTGCTGCTGCTCCTGGCCGTCCGGCTCGGCGCCGGCACCGTTCGCCTCGCCCGCGGCGAACGCGACCTCGTGCGCCGGGAGCACCCCGGCGAACCCGAGGAGCCCGCCCGGACCCGTGCCATCGCCCACACCAGGGCCATGGCCACGCTCACCGACCGGGCGCCGCTCGTGCTGGCCGTGCTCACCGGCTCCACCCTGCTGCTGGGCGCCGGCGCCCTGGCCGGCGCGCTCGCCACCGGGAAGACACCCGACGGTGCGTCCCAGCGCGCCCCGGACGCCGTACAGGCCATGGCCGAGACGTCACAGGCGCTGGGTTCCTGGCTGGTCGGCCTGGGCTTCCTGCTGTTCGTGACCTGGGGCAGACGCGCCTACAAGGACGCCGCGGCCCGGCGCACCATCGGCATCCTCTGGGACGTGGGCACGTTCTGGCCGCGCGCCGCCCACCCCTTCGCACCCCCGTGCTACGCCGAGCGCGCGGTGCCCGACCTGACCTGGCGGATGGCGACCTGGACCCTTCGCACCGAAGGACGCGTGGTCCTCTCCGGCCACTCGCAGGGCAGCGTCCTCGCCGCCGCGGCGGCCTGGCAGCTCACACCGGCGGTGCGCGCACGAGTCGCCCTGCTGACCTACGGATCGCCGCTGGAACGCCTGTACGGCCGATGGTTCCCCGCCCACTTCGGTCCGCCCGCGCTCGCCGCCCTGCACCGCGACGTCGCCTGCTGGCGCAACCTGCACCGCCGCACCGACCCCATCGGCGGCCCGGTGCGCGTCCCCGGCGACGGCACCCCGGACGTGGACTGCGAGCCCCTGAAGGACCCGCTCGCCTACGGCCGCACCCCCGACCACCCGCTCCCGGCCCCGATCCTCGGTCACTCCGACTACCAGGCGGACCCCGCGTTCACCCGCGAACGGTCCCGGCTCCTGAACCGTCTCGGCCCCGCACTGCCGGGCCAGCGCCCGGAACCGGACGTGCCGCACCGAAGCGGCCGGCCCCTGGATCGCCCGTGACCGCCGCCCGGCTCAGGGCAGCTCCGGAAGGTCCTCCGCGTACAGCAGGGTCAGCTCGTCGGTGGTCGGGTCGGGGAGCTGGGCGACACGGCTCGCGTGCCGTTCCACCATCGCCTCGAACGTCTGCCGGGCGGTCCGGCCGTTGCCGAACGCCGGACCCTTCGGAAGATGCGTGAAGTAGCTCCGCAGGGCCTCGCAGGCATCCGGCGTCAGCCGGTACTCGTGCTCGTCGGCCTGCTGCTCCACGATCCGCAGCAGCTCACCCGGGCCGTAGTCGCCGAAGGTGATGGTGCGTGAGAAACGCGAGGCGACCCCGGGGTTGACGGAGAGGAAGCGCTCCATCTCGGCGGTGTAACCGGCGACGATCACCACCACCGCGTCCCGGTGGTCCTCCATCAGCTTCACCAGCGTGTCGATGGCCTCCTTGCCGAAGTCGCGCCCGGCGTCCTCCGGCGACAGCGCGTACGCCTCGTCGATGAACAGCACACCGCCGCGCGCCCGTTCGAAGGCCTCCTGGGTGCGGATCGCCGTGGAGCCGATGTGCTCACCGACCAGGTCGACCCGGGAGACCTCGACCAGGTGGCCCTTCTCCAGCACGTCGAGGGAGGCCAGGATCTCACCGTAGAGACGGGCGACCGTCGTCTTGCCCGTGCCGGGGGAGCCGGTGAAGACCAGGTGCCGCTTGACGGAGGCCGCCTTCAGACCGGCCCGCTGCCGGCGCCGGCCCACCTCGATCATGTCGGTCAGCGCCCGCACCTCGCGCTTGACGCTCTCCAGGCCCACCAGCGCGTCGAGCTCACCGAGCACGTCCTTCGGCGTGCGCGCCGCGACGACGGGCTCGGCGGCGACCAGCGGTGCCTGTTCGGCCGTACGCTGCCCGGGGATGGAGCCGAGCAGGCCGGCGGGCTGCGCCGTCGTCTGCACCGCCGTCTCACGGGCCGCGGGCGGCCGCAGGCTGCCGCTCTCGTCGCTGGTGCAGTCCTCCACGAGCGGGCCCGTTCCGTTCCCGGCGTCCGGCCCGGCGTCGGCGAACTCGTAGCCGCCGCGCGCGCACCGCTCCGTACGGCACTTGCGCAGTGTCGTGCGACAGCCGTCGATCACATGGAAGCCGTAGCCGCCGCTGCCGCTGACCCGGCAGTTCAGGAAGCTGCCGCGGCCACCCGCGGACACGTAGAAGCCGGCCTCGGCGGGGGAGTCGACGGTGCAGCGCTCGATGGTCGGGTCGGCGCCCTTGGTGACGATCACACCGGTCTGCGTGCCGTCCAGGGTGCAGTTGCTGAGCGTGCCGCCGCTGCCGTGGTCACGGAACCACGCGCCGGTGGCCGCCTCCCTGATCCGGCAGTCGTCGAGCTGTGCGGTCGCCCCGTCGCTCACCGACACGGCCGTGTTGCGCACCTGGGACAGATCGCTGTCCACGACGTCGGCGCGGGAACCCCGGTCCAGCACGAACAGCGCGTCCGGCACGTCGTGGACGCGGCAGGAGTCGAGGACGGCCGTGGCGCCGTCGCTCACCCACACCGCCGGGTAGTCACCGGTGCTGTCGAAGATCTCGCACTGGTTGGCGTCCACCCGGGTGCCCGGGTCCCACACCGACAGGCCGTTGCGGCCGAACTGGCGGACCGTCGTCCGGGTCAGCGTGAGCACCGAGCGGGAGCGCAGGTCGACGGCGTTCTCCGGGATGTCGTGGATGCGGCAGTCGGCGAGGGTGAGCACCGCGTCCGTGTCCAGGGTGACGCCGTCGGCGGTGGTGCGGTGCACCGCGCACTCGGTCAGGTGCGCGGTGGCCCGCTGGGTGACCTGCACCCCCGAGCCGCGCACCTCGTAGATCTCGCAACCGACCGCCTCCACGGCGGAGTTCTCGCCGGTCGCGGACAGGCCCGTGCCCGAGACGTGGTGCACCCGGCAACCCTGCAGGCGCGGACGGCCCCCGCCGCGGACCGCCACGCCCGCCTGCCCGGCCGCGACGACCTCGCACTCCTCGAACACCCCGCCCCCGCCGTCGAGTACGGCGATGCCGATGCCGGCCGGGTTGTCGACGGTGCATCGGCGCACCGTCGGGCGGGCGCCGCCGCGGACCTCGATGCCGGTGGCGGACCGGGTGACGACCCGCACGTCCATCAGTTCGGGCGTGCCATCCTCCACCAGCAGGGCGGGCGCGGCCGCGTCCTGTCCCTCCACGTGCAGGCCCTGCACCACGGCCGAGGCCCGCACCGTCAGCGGCACTCCGTCCGGCGGCGCGATCCGCACCGAACCGGGGGAACCCTCGGGCCCGCGCAGAGTCACCGTCCGCTGGACGACGAGGTTCTCCCGGTAGGTACCGGGGGCGATGGTGAGGACGTCGCCGTCGGCGGCGGCCTCCAGGGCGGCGGCGAGCGACGCGTACTCACCCGTGCGGCGCCGCCACCGCGAAGTGCCGGTGTGCGTCACCTGGACCGTGCCCTGTGCCATGGCGTTGCCGTGCCCCCACCTCGTCGTACTGATGACTCGTTCCCGTCGGGCGTGGCCACCGCTGTGCACGCCCCTGGGGCTCGCTCACCCGCGGGTCGTCGCCGAAAGCGCTTCGGCCGGTCCACCGTAGCGTGTGCGTGCACGCTGGGCGGACCAGAGGCGGAAGGGCGTCAACTGCCGGTGCCTGCCTTGCCCCAGTCCGGACCTGCCCGCTCCCAGGCCCGGTCCCAGCCCGCGTACCGGCGGCGGACCATGCGCCACACGGCCAGGCGCCGGCCGCTCTCGATCAGGGCGGCGGTCGCGAGGGCCGTGCCGATCCCCGCGAGCACCGCGTGCGTCGTCGCCGTGGGCGCGTCCAGCGGACGGGCCGTTATTCGCCCGTGCGGGTCCGCCCAGACCCTGAAGTGGTCGCCGGTGTGCGGTGACTCGAGGTCGGCGAGGACCGGGCCGCGCCGCCGGGTGCCGTCCGGCGCGGTCCAGTCGGCGAGGACCCGGCTGCGGGTCTCGCGCGCGGTGGTGTCGGGGTCGGTGTCGGTCATGGGCTTGCCCAGGTCGCGCACCACGGTCGCGGTGACGAGATGCCGCGTGTGCCGCTGTTCCCGCACGGACCGCTGCAGCGAGTCCTGGGCGGCGGCTCCCGCCAGGGCGCCGGTCACGGGTGCGGCCACGGCGATCAGCGCCAGCGCCACGAGGGCCACCCATGCCTCGGCCAGGTCGGTCGCACGGCACAGCGGATTGTGCCGCCAGCGCCACAGCCCCGTCAGTGCGAGCATCTCCCCACCCCCCTGTCGCACCGTCACCCCCCCCGAAGCGGAGCCGTCTCCCTGGTCCCGTCGACGCGTCGTCCCCGGTCCCGCCCTGGAGCGAGTGACACCCCGTGCGTCACGATCCGTGACGAACGAGGTCTCTCACGAATTTCTCATGTTCCCCAACGACCGGACCCCGTCCCCGGTTCCCCGGTCAGGCGACCAAGTCGCCGTCGCCCGAGGCGCGTCGGCCGAGCACGCTCACCGGGTCCCCGATCCTGATCGTGCCGGCGGACAGGGGGACGAGGTTCTGGCCGAAGAGCAGCCTGCCGTCGACCCTGCGGTGGCGTGCCAGGGTGCGCAGGGGCTCCCGGCCGCGCTGGCCGGTGTCCTGGTCGGTGGTCGTCACCACGCACCGGCCGCTCGGCTTCGGGGCCCGGAAGACCACCTCGCCGATCCTGATGCGGGACCAGTGGTCCTCGGCCCAGGCCTCGGTGCCGGTCACCACGACGTTGGGCCGGAAGCGGTTCATGGGCAGCGGGCCCTCGTGGGCGTGGTCCCCCTCGGATATCAGGGAGTTCAGGGCGTCGAGGGAGGCCGCGGTCGTGACCAGCAGGGGGAAGCCGTCGGCGAAGCTCACCGTCTCGCCGGGCAGGGCGTACCCGGGATCGACCGGGCGGCGGCGGGCCGGGTCGTCCATGTGGACCAGGCGGACCTCGGCCCGCAGATACGCGCTGCACCAGGCGTGCGCGGCGGCGGCCGCCGGGACCGCCTCGACCTTCGTGCCGAAGACGCTCACGGGCACGGTCGCGCCCGGCTCGGGCACCGCGACCGTCAGCGGCGCCCGGCCGGGCGCCGACAGACGAACGCCGCCGCCGGCCAGTGGCTCGGCGGCGGCCAGCGCGAGACGCGGCTCCTCGCGCTGTGTGACGACCTTTCCCCCGTCGTCGATCAGTGTCCAGCGCCTGTCACCGGCCAGGCCCCACGGCTCCACCACGGCCTCCCGGGGCGACAGGCCCCGGAACGCCTTGACCGGGTGGACGTGGATCGACTGCACTTCGGCGTTTCCCATGACGCCATCGTGCCAGGCGGCACCGACGGCGCGGGGCGCCGGTCAGTAGCCGCGGTACTGCTGGTTGTTGTACGGATCCTGGTAGCCGGCCTGCGGGGGACGCGGCGCGGCCGGGCGCATGGCCTCGTACCCCGTGCCCGCCGCCATCGGACGCTGCTGCGGGGCCTGCGGACCGGGGTACCCGCGCGGGGCGCTCGCCTGCTGCGGGATGTAGGCCGCGGGCGCGTGCTGCAGCGGTGCGGGCTGCTGCATGTGCGGGTAACCGTAGGCGGAGGCCTGCGGGGAGGGGGCCGCCGGGAGGGCGGGCAGGGCCGACGGGAGCGCGGGCAGGCTGCTGCCCGTGTCGTACGCGGCGGGGACCCGGATCGGGGCGATCTGCGGGGTGCCCCGCTCGGCCACGAGCGAGTCGTAGATCGGGGTGTCCGGGAAGGAGGCGGAGTAGTAGCCGCCACCATAAGTGGAGCGGGGGGAGGTCATGGCACATAAGTTAAGCCCACGATGTGCTGGTTGGGGAGACCGATAAGAGGGTTGTTTTCCGTGTCGGCCGTGGCTGGGGACCCCCAATCCGAGCGAACTCGGCAAAAATGGACGCCGATCAACGTTTGAATCGTGTAAAGGCCGAGTTCCTGGTGGGTTACCGGCGGTTGACCGGCGATCTTTCCGTGCCGTTCGCGGGCGTTCTCCCGGGTCCGGCAATACGTTGTGCGGGTGGGGAAGACCCGGAGCACCGGGGATGCCCCGAGCCGAGACGTGATGGGGGCGGACATGTCAATGCCGAAGGGATCGAATACGCCGGTGCCGACCGCGGCGCTGCGCGTGGAATTGGGCTGGCGCCCCGGACCGGGCGTGCCCGACGCCGACGCCTCGGCGCTGTTGCTCGCCGCCGGGAAGGTCCGCTCCGACCAGGACTTCGTCTTCTACAACCAGCCCGCCCATCCGTCCGGCGCGGTCCGTCACGAGGGCAAGCGTGCGTCCGGCGGACGCGTCACCGACACCCTGCTCGCCGACCTCGCGCGCGTCGAGGGCGCCGTCGAGCGCATCGTCCTCGCGGCCTCGGCGGACGGCGGGACCTTCGGACAGGTACCGGACCTCTACGTCGAGGTGACCGACCCCGCGACCGGCCAGGTGGTCGCCCGCTTCGACAGCCCCGGCGCGACCGTGGAGACGGCCTTCGTGCTCGGCGAGTTCTACCGCCGTCAGGGAGGCTGGAAGTTCCGCGCCGTCGGTCAGGGATACAGCAGCGGACTCGAGGGCCTGGCGGCCGACTTCGGCATCAGCGTGGACGAACCCCGGCACGCCGCGCCGCCCGCCCCGGCGACAGAGCCACCGCCTCCGGCGACCGCCCCGCCGTCCCCTGCCGCCCCGCCGCCCCCGGCCGCACCCCCGGTGCCGCCGCCCGTGACCGTGCCGCCTCCCGCGGCGGCCCCGCCCCCGCCGGCGGCCCAGCCGGTCCGCCTCTCCAAGGTCACCCTGACCAAGGCCGCCCCGTCGGTCTCGCTGACCAAGCAGGGCGGCACCTCGGGAACCATGCGGGTCAACCTCAACTGGCAGACGCGCCGGCAGCCGGCGGGCCCCGGCCGCCGATGGGGCGGACGGCAGGGCGACCTCGACCTGGACCTGGGCGCCCTGTACGAACTCGCCGACGGCCGCAAGGGAGTCGTACAGGCACTCGGCAACGCCTTCGGCGCGCTGCACCGGCCGCCGTACATCCACCTCGACGGCGACGACCGCACCGGCGCCGTGGCCGCCGGCGAGAACCTCACCGTCAACCTCGACCACCGGCACGACTTCCGGCGCATCCTCGTCTTCGTCACCATCTACGAAGGCGCCGCCTCCTTCGCCGACCTGCACGCCACCGTCACCCTCCGGCCGCAGCACGGCGCCCCCGTCGACTTCTCGCTCGACGAATGCACCGTGCCCTCCACGGTGTGCGCGCTCGCGCTCATCACCCACACGGGCGGCGACGTCGTCGTCCGGCGCGAGGCCCGCTACCTGGTGCCCGAGCGGGGAGTGAGCCCGCAGCGGACCGTGGACCGTGCCTACGGCTGGGGCATGAACTGGACACCCGGCCGCAAGTGACCGGGCTCGGCCCTGGGGTCACGGCGCAGGGTCTTCCGTCTGGATCAGGCCGGATCAGGGCGCGGTGCCAGGGCCCGCGAGCCCGGCATGATCCGAACGAGAGGTCCTAGTCCGGCACCGTGCCCGGGCGGGCGTAGGTGCGGCCCTTCCAGGCCGCACCGCGCCCCCGGTAGTGCTGCACGGCCGAGTCGACCGTCATCAGCAGGTACAGGAACGCGGTGAACGGCAGCGCCGGGGCGAGCCACAGCGGCTGCCGGTAGTACCGCAGCATCGGCACGTACGTCCCCGCCATCACCGCCCACGCCAGCGCGCCGAGGACCGGGACCGCCACGCTGCCGGTGGCGGCACCGGCGGCCACCGCGGCGGGCGGCGCCAGGTACACCAGCGCGAGTCCGGCGACCGTACCGGCGAGCAGCAGCGGGTTGTGCCGCAGCTGGGCGTAGGCACTGCGCGAGACCATCCGCCACAGGTCGCGCAGGTGCGGATAGGGGCGCACGCTGTCCACCCGGTCGGCGAGCCCCAGCCACACCCGGCCGCCGGCACCCTTGACCGCGCGCGCGAGGGCCACGTCGTCGATGACGGCGTGCCGGATGGAGTCGGGCAGCCGTGCCCGCCGCGCCGTGGCCGCGCGCAGCAGGACGCAGCCGCCGGCCGCCGCGGCCGTACGCGACCCCGCCCGGCCGATCCGGCGGAAGGGGTACAGCTGCGCGAAGAAGTACACGAACGCCGGGACCACGAGCCGCTCCCACCGGCTCGCCACCCGCAGCCGAGCCATCTGCGACACCACGTCGAAGCCCCCGGAGCGCGCCGCAGCCACCAGCTCGCGCAGGCTGTCCGGCGCGTGCGCGATGTCCGCGTCCGTCAGCAGCAGGTACTCGGGACCCCGCGCCCGTGCCAGGCCCATGCCGCACCGCAGCGCCCACAGCTTCCCGGTCCAGTCCTCCGGCGGCTCGCCGGGCGAGACCACCGTGAGCGGCAGCCCGCCGTTCCGCCGGGCCAGCTCACGGGCCAGTTCCCCGGTTCCGTCCGTGCTCCCGTCGTCCACCAGGAACACCTCCGCCCGCCCCGGGTAGTCCTGCGCCAGCAGCGACGGCAGGCTCGCGGACAGCACGGCGGCCTCGTCCCGGGCCGGCACGACCACACACACGTCCGGCCACTCGTCCGGTTCGCGGCGCGGCGGCAGCCGGACGTCCGTACGCCAGAAGAAGCCCTGGCACAGCAACAGCCAGCACCAGGCGGCAAGCGAGACGGCGGTGATCCACAGGACGGCGCTCACGGCCGCAGTCTGCCCCACGGGACCGGTCCGCGAGGGCCCATCGTCTATCGTGGCCGGGTGAAGATCGCGCTCATGGACTCCGGAATCGGCCTGCTTCCCACCGCTGCCGCGATACGCCGGCTGCGCCCCGACGCCGACCTCGTGCTGTCGTGGGACCCGGACGGAATGCCCTGGGGACCGCGCACCGCGGAGGACATCACGCAGCGGGCCATCGCCGTGGCCGAGGCCGCCTGTGCCCACGAGCCGGACGTGCTGATCGTCGCCTGCAACACCGCCTCCGTGCACTCCCTCCCGGCGCTGCGCGCCCGCTTCGAGCCCGATGTGCCGATCATCGGCACCGTCCCGGCGATCAAGCCGGCCGCCGCGGGCGGCGGGCCTGTCGCGATCTGGGCGACCCCGGCCACCACGGGCAGCGCCTACCAGCGCGGGCTGATCGAGCGGTTCGCCGAGGGCGTGGCCGTCACCGAGGTCGCGTGCCCCGGCCTCGCGGACGCCGTGCACCACGCGGACGAGGACGCCGTCGACGCCGCGATCGCCTCGGCCGCCGCCCGCACCCCGGACGACGTGACCACCCTCGTCCTCGGCTGCACCAACTACGAACTGGTCGCCGAGCGCATCCGGGCGGCCGTGCAGCGCCCCGGCCGCCCGCCGCTCATGCTGCACGGCTCCGCCGGGGCGGTCGCGGCCCAGGGCCTGCGCCGGATCGGGGTGGAGCCCGCCCCGGACGCCGTCGCGGACACCACCCTCACCGTGCTGCTCAGCGGCCGTGAGGCGAACCTCCCGGACACGGCCCTGGCCTACGAAGAGGGGCGCTTCCTGCAGGTCGTCAGTCCCGTCCGCTGACCTGCGGCCGTACGGTCCGCCGTGCGCCACCGGGGCGGTCACCCTGCGCTACGAGCCGCCCGCGCAGCGAAATCTGAGTAACCTCATAGACATGAGGGACGACCCCCGGGCCGACGACGCGCAGCACCCCGAGGTCTGGACGGGGCGCGCCACCAACCGGGTCCAGTGGCTGCTGGCGCTGGTCGGCGCGGCCTGCATGGCACTCGGCATCGAACTGGCCGTGGACTCGGCCTGGACCTCCGGCATCGCCCCGCTGGCCATGTCGGTGGTGGGCTGCATCGCGGCCGGTCTGCTCGTCCTCTTCGGCACGCTCGCCTTCGTGCACGTCGACCTCAGACTCGACAAGGAGTGCGTCGAGGTCCGCTGCGGCCACATGGGGCTGCCCCGCCGCCGCATCCCGCTCTCCCACGTGACGGGAGCCGACTTCACCGCCCTCGTCACGCCGCGGCAATGGGGCGGCTGGGGCTACCGGTGGCGTCCCGAGAAGGGCACCGCCGTCGTCGTACGCCGGGGCGAGGGCATCGTGCTGCGCCTGTGGGACGGCCACACCTTCACGGTCACCGTCGACGACGCGGAGTCGGCGGTACGGGTGATCAGGGCCCGGCTGCGGCCGACCGCGCCGGAGTCGCCGCACTGACCGCACCCGCAGGCGCCCGCAGGGCCGAGGCGGGCGCCGACCCGCTCCGATCAGGGACGGGACCACGGCCGGCCCGGCCCTGCCGCGGGGTCCGGCCGTGCTGTCGGCGGTGCGGCCCGCCGCCGTACACTCCCCGGGTGACCGTCACCGCAACCTCTGTGGACCAGCAGGACCAGCTCCAGCCGTCCCCCGCACCCGGCGCGATCGGCGGCCGGCTGCGGCGCCTGGTCCCGGCCGTCGCCTCCGCGCTCTGCGGAGTGCTGCTCTACGTCAGCTTCCCGCCACGCACCCTGTGGTGGCTTGCCCTGCCCGCCTTCGCCGGCTTCGGCTGGGTGCTGCGCGGCCGCGGCTGGAAGGCGGCCTTCGGGCTGGGCTATCTGTTCGGGCTCGGCTTCCTGCTGCCGCTGCTGGTGTGGACCGGCGTGGAGGTGGGGCCTGGTCCCTGGCTGGCCCTGGTCGCGATCGAGGCGGTCTTCGTCGCCCTGGCCGGCGTGGGCATCGCCGCCGTCTCCCGGCTGCCCGCCTGGCCGGTGTGGGCCGCCGCGGTGTGGATCGCGAGCGAGGCGGTACGGGCGCGCGTGCCCTTCCGGGGCTTCCCCTGGGGCAAGATCGCGTTCGGTCAGGCGGACGGCGTGTTCCTGCCGCTCGCCGCGGTGGGCGGCACTCCGGTGCTCGGCCTCGCGGTCCTGCTGTGCGGATTCGGCCTGTACGAGACCGGGCGGCTGATCGCCGAGCGGCGCCGCACCCGGGTGCTGCGGCGCGGGGCCGCGGCCGCCGCGCTGCTGAGCGTGGCCGTACCGGTGGGCGGTGCGGTCGCGGCCCGCGCGCTGGTGAGCGACGAGGCCGAGAACGGCACCGCGACCGTGGCGGTCGTCCAGGGCAACGTCCCGCGCTCCGGACTGGAGTTCAGCGCCCAGCGGCGGGCCGTGCTCGACTACCACGCGCGCGAGACCCTCGAGCTCGCCGCCGACATCAAGGCGGGCAAGGCCCAGAAGCCCGACTACGTGCTGTGGCCGGAGAACTCCTCCGACATCGATCCCTTCACCAACCCCGACGCGGCGGCCGTCATCGGGAGCGCCGCCAAGGCGGTCGGCGTGCCCATCTCGGTCGGCGGAGTCGTCGAGAGGGACGGCCGGCTGCTCAACGAGCAGATCCTGTGGGACCCGGCCAAGGGGCCGACGCAGACCTACGACAAGCGGCAGATCCAGCCCTTCGGCGAGTACCTCCCGCTGCGCGGCCTCGTGGGCGCGATCAACAAGGACTGGACCGGCATGGTCCGCCAGGACTTCAGCCGGGGCGGCGAGCCCGGCGTGTTCGACATCGGCGGCGTCCGGGTGGGCCTCGCCACCTGCTACGAGGCCGCCTTCGACTGGGCCGTGCGGGACACGGTCACGCACGGGGCGGAGATGATCTCCGTACCGAGCAACAACGCGACCTTCGACCGCAGCGAGATGACCTACCAGCAGCTCGCCATGTCCCGGATCCGCGCGGTCGAGCACAGCCGTACCGTGACCGTGCCCGTGACCAGCGGCGTCAGCGCCTTCATCATGCCGGACGGCAGGATCACCCAGAAGACGGGCATGTTCGTGCCCGCCTACCTCGTCCAGAAGGTGCCCCTGCGCACCTCCACCACCCCGGCGACGGAGCTGGGCATCCTGCCGGAGATCGCCGTCGCCCTGGTCGCCGCGGGCGGGATCGGCTGGGCGGTCGGCTCCGGTCTGCGCGGCCGGCGCGCCGGTGACGCGTAGCCGTACGACCCCTCGTACGCCCCTGAACCGGCCGGAATCCGGTGGCCCGGCCCGTTAGGGTCGGGGCCATGGCTACTCCCGACTTCATCCGCACGCTCCGGGCCTCCATCGACCACCAGCCGCTGTGGCTCCCCGGCATCACCGCGATCGTCTTCGACGACGAGGGCAGAGTGCTCCTCGGCAAGCGGTCGGACACCCGCAAGTGGTCGGTCATCGGCGGTATCCCGGAGCCGGGCGAGCAGCCCGCCGCCTGCGCCGTGCGGGAGGTCTTCGAGGAGACGGCCGTCCACTGCGTCGCCGAGCGCATCGTCCTCGTCCAGGCGCTGGAGCCGGTGACCTACGCCAACGGGGACGTCTGCCAGTACATGGACATCACCATCCGGTGCCGGGCGGTGGGCGGCGAGGCCCGGGTCAACGACGACGAGTCGCTGGAGGTGGGCTGGTTCACGCTGGACGCGCTGCCCGATCTGCGCGAGTTCGGCCTCTTCCGGATCAAGCAGGCCATGTCCGAGGCCCCCACATGGTTTGACCCTATGACTGCCAGCTGAGTTGTGGGTGGACGCCACATGTGGTGAGGGAGGGGCTCCGCCTAGGGTCGGCACATGACCTCGTCCACCCCCCAGCCCGGTCCCGGCAACCCCGTCCAGTCCCTCGCCCTGGACCTCGGCGGCCGCACCGCTGTCGTCACCGGGGCCGCCAGCGGCATCGGCCGCGCCTGCGCGCTGCGGCTCGCCGCCGCCGGGGCCGAGGTGCGTGCCGTCGACCGGGACGCGGCCGGCCTGGCCGAACTGGCCCGGCAGGCGGAGAGGGGCGACGGCATTGCGGGCACCCTCCTGCCGCACGCCGTCGACCTCACCGACCTCGACGCCGCCGAACGCGTCGCCGCCGGCGCCGACGTGCTGGTCAACAACGCGGGGCTGCAACTCGTGCGCTCCATCGAGGAGTTCCCGCCCGAGGTGTTCCACACCGTGCTGACCGTGATGCTGGAGGCACCGTTCCGCCTCATCCGCGGCGCCCTCCCGCACATGTACGCGCAGCACTGGGGCCGGATCGTCAATGTGTCCTCCGTCCATGGTCTGCGCGCTTCCGCCTTCAAGTCCGCCTATGTGGCGGCCAAACATGGCCTGGAGGGCCTGTCGAAGACGGCCGCGCTCGAAGGCGCGCCCCACGGCGTCACCTCGAACTGCGTGAACCCGGCCTATGTGCGCACCCCCCTGGTGGAGAAGCAGATCGCCGACCAGGCCCGGGCGCACGGCATCCCCGAGGAGCGGGTGCTCTCCGACATCCTGCTGAAGGACAGCGCGGTCCGGCGTCTCATCGAGCCGGAGGAGGTCGCCGAGGCGGTGGCCTACCTGTGCAGCCCGCAGGCGTCCTTCGTCACCGGCACCTCGCTGGTCCTCGACGGAGGATGGACGGCCCACTGAACGGCGCTCCGGCAACGGCCCGGGAGTTTTCCACAGGCCTGACCGGCCGGGCCGCCGATGCGGAATCCTGTGACCATGTCCCGCGATCATTCTGAGCCGGCAGCACGAGGCGGCGCCGAGGCCGAGTACCTCGGGCTGCTGGCCCGCGACGCCTCCGTGGAGGCCTACGAGCAGCCGGTGCTGCTCGCCCGCGCCGAGGGCCGGCCCGCCGACCGGATCGCCGCGCTGGAAGACGCCAAGCGGCTGGCCCTGCGCGTCCGCGCGGAGCTGGAGGGACGCCGGCGCCGCGAGGCGGAGCTGTCGGCGCTCTTCGAGACCGCGCACGACCTGGCGGGCCTGCGGGACCTGGACGCCGTGCTGCAGGCCATCGTCCAGCGCGCCCGTTCCCTGCTCGGCACGGACGTCGCCTACCTCACGCTGAACGATCCGGCGCGCGGCGACACCTACATGCGGGTGACGGAGGGTTCGGTGTCCGCCCGCTTCCAGCAGCTCCGCCTCGGCATGGGGGAGGGGCTCGGCGGGCTCGTCGCCCAGACCACCCGGCCGTACGTCACCGACGACTACTTCCACGACGCCCGGTTCCAGCACACGCACACCATCGACTCCGGCGTCCGCGACGAGGGACTGGTCGCCATCCTGGGCGTTCCGCTCATGCTCGGTCCGCACGTCATCGGCGTGCTCTTCGCCGCCGACCGCCGGGCCCGCGTCTTCGAACGTGAGCAGATCGCCCTGGTCGGCTCCTTCGCCGCGCTCGCCGCCGCCGCGATCGACACCGCCAACCTGCTCACCGAGACCCGTGCGGCACTCGCCGGGCTGGAGCGCGCCAACGCGATCATCAGGGACCGCAGCGCCGTCATCGAGCGGGCCTCCGACGTGCACGACCGGCTGGCCGAACTGGTCCTGCGCGGCGGCGGGGTGCACGACGTGGCCGCCGCCGTCTCCGAGGTCCTCGACGGCACCGTCGACTTCACCGAGGCCGGCGCGGCACCCGCGCAGGCGCTGGAGTCGTCGCGCGCGGAGGGGCACGCCGTACGGCACGGCGGCGACTGGATCGCCGCGGTCACCGTGAGCGGCGAACTCCTCGGCGCGCTGGTCCTGCGCGGCCACCCGGACCTGGACCCCGTCGACCAGCGCACACTGGAGCGCGCGGCCATGGTCACCTCGTTGCTGCTGCTCGCCCGCCGCTCCGCCGCCGAGGCCGAGCAGCGCGTGCGGGGCGAGCTGTTGGACGACCTCCTGGACGCCCGCGACCGGGACCCGCGGCTGCTGCGGGAACGCGCCGCCCGGCTCCACGCCGATCTGGGCGCCACCCACGTCGTGCTCGCCGCACGCCTCGACGGCCCGGCCGCCGACGCCGACGAGGAGGCGGCCGCCCGCCGCCGGCTGTGGTCCGCCGCGTCCCACCTCGCCGCAACCCGGCACGGCCTGGCCGCCGCGCGCGACGGGGGCACCGTCGTGCTGCTGCCGCTCGCGGCCGGCGACACCGCCACGGACGTCGCCCGCCGCACCGCCCGGCACCTGGGCACGGCCGTCCACCAGCCGGTCACCGTCGGCGCCTCCGCCCCCGTCACCGATCTCGCCGCCCACCCCGAGACGGTGGCCGCGGCCTACGCCGAGGGCCGCCGGTGCCTGGACGCGCTGCACCTGCTGGGCCGGGCCGGAGACGGGGCGGCGGCCGAGGACTTCGGCTTCCTCGGCCTCCTCCTCGCGGGCGAGCGGGACATCGCCGGCTTCGTCGACCGCACCCTCGGCCCGGTGGTGACGTACGACGACCAGCGCGGTACGGACCTGCTGCGCACCCTCGACGCGTACTTCGCCTGCGGGATGAGCCCGGCCCGCACCAAGGACGAGCTCCACGTGCACGTGAACACGGTCGCCCAGCGACTGGACCGGGTGGGCCGGCTGCTCGGCGAGGACTGGCAGGCCCCCGCCCGGGCCCTGGAGATCCAACTCGCCCTGCGGCTCCACCGGTTGTCCGCGCCGGACAGACGCTGACCCCCGTACGCACAGGGCGTACGGGGGCCGGGCCCGGCGGGCACCGCGGGGGGCGGTCAGACCGTCCGCGCCTCGGCGGCAGGGGCGGTGTCCGCGCGCTCGTCCTGGCCGCCCTCGACCCGGGCGAGGTCACGGTGGCGCGTCTCCCGGGCGACACCGACCGCGATCAGGGTCAGCACGGCGGCGGCGATGACGTACAGGGCGATCGGGGTGGAGCTGTCGTAGTCGGAGAGCAGGGCGGTCGCGATGAGCGGGGCGGGCGCACCGGCCGCGACGGAGGCGAACTGGGCACCGATGGAAGCGCCCGAGTACCGCATCCGGGTGGCGAACATCTCGGCGAAGAAGGCCGCCTGCGGCGCGTACATGGCGCCGTGCAGCACCAGCCCGACCGTCACGGCCAGCACCAGGTACCCGAACGACCCGGTGTCCACGAGCGAGAAGAACGGGAACATCCACAGGCCGACACCGGCCGCGCCCAGCAGGTACACCGGCCGGCGCCCGACCCGGTCGGACAGCGCGCCCCACGCCGGGATGACGGCGAAGTGCACGGCGGAGGCGATGAGGACGGCGTTGAGCGCGGTCTGCTTGGAGACCCCGGCCGAGGTGGTGGCGTAGACGAGGATGAAGGCGGTGATGACGTAGTAGCTGATGTTCTCCGCCATCCGGGCGCCCATCGCCACCAGCACGTCCCGCCAGTGGTGGCGCAGCACGGAGACGAGGGGCAGCTTCTCCGGCTCCTCGGTCCGCCGGGACTCCGCCCGCTCCAGCGCCTGCCGGAACACGGGCGATTCGTCGACGGACAGCCGGATCCACAGACCCACCACGACGAGCACGCCCGAGAGCAGGAACGGGATCCGCCAGCCCCACGTGCCGAAGGCGTCGTCCGACAGCACGGTGGTGAGCAGCGAGAGCACACCCGTCGCGAGCAACTGCCCGGCCGGCGCCCCGGTCTGCGGCCACGAGGCCCAGAAGCCGCGCCGCCGCGCGTCCCCGTGCTCGGACACCAGCAGGACGGCGCCGCCCCACTCGCCGCCCAGCGCGAACCCCTGGATCAGCCGCAAGGTGGTGAGCAGGACGGGCGCGGCCGAGCCGACGGTGGAGTGCGTGGGCAGCAGCCCGATGGCGAAGGTGGCCCCGCCCATCAGCACCAGGCTCAGTATCAGCAGCTTCTTCCGCCCCAGCCGGTCACCGTAGTGCCCGAACACCAGCGCCCCCAACGGGCGGGCCGCGAAGCCCACGGCGTAGGTCAGGAACGACAGCAGCGTACCGACGAGCGGGTCGGAGTCCGGGAAGAACAGCTTGTTGAACACGAGCGCGGCCGCGGAGCCGTAGAGGAAGAAGTCGTACCACTCGATGGTGGTGCCGATGAGGCTGGCGGCGACGATACGGGGGAGGCTGGCGGGAGGTGGGGGAGCGGATGCTGCTGCGGAGGCCATGTGCGCCACTTCCTCGTGTGCGGTGGGGACGGGTACGTGTCGGCACACCGTAGGAAGACGCAGGTCAGTGGCACATGTGGCGGCACACCATAGTTCGGCGGCTGGCTGTGCGTGCGGCCACCATGCCGACTTACGGACGGGCGGTTCAGGGGGCTCGGAGGTCATCGCACAGGAAGGGTGCTGCGACGGGCCCCGGTGCTGTTTGTCCCAGCAGGTTCTCGGCCTGCCCGGTTGGCCGTGGGATGCCGGAGGTGGCTCCCTCACCCCGGCCCTCGCGCTCAGCCTGCGCGACACGGTCCGGCCGCGAGCCCCTGACTGCCTCCGGCACCGAACAGCCACCTGACCTGCAAGCGATGTCTTTCCGATGACTCATCATGTGGAGTGCGTTGCCATCCTTGAACCTCCCGCGCAGGGTTCCTGGCCTACGCGGCACTCGCGCGGGGCCGGAATCGACAGGTCCGTCCGTGGGATGCCACGGCGGGAGGATCCTGACGGGGACTTCGACGGCGCGGTGTCCGACCCCGCGGTCGTCGCGGCGGCCTGGAAAGCATGGCGCGACGCAATGGCGTTCGCCGGTCCCTGTAGGCAGGCCAGGCCTTCCGGCGCGAAGCCGTGGCACATCCGCAGGGCGCAGACGGCTGCGCGACCGCCTGCCACGGTACGCGGCGAAGAGGGCGGCGCCTGCGGGGCCTTGGCTCGTCCTGTTCGCGCACACCGCTCAAGACGTTAACTCGTCAAGCACTGCTGCGGCGGCCCGAACCCGTGGTGTGGCGCCGCGGCCGCTGCCGCCTGGCACCGGATGCGTCAGCAGACGGTCTGCGTCACAGTGGAACCAGGAGCAGAAGCGCACCTTCACCAGACTCCATGTCATTGACGCACCCGCCCCCCGGGCGGTGGGTCATCCACGGCCTGTCGAGTTGGGCACACCAGCGGACGAGTGCGTCCCGCGAATCCTCCTGACTCCAGAAGGCCTGAGTGAAATGAACGGATTCCCCAAGCCCGTGATCGACGCCATGGCCGATCGCGCCATGCGCCTTCATCACATGCTCTGGCACACCGCACGTGACTCCTGGTCGCGTGCGACACCGGAGCAGCAGGAGGTGTTCCGCCACCACGGCTGGGAGCCGCCGCGTCCTTCCCTGACCGCGCCGGACCCTGTCACCGGGACGCCCTCCGTCGAACTCGAGAACGGCTCGGGCGAGGACTTCCTGTTCATGCACCGGCAGATGATCGCCACGGTCGACGAGATCCTCGCCGAGTCGGGCGACCCGCTGCATCCTCGCGTGGAGGGCTGGCCGACGATTCCGGCCCCGCAGGACACCGAGTACCCGGTCCCGCCCCCCTTCGACATCCCGGGTGACGACGACACCTCCGCCGTCATCCGGAACGCCAAGAGCCAGGAGTCGTTCGACCGGATCCGCCAGTGGGAGGCGGAGTTCACCGACCCGGCGAAACTGCGTCAGACGTCCCTCCGGCGCCTCGGCGCGAGGATCGAGTTCGGCATACACAACCGGATGCACCTGCGCTGGTCGGCCGAGATGCCCTCGTACCGGACGGGCGGGGACGCGTTCAGCGTCGACCACCAATGGGACGACGCCGCTTACAACTGGCTCGCCGACACCTACTCCGCCCACGTGAACCCGATCTTCTGGAAGCTCCACGGCTGGGTGGACGCCCGGATCGACGACTGGATGGCCGCCAACCAGCTCACAGGGCCGGTTCCGTGGAGTTTCGACCCGCCCTGGAGCGGCCCCGCGGGCGGGCACGACCACCATCATCCCGTGGCCCTGCTCGCGCTGCGGGCCCGGCCGGGCAACGCCGAGGCCGACGCGCTGCAGTCGCGTCTCAAGGGCATGGAAACCGCCGTCGAGCACCTGAAGCATGCAGGCGTGACCGAACCCGCCCGCTTCGCCGTGTACGAGGACGTCTGAGCGCGCGGCGCACAGCCGGCGCACCGGGAGTGCGCGCCGGGAGGGCGGACGCCCGGGAAGTCCGGGGACACCCCACTCGCGCCGGCACACGGCCCGGCGCGCTCCACGACGTCACGTCCCTCTCGCTCGTACGCATCCATGGAAGGGGCCGTCCCATGCCCGCCACCACCGTCGACTGCGACGTGGTCTTCTTCGACCTGCGCGACACCCTCGGCGAGGTCGACCGGCCCGGCCATCTCGCGCTGTACCGGCCCAGCACCGAGAAGCTGCTCGATGCCATGCGGGATCTGGTGGGGCTGCGTGTCGGCGTGATCACCAACCTGCCCGCGGAGGTCAGCGCCGAGCAGGGGCGCCGGATGATCGCCGAAGCCGTCGTCACCGAGTCCGACGGCAGCGTCGTCCACCTCGCCGACCTCCTGGACCCTCAAGGCATCGTGATCAACCACGAGGCCAAGCTGGACAAGCCCGATCCGGCCATCTACCACTTCGCGGCCGACCAGATGCGCGTACCGATCGAGCGGTGCCTGTTCGTCGGGGAGAACCTCATCGAGGTCCTCGCAGCTCAGGCGGCCGGCATGCGAGGCGTCCTCAAGCCGTCGCCACCCGGCAAGGAGTTCCAGCCCGCGGTGATCAGCCGGCAGGGGGAGTCGGCCCGCGACAGCGGCCGTGCCTTCGAGGAGTTCCTGGAACAGGTACACCTGCTCGGCGCACGCCTCCTCGCGTGCGGCAGGCGCATCGTGCGGGCGCTCGACACGGTGCACGAGGCACAGGACATCCCGCCGGGGGTGCGCACCGCGATGGGCATGTTCGTGTACGCGCTCACCCACTTCGCCGACCAGGCGCACCTGAAGGCCGAGGAGACGATCGTGCCACTGGCCGTCGCCCGCGGCATGCCACCCGGCCGTGCCCGCTGGATGTTCGACCAGCACGACCAGGTCCGCGCCTACTGGGAGGCGATCCGCGTCGCCTGGCGACGGATCCAGCACGGCGACCCGCGCGACGCGTGTCACGCGATCTCCGACTTCCGCCGCTGCACGGAGGGCTCCGTACTGCTCTTCCGGTCGCACGCGGTACGTGAGAAGGACGAGTTGTATCCCGAACTGGGCCGCCACCTCACCGACGCGGACGACGCGACCGTGCTCTCCCTCGTCCGCCACATCGGCCCGCCGGACACCGGACCCTACGCGGCGATCGTCGGCGCGATGGAGGAGGCCCTCGACAGCGCACGCGTCCCGGACGACCCGGACAGCGCGGACGGGACGACCCGGATCACCGGAAAGGCCTGACCATGTGGCTCCTGCGACCGTCTGCGACCGGCTGCTTCGACAAGGACCAGCGGCGCGCCGTGGAGGTGCTCTTCGACGCGGTCCTGCCCGGCGGACCCCGACGGCCCGGCGCGGCCGACGCCGACGCCGCCGAATACGTCGACCGGCTCCTGGCCATGGGCCCGGAGACGCACCCCGAGATACCGGCGTGGCGTCTGGCCTACCCGGTGCTGCTCGCCGCTCTCGACACCGCCGCGCAGCGGGCGCACGGCGGGCGCGGCGTCGCCGACCTCGACCGCGCCGAGGCCACCGCGCTGCTGCGCGACCTGGCGGCGGGCACCCTGCCCGACTGGCCCGCGGCCGCCCTCGCCCAGCCGGCCGCGTTCGCCCTCCTGCGGGCCCACTGCATCGAGGGCTGCTTCGGCGATCCACGCTGGGGCGGCAACCGCGAGGCGGTGATCTGGCGCTGGTTCGGCCACCTCACGCCGGCCGAACCCTTCACCCGCCCTGCCGGCGCGACCGCCGACGGGCCCGGGGAGGACTCATGACCGCCACGACCACCGCACCCGGCACATATGACGCCATCGTCGTGGGGGCCGGCGCGGGCGGCGGCACCGCGGCCCGCGTGCTCACCGCACGCGGACGCCGCGTCGCCGTACTGGAGAAGGGCCCGCTCCCGGTCGCCGACGACTTCCTTCCCTACGACGAACTCCACTTCCACACGCACAAGACGCTCATCCCGCACCGCGACACCGACCCCAACATCTACATGTCCGGCCCCGGCCAGGACCGGCCCACCCCGGTCGAGCGCTGGTGGAACGTCAACATGGCCGGCGGCGCGACGAACGTGTGGGACGCCAACGTGCCCCGCTACACCGAGGAGGACTTCCGGGTCCTCGACCACCTGCACGACGTGCCGCCCGACGCGGACATGGTGAACTGGCCGTGGACCTACCGCCAGTTCGAGCCGTGGTTCGAGCGCGCCGAGTACGAATGGGGCGTCTCCGGGCGGGCCCGGCAGTCCCCGGCTCAGGAACCGATCCGGGCCGGCTACGACTACGTGATGCCGCCGCTGCGCCCGCACGCGGCCGTGCCGTTCCTCACCGAGGCGTTCGGCCGAGCCGGGATGCGCCCCTACCTCGGCCCGCGGGCGATCAACTCCCGGGTGTACGACGGCCGTCCGGCTTGCTCGTTCTGCGGCTACAACCAGTTCTTCGGCTGCGGTCTCAACTCAAGGGCCTCGGCGCTGAACACGGTGCTCCAGCGCGCATTGGCCACCGGACGGTGTGACCTGCTGACCGGACACTGCGTGACCCGGCTCGTGCACGAGGACGGCCGGGTGCGCGGCGTCATGTACCGCACCGAGCCCGGCGGGCCCGAACGTTTCCTGGGAGCCTCCCAGGTGCTGGTGTCCGTCCAGACCATCGAGTCGGCACGGTTGTTCCTCGTGTCCGAGGTGCCCGACCCCAGCCGGCTGATCGGCCACTACCTGACCTACCACACCCACGGAAGCGCCGAAGTCACCCTGCCACTGCAGCCCGTGTGGACCGGTGACGGCGCCCAGCAGCCCTCCACCGCGATCGGCTCCCTGCAACTGCGCGACCTCTACGTGGTCGACGACCCGGCCACCCCGGTCACCAAGGCCGGCAAGTTCTCCGTGTACGACCCGTACACGTGCGTGCCGCCGGTCCGGCTCGTCAAGGGCGCCGCGCTCGGACCCGGCCGCAGCGGCCTGTGGGGCGAGGACCTGTACACCTACCTCGAGGAACTGCGCCACCAGGGCGGCGCCTACTTCTCCTTCACCGGAGAGGCGCTCTCCCTGTACGACAACCGGGTGGAACTGGACCCCGACGTCACCGACCCGTGGGGCATGCCCGCCGCCAGGATCTGGTACCGCCACCACGCCTACGACCTGGCCGCCGCTCGCTACGCCATCGATCGCGTGGTGCGGGTGATGGGGGACGCGGGCGGCGAGTTGCGCGGCTACGACGTCCCCGGCGCGGAGAACCCCGGCTACGGACACGTACAGGGCACGCTGCGCGCCGGCACCGATCCCGGCACGTCGGTGCTCGACGAGAACTGCCAGTCGCACACCGTCTCCGGACTCTACGTCCTGGACTGCGCGTTCATGCCGACCGCCGGCGCCTCGAACCCCACCCTCACGCTTCTCGCCAACGCCTACCGGGTGTGCGAGCAACTCCCGGACCCCGGCTGAGGAACACAACCCCGACGCGGTACCGGCACCAGGCTGACCGGGAACGATCCGAAAGGCAGCACCATGGACACCCTCGACGAGCGGGTCGACATCGCCCGCGCCCTTCTGTCCGCCGGGATCACCCCGGCCGACCTCGAACTGTCACCCGACCTGGCCGCGGTGCCGGAAGGCCTCGTCGCCGCCGCCAATGTCGAGATCGATTTCCCCGACGGGCTCGCACCCGTCCCCCAGCCCTTCGACGTCGAGCCGTCCCCCGACGCCGCGCTGCCCCGCGCCGACGTGGTAGTGATCACCTGGACCGTCGACGAACAGGACGCCCTCGCCGACGTGTTCAGCCGAGGCTTCGGGCGGCTGCGCTGGTACCGGTACACCCGCCGCTTCGAGGAGCACTACCGCCCGCTGATCAGAACCGGAGCGCCCTCGCTCGCCGCCCGTCCGCCACGCCTGGGCTCGTACGTCCCCGTCCGGCTCGGCGACCTGGACGTCCTGTGCGTGAAGTCCGAACTCCACCTCAACCAGGACGGTGTGAGGACCGGCGAAGGCACCGCCACCCTGCCCGTCCGGGACTTCTTCGAGCAGATCATCGAGGAGGTCCGGCCGCGAGTGATCGCCACCATCGGCACCTCGGGCAGCGTCTTCGGTGACTTCCCGCTGGGCGACGTGGTGGTCACGCGCGCGGCGAAGTTCCGCTGCCGCAAGGAGTTCCGCAACGAGGACTTCAACGGCCGGACCTTCACGTGCGACTGGACGCTCCCGCTCGGCCGGATCGACGACGCGCAGAAGCTGATGCGCGGCTTCGCCGACCGGCTGACCGAACCGCCGCTCGGCCCCCCGTCCACCCGCTTCCCCTTCGCCGGGCCGCTGCTCGAGCCGCCCGGCAACGAACCGACCGTCCGCTTCGAACAGGGCGCGCGGGACATGCCCGAGTTCCACCCGATCCTGACCACCGACTACTTCGAGTACGGCACGTCCACGAACGGCCTGGAACACGAGGGCGCGGCCGTCGAGATGGGCGACGCGGCGCTCGGCCTGGCCTGCGCCGACCTGACCGGCGCGGGCTCGGATCACGTGCCCGACTGGGTGGTGGTGCGCAACATGTCCGACCCGCAGATCAACGGCGCACTCCCCACCCGCGAGTTCGCCCTCAACCAGCAGACCATGTGGGCCGTGTCCTACTACCAGTCGTACGGCTACTGGACCAGCGTCTGCGGCGCGCTCACCACGTGGGGTCTGCTCGCGGGACTCTCCGAGGCGGGCTTCGACGATGCCTGACCCGCCGGCCGTCACCCGGCTCCCCGTCGAGGTCGAGCTGCTCTTCGAGCTCATGCCGTGCAACGCGTTGCGCAGCTCGCAGTACGCCGGACCCGGAGCCCATCCGTGCGCCTACTTCCGCTCGTGGGGTACCTACCACTCCTACGACTACGATGCCGACGAACCGCCGCCGGACGCCTCGATCGTGCGGCCTTCGCACTACACCGGCCGGATGACCCCGCTGCCGGAACCGCTGTCCGGCTGCCGCAAGGCCCCGATCCTCGCCGTCGGCATCAACCCCAACCTGCCGGGCTGGTGGCCCGACAGCCACGGCTCGCTCACCCCCGACTTCGACTCCGTGCGCCAATACGCGCACTACTTCCGGCACCGGGGGGTGTTCAAGCCGGAGCTGCCCGACGACGCGTACCGCGCCTACGGCGGCGGTCCCGACGACGATCCCCTGACCGGGACACCGCTCGACGTCCCCCGGGACGCACGGGGGCGCCGCGAGATCCCGGTCCGCGAGCAGCCGCAGCGCATGTACCTCGTCTACCAGCAACTGCTGGACGCCCTCGGCGCGGAACTGGGTCTCGACGGGGGCACGCTCACCGTCGGCGAAGACCTGTCGTACGGCAACATGGTCGCCTGCGCCTCGGCCAAGTGGACCACCCGGGCCGATCCGCACGACCCCGCCCTCCCGCCGATGACCGACGACCAGCGCGCCGGGATCGTCGGCGAGTGCTTCCGGACCCGCCGCCACCTGCTGCGCCAGATGTTCCAGTCGCTGCCTGCCGTGATCCTCGTGTTCGGGCAGAGCACCGCCAACGCCTTCACCGGCGAGCTCGGGGACCGCCTGGCGCCCGCACCCGGCCCGGGCACCTCCATGGCGGAACTGATGGCGACCGAGGTCCGGCTCACCTACGGCACCCTCGACGACGGCGAGGAACTCGACGCCCGGGTGCTGTTCGCCCCGCACCCCACCGGGCACCCCGACGACTATGCGCGTGCCCGGCCGATGCTCGTCGGACAACTCCTGGACGAGGCCCGCTCCGGCCGCCTGGGCCACGACGAGCGCATCGGGCGCCTGGGGCGCCCCCGCGGCTCGTGCTCCTTCTGCCCCCTGCTCGGCATCGGCCCGTGCCCGTACGCCGAGGTGCTCACACCGCTCCCAGGCGGTGGCCCGGCCCTGCTCGCCGACGGATCGGCGCCCGTCGCGGCGGAGAAGCGCACGCAACTGCGGCTGATCGACGGCATCACCGAACGGGCCGCACCCGTCGCCGAGGTCTGGGCACACACCGATGACCGGGAGGACTGACGCCGAAACGCCCCACCGGCGCCACCACCCCGCGAAAGCGGGACCAGCACGTCCGGGGGAGCGGACCCGGAGGGAGTACCCGACCGGCAGTACCGCATCGCCGTCCACTTCGATCAGCGCAGAGGAAATGACGACACCATGAGGATCGCGGCAATCGGCGGCAACGCCCTGCACGCCCCGGCCCACACCCGAACCGCGCTCACGTCGGCCTACGTCCAGGGCGCCGACATCCTCGTCTTCGACGTCGCCGTGACCGCCGACGGACACGTCGTGCCCGGCTCCGACCTGGGGCTGCCCCGCCAGGCCGACTCGACGGCCTCCGTCGGCGAACTCACGCTGACGCGGCTGCGTGCGCTCGACCTGAGCGCGACCTTCAGGCCGCGCGGGTCACCGGACTTCCGCTACCGGCCCGAAGGCCACGCGCCCGTGCGCGTCGAAGCGCTCGACGACCTCCTCGACGCTCTGCCCGACGAAGTCACCTACGTGGTCCGGGTGAGCACCGGCGGCAAGGACACGGTCGCCGCCGTCACGGAGATCTTCACCCGCCGCGCCGCCACCGCGCGGCTCGTCGTCGCCGCCTCCGACCCGGAACTGCTGCGCCATGCGCGCGGTCTCGACCTCGACGTGGGCACCGCGCTGACCGGACCCGCGCCGGCGGGCCCCGGTGCGGGCCCCGACCCGGGTCTGCTCGACAGAGCGCTTCAGGACGGGGCTCTCGACCTGGTCCTCTGCGGCATCGACGATCTGATCGGCGCCGACGGCCGGCCCACCGGCCTCGGCCTTCGACTCGGCGAGGCCGCGCGCTCGTCGGACGTTCGGCTCGGCGTGCTCGTCCTGCCCCGGGCCGACCGGGGTCACGACGACTACGCACTCGCCGCCGCACAGCCGTACACCTGGGCCGTCGCCACCGAGTCCACCTTCGACACCGCCGAGGCCCTCCGCCCCGGCACCCGCCGGCTCGACGAGACGTTCGCCGGCACCCACATCGACACCAGCCGCTTCGCGCTCGGCTACGCCAAGGCCAATCCCCATTGCCACGTCTTCCAGGACGACGGCATCCACATCCGCATCACCCCGTACCCGGGGGACCCCCAGCCGCCCCCGCCCGCCGACCCGGTGGAGCGCCGCCTGGCCGAGCTGGAGGAACGCACCTGGTACGCCCTCGGCGACTGGCCGTTCTACAGCGGCGGCGGCCTCGGCGTGACCCACGGTCTGCGCGGCGACTTCGCCGCCGAGGTGCTGGTCGAATCAGCAGTGGCGGCCCAGGCCACCATGTGCGAGATGGCGGCGGTCAACGCCGACCCCGGCACACACCACCCGCCGTACGACGACGACGGCTCGCCGTGGTTCCCGCGCACCTTCAGGGACAAGGACGCGTTCTACGACCCTCACGGCGCACCGCCGTTCGTCGGGGCCGAACACGACGAGGACGACGGCTACCGGATCAACTGGAACCTGGGCACGCTCTACGACACCAACCAGTACGGGCCGCCCGTCGGCGACGGCCGTGTGCTCGCGGCCCGGCTGCGGTTGGAGCGGCGCGGAGCCTACTTCGCCGCGTACACCCGCAACGACGTCGACGCCCACGACTGGGTGTGCGTCGGGACGGTGCGCAACGACTCGATGAACGAGACCGTGCACCTGCGGTGTTCCGGGAAACGGTGGCGCCAGGAGGACCCGGCCGATGCGACGCGCTACATGCCGATCCCGGCCAACGAGTTCGTCTTCCGCGACCTGCGGGTCACGTGCTACTTCTGAACGCGCCGCTGCACCTCGCGAGCCGGCCGGGGCAGTCCGGGCGGCGGTCATGCGCCGGTCCCGGGCCCGCTGGGGGGCCTCCCTGCCCGGCCGGTCGCCGCGGCCGGACCGGCCGGATCAGGGGTGCGGGGCCACCCCCTCGCCGACGGGCAGCGCGACGGGCTCCTCCACCGGCCCTGCGACCGCGGCGGGGGCCGTGCCGGCACCGTGTGCCCGGCGCGGCCCCCGCGCGGCCGGTGCCGGACACACGCGGCGCAGCGCCAGGTGGAGCACCGGCATCAGCACGCAGGTGACCGCGGCGGAGTGCCACAGAAGCGCGTCGAGCCGGCCCGCCGCCAGGTACGCGCCCGCGGCCACCGCGGCGACCGCGCACACGCCGCGGTCCACGATGCTCTCCACCGACAGCAGCGTGGCACGCGGCGCCCCTTGCGGGATGGCGTCGTTGATGAGCTTGCGCTGCACCGGATAACCGAACCCGGTGATCGCGGCGAACGCGCACAGCAGCCCGACCACGGCCCAGGGGCCGCCGACCGTGGTGCCGGCGAGCGAGGCGGCGAGCGCGACGCTCAGCACGGACACCCAGGCCGCGGGCGACAGCCGCCGGCTCAGCCACTGGGGCCGGGCGGAGGCCACCGCCTCGGCGACCGTCATCGCCGCGAGGACACTGCCGTGGCCGCTCTCCGCGATGCCGTGCTCCAGCAGCACCGGCTGGAACAGGTTGACCTGGCAGATCCGGGACAGCGTGAAGACCGCCACGCCCTGCGCCATGAGCAGGGCCAGCCACGGTGACGACCGAAGGGTGCGCAGGGCGGCGCAGGTGTCCCGCAGCAGGGTGCCCTTCCGCCGCCCGCGAGTGCCCGCCCCCGCCGCCGTCCCGCCCGTGGCGATCCGGGGCAGGGCGAGGGCGCAGCCGAGAGAGGCCGCCGCGCTAGCCGCGCTGAGCACGTACGGCGACTGGTGGGCCACGGACATCAGCGGGCCGACGAGCGGCCAGCAGACCACCTTGGCGGCGAGCCCGAGGGCCCGCGCCGTGCCCTCCGCCCTGAGATAGTGGGCGTCCGCCCCCTCGGCGCGCAGTCCGTCGTACAGGCAGGCGCTCGCCGCGCCCGAGGTGAGGGAACGCCCGGCGGCGATCGCCAGGAAGTGCACCAGGAAGCCCGTGTACGAGGGCGCCAGCACGGGCACCAGGTTCGCCGCCGTCATGACCACCGCGCCCGCCCGCAGGCAGTTGCGGGCACCGACGCGGTCGGCGACCATCCCCGTGGGTATCTCGAACAGGCAGAAGGCGACGTAGTAGATGCTCTGGATGCCGAAGATCTGGCCGTCCGACAGGCCCGCCGCACGCTGGTACGCGTAGAACACGGGCATCCACCACAGCAGGTTGAACAGCAGCTGGAACCCGTTGTTGAGGCGGATGATGCGGCGGGCGGCCGGGGTCATGGCCGGATCCCCGGAGCGGCGCCGCCCCCAGGTCACGGAGCGCCTCACCGGGCGTACGGGCGGACCTGGACCAGGTGGAACGCCCCCTCGGCGGTCATGAGCCACTCGATGTCCAGGGCGCCGTCGGGGTCGCCCGCGCTGAAGTGGGACTGCAGCAGGCGTCCCACCAGGGCCAGTTCACCCAGTTTCGCGCGGGTGTCCGACGGGAGGTCCTCACCCGACGAGCCGACGTCCACGGTGCGCCCGCCGCCCTCGACCGTGTTGTACAGGTACTGGTGGGGCAGGACCGTGCCGTCGACCACCCGCTCCGGCGAACCGGCGGTGCAGTTGACGTACACGTTGCGGAAGTCCTCACGCCGGGTCGGGTTGCAGGTCACCAGCACACCCCCGAGGTCGGCGGGCTCGTACCGCTGGATGATCACCCCCATGTAGGTGTCGTCCAGCACGATGCCCGCCTCGTGCCGCAGACGTACGCTTCGTGGCGACAGCAACGACGTCCACACCTGCCGCACCGCGTCCAGCAACTGCTCCTCGCCGCGCACGGTGGTCACCGAGTCGTATATCCCGGCCGCCGAGAAGCCCGGCAGGTCCTCGGCGTTGGAGGACGAGCGCACCACGAGACGCCGTCCGTCCGCCAGCAGGTCCGGCGCCGCGCCGCTGACGGCGCGTGCCACCGCGTCGGGGAGTGGTGTGCTGTGCATCAGGCGCTGCAGGTCGAGGCAGAGGGAGTCGATCACGTCGAGCACGTCGAGTTCGAGCGCCATCTTCAGCTTGCCGATGCCCTGTTGCAGGGCGGGCGACGAGGTCAGGAAGAGATGGTGCAGACGGAACGGGAGCGCCACCCCCTCGGGTGCCCGGACGGTGGCCGCCACGCGTTCGGCCGCCGCCGCCCGCAGCCGTTCCACGGGCGCTTCGGGCTCGCCGAGCCGCAGGGCCAGGTGGGCGAGCAGATCGGGCCGCGGCGGGCGCGGGCGCGCGTAGAACGCGGTCAGGTCCGCCGTGCGGCTGTCCAGGACATGGTGCAGTTCGCCGAGGTTGGCGGCCTTGGTGCCGTAACTGTCGCGGTCGGCGCGCCGCAGCCGGTGCAGGGCCATGACCGGCGCGTCGTCCAGCAGGGGTGTGTCGATGCTGATGCGCTGCTGGTGCCAGACCGGCCTCTCCAGGACCGGGGCGTCGGACAGCCGCTCCAGGGTGATGGCGTCCTCGGACACCCGGTAGCGCACCCACGCGCCGTCCAGCCCGTCCCGCCGCACCAGATCGTCCAGGTCGCGGACGATCGCGTTGGGGATGCCCCATCCCGAGGCCAGGACGTTGGTGTGCGAAAGCGGCGTCGTGGGGCGCGTGTTGACGAACCCCGCCACCCGGGGCACGTCGTCGGGCAGGCAGGCCATCGCGACGATGTCCGCCCAGCCGAGCTGTGGGGCGGCGCTGCGGTACTCCGCCGGATCGCGGAAATAGCGCAGCCGGCCTTCGGCCACGCCCGGGTTCAGGCACGTGCGGGTCCGGTTGCCGAACAGCTCCTGGCTGAGGATGCGCGGTACGCGTGTCTCGCTGACCGAGGCGAGTTCGTGCTCCTGCCAGTGATTCGCCGGTTTCAGCAGCAGGGGGAGGCGCCCGTCCACCCTTGCGCGCACGTAGTGGTAGAACTCCTCCAGCAGTGCGGCCCGCATGGTGTCCGCCTCGGTCGTCTCCAGGACCAGGAAGGGCCGCTCGGCGCCCTCGGCGTCCTCGTCGCTGTGCAGGGACAGCACGCCGAGGAGGAAGCGGCGGTCGGGCGCCGTGTACACGGACGTGTTGAACGCGTCCAGCTCCGTGTCGAGTTCGTCCATGCTCATGCCGAGGAGGCGGGTGGCGATGTAGTCGGCGTGGAAGGGGTGCACCCGGGTGTCGAGCAGGTGCCAGGTGTCCTCGGACCTGTCCACCACCACCTTCAGGTACGGGTGTCCGGCGAGCACGCCGGACAGCGCGCGGAACAACGGCAGCGAGAGATTGGCGCCGACGACGGTACGGTCGCCCGCCGTGTCGGGGACGTCGGCCACGTGCGGTGCGCGGGTCACGGCCGGGCTCCTTCGGTGACGTCCGTGGGCAGGATGCGCGGAAGCGCGTCGACCAGGGCGGTGAGGTCGCGGACGACGGACTGCGGCCGGTCCGCCGACAGCAGGCACAGGCCCGCCATGGTGTTGGCCCCGGCTGCAGGCTCGTAGACCGGCACGCGGGCCCCGTCCGGCAGGGAACTCTCGCGGACGACGGACAGGGTGCTGCCGGCGCCGACCGGCGCCGAACGGACGACCGCCGAGGCGTCCCACAGATGGCGGCGGGGCCAGGGGGTGCCGTCGCCCCGCACGGCGAGGACCACCAGAGATCCGGCGGCGCCGGCGGCGTCCTCGGGGGTCAACGCCCGCGCCGGCCAGGCGGGTGAGCCGCCGAGCAGCTGGTCGGTGAACATGCCGACGAGATCGAGGCCGAAGACCTCCTCGATCTGCGGCACGGTCATCGCCCCGCCGAACCGCGCGGCCGTCTCGATGACCCACATGCGGCCGGCCCCGCCCAGCTTGATCTCCGTGTGGGTGCCGCAGTTCTCCAGCCCCAGGGCGTCCACGGCGCGCCGGGCGAGGTCCACGATGGCGTGCTGGGCCTCGCGTCCGACGGCGGCCGGGGTGATGCCGGCGCGCTCGGTGAACGGGGCCACCGTCGGCATCCGTCCGCTCAGGCAGACGGGACGGAACTCTCCGTCGGCCACCACGCCCTCGACACTGACGTAGTCACCCCAGCCGGGGCCGTCGAACCACTCCTCGGCACATCCGCTGACGATCTCCTCGACGATGAAGTCCTCCGAGGCGCCCGGAACGTGCAGTTCGGCGAATCCGAGCAGCGCGGACTCGGCCATCACCGCGCGCGACCGCCGCCAGGCCTCCGAAGCGTCCTCGGGCCGCTCGATGATCTGGTGTGCGGTCGAACCGGCGCTCCACGCCGACTTCAATAGAAGTGGACATGACAAACTGATGGTCGCGTGCTCCAGTTCGGCCGCGCTGGTGACGGTGCGGAACGGCGGCTGCGGTACGCCCCGGCGCTCCCACGCCGCACGCATCAGGCGTTTGTCGCGCGCCAGGGGGGCCGCGGGCCCGGCGCCCCTCAGCCCGAGTCGCCGGGCCGCCTCGGCGACCGCGACCACCGCGTACTCCGAGAAGGTGAGCACGGCGTCCGCACCCACCTCGCGGGCCCGGGCGGTGATGAGTTCGACCAGGTCGCCACCGCGGCCGTCGAGGGGGGTGGTGACCGACGCGCACAGCCTCGCGGCGTCGTGGGCCACGGGGGTGGGCAGTTCGCTGAGGGCCAGCAGGTGCACCGCGGACCTCGCGGCCACCCGCGTCAGGGCATGGCCCACCGGAGGGCCGCCCTTGGCGTGCACGTACAGCACCTTGTCCACGGAACTCCAACTCCTTCGATGTCGTCAGGCCGCTGGGGCGCGCCGCTGTGCGGTCCGCGGCCACGCCGGTGCACCGGCCGCTGTCGCGCCGTCTCCTTCAAGCGAACCAGCACCCGCCCGCGTCCGAGGCGCCGAGAGTCCCGAACCACTCAGGCAAATGCCCTATTGCCGCCGCCGATCCGCGTCAGGCGACGGCGCGGTCGCGCCGTGCCGGCGCCGGCGCCGGCGCCACGGCATGGAGCGCCTGCCGCGCCCGCATGCGCCTCCCTTTACGGGATACGCATGAGTTGTCACACAAAGTGATGTGGTTGAAGGGTTGAAGGAGTTGGACGTGGAGGAAGCTGACTTCAAGGCGTTGCTCGCGCCTCTCGCGATGTCCTGGCGGGAATCCGGCAGCGGCCCGGGCGTGGCCGACAGCGGGGGCGCCGCGTTCGACGACCCGTACGCCACGTTCGCCGACCTCGCCCCGGCCGCGGCATTCGTGCGCGACGTCTCGGGCCGCTACCTGTGGGTCAACCACGCCTATGCCCGCCTGTACGGCACCACGCGCGACGCCGTGATCGGGCGTCACCTCGCCGACGTCGGGGCAGCCGGTGACACCACCCGGTTCCTATCCCTCGACCAGGAGGTTCTGGCGCGCGGCCGGCCGGTGCGGCACACTCTCGCCTACCGGCGGGCCGACGGTCGCCCGGGCTGTGCGGCGGGCTACCGCTTCCCCGTCCGCTGGGGCGCGGCCCGGTGCGTCGCGGGCATCTACGTCGATGTCACCGACCACGCCCAGGCGCCGGACCGACGACGCCAGGCCGAGGCCGACTTACAGGCCCTGCGTGACCACAGCGGACTGCTCTGCGTCCGCCTGACCCCGGACGGCCGGATCAGCGAGGCCGGCACCGCGGTCGCCGACGTCCTGCGCATCCGGCTGTCCGACCTGGCAGGCCTGCCGGCCGACACCCTGCTCGCCGGGACGCCCGAACGGAGCGCCCTGTACCGAGTCTGGGACGACCTGGTCAGCGGCCGGCGCCGAAGCGCCCGCGCCTGTGCCGTCCTCGTCGACCGGGACGGCTGGCGGCGCCGGGTCCGGATCCATCTGAGCACCGTGTGCGGTACGGCGTCCGGCGTGTCGGGCGTGTGGGCCGTCGGCACCCGCCTCGGCCCGCGCCACCGGGCCCAGCCCGACCTGACGGCCGCCCAGATCCGCATACTCGCCCTGCTGGCGGCCGGCCACAGCAACGCGGACATCGCGGGGAAGCTGTGCCTGTCACGGCAGACGCTGGACTACCACCTGAGCCGGCTGCGCGTCCTGCTCGACGCCGCCACCCGTCCGGCGCTGGTCGCCCGGGCCTATGTGCTCGGCATCCTCTCGGCAGGGACCTGGCCGCCCCGGTCCTCGACGGCGGTGAACCCGGCGAGCCCGGTCTGAACGCTCCGTTCCCGTCCTGCCTCCGCCCGGGAGGAAGGGTCCCGTCATTCCGGGCGGCTGAAGCGGTGGGCGGCCCACAGGAGGGCCAGCGCGCCGCTGGCCAGGAGAAGGACGCCTTCCAGGGGGAGGGGAGGCTGCCGGCCGGCCCACTCGATGCCCGCGACGGCCGCCTGGTCCGGTACCCGCAGGGAGATGCAGCGGCGCAGCAGGTCCACTCCGTAGGCGAGCGGATTGGCGCCGGCCAGTGTGTGGGCCCAGCCGGGCAGCGTCTGCAGCGGGAAGAAGGCGCCGGAGACGAACAGCAGCGGCATCATCACCAGGCCGAGCAGCATGTGGAACGTCTCGCCTCTGCGCAGGGTCACCGCCAGGGCCAGGGCCAGGGCGGTGATGGTGAAGGAGACCAGGATCATGCCTGCGAGGAGCAGCAGCAGGAGGGACGGGTCGTAGGGCAGGCCGACGATCCCGGCCAGGCCGAGGAGTACGGCGCCCTGGGCCGTGGCGACCAGGGTGCCGCCGAGGCAGCATCCCAGGAGCAGGGTGGAGCGGCCGACCGGGGCCATCAGGAGTTCTCGCAGGTAGCCCCGTTCCCGGTCGCTGATCAGGCGGGCGCCGACAGTGATGGCCGGCATCTGCACCGTCATCATCAGCACCCCGGGGAAGAGGTAGGTCTGGTAGCCGACGCCGAGGGAGCCGTGGGGGACGAGTGCGGCGAGGCCGCCTCCCAGGATGAGGAGGTAGAGCACCGGATGCAGAAGCATCAGCGCGGTGTGGGTGCGCTGCCCGGCCAGGCGCAGCAGATCGCGGTACACCAGTGCGTGGACCGCGCGCAGTTCGTGCCGCAGGCGGGCCGGCCGTCGACCGCAGGGGGCGGCCGGGTCCGGGAGGGTGAGTGTGCTCATCGGCCACCGCCGGCTTCTGCCGTGATCGGGTACGGGGAGGTGGGCTTCGGTGTCCGGCCGGGTTGTGTGCCGTGGATGCTGCGGCCGGCGTGGTGGAAGAAGACGTCGTCGAGCGTGGGCGGGGTCGCGGACGCGGCGTGCACGGCGATGCCGTGGCCCTGCAGTGCCGCGCACAGGCGGGGGATCCAGGCGCTGCCGTCGGGCACCCGCAGGCAGACCCCCTCGGACTCCACGGTGACGACGCGGTCCGGCGGCGCCGTCCGGCGCACCACCTGCTGGGCCGTCACGTCGTCGCTGGTGTGCAGCACGACCCGGTCGTCCCCGATCGCGCTCTTCAGGGCCAGGGGCGTGCCCTGGGCCACCAGGGTGCCGTGGTCGATGATGGCGACGCGGTCGCAGTTCTCCGCCTCGTCCAGGTAGTGGGTGGTGACGAACAGCGTGCTGCCGTGCCGGTCCCGCAGCGCGCGCAGGTGCTTCCAGATCTCGGCTCGGGCGTGCGGGTCGAGTCCGGTGGTCGGCTCGTCCAGGAACAGCACCCGGGGCGCGTGCAGCAGCCCGCGGGCGATCTCCAGCCGGCGGCGCATGCCTCCCGACAGCGTGCGCACCGGGGAGCCGCGCCGGTCGGTCAGACCGACCGTCTCGAGGACCTCGGCGGCGCGCTCACGGGCGTGGCGGCGGCCCAGCCCGTACAGGCGTGCCTGGACGTGCAGGTTCTGGTCGGCCGTCAGATCAGGGTCCAGGGCGCTGTGCTGGAAGAGCATGCCGACCTGCCGCCGCACCTGGAGGGGCTGTGTGAGCACGTCGGCGCCCGCCACCGTGGCGCGACCGGCGGTGGGGCGGGCCAGGGCGCACAGCAGGGCGATGGTGGTGGACTTCCCGGCACCGTTGGGACCCAGGAAGGCGAAGGTCTCGCCCTGCGGCACGTCCAGGTCCAGGTCGCGTACGGCGTGGGTGACGGTGCCCTCGGGACCCGGGTAGCTCCTGGCCAGACCGCGGGTGCTGATGGCGTACACGGACTCGGGAGCCCGGTGCGGGGCGTGCGGGCTGGTGATGGTGGCTGTCATGAGGCCTGCCTGGGTGAGAAGGTCGTCATCGGCGTGCGGCCGCCGGTGGTCCGCTCCCGCGCCCACCGCTTCGCCGTGCTCGCGCCGTCCGGGAAGTCGTCCGTCGCCACTGGTCGGCGGCTGTCCGGAGCAGCCGCCGACCAGATGGTCACACCAGTCGGCCCGTTTAGCAGGTGACGCCGATGCAGATGGTGTTCAGCGCGGTCAGCAGGCCGACGCACGCGCAGGTGGAGAACGACGGCTTGCCGTCGTGCTCGACGGGGTCGGTCTCGGGAAGCGCGTGGAGCCGGGCCAGCAGTTCGAGGTCCTGGTTGTCCATGGGTTCTCCTTCTGTGGGGGTGGCGGCAGGACATCTGCCGCTCAGACCGGCGGCTGGACCATCCAGTGCCGGGGGTCGGCGTGGCGGAGACGGAGAAGGAAGGCCAGGATTCCGGCGGATCCGTCGCTCCAACTCGTCGAGACGTCCCCGTACTCGTTGGGGAAGACGATGTGGCCGTGGCGGTGGGCCCGCTCGGCGAGGATCAGGCGGGCCACATCCTCCGCCATGGCGCGGTAGGCGGGGTCGTCTGCGCCCGCGGCCATGTCGAGGAGGAAGTCGCCGTTGCCCGCCAGCCCGTGGCACTGGGTCAGGCCGGCGCGGGAGGCGTGTTCCGCGACGGCGTGCGCGGCGCGACGGGCGAGGTCACCGAACCGCTCGTCGCCGGTGACCTGCCACAGCCGCAGGAGGAAGGTGCCGATGCCCGCCGCGCCGTGGCACCAGTACGGGGCCGTGGGAGCCTCCGTGGGCTTCGCGGGCCAGTGTGCCGCCGCGCCGGTGAGCACGGCGTGGGCCAGCAGTTGCTCGCCGGCCTCCACGGCGAGCTCCATGTGCTCGGGGCGTCGCGTCACCGGTGCGGCGGCCAGCAGGAAGGAGGCGATGCCGGCCGTTCCGTGGGCGAAGCCGAGGTAGCGCTGGCCGGCCCCCGGGGTGACGGCTTCGGCGGGAGCCGCCCAGCTGATCCCGGACGGCTCCCGCCGGCAGGCGGCGGCCAGCCGGTCGGCGGCGTCGACGACCAGTTCGGCGAGGCGGGCGTCGCCGGTGCGGTGCCACAGGTGCAGGGCGGCGAGTCCGCCGCCCGCGGTGCCGTGGGTGATGTCGTGACTCGGTGTGGACTCCTGCGGTGCCAGGGCCAGGGCCAGTGCGTGATCGGTGAGCCCGCGGTCGTCGACGGCGCGTCCCGCGTCGTACAGGGCCCACGCGGTGCCGCGGCCGCCGAAGTACAGGCCGGGGCGGGTGGAGGCGGTGTCCGTGCGGCGCGCGATCCAGTGGCCCGCGGTGGAGATCACCTCGGGCAGGCGGGGGTCGCCGGTGAGTTCGAAGTACCGCGTCAGCACCGCCAGGACACCGGCCGCGCCCTGCTGGACGGTGCAGGGGTCGGTTTCCCCGGCCGTGGTGGACACGGGCCACAGCCGTCGGTCGTCCGCCGGCGTCATCGAGCCGACGAGGTGGCCGACGAGCCCGGCGACCGGATCGTGCGGGCCGTCGTCCCCTGCCGGGCGGGCGGCGCCGCGCGCCGGCCGCGCCGGTACGGCCCCCCGGAGAGCCTCGCGGGCCCTGGACGGGTGCCACCGCCCGGCCGGATCGTCCCGCATCAGTCCGAGGATCACCTCCGCCGCGGCGTCCGGCAGGCCCAGCGGCCCGGTGCAGGCGGCCAGCCAGGCGGCGAGCCGCTGTTGCGCGGTTCTGGCGGCGGGTTCCTCGGGCAGCAGGTTCGGTACCTTCCCGGTCAGGACGAAGCACGCGGTGGCGCCGAGGCTGTAGTAGTCGGCCGTCGGGGAGACAGGTGCGTCGGCGAGTCTCTCGGGAGCGCTGAAGCCCGGGGTTCCGAGGCGTGTCGGCAGGGGGGAGTCGTCCTCGAGGACGGCCAGTTCCAGGTCGATCAGCCGCAGTTCGCCGTCCGGACGGACCATGACGTTGCCGGGTGTGAAGTCCCTCAGGACGCAGCCCTGGGCGTGGGCCGCAGCCACCAGGTCCATCAGACGTGCGACCATGGCCGGCGCGTCGGCGCGGTAGCGCTCGCCTCCGACATCCCGGAAGTGTTCGGCGACCCAGGTGCGCAGGGCGATCCCCGGCACCTGCTCCTGGGCCAGGAACAGGTGCCCGCCGTGTTCGAACAGCGCGAGCGGCTCCGGGGCCAGCCCCAGGCCCTTCAGCTTCTCCAGGGCCCGGGCCTCGGCGCGCAGCCAGTCGCGGACATCGCGGCCGGACGCGTCGGCCTCCACGTGCGGCCGGGCCTCCTTGATCACCACGGGGTCGCCCGTGCGGACGTCGGTACCGCGGTAGACGCCCCCTTTGTTCGTGTGCCGGATCGCCTCCCGCACCGCGAAGCGGCCGCCGAGCACCACCGGGCCGCCGCCCGCCGCGTCCGCCGGGCGCGGCGGCGCGGGCACCGAGGCGGGGAACGGGCAGACCGCCCAAGACGGCGCGGAATACCGGCCGGTGCGCTTGTCCTCCACGGGATTGCCGTCGGGGTCCTCGATGAACCACACCAGCAGGCCGTCGTCCGACAACCGCCGCCGGCCGACGAAGGAGCCGTAGCGGTAGTGGACCAGACTGTGGGGGGCGTAGGGCTGGTCGGACAGGATCCGGGGCCCGGCGAGTGCGGCCGTGGCCCGGTGGAGCTCCCGGGCGAGCCGGGCCGCGTCGGCGTCCGAGCGCGGGTACACGGTGATGAACTTGCCCGAGTTCCCCCGCGGCGTGGTGCGGGAGTTGAGGGCGCTGACCTGGTCGAGCGACCGGGCGAACTTGAACGCGGACTCCTCCCGCAGCAGTACCTCCAGGGCCTTGGTGAGGACCTCCGGCGCGGAGGCGGCCGTCGCCGACAGGTGCAGTTTCCAGCCCTGCTCGCGTCCCGACCCGGACAGGGGCGCGACGCGGCACCACACTTCGTCCGTGTCGACCGTCCAGCGCGCGCCCGTACCCGTGGCGTGCAGCGCTTGGTCGAGGAGGTTCTTCAGCTCGGCTTCGGTGCCGGCGTGGGTCGTCATGCGTATCCCTCTCAACGGTGAGAACCGCTGATGGGGACGTGCCCGGTGAGGCGGGCCGATCCCACACGCATACGTCCGGGTTCACCCTATCTGGTAATCACATAGTCCTATTTTCGTACCTTAAGGAGCGTGTCCGGGGTGGGTGGAGGTACGCGGCGTGGCCGGGAAGGTGAGGCGTGTCGCACCGGAGCGTACGAGGCTTGCTATGCAACGAGTTGCATAGGAGGATCGATGTCATGGCGCTCGAACACGCGATCCTGGTGTCGCTGCTGGAGAAGCCGGGATCCGGCTATGAGCTGGCCCGGCGCTTCGAACGGTCCATCGGCTACTTCTGGACCGCGAGCCACCAGCAGATCTACCGCGTGCTCAAGCGCATGGAGAACGACGGCTGGGTCGACGTCCGGGACGTCCCGCAGCAGGGCCGGCCGGACAAGAAGGAGTACCGCGTCGCCGACCTCGGCCGGGCCGCGCTGTCCTCCTGGCTGCACGACCCGATCGAGCCGGAGAGCGTCCGCCACGACCTGGCGGTGAAGATCCGGGGCGCCGCCTTCGACGACCCGACCGCACTGATCCGCGAGGTGGAGCGGCACCGGCAGGCGCACCGGGACCGGCTGGCGCACTATCTCGCAGGAGAGGCGCGGGACTTCACGGGGCCCGAGGCGAACGCGGCCGGTCCGCAGGCACCGCTCGACGCGGAGCGCGAGCTGCAGCACGTCGTCCTGCGCGGTGGCATCGCGTACGAGCGGATGATGATCGACTGGCTGGACGGCGTGCTCGCGACGCTCGCCCGGTTCGGACCGGCCCGCTGATCGCGCCGTGCCCCGACCGTCCTCCCGGTCCGGCCGGTCCAGCCGCCGGACCACCCCACTTCCACCCGTCCACCAGCCGAAAGGCTTCCTCGTCATGGCTGACCAGCTGTTGTTCAACCCGCGCACCTACGACCCCGCGCACTTCGACCCCGAAACGCGCCGCCTGCTGCGTGCCACCGTCGACTGGTTCGAGGAACGCGGGAAGGGACGCCTGATCGAGGACTACCGGACCCGTGCGTGGCTCGGCGACTTCCTCGCCTTCGCGGCCAAGGAGAACCTGTTCGCCACCTTCCTGACGCCGTCGTCCGCCGCCGGGGAGGGGGAACCGGACAAGCGCTGGGACACCGCCCGGATAGCCGCCCTCAACGAGATCCTGGGCTTCTACGGCCTGGACTACTGGTACGCCTGGCAGGTCACGATCCTCGGCCTCGGCCCGGTCTGGCAGAGCGGCAACGCGGCCGCCCGCTCCCGTGCCGCGGAACTCCTCGCCCAGGGAGAGGTGTTCGCGTTCGGCCTGTCCGAGAAGACCCACGGTGCCGACATCTACTCGACCGACATGCTGCTCGAGCCCGACGGCGACGGCGGCTTCCGCGCCACCGGCTCCAAGTACTACATCGGCAACGGCAACGCCGCCGCACTCGTCTCCGTCTTCGGCCGCCGCACCGACGTCGAGGGGCCCGACGGCTACGTCTTCTTCGCCGCGGACAGCCGTCACCCGGCCTACCGCCTGGTCAAGAACGTCGTCGACTCCTCGAAGTTCGTCAGCGAGTTCCGCCTCGAGGACTACCCCGTGGCGGCCGAGGACGTCCTGCACACCGGCCGCGCCGCCTTCGACGCCGCCCTCAACACCGTCAACGTCGGCAAGTTCAACCTCTGCACCGCGTCGATCGGCATCTGCGAGCACGCGATGTACGAGGCCGTCACCCACGCCCACAACCGCGTCCTCTACGGCCGTCCCGTCACCGCCTTCCCGCACGTGCGGCGCGAGCTGACCGACGCCTACGTCCGGCTCGTCGGCATGAAGCTGTTCAGCGACCGCGCCGTCGACTACTTCCGCTCCGCCGGCCCGGACGACCGCCGCTACCTTCTCTTCAACCCGATGACGAAGATGAAGGTGACCACGGAGGGCGAGAAGGTCATCGACCTGATGTGGGACGTGATCGCCGCCAAGGGCTTCGAGAAGGACAACTACTTCGGGCAGGCGGCCGTGGAGATCCGGGGCCTGCCGAAGCTGGAGGGCACGGTCCACGTCAACCTGGCGCTGATCCTCAAGTTCATGCGCAGCCACCTCCTCGACCCGGCCGACTACCCCGGCGTGCCGACGCGCCTCGACGCGGCCGACGACGACTTCCTGTTCCGGCAGGGGCCGGCCCGCGGCCTCGGCTCGGTGCGCTTCCACGACTGGCGACCCGCGTTCGACGCCTACGCCCACCTGCCCAACGTGGCCCGCTTCCGGGAACAGGCCGACGCGCTCTGCGAGTTCGTCGCCACGGCCGCGCCCGACGCGGAGCAGAGCCGTGACCTCGACCTCCTCCTCGCGGTCGGTCAGCTCTTCGCCCTCGTCGTGCACGGGCAGCTCGTCCTGGAGCAGTCCGCCCTGACCGGACTGGACGAGGACGTGCTCGACGAGCTCTTCGCCGTCCTCGTGCGGGACTTCACCGCACACGCCGTCGAACTGCACGGCAAGGACTCGGCGACCGAACAGCAGCAGGACTGGGCGCTGGGTTCGGTCCGGCGGCCCGTCGTCGACGAGGCACGCACGGCGCGCGTCTGGCAGCGGGTCGAGGCGCTGTCCGGCACGTACGAGATGGCTCCGTAGGCGCGCCCGCGGATCACCGGTGGCCGGGCCGAGCGGGTCCGGCCACCGGTCACGGGGGCCTCGTGGTGGGAGGGGTTCAGCCCTTGCGGGTCTTGATCTCCTCGGTCAGCTGCGGGACGACGGCGGCGACAGGCGCTCCGAAACGACTGGTACTGAAGCCGGAGCCGGATGACAACGGTGGCTTCGCCCTGGAGCCGGTGGACGGCGGGAAGGCCGTTGGACGAAGTCCCGTCGGCCGGGGCACGCCAGGGCCCGCCGGAAAGCAGGATCCGGCCGATGCCCTCGGTCTCAAGGTACTGGCAGCGGCGGTCGAGCGAGACGGTCTGCACCTCATCATGGACGGAGGCGCGGGCAAGCTGCCCTCGTGACGCTCGGCCGGGGCGCGGCACGGTCCCGGTGTGTGCCGCCGACCGTGAAGGCGAGCGACCGCATGCCGCGCAGATCACGCGTCGTCGGATACGTGCGGTCGTACGAGGAGCCGCCGGCGCGGGCCGCCCGGACGCAACGGCGGCTCTCCGGCGTGCCGGGCGCAGACACCGTGATGGAGCCACGCGGGTAGTGAAAGGGTTCTTTCGAGGGACGGGCCGGCCGACGCACATGGACAGTGTCCGTCCTCGGGGTGAAGTACGTCCCGAGGACGGTGACCGCCGACGGCACACGACTGCCGGCGTCAGCAGGGGACTGGGAGCCGGCACCCACGTTCTGGAGGTCACACCGAACTCGCACGGCATCCGTGACCCACTGACCGCCGGGTACCGGTAGCGGACGCCGTGGGCCCGGGTGCGCGCGCCCGGCTGAACGGCGATGGACGCCCCTGGGCGTGACGGGCCGTGTGACCGCGCCGGGCGGCCAATGGTCCCGGACCGTGAGTGACGCGCTGCTTCGTACGGATATGCGGCACGACCACGGGGTACCCGCCGCGGAACACGGCCCATGGCCGAGTCCGGTACGCGGTGACAGCAACGGAGAACCAGATGAAGGCCCGTCGATCAGCAGTTCTGCCGACTCCCGCGCCGTTCCAGGGGAGTTCGCACTCCGCTCCCCTCCTGTCCGGCCGGTACCGGCTGGTCGGGAGGATCGGGTCAGGGGGCATGGCCGACGTCTACGAAGGCGTCGACACGCGCCTCGGGCGGCCCGTGGCCGTCAAGGTCTTCCGGCCGGGGTCCGAGCCGCAGAGCGAGGACCGGCACGCCGCGGAGGCCGTTCTCCTCGCCCGCCTGGAACATCCCGGGCTGGTCACCGTCTACGACACCGGCTGCCACGACGACCGTGCCTACCTGGTGATGCAACTGGTCGACGGCCCCACCCTGCGCGGCCTCCTCACGCGCGGAGCGCTGCCCGAGGGGCGAGTGGCCCGCCTGGGCACCGCCCTGGCGCGAGCGCTCGCCCACGTCCACGGGGCCGGCATAGTGCACCGCGACGTCAAACCGTCCAACGTGCTGCTCGACGCGGCCGGCGCCCCGCACCTGGCCGATTTCGGGATCGCACGCCTGGCGAACGCCACGCGCCGTACGGCCCCTGACGTGCTGACGGGCACCGCCGCCTATCTGGCGCCGGAGCAGGTCGAGGGAGGGCACGTCGGGGCGGCCGCGGACGTCTACGCCCTCGGCCTGGTCCTGCTGGAATGCCTGAAAGGGGAACTGGAGTACCAGGGAAACCCGCTGGAGGCCGCGATCGCCCGCCTCCACCGTCCGCCCAGGGTCCCCGCCGGGCTCTGCCCGGAACTGGCTGAGCTCCTGCGGGCGATGACCGCACGGGACCCCGGGGCGCGGCCGGACGCCGAGCGGTGCGCGCAGGTCCTGCGCTCCCTGGACCCCGGAAGCGATCCGCGCCCGCTGTCACGCTCGACGCCCGCCCTGGCCGGTCCTCCGGCGTATGGCGCCGCGCACGCCCATGGCGGGGAGCCCACACACAGGCGCGCGCTGGCGGTCACCCGGTCGCACCCCGCGGGCGGTGCCCGGCACCACCGACGCATGGCGGTGGGGACCGCCCTGGCCGCACTCTCCGTGGCCCTGGGCACGACCCTCGCCGTCGCCCCGGGCACCAGCGGGAACAGCGACGACCGCGCCGACGCGCCCCGGACCGCCACCCGCCCGTCCTCCGGCACGGCGGACCCCGGCACCGGGCCCGCTGCCGCCCCGTCGGCCGAACCCCGCCGCGACCAGCGCTCGCCCGGTGAGTCCGGTGCTTCGGGTCCGGCGGCAGGACCCGGTGCCGAGCCCGTTTCCATGCGGTGGGGCTCCTCCGAGTCCGCCGCCCCGGCGGACCGGGCACCGGCCCGGCAGCACGGCGCCGCATCCCGCAAGCCGGTGCCGCACCGCAAAGACACGGGCGACCACCCCCACCGCACGCCGCGCGGCGCCGCGAAACCCCCGGGGAAGGCAGGCGAGCCCCCGCGTCACCCCGCGGGGAAGGGCCACGGCTGAGACGCGTGCCCCGCCCTTCCCGCCGGCGCTCACGAGTCGCTGCCCGGCCGGCTCGCCCACCAGCGCGGCCGCCGGCGCGGCGCGCGTCACGTCCGCGGCGCGCGCCGGTGCGTGCGCATTCCCGCCAGGGCTGTCAGCACGGCGTCGTTGGCTGTCCGGTCGCCGACGGTGAGCCGGATGCCCTCGCCGGGATAGTGGCGCGTCTGGACACCGGCGCCGGTGAGTGCCGCGGCGCCCTCGTCGACGGGATCGGGTGCGGCGAGCCAGACCGCGTTGGCGTGGCCGGGGCGCACGTGCCAGCCGAGGGCGGCCAGTTCACGCCGGAGGCGTTCGCGCTCGGCGACGATGGTGTCCACGCGCAGGCGAAGCTCGTCCTCGGCCCGCAGGGAGGCCCGCACCGCCGCCGTCGCCACCGCGTTGATCCCGAAGGGCAGCTGCTGCCGGCGGACGCGCTCCACGAGGCCGGGGCTCCCGAGTCCGTAGCCGACCCGCAGGGCGGCGAGACCGTAAGCCTTGGAGAAGGTGCGCAGGACCAGCAGGTTGGGATGCGCGTCGAGGAGCGCGGACGTGTCCGGCAGACCGGTGCCGCGGGCGAACTCCACGTACGCCTCGTCGAGGAGCACGGTGACGTGCCGGGGGACCCGGCGCAGGAACGCCGACAGGGCGTCGGCGGTGACGAGGGTCCCGGTGGGGTTGTGGGGACTGCACAGCACCACGACGCGGGTGCGGCGGCCCAGTGCCGCGAGCAGGGCGTCCAGATCCTGGTGCCCGTCCGGCGTCAGGGGCACGGGGACGGGCACGGCGCCGGTCATGGCGGCGAGGAGGGGGTAGGCGTCGAACGTGCGCCAGGCGAAGCACACCGCGTCGCCGGGCCGGACGACCGCCTGGAGCAACTGCAGGGCCACACCGACCGATCCGCTGCCGACCACGACCCGGTCGGCGGCCACCCGGCACCGCGCGGCGATCCGTTCGGTGAGGTCGTCGGGATGGAACTGCGGATAGCGGTGGGCCTCGGCGACGGCCCGGCGCATCGCCGCGTGCACCGGGGGCAGCGGGGGATACGGGCTCTCGTTCAGGGCGAGCCGGTGCAGCACGGGAACGTCCACGGCTCAGTCCCGTCCGCCGTGCCAGCGAACGGCGACGGCACCGGCGAAGTCGCCGGCGTGGGCGAATCCCCCGAGCACCGTCAGGTCGCCGTCCCGCACCTGCCCGGATCCGATCGCGCGGTCCAGGGTGACCGGGATCGCCGCTCCGAACAGGTTGCCGTACTCGTCGAAGGTGTCCAGGTGCCGTTCGGGGGGCAGCCGCAGCGCCTCCCGCCAGTTCCGCAGGAAGGTGCGGTTGGGCTGGTTGGTGATGAGGACGTCGATGTCGGTGCTCGGCACACCGAGCCGCCGGCACAGGTCCGTGATCACCTCGGGGACGAGGCGGTTCCCGCGTGCCAGGACCCTGGCGACGCCGGCGCCGGTGAAACCGATCCGCAGCTGGGACCGGCCCGGCTCCCAGTACTTGCGGCCGTCGTCGACCGCCAGGGTCATGTCACCGGCGTACTCGCCGATGTGCCGGGTCTCCACGTCGAGGACCGGTGACCGCGCCGACGTCGTCACGTATCCCACACCGCAGCCGTCGCCCGGGACGGCGGCCTGGGCGAGGCGGCGCACCTCGGACTGGGTGAACCACTGCCCGGCGGCGCTCTGCGCGTTGCATATCAGCGCGGACCTCGCGTCGCTGGAGGTGAGGATCTGCCGGGCCATCTTCAGCATGTACACGAAGGACGCGCAGCCCGCGTTGGCCACGTCGACGAGCCATTCCGGGTTCAGGCCCAGCCGGCGGGCCACCTCGGTCCCGGCGCCCACGAACGGCAGGTCGGGCAACTGGCTGTGCACCAGCAGCACGTCGACCCCCCGGATCGCGGCCCGGCCGTGCCGTTCGATCAGCGGCTGCACGGCACGCTCGACCAGGTCCGCGTTCGTCTCGTCCCTGGCCACGTGGTGGCGTGACGGCGGGACCCTGAACATGGGGTGGTCGCGGAGCTTGTCCTCGGCGCCGGGGTACCGCGTGTAGAACTCCGCGGGGACCGGCTCGCCGGGCAGATAGGCCGCGACGTCGGTGAGGCTGACCGTGGTCACCGCGCCACCCGCCTCGACGGAGCCGAACCGATCGGCAGGCCGCTTCGGTGGCGGTGCTCCAGGATGGCCTTGAGGTTGCGCATCTCCACGGTGTGTCCCGCGTAGAAGAGGTCCCAGTAGTCGCCCACCCAGGGCCGGTCCGGACGGGGCGCGAGGCCCGGGTACGGGTTGTCGTCGTAGTAGGGGTGCCGGCAGTTCGTCCAAGTGATCACCGAACCCGGCCTGTCGAGCACCAGCGAGGCCGGGACGACACGCATCAGGTAGATCATCCACAGCTTGTCGCCCTGGTCCCAGGAGCAGTGGTAGTCCACGGTCATGGCCTCGGGGCTGGCGAGCACCCTGCAGTAGATCCTGGTGTCGTCCTCCAGCCGGTCGCGGCCGGCCCACAGCCCCGGGGTGCCGGTGGGCGCGAAGTCCCGCAGGCTGCAGGTCCACTCCTCCAGGTGGTGACCCTTGCTGAGGTAGTCGTAGGCCTGCTCCGCAGGGCAGTCGACGTACTCGTGGATGGTGCAGTACTGCCCGTAGACCTGATGGTGCAGGTAGACCGCGTGGGTCAGCTCCACGCAGCGCGCGGTCAGTTCCTCCTTGCCGGTGTTCTCGATACGGACCAGACCGGGGATGTCAGCCAACGTGGACGACTCCTCGCTCATCTGAACCCTCCTTGCTCTCGGCGGCTTCGGTGAAGGACTGGAAGGGGAGGAACGGTGGGATCTCGCGGGGGTCGCAGGCCACCGCGACGAACGCCGGGCCGGGGCCCGCGTTGGCGCGCAGCAGAGCCGTGCGCAGCCGCCCGGCGTCGGTGGCCGCGGTGACCCGCAGGGACGGGAACGCGGCGGCCACTCCGGCGGCGAGGTCGGCCGGCGCGAACAGGTCGTCGCCGCGGACGCCGCCCTGGAGGAACTCCTCCCGCAGGGCGCACATGGCGTGGGCGTTGTTGTTGAAGACGACGAACGTCACGGGTGCGCCGTACTCCACGGCGGTGTGCACCTCCATCCCGTGCATGAAGAAGGCGCCGTCGCCGGCGAGGACGTAGGTGCGCCGCCCGGTGGCGAGCGCGGCGCCGATGCCGGCACCGAAGGTGTAGCCCATGCCGCCCATGCCCACCGCCACCACGAATCGGCCGTGGCGCGGTGCCGGGAGGAGATGGACCGCGCTGGCCCCCGTGTTGCCGGCGTCCACGAAGACGTGTGCGTCCTCGGGCAGTGCCGCCTCCACCGCGGCGACCGCCTGGGCGTGGGGGACGGTGTGCTCGCGGGCCGGGAGGGAGCGCCCCGGCACGGGCATGGGACGGGGGCCGCCGTGCGGCGGGCAGGGACGTGGGCGCGACGGCAGCCGGGCGGTCACCTCGCGCAACGCGTCCCGCAGGTCTCCGCGCAGCACGGTGCCCGCCACGAAGGGCGGTTCGGGGCCGAGGCAGACGACGTCGGTGGCGGCCAGGGCCCGGTCGAGGCCGCCGCGTGCCAGGAGCGGCAGCCGGGTACCGGCCAGCAGGCACAGGCCGGCCCGCCGCAGGCAGTCCTCGACGTTGGCGTGCCCCATCACCCCGGCCACGCCCGCGAACCGGGGATCCCGGTTGTCGAAGACGTCCTTGGCGTCCGGGGTGACCGCAACCCATGCCCCGAGGCGCCGGGCCAGTTCGGCCAGATCCTCCCGCGCGCCGGCGGCGGCCACCCCCTCACCGGCGATGACGAGGACGCGGCCGGCCTGACGCAGGGCGTCCGACACCGCTTCGACGGCGGCCGCGTCCAGCGGCGCCGCGGCCGCCGTCGCGGGGCCGTCCGCCGCCGTGGCCGGGGCGCGGGCGGGCACCCGCAGCCGTGCCTGCTGCACGTCCTTGGGCAGCAGCAGCACGGCCGGCCCGCGTGGTTCGGCCCGTGCCGCCGCGACCGCCCGGGGCAGCAGCCGCGTGAACGAGTCCGCGTCGTCGACCCGGGCGCAGAACCGGGAGACGGGCGCGAAGACCTCCCGGGCGTCGAAGGACCCCGCCCGGCCGCTGGAGTCCTGGAACGCCCCGAGCCCCTCCTGGCCGGCCGGCGGCTGGCCCACCAGTGCCAGCACCGGCACCCGGGAGGCGTGCGCCTCCGCCAGGCCCGGTACGAGGTTCATCGCCCCACCGCCCGAGGTGGCGGCCACCACGCCGAGACGCCCGGTGGTACGCGCGTATCCGTCGGCCATGGTGACGGCGGAGAACTCGTGTTTGGCGACGACGCAGCGGACGGCGCCGCCGCGGTGCACCGCGTCGTAGAGGTCCTCGATGTTCGCGCCGCCGACGCCGAACACGTGGGTGACTCCGGCCCTGGCGAGTTCCCCGGCCAGATGGTCCACCAGGCGTCCCCCTCCCGCCTCGGGCGGTTCCGGGTGCGTGGTGCTCATGCGGGGCTCCCTTCCCTCTCGTGGTGCCGGTCGACGAGGCCGGACGGCGACATCACCTGGAAGCGGTGCCGGTACTCCCCGGGGGTGAGCCCCAGGGTGCGTCCGAACGAGCGGAAGAACGTCTCGCTGTTGGCGAATCCGCAGCGGCCGGCTATCTGGTGGATCGTCAGGCCGGTGGTCTCCAGCAGTTCGCGTGCGCGGGCGATACGCGTCCGCTCGACGTAGTGGGCGGGCGTCGTGCCCACCTCGCGCCGGAAGACCCGGGCGAAGTTGCGCTGACTCATGTTGGCCCGCCGCGCGATCTCGGCCACGGGCAGCGGACCGTCCAGGTGGTCCAGGATCCACTCCTGGGCCGCCCGGATCGGCGGGTGGTCGGCCAGCTGGGCGTCGAGGACGGCGCTGTACTGGGACTGTCCTCCGTGCCGCTTGAGGAACAGCACCAGGAACCGTGCCGTCTCCAGCGCGAGCGCCGAGCCGTGGTCGGCCTCCACCAGGGCCAGCGCCATGTCGATGCCCGTCGACACACCCGCGGAGGTCACGAAGGGACCGTCCCGGACGAAGATCGGCTCCGCGTCCACCGTCACGTCGGGATACCGGCACGCCATCGCCTCGCTGTACGCCCAGTGCGTCGTGGCTCGCCTGCCGTCGAGGAGGCCCGCCTCGGCCAGCAGGAAGGATCCGCCGCACACGGAGGCGACCCTGCGCGAGCGGGCCGCGGCCTGGCCGATCCACGACACGAGCGCCCGGTCGCCGAGCGCGTCGTTGAGACCCCATCCGCCCGGCACGAGGAGTGTGTCGATCGGTCCCTGCCCCGCCTCCAGCGGCGCGGCCTTCACCGCCACCCCCGAACTCATGGGCACCAGGGGCGCGTCGGCGGAGACGAAGTCGGTCCGGTACGGGGTGCCCGAGGGGCCCAGCAACCGGTTCGCGGTGTCGAACACTTCAATCGGTCCGGTGATGTCCAGGGCCATCGCGCCCGCGTACACCACCACAACTACACGTCGCTCCAACACAGTCACAGCCTGTATCGGGAACCGCACTGGCTGCAATGACAGATCACTGACGTATCCGGCCAGCGGCCGGCGCGGCACGGGTGCCGAGGGCGCTGGTCAGGCAGTTCGCGTGCCGAGCGGACGGCGGTGGGTGAGGCACCTCACAGTGCGTCACCCCTCGCCCGTGCAGGCTTTACCACCTCGTGGTTGCCGCCCGCGCGGGGCCGTCGGATTCTTGGTCACCATGCCGTCGGGCAGCTGGTCCAGCAGGTCGCGGGGGTGCGTGAGCCGCTCCGCGCTGAGCGGGGAATGATCATGCAGCTGGAGTTCCGCCACCTCCGTGTCCTGCTCGCCGTCGCAGAGGCCGGCAGCATTCGCAAGGCCGCCGCGCGGCTGCAGCTCTCCCAGCCGGCCACGAGCGCTCAGCTGAAGCGGATCGAACACGAGCTGGGCGGCGCGCTGTTCGCCCGCGGCGCCGACGGGGTGACGCCGAACGAGAACGGCCAGTACGTCCTGCGCTGCGCCCGGGACCTCGTCGTCGGCTTCGACCGGCTGCGCGAGTCCGCACGCGCGGCGGCCGAGGCGGACAGGCGGGCCGCCGCCCCGCTGCGGGCGGGCGGCACCGCCGGCCCCCTGGTCCCCCTGCTGGTCTCCGCCCTCTTCGAACTCGTCCCGGAACGGCGGCTCACCGTCGACGCCCGCCGTTCCGTGCACACCCTGGCGAAGTCGCTGAGCCTGTCGAAGTGCGACATCGCGGTGTACGGCGAGTTCCCCGGCTTCCCGCTGCCGGTGGGCGAGTCGGTGGCGACACGCACCCTGCTGCGCGAGCCGGTCTTCGTCCTGCTCGCCGAAGACCACCCGCTGGCGGGCCAGGAGGCGGTCCGGCTCGGTGACCTGGCGGACGAGGAGTGGGTCATGCCGGAGGCCGACGAGAGCGGGGTGCACGCGTACCTCCGGCTCACCTGTCAGTCGGCCGGGTTCACTCCGCGCATCGCCCACGTGACGCCGGACCTCTCCGTGGCGCAGATCCTGGTCGCCGGCCGGCGAGCCGTCTGCGGCGTATGGCCCACCGCCGACGTCTGTGCTCCGGGCACGGTGAAGCGGCCGCTCGTGGACGTCCCGTTCCACCGGCGGCTGCTGCTGGCGTGGAACACGGAATCGGTCGCTTCCGATCTCGCCGGCGCGGCCTGGGAGCGCCTGCTGGCCGCCTACCTGTCGCTGGTGCGGCAGCGGCCGCCGTACCTGGCCTGGTGGGAGGGCGGGGGAGAGGAGTTCGCCCGCGGCGGGGGCGGGTGACCGGCCGGGCGGCGGGCGACCGTGCCCTATAGCACCGCGGTTGTACCCCAGCTGAAGTCACGTCAGGGGCATGTCACCTGCTGAACACTTCGCGTCAACGTCCCAGGACGTCGTCACCCCACGACGAGCGAAGGAATCTCCCCCTCATGCCCCGTCCTCTTCTTGCCCTTTCCGCGATGGTCGCCGCCGGTGTCGTCACCACGGGAGCGCTGGTCATGCCCGCCCACGCGCAGACCGGCGCGGCTCAGCACGCGACCACCGCCCGCGACGCCGCGACAGCCCGGGCCAAGGCGATATCCCGGGCCAAGGCGAACGTGACCCGGCACGCCGGCGCCTTCGGCTTCGGCGCGGGCCAGGCCCTCAAGGCGAAGGACGTCGTGATCGACGCCGACGGCACCCAGCACGTCCGCTTCGAGCGGACCTACCGAGGTCTCCCCGTCGTCGGCGGTGACTTCGTCGTCCACCAGAAGGCCGACGGCTCGTTCAAGGGCTCCACCCGGGCCCAGGCCCGCGAGGTGGCGGTCGGGTCCGTCACTCCCGCCGTCGGCGCCAGGAGCACCGCGGCCGGGGCGCTCAAGCGCGCGCACGGGCTCGTGCGCGACGCCAGATCGACCCCCGAGCTGATCGTGTGGGCCGCCGACGGCACCCCGCGCCTGGCCTGGCGCACCACCGTGCAGGGGGTGGGCGACAAAGGACAGCCGCACGGCGAGGTGTACGTCACCGACGCCACCACGGGCGCGGCGATCGAGAACTACGACGCCGAGCGCGAGGCGACCGGCACCGGCCACTCCGAGTACACCGGCGACGTCGCCATCGACACCACCCAGCAGGCCGACGGCACCTTCGCCCTGATCGACCCGGTACGCGGCCACACCACCAAGGACGCGCACAACCTCTCGGCCTCGTCGCTGAAAAGCTCCTCCGGCACCCTCTTCACCGACGCCGACGACGTCTGGGGCGACGGCCGGAAGTTCTCCACCGACCGCGCCACCGCCGCCGTCGACGCGCATGCCAACACCGCGAAGACGTTCGACTACTACAGGACGACCTTCGGCCGCAACGGCATCAAGAACGACGGCCGCGGCGCCACCGTCTTCGTCCACGTCGGCACCCAATGGGACAACGCCCAGTGGTCGGACAGCTGCTTCTGCATGATGACCGGCGACGGCGACGGCACCACCGACCCCGAGCAGGTCGACCTCGACACCATGGGCCACGAGATGACCCACGGCGTCACCTCGGCCACCGCCAACCTGCGCTACAGCGGTGAGTCCGGCGGCCTGAACGAGGCCACCAGCGACATCCTCGGCACCATGGTCGAGTGGTACGCAGCCAACCCGGTCGACACCCCCGACTACCTCTTCAGCGACCAGTCCACCCCGCCGTGGCTGCGCCGCTTCGACAAGCCGTCCCTGGACGGCCGCTCCGCCGACTGCTGGTCGAAGTCGGTGGGCCGCCTCGACGTGCACTACTCCTCGGGCGTCGGCAACCACTGGTTCTACCTCGCGAGCGAGGGCAGCGGAGCCAAGACGGTCAACGGAGTCTCCTACAACAGCCCCACCTGCAACGGTTCCACGGTCACCGGCATCGGCAACCGGAAGGCCTCCGCCGTCTGGTACCGGGCGCTGACCGTCTACATGACGTCCACGACGGACTACAAGGGCGCCCGCACCGCGACGCTCAACGCGGCGAAGGACCTCTACGGCGCCGGCAGCCCCGAGTACGCCACCGTGGCCGCCGCGTGGAGCGCGGTCAACGTCTCCTGACGCACCGGCGCACGGCCTGGCCGGGGGAGCCGGCCCGGACGACGACGCGAACCCCAGTGCCGTCGCCCGGGCCCGGTCTCCGCGACGCGGCCGGATGCGGTGCCGGGAAACGGCACGGGGCTGAGCGGACACCGGCTTCTCGCCTAGAGTCGGCCGCATGACGGAGGCACCGGCCCAGGACCGAGGCGCAAGATCCCGTGACGCGATTGTCGACACCGCCGGCGCACTGATGTCGCGGTACGGCTACGCCGCCACGTCCATTTCCATGATCTCATCCGAGTGCGGCCTGCCGGCCAGCTCCATCTACTGGCACTTCGGCAGCAAGGACGGGATCTATGTCGCGGTGCTGGAGCACGCCAGGACAGCGCTGCTGGCAGCCCTGCCCCCGGCCGAGGTACCGGGCGCCGATGTCGAGCAGCGCCTGGACGCCTTTCTCGCCGCGGTCGAGGACGCCTTTCGCCGTCACCCGCACGGCATGAAGCTGCTGCTGGGGCTGGGCTTGGTGCAGCAGGACGCCAGTGCGGCGGCCGTGGCCGAGGTGCGCCGCTACCGTGACGCGCTGGTGGCCTGGGCCCAGGACGCGCTGAGCACCGTCTTCGGCCTGAGCGACCGCCCGCGGGTGGCGGAGGAACTGGCACGCTTCACACTCAGGATGGCGAGCGGCACCGCCGTCGCCCGCTGGTTCGAACCGGGCACCGTCCTGGAGACCGGGCCGTTGCGCGTCGCCCTGCTGGCACTGCAGGCTCACCACGACTCCGCGGTGCGCGTGCCGCCGGGCCCGGGCGCACCGGCGCGTGACGGCACGGACAAGTGATGACGGCCGGGCATGAACCGCCCCGGGAGCGGGCGGGGCGGTTCACGGACGGGCTCGGACGGCCGACGTCATCGCACGGCTCCCCCGGAAACAGGGGAGGGAGACCAGAACGCGCAGTGGTGGTCGGTGGCGAAGCCGGTGGTGGGCGCGGTCCGGTCCGGCGCCAGCACCTGGACGCGGTCCCCTTCGGCCGTGTAGCGGGGCCAGGCGGGGGCACCTGGGCCGTTGGGGTCGCCGGTGGCCGCGAACCGGGCCCAGTAGGCGGTCATCGTGGCGGACAGTCTCCGCTGGGCGGGTGTCAGGCGCACGGCGTCCCTGGGAAAGAGGTAGACGAGTTCGGAGGCGTGGAACGCGCCCTGCGGTGTGTGCGGCGCCGGGATGAACGGTGGCGCCTGCGGGTCGTGGAACTCGTAGGCGTAGACGGGCGCCCGGGTGCGGTACAGCCGGCTGTCGGACCGTGCCGGGCAGGCGAACCGCTGGTCGGTGTTGACGGCGGAATAGGCCAGATTCGGGGACGGATACGCGGAGGCCGGATACGTGTGCAGGACCGCCCCTGCGCGACCGCTGTGCTCGAGCCCGATCAGGGCGGCGTAGGAAGCGGCGGTCAGGGGGCCGCCGCCGAGCAGATCCACGTTCAGCGCGGTGAAGTAACGGTACTCGTCGTGCGTGTTGCCGTTCAGCGTCGGGACGGCGTGCACCCGCCCCTCGGCCCATGCCCTGAGCGGAGCGCGTGGCAGGATCCGCGGGCCGGTGTTCGGGGCCCACAAGGAGGTTGTCCCGGGCCCGGTGCCGCGGATCAGTTCGGTGGTGGTCAGGGCGCGCAGGCAGGCCGCCGCGGTCGTCGGCTCCGCGCAGCCGACGGAGGCCGCGAAGTGGCTGCCCCGTTGTTCGGCCGCGCCGAGCGTGAGGGGTGTCAGACCGCCGCCCGAGGCGCAGCTCCCGCTCTGCTGGATCGCCCGCTGGAACAGGCCCCCGGCAGTCGGAGAGGCGATGTGGGCGCAGGTGTCCACCGATCCGGCGGACTGGCCGCCGAGGGTCACTCGGCCCTGATCGCCGCCGAAGGCGCCGATGTTGCGCCGGACCCAGCGCAGTGCTGCCTGTTGGTCCATCAGGCCGTAGTCGCCGGAGGCGTGGCCCCGGCTCTCCGCGGACAGGGCCGGATGGGCGAGGAAACCCAGTGCTCCAAGGCGGTAGTTGACGGTCACCACGACGATGCCGTGCGCGCTCAGCAAGGAGCCGTCGTAGTCGCTGCCGGCGCCGTAGGCGTTGCCGCCGCCGTGCAGCCACACCAGTACCGGAAGGTGCCGGCCGCCGGTGCGGGCGGGTGTCCACACATTGAGGTACAGGCAGTCCTCCGTCGTGCTGCCGGTGCGGCTGGACTCGCCCGGCAGGACCGGGCCGCCGTCGGGGAGCAGCGTCAGCGGCAGTTGAGGGCAGGGTGGGGCCGGTGCGGTGGCGTCCCGCACGTCGGGCCATCGTTCGGCGGGCCGTGGGGGACGCCAGCGCAGCCTGCCCGTCGGCGGGGCGGCGAAGGGGATGCCCTGGAAGACCCGGCCCCCGTCGCGGTGGGCCGCGCCGCGCACCCGGCCGCGGTCGGTCTGCACGACCAGGGAGGACTGGGCGGTATCGGCCCGGGCCACGGGCGGTGGAACGGCGACGGAGGCCAGCAGCAGGGCCAGTGCCGCGATCACGGCATGGGCCAGGTTCTTGCGCAGGTTCGACGGTCTCATCACTTCTCCCGGATGCCGGTGCGAGCGGTGCGGTCAGGGTGTGTGCTCGTAGGCGCCGATGTCGCACGCGGCCCCCTGAGGGCGGGCCACACCCCGCTGATCGGTGGCCGGGCAGCGGTCCGCCGCGTCGAGGGCCGGACTTCCCGGCAGCAGCGCGGCGGTGTCCGTGGGGCCGCCGTTGTCGGCGAGTGGGCCGATCAGCGGCGCACGGCTGGGCAGGTCGCCCTCGGCGGTGAGCCGGCAACTGCCGTCACCGTCGATGTTGTGTCCCTCCGACGCGATGGTCGCGAAGGCCTTCTTGCAGTTGCCGGCCCTGCCGCCGACGGTGTTGCCCGCGACGACCGAGTTGCGCAACGTCATGCGCCCCAGCGGCAGATCGATGACGTCGGGAATCGGGGAGGGCAGGCTGTCGAGGTAGGCGGGGGCGATGTTGATGCCCCCACCTCCGTCGCTCGAACTGTTGCCGACGACGGTTGAGTTGAGGATCTCCACGAGGCCCCGGCCGCGGATGTCGATGCCCCCGCCGTAGCCGGCGAGGCTGCCGGGACGGTCACCGGGGTTCGTCACCCGGTTGGCGGCGATCGTCGAGTTGGTCACGGTGCCGCTGTCGTCGAAGCGGATGCCCCCGGCCTCTCCGGCGGTGTTCCCGCTGACGGTGCTGTCGATCAGGTCCAGGTGCGAGCCGGGGATGTTGAAGATGCCGCCGCCGTAACCGGCGGAGTTGCCGGTCACCGCGACCCCTCGCAGCGACATGTGGTGCCCGTTGGCGATGCCCCCGCCGCCGGTGTCGGTGATGGGCAGTTCGCGCTCCTTGGCCACTCCGCCGGTGATCGTCAGACCGGACAGCCGGGTGTCCGCCTGCATGCGGAAGGCGCGGTCCAGGTGGTTCGCGTCGATGACGGTGCTCCGCGCGCCGGAGCCCCGGATCGTGGTGGGGGCGCTGACGTTCAGGTCACCCGTGGTCGGGTCGGGATGGTCTCCGTTGATCAAGCGGGGATCGGGCGGGATGGTCAGCCGGTAACGGCCCGGAGGCAGTGCGACGGTGCTGCCAGGGCGGGCGTTGGCCGCCGTCACCGCCGCGCGCAGGCTGCAAGCGCCCGACGCGGTGCGGCACAGGCCGTCCGACGGGTCGGCGTCGACCGCGTCGGACGTGGTGTCCACGGTGAACTCCGTCGGGCCGGCGGCCGCGGGCGCGGCGGCCCTGGCCGGGGGCGCGGCGAGTGCCACACATGCGGCGAGGACGACGGCGAGTGCCGCCGGGATGGTTCGGTGGTTCATCAGGTGAGCTCCTCTCGGCGAAGAAGGGGAGGACGCGGCTGATGCGAGGACTTCGTGGTGGTGCGGATGCGGCTCCAACGGGAATTCCGGCCGGTGCCCTCCGGCGTGGCGCCCGGGGGAGCGGTGGGCCGGTGCACGGGGCGGCGGAACGAACGGTGTGTGACGTGCGCGCTCTGTAGGGAGCGTTCCAGTCAGGGAGTTGGGTGTCTACCCGCTGGTAGCGGAATGACCGGATGGCGACGGCGCCACGGACGGGCGGCGGCCGTTCTTCCCGGCCGACGGCCGGCCGTCCTGCCACCCGGACCAGTGGTCCTTGCGGCTGCCAGCGGTCGAACACCACGACGGCCCGGCGATTGCCGGGCCGTCTGCTTGCGGCCACCGCGCCGCCGCCCTCGCCGGCGCCTGGGCGTCACAGGGAGGCGTGTGCCGCGGCGCCCGGCAGGCCGGGGAACGGACCGCGTCCGGTTCCCGGACCCGGCCGACCCGCTGCCCCACCCCGCGGCCGGCCGGCCGGTGGCGCCCGGCGCGAGCCGCCACTCGTGCTCGTGGCGGGGGCCGGCGGTCAGCCGACCTTGAGGAGGCCGGAGTCCACGACGGCGCGCCCGAAGGGGCGCGCGAGTTCGGCGAGACGTTCACAGCCGGCCTCGCCGAGCGCGGCGTAGGCGGGCAGCGCCAGCCGGTCGGTGCGGTCCTCGATGTGCCGCCGCAGCCGTACGCCTTCCGGGCTGAGGCCGTCGCCGTCGAGCAGCCCCCGCTCGCGCAGGCGCTCGCGGGTGCCGGCCCACTCCTCCTCGGGCCATGCGCGGCTGGCCTTGAGGAAGCCGACGGGGACGTCACCGGTGGCGGCGTGCAGGATCAGGGCCTCCAGGCCCCCGACGCCCTCGCTCAGCAGACAGGCGACGTGGCCGTCCCCGCGGAACTCCCGGAGCAGTGTCTGGGCGTGCCACAACTGCGGCACGGGCCCCTGGGGCCAGGGCAGTGCGGCGTGTGCGGCGAACAGCGGGCGGCCCTGGGCGTGTTCGCGGGCGGCCTCGGCCGCCCGGCGGGTCAGCGCCAGGACCTCCGCCAGGCCGGGCAGTTCGTGGACGCCCGCCCGCCGCAGGGCCTCGTCCGCCGCGGTGTACCGGGCGTCCAGCACCTGCTCCGGCGTGGTCGTGTCCCAGACCCCGTCGACCGCCTGGCGCACGAGCGCGGGGCTGAAGTTGTAGAAGGTCGAGATGACCAGCTCGGCGGAGGCCCGGCCCAGGGCCGCGCCGCGGGAGGCGAAGTATCCGGCGGGTACGCTCAGTCCGAGCTCCGCGTACCGCCGCTTCGCCTCGGGGACGAAGTAGATCATGCTGTGTACGGGCTCGAGGCGGCGCCAGGCCGCGTGCGCTGTCTGCATCGGGTCACCTCTTCGGGAGGTCGGCGGACGGGGCGTCCCCCGCGGTTCCGTGACCGCCGTGCGCCGCAAGGTGCTCGAGCAGCAGGCGGCTCAGCGTGTCGGGCGCTTCCTCGGGGATCCAGTGGCTGACCCCCGGGAGGGTCTCGAACCGGTACGGTCCGTCGACCCACCGTTCGGTCTCCCGCGCGGGCGCCGGGCCGAACGCGCTGTCCCGGGTGCTCCACACGTACAGCGTGGGCACCTCGACGGCGCCGATCGCGCCGTCGGGGCGGCCCGCCCGGTACCAGTTCAGCGCGGCGGTGAGAGCGCCCGGCCGGGACAGGTGCCGTACGTAGGCCTCGACGCCGTCCTGCGGGACCTTCCCGGCGTAGAGCGCGCGGAGTTCCCGGGCGTCGTGGGCGAGCATGCGCTCCTCGGTCGCGGGCGTCTCGCGCCAGTCGATCATGTAGCGCGAGCGTCCGCGCTGGTCCTCGTCGGTGCGCAGGGCGGCGGCCAGCGCACCGGGGTGCGGGGTCGACACGGCCGTCAGGGTGCGTACCCGGCCGGGGTGCGCGTGCGCGGTCCACCAGGCCACCGCGCCTCCCCAGTCGTGACCGGCCAGATCGAACGCCGGCCAGCCCAGCTCCTCGGTGATCGCGACCACGTCGTCGACGAGGAGGCTCATGCGGTAGTCCCCGGGCCGCCTGGGCCGGACGCCCGGGGAGTACCCCCGCTGGTCGGGCGCGACCACCAGGCAGCCGTGCGCAGCCAGGGCCTTGATCTGCCGCCGCCACGCCAGCCCCGTCTGCGGGAAGCCGTGCAGCAGCAGCACCGGGCGGCCGTCGGGCGGCCCCGCCGCGCAGGCGTCGAACACGCCCGCGGCGGTGGAGATGTTCAGCTCCTTCACGCCCTACCCCTTCGTACCGACTGGTCGGTAGCCTTTACTCCCCGGTGTGGGTTGTCAAGGCCGCGACGCCGGGGGCGAGTCGGCAGCGAGAGGAAGGGGTGGAGACGTGTCGGACATGAGGGAAAGGGAACGGACCGCGATCCTGGTGGACTTCGGCGGCGTGCTCACCTCCAGTGTGCTGTGGGCCTTCAGCGACTTCGGCGCCTCGCTGGGCGGCGACCCGCGCCTGCCGCTGGACCTCCTCCGCCGGGACCAGCCGTCCCGCGCCCTCCTGGCCGACCACGAGTGCGGACGGATCGGCACCGAGGCCTTCGAGAAGGGGTTCGCGGAACGGCTCCGCGCGCACGGCGCCGACGTGGCGGCCGAGGGGCTGACGGCCCGGATGCAGGCCGGGGTGACGATCGACCGGGACATGCTCGCGCTGCTGGACGGCCTTCGGGCCGCCGGCCGCCCCGTCGCGCTCGTGTCCAACTCGTTCGGCACCGGCGCGTACGACGGCGTCGACCTCGCCGCCGTCGCCGACGTGGTCGTCATCTCCGCCGAGGTCGGCGTCCGCAAGCCCTCCCGGCGGATCTACGCGCTCGCCTGTGAACGCCTGGGCGTCCACCCCGAGGAGGCGGTGATGATCGACGATCTGCGACAGAACCTCGACGGAGCGGCACGGATCGGCATCGGCGGCGTACTGCACACCAGCGCCGCCGACACCCGCCGCCAGCTCGCCGAACGCTTCGGGATCACCACGTGACCGGGCGGCCTTCGCGCCGGCCTCCGCCACGGTCGCCCGGTTCCGGGCCGAACGCCCCGCGGTTCCCCCGCCACGGCTGATCCGGCGGCCCGAGCGGCACGGACCGCCCCACGCCTCACCCGGGCGGGACCGACAGGTGGACGAGGATGCCGCACACCTCGTCCACGATCTCCCCGGCCTCCGTCTCGTCCCCGCAGTCGCCCAGTTCGCGTGCCGCCCCTCCGATGACCGTGGTCAGCACGCTCACCCGGACCCGCCCGGCGCGTCGCCGCTCGTCCACCTCCAGCAGGCGGGCGTTGCGCCGTACCCAGGCGCGGTCCCACTGGCGGCGCAGTGCGTCGAAGCCCGAGGGGCCGTCGTCCTCCGCGAAGAGCCTTCCGAGCCGCCGGTTGTCCCAGGCGCCCTCCAGGTACGCCCTCGCCCCCGCCACGAACAGGGTGACGGGGTCGTCCACGCCGCGGTCCCGTTCGACGGTCAGCGTGGCCGCCGTCCGGCGCTCCTGTTCCTCCCGGAACTCCTCCCACAGAGCCAGGTACAGCCCCTGTTTGCCGCCGTAGTGCTGGAAGAGGCTGCCCACCGGGATGCCGGAGCGCGTCGCGATCTCGGTGAGACCGGCATCGCTGTAGCCGCGCTCGGTGAACACCTCCAGCGCGGCGTCCAGCAGTGCACGCCGGAGCGTTCCGACCTGTCCGGCGTACCCCTCGGACAGTTCCGCGCCCTGTCCCGCGGTCCTCCCGGCGGACTCCACGATGCCGCTCACTGGCAGTCCTCACCCTCCCCGGCCCCGTCGCGGATGGCGAGGGCGACCAGCAGTTCCAGGAGATCGGCGATCCGGCGCGGATTGCGGCCGGTGCGTTCCTCGATCCGGCGCAACCGGTAGTGCGCCGTGTTGTGGTGCACCCGCAGCCGCTCGGCGGCCAGCCGCAGGTTGAGGTCCGCCTCGGCGAACGCCCGTATGGTGGCGGCCAGTGTGTCACCGCGTCCCCGGTCCTCCTCCAGCAGCGCCCGCACCCGGGGGTCGACCAGCTGGCGGGCGAGGTCGTCGGCGCGCAGCGCCAGGTAGTCGAACGGGGACAGCCGCGGCAGCGCCGCCACCCCGCCCCCGCCCGGCACCAGGTCGAGCGCGGCCCGCGCCTCCGCGTACGCGCGCGGCAGCTCGGCCGCGCCGCCGGCGACCGTGCTGATGCCCATGGCGAGCATGGTCCCCTCCCGTGCGAGCCGCCGCTGAACCGCCTCGAAGTGGTCGCATATGTCCTGCGCGTCCATGCCGGCCCGGACCACGGGCACGGCCACCACCTCGCCGTGGCGCACGACGACCAGGGTCCGGCCGGCCCAGGGCCCGGCGACGCTGATCGACGCGCTGGTGGCGTACCCGTACTCGGCCGAGGCGAGGTCCCCGGTACGCGTGTCGCCGACGCACTCCGCCACGACCGCCATCATCGGTGAGCGCGGTCCGATCCCGTACGCCTGCGCCGCGGCGAACAGCCCGCCGCGCGCCGGTGCCACCCCGGCCAGCAACTGCTCCAGGAGATCCCGGCGCTCCCGGTCCGCGTCCGCCACCACGTGCTGCTGGTACTCGACGTACGCCTGCGCGGCGTGCGTGCTGGCGAAGTCGACGTAGCGCATCAGCGGGGTGACGAGGGACAGCGCGGCCTGCTGGGCCTCGGCGGAGGTACCCGCGCAGTCCAGCAGGGCGTCCCACATCACCTGCCGGCCCACCCGGAAGGCGCTGATCCAGTCCTCCAGGGCGAACCCCGCGCGTGCGCGGCGCATCGCCGCCGCGCGGCTGAAGACCAGGTCCTCGGGAGCGATGTCGCGGTCGCCGGCCAGCGCCGCCAGCTGCATGCGGTAGTGCTCGAGCACCTGGGCCCGCACGTCGTCGAAGAACCGCTCGTCCTGCAGCGCGTACGACGGGATCTCCGCGCGCATGACCTCGACGGCGGCCTCCGCCACCTCCTCGACCCGGTCGTGGACGGCGTGCAGGATCCGCCACCGCTCCCGGCGGAGCTGTTCGGCGAGCTGGGAGCTACCCAGGGCGGGACCGCGAGGCATGGCGCCGATCGTCGCCGTCCCCGTCGTGCGCCGTCAACAGGTGCGGCGTGAGACATCTCCCCGCACTTGTGCGCCGCGCACAGTGCGGCGACCGGCAAGTTGGGTGCCCGCACCCAATGTGCGCCCCGAACGCCCCCACCTACTGTGACGCTCGCCCACCCCCCAGCACATCGGAAGGGGCGTCACTCATGCTCGCGGTCGACGGTATCACCGTGCGCTTCGGCGGGATCACGGCACTGGACGGTGTCGCGTTCACCGTAGAGCCGGGCACCGCCGTGGGGCTCATCGGGCCGAACGGAGCCGGCAAGACCACCTTGTTCAACTGCCTCACCCGGCGCTGCGATCCGGACGGAGGCGAGATGCGGTTCGAGGGCGAGGACCTGCTCGCCGTTCCGCCGCACGCCGTGGCCGGACGCGGCATCGCCCGCACCTTCCAGAACCTCGGCCTGTTCCCGCAGCTCACGGTGCGGGAGAACGTCATGGTCGGCGCCCACAGCCGGGGGCGCACCGGACACCTCGCCGCGGCGCTCCGGCTGCCCCGCGTCCGGCGAGAGGAGAGGGAACTGCGTGACCAGGCGGACGACCTGCTGCGACGGCTCGGCCTGGCGGACGTCGCCGACCACCCCGCCAGTGGGCTGCCGTTCGGCACGCTCAAACGCGTCGAACTCGCGCGGGCACTCGCGGTACGGCCCCGGCTGCTGCTGCTCGACGAACCCGTCAACGGACTCAGCCACGGCGAGGTCGGCCAATTCGCGGATCTGGTCCGCTCGGTGCGCCGGGAGTTCGACCTCACGCTCGTGGTGGTCGAACACCACATGGGGTTCGTGATGGGCCTGTGCGACAAGGTGGTCTGCCTCGACTTCGGCCGCAGGATCGCCGAGGGCCCGCCGGAGGACATCCAGCGTGACCCGGCGGTCGTCGAGGCGTACCTGGGGGTGGCCGCATGAGCGGGACCGCCACCGGCCGCACCGAGGCCCCGGCGAGTGAGGAGCCGGACTTCCTGGAGGTCCGCGGACTGCACGCCGGATATGGCCAGGCCCGCGTGCTGCAGGGCCTCGACTTCTCCGTCGCCCGCGGTGAGGTGTGCGCGATCCTCGGACCGAACGGCGCGGGCAAGACCACGACGCTGCGGGCGCTGAGCGGCATGGTCCGCGGCCGGGGCTCGGTCACCCTGAACGGCACCGAACTGCTGGGCCGCTCGCCCGAACAGGCCGCCAGGCTCGGCGTGGCGCACGTCCCCGAGGGCCGGGGCACCTTCAACGACCTGACCGTGGAGGAGAACCTGCGCATCGGCGCGCACCTGCGCACCGGGCGCCGGAACCGGGCGGCAGTGACGGCCGACCTGGAACGGATCTACGACTACTTCCCCGCACTGCGCCGGCGGTCGCGACAGGCGGCCGGCAGCCTCAGCGGCGGGGAGCAGCAGATGATCGCCATCGGCAGGGCGCTGATGCTGCGGCCCGCCCTGCTGCTGCTGGACGAGCCGTCCCTGGGCCTCGCGCCGCTGGTCACGCGTGAGCTGTTCGGGATCGTCCGCGCCGTCAACGAGGAGGAACGCACCACCGTGGTCGTCGTCGAGCAGAACGCGCAGCTGGCGCTGGACATCGCGCACCGGGCGCACGTATTGGAGGCCGGCCGGCTGGTGCTGTCGGGACCGGCCCGGGAGATACGCGAGGACGGCCAGGTCGCCGAGGTGTACCTCGGTGTCTCCGTCCGTTCCCGGAAGGCCGGGTGAGTGCCGTGACCGACCTTCTCCAGCAGGTGGTGGAAGGACTGGGCTCCGGCGCGGTCTACGCGAGCCTCGCGCTGGCCCTGGTGCTGATCCACCGGTTCACGGGCATCGTCAACTTCGCCCAGGGCGAGCTGGCCATGCTCTCGACCTACGTGGCCTGGCAGCTGGTGGCGTCCGGAATGCCGTTCTGGCTGGCACTGCCGGTCACCCTCGCGGTGTCCTTCGCCGGCGGCATGCTGGTCGAGCGGATCGTCATCCGTCCCGTGCGGGACGCGCCCGAGCTGACGGTGGTCATCGTCACGGTCGGTCTGTTCATCCTCGTCAACGCGCTGGCCGGCCTGATCTGGTCGTTCACGGTGAAGGACTTCCCGCAGCCGTTCCCGGACGGCGGGATCGACCTGGCCGGGGTGCGCGTGGACTGGTCGACGCTCGGGATCCTCGGCGTGGTGGCCGTCGTGATGGGCCTGCTGTATCTGCTGTTCCAGCACACCTCCACCGGTCTGGTGATGCGGGCGGTGGCCTGCAACCCGGTTTCGGCCCGGCTGTCGGGCATCCGGGTGGGCCGCGTGCTGATGCTCGGCTGGGGGCTGGCCGCGACGGTCGGCGCGGTGTCGGGCGTGCTCGTCGCCCCGGTGCTGTTCCTGGAGCCCAACATGATGGGCGGAGTGCTGATCTACGCGTTCGCCGCGGCCACTCTCGGTGGGTTCGACAGCCCGGTCGGTGCGGTCGTCGGCGGCCTGTTCGTGGGCCTCGCCGAAACGCTGACCGGGGCGTACGTGGACGTGATCGGCGCCGATCTGAAGGTGGGTGTCCCTCTGTTGATCATTCTGGCGGTGCTGCTGGTGCGGCCCCAGGGACTGTTCGGACGGGCGGCGGTGGAGCGCGCATGAACACGATCGTCACCGCACTCGGCACGGCCCGTGCCCGGCGCCTGCGGGCCGCGCTCACCGTGCTGCTCGCGACGGCGGCCGCCGTCGGGGCACCCTTCTACTTCGCTCCCTTCCAGGTCTTCCAGCTGACCATGGTGCTGCTGTACGCCGTGGCGCTGGCCGGTCTGAACCTGCTGGTCGGTTTCGGCGGGCAGATCTCGCTCGGGCACGGCGCGTTCTTCGCCGCCGGGGCCTACACGGCGGCGGTCATGCTCGACCGGTACGGGACCGGCCACCTGGCCACGCTGCCGGCCGCGGCCGCCGGATGCTTCCTGCTGGGCCTCGGTTTCGGCGTGCCGGCCCTGCGGCTGCGCGGACTCTACCTGGCCCTGGTCACCCTCTCGTTCGCGGTGTTCCTGCCGCCCCTGCTCAAGCGGCTCGAACCGGTGACGGGCGGCTCCATGGGCCTGACCGTGGACAAGCTGCGGCCGCCCGCGTGGAGCGGGCTGGCGGAGGACCAGTGGACGTACTTCGTCGTCCTCGCCGTCACCACGGTGGCCCTGCTGTGCGCCCGCAACCTGCTGCGGTCCCGGGCGGGCCGGGCACTGCGCGCCGTACGGGACAACGAGAGCGCCGCCGAGGTCATGGGCGTGCGGCTGTCGCTGCACAAGACCCTCGCCTTCGCCTGGAGCGCGATGTTCGCGGGCGTCGCCGGCTGTCTGTACACCTGGGTGATCGGCTTCGTCTCGCCCGACTCCTTCGGCTTCGTCCTGTCCATCACCCTGCTGGCCGGCCTGGTGGTCGGGGGGCTCGCCTCGCTGTACGGACCCCTGCTGGGCGCCGCGTTCGTGATGTACGTGCCGAGCGTGTCCCAGGACCTGAGCGAGGCGGCACCCGGAGTGGTGTTCGGGCTCCTGATCATCACGGTGATGTTCGTGGCCCCGACGGGACTGGCCGGTCTGCCGGGCCGTGTCCTGGCCGCCGTCGCCCGCCGGCGGCCTCGTGCCACCGCCGCCCCGCCCGGCCCGGCGCCCGGGACCGGATCCGCACCCGAAGCGGAACCGGGGCCCGAAGCCGGGTCCGGGGCCCTCACGACCCTGACCCCTCCGGGTCCCGCAGTTGTCGACGCCGAACCCGTGGGCGCACCGCCCCGCACGGAAAAGGAATGATCCGCATGCTCAAGACGACCGCTCTGCGGGCGGCCGCGGCCGCGACCGCCGCCCTGCTCACCGCCACCGCCTGCAGCAGTCAGCGGGGGCAGGACGCCCAGGACACCGCCGCCGCCGGCGCGTGCAAGGGCCAGCAGACCACCGGCATCACCGACAGCACCATCAAGCTGGGCGGGATCTACCCTCTGTCGGGACCCGCCTCCGCGTACGGCACGATCAGCAAGGGCGTGTCCGCCTACTTCAGGTACGTCAACGACAAGGGCGGCATAGACGGCCGCAAGGTGCGGTTCATCGTCCGCGACGACGGCTACCAGCCGCCCAAGGCGGTCGAGGAGGCGCGCAGACTCGTCGAGCAGGAGAAGGTCTTCGCCGTGTTCCAGACCCTCGGCACTCCCTCCACCGCGGCCGTGTGGGACTACCTCGGCAAGCAGAAGGTGCCGCAGCCCTTCGTCGCCACGGGGGCCTCGGTCTGGGGCACGGACCACAAGCATCCCTGGACCATCGGGTGGCAGCCCAACTACGTGGCCGAGGCCCGGGTGTACGCCAAGTACCTCAGGGACAGCAAGCCGCATGCCAAGGTCGCGGTCCTCTACCAGAACGACGACTTCGGCAAGGACCTGCTCGGCGGGTTCAGGAAGGCGCTCGCGGGCAGCGGCGTCAAGGTGGTCGCCGCGGAGAGCTACGAGGTCACCGACCCTTCCGTGTCGGCCCAGATGGCGAGCCTCGCCCGCTCCGGGGCTGACGTGCTGCTGGACGTCACCACCCCGAAGTTCGGCAGCCAGGCCCTCGCCGCCGACGCCAGGAACACCAGGTGGAACCCGCTGCACATCGTGAACAACGTGGCATCGTCCGCCGCCGTGCTCCGGCCCGTCGGCTTCAAGAACGTGCAGGGCGTGGTCTCGGCGACCTACTTCAAGGACCCGGCCGACCCGCGGTGGGCGAAGGACCCCGAGATGAAGACCTACCTGAAGGCCATGCACGAGTACGCCCCCGGCACCGATCCGGCCGACCAGTTCAACGCCTACGGCTGGGCCGTGGCCGCCAGCCTGCACAAGGCCCTGGACACGATGAAGTGCCCGACGAGGGAAGGGCTGCGGGACGCGGTGCGCCACCTGAAGGACGTGAAGGTGGGACTGCTGCTTCCCGGTGTCACCCTGTCCACGGGCCCCGGCGACGCCTTCCCGATCGAGACGATGCGGCTGATGCGCTTCAAGGGCGAGCGGTGGCAGTTGTTCGGCAAGCCGGTGGACACCCGCAAGGAGTTCGGCCCGCTCGCGAAGTGAGCCGGCGGGGGCGGCCCGCGGCCGATGCCGCGACCCTGGGGCCGCCCCCGCCCCGCCCCGCCTCGTGGGGCGGGGCGGGGCGGGCGCCGCGTACTCAGACGGCGCTCAGCCCACCGTCGACCACCAGGCTCTGCCCGGTGATGTAGGAGGCGCGGTCGGAGAGCAGGAAGGTGACGGCTTCGGCGACCTCCCAGGCGGTACCCTGCCGACCGAGCGGTATGCGGGTGAACGAGGCGGCGCGCGACGCCCTCCCGGCCGAGGCCTCGCGACCCATCGGGGTGTCGATCAGACCCGGGACGACCAGGTTGGCGCGGATCCCGCGCGGCGCACCCTCCCTGGCGACGTGTCGGGTGAGCCCGAACAGACCCGCCTTGGAACTGTCGTAGGCGGGCGAGCCGGTGGCGGCGCGCAGCCCGGCCACGGAACCGACGAACACGATCGATCCTCCGTCGGCGATCGCGGGCAGCGCGTACTTGGCGGCGAGGAAAGGAGCGCTCAGGTTGAGCGAGAGCACGCGTTCCCACTGCTGCGGCGTGGTGTCCGCCAGGCCCCTGCCGAGCCCGATCCCGACGTTGACCACCATCGCGTCCAGCGAGCCGAGTTCGCGGAGGGCCTCGGCGACCATGGCCGAGGACTGGCCGGGTTCCGTGGCGTCGCCGGCCAGGGGCAGGCCACGCGCGCCCTCCTCGCCGACCAGGGTGGCGGTGGCCGCCGCCGCGGCGGGCGAGACGTCCGCGCAGGCCACGGAGGCTCCCGCGCGGGCGGCGAGCACGGCGACCGCCCGGCCGTTGCCCACCGGGGCCCTCGGATCGTCACTGGGGCGGGTGCCCGCGCCGATGACCAGCAGGTTACGGCCTGCCAGGGGAGCGGCCGGGTGGGTCGGGGAACGCCGGGGATCAGACATCACCGTGTGCCCCTTCAGGCGTGCCGGTGCCGGCCCCGGGGGGCGCCGGCAGGCTTTCCGCTTCATAGCCGGGCTCGAGCCGGGTACCGGAGGAGTTCAGGAAGAACGCGACCATGTGGTACTGACCGACGAGCACGGTGATCTCGATCAGCTCTGCCTCGTCGTGGTCGGCGGTGAGCGCCGACCAGGTGGCCGCGGACAGGCGCGCGTCCCGGTGCAGTTCGTCGGCGGCACGCAGCAGACGGGCGTCGGCCGGCGTCCACCCCTGGGCGTCCGGGCCCGCGCCGATCCGCCGGATCTCCTCGTCGGTGATCCCGGCGGCCCTGGCGAGCGGCACATGCCGTCCCCATTCGTAGCGGGCCCGGGTGTTGCACGCCGTGCGCAGGATCAGCAGTTCCCGGGTCCGGTCCGGCAGCAGGCCGTCGCGCAGCAGATGGCTGCCGAACGGCAGGAAGTGGCGGAAGAGGCCGGGGTGCCGCACCAAGGTGGTGAAGACGTTGGCGACGCGGCCGTCGGCATCCCGGGGAATAGGGGCGAGCAGTTCCCGGGTGGACGAGTCCCAGTCGCCCTCGGGCAGAGGCGCGAGGCGCGGGCCGGTGTCGGGGGCCGGGTGTCGGGGCCGGTGGTGGTGCTCGTCGGTCATGGCGGTCTCCGCACTGTCTGTAGGGATGGGCCGGTGGCACGGGCGGGTCCGGGCAGCGTCGGCCGGCGTCATGCCGCATACGCGCCGAGGTGCTCCTTCCGCCGCCGTGCCACTGTGCTTCCGGGGGCGGGGGGATGTCGACGGCTCGCCGGCCAAGGGCGGCGGCCGGATTGTTGGTCGGTCGCACAACGACCCGTTCCGGAAGGACGGAGGTGAGGTCCATGCCCGGACCACCGGGGGCGGCGGTGTCCCTGGAAGGGGTCATCGCCGCGATGGCCGCGCAGCGGGAGCACGTGGGCGGGCGGGTGCACGCCGACCTGGCGGACCACGTCCCTTCCTACCGCGCGGTGCCGCGGGAGCTCCTGAGCGAGATCTGGCACCGGCACTTCCAGCGGGCTCTCGTGGTGGTGCGCGAGGGGACGGTGCCCGTGCCGGAGGACTTCGGCGAGGCCGACGTGGCCCGGGACCGGGTCGCCCGGGGCGTGCCGCTCGGCGACGGGCTCCACGCCTTCCGCCGGGCGCTGGGCGCGATACGGGACCTGTTCCTCGCCGAGGCGACCCGACGCGGGCTGGAACCCGCCCTGATCGCCGACCGCACCACGCGCCTGTGGGAGTTCGCGGACGTCGCGAGCCTGCGGATCGCCGCGGTCCACCGGCAGGCGGAGGCGGCCTGCGCCCTTTCCGACGCCCGCCGCCGCGCCCACTACCTGCGCGGGCTGCTCCACGGCACGCTGAGTGCGGCCGGCATACACAGTGGTGCGGCGGTCTACGGCCTGGACCCGTCGCGGCCGTACCGGGCGGTCAGAGCCGTGCCCAGCGGGGACGGCTCCCCGGAAGCGCTGCGACGCTCCCTGGAGTCCGGCAGCCGAGGGGACGGCCGGGGCGCTCTGCTCACCGTGCTCGACGGGGCTGTCGCCGGAGTCGTCGGGGCGAGGCCGGCGACCGGTGATCTGGAGCTGACGGCGGGACTCGGCCCGCCGACGGACCTGGCAGCGACGCACCGCTCCTTCCGTGCCGCCGGCAGGATGCTGGAGGCCGCCCGTGCGTACGGTCTGCGCGGCGTGTACGACCTGGGTGACCTGTCCTGGCGGGTGGCGGTCGTCGCCGAACGGGAACTCGCCGAGTTGCTGGTCGACCGTTACCTGCGCCCACTGGAGGCGGAGGGGGACTTCGGTGCGCTCGTCGAGGAGTCGGTGCGGGCATACCTGACGACGGGACGGCGCATCCGGGAAGTCGCCCGCGTCGCGCACGTCCACGTCAACACCGTCCGCTACCGGTTGCGTCGTTTCGAGGAGCTGACCGGCACCGACCTGGACGCCCCGGACACCGCGGTGGAGCTGAGCTGGGCCCTGGCGGCACGCGAGCTGGGGAGCGCACTGGTCCGGGCGGAACCTTCTCGCTGAGCGGACCGGGGCGTCCTCCGGACCCTGGTGCCCGACCCGCCGCGCCACGCGGCGGGCGAGGCCGCCACAGTCCCGCCCCGGGTCACTAGGCTTGCAGGGCGTCAGCAGGTCAGCGCGTATCCGGAATGAGGGTCACACCGCACGGGGCGCCGTCACGCGGCCACCCCCCGCGGTCAGGACCAGCGGCGGAACACCGCCGACCGACTACGAGGTGGAGTCCAGCGGTGGAGAAGCGGATGACGGAGCGCACCGAAAGCCACGACGATCCGTTCGCCCCGCATCTCGCCGCCCTGGCGGTGCTCGACGACCGTGGGATCGTGGTCGGCTGGAACCGGCGGGCGCAGGAACTGCTCGGCCACCCGGACACGGCCGTGCTCGGTCACCCGGTGTACGAGGTCCTCGATCCGCGCGACCTGCCTGCCGCGAAGGAGGCCGCGGCGAGCTGCCGCAGAGCCGGCGGCTGGTTCGGGTCACTCAACGTGCGGCACCGCGACGGGCGGCTGGTGGAGATGGGGCTCAGGGCCCAACCGCTCTCCCGCGGCGGCCGGATCCGGGAGTGGCTTCTCGCCGGGGCCCTGGCGGCCGACGTCCTGGAGTGGCAAAGGGACCGTGCGGTGCTCGACGGGCTGTACCGCCGGTGCCCGATCGGCCTGGTCGTGCACGGGCCCGACCTGACGGTTCTCCGGGTCAACCGGGCCATCGAACGCTTCACCGGCGTCCCGGCGGCGAACTTCCGGGGCCTGCCCACCGGCCACATGCTCCTGCCCGACGACGCACGCAAGGCCGTGGACCGGGTGCGCCAGGTGATCGAGACCGGAAGCCCGTTGATCTACTCCGAGCAGTTCGTCCGCCTGGAGTGGGACCCGGCCCGGGAGCGGGTCGCGATGGTCTCCACCTTCCGGATGGAGGATCCGTCCGGTCGCGTCCTGGGTGTGGCCGAGTTGATCGAGGACATCACCGAGCGCCATCGGGCCCAGCGCCGGCTCGCGCTCCTCGACCAGGCCGGCAGGCGTATCGGAACCACGCTCGACGTGGCGGAGACCGCCCGGGAACTCGCCGAGGTGACGGTGCCCCACCTCGCCGACCACGCGTCGGTGGACCTGCTGCATCCGGTCACGCGCGGGGAGGAACCGGTTCGTGCCCTGGCGGGGCCGGTGGTACGGGTGGGAGCCGCCGGCTTCGGTGCCCAGCAGGCCGGCCCGCCGCATCCGCAGGGCCGACCGGTGGAGTTCGCGCCCGGCACGCCCCAGGCCAGATGCCTGATCGAGGGGCGGCCGGTCCTGGAGCCCGTTCTCCCGCCCGACTGGTTCTCGGCGAAGGGCCACCACGGGGCCCACGCACCGGATCCGGGCGCCCACTCGCTGATCGCTGTTCCCGTCGCCGCACGCGGCCTCGTGCTGGGCGTGATGACCCTGTGGCGGTCACGCCGCCCCGATCCCTTCGAGACGGACGATCTCACCCTGGCCCAGGAGCTCGCGTCGCGCGCCGCCGTCGCCATCGACAACGCCCGGCGCTTCACCCAGCAGCAGCAGACCGCGTTCACCCTGCAGAGCAGCCTGCTGCCCCGGCTCGTCGCGGACCAGTCGGCCGTCGAGGTGGCCCTGCGCTACCTGCCGGCCAGTGCGGGCCCGGGCCTGGGGGGCGACTGGTTCGACGTCATCCCCCTGTCCGGGGCCCGGGTCGCCCTGGTCGTCGGCGACGTCGTGGGACGCGGCATCCACGCCGCCGCCACCATGGGGCGGCTGCGGACCGCCGTACACACGCTCGCCAGCCTGGATCTGGAACCCGACGAGCTCCTGTCCCGCCTGGACGACCTGGTCGATCTGCTGGCGGCCGAACAGGAAGCAGCCGGCGAACGGCCCGTGAACGAGCAGGTCGTGGGGGCGACCTGCCTGTACGCCGTGTACGACCCGGTCTCCGGGCGGTGCTCCGTGGCCCGCGCCGGTCACCCGTTGCCGGTGATGACCGCTCCGGACGGACAGGCGGCTCCGCTCGACCTGCCGGCAGGCCCACCGCTCGGTCTGGGCGGCCTGCCGTTCGAGGCCCGCGAGATCGAATTGGCCGAGGGAAGTCTGCTGTGCCTGTACACCAACGGAGTCCTCGGCGAACGCCACATCGACGCCGACACCGCCCTGGCCAAGCTGTGCGCGGCGCTCACCCGCCCCACGGACGCGCTGGAACGGACGTGCCAAGCGGTGGTCGACTCGCTCGTCCCCGCACGCCCCGCCGACGACGTCGCACTGCTGATCGCCCGCACCCGCATGCTGCCACCGGATCACGTCGCCTCCTGGTGTCTGCCCCCGGAGCCCGAAAGCGCCGCCCGGGCCCGGGCGCTGACCTCGGCCAAGCTGGGCGAATGGGGTCTGGAGCACCTGGCGTTCACCACCGAGTTGATCGCCAGTGAACTGGTCACCAACGTCTACCGCTACGCCGGCGGTCCCGCGACCCTGCGGCTGATCCGTGAGCGGCGCCTGGTGTGCGAGGTCAGCGACACCAGTCACACCTCACCTCACCTGCGCCGGGCCCGCACCACCGACGAGGGCGGGCGCGGCCTGTTCCTGGTGGCCCAGATGGCAGAGCGCTGGGGCACCCGCTACTCCCGCGAGGGCAAGACCGTCTGGACCGAACAGCCACTGGCCGGCCTGTCGATCTGACCGTCCCGGCCTCGCGGGATGACCGGGCGCCCCGGAGCCGCCCGCGAAGACTCGCCGTACCGCCGGTGGCGGGACCGCTACTCGTGGCCGGGGACGGCCATCTCGCCGAGCAGCGACCAGTCGTCCTGCGGAACCGTCGTGTTGACGATGCGCGGCGTCTGAGCCAGATGGGGCGGCAGCGTCTGCTGTGCGGCCTTGAAGTGCGCGGACCGCACGTGCGCGGCCCCGGCCTCGTCGTCGCGGAACGCTTCGACGAGGACGTACTCCGTCGGGTCCGCCACGCTGCGCGACCAGTCGAACCACAGGCAGCCCGGCTCGGCGCGCGTGGCCCGGGTGAAGTCGGCGACGATCTCGGGCCAGCGGTCGGCGTGCTCGGGACGGACGCGGAACCTGGCGGTGATGAAGATCATGGGATTCCTCCGCTGGGGGCGCGGCCCGACCGGCTGACCGGACGGGCCACTCGGGGTCTCGCGACAAGATCGTACGGCCCCTGGCCGCCCCCGGCCGGAGAGGGCCCGGCGGTTTCGGGGCCGCCGGGCCGCAGTCGTGGTCACTCGGCCGCGGCGAGCAGCCGTGCCTCGTTCTCCTCGTACAGCCGCCGGGTCGCGAGGCTGTCCGCGGCGCGGCGCCGGTGGTCCAGACGGCTGCCCAGCCAGCCCGCCAGATAGCCGAACGGGACGGAGACCAGACCGGTGGACTGCATGGGGAAGAGGTCGAAGCCGGCGTCGGGGAAGACGGCGGACGGCGTCCCGGACACGGCCTGGGAGAAGGCGAGCAGCAGCAGTGCGCAGGCCGTGCCGCCGTAGAGGGAGGCGAGCAGGCCGGTGCGGGTGAATCCGCGCCAGAACAGGGAGTAGGTGAGCGTGGGCGCCACCGCAGAGGCGCCCACGCAGATCGCCGCGGTGGTGAGCACGCCGACGTTCCAGTCCTGGACCATGGTGGCGAGGCCGATGGCGACGGTCCCCACGGCCACGCTCGCCCAGACCGCCACCGTCATCTCCGTGCGCGGCTTCGCCCGCCCCCGCCGCGCGGCGTGGGCGAACAGGTCGTGGGCGAGCGACGAGGCCGCGGCCAGGGTCATCCCCGCGACCGACGACAGCAGGGTGATGAAGACCATGCCGGCCACCGCCGAGTAGAGGATCGTCGCGCCCGCGGAGCCGGGCGCACCGCCGAGCACCTGCGACAGCATGAGCACCGACGTCCTGCCCTGCGGGTCGGCCGCGGTGATGTACCGGGCCCCCACCAGCGCCGCCGCGCCGGTACCCATGACGATCAGGAGCAGGCAGAACGCGGTAACCGTGCCGACCGCCCACGACATGGAGCGCCGCACGGCCGGCACGTCCGGTGCGGAGTACAGACGCATCGTGATGTGGGGCAGGCAGGCCACGCCGAGGACCACGGTGACCTGGAACCCGATGAAGTCCAGCCGCTCACCCGCCGAGGTGCCCAGCTGCAGGCCCTGCCGCAGGAAGGCGGGGCCCGCGCCGCTGCCGTGCTGGGCGGCCGTGAGCAGTTCGTCCGGGCTCCAGTGGAAGCGGTGCAGGACCAGCACGGCGACGACGGCGCTCGTGCCGACGAGGATCACGATCTTGATCATCTGTATGAGCGCGGTCCCCCTCATCCCGCCGATCGCCGCGTAGATGATCATCAGGCTGCCGACCATGACGATGCACGCGGTCCGGGCGCCCGCAACGTGCGGGATGTCCAGGATGAAGGTGAGCAGCGATCCGGCCCCGGAGAGCTGGACGACCAGGAAGGGCAGGGTCGCCGACAGCGTCACCAGGCAGGCGGCGACACGCACGGCCCGCCCGGGCATGGTGCGGGCCAGGACGTCGCCCATGGTGAAACTGCCGGCGTTGCGCAGGGGCTCGGCCAGCAGGAACATCAGCAGGACCAGGGACAGGGCCGTGCTGACGGCGAGGACGTAGCCGTCGTATCCGGTGAGCGCGATGATGCCGGTGGTACTGAGCACCGTGGCCGCGGAGATGTAGTCACCCGCGATGGCCAGGCCGTTCTTGAGCGGGGTGAGCGAGAGGTAGCCGGTGTAGAAGTTCGCCAGGTCGTCGCGGTCCGGCCCCGCCATCACGCACATCAGCAGGGTGAAGGTGACCAGGGCGGTGAACAGGAGGAGGACGGACGCCTGCGTCCCGGAGCCGAAACCGTTCATCTCGCCGCTCCCGCGCTCCGGCCGGTGGCACGCGCCCGTTCCCTGACGGCGAGGGCCAGCGGATCCACCGAGCGCCGCGCACTGCGTCCGTACCAGAAGACCGCCGCGAACGTGACGAGGAGCTGGAGCACTCCCAGGACCATTCCCAGGCTCAGCTCTCCGGCGATCCTCGCCCCCATCAGGCCGGGCGCGCAGCAGGACAGCGCGATGTACAGCACGAAGGAACCGAGCGCCGCGAGCGTGGAGATCCGGCGGAGCAGGCGGTAGGCCGAGCGCAGGGCGGCGACATCGGCACCGGGCCGGGGACCGTCCTGCGCGTACGGATCGTGTGCGTACGGCTCGCGCATGTACGCATCGTGCGCATACGGTTCGCGTGCATACGGCTCGTGCGCATACGGTTCGCGTGCATACGGCTCGTGCCAGGGGGCTTGATATGTCATCGCATGGCCTTCCGCTACGGCTCGGATCCTTGGAGGGAACTGCGAGGGACCGATATGGCGGCGCACGATACCGACCGGTTGGGATGTGGTTAAGGTGACCGGAGGTCACGTTTCGAGGTCGTTATCATCCCTGCCGGTGAGTGTGTCGAGCATCACAGGAAGCGACATACCTACCGGTCGGTACCCTGCGGTGGTAGCCGTGAACGACAGGAGGCGCGATGTCCGCGACCAACCGCCGGATCCTTCTGGCAGCCCGCCCCTCGGGCGAGGTCCGACCCGATGACTGGCAGCACGATTCCGTACCCGTCGAGGAACCGGGCCCCGGCCGGTTCGCGGGCCGGACACGCGTCATCTCCCTGGATCCGGCGATGCGCGGCTGGCTGGACGACCGTCCCTCCTATCTGCCGCCGGTGGGCATCGGCGAGGTGATGCGGGCCGGATCGGTCATCGAGGTCACCGCGTCCGAGCACCCCGACTTCCAGCCGGGCGACCATGTGGTCGGTACCTTCGGCGTACAGGAGTACGTGGTCTCCGACGGCAAGGGCGCCATGAAGATCGACACCTCCCTCGCCCCGCCCTCGACGTACCTCGGCGCGCTGGGCATGCCCGGCATGACCGCCTACTTCGGCCTGCTGGACGTCGGGGCGCTGAAGGACGGCGAGACCGTCGTGGTGTCGGGGGCGGCCGGTGCGGTCGGCAGCATCGCCGGGCAGATCGCGAAGGCCAGGGGCTGCCGGGTCGTGGGCATCGCCGGCGGGCCGGAGAAGTGCTCCCTGCTCGTCGACGAACTGGGCTTCGACGCGGCCGTCGACTACCGCGCCGAGGACGTCAGGAAGGCGCTGCGCCGGGAGGCGCCCGACGGCATCGACGTCTACTTCGACAACGTCGGGGGCGACATCCTCGACGCGGCCCTGACGCGGCTGGCGATGCACGCGCGTGTCGTGGTCTGCGGGGCGATCAGCCAGTACAACAACGTCACGCCGGTCAAGGGCCCCTCCAACTACCTCTCGCTGCTGGTGCGCCGCGCCCGCATGGAAGGCTTCGTCGTCTTCGACTACGCACAGCGCTACGCGCAGGCCGCGCGGGACATCTCCGCCTGGATCGAGGCCGGGCGCATCAAGGTCAGGGAACACGTGGTGCGCGGCAGCGTGGACGACTTCCCCGAGACGCTCGCGATGCTCTTCCGCGGGGAGAACGTCGGCAAGCTCGTCCTGGAGCTGGCATGACCGCCGTACGGAGCGCCGCCACCGTTCCCGCGGAACGGACGGACGGCGCCGCCCTGAAGGGCAAGGTGGCCATCGTCACCGGCGGCGCCAGCGGGCTCGGCCGGGCCACGGCGCTGACGCTGGCCGAGGCGGGCGCACACGTGGTCGTCGCGGACCTCGACGCGCGGGGCGGCCGTGAGGTGGCCGACCTGGCCGGCGGCCATTTCCACGCCTGCGACGTCTCCGACCCCGACGCCAACCGCGCGCTGGTGGAGTTCACCCAGGAGCACTGCGGCGGTGTCGACATGGCGTTGCTCAACGCCGGGGTCGCGACCGGATGCGGCGTGGACGAGGACTTCGACCTGGCACGCTACCGCCGGGCGATGGGGGCAAACCTCGACGGCGTCGTCTTCGGCACCCACGCGCTGCTGCCCGCGCTGCGGGCCCGCGGCGGAGGGGTGATCGTGGCGACCGCGTCCCTGGCGGGGCTTGCGGCCGTACCGCTCGATCCCCTCTACGCGGCCAACAAGCACGCGGTCGTGGGACTCGCCCGCTCCCTGGGACCGGCTCTCGCGCCGCACAACGTGCGCTTCAACGCCGTCTGCCCCGGGTTCGCCGAGTCGCGCATCATCGATCCGCTGCGCGACATGCTCGCCGAACAGCGACTGCCGATCATTCCGGCCCAGGTCGTGGCGGACACCGTGCTGCGGATCGTCACCGGCGACGGCACCGGGGAGTGCTGGTTCGTCCAGCCGGGCCGCGACCCCGAGCCGTTCCGGTTCCGCAGCGTTCCGGGCCCGCGCGAGCCCGCCGGCGCCTGAAAACGCTTCAGGGCAGGTCGTGCACCCGCCGGTGCGGCGCGAGCCGGGGCGTCGCGCCGGAGGCACAATGAGGCATGGGCACGACGCACTCCTCCCGGGCGGGCGGCGGGCCGCCGGCGGATCCCGCCGTGCCGCCCAGCGGCCTGATCGACCTGCTCAGCGTCGCCGCGGTGGTGCTGAACGCGCAGGGCCGGGTGGTTCTCTGGAGTCCGCACGCGGAGGAACTGTTCGGCTACACCGCGGCCGAGGCGCTGGGCCGGTACGCGGCCCCGTCGACGGTCCACGAGGAGCACCGGGACGAGGTGATCGAACTCTTCGCCGAGGCCATGGGATCCGGCACCGACTGGGCCGGGGCCTTCCCGATCCGGCACAAGGACGGCAGCACCCGCCGGGTGGAGTTCCGCAACATGCGGCTGCTGGACGAGCTCGGCGACGTCTACGCACTGGGCCTCGCCGCGGACCAGGCCACCTTGGAGCGCGTCGAGCGCGACGCCGCGCTGGCCGTACGCCTGGTCTCCCAGTCCCCGGTCGGACTGGCCATCCTGGGACCGGACCTGCGGTACCTGGCCGTCAATCCGGCCCTCGAACGCATCACCGGCCAGCCCGCCGCCGACCGTATCGGCCGGCCGGTCGGCGAGGTCCTGACCTTCCTGGACACGGACCCCGAGGCGCGTCTGCGCCGGGTCCTGGAGACGGGCGAGTCGGTCGTGGACCGGGACATCGTCTGCCGTCCGCCCGCCGACCCCGACCACGAGCACGCCTGGTCCGTCTCGTACTACCGGCTGGAGGACTCCGGCGGGCGGGTGCTCGGCCTGGCCTACTCCGTCATCGACGTCACCGAGCGCCACCGGGCCGCCGCCGAGGCGGCACGGGCCCGGCAGCGGCTGGCGCTGATCGCCAGGGCCTCCGCCTGCGTCGGGACCACCCTCGACCTGGAGACGACGGCGCGCGAGCTCGCCGACCTGGTCGTCCCGGCCGTGGCCGACGTGGCGGCCGTGGACGTACTCGACAGCGCCCTCGACGGCCGGACCGCGCCGCGCGAGGGCCCGGCCCGCTTCCGCGCCCTCGCCGTGAGCGCCGAGCACCCGACCGAGGCGGTCCACGCGGCCGACCCGCCGGGAGAGCTCGCCTCCTACGACGGCGACCGTCTGATCACCGAGTGCGTACGGACCTGCCGGCCGGTACTGGTGCCCCGCACCACCGCCCGGGACCTGGAGCGCATCGCCCGGCACGGCGAGGCCGCCTCCCTCCTCGCGGCGGCCGGCGTGCACTCCTACCTGGCCGTGCCGCTCGTGGCCCGGGGCGAGGTCCTCGGCGCCCTCGACCTCAAACGCACCCGGAACCCCGCGCCGTTCGACGACGACGACGTCTTCCTCGCCCGGGAGCTGGCTGCCCGCTCCGCCGTCTGCATCGACAACGCCCGCGGCTACCAGGCCCAGCGGCACGCGGCCCTCATCCTCCAGCGCAGTCTGCTTCCCGAGCCCCCCTCGCGGCTGCCCGGCCTGGAGGTCGGCTGCCGCTACCAGCCCGCCGGCGCGATGAGCGAGATCGGCGGCGACTGGTTCGACGCCATACCGTTGCGGGGCGACAGGACCGCCCTGGTCGTCGGGGACGTCATGGGCAGCGGCATCAACGCCGCCGCCACGATGGGCCAGCTCCGCAGCGCCGCACGCGCCTTCGCCGAGCTGGCCCTGCCCCCTGCCGCGGCCCTCCGGCACCTCGACCACCTTTCCGAAGGCGTCGAGCAGACCATCACCACCTGCATCTACTGCGTGTACGACCCGCACCGGGGCCAGTGCGAGATATGCATGGCCGGCCACCTGCCCCCGGCCCTGGTCCGCGCCGGGCAACCCGCACGGCTCCTCGACCTGCCCACCGGCGCGCCGCTGGGCGTCGGCGGGGTGCCCTTCGAGCCCGCGACCATCGCCTTCCGCCCCGGCGACGAACTGGTCCTCTACACCGACGGATTGGTCGAGACCCGGAACGAACCCATCGGCGCCCGCCTGGACGCCCTCCTCGACGCGCTCACCGTGACACACGACGACGGTCTGGAGGACACCTGCGACCGCGTCCTGGAGACCCTGCGCGCACCCGGCGGCGAGGACGACGTCGCCCTCCTCATCGCCCGGGCCCGCCCCTGAGCGACCACCCGGCCCGGCGTCGCCACGACCGCGGCGCCCCCGCCGTGTTCCGGTGGCCGCGCCGCGCGGCGCTCGGCGGGCCGCCGCCCCGGCGCGTCCGCTCAGCGGGGTGCCGCGGCGCCCGTGCCCAGGCGCCCGGGGAGCCGCGCCGCCCGGGGGCGGTGGTCGGGCCGCCAGGTGGACACCAGGGCCGCGGCCAGGAGCAGTTCGGCGATGTCGCCGCCGTAGTACATGATCTCCGCGCCCTGCCGTACCTGGTCGACGGGAGCGTGGACGTGGACGAAGAAGCCGCCGTAGACGGCCTGTGCGAGCAGGGCGTGTGCGGCGACGGCGACGCCCAGGTACACCAGCCGGGTCCGCACACCGGGCCTGGCCGGCGCCGGGTCGGGGCCCGCGATGACGTGGGAGAACAGGCAACCCGACGCCAGGAAGTGCGCGGTCATCAGCCAGTGCCCGGCCGCATGGCTCATGGCGGTGTCGTAGAGCGGGGTGAAGTACAGCAGCGCCAGAGTGCCGGTGCTCAGCGCCAACGCGACGGCGGGACGGGTCAGCACCCGCACGGGCCGACTGTGCAGCACCGCCGTCACACGGCGGGCCCGGGGGGCCGGCAGAGTGCGCAGGAGCAGCGTCACGGGTGCGGCCAGGACGAGCCCCAGGGGCGCGTACATGCCGACGAGCATGTGCTGGGCCATGTGCCCGCGGAAGTCGGTGTGCGCCGCGGGCGCCAGCGGGGGCAGAAGGGCGGTGCCGAGCAGGGCCAGCCCGCCGAGGAAGGCGGCGGACCGCCAGCGGCTCCAGCCCTGGGCGGGATTGCGCCGGCGGGCACGGCGCACCAGGCACAGGTATCCGGCGGCCGACCCGAGCAGGATCAGCACGGTCGGTACGGCCGACGCCGCTCCCGGCAGACCGCCGCCCCCGTGCGGGTGGGTGTGGTGCATGCCGTCCATCAGGCGCGGCCACCGGTCCGCCCGGCGCCGTGCCCGAAGGCCCGGTCGCCGCGCTGGAGCAGGTGGCCGACGAGCAGCAGCAGGGCGCCGAAGACGAGGAACGCCGTGTCCCACCATGCCTGGTGCGGCCCGCCGCGAACGTGGTGGATGCCGAGGATCTGGTGGTCGAGGAGCCCCTCGACCAGGTTGAACAGGCCCCAGCCGGCCAGGATCCAGCCCCACAGGGCCCGTGAGGTCCACACCGCCCGCCGGTCGTGGGTGACCCGGGAGTACAGGATGGCCAGGCCCAGCAGGACGCTGAGCCAGCAGACGGTGTGGAAGACGCCGTCCCACACGGTGTTCATCCTCAGTCCGGAGACCGTGTGGGGGTCGTAGTACTTGACCCCGATGCGGTCGTGGTTGGTGCTGGTCAGCATGTGGTGCCACTGCAGGAGCTGGTGCAGCAGGATGCCGTCGAGGAAGCCCCCGAGGCCCACTCCCAGCACGATGCCCGGCAGCCGAATGGCGCCGGCCGCCGCCGGGGCGGTCCGTGTTCCGTCCGTCGTGGTGGTCACGCCCGTTCTCCGTCCTGCCGCGAGTGCGCTCGAACCTCGCGGACACGGTTCCCCCACCCGGCGCCGCCGTCACCCGGGGGCGTGACACTTGCCCTGATTCAACCGTCCGGAGACACGCCGCCCGCGCCGGGGAGCCGGCGGCGCGCGTCGACCGGACCGGCATCCGCGGAAAGCCCCGTTCACCCGGTAACTCGGGGGAACGGGGCACCACGTCACCGGATCAGCGGCCGAGCAGCCGCTTCACCTTCCGCCCCGCGGCGGACTCGGACAGCGTGTCCCACAGCTTGGCCGAACCCGTGTACGTGTACACGCCCGGGGCCCCCTGCGCCGCACAGCCGTCGCCGTACGAGACGATGCCCGTCTGGTAGACCCCGCGGCGGCCCGGCAGCTTGCGGAACATCGGGCCGCCGCTGTCGCCCTGGCAGGAGTCCCTGCCCTCGACGCCCGCGCAGACGTTGACCTTCTTGTCGTAGCCCGGGTAGGAGGCCTTGCACTCGATGTGCGACACGACGGGGACGTCCACCGCCCGCAGCCGGTCCGGGTAGTCCGGCACCTCGGTGTCGGTGTTGCCCCAGCCGATGACCGTGGCCTTGGAACCCGGGCGGATGAGCGCGTCCGTGCCCGCCGTCGGCAGGTTGACCGGTGCGGTACCGGTGACGGGCTTGTCCAGCATCAGGAACGCGATGTCGTACGCCTCCTGGCCCCGGGCGTAGCGGGGGTGCACGACGATGTCGGTCACGTTGCGCAGGTGGCCCTGGTTCCTCTTGGACAGCACGGTGCGGCCGACGACCGTTTCGAGCTGCTTGGGCCGGGTGTCGACGACGCAGTGCGCGGCCGTCATGACGACGTACGGGTCCAGCAGGCTGCCGCCGCAGAACTGCCGGTCGTGCGGGTTGCCCCGGCCCTTGGCCAGCAGCGCCGCCATGAACGGGTACGAGCCCACGGGCTTCTCGGTGCCGCCGATTACGGGGCTGTCCGGGCGGGCGGGGTGCGCGGGTGCCACCGCGGAGGCCGTCCCGACGGACGTGCCGGCGAGTCCGAGCACCGCGCCGGCGGCGATGACGGCGGACACGGTCCGCCGGGCAGGGGTTCTGTGGGCGCCGGAAAGACGCATGGGGGGTGTCTCCAATCTCCGAGGAAGCCACCACGACGGACACTCCGGAGGCGCTCAACCGGGCCGGGCGACACCGGACCGACCCGTCGGCGGTGGCATGCCGCCCTGTCAGATGTGATCCCCCGGGGCGGGGTTCCCGAAGACGCCGCCGTGTGCGGGAGGGTGCGGTGCCGCGAGGCGACGGTGCCCTTGGTGCACAAGGGCCGGCCGGCCCTGCCCGCCCCGGCCGGCTGTTTCGCGCGCCTGCCGTGTAGGTTCCGCGATTCCGTGGACACTTTCCGAGGGCTTCGAGCCTTCCACGCCGCGATCACGGGGCCCACTGCCCGTCGGTGAGATCACTCGGGTACGGCTTGTTCATGCTCATGCCACAACCCAAGCGAACGCCGGACGTCTGACCGGCGACGTGGCCCAACATCACACCATCGAGCGATGACAAGCCGGATGGAAGATCGCGTACCGCACTCTCACATCCCCAGTACTTCGTATACGGCATCCATGGTGGCTTCTGTCTGGGTCACCATCCTGATGCGATCAGCCCTGGCAGGGGAGCCGAGCTTGTCGAGCACGGCGGCGTAAGTGATCAGTGTGCCTCTCAGGTCGTCCGCGTACTCGTGCGGCGCGTACGCGGCCAACTGCACGAACAGGGCGACCGCTTCCTCCAGCGCGGCCTCGGCCTGCGGCAGCCCGCTGCCCCGGGCGGCCCTCAGTCGGCCCGCTCCCCACAGCGCCTTGGCGATGAAGGGGCGGTAGACAGCCGGGTCGGCCGGAGAGAGGCGGCGCAGGTTCCCGACGACCTCGTCGGCCGCGGTGAGTGCCTCGTCGTACCGCTCACACTTGACCAGCAGGCTGTTGAGCCTGTTCACGGACACGGCGAGATGCGGCAGATGGGCCGCGGGATCCGCTGCGACCAGGCGCCAATAGACGGCCAGCGCCTCGCGCGCGGCCGGCAGCGCCCCGTCCTCCTCGGCCTCGGCCAGCAGACTGCTCAGGTTGACCAGACTCCTGGCGAGGGCCGCCAGGTGGGCCTCGGAGCCGATTCCGGCCAGGCGCCGGTGGATCTCGACCATCTCGCGCAGGGGCACCAGCGTCTCCCGCAAGCGCCCAGCGGCCCGGAGCCGGGTGGCTAACTCCTCCAACAAGGCGATGAGACTGTCGAGTTGGACGTCCGGGTCGGCTTCGGCCAGTCGCCTGCGCACTTCGATCGCCTCCCGCAGGGCGGCCAGCACCTCGGGGCGCCGCGTGCCCCCCAGCAGGGCGCACAGGTTGTCCAGGGTCAGCGCGAAGTCGGGCAGGTGGGCGGCGGGGTCCACATCGGCCAGTCGGCGGCCCACGTCGACCGCTTCCCGTATCACCTGCGACGCCTCGTCCAGACGTCCCAGGCGGGCGAAGACGGCACTCAGGTTGTTCAACGACTTGGCGAGGTCGGGCTCGTGGGCGTCGGGGTTCATCGCGGCCAGCCTGCGGAAGAGCGCCACGGCCTCCTCAAGCGTCGGCACCGCCTCGTCCAGCCATCCGGCGTCGACCTGGTAGCTGCCGAGATTGTCCAGGGCCGCGGCGAGGCCGGGTTCATGGGCACCGGAGTTGGCAGTGACCAGTCGTCTTGAGGTGGTGACGACCTCCTCCAGGGTCAGGGCCGCCTCCTGCGGCAGTCCGAGTTCCCGCAACCACATCGCCCGGTGGCGCAGCGCCCGGGCGAGATCGGGCAGGTAGGCGGAGAGATTCCGCTCCGCGACCAGCTGGAGAAGCTCGATGGCACTGTCGGCCGCCGCCAGCGCGTCCTCCGGCCGCTCCAGGGCGGAGAAGATCATCCCGAGATTGTCCGCCGCGGTGGCGACCGGGACGACGTAACGCTGTCGCGTGGCATCGTCGCCCTGGAGCAGGATGGCCGCCGCCTCCATCGTGACCTGCAGAGCCTCTTGTGGCCGTCGGTGCCGAAGAAGGGCGGAGCCCAGATTGATCAAGGCTCCGGAGAGACCGCTGGGGTCGCTCTCCGGGTCGGCCGCCATCAGTTCCCGCCAGATCGCCGCGGCCTCTTCCGCCACCACCAATTCCTCGGCCTTCCTGCCCACGCCGGGCAGGTAGGCGCTGAGGTTGACCAAAGCTCCTGCCAGGCCTGCCCGGTGGGCCCGAGGATCGGCCGCTGCCAGCGAGCGGAACATAGTGGTGGCACGCTCCGCAGAGGCCACCGCTTTGTCGGCCAGACCGGCATGGGCGTAGCGCGCGGAGAGATGGCTGTGCAGGATCGCCCGGTCGACGGCGGATTCGGTGTCCGCCAGGCGGCGGTCGGTGAGGCGCTCGGCCACCGCGGCGATGCCCGCGTCGAGGTCGATGTGCCGGCTGGCGGGCAGGACCGTGTCGATCGATTCGAGGACCCCGAGCAGGCTGCCGTCCAGCACCTCGCCGTCCGCGATCCTGGCCAGGGCGCCGAGCGCGGCCGAGCCCGCGTCCAGCGCGATCCGGGGATCGGCCTTCACCACCGGGTACAGGTACCCCTCCCCGACGTGCGGCCAGCGGTCCGCCGCCGCCGCGAGGTGGGCGACGGTCCGCGGCGTCCAGGCCGGCACCGCGCCGTCGTCCCCGCGGCGCAGGACCGCGGCGGGAACGGAAGCCGCCCAGTCGTCCGACGGGTACCCGGTGATCGGGCTGCCGGGCAGCATGAGAGCGACGAAGTCCTCTGCCAGGCGATCGGGCAGCAGCGGTTCGAAGGAGTCGACGCGTGCGGGGTCGCCGGGCGGGTAGCAGACGCCGTGGTCCAGGAGGATCCGCTCGGCGGGTGCGTGCGGCATCAGCCGTTCGATGACGCGCCTGGCGGTCCGCCGGTCAGCGGGTCCGATCAAGGTGGCGGCGAACACCGCGCGCGCCATGTCCTTGTCGGGGGTCCGGAAGTCGAGGCCGTGCCGGCCGTTCTCGTACAACTGGCGCCAGTTCTCGTGCTCCCGGTCCAGCAGGTAGACCGTCCGGCCGACCATGTCGGCGGGGGCACGGCGGCCGTGGGCCGCCGCGTCCACCGCCACCAGGGCGGCCATGTGCACCACCAGCGTCACCCCGAAGTCCGGATCGTCCAGGGCATCCGGAGACGTGATCGCCCGGGGTGCGTCGATCTGCGGGTAGTGCCGGGCGAAGCACTCGCACGCCGTGGTGAACATGCGCTGGCGCGCGCTGCCATCGTCGGGCAGCGGCGGCAGGAACTGATCGGACGTGTCGATGAGCTCCCGGAACTGGCCGAGCTTTCCCCGCAGTGCCGGCCATCCGGTCGCCGACCGTCCGATCAGCAGGACCCTCGCCGGGACGGAGTGGCGCAGGATGCGGTTGTGGAGCAGCCAGCTCAGGTCCGCCAGGGGCCAGCGGTCCGCATAGTCGACCAGCAGCAGGATGCCGGTGTGCCCGTCGGGACGCAGGTCCTCGCCGGCTTCTGCCGGCGGGTGGGCGTCGGTGCCGTGCGTCGCGTCGACCACCTTCCAACCCGTGCCCAGGGACGCGGCGGCCAGCAGGTTCGCCAGGCGCGTCTTTCCCTGGCCGCCCTTCCCGTGCAGCCACCGCACCGAGAGACGCGGCCCGGTGTCCCGCCACGTGACCAGCTCCTCCAACTCGGCGGCGCGGCCCGTGAAGTCGACGATCTCCGCGCGTGCGTCGAGCATCCGGCTGGGCTGGGCCCGCAGCCACGGCGACTCCAGGCCCGTCCGCCGACGGTGGCCGAACAGCAGGTACACCGGCCTGCCGTCGCCGAAGACGTGGATGTCCGCGCCGATGCACCCGTAGCCGAAGCCGTTCTCGACGTGCACGACCTGCTGGACACCGGCCGATTCCCCGGACGGCACCTGGGTCATTCGGTGGCCTCGGGCTCGTCGCCCACGACGACCGACGGTGCGGGCGGCGGCTGCGCCGGCCCGTGATGGACGATCACATCGCCGCCGAGCGAGGCGAACACCTGCCCGTGGTCACGGGCGATGTTCGTCTGTCGCTGCTGCCAGACCTGTTGCGCCGACGGCAGTCGCTCCTGGATCTCGCGCACCAGCAGCTGAAGTTCCTCCGCCGCATCGGGATGCTGCCGCAGCAGGGCCGCGAGCTGGAGCCGCCAGACCGGAACCAGGTCCTGACGGACCGCCTCCGCGTTGTCGGAGCTCGCCACCAATGCGGCGTGTCCGTCCAACTGCCCTTCGATGGCGGCTCGTTGGATGTCATCGGCACGGCGGAACAGTCCGGCCATCCGTGCGCGCGCCGTCGACCAGCCGTCGGTGGCCATGGCAGCCACCACCGTTGTCGCCCCGGTCATGGCCAGGGCGGCCACCTCTTCGAACACGACGCTCCCTCGCCATCCGGAATCGGATCCCGCTCCCGCGGCCACTCAACTTATCGGCGCCTACTGTAAGTTGTCCCCCGCCTCGCCCTCCCCTCACTGCGCGACGGCACCGTGGGACGCCACGTCGCCATCGAGCAGGGCGACCGCCAGCGGAGCGAGCTCGGGCCGGGAGAACACCACGGCCGCGAGCCATTCCGGGGTTCTCGTCCGCGTCGCCAGCAGGCGCATGATGTGGCGGCGGCACAGCGCGGGATCGACGGCCACGGCCGCGAGCACCAGCGCCCGCACCTCGCGCTCCTTGTTGGCCAGGCTCCGCGAACCGAGGCTGCCGAAGGCTTCCTCCAGCAGAGCGGCGGCCGCGTCCTGGCCGCCGTCGCGGGCCAGTGCCTCGGCACGGGCGGCGAGCACCGGGATCCGCGGGTTTCGGAGCGCATCGTCCGCGAGATGAAGCATCGCGTCGGCGCGGTCCGGACGGCCTATGCGCGCGGCCACCTCCGCCACGGCCGCCCCTTGCTGCGCCCGTACGCCCTTCGTAGCGTCCGTCCATCCCTCGGCGGCCCGCCGGGCCAGATCCAGGAGGCGGTCGACATGGTCGTCCCTCCCCAGGGCGGCCGCGATCTCCGCGACTCTGAGCAATGCCTGCGCCCTGTTCGGCTCCGTCACCGCCAGCGCCTCGTACTCGGCGCCGCCGAGATCTCCCCCGACCGCGCGCTTCACCGCCGGTCCCGACTGGTCGCTGAACATGTCGGGCATCCGGATCCGGTCGGCGAACCTCCCGGCCCACTCCGGTTCCCCGCTGCGCAGGGCCGCCGACGCCGCAACGGCGGCGGGGTCCTGCTCCAGGCCCCTCCGGGACCTGGAGACCGAGGTCTTGGACACGGACCGGGCCACGGTCAGCAACCGCTCGGCCAGGGCGAAATGGCCCGCCTCGGCGGCTCCGATCGTGGCCTGTTCGAGGGCGAAGACGTAGCTTCTCCCTCCGGCGTGCGAGGCGAACTCCCGGGCGAGGGCGTGGTCTCCGGCGCGTCCGGCACCCCGCCCCAGGATCGCCGCGATGCGGTGCACCGCATCGGCGTCGCCGTTCGAGTTGGCCAGCGCGAACAGGGGTCCCGCCTGGTCGAACCGGCCGTGGTGGGCCACGGCCTCGGCCACTGCCAGGGTCTCCCAGAAATGGCCCGCGCCGGGTGCGCCGAGGTCCCGCAGGATCCGTTCGGCGCGGCCCGGACTCCCGCATCGGGCCAGGGCCACGGCGAGATCGACCCGGCTGTCCGAATGATGGCGCGGACGGTCGATCGAGGCGGCCGCCCGCACGGCGTGTTCCAGATACACCGACGCGGCATCGGAGTTGCCGCCCTCGTGTGCCGCCTCGGCGCAACGTATCAGCGCGGCCAGCCGCGCCTCCGGGTCCACGAGGCCGTCGAGCAGATGCCAGGCCTGAGCGGGGCGGTCGAGCAGCTGGTACAGATGCGCCACGCGGGCGGCCCCCTGCCGGCCCTGCCCGGCCGCCTCTTCCACCAGACGTAGGCAGAGGTCCCGATCGGGCACGCGCGCCGCGGCCTCGGCGAGGGCAAGCACGGCGGAGAACCGTTCCCGGACCGCTCGCAGCACGGCGGCGTCCGTCGCGTCCGGTACGGGAGCGGGCAGCCTGGCCAGCATCTGCTCCGCGACCCGCAGCAGCGCGGCACCGGCCTTGGTCCCCTCCTTGTGGGCGACCCCCCGGGCGAACTCGGCGTACACACGGATCTGCGCACCTGCACCCTGGGGCCGGGGAAAGGCGAGAACGCACCCCTGCGCCCCGCGCACCCGGGCCGAGCGGGCGGCGATGCCGACGAGGGTGTCGTCGCCTCGCCCGCCGGCGCTGTCGGCGAGGCCCTCGGCGGTCCCGAGAATCCGCATGGCGTCGGCGCGGTCGCCGGTCTCCAGGTGGGCCTCGGCCACTGCGGTCAGGGCCACGGCCATGAGATCCGTCCCGGGGCTGGGCGGTGCGACACAGGCGATGTGCTCCGCCTCCCGGAGCAGTTCCAAGGCCGTCGTCCGTGCACCGCAAGCGTGCGCGGTGCGGGCCAGGGCGGCCAGTGAAGGAGCGTTCCAGACTCCGCCGGCCGGATCGTCGAGGGCGATGGCCCGGGCCCGAGCGACGTAGCGGTGGGCGCGCTCGGTGTCCCCCCGGCGTGCGGCCACCTCGGCCATGCCCGTGTACGCCCGGACGGAGTGCCAGATGACCGATGCCAGGCACTCGGCCCAGGACCACTCCCCCTGCTCGGCCCAGGCCACCGGGAGAGCCGGCGGGAAGCCGAAGCTCACATGCCCCGGACGTTCGGTCAGCCGATAGCGGCGCATGGCCAGGACGCACGCCTCGCCCAGGCTGTCCGCCTCCGTCGTGGCCAGGACGTTCAGGACATCGGTGATTTCCTGCCAGGCGGGGGCGGGGTGACCGGCCCGGCGTTGCCACAGCGCGATCCGCTCGGGGGAGGGGAGGGCGGCGAGCGCGGCGATGTCCGCGGCCGCGACGAGCACCGCGGGGTAATGGTCCAGGAGATACGCCGGGGTGTCGTCCGGCCAGGCCCGACGGGCGAACTGTTCGGCCCAGGCGCGCAGAGCGCCGCGATGCCGCTCGGTCTCGGCGTGACCGATCGCGGCGACGGTCTCCCGGCGCAGTGCGTCGTCGGCGAGGTCGAACCGCTCCTGTGACGAGTCCGGGTCGCCACGCGACGCCAGTAGGCCGGAAGGGACCGTTCGCAGCACGGCCCGCGCCTCGTGCGCGTCCATGCCGCCGCCTCGCGCGGCGAGGACCGCTTCGAGGTCGTCCGCGGTCAGGGGGCCGCCGACGGCGAGAGCCCCCAGCAGCGTACGGGCATCACGGTCCGCCAGCACGGTGGCGAGGGGGCTCGCGGACAACCGGACGCGAGGGCAGCGTCGCTCGTCCCGCAGCGGGTGCGACCGGGGTACGGCCTCCGGAATCCGGGGCAGGACGCGGCTGAGGACCAGAACGTGACCGTGGGAGCCCGTCGCGGCGGGCAGCAGGGCCGCGATCGGGGGCGACTCATGGTCCTCGTCGAGGCCGTCCACGAGCAGCAGCAGGTGTCGGCCGCTCGCCTCGGCCCGCGCGCAGGCTCGGGCCCAGAGGCCGTCGAGCGTGCTCGGTCCGGAGAGCGGCGGAGCCGCCTCGCCCAATATCGCCGCGAGCCGGTCGTGGACTTCCTGTCGAAACCGCCTTGTCTGTCCGCCGGAGACGCCCGACGCGAAAAAGGAGACGATGTCGACGTCCCCCGGCGGGTGAGCGGCGAGCCGCTCGGCCAGAGCGGTCTTGCCCGACCCGGGCGGCCCGATAAGCCAGCGGTAGGACTCGTGGGAGCGTGCGAACGCTTGGAGTTCCGCCAGTTCGCCGTCCCGGCCGCGGACGTCGTCCATCAGCTCCCCCTCGCCGGGAGCCCCGGAGGACCACCCTCGTCCCCACGGTGACAGAAAACACTGTCAACGGCCAGGATTAAGAGTACGGCCGGAAGCGGCAGCCCTGATCGCCCGCAAGTCGTCCTCGGAAGGCGGCTGGGCAAGCCGTGCTTTCCCCACGCGGTGGCCGAAGTCCGGCGGCCGTCCCTACGGCGGCGGTCGCCGCTCCGGCTGAGCCGCCTTCAGGTCGGCGAGCAGTTCCGCCTGCCCCGCCAGTACACCGGACAGGATCGCGCGCGCCACCCGGAGCAGCTCCGCCACCTCCGGGCTGGTCAGCGAGTAGTAGACGTTCGACCCCTCCTTGCGCGTACGCACGAGGTTCGCCCGTCGCAGCACGGCCAGCTGCTGGGACAGGTGCGCCGGCTCGATCCCCACCTCGGGCAGCATCTCGGCGACCGCGTGCTCGCGCTCGCTCAGCAGCTCGAGGACGCGGATACGGGCAGGGTGCCCGAGCGTCTTGAAGAACTCGGCCTTCAGCTGGTACAGCGGTGCACTCACCGTGCCGCCTCCTCCTCAGCACGCGACGACGTGACCGGCCGGACCGCTCGGCATCGCATCCACCCACTCCTCCACAACATGCGTCTCATCCTCGCGCGCGGCACCGGCGGACTCCCAATCCGGGGCCGGTCACAGGGGCAGGGTGATCCAGATGCCCTTCCCCCGGCCGTCGGCGTCCGCGCGGACGACCGCGGTACCGCCCAGGCCGAGGGTGAGCTCCATGACGGTGGCCAGACCGCCGCCCCCGGCGCCGGCGAGCGCGCCGTACAGCGGTGGCTGGTACGGGTGGCGGTCGTGCACCGCGAGGACGAGGCAGTCATCGGCGGCGGCGTAGGTGACCGTGACATGGGGTGAGAGGACGGCGGCGTGCCGGACGCTGTTGGTGATCAGCTCGCTCAGGATCAGCAGGGCCGGCCCCACGGTAGGGTGCCGCAGACCTATGCCCCACTCCGCCAGCGCCTGTTCGGCCGTCTCGCGGGCGACGCGGACCGCGGCCGGTTCGGCGGGCAGGGTGAGGACGTGCCGGTGGGGCAGGACCTCCCTGGCCGGGGACGTCATTTCTCCGTCACCGCCATGTGCGCCGGCCTGGCCGGGGCGGCGGGCACGAGGCCCGCCCTCTCCAGGTGGTCGCGCGCTCCGCGGATCGCCTCCGGGGTCGTGGCGTACTCCCCGCCCTCGTGCCGCACGAGATCGAGCGCGCCGACGGAGTCGAGGACCTGCCGCTGTGCGGGCCGCACACCGGAGGTCAGGACGACGATGCCGCGCCGCCGCAGTTTCTCCACGGCGTCCTTGAGGACCAGCGCGCCCGTGGCGTCCACCGTGGACACCCGCGACATGCGCAGGATCACGACCCGTACGTCGGCCACCTCCGTCAGCTCCAGCAGGAAGCGGTGCGCGGCGGCGAAGAACAGCGGGCCGTCGACGCGGTAGGCCACGATGTGCTCGGCCAGCAGCGCGTGCTCCTCGGCGCTGTGGTCGCCGCGGTCGAGCGGCACCTGGTCGAAGCGGGCCTGTCCGGCGATCGCACGCAGGGCCAGGACGCAGGCCACCACCAGGCCGATGACGACGGCGTGGACGAGGTCCAGGGCGAGCGTCGCGACCGCCGTCAGGACGAGGATCACGGCGTCGGAACGGGTGGCCTTCGCCATCGCCCTCAGCGAGCCGACCTCCACCATGCGGACCGCCGTGGCCAGCAGCACGCCCGCCAGCGCCGCGAGCGGGATCGCCGACACCAGCGGCGCGGCCGCGAAGACGATCACGGCCAGGACGGCCGCATGAGTGAGGGCGGCCAGCCGGGAGCCCGCGCCGGTACGGACGTTGACGGCCGTACGGGCGATCGCGCCGGTCGCCGGAACCCCGCCGAACAGCGGGGCGGCGATGTTGGCCAGGCCCTGGCCGAACAGTTCCCGGTCCGGGTCGTGCCGCTGCCCGACCGTCATCGCGTCGGCGGCGGCAGCGGACATCAGCGACTCCAGGGCGGCCAGTGCGGCCACCGCCACCGCCGGGGCGAGCAGCGAGCCGAGCGAGCCGGGGTCGAGGAAGGCGAGGGAGGGCGCGGGCAGCCCGGCGGGCAGATCGCCGATCGGCTCCGCGTCGAGGCCGGCGACCCGGACCACGACCGTGGCGGCGATCACCGCGACGAGGGAGAACGGTACGGCCGGCCGCCACCGGGAACCGGCCAGCATGAGTACGGCCACACAGGCCGCGAGACCGGCGGCGGTGAAGTCCGGCGCCCGCACGAACTCCCCGGCCGCGCGCCAGGCGACGACGAGCACCTTGCCGCCCTCCGGCGCGGGCACGCCGAGCGCGTTCGGCACCTGCTGCAGTGCGATCACCCCGGCGATGCCGAGCGTGAAGCCCTCGGTCACGGACGCCGGCACGTAGCGCATGCCGCGCCCGGCCCGGAGGCCGGCGAGGACGACGAGCATGACGCCGGCCATCAGACCCACGGTGAGGACGGCGGCCGGTCCGTACCGGGCGACGATCGGCACCAGGACCACCGTCATGGCGCCGGTGGGCCCCGACACCTGGAGGCCGGACCCGCCGAACGCGGCGGCGAGCGCGCCGGCCACCACGGCGGTCGCCAGACCCGCCGCGGCGCCCAGCCCGGAGGAGACCCCGAAGCCCAACGCCAGCGGCAGCGCGACGATCGCCACCGTCAGCCCGGCGAGCAGGTCCCGGCGCGGGGCGCGCCGTATCGCCGTCAGGTCGGCGCGGGAGGGCAGCAGCGAGAGGAACCGGGCCCCGATCGCCCGGGCGGAGGGAGTGCTCATCGGGCGGCGGCCCCGGATCCCCGCGGCGGAACGGACACGTGTGAGGCCCTCTCTCTCCCTGACGGCTGACGGCAGCCCTTGCTGACGGGGCCCCGTGGCCGGGGCAGGTGCGGACGCTGTACCCGTGGCTACCGGACGACGGGTACAGCGCACACAGCATCTAACCAATTGCTAAATTTCGCAATTCCTAAATCCCGTCCGTGGCACCCCGGGGAAGGCGTGCCGCCGCCGCTAGGCCCACGAGGCTCAGCACGGCCAGCGTGAGCATCGCCGCGGCGTAGGCGCCGCTGCTCAGTCCGGAGACCAGGATGGTGCCGGCGATGGCCGTCCCGAAGGTGGAGCCGAGATTGGACACGCTGCGCGACAGACCGGAGATCTCCCCCTGCCGGGCCTCCGGGAAGCTCGACTGGACGATGTTCACCGACGGGGTGAGCATCACGCCGAGCCCCAGTCCGATCAGCAGCAGTCCGGGGACGAACGCCCAGGCGGTCGAGTAGGCGCCTGCCAGGACCACCAGGACGACGATGCCGACGACGCACACGCCGAAGCCGGTCATGACGAGCGCGCGCTGCGAGCGCCGCTCGGCCAGACGTCTGGCCGACAGGGACGTGCCGAGCAGGCCCAGCGTGGCCGCGGTGAAGACCACCCCGGTCTGTATCGCGTCGTAGTGGCGGACGACCTGAAGGTAGGCCGCCACGGTGAAGGACGTCCCCATGAGCACGAGCCACTGGACGTTCTGGGTGACGAGCCCCAGGTTGCTGGTGCGGTCGTGGAACAGGCCGAGCGACAGCAGCGGTTCCCGGCCGGACGCCTCCCTGGCGCGCACCCAGTGGAAGAACCACCCGAGCACGGCCGCTCCGGCGGCCAGCAGGACGATCATGAGCCAGATGTCGTTGTCGGCGGCCAGGATGCCCATGACGACGAGCAGGAGACCGGCGGCGGACAGGACCGCCCCGAAGGTGTCGAAGGAGCGGCTGGGATCGGGTGGCAGCGGATCGGCGATGCGCCGGCTGAGCAGGACGATCACCGCGATGACGAGGGCCTGGAAGACGAAGGCCGCGCGCCAGCTGATGGCCGTCGTGATGAGTCCGCCGATCAGCGGACCCGCGGCGGCACCGATGCCGCCCAGCGCCATGATCACGCCGAAGGCGCGGGCGCGGGAGTGCAGGTCCTGGTATAGCAGGGTCGTGAGGATGTAGACGGGCGGGATGAGCAGGGCCGTGCCGACCCCCTCGAGGATCGAGTTGCCGAGGATCAGCACGCCGAGTCCGGGTGAGACCGCGCTCAGCAGGGCGCCGGTCGCGTAGACCACGAGGCCGGTCAGGAAGCACCGCTTGCGGCCGTAACGGTCGGTCAGCTTGCCCCCGGGGATCATCAGCGCGGCCATCACCAGCAGGAACACGGTGATCGCCACCTGTACGCCCTGGACGGTGGTGTCCAGGTCCCGGCTGATGTCGTTGATCATCACGTTCATGTTCGAGCCGGCGAAACTGCAGATGAACTGGGCGAGGGCCAGCGCGGCCAGTGCTCCGCGCTGCCCCGTCGTCTGCTGCCGTACGGCTGCCTTGGTCATGCCGTGCCCTCCCGGGGCGCGCCCTCGGCGGGCACGGTGACGCCGTGGGTCGCCGGGCGGTGGTGGCCGTCGGTCCGCTGCCCGCTGTCCGCCCGGGTCAGTTCCTCGTCCAGTGCCATGGCCGCGGTGACCAGCGCGAGGTGGGTGAACGCCTGCGGGAAGTTGCCGAGCTGCTCCCCCGAGGGGCCGATCTCCTCGGCGAACAGGCCGACGTGGTTGGCGTAGGTGAGCATCTTGTCGAAGGCGTACCGGGCCTGGTTGAGCCTGCCGCTGCGGGCGAGCGCCTCGACGTAGAAGAAGCTGCACAGGTTGAAGGTGCCCTCCGACCCGCGCAGGCCGTCGGGGGACGCGGCGGGGTCGTAGCGGTAGACCAGGCTGTCGCTGACCAGCTCCTCCTCCATTGCGTCGAGGGTGCTGAGCCAGTCCGGGTCGTACGGCGACAGGAAGCCGACCTTCGGCATGAGCAGGAGGGAGGCGTCCAGCACGTCGGCGGCGTAGTGCTGCACGAACGCCTTCCGCTTCTCGTGCCAGCCGTGCTCGGTGATCTGGCGGAAGACCGCGTCACGGGCACCGGTCCAGCGGGCGGTGTCGGCCGGGCGGGAGAAGTCGGTGGCGGCCTTGATGCCGCGGTCGAACGCCACCCAGGTCATGAGCCGGCTGTAGGTGAAGTCCTGCCGGCCGCCACGGGTCTCCCAGATGCCCTCGTCCGGCTGGTCCCAGTGGTCGACCAGCCAGTCCAGGACGTCGGTGAGCGCCTTCCAGCCGCGGATCGCACCGATGTCACCGCCCACGACCAGGGCGTCGGAGGCCTCCCCGTAGATGTCGAGCTGGAGCTGGCCGGCGGCCGCGTTGCCGGCCCGCACCGGATGCGATCGCGCGTAGCCCTCCAGGTGGGGGAGGCTCTCCTCGGTCAGGTGGGGGTCGCCGTCGACGCGGTACATGATCTGCAGGGGGTCGCCCCCGGTGTCGCCCCGGGCCTCGATGCGATCGCGCAGCCAGCGGCGGAAGGCGTGCGCCTCGTTCCGGAAGCCCAGGTCGATCAGTGTCCGGACGGAGAGCGCCGCGTCCCGGATCCAGGTGTAGCGGTAGTCCCAGTTGCGCTCGCCGCCGATCTGTTCGGGCAGCCCCATGGTGGCGGCGGCGACGGGGGCTCCGGTCGGCGCGTACGTGAGCAGCTTGAGGGTGATCGCCGAACGGTTCACCATGTCCTGCCAGCGCCCGTGATAGGTGGACGAGCGCAGCCAGGACAGCCAGAAGGAGCGGCAGGCCTCCAGGTCGTCCACGACCTCCTCCAGGGAGGGGCGCGGCGGGACGGGGGCCCCGCTCTCCGTGCCGGTCAGCACGACCGCGGCCGCCTGGCCGGTACGGAGGGTGAAGCGGGCGGTGACGTCGTCCCCCTCCGCGCGCAGCGGAAGACCGGTGGTGGACTGCAGGCACAGGTCCGTGCCCGGCCCGCGGAACAGCGCGCAGTGCTCGTCGGCCAGGGTGAGCGTGTGTGCGGCGCGCCCGTAGTCGAAACGCGGACGGCAGTCGAGCGCGAAGGGCAGACTGCCCCGGACCACCCGGGCGAGCCTGATCAGGCGGTGCCGGCCGGTGGGCGCGGGGGAGTCGATGGGCACCATGAAGTCGGCCACCTCGCCGACTCCGCCGGGCGCCATGAACCGGGTGACCAGGACGGCGGTGTCCGACAGGTACAGCTGCCGCACCGTCATGCCGTTCCCGGCGGGCAGTTCCACGGCGAGACGGCAGTGCCCGCCGCGTGCGGCGTCCAGCAGCGAGGCGAAGACACTGGGGGAGTCGAAGCGGGGCGTGCACCACCAGTCGACGACTCCGCCGGAGGACACCAGGGCGGCCGTCTGCAGGTCGCCGACCATGCCGTGGGCGGCGATGGGCGGGTAGTCGTTCACGGGAGCTCCTCCGACGCGCGGACGCGCCCTTCGGCACGCGGCCGGGCCGCCCGGCACGCCCCCAGCGTCCGCTCCGCCTCCCGCCGTGGCCTCACCCGGCGCGGGTGAACCGGTCGCCCCGTGCCCGCTCGCCCCGCCGCCCCGCCCCCTCCAGGGCATTGTCATGGGCCCTTCCGTCCTGCCGCGCGCGCCGACGGCGGAGGTGTCATGGTGATGGTGGGGGAGCACTGCAGGTGGTGAAACGTTGTGGAAACGAGCGACGAGATCCCACAGGCCCGCGCCGTCCCGAACGCCGATCCGCTCGGCGACCCGTTCCTGCGGACGCGGTTCGCCCTGCCGACGAGACCCGGGACCTTCCTGCGTCGCGAACGACTGGTCGAACACCTCGACCGGTCGTCGCGGACGCCGCTGGTGATGATCGACGGAGCCGCCGGTGCGGGCAAGACCCTGCTGGTCGCCGACTGGGCCGCGGGCCTCGGGCAGCCGGTCGCCTGGCTCACCCTCGACGCGGCGATCCAGGGGCCGGGCATGTTCTGGGCCCATGTGCTCCAGGCCCTGCGCGCCGTCGGCGTGGAGCTGCCCGCGGGCATAGGCTCTCCCGCCGACGGGAGCCGGGTGGACCACACCCTGCTGAGCCGGCTCGCCGCGCGGCTCAGCAACGGCGGGAGCACCGTGACCCTGGTGCTCGACGACTACGACCGCGCCACCGCGGACATCTCCGACCAGCTGGCGTTCGTCCTGCAGCACGCCCGGCCGGGGCTGCGCCTGGTCCTGGTCAGCCGCACCGAACCGCTGCTGCCGCTGCACCGGTACCGGGCGGCCGGCGAGATCACCGAGATCAGGGACGCCGAACTGGCCTTCACGCCCGAGGAGACCGCCGCCCTGCTCGAGCTGCACGGCCTGTGCCTGACCGTGCCCGCGGCGCGCGACCTGGTGGAGCGCACCCGGGGCTGGGCGGCCGGCCTGCGGCTGTGCGCCCTGGCCGCGGGGCAGAGCCCGGATCCGCAGGTCTACCTGAAGGAGTTCGAGGCGGGGCACAGCACCATCGCCGACTTCCTGCTGGCCGAAGTACTCAGGCGGCAGGAACCCCAGACCCAGGACCTCCTGCTGCGCGTCAGCGTCCTGGAACGCTTCTGCGCCGACCTGGCTAACGAACTGACCGGACGGGCCGACGCCGAGCCCATCCTGGCCGGGCTGCACCGCGAGAACGCGTTCGTGGAGGACCTGGGGCACGCCTGGTACCGCCTCCACCCGCTGTTCCGGGAGATCCTCCGCGTCCACCTGCGCGAGCGCTGCCCCGGACTGGAACCGGAACTGCACCGGCGGGCCGCGCACTGGCTGCGGCGGTCCGGGGCGCTGCCGGAGATGCTCACCCACGGCGCCGCCGCCGGCGACTGGGAGTTCACCGCCCGCGCCCTGGTCGACGACCTGGCGATCGGACAGCTCTTCACCGGCGTGCGCTCCGACGACCTGACGGAACTGTTCGCCGGCATGGAGCCCGGAACGACGAGCAGCGCCACGAACCTCGTGCGGGCCGCGCGCGACCTGGCCCGCCACGACCTCGACCACGGCCTGGCCCACCTGCGCCACGCGGAGCGGCAGCTCGGGGACGACGACCACGACCCGGCCGCGGCCCAGCTGAGCTGCGCCCTGCTGGAGGCCCTCGCCGCTCGCCTCTCCGGATCCCCCCGGCGGGCGGAACAGGCCGCGCGGGCGGCCAGGGAACTGGAGCGGGAGGTGCCCGCCCGACTGCTCGACCAGCACCCGGAGCTGCCCGCCCTGCTGCTCACCCACGTCGGCTCGACGCGGGTGTGGGCCGGTGAGTTCGAGGAGGCGCGCGCCGCGCTGACGGCGGTGGCCGGCGGCCGGGACGGCGCCGCCACGGTGGTCCCGCGTCAGGAGTCCCTCGGGCACCTGGCGCTGATCGACTACCTCGACGGCTGGCCGGGCAGGGCGGAGCGCAACGCCTTCGCCGCGATGTCGGAGTCGGACCGCTTCGGCCTGCCCCGGCTCTCCGGATCCGGTCTCGGACGGACGGTCCTTGCCGCGGTGGCCGTCGAACGCGGTGAACTGCGCCGCGCGCAGGGGCTGATCGACCAGACGCCCGGGTCCGCGGCGCGGGACCCGGTGACGGCGGCCGCCAGGTCCATCGCCCTGGCCCGGCTGCTCCTGGCCCGGGGCAGGGCGCGCGCCGCGGCCGAGGCGGCGCGGGCCGCGGTGGCCACCGACGTCGCGTCACCCTGGGCACAGGGCCAGGCCGCGCTCGTCGCCTCGGCCGCCCACCTGGCCGAGGGCCGCCCGGACGCCGCCGCCGAGGTGGTGCGGGACGCGGCCGCCGAACAACCTGCGTGCGCCGTCGCCGAGGCGCGCGCGCACCTCGCGGGGGGCGACCGGTGGACGGCCCTGAAGGTCCTCGACGCGATGACCGCCGACCGACGGGTCGGCCCCGCGGTCCGCGTCCGCGCCGTGCTCGTGCGGGCGGAGGCCGCGCACGCGCAAGGGGACCGGGCCGCCGCCCGCCGGCTGCTCGCCGACGCCCTGCTGGACGCCCGCCGCGACGCCCTGCGCCGCCCGTTCCGGGAAGCCGGGCCGTGGGTGGGGCCGTTCCTGTCGGCGCCGCCGTTGCGGGATCTGGCGGCGGGCTGGCTCACCCCGGGCACCGCGGCGCCCGGCCCCGAGGCCGAGGCGGCGCCCGTGCTCGTGGAGCAGCTGAGCGGGCGGGAGCGCGACGTGCTGACGCGGCTCGCCCAGATGATGTCGACCGAGGAGATCGCCGCCGACCTGTTCGTGTCGGTGAACACGGTGAAGACCCACATCAAGAGCGTCTACCGGAAACTGGCGGTGAACCGCAGGCACGACGCGGTGCGACGGGCACGCGGGCTGGGACTGCTGTGACCGTGACCCCGCAACGCGACCACGCGGCCGCGCGCGAGCAGCGGCGCGCGCGCCGGCGCGACCGGCGGGCCCACGCCGACTACACCGGCGGCGTCTACGGCTCCATGCTCGCCGCCTCCGTGGTCATCGGAGCCGGCACGCTGGGTTCCTTCCCCCGCCTGGAGCTGGCCCTGCTGCTCCTCCTCAGCGGCGTGGCCTTCTGGGTGGCGCACGTGCACGCCCAGCTGTTCGGCGCCCGCCTGGCGCAGCAGTCCCTCGACCGGCACGTCGTGCTGCACGTGTGCCGGGACGAGTGGCCCATCGTCAAGGCGGCCGTCCCGCCCGCCCTGGCCGTGGTCGTCAGCCCGCTGCTGGTGCCGGACGTGGCGGGAGCCGTGTGGCTGGCCCTTGCCGTGGCGGTGACCGGACAGGTGGGGTGGTCGGTGGCGGCGGCCCGGCGGGCCGGTGCCTCGGCTTCCCAGATGGTCCTGACCGCGTCGGTCAACCTGGTCCTCGGCCTGCTGATCATCTCCTTCAAGATCTTCCTCAAACACTGACACGGGTGGCGCGAAGGCCCGGCAGGTCACCTGCGCCGGGTGAGGTCCGAGGCCCTCGACGGGCAGGACGATGACTGAGGCAGAGCACCATGGAACTGCCATCGGCTGTCGGCGGGAGAGCGGCACATGCGCTACGAGATCCGCGTCGAGGGACATGTCTCGGAGACCCTGGCCAAGGTCTTTCCGGAGCTGGACCACGTGGTCGTCGCAGGCCAGACGCTGCTCTTCGGCCCCGTGGTCGACGAGGCCCACCTGTACGGGCTGCTGGCCCGCTTCAGGTCGGTGGGGCTCCGGGTCGTCGAGATGAGGCAGCTGCCCGAATAGCCCCGAGGCGGCTACCCGAACGGCCCCCGGCGATCCCCCTCGCCCCCTGCCCCCTGCCCCCTGCACCCCTTGCCCCCTGCCCGTGCCGGCTCGTCAGAGGGCGGTCGCACGCACCCTGCCCGAGCGGACGGCCGCGTCCAGCGCGCGGGCGTCCCGCTCGTTCTGGTCGGCGTACGCCTGCGCGAACCCCACCAGAGCGCGGTCGAAGCGATCGCTGCCGCCCAGGTAGGAGGCGAGGGCGACGGGGTCGCCGGAGCGGGCGTGGGCACGGGCGAGGCTCGCCCCGCACAGGTGACCGAACAGGCGGAGCATGCGCGGGTCCCAGCTGTCCGGCCGGGCGATGCCCTTCCAGTCCAGCAGCTGGCGCACGTAGAAGTCCCGGCCGCGGCCGTCGAGGCCCACCGCGTGGGTCCAGCCCAGGAAGATGTCGCTCGTCGTCTGGATCAGCCGCTGCCCGGCCACCACCCGGCGCCCCTGGTTGTCGTAGGAGCGGCCGCCGGTGTACGCGGCCAGTACGGACTCCTGCGCCTCCTTGGCCTGCAGCAGCAGCGGATCGTCGTCCCCGCCGCCGAGCAGGAGCACGATCCAGCAGCGCATCCCCACACTGCCGACCCCCACCACCTTGCGCGCCGTGTCCACCAGGCGGTAGCGGCGCAGCAGGTGCCGGCGCTCGGAGGACAGGGTGCGCGCGTAGTCCGCCACGACGGCGCCCACGTCGTACTCCTGGGCGCCCCCGGACGCGTCGGTCAGCAGGTCACGGAGCGGCGTGATGAGCGGCGGATCGGGAGTGATCCGCCGCCCATCGGCCGTGACCCGGGTGAGTTTCCCGTAGGCCTGGAGGTGGGTGCGGGTCCTGGCCCGTGCCGTGGCCTCCGCGGTCCGGCGCCGGGCCTCCTTGGTCATCGACGAGGCCAGCAGCTCGCGCATCCGGTCGGCGTCGTCCTGCGCGTACCAGATGTCCAGGGTGCGCATGCCGGCGAACTCCCGCATCCGCGTGCGGTACGACCGGACGCACTCCAGCACGGCCTTGTCCTGCTGCGCCGTGGAGAACCCGTTGTGCCGGCCCGCGATCGCCAGACTGGCCGCGAGCCGCTTGACGTCCCACTCGAACGGGCCGGCCAGGGTCTCGTCGAAGTCGTTGATGTCGAAGACCAGGTGCCTCTCGGGCGACGCCAGCAGCCGGAAGTTCAGCAGGTGGGCGTCTCCGCAGAGCTGCACCGTCAGACCGGTGCTGGGCAGCTGGCCGAGGTCCGCGGCCATGACGGCGGCGGCACCGCGGTAGAAGCGGAACGGCGACTCGAGCATGCGGGCGTAGCGCAGCGGCACCAGCTCGGGGACGCGCGTGGCGGACTGGCGCTCCAGCACGTCCACCGGGTCGGGGCGCCCCTGCGCCGCCTCGAACCAGCCGTGACAGGAACGGGAGGCGCGCCTGCGGGCGTCCCTGCCGTACACCGCTCGTTCGCCGCGCGTCAGCGCGGCGTCCGGGGTCGTCGATGCCGTCATGAGTCGCCCTCCGCTTCTCCGTGCGAGACCCGGGGCCTCTCGTCCGGTCCAGCCCACCGTGGCGCCACCGTCCGCGGATCACCCCTCAGGGGTGACCCGGCCCCCGGCGGCGCGCGCGACGCTGACGGGGTGCGGACACCGCACACCGTCCCGCCGTCGGTCCGGTCGCGGACCGCGTCACGCGAGGAGGAGCCATGACCGTGTCGCGTGATCCGGCGCCGCGCACCGGACCAGAACCTCCCCACGGCGGGACGGTCCCCGCCCCGGACAGCGGCCCGCGACGCCCCGCCGGCGAGGCCGTTCCGGTCCCCGACAGCGACCTCGAACGCCAGCTGGCCAGGCTCGGCGGTTCCTGGACCTGGCTGCTGGGCTCGGCGGTGGCGACGCTGGTGCCGGGGATCCTGGCACTGGTCTGGCCGGAGGGGACTCTGCACGTCCTGGCCGTGATCATCGGGCTGTACCTGCTGGTGACGGGCGCGTTCCGGTTCGTCGCCGCCTTCGCGCGCGAGCCCGGCGACCGGCTCACCGGACTGCTGGTGGCGGTGCTGTACGTCCTGGCCGGCGTGCTGTGCCTGCGCAACCCCCTGCAGACGATCGCCGCGCTCTCGCTGATCACCGGCGCCGTCTGGCTCGTCACCGGCATGGTGACCGCCTACACCGCCCTGACCGCCAGGGGACTGCCCCACCGCGGCCTGGTGCTCGGCGTCGCGGCACTCGCCGTCGTCGCGGGCATCGTGGTGCTCGCCCTGCCCACCGAATCGGCCCGCGCCCTGACCCGGCTGCTCGGCCTGTGGCTGGTGCTGCTCGGCGTGGCCGAGCTGGGACTCGCCCTCGCCCTGCGGTCGGCACTGCGCCGGGCACGCTCCGGCCTTCCTCCCGGCACGCCGGCGGCGGCATGACGCCCCGAGCGCCGGCGGCATGACGCGCTGAGCGCTCCGCCGCCGCCCGCGGATCACCGCGCGCCCGCGCGCGCAGCCGCCGTGCCGTCCCCCGAGCCGGGCGGATCCGCCGCTTCGACCGGGCACCGACGAACCCCACCCGGTCACTGACGAACGAGGAGTCCCGATGGCCCCCAAGACGCCCCCCGAACCCCCGGGTTCCGGCCGCGACGGCGAGAGCCATGTGGTGCTGAGCGGCGAGGAGTACGACAGGTACGAACGGCTTCGCAAGACCGCCGCCGTACGCCACCGCAGGCTGCGCTACGCCGGCGCGTCGGTGCTGCTCGTCCTCACCCTGCTGCTGGCCCCGCTGGCCGTCGTGGCGGCCTGGGTGGACAACACGGTCACCGACACCGACCGGTACGTCCAGACCGTCGCCCCCCTGGCGTCGGAGCCGGCCGTGCAGAACGTCGTCACCGACCGGCTCACCAACCGCGTCGTCTCCGAGCTGGACATCGACGCGGTCACGGCGGCGCTCAGCAAGGCGCTGGCGGACTCGGGCGCGCCACCGGCCGTCGTGGACCATTCCTCGGCCCTCGACGGGCCGCTGCGCGCCGCCGTGACGAACGTCGTGCACCGCGTCGTGCACCGCGTGGTCACCAGCGACGCCTTCGACCAGGCCTGGACGGCCGCCAACCGGCGCGCCCAGACGGCCGTGGTGGGCATGCTCACCGGGGAGAAGAACACGGCCCTGCGAGCCCAGGGGAACACCGTCACCCTCGACCTCGGCACGGTGGTCGACCAGGTCAAGCAGCGTCTCGTCGACCAGGGCTTCGCGAAGGCCTCCGCCATACCGGCGCCCGACCGGCAGATCACCCTGTTCAAGACCGACAAGCTGTCCAAGGCGCAGAACCTCATGCGGCTGCTGGACATCATGGGCGCGTGGCTGCCCGTGCTCACCCTCGTCCTGGCCGCCCTCGCCGTGTGGGCCGCGCCGGCGCACCGGGTGATGCTGCTGGCCACGGCCGCGGGCATCGGCGTGATGATGATCGTGCTGCTCATCGCGCTGGCCGTCGTTCGCCGGGTCTACCTCGACTCCGTGCCCCCCGCGACGCTGCCGCCCGACGCCGCCGCGGTGGTCTTCGACACCTTCGTCCGCTTCCTGCGCAGCAGCACCCGCACCCTGCTCGTGATCGCCGTCGTCACGGCGCTGGCCGCCTTCCTGTACGGCCCGAGCAGGGTGGCCACAGGGGTGCGCTCCCTGGCGGGGCGCGGCACCGGCGCCGCGGGCCGCGCCCTGGAGGACGCCGGAATGCACACCGGCGCGACCGGCCGCTGGCTCGACAGCCACCGCTCGTGGACCACCGGCGTGGTCATCGGGGGCGGGGCCCTGGCGCTGCTGCTCTGGAACTACCCCACGGTCGGAGCCGTGGCCCTGGTCCTCGTGCTCGTCCTCGTGGTCCTCGCGGTCCTGGCCGTACTCGCCTCCGCGGCCGGCCGGCCCCCGCGCGGGGCGGCCGGCGCGCCGGGCCGGGCAGGCCCCTGAGCCGCGGCCCGCAACTTCACCCGCCCCGGGTGAGGCCCGCCCCCCGAGGGCCCGCGCACGCTGAGAACAGCCGGAGACGGCGGTCGGGCACGGCCCGGAACGGAGGAGACACATGAGCACCGAGACGTACCTCGCCTACGACTACCCGCTGCTGAGCATGTTCTGGACCCTGCTGTGGTTCTTCCTCTGGATCATGTGGTTCATCCTGCTCTTCAGGATCATCGGCGACATCTTCCGCGACGACGGCCTGAGCGGGTGGGGCAAGACAGGGTGGCTGGTACTGGTCATCGTGCTGCCCTTCCTCGGCGTCTTCATCTACCTCATCGCCCGTGGCAGGGGCATGGGCCGCAGGGAGATAGACCACGCCCGCGCCCAGCAGGCCGAGTTCGAGGCCTACATCAAGCAGACGGCGGGCGAGAGCGGCCGGCGGACCAGCGCCGACGAACTCGCCAAGCTGTCCGACATGCGGGCGCGCGGGGACATCACGGACGAGGAGTTCCGCCGCGCCAAGGAGCTCGTCCTCAGCGGCACCGGCTCACCGGGCCCGTCCGGCACCGTCACCACACCGTCGTCCAACTGAGCACGGACAAGGACAAGGAAGCGAGACAGACATGACCGCCACCCCCACGTCAAGGGAGCACACGGCGAAGTACGCATGGGCCGCGGGCCTGATGCTCTTCGCCGCCGTCATGCTCACCCTCGTCGGCCTTCTCGACATCTTCCGCGGCATCATGGCGATCGCCCAGGACCAGGTCTTCGTCACCACACGCAACTACGTCTTCCAGTTCGACCTCACCGGCTGGGGCTGGATCCACCTCATCCTGGGAGTCGTGGCCGTGATGGTCAGCATCGGGCTCTACCAGGCGGCGACGTGGGCGCGGGTGGCCGGCGTGGCCATCGCCGGGCTGGTGATCATCGCCAACTTCCTCTCCCTGCCGTACTTCCCGGTGTGGTCCGTCCTCATGATCGCGATGAGCGGGTTCATCATCTGGGCCCTGTGCGTCGCCCGGCAGGAAGACGTCGCCCCCGGCTCCTACGACACCATGCCGCGCGGCGGCAGGTAGGCCGCCGCCATGCCGTGCGGCCCGGGGACGACGGCAGGGGAGGACCTTCCCGTGGAGCCACCCGCACCCGGCGCGGGCCCGGACCGTCCGGGCCCGCACGACGGCGACCCCGGCGCCGGCAGGATCTGGCTGGCGCGCGCGGCACTCCTCGGCGGCGTACTGGTCCCCCTCGTGGCCGCCGGACTGCGCGGCGTGCTGTGGGTGCTGCTCGGTGTGGCCGGGCTGGCGCTCACCGGGGCCGGGCTGTGGTGGACCCTGGCGCACACGGGAGCCGTGCGGGCCTGCGGTGCGGCCCTCGCGGTGGCCGCACCGCTCACCGTGCTCGGCCTGTACGCCACCCACGGCATGCTCGGTCCGGCCGTCGCCTCCCTCGCCCTTGTGCTGCTCGCCGTCGCGGCGGCCGGCCGCGTCCTCTCACCCCGTTCCCGCGCGGGCGGCGCCGCACCCGCGCCGGCGACGGCGCCGCGGCACCCCTGGATCCTGATGAACCCGCACTCCGGCGGCGGCAAGGTCGGCCGCTTCCACCTGGTCGAGCGGGCCCGCGCGGCGGGCGCCCGGGTGACGGTGCTCACCGGCCGGCAGGACGTGACCGCGCTCGCCCGGCGCGCCGTCGCCGAAGGCGCCGACCTCCTCGCCGTGGCGGGCGGGGACGGCACCCAGGCCCTGGTGGCGGAGGTGGCCCACGAGAACGACCTGCCGTTCGTGGTGATCCCCGCGGGCACCCGCAACCACTTCGCCCTCGACCTCGGCCTCGACCGCGAGGACCCGGCCGCCGCGCTGGAAGCCCTCACCGACGGCGTCGAACGCCGGGTGGACCTCGGGTTCGCCGGTGACCGGGTCTTCGTCAACAACGCGTCCTTCGGCACCTACGCCGCCGTGGTCGGCAACCCCGGTTACCGCGGCGCACAGCTGCGCACGGCACTGCACGACCTGCCCGAACTGCTCACGGGCGAGCGCACCCCCCGACTGCGGATGCGGTCCGGACACCGGCGCGCGCAGGGACTGCAGGCGGTGCTGGTCAGCAACAACCCCTACCGGTACGCCGTCGGACCGGGGCGCGGTCACCGGGGGAGCCTGGACTCGGGACTGCTCGGCGTGCTGTGCGTGCACGTCGACAACACCGTGCAGGCGGCACGGACGGCAGGGGGACGCAAGGGCGGCCTCACCCGGCTGACCGGCACGGAGGTGACCGTCGACGCGGACGCGGCGACCGTACCGGTCGGCATCGACGGAGAACACGTCATGCTGCCCGTGCCCGTGGTGTGCCGGATCGTGCCCGGGGCGCTGCGGGTGCGCGTGCCGCGCGGCCGCGGCGCGCCCCGCGGCAGCCGGCCCTCGGCCGACTGGCACCGCGTGCTGCACCTCGCACGCCGGTCCGGGCCGGTGTGGCACCACCGGCCGCACACGACCGGCGGTTAAGCTCGCGCCGTCCACCGAGTGCCATGATCCCCGCGGAGGGCAGGAGGGCGAGCATCAACCGAGAGCGCCTGGTCAGGACGCTGACGTTCTGGCTGCGTCCCGCCTTCGCCCTGCGCGTCCTCAACCGCTTCCAGAAGGTCGTCGGGTTCGACCGCTCGATGGCCCTGGCGTCCAGCGCCCTCACCGCGCTCGTGCCGCTCGGCATCCTCGCCGGCGCCGTGCTGAGCAACCTCGTCCCCCACGACACCGCCGAGCGCATCATCAGGCGCTACGGGCTCACCGGAGCCGGCGCCCAGGCGGTCGACGACCTGTTCTCCCCGGCCGAGAACGCCAGCGGGGGCGCGGGCGTCTTCGGACTGGTCTTCCTGACCATCTCGGTGCTCAGCTTCGCGCGCGCCCTGCAGCGGCTCTTCGAGCAGACCTGGCAGCTCAGGCCGCTCAGTGTGCGCAACTCCCGCAACGGCCTGTACTGGATCCTCACCCTCGGCGGCTACGTCCTGGTCACCGGGTGGATCTCCGCGGCGCTCGGCGGACGCCGCACGCTGAACCTGGTGCCCGCGCTCGTCGAGGCGCCGGTGACCGCGGTGTTCCTCGTATGGAGCGGCTGGATCCTGTCGGCGAAACGGATCGCCTGGATCGAGCTGATCCCCTTCGGCGTCACCGCCGCCGTCCTGGCGACCCTCTACTCCTGGGGCGCCGCCCTCTACATGCCGCACCTGTTCAACACCTACGCGTCCCGCTACGGCGTGGTCGGCGCCGTGTTCGCGATGCTCTCGGCCCTCTTCGCGGCCATGTTCCTGCTCGTCGTCTCGGCCGCGCTGGGACGGGAGACGGCGGAGGAACTCACCCGGATCCGGCAGGGCAGACGCCCCTCCGACCACGAGGTCCGCCAGCAATGGGAGAACGTGGTCGAGCAGACGCGCTCCCAGTGGCGCTCGGTCCGCAAGCACGTGTCCCGCCCGCGCCGGGGCGGCGGGGACGACCGCTGACGGGGTACCGGACGACCGCTGACGGTGCACCTGACGACCGCCGACGGGGCACCGGACGGCAGGGCGCGCCACCCGCCCGCGCACGACCCATACTGGTGGCAGCCTCGACGAAGTGGGGTGCACGCATGTGCCGGTGGATCGCCTACTCGGGTACGCCCATTCTGCTCAGCCAGGTCCTGTTCGAACCCAGACACAGTCTGATCGACCAGAGCCTGCACTCCCGCCTGGGGGTGGAGACCACCAACGGCGACGGATTCGGCGTCGGCTGGTACGCACCGGACCTGACCACACCCGCGGTGCTGAGGGACGTGGGCCCCGCCTGGAACAACCGCAACCTCCAGGAGGTCGCCCACCACGTCCGCTCGGGCCTGTTCTTCGCCCACGTCAGGGCCACGACCGGCACGGCCGTGCAGCAGACCAACTGCCATCCCTTCCGCCGGGACCGCTGGATGTGGATGCACAACGGAGCCATCAGGGAGTTCCACCGCCTCCGGCGTGACCTCGCCCTGGCCGTCGATCCCGCCCTCTACGCCGAGATCGAGGGTTCCACCGACTCCGAGCTGATGTTCTACCTCGCCCTCACCTTCGGCCTCACGGACGATCCGCCCGGCGCCGTGGCGCGCATGGCGACCCTGGTGGAGGAGACGGGGCACCGGCACGACGTGGAGCACCCCCTGCAGATGACCGTGGCGGTGGCCGACGGCCGGCGGCTGTGGGTCTTCCGCCACTCGAGCGAGGGCGCCTCGCGGTCGCTGTACTACAGCACCCGAGTCGACACGCTGCGCGCGCTCCACCCGGACGCCGGGTATCTCAGGGAGGTCTCCGAGGAGACCCGCCTGGTCGTGTCGGAGCCGCTCGGGGATCTCCCCGGGGCTTGGAACGAGGTCCCGGAGAACCACTACGGCGTCGTCGAGCCGGGCCTTGACGAGCTCCACGCGTTCCGGCCGGTTGCCTGACCCGCGTCCGCGGAGCACACCGGTACGCCGGCATGGTCGCCGCCGTCCCGAATCGGGACGTAGAGTACCCCGAGGGGTATTCTCGGAGGAGTGATCGTGGAACTGGAACTCGAGGGCGCGTCCCTGAAGGCCGTGCTGAACCGGCTGCGGCGTGCGCAGGGCCAGATCTCGGGCGTCATCCGGATGATCGAGGAGGGCCGGGACTGCGAGGACGTCGTCACGCAGCTGGCCGCGGCGTCCCGGGCGCTAGACCGGGCGGGGTTCGCCATCATCGCCACCGGCCTGCAGCAGTGCGTCACCGACATCGAGTCCGGCCGGAAGACCGGTGAGGACCCGGAGGCGATGCGCGCGCGGCTGGAGAAGCTCTTCCTGTCGCTGGCGTGAGCGAGCGGGCCGCGCCGGCCCGCGTTCAGCCTCCGGGCGGCACGAGCGTGCGCGTCTTGCCGGGTGCGACGGTCACGGCGCGCTCGGCCGGCGCCACGCGGACCGGGCCTCCTCCGACTCGGGCGCGCGGTGCGTGTCAGGCCGGTTCGGGAACGACGGCCACCGGGCAGCGCGCGTGGTGCAGCAGGGCGTGGGCGACCCTGCCGAGCTGCAGGCCGAAACGGCCGTGCCGGCGCACCGCGCCGACGACGACCAGATCGGCACCGGCAGACGCCTCGATGAGCACCCGGTGGGTGGGGCCCTCGGCCGTCCGGCGCTCGATGCCGACCCGGGGGTGATCCCGCGCCGCCTCGCGCAGCGCGTCATCGAGACCGGCCGAGGCCCGCTCCTTGCGCAGCCGGGCGCCGTCGTCGGCGATCAGCATGTGGTCCACGGGGTCCACGGCCGGACTGCGCCAGGCGCGTACGGCGGTCAGGGCGCAGCCGCGGACCTCGGCCTCACGGACGGCGAACCGTAGGGCGCCCGCGCCGCCGGCCCGGTCCCCGATCCCCACCACGACACGGCCGGCGCCCTGCGGGCGGTCCGGCTCCGCACCCCGGACCACGATCACCGGACACGTGGCACGCGCCGCCACCGCGAGGCCGACCGACCCCAGCAGCAGCCCCGCGAAGCCGCCACGCCCCCGAGAGCCCGTGACCAGTGCGAACGCCTCGGGCCCGGCACGCAGCAGCACCGACGCCGCGTCCTCGGCCAGCACCTTGCCCGACACCTTCACCCCGGGATCGCGCCGCCGGGCACGTTCCACGCAGGAGGCGACGATGTGCTCCGCCATGACCTCCTCGGCGGGGCGCTCGGTACGGAAGGACGGCTGGGCCCCCTCGTAGATCTCCCACAGGGAGGCGTGGACCAGGCGGAGCGGCAGCCCGTGCCGTGCCGCCTCGTCCACCGCCCAGTCGACCGCCAGCAGACTCGGCTCCGAACCGTCGACGCCCACGACCAGCGGACGTTCCATCACCGCCACCGCCTCTCCGCCCGGCTCCCGGAGACTTCCCGCCACCGCCACCGCCTCTCCGCCCGGCTCCCGGAGACTTCCCGCCCCCGCCGCCGTCTACTGGTCGGCCGGGACGATACGACGGCCCGTCAGGCTCGTGGGCCGGATCGCGATCCACATCTCGCGCGCCCCGCCCGCCCACGGTGTGGTGTGGGCGCTCTGGGCGAGCCTGCGCGCCGCTTCGGGATCCGTGACGACGCTCGCGGGGCCGACGGCGAGCACGCTCCAGCCCTGGCTCATGGCCTCGTCCACGTGATCGACCTCGAAGGCGACCTCCGTCTCCGCGGCCGCCGCGGCGATGGAGTCCGGTGCCGTCCGGAAGACGATGGCCTCACCGACGACCTCGTAGTTGACCGGGACCACCGCCGGACGGCCCTCGGACGCCGACACCGCGATCCGCCCCACCCCGTGCGTGGCGAGCAGGGAGCGGCACTCCCGCGGACCGAGGTCCAGCAGCCGGGGGTGCAGCAGCGCGTGCCCCTGCCCCGGGGGGAGGTCCGTGCCCGCGCCGCGCAGCGCGGCGACCGTGGTCCCCAGCGCGTCGGCGAGCCTGATGACGGTGGCCGGCGTCAGGTCGGCGGGCCGCTCCTCCAGGTACGCCAGATAGTCGGGCGACATACGGGCGCGGCGGGCCGTCTCCTCCCGGCTGAGCCCCTGCCTGCGCCGCTCGGCGGCCACGCGGCGGCCGATGTCGCCGGGGTCGGCCCGGCCGGCGGGCGCGGCGGCCCGGGACGCGTCCGCCGCCCCACCGGTCCCCGGCCGCGCGGCCGGGGCGAATCCGGGCTCTCCGTGCCCCAGGTGCCGGACGTGCGCGTCGGGCCCGGGGAACACCAGTGTCACCTCGTCGGTGTCCGACCAGCGCACGTCGTAGGGGGGAGTTCCGTCGTCGTGGTGGATTCCGACGATCTCGCCGTCGCGCCTGGCGGCACCGGTCGTGGCACTTTCGATGACGAGTTGGTCGCCGAGGTGAGCTCGCATGATCGCCGCCCTCCGCTCGCAGTGGTGCTGTATCCAACGTGCCACGCGCGGCAGGCCACCGCACGGGGCGGGGCCACCGGCCGGCACCAGCACCCTCGGCACCGGCGCCCTTCGTATCCGGGGAGCGCTTCAGATCCGGGGCACGCGTCATGTCCGGGGAACGACGGCGACGGGGACACGCCGCGTGGTGCGGCGGCGTGTGGGCGACCGGACCGAGCCGCAGCCCCGTCCGCCCCCGTTCGCCCGGTCCGCGTGCGCCGCCGGACGGGCCGGGTGATCCTCGTACGAGGGAATGCCCCACCCCAACATGCGGTGCCGCCCGGAGCACCCGTCCGGCCGGGCCCGACCACCGCCCTGTCCGGCTTCCAGCTTCGTACGGGACGGAGCCCGCCATGCAAACAGCCGCCGCCGACCCGGGCTCCGCATGACCGGGCCCGGCTCCCGCGGGACGGCCCCGCACGACGGCCCGCCGCCGGTGCGCGCGGAGGTGCGGGAAACCCACACCGCCGTGCTGTTCTTCGTCGGCGACCGCGTCTGCAAGGTCAAGAAGCCGGTCGACCTGGGCTTCCTTGACTACTCCACGGCGGCGTCTCGCCGGGCCGCGTGCGAGCGCGAGGTCGCCGTCAACCGCCGCTTCGCCCCCGACGTCTACCTCGGCGTGGGCGAGTTCCACGGCCCCGGCGCACCGGCGCCCGAGCCGGTCGTGGTGATGCGCCGCATGCCGGAAGGCCGCCGTCTCGCCCGCCTGGTGCGGGCCGGGGCCCCCGTCGACGACGTGCTCAGGGCCGTCGCCCGGCACCTCGCCGCCTGGCACGCGGACGCGCCGCGCGGCCCCGAAGTGGACGAACAGGGCACGCGGGACGCGCTCTCGGCACGGTGGGAGGCGACCTTCGCCCAGATCCGGGCGCTGGCCGCCGACGGCCTCGTCCTCGACGAGGCGGCCGAGGCCGAACGGCTGGTGCGCCGCTACCTCGCCGGCCGCGAGCCGCTGTTCGGCGCCCGCATCGAGCAGCGACGCGTGGTCGACGGCCACGGCGACCTGCTCGCCGACGACATCTTCTGCCTGGACGACGGCCCCCGCGTCCTCGACTGCCTCGAGTTCGACGACGCCCTGCGCCATGTCGACGGCCTGGACGACGCGGCCTTCCTCGCCATGGACCTGGAACAGCTGGGCGCCCCCGAGGCCGCGGCGTACTTCCTCGCCCAGTACGGCGAGTACTCCGGCGACCCGGCGCCCCCGTCGCTGTGGCACCACTACATCGCCTACCGGGCGTTCGTCCGCGCCAAGGTCTCCCTGATCCAGGCCGGCCAGGGCGCGCCCGGCGCCGAGGCGGCGGCGCGGCGGCTCGCCGCCGCCGCGCTGCGCCATCTGCGTACCGCCGCCGTCCGCCTGACCCTCGTCGGCGGACTGCCGGGCAGCGGGAAGTCCACCCTCTCGGGGGCGCTGGCCGACCGGCTCGGAGTCACCCTGCTCAGCAGCGACCGCCTGCGCAAGGAACTGGCGGGCATCCCACCGGAACAGTCCGCGGCGGCCCCTTACGGCGAGGGCCTGTACACACCCGAGTGGACGGCCAGGACCTACGGCGCCCTGCTCGACCGCGCGGCCGTCCTGCTGTCCCGCGGTGAGAGCGTGGTGCTGGACGCCACCTGGTCCGACGCGGGACAGCGCGAGGCGGCCCTGCGCGTCGCCGACCGCACCAGCGCCGACCTGGTGGCCCTGCGCTGCCACGTGCCCGGCGAGGTCTCGGCGGCGCGCCTGAGCACGCGCGCCCCCGGCGCGTCCGACGCCGACGCCGCAGTCGCCGCCGCCATGGCGGCCGGCGAACCGCCGTGGCCCGGCGCCGTCGCCGTCGACACCAGCGGTTCCCTGGAGGCCGCGGTCGCCCGGGCCCTGACCGCCGTGCGCCCCTGGGGCAGCGGGCAGGCCCCCGTCCTGCGCCGCCCCTACATGGAGCCGGACTGAGACGCACGGGCGGCCGTGTTGCCCGGCGGTCCCGCGGGGGCCACCGTGGAGGTGGGGGACCGAGGAAGTGAGTAGGGTGCGAGCGCTCGTCTACCAGGGCCCGGCGCGAAGTTCCTGGGACACCGTCCAGGACCCCGCGATCCAGGAGGCGACCGATGCGATCGTGCGCGTCGACGCCACCAGCGTCTGCGGCAGCGATCTGCACATCCTGGCCGGAGACCTCCCCGAGGTGAAGCCGGGGACGGTCCTCGGCCACGAGGCCGTCGGCGAGATCGAGGAGGTCGGCGCCGAGGTCCACCACCTGCGCCCCGGGGACCAGGTGATCGTGTCCTCCGTCTCCGCGTGCGGTCACTGCCGGGCGTGCCGTGACGCCATGTACGGCCAGTGCGGCGGAGGCGGAGGCTGGATCCTGGGCAACCTCATCGACGGGACCCAGGCCGAATGGGTGCGGGTGCCCTTCGCCGACCACTCCACCACCCGCTGCCCCTGCGAGCTCGCACCCGACGACGCGGTGCTGCTCGCCGAACTCCTCCCGACCGCGTACGAGGTCGGCGTACGCAACGGGCACGTGTCCCCGGGAGACACCGTCGTGGTGGTCGGCGCCGGCCCCGTCGGCCTCGCCACGGTGGTCGTCGCCCGGCTCTACTCGCCGCGCCGGATCATCGTGGTGGACCTGGCCGACGCCCGGCTGGAGACCGCCCTGCGGGTGGGCGCCGACGCGGCCGAGTCGCCGGGCGGCTTGATCGCCGACCTGTCCGACGGACCGGGCGCCGATGTCGTCGTCGAGGCGTCGGGCGACCCGGACGGCTTCGTGCTGTGCACCCGGGCCGTCCGCACCGGAGGGCACATCGCCAACATCGGCGCGCACGGCAGGCCCGCGACGCTGCATCTCGAGTCCCTGTGGCGCAAGAACGTGACGATCAGCACCGGTCAGGTGGACACCTCCTCCACACCCAGACTGCTGGACCTGGTGAGGTTCGGACGCCTGCCGGTCTCCGGACTGGTCACCCACACCTTCGGTCTGGACCGGATACGGGACGCCTACGACGTGTTCGCCCGCGGCGCCACCACGGGAGCCCTCAAAGTCGTGCTGCACCGCGAGTGAAGCCCCTAAAGGACGACGGGCCGACGTGAACACGTGAACGAGCCGTCCGCGTGACCGTGGACCGCGGGTGAGCGGTGCGGCGGGCGTACGAGGAAGGCCGCGGGCACTGACGGCGGCGCCGTCCGTCATGCCGCTGGATGCTCTTCTCTGGCGGTGCGGCGGCGCGTCACGCAGCGTGGAGTACGGGGATGGTCCGGTCGGCCGGGCCGGACGCCGCAGGAGAGGTGGAACGCATGGACAGGGATGTCTCCGAGCCGCGGATCGTGGTCGGCGTCGACGGGTCGCAGTCCTCCTACGCGGCGCTTCGCTGGGCCGTGGGGTACGCCGGCCTCGTCGGCGGCGTCGTGGAGGCGGTCGCCGTGTGGGAGCTGCCGGGTCTGTACGGCTGGTCGGCGCCCGCCGTCGACATGGACGTCGACGAGGACGAGACCCGGCAGAAGATGCGACGGGAGCTGACCGACGTGCTCGGCGCGGACGTGGCCGACTCGGTCAGGACCCATGTGGTGCACGGCAACCCCGCCGACGTCCTGTTGCGGGCCGCGGAGGGGGCCGAGGCCCTGGTCGTCGGCAGCCGGGGCAGGGGCGGGTTCGCCCGCGCCCTGCTCGGCTCCGTCAGCCAGCACGTGTCCCAGCACGCCACCTGCCCGGTCGTCCTGGTGCGCGTGGGCAAGAAGTGATCCGGCGGCCCGCGCCGGGTTCCCCGCTACTGGAAGGCCGCGTGGATCTCCTGCTCCGTGGCCTCGTGCGACACGAGCAGGAGCTCGTCGCCCGGCATCAGCCGCACCCCGGGACCGGGGACCGTGGGCCGGCCGTCGCGCACGACGGTGGCGACGACCGTGCCCGCCGGCAGCGTGATCTCGCCCAGGGCGCGCCCGGCCGCCCGGGCCTCCTCGGTGATCGCGGTCTCGATGACCTCGGCACCCGCCTTGCTCAGCCGCGGCAGCGCCACCGTGTCCGTGGCGCCGGTGGCCTCCTCGATCAGGGAGATCAGCGGGGTGGCGGCCGGCACCGCGACGTCCACGCCCCACCGCCCGTCGAAGAGCCAGGCGTTCTCCGCCTCGTTGACGCGCGCGGCCACCCGGCCGGCACCGAACCGGCACTTGGCGAGCAGGCTGACGACGAGGTTGTCCTCGTCACGGCCGGTGGCGGCGACGACCAGGTCGCGGGTGAGGGCTCCCGCCCGCTCCAGCACCACCGGGTCGCAGGCGTCCCCGGTCGGCAGGCGCACCCGGGGGAGGCCTTCGGGTTCGGCCACCCGGTCCTCGTCACGCTCGACCAGGACGACGGCCTGCAGGGACTGGGCCGTGCGCTCGGCGGAGTACTCCCGCGCGAAACCGATGCCCGCGTTCAGCAGCACCACGCCGAGGATCGCCACGGCCAGCTGGAGCGTGGCGGGATCCCGCGGCCGCCCCAGCGCGTAGGCCAGGAAGGTGATCGCCGAGGCGACGAGCAGCAGCACCGCGAACAGGCCGGTGAACTGCGCGAGCAACCGCCGCCCCACGTGCGTGCGGCCCGCGGCGGGCAGTGTGTTGGGGCCGTGCCGGGCCAGCCGGGCGGCGGCCTCGGCCGCCGGCAGACCCCGCGGCCCGCTGCCCAGGGCGGCGAAGACCTCGGCGGCCGGCAGCGACGGGAGCGCCGCGACGGGGGACCACGGTCCCTCCCGCGGCGGTCCCCGGCCGCGGCCGGGACGTCCGGCGGGCCGGCCTCGTGCAGTGCGGCCGTCCCGGACGCGCCGCGCGGGCCCGCTCCCCGGCCGGCCGGCTCAGGGCTCACGAGGCGGCCCGTCGGCCGACGGCGGGCCGGGCGGCTCGTGCAGCACGCTCCAGGCGACCGGTCCCAGCAGGTCCGCCAGCCGCCGGAAGACGTCCAGGAACAGGTCGTCGATCGTCAGCACGCCGACCACCCGCCGCCCGTCCAGGACCGGAAGCCGGCGCACCCCGGTGCGGCGGAACGTCCCGTACGCCGTCAGGAGGTCGTCGTCGGCGTCGACCGTGACGACCCGCGCCGACATGACCGCGTCCACCCGCGCCTCCCGGTCCAGGCCGCCGCCCAGGCCGCGCACAGCGAGGTCGCGGTCGGTGACGATGCCCCGCAGCAGCCCGTCCTCGACGACCAGTACCGACCCGACGGAGGACTCGGCCATCCGCCGGGTCGCCTCCAGGAGACCGACGTGCGGGGCGACGCTCACCGGCGGAGCGGTCATCACCTCGGAGACCTTCACACGACCACCTCTCGTCCTGGCCGCACAGCGGCCGGCGCGCTGTTCACTCCGCCGCGGGCGGAACCGCGATGACGGGACAACGGGCGTGCTGGAGCACACCCTGGACGACCGAGCCCAGCAGCATTCCGGCGAAGCCGCCGTGACCGCGTGTGCCCACGACCAGGCCCAGCGCGTGGGCCGAGGCGTCCGTGAGCTCCCGCACGGGATGGCCGACGACCAGTTCGTGACGCAGGTCGACTTCCGGGTAGCGGGCGTGGCGGCCGGCCACGATCTCGGACAGCAGCCGGCGGCACTCCTGCTGCGACTCGTACTCGTCGAAGATCCTCAGGTGCCCGGGCTGCCAGACGAACAGGGCCCGCAGCTCGGCGCCCTGCAGGGCCGCCTCCTCGAACGCCACGTCGACCGCGGCGGCGGAACGCTCACTGCCGTCGACGCCGACGACGTAGTACGCGGGTTCCTGCGTGACGTGCTCGGGCTCCGGCACGGCCACCACCGGGCAGTGCGCGCCGGCCATCACGGGCAGGGCGACCGAGACGGAGCCGAACACCTCCTGGGACCGGGTCAGATGCCGGGAGCCCAGGACGACGGCCGTGGCGTCCCGGCTCTGCTCGCGCAGTACCCACACCGGGTCGCCCTCGGCGAGCAGGGTCTGCACCTCGGCCCGCGGATGCCGGTCCGTGACGAAGGCCGCCGCCATGTCGAGGACCCGCTTCCCGGTTTCGTGCAGCGCCTCGTTCCACTCCTCCCACGACGGCGGGACCTGCCCGCGCCGGCCGCGGGTCGGCACACCCTCGGCGTGGACCACGCGCAACGGCAGCCGGCGGCGGGCCGCCTCGTCGGACGCCCAGGCCAGCGCCATGCGCAGGGAGGGGTCCGGGTCCACGCCCACCACGACCGGGCGGCGGTCACTCGGCCGGGCCACGACCGTCTCCGGCCGGTGCGTGCGTCAGGTGCCTGACGTGGGCGTCGGGCCCCGGGAAGTACAGGGTCACCCGCCCGTTCTCGGCCCAGCGCACGTCGTAGGGCGGGCTGCCGTCCGGGTGGTGGAGCCCCACGACCTCGCCGTCCCGGGCCACGACCCCCGCCGTCGTGCCCCGTACGACGATCTCGTCGCCCACCCGTGCCCGCATCGAGGCACCGGTACCCTCCGTGCGGGCCGTCCGGTCCGCCCTGCTCGCCGTTGCGGGAGCGGTCATCGTCCTCGCCTCCTCGCTGTGGCGGCGTACGGTGATGCCGCCGCCGATCCCATGGAAACCCCACGGCGCCCGTGGCTCCATGGGCCATTGGTCCCCGTGCCGGGCCCGAGGCCCGGGCACCGGGAGGTCACGTCCGGCCGGACGGCCGCGCGGCACGTGAGGTCACGGGTGCGGCGGCGGGTTCCGGGCGGAACCGGGCCTCCAGGTCCTCGCGCACCCTCGCGGTCAGCTCGCCCAGGGCCCGGGACACGACCGGCCGCACCGGTTCGGGGTCCCGGATCCTGCACGCCGGGCCGGGCAGGTCCGCGATGTCCGCGCGCAGCCGCTCACGGGCGTCCTGCCAGCGGTCCGGCGGGACCGTCCGCCGCCCGCCGCGCATCACCGTGCGCAGCAGCGGGCGCGCGGAGTCCGGCGGTTCCTCCCCGTCGAGGCCGATGACGTCGGGCCGCCCGGCGGTGCGGAAGACCTGCTTGCGGCCCGGGGCGGTGACCTTGGCCGAGGACAGCTTCATCACGGGGCGGCCGTCGTACTCGACGAGCTTGTACGCGGCGTCCAGGTACGGCGCGTCCGCGGCCACCCCGGCCTTCGTGCCCACGGCGTACACGTCGATCGGGGCCCCGGCGCGCACCAGCCGGGCCACGCCGTACTCGTCGAGCCCGCCGCTCGCCACGATGCCCACGCCGGTCAGCCCGGCGGCGTCCAGCACGGCGCGCGCCCGGCGCGAGAGCGCGTCGAGGTCCCCGCTGTCCAGGCGGACGGCGCAGCCCGGACCGCGCCGCAGGTCCGCCAGGACCCGGGCGGCGATCTCCACGCCCGCCACCGTGTCGTAGGTGTCGACGAGGAAGGTGACCGGACCGGGATGACAGCGGGCGAAGGCGCGGAACGCCGCCTCCTCGTCCCGGAACGCCTCGATGTAGGAGTGGGCCATGGTGCCCGAGGCCGGTATGCCGAGGGCCGTGGCGGCGGCGACGTTGCTGGTGCCCGCGAAACCCGCCAGGGCGCCCAGCCGGGCCGCCTGGAACCCGGCCCACGGTCCGTGGGTGCGGCGCAGCGAGAAGTCCACCACGGCGTGCCCCGCCGCGGCCAGGACACAGCGTGCCGCCTTGGACGCCACCGCCGTCTGGTGGCACACCTGGTTCAGCAGGTACGTCTCGGCCAGCTGGGCCTGCGGCAGCGGGGCGGTCACCTCCAGCAAGGGCTCCCCGGCGAACACCGCGCGGCCCTCCGGCACGGCGCGTACCTCGCCGTCGAAGGCGAGCCCGAGGAGCGGCTCGAGGTCCCGTGCGGGCCGGTGCAGGGCGTCCGCGAACTCCTCGACGTCCTGCCGCTCGACGCGATACCCGGCCAGGAAGTCCATTGCGCACTCCAGGCCCGCGGCGACCAGGAAGCCGCGGCCGGGCGGGAGGTCGCGGACGAAGAGGCTGAAGGTGGCCGGCGCCCGCACGTCCTCGCGGAGGTAGGACAGGGCCATGGTCACTTCGTAGAGGTCGGTGGTGGTGACATCGGACATGGTGATCGCCGCCGGATGTGTTCGTACCCCGCACACCAGTCTGGCCCCGGGCGGCCGGCGGGGCAGGTCCGTCAGGGCCGTCCCGAGGAGGGTCCCGGTTCGGCGGCGCCCTCCGCCCCACGCCCGGCGGGCACGCCGGTGGCTGAGGCGCCCGGCGTGCCCGCCGGGCGGAACCGCTCCAGGGAGCCCCAGGGCCGTTCGGCTCTTCGCGCGCGCGGGAAAGGCGGAAGACTGGGACGGTAGGCAGTCCGAGGCAGTCCGGAGGCCATGGTGAATTCGCACGAGAACTTCTCCACCGAAGCCGACGCCCGGCGGTCCGCGCCCGCCCGCCCCTGGAGCCCCGGCGCGACGGCACGGCAGGACATGCTGGTCCGCTACCTGGGCGCCGTCGCCACGGCCGCGGCGGAGCACGCCGGGCACACCGGGGCCGGGGCGCCGCCGGTCCAGGCCGGTGGCACGGCGGCTCAGCCCGCGCCGGCGGCGGCCGCCGACGCGTGGACACGGCCTGGTGCCGGGCTCCCCCTGGTACGGGACGTGATGGACGTGCCCGCCGCGTCCCTCCACGACGACCTGCCCTACCGCGACATAGCCCGCCTGCTGGCACGCGAACGAGTCGGCGCGGTCCCGGTGGTGGACGCCGAGGACCACGTGGTCGGGGTCGTCTCGGAGTCCGATCTGCTGGCGAAGGTGGCCTTCGACGCGTCCGGTCACCGGCCCGGCCCCGTCGGCAGGCTGCGCGAGCGCCGCCTGCACGGCAGGGCCCACGGTGAGACGGCGGCCGACCTCATGACGAGCCCCGCGATCACGGTGCTGCCCGGGGCGAGCGTCGCGGAGGCCGCCTGGCTCGCCGCACTGTCCCGGCTGAAGCGCATCCCCGTCACCGACCGCGAGGGCCGCCTGGTCGGCGTCGTGCGCCGTGACGCGCTGCTGCAGGCGCTCATCCGCGACGACGCCGCCGTACGGGCGGAGGCCGAGGCCCGGATCGGGGCCTGCTGCCCGCCGGGTGATCGGGAGGCCCTGCGGGTGGCCGTGCACGAGGGCGTCGTGGAGCTGACGGGACGGGTGCCGGCCGCGACGCTGCACCGGATGGTGGCCGAGGTGGAGGCGATCGCCGACGTCGTCGAGGTCAGGAACCTGCTCACCGCCGTCTGACGCAGGGCTCGTCGCGGAGGGTCGGTCGGGCCCGACCGGGGACATGTGGCCCCTGGCCCGGCCGCCACCGCCCGCCCACGCTGGAGGCGGACCTTTCACCAGGGAGGTGGAGAGCATGCCCCGACCCATCACCGTGGGACTCGACGGTTCCGCCGAGAGCCGTGCCGCCGCCGAATGGGCGGCGTGCGAGGCCGGGCTGCGCGGTCTGCCGCTGAACATCCTCCACGTGGGGGAACCGGTCCCCGAGCCCATGGCCGAGGCCCCCGTGCCCGGACGCGGGACGCGGCAGCACTGGACGGAGAGGATCCCGCGCGAGGCCGCGGAGGACGTCCGGCTGCGCCACGCCGGCATCGAGGTGCTGAGCGACCAGGTCACCGGGAACCCGGCCGAGGCCCTGGCCGAGGCGGCGGACGCCGCCGAGCTGCTGGTGCTCGGCTCACGCGGGTTCGGCGGGATCGGCGGATTCATGATCGGTTCGGTCAGCCTGTCCGTCATCGCCCACACGGCGCGTCCCGTCGTGCTGGTCCGGGCGGGTGAGCAGGCCGCCGACGAGCACCGGCCGGACCCGGCCGGCGGGCCGTCCGCGGCGACCGGCTTCCGGCCCGTCGTCCTCGGCCTCGACACCGGCGCCCCGGACCGGACACTGCTGGAGTTCGCCTTCGACGCCGCCGCCCGCCGCGCGAGTCCGCTGCGGATCGTGCACGGCTGGAGCCCGCCGCCCACCTACCTGTACGGCATGTCGGCCGACATCGGCCCCCGCGGCTCGCTCGCCCGGCACGAGGCGACGGTCCTGACCGAGGTGCTGCGCCCCTGGCGGCAGAAGTTCCCGGACGTCCCCGTCGTCGAGGCGAGCCGGTACGGGAACGCCGCGCCGGCACTGGTCAACGCGTCCCGCGACGCCTCGCTGGTGGTCGTCGGCCGGCGCATCCGCACCCGCCCCCTCGGCGCCCACATCGGCCACGTCACTCACGCCGTCCTGCACCACGTCACCGCACCCGTCGCCGTCGTCGCACACGGCTGAGCCGCCGCCGAGCGGAGGAGAACGATGATGGACCTTCCGATCGTCGTCGGTGTCGACGGCTCCGAGCCGAGCGCCAGGGCCGTGGACTGGGCAGCCGACGAGGCCTCGCTGCGCGGTACGTCGCTCCGGCTGGTGTACGCCTCCCTCTGGGAGCGCTACGAGGGCGTCTCCCTCGCGCACGACCTCGCCGAACCCGAGGAGCAGGTGCGGGCCGAGGACATCGTCGAAGCCGCCGAACGGCGCGCCCGCCGCCGGCAGCCGGCGGTGAAGGTCACGTCCGAGGTGCTGCCGGAGGAGCCGGAGTACGCGCTGGTGCGCGAGAGCCGCACGGCCTTCGCGATGGTCCTCGGTTGCCGGGGCCGCAGCGGCATGACCGAGGCGCTCCTCGGCTCCGTCAGCCTGATGGTGGCCGGGCACGCGCACTGCCCGGTGATCGTGCTGCGCGGCGACCACGACAACCAGGCCCGCGCGGGTACGCACGGGCGCATCGTCTGCGGCGCGGGCGACGGAACGGCGGGCACCGCGGCCGTGCGCTTCGCGGCCGACGAGGCCCTGCTGCGGGGCGTCGAGCTGGAGGCCGTCCGGGCCTGGCAGCGCCCCGCGCACTCGGCCACCGGGCATCCGCTGATCGTCGGCGACCCGGGCCGGCTGCGGCAGCAGCAGGCGGCGGAGGTGCTGGAGGAGGCGCTGCGCGACGTGCCGGCCGGGCTGCGGGTGCAGCGGCGGGTGCTGGAGGGCCGCGCCCGTGACGCCCTGCTGGCCGTGTCCCGCGAGGCCGACCTGCTGGTCGTCGGCGCCCGTCGCCGGCCGGGGCACTTCGGCCTCCAGCTCGGCCGCGTCGCCCACGGCGTGCTGCACCGGGCCGCGTGCCCGGTGGCCGTCGTACCGGAGCCGGCCTGATCACGACACTGACGTCCGATCACGACATTGAAGGAAGGCGCACCGTCATGACGAGAAGGGTGCTGGTCGCGTACGGGACCACGAACGGGTCCACGGCCCAGCTCGCGAACGCCGTCGCCGAGGTCCTGCGCGAGGCCGGGCTGGCGGTCGAGACACGGCCGGCCCGGGAGGTGACGAGCCTCGAGTCCTGCGACGCCGTCGTGGTCGGCGGCGCCCTGTACGCCGGCCGCTGGCACAGGGACGCCCGCCGCCTCGTCCACCGCCGGCGCGGCGACCTCGCGGCCCGGCCCGTGTGGTTCTTCAGCAGCGGACCGCTGGACGCCTCGGCCTCCGAACGCGACATCCCGCCGGTGCGCGGGGTGCGGCGCGCCATGATCCGCGTGGACGCCCGCGGTCACGCCACCTTCGGGGGACGCCTGGAGCAGGGGGCGAAGGGGAGGATGGCGAAAATGATCATCGACTCCGGGAAGGGCGGGGACTACCGGGACTTCGCCGCGGTCCGGCGGTGGGCGACCGGCGTCGCCGACGAGCTGACACGGGGATGAGCCGCCGGTGACCGGTGACCGGTGACCGGTGACCGGTGACCGGTGACCGGTGGGAGCCGCCCGGCCCGCGGGGCCGGCCTCACCCGGCCAGCGAGAAGTAGCTCTCCTCCTCCTGCGTGAAATGCAGGCGCAGCACGGTGTGCAGGCCGTACAGACAGGAACGCAGATCGTCGAGCTGGCCGGGGGACAGGCCGCCCTCGGCACGGGCCAGCGTCAGGTGGGTGGCGATGCGGCGGGACAGACGCTCGCCGGCGGGATCGCGGACAGCGTGCCAGGGCCCACAGGAGGCCGGCGAGCCGCTCGGCACCGGCGAGCCAGGAGGCGCCCCCAGCGGTCAGGGCCGCCGCCGTGACGGCCAGCAGGACCGGCTCCAGCCGTACCCGGGCGCCCGCCCCGGTCACGGGGCTCGGACGTGCTGTGCGTGCGGAGCGGTTCATGGTCACCTCGGTCCGTCCGGCATCACCCGCCGTGGGTCACTTCCGTCCATCACAGCCCCGGTGGCCGGCCCCGGGACAGGGACGAACGGCCCGGTGCGGTGGCGTCACCGGCCCATGACAGGCCCGGCGGTCCGGGCGAGCGTGGGAGGAAGACACCCCCGAGCCGCGCGCGGTGCCCCGGTGTCGCCCCGCGGCACCGTGGAGGAGAGGAGTCGCCGTGATGTTCTGGTACGACCACGATGGCGGCGGGTGGGGCTGGTTCGCCATGTCGGCCGGCATGATCCTCTTCTGGATCCTGATCGTCGCCGTCGGCGTCCTCGTGTACCGCGCCGTGGCGGGGTCCCGGCGAGACGGCGCCCTGCCCCGCGCCCAGCCGCCCGGGCCGCCCCCCGAGCAGCTCCTCGCCGAACGCTTCGCCCGGGGCGAGATCGACGAGGACGAGTACCACCGCCGCCTGACCGTCCTGAGGGAGTCCGCCGGCGGCGTTCCCCGGCCGGGCCGGCGGTGATCCGGAGGAGGAAGCCGGGGACGAGAGGCCGGTGGTGGGCGCCGTGATGAACGGGGCGCCGTACTCGGTCGGTGAGGAGGAGACCGTCCTGAGGGCCTGGGAGGTCATGGAGCGGTCCGGTCAGCGTCATCTGCCGGTGGTCCGCCAGGACGGGGTGTGCGGTCAGCGGGTGCCGGGCGGACGGGGTGTGCGGTCAGCCTGTCTCGCGGTCCAGGACGCGGCGGGCCGCCTCGGCCTCCGCGGCCCGCGGGGACAGCTCGTCGAGGGTGTCGAGTTCGTCGTCCGCCTCCAGTTCCCGCTCCCAGGCCGCCGCGAGCTGCCGCTGTTCCTCGCCGGGCCTGGCGCCGACGGCCTGTCGGTGCTCGGGGTCCAGCGCCGCGAGGAATCGCGCGACCGGGTCCGTCGGCATGCCGTGCTCCTTGTCGCCGGGAAGGGTTGGCTTTCCGCCCAGCATGGCGAACCCCTCCGGTGCCGGCCGCCCGACACGGCCCGCGGCCACCCGGATGGCGCCGCCGACGTGGCGGAGCGCGCCTGCCCCCGGCCGGCACCACCGGTCCGCGGACGCCGGGCGCTCGGCGGCGGCAGCCCACGCCGTGCGCCCGGCGTCCGGGATCCGTCACGGCAGGGCCACCACCTGGGCGGCATGGGCCAGCCCCGCGCCGAAGCCGACGAGGAGGGCCAGGCCGCCGCTGGACGCCGCTCCCTGGGACAGGAGCTGGTCCATGGCCAGCGGGATCGACGCGGCGGAGGTGTTGCCGCTCGTGACGATGTCCCTGGCCACCGCGGTGTGCGGTGCGAGGCCCAGGGACGTGGCGGCCGTGTCGATGATGCGGGCGTTGGCCTGGTGGGGCACGAAGGCGTCCAGGTCGGCGGCCTCCACACCCGCCTTCCGAAGCGCCTGCCGGGAGATCTCCGGTACCACGCGGGTCGCCCAGCGGAACACCTCCGGGCCGGTCATGCGCAGCGTGGGCCACGGGCCCGGCGAGTTGCGGGCGTCCAGCCAGGTGCGGTCGTGGGCGATCATGTGGTGGTTCTCGCCGTCGGAGCCCCACACCACCGGGCCGATGCCGGGCGTGTCCGACGGGCCGACCACCACCGCCCCCGCGCCGTCGCCGAAGAGGAAGGCCGTGCCGCGGTCGGTGGGGTCGACGATGTCGCTCATCTTCTCCGAGCCGACCACGACGACGGTACGGGCGTGCCCGGAACTGACCAGAGAGTCGGCCAGACCCAGGCAGTAGCAGAAGCCCGAGCAGGCGGCGCTGATGTCCAGACCGCCGGCGGAACGGGCGCCCAGCAGGTGCGCCACCCGGGGCGCGGCGGTCGGCGCCTGTTCCAGGAAGGACATGGTGGCCAGCAGCACCATGTCGACCTCGTCCGGCTGGGTGCCGGACTGGGCCATCGCCTTGCGGGCCGCCTCCGCCGCCATGCCGATGACCGTCTCGTCGGGCCCCGCGAAGCGCCGGGAGGCGATGCCGGACCGGCGGCGGATCCACTCGTCGCTCGAGTCGATCCGGCGGCAGATCTCGTCGTTGCCCACCACGCGGGCCGGCCGGTACGCACCCACACCGAGGATGCGCGACCCGGCCGGCCGGCCGGGCAGCCGGAGCCGGGCCATCACGCCTCGCCCGCGGCCGCGGCGACGGCGGGCGTCAGCGCGACCAGCTCGCCCTGCTCGTAGCGCCGCTTGCACTCCCGGCGCTGCACCTTGCCGCTGGAGGTCTTCGGCAGGGCGCCGCGCCGTACGACCAGGACCTCGTCCGGGCGGATCCGCTGCCGGTCGCCCACGGCGTGGTACACGCGGTCGCGTATCGCCTCGGCGCCCAGTGAGTTGAGGAGCCGGCCGTCGGTCTCGACGACCACCACGAGCCGCTCGCGCTCACCGTCGTCGCAGGAGAAGGCGGCCGCGCAGTTCGGGTGCAGGCCCGCCACGGCGCGTTCGGCGGACAGCTCGATGTCCTGCGGGTAGTGGTTGCGGCCCTTGCGGATGATGACGTCCTTCAGGCGTCCGTTGACGTACAGCTCGCCGTCGTACAGCAGCCCCAGGTCACCGGTGCGCAGGTACGTTTCGCCGTCGTCGTCCGCGCCGGCGGTCCGGGCCCGGAAGGTCTCCTCGGTCACCACCGGGCGTCCCAGGTAACCGCCCGCCACGCAGGGGCCGTTGATCCAGATCTCACCCACCCGTCCCTCGGGCAGGACCTCCCGGGTGTCGGGGGCCACGATCCGCACCCGGGTGCCGCCGACCGTCCTGCCGCTGCCGACGAGGGGCACGGCCCCGTCGGTGTGCTCGTCGACGAGCTGGGCGCGGCCGTCGCGCAGTGCCTCGGCGGACAGCCACAGCACCGACGGCCTCTCGTCCTGGCGCGAGCCGGTGGCCTTGAGGGTGTTCTCCGCCAGGCCGTAACCGGGGCACATGGCACGGGCGTCGAAGCCGTACGGCGCGAACGCCTCGGTGAAGGACCGGATGGTGGCCCAGCGCACGGGCTCGGCCCCGTTGGCGGCCACCCGCCAGCTGGACAGATCGCCCACGGCGCCGGTCCTGCCCTCCGCGGCGGCCCGCGCGCACAACTCGTAGGCGAAGCTGGGCGCGGCGGCGTGCGTTCCGCGGAACCGGGCGATGGCCTCCAGCCAGCGGGCCGGGCGGCGGATGAACGCGTCCGGCGCCATCAGGTAGGAGGGGATGCCCGCCCACAGGGGCAGCACGACGCCGAACAACATGCCCATGTCGTGGAAGAGCGGCAGCCAGCTGACCACGGTGCCGTTCGGCTCGCACGGCCACAGCTCGTCGGTCTCCACCACGTTGGCGAGGAAGTTGGCGTGGCTGACGACGACTCCCTTGGGGTCCCCCGTGGAACCGGAGGTGTACTGCAGCAGCGCGGTGTCCGCGGGGCCGGGGGGCGCCGGCACGGCCGCGCCGGCGGGGTATGCGAAAGCGTCGGTGGCCAGCAGGGTGAGCCCGGCGAGGGCGGGCATGTCGCCGAAGCGCTCCCGGAGGTCGCGGACGACCTCCGTGGTGGTCAGGACGGTCGTCGTGCCGGCGTCGTCGGCGATCCGGCGCAGCCGCAGGACCTCCTCGCGGCGCCGGGGCACCTGCACCGGGGCGCTGGCCACACCGCCGTACATGCAGCCCAGCAGGGTCCGCACGAACTCCAGGCCCGAGGGGTACAGCAGCACGGCGCTCCGGCCGGACAGGCCCGCGGCGCCGAAGGCGGCGGCCCGCGCACCGGCGTCGGCGTGCAGTTCGCGGTAGGTCAGTGACTCGTGCGGCTCCTCGCCGTTCAGCAGGAAGACGTAGGCGGTCTCGTCGGGCTGCTTCTCGCTGCGCAGCCGCAGGGCGTCGGGCAGAGTGCGCACGTCCGCGCTCGTATGCGGTCCGGTGGTGCTCACGGTCAGATCTCCTTGTCGGCCGGTCGTCGTGCACAGAGGTGGGTGGTTGGCGGCGGGCCTGGGCGGCGTGCTGCTCGTCCGGGCGCCCGCGTCCGGTACCGAGGTGTCGGCGGTCGCGTGCGTCCGGAAAGGACCCTGGAGTCGAAGTTCGTGCCGGGGGAGGGGAGTCGCCTGCCGGGACCTGGGGGAGCCGGCGGTTCGCGCGGTGGGGGCGGCGGGAGCGGCGGATGCCGTACGGGTGGTTACTCGTCCTCGGCGCGGGCGTTGACGCGCACGGCCATGTTCCCCGACGGGTGCAGGTTGTCGTGCATCTGCTGGTGCAGCTTGCCGACCTCGGCGAAGTCGCCGGCGTAGCTGAGGCACGGGTCGACGTAACCCTTCGCGACGAGCTGCGTCAGTTCGTGGCACTGCTTGAGGTTGAAGCCGTGCGAACCCTGGAGCCGCTTCTGCCGCATCCACAGGAACCGGAGGTCGACGTCGCCGTGGTAGCCGCTCGTGCCTCCGCACAGCACGACCATTCCGGCGCTGTCGCACAGGTAGATCGAGGTGGGAATGGTGTTCTGCCCGACGTGCTCGAACACGATCCGGGGGGAGCGGCGTTCCCCGAGCTTCTCCCAGAACGCCTTGCCGAACTTCCTGACCCCCTGCAGCCATTGTCCGAACGCCGCCTGGTCCTGGATGTCCGGGAGCCGGCCCCAGTGGTCGAAGTCGTTGCGGTTGAGGACACCCTGGGCGCCCAGTTTCATGCAGTAGTCGGCGCGGTCGTCACTGGAGACGACGGCTATCGGGACTCCGCCGTAGGCCCTGGTGATCTGGATCGCCATGGAGCCGAGTCCACCGGAGCCGCCCCAGATCAGCACCGGGTCACCGGGGTGGACGTTGTTCGGCTGCCAGCCCGTCAGCTGCCGGTAGGCGGTCGCGCCGGACAGGACGTAGGCGGCGGCCTCCGTCCACGACAGCCGGTCCGGCTTCGGCACGCACTGGTAGTCGCCCACCAGCGCGAACTGGGCGAAGGAGCCGAAGTTGGTCTCGTAGCCCCAGGCCAGGTTCGAGGCCGCGGTCATGGGGTCGGCGCCCAGCCTGATGTCCTGCGCGGTCTCGTCCCACACGCCTCCGGAGACCACGACGTGGTCGCCGACCCTCACGCTGCTCACGCCTTCGCCGACGGCCCAGACGATGCCCGAGGCCTCGGAGCCGCCGATGTGGAAGTCCTCGGGTTCGCCCTTGCGCTGCCGGGCCCCGATGACGTCCACCGGCTTGCCCAGCGCCGCCCAGACGTTGTTGTAGTTGATGCCCGCGGCCATCACGTACAGGAGCACCTGTCCCCGTCCGACGGCGGGCACGTCGACGACCTCGGCCTGGAAGGCCTGATCGGGGCGGCCGAACCGCTCGCGCCTGATGACCGACGCGTGCATCTTCGCCGGCACGACGCCGGTGGGAGGCATCTCGCCGAGTTCGTACAGTTCCTTCACGGTGAACTCCCTAACCTTCTCGGAAATGCGTACGGCGGTTTCCGGAGCGGACATCTCCTGAATGCCCGGCGCCCCGGACGATTCACAGCATCGGTACCGAGGCCAGCGTCCGTTCCACCGCCGCCAGCAATTCGCGCGTCGCCGCTTCGGCCGCGGGGATGATGTCCGCCATGAGGAGATATCCGTGCACCAGACCCGGCGCCGGAATGTGCTGCACCTCGACACCGGCGGTCTGCAGCCGGTTCGCGAGTTCGACGCCCTCGTCGTGCAGCGCGTCGAATTCCGCGGTGCCGACGACCGTCGGCGGCAGCCCGCGGTGGTCGGCGCCCAGCAGATCGATCGCCGGGTCGGATCTGCGCTCGGGGTCCGGCATGTACTGCTCGTAGTACCAGCGCAGATCGTCGATGTCCTCCAGGTAGCCCGCGCCGTAGGTGTGGATGGACTCGGACTTCAGGTCCGGATCGGCCGGGGGGTACACCAGCAGCTGCGCGGCGAACGGGATGCCGCCGAGGTCACGGTGGTGCATCGCGACCCCCAGGGCCAGGGACGCCCCCGAACTGTCACCGGCGATGACGTGGTCGCGTTCGGGAAAGGCGCCGGCCGCCCACTCGGCCGCGGCGATCGCGTCCTGGAGCGGCCCGGGGTAGGGGTGTTCGGGCGCGCGGCGGTAGTCGACGGAGACGACGACCGCACCGAGGGAGGCGGCGATGCGGCGGCACACCCGGTCATGGGTGTCGACGTCGCCGACGGTCCAGCCCCCGCCGTGCAGATAGGTCACCAGCCGGTTCCGGTCGGTCACCGGCCGGTACGTGCGGACGCCGAACTTGCCGCCCCTGCCGTGGATCAGCTGGTTCGCCACCGTGGCCACCGGCTGCGGCACGTGGCCCTCGCACCAGCGGGCCGCGCGTTCGGCGTAACGGCGGCGGACCTCCCGCACGGTGAGTGAGCGCGCCGGTGCCGGCCGGTCGAGGGCCTGCCATTGGATCAGGGCGCGGATGAAACGGTCCATAGGCACGGGACTCTCCTCGGGTCACACCGGCGCGGGCTTCGGCGAACCGAACCCGCGCGGTCGGCAGTACGCGGAACACGGATACGGCGGGATCACCGCGCGGGTGCCGCCTGGCCGGGCCCGGCCGGCCCGGCGGCGGGTGACCTCATCGGCCGCCCCCGACGAAGTCGCATGCCCCACAAGGAGGGACCCGGCCGGAACGGGCGCTCGCGCCCGTGAACCCGCGCGGTCGGGTTCCGGTGACCAGGTCCCGTGCGCCCGTGTCCGCGGCGGCGGCCGTGGACGGCCGTCCGCTGCCCGCGGACACGGCCGTCACCACTCGACCAGGGTGAGACCGATCGAGACCCCGCCGCCCATGCCGACGAGCAGGATCTGGTCCCCCCGGCGCAGCGCACCGGAGCGGGCCGCCCGGTCCAGGGTCAACGGGATGGACGCGCTACCGGTGTTGCCGAACTCGCTCACCGTGCGGTGCAGGGTGGCGTTCGGCAGGTCCAGCTTCGCCGCCAGCTCGTCGAGCATGACGCCGTTGGGCTGGTGCGGGATCACATGGGCGACGTCGTACGGCAGTACGGCGCTGTCGTGCAGGAACTGCTTCACGAGCCCCGGCACGGTGGCCCCGGCGAACTCGCGGGCCGTGCGTCCGTCCATCCGGAAGTAGTGCAGACCGGCGTCGTGCGTCGCCGGGTCGTACGGCCTCCTGCTGCCGCCGCCCGGGACCTGGATCAGCTCGGTCATGTCGCTGTAGAAGTGGAACGCGGAGGTCCGTACGCCGCGACCGGAGCCGGCCGGGCCGACGACCGCCGCACCGGCGCCGTCCCCGAACAGCACGACGGACCTGGCGTCGGCCGGGTCGAGGATCCGCGAGTACACGTCGGCGCCGATGGCCAGCCCGTACCCGCCGCTGCGGGAGACCAGCGCGTGCACCACGTCGAGCGCGTAGACGAACCCGGCGCAGACGGCGTTCACGTCGAACGCGGCGACCTCGGTGCCGGACACCCCCAGGTTGCGGTGCACGAAGGCCGCCGTCGCCGGCTGCTGCTGGTCCGGCGTCGAGGTCGCGACGACGATGGTGGACAGCTGGTCGGCGGTGATGCCGGCGGCTTCCAGCGCCCGCCGGGCCGCGCCGGTGGCCAGGTCGGAGGTGGCCTGGTCCGGCTCGGCCCAACGGCGCTCGCGGATGGCCGTCTTGCGCACGATCCAGGCGTCGTCGACACCGGCGGGCGCGCCGACCTCGGCGTTGGACACGACGCGGTCGGGTGCGCAGGATCCGGTGCCGAGGACGGCGACGGGCGTCGCGTGCTCCCTCATCGGCCGTCTCATTCCGTGACGTCGGCGGGGAGGGCGAAGTCCGTGGTGACCTCCGGCCAGTCCGGCACGCTCTCGATCTCCACGACCGCCACGGTCAGCGAGTACCCGCCGCCGGCGCTGACCAGGAGCACGTGGTCGCCCTGCTCGAGCTGCTTCGTCTCGGCCAGCCGGGCCACGCCGGCGATGAGGTCGCCCGCGCCCAGGTGACCGGTGTAGCGGCCCCAGTCCATCAGGGTGCGCTCGCTGGTGATGCCCAGCGGCTTGAGGAACTGGACCTGCATCAGACCGTGCCCCATGTTGGGCATCAGGATCCTGGCGAAGTCGTCGAGCTTGTGCCCGGTCCTGCCGAGCACCGAGCGGACGAGGGTCACCAGCGCCTCCTCGCAGCGCTGCAGGACCGACTCCTTGCCGACCTCCTCCAGGTACGACTTCTTCGGCGAGCGCAGGTCGTGCACGACCTCGCCGAACGACGTGGTGAACGGCTCGCTGCCGCGCCACAGCGGTTCCAGGGAGGCGTCGGTGAGCGACTCGATCGCGTGGATGCGGGCGAAGCCGCCGTTCTTGGAGAGCACCATGGCGGTGGAGCCGTCGCCGCCGACGATGCCGTACGCGCCCCGCCACCGGTTGATGCCCGGGGCGAGGAACCGGTCCGCGGTGGTGACCATGGCGCTCGTCCCGCGGCCCGCCTCCAGCTGGCCCACCGCGAAGTCGAGGGCGGCCATGCCGCCGTTGGAGAGCCCGTCCAGGTTGATCGAGAAGGCGCCGGTGAGCCCCAGCTCGCGCTGGATGTAGGGCCCGGAGGTCCAGCCCCAGTCACGGCCCTGGTGGTAGAGCGAGGCGTGCACGAGCAGGTCGATGCCGTCGCCGACGACGTCCGAGGCCCGCTCCAGCGCCCGGCGCGCCGCGAGCACACCCATGTCCGGAACCGAGATCTCGCCCGTGGCGGCCGGCAGACACAGGATGTTATTGACTTCGAAATCCTCGGCGACGTATTTGCCCTCGGCCACCGCTTCCTTCGCCGATTCCGCCGGCGGAATCCAGGCCGCGGCCGACGTAATGTAGACAGGTGCGCTCATTCTCTGCTCCTCCGAGGTCGATACCCGTCCGAGTCCTATGCCCGTCGAGCCGAATGAAGCCCACGCTACTGCCTTGGTCCCGATCATTCGCATATGTATTTCTCACAAGTTGCAGTTAAAACTGCATGTGCGCGCGAAGGGGGCTGGGGAGGAGAATGACGCCCAGGGATTCCTACCGCTAATTAGAACTGACGAGTAGCGATCTTTGGAACACCCCGGATGCTTGCGAGTGGGCCCTCGGCGGCCGTACCCGCGCCGTGTGCGAAACGCACGCGGCGCGGGGAGGAGCGGCCGCGTGCGGGCGGCCGCTCCCGCGGCGTGCGGCGGGAGCGGCGCGGCCGGTCGTCACCGGTGCTTCGGCGCCGCCGACGTGGCCTGTGCGAGCAGCCCGTCGACGAAGGCGGCCAGCCCCTGCCGGTAGGTGTCCTGCGAGGCCAGCGTGCCCCATTCCTCGCCGAGCGCGGCCAGGCTGGGCAGCCGGGACGCGTCGAGGCCGGCGATGAAGGCCTCGAGGTAGGCGGGCTGCTCGTCGTCGTCGCGTCCGCGGGCCGAGTGCGCGCGCACGAGGATCTCGCCCACGGTGTAGTACCAGATGCTGCGGAAGACGCGGACGGCCTGCTGTGGTGTGCAGCCGTGGTCGACGGCCCCGGCCACGATGGTCTCCACGAGCCACAGCGCCGAGTCGCCGAGCCGGGCGATGAACCCGTCGGTGGTGAGGACCTCCGCGGCCCACGGCCAGGCGGCGAGGGCGTCGTGGATCGCGGCGGTGGCCGCGACGATGCGGTCCCGCGGCTCGTCGGGCATCTGCGGGTGCGGGATCTGGTCCGCGTATTCGCGGATCAGCAGGAACAGCAGATCCTCCTTGTCGCGCACATGGTGGTACATGGTCGTCGCCCCGATGCCGATCTCGGCGGCGAGCCGGCGGATCGTCAGCTTCTCCCAGCCGTCACGGTCGATGAGCCGGCGGGCCGCGGTGAGGATCTGCGTGCGGGACGTCACGGGGGGGCGGCCGACACGGCCGTGCTGTGCGTTGAGTTGGGACACCGCCCCATCATGCCTTTCCGCTGGACCTGAGGGCTCCGACCTGGGTGCTCGACAGCTGACTGGTCCCGGTGATAATTTCAGAACATGTTCGAAAAGTCTACTGGCACGAGAGCGCAGAGGACTGTGTTGCGGTGACAAACACGGAAGCAGCAAGCGAAGCAGGGGTCGTCGACCGGAGTGCTCGACCAGGGCTCACCCTCGCCGCGGTGGCCGTCGTGCAGTTCATGGTGTCGCTGGACCTGTCGGTCGTGAACGTCGCACTCCCGGACATCGGCTCCGACCTCGGCTTCAGCCAGGTGGGGCTGACCTGGGTCATCCATGCCTACGCCCTGGCCTTCGGCGGGTTACTCCTGCTGGGCGGCAAGGTCGCCGACCGGTACGGCCACAAGCGGATCCTGCTGGTCGGGCTCCCGCTGTTCGGCCTCGGTTCCCTGCTCGGGGGCTTCGCCCAGGAACCCGGTCATCTGGTGGCGGCCCGCGCCGCCCAGGGCGTGGGCGCCGCCGCGCTGGCCCCGGCCGCGCTGGCCCTGCTGGCCTCGACCTTCCCCGAGGGCAAGGAACGGGTGAAGGCGTTCGGCGTGTGGAGCGCGGTGAACGCCGCGGGCGGCGCCCTCGGCGTCCTCATCGGCGGCCTGCTCACCCAGTACGCCAGCTGGCGCTGGGTGATGTTCGTGAACGTGCCGATGGCCGTCGGCGCTCTGGCCCTCGCCTACCGCGGCGTCGCCAACGATCCGCCCGCCGAGCGCCGCGGCCGCCCGGACGTGGTGGGCGCCGTCCTCGCCACGGCGGGGATGTCCCTGCTCGTCTTCGGCGTCGTCCGCACCGACCAGCATCCGTGGAGCTCCGGCACCACCCTGACGACCCTGGCGATCGCCGTCGCGCTGCTGGCCGCCTTCGTCGTCGTCGAGAAGACCACCGCCCGGGACCCGCTGATCCGGCTCGGCCTGTTCACCAACCGCTCCGTCGCCGGCGCCAACGCCTACACGCTCCTGCTGGGCGGCGCCATGGCCTCGGCGTTCTACTTCATGTCCCTCTATCTGCAGCGCGTGCTCGGCAACGGTCCGGCCCGCACCGGCGTGGAGTTCCTGCCGTTCGCGTTCGGCGTGGTCTTCGGCTCCGTACTCGCCATCAAGCTCGGCCTGCGCCTCGCGCCCCGCAACCTCCTGATCGGCGGCGGGCTGCTGACCGCGGCCGGGTTCGCCTGGTTCGGCATGATGAGCGCCGACGGCTCGTTCAGCGCCGACATCCTGGGCCCGTCGATCATCACCAGCATCGGCATCGGCCTGTGCCTCGCACCTGCCGTCTCCATCGCCACCGAGGGCGTCGCCGCCCACGAGACGGGCACCGCCTCCGGCCTGCTCAACAGCACCCGGCAGATCGGCGCCTCGCTCGGGCTCGCCGCCCTCGGCACCGCCGCCCACGACCGCACCGGCAACCGGGCCACGCTCGACGGACTCAGCGACGGGTACGCGCTCGGCATGTCCATCGCCGCCGTGATCGTGGCCGCCGCCGTGCTGATCGCCGTCGCCGTCCTGCCCCGTACCAAGGCGCCGGCGCCGGCCGGGAGCGACACCGGCGCCCTGCTGCCCGACTGACGCGGCGCCCCGGGCGCCCGCCCGCCGGGTGTGCGTTCCTCACGAAGCGGGATGAGGAACGCACACCCGGATGTGTCCTGATGGACCGCGCACCGTCGCGCGGACACGGTGAACGCGACCTCTGACGATCTCCGGCTCCCCGAGCCGTGGACCGGAACAGGGGTCGCGTTCGCATGCCGGCCCTGTCCCTCACCCTCGCCGAGCTGCGGCTTTCCGGCCCGCCCCCGGCGTTTCCACACGTGCCGACCGCCGTGACGGCCCGCGCACCGCCCGCCTCGATTCCACCATTCCGCCCATGTGAAACGCACGCACAGGCGTGCGGGATTAATCTGTCGCGGCCCGATATCCGGCTGATACCGTCGAGATCGTTCCGCAGATTCAGGCAGGGGGCCGGCGGGAATGCGCACCACTCTTTGCATCTCTCGCTGTGGGCATCCGCAAAATTACCGAGGTGTCGCGGTGATGACCGTAATCGAGTCGTCGCCGCGGTCGTTGTGCCTGGAAGGATAGGCTGTGCCACAGCAAGCTGCAACCGTGAACACGCCCTGGGAAGAAGTGGCGAGTTCCATCGAATTCATTCCCGTCCAGTATTCCAGCAAAACCCAGCCGGAATCCGTGGCGCAGGAGATGCTGCGCTGTGAGCCGGCGGAGATCGACCGGCTCGTCGACGCGGGTCTGCCGTTCGAGGACCGGGCGGGCGAGCGCTTCTTCGACCCGAACGACCTGTACAACCTCGGCATGTACTCGAACAGGACGAACACGCAGCCGGAGCTCGCGTTCCGCATGCTGTTCCGCTTCGCCGGCCGCTCGGTCGAGGACCTGCTGCGCGAGAAGGCGTGGGACTTCCGGGTCCGGCTGGAGTGCGTCGAGTGCGAGGGGACCGCCCCCTGGCGCTTCGAGGCACCCGACGTCGTCCGGTTCGGGGGACGTGTGGCCGGCGGGGCGGCGCCGGAGGCTTGCGCGGGGTCGGCCGAGTACGCGGCCACGATCACCACGACAGGCGCACGGACACCCCTGGTCTCCACCGAGCTGCGCCGGCTGACCCGCGAGTACCTCGACGCCGGCTACCGCTGGCAGATGATCCCCGTCGCCATGCAGGCCGACCACGAGCTGGTGCACGCCCTGGGCGCGACGAGCTGCATCGCGGCGAGCCTCCACCTGGCCGAGCGCTTCCGCGCGGCCGGCTACCGGGCCGAGGCCAAGCGGGGCTGGTTCTGCGGCGTGCTCGGCGGCGCCCTCGACCTGCCGCACGCCTGCGTGGAGGTGGAGGACGAGGACGGCGCGCTCAGGACCGTCGACATCGCCAAGGCGCAGCTGGCCGCCCGGCTGTCGCCGGACACGGGTGCCTTCCAGGAGCTGTGCGTCGGATCGATCTACAACAAGGTCATCCCCTCCACCGCTTCCGGCAATGCGTCCTTCGGCCATCACGAATGTGGTTCACCGCTCCCGGTCCAGGTGCGCGCGGATATTCGAGCGGCGCGTTGAAGCTGAGTTTTCGAGCCACTCCGTCAGGAAGGACGAGTGAAAATGGCGGTACGTGAAGTCGCCCCGGTTCAGCTCGACACGAACCGGTTGGAGCAGCTGGCCGAGTCCGGCTACTACAACCCCTACACGATGTTCGACTGGCCCGACGCCATCGAGCCCGACCTGCCGTGGATGAGCGAGAACCTGACCACGCTGGCCGGCACACCGATGTGGGACGAGCTGACCCGCGAGCAGCAGATCGCGCTGACCAAGTACGAGTCGATCAACTTCTTCAGCCTCAACATCCACGGCATCCGTGAACTGATGAGCGAAGTCGTGATGCGCATCCACGAGCCGACCTACGCGAACGTCTCGGAGTTCCTGCACCACTTCATCGGTGAGGAAAACGAGCACATGTGGTTCTTCGCGAAGTTCTGCCTGAAGTACGGCGGCAAGCTGTACCCCGCGCAGCCGACGCTGAAGGCCGGCTCGGTCGACCACCTCTCCCGGGTGGCCCGCGAGATGATCGTGTTCGCGCGGATCCTGATCTTCGAGGAGATCGTCGACTACTACAACGCGCACATGGCGACCGACCAGTCGCTGCCGCACATCGCCCGCGAGATCAACCGCGTCCACCACGTGGACGAGAGCCGCCATGTCGCGTTCGGCCGGATGATCTTCACCAACCTGCTGGAGCAGGTCACCGAGCGCGACCCGGAAGAGGTGCCGGTGCTCGCCGAGTACCTCGAGGACTACCTGCAGTACAGCATCGCCACCCTCTACAACCCGGCCGCCTACCGCGACGCGGGCATCCCCGACCCGCTGGCCGTGCGGCGGCGCGCGCTGGAGCACCCGGCGCGGGCGGAGGCGCACGAGCAGGTGCTCAAGCGCACACGGAAGTTCCTCTCGAAGGCGGGCGTGGGCAGGGAGGCCATCAAGTGACGAACGAACCCATGCAGGCCGTCCGGGAGTTCATCCTCGGCCGCAACCCCAGGCTCGGCCTGCTCTCCGACGACCTGGACCTGATCGACAGCCGGGCCATCAACTCGCTGGCCTTCGTCGAGTTCATCTTCCTGCTGGAGGAACTGACGGGCGAGCCGATCGACCCCGAGGACCTGGACCTGGACGACTTCCGCACCCTCAACGCGCTGGAAGCCCGATTCTTCAAGAAGGAAGCGGCCCGATGACCACAGCGACCGACAACGGCCTCGGCGTTCTCGACGGCAGCCAGCTGCGGTTGCTGCGGGCGCTCGACGCCGTGTTCCTCCGGCTGGCCGACGACTGGCAGGCGCCGGAGTTCCGGTTCCCGTTCCTGATGCGGTGCCAGGACCTCGACACCTTCGACTACTACGACAACTTCCCGCACCTGGGCCTGACCGCGACGCGGCTCGAACCCGAGCGCCTGGCCGCCCTGCTGGCCGAGTCGTCCCGGCCGGTCGACCGGATGCCGACCGAGGTCATGGAGCCGACCGCGTTCGCGCTGCCCTCGGCCGCGTGCTACTCGATCTACCTCCACCTGGCGAACTCCACACTGCCGGCCGAGGGCACGATGCGGACCACCGTCGGCACCTGTTTCCGCAACGAGACCCACTACCAGGGCCTGCAGCGGCTGCTCGGCTTCTCCATGCGGGAGATCGTCTGCGTCGGACCGGAGGAGCGGGCCAAGAACCACCTGCTGCGCGCCAAGGACGCCGTCACGGCCCTGCTCGGCGAACTCGGGCTGGACTACAAGCTCGAAGTCGCCACCGACCCGTTCTTCGACAAGAACAGCGGCAAGGCGAAGATGCAGCGGCTGTTCCCGGTGAAGGAGGAGTTCGTCGTCAACGGTCTGGCGATCGGCTCCGTCAACTACCACCGCAACTTCTTCGGCGAGCGGTGCGACATCCGGGCCGGCGAGGAGACGGCGCACACCAGCTGCCTCGCCTTCGGCCTGGAGCGCTGGGTGCACACACTGACCGAGCGGTTCGGCGGCGCGGACGCCGCGGTGGCCGCCGTCGAGGGCCTGAGCTGATGCGTCCCACACTGGCGGACGTCCTCGGCCTGGACGTGAGCCTGCTGCAGTCGGGCATGGGCGGCGTCGCCGGTTCGGAACTGGCGTGCGCCGTCTCCAACGCCGGCGCGGCGGGCTGCGCGGGCGGCTACAAGCTGGTCGACGGCGCGCTGTCGGCCATGCTCGAGCGGCTGACCACCGGGACCGACCGGCCGGTCGGCGTGAACCTGATCCCGGAGGTGGTCGGGCCGGACGACCTCGACCGCCAGGTGGCGCAGGTGCTCGCCGAGACACCCGGCCGGGTGCACCTCTCCTTCTTCGGCATGCCCGGTGACGCGGTGCTCGAACGCGTCACCGCGGCGGGGCGGCAACTGGTGGTCCAGGTCGGGACCGTCGAGGACGGTGTGCACGCGGCCGGCGCCGGCGCCGTGGTGGTGGCCCAGGGCATCGAGGCCGGCGGTCATCTCCTCGGCACGTGGCGGCGGGACGAGCTGGTCGCCGCGCTACGCGCGGAGCTTCCCGACGCCTGCGTCGCCGCCGCCGGCGGGATCGGCTCGCCCGGGGACGCCGAGCGGGCACTGGCCGCCGGAGCCGACGGCGTGCTGCTCGGCACCGCCTTCGTCGTCGCGCACGAGTCCCGGGCCCACGGCCGGTTCAAGGCGGCGGTGACCGCCGCCGACGACACGGACACCGTGATCACCGACGTCTACGAGATCGGCTGGCCCGGCAGGCGGCACCGCGTGCTGGCGACCGCCGTCACCGCGGACCCCGGGCAGCCCAAGAAGTTCATCGGCCGGACGGTCGTCGAGGGCAAGCCCTACCTGGTGCCGCGCTTCAGCTCGGCGGTGCCGACCGACGCGACCAGCGGCCGGATCGAGGAGATGGCGATGTACTGCGGCGAGTCCTGCAGCGCCGTGTCCGGCGAACTGTCGGCGGCCGACGTCGTCGCCGCCTTCGCGCGTGTCCTTCCGGGCCCCGAAGTCTCCGAGAACGAGCAAAGGATGGAAAGCCATGTCCGGTGAAGACCACCACGACCTCTCGTACCACGACACGCCGCGCATCCGGACCCGTGAGGGCGTCGAGCTCTACTACGAGTCCACCGGCGAGGGCACGGCCATCACGTGCCTGAACAACTTCTTCATCAACGCGCCGTTCTGGCGTGAGTACACCGACGAACTGGTCCAGCACCACCGCGTCGTGACCTACGACTTCTGCAACCACGGCGCCTCCTCGCGCATCGCCCAGGAACCGACCTGGGAGGAGCACGCCGCGGACGTGATCGGGCTCCTCGACGCGCTGGAGATCGAGTCGACGTACCTCATCGGCACGTCGGCCTCCACCCAGCTCGCCCGCGACGTGGCCCTGGAGTACCCGGACCGGGTCAAGGGCCTGATCCTGGCCGGCCCGGTCCTCGGCACCAAGGGCATGCGGCGCCACCGGCAGCTGAACCGTTCGTGGCTGCTGACGCTGAAGAGCCACGGCATGGCCGCGCTGTACGCCCAGATGTACCCCGAGGTGATCAGCGGCGAGATGAACGAGGAGTCCGGCACCCCGGGCTTCCTGGGCCTGCGCGAGAGCTTCATGGCGATGTCCACGCCCGAGGAGCTGACCAACGGCCTGACCCTCGTCCAGTCCGGCGACACCAGCTCCGAGCTGCTGTCCCGCGTCCAGCAGCCGACGGTGATCGTCCTCGGCGACGACGACATCCTGCTGAGCCCTACCCGCGGGCACGAGGTGGCCGCGCTGTTCCCGAACGGCCGCTGCGAGATCATGCCGAACGCCGGCCACGTGCCGTTCCTCGACGATCCCGCGGGTTTCCAGGCCATCGTCCGCAAGTTCGTCGAAGAAGCGGAAGCGCATGTCTGACACGTCGGTCGAGGTCCGGCAGCGCATCCGTGAACTGCTGGTCGATCTCTTCAACGGCGATCGTTTCGTCGGGACCGTGTCGGACAGCGTGTCGCTCCGCGAGGCGGGGGTGTCCTCCACCGCACTGGTCAGTCTGCTGGTGGCGATGGAGGACGCGTTCGGGTTCGAATGGGACGACGACGTCCAGCCGGAGGTGCTGCGCTCGATCGACTCGCTCGCGGGATACGTCGTGGCGCTGCGCAACTGAGGGCCGTGACAGTGGCTGCTGAGCTTCGCGTTCCCGCAGGCGTCGACCCGGACGCGGTGATCGGCTGCCGTCCGGTGCCCTGGCCGCACGGACCGGCTCAGCAGTTCGCGGCAGGTCGTCGGGCGGCGGCCGCGGCTCTGGCCTCGGCCGGGTCGGCCGACCGGGACGTACCCCGTGATCCCGACGGCCGGCCGTGCTTCCCGCGCGGATTCGCCGGGTCCATCTCGCACACCGATCACCTGGCGGTCGCGGTGGTGGTGCCCGGCGCCGAGGCCGTCGGCGTCGACATCGAGGACATGACCGTCACTCCTCGCATGGCGAGGTTCGTCCTCCGTGAGCGGGAGCGGCGCACGCTGCTCCCGCCGGTCGGGGTGTTCACCCCGCGTGACCTGTTCGCCGTCAAGGAAGCAGCCTTCAAGGCCATGAACGGCGCCGGCGCCCTGGGCGAGTTCCTGTTCTGGCGGATCGAACTCAGCCGGTCCGATGACGCGTTGGTCGCTTCCTACCGCGGCGAACCGGTACCGGTGTGGGTTCGCTCGGAGGCAGATCTCTCGTTCGCCGTGGCGATACGGCGTTGAACTCTACGATTCGCCCTGGGGGAAAGAACGTAATGAATCCCGACATTCTCCAGGTCGTCGACGAGCTGTTCCGTCGCCGACTGCAAGTACCCGAACTCGACCCCGACGTTCCGCTGGTCGACTACGGCCTCGACTCGATCCGGTCCATCGACTGCGTGGTCGAGATGGAGTCCGTGTTCGACGTGAACATCTCGGACGAACAGGCGGCTTCCATGCGGACACTGCGCGAAGTCGTGGACCAGATCACCGCCTCGCTGGCAGTGCGGGCCGGACAAGGAGGCGGTGCCGCATGAGTGCCGAGTCAGGATTCGCACGGTACGCCAGGCCGGAGTTCGCGCGGCTCTTCCGCGCACTCCATCTGGACGTCGTCTACCGGGCCGGCCAGGGGGACCACCTGACCCGGGAGCTGCCGGGCGCCGAGGACGGGCCCCCGGCCACCGAACAGGTGCTGGACCTGGTCGGCGGTGCGGGGTCCTCGCTGTTCGGGCACAACCACCCCGAGCTGCTCGAGGTGGCGCGGCGCTGCTTCGACGAGCAGATCCCGTTCAACGCGCAGGCCAGCGTCCGCCCGGGCGCCGCCGAGCTGGCGGAGCGGTTGTCCACGGTCGTCGGCGCCACCACCGGCGCGAGCTACGTGGTCACCCTCGGCAGCACCGGCGCGGACGCCGTGGAGGGCGCGGTGAAGCACGCGACGGTCGAGCACCGGCGGCGCCTCGGCGCCCTCCAGGAGGATGTCGAACTGTCCCTGCGGCGCGTGCGGCGGGACGGCCTCGCGGACGTCGCCTGCGCGAGCGGGCCGGCGGCCGGCCGGCCGTGCGCCGAGGTGCTCGGCGAGGCCCTGGACCGGATCGCCGAACTGCGGCGCGAGGCACCGGTGTTCGTCTCGCTGCGCAATGCCTTCCACGGCAAGACGGCCGGCGCCGGCACCCTGACGCACGGCGGCAACGTGCCCGAGGACCTGAAGGTACCGGGACCGCGGCACCGCCGGCTGGGCGACTGGACGCCCGAGGCGGTGGTGGGCGCGCTCGACGCCGACCGCGTCGAGATCTCCACGATCACCGTCGACGCCGCCGGAGTGCCGCACTCCGCCGCCCGCCACCTGTCGCCGGTGGCGGCGTGCTTCGTCGAGCCCATCCAGGGCGAGTCCGGGGTACACGAGGTACCGGCCGAGACGCTCGCCGCGCTGCGCGAACTGGCCGACCGGCACGAAGCGGCGCTGGTCTTCGACGAGATCCAGTGCGGCATGGGGCGCACGGGGACCTTCCTCGCGTCCGAGGGCTCCGGCGTGGCCGCCGACTACTACCTGTTCTCCAAGTCCCTCGGCGGCGGGCTGGCCAAGGTGTCCGCCCTGCTGGTCGACGAGAAGCGGTACGTGCCGGAGTTCGGCCGCCACCACACCTCCACCTTCGCCGACGACGACTTCTCCTCGAGGATCGCCACGGCCGCCGTGGACCTCTCCTTCGCCTACCGCGACCGCATCACCGAGACCGGCAGGCTGCTGCGCGAGCGGCTGACCGAGGTGGCGGCGCGCTGGCCGGACGTCATCGTCGAGGTGCGCGGCCGTGGACTGCTGCTGGGCGTCGAGTTCGTCCTGCCGCGGCCCGAGTCGGGTCTGCTGCGCGAGGCCATCGACTCCGAGTCGCTCGGATACCTCATCGCGGGCCGGCTGCTGCACACGCACCGGATGCGGGTCATCCCCACCCTGTCCGCCCCCACGACGGTGCGCGTCCAGCCGTCGGCGCTGCTCGAACCGGCGGACGTGGACCGCATCGCCGCCGCCTTCGACGACGTCGCCGGCCTGCTCTCCCGCGGTGACTACGCCACGCTGCTGGCACACCTGACCGTGCCGCCCGCCGAGCCGTGGCAGCCGCCGCAGCACGTGCCGTCGCCCCGCCGCGACCGCCCCGCGCAGCACGGCGGGCTCCGTCCCGGTGTGCCTCGCGTCGCGTTCCTCGCCAACCTGGACGTGCCGAGCAAGCTGTGGCACATGGCGCCGGAGCTGGCCGACTGGTCGGACGAACAGTGCGAGGCGGCGCTCGACCGCATGTGGGGGGAACTCGACCCCTTCGAGGTCACCCGGCACCGCATCACCTCCGAGGCCCAGGGCGAGGTCGAGGTCGTCATGGTGGCGGCACCCTTCACCGCCGCCCAGGCCAACGTCGCGCTGCGGGCCGGGCAGGGAGCGTGGCTGCGCCGCACGGTGCTCGACGCGGTGGAACTGGGCGTCTCGCTCGGCGCCCGGGTCATCGGGCTCGGCGGTCACACGTCCATCGTCACCAACGCCGCCCGGGACGTGGTCGAGAGCGACATCAAGGTGACGTCGGGCAACTCGCTGACCGCCGCCTGCGCCTACGACCTGCTGCGACTGCAGCTGGCCGAGTCCGGCGCCGGGGAACGCCGCGTCGGACTCGTCGGCGCCATCGGCAACATCGGCGCGGTGATGGCCGAACTCATCGCCGAACACTGCGAGTCGATGGTGCTGGTCGGCCGGCCCGGTTCGGCCCGGCGGCTGGCGGCGGTCGCCGAGCGGCTCGCCCACCACCGGGTGGACGTGTCGATCGCCGAGGGTCTCGACGCCCTGCGGGACTGCCCGATCGTGGTCAGCGCCACCAACTCGGCGGACCCGGTGATCCTGCCGAGCCACCTGGCCGGCGACCGGAAGGTCCTCGTCTGCGACCTCGCGGTCCCCGGTGACGTCCACCCGGCGGTGGCCGGACTGTCGAACGTCACGCTGGTGTCCGGCGGGCGCATCCAGCTCCCCGGCATGCAGACCCCGCACTTCCCGGGCATCACGCTGCCCCCGGGAATCCTGTACTCCTGCATGGCCGAAACGATGCTGCTCGGCCTCGAACCCGGGACGCCGAGCCCGTCGTACGGCGGCCTGACCTCGGCCGGGGTGCTGGCCGCGCGGGACCTGGCGGTCCGGCACGGGTTCCACCCCGCCCGCATCGTCTCCGACGACGTGTCCGTACAACCGTGGATCACCGACAAGTTCAGCACTTACGAGGAGCACATCGGATGACCGGACTTCGCCCGCGTTTCCCGAGCATCTTGCACGCCCTGGTGGAACACGCGGAACGCGGCTCGGACGGATCGCACGTGACGCTGATCCCGGAGCCGGGCAAGGAGGTGCCCCTGCGGTACGACGCTCTCGTGGAGAGCGCCGCACGGTGCGCGGCCGCCCTCGCGGAGTACGGCGTCGGCCACGGCGACCGGGTGGTGTTCTGCCTGCAGACGGGCCCGCAGTTCGTCACCGCCTTCTTCGGGGCCCAGCTGCTCGGAGCGATGCCCACGGCGATCTCGCTGCCCGTCTCCTTCGGGGGAGCGGCGGGGTTCGAGGGCCAGCTGAAGGACCTCGTGGACTACCTGCGGCCCGCCGCGGTCATCACCACCAAGGCGGTGATCGACGGACTGCCCAGCCTCTCCGGCACCCATGTGGTCGACGCCGACGCGCTGTACGCCCGCGCCATGGCGAGCGACGCGCCGGCACACCCCGTACGCCTCCCCAAGGGCGACGACCTGTCGCTGATCCAGTGCACCTCCGGGTCGACGGGCCGGCCCAAGGGCGTCATGATCTCGCACGCCAACCTGGCCGCCAACTGCGAGCAGTTCGTCGGCGCCGTCGGCTGGTCGAGCGAGGACACCACCGTCAGCTGGGCACCGCTCTACCATGACATGGGCCTGATCACCGGCCTGCTGTGCCCCGTCTTCTCCGGCGGCAGCACGGTGCTCATGCCGCCCACGCGCTTCCTGCGCGCGCCGGCCGAGTGGCTCCGGTACATCAGCACCTACCGCGGCGCCTTCTCCGCCGCGCCCAACTTCGCCTACGGCTATGTCACCACCCGGGTGCGCGACGAGGAACTCGACGGCGTGGACCTGTCGTCCTGGCGGGTGGCGCTCTGCGGGGCCGAGCCAATCCAGCCCGGCACCGTGCGGCGCTTCGTCGACCGCTTCACCCGGTGGGGCCTGCCCGCCACCGCGTTCACCCCCGCCTACGGAATGGCCGAGGCCTCGCTGGTCATCACCAGCACCCGGCAGGACGAGACGCTGGTGTACGACACCATCGACCGCCAAGCCGCCGCCGCCGACGCCACGGCGACCGACGCCGGCCCGCAGGACGAGGACGCGCTGCGGATCGTCGACTGCGGCCGGCCGGTGGCCGGCACCGAGGTGCGCGTCGTGGACGGCGAGGGACGGCCGCTGGGGGAGAACCGGATCGGCCACGTGCAGTTCCGCAGCCCCTCGCGCACGGTCGGCTACTTCGACCTGCCGCAGGAGACCGCCGCGGCGATCGACGAGCCGGACTGGTGGAAGACCGGTGACATCGGCTACCTGCGCGACGGCGGCCTGCGGATCACCGGCCGGGCCAAGGACCTGGTCATCATCCGCGGCGCCAACTACTTCCCCTCGGACTTCGAGCAGGCCGCCGAGACGGTGCCCGGAGTCCGCCTCGGAGCCGTGATCGCGGTCGGGCACCGCCCGCAGGACAGCGACTCGGAGGAGCTGCACCTGATCGTGGAGACGGAACTGGACAGCGAGCTGCACGCGTCGCTGCGCCAGTCCATCACCGCCGCCGTCAGCTCGCGGACCGGTGTCCGGCCCGACGGCATCCATCTGGTTCCGCGCAAATCCATCCCCAAGACCACCAGCGGCAAGCTGCAGCGGTCGAAGGCGCGGGAACTGTTCGTCGAACAGGCGGCCGCCCCGGGCGTCTGACGGTCAGCACAGCGGTACGGCCAAGACCGGTTGGGGTCCGGTGGCAGGGCGGTGGCCCTGCCACCGGACCCGTCGAGATAGGAACACCCATGAGCAGGACCTCGTCCCCGTCCGCCCCGCCGTCCGCCGGCGGGCAACTCTCGCTCAGCCTCACCACCCCCAAGATCGTCTTCCTGATCATCGCGGCCGCCGCTCCCCTGGCGGCCATGGTCGGCACCGTGCCGCTGGCGTTCGCCCTCGGCAACGGGCCCGGCGTACCAGCCATGTTCGTGTTCGCGGGCCTGACGCTGATGTGCTTCTGCGTCGGCTACGCCGCGATCAGCCGCAGGGTGGTCAACGCGGGAGGCTTCTACACCTACATCTCGTGCGGCCTGGGCCGGCCGCCCGCGGTGGCCGGCGGCCTCATCGCCGTGGTCGCCTACAACACCGCGTCCGTCGGACTGCTCGGCTCGTTCGCCTACTTCGCCCAGCTCGTCGCCGCCTCGCACGGGCTCGACCTGCCGTGGGAGGCATGGGCGGCGGCCGGCCTGCTCCTGGTCGCGGTGCTGGGGTACCGGCAGATCGACCTCAGCGTCCGGGTGCTCGGCGTGGCCATGTGCTGCGAGGTGGGCATCCTCCTGCTCCTGGCCGCGGCCGTGCTGGTCCGGCACGGAGCCGCCGCGCTGCCGGGCACGTCCTTCAGCCCGCACACGCTCTCCGGCTCCGGCATCGGCGTCTCCATGATGTTCGCGTTCATCTCGTTCATCGGGATCGAGTCGGCCGCGCTGTACGGCGAGGAGGCGCACAACCCGGAGCGGAGCGTCTCCCGCGCCACGTACATCTCCATATCGCTCATCGCCCTGTTCTACGGGTTCATCAGCTGGATCGCGGTCGGCGCCGTCGGCCCGCACAGCATCCAGAAGGTGGCCGGCGCCCAGTTGGGCGACCTCTTCTTCAGCCTGAGCGACGACTACCTCACCGAGGCGTTCACCACGGCCATGCAGGTGCTGCTGTGCCTGAGCCTGTTCGCCGGCTGGCTCGCCCTGCACAACGCCGCGAACCGCTACATGTTCGTGCTGGGCCGTGAGGGAGTGCTGCCGCGGGTCCTCGGCACGGCACACGCCCGGTACGCCTCCCCGTACCGGGCCAGCCTCACGCAGACGGCGTTCAGCCTGGTCACGGCCGCCGTCTTCGCGGTCGCCGGACTCGATCCCTACCTAGGCCTGACCACCAGCATGCTCGGCCTCGGCACGCTCGGCATCATCTTCCTGCAGGCCGTGGCGTGCCTGTCGGTCATCGGCTACTTCTGGCGCAGGCCGGACCGGCACTGGTGGCGTACGGCGCTCGCACCGGCGCTCGGCTTCGCCGGGCTCGCCGTCGCCACGTCCCTCGTCGTGATCAACTTCGACACCATGACCGGCACGAAGAACCCGGTGGTGGACTCCCTGCCCTGGCTGATCCTGGTCGGAGCGGTGCTCGGGCCCGCGTACGCCCTGTGGATCCGCTCCGCGCACCCCGAGCGCTATGCGCGCCTGGCGGGCGTGGAGACCCGGCGGGGCGAGCCGGTCGAGTTCGCCGGGCGCACTGTCACCGAGGCCGTACCGACGGGGAGTTGAGCACGAGCGGCACCGGGCGACAGCCCGAGGAGCGGGGCCCGGCGGGTCGGCCGGGCCCCGCTCCCGTCCGTCCGGACGGGCGGCAGCGGGGCCCGTGAGCCGGTGGGCAGGTCACCGGAGCAGCCCCAGGCGGGTGGCCCCGTCCAGCCGGATGGTCTCGCCGTTGAGCATGGGGTTGTCCACGACATGGGCCACGAGCGAGGCGAAGTCGTCGGGATTGCCCAGCCGTCGCGGGTGCACCGTCCCCTGGAGCAGCATGTCGCGCAGCTGGTCCGACGCTCCGTCCAGCATCGGGGTCTCGAAGGGACCCGGTGCCACCGTCACGATCCGGATGGCGTACCGGGCCAGATCGCGGGCGATCGGCAGGGTCATCCCGGCTATCCCGGCCTTGGACGCCGCATAGGCGGCCTGTCCCTCCTGACCGTCGAAGGCGGTGATGGACCCCGTGCAGACGATGACGCCGCGGTCGCCGTCCTGCGGGTCGTTCCCCGCCATCGCCTCGGCGGCGAGCCGCACCACGTTGAATGTGCCCGTCAGATTGGCCTGGACGACGTGGGCGAACGATTCGAGGGCCAGCGGCCCCGAACGCCCCAGCACCCTGCCCATCCGGGCGGTTCCCGCGCAGTTGACGGCGATGCCCAGCCGGCCCAGCCGGGTCGCGGCCTCGACCGCGGCGCGGACGTCCGCCTCATCGGCCACGTCGCCCACCACGGTCACCGCGCCCCCCAGCTCGGCGGCGGCCTTCTCGGCGCGCTCCGGCGAGCGGCCCATCAGCACCACCTGGGCCCCGGCGTCCAGCAGACGGCGTGCCGTCGCCATGCCCAGACCTGACGTGCCGCCGGTGATCAGGGCCACGTTCCCCTGGATGTCCACGTGCGTTCCCCCTGTTTGCTCGGTTGGTTCGCTGTGTGCCGTGCTCCGGCCGGTACGGCGCCCGCGGCAGCCGCGGACGCCGTACACCACCGTGACCCCAGTGCGTCCGCCCGGCTCAGTCGCCCGCCGCGGGTGCCATGGAGATGCTCCAGAAATCGGCGTAGCGGCCCCCGCGGCGCAGCAGTTCCTCGTGGCTGCCCTCCTCCGCGATCCGGCCGTCCTCCAGGAAGACGACGCGGTCGGCGCGCTGGACGGTCCGCATCCGGTGCGCCACCATCACCACCGTGCGGCCCGCCATCAGGCGCTCGATTCCGTCGTGGACGGCCGCCTCGTTCACCGGGTCCAGCGCGGACGTCACCTCGTCCAGCAGCACGACGGGCGCGTCCTTCAGCAGGGCCCGCGCGATGGAGACGCGCTGGCGTTCACCGCCCGACAGCAGGGCGCCGCCCTCGCCGACGTTCGCCTCCCAGCCACCGGGCAGCCGCTCGACCACCTCGTCGAGCCGTGCCGCGGCCGCCGCCGCCCGCACCTCCTCCTCGGTGGCGTCGGGACGGCCCAGCCGCACGTTCTCCTCGATCGTGCCGTCGAAGAGGTAGACGTTCTGGAAGACGATGGCGATCTGCTCCATCAGCACCTCGGGCTGGACGGAGCGCACGTCCACACCGCCCATGCGGACCACGCCCGCGTCGACGTCGTAGAACCGCGCGAGCAACTGCAGCAGGGTGCTCTTGCCCGTGCCCGACGGCCCGACGACGGCCAGCCGCTGACCCTGCGGCACGGACAGCGACATCGCGTCGATCACCGTGCGGTCGCCGTGCCGGAACACGACGGACTCCAGCTCCAGGTCGTGGCCGGCCGGCCGGACCGGGTCGGTGGCCTCCGGCAGCGGCTCGGCCTGCAGCACCGCGTCCAGTCCGGCGAGAACGGAGCGTGCGCCGCGCAGCTTTCCGCCGGTCTCCGACAGCGAGAGCAGCGGATCGGCGCAGCGGGCCGCCAGGACCAGGATCGTCAGCACTTCCGCCACCCCGATGTCCCCGCCGAGCGCCAGATAGGCACCCAGGGCCAGCAGCCCGGTGAACATGGCCTGCACCGTCAGGTTCAGGCCCAGGGTGCCGGGCAGCGACGACACCGTCGCCCGCCGGGACGCCTGCTCCACTCCCTTCAGCGCGTCGTCCAGCAGTCCGAAGCGCTCGTTCGTACGGCCGCCGGCGCGCAGCACGGGCTGGGCCTGGAGGTATTCGATGACCCGCCCGGTGGCCTCGTGGTCGCGCTCGGTGCGCTCCGCGTCGCGGGCGGCCATCGAACGCCCCGTCCAGACCTGGATCGCCGCCACGACCGGTGCGGCGGCCAGCGCGGCCAGCCCCATCTGCCAGTTGAACGCGAGCATCACGGCGACGATGGTCAGCGGGGTCAGACATGCGGAGACGAACGGTGCCAGCAGATGGGCGATCACCCCCATGGCCTGCAGGACACCGCGACTGGCCAGGACGGACACCTCGCCGAGCCGGCTCGCGCTGTACCAGCCGATCGGCAGCTTGGCCAGGTGGTCGCCGAACCGGTGGTACAGGCCGCGCAGCATCCCGGCCGCGACTAGGAATCCGGACAGGTCGCTGGCGTAGCGCAGCGCCGCGTAGACGGCGACCGAGGCCCCGAACCCGATCAGCCAGGGCCAGGCGTCCCCGGGCGAGCTGCCGAACAGCTCCCGCAGGACGGGGACCAGCAGGGCGTAGGACAGACCCTCGACGATCGCGGTCGTCGCCATCAGGGCCACCGTGCGACGCAACGGCCGGGCGTACTCGCGTCCCAGCACGCGCAACAGCAGTCGGATCATCGCCGTTCGTCTCCTTGCAGTACGCCGCCGTGGGTTTCGACCCCGTCACCGGCCGCGGACCGGTGGGATTGCCAGAACGCGGCGAACCTGCCGCCCCGGGCGAGGAGTTCGGCCGGCCTGCCGCGCTCGGCGATCTGCCCGCCGTCCAGCATCACGACGGTGTCGGCGTCGGCGACCGTCTCCAGGCGATGGGCGATGACCAGCACGGTCCGGTCGCCCTGGAGTGTCGCCAGGGCCTGGCGCACCGCCTGCTCGGTCTGCGGGTCGGCGAAGGCGGTGGCTTCGTCGAGCACGAGCACCGGTGTGTCGGCGAGCAACGCGCGGGCGATGGCGATCCGCTGCGCCTCGCCGCCCGAGAGCCCCGCGTCCTCGCCGATCACCGAGTCGTAGCCGCGGGGCAGTTCGCACACGCGGTCGTGGATGTTCGCCAGCCTGGCCGCGCGGACCACGTCGTCGAGGTCGGCGTGCGGTACGGCCAGGGCGATGTTCTCCGCGACCGACGCGCGCAGCAGGCGGACGTCCTGGAAGACGAACGAGACCCTGCGGTAGAGCTCCCGGCTGCCGATCTCGCGCAGGTCGACACCGCCCAGGGAGACCGAGCCGTGGGTCGGGTCGAAGAACCGCGGCAGCAGCTGGACCAGCGTGGACTTGCCGCTTCCCGACGGCCCGACGAGCGCGGTGACGGTACCCGGTTCGAGCACCAGGTCGATCCCGCGCAGCACCTCGTGGCCGTCGTCGTACCCGAAGCGGACGTCACGCAGTTCGACCCGGTGGCCCTGCGGGGCGACCGGGTGCGCGGGTTCGGCCAGCGGCTCCTCCCGCAGCACCTCCTTGATCCGGCCGACCGCGCGCCCGGCGGCCTGCAGGTCGTCGAAGCCGTGGCTGAGAGCGCCGATCGGTGCGGTCAGGCCCAGTCCGAGGAGCAGGAAGGGCAGCAGGTCGGCCGGGGCCATGTGGTGGCTCGTGATCAGGGGCGTACCGCCGAGCAGGACGACCAGCAGCACGAACGGCGGTGACAGCACCGTCTGCATCGCGGCGCCGATTCTGGCGATGCCGCGCACCCACCGGTAGAAGATGCCGCCGAAGTCGTCCGCGGCGGTGAGGAACTTGCGGTGGGCTCGGCCGGATCCGCCGAAGGCCTTCACGACCGAGATGCCCTGCACGAACTCGATGACGGAACTCGAGATGCGGGCCATGCCCCCGTCGAACTCCTGCTGCTCGCGCTTGCGGGCGTCGGTCTCCATCAGGGGGACCAGCGCGATGGCGACCAGCACCGGCGCCAGTGTGATCAGCGTGAGCCGCCAGTCGATGGTGAACAGGTAGATCAGCGACGCCAGCGGCACCACGAACGCCGCCGTGAGTTCGCCGGGGGCGTGGGCGATGAACGGGTGCACGGCACTGACGTCCTCACCGACCAGCTTGGCCAGCTCACCGGTCCGGCGCCGGGAGAACCAGCCGATCGGCACGCGTCCGAGCCGCGCCGCCAGTTGCCGGCGCAGCGACAGCTGCACCCGGCCGTCGAGGACGTGCCCCAGGGCGGACGACGCCGCCGTCAGCAGCAGCCGGACGAACAGGCCGGCGGCGCCAACGATCACTACGTTCCAGACGTGGTCGTGGTCGGCCGGGCCCGGCGCCAACAGGCTGCGGCCCAGCTCGACGACCGCCAGCAGCGGTGCCAGGCCCGCCAGGGCCCCGATGACCTGCAGGATCGCAACGGTCGCGAAGGTCCCGACATAGGGGCGCAGTAACTGCCCCATGTTCTCTTCCGCTGCGGAGCCGGCTTCCGGTAACGACCTGGACCGATCGCTCGCCTCGACAGGGACGCTCGCGCTCATCGCTCTCCCCTCGGGTTTTGAAACGCGTACGAATATTACTCTACCGCGCCCCTGGCCTGATGCGCCGTCGCTGTCGGGGATCGCCCGGCGGGGTGGTGGTCGGTTTCCGGCCGGTGGCGGTGCGGGCGGCCGGGCCCGCCTGCCGGGGAGGCCGCCGCTGTCACGCTGCGGCCGGGAAGGAGAACCGGGGCCGGCGGGAACGCTTCGAATCGGCCAGCCTCCGGCGGCGGAAGTGAAAATCGCCCGGCCGATTATTAGAATCTCATTCGGCGGCGGTGACATCGCGCGATCCGCGGGACATTGCGCGGGCGGTGTGCCGGTGGTAAATCTTGGTCCCGCATCCGGCCGGGCGCCGAAGTGTGCCCGTCGCCCGGCGCGTAGTTGACGGAGGATGCGCGTGAAGTTATCGTGGCCGGTCGCCGAGAATAGGGGGATCCCATTCCCGGCGACCGTCACCCGCAATTCGCGGAGATCAGATCCAGTTGGCTTCGCGGGCTATCCGCAAGGCGTCGATTCGGTTGCGGGCTCCGAGTTTCGCAACCATGGAAGAAAGGTAGTTGCGCACGGTCCCCTGGGAGAGGTGCAGCCGTGACGCTATCTCGACCACCGTGTCACCCCGCGAGACGTACTCGAGCACGGAGAACTCCCGCAGGGTCAGCGGGCAGTCCCCGTTGCCGAGGGCGGCGACCGTCAGCTCCACGTCGAAGACCCGCTCACCGTGATGCACCCGGTGGATGGCTTCGAAGAACTGGCGGGGAGGCACGCTGCGCTTGACCATGCCGCCGATGCCGGCGGCGAAGGCCTGGCGGACGACCGAGCGGGTGAAGGCCGTCGCCAGCAGCATGCTGCGGCACCCCGGCAGGCCGGCGATCTTCTCGGCGATGGCGAGCGCGTCACTGTCCGCGCCCTCGAAACTGATGACGACGACGTCCGGCCTGTGTATCTCGGCCAGTTCCAGTGCGTCGAGATTGCTGTCCGCGGTTCCGACCACGCGGATCTCCTCGTGGCGCTCGAGTAAAGCGGTGAGCGCGAAACGGGACAGGTGCAGGTCGTCGGACACCACTACATCGATTCCCACTCGATCCCCCAATTTAGTTCGTCGTCCGCCCCGCAGGGCTGCGGCGTAGAACTCGAGTCCGAACCGCAGGCATGTGCAGAATTCAGAATCTCGGTCCGCAGTCCTACTTCGCACAACGTGCGAATGTGCAGCTCTGCCCTGGCGAAACGATTCCGTTCGTTGACACCCACTGAGATGCAGACGGTCGGTGCGATGAGATTGGTTCCGGTCAGGATTGGTGTGCGTCCGGTCCGGCGGGCACGCTGAACATCGATGTCCGTCAATGCCGCGTGCGTTGTGCTTCCCCGGGCCGGGCCGGCGGCCGGCCGGAGTCGAGCAGTCCGTCACCGCCACAGCAGAGGCTGCTGTCCGCGGGGTGCACCTGGTCCGGTGCGTCCGGTGTGCCACGGGCCGGGCCGGCCCCGTCCGGCCCGTCGCCACGGCACCTGTTCGTCGAGGACGACCCGGTCCTCCCGGTCGCGTGACCGACCCCCTTCGCCGTGGGCGGAGGCGGGCCGGCGGGTTCGGTGCCGGTCTCGTCACGGTCCAACGCGAGCATGTGCGTCCCCTAGGGCTTGCTGAGGGATCAGTCAGTTGCGCGCGAAGGTCGTCCGGCGCAGGCGTCGTCATTCTGGGACAGCCCCGCTGGGGGAAGTATGTATGCCGTCTGGATGGACGACACGGCCGTACGCACCGGCCGTGAGGTACTCCCGCGAGCGTGCACGGCCGGCCGCGGGAGTCCGCAGATCTTGGTCAACTCCTCTACTGAGCAGGGATTTTCAGGCCAACCCGCCGCCGGCCCGATGAGCTGCCGGCCGACCCGCCGCACCGTGCCGGCCCCGTCCGGCGGACCCCGCTCCGGGCAGCGCGTTCGGCACGTGGCCGCCCGTGTCCGGCGTCCGCGGTCACCGGCCGGCACGCCTGCCGGAGCGGGACCAAGGCGGTCCGGGCGGTGGCCAGGAGCCGCCGTTGACCGGGTCCGTCACCGCACACCACGTGTGAAGCTGGCCTGCGCCCCCACACCGTCCTGGCCTGACCCGTCCGGGTCCGCCGGCACGGCGGAGCGAGGGGCACAGCACCATGTGTCCCGGAGCATGCTCCCCAACTCACCGCAGGCGGCACGGCATGAGCCCCCAGCGCACCCCTCTCATCGGCATCATCGGCGGCTACGGCTCGGTCGGCCGGAGCGCGGCGATCAGCCTCGCCACCCACGGCCGGTTCCGGCTGCGGATCGGCGGGCGCGACGGCGACGCCGCGCGTGCCTGCGCCGCACGGCTCACCGTGCGCGCCGAGGCCACGACGGTGGACGCCACCGACACCGACAGCGTCGTCCGCTTCAGCCAGGGCTGCCGTACCGTGCTCGACTGTTCGGGGCCGGCGCACCTGCTGGCCGACCGGGCCAGCCGCGCCGTGTTCGCCGCGGGCGCGGACTACGTGCATGTCATGGGTCACGGCCGCGCGATCGATCCGGTGCCGGGACGCACCGCGGTGTCGGCGGCCGGCCTGGCGCCCGGACTGTCCGGTCTCCTTCCGGGTCTGCTGGCCCAAGGCCTTTGCCCTGGAGGGAAGTTCACGGGCTGTTACGCCCGCCGGGGCGCCTTCACCCGCGCCGGTGCCGTCGATCACCTGCTGAGCATGGAGCACGGTGACGGCGTCCCCAGGGCCGTGTGGCGGGGCGGGGCGGTGCACACGGCGGCCGGGGTCCAGGAGAACTTCCTGGTGCCCGGCGTGTCCGGGCCGCTCGTCGCGCATCCGTTCCTGACCGGGGAACTGGCAGACCGGGCCCGGGAACTCGGTCTGGAAGAGGCCCGCTGGTACCACGCCTTCGACGGTCCCGCCCTGCCCGGCGTCCTGAACTGTTCACGCGATGGCCACCTCACGGTGCGGGACGTCGGCGTGCGGGCCGAGGAGCTGGTGCGTTCCAGCGTCCGCGACGTGGCCGGCCGCACGCCGTACCACGTGCTGTGGGGGAGCCTGGAGGGCGTCAACCAGGAGGGGAACGCCGTCACCCGGACGGTTCTCGTCCGTGTCGAGGACGGCTCACGACTGGCCGGCGCCGTCGGGGCGTTCGCCGCCGCCGCGGTGAGCAACGGCCAGGTGCTGCGCGGGGCGCACGAGGCTTCGTCGGTCCTGTCGCCGCAGGCCGTGGCCGACTGGCTGCGACGGTGCGTACCCGGTGTGAGCGTGCGGCAGACCACCTCCGCGGCGCCCGGTTCGTTCAGAAGTCGCTGATCCGGCGCGACGTGTCGCTCTTGAGTCCTCTTTGTCGCCGAGTATGGTGGGGGTGACAATCAGACACGGCGCCGCTACTGTGACCCTACGTACAGGCTTTCGGGTAAAAACGGGGGGAAACGTGGTTAGTAGATTCTTGACCATTGGTTTGCTCGAGGGCCCTGTAGTACCTGCGCAGACGCGTGTGCGTCCGGCACCTTCGCTGGCACTCGGACGCTTCGCCGGCCACCGCGAGACGGTAGTAGCTATTTCAATCAGGTGTTGATTCGGCCAACGCCTCCTGGCTAATCTGACTGCGCGGTTCGCACGGGTGAGTGGCGTCGGCCACGTCGGTGCGCATGTCCGGGGTGTGGTGGTCGGCGGTACCCGCATCCTCGGACGACGCCCGGACCGGGGCGCCCTGTCGATGCTCTCACCAGGGTGTTCGTAGCGTCGCTCAGGTCCATGCCCACTGCCCCGGTGTCACGACGCAACGCTGCGTCCTCTTCGTGTGAGCGCGGGCCGCGCGGCGCGGCTCGCTCATGAGGAACCTCTTGGGCCGGTCCGCTGCCGGCCGATATGTCCTCGGGTGAAACCTCGATGTGATCGCCCATGCTCGGAGGGGGGATATGGAAATCGACGGGCATGTGATGGTGGCGGGAGTGCGGCGAGATCCCTCGATATCGAAAACGGATCCATTACCTCCGATAGTTTTATCACACAGCTTGTGTGTGGGGAACCCGGGTGCCGGTCGATATCCAGCCGATTGACGACTGAATTACTCCTTACGTCTCGGCGTATTCCGGCCCACGGGAATGGAAACGGCGCCGAGGAAGCCGGCAGGGGCGCCGCCGTCGTCGAGCGACGGGGCCGGGTGCCGGGGGAGGACGGCGAGAAGCCCAGGTCTTGTGTCCGCGTCCCCGTCGCCGGGGCGCGCGTGGCCAGGTGCCGCGGAACCGGCCGGTGACATCGGCGCGGCGGGCCGACCACCCGTCGTGCCGCTGTGGGGGAGTCGGTACGGGAACGGACGGAACACCACTTCAGGGAGGCGAATGACCCATGGCCACCACGGGAGGACCCCTGCGCATTCAGCTCTTAGGGCCGGTGCGTGCCTGGCGGAAGGGGGTGGAGGTGGCGCTGGGCCCGCCCAAACAGCGGGCCGTGCTGGGCCTGCTCGCGAGCCGCGCCAACGATGTAGTCGGCGTCGAGAACATCGTGGACGCCCTCTGGGGCAGTGACGTGCCGCAGACGGCGGCCAACGGTGTGCACACATACGTGGGCGGGCTCCGCCGGGCCCTGGAGCCCGGACGCGGACGGAGGGCGGCGGGCGCGGTCCTCACCTCCGAGTCGGGCGGTTACTGTCTGCGGCTGGACCCCGTGGACGTCGACGCCGCCCTCTTCGCCCGGGACTTGGGCGACGCGCGTAGATCGCGGGGCGAGGGTGACGTGGACGCGACTCTGCGGCGGTACGAGCAGGCGCTGTCGCTCTGGCACGGCGAGGCCTACTCCGGAGTACCCGGCCCGTTCGCGGCGATGGAGCGCACCCGGCTGCGCGATCTGCGGCTGACGGCCGTGGAGGAGTGGGCCGCCGACATGCTGGCCGTCGGACGGCACGCCGAGGTCGTCACCGAACTGACCGGCGCGGTGTCCGAGGAGCCGCTGCGGGAGAAGCTTCGCTGGCTGCTGATCCTGGCGCTCTGCCGCAGCGGCCGGCAGGCCCACGCCCTGCGGCTGTACGAGGAGACCCGGCGGCTGCTCAGCAGCGAGCTGGGCATAGAGCCCGGCGCCGACCTGCGCAACCTCTACCAGCAGATCCTCTCCGGGCACCCGGAGCTGCGCTCGCCCGGCGGGGACCCCACCCGCGTACTGGTCGCCGGCCGCGCGAGCCCGCTCCGTGTCGCTCCCAAGCCGGTGCAACTTCCGCCCCTGGCACGCGGGTTCGTCGGCAGGGGCAGGCAACTGGCCCTGCTGGAGCAGGTGCTGAGCGAGGAGAGCGCACGGCACGGAGCGACGACACCGGTGGCGGTGGTCGACGGCCCGGCCGGGGTCGGCAAGTCCGCGTTCGTGCTGGAACTGGCACACCGTCTCATCGACCGTTTCCCGGACGGCCAGTTGTACGTGGACCTGCGCGGCACCGGGCTGCAGGGCACCCCGGTGAGCGCCGGGGACGCCCTGGGCCAGCTCCTGGGCAGTCTGGGCGTCGACGCCTCGCGGATCCCCGCGGGCCTGGCCGCCCGCGCCACCCTCTACCGCAGCCTGCTGCACGGCCAGCGCATGCTGGTGGTCATCGACGACGCGCCGAGCGCCGACCAGCTGCGGCCCCTCATCCCGCGCGGCTCGTCCTGCGTCCTCGCGACCAGCAGGCAGCGCTTCGGTGGACTCGCGGCGCGGGACGGTGCCCACCTGGTCACGATCGGACCGCTCGCCGACGAGGAGTCGGCGCAGCTGCTCACCGGTCTCAGCGGCGGACGGCTCGACGGCCAGGCCGGCGCCACCGCGCGCCTGGTGGCGCTGTGCGGGGGGCTGCCGCTGGCGCTGCGCATCGTCGCCGACGGGCTGGCCGCCAGCCCCGGAGTGCCGCTGAGCGCGCTGGTCGAGCAGTACGCCGCCGAACACGGCCGGCTCGACCGGCTCACGGTGAAGGACGACGCGGCGGCCAGCATGCGCAGTGTCTTCGAGGCGTCGTACCAGGCGCTGTCCGCCGACGCGGCGCGCATGTTCCGCCATCTGGGCCTGCACGGAGGTCCGTTCACGGTCCAGGTCGCCGCCACGCTCGCGGACACGGACTGGGAGACCACCCGCAGGCTGCTCGCGCTCCTGGTCGCCAACCACCTGCTGGAGGAGGAACCGGGCCATCGGTACCGCTTCAACAGCCTCATCGGCGTCTACGCCGCCGAGTGCGCGCAGCGCGAGCCGCCGGCCCGCCGGCAGGAGGCACTCGACCGGATGGTCCGGCTGGAGACGGCCATTCCGGCCTCGCGGTCCGCGAGCGGGGACCACGCCTGGCGGGAGGCACGGGCCATCGCGTTCTGAGGCCCCGGACGCGCCGGTGGGCGCAGGCCGGGGGAACGGGGGGAAGCGTTCCGCGGGCCCGGCCGGCGCCGTGGCTCGCGGGGAGGCCGGGGTGCCCGGCAGCGGCGCACGGCGGCCGGGCCACGGTCCGTCCGGGGTGGTCATCGCACCGCACTGATCAGCCACATGTGCCCGTCGCCGCCGGCGTGCGCGCCCAGCAGGCCGGGCACCTCCCGCCCGCTGCGGCGGGCGAGCTCCGCCGGATCGGTCAGGCCGAACGACCAGCCGTGCGGGGCGAGCCAGGCGTCGGGAACCTCCAGGGTGGAGCGCCAGTGCGCGCCGACCGCCCGCAACACCTCGGTCGCCGGCGCCAGACGTCCCGAGCCCCGCAGCGCCCTGTCGAAGTGATCCACCACCAGCCGGCTGCCCGCCGCCGACATCGCCGTGATGCCGCTCAGCAGCCGGTCGTTCTCGGCACGGCTCAGATAGGGCAGCAGCTCCTCCGCGCACCACACCGTGGGCCGCCACGGATGGAAGCCCGCGGCCCGCAGCGCCCCCGGCCAGTCGCCCCGCAGGTCCGCGCCCACCTCCACACACGCGCAGCGGGGCGGCTCGCCCGTCCTGGCCACGATGCCGTGCTTGAAGCGCAGGACGTCGCCGCGGTCCAGTTCGTACACCTCAGTGCCGCGCGCCCAGTCGAGACGGTAGACCCGGGAGTCCAGCCCCGAACCCAGCAGCACCACCTGACGGCATCGCTCGGACGCGGCGCGCAGTTCCTCGTCGAAGAACCGGGTGCGCAGGGCGACGAAGTCCCGCATGGACGCCCGGTCCGCGACGGCTGGCCCCTCCGTCCGGCCGGCCGCCCGGGGGGACCGGTCGATCACCTCCGTCAGCGTCTGCGCGACACGGTCCTCGAAGAGCCGGTCGGGACGGCGGTTCTCCGCGCCCCGCTCCCTGGCCGTGCACAGTGCCGTGAGACCGACACCGGCCGGCAGGCCCGGTACGGCGGCCCTGCGGCCCCTTGTCGGATGCGTTGCCTCCACGAGCATGCCCGTCCCTTCCTACGCGACCGGCCCCGGCCGGGGCCGCGGGCCACCCGCGCCGGGCGGCGCCACCTGCTCCGTGATGTTCGGCGTTGCCGGAGGAAGGCGCCACCCAGCGTGGCCCTCGTGCCCGATGGCGACATCAACTAGCCTGCCGCAGATGGAATTCGACCCACTGGACGAGTTGGACCGCCGCCTGGTGCACGCCCTGCAGCTCGACGGGCGGGCACCGCTGAAGTTCATCGCCGAGGTCCTCGGCGTCTCCGACCAGACCGTGGCACGGCGCTACCGCCGGCTGCGCGGATCCGGGGCGATGCGCGTGCTGGGGCTGCCCGACGCCCGGCGCTTCGGGCACATCGAATGGCTGGTGCGGGTCCGGTGCACCCCGGACACCGCGGCCGGCGTCGCCGGCGCCCTGGCCCGCCGGGACGACACCTCGTGGGTGAGTCTCACCGCGGGCGGCACCGAGATCGTCTGTCTGACACGTGCCCCGCACCGTGCCGAGGGGGCGTCGCTCTTACTGCAGAAACTCCCGCGCACGCCCCGGGTGGTCGACATCTCCGCGCACTACATCCTGCACACGTTCTTCGGGGGACCCACGGGCTGGCACGGCAAGACCCACGCCCTCACCGACGAGCAGGCGGAACTGCTCCGGCCCCGGCTGCCCGAGCCGCCGCCGCGGAGCGCGCGTGTGGAGATGCGCGAGGGCGACGCCGAACTGCTGGCGGCGCTCGCCTCGGACGGCCGGGCCGGCTACGCCGAACTCGCCCTCGCCACGGGATGGTCGGAGTCGACCGCGAGGCGCCGGCTGGAACACCTGCGTGAGATGCGGGCACTGTTCTTCGACGTCGAGATCGATGCCACGCTGCTCGGGTACGAGGCGGACATCATGCTCTGGCTCACCGTACCGCCGGCCGAACTGGTCGGGGTCGCCGAGGAGCTGTCCCACCACCCCGAGGTGGTGTTCACGGCGGCCACGTCCGGGCAGTCGAACCTGGTGGCGTTCCTCGTGTGCAGGGACATCGACGCCTTCTACGACTACCTGAGCACACGCATCGGCGCGCTGAGGACCGTGAGTCATGTGGAGAGCGCGCCGGTACTGCAGTCGGTGAAACGAGCAGGCCGTCTCGTTCCCGTACGCAGCTCCCCGTTTCCGTCACGGTAGACGCCTGGGTGTCGATTTCCGTCACTTCACTCGCCGTGTGTAGGCAGGGGCGCCCCGGACCCCGAAGGTGGCAGGAGCAACGGGAGCCGTGGGCTCCCGGACTCGGGAAGGGGTTCGTATGCGTAAGTGGTGGCCCTTGGCGGCGATCAGCCTGGGCACCTTCATGCTTCTGGTGGACGTCACGATCGTGACCGTGGCACTGCCCGACATGGCGGCGGATTTCGACACCACGCTCCCCGACCTGGAGTGGGTTGTCGACATCTACGCCCTCGCGCTGGCGTCGCTGCTGCTCGGTGTGGGCTCCTCGGCCGACCGGATCGGCCGCAAGAAGGTCTACCTGTGGGGCCTGATCGTGTTCACCGCGGCCTCCCTGGTGTGCGCCGTCGCCCCGAACGCGGACGTGCTGATCGCCGCCAGGGCGGTGCAGGGGCTCGGTGCCGCCGGCATGTTCGGGACGACGCTCGCCCTGCTGGGCATGCATTACGACGGCCGGGAGCGCGGTGTCGCGTTCGCGGTCTGGGGCGCCACCAACGCGATCGCGGCGGCGGCCGGCCCGGTGGTCGGCGGTCTGCTCACCGAGTACCTCGACTGGCGGTGGATCTTCTTCGTCAACCTGCCGGTCTGCCTGATCGCCGTCGTGATGACCCTGCGCGTGGTACGCGAGGAGAAGAGCGCCGCCGGGCAGCGTCCCGACGTCCTCGGCATCCTCACCTTCACCGTGGCGAGCGGGGCGCTCACCTTCGCGCTGATCCGGGCCCACTCCGACGGCTGGGGCGCGTCCCTCACGCTCACCATGTTCGCCGTCGCCGTCGTCGCCCTGGCTCTCTTCGTGGTGGTCGAGTCCAGGCACGAGCACCCCATCCTCGACCTGTCCCTGTTCCGCCGGCCCTCGTTCACCGGCATCATGGTCAGCGCCCTCATCCTGCAGGCCGCCGCCTTCGCCTACCTGCTGTTCGAGTCGCTGTGGATGCAGTCCGTGCTGGGCTACGGGCCGGTCAAGGCCGGCCTGTACATCCTGCCCATGTGCGGCGCCGCGTTCGTCGTCTCGATCCTCGTCGGCCGCTTCGGGCCCTTTCCGCCCCGGGTGTCCATGGGAGTGGGGCTTGCGCTGATCGCCGGGGGTTCCGCACTGCAGGCCATGCTCGACGCGGGCTCCTCCGCCGACGCCATCGTGCTGGGCCTCGTCGTCTCCGGCCTGGGCGTCGGGCTCGTGACGCCGAGCCTGTCGGCTGCGGCGCTGGCCTCGGTGCCGCCGGAGCGCGGGGGCATGGCGGGCGGTGCGGTCAACACCTTCCGGCAGCTTGGCTTCGCGCTGGGCATCGCGGTCTTCGGAGTGATCTTCCAGTCGCGGATCGAGAGCGTGCTCGAGGACAACGGCCATGTCGCGGACCCGCACCAGGCCGCCGTCGCGCTCAGCGGCGGACAGGCGGACTCGATCGTCTCCGCCGCGCCGGCGGGCGAACGCGCCGGAGTGGAGCACCTGGTGCACGAGGCGTTCGCGTCCGGCCTGAACGTCATGCTGGGCGTGGCGGCGGTGCTCGGTGCCGTGGCCGCCCTGCTCGCCTTCGCGATGGTCCGCGTTCCGGCCGGCGGTGCTCCCCAGCAGGGGCGGCCCGCGCAGGCGGCACCCGGACAGCAGACCCGGGCCGACGCCGCACTGTAGCGACGGCCCCGAAGGACACGCGGCTGGTGTCCCGGTGAGCATTGACCCCCGGTGCTCACCGCCGTCCACCGCGTAGCCCCGGCGCTGCGAGCGGCCCATGGCCGCAGCGCCGGGGCGCCATCCGTGGCCGGCGAGTACGGCCGGGCGAGCGGCGTCAGACGGTCCCGGCGGACACGGCCGTGAGCGGCGCGTCCATCGCTCTCGGCCCCGGGTCGGCGCCCGCACGCGACCGGCCGGTCCCGCCCGGGGGCGCGCCGTGGGCCGCGCCACTGAGCGTGCGCAGTTCCGTCAGGGCACGGGCGAGCGAGCGGGCCGTGGAGTCGTGCCCCTCGCGGTCCGCCTGACGGAACGCCGCGACGAGGCCGTGTTTCTCGGCCTCGAACCACAGCAGCGCCCTGCTCCCCGCCACGTGCCGCCCGTCGTTCAGGGTGCGGGCGGCGGCGCGGGCCCGCATCAGCCACGCGGTGAGCGCCCGCTCGACCGTCGAGCGGCGTTCGGCGGCGGTGGTCCCGGCCTGCGCGCACTCACCGGCGAACAGGCGGACGACCGGGTGCATCCGGCAGCGCAGCCGGCCCGTGCCGTCGGTACCGCGCACCTCCAGCAGCCGGGCGTCGACCAGGGTCTCGAGGACGTCCTCGGCCCCGGCCTCGTCGGTCTCCAGCACCACGGCCGCCAGCCAGACCGGTATCTCCGTCCCGTGCAGCAGGGACAGCCGGCACAGCGCCGTCCTGGCCCTGGCCGGCAGGCGCAGATATCCCGGACGCAGCGAGGCGCGGACGTCGATGTCGCCGAGGCGCAGCTCGTCCAGCGGACGCCGTGCGCCGTCGGCCATCCTGCGCGCCATCTCGCCCAGCGTCCAGTGCGGTTTGGCGGCCAGCCGTCCGGCCACCACCCGCACGGCGATCGGCAGCCGGCCGCACCGGGCGACCAGCGAGTCGGCCACCTCGTGCTCCCGCGCGACGCGGCCGGCGCCGACCACGCGACGCAGCAGGGCCAGCGCCTCGGCTCGGTCGAAGACGTCCAGCTCCAGCGGCCGCGCGCCCTCCAGTGCGGTGAGACGGGACCGGGTCGTCACGATCACCCGGCTGCCGGCGGCCCCGGGAAGCAGCGGCCGCACCTGCTGCTCGTCCTGGACGTTGTCGAGCACGATCAGCACCCGGCGTTCGGCGAGCACGCTGCGGTAGAGCTGGGTGCGCGCCTCGACCGTGGCGGGGACGGGACTCCCGGGTCCGCACAGCGCCTGGAGGAACCACTCCAGTACGTCGCTGGGGTCCCGGGGGCGGTCCCGCGGCCCGCCCAGGTCCGCGTACAGCTGGCCGTCGGGGAAGGCGTCGAGGCACATCCGCGCGGCCTGGACGGCGAGGGCGCTCTTGCCCACGCCCGCGGTGCCGGTCACCACGACCGGTGCCGCCCCCGCCCGGTCGCCGCACAGCAGGCCGGACAGTTCCCGCAACTGGCGCTCGCGCCCGGTGAAGTCGGCGACGCACGGAGGCAGCATGGCGGGCCGCACCTGCCCGCGGGACAGCACCCGGACCTCCTGGGGCGGGTCGGCCGGAGCGGTGAGCTGGGGGTCCCCGGACAGGATGGACTGGAAGACGTCGTTGAGCGCGGAGCTGGGGTCGATGCCCAGCTCCTCGGCGAGTATCTCCCGCCCGCGCTGGTACTCGGCCAGGGCGTCGGCCTGCCGGCCGGCCCGGTAGAGCGCGGTCATGAGCTGGGCGCGCAGCCGCTCCCGCACCGGGTGCGCCTCCACCAGACCGGCGAGTTCGGGGACCAGGGCGTCGTGCCGGCCGAGCGCGAGGTCGGCCGCGATGCGGCCCTCCAGCGCCGCCATGCGGGCCTCCTCCAGCCGGGGCAGCTCGACCCGCGCCAGGTGCTCGGTCACCCCGCCGAGCGCCGGGCCCCGCCACAGTGCGAGTGCCGCGGCGAGGTGCTCGGCGGCCACGGCGTAGCGGCGCTCCTTCAGGGCGTCGTAGCCGAGGCCGGCCAGCCGGTCGAACTCGGCGTGGTCCAGCGTCGCGTCGGTCCGCAGCAGCCGGTAGCCCGGCCGGTGACGCAGGATCGTGGCACCGCCGGACAGCAGCTTGCGCAGCCGTGAGACGTACGTGTAGAGCTGCTGGTCGACCGTGGCGGGCGGCGTGGGTCCCCAGGTGACCTCGCGCAGGTACGCGTCGGAGACGACGCGGTCGCCCGCCAGGAGCAGTGCGGCGAGTATCGTCTTCGGCTTCTCCGCGACCAGCGTCAGCCCTCGCTCCGCCCGACGGACTCCGACTGGTCCGAGAACGCGGAATTCCACCCGTACCCCCTTGCTTGTTCACGGTCCGGATCAGCCGAAACGGCCTGGTGACATGAGGTCGAGGGGAACGGGAGGGCGATTTGGTGGATGACCGTGCGAGCGGCCGATGACGAATGCGCCGTCCGGCGTACAGGAGCAGGGACACGGTCCGTGAGAACCCGGGCGCGGTTCCCCCTCGTCCTTCACCACGCTTCAGCCTCGAACAGCACGCCAGAACTGTTCCCGACGCTACAGCAGGCGTTCGCGGCGCAGAACATTATTTCCGCACACGTACCCGTGTGTTTCACATGTGCGGGCTGGAGGAACCAATGCCCGGCGGACGGGCCGCGAAGGCCCGCTCCACCGCTCTGACCTGCGGAGTATAGCTCCGATATGGCTCTCTTCCGCCTCGGTATAGAAACCGTCCGCAAGATGTGGACCTGAGTGGACAGCCGGGCGGAGATACCGCTGAATCAAAAGCCGATGGGGGAGTGCCATGAGCGACGGGCGAATCAGGAGACTGGTCATTCTCGGCGGCGGTACGGCCGGTTGGATGACGGCGTCGTACCTCGGTAAGGCCCTGCAGGGGGAGGTGGACATCACACTGCTCGAGGCTCCCACCATTCCCCGTATCGGCGTGGGGGAAGCGACGGTCCCGAACCTGCATTCCGCTTTCTTCGACTTCCTGGGCATTCCCGAGCACGAGTGGATGCGGGAAGTCAACGCCAGCTTCAAGGCGGGAATCAAGTTCGTGAACTGGCGCACGCCGGGTGCCGGCGCGCCGGAGCCGCGCCCGCTCGGGGCGGAGACGGACTACTTCTACCACCACTTCGCGCACCTGCAGCAGCACGACGGTGTCCCGCTGCCGCAGTACTGGTACCTCAAGCAGCAGCGCGGCGACGACCCCGGCCCGTTCGACCGGGCGTGTTTCCCGGAGACAGCGGTCCTGGACGCGAAGAAGGGCCCCTGGAAGGCGGACGGCACCCGGGCCATGGACTACGCCTGGCACTTCGACGCCGCGCTGGTCGCCGATTTCCTGCGCCGCTTCGCCACCCAGAAGCAGGGTGTCCGGCACGTCCAGGGCGAGATGGCGGAGGTCGTCCAGGACGAGCGCGGCTTCATCACCGCGCTGCGGACGAAGGACGACGAACTCCTGGAAGGCGACCTGTTCGTCGACTGCTCCGGTTTCCGGGGCCTGCTGATCAACAAGGCCATGGGCGAGCCGTTCGTCGACATGGGGCACAAGCTGCTGAACGACAGCGCGGTGGCCACCGCCGTGCCGCACGACGACGCCGCGAACGGCGTCGAGCCCTTCACCTCGTCGATCGCCATGTCCAACGGCTGGACCTGGAAGATCCCGATGCTGTCACGGTTCGGGACGGGCTACGTCTTCTCCAGCAAGTTCACCACCCGCGAGGCCGCGACGAAGGAGTTCTGCGAGCTGTGGGGGCTCGACCCGGAGAACACCGAGTTCAACCACGTCTCCTTCCGGGTGGGCCGCAACCGCCGGGCCTGGGTGCGCAACTGCGTCTCCATCGGCCTGGCCTCCTGCTTCGTGGAGCCCCTGGAGTCGACGGGCATCTACTTCATCTACACGGCCGTCGAGCAGCTCGCCAAGCACTTCCCGGACAAGCGGTTCGACCCGAGGCTGATCAACCGGTTCAACCGGGAGATCGAGAGCATGTTCGACTTCACGATCGACTTCATCCAGACCCACTTCGCCTTCTCGCCCCGCACGGACACCGAGTTCTGGCGGGCGAACAAGAAGCTGCCGCTCGGTGACGACCTGCAGGAGAAGGTCGAGCTGTACCGGGCCGGTCTCCCCGTCAACCCGTACGGCTCCGGCGAGCAGGTGCTGCACGGCACGTCCGAGACGGGCAACAAGAACTTCTGGAACAACACCAACTACTGGTGCATGTTCGCCGGCCTCGGCCACCTCCCGGAGCAGGTGCTGCCCGCCCTGCGGTACAAGCCCGCGTCGGTCGAGAGCGTGGAGGCGATCTTCGCCGACGTACCGCGCCGCGCGGCCGAACAGCTCCGGGAACTGCCCGCCACGTACGACATCCTGCGTTCCCTGCACGGCAAGTAGAGCGCGGAGACCTTCCATGAACCCAGCGACGCGTACGGACGTGGGCGAACGGGCTCGCCTCGAAGGTTCCGACGGGCTGCGGCAGTTGATGGCGGGGTTCCCGACCGGCGTAGGAATCGTCACCGCCTTCGACGCCGAGGCCCGTCCCTGGGGCATGACGTGCACCTCTCTGGTGAGCGTCGCCCTGGAACCGCCCACCCTCCTGGTGTGCCTGCGCAGCGGCAGCCCCACGCTGGGTGCCGCGCTCAGCGCCGGTGAGTTCGTCATGAACCTCCTCCACGAAGGGGCGCGGCCGACGGCGGAGCTGTTCGCCTCCGGCGCGCCGGACCGCTTCGACCGCGTCGAGTGGACCGTGCCCCCGGGGGCCGCGGGGCCGCACCTGCGCACAGACGCCCACGCGGTGGCCAACTGCGCGATCGCGCACCACACCACCCACGGCGATCACGTCGTCGTCTTCGCCGAGGTGCGCGACGTCCTGCTGAACCCCACCCCCGCGCCGCTGCTGTACGGGCTGCGGCAGTACGCGTCATGGCCGACGATCTGAGGCTGGCGCCCCCGGTGCGGCGGGGGCGCACCCGACAGGTCTACGTGCTGCTGGTGCTCGTCCCGGCGGTCCTGGTGGTGGCCGTGCTGCGCCTCGGCGGCACGGTCACCGGCACGGGCGACGCCGCGGGCGGCGCGGACCGGGCGCACACCCCCTCGGGAGCCTTCGCCGCCCTGCTGCTCGCCCTGCCGGTGATGCTGCTCGCCTGCCACCTGACGGCAAGCGCCTTCCGGCGGCTGGGCCAGCCCGCCGTCATCGGCGAGATCGTCGCCGGCATCCTCCTCGGTCCCTCGCTGCTCGGACTGCTGTGGCCGTCCGGATACCACTGGCTGTTCCCCGCGCGGCTGACGGCGCCGATCGACAACCTCGCACAACTCGGGCTGGTCAGCTTCATGTTCATGGTCGGCCACGAGCTGGACCTGGGCGCGGTGCGCGGGCGCGGCAGGGCCGTCCTGGCCATCAGCCATGTCGGCGTCGCCGTGCCCCTGCTCGCCGGCGCCCTGCTGGCGCTGGGGATGTACGGCACGTACGCCCCGGACGGCATGGACTTCACGGCCTTCGGTCTGTTCGTCGCCGTCGCGATGAGCATCACGGCGTTCCCGGTCCTGGCCCGCATCATCGCGGAGCGGCGCTCCGCCGACCTGCCGGCCGGGCCGGTCGCGCTCTCCTGCGCCGCCGTGGGGGACATCACGGCCTGGTGCCTGCTCGCCGTGGTCGTCGCCGTGGCGGGGCACACCCCGCCGTTCGGCGTGGTCCGCATCCTGGTCCTCACCGCACTGTTCTGCGCGCTGCTGCACCTCGTCGTACGGCCCCTGCTGGAGCGCACGCTGAGCGCCCGGCCGTGGTCCCGCGGCTCCGTGCTGCCGGTGCTCTTCTCCGGCATCCTGCTGTGCGCCCTGGCCACGGACGAGATAGGCATCCACGCGATCTTCGGGCCCTTCCTGCTGGGAGCCGTCACGCCCCGGGGCTGCGCGCCGGTCGAGTGGGCCGTCGCACGGCTGCGGTCGGTGACCGAGGCGCTGCTGCTGCCGCTCTTCTTCGTCTTCTCCGGGCTGCGTACCTCGATCGGGCTGCTCGGCGGCCCGCAGGCATGGTGCTGGTGCCTGGCGGTCGTGCTGACGGCGACGGTCGCGAAGTGGGGCAGCAGCACGCTCGCCGCCCGCGGCTGCGGCCTGGGCTGGGAGGACTCCCTGTCCATCGGCGCGCTGATGAACTGCCGCGGCCTGACCGAGCTGGTGGTGCTCAACATCGGCCTGGACCTCGGGGTCATCACACCGACGGTGTTCACGATGTTCGTCGTCATGGCGCTCGTCTCCACCATGCTCACGGCCCCCGCGCTCGCGCTGATCGCACGGCTGTCCCCGGGGCCGCGCGCCGGCCCGTGCCCGCGGTGAAGCCCTCACCCCGCTTTTCCCTTTCGGCTGTCGAGAAGAGGACATTCGCGATGTACCAGTCCCCCAGGCACTACTTCGAGACCAGGTTGCGGCTCGCCGCGGACCCGATGACCGCCGCCGCCCGCCTGGCCTCGTCCGGTCTGCACCCGGACTACGTGGTCTACGAGAACGGCGGCACCTGGTCCTACGCCGGCGGCGCGACGGCCGAGATCACCCTGGACCGCACCGGAGCCCGGCTGCGGCAGGGGGAGGAGGTGCACCTGCCGTGGGACGGCCGTCCGCTGCGGCAGGTGCAGAACCTGCTGGACGCCGTGCAGGTCAAGGACTGGCGGGCCTACGGCTGGGCGGCGTTCGAGCTGAGTTACGCCAAGGACGGAGACCTGCGGCACGTCGGCGACCAGCGGCTGCTCCACCTCGTCGTCCCGCACACCGAGGTCAGGATCGACAGCGGCGAGGCGTATCTGCGCTCCGCCGACCAGGCCACCCTCTCGGCGGTGCTGGAGGTGCTGACGGCACAGGGAGCCGAGCCGCGCTCGGTGCCCGACCCCGTGGACGTGCGGCAGGCCGGAGCGGACGACTACCGCAGGGCCGTCGGCGCCGCGGTGGACGCGATCAACGACCAGCGGCTGCAGAAGGTGATCTTCTCGCGGGTGGTCCCGGTCGACCACGAGGTCGACTTCGTGGGCACCTACCTGGCGGGCCGGCGCGGCAACAATCCCGCGCGGTCGTTCCTGCTCAGCCTCGGCGGCATCGAGGCGACCGGCTTCAGTCCGGAGATCGTCGTCCAGGTCCAGCCGGACGGCAGGGTCGTCAGCCAGCCCCTCGCCGGTACCCGGGCGCTGACCGGTGACCGGACCGAGGACGCGCGGCTGCGCGCCGAACTCCTCGCCGACCCCAAGGAGATCTACGAGCACGCGATCTCCGTCAAGATCGCCTGCGACGAACTGCTCGACGTGTGCGCCCCCGGCACCGTCGACGTCGAGGAGTTCATGGTCGTCAAGGAGCGCGGCACCGTGCAGCACCTCGCCTCCCGGGTGGGCGGCCGGCTCGCCGCCGGCCGGCGCGCCTGGGACGCCTTCGGCGCGGTGTTCCCCGCGGTCACCGCCTCCGGTGTGCCCAAGGACGCCGCGTACGAGAGCATCCGCAGCAACGAGTCCGAGGCCCGGGGACTGTACAGCGGCGCCGTGCTGACGGTGGACCACCAGGGCGCCATGGACGCGGCCCTGGTCCTGCGCAGCGTCTACCGGCAGGCCGGCCGCACCTGGCTGCGGGCCGGCGCGGGCATCGTGGGCCAGTCCCGCCCCGAGCGGGAACTGGAGGAGACCTGCGAGAAGCTCGGCAGCGTCGGACGCTTCCTGGTGCCGGCCGCCCAGCCCGTGAACGCGGGCGCCGCCGCGATGGCGGGAGGGGCCCGCTCATGAAGGCCGACGGCATCCATCTCGCGGGCATCGCCGCGTACCTGCCCGAGCGGTACCCGACCCAGCGCGCCGTCGACGAGGGCGCGTACGGCGCCGAGGACCGGGAGGAGTCGGGGATCGAGTCCGTTCCGGTCGCGGGCGACACCCCGGGACCCGACCTGGCGGTGCGCGCCGCCGGGACGGCGCTGGCCCGCTCCGGGCACGAGCCCGGGGACTTCGGCGCGCTGCTGCACAGCAGCGTCCACTTCCAGGGCCCCGACGGCTGGTCCGCCCAGCACTACGTCCTGCGGCACACCCTCGACCGCCCGGTCACGGCCGTCGAGGTCCGCCAGGGCTGCCTCGGCATGCTCTCCGCCCTGGAGCTGGCCGCCGGCCGCCTCATGGCCACGCCCGACGGGCCCCCGGCGGTGCTGCTGACCTCCGGCGACAACTTCTCCACCCCGCTGGTCGACCGCTGGCGGGCCTCGAAGCTCTTCCTGCTCGGCGACGGCGGAGCGGCTGCCGTGGTGTCCCGCCGCGGCGGCTTCGCCCGAGTGCTGGCCGTCGGCTCCGTGTCGACCCCGTCGATGGAGGAGCTGCACCGCGGCGGGGAGACCCTGTTCCCGCCCGGCCCCACCGTGGGACGCACCCTCAACCTGGAGGAGCGCAGGGAGTTCTGGCGTCAGGAGTGGGCGCGGGGAGTCCCTCCGCCCATGGGCAACTTCGGCGACACGGTCGCCGCCGCCGCTCACCGGACGCTGGCGGAGGCCGGCGTCACCATGGCCGACATCTCCCGGGTCTGCCACATCGGCTTCTCGCAGTTCCCGTTGCAGGCGTCCTTCCTCGACCCCCTGGAGATCGACGAGAAGCGCGGCATCTGGGAGTTCACCCGCACCACCGGCCACATGGGCGCCGCCGACCCGGTCGCCGGACTGGAACACCTGTGGCGGACCGGACAGGTGGACACCGGAGACCTGGTGATGGTCATCGGGGCCTCACCCGGCATGGAGGCGGGCTGTGCCGTCGTGGAGATCACCGCGTCCCGCTACGCGGAGGGGGACGACGACCATGCTTGAGGGATGCACGCCGTGGCCCGCGGAACGGGCCCGGCACTACCGGACGGCCGGCCACTGGCGCGGGGAGAGCCTCGGCGACCTGCTGGCCGCCGCCGCGGCGGCACACGCCGGGCGCACCGCGCTGGTGCTGGGGCGGCGCCGTCTGACCTACGCGGAACTCGACCGCCGCGTCTCCCGGACGGCCGCGGGCTTCGTCGAGCAGGGCATCCGGGCGGGTGACCGGGTCGTCGTACAGCTGCCGAACGTGCCCGAGTTCGTCATCGTCTGCTTCGCCCTCTTCCGCATGGGCGCCAAGCCGGTGTTCTCGCTGGTCTCGCACCGGGCCAACGAGATCCGTCACCTCGTCGCGCTCTCCGGGGCGGTCGCCTACGTGGTGCCGGGCACCTACCAGGGCTTCGACCACACGCGGCTCGCCCTCGACCTGGTGGCCGAGCACGACGCCCTGCGCACGGTCTTCGTCCTCGACCCCGCGGCTAAAGCCGCGGCCGACGCCCCCGCCGGAGTGCTCGTCGCGCTGGACGAGGCGGACGCCGAGCCCCGGCCGATGCCCGCGCCCGACCCGTCCGACGTGGCCTTCTTCCTGCTGTCCGGGGGCACGACGGCGCTGCCGAAGCTGATCCCCAGGACCCACGACGACTACGCGTACCAGACCAGGGCGGCCGCCGAACTGCTGGGACTCGGCTCCGACGACGTCTACCTCGCGGTCCTCCCGGCGGAGTTCAACTTCACCTGGGGATGCCCCGGCGTGGTGGGAACCCTGCGCTCCGGCGGCACCGTCGTCCTCATGGACGCGCCCATCGCCGACGAGTGCTTCGAGACCATCGAGCGCGAACGGGTCACGTTCACCTCGCTCGTCCCGACCGTGGCCCAGCTGTGGCTGGAGGCCGCCGAGTGGAACGAGGCCGACCTGTCGAGCCTGAAGCTCGTGCAGATCGGCGGTGCCCGGCTGCACCGCGCCATCGCGGAGCGCATCACCCCCGTCCTCGGCTGCCGGCTGCAGCAGGTCTTCGGGATGGCGGAGGGCCTGCTCACCCTCACCCGCGCCACCGACAGCGAGGAGACCGTCCTGAGCACGCAGGGCCGTCCCCTCTCGCCCGACGACGAGGTGCGGATCGCCGGCCCCGACGGCGACGACCTGCCGCCGGGCGGCACCGGCGAACTGCTCGCCCGCGGCCCCTACACCCTGCAGGGCTACTACCGGGCGCCGGAACACAACGCCCGCGCCTTCACCGACGACGGCTTCTACCGCACCGGCGACCTCGCCCGGCTCACCGAGGACGGCGCCCTCGTCATCGAGGGCCGCATCAAGGACGTCATCATCCGCGGCGGGGACAAGGTGTCCGCCTCAGAGGTGGAGGAACACCTCCTCGCCCACCCGGCGGTGGCCGAGGTCGCCGTCGTACCGGTGCCCGACCCGTTCCTGGGCGAGCGCGTCGGAGCCTATGTGGTCCCGGCCGGACCGCCGCCCTCGCTGCGGGAGCTGAAGGAGGCACTGCACGCGGCCGGGCTGGCCGACTACAAGCTGCCCGACTGGCTGGAGATCGTCGTGAAGCTGCCGCTGACCGGGCTCGGCAAGGTCGACAAGAAGGTCCTCGCGGCCGATGCCGCGGCCCGGATCGAGGCGGCGGACGCCCCGTCCGAAGCGGCGGCCGCCCGATGACCGCCCCGGGACCGGCCGACGGCACCGGCCCCGCCCCCGCACACCCCACCGACCCCGAAGGACGCAGGACAACCATGGAGACCACAGCGGACGGCTCGGGGCAGGCACCGGCTCAGGTGTCCGCCGCGCTGCGAGAGGCCGTCGCGGCCATGATCGGCACCGACCCCGGCGCCATCGCTCCGGACGCCAACCTCATCCACCTGGGGCTCGGCTCCCTGGAGATGATGCGGCTGGTCAACCGGTGGCGCAGGGAGGGCCTGCCGGTGCAGTTCCGCGAACTGGCCGCCGAGCCCACGCTCGACGCCTGGCAGCGGCACTTCGACGCCGTCGCGGCGGCCCCGGGGGAGGCCTCGGCATGAACGCCGCCCCGCTCCCAGCCGACGAGGGGCTGCCCGCCCGCCCGCCGGCGTTGCTGATCCACGGCGGACACGTCTGCACGGCGGACGCCGCGGCCCGGGTGCACCCCACCGGGTCCGTGCTCGTCGTCGGCGACCGGATCGCCGCCGTCGGCCCGGCCGAGGAGGTGGCGCAGGCCGTCACCGCGCTCACCCCCGCACAGCGGGCGGGGCTGCGGACACTCGACGCCGGGTCCATGCTCGTGATGCCCGGCTTCGTGAACAACCACTGGCACGACCTGTTCGCGGTCCGGCTGCCCTTCAAGGGCGCCCTGCGCCCGGCGGACGACCGGGCCGACGAGCCGGGATTCATGGCCCTGGGCGGGGACATCGCCAAGGTCTCCGCCGGGTTCGAGGGCTTCCGCCGCCTGGTGGACGCCCTGGAGCCCGACGAGGCACGGGCCGTCGCCCGGTACGCGCTGTGGACGCAGCTGCGCTCCGGGACCACCACCCTCGGCGACGTCGGATCCGTCAACCGCCCCGAGGCACTGGCCGACGCGGCACTGGACCTGGGCATCCGCTGCTCGGTGAGCGCCTGGGTGGCGGACACCGTGTGCGGCACGGGCAGCGGGGCCCCCGAACGCACCCGCGACGCCGACACCGAACTGGCCTGGATCCAAGGGGTACTGGACCGGTGCGCCGCGGACCGCACCGGCCGGCTGCGGGCCTGGCCCACGGCCCCCTACCTCACCAACATGAGCGACGAGCTCGGCCGCGGCCTGGCCCGTCTGTCCACCGAGTACGACGTCCCGTTCGCCACGCACGTCGGCGCCCTGCGCAACGAGGCGGAGGCGGTGCGCACCCACTTCGGCACCACACCCGTGCGCAGGCTGGACCGGCTCGGACTGCTCAACGACCGGCTCATGGCGGTGCACTGCGCGTTCGCCGACCCCGAGGAGCAGCGGATGCTGCTCGACGCCGGGGTGCACATCAGCCACTCGCCCGCGAAGTACGGCCCCACCGGTGAGTCCACCCTGTCCGAGACCGGTCTCATCCCGGACCTCAAGCGCTCCGGGCTCGATGTGTCCCTGTCCACGGACGGGGGGGTCTTCCCCGTCATGGGGATGGCCGAGGAGATGCGGGCCGCCTGGCAGATGTACAACGAACTCGCCGCGGACCACACCACCCTGCCCGCCAGCGAGGCGCTCGCCATGGCCACCCGGATCGGGGCGCGCGGCCTCGGCTGGGAGCGGGAGGTCGGCAGCCTGGAGGCGGGCAAACAGGCCGACCTGGTGCTCGTACCCGTCGACGACTGGCGCTACCTGCTCAACCCGCGTCCGCTGGAGGGCTACCTGACGCTGGGCGGCACGGCCGACGTGCACACCGTGCTGGTGGCCGGCCGGATGCTGCTGGAGAACGGCCGCACGCCGCACGTCGACGAGGCCGCGCTGCGGGACGCGTACCTGGACGCCCTGCGGTCGTTCTCCGCCCGGGTGCTCGGCATCGCCGAGAAGGAGCTCACCGCCCTGTTCGACGACAACGCCCGGCTGCGCACGGGGGGAACCGCCCGGGCCGCCCACCGGGCCTGACGGCGCACACCGCGTTCCGCGCCCTCTCCCGCCCTGCTCGCGCCCCTGTACGGAGGTAGCGCAACGATGTCCGACAACACCGCTCTGCTGCTCGCCGAGGACGAGGGCGCCGCTCTCTCCTCCGACGAGATGCGCCGATGGCGGGCGCTTCCCGCCCGGCAGCAGCCCGACTGGCTCGACGACCCGCAACTCGAATCCGTACGTGAACATCTCAGCACCCGGCCCGCCCTGGTCACCCGGGACGAGGTCGCGACACTGCGAGCCCTGCTCGCCGAGGTCGCCCAGGGCCGGTTCCAGGTGCTGCAGGCCGGCGACTGCGCGGAGGATCCGGCGGAGTGCGCGGCCGGCCCCGTCTCCCGCAAGGCGGACCTGCTCGACGAACTCGCCGAGGTGATGCGCTCCCGTTCCGGCAGGCCCGTCCTGCGCGTCGGCCGCATCGCCGGCCAGTTCGCCAAACCCCGCTCCCGGCCCGTGGAACTGGTCGGCGGACGCGAACTCCCCGTCTACCGCGGGCACATGGTCAACCGCCCCGAGCCCGACGACCGGGCCCGGCGCCCGGTGCCCTCGTGGATGGCGGCCTGCTACGACGCCGCGGCCGTGGCCGTGGACGCGCTGCGCCTGCGCGGCACCGGCGAGGCGATGGGGCCGTACGCCCATGTGTGGACCAGTCACGAGGCCCTCGTACTCGACTACGAACTGCCCCTGCTGCGCCGCGACCGCGACGGCCGGCTGCTGCTGACCTCCACGCACTGGCCGTGGATCGGCGAGCGCACCCGGCAGGCCGACGGGGCCCACGTGCGCCTGCTCGCGTCCGTGGACAACCCCGTCGCCTGCAAGGTCGGACCGTCCGCCGACACCGACGACCTGGTGCGCCTGTGCTCACTGCTCGACCCCGACCGGACCCCCGGCAGGCTCACCCTGATCGCCCGGATGGGCGCCGACGCCGTCACCGAGCGGCTGCCCGCGCTGGTGGCCGCCGTGCGGGCCGCGGGACATCCCGTCAGCTGGCTGTCCGACCCGATGCACGGCAACACCGTGAACGCTCCCGGCGGCATGAAGACACGGCACGTCGACTCCATCGTGCGCGAGGTCGTCGGCTTCCAGGACGCCGTCGCGGCCGCGGGCGGAGTCGCGGGCGGCCTGCACCTGGAGGCGACGCCGTACGACGTCACCGAGTGCGTGGCGGACGCCTCCCGGGCGGACGGGCTGGACGGCGCGTACACCACGCTGTGCGACCCGCGCCTCAATCCCTGGCAGGCGCTCGAAGTGGTCTCCGCGTGGCACGACCGGGACCGGCGACGCACGACGACGGCACACATGACAAGGGGAGAGGAGTTCCGCCGATGAAGGACACGATCGCGGTGGTGACCGGCGCGGCAGGCGGCATCGGCGGCGCGGTCGCCGGGACGCTCGCCGCGCGCGGCGCCTCGGTCGCGCTGCTGGACCGGGACGCCGGCCGGCTGGAGGTGGTGGCCAAGGAACTGAGGGAGGCCGGGTACCGGGCGACGGCCTTCCCGGTCGACGTCACCTCGAGCGCCCAGGTCGACGCGGTGATCGAGGCCGTGGAGGAGCGGCTCGGCCCGGTCGACCGGCTCGTCAACGCCGCCGGGGTGCTGCGCACCGGGCGGGTCGGCGACCTCACCGACGAGGACTGGCAGGCGACCTTCGCCGTGAACACGACCGGCGTGTTCCACGTGTCGCGCGCCGTCGTGCGCCGGATGATGCCGCGGCGGCGCGGCGCCCTGGTCACGATCGCCTCCAACGCCGCGGGTACCGCGCGGATGGAGATGGGCGCCTACGCGGCGTCCAAGGCCGCGGCGTCCATGTTCACCAAGTGCCTCGGCCTGGAGAGCGCCGCGTACGGCATCCGCTGCAACGTGGTCGCCCCCGGCTCGACCGACACCCCCATGCTGACCTCGCTGTGGGACGACGAGTCCGCGGCGCGCGCCTCGATCGAGGGTGTTCCGGAGGCCTTCCGCGTCGGCATCCCGCTGGCGAAGGTGGCCCGCCCCCAGGACGTCGCCGACGCCGTCCTGTTCCTGCTGTCCGACGAGGCGGCGCACATCACCATGCACCACCTCACCGTCGACGGCGGGGCCGCGCTCGGCGCGTGATCCCCGCCACGGAAAGGAGTCGGCTGTGGCCATCCCCGCGATCGAGCCCTACCCGATGCCCACACAGGGTGACCTGCCGGCCAACACGGCCTCGTGGTCCCTGAGTCCGTCACGTGCCGTGCTGCTCGTGCACGACATGCAGTACTACTTCCTGCGGCCGTTCCCCGCCGGCCGGTCGCCCGTGGACGCGCTGGTGAGCAACGCGACCCGGCTCAAGCAGGCCTGCGACCGGCTCGGCGTGCCCGTCGCCTACACCGCCCAGCCGGGCGACATGACCGAGGAGCAGCGCGGGCTGCTGAAGGACTTCTGGGGCCCGGGCATGACCGCCGGGCCGCGGGACCGCGCCGTCGTCGACGAACTGGCGCCGGGCGGGACGGACACGGTGCTCACCAAGTGGCGGCCGAGTGCCTTCTTCAACACGAGTCTGCTCGACCTGATGCGCTCCACGGGACGCGACCAGCTGATCGTGTGCGGCGTCTACGCCCACGTCGGCATCCTCATGACGACGGGGGAGGCGTACGCGCACGACATCCAGACGTTCGTCGTGGCCGACGCCGTCGCCGACTTCACCCTGGCCGACCACCGCATGACGCTCCAGTACGTCGCGACGCGGTGCGGCATGGCACTGCCCACCGACACCGTGCTGCGGCAGCTGGAGGAGGCGAACCCGTCATGAGACCGGGTGCCCACGACACGGCCCCCGGCGGACCGCACGCGCTGCTGCGGCGGATCCTCGACGGCGAGCCACCGCCCTTCGCCCTGCTGCACCGGCCGCAGACCACCGGAGCGGACCGGCTGGAGCTGATGACCGGAACGGTCTCCCGGCCCGCCTCGCTCGCCGAACTCCCCCTGCCCGAGGCCCCGGGCGCGAACCGGCACGACGTCCTCGCCGTACTGCCCTACCGGCAGCTGGCCGAGCGCGGCTACACCTGCCCGGACGACGGCACCCCCCTGATCGCGCTGACGGTCGGGGAACAGTGCGGCCTGTCCCGGCAGGAGTTCCTGCGGCACGTCCCGGACCTGCCCCTCAGGATGGACGAGCACGGCTTCGACATCGACGACGACACCTACGCCGACACCGTCCGCCGCATCATCGAGGACGAGATCGGCCGGGGAACCGGCGCCAACTTCGTGTTCCGGCGCACCTACCGGGCCCGGCTGGACGGGTGGGGCGCCGCCACCGCCCTGGCCTTCTTCCGCCGGCTCCTGCAGCGCGAACCGGGCGCCTACTGGACGTTCCTGATCCACACCGGTGACCGTTACCTCGTCGGAGCCACGCCGGAGCAGCACGTGAGTCTGGCCGGCGGGGCCGTGACCATGAACCCGATCAGCGGCACCTACCGCTATCCCGAGGGCGGACCCGATCCCGCCGGCGTGATGGGCTTCCTGCGGGACACCAAGGAGTCGGACGAACTCTTCATGGTCCTCGACGAGGAACTGAAGATGATGGGCCGGGTCTGTGACCGGGGAGGCCGGGTCCGCGGCCCGTACCTGAAGGAGATGGAACGCCTCGCCCACACCGAGTACCTCATCGAGGGCACCAGCAGCCGCGGCGTGCGCGACATCCTCCGCGAGACCCTGTTCGCGCCGACGGTCACCGGAAGCCCGCTGGAGAGCGCCTGCCGCGTCATCACCAAGTACGAACCGCACGGCCGGGGTTACTACAGCGGTGTGGCCGCACTCATCGGCCGCGACGGCGACGGCGAGGCGGTCCTGGACTCGTCGATCCTCATCCGCACGGCGGACGTCGACCGCACCGGCGGCCTGTCCATCGGCGTCGGCGCCACCCTGGTCCGGCACTCCTCCCCGTGGGCCGAGGTGGCCGAGACCCGTGCGAAGGCCGCCGGGCTGCTGTCCGCCCTGCGCAGCGACCCCGACACCCCGGGCACCGCAGGCCCGGCACGGCGGGACACCGCGGCGCCGCACCGGGCGCCTGGCCTGCGGACGCACCCGGACGTGACGGCCGCCCTCGCGACCCGGAACGCGACGCTGGCCGGCTACTGGCTGGCGGACCCCGACGACCGGGACCGGCCCGTCGGCCGGCTGGCCGGGCGGCGGCTCCTCGTCGTCGACGCCGAGGACACCTTCACCTCCATGGCCCGGCACTGCCTCGGCTCACTGGGCCTGGACGTCACGGTGCGCCGTTTCGACGAGCCGTACACACTCGACGGCCAGGACTTAGTGATCGTGGGACCCGGCCCCGGAGACCCGGGCCGGCACTCGGACGCCAAGATCGCCCACCTCCGGGACCTCACCCGGGGCCTGCTGCGGTCCCGGATCCCGTTCCTCTCCGTGTGCCTCGGCCACCAGGTGCTCAGTTCCCTCCTGGGCCTCGACATCGTGCGCAAACCGGAGCCGAACCAGGGTTCCCAGCAGAAGATCGACTTCTTCGGCCGGCCCGAACTCGTCGGGTTCTACAACACATTCGCCGCACGCTCGGCCGCGCCCGTCCTTTCCTGCCCCTTCCGCCGCGGCGAGATCCGGGTCTGCCATGATCCGGGCAGTGGTGAGGTGCACGCACTGCGCGGCCCCGGGTACGGCTCCGTCCAGTTCCACCCCGCCTCCGTACTGACCCGCAACGGAACCGCCATCCTGCGCGACCTGCTCGTCGGCGTGCTCGAGGACGGCATTCCGTAGGCCGGGGGGAACATGGACCGGCCGTGAGGAACACGCCCGTGACCGTGCGGTTCTCATATTGCGGCGCGTTGATCGACGCCGGTACCGTGGCCGGGAATTCAGGTGAAAAGCCACCCGGGAATTGAGCGCCGGAAAGTCCGAGCGCTCGGCGACATCCCATTGTCCACCGGATATCGATGATTTCGGCGACGACGCCGGGCACGCCGAGAACTTGAGACGTCTTTTCCCCACCTGTTCATGTCAGCGCCGTCGCCCCGGTACGGCGGACACCATCGCACCAGCCGAAGGAGCAGCTCGTGGCGGAGCCGGTATGGATCGTCGGGGTGGGGATGACGCGCTTCGGCCGTCACACCGATCGCGGCGTGCCGGATCTGACGGCCGAGGCGGTCCGGGAGGCCCTGGCCGACGCGGGGCTGGAGCAACGCCACGTCCAGGCGGCCTTCTTCGGGAACACGACCCAGGGCGCGCTCGAGGGGCAGCTCATGGTCGGCGGCCAGATCGCCCTGCGCGCGATGGGGTTCGAGCGCATTCCCGTCTTCAACGTCGAGAACGCCTGCGCCACCGGCGCCACCGCCCTGCACCTGGCGGTCGCCCAGATCCGTTCCGGCGCGGCCGACATCGCGCTCGCCGTCGGTGTGGAGAAGATGAACGTGGCCGACCGGGGCCGGGCGATGGCGGTCTTCGAGGGCGCCTACGACGTGTCGGATCCGGCCGGCCTGTCCGCGACGCTGACCGCGCTGGGCGGCGAGGTCGACAACTCCGGCGCCGGCAAGCGCAGCGTGTTCATGGACATCTACGCGGCCATGGCCCGGGCGCACATGAACAGGTTCGGCACCACCCAGCGGCAGATCGCGGCCGTCGCGGCGAAGAATCACCGGCACGCCGAGCACAACGACAGGGCGCACCACCGCACCCCGCTCACCGTCGAGGAGATCCTCGCGGCCCGGGCGCTGTCGTATCCGCTGACGGTGCCGATGTGCGCCCCGATCACCGACGGGGCGGCGGCCGCCGTGGTGTGCGGGGAGCGCGGGCTGCGGCGGCTGAGCGGCACCGGCCGGAGCGTGCGCGTCCTGGCCTGTGTGATCGGCACCGGTGTGGAGCGGCCGCTGGACGCCCTGGACCGGCACGTCGTCCGGCTGCTGGCCGAGCGGGCGTACGAGGAGGCCGGTGCCGGGCCGCGGGACGTCGACGTGGCCGAGGTGCACGACGCGACGGCCTTCGCCGAGATCCAGCTGACCGAGCTGCTCGGGCTGTGCGATCCCGGCACCGGTGGCGAGGCCGCCGAGAAGGGCGACACCACGCTGGGCGGGCGCCTGCCGGTCAATCCGTCCGGCGGCCTGGAGTCGAAGGGGCATCCGCTGGGCGCGACGGGACTGGGCCAGGTCTACGAGCTGGTCCGGCAGTTGCGGGGCGACGCGGGCGCCCGGCAGGTGCCCGGGGCGCGGACGGCGCTCGCGGAGAACTGCGGCGGGTTCCACGGCGGCGAGGAAGCAGTCGCCGCCATCACGATATTGGGGGTCTGATGGCGATCATCGATTTCTTCGACCGGGGCTGGCGCAACCACCCGGACGCCACCGCGTACGTCGGCGGCGGCCGGAGCTGGACGTTCACCGAGGCCGGAAAGCTGTCCTGCCGGGTGTCCCACGCGCTCCTGCGGTCCGGGCTCGCGCGCGAGTCCAAGGCCGGCGTGCTGTCGCCGAACGACCCGGTCGCCTGGATCTGCGTGCTCGGCATCTGGCGCGCAGGCCTGGCCTGGGTGCCGCTCAACCCCGGCGTTCCCGCCTCCGACCTGCAGGGCGTGATCGACGGCTTCGACTGCGAGGTGCTGTTCTACCACCCGTCGATGGCCGGCAAGGTGGCCGAGCTGGCGCCGCGGCTGCCCAAGGTCAAGCACTACGTGTGCCTGGAGGACGACGCCTCGGAAGCCCCGTCGCTGGCGGACTGGACGGCCGGTCTGCCCGACACGCCGCCCGACGTGCACTACGACATGGACGACGTGGTGGCCATCGCGTCCACCGGAGGCACGACCGGCCTGCCCAAGGGCGTGATGAACACCCACCGTTCCTTCTCGGTGTACCTCGCCCACCAGATGATCGCCCTGCAGTACCGCGCCGACGAGCACATCGTCGACCTGGCCGCGCTGCCGATGACCCACGCCTCCGGGATCTTCTCCCTGACCACCACGGCGCGCGGCGGCACGGTGGTGGTCCTGCCCAAGGGCGAACCGAACGCCGTCCTCGACGCGATCGAACGGCACCGCGTGACCGAGCTGTTCCTCGCGCCCACCGTCATCTACCGGCTGATGGAGACACCGGGGATCGAGCGGCGCGACCTGTCCTCCCTGCGCTACCTGGTCTACGGCGCGGCGCCCATGTCGACCGGGAAGCTGCGCCGTGCCATCGAGCTGTTCGGCCCCGTGCTGACGGAGGGGTACGGCCAGGTGGAGGCCTTCGCCGGCATCTCCTTCATGAGGCCCGAGGAGCACTTCGCCGACGGACAGGTGGCCCCCGACTCGCGGCTGGCGTCGTGCGGCCGGCCCAATCCCCTGATCACCGTCGAGATCCGCGACGCCGACGACCGGCCGGCCCCCGCCGGGCAGTCAGGCGAAATCTGCGTGCGCGGCGACCTCGTGATGAAGGGCTACTACAAGGCGCCCGAGAAGACGGCCGAGACGGTCGTCGACGGATGGCTGCACACGGGGGACATCGGCCATCTCGACCGGGACGGCTACCTGTTCATCACCGACCGCAAGAAGGACATGATCATCTCCGGTGGGCTGAACGTCTACCCGAGCGAGATCGAGCAGGTCATCTGGAGCCACCCGGCCGTGCAGGACTGCGCCGTGATCGGCGTACCGCACGAGGACTGGGGCGAGGCGGTCACCGCGGTCGTCGAACTCAACCCCGGCTCACAGGTGGGCGGTGACGAGCTGATCGCGCTGTGCAAGGAGCGGCTGGGCAGTGTCCGGTCCCCCAAGCGGGTGGAGTTCGTCGACACCCTGCCCCGCAGCGCCAACGGCAAGGTGCTGAAGCGGACCATCCGCGAGCGGTACTGGGCCGACCGGGCCCGGCAGATCTGACCGGTCCCGCCGACGCAGGTGGCGTGCACGGGAGTTGCGGCACGCCACCCGCCGGACCGCCGTGCGGGCCGCCCCGTAGACTCGGCCGCGTGAGAGATCGGCCTGCAGCAGACGGGGACGGCGTCGCGCGGCGGTCGCCGGCGGCCGTGGCCGCGGGCGCCCCGGACCACGCACGCATCCCCGGGACCCCCGCGACGGGCACGGTCGTCCTGCTCAACGGCACCTCCAGCTCAGGCAAGTCCAGCATCGCCCGGGCCCTGCTCGACGTGCTCGGCGGGATCTGGTTCCACATGCCGGTCGACGCCTTCCACGCCATGCGCTGCCGTCGGCCCATCGCCGACGAGAACCTGCGGGACGAGATCGACCGCACGGTCAAGGGCTTCCACCGCGCCGTCGCCGGAATGGCCGCCGCGGGCAACAACGTCGTGGTGGACCATCCGCTCAGCCGCCCCTGGCGACTGCTGGACCTCCTCGATCTGCTCGCCCCCGAGGACACGGTCCTGGTCGGCGTCCGCTGCCCGCTGCCGGAGCTGGAGCGGCGCGAACGCGAGCGCGGGGACCGACCGCCGGGGCTGGCCGCCCTGCAGTACGAGCGGGTCCACGCGCACGGAGCACACGACCTGGACGTCGACACCGGCGTGCTGTCACCGCGGGAGTGCGCCCTGCGCATCCGCGACTTCCTGTCGCGGCGGCTGCGCCCCACCGCCTTCGAGGAGCTCCGGCGGACCCTCGCGGCCCCGGACGTCCCCGCCCGGCCCTGAACCGGCGTCGGCGGCCGTGCCGCTCGGCGGCGCGCCGGCCCTGGCGGCGCACCGGTCCCGGCGCCGTCACCCGGGGCGGCCCGGAGGCCGTGACCCCGCCTGCGGCGCCGACGGCAGCGCGAGGTGGGCGAGGTCGCCGGGCGGGGGAGTGGTCACCGGCCACAGCGGAGCGGCGCTCCCGTCGGCGAGGGCGGCCGGGGCGTCGGTGAGGTTCATGCGCTCGCGCAGCCGGCCGTAGAAGTCCATCGGGCCCAGCCGGACCGCCCTGAGCCGGCGGGGGGCGGCGTACACACCGATCCAGTCCCCGGGTCCGAGCACCCCGCGCAGCTGGCCGTCGATGCTGACGGCCGCCTGACCCGACCGTTCCAGCACCCGGAGCGCGACGGGCTCGTCGGGAGCGGCGACCACCGATCGGTCGAACACCATGTGCGGGGCGACCGGTGTGAACACCAGGCCCTCCGCGCGGGGCGAGACGACCGGGCCGCCGGCGGCGAAGCTGTACGCCGTGGAGCCGGTCGGTGTCGCCACCAGCAGCGCGTCGGCGGAGTAGCAGGCGAGGAGGCGGCCGGCCAGGTAGACCGCGACCGACACCTGCCGGTCGCGGGCCAGCTTCTCCAGGACGACGTCGTTCAGGGCGGTGACGTCGAGGGCCACGCCCCAGTCGCCGCCCGCCTCGCACTCCATGCGCACCGGGGGCGGAGGCAGCCGCGGACCGCGGCCGTAGCGCAGCAGCGCCTCCATGTGCGCGGGGACCTCCAGCCGGCACGACGCCCGCAGCGTCAGCAGCATCCGGTGCTCGACGCTGATCCGTTCCTCCCGGACCGCGTCCAGTGCCGCGCGCACCGCCGGTGCGGGGACCTCCGTCAGGAAGCCGACCCGGCCGAGGTCGACACCGAGCACCAGGGCGTCGTTGCCGGCCGCCAGCCGGGCGCCGCGCAGGAAGGTGCCGTCGCCGCCGAGCGTGACGATGAGGTCGGGGTCGCCCGCGGCGTCGACCTCCTCCCGGGCGCTGTGCCGGGCGCCCTCCCGCCACACGTCGATGTCCACGCACCCCACGGAACGCTCGGCGCACCACTCGCGCACGGCCCGCGCGGCGGTCACGGCCTCGGCGCGCCCGCCGTGCACGACCAGGCCGACCCGGTTCACCGTCATGGCAGCCTCCCAGCCGACTGTCGTCACCGGGCGACATCTTCGCCGCGGACCGGGCCGGTCCGGCGCGCGCCACGCCGTCGGCTGCCGCGACCGCCTACCGGGCCGTGCCGAAGTCCTGGGTCCAGTAGCTGTTGGGCTGCGCGAGACCGACGCCGATCTCCTTGAACGCGCAGTTGAGGATGTTCTCCCGGTGCCCGGGGCTGGCCATCCAGCCCGCCATGACCTGGTCCGCCGTGGCATAGCCGTAGGCGACGTTCTCCCCGTAACTGCTCCAGACATAGCCGGCGCGCGTGATGCGGTCGCCCGGCATCGACCCGTCGGACCCGGTGTGCGACATGTTCTGGTGGGCCGCCATGTCCGCGCTGTGGGCCTGCGCGGCCTTGGTCAGCGCCGAGTTCAGGGTCAGCGCCTGGCAACCGACTTTGGCGCGCTCGGCGTTGACGAGTTCCAGGATGCGGGCGGTGACCCCGGAAGCCGTGGCGGTGGCCTTCGGCGCGCTCGGCGCGGCAGCGGGCGCTGAGGGTGTGGCGCCGGCCGTGGAGGCGGAGGGGGTGGGGGCCGGGGCCGTCCGGGGCGTGCCGGCGGCGGCACTCGTCGGCCGGTGGACCCTGACCTTCTTCTTGTGGACCTTCTTGTGGACGCCGGCCTTGTGCTCCGCACCCGCGTCAGCGGTGGCCCGGGGCGCGGGCGGCGTGGTGGTCCGCGGTGCGCCGGTCTCCACGATGTTGCGGTGGTGATGCCTCTGGACGTGCTGCCACTGCGTGACGGGCGTGCTCGTCGGGGCGGCGTACGACGCGTCCTGCGTGCCGTCCGGCCAGTCGGTGCACGCGAGGGCGGCTGATGGCACACCCACGGCGCCGATGGCGACGGCAGTGACGACTATCCGCCGGTACTTCTGTGTCCTGCGATGCTGGCCCATACGTCAACCTCACTCGTTGATCGCCGAGCGCTCATTCTCAGGACGGCTTCACATCGAACGCAAAGACCCCTTCCTACGACCTCGCCTAGTAGGTCTGGAGGGGCCTTGTCAGGGCGGCCGAGAGGTGCCGACTTTGCTGTCGCGATCTTTGCTGCCGGCTGAGGTGCCGTCAGGGGCGCGCCGGTGTCGGCGAATGCGGGGAGCCGTCGACCGGGTGGTGCGTCATCCTCGCGCCCGTCGAACGCCGCCATGGCAAGTCGGACAAGTCCCCTTTATCGCCGGAGGCCTGTCTACTATCCGGGGCGCTTAGTCGCGGCCGGGCGCGTGACGGATGTCACCTCCGGTCAGGGCAACCGGAACGGCCGGGCGCCGCGGAACCAGGAGCGCACCCGGGCCGGGGGCCCGGGTGCGCGCGATCGGGTTCCCTCCGGGTCACTCGTTGCGGAAGACTTCCTTGCTCACCTCGGCCGGGTTCTGGAACTCCTTCTTCCCGAGGTGGGAGATCCGCTCGGTGATCTCCTTCGGCGCGTGGTTGTCCTCGGCTACCTTGCGGAGCTGTTCCGAGTCGGCCGGGTACTCCGCGCCGGACAGGGCTTTCTGCAGATCGGTTGGGCTGACACCCGCCATGGCTCCTCCAGGCGGTGAGATGGTCCGCGGTCCTTGCGCCGGCGCCGCATGCTGCGCCGGACCGGTCAGGTACCCCGCCGCGGACGGCGGATTCACGGATCGGGGCGCTGATCCGCGACGGGTGATGGGACGCCGTACGGGCGGGTACCCGGGACCTTCGTACGGGCACGGACGTGACGGGAGGCCCTGATGAGCGAGTACACCCCCTCCCAGGCGGAGGGCGAATCCGATGCGGACGCCGCTGCGGCCGAGCAGCCGCCGCGCACCACTCCGTCCCAGGCGGAGGGCGAGGACACCAGCGACGGGGACACCGGTGACGAGGACGCCGACGACGAGGACGCCGGCCGTCAGGAGATGACCGGACCGGTTGCGGAGGACCCGGACCCCGGCCGCGACGCCCCGCAGCGCGCGGAGCAGGCACGCCGCGGTGGCCGGCCCGGGATCTCCCAGCACTTCAGGGAGGAGCCGAGGACGCCGATCCAGGAGGAGTTCGACCGCTGAAGCCTGCCGGGACCTCTCCCGCCCCGAGCGCATGCCCCCGACCCCACTGGGTACGCGAGGCGGAGCATGCCCGGGCGCGAACCCGTCCGGGAGGCCCGCACGACCGCCGCTACCAGGGGATCTACCATGGAGACACCCGCACACGACGACCTGCCCACGCCCGCCCAGCGGGCGCTGGACGCGCTGACCGTGAACGCAGAGGACCAGGTCGCCCTGGACACCCTCGCCCGCACCGACGTGCTCGTCCCGGTGCCGGACGACGCGGTGGACGGAGAGGGCGCCGACGCCACGACCGTGTCCCTGCCCGTCCTCGAACAGCCCGGCGGCGATCCGGTCGTCCCGGTGTTCACCTCCGAGGGCGAGATGACCGACCTGCTGCCGTTCGTCTCGCGCTACCGCCTGATACCGCTCGGCGCGCTCGCCTCGCAGTGGCCCGAGGACGACCTCTCCCTCGCCATCGACGGCAGTTCCACCCATGCGCTGACCCTCACCTCACAGGGGGTACGCACCTTGCTGGCCCGCTGATGGCCACAGGGGGTGAGCGGTGACCGACGGCCTCCCGCTCACCCCCTGTCCTGTCGGATCATCGGATGATCGCGGCGCGGAAGACGCCGCGCACCGCTCACAGGACGGCCGGAACTGCTCCCCGCCACCGGTGGTCACCGGGCCTTCGGGAGGGAAGATCCCAGTCGGGTCAGGTCCCGAGAGCGCGAAGGAGCCGATGTCGTGAGGGTCGTCCTGCTGGGCACCGCCGCCGGGGGCGGCTTCCCGCAGTGGAACTGCGCCTGCGGGCTGTGCAAGTCCGCCCGGGAGGGCCGGCTGCCGTCCCGCACCCAGGAGTGCGCCGCGGTCACGGGCAACGGCCGTGACTGGTGGCTGCTGAACGCCTCGCCCGACCTGCGCACCCAGCTCCTGGCCACGCCCGCCCTGTGGCCGGGGCCGGGTCCGCGGGACACGCCACTGCGCGGGGTGCTGCTCACCGACGCCGAGGCGGACCACGTCACCGGCCTGTCCGAACTGCGCGGGGCGCCGGGCCTCCAGGTCTACGCGGCCCCACCGGTGCGCGCCGCCCTCGCCGGAGCGCGGACGGCGCTGGAGCGGTACGCGGCCTGGGAGTGGGCGGACAGCCTGGCCGACGGCGGATTCGTCCTGGCGGGCGGGCTGGTCGTGACGGCCCACCCGGTGGGCGTGAAAGTCCCCAAGTACGTGCCCGCGCCGCAGCCGAACGCCGGTGGTCCGTGGGTGACGGCGTACCGAATCGAGGACCTGGCCAGCGGGGGAGTGCTGCTCTACGCCCCCTGCGTCGGCGCCTGGAGCCCCGCGCTGGACGGGCTGTGCGGCGAGGCCGACTGCGTGCTGCTGGACGGCACCTTCCACGCGGCCGACGAGATGGGCACGGCGGTCCGGGCCGGCGGGGGGCAGGCGGCCATGGGCCACCTGCCCGTCACGGGCCCGGACGGCACCCTCACCGCACTGGCCCGGCATGCCGGCGCACGCCGGATCTACACCCACCTCAACAACACCAACCCGCTCCTCGACCCTTCCTCGCCGGCGCGCGCGCGTGCCGCCGCGGAAGGCGTCGAGGTACTCACGGACGGGGCCGAGTTGGTGCTCTAGGGGGTGTCAGCGAAGCCGCGTCACGGGCCTGACCTCGCGAAGACGGCCCGGCGGGCATGCCGGACGCCCCTCAGCGCTCCTGTCCGGCCAGCATGCGCTGGAGCACCGCCCGCTGCAGGGGCAGCACCTCGGCGTGCAGGTCGCGGCCCTTGCGGGTGAGCGCGACCCAGACCCCGCGCCGGTCCTCCGCGCACACCGAGCGCTGTACCAGACCGTCCTTCTCCAGCCGGCCGATCAGCCGGGACAGCGCGCTCTGGCTGAGGTGGACCCGGCCGACGAGGTTCTGCACCCGGCACTGGTCCCCCTCCGCGGGCGACTCGGACGCCAGGATGTCCAGCACCTCGAAGTCGCTGGCGCCCAGCCCGTGCGGGTGCAGGGCGCGGTCGATCTCGCACATGGTGCGCGCGTGGACCGAGAGGATGTCCCGCCAGCGTTCCTCGAGCCGGGCGTCGGCCGTCCTGACTGTCATACCCGCACCGTAGCACCGATCCGGCCAGTCGTTGAGTGTGCAACTAATGTGGGCCGCGGGAAAGCCGGTCGTGGCTCAGGCCGCCGGGTCCTGGAGCAGGCCCACCAGGTTGCCGTCCGGGTCCTTGACGGAGGCCACGAGCCTGCCGTTGCCCACGTCCCGCACGTCCTGGACGATCTCGGCGCCCGCCGCGAGCAGAGCGGCGAGCCGCTCGCGCAGATCGGTGACGTGCCAGAACGGCACCGGACCGGTCAGGCCCTGGGCATGCCCGTTCGGGTCCAGCCCGACGTCCTGGCCGGCGGCCCTGAAACCGATGTAGTACGGCTCGTCGACGAACGGCTCGGCACCCAGCAGGGCGGTGAAGAGGGCCTTGGCCCGCTCCGCGTCCTTGACCGGGTAGATGATCGTCTGCAGGCCGGCGGTCATGGCACTCACTCCTTCGTGACGCGTGATCCGACGCGTTGTTCCGTCGGTGCTCCCACGCTAGGGCGGGGGAGCCCGTCACGGCTTCTCCGATCCTGACCGGTCGCCGGCTCCCCCGGCGGTCCGCCCACACTCGCCGTGGCGGCCGGGCGCCTCCCCGTGACCCCGGGGCCGCGGACCGGCGGCCCGGTCGCGCGGACGTTCGATACCGGACAACGGCCGCCGAGTCCCCTGCGCGACGGCATCGCCGGCGTCACAGTGGGGAGAATGCGTACGAGGAGGCCGGGGACGGAAGGCGGACGGATGACGGGTACTCCCTCGGGCCGCGTTCGGCAGACCATCCTGGAACTGCTCAAGGACCCATCGGCCCACTTCCCGGCCCCGTACCGCCGCGACCTCGCCGAGACCGGCGTCACGGCACGGGCTCTCGCCGCCAGGCTCGGCGTGCCCCGCCGGACCGCGCTCGCCCACCTGGACTTCCTCACCCGCCTCGGCCTGCTGCGCACCCGGCGGACCTGCTGGCGCACCCGCTACCGGCGCGACGAGATCCGCATCGCAGAGGTGGCCCGGGTGTTCGAGAAGGGCTGGTGACGGCACAGGCACCGGCCCGCGTCGACGCACCCGGCGGCCGGGCTGCCAGGATGGGCCGATCCGACGGCGAAGGGCACGCACATGCACCCACCCACGGCACTCGTTCCGCTGCACTACGTCTCGCTGGGCGCCCGCGGTCCCGAGGACGTGGTGGCCGACGCGCACGGGCGCGTCCTGACCGGAGTGGAGGACGGGCGCATCCTGCGTCTGCACGATCCCGGCGATCCGCGCACCGCCCGGGTCGAGGTGCTGGCCGAGACCGGCGGCCGTCCCCTCGGCCTCGAACTCCACCCGGACGGTGCCCTCCTCGTGTGCGACGCGGAACGCGGCCTGCTGCGCGTCGACCCGGCGACCGGCACCGTCCGCGTCCTCGCCGACACCGTGGCGGGGGAGCGGATCCGCTTCTGCAGCAACGCCGTCGCCCTGCCCGACGGCAGCGTGTACTTCACCGTCTCCAGCCGCCGTCACCCCCTCGACCGGTGGATCGGCGACATCGTCGAACACACCGGCACCGGACGGCTGCTCCGCCTCGCCCCCGGGGCCCGTGAAGCCGAAGTCCTGCTGGAGGGACTGCAGTTCGCCAACGGGCTCGCCGCGAGTGCCGACGGCTCCTTCCTGGTGCTCGCCGAGACCGGCGCCCGCCGTCTGACCCGCTACCACCTCACCGGCCCGCGCGCCGGGCACGCCGGCCCCTTCGCCGCTCTCCCCGGCATGCCGGACAACCTCTGGCGGGAGGGCCCCGACGGCCCGATCTGGGTCGCTCTCGCCGGTCCGCGCGTACCGCCGCTGGACCTCCTGCACCGGACCGGGCCCGCCGTCCGCGCCGCCGCCGCACGGATCGCCGTCCACGTGCCGTTCCGCCCGGGTGGAACCGTCGGCGTGCTGGCCCTGGACGACCACGGCCGCACCGTCCACCACCTCACCCGCCGCCGCTCCGGCTACCGTATGGTCACCAGTGTCTGCTCGACCGGCGAGCACCTGGTCCTCGGCAGCCTCCGGGAACCCGGCGTCGCCGTCTGCGCACGGCCCGCCGCCGGGTGAGCCGGCGCGGTACCGGCGGTACCCTGGTGCCCGGCGTGATCACCCGACGGGGCAGGGCCGAACAGGAGACGCACGGACATGACAGCCCCGGGCACCGAGAGCATCAGCGTCCGCCCCGCAGCGCGGCGACGGTCCGAGTGGCGCACCCAGGCCCCGGTCGTCGCGGTGGTGGCGCTCGGCGGCGCCCTCGGCGCGTCGGGCCGCTACGCCCTGACCCTGGCGTGGCCCACACCCACGGGGGGCTTCCCCTGGGCGACCTTCTGGACCAACGTCAGCGGCTGCGCGGTGATCGGCGTCTTCATGGTGCTCATCACCGACGTGTGGGCCGCCCACCGGCTCGTCCGCCCCTTCTTCGGCACCGGCGTCCTCGGCGGCTTCACCACCTTCTCCACGTGGGCCGTGGACATCCGCAGGCTGACCGACGCGGGCCGCCCCGCTGCGGGACTCGCCTACCTCGCCGCGACGCTGCTCGGGGCCCTCGCGGCGGTGTGGCTCGCCTCGGCCGCCGCCCGCCGGGTGCTGACCGGGAGGCGGCGATGACGTCACCGACCGGCCGTGCCCTGCGGCTGACCGTCTACATCGGCGAGGACGACACCTGGCACCACAGGCCCCTCTACTCCGAGATCGTGCACCGCGCGCACGCGGCCGGCCTCGCCGGGGCCAGCGTCTTCCGGGGCGTCGAGGGCTTCGGCGCGTCCTCGCGCATCCACACCTCGCGGCTGCTGTCCCTGAGCGAGGACCTGCCGGTCGCGGTGGTCGTCGTGGACACCGAGGAGCGGGTCCGCGCGTTCCTGCCCCGGATCGACGAACTGGTCTCGGAGGGCCTCGTGACCCTGGAGGAGTGCGAGGTCGTCAAGTACACCGGTCGCGGGGAGCGCCCCGACGCGGCGGACCCGGAGGGTAAGAGGTCGTTGTGAACTGGCTGCTGGTCGTCGCGGGGGCCGTGGTCGGCGCTCCGCTGCGCTACCTCACCGACCGCGCGGTGCAGGCCCGCCACGACTCGCTCTTCCCCTGGGGTACCTTCGTGGTCAATGTCGCCGGCTCGCTGGTCCTGGGGCTGCTCACGGGCGCCGCCTCCGCTGGGGTCGCGGGGCCCCACCTCCAGCTCCTGCTCGGCACCGGGCTGTGCGGGGCGCTGACGACGTACTCGACCTTCTCCTACGAGACCCTGCGGCTGACCGAGGCCGGCTCCGGCCTCTACGCTGCCGTGAACGTGGTCGCGAGTGTGGTGGCGGGACTCGCGGCGGCCTTCGCCGGCGTCTCGCTCGCCGGCGCCCTCTGGGCCTAGGCACCTGCCGTGCGACCGGGCATGGTAAGTACTGTCTACAGCACTGTCGACCAACTGTCCCTCCTCAGAACTGGATCCCATGAGCGCCATCTCCGTCGGTCAGGCCGTCGTCCTCGGGGTAGTCGAGGGGGTGACCGAGTTCCTCCCGGTGTCCTCCACCGGTCACCTGAAGATCACCGAGGGGCTCATGGACATCCCCGTCGACGACAAGTCCGTCGTCGGGTTCTCCGCCGTCATCCAGGTCGGCGCCATCGCCGCCGTGCTCGTGTACTTCTTCAAGGACATCAAGCGGATCGTTTCCGCCTGGTTCCGCGGCCTGGGCAACCGTGAGGAGCGCTACCACCACGACTACAAGTTCGCCTGGTGGGTGATCGCCGCCACCGTCCCGATCGTCGCGGTGGGCCTGGCGGCCAAGCCGCTCATCGACGGCCCGCTGGCCTCGCTCTGGGTGGTCGCCGGTTCGCTGATCGTCGGCTCGGGCGTGATGTGGGCCGCCGACCAGATGGGCCGCCACAAGCGAGGCGAGGACGACACGTCCTTCAAGGACGCGATGTGGGTCGGCTGCTCCCAGATCCTCGCCCTGCTCTTCCCCGGCTTCTCCCGCTCCGGCGCGACCATGTCCACGGCGCTCATCCTCGATCTGGACCGGGTCGCCGCCACCCGGCTGTCCTTCTTCCTCGGCATCCCGGCGCTCACCGGCGCGGGCCTGTACGAGCTGAAGGACGCCCTCGGCGCGGGCGTGGGCGCGGCCCCGCTGGCCGTCGGGACGATCGTGTCCTTCGTGGTCGCCTACGCCTCCATCGCCTGGCTGCTCAAGTTCGTCGCCAAGCACTCCTTCAACGCGTTCGTCATCTACCGGATCGTCGTCGGCGTGGCGCTCCTCGGCCTGCTGGGCACCGGCACGCTCAGCAGCTGAGCTGAACCGCTGATCACCCACGGGGTGCGGATGCCTGTGACAGGCGCCGCACCCCGTGTCCGTTCCCACCCCGACCGCCTTGACAGGGCCCGCCGGCAGGCCGCAGGATCGCTCCGTGAACCTGTCAGACAGCCAGACAGGTGGCGCGGCTCCCCGGCGTGTGAGCGCCATGGAAGCGGTCCTCGCCCACCTGCGCGGCGCCATCGAACGCGGGCAGTACGCCGTCGGCGACAAGCTCCCCTCCGAGGCCGAGCTGTGCCGCACCCTCGAGGTGTCCCGGCCCGTGCTGCGCGAGGCACTGCGGGCGCTGCAGACGATGGGCCTGACCGTCTCGCGGACCGGGAAGGGCACCTTCGTCGTCGCCGGCGCCGTCGAGGACCCCACGTTCGGCGACTACGCGGCCAGTGACCTGCTCGAGGTGCGCCGGCACATCGAGATCCCGGTCGCCGGGTACGCCGCCGTGCGCCGCACGCCGGACAACCTCGACCACCTGGCGCACCTGCTCGACCGCATGGAACGGGAGACGGACACCACCGCCTGGGTCGCGATGGACACCCTCTTCCACCTCGCCGTGGCCGAGGCCGCCCAGAACCCGGTCTTCCGCCGGGTCATCGAGGAGATCCGCGACGCACTGGCGCGTCAGTCGGCCTTCCTCGACCAGCTGGGCGGGCGCCGCGAGCAGTCCAACCGCGAGCACCGGGCGATCCTGGAGGCGCTGACCGACGGCTGTGAGCACGACGCCGTCGCGGCCATGAGCCACCACCTCGACCGCGTCGAGACGACCCTCACCGACATCATGCGCTCCAGGCCCGCGGAACCCGCGGAGCGCCCGTCCACCGGCGCCGGCGCGTGACCCGCGAACCGGCCCGCCCCGACTCACCGATGCAGGCAGTCATGCACCACACCTCTCCCGCGGACGCACCCGTCGTCCGGGAACCCCGTCACGAGCCCGTCGCCCACCTCATACGCGGCGGGGTCGTCGAGGGCGTCCACTACGGCTCCGTCGTCGTCCTCGACGCCGACGGGCAGGTCACGTTCCGACTCGGCGACACCGAGGCCGCCTTCCACCCCCGCTCGGCCGTCAAGCCCGTCCAGGCCGTGGCCATGCTGCGGGCCGGGCTGCCCCTGGAGGGCGAACTGCTGTCGCTGGCCGGCGCGAGCCACTCCGGCGAGGAGCGGCACATCGCCGGGACCCGGCGCATCCTCGCGCTCGCCGGACTCACCGAGGACGACCTGCGCAACGTCCCCGACATGCCGTTCGACCCGGTCGTGCGGGACGCCTGGGTCCGCGAGGGCCGCACGCCCTCCCGGCTCGCCCAGAACTGCTCGGGGAAGCACGCGGCCATGCTGTGGACCGCGAAGCTGAACGGCTGGTCCCTGGAGGACTACCTGGACCCCTCGCACCCGCTCCAGCGGGCGGTCAGGGACACGGTCGAGGACCTCACCGGCCGCCGCGTCGCCGGCGTCACCGTCGACGGCTGCGGCGCCCCGCTGTTCTCCATCTCCCTGCTCGGCCTCGCCCGCGCGCTGTCCCGGATCGCCTCGGCCGCGCCCGGCACGCCCGAGGACCGGGTCGCCGGCGCGATGCGGGAGCACGCCGAGATGGCCTCCGGCGCCGGCCGTGACGTCGCCGCGCTGATGCGGGCCGTTCCGGGCCTGATCGCCAAGGACGGGTTCGAGGGTGTCCAGGTGGCCGCGCTGCCCGACGGGCGCGCCATCGCCGTAAAGATCGCCGACGGGGCGAACCGGGCGCGGATCCCGGTCGCGGCCGCGGCCCTGGTCCGCGCGGGCGTCGACCCGGCCCTGCTCACGCAGTTCGCCGGGGAGCCGCTGCTGGGCGGCGGGGAGCCGGTGGGCCGGGTGCGCCCGGTGCGCGCGCTGGACCCGGCCGACCTCACCGCCTGCGCGTAGCACCCGCCGGGTGCCGTTCGTCCGGGAGACGCGGGCCGCCGCCGGTCCGCGGCCCGTTCCGGGACGGGCCGTGCCGGTGTGCCCCCGGGCGCGGTGCCGTCACCGGGCCACGTCGCCGGCCGGACGGGTCCGTGCGGCGCCGACGGCCCGGGGAGGACGGTGCGCCCGCCCTTCGGGCGGACGGCGGTTCGTTCACAGGCTCTGAGCTGAACCGCTGACGCGGTGGTTCCGGAATGCGCCGGAGACCTGTCTTCTGCCAGCGGCAGAACACCGGCCCGACCGGGCTCGACGATCACTACAGTCCAGGCTCATGACGACGGTCACCACGCGCACGGTCGAATACGCGGCCGACGGCCTGACGATGATCGGGTATCTCGCGCTCCCGGCCGGTGCCGGCCGCCGGCCCGCGGTCCTGGTCGGGCCCGAGGGGGTGGGGCTCAGCGACGTCGAGCGCCGGCGCGCCGATGTGCTCGCCGAGCTGGGATACGTGGCCCTGGCGTTCGACCTCCACGGCGGGCGCTACCTGGCCGACCCTGAGGAGATGCTGGCCCGTTGCATGCCCCTGCTCGCCGACCCCGACCGGATGCGAGGCATCGGCCACGCGGCGCTCGACGTGCTCCGCGCCGAGCCGCGGACCGACCCGGACCGGATCGCCGCCGTCGGCTACGGAACCGGGGGCGCCATCGCGCTGGAACTCGGGCGCGACGGCGTCGACCTGCGCGCGATCGCGACAGTCAACGCACTGACCACGGGCCGACCCGGCGAGACGGCGCGCATTCACTGCCCGGTGTGGGCCGGGGTCGGGTCGGAAGACCCGATCATGCCGACCGCGCAACGGGACGCATTCACCGCCGAGATGCAGGCTGCGGGCGTTGACTGGCGCCTCGTGGTCTACGGCGGCGCCTTGCACGCCTTCCATCACCCACCGGTCGACCACATCGTGCGTCCTGGGGTCGGTTTTCACCCTCAGCACGCGCAGCGAGCTTGGCGTGACGTCGTCGACCTGCTCGCCGAGTGCCTGCCCGTATCGGAGTGATCCGGCCGGCAACCACGATGTCGAAAATCACGGACGCCCCGTCCTCCAACTCCGGAAGGCGGGGGCGTCGTCGTACCTGGCTCACGTCTGGCACTGCTTCGTCACGGCTCCGCTCCAGTTGCTCCACGCCCCGCCGGCCGGCCGCAGACGCGGTCGGTGTTGCCGATCTCGTTCCGTACGGCTCCGGATCGTCAGCGGTGATCTCCCCCCGGACGCCGACGATGGCCGCCGTGCATGCGTCCAGGCCCTCCCTGTTCTCGGCGACAAGGAATCGTGGACGTCGTCGGGTCGTCGCGGGCGGCGGCGCACCGATCGCCTGACCTGCGACGAAGTCAGAAGCGAGCGGGGTGCGGCGGCGCGCCGGGACCGGCCGGAAGGCACAATGGCGCACATGACAGCGACGTCGTCCCACGCCTTCCTGCCGGTGCTGGAGCGCATAGCCGAGGAGATCGGCCGCACACCCGGACGCGGCCGTCCCGCCGACTACATCCCGGCCCTCGCGGCCCGCGATCCGCGCAGCTTCGGCATGGCCGTCGCCGAGCTGGACGGCACGGTGTACGGGGTGGGGGACTGGCGGCAGCCGTTCTCGGCGCAGTCCATCACCAAGGTTTTCACGCTCGCCCTGGACCTCGCCCGCGAGGGCGACGAGCTCTGGGAACACGTGGGCCGCGAGCCCTCCGGCAACCCGTTCAACTCCCTGGTGCAGCTGGAGTACGAGAACGGCATCCCGCGCAACCCCTTCATCAACGCGGGCGCGCTGGTCGTCACCGACCGCCTCCGGACCCGTACCGGGGACGCGGCCGGGGAACTGCTGACCTTCCTGCGCACCGAGAGCGGCAATCCCGCCCTGGACTTCGACAAGGAGGTCGCCGACTCCGAGACCCGGCACGGCGACCGCAACGCCGCGCTCGCCCACTTCATGGCGTCCTACGGCAACATCGACAACGACGTGCCGGTCCTGCTCGACGAGTACTTCCGGCAGTGCTCCGTCGCCGCCTCCTGCGCCGACCTGGCGCTCGCCGCGGGCTTCCTGGCCCGCCACGGGATCCGCGCCGACGGCTCCCGGCTGCTCACCCGCAGCCAGGCCAAACAGGTCAACGCGGTGATGCTGACCTGCGGCACCTACGACGCGGCCGGTGACTTCGCCTACCGGGTGGGCCTGCCCGGCAAGAGCGGGGTCGGGGGCGGGATCATCGCCGTCGTCCCGGGCCGGTGCACCCTGTGCGTGTGGAGCCCGGGCCTGGACGAGCGCGGCAACTCGGTGGCCGGCGTGGCCGCACTGGACCGGTTCACGACACTCACCGGCCTGTCCGTGTTCTGAGGATGCCGCCCACGCCCGCCGCCCGGTCCGCGGCCCATCCGGCCTTGCGCGGGCTCGCCGTCGGTGGGGTCCGGCCCGGCGCGCCGTCGGCGTGGTTTCCGGGCGGTCCGGTCGCGCGTCGGTGACGCCGCCGGTCCGGCGGCCGCTCAGCCCTGCCCGGTCCTGTGGTGTCTGGAGCGCAGCCGCAGCGCCACCGCCGCCGCGCCGATCCCGGACAGGCCCGCGACCACGGCGGTGCCGGTCCAGCCCGGATCGTCGTCCGGTGATCCCGACGTGGCCGCCGCCACCGGTACGGCCGCCGCCGGCCGGGACTTCACGCGCAGCCCGTCCAGCGAGCCGACCGGGTCCACCAGCCCCGCCGACGCGAAGCCCCAGTCGAGCAGCTGCCGGGCCTCCTCGTACACCTCGAGACCACCGCCCGCCTGCGGGTTCATCACGGTCACCACGAGGGTGCGCCCGCCCCGGTGGGCCGCGGCCACCAGGGTGTTGCCCGCGTTGCTGGTGTAGCCGTTCTTGATCCCGATCAGCCCCGGGTACGGCGCCACGCCGTCCTCCCCGGTCAGCAGCCGGTTGGTGTTCTCGATCGGGTACGGCGATCCGTCACCGGGGAAGCTGGCCGCGACGGTGCCGCAGTAGCGCGCGAAGTCGGGGTTGTGCAGCCCCGCCCGGCCGAAGACCGCCAGGTCGAAGGCGGAGGAGACCTGACCGGGGCTGTCGTAGCCGTCGGGGGAGACCACGTGGGTGTCGAGCGCGCCGAGCGCACGGGCCTTCTCCTGCATCCGCGCCGTCGTGGTCCGCCAGCCGCCGTTCAGCGCGGCGAGCACGTGCACGGCGTCGTTCCCGGAGCTGAGGAAGACCCCGTGCCACAGGTCGGACACCTGGTAGGTGTGCCCCTCCTCGACCCCGACCAGGCTGCTGCCCTCGCCGACGTCCGCCAGCTCCTCGTAGCGCACGGTGTGTTGCAGGCCACCGGGCAGCTCGGGCAGCACGGTCAGGGCGAACAGGGTCTTCAGGGTGCTCGCGGGCGGCAGCCTGCGGTGGGCGTCGCTCGCGGCCAGCACCTCCCCGCTGCCGGCGTCGGCGACCAGCCAGGACAGCGCCGAGACCTCCGGGACCTCGGGTGCTCCCCGGTGCGGCCGGACCTGCGTGCCGGAGCGGTAGAGCACGGACGGCCCCGGCATCACCGCCCGGGGCGGTGGTGGAGCGGGGTCCCCGGCCCGGGAGCCGGCGGCGGCGGTGGCCGGCGCCAGTGCCAGCAGGCCCGCCACGCACAGGGCACAGGTCGCCACGGTCGCCCGATGAGAAAGTCCGGTGATCATATGATTCAACCTACGAATGCGCGCTGCTTTCGCGCGCCGGCCGGGCCGTTCGGCCCATGGGGGCAACCCGGATGCCGCACCCGGCCGCGACGGGACCGGCGCCGGCCCGGGACCGGCCGTCAGCCGGCCGGCAGGGTGGGCCGGACCTCCCGGAGGAACGTGGCGTTGTCGGGGGTGGTCCGCAGCCGCTCCAGCAGGGCGCCCAGGCCGGCCGAGGCACCGGCGCCCTCGCGGGCGAGCAGGGCGCGGCGCAGTCCGCGTACGGCCGTCAACTCTCCCGGTGACAGGAGCAGTTCCTCGCGCCGGGTGCCGGTGCCCTCGATGTCCACGGCCGGGAAGACGCCGCGGCCGGCGATGTCCCGGTCCAGGCGCAGCTCCATGTTGCCCGTGCTCTTCAGCTCCTCGAAGAAGTAGCCGTCGGCACGCGAGCCGGTGTCCACGAGCGCGGTGGCGAGGATGGTGAGCGAGCCGCCCTCCTCCGCCTGGCGGGCGGCGCCGAAGAACCGCTTGGGGCCGAGCAGCGCGCCCGCGTCCACACCGCCGCTCAATGTGCGGCCGCCGGCGGCGGCGCCGTTGTTGTGCGCCCGGCACAGCCGGGTCAGCGAGTCCAGCAGGACGACGACGTCCTGACCGGCCTCCACCAGGCGCTTCGCCCGTTCGACGACGAGTTCGGCGAGGGCGGTGTGCTCCCGGGCCGGCCGGTCGAAGGTGGAGGCGTACACCTCGCCGCGGACCGAGCGGCGCATCTCGGTGACCTCCTCGGGGCGTTCGTCCAGCAGGAGGACCATCAGCCGGCACTCCGGGTGGTTGCCGGCCACGGCGGCGGCCAGCTGCTGGAGCAGCACGGTCTTGCCGCTCCTGGGCGGGGCCACGAGGAGGCCGCGCTGACCCTTGCCGACCGGCGCCAGGAGATCGGTGACGCGCCCGGCGAGTCCGGACGCGGGGTGCTCGAGGCGGAGGCGCCGGTGCGGGTGGAGGGGGGTGAGGTCGCGGAAGTGACGGCGCGACGGGAGGTCCGAGGGGGCGTGGCCTTCGACGCGCGCGATCCCGGCCAGGGCGTGCTGGGCGCCCCGCACGCCTTCGACCAGGTCACCCTTGCGCAGGCCGTACCGGCGGATCAACGCGGCGGGCACCTGCGGGTCGGCGGGAGTGGGCAGGAGGCTTGCGGCCCTGAGCCTGCCCTTCCCCTGCGCGTCGATGTCGAGCACGCCGGCGACGAGCCGGGCGGCCGGAGCCTGCTGGTCCACGGGAGGGTGTTCGAGTGCTGTGGTCATGGACGGGAGTCCTTCCAGGGACGGAGAGGGGGGAAGTGAAGAGGAGTAAGCCGCGGAGGCAGGCCTGCGTCATTGCCGCCGGGCGGCGCAACGGCACCTCGGGTACGGCACTGAAGGCCTGCTCACGAGGTGGTGCCGGGAAGCTGACGCGCTGGAGGACCGGACGTCCGGGAGACCGCGAGCGGATCAGCGGAAGAGGGGGAATCCGCACTGGCGCCTCTGGCGGGGCGTACAACAGTGCTCACGCAACGGTACCACTCGCCGGATCGCCGTGTCCGTGACGACGCCGGGAGGCCGCCGGATCGGGCTGTTCCCGGAGCCGGCCGGATGGGCCTACGATCGGGTCTCCTCGTCGGGAAAGCGTCAGGAGGGTGCCGTGGAGGCCTCGCCCGCCCGCAGACCACACCGTCTGGACCCCGCCGGCGGCTGCCCGCACGCCGTCAACGCCCGGCTGCTGGCCCGCGGTGCCGTGACCCCGGTCGAGCTGCCCGGCGGGATCGAGGGCATGGCCGTGCTCGGGCACGCGGCGCTGAAGGAGTTCCTTCAGCATCCCGAAGTCGCCAAGAACCAAAGGCACTTCACAGCCCTGCGGGAGGGGAGGATCGCCGCGGGATGGCCGCTGCTGACCTTCGCGACCGTCCAGGGCATGACGACCGCCGACGGCGACGACCACCGGCGGTTGCGGTCACTGGCAGGTCGCGCCTTCACGCCCCGCCGGGTAGAGGAACTGCGGCCTCGGATCGAGAGGTTGGTCGCCGAACTGCTCGACGGCCTGGAACGGGCCGCCGAGGCCGGGGGCGGAGTCGCCGATCTGCGCCGGCACCTCGCCCTCCCCCTGCCGATGAGCGTCATCAGCGAACTCCTGGGCGTGGACGTCGAGTTCCGCGACCGGCTGCATCACCTCAGCAGCGTGGTCGTGGCCACGGACACCGGACCCGCCGACGCCGTCGCCGCCAACCGTGAACTCGTCGCCGTCCTGGGCGAGATCGTCGCGGCGAAGGCCGCCCGCCCCGGCGGCGACCTCACCAGCGCACTCATCGCCGCCCGCGACGAGGGCGGCGACCGGCTCAGCCACCAGGAGCTGATCGGCACGCTCCTGCTGATGATCGTCGCCGGGCACGAGACCACCCTGAACCTGATCACCAACGCCGTCCGCGCCCTGTGCGCCCACCCCGGACAGCTGGACCTGGTCCGCGCGGGCCGGGCGAGCTGGGCCGATGTGGTGGAGGAGACACTGCGCTGGGACTCGCCGGTCAGCTACTTCCCGTTCCGCTACCCCGTGCGGGACATCACCGTCGACGGCACGCTCATCCCCGCGGGCACACCCGTGCTGGCCGGCTACTCCGCCGCCGGCCGCGACCCGGCCGCGCACGGCGCCGACGCCGGCCGCTTCGACGTCACCCGCCCCGCCCGGCCCGGCTCCGTACGCCATCTCTCCCTCGGGCACGGCACCCACTACTGCCTGGGCGCACCGCTGGCCCGCCTGGAGGCCACGGTCGCGCTGGAGCGGCTGTTCACCCGTTTCCCCGGACTCGGACTCGGCGTACCGGAGGCCGGCCTGACGCCGCACGCCGGCTTCGTCGGCAACAGCGTGCACGCCCTGCCGGTGCTGCTCCGCCGCTGAGCCCACGGGACCCCAGGGCGGGGGCCGGGCGGCATGACCAGGCCCTGTCGCGAGGTCAAGGCCCTGTCGTGACCGCTGTGTCACAGAACCGCAGCAGATGTCCCCGGCGCATAACGATCGCTTTCCTCAGGGGACTTGCCCGTCAAGCGTCCACTATGTTCGAGACATGTCCACCCCACCGCAGTCGCCGCAGCCGGCCGACCAGCCGCCCCAGCAGCCCGCGCAGCAGCCGGCCATTCCGTCCCAGCCGACGGCGTACCCCTACCCGAACCCGCAGTCCCCTCCGCCGGGGAGCTTCTACGCGCAGCCCACCCTGGTAGGCCAGCCCGCCGTCCAGCCGCCGGCCGGAGCGCCGCAGCCGGGCAATCCCTACGCCCAGGCGCCGCAGTACGGGCCGGTGCCCGTCCCGTCCGCGGGTGGTGGGGGCGGGGCCGGGAAAGCGGTGCTGTGGGCCGTGGTCGGCGCGGCCGTGGCCTCGGCCGCGTGGGCGGGCGGCGTCTTCCTGCTCGGCGGCAAGGGCGACAGCGCGGACCTGCGGGGCTACTCGTCGCCGGCCGACATGTGCTCCAGCGCCGACTACTCGTCCTTCAAGGACGAGTACACCGAGCAGGACTCCTCGCCGACCCACACGGCGCTCAAGGACACGGCGCTCGACGAGAGCTACTGCAGCCTCAGTCTGAAGAAGTCCGGCTCCACGTATGCCGACGCGTACCTCTCCATGACGCTGGACATGCACAAGAAGACCGATCCGGGGCCCGAGTTCACGGCCACCTGGAAGAAGTACGGCGACAGCCACAAGAACTACGACGTCGACCCGGTCCAGGGCATAGGTGACGAGGCGTACCTCGTCACCCAGGACACCACCAGCGGCTCCTCCAGCGGTTCCCGGTACGCGACGCTCGCCGTCCGCGACGGCTGGGTGACGTACACCATGAGCTACAGCGCCTACCTCAGCTCGTACGACGACGACAAGGACCCGCCCGTGATCAGCGAGGTGAGCGACTGGCTGAAGACGGACGCCAAGGCCACGCTGGGGCAGCTCAAGGACTGACGCCGGCCGCGAAGGCGCGTCGCTCAGGCGGACCGCGCCTCCGCCTCCTTCGCGATCTGCTCGAACCGCGCGCCCATGGCCTCGGCGAGCGCCTGGGCGCCGGACAGCGGGCGGACCATGACCGTGAAGTCGTCGATCAGGCCGTCCTCGCCCACGTGCAGGAAGTCGCAGCCGGTCAGCATGCGGTCGCCCACCCGGGCGGTGAACACCAGCGCGTGGTCGGGGCCGGCCGGGTCACCGATCTCCCGCACGTACCGGAAGTCCTCGAAGACCTCGGCGACCCCCCGCAGGATCGCCGCGGTGACATCCCTGCCGGCGTACGGCTTGAAGACGACGGGGCTGGTGAAGGCGACGTCCTCGGCCAGCAGCGCCTCGACGGCATCCATGTCTCCGGCCTCGACCGCCTCGCGGAACGCGCGCATCGAATCACCTCGCATGCTCAATTTTTTGAATAGGTGCGGAGGAGAGTAGTCAACGGCTGCTAGCCTGTCCACATGTCGCTCAAGTACGCCGTCCTGGCCGCCCTGCTGGAGGGCGAGGCCTCGGGCTACGAGCTGTCCAAGTCGTTCGACGTGGCCTTCACGAACTTCTGGCCCGCCGCGCCGCAGCAGCTCTACCGCGAACTGGAGCGCCTCGCGCAGGACGGCCTCGTGCAGGCCCGCACGGTGCAGCAGGAACGCCGGCCCAACAAGCGGCTCTTCACGCTCACCGACGCCGGCCGGGCCGAGCTGAGCGCGTTCGCCGCCGAGCCGCCGAGGCGGCCCACTGCCGTCCGCGACGAACTCCTCATCAAGATCCAGGCGATGGACGGCGGCGACCCGGAGACCACCCGCGCGTTGATCGAGGAGCGCATGGGCTGGGCGCGCGGGAAGCTCGACCGCTACCTGCGGGTGCGTGACCGCCTCCTCGACGGCCGCAGCGAGGAGGAGTACCTGCGCACCGCCGGCCGTGTCGGGCCGTACCTCACCCTCATGGCCGGGATCGGCTTCGAGGAGCAGAACCTGCGCTGGTGCGAGCGCGCTCTGACACTCGTGCGGCAGCGCGTGGCCGCGCACTGACGCCCGTGTTCGGTCCCGAAGGCCCTTCCCTGCGCGAACTCGCCGTCCAGGCGCTGTCGTCCGTCGAGCACGGCTACGACCTGCTGGCGCCGAAGTTCGACCGCACACCCTTCCGTACCCCCGGCGCGGTGCTGGACGCCGTGGCGGGGGCGCTCGCCCCGGCCGGCCCGTTCGGGGACGGACTCGACCTGTGCTGCGGCACGGGAGCCGGCACGGAGCTGCTCACCGGGCTGTGCCACCGCAGTGTCACGGGGGTCGACTTCAGCGCGGGGATGCTCGAGGTCGCCCGGCGCCGGGTGCGCCCGGCCGGCGGACCCGGGGTCGCCTGGGTGCGCGGCGACGCCCGGGCCCTGCCCTTCACGGCCGCCTTCGACCTCGTCGTCTCCTTCGGGGCGTTCGGGCACTTCCTGCCCGGCGAACTGCCCGGCCTCTTCCGCCAGGTGCGCTCGGTCCTGCGGCCCGGGGGCCGCTTCGCCTTCCCGGTGTTCGCGCCGCCCCGGCCCGCACGGGCCGCGTTCTGGACCCTGCTCGGCTTCGACGCGGCGATGCGGGTGCGCAACGCGCTGTGGCGGCCGCCGTTCGTCATGTACTACCGGACGTTCCGGCTCGGCGAGGTGCTGGGCGGGCTGCGAGACGCCGGATTCGGCGTCGAGCTGTACCCCCTGCCGGAGTTCGGGTGGCGCGCGGACGGCAGCCCGCGGGCCCGGCTGGTGGCCGCCCGGCGCCTCACCCCGCGGCCGGCAGCGTGAACTCGTAGACCAGCGCGTCCTGTTCGGCGTTCACCACCAGGTCCGTGATCTCCAGGGGGCGGGCGTACTGGTCGTGCACCCGCCGGGTGACCCGGACACAGGAGGCGTCGCCGACCTGGGTGATGGAGTCGCGGTGGTGCAGGGTCAGACCGGCCTTGCGCATCCAGTCGTACGCCCGCCGCAGCTGTGCGGGGGTCGCACCGTCGGCCCGGTCCCGGTAGCGCGCCAGCTCGGTGACCTCCGCCAGCGCCACCGCGGAGAAGGAGGTCACCGCCGTCCGCAGCGACCGGCCGTCCGGCGTGACCGACCGGTAGCGGTGCACGAGGGTCGGGCGCTGCGGAGCCAGGCACAGCGCCCGGGCGTGCTCCGGGGGCGGCGCCTCCCACGTCACGGTGGCCCGGTCGACCGCACACGGCTCCGCGGACTGCGCGCCCACCGGGAAGGTGAGCGACTCCGGCGCCTCGACCGGCCGGCCGGGCAGCGTGGCATGGCTGCCCCGCCGGTCGGTGGCGACCAGGCCGCCGCGGCGCAGCACCTCGAGTGCCTGCCGGACGGTCTCCCGGCTGACCTCGAAGTGCGCCGCCAGGTGCCGCTCGCCCGGCAGCCGTTCACCGGGCGGGATGGTGCCGTCGCGCAGTTCGCCGAGCAGCAGCGTCGCGACCCTCGCGTACAGGGGCTGGTCCTCGCTGTTCGGGGATCGGTACGGGTTGGTGGTGCGCTGGGGGGTGGTGGTGCGGGCCATGCCGCGACCTCCTGTTGGTGACAAGACGTAGCCACGCGGGCTCATTGCGCGACCACAATTAGCATTGGTCTAAACCACAAGGGAAGGGGCGTCTGCCGGTTCGGCCGAAACCCACCCCGCTGTTCAGGGGGCCGGCCCTTCGCGTGATGACGGCACCGCGCCCGGGGCGGCGGGCGCGCGAACCGCCCGCCGTTGTGACCGAAAGCCCACCGGCCCTAGGGGTGTCTCGTCGATCAGGCCGGGCTCCCGGCCTGATCGACGAGACACCCCTAGGCGTAGGACCGCAGCCAGCGCATCTGGGCCGCTTCCTGGAAGGGGCCGCCGCCCTCGTGGTCGTTGAAGTCGTACACCTCGATGGCCTTGTCCTCGTGCGCCCAGGCGTTGAACGCGGCGAACACCGTCGACGGCGGGCACGTCTCGTCCTCCAGGGCCGCCGAGAACAGGGCCGGGGCCCGGCCGCGGGCCGCGAAGTGCACGCCGTCGAAGTAGGACAGCGTGCGCAGCACGTCCGCCGCGCGGCCGCGGTGCGTCTTCAGGAAGAGGCCTATCTCCCGATAGGGGTGACGGTCCGTCAGTGTCGTCGCGCGCGGGAAGTCGCACAGGAAGGGCACGTCCGGCGCGACCGCGACCAGATCGGGGACCAGGCCGCCGACGGCGAGCGTGATGCCGCCGCCCTGGCTCGCGCCGGTCGCCACGGTCCGCGCCGCGTCCGCCAGCGGGTGCGAGCGGGCCGCCTCGACCGCGCGCACGGCGTCGGTGAACACCCGGCGGTAGTAGTAGTTCTCGGGCGCGTCGATGCCCCGCGTCATGAAACCGGGGTAGGCCGGCGCCGCGCCCACCGGGTCCGCCGTGCCGCCACCGCCGCCCCAGGCGCTGCCCTGCCCGCGGGTGTCCATCGTGAAGTGCGCCCGGCCCGTCGACGCCCACAGCAGGTTCTCGTGCGGCAGCCCGCGCCCGCCGCCGTAGCCGATGAACTCCACTACAAGCGGCAGGGGTTCGCTCGCGTCGGCCGGCAGCCGCAGCCAGCCCTTGACGGGGTGACCGCCGAACCCGGCGAACGTCACGTCGTACACGTCGACCGTGGCCAGTCCGGTGTCCACCGGCTCGAAGCGGGCGTCCAGTTCGTGCCCGCGCGCCTCCTGGAGGGTCTTCTCCCAGAAGGCGTCGAAGTCCTCGGGCCCGGTGGACCCGCTGCGGTACTCGCGCAGTTCGTCCAGTGGAAGGTCGAACAGGGACATCCGGCGACCGCCTTCGGGAAGGAGACTGTGTCGGCTCACGGTACGTGGGCGGTCCGACCGCTGACCAGGGCCGGACGGGGTGGCCCCCGGGTGTTCCGGGCGATCACCTCTTCGCTGGTCAGCGGTCGGGCAAGCGATTGCCGCCGTTGTCCGGCCGCTGACCAGCCGCCGCCGGGCACGGCGGGCCGCCCTCAGGTCCTCGGCCGGGTCCACCTCGGCCCGGTCCGGGCCCATTCCCGTTCCCAGTCGGCCAGTCGGCGGCGCATCGCGATCCGGCGTTCCACGGCGTACCCGAGGAGCACGGCGCCCGCGGCCCCGCCCGCCGAGCACAGGCCGACGGTGACCGCGTGCTGCCAGACCGCCACGTCGTCCGGCGGCGGGGCGACACCGCGGCCCCGGGAGTCGATCCACACCGTGACCACGTCACCGGTCAGGGTTCCCGCCCGTACCCGGGCCCACGTCGTGTGGGCCCCCTTGCCGGGCTCGGTCCAGCGGACCTGGGCGCGGTAGGGGTGCTCACGGTCGCCGTGCGTCGTGGCCGACCGCCGGGGCGGGTCACCGACCACGGTCGCGCGCACCTGATGGCGTTCGGCCCGCTGCGCCGCGGCTCCCGCCTGACCCTGGTCATGGGCGCGCAGGCCCGTGGCGATCCCGACCAGGGGGACGACCACGCACAGCAGGACGGCGACGACCAGCACCGTCCACGCCTCCACCATGTCCGACCTGCGCCGCAGCGGATTGCGCCGCCAACGCCAACCCCGCACCCGGGTACGCATGTCCACCTCCTCGCCACGGCCGGAGCCGGGGAGCCGGACGGCCGGTCCGTGGGCCGGCCGCCCCCGCCGCTCGCGCGTGCGAGCGTTCACCACTCGTCTCGTACCCCGTACGGCGCACCTCCGCGCACCCCGTGGGCCGTCAGTTCAAGCCCACCTGCGGCGCGGAACGCGCCATGCGCCCACGATCGCGCGGCCGGCCCCGCCGCGCGACCCGGGCGCTCGGCCACGGCCTTCGACGGCCTTCCGGCGCGGCCCTCCGGCGCGGGCATCCCCGGGGGCCGGCCGCGGAGTGGCGGCACGCGGCGGAGCGGCGGCGGAGGTCAGCCGAAACGCTCGATGCGGATGCGCTCCACCGGCTGGCCCGCCTCGACCAGCAGCCGGGAGGCGTGCTCGGCGAACCCGTTGGACCCGCACACATAGGCCTCCCACCCACCGGGGGGCTGCTCGGCGAGGAGCGGCGCCACATGTGCGGCCGTCATACGTCCCACCGGAACATTCGGCGGCGCAACGCGGGTGAACACGGTCCTCGTCTCCGGCCCCAGTTCCCGTGCGTAGATGAGCTCCCCGGGGCTCCGCGCCGACACCAGCATCCGCAGCGGGACGGTGAGGCCGCGCGCCCGGTGGTGGCGGACCATCGACATCAGCGGCACGATTCCGGAGCCGGCGCCCAGCAGCAGCGCCGGCCGGTCGCCGGGCCAGGCGAAGAAGCCGCTCAGCGGACCGCGTACCTCCACCGTGTCACCGGGCCGGGCCACCGTGTGGAACCAGCCGGACACCTCGCCGTCCGGCACGTGGTCCAGGGTCAGCTCGATGTGTCCGGAACCGTCCGGCGCCGACGCCATCGAGTAGTGGCGCTGTGCCGTGTAGCCGTCCTCGGCGGTCAGCCGCAGCATCAGGTGCTGTCCGGGCAGATGGCCGGCCCACCGCGGCACCGCCAGGCGGAACGTGGCCGCGTGCGGGGTCTCCCGCCGGATCCCGGTCAGCGTGGCGGTCTGCCACGCCGTCGCGGCCTGCGGGCTCACCGCGATGCGCCCGGGCACCGCGAAGCGCCTCGCCGTGACGCCGGGGCCGAAGGGGATCGCGAGGGCGGGGGTGGTCGTCTCAGTCACCGGAGTACCGCTGCTCCTGCCAGGGGTTGCCGCGCGCGTGGTAGCCGTTCCGCTCCCAGAAGCCCGGCTCGTCGTGGTCGAGCAGCGTGAGGCCGGCGATCCACTTGGCGCTCTTCCAGAAGTACAGGTGGGGTACCAGCAGCCGCGCCGGACCGCCGTGCTCCGGGGGCAGCGGAGCGCCGTCGTACTCCCAGACGATCCAGGCACGCCCGCCGGTCAGGTCGGCCAGCGGCAGGCCGGTGGTGTAGCCGGTGTGGGAACGGGCGAGGACATGGGTGGCGGACCCGTGTGGCCGCACCATACGGAAGAAGGCGTCCAGCGAGACACCGCCGAACCGCACGCCGAACTTCGACCAGCCGGTCACGCAGTGGATGTCACCGTCGTACGCCGACGCGGGCAGGGCGTGCGCCGCGTCCCAGTCCCAGGTGTGCGGCCGCTCCACCAGGCCGTCGATGCCGAAGGACCAGTCGGCGGGCGCGAGATCGGGGGTGACCTCGGCGGACAGGACGGGCCAGTCGTCGCCCGCGTCGTACTGCCCGGGCGGCAGTCCCGGATCGTGGACGCGCGGGCGGCCCGTGAAGCCTCGCGTGACGTTCATGCTTCAACCGTACGCTGTGGTTCCGTACGCCCTCGCCCCGGCCGGCCGCCGGCCGTTGCGGCCGTGTGAACTCTCCCGCACCGGGCCGGGAGGCGGGAATACGGGCCCGGCGCCGCTCCTTGGCGCTCAGTGCCGGCCGTTCGCGCCGGCGGCGGCGCGAGAGGAGTGAGGGAGAGGGAATGAAGGATGCCCAAGGCCCGCGTCTTCAGGACAGTCACCGGGGTGCCCGCGTGAGCCCGGCCGGGAGCCACGGCGTCCCCGGCACGGCCGCCGCGGGTGCCCCGCACGTCCTCGACAACCCCGCCCACGCCTCCCTCACCGGGCCGCACGCCCGTTTCGCCGAGCGGCGCGGCCGGGTGCTGCGCTACCCCGTCGACGTGTCCCCCTGGTCGGCGCTGCCCGACGAGCCGGACGCGCGGGACTGGTCGGACCTCGCCGCGCTGGCCGGACCCGGATGCGAGGTCCCGCTGGCCGGCTTCCGCGGCGAGGTGCCGGAGGGCTGGGAGGTCACCTTCCGGATGGCGGGCGTGCAGTTCGTGGACGACGGCCTCGCCGCCGCGCCGGACGCGGAGGCGGTCCGTCTCGGTCCGGCGGACGTGCCCGAGATGCTGGACCTCGTGCGACGCGCGCGGCCGGGACCGTTCCTGGCGCGCACCGTCGAGCTCGGCACCTATCTCGGCATCCGCCGCGACGGCGCGCTGATCGCCATGGCGGGGGAGCGGCTGCACCCGCCGGGCTGGACCGAGATCAGCGCGGTCTGCACCGACGCGGCCTTCCGCGGCGAGGGTCTCGCCACCCGCCTGATCCTCGCGGTGGCGCACGGCATCCGGGAGCGCGGCGAGACACCGTTCCTGCACACGGGCGCCGGCAACACGGGCGCCATCCGGCTGTACGAGTCCCTCGGCTTCCGGCTGCGCCGCCGTACGGAGTTCCTGGCGGCCCGGGCCCCGCGGCGGCTCACGGACGACCGGGCGGCGCTGCCGGTGGCATGACCGGCCACCGGCACGGTCGCGGTCATCACCGGTCGGCCACGTCCCCCGCCGGCACGGCCGAGCCCCCACCGGCACCGGCGCGCCCCCACCGGGACTGCCGCGTCCCACCACCGGCCGGCCCCCGGCTCACTGAGGCTCCGCGCCGCCCGCGCCCCCGTTGTACCGCTCCAGGTAGGCGGCGAACCGCACCAGGTCCTCCTCCGGCCAGTCCGCGAGCCGCTCCCGGAACGCGGACCGGCGGCTGCGGGTCACCTGGGCGAGGATCTCCTGGCCGGCCCCGGTCAGGTGCAGCACCTGCACCCGGTGGTCCTCCGGGTCCGGACGGCGTTCGATCAGCCCGGCCCGCTCCAGCGCGGCCACCTGGCGGCTCACCGTGGACTTGTCCAGGGCGTAGTGGGCGGCCAGGTCGGTCGCCCGGCACCCGCCGCTCTCCTCCAGGTGCCCCAGCAGGGTGTAGGAGACCAGTGACAGCTCGGGGTGCATGCGTCCCGCCGAGGCACGGGCCCGGCGGGCGAAGACCGTCATCTCGCGCTGGATGATCTCGACGGCCGACTCCGCTGCGCTCACGGCGACACCTCCTCGGCGTTCTGGTTGCAGAGTACAACTTGAGGGGGGTCCTCGGCGTCCGAGCGGCCGCACCCCGTGAACTCCGCGCGCTCCACGGCCCGTAGGGGCCTTGGGGTAGGGTGGCCCCCGGCCGCGGACGCCCGCGGCCCCGACGTGGAGGAGGTGAGACCCATTACCGCTGTGTCAGCTGGGGTGCTCTCTCCCGAAGACGGCGCGGAACACCGGCAGCGGTGACCGCGGGAGCGCCCTCAGGCCTCGCGCTCCCGAAAGGCTTCCGGCTCCCGTGCCCTCCTCGTTTCCCGACCTGCCCGCTTCCCCCGATTCCCCCCCTCCCGCTCCCGCGGTCGTCGCCGCGCTGCGCGCCGCCGGCTGCGTCTTCGCCGAGGAGGAGGCGGAACTCATCCTCGCGGCCGCCCGCACCCCTGCCGAGCTGACCTCGATGGTCGACCGGCGTGTGGCCGGTCTCCCGCTCGAACAGGTCCTCGGCTGGGCCGAGTTCCACGGACTGCGCGTCACGGTGGAGCCGGGGGTGTTCGTCCCCCGCCGCCGTACCGAGTTCCTCGTCGGCCAGGCGCTGGCCACGGCGCCCCGGGCGACCGTGGTCGTGGACCTGTGCTGCGGATCCGGCGCGATCGGCGCGGCCCTCGCGGCCGGCCTGGACGGTGCCGAGGTGCACGCGGCCGACATCGATCCGGCCGCCGTGCGCTGCGCCCGCGGCAACCTCGCCGCCTTCGGCGGCCGGGCCCACGAGGGCGACCTGTACGACGCCCTGCCCGCCGTTCTGCGCGGTCGCGTCGAGATCCTGACGGCCAACGTGCCCTATGTCCCCACCGCCGAGGTGCCCCTGCTGCCGGCCGAGGCGCGCGACCACGAGCCGGCCGTCGCCCTCGACGGCGGCGCGGACGGCCTCGACGTGCTGCGCCGCGTGGCCGCCGCGGCCCCCGAATGGCTCGCGCCCGGCGGCTGTCTGCTGACCGAGACCAGCGAACGCCAGGCCCCGGCGGCCCTCGGGGTCCTCGCCGAGGCGGGCCTGACCGCCCGTCTGGCCGTGTCGGAGGAGTGGTACGCGCACGTCGTGATCGGCCTGCTGCCGTGACCGCTACGGCAGTCGCTGCGCCCGGGCGATGAGCAGGGCCACGTCGTCGTGGTTGTCGGGCTGGTGCAGCGTCCGCAGGAGGAGGTCGCAGGTCTCCTCCAGGGGGCGCGCGGGGTCGTCGAGCAGGGAGAGCAGGAAGTCCAGCCGCTCGTCCAGCGAGTGACGGCGGGTCTCCACCAGACCGTCGGTGTAGAACACCAGCACGTCACCGGGCTCGAAATCGACCGTGACGGTGGAGAACTCGACCCCGCCCACGCCGAGCGGCACACCGGTGGGCAGGTCGAGCAGTTCCGGCGGACGGCCCGGCCGCACCCGGGCGGGCGGCAGGTGGCCGGCGTTGGCGATCCGGCACTGACGCAGCTGCGGGTCGTGGACGGCGTAGACGCAGGTGGCGATGGAGTGGTCCAGGGCGGAGGTCGTCTTGTCCAGGTGCTCCAGCAGCAGGGCCGGGTCGAGGCCGAGCGCGGCCAGGGTGGTCGTCGCGGTGCGCAGCCGGCCCATGGTCGCGGCCGCGCTGATGCCGCTGCCCATCACGTCGCCCACCACGAGCGCGGTCCTGCCGCCCTCCAGCGGGATGACGTCGAACCAGTCGCCGCCCACCTCGCTGGTGGCGCCCGCGGGCTGGTACCGCGAGGCCACTTCCAGGCCCGTGGTCACCGGGGGATGGCTCGGCAGCAGGCTGCGCTGCAGGGTGAGCGCGGTGGTGCGGGCGTTCTGGTACCAGCGCGCGTTGTCGATCTGCACCGCCGCGCGGGCGGCCAGTTCGCGGGCGAGCAGGACGTCGTCCTCGTCGAAAGGCGCCGGATTGCGGGTGCGTTTGAGGTCGAGGGCGCCCAGGACCTCGCCGCGCGCGATCAGGGGCACCGCGAGGTAGGAGTGCAGGCCCGCACGGCCCAGCAGCACGGCCGCCTCGGCGGAGCGGGCGATGCGCGGCAGGTCCTCCTCCGTCACCCGCGGGACGAGGACCGCCTCGCCCGTACGGACGCATTCGGTGACCAGGCGGTCGGGCGCGTACCGGGCGATCCGGCCGGGTTCGTCGGCGGCCCGCACGGCGTCGGTGTCCTCCGCCGGGCGTACGGCGAGCGCGCGGATCACCGCCGACTCCGAGGGACTGAGCGTGCTGGGCCGGCCCTCCACCACAGCGTCCAGCAGGTCCACGGCCGCCACGTCCGCCAGGTCCGGTACGGCGACTTCGGCCAGCTCGCAGGCGGTGCGCTCCAGCTCGAGCGTCGTACCGATCCGCGCCGAGGCGTCGGCGATGACCGCGAGACGGCGCCGCGCGGCCTCCGCCGCCAGCCAGGTCCGGTGCTGCTCGGTGACGTCGACCTGCGAGGCGGCCACGCCGAGCACGTTGCCCATCGTGTCCTCGAGCCGGTACAGCGAGTGCGACCACGTGTGGTCCCGGCCGGGGTCCGCGGCGGTACGGCCGACGAGCGTGTGGTCGACCAGGGCCACGCCCGTCTCCAGCACCCGCCGGGCGACGGCCTCCAGGGAGCCGGCGTACTCCGGCGGCAGCACCTCCCGCAGCCCCTTGCCGACGTGGTCGGCGGCCGGGAGGCCGTTGATCCGCTCCAGGGCCGGGTTCACCGAGACGAAGCGCAGGTCCGTGTCCAGGACGCCGTACCCGATCGGTGACTGCTCCACCATCCGCTCGGACAGGGCCACGTCCTGCTCCAGCCGCCGTACGGTCGACTGGTCGGCGGCGAGCCCGAGGGCGTAGACGTCACCGCGGTCGTCGAGCAGCCGCATGTTGCGGAACTCCACCAGGCGGGTGCTGCCGTCCTTGCGCCGGATCGGGAAGCCGCCGGCCCAGCTCTGCCCGGTGCGCATGACGTCGGCGAAGAGTCTGCCGACCAGCTTGATGTGCCGTTCGTGCACCATCAGCCGGGCCGCGTACTGGCCGAGGGCCTCCCGCGAGGAGTACCCGAACAGCTCCTCCGCCTGCGGGCTCCACAGCACCACCCGGCCGTCGCTGTCGAGCACCACCGACGCGACGCGCAGCACGTCGAGCAGCCCGCCCGGCCGCAGCGGCCCCCGCGCGGGCTCCTCGCCCTCGGACACCGGAGCCTCGGCTGCACTCATGCCACGCACCGCCTTCGCCCGCTCGCACGGCACGCCGTCCCCCGTGCCGACTCCCCTTGTTCCACCGCGCTCACACGACTCTCCGAGGCCCTCGCCGTCCACCTCCACCATCCCTCACCACGGCGGCCGGCGTCCGCCGACGCGGCCACCCGGGGGTGCGCGCGACGCGGACCGCCCGGAGGCCGACCGTACCGGGCGAAGTCCGTGCGCCGTGAGAGTTCACACCCATGTTCCGCATTTGGTCTGTACATGACTACCGTGCCACGCCAGACTGTCCGCCGACCGAGTGCCCCCATCCCCGTCCGAGGAGTCGGCCATGCCCGCGCCCGCCCGGCAACGTTGCCACGCAGTCCTCGCCGGACTCGTCACCCTCGCCACCGCCGCAGTCGTGTCCCTCGCCGCGACCCCGCCGGCCGCCGCGGCGGACACCTGGACCGAGATCGGCTCGGACCGCGCCGATCCGCTGACCGAGAGCCAGGGCCTGGCCTCGGTGGAGGTGCCGGCGAACAGCCCCAACCGCTACACCGGCATCGGCACCGTCCCGCTGGGTCTCTCCACTCGCGGCTGGAACCACGTCGGTGACCCGGACGCCTCGTACGACGGCCACTACATCGAGCCCTACCAGCGGGACGACGGCAACTCGAAGATGTTCCGCGTGCGGGCGCCCGGCGGCGCCTGGTCGGAGTACGTCCACGCGCTCGGTCCCGGCGAGGCCCTGAACAACTCCTGGGACGCCGTCTCGCCCGACGGCCAGTGGATGCTGGCGGGGGAGTGGGGCACGATGACCCGGCTGCTGGTCTTCCCGACCCCGGGGGTCAACGCGAGCACCTCGCCGTCGGCGAACCTCCCGCAGGTCTCGGCCGTCGGCCTCGACCACGCCGTCCGCGACGTGCAGGGCTGCGACTTCTCCGGCCCCACGACCCTGCTGTGCTCCTCCGACGACCCCGACGGGAGCCTGTTCGGCATCACCAAGCCGCTGCTGCGCATCGACCTCTCCGCCCCGCCGAACGGCTCCGCGGACGTCTCCGGCCATGTCACGGCGCTGCGCCCGCTGCCGCTGCGCAGCGCCTGCCCGGGCGGCTTCGAGGCGGAGGGCATCGACTACGACCGGCGCACCGGCATCCTGCGGGTGATCGTTATCTCGCCCGGCTTCTGCGTGCTGACGGACAGCAAGACGTACAAGTTCTCGCTCGGCTGAGGTGTGCGCCGGGGCCCGCGGTGATTTCCTGAGGATGGACGCCGCTCGGCGGGGTACCCCGTTCCACCGCAGCGCGGCCACGAGAGGAGCGATCCATGGCAGACACGGAGCGGTCGCATCCGGAAACCGTCACGGTGGAGATCAGCGGCTCGAAGGAGGATGCCCGCCTGGTCTTCCAGGCACTGAGGTCCTGCTTCGCGACCGACCGGGGCGCGGACGAGGAACCCCAGCAGCTCCACGAGACCCGGCCCATGGTGTGGCTCGGCACGTACGACGTGGCGGACGCCCGTGAACAGGGCTGTCCACCGGTCCACCTCCAGGCGTCCGTCCAGGCGGACGTCCAGGGCGGATACTGGGCCGTCGACCGGTTCCGCACCACCCTGGACTCGATGTTCACCGTGCAGGAGACCTGCACGGCCTCCGGCGACCAGGAGCGGGACCTGCACCTGAGGCTGGAGAGCCGCTGACGCACCCGACACCAGGGCGGTACGCCCCGGCCGGCCCACCGCCGGCCGGGGCGTACCGCGTGTGCCCCCGGCACCGGCGGCCACGGAGTGGCTCGCATCACCCGTCCGTGGTTGTGCAACTTGTTGCACAAACCTGTGCGCGTCCTCTAGAACAAGAGGCGACCGCACCGCGCACGGAGGGCCCGATGAGCCGATACCCGCACCTGATGACCCCGCTCGACCTCGGCTTCACCACCTTGCCCAACCGCGTGCTCATGGGTTCCATGCACGTCGGCCTGGAGGAGGCCGAGCACGGATTCGAGCGCATGGCGGCCTTCTACGCGGCCCGCGCGCGAGGGGGAGTCGGGCTCATCGTCACCGGCGGCATCGCGCCCAACGACGAGGGCCGGCCGTACGAGGGGGGCGCGAAGCTCACCACCGAGGCCGAGGCCGAGCAGCACCGGATGGTCACCGAGGCCGTGCACCGCGAGGGCGGCCGGATCGCGATGCAGATCCTGCACTTCGGCCGGTACGCCTACCACAAGGACCTCGTCGCCCCGAGCCCGCTGCAGGCGCCGATCAGCCCCTTCGTGCCGAACGAGCTGAGCGACGCCGACGTCGAGCGGACCATCGACGACTACGCCCGCGCCGCCCGCCTCGCCCGGCAGGCCGGCTACGACGGCGTCGAGATCATGGGCTCCGAGGGCTACCTCGTCAACGAGTTCACCGCTGCCCGGACCAACCGGCGCACCGACCGCTGGGGCGGCTCCTACGAGAACCGCATGCGCTTCCCCGTCGAGATCGTCAGGCGGGTGCGCGAGGCCGTCGGCGAGGACTTCATCGTCATCTACCGGCTGTCCATGCTGGACCTGGTCCCCGGCGGCTCCTCCCTGGCGGAGGTGATCGCCCTCGGCAGGGCCGTCGAGGACGCCGGCGCGACCATCATCAACACCGGCATAGGCTGGCACGAGGCCCGCATCCCGACCATCGCCACCTCCGTGCCGCGCGGCGCGTACACCTGGGTCACCAAGCGGCTCATGGGCGAGGTCTCCGTCCCGCTGGTGACCACCAACCGCATCAACACCCCCGAGCTGGCGGAGGAGCTGCTGGCCGGCGGCTGCGCGGACATGGTGTCCATGGCCCGCCCGATGCTCGCCGACCCCGACTTCGTCGCCAAGGCCGCCGCCGGGACGCCGGAGGCCATCAACACCTGCATCGGCTGCAACCAGGCCTGCCTCGACCACACCTTCAGCGGGCAGATCACCTCCTGCCTGGTCAACCCGCGCGCCTGCCACGAGACCGAGCTGGTGCTGACGCCCACCCGGCTGAAGAAGCGCGTCGCCGTCGTCGGCGCCGGCCCGGCCGGCCTCGCCTGCGCGGTCTCCGCCGCCGAACGCGGCCACCAGGTCACCCTGTTCGACGCCGGGAGCGAGATCGGCGGCCAGCTCAACGTCGCCCGCAGGGTCCCCGGCAAGCAGGAGTTCGACGAGACCCTGCGCTACTTCCGCCACCAGCTGCGGGCCCACGACGTCGACGTGCGCCTCGGCACCTGGGTCACCCCCGAGACCGTGGCCGGCTACGACGAGGTCGTCGTCGCCACCGGCGTCACCCCGCGCACCCCCGACATCCCCGGCGTCGACCACCCCAGCGTCCTCGGCTACCTCGACGTGCTGCAGGGCGGCGCATCCGTCGGCGAGCGCGTCGCCGTCCTCGGCGCCGGCGGCATCGGCTTCGACGTCGCCGAGTACCTCACCGACGCCGGCGACAAGGCGAGCGAGGACCCGCGGACGTACTTCGCGCACTGGGGCGTCGACATGGAATACCGGGAGGCGGGCGGCCTGGCCGCGCCGCGGCGCCCCGCCCCGCCCCGCACCGTCCACCTGCTCCAGCGCAAGCCCACCAAGGTCGGCGCGGGACTCGGCAAGACCACCGGCTGGATCCACCGCACCGAGCTGAAGCACCGCGGCGTGACCATGGTCCCGGGCGTGCGCTACGACCGCATCGACGACGCCGGCCTGCACATCACGGTCGGCGAGGAGAGCACCGTGCTGGAGGTCGACACGGTGGTGCTGTGCACCGGCCAGGAGCCGCGGCGCGACCTGTACGAGGAACTGGTCGCCGCCGGGTGCAGCGCCCACCTGATCGGCGGTGCCGACGTCGCGGCCGAGCTGGACGCCAAGCGGGCCATCAAGCAGGGCACGGAGCTGGCGGCGGCGCTGTAGGGTCCGCGTCCGGCATCCCTAGGATGAGTCCATGTCACTCCCGCACGCGATCCTCACCGCCCTGCTGGAAAAGCCGTCGTCGGGGCTGGAGCTGACGCGCCGGTTCGACAAGTCGATCGGCTACTTCTGGTCCGCGACGCACCAGCAGATCTACCGCGAGCTGGGGAGACTGGAGGCGGAAGGGCTCATCCGCACGCTGCCGGCCGAGCAGCCGGCCCGCGGGCAGCGCAAGAACTACGAGGTCCTGCCCGCGGGCCGCGCCGAACTGGCGCGCTGGACCGCGGCCGCGCACGATCCCAAGCCCCACCGGGACGTCCTGTTCCTGCGGCTGCGCGCCGCGGCCGTGGTCGGCACGGGGGGCCTGGAGGCCGATCTGCGCCGCCATCTGGAACTGCACCGGCGTCAGCTGGCCAAGTATCAGGAGATCGAGGACCGCGACTTCCCGCCGGACCGGGACAGCCCGCAGGACCGGCTGCGCCATCTGGTCCTGCGGGCCGGCATCGACCTGGAGACGTTCTGGACCCAGTGGCTCACCCACGCCCTGTCGGAGTTCGCCGAACTGTCCGGCGAGGGAGCGGGGAACCGCGAGCCGGCCGACGGCTGACGGCCGCCGGCCGGGACGCGCGGCGGTGTTTCAGAGCCGGTACGGCTTCGAGCGGCGGCGCAGGAACCAGCCCGCGGCGACGGCACCGGCGCCGACCAGGGCCGCGCCGATGCCCAGTGTCAGCGCGCCGTAGTCGCGGACGGCCCCGCCCAGACCGCCCGCCACACCCCGGGAGGGGGCCGGCTTGGTCGTCGCCGAGATCGTCGGGCGCGAGGAGGCGGAGACGATGACCGACTGGCTGCCCGCGGTGCTGCCGCTGGAGCAGACCACGACCACGGTGTAGGTCCCCGGGCTCACCCCCGTCCAGGCCGCGGACTGGCTGACGGTCGTGCCCGACAGGGCCACCTGGCGGCCCTGGGAGAAGCTCGCCTGACGGCTCGTGAGCAGCGCCGCGCTGCCCCAGCTGCCGTTGATCTGGGTGCACGCGCTGGTGACCACCGACACGGTGGATCCGGTGGTGCTCACGGAGATGCCCGAGGCCGCGGCGGACGGCCCGGCGAGCGCGGCCGGGAGCGTGGCGGCGGCCGCCAGCGTCAGGCCGGAACGGAGGAGAAGTCGCGAGTTGTCCATGGGCTTGCCTCCGACGGCACGGTTGGCGGTACGTCATGTGCGCCGCCGTAGGGTCGGGAGTCGTCCGTGCTGCCTCAACCGCAGCAAACGCGGTGCCGGGGCCGCCCGCACTCGGGACACGCCCGCTCGGGTGACGCCTTCCGCCGTCCGGCGCAAGGCGACACGCCGACGGCGTGCGCCCGTCAGCCTTCCGTGGTCACGGTCCGCTCCGCCGAATAGCCGCCCCAGGTCCCGTCGGGCAGCCGCGCCCGCAGCCGCACCCGGTGTTCCTCTCCGGCGGTCCGGCCCGCGTAGAAGCTGTAGTGTGCCCGGCCGCGCGGCGGGGTGCCGCCCCACACCAGCGAGGTGGCCGCGGCCCCGTCGAGCTGGACGCGGTACTCGGTGACCAGACCGTCCGTGCGGGGCGGGACCCAGGACAGGTCGATGTAGTAGGCCCCGCCCGCGCGGTGGGTGGCCGCGGTGAAGCCGGTGGGTGCGGTGGCCCGGCCGTCGTCGGTGCCCGGGGTGGCGAGACGGACCGTGCCGCTCGCCGCGGAGACGTTCCCGGCGGCGTCCCGGGCCCGCACCGTGAAGACGTAGGCGGTGCCGGGACGCAGTCCGGTGACCACGGTCGCGGTCCGGTTCCCGCCGACGCTGTGGATCTTCACACCGCCCTGGTGGACGTCGTACGACACCACGCCCCGGTCGTCCCGGGACGCGCCCCAGGACAGTCGCACCGCGCGACTGCCGACGGCCCGCCCGGCGGGACCGGGCGGCCGGCTCGGTGCCGACCGGTCGGCCGCAGTCATGGCCGGTGTACGGGCCCGCACCGCCCGGCTCGGCGGGCCGAGGCGCCCCTGGGTGTCCCGGGCCCGCACGGTGAACGCGTACACGGTGGACGGCCTGAGCCTGGTGACGTCCACCATGTGCTGCGAACCCGGCACCTCCTTCACCTTCGTGGCGCCGCGGAATATCTCGTAGACGCGGATGCCGGGCGTGTCCGTGACGGCGTTCCACATCACGTGCACGCTGGTGGCGCTGCCCGCCGCCGCGGTCACCCCGGCCGGCGCCCCGGGCGCCCGGCCCTCGTCCCCGCCGGCGGGCCGGCCCCAGCCGCAGGACGCGACGAGCAGCAGGGCCCCGCAGGCCAGTACGGGCGGGAGGGGAACGCGTCGCACGGCTCTGCCCTCCCGGGGACGGCATCGGCATCTCGGAAAAGGTCCGGACCAATATGGCCCGGCGTGTGCGGCCCCGGCAAGAGGGCGGCGCGAGCGGCCGTTCGGGTGGCCGTGCTGGTGGCCGGCCGGGGAAGTTACGTATGCTGAACCTGCCTGCGGCTGAACTCCCCCGGAACGAGGGGAAGTTCGCCGCCCGTGGCGCGGACACGCTGTCGTCGCCGATCCCGCGCCGACGTGGACGGCCGGGGGTCCGGGCCGGCACCGGCCCGGACGCCCCGGCCCCTGTTGTCCCCTCACCGGGTGTCAGAAACGTGCTCCATCCGGCCTCTTCGGTGCGGCCCGGAGGGCCACGAGCCCCGGCACACACCACAGTGGGCGGGTCCCCGCGTCCCCGAGGAGAGGGTCTCTCATCGTGCGTGTGCGTGTCCCGTCGCTGACGCTGGCCGTGGCCGGCGCCGCCCTGCTCGCCCCCGCGTCGCTGCCCGCCACGGCCGCCGCCGTCCCGCCCCGGCAGGAGCCCCGGCCGCGCGGCGAGAGCGCCGTCTCCGCCGCCGATCTGCTGGCCCGGCTCGGCCCGTGCACCCAGGTCTCCCGGGGCCGCTACCGCTCGGACGCCGACAGCCGTGCGAACGTGCCCGTCTGCGGCACCAGGGACGCCGTCTACTGGAAGTCCGACCTGGACGTCGACTGCGACGGACAGTCCACCGCCCGCTGCAACCGCCGCACCGACCCGCTGTTCGCCGCCGCCACCGCCTATCAGCAGTCCGACGGCCGCCACCTGAACGCCGAGAAGCTCCCCTACATCGTGATCCCGGCGCCCAGCCGCATCTGGAACCCCCTCGCACAGGGCGTGCGGGGCGGCTCCGTCGTGGCCGTCGTCTACCGGGACCGGGTGCGGTACGCCGTGGTCGGCGACACCGGCCCGCGCGACATCATCGGCGAGGCCTCCTACGCCACCGCGCGGGCCCTCGGTATCCGGGCGAACCCGCTCGACGGCGGCACGGACTCGGGAGTCACCTACATCGTCTTCAAGGACTCCCGGGTGCTCCCGATCGAGAACCACGCGGCGGCGGTGGCGGCGGGGGAGCGGCTGGCCAGGCGTTTCGTCGAGGACGGGGACGATGGCGGGGACGGTGAGAACGGCGGTGACGGGGACGGATGACCCGCCGTGCCGGGACACGGGGTCCCGACACGGGCCGTGTCCCGTCACACCTTCCGGTAGCCGTACGCCTCCGTCGCCGCCGCCTCCACAGCGTCCAGGCCTGCACCCGTGGCCGCGGTGACGACCGCGGCCACCGCGCCCTCCAGGAACGGGGCGTCCACCAGCCGCGTGCCCTCCGGCAGCTCGTCGCCCTCGGCGAGCAGTGCCTTCACGGTGAGCACGGCACTGCCCAGGTCCGTGAGCACCGCGACCCCGCCGCCCCGGTCGGCCGAGGCGGCGGCGGCGGAGATCAGCTCGGCGCTGGTGCCGAGCCCGCCGCCCTCCCTGCCGCCCGCCGCGGCCACGGGCACCGCCTCGGCCCCGCCCGCCAGCCCCTTCGCCAGCTCCGCCACCGAGGCGGCGACCTCCGCGCTGTGGGACACCAGCACGATCCCGACCGGCTTGCCGTCGCTCACCGTGAGCCCTCCGCCCCCGAGGCCGCTTCCTCGAGCGCGGCGATCAGCAGCGCCGACGAGGTCGCCCCCGGGTCCTGGTGGCCGATGCTGCGCTCGCCGAGGTAGCTCGCCCGGCCCTTGCGGGCCTGCAGCGGGACGGTGGCCACCGCACCCGCCTCGGCGGCCGCCCGCGCCGCGGCGAAGCCGTCGGCGAGCGCGTCCACGGCGGGGATCAGGGCGTCCAGCATGGTCTTGTCGCCGGGAGCCGCCCCGCCGAGGGCCATCACCCCGTCCACCCCCGCGCGCAGCGCCTCGGCCAGCTGCGGCGTGCCGACCTCTGCGGCATCGCCGAGCGCCTTGCCGGACCGGCGCAGCAAGGTGCCGTAGAGCGGCCCGGCGGCGCCGCCGACCGTCGAGATCAGCTGCCGCCCCGCCAGCGTCAGGACGGCACCCGGTGTGTCCGTCGCCTCCTTCTCCAGCGCGGCCGTCACGGCCCGGAACCCACGCTGCAGATTGCTGCCGTGGTCGGCGTCCCCGATGGCCGCGTCGAGGGCGGTGAGCCGGTCCGCCTCGCGGTCGACGGACGCGGCGGCCACCGTCATCCAACGGCGGAAGAAGTCGGCGTCGAGCACTTGATCTCCTTGCGTGGTAGGGCTGTCGACCGGCATGCGGGATTCCGTGATCACCTGGTCCGCGGTATCACATCCCCCAGCGCAACGCAGGGGTCCGCACCGGCGCGTCCCACAGACGCAGCAGTTCCTCGTCGACCTGGCACAGCGTCACCGAAGTGCCCGCCATGTCCAGGGAGGTGACGTAGTTGCCCACGAGGGTGCGGGCCACGGCGACACCGCGCTCGCGCAGCACCCGCTGCACCTCGGCGTTGAACCCGAACAGCTCCAGCAGCGGAGTCGCGCCCATGCCGTTGACCAGCACGAGCACGGGACTGCTCGGGGGCATGTCCTCCAGGATCGCGTTCACCGCGAAGTCGGCGATCTCCCCGGAAGTCATCATCGGGCGCCGCTCCCGGCCCGGTTCGCCGTGGATGCCGATGCCCAGCTCCAGCTCGCCGTCCGGCAGGTCGAAGGTGGGGCTGCCCTTCGCCGGCGTCGTGCAGGCGCTGAGCGCCACACCGAAGCTGCGGGAGTTCTCGTTCACCTGGCGGGCGATGGACTCCACCCGTTCCAGCGTCCGGCCCTCCGCCGCCGCGGCGCCCGCGATCTTCTCCACGAACAGGGTCCCGCCGGTGCCGCGCCGGCCGGCCGTGTAGAGGCTGTCGGTGACGGCCACGTCGTCGTTCACGAGCACCTTGGCGACCTGGACGCCCTCGTCCTCGGCCAGCTCGGCGGCCATGTCGAAGTTGAGTACGTCGCCGGTGTAGTTCTTCACGATGAACAGCACCCCGGCCCCGCTGTCCACGGCGGCCGCGGCGCGGGCCATCTGGTCCGGCACCGGTGAGGTGAAGACCTCCCCGGGGCAGGCGGCGGACAGCATGCCCGGGCCGACGAACCCGCCGTGCAACGGCTCGTGCCCGGATCCGCCGCCCGACACCAGGCCGACCTGCCCGGCCACGGGCGCGTCCCGCCGGACGATCACCCGGTTCTCCACGTCCACCGTCAGATCGGGGTACGCGGCCGCCATGCCGCGCAGCGCGTCCGCCACGACGGTCTCCGGCACGTTGATCAGCATCCTCATGGGTGTCTCCCTGTCGCGGACTCCGTGCTGACTCGGGTGACGGGGCGTCAGGTACCGGCGGCCGCCCCGGGAGGCGGCCGCCTGTCCCGTCTACTGGCAGTATCGGCCTTGCGGCGGCGAAGGTCACCTGAGACGACACGGCCTCACGGCCCGTAGCGGCCCGTGAACCGGCCGTCCCCGCCGTGGACCGAGCGCATCGCCCGCCCTTGGGCACGGGCGGCGCGCGGCACCCCCGCGGAGCGCCGGCGCCGGGGACCGGGGACGGCCCCGCATCGGCACGGCCGTCCGGGGAACCCGGGGACCGGAAACCTCGGGGCCGGGGGACCGGGAGACCGCCGACCGGCGGAGGAGGTGCCGTGGCCGTGGACGACTGGGAGATGCGGGAGATGCACGACAAGGTACGGCTGTCGCGGAGCGAACGGCTCGCGCTGCTGCGGATCGAGGCGGTCCTGCGGCAGGACCGCCGGTTCACGCGCCGCATGGGCACGCCGCGCCGCGAGTTCTGGCTGCCGGCGGCGGTACTGCTGCTCGGGGCCGCTTCGGTCTTCGTGGCCGTCATGGGCATCCGGACCTACGACCCCGCGCTGCTGTGGTGCTTCGCGCTGCTGTGGCCGCTGACCCTCTTCCAGGCGTTCCGGCTGCGGTGCCGGTCGGCCCGCCCCCGGCCCCGCCCGGACGCCGGAACCACCCACTGGCTCTGAACAGCTCCGGTACGGGGGCCGCGCCGGGTACATGACGCCGCCCCACCCGGCGCACGGCGCCCGCCCGACCCGGCCCCTGCCACCCGCCCGGCTCGGCATCGGGCGGACGCCCGCGACTCGGCGCACGGCGCCCGTCCGGCTCGGCTCCTGCCGCCCCTCCTGCCGCCCCTCCGGCTCGGCACCCGGCGGAGGCCTGCGACTCGGCACACGGCGTCCCCCGGCCGCCGTGCACCGCGTCCGCCCGACCCGGTGCACGGCACCGCCGCCGCCGGGGCCTGCGCACGGCGTCCGTCCGGTCGGGCGCGCGGCACCGCGGACCCGGTACGGCCCCGTACGAAGGAAGCCCGCCCGCCGGTTCCGGCGGGCGGGCCAGGTGCGTCGCGCGATCAGTGTGCTGCGCGCTCAGCCCTCCTTGCCGCGTCCCGACATCGCGTCGCGCAGCCGGTCCACCAGGCCGGCACCCGGGGCCAGCATCTTGTTGGCCGGGGGCTTGTCCGGCGCCGCCGGGTGCGGGCGGGTCGGCGCCGTCTTCTTCGCCCGGCGGACTTTGTCGCCCAGGTCCATCAGCGCGTCGGCGGAGCAGGCCTGCTCCAGCTTCGGGAAGAGGTTCTGCTCCTCGTCGGTCACATGGGACCGGATCTCGCTCATCAGCCGGGCCATGAGCGTGTCGAACCGCGGATCGTCCGCCTCCAGGCCCTCCAGGTCCTTCATGATCCGTTCGGCCCCGGCGTGGTCCTCGAGCTCCTTGTCGGCGATGGCATCGCCGCCCGGCACGTGCTCCCGCACCGCCGGGTACAGGTAGGACTCCTCCGCGATCGAGTGCCGGACCAGCTCCATGGTGGCCTGGTCGGCGAGGACCTTGCGGTTCTTGGAGCCGGGCGGCAGCGCCTCGATACGGCCGAAGATCTCCTCGACCTCGCGGTGATCGGTCGTCAGCTCCTGAATGACGTTTCCGCCGTGACCCATGTCGTTACCTCCTGCGAGCATCGCGGCGGCCCGTGAGCGGCCGGCCGTCGCCGCCCCGGGTGCCCCCCGCGCCGCGCGTTACACGGCCCGCTCCGCGCTGTCAGCGCATCGAGTGGCAGGCGGCGGCCGTCCGGCCCGGCTCGGACAGCGCCCACTCCCACCAGCGGTCCAGGATCCCGTCCGACAGCGCTTCCGCCCCGACCAGCGCGGGCCAGCGCACGGCCCTGGCCTGCGCGCTGACCTTGGCGCCGCCCGCGACCGGGTCGACGGCGATCACCGGCACACCCGTGCGCAGCGCCAGCACCAGACCGTGCAGCCGGGTGGTGACGACCACGTCGAAGCGGGAGACGAGAGCCAGGAACTGCTCGGCCGTCGCGCACAGCCGCCAGTCGTCCACGGCGAGCCGGGTGTCGGCCGGCACCCGCGCGCAGTCCTTGCCGGCCAGCCAGCCGGTGAGCCGCTCGTTGACCTCCCCGTGCCGGCGGCGTCCGCCGTACTCGCCCTGCCCCGCACAGAGAACGACCCCCGCCACGGGCGGCAGCGGACCCGCCGGAGCCCGGGACGCGAGGTCGTGGCGGGCGGCGGCCGCGGTGCCGTCCCGGGCCACGATCTCGTCGAACCCGGTGGCCGCCGGGTCCGCCGGGTCGACGACCGACACTCCGGCCGCGAGTCGCCGACAGGTTCTGAACCTGGCATGCAGCGCGGCGACCTGCGGCCCGTGCACCGGACCGCACACGAAGACCAGGGTGTCGTACGCGCCCGGTTCGGCCGTCTCCAGGGACAGGGCGCCGGGACGGAAGCCGGGGCTCCACGCCGTGTCGTGCCGGATACCGGCCCCGGACAGCGCCGCGGACACCTGCCGCTGGGCCAGCACGTCCCCGGCGGTCGCCTCCCCGTCGAAGAAGCTGAACCAGCCCGTGAGCAGCGTCCGCCCGGGGCCCCGGGCGGACGCCCGCAGGGAGCGCAGCAGGGTGGCCGCGAGGTCGTCGTGCATGTCCCACATCCACCGTGGTCGGTCGCCGGAGTCGCGCGAGTACCCCCCTGCCCGGAGAATAAGAACCAACGTGTGAACCCAACCGGCAGGGGAACTCAGCTGCCAGTGCCGTCCAGCAGGCGGCGGCCGACCAGGGCGGCCCCAGGTATCAGGGGCCCGGGCCCTGTCCTCTCATCCCCCGACGGGCCGGCGACGTCGGACCCGGCGACGCGACGCGCACCCGAACGCCCAGGCAGGGACGTTCCGAGGGGCGCGGACGACGCGGACGAAGGAATAGCCCCATGACTGGTGACACACCGTTCTCCTGGCGGCGCGCCCTCGTGACCGGCGGCGCCGGCTTCCTCGGCTCCCATCTGTGCGAACGGCTGCTGGATTCAGGTGTCGAAGTCGACTGCGCCGACAACCTGGCCTGCGGCCGCCGCGAGAACGTCGCTCACCTGGAGAACCGGCCCGGGTTCCGTTACGTGCACTGCGACGTCTGCGCCCCCGGCTGCCCCGGGCTGCTGCCCGGCCCCTACGACCTGGTGCTGCACTTCGCCTGCCCGGCGTCGCCCGCCGACTACCTGCGCATGCCCCTGCAGACCCTGGACGTGGGCAGCCTCGGCACCCGCAACGCCCTGGCGGTCACCGAACGCGACGGGGCGCGCTTCCTGCTCGCCTCCACCTCCGAGGTGTACGGCGACCCGCTCGTCCACCCGCAGCACGAGGGCTACTGGGGCAACGTGAACCCGGTGGGTCCGCGCAGCGTCTACGACGAGTCCAAACGCTTCGCCGAGGCACTGGTCACCGCGCACGCCGGAACCAGGGGCACGGACGCCGGAATAGTACGGCTGTTCAACACCTACGGTCCGCGCATGCGCGCCCACGACGGCCGCGCCGTACCGACCTTCATCTGTCAGGCCCTGGCCGGTGAACCGCTCACCGTCACCGGCGACGGCAGCCAGACCCGCTCGCTGTGCTACGTGGACGACACCGTCGACGGCGTCCTGCGGGTGGCCGCGAGCCGGTCCGTGCGCCCGGTGAACATCGGCGGCAGCGACGAGATCACCGTCGCCGACCTGGCCCGCCGGGTGGTCGCCCTCACCGGTTCCCGCTCACCGATCGCGTTCGTCGACCGGCCCGTCGACGACCCCGGCCGGCGCCGCCCCGACACCAACCTCGCGCGCGAACTGCTCGGCTGGTCGCCGCAGATCCCCTGGGAGGAGGGCCTGAAGCAGACCATCGCCTACTTCGCGGCCCTGCCGCCGCAGCTTCTCCCGGCCGAGGAGGACCCGGCCCCGCAGCAGTCCTGACCCCGACCCCCGACCGTCCCCGGCCCAGGAGACAGCGCATGCACGTCCTCGGTATCAACGCACTCTTCCACGACCCCGCCGCAGCCCTGATCACCGACGGCGAGGTCGTGGCGGCGGCGGAGGAGGAGCGGTTCTCACGCCGCAAGCACGGCAAGCGTCCCGTGCCCTTCTCGGCCTGGGAGCTGCCCGAGCAGTCGGCCCGCTGGTGCCTGCGGCAGGCCGGTCTCACCCCGTCCGACCTGGACGCCGTCGCCTACTCCTACGACCCCGCGCTCGCCCGGCCCGCCGAACGCATGGGCCTCGACGACCCCTGGGACCACCTGCGCCAGGAGTACGCCCGCCGGGCCCCCGCCTTCCTCGCCGAGGCACTGCCCGGACTCGACCCGGCGAAGGTGCGGTTCGTCCCGCACCACGTCGCGCACGCCGCCTCCGCCGGTCCCCTCTCGCCGTACCCGGACTGCGCCGTCCTCGTGCTGGACGGCCGCGGCGAGTGCGGCTCGCACCTGGCCGGCCGCTGCACCAACCGGGAACTGACCGTCCTCGGCACCCAGGAACTGCCCGACTCCCTGGGCCTGTTCTACGAGGACCTCACCCAGCACCTCGGCTTCCTGCGCAGCAGCGACGAGTTCAAGGTGATGGCACTGGCCTCCTACGGCACCCCGCGCTTCGCCGACCGGCTGCGCACCCACGTCCTGGCCGACAACCGGGGCGGCTTCCGGGCCCGCCCGGTGCCCTGGGCCGACCTCGTCCCGCCGCGCCCGCCGGACGGAGCCTGGAGCCAGAACCACGCCGACCTCGCGGCCAGCGCCCAGCTGTGCCTGGAGGAGACCGTGCTGGCCCTCGCCCGGTGGCTGCGCGAACGAACCGGCGAGGACGCGCTCGCCATGGCCGGCGGTGTCGCCCTGAACTGCGTGGCCAACACCCGCCTGTGGCGGGAGAGCGGCTTCCGGCACGTATGGGTGCAGCCCGCGGCCGGAGACGCCGGCACCGCTCTGGGCGCCGCCGCCCACGTGGCCGGCCAGAAGGACACCCTGGAGCCGATGCCGACCGCCGCCCTCGGCCGCGGCTGGAGCGACGCCGAGCTGCGGGAGTGGCTGGAGCGGGCGGCCGTGCCGTACGAGGAGCCCGCCGACATAGCGGAGACGGCCGCCGAGGCGCTGGCCGCCGACGGGATCGTCGCCTGGTTCCAGGGCCGCAGCGAGTACGGGCCGCGCGCGCTGGGCCACCGCTCGCTGCTCGCGCATCCCGGCAGGGCGGCGAACGTCGAACGGCTCAACGCCGTCAAGGGCCGCGAGGAGTTCCGGCCCGTCGCCCCGATGGTGCTCGCCGAACGCGCGGCCGAGATCTTCGACGGGCCGCTGCCCAGTCCTCACATGCTCTTCGTGCACGACGTGGCCGATGCCTGGAAGGACCGCATCCCGGCGGTCGTCCACGTCGACGGCACCGCCCGCGTCCAGACCGTGGACCGCGTCCAGGAGCCCCTGGTGGCCCGGATGATCGACGGCTTCGAGCGGCGCACCGGACTGCCGGTGGTCGTCAACACCAGCCTGAACACCGCCGGCCGGCCCATGGTCGACGACCCCCGGGACGCCCTGGAGTGCTTCGGATCGGCGCCCGTGGACCTGCTGGTGCTCGGCCCGTTCGCCGTCCGCCGAGGGAAGGCGTTCGCATGAGCGACGCGCCCGCCTACACCGTCGTGGTCCCCACGATCGGCCGCGCCTGCCTCGCCGAGTGCCTGCGCGCCCTCGCCGAGGCCCGGGGCCACCCGCCCCACGAGGTGGTCGTCGTGGACGACCGGCCCGTGCCGGACGGCGACCTGCCGGTCCAGGCCGCCGGACAGCTCCTGGACCGGGTGCGCGTCCTCCGCACCGGAGGCGAGGGCCCGGCCGCTGCCCGCAACACCGGCTGGCGGACCGTCCGCACGCCCTGGACGGTCTTCCTCGACGACGACGTCCAGGTCCTGCCGGACTGGTCCCGGCTGCTCGCCGAGGACCTGCGCCAGGCCGGCGAGGACGTCGGCGGCATCCAGGGACGGCTGCAGGTCCCCCTGCCCCCGGACCGCCGGCCCACCGACTGGGAACGCAACACCAAGGGCCTGGAGAACGCCGCCTGGGCCACCGCCGACATGGCCTACCGCACGCAGGCGCTGACCCGGGTCGGCGGATTCGACGAACGCTTCCCGCGGGCCTTCCGCGAGGACGCCGACCTCGCCCTGCGCGTCGAGCGGGCCGGCTGGTCCCTGGTCCGCGGCAAGCGGGTCACCCGGCACCCGGTCCGCGCCGCCCACTGGTGGGCCTCGCTGCCCGCGCAGCGCGGCAACGCCGACGACGCCCTGATGAACCGGCTGCACGGCCGCGACTGGTGGGACCGCGCCCAGGCGCCGCGCGGACGGCTGCGCCGCCACCTGGCGGTCACCGGCGCGGCCCTCGCCGCCGCCTCCTGCGCCCTCACCGGCCGGCGCCGCGCCGCGACCGCCTGGGCGGCCCTGTGGACGCTCGGCACCGCCGAGTTCGCCCTCGCGCGCATCCTCCCCGGCCCCCGGACCGCCGGCGAGATCGCCGGGATGCTCGGCACCAGCGTGCTCATCCCACCCCTCGCCGTCCGGCACTGGCTGCGCGGAACCGTCCGTCACCGGCACGCCCGGCCCCTGGGAGGTACCGGGTGAACGACGTCCGCGCCGTCCTCTTCGACCGCGACGGCACCCTCGTGGCCGACGTGCCGTACAACGGCGACCCTGGCCGGGTCCGGCTGCTGCCGGGCGCCGCCGAGGCCGTCGCGCTGGCCCGCTCCCACGGCCTGGCCACCGCAGTGGTGAGCAACCAGTCCGGCATCGGGCGGGGACTGCTCACCGCCGGGCAGGTGCGCCGCGTCAACGAGCGCGCCGACGCACTGCTCGGCGGGGTGGACGCCTGGCTGTTCTGCCCGCACGCCCCGGACGCCGGCTGCGACTGCCGCAAACCCCGGCCCGGCCTGGTCCTCGACGCCGCCGCACGGCTCGGCGTCGACCCCGCCCGGTGCCTGGTGATCGGTGACATCGCCGCCGACGTCCTGGCCGCCCACGCGGCCGGCGCCCGCGGGGTGCTCGTCCCGAACGCGGCCACCGCCCCCGGCGAGGTGGCGCGGTTCGCCGATCTGAGCGCCCCCGACGTGCTCACGGCGGTGCGCACGGCGCTGGCCCCCGCCCGTCCGCCCCGCCCGCCGCGTCCGCTGCGTCCGGCCTCGTCCGGCAGGGGGGCGCGATGAAGACCCTCGTCGTGCGTCTCGACAGCTTCGGCGACGTGCTGCTCGCCGGCCCCGCCGTGCGCGCCGTCGCCGCCCGCTCCTCGCACGTCACCCTGCTGTGCGGCCCGCGCGGCGCGGACGCCGCCCGGCTGCTGCCCGGCGTCGACGGCGTTCTGGTGTGGGAGGCCCCCTGGGAGGGCTTCGACCCGCCCCCCGTCCGGGCCCGGGACGTCGACGCCCTGGTCGGCCGGCTGCGCTCCGGAGCCTACGACCGCGCCCTGATCCTCACCTCCTTCCACCAGAGCCCGCTGCCCACCGCGCTGCTGCTGCGGCTCGCGGGCGTCGGCCGGATCGGCGCCGACAGCGCCGACCACCCCGGGAGCCTGCTGGACGTGCGCCACCGGCGGGCCCCCGGCCGCCACGAGGCCGAGGCGGCCCTCGACACCGCCGCCGCCATGGGCTTCCCGCCGCCGCCCGGGGACGACGGCCGGCTGCGGGTGCTGCCGCCGCCGGACACCAGCGGTCTGACCGGCCCCGGCCCGTACGTCGTCCTGCATCCCGGGGCCAGCGCACCCGCCCGCGCGTGGAGCCCGCACCGGTGCGAGGAGGCCGTCGCGCTGCTCGCCGACGCAGGTCACCGCGTGGTCGTCACCGGAGGGGCCGGAGAGACGGAACTGACCCGGCGGGTCAGCGGGGACCTGGCCGTGGACCTCGGCGGCCGGACCGGTCCCCGCACCCTCGCCGGGGTGCTGCGCATGGCCGACGCCGTGGTCAGCGCCAACACCGGCCCCGCCCACCTCGCCGCCGCGGTCGGCACCCCCGTGGTGTCGCTGTTCGCGCCGGTGGTCCCGGCCGGCCGCTGGGCGCCGTACGGCGTCCCCACCATCCTGCTCGGCGACCAGTCGGCGCCGTGCGCGGGCACCCGGGCCCTCACCTGCCCGGTGCCCGGCCACCCCTGCCTGGACGAGGTCACCGGGCAGGACGTGGTGCGCGCGGTGCACAAGCTCATCCAGGAGCGGCGCTCATGAACATCCTCGTCTGGCACGTGCACGGATCCTGGCTCACCGCCTTCGTGCGGGGCCCGCACACCTACCTGGTCCCGGTCACCGAGGACCGGGGACCGGACGGGCTCGGCCGGGCCGTCACCTGGGACTGGCCGCCCACCGTGCGCGAACTCACCCCGCGGCAGCTGCGGGACCACGCCGTCGACCTGATGGTCCTGCAGCGGCCCCACGAACCCGGCCTGGCCCTGCGCTGGACCGGCCGCCGGCCCGGCGTCGACGTGCCCGCCGTGTACGTCGAGCACAACAGCCCCGACGCCTCCCCGGAGCGTCAGCTCCACCCGCTGGCCGGACAGTCCGCGATCCCCGTCGTCCACGTCACCCACTTCAACCGGCTGATGTGGGACAACGGCCGGGCGCCGGCCGAGGTCGTGGAGCACGGCATCGTCGACCCGGGCCCGCTGTGGACCGGCACCGAGCGGCGCGCCGCCGTCGTGGTCAACGAGCCCGTGCGCAGGGGCCGCACCACCGGCACCGACCTGCTGCCCCGGTTCGCGCGGTCCGCGCCCCTGGACGTCTTCGGCATGAGCACCGAAGGACTCGCCGGGCACCTCGGCCTGCCGCCGGAGCGCTGCCGCACCCGGGACCTGCCGCAGTACGAACTGCACCGGGAGATGGCCAGGTGCCGCCTCTACCTGCACCCCGTGCGCTGGACGTCGCTCGGCCTGTCCCTGCTGGAGGCCATGTTCCTGGGCATGCCGGTGGTCGCCCTCGACACCACGGAGATCCGGGAGGCCGTACCCGACGGCGCCGGGGTCGTCTCGAACCGCCTCGACGTACTCGAGGACGCCGTACGGGAGTTCCTCGCCGAACCGGAGCACGCCCGCCGCACCGGCGAGGCCGCCCGGGCCTCGGTGCAGGCCCGCTACGGAGAGCGGCGCTTCCTGGACGACTGGGAACGCCTGATCAAGGAGGTCACCCGATGAGCCGTACTCCGCACACGGCCGGGCGCGTCGCCATGGTCTCCGAGCACGCCAGCCCACTGGCCGCGCTCGGCGGACCGGACGCGGGCGGCCAGAACGTGTACGTGGCACAGGTCGCCCGGCAGCTCGCCAGGAAGGGACACCGGGTCACGGTGTACACCCGGCGGGACTCGGCGGGCCTGCCGGACCGGATGACCCTCATCGACGGCGTACAGGTGGTGCACGTGCCCGCCGGACCGCCCGCGCCCGTCCCCAAGGACGAACTCCTGCCCCACATGGCCGAGTTCGGGGAGTTCCTCGCCCGCGCATGGGTGAAGAGCCCGCCCGGCGTGGTGCACGCCCACTTCTGGATGTCCGGCCTCGCCGCCCTGACCGGCACCCGGGGCCTCGGCATCCCCGTCGTGCAGACCTACCACGCGCTGGGCACCGTGAAGAAGCGCTACCAGGGCGCCGCCGACACCAGCCCGGCCGCACGCCTCGCGATCGAGGAGGCCATCGGTCACGAGTGCGCCAGGATCATCGCCACGTGCAGCGACGAGGTGGCCGAACTCAAGGCCATGGGCCTGCCGGAGGACCGGATCGACGTCGTGCCCTGCGGCGTCGACCCCGACCAGTTCGCGCCCGTCGCCCCGCCCCGGCCGGCCGGCGCGCGCAAGCGTCTGCTGGCCGTCGGCCGGCTCGTGCCCCGCAAGGGATTCGACCGCGCCATCCGCGCCCTGGCGGGCGTTCCCGACGCCCAGCTCATCGTCGCGGGCGGCCCCGAGGCCGACCTGCTCGGCGCCGACCCCGAGGCCGCGCGCCTGCGGGCCGTCGCCGGCGAGTACGGCGTCCTGGACCGGGTGACCCTGCTCGGCGGCGTCGGCCGGGCCAGCATGCCCCGGCTGATGTCCAGCGCCGACCTCGTGCTCTCGCTGCCCCGGTACGAGCCCTTCGGCATCGTCCCATTGGAGGCCATGGCCTGCGCCACCCCGGTCGTGGCCACCGCGGTGGGCGGCCAGCTCGACACGGTCGTCGACGGCACCACGGGCGTCCTGGTCCCGGCCGACGACGACCACGACCTCGGCGCGGTGATCCGCTCCCTGCTCGCCGACCCGGACCGGCTCGCCCGCTACGGCGCCGCCGGCCGCGAACGGGTGCTCGCCCACTACACCTGGGACCGCGTCGCGGACGGTGTGGCCGGGGTGTACGACGCCGTGTCCTCGATCCGCTCGCTCTCGGGAGTCGTCCGATGAAGACCGCCAACGGCACGAAGACCGGCACCGGCACCACGCACTGCGACGACCTGGCGACGGCGCTGGAGACGTTCCGCGACCGCGCAGCGCTCATCGAACGCTGGGGCGCCGAACTCGCCCGCCGCCTGGGCGGCGGCTCCCGGCTGCTCGTCGCGGGCAACGGCGGCAGCGCCGCGCAGGCGCAGCACCTGACGGCCGAACTCGTGGGCCGCTACCGGGACGACCGGCCGCCGTTCTCCGCGGTCGCCCTGCACGCCGACACCTCCTCCACCACCGCGATCGCCAACGACTACGGCGTCCAGGAGGTGTTCGCCCGCCAGACCGCCGCCCACGGCCGCCCCGGGGACGTCCTCATGCTGCTGTCCACCAGTGGCGCGAGCGCCAACCTGCTGGAGGCCGCCGAGCGCGCCCACCGGCTCGGCATGACGGTGTGGGCACTCACCGGCCGGGCCCCCAATCCACTGCAGCTGGGCGCGGACGAGGCCCTGTGCGTGGACGCCCCGGTCTCCGCCACCGTGCAGGAACTGCACCTGGTCGCGGTGCACATGCTCTGCGAGTCCTTCGACCGGGCCGTCGAGCGGGGCGAGGCCGACCGGGCCGGCGACACGGGAGCGGACGGCGGGCCGCGCCCGGCCGGCGGGCCCGGCGCCGATGGCAGGCCGAGCGTCGTCGGCCGGCTCGTCGGCCGGGCCCGAACCGTCGGCCGGTCCGCGCCCGACGGGCCCGTGGCCCCCAGGAAGGGACACACATGACCACCTCGCGCACACCCCTGGTCGTCGTCGGCGACGCGCTCCTCGACCACGACCTGTGCGGCCGGGCCGAACGGCTGGCGCCGGACGCGCCCGTGCCCGTGGTGCACGGCACCCGGCGCAGCTCCCGCCCGGGCGGCGCGGCCCTCGCCGCCTGCCTCGCGGCCTGTGACGGCCGCCCCGTCACCCTCGTCACCGCGCTCGGCCGGGACGCGGCCAGCGACACCCTGCGCGAGCTGCTGGCCGGCCGGGTCGACCTGGTGGAGGTTCCGCTGGAGGGCACCCTCAGCAGCAAGACCCGCGTCCTCGCCGGCGACCGGCCGCTGTTGCGCCTCGACGACGGCGACGGCCGCGCCCGCGCGGCGACCGGTCCCGCCGAGGCCACCGTGACCGGGGCCGGCGGCGTGCTCGTGGCCGACTACGGCCGCGGCACCGCCGACGTCCTCCGGGCCGCCCTGGCCACCGCGGCCACCCGGGCACCCGTCGTGTGGGACCCCCATGTGCGCGGCCGCGCACCGGTCCCCGGCATCCTGCTGGCCACCCCCTCGGCGCAGGAGGCCCGCGCCTTCGCCCGCCGGGCGGACGACGGCGAGGACACGGGCGACGAGGCCGGACTGCGCACCGCGGCCCGTGACGCCCGCACCCTGGTGCGGGCCTGGCGGGCCCGGGCCGTCGCCGTGACCCTGGGCGAGCGCGGCGCGCTGCTCTCCCACGGCGAGACCCCGCTGCTCGTACCGACCCCGGCCGCCGCGGCGGGCGATCCGTGCGGGGCCGGCGACCGGTTCGCCGCGGCCGCCGCCGGCCTGCTCGCCGACGGCGGACTCACCGAGGACGCCGTCCAGGCCGCCGTGCACGCCGCGAGCCGTTACGTGGCCGAGGGCGGGGCACGAGCGGTCGCCGCCGTCCGGGAGCCGGAGACGTCCGCCCCGCACCAGGCCGACGGCCACTCCAGCGCGGACGCCGTGCGCACGGCCGCCCGGGTGCGGGCCGCCGGCGGCACCGTCGTGGCCGCGGGCGGCTGCTTCGACCTGCTGCACGCCGGTCACGTCGCCCTGCTCCAGGCCGCCCGCCGGGCCGGCGACTGCCTGGTCGTCTGCGTCAACTCCGACGACTCGGTGCGCCGCCGCAAGGGCGACTCCCGTCCCCTCGTCCCGGTCGCCGACCGGGTCCGGGTGCTGCGCGCCCTGGAGTGCGTGGACGCCGTCGCCGTCTTCGACGAGGACACCCCCGAGCGCGTCCTCGGTGAACTGCGCCCGCACATCTGGGCCAAGGGCGGCGACTACGCACGCACCCGGCTGCCCGAACAGCCGCTCGTGGAGAGCTGGGGCGGGCAGGTCCTGCTCCTGCCCTACCTCGACGGCCGCTCCACCACGGGCCTGGCCCGCCGCGCGGCCCTGACCCCCACACGGCCGGGGAGCCCGACACGATGAATCACGCGCCCCCTCCCGCGGCCCCCGCGCTCCCGCCACCCGGCCCGCCCGCACCAGGTGACGTCCTCCCGGCCCGGCCGGCACCGCCCGCCCCTGCCCGGCCGCGGCGGACCTGCCCGGCCGCCCGGCTCCACCCGCGAACGGAGCCGCCGAGGTCACACGGCGTCCTGCCGGCCCGGACGGCGTTCTCCGTCCCCGCCCGGAAGATGGGCGGCCCCCCGAAAGCCGTTCAGCCGGCCCGGCGGCGCCCGCGGGCGGGGCTGCCCGCGTGGGGCGGCGGGTCGCCCGGCCGGTGGGTGGTTCTCGTCTCCGGCCGGTCACGGGGCGGCTCGCGACGGGCCGTTGCGGCGGATCGGTCGCGCCTGCGGGTCGGGCTGTGCGCCTGGTGTGGTGCTTCGTCCGGCCGCGCGGCAGGTGCGGCCTCTGCGCGGGTGCGGTGCGGTGCGCGGGGTGTCCTTGCGGTGGTCTGGCCGTGCCCGCGGGCGGGGTCGCCCGCGTGGGGCGGCGGGTCGCCCGGCCGGGAGGCGTTCCTCGCGTCCGTTCGGCCACGGCGCGGCTCGAGGAGGGACCTCCCGGTGGTCGGGGTCCCGCTGCGGGCGGGGCCGTCGGGGGCATGTGGCGGCTCGTCGGGCCGGGGGGCCGCTGTGGCCGGCCGTCCGGGCGGGGCCTCATCGCGCACCGGAGGGCACGCCGGGTGACCAGGATCCCGAGTCGTCCGACCGTCCTGGTGCTGCGTGCGCTGGGGCTGGGCGACCTGCTGGCCGGGGTGCCCGCGCTGCGTGGTGTCCGGCGGGCCTTTCCCGGCCATCGGATCGTGCTCGCCCAGCCACCGTGGCTCACCGAACTCGCCCTGGCCACCGGCGCGGTCGACGCCGTGTTCCCGGCCGAGGCGCCGGGGCGGGCGGTGCCGTCCCTCGCGCACTGGACCGGGCCGCCGCCCGACGTGGCGATCGACCTGCACGGCAACGGACCCGAGAGCCGCGACGCGCTCGCCGCCCTGCACCCGCGCCGCCTGCTCGCCCACGCCTGCCCGGACGCGCCGCCATGGCATGGACACGCCCACGAACGGGACCGCTGGTGCGCCTTCCTGGAGGGCTTCGCCATCCCGGCCGACCCCCTCGACCTGCGCCTGCCCCGGCCCTCCGGGCCGTCCCCGGCGCCGGGTGCGGTGGTCGTGCATCCGGGGGCGGCCTCGGGTTCCCGCCGCTGGCCGGGGGAGCGGTTCGCCGTCGTCGCCAGGTGTCTGCGCGCCGCCGGACACCGCGTGGTGCTCACCGGAGGACCCGGCGAGGAACCCCTGCTGCGCCCCGTCGCCGAGCGAGGCGGACAGCGCGCGTGCGACGTACTGACCGGCCTGGCCCTCGGGGAACTGTCCGCGCTGGTCGCCGAGGCCGCCCTGGTGCTCAGCGGAGACACCGGACCGGCCCATCTCGCGGTGGCCCACGGCACCCGCTCCGTCACCCTCTTCGGCCCCGTCTCCCCCCGTCTGTGGGGGCCGCCGCCCAGTCCGGACCACCTGGCCCTGTGGAAACCCGGGCCGCCCGGCGACCCGCACGGCCGCACCCCCGACGCCCGCTTGCTGCGCATCGGCACCGGTGAGGTGGCCGCGGCCTGTCTGACACTGCTGCGGCCGGCCCGCGGCGGCCCACGCGGCACCGGAACGGAGGTGGCGCATGTCCACTGAGCGGGCCCCCCGCTTCGCCCCGCGCCCCACCCAGGGCGGCGATCCGAGGACCACGGTCGCCGTCATCACCCGCGACCGGTGCGCCAGTCTGCTGCGCACCCTCGACGCGCTGGCCGCCCTGCCCGAGCGCCCACCGGTGATCGTCGTCGACAACTCCCGCCACGACACCACCCTGCGGGCGGTCCGCGACCACCCGGCCGTCTCCCGCCTGCTGCGGCCCGCCGCCAACACCGGCGCCCTCGGCCGCAACCTGGCCGTCCGTCACGCCCGCACCCCCTACGTCGCCTTCAGCGACGACGACTCCTGGTGGGAGCCGGGCAGCCTGAGCCGGGCCGCCGACCTCCTGGACGGCCACCCCCGGCTCGGTCTGCTCGCCGCCCGCACCCTGGTCGGCGACGCCGCCGCCGAGGACCCCCTCAACGAGATCCTCGCCGCCTCGCCCCTGCCGCCCGAGCCGGACCTGCCCGGCCGCCCGGTGCTCGGCTTCCTCGCCTGCGCCTGCGTGGTGCGCCGGGAGGCCTTCCTGGGCGCCGGCGGCTTCCACCCGCTGCTCTTCTTCGGTGGCGAGGAGACCCTGCTCGCCTACGACCTGGCCGCACAGGGCTGGGGCGTCGCCTACGAGCCCACCCTGCGCGCCCGGCACCACCCCGAGGACCACGGCCGCACGGGCCGTTCCTTCCTCGTCCGGCGCAACCACGTCCTCACCTCCTGCCTGCGCCGTCCCTGGCCCGTGGCACTGCGCGCCGGCGCCGACCTGGTCCTGGCCGCCGCGGCCGGCCGCCCCGGCGCCCGCCGCGCCCTGCGCGAGACCCTCGCCCGGTTCCCGGCCACGCTCGCCCGCCGGCGCCCGCTGCCCCCGCACGTCGAGCACGCCGCCCGCATCCTCGACGGGCAGGCTGCCGGGCACCCGGACGGAGAGGCCGCCCCATGACCCGGACGCTCCCCGACGACCGCACCACGGTCGTCCTGATCACCCACAACCGGCGCGAGGAACTCCTGCGCACCCTCGCCGTGCTGAGCCGGCTGCCCGAACGCCCCCCGGTGATCGTCACCGACAACGCTTCGACCGACGGCACCGCCGAAGCCGTCGCCCGGGAGTTCCCCCGGATGACGCTGCTCCGCCCCGGCCGCAACCTCGGGGCCATCGGCCGCAACCTGGCCGTCCGGCGCGTACGCACCCCCTACGTCGCCTTCTGCGACGACGACACCTGGTGGGAGCCGGGCAGCCTGCGCCGGGCCGCCGACCTGCTCGGCACCCGCCCCCGGCTCGCCGCCGTCACCGCGCGGATCGTCGTCGAACCCGCGGGCACCGAGGACCCGGTCGTGCGCGAACTGCGCGAATCCCCGCTGACCGGCCCCGACTGGCTCCCGGGACCCGCGCTCGGCTCCTTCCTCGCCGCCGCCACCGTCCTGCGCACCGAGGCCTTCCGCGCCGGCGGCGGCTTCCACCCCGGCCTCTGGCTCGGCGGCGAGGAGGAACTGCTCGCCTGCGACCTGCTGCGGCAGGGCTGGTGGCTCGCCTACGCCGACGAGCTGACCGTCCACCACCACGCCTCCCGGCTGCGCGACAGCACCGCCCGCCGCGTCCTCGGCCTGCGCAACACGCTGTGGTTCACCTGGCTGCGCCGCCCCCTGCTCCCGGCGCTGCGCCGCACCGGGCACCTGATCCGCACCGTGCCCCACGACGCCGCCTCGGCGCGCGCGTTCGCCCACGCCACCGCCGGGCTGCCCTGGGTGCTGCGCCAGCGCGACCCCGTACCGCCGGAACTGGAACGCCGGCTCGCCGCACTGGAGCGGGCACGCCGCGACTCACCCGCACGGCGGTATGTCGGCTGAGTTCCCGGGGCCGCGCCCGAGGGCCGCCCGTGGGCCACGCCGGCCGGGGCCGGGGCGGGCGCACGGCGGCGGCCGGGCCCGGCACATCGCGCGCCCCGCCCCCGCGGGCGGCGCATGCCGGGGCCGGCCGGACTGCCGGGGGCCCGGGCGCGTGCCACGATGACGTCAGCTGCCCTGTGCGAGGCGGTCCGAGCTCACGAAGAGGCCGATCGAGCCGTCCGTGACTCATGTCCGGGTGAAACCGCGACCCCTGTCCCGGGTGAAGCCGAGAAAGTGTCTGGGTGATGCCATGAAAGCCTCCGCCGCCCGCCCCGGCGCACCGGCCCCCCTGGTCATCGAGTCCTCCGTCGTGGAGGGACTGCCGGCCGAGGGCGCCCTGCTCCTGCGCATGTCCGGCAGCCTCGACCCACAGGGGGCGGAGGCCTGGTCGGCGGAGCTGCGCGGCCATCTGGAGCAGGCCGATCGCGCCGGGTTGCGGCCCGTCCTCGACATGGGCCACGTCCAGCTCGGCGGCGCCGCCGTGCTGCGCACGCTCAGCGAGACGGCCCACCAGCGCACCGGACGCCCCGACCTGATCATCGTCCGGGCCCGTCCGGGGGTGCGCGAGGCGGTGCATCTGGCCCGCCTGGACGGCGTCCGGCTGTACGCCACCCTCGACGACGCGCTGCGCGAGCTGGCCCGCACCCCGACGCGGGCGGAGGAACTGCCCGCCTGGCGGTCGCAGATCGCCGATCCGCTGCGGCCGTCGTACGACGAGCTGTACAAGGAGGTCCGCGCGCTGCGCGCCCGGGTGCGCACCGCGCCGGTCATCGGCATGGCCCAGGGCATCCTCATGGTCCGCTACGACCTGCCCGACGCCGGCAGTGCCTTCACGGTGCTGCGTGAGACCTCGCAGCGGTTCAACGTGCCGTTGCGTGTCCTCGTCTCCGCCGTGGTGGCGGCCCGCCCCCCGGACGGCGAGGTGTGGTTCCCGGGCCGCCGCTCCCTGCCCGTGCCGCAGCTGAGGCTGCCGGCCCGCGGCTGCCGGGACCCGCGCTACCGGCGGCAGATGATCGACGCGGTGCTCCACGAGGCGCTGGCCGCCGGCCGGGCGCCCGCCGGGTACGTGCAGCTGGTGGACCCGGCCGTCAACGCGCTGACGCCGGAGACCCACCACGGCTGCGCCGAGGCCTTCCTCGACCACCTGGTGCGCGGCCGGGACGAGGGCACGGCCGACGCGGTCGCCCGGGCGACGGGGCGCGCGGTGAGCGTGCCGGACGTGGCCGCCGACGCGCTGCTGGGCGACGACTGCCGGCGCGTCCTGCTGGCCACCGGAACCCGTGCCCTGCACAGCGTCCCCGTCCTGTCCTCGGCCGGTGCCTGCACCGGCGTGATCACCGTGCACTGGCCGGACACCGGGCACCGGCCGACCGCCGCACAGGCCCGGACCCTCGGTGTGCTGGCCGCCGACGCGGCGGCATGGCTGAGCTGGTACCACCGGTCGGTGCTGCTCGACGCCCTCGAGCACCTTCACCAGACGCTGATCCGCGCCACCGTCTGAGGTTGAGGTGTCCGGCCGGTGGGGTGCGTCAGCCGTGCCGCCCTGGGAACCCGGACGGCGCACGCAGCACGCACGACCCGGAGGGAGTCCGGCGCATGTCCAATCCGCAGCAGCCCGAACAACGGCGCAGTGACAAGGGAGGCGCCACCCCGCAGGACAGCGGCGAGCTCAAGGCCCGCCAGACGGCCGACGGGGGCGCGGGCGGCCGCCCGCACGGCACGGACAAGGGCAAGAAGGGCGGCGGCGAGGGCGGCGGCGTGCCCCCGGCGCAGCAGCCCGAGCACCCCTGACGAACCCGTACCGGTCACCTACGGCCCCGCGGGCGACAGCGATGCCCGCGGGGCCCTCGCGCGCGTGGCGGCGGCACGCCCACTCCCGTGCGCGGTGCGGAGGACCACGGCGGATTCCGTACCGTCGTGCCCGGGGCAGGAGCCGTGCCCGGGGCAGGGGCGTTACGCTCCGCGGTATGCGGATCTCCGTCTCCTCAGACATGGACGAACCCGTGGCCCGCCTCGTCGTGGCGGAGCTGCGCCGCCGCGGCCACCGGGTGCGCGAGCACGGCGCGCTGCGGCCCGGCGCCGACGCGCGGTGGGCGGCCTGCTCGGAGGCGGCGGCCCGGGACGTCGCCGAGGGACTGGCCGAGCAGGCGGTGGTGTGCTGCTGGACCGGTACCGGCGCCTCCATCGCGGCCAACAAGGTGCCGGGCGTACGCGCGGCCCTGTGCACGGACGCCGCCACGGCGGACGGTGCACGCCGCTGGAACGACGCCAACGTGCTGGCGCTCAGCCTGCGGCTGGTCTCGGAGCCGGTGCTCAAGGAGATCCTCGACGCCTGGTTCGCCGCCGAGCCCAGCACCGATCCGGAGGACGTGCGGAACGTGGCCCGCGTCGGCCGCCTGGACGCCGTCCGGAAGGACTCCCAGGCCTGACGTGACCCGGGGGCGGCCGGCGGTCCGGCACGGGCCGGGACCGGTTGGTCGGGACGTGGTGGTCGGTGGGGCGACGAGTGGGCGCGGTGACAGGGGGCGTGCCGGGCGCTGCGGCTCAGTGGGCGCCGAGTCCGCCGCCGCCGAACGAGCCGCTGGACCCCCGGCTCCAGCGCGGCCGCTCCTTGGAGGCGCTGGGCCTGCTGTCCATGTTGCTCAGCTCGTACGGGGTGAGCGGACGACCGCCCTTGGGTGTCACGGGAACCTCCTGGGATTCCCGGTTCTCCCGGATCTCGCGCACCGGTCCCTCCGGCGGCAGCTTGGGCTGCTCCTCGGGCCGCGGGCGCGGGGGTTCGCGGTACTTGATGCGGGAGTTCATCCAGAAGCCACCGGCGAGCAGTGCCAGCAGAGCCACGGCTATGCCGAACAGAACGAGGCTCGCCAGGCCGCTCGTCGCGGCCAGCTGCATCGATGCGGTATCCATGGAACAGGAATACCCATCTCAAAAGGGAATGAATCGGACATCATTCGTGGCCGGAATCCGACCTGTGGCGACGGGGGCCGTGACCGCTCGGCCGGTCCTGTTCCGCAGACGGGCGCCCGGGCGGACCGGGCCGGTGGTTTGCCGCGTTCCGACCCGGCTACCCGCACGGTGTGACATCGCCCGCTTCGCAGCAGCAGCTCTACCGGTTCCTGGAGGACCGTTTCACCTGCGCCCAGGCGTGCACCGAATGCGCCCGGGCCTGCGCGGTGCGCGCGAGCCTGGTCGACCCGGACGGCACCGAGCACCAGGAGCGCGTGCGCCGGCTGGGCATCATGTGCGCCGAGGTGTGCGACGCGACCTGCCGTGCGCTGTGCGAGGAGTCCCGCCAGGACGAGGAGGGCATCCGCGTCCGGCTGGAGTGGTGCCGCTCCGTGTGCCTCGAATGCGCCCGCGCCTTCGACGAGCACCCGGACGCCGAACCGGCGGCGAAGACCTGCCGGGCCTGCGCGGACGCCTGCTCGGCGTTCCTGGAGACACTTTCCTGACCGGCCTCCCGCCTCGTTCGTCGGCACCGCCCGGCGCACCCGGCACACCGCTGATCGCGTACCACTCGGTGGACGCACGCCTCTGGTCACCTTGATCACCCCGTGTTACGAAGGACCATGCCTGCCAACGAGGGAACCCGGACGTACGACGCCGTCATCGTCGGCGGCGGCCACAACGGCCTGGTGGCCGCCGCCTACCTGGCCCGTGCCGGACGGTCCGTGCTGGTGCTGGAGCGACTCGACCACACCGGCGGCGCCGCCGTCTCGACGCGCCCCTTCGCCGGGGTGGACGCACGGCTGTCGCGCTACTCGTACCTGGTCAGCCTGCTGCCCCGGAAGATCGTGCGCGACCTCGGTCTGCGGTTCCGGGTCCGCGGGCGCACCGTCTCCTCGTACACCCCCACCGAGCGCGGCGGGCGGCCCACCGGACTGCTCGTCGGCGGCGGGGAGCGGCGCACCCGGGAGGCCTTCGCCCGGCTGACCGGAGGCGAGCGCGAGTACGGGGCGTGGCAGCGCTTCTACGGCATGACCGGGCGCGTGGCCGAGCGGGTGTTCCCGACGCTCACCGAACCGCTGCCCGAGCGGGAGGAACTGCGCCGCCGCATCGACGACGAGACCTCCTGGCGGGCGCTTTTCGAGGAGCCCGTCGGGGTCGCCGTGGAGAAGACCTTCACCGACGACCTGGTGCGGGGCGTGGTCCTCACCGATGCGCTCATCGGCACCTTCGCCGACGCCCACGACGCCTCCCTCGCCCAGAACCGCTGCTTCCTCTACCACGTCATCGGAGGCGGAACCGGCTCCTGGGACGTGCCGGTCGGCGGCATGGGCGCCCTGACCGACGCGCTGGCCGCAGCGGCCCGAGCGGCGGGAGCGGTGATCGCGACGGGACACGAGGCGGTGCGCATCGACACCGACGGGCACGGCGCCGAGGTCACGTACCGCACGGTGGACGGCGAGGGCGTCGCCGCCGCCCGGCACGTCCTGGTCAACGCCTCGCCCCAGGAGCTGGCCGCCCTCACGGGAGACCCGTCGCCCGAGCCGGCCGAGGGCGCCCAGCTCAAGGTCAACATGCTGCTCAAGCGGCTCCCCAGGCTCCGCGACGCCTCCGTCGACCCCCGCGAGGCCTTCGCCGGCACCTTCCACATCGCCGAGGGCTACCGGCAACTGGCCACCGCCCACGCCGAGGCCGCCGCCGGCCGGCTCCCCGCGGCGCCGCCGTCGGAGATCTACTGCCACTCCCTGACCGACCCCACCATCCTCGGCGCCGGCCTCGCCGGGCGCGGCTACCAGACCCTCACCCTGTTCGGCCTGCACACCCCCGCCCGGCTCTTCGCCGGGGACAACGACGGCGTCCGCGAGGAGCTGCTGAGGTCCACCCTCGCCCAGCTCGACGCCCACCTCGCCGAGCCCCTCGCCGACTGCCTCGCCACCGACGCCGACGGCCGCCCCTGCATCGAGGCGAAGACCCCGCTCGACCTCGAACGTGACCTGCGCCTGCCCGGCGGCAACATCTTCCACCGCGCGCTGTCCTGGCCGTACGCCCAGGAGGGCACCGGGCGCTGGGGCGTGGAGACCCGGCACGCCGGCGTCCTGCTGTGCGGCGCGGGCGCGGTGCGCGGGGGAGGGGTGAGCGGGGTGCCGGGGCACAACGCGGCGATGGCGGTGCTGGAGCAGGTGTGACCGGCCGCGGCCGCGCGGTCCTTGACCGGCGCGTCCGGCGGCCCGAGGATCGGCTGTCATGACCCAGGGACACGGCAGCACGGTCGACGGGGTGCTGCGGCGCAGCGCCAGGCGCACTCCGGCGCGCACCGCGGTGGAGTACGGCGAGCGCACGTGGACGTACGGGGAACTCGACGACGCCGTCTCCCGCGCGGCCGCGCTGCTGCTCGCCGAAGGCCTGGAACCGGGCGACCGGGTCGCCGCCTACGGCCACAACTCCGACGCCTACCTGATCGCCTTCCTCGCCTGCGCCCGCGCCGGCCTGGTCCACGTGCCGGTCAACCAGAACCTCACCGGCGACGACCTGGCGTATCTCGTGGGCCAGTCGGGCAGCACCCTGGTGCTCACCGACCCGGACCTCGCCGGGCGGCTCCCCGGCGGGGCACGGATACTGCCCCTGCGGGACGCCGGCGACTCGCTCCTGGCCCGGCTGGCGGACACCCCGGTGTACGAGGGCCCCGAACCGCGTACCGAGGACCTGGTCCAGCTGCTGTACACCTCCGGCACCACCGCCCTGCCCAAGGGCGCGATGATGACCCACCGGGCGCTGGTGCACGAGTACCTGAGCGCGATCACCGCCCTGGACCTGAGCGCCGGCGACCGGCCCGCGCACGCGCTGCCGCTGTACCACTCGGCGCAGATGCACGTGTTCCTGCTGCCCTACCTCACGGTCGGCGCGACCAGCGTCATCCTGGACGCGCCGGACGGGGACCGGCTGTTCGACCTCATCGAAGCGGGCCGCGTGGACAGCCTGTTCGCGCCCCCCACGGTGTGGATCGGCCTGGCGAACCGGCCCGACTTCGCCACCCGCGACCTCGGCGGCCTGCGCAAGGCCTACTACGGCGCGTCGATCATGCCCGTGCCGGTGCTGCGGCGGCTGCGCGACCGGCTTCCGGGGCTCGCCCTCTACAACTGCTTCGGGCAGAGCGAGATCGGCCCCCTGGCGACGGTGCTCGCCCCCGACGAGCACGAGGGCCGGCTCGACTCCTGCGGACGGACCGTCCTGTTCGTGGACGCGCGCGTGGTCGACGAGGACGGCGAGGACGTGCCCGACGGCACGCCCGGCGAGATCGTCTACCGGTCACCGCAGTTGTGCGAGGGCTACTGGGAGAAGCCCGAGGAGACCGCCGCGGCCTTCCGGGACGGCTGGTTCCACTCCGGCGATCTCGCGGTGCGCGACGCGGACGGCTACCTCACCATCGTCGACCGGGTGAAGGACGCCATCAACTCCGGTGGCGTGCTGGTCGCCTCGCGTCAGGTCGAGGACGCCCTGTACACCCACGAGGCCGTCGCGGAGGCCGCCGTGATCGGCCTGCCGGACGAGCGCTGGGTCGAGGCCGTCACCGCGGTCGTCGTCTCCCGCGGCGAGGTCACCGAGGACGAACTGATCGCCCACGCGCGCGAGAAGCTCTCCCCCTTCAAGGCGCCCAAGCGGGTCCTCTTCGTCGACGAACTGCCGCGCAACGCCAGCGGCAAGATCCTCAAGCGCGAGCTGCGCGACCGGTTCACGAGCCGGCCCTGATCGCACGGACCACGAGCGCTGCCGGCGACGCTCGTGGTCCGTACGACCCCCATCACCAGACGCGACTTCGCGGACACGGCCTAGCGTGGGCGCAGGTCCACGATGCGGCGGATCTTGCCGACCGAGCGCTCCAGCGACTCCGGCTCCACGATCTCCACGGCGACGGAGACGCCGATGCCGTCCTTCACGCCCGCGACGATGGCCCGGGCCGCCTCCTCGCGCACCTCCGGTGTCGCACCGGGGCGGGCCTCGGCCCGGACGGTGAGCGCGTCCAGGCGGCCCTCGCGGGTCAGACACAGCTGGAAGTGCGGCGCCACCCCGGGCGTACGCAGCACGATCTCCTCGATCTGGGTCGGGAACAGGTTCACCCCGCGCAGGATCACCATGTCGTCGCTGCGCCCGGTGACCTTCTCCATCCGCCGGAACACCCGGGCCGTCCCGGGCAGCAGCCGGGTCAGGTCCCGGGTCCGGTACCGGACGATCGGCATGGCCTCCTTGGTCAGCGAGGTGAACACCAGCTCGCCCTGCTCGCCCTCCGGCAGCACCTCACCCGTGATCGGGTCGACCACCTCCGGATAGAAGTGGTCCTCCCACACGGTCAGGCCGTCCTTGGTCTCCACGCACTCCTGGGCCACGCCCGGGCCTATCACCTCGGACAGGCCGTAGATGTCGACGGCGTCGATCGCGAACCGCTCCTCGATCTCGCGCCGCATCCGCTCGGTCCAGGGCTCGGCGCCGAAGACGCCCACGCGCAGCGAGGTGCCGCGCGGGTCCACGCCCTGCCGTTCGAACTCGTCCAGCAGCGTCAGCATGTAGGAAGGGGTCACCATGATGACGGCCGGCCGCAGATCCTGGATCAGCTGCACCTGCCGCGCCGTCATGCCACCTGACGCCGGGACGACCGTACAGCCCAGGCGCTCGGCACCGTAGTGGGCGCCCAGACCACCGGTGAAGAGCCCGTAGCCGTACGCGACGTGCACGACGTCACCCGGCCGCCCGCCGGCCGCACGGATCGACCGGGCCACCATGTCGGCCCACAGGGAGAGATCGCCGTCCGTGTATCCCACCACCGTGGGGCGTCCCGTGGTGCCGCTGGAGGCGTGCAGGCGGCGGATCCGTTCACGGGGGACGGCGAACATGCCGTACGGGTAGTTCTCCCGCAGGTCGGCCTTGGTCGTGAACGGGAAGTGGGCCAGATCCGCGAGGGAACGGCAGTCCTCCGGGCGGACACCGGCCCCGTCGAACGCGCTCCGGTAGAACGGCACGTTGTCGTAGGCGTGCCGCAGCGAGGCGCGCAGCCGCTTCAACTGCAGAGCGCGCAGCTCCTCGGGCCCGAGCCGTTCGCCCGCGTCGAGCGGGTCCGTCGCATCCGCCATCGAGACGTCTCCCTCGTCACCCTCACATTCCGGGCGACCGATCATTCGGTCGAGCTGTCCGGGCCAGTAATTCAGGCCACGCGCTTCCGGGCAAGAGGGTGACGGAGATTTTTCCGCGGGGCACCCGCCGACATCCCCCTCAGGAGCGGCCGGCCGCAGCGCGACGGCGGGTGACCTGCGCATGACCGCGCAATGCCGGAAAGGCGTTGCGCGAGGGCGGCGCGCACCTGGATGATCACCCGCATGCCGACCTTCACCGCGAGCGACGGGACCCGGCTCGCCTACCACCTGCGGGGAGCGGGCGAACCACTCGCCGTCCTGCCCGGCGGCCCCATGCGCGCCTCCGCCTACCTCGGCGACCTCGGCGGACTGACCGCGCACCGCCGGCTCGCCCTGCTCGACCTGCGGGGCACCGGCGACTCCGCGGCGGCACCGGACCCGGCGGCCTACCGCTGCGACCGGATGGTCGAGGACGTGGAGGTGTGGCGTGCCCACATGGGTCTGACGCATATGGATCTCCTCGCGCACTCGGCGGGCGCCGCCCTGGCGATGCTCTACGCTGCCCGCCACCCGCACCGGATCCGCCGGCTGGCGCTGATCACCCCCAACCCGTCCGCCCTGGGGCTGCGCACGACCCCCGACGACCGGCTGGCGGCAGCGGAACTGCGCGCGCACGAGCCGTGGTTCGCCGACGCGTTCCCCGCCTTCCGGGCCTGGCTCGCAGGCGACGCCGACTTCGACGACGTGTTCCTGCCGTTCTTCCACGGCCGCTGGGACGACACCGCCCGGGCGCACACGGAGGCCGAGCCGGAGCAGACCAACGACGAAGCGGCCGAGCGCTACTTCGCCGACGGCGCCTTCAGCCCCGCCGCGACCCGCGCGGCCCTCGCCGGCCTGACCGCCCCCGTCCTCGTGTACGCGGGCGAGCTCGACGGCGGCCCCCGTCCCGGCCTGGCCCGCAGCGCCGCCCAGGCCTTCCCGCACGCCGAGGTCACCGTCCAGCCCGGAGCCGGCCACTATCCCTGGCTCGACGACCCGGAGCGGTTCCGCGGCGACGTCCTCGCCTTCCTCGGCCGCCCCGTACCCCCGGCCGCGCCGTCGGCGGACCAGCCCGTCTGACACCGGCCTGCCCGCTACCGTGCCTGGCATGGACACTCCCGTACTGTGCCCCGTCGAGACGAACGGCATCACCCTGCTCTGCCGCGTCTGGGGCCCGGCCGAGGCCCCGCCCGTCCTGCTGCTGCACTGCCGGGGAGCCGACGGCGCCGACTGGACCCGGATCGCCGAACGGCTCGCGGCGCCACCTGTCCCGCGCCGCGTGTACGCCCCGGACCTGCGCGGCCACGGACGCAGCGACTGGCCGGGCGACTACACGGCCGAGACGATGTGCGAGGACGTCCGTGCCCTGCTGACCACCCTCGGACCCGGCAGGGCCGACGTCGTCGGCCATTCGCTGGGCGGTCTCGTCGCGTACCTCCTCGCGCAGCGCCATCCCGGTGCCGTACGGCGCCTGGTGCTGGAGGACGTGTGCGCACCGGTGCCGCTCGACCCGCCCCGGCCGCCCGCCGAGCGGCCGGACGGCGAGCTGCCGTTCGACTGGGCGGTGGTCCGTGCCACCGATGAGCAGCGCAACGCGCCCGATCCTGTGTGGTGGGACCACATGGACCGCATCACCATGCCGACGCTGGTCATCGGCGGTGGCCCCACCAGCCCCATCCCGCAGGACCAGGTCGCGCGGCTGGCGCGGCTGATCCCGGACGCCCGGCTGGTGACCGTCGACGCGGGGCACCTGGTGCACGAGAAACGCCCGGAGGAGTTCCTCACCGTGGTGCGGGAGTTCCTCGACGCGTGAGCGGACCCGCCACCGGCGTGCGCGAGGGCGGCCGGCGGCACCGGGGCCCGATTCCCGGAAGGTCCTGACCATGTGGCCTGTCGGGCGTCGTGAGCGGTCGCTAGGCTGACCCGCGGACGACGAACCGGGAGGAGCACGGACGTGGCCGAGAGCACCATCCAGCAGCAGCCGCTCGCGGGTTGGGACAAGCCGGAGCTGGATCTCAGCAGGGCCGAGTGGCAGTCCAGCAGCCGCGGTCTGGGCGATGTCCAGATCGCCTTCGTCGAGGGCTTCATCGCGATGCGCAACAGCGGCCGGCCGGAGAGCCCCTCCTTGATCTTCACACCCGCGGAATGGGGCGCCTTCGTCTGCGGCGCGAGGGAGGGCGAGTTCGACCTGACCTGAGCGAGGGGTGTTCCGGCCGGAATCGCGGACACGCGATCGGCAGGGCCCTGCCGGGGCCGAGCCTGAGCGAGGCTGGCCCCAGCAAGGGCAAGGTCGCGTTCCGGAGGTGGGAGAGATGAGCACTGCGCCGGTCATCGCCGCGGTCGACGGTTCCGAGGACAGCACGCGGGCTCTGGAGTGGGCCCTCGACACCGCCCGCCGCCGCGCGGCACCCCTCAGGGTGGTGCACGTACGGCAGTACGCCGCCTGGGGCCAGGCCGACGTGCTGGTCGCCGCGCCACCCGAGGCCGAGGGCGATCCCGTGCTCGACGAGGTGCGCGCCCGGCTCGCCGACCGCACCGGGACACCGGCCGTGGAGTACGTCGCCGTCGAAGGCGTGCCGGGTGCCGTGCTGCCCGAACTCGGCTCCCAGGCCGCCCTGTTGGTCCTCGGCTCCCGGGGGCGCGGCGGATTCGCCAGCCTGCTGCTCGGCTCCAACAGCCTCGCCGCGGCACGGGACGCCGAGTGCCCGGTGGTCGTCGTACCGCCACCCGGCCGCCAGGTGCACGAGGGCGGACCCGCCGGACCGGGACCCCGGGTGGTCGTCGGCCTGCACGCCGACAGCCCCGACGAGGCCGTCCTGGACTTCGCGTTCGCGGAGGCCGCCCTGCGCGACGCCCGGCTGCAGGTGGTCGCCGCCTACCCGTGGCCGGTGCAGACCTGGTCCGCCCCCGGACAGATGGTGCCGCCGCCGGTCGACCAGGACGCCGTCGAGAACGAGACCCGCGCCCTCGCCGAGGGCTTCCTCGCCCCGCACCGCAAGCGGCACCCCGGGGTCCGCGCCGACGCCGAGGCGCTGCCCGGCGACGCCGCGGGCCACCTCGTCGCCGCCTCCGCGGACGCCGAACTGGTCGTCGTCGGACGGCACCGCCGCCGGCTGCTCGCCCCCGCCCGCATGATGGGCTCGGTCACCCAGGCGGTGCTGCTGCACGCGGCGAGCCCCGTCGCGGTGGTGCCGCCGGCCCCGCCGCAGGAGTGACGCGGCGCGGCACGGCCGGGACATCCCCCACACGGCACGGCCGAGTCCGGTAGCAGAGCACGCCGGTCGCCGCAATCGGTCCGCCGCCGCCTCACCAGGAGACGGCTGTGGAGCCCGGGGCCATGGTGCCGCCCAGCGCGGGAACCTACGGTTCCGCCACGCCCGGTGCCCCAGGCGCCGCCCGTGCGCCGGGGCGGCCGGGACCCGCGCGTCCACCGAAGGAGCCGCCATGCCGCAGAACCCGCCGCCGCAGCCACCCGGACCACCCCGCACACCCGGCGTCCGCCCACGGCCGACCCGCCTCCTCGCGAGCCGGCTCCTGGCCGTCCTCGCCGTCGTCCTGGGCGCCGTGCTCACCGGACCCGCGCCCGCCGCCCGGGCCTCCGTCGCGCTCACCAGGGTCGGTGACTTCGGGTCCGACCCGGGCGCCCTGGACATGTACGTGTACCGGCCCGCGTCGCTGCCGGCCCACCCGCCGGTCGTCGTGGCACTGCACGGATGCACCCAGAGCGCCCAGGTCTACGCCGACAACTCCGGGCTGCCCCAACTCGCCGAGCAGGACGGGTTCCTGCTGGTGCTCGCGCAGACCACCAGCGCCAACAACCCGAGCAAGTGCTTCAACTGGTTCCAGGACACCGACAACCGCCGCGACCGGGGCGAGGCCCTGTCCATCCGGCAGATGGCGGACCACGCCGTCACCGCCTACGGCGCCGACCCCCGGCGCGTGTACGTCACCGGTCTGTCCGCGGGCGGCGCCATGACCTCGGTCATGCTCGCCACCTACCCCGACGTCTTCTCCGCCGGCGCGGTCGTCGCCGGACTGCCTTACGACTGCACCAGCGACAACAGCCCCTACACCTGCATGAACCCCGGCGTCGACCTGACGCCCGACCAGTGGGCCCAGCGGGTGCGCGACGCCTACCCGTCCTACCGGGGACCGTGGCCGCGCACGGCCGTCTGGTACGGCGACCAGGACACCACCGTCGTACCGCGCGACGCCACCGAGCTGCGCGACCAGTGGACGGCCCTGCACGGCCTGTCGCAGACCCCCACGCGCACGACGGCCATCGGACCGGACGCCACCCGGCAGGAGCAGTACCTGGCCGCCGACGGCACGGTCGCCGTCGAGGTCGACCGCGTGCCCGGTATCGGCCACGGCACCCCGGTCGATCCGGGCACCGGCGGCGAGAGCTGCGGCAGCACCGGCGCCCCGTACTTCCCCGACTCGATCTGCTCCAGCCGCTGGATCGCCCGCTTCTTCGGCCTGGACACCTCCGTACCGGGTGGCTCCGACCCGGGGGACGGCGGCGGCGCGGCCTGCTGGAGCGGGAGCAACTACGCCCACGTGCGGGCCGGACGGGCCACCACCAGCGGCGGCTACACCTACGCGGCCGGCTCCCACCAGAACATGGGCCTGTACAACACGTTCGTCACCCACACCCTGAAGGAGTCACCCGCCGGCTACTACACCGTCGCCGACGGCGGCTGTCCCTGACGGAACACCAGAGACGGGCCGTCATGGTGGCCGGCGACGCCCTACGGGCCGCCGTCATGGCGGCCCGCCACATGTTCCGGCACCGCCATCGCCCCTAGCCTCCAGCGCGTCCCCAACTCCGCCGGAGGAAGACCGCATGTTCCCACACCACACGGCATCGTTCGGACGGCCGGTACGGCGCGCCGCGCTGGGTGCGCTGTCGCTCGCCGCCGCCTGCTCCCTGCTGATCACCCCGGCCACGGCGGCGCCCCCCGGCACCCGGACACCGGACGGCCACTGCGCCGGCCGCGCCGGGATCCGGGTGCCGGGCGCCGCCCGCCAGCAGGCCGACTGCCTGGACGAACTGACCACCGCCGGGACCGTGGCCAGCGGCCACACCGACCCGGCCGACTACGCTGGTCTCACCCCCAAGGACCTGCCCACGCCCAGCGGCGTCCCCGGGATCCAGCTCGACGGCTACTTCCCCGACACCTCCACCACCAACACCGACCACGGCTGGAACCACGACTCCCAGTTCGTGATCCGCCTGCCCGACCACTGGAACGGCGGCCTGGTGGTCGCCGGGACCCCGGGCAACCGCGAGCAGTACGCGGGCGACCGGGCGATCGCCGACTGGGTGCTCGCCCGCGGCTACGCCTACGCCGCGACCGACAAGGGCAACACCGGCACGTCCTTCTACCGGGACGGCCGCCGGCCCGGCGACGCCATCGCCGAATGGAACACCCGCCTCACCCAGCTCACCCGCGCGGCCCGCGCCGTGGTCACCCAGCGCTACCACCGGCCCCCGGACCGCACGATCGCCACCGGCCTGTCCAACGGCGGCTACCTCGTGCGCTGGCAGCTGGAGAACCACCCCGAGCTGTACGACGGGGGAGTCGACTGGGAAGGCACGCTCTGGCGCCCGGACGGCCCCAACCTGTTCACATCGCTGCCCGCCGCACTGCGCCACTACCCCGCCTACGCCGCCGGCGGCGCCGGAGCCGCCGACGCCGAGGCGGCCCTGCACCGGGCGGGCTTCCCGGCCGGCTCGGAATTCCTGTGGCCGTACCACTACCAGGTCTACTGGGACCTCACCCAGCGCATCTACCGCGAGGAACTCGACCCCGGCTACGACGGCGCCGCCGAGGCGGGCACCCCGTACTGCGCCACCGGCACCCACGCCTGCGACGCCGACTACGACTACGCGGCCCGCCCCGCCGCCGTGCACCGCGCCGTCGGCCGCATCGCCCTCACCGGCCGCATCGGCAAACCCCTGATCACCCTGCAGGGCACCCTCGACGTGCTGCTGCCGATCAGCGAGGACTCCGACGTGTACGCCCGCATGGTCCACGCGAGCGGACGAGGCGGTCTGCTGCGCTACTACCGCATCGAGGACGGCACGCACACCGACTCGCTGGTCGACGCCTTCCCCGGCCGGCTCCGCCCGATGGTCCCCTGCCACCGCACGGCGTTCACGGCACTGGAACGGTGGATCGGCGGCCGGGGCCTCCCGCCCGCCGGCCACACCGTCACCCGACCGGCCGACGCGGACCCGGCCACCCTGCTCACCAGCTGCCCCCTCGGCCAGCCGGCACCGGGCCCCGCTGCCTGACGCCTGCGGGTCACCCACCGGGGCCCGGACACGTACCATGGCCGCATGTCGTTCCTCCGCCGCCGCAGCGCCACTCCCGCCGGACCCGACTTCGACGTGCTGGCCATGGACCCGGGCGACTGGCCGGGCAACCTCGGCGCGGGCCTGCTGCCCGCCCCCGACGGCACCTGCCAGGGTGTCTTCCTCCGCTACGACCTCTTCGGCGGCCGCGGCCCCGCCATGATCATCGGCAATCTGCCGGAGGGGTCCCCGGCCCGCGACGTCGCCGAGGGAGAGATCCCCTTCGAGGTCGGCCAGCTGCTGCTGGCGCTGGAGAACGACGAGGAGATCACCGTCCTCGAAACCGAGGACACGCCCGTCCTCCAGGGCGACAACCTGCTGATCGTACGGCGGCTGAAGCTCTCCGAGGGCCGGATCTCCTGTGTGCAGTTCGACCGCAGCGACGGCGTCCTCGTGACCATCGCCGCCTGGGACCGCCCCATCACCGACGACCTGTACGCCCTGCTGAAGCCGCTCCCGGCGGAGCTTTTCCAGCAGGGCTGACCTCGGCCCGGCCCGCTAGCGGCCCGCACCCCGCAGCGTCACGTCCGCGGCCCGGACGAAGGCGATCCGGTGCCCGTACTGGATCTCGTAGTACAGGTCCTTGCCGACCACGACCCGGTGCGAGTCGGTGGTGAAGGTGACCGCGTAGTAGTACTCGCCCGGCATCTCGTCACCGGCCACGTACCTCTGCCCGGCCGGGATCGTGTACGGCAGCGGCACCACCGACTGCGCGGGCACCCCCGCCGGGTAGGCCTCCTTCTCCGGGTAGGCGCGGCCGTACACCGGGATGCTCGCCAGACCGTCCTTCGGGGTCACCACCAGCCCGCGCGCGGGTACCGCCGTCGGCTCCTCGCGCGGGTTCTCGAACCAGGCCTTCTGCCCCAGGTACCAGACGGCCGTCCAGTCGCCCCAGCGGTCGGCGACCGCGTACTGCTGGCCGGTGGAGACCCGTGAGGACAGGTCGTTCACTCCGTTGGTCGGATCCGTCCGCAGCCCGATGTCCTTGATCAGCGGCGCGTTCACGTCGTGGTCCGAGTACAGCCGCACCTCACTGGAACCGTGTGCCGCGCAGGGCTCGCCCTTGGCGGTGCAGCCCGTGTACACGGGCCGGTTCGCGGCGTAGTCCGGCAGGATCGTCACCATCGCGGACTTCTTGCCGGCCGTCTGCCGCAAAGGGTGGCCCAGCAGCCGGAAGTAGTGCCGCCAGTCCCAGTACGGGCCGGGGTCGGTGTGCATGTTGGGGATGGTCGACGTGGTCGGCCCGGGCACGTTGTCGTGGCCCAGGATGTGCTGCCGGTCCAGCGGAACGCCGTACCTGGCGGCCAGGTACCGCACCAGCCGCGCCGAGGAGCGGTACATCGCCTCCGTGTACCAGGCGTCCGGGCTGGCGAGGAAACCCTCGTGCTCGATCCCGACGGACCGGGAGTTGACGTCCCAGTTGCCCGCGTGCCAGGCCACGTCCTTCGCCTTGACGTGCTGGGCGATCAGGCCGTCGGTGGAGCGGATGGTGTAGTTCCAGGAGACATAGGTCGGGTCCTGGACCAGGTTCAGCACCCCGTCCCAGGCGCCCTCCGTGTCATGGATGACGATGTACCTGATGCGCTGCGAGGCCGGGCGGTCGCCGAGGTCGTGATTGCCGTAGTCGTCGTCGCCGAACTGCGCGTACGGCGCCGGGATCCACTCGCAGGACACCGACCTCGGGCATTCGGTGTCGCCGGCCGGAAGCGTGCGCAGACCGGCCCGCCGCAGCTGGGCGGTGTCGGCGGTGAGGCCCGGCTGGGCGGCCAGGGTGACCAGCTGGCCGTCGTCGGTGGTGCGTTCCTCGCCCGTGCGCAGGACGTCGTAGACCTCGTCGGCGTAGGCCGCGGCGGTCGCCGTGTCGTCGGCCCCCGAGAAGCGGGCGACGGCGCCGTACCAGTCCGCCGGGTCGGCGCTCAGCGGCTCGCCGAGTTCCTTCTGCGCGGCGGCGAGCAGGGCCGCGCCGCCGGCCACGTTCGCCGCCGGGTCGGTGCGCAGCCGCCCGGCCGGGATGCCGGTGAGCTCCGCCGCCTTCGGCAGCGTCCTCAGACGGGCCGGGACCGCCTGGTCGGCCGGCGCTGCCACGACGGGGCGCGTGGCCGCGCGGGCGGCGTCGCCCCGGGCGTCCTCCGTGCCGCCGGCGAAGTGTTCCGTGGCCGCCATCGCGGTCCGGGCGTCGGTGAGGTGCATCGGGCCGTAGCCACCGGTCACGCTGGGCGCGCCGCCGTGCTGGTCCCAGCGCGACTGCAGGTAGGAGACGGCCAGCAGGACGCTCTGCGGCACATGGTGGTCGGCCGCGGCGGTGGTGAACGCCTGCTGCAGCCGGGTGGTGGAGGAGCCCGCGGCGTGGGAGGGGGCCGCGCCGAGCAGCGGAAGCAGCAGGGCCGCGCAGGCGAGTGGGCCGGCGGTCCGGCGGCGATGTCTGTGGCCGGGTGTGGACGTGGGGTCGGTGGCGGATCCTCGCAATGCGGCCTCCTGTGACGGGCGGGCGTGGCGGGGTGTGCGGCGCCGAGCTGGGTCAGTGGTACCGGCTTGCCGACGATCCGTCAATGATGCCTTCAGGAGCGGGAATTCCCACGTCACACAAGGGTCCGGCGAGTTTCGCGACGGCGGCACGCGGGCCTGCGGCCCGTCACTGGCATACACCAGTGGGCACGGCGGCCGGACGCGTTCCGCGGGGTACGCACGAAGGCCCGCGGTGCGCCGCCGCTGAGGGCGCACCGCGGGCCTCCGCCCCGTCAGCGGGTGCCGACCGCAGCTCGGACGGCGCTGCGGGCCATCTGGCAGTCGTCGTGCAGCCGCCTGAGCAACAGCCGCTGTTCCTCACCGGTCTGCGCGGCACCCGGGGCAACCGCTCCCGGTACCGCCGGGGCCGCGTCGTGCATCGAACGCTGTACGGCCGTCTCGTACGTCCGGATCTCCCGGGTGAGCAGCAGCATCAGGTTCACCAGGAAGGCGTCGCGCGACGCCGGTCCGGCCGACTGGGCGATCTGGCTGATCTGGCGCCGGGCCGCCGGCGCGTTCCCGAGGACCAGCCACAGCGTCGCCAGGTCGTACCCCGGCAGGTACCAGCCCGCGTGCTCCCAGTCCACCAGCACTGGACCGGCCGGTGAGAGCAGGATGTTCGAGAGTAGGGCGTCGCCGTGGCAGAACTGCAGCATGCCGTGCCGGCCCACCTGGTGGGCGATGCCGTGCAGCAGCTTCTGCAGGTCCCCGAGGTCCCGGTCCGTGAGCAGGCCCAGCTCGTGGTACCGGGAGATCCGCGCCGCGTAGTCCAGCGGCATGTCGAAGGTGCCCGCCGGGGGCCGCCAGGCGTTCACCCGGCAGACGGCGCCCAGTGCGGTCCGGATGTCCGCGCGGGACGGTGCCTCCGCCGGATGCCGCTGGAACGCCGGCACCCGGCCCGGCATCCGCTCGATCACCAGGGTGCAGTTGTCCGGGTCCGCCGCGATCAGCCTCGGCACGCGGACCGGTGGCCGGTGCCGGACGAACGAGCGGTATGCAGCTATTTCGTGGCGGCTGCGCTCCGCCCAGGCGGGCGAGTGGTCGAGGAGACACTTGGCGACGGCCGTGTTCCGCCCCGTCGTCCCGACGAGCAGGACGGACGGTCCGCTTCGGCGCAGTACCTGTACGGGGGCGAACTCCGGGCAGATGCGGTGCACCGCGGCGATCGCGGTGCGCAGCTGGGCGCCCTGAGGTCCGGACAGGTCGAGTCTGCCGCTGAGCGGTTGGCCGCCGGGCTGACCCGGCACCCGCCGGGGACGGCCCGCGCCCAGCACGGGACCGCCCGGCCGCGCCGCCGGGTCGAGATACGGTCCGCCCCCCGCGGGGCGGGGTCGCGGCGGCCGGGGCGGGGCGGACACGGAGGACGATGCTGCGTACATGGGAGATACAGATCCCTTCGTGTGCCTGCGGTGCCTGACCTGTGGTGCTCACGCGCGCCCCCGTCCGACCGCCCGGGCACATCCTGGGGAATGTGCCCGTCATATGCCGGCATCGCGTCGTCATATGCCCGGTGGCGACCGGTCGGGGAGGCGCGTTCCTACCTGACACCCGATGCCCAGTGGCACACCATCTGGCGCACCCTGGCGAACCCTGGCGAATAGTCGCCCGGCAACCTCCCGGGGGCTACTGTCAACTCAGCCGAGTACCTGGGGGCTTGAGTGAGCGGACGACCCAACACCCGCCTTGCGGACCTGTTCGGCCTGGCCGGCTGGTCGAAGGGCGAACTCGCGAGACTGGTCAACAGACAGGCGGCGGCCATGGGCCACCCCCAGCTGGCGACCGACACCTCCCGGGTGCGGCGGTGGATCGACATGGGAGAGATCCCGCGCGATCCGGTACCGCGGGTGATGGCGGCCCTGTTCACCGAGCGGCTCGGCCGTGTCGTGACCATCGAGGACCTCGGTCTGGTACGGCACGGGCGTGCGGGGAAACGGCAGGGCGACGGGATCGAGGAACGTCCCGACGGAGTGCCGTGGCCGCCCGAACGGACCGCCGCGGTCCTCACCGAATTCACGGGAATGGACCTCATGCTCAACCGACGCGGCTTGGTGGGCGCGGGTGCCGCGCTCGCCGCGGGATCCACACTCAGCAGCGCCATGTACGACTGGTTGCACACCGATCCGGCCCTCAAGGCCGACGCCCCCGTCCTCCACGACCCCCTGCACGCCGCCCCCGCCGGGTTCGACCGCTACGAGGCCGCCCCCGTCGGGGCGCAGGAGATCGAGGAGCTGGAGCGCTCGGTCGAGGTGTTCCGCGCCTGGGACGCGGCCCGTGGCGGCGGGTTGCAGCGCAAGGCGGTCGTGGGTCAGCTCAACGAGGTGGGCGGCATGCTCGCCTACCACCATCCACCCCATCTCCAGCGGCGCCTGTGGGGCGTCGCCGCCAACCTGGCCGTCCTCGCGGGCTGGATGTCGCATGACGTCGGCCTGGAGCCCACGGCCCAGAAGTACTTCGTCATCGCCGCCCACGCCGCCCGCGAGGGCGGTGACCGGCCACGCGCCGGCGAGGCGCTGTCCCGGGCGGCCCGGCAGATGGTGCACCTGGGCCGACCGGACGACGCGCTGGATCTGATGAATCTCGCCCAGTCCGGCGCCGGTGACGGCCTGCAGCCGCGTACGAAGGCCATGTTCCACACCATCGAGGCCTGGGCGCAGGCGTCGATGGGCAAGGGCCAGGCGATGCGGCGCACCCTCGGCCGGGCGGAGGACCTCTTCGTCTCCGACCGGCAGGACGAGCAACCGCCCGACTGGATGCAGACCTTCAAGGACGAGGACCTGTACGGCATGCAGGCCCTCGCCTACCGCACGCTGGCCGAGTTCGACCCGGGTGCGGCCGCGCACGCCCAGTACTACGCGCAGAAGGCCCTCGCCCTGCGCGTCGACGGGCGTGAACGGTCGAAGATCTTCGACCATCTGTCCATGGCGTCGGCCTGCTTCATCGCCGACGACCCGGAACAGGCCGACCGGTACGCGCGGCTGGCCCTGATGTCGATGGGTTCCAACTCCTCCCGTCGCACCTGGGACCGGCTGCGCCAGATGTACCGGCTGACCGCGGAGTACGCCGGTTACCCGAAGATCCATGAACTGCGGGAGGAGATCAGGCTCGCCCTGCCCAGGCCGAGGGCCAAGGGCGACGACAGCGCGCAGGCCTGACGGCCCGTGCGCCGAACGGATCAGGTCACGCGGTCACCCTGGCGACGAGCACGCACGCGTCGTCCTCGCGCCCGGCTCCGCCGAACTCCTCGACGACCGTCCGCACACAGTCCTGTGCGGTACGCGCCGCGGTGAACCGCGGGGCGAGCTCCAGCAGGTGGTCCACGGCCGTCGCGGCGCTGTGCCCCGACAGCAGTCCGTCGGTGTGCAGCAGGAGGAGGTCGCCCGGCTGAAGGGCCTCGTCGGCCTGCTCGTAGACGGCCCCCGAGGTCGCGCCGAGCAGGACGCCGCGCGGTGCGTTCAGCACGCGCCCCGTCCCGCCGCGGTACAGCAGCGGGGCGGGATGTCCCGCCTGTGCCCAGACCAGGGTGCGGCTCTCCGGCCGGTAGCTGCAGCAGAGGGCGCTGCCGAGGGCGGGCTGCACCGTGGCGTCCAGTAACTGGTTGAGCATGGTGAGCAGTTGCCCGGGGGCGGTGCCGGTCATCGCCATGCCGCGAACGGCCCCGAGCAGCATCGCCATGCCCGGGGCGACGGTCACACCGTGTCCGGTGAGGTCGCCGACGCCGAGCAGGGTCCGCCCGTCGGGCAGTTCGAGTGCGTCGTACCAGTTCCCGCCGATCAGCGTGCCGGCCGCCGACGGCATGTGGTGGGCGGCGAGGTCGAGGACCGGTGCTCCTCGGTGAGGGAGCCGCAGGGAGCCGCGCCATGGCGGTAGCACGGCTTCCTGCAGCTCGGCCGCGATCCGGTGCTCGGTCCGCTCCCGCCGGCGGTGGTGCTGCAGCGAGTCACGGGTCTCGCGCACCGTCCGCTGGCTGCGCCGCAGTTCGCTGACGTCCCGCAGCACGGCCCACATCGAGGTGGTGCTGCCGTCGGCGCCGAGTACCGGCTCGCCCATCATGTGCACGGTCCGCACGGAGGCGTCGGGCCGCACGACGTGGAACTCCCCGTCGATCGGCTTGCCGTCGACCAGGCAGCCCGTCACCATCGCGGTCAGTTCCGGCCGGTCCTCCTCCGCCACCAGGGCGGGCAGTTCGTCCAGGGTGAGGGCGGGGCCGGCCGGGTCGAGCCCGAGGATCCCGTACAGCTCCCCGGACCAGGTGGCCTCGTCCGTCAGCAGGTTCCACTCCGCGCTGCCGACTCGGCTCAGCAGTGATCCGGGCGGAGTGCGGGCCGGTGCCGGCCGTGCGGCCCCGGCGTCCGGGGACCGCGCGGGAGCCGGCTCCGGTCCGTCCCGCAGCTGGGTCAAGTGGGTTCCCAGGTCGTCGAGTTGGTGCAGTGCGAGGTCGCACAGGGCGCGTTGCCAGCGTTCCTCCGGGTCCGCACCGTCGTTCCGGGTGTCCCGCCGCACGGCGTCCACATCGCCCTTGAGCCGCCGCGTCTGCGTGATCAGCGCTTCGACCGGGCCGCGTCCGGGTGGTGGGGCGGCTGGGTGGTCCGCGGAGACAGGGGACGGCATGACGCACTCCGATGAGGGACGGTTCGGCCAGAAAGGGCGGTGGGGACCGTTACGACTGTGGCACAGCCCGCGACGCGCCGTAAGGGATTCGGCGACACACGATACGGTGGTGCTTCCGGCATATGCCAGAGTCTTCCCGGACCGATTCCCGGCCCGCGCGGCGTACGCGCCGGAGGGGCGAAGTCGTAGTGATTCTACGGGAGTTGATGTGGGTCTCCGGCCCGCTCGACGCACCCGGCCGTAAGTTCGACGCTCCTTTGTTCCCATGCGATGCGGCGACCGGCCGGTACCCGTCGAACTCTGACCGAATATGGCGCCCTGCGAAGCGCCTTCACGGACTCCATAAAGGCATGGACACCTCCATCGAACAACTCACCCACGCTCGGCTCGTCACCGCCGGGGACCGGGAGGTCCCGGTGTCGACGGTGATCCGGTACTCCACGGACGACCCGCTCGCCGTCTTCGTGGACTTCCCCGCCGAGGCGGCCCTGGACGGCGAGGAGGTCACCTGGACGTTCGCGCGGTCCCTGCTCGACCAGGGGCTGCGGGCCCCGGCCGGCCACGGGGACGTGCGGATATGGCCGTACGACCGCACGCGGACCGTACTGGAGTTCCACTCGCCGTACGGCCTTGCGCTGCTGCAGTTCCCGGCCGCGGCGTTGCGTCGTTTCCTCGTGCGCAGCTACGAGGTGGTGGCGGCCGGGCAGGAGGACATGGCGGCGGTGGTGGAGCGCGGGTTGAGCGCCCTGTTCGACGGCGTCTGAGCCCGGCGGCCCCCGAGCCCGCCCCGTGGCGTCACCTCGCCGTGCCCGGCTGCCGCGAGCCCGGGCGCGGGGCGAGTTCCACGGCGGTCCGGCGGCCCGTCCGCAGGGCGCGGACCCCCGCCTCGGCGACGACGGAGGCGGCGTAGCCGTCCCAGACGTCCGGACCGGTGACCTGTCCGCGCCGGGTGGCGTCGACCCAGGCCTGCACCTCGCGGTCGTAGGCGTCGGCGAAGCGCACGAGGTAGTCCTGCGCCACCTCCTGCGCGGCGCTGCCCCCGGCCGTGACCACCATGGTGTGCTCGTCGCCGATCCGGGCGCTGCCCCGCTCGCACACGGCCTCGCAGCGCACCTGGTAGCCGAAGCCGCAGTTGACGAATACCTCGACGTCGACGAGGGCCTCCCGCTCCGTCTCGAACAGCACGAACTGCGGGTCGACCAGGCCCCCGGGCGCGCCCGGGGAGGGCCCGGGCCGCAGCACGGTCACCGCCGTCAGCTCCTGCCCGAGCAGCCAGCGGGCGGCGTCGATCTCATGGGAGACGGAGCTGTCGATCAGCATGGCGCTGGTGAAACCGGCGGGGGAGGAGACGTTGCGGTGGGTGCAGTGCAGCATCAGGGGCCGGCCGAGACTCCCGTCGTCCAGCAAGGTCTTCAGCCGCCGGTACCCGGCGTCGTAACGGCGCATGAAGCCGATCTGCGCCAGCCGCCGGCCGAGCGCGGCCTCGGCCTCCGCCACCCGCAGCGCGCCGGTGGAGTCGGGCACCATGGGCTTCTCGCAGAGCACCGGCAGCCCCCGGGCGAAGCACGCCAGCAGCGCTTCCTCGTGGGCGGGGCCGGGGGAGGCGACGAGAACGGCCTCCACCCCCGGCGTGTCGAGCGCGGCCGTCGGATCGGTGTGCACGGTCACGCCGGTGAGGCCGGCCGCCGCGTTCTCGGCGCGCTCGGCGTCGGGATCGGCAACCGCCACGACCCTGGCGCCGCTGACTACTTGGGCGAGACGTCGTATGTGGTCGGCTCCCATGTGGCCGGCACCCAGTACCGCAACGCCCAGCAGGTCACCCATGTGCGTGCTCCCTCCCGCCGATGATCACGCCGCAGCGTACGCCGACGGGAGAGTGCCGCACCGGACGGACGCGGAGGGCCCCGGAGGTGCCTCAGTACCGCAGTACGCCCGCGATGCCGTCCGCCTCGTCCAGGGCGCCGTCGGGGACGAAGCGCACGTCGGCACCGGTCTCCAGGCACTGCTCGACGATCTCGTCCACGATGTCGTCGCGGGCGTCCAGGTCACCGGGCTCGGCCGGCACCAGATGCTCGCCGAAGTCGCGGACGACCGCCCGGTAGTTCTCCTCCACGGCGAGCAGCCGCACCCGGCCCTCCCGGGCGTTGCGCCACAGCTCGTCCAGCCCGGCCGCGTAGGTCCGTCGGCCGCGCGCCGACGTCAGCTCGCCGAGCACCGAGTCGGCGCCCCGGCGCGCCTCCTCCTCGAGCGCCGGCCGGATCGCCTGCCACACGGCCTCGGGGCCGCCGTGGGCGAGCCCGCCGTGCGGGACGCGCACGGCGGCCCGGGCGGCGCCGCCGATCTCGTCCAGCAGCGAGAGCGCGGCTTCCTCGCCCGTGACGTAGAGCGGGCGGGGCTGGTCGCGCAGCAGCGCGCTCAGGGCGCCGTCGGCCTCGCGCAGGAACTGCCGCGTGGACTCGTCGGTGAAGGTGCTCGGCATGTCGCCGATGCGCATCTGGCGTTCGGCGTCGAAGTTGACCTGTCTGCGGACGACCGGGAAACCGGCGGAGCGGTCCTCGACCACGCGGTCGACGCCGCCGCTCCACAGGGTGACACGGTCGGCGGAGACGGACAGCACCCAGAACGGATGCCCGGCGGCGTGCGCCGAGACGAGGTTGCGGGTCAGGAAGGTGTCCGAGAGGACCACCCGCTCCGGAACGGTCCGGGCGAGCGACCACACCTGGTGCTCACCCGGTGCCGCGAAGATCACGAGGCCGTCCTCGGCATGCGCCAGGTCCACCTCCGACAGCGCCCGGTCGAGCTGCGCGACCACGTCGGCGCGCCGCTCGCGGGTGACCGCGGGATCGGATTCCAGCCGCTTCTTGGCCTCGGCCACCGCATGACGCAGCCGGATGGGATCCTGGCCGTTCAGCGGATCGCGGCGGTGCGTCGGGGTCAGCACGGACACCGCCGGGTAGGGGCGCGGACGCCGCAGTTCGGCGAGGGCAGCGGGACTCAGTGCGTGCTCCATGAACAGCACGATAGGGCGAATTCGCCCATACGGCATTCGGGGTAACGCGCGGCGCGGGCGCAGCGGTCCCCCGCCGCCGGTGCCGGTGACGCGGTGCCGTGCGGCCGGATACCGTACCCGTCAGTAACCGGACCGCACCGCACCCCAGGAGGCCTTCATGCCGCAGTTCGCAGTCGACGGAGCGGCCCTGACGTACGACGACGAGGGCCCTCGCGACGCGCCGGATGCGCCCCTGGTCTTCGTCCACGGCTGGACCGCGAACCGGCACCGCTGGGACCACCAGATGGCCCACTTCTCCGGCAGGCGGCGGGTGATCCGCCTGGATCTGCGCGGCCACGGGGACAGCACCGGGGCGGGCGTGCGCACGGTCGCGGAACTCGCCGACGACGTCCTCGCCCTGCTGGACCATCTGGGAGTTGGGCGGTTCGTGCTCGTCGGCCACTCCATGGGCGGGATGATCGCGCAGACCATCGCCCTGGCCCACCCCGAGCGGGTGGAGCGGATGGTGCTGGTCAACTCCATCGGCCGGATGACGTACAGCCGCGGGCGGGGCCTGCTCATGGCGGCCTCCACGCTGGTGCCGTACAGGATGTTCGTCGCGGCCAACATCCAGCGGGCCTTCGCGCCCGGACACCCGCGCGAGGAGATCCGCGAGTACGTCCGCGCCTCCGCCGGCACCCCGCGGGAGGTCGTCATGACGCTGTACGGCGCGATGCGCGCCTTCGACGTCCTCGACCGGGCCGGCGAGATCCGCACGCCGACGCTGATGGTCCACGGCTACCACGACGTCCAGCTGCCGGTGCGGCAGATGCTCCGGATGGCCATGGCCTATCCGGACGCCGTCGTGCGCGTTCTGGACGCGGGCCACGAACTGCCGGTGGAGAAGCCGGCCGAACTGACCGCCGTGCTGGACGGGTTCGTGACCGTGAAGCAGTGAACCGCCCGGCATCCGGTGAACCGCCCGCACGTGGCCGGTCCTTGGCGGCGCCGCCCCGGTGCGGGCGGGCCGAGCCGGGACGGCGCGCGAGCCGGGCGCGGGGCGGGCGCAGGCCGGAACGACGGCGTCCCGTGGGCCGTTCGGGTGGCGGCCGCCGGTCCCCGCGGACGTGCGGCACGCCCGCCGCGGCGGGGCTCGGCACGGCGCTACGCGCGCCCTCGGCCCGTCGCCCTGCCCGGGCGGGCTCCGGGCGGCCTCAGCCGAGTCCGATGGCCCGGTCCGCGGCCGCCGCCGTGCGGTGCCACCACGTCGTCACCGGCTCCCACACCGGGACGTGGCCGCCGGCGCCCAGCCGTGCGGCGGTGAAGGAGCGGCCCCAGTGCGCCGCCGACGCGGCCACGGTGAGCGCGTCCACCCGGCGGGCCTCGGGGTCCGCCGGGTCGCCGATGGTCCGCACGTCCGCGTGGGCCGTGCCCCCCGCCGCGAGCCGGTAGGTGCCGGTGCCGCCCCGCGGCACCGGCAGCGCCGCCCCGTCGAGGTCGCCGAACGTCACCGTGGGCACGCGGTCGACGACGCAGGCCCGCGCGCCCCGGTTGGTGACGCTCACCCGCACCACGGTCCGGTCGGCGGCCGCGGCCTTCGCCCGTACCGTCAGCGCCTGCTCGGCGCAGCGCGCGGGCTGGGCGCGGCCCGGGGCGGCCTGGCCCTGGGGCGCGGACAGCAGCAGGGCCGCGGCGGCGGCCGAGACGGCGGGCACGGCGATGGCGGCGCGGATGCGCATGGTGGTCCTCCTTGTCGCGGTCGGCGCGGGAAACGGTGGCCGGCCGCATCCGCCCGGTGTGACGGGCGGGTGCGGCCGGCCGGTCGTCCCGGATGAGGACCTGGTACCCGGTCGCGCCGTTCCCGCCACCTGCCGGCCCCTTGCGCGCCCCGGCCGGCGCGGTGCGCCGCTCAGCCGGCGGTGCGGGCGCCGAGCGGGCCGTGTCCGTCCGCCGGGCAGGAACTGCCGCTGGGGGGCAGGGAGCCGTAGAGCAGGAAGTCGTTGACCTTGCGGTGCACGCAGGTGGAGGAGGAGTAGCCGGTGTGGCCGTCGCCCTTGTTGTCGAGGACCACGGCCGACGGGCCGAGCCGCCGGGCCGTCTCCACGGTCCACCAGTACGGCGTGGCAGGGTCCCCGCGCGTGCCGACGAGCAGCATCCTGGCGGTGTCGAGATCCTTGACCCGGTCGCGGATGAAGTCGGTGCCCCTGGGGCGGCCGTAGCACATCAGCAGCTGCGTGAGCCGGTAGCGGCCGAACACCGGTGAGGCCTGCTCGTACACGTCCCGCAGCCCTTCGATGTCCTTGGCGATGCGGTCGCCGGTGGGCCGGTCCGGGTCGTCGGCGCAGTTGATCGCCATGAGAGCGGCCGGCAGGTTGTCCGGCGGGACCTCGTCGGCGTCGACGAGCCCGGCGTGCCCGTTGTCCTTGCCGTGCTGTCCGCGGGGCAGCCCGACGCCGGACGCGGAGAAGTTCAGCACGCCCCGGGCGTCGCCGTCCTCGACCAGCGAGGCCAGCGCGCGCTCCAGCGAGGGCCACAGGTCCCTGCTGTAGAGGCCCTGCCCGATGGCGCCCACCAGGTCCTGGCCGGAGAACGTGCCGCCGAAGTCCGTCGGCACCGGGTTATCGTCGAGTGAGCGTACGAGCCGGACGACCGCGTCCCCGGCCGCCCGCCGGTCGGTGCCGAACGGACAGGCCCTGTCCGTCGCACACCAGTCCAGGAAGTCGTCCAGTGCGGTCTGCTGCCCCGCGGCGCCCGCGACTCCCTGTTCGGCCAGCGGCTCGGTCAGGGTGTCCACCCCGTCGAGGGCCATCCGGCCCACCTTGTCCGGGAACTGCGCCGCGTACACCGCACCGAGCCGTGTGCCGTAGGAGAAGCCGAGGTAGTTCAGCTTCTTGTCGCCGAGCGCCTGGCGGATGACGTCGAGGTCGCGGGAGGCGTTCACGGTGCCGATGTGGGGCAGCACCCGGCCGGAGTGCCGGGCGCACTCGTCGGCGGCCCGCCGCAGCCGGCTGAGCAGCGCCTGGGGCCGGGCGAGGTCGGCGTTCTCGTTGGTCACGGCGGCCTCTTCGCCACCCTCGCCGCAGCTGACGGGAGAGGAGCGGCCGACGCCGCGCGGATCGAAGGTGACCACGTCGTAGCCGTTGGTCAGGTCCATGAACTGCCGCCCGTCGGCGGCGAGCTCCCTGACGCCCGGGCCGCCGGGGCCGCCGAAGTTCAGCAGCACCGAGCCGCGCGACCTGCCGGTGGCGCGGTAGCGGGCCAGCGCCACGTCCAGCGTGTCCGCGTGCGGGCGGGCGTAGTCGAGCGGCACGGTGACCTTCGCGCACTGGAGGTCCTTGGGCATGTCCGGGCCCTCGCAGGCGGCCCACGACACCTTCTGCCGGTAGAACCGCGTCAGGTCGGGCCGCGGCCCGTCCGCCGCGGCCGCCGGCAGCCCGGCTCCGAGCAGGGCCAGCGCGAGTGCCGAGGCGCCCGCGCAGCGCCGCACGGCGGGCCGTGTGCACAGCATGGTCAGCATCGATGGCCTCCCGGGGCGCCCGCCACGGACCGGAGAGGGGGCCCTGGATCACCATAAGCGGGCCCCGGACGCGCCGCCTCCGGACCGGCGTCCGGCGTCCCGCCCCGCGCCCGGCGCCGATCACCGCGAGGGCTTCGGCCCCCGGTTCGATGACCCGCCACTCGATGGGGTGAAAGACCGATAAGCCATAACCCGGACGGCGCGCACGCGTTTGAAGAGGTGCGGGTGAGCGCCCGCGACGATGTCTGGAAGGCAGGAAACCTATGAGACGGGCCACCCGAAACAGTGTGATCGCCGTCGCCGCCGCGTCCGGCGCGATGGTCATGACGCTGCCGGTGTCCGCCGCATTCGCGGCAGACGGTGCCGCGGCCGACGGCTCCGCGATCGGCTCGCCCGGAGTCCTCTCCGGCAACAACATCCAGCTCCCGGTGCACGTGCCGGTGAACGTGTGCGGCAACACCGTGGACGTCGTGGGGCTGCTCAACCCGGCCGTGGGCAACACCTGCGCCAACACCGGCGGCGGTAAGGAGGAGGGCGGCGGGAAGGCGGGATCGGCCTCCTCCGGCGGGGCGTCGGCCCACGGCGGCGCGCAGGACTCGCCCGGAGTGCTCTCCGGGAACGACATCCAGCTCCCCGTCCACGTGCCGGTGAACGTCAGCGGCAACAGCGTGAACGTGGTCGGTATCGGCAACCCGGCCGTGGGCAACAAGTCGGTCAACGGCCCCAGCGCCCCCACCACCGTCAGCACCCCCCGCACCACCGTCCCGAAGGCGCAGCCGCCCGCCGCGACCCACCCGGGCCCGCGCCACCCCGCCCCGCAGCACACGGTGGCCTCGCTGGCCCACACCGGAGCGGACCTGACGGCTCCCGCCATCGCCGGCAGCGTCGCGTTCCTCCTCACGGGCACGATCCTGTACCGCCGCTTCCGGCCGGGCCGCACCCACTGACGACCCGGCACCCGCGAGGCCCCACCGGACGTCGGCCCGGTGGGGCTCCCTGGTGCCTGCCGGACACCGCATGGCGAGGGCGCGGATACGGCTGATCTCCCCGTGGTGCGGCCTGTGTCGATCGGCGAGGATGCTGTGCGGCAGTCCGCCCCCGACCGATCCGGAGCGCACCGATGACCTCTTCGGCCCCCCTCGACCTCGTCGTCACGCAGGCCACCCTCGCCGACTGGCCGGTGATCAGCGGGTGGGCCGCGGCCGAGGGGTGGAATCCCGGGCGGTCCGACGGACCCGCGTTCTTCGCCCAGGACCCCGACGGCTTCTTCCTCGGCCGGATCGAAGGGGAGCCGGTGTCGGCCATCTCGGTCGTCAACCACGGTCCCGACTACGCCTTCCTCGGCTGCTACCTCGTCCGCCCCGACCTGCGCGGCCAGGGCCATGGCCTCACCACCTGGAAGACCGCCCTCGCGCACGCCGGCGACCGCACCGTCGGCCTGGACGGCGTGGTCGCCCAGCAGGACAACTACCGCCAGTCCGGCTTCGCGCTCGCCCACCGCACGATCCGGTTCACCGGCGTCGCGCCGGAGCGGGAGGCGACCGGCGGAGTGCGGCCCGCCGGCCCCGCCGACCTGGCCGCGATCACGGCCTACGACAGCGCCTGCCACCCGGCCGACCGCCCGCGCTTCCTCGCCGAGTGGCTCACCGGCCCCGGCCACCGCGCCGTCGTCCGCCACGACGGCGCGCGGCTCACCGGCTACGGCGTGATCCGCCCCGGTCACGACACCCTGCGCATCGGGCCCCTCTTCGCGGACTCCGCCGAGGACGCCCGGGCCCTGTTCACCGCCCTCGTCGCCGAGGCCGCCGGACGCGAGGTCGCCATCGACGTGCCCGAGTTCAACACGGCAGGCGTCGCGCTCGCCGAAGAGGCGGGCCTGACCCCTTCCTTCGAGACGGCCCGCATGTACACGGGACCGGTGCGCGACCACGCCCAGGACCACGTCTTCGGCGTCACCACACTCGAACTGGGCTGACCACCGGCCTCCGTCCGCCGTGTCCGGCCCGAGGCGCGGTCCGGGACCCGCAATTCCGTTGCCGTGGGGCCGGCGGGGCGTGTTCAGTGGGCGAATGGATCACGCCGCGGTGCTCGCCCTGTACGACCGGGACATGCGCGAGGGCGCGCGGCCCGACGGCCCCGGTGCCCGGGTCGAGCGGGCCGGCCGGGTGGTGCGGCAGGTCTCGGACGCGCGGGGCTGGAACGGCGTCCTGTGGTCCGGCCTGGACGCGGCGGACGCCGACCGGGCGATCCACGAGCAGATCACGTACTTCACCGGCCTCGGCCGCGCCTTCGAGTGGAAGCTCCACGGTCACGACCGGCCCGCGGACCTCGGCGCCCGTCTCGTCGCGGCGGGGCTGCGGGCCGAGCCCGAGGAGACGCTGATGGTCGGCGAAGCGGCCCGGCTCGGCCACCTGGACGCCGAGCCGCCCGCGGGCATGAGGCTCGTGCGCGCCACCGACCCGGCCGGCGTCGAGCTGGTGGTGGCCGCGCACGAGAAGGCCTTCGGCACCGGCGGCAGCCGCCTGCGGCACCGGCTGCTCGCCCGTCTCGCCGCCGACCCCGGCTCACTCGTCGCCGTGGTCGCGCTCGCGGGTGACGAACCGGTCGGCGCCGCCCGGATGGAACTGGTGCCGGGCACCCGATTCGCCGGCCTGTGGGGCGGCGGCACCGCCGGGGCATGGCGCGGCCGGGGCGTCTACCGCGCCCTGGTCGCCCACCGTGCCCGTGTCGCCGCCGCCCGCGGGTACCGCTACCTCCAGGTGGACGCCTCCGCCATGAGCCGCCCGATCCTCGAGCGCCTCGGTTTCCACGCGCTGACCACCACCACGCCGTACCTCCACGGGGACTGACGCGCAGGAGGAGGGGAATACTCCGGTTGTCGCGGAGCTCCCTGTTCACCGGGCCTTCATGCCATGTACCTTTCAACAAGTCGACGCGTGTAGAAATCTCGACCCGGCTCTACGCGCGCAGACCTGGCGCCCCCACCGCCTCTCCCCACCCCTCATGGAGGTTCGCCGGATGACCCGGACCAGCAGACGCCGCCGCACGCTCACCACCGCCCTGGCCGGATTCGGCCTGCTCCTGACCGGAGCCGCCCTCCAGGTCGGCGCCGGCACCCCCGCCCGCGCGGCGACCACGCACCGCGTCCTCTTCGACAACGCCCACGCCGAGACGGCCGGCAACGCCGACTGGATCATCTCCACCAGCCAGCCCGACCCGCTCGGCCAGGACTCCACCCCGTCCGCCGAGACGGACTGGACCGGCGCCCTGTCCTCCTGGGGCGTCGCGCTGCAGAAGGCCGGCGGCTACAGCCTGAAGACGCTCCCGTCGGGCGGCGCCCTGAGCTACGGCGGCTCGTCCGCGACCGACCTGTCGAACTTCGACACGCTGGTCCTGCCGGAGCCGAACACGCTGTTCACGGCCGCAGAGAAGACGGCGATCATGAACTTCGTGAAGAACGGCGGCGGCCTGTTCATGATCTCCGACCATACCGGCGCCGACCGCAACAACGACGGCCAGGACGCGGTCGAGATCTTCAACGACCTGATGACGAACAACAGCGTCGACTCCACCGACCCGTTCGGCTTCTCCATCGACTCGCTGAGCATCGGCTCCGACCACCCGGCCGCGATCGGCGACAGCTCCGACCCGGTCCTGCACGGCGCGTTCGGCACCGTCACCAAGAGCCTCATCGCCAGCGGCACCACCGCCACGCTCAAGCCCGCCGACAACCCCGCCGTCAAGGGCCTGCTCTACCGCACCGGTTACTCGGGCGACACCGGCGCGTTCTTCGCCACCAGCACCTTCGGCAGCGGCCGGGTCGCCTTCTGGGGCGACAGCTCCCCGGTCGACGACGGCACCGGCCAGTCCGGCAACACCCTCTACGACGGCTGGAACGACTCCAGCGCGACCAACGCGCCCCTCGCCCTGAACGCCACCGCGTGGCTCGCCGGCGCGGGCACCGGCGGCACCGGAGGCGGCACCGGCACCTGCACCGCCGGCCAGGTGCTGGCCAACCCCGGCTTCGAGTCCGGCGCCACCTCCTGGACCGCTTCCAGCGGCGTCGTCACCGACGACACCGGCGAGGCCGCCCGCACCGGCTCCTACAAGGCCTGGCTGAACGGCTACGGCTCGGCGCACAGCGACACCCTCGCGCAGACGGTCGCCATCCCGGCCGGGTGCGCGAACGCCGCCTTCAGCTTCTACCTCCACGTCGACACCGCCGAGACCACCACCTCGACGGCCTACGACACCCTCAAGGCGCAGGTCGTCAACGGCAGCGGCACGGTGCTGTCGACCCTCGCCACCTACTCGAACCTCAACGCGGCGAGCGGCTACACCCGGCGCAGCTTCAGCCTCGCGGGCTACGCGGGACAGACCGTCACGGTCAGGTTCACCGGCACCGAGGGCTCCACGCTCCAGACGTCGTTCGTCGTCGACGACACCGCGCTCGACGTCGGCTGAACCACGCGGGGCGGGCTCCCGGGCCCACTCCGCGTCAGGCCGACGGCACCGTCCGCTCCGGCGTGTTCCACCCGGACACCCGCACGTGCGGTGCCGAGCCGTGCAGGTCGGCCGTGCGGTAGGAGGCGGTCAGCGTCACCGACTCGCCCGGCCACAGGCTCACCTGGTTGTCCGACCAGCGCACGGGCAGCACCGGCCTGCCCTGCGCGTCGACCAGGCGGACGTCCGTCAGCAGCGAAGGGGCCGGCCCGCTCCCGGTGTTGCGCACGGTCACCGTGGTCGTCGAGGTGCCGCCCGCCGACTGGGTCGAGGCCGTCGCCGACACCGGCACCCGCGCCATCGAGGCGAGCCCGGTGAGATCGGCGTAGTCCGTAGTCGGCGTGTGGTACCAGGTGGTGCGGCTCCAGTCGAGGGTGTCGGGCCGGGTGGAGAGCCAGTACACGTTCCGGCTCACCTCGGTGCCGTCCGCGTCCGTCAGCACCAGGCGGAGCAGATGCGTCCGGGACGGTCCGCCCACCGAGGACGGCAGGGTGAGCGGTGTGCCGTGCGCCCCGTCCCCGGCGACCGACACACCGGTGACCGTCCTGTCGTACCTCTGCGTGCCGTCGGGGTCGAACAGCGTGGCCCGCGCGGTGAGGCCCCCGGCGGGCTCGTGCCGGTCGTTCACGACGACGACCGAGCGGTCGTCGTAGGAGTACTGGACGTGCAGCGGCTCGTTCGCCTTCTTCGCGCCGAAGTAGGCGCCGTTCTGGTCGAGGTAGCGGTCCGTCAGCTGCCAGTGCAGGGACGTCCAGCCGCTGTTGAACATCCAGTGGACCACCCCGGTGGCGGGCCGGGCGGCGTCGGCCGCGTTGCGCCGGTACGCCTCGAACTGGGCGCGGACGTTCTCGTACTGCGCCAGCTGGGCCTTGCGGACGTAGTCGGTGAGGCCGGCGGGGGCGCCGTAGCGGCCCGTGAGGGCGTCGTCGTAGATCTTCAGTGTGCCGAAGACGGTGGACGGCGAACGGTGGTACTGGCGGGCGTCCGGGTCCTTCCACAGCGTCTCGAGTTCGGCGGGGGTCATCATCCGCCGCAGGCTGTCCAGGGTGGGGATGCTCGGCCCGGCGCTGGTCTCGGAGTTGAAGCCGGTGGCGCCGCCCTCGCGCTTGGCGTACCAGTAGCCGGGCGGCACCCAGTCGTAGGGGCCGGTCATCTTCATGCCCGAGCGGCCCAGCTGCGGCGAGGACGCCTCGGACGCGGCGGGGACCACGGGGACGGGCCAGTCGGCCGCCTTCAGGGCCTCCAGGTAGCCCTTCTCGATCGTCGCGTCGGGTGCGGCGTCGCTGCCGATCAGGAACGAGAGCACGCTCGGATGGCCGCGCAGCCGGGCGGCCTCGGCCGCCATGGACGCCTTGGCGACCGTGTGGTCGGCGCCGGACCACTTCTCCCCGTGCCCGCCGGGGTTGACGTCGCCCTCCCACTTGTCGCAGCACTCCCAGCCCGGCAGGGTGAGCAGGCCGTGGCGGTCGGCCAGGTCGAAGAACTCGTCCGGCTCCAGGTGCCCTTCCAGCCGGAGGGTGTTCAGGCCGAGGTCGACGGCGTACTTCAGGCGGTCCTCGGTGTAGGTGTGGTCCCAGCGCAGGAACTCGTCCGGCGACCAGCCGCCGCCCCGGATCAGCAGCTTGCGGCCGTTCACCAGGTACTGGCGGTCGCCGTCGGCGTTCAGCGGCGCCCGCACGTCACGGATGCCGAAGGTCTCGTGCGCGGTGTCCGACGTGCTGCCGGCGACCGTGGCGGTCAGGTCGAGGTCGTACAGCGGCCGGCCGCCCATCCCGGCGGGCCACCACACCCTGGGTGAGGTGAGGTGCAGGCGGGGGACGTCGGCCGGGGAGAAGGTGATGGTCCTCTTCTCGTGGGCGGCGAGCGACACGGTCCTGCCGAAGTGCGTCCCGCCGACGCTGCCGCTCACCTCCGCCGTGACGGCCGAGTCCGTGTCGTTGCGGGCCTCGGCCTTCACCGTCAGGTCGGCGGTGGCTAGCGAGGGCACGGCCAGCTCGGTGACCACGTGCGCGTCGCGGAGCGCCACCGGGCCGCCCCTGCGCACGAGGACGTCCCGGACGAGGCCCATGTTCCGGTCGGGCGGCGGCTGGAGCCAGTCCAGCCAGCCCGTCGTGAGGTCCTTGTCCGGGTCGTTGGGCCGCACCCGGAAGGCGACCGTGTTCGTGCCCGGCCCGACCAGCGGGGTGATGTCCAGCTCGTGGTGGGTGTAGGCGCCGGTGACCTGTGCTGCCGGCGCCACCAGGCGGCCGTTGACGTAGACGTCCGCCGCCGAGACCACGCCGCTGAGATCGAGATAGGTGCGCAGCGCGGTGTCCTCGACGGTGAAGTCGGAGCGGTACCACCAGGGGACGTCGAAGTCGGCCTTCGGGATCTTCCGCAGGTTGGTGGAGTGGAACGGGTCGGCGTACACGCCGTCGGCGAGCAGCGCGGCCAGGACCGTCGAGCGCGGGCCCGCCGGATGCCAGCCGGCCGCCGGATAGCCGGGGGAGGAGACGGCCGCCGGGGAGTCGGCCACCTTGGCCGTGGACTGGATGTCGTAGCCGGACAGGGCAGTGCCCGAACCGGCGGCCGAGGGAACCCGGGTGACCCGGACGTCCTCGTGCCGCGGCGCCGGGGGCCGGGGGCCGGCCCAGGCGCCGGTGGCCAGGGAGCCGAGCAGACACACCGTCAGGGTGGCGGCGGCGTAACGGCGTCCGCGTGGAGGGCGAGGGAACACGGGGACTCCAGCCGCGCGAAGTAGGAAGAATTTACCAATTCGGTTCAAAGTAGGGCGCCCTGTGAACCGAGTCAATGACCCCGGCCGTGGTGGGGTTGACCGCGTCAGGTCCCGGCCGTCCCGCGCTCGACCGCCGCGTCGCGCGTGATCCCCCGCGTCAGGAGGCACCCGTGTCCGGTAGCCCGCCGCCCACGGACGGTTTCGTCCGCCGCGTCGGCCTGTTCCAGGCGACCGCCATCAACATGAGCCAGATGTGCGGCATCGGTCCGTTCGTGACGATCCCCCTGATGGTCACCGCGTTCGGCGGTCCCCAGGCGGTCGTCGGGTTCGCCGCGGGCGCCGTCCTGGCGCTGTGCGACGGGCTGGTGTGGGCCGAACTGGGCGCCGCGATGCCCGGCTCCGGCGGCAGCTACGTCTATCTGCGCCAGGCCTTCCAGCACCGCACCGGCCGCCTCGCGCCGTTCCTGTTCGTGTGGACGGCGATGCTGTTCATCCCGCTGATCATGTCCACCGGTGTGGTCGGCCTCGTCCAGTACCTGGGCTATCTGGCCCCCGGCCTCGGCCGGACGGGCGGCGACCTGACCGGCCTCGGCGTCATCGCCCTGGTCGTGGCCCTGCTCTGGCGCGGCATCGACCACATCGCCCGGATCACCGCCGTGCTGTGGACCGTGATGATCGCCTCGGTGCTCCTGGTGATCGCCGCCGCCGCGACGGACTTCGACGCGCACCTGGCCTTCGCCTACCCGGCACACGCCTTCGACCTGACGAGCGGCCGCTTCTGGCCCGGCTTCGCCGCGGGCCTGACCATCGGGATCTACGACTACCTCGGCTACAACACCACCGCCTACATGGGCGCCGAGATCAAGGACCCCGGCCGTACCCTGCCCCGCTCGGTGCTCTTCTCCATCCTCGGCATCATGGCGGTCTACCTGCTGCTGCAGATCGGCACGCTCGGGGTCGTCGACTGGCACCGGATGACCGATCCGCACGACATCGCCTCGACCTCGGTCGCCTCCGCCGTACTGGAGGCGACCTGGGGCGAGGGCGCGGCCCGCACGGTGACCGTGCTGATCCTGATCACCGCGTTCGCCTCCGTCTTCACCGGCCTGCTGGGCGGCTCGCGCGTCCCGTACGACGCCGCCCGCGACCGGGTCTTCTTCCGGCCGTACGAGAAGCTGCACCCCCGGCACCGCTTCCCGGTGCTGGGCCTCGCCACCATGGGCGTGATCACGGCCGTCGGCTTCCTGATCGGCCGCCACACCGACCTCACGACGCTGATCCAGCTGCTCACCACGGTGATGGTCGTCGTGCAGGCGCTGGCCCAGATCGTGGCGCTCACGGCCTTGCGCAGACGCCGCCCGGAGCTGCCCCGCCCGTACCGGATGTGGCTGTACCCCCTGCCGAGCCTCGTCGCCTTCGCCGGCTGGTGCGTGATCTACGGGTACGCCGACCGGAACTCCCCGGGCCGCCACCCCGTCGAGTGGTCCCTGGCCTGGCTGGCACTCGGCGGCGGGGCGTTCCTGGTCTGGGCGCGGCTGGAGCGGGTGTGGCCGTTCGGGGAGCGGGAGACGGGCGAGGGGTACGACGCCGCCGCGGCCGGCTAGGGTCTTTCGTCCGGATCGGGCCGGGACGCCGCGCCGGGCACGGGGGAGGCCGGTCCGCCCGGGCGGACCGGCCTCCCGCTCTGTGTTCTTCCTTTCCTCGTGTCCTGTCCTCAAGGTCCGGGGGTGCTCTTCGCCGCTGTACCGGCGCAGATCAGTCCGAGGAGGAGCGCCAGCGCGCCGATGACGATGTTGTTGACGATCACGCCCGCGTCCGGTGCGGTGCCCACGATCCACGGAGCGATGATCATCCAGATGCCCATGGCGCACATGGCCCAGCTGAGGCCGTACATCCGCTCCGGGGCCCTGGTGAATCCCAGTGCCAGCAGTCCTATCGCTATGCCCATGATGAGGTTGTGGGTCATGAGCGCGGGCTGGGAGGCCGCGTAATGGACGATCCACGGAGATGCGGCGCAGTACAGACCGAGCAGGAAGACCGGCCCGTCCACGAGCGCCACGTCGCGACCGCCGAGCATGCGGGCGTAGCGCTCCCGCATCTCGGAGACATCGGGGTGGGTCGACATGTCACCCCTGTGCGAGACGTTGGCCATGACTCGTCTCCTTCGACTGTGCGGGCCGCACCGCTTCCCCGCGGTGCGGGAACCCCGCTTCCACCCAGTTTGCCCTTATTCCTTCCTTATGTGTAGAGGTCTGGCGCCCGTATCGGACGGGTCGCTCACAAGGTCCGGTGACGTACTCACGAGATCGCGTGAAAAACCCACAACGGCCAATCCGGCACCCGCGCGGTCACGGATTACCCGCGGCAGCCCTGATCACAGTCAGTGGGAGGAGAACCGATGGCGCACACGCCGAGGGAAGCCGCGCGGAGTCCGCTGGACGACGCGCCCGGACCGGGAGGAGGACGCCGGCGCCTGGCCGTCATAGGCAGCGGCGTGGCGGGCCTGACCGCCGCGTACGTACTCCGGCGCGCCGGCCACGTCACGCTCTACGAAGCCGACGCGCGGCTCGGCGGGCACGCCCACACCCATGACGTGACGGCACCCGACGGCCGCCTCCACCACGTGGACTCCGGCTTCATCGTGCACAACCGCCGCACCTACCCGAACCTGTTACGGCTCTTCGGCGAACTCGGCGTCGCCACGCAGGAGTCGGAGATGAGCATGTCCGTGCGGTGCGAGGGCTGCGGGCTCGAGTACGCCGGCGCCCGCGGCCCGGCGGGCCTGTTCGCCCGGCCCCGCAACGCCCGGCGCGGCGCCTACCTGAGGATGCTCACCGAGGTGCCCGCCTTCCACCGGGCGGCCCGCCGGCTGCTCGCCGCCCACGACGGCCGGAGCACGGTGACGCTCGGCGAGTTCCTCGACCGCGAGAACTTCTCGCCCTACTTCCGCGCCCACTTCATGACACCGCTGGTGTCGGCCGTGTGGTCCTGCGACGCCGTCACCGCGCAGCGCTACCCGGCCGCCTACCTGTTCCGGTTCCTGGAGCACCACGGCATGCTCACGGTGAGCGGCTCCCCGGTGTGGCGCACGGTGACCGGCGGTTCGCGCACCTACGTCGAACGCGTCGCCCGGCGGCTCGACGCGGTACGCACCCGCGCCCCCGTCCGCGGCGTCGTCCGGCACGCCGACGGTGCCGACCTCACCACGGACGACGGCACAACCGCCTCCTACGACGCCGTGGTGATCGCCGTCCACCCCGACCAGGCCCTGCGGCTGCTCACCGACGCCACCCCACGGGAGAAGGAGGTGCTCGGCGCGTTCCGCTACTCGCGCAACACCACCCTCCTGCACACCGACACCGCGCTCCTCCCGCGTGCCCGCGGCGCCCGCGCCTCCTGGAACTACCTCATGCCGTCCTGCGCGGCGGGCGCCGACCGGGTCCGCGTCAGCTACGACATGAACCGGCTCCAGCGCCTGGACGCCGCCGAGTCCTTCGTCGTCACCCTGGGCGGCGAGGACCGCGTCGACCCGGACCGGGTGATCGCCCGGATGGTCTACGAACACCCCGTCTACACGCCCGAGTCGGTCGCGGCGCAAGCGCGCCTGCCGGAGCTGGACACCGCCGTCACCGCGTTCGCGGGCGCCTACCACGGCTGGGGCTTCCACGAGGACGGCTGCGCCTCCGGCGTGCGCGCCGCCGCGGCCCTGGGAGCCTGCTGGTGACCGTGACACCCGCCCTCTACCCGTGCACCGTCACCCACGCCCGCACCGCGCCCCTGCGGCACGTCCTGCGGCACCGCACCTACCTCTGGTGCGTCGACCCCGACCACCCGCCCCGGCTGCCGCGCCTCCTGCGCCCGCTGGCCCGCTTCGAGGCCCGCGACCACTTCACCGGCGACCGGCCCACCATCCGGGCCGGGCTGGACGCCTTCCTCGCCGGGCACGGCGTCCACCTCGGCGGTGGACGGATCACGATGCTCACCCACGCCCGCGTCCTCGGACACGTCTTCAACCCGCTGACGCTGTACTGGTGCCACGGCCCCGACGGCCGGCCGGTCTGCGTGGTCGCCGAGGTGCACAACACCTACGGCGGCCGGCACTGCTACCTGCTGCGCCCGGACGAGGCCGGCGCCGCGCGCGCCGGCAAGGAGTTCCACGTATCCCCGTTCTTCCCCGTCGACGGCCACTACCGCATGCGCGTACCGCCGCCCGGCGACCGGCTGGACCTGACCGTCCACCTGGAGCGGGAGGGCGGCCGCCCCTTCACCGCGACCGTGCGCGGCACCCGCCGGGAGGCGACCGGGTCCGCGCTGCTGCGGCTCGCGCTGCGGCACCCGTGGTCCACCCTCGCCGTCTCGGCGGCCATCCGCCTGCACGGCATCCGCCTGTACCTGCGGGGACTGCCCGTACAGCCCCGCCCCGACCAGCGCACTCCGGAGAACGTGACATGAGGACTGCCGAGCCCCGCCCCGCCGGCCTCCGGCGGGACACCGCCGTGGACGCGGCCCGCTGGCCCGACGTCGCCGCGCCACCGCACGCCTCCCGGCCGCGCACGGCCGTCACCGCCGCCGTCCTGCGCCGCACGCTGGACCGGCTGCCCCTGCGCGCCCGGTTCGCCGGCCTCGCCGAAGCGGGCCGGGGCGGACCGCTGCTGGAGGTGCACGACCCGCACCGGTTTCACGCCAGGATCGGCACCCACGGCCTGATCGGTTTCGGCGAGTCGTACCTCGCCGGCGAGTGGGACGCCCCCGACCTGGTCGCCGTGCTCACCGTGCTCGCCTCCCACGCGGCGGACCTGATACCGGCCCCGCTCCAGCGGCTGCGCGGCCTGTGGGCGCCGCGCCGGCCGGGCGCCCAGCTCAACACCCCCAGGGGCGCCCGCGACAACATCAGCCATCACTACGACCTCTCCAACGACCTGTTCGCCCTCTTCCTCGACGACACCCTCACCTACTCCGCGGCGGTCCACGAGAGCCTCCCCGCCCGCTGGGAGACGCTGGCCGCCGACCAGCGGCGCAAGGTCGACCGGCTGCTCGACCTCGCCGGGGTCCGGGACGGCACCCGGCTGCTGGAGATCGGCACCGGCTGGGGGGAACTGGCCATCCGGGCTGCGGCCCGCGGCGCGCACGTGACCTCGCTGACCCTCTCCGGCGAACAGCGCGACCTCGCCCTGCGGCGGGTGCGCGCGGCGGGGCTGGCCGACCGGGTCCGCATCGAACTGTGCGACTACCGCGAGGCACGCGGCGCCCACGACGCCGTCGTCAGCGTGGAGATGGTCGAGGCCGTCGGCGCCGAGTTCTGGCCGGTCTACTTCCGCACCCTCGACGAGCGCCTGGTCCCGGGCGGCCGCGCCGCCGTCCAGGCCATCACCATGCCGCACGAGCGCCTGCTGGCCAGCCGCGACACCTTCACCTGGATCCAGAAGTACATCTTCCCCGGGGGCCTGCTGCCCTCCACCGAGGCCGTGGAGCGGTGCGTCCGGGACCACACCGGGCTGACCGTCGCCCGGCGGGACGCCTTCGGCGCGCACTACGCCGAGACCCTGCGCCTGTGGCGGGAGCGGTTCACCGAACGCGCCGGGGAGGTGGCGGCGCTCGGCTTCGACGAGACCTTCCGGCGGATGTGGACCTTCTACCTCGCCTACTCCGAGGCCGGGTTCCGCTCCGGCTACCTCGACGTCCAGCAGTACCTGTTCACCAAGGAGGGCCCCGCCCGATGACCGTCGTCCGCACCGCTCGCGCCGGTGCCGCCCACCGCGTCGCCGCACTGGCCGAACAGGTCCTCGGCGGCCCCCTGCCGGTACGCCTGCGCGCCTGGGACGGCAGTGAGACCGGCACCGCCGGAGCCCCGGTGGTCGTCGTCCGCTCCCGTCGCGCCCTGCGCCGCCTGGTGTGGCAGCCCGGCGAACTGGGCCTCGCCCGAGCCTACGTCACCGGGGAACTGGACGTGGAGGGCGACCTCGCCGAGGGCCTGCGCACGGTGTGGGCCGCCGTACGCGAGGGCGGGCTGCGGGCCCCGCGGCTCACCCCCGCCGACCGGGTGGCCGCCGCCGGCGCCGCCCTGCGCCTCGGCGCCGTCGGCCCGCGCCCCGCCCCGCCCGCATCCGAGGCCCGGCTGAGCGGCGGCCTGCACAGCAGGGCCCGCGACCGGGCCGCCGTCAGCCACCACTACGACCTGTCCAACGACTTCTACCGCCTCCTCCTCGACGACACCATGGCCTACTCCTGCGGCTACTGGGCGAGCGACGAGCCCGGTTTCACCGCGGCCGACGCCCAGCGCGCCAAGCTGGAGCTGGTCTGCCGCAAGCTCGGCCTCGCCCCCGGCGCCCGGCTCCTCGACATCGGCTGCGGCTGGGGCTCGCTCACCCTGTACGCGGCCGAACGGCACAAGGCGCGGGTCACGGCCGTCACCCTGGCCCGCGAGCAGGCGGCGTACGTGCGCGAACAGGTACGCGAGCGGGGGCTGGACGGACAGGTGGACGTGGTCTGCCAGGACTACCGGGACATCGGAGGCGGCGCCTACGACGCGGTCGCCACGATCGAGATGGGCGAGCACGTAGGAGACGCCGAGTACCCGGGCTTCGCCGCCGCCCTGCACCGGCTGGTGCGCCCGCGCGGGCGGGTGCTAGTGCAGCAGATGTCGCGGGGGCGGGTGGCCCCCGGCGGCGGCGCGTTCATCGAGGCGTACGTCGCGCCCGACATGCACATGCGGCCCGTGGGCGAGACGGTGGGACTGCTGGAGCGGGCCGGGCTGGAGGTGCGTTCCATCGAGTCGATGCGGGAGCACTACGTGCGCACCGTCGCCGCCTGGCACCGCACGCTGGAGGAACGCTGGAACGAGGTGGTGGCCCTGGTCGGTGCCGAGACGGCACGCGTGTGGCGGCTCTACCTGGCGGGCGGGGCGCTCGCGTTCGAGGAGCGCCGGATGGGCGTCGACCAGATCCTGGGCGTGCGGCCCTCCCGGGAGGGCGGGGCCGGGCTGCCCGGCACGCCCGCGGACTGGTACGCGGGACTGGACCGGCCGTGAGCGGCTTCGCCTGGGACGCCTTCGCCCGGAACCTCGCCCTCGCCGCGGCGGCCGCGCTCGCCGTCATGCTCGTCACCTTCGCCGTGGCGGTGCGGCGGGGCGTGCACCGCGTGGTGGACGTCGCGTGGGGGCTCGCCTTCACCGCGGTCGCCCTCGTCACCTGGACGGCGTCGGCCGGCGAGGGGGACCCCGGGCGGCGGGCCCTGGTGACCGTCCTGACGTCCGTGTGGGGGCTGCGGCTCTCCTGGCACATCGCGCGCCGCGGGCGGGGCCACGGCGAGGACCCGCGCTACGACGCCCTGCTCGCCAAGGCGCCCGGCGACCGGAACCGCTACGCCCTGCGCATGGTCTACCTGCTCCAGGGCGCGCTGGTGTGGCTGGTGTCGCTGCCGGTCCAGGCCGCGCAGTACGTGCGCGGCGGGCCGGCCGCCCCCGCCTGGGCCGGTGCGTCGCTGTGGGCGGCCGGGATGGTCTTCGAGGCCGTCGGGGACGCCCAGCTGGCCCGCTTCAAGGCGGATCCCGCCCACCGGGGCCGGATCATGGACCGGGGGCTGTGGCGGTACACCCGGCACCCGAACTACTTCGGGGACTTCCTCGTCTGGTGGGGTCTGTTCCTCCTCGCCTGCGCCGCGCCGGCCTCGGCCGCGGTGTCGGCCGTCTCCCCGGTGGTGATGACGCTGCTGCTCGTCAAGGGCAGCGGAAAGGCACTGCTGGAGCGGCACATGGGCGGACGGCCGGGATACGCCGAGTACTGCGCGCGCACCAGCGGCTTCTTCCCCCTGCCGCCGCGCCGGCGCTCCTGAGGAACGGGCCGTGTCACGGGCCCCGCCGCCGGCGGCGGGGCCCCGGGGCGGCGCCGGGGTCACGCGGTCGCGCCCAGGCAGTCGCGCAGCCGTACGAGACCGTCGCGCAGTCTCGTCTTCACCGTGCCGAGCGGAAGCGCGAGGGCCTCGGCCACCTGCCGGTAGGTCAGCCCGCGGTAGTAGGCGAGGCCGAGGGCCTGCTGCTGGACCTGGGTCAGGGTGCGCAGGCACCGTCTCACCTGCTCCTGTTCCAGGTAGGCCTCGATCCGCTCGGTGACCTCGTCGTACGCGGGTGTGTGGTCCAGCAGGGCCGCCCTGTGCTCACGGACCGCGGCCGCCTCCGCCGAGCGGACCCGGTCCACCGCCCGGCGGTGGGCGAGGGTGAGTATCCAGTTCATGGCCGTGCCGCGGTCGCGGCGGTACCTGGGGGCCGTGCGCCACACCTCCAGGAGCACCTCCTGCGCCACCTCCTCGGACTGCGCCCGGTCCCGCAGCACGCCGCGCACCACGCCCAGTACGGGGCCGGCCACGGTGTCGTAGAGCGCGGCGAAGGCCAGGTGGTCACCCGAGGCGACGCGGTACGTCAGTTCCTCCAGACTCGTGCGCGAGGACGGGATCGTACCGGTGAACAGCGCTTGTTTCACGGGGAGTTCCTTCAGCAGGCGTTGGAGGCGGGCGTCGACGGGCCCGACTCTTCCCGAGGACGGACGGCGGTGGAAGATCGCCGGACCGGCCGGCATCGGCACCGTTTCCGCAGCGTTCGGGTGCACCGCCGCTGAGACGTGCCGGACGGCGGCACGGTTGCCGTGATGGCCCGCCGGCATGGCAGGACCGGGACGCCTATCAGACGAGGCGCATCGATACCGCACCGTATAGTCGTCCCATGGACACGTCCGGAACCGCGCACGCGCCGGAGAGCGGGGAGCCGAGGCTCACGACCGGCGCGCTGGCCCGCCGGCTGGGCGTCTCGCCCACCACCCTGCGGTCCTGGGACCGCCGCTACGGCATCGGACCCGCCGCCCGCACCGACGGCCGGCACCGGCGCTGGACGGCCGACGACGTGGCGATGCTGGAGACGATGTGCCGGCTGACCGCGTCCGGCGTCCCGCCCGCCGAGGCCGCCCGGGCCGCGAAGGAACGGCCGTACCTCGAAACCCGGCGCCCGGCGGACGCACCGGGCCCCGAGGCCGGCCCGCCGCCCTCCGGCGATGCCCGGCAGGAGGGCCGGGGGCTGGCCCGGGCGGCCGTCCGGCTGGACGCCGGAGCCGTCGGGGAGCGACTGGACGCCGCCGTCACCAGCTACGGCGTGGTCGCCGCCTGGCAGGAGGTGATGGTCCCGACGCTGCACGCCGTGGGCCGCCGGTGGGCCTCCTCGGGGGACCGCTACGTCGAGGTCGAGCACCTGCTGTCCTGGCAGGTGTCCACCACGTTGCGCCGGCACACGCGGCAGCGGCCCGCGGCGCCACCGGCCGCCCCCGAGGGCGCCGGGCCGGTGGTCCTGGCGTGCGTCCCGGGGGAGCAGCACACCCTCCCGCTGGAAGCGCTCAACGCCGCGCTGAGTCACCTCGGCGTCCCGACGCGGATGTTCGGCGCCGCGGTGCCGGCGGAGGCGCTCGTGGCGGCGGTGCGGCGCCTGGGCCCGGCCGCGGTGGTGCTGTGGGCGCAGGCCCGCTCCACCGCGAGCCGGCCGCTGGCCGAGTACGTCGCCGCCATGGAGTGGGGAGTCACGGGCGCCCGCAGGCACCCGCTGACGATGCTCGGCGGCCCCGGCTGGTCCGGCCGGCCCGCCCAGGGCATGCTCCGCCCGGCGGGGCTGGCCGACGCCCTCGACACCCTGGCGGCCGCCTACGGAGCCGCGCCGCCCGGCGCTCCGCGCTGACGCGGGCGGCCCTGGGCGGGCGGCGATGACATGTCCGTTGCGATCCGGGGCAACCGACGACGTACAGGACGCACATTCCGTGCGAAACGGTGAACGCTGGAGGTGACCGGCCGTCATGAGTGCGAAGGTGCTGGAGCGGTTCCCCGCCGGGGCTCCGCGCGGATCGTGGCCGGCGGAGGAGTACGCGGCGGCGCGCCGGGCCGAGGGCGAACACGCGACCGTGGTGATGGACCTGAGGTCCGACGCCTTCCTGGTCGTTGTCGAGGCGGGTGACGAGGAGGGTCGCCCCTGAGCCGTGCCGCCGGCGTGCGACGGCCCCCGGGCGAGGTGATCCGCGTCACCGAACGGTGCCGGAATGAACTTCAGGAGCTGAAAGGTTGGTATATACATCCGACCGCCTGATCCTCCGCCCGGGCCCGTCCGGCCCGTGCACGACCCAGCGAGGCACCCGTGACCCACTCCTCCACCGAGCAGCCCGCCGACCTCGTGGCCCGGCTGCGCGCCACCTTCCGCGGTGGCCGCACCAAGCCCGTCGAGTGGCGCACCGGCCAGCTGCGCCGCCTGCGCGCGATGCTCACGGAACGCGGCGCCGACCTCGCCGCGGCGCTCCGCGCCGACCTGGGCAAGAGCGGTACCGAGGCCTACCGCACCGAGATCGACTTCACCGTCCGCGAGATCGACCACACCCTCGCCCACCTGGACGAGTGGCTGCGCCCCGAGCCCGCCCCGGTGCCGGCCCACCTCGGCGCCGACGCCACGGCCTGGACGCAGTACGACCCGCTCGGCGTGGTCCTCGTGATCGCCCCCTGGAACTACCCGGCACAGCTCCTGCTCGCCCCCATGGTCGGCGCGCTCGCCTCCGGCAACGCGGTCGTCGCCAAGCCGAGCGAACTCGCCCCGGCCACCTCGGCCGCGCTCGCCGGACTGATCCCGGCCTACCTCGACACCGACGCGGTCGCCGTGGTGGAGGGCGGCGTCCCGGAGACCACGGCCCTGCTGGCCGAGCGCTTCGACCACATCTTCTACACCGGCAACGGCACCGTCGGCCGTGTCGTGATGCGCGCCGCCGCCGAGCACCTCACCCCGGTCACCCTCGAACTGGGCGGCAAGTCACCGGTGTTCGTCGACCGCGGCACCGACCTCGACGTGGTCGCCGACCGGCTGGCGCGCGGCAAGTTCCTCAACGCCGGCCAGACCTGCGTGGCGCCCGACTACGTCCTCACCGACCCCGGCACCGCCGCCGCCCTGGAAGCCGCGCTGGTCCGCTCGGTCCGGGCACTGTTCGGCACCGACCCGGCGGCCTCGCCCGAGTACGGCCGGATCGTCAACGAGCGGCACTTCGACCGGCTGTCCGGCCTGCTGGGCTCCGGACGGGTGGCGGTCGGCGGCGAGAGCGACCGCGCGAGCAGGTACATCGCGCCCACCGTCCTCGCGGACGTGGACCCCGGATCGCCCGTCATGCGGGAGGAGATCTTCGGTCCCGTCCTGCCCATCGTCACCGTGTCCGGCCTGGACGAGGCGATCGAATTCATCAACGACCGCGACAAGCCGCTCGCGCTGTACGTGTTCAGCGAGTCCGACGCGACCCGGGCGCGCATCGCCGCCGAGACCTCCTCCGGCGGCCTCGGCCACGGCCTGCCGCTCGCTCACCTCACCGTCTCCGACCTGCCGTTCGGAGGCGTGGGGGAGAGCGGCACCGGCAGCTACCACGGCCGCTACTCCATCGAGACCTTCAGCCACCGCAAGGCCGTCCTGGCCAAGCCGCTCGGCTGAACCCGCCTGCGCGACAAGGGATGTGCGAGACTCCGCCGATGACCGCTGAAACGATCACCGCGGAGTCCTCCGGCACCTTCCCGCTCGGCGACCTGCCCGTCCACCGCCTCGGCTTCGGCGCGATGCGGCTGACGGGCAGCGCCGCGTTCCACCTCGGCGTCCCGAGCGACCGGGCCCGCTCGATCGCCGTCCTGCGCCGGGCCGTCGAGCTGGGCGTGAACCACATCGACACCGCCGCCTTCTACTTCTCCTCGCTGCGCTCCGCCAACGAGCTGATCAACACCGCCCTGTCCCCGTACGCCGACGACCTGGTCATAGCCGCCAAGGTGGGCCCCTACCGCGACCACCGCGGCGAGTGGGGCACCTCGGCCCGCCCCGACGAGCTGCGCGGCCACGTCGAGGAGAACCTGCGCCAGCTCGGACGGGACCACCTCGACGTCGTCCACCTGCGCCGGATGGGCCAGGACTCCATCGCCGAACACTTCGGCGCGCTCGCCGAGCTGCGCCGGGCGGGGCTGGTGAGGCACCTCGGCATCTCGGCCGTGGAGCCCCGGCACCTGGCCGAGGCGCTGGAGATCGCACCGGTGGTGGCGGTGCAGAACCGGTACGGACTCGACGGCCCGTACCCGGAGGGCGCGGAACTGCTGCGCCTGTGCGGGGAACGGGGCATCGCCTTCGTGCCCTACTACGCCGTCGCCGGGCAGGGCGGCGAACGCGGCGCCTCCGAGGTGCGCCAGGAGGAGGAGGTGCTCGCCGTGGCCCGCGCGCACGGGGTGAGCCCCGCGCAGGTCCGTATCGCCTGGACGCTGCACCAGGGTCCGCACGTCCTCGCCATCCCCGGCACCGGCGACCCCGGCCACCTGGAGGAGAACATCGCCGCGGGCACCCTCCGGCTCACCGGCGAGGAGCTAGCGCGGCTGGATTCGGCGCGCACGCGCACGGCCTGACGGATCCTCAGCCCGTGCCGGTGGGCAGTCGGAGACCGGCGTAGACCTGGTCGAGGACGGTGGGCAGCAGGGCGTTGGCCGTGGTCCGGCCGTCGGGCGACAGGGTCAGGTTCGTCCAGATCACCAGCGTGACGTCGTTGTCCGGGTCGTGGCCGATGAAGGAGTTGTAGCCGGGGAGTTCACCGCCGTGGTAGTACATCGCCGCGTTTCGGCCGAAGCGCTGGTGGGCGATCCCGTACCCGTACTTCTGCCCGTCGGGTGCCGCCGGGTCCTGGGCCTGCGGGCTGTGCAGCAGCTGCCGCTGGAAGGCGGCGCCGAGGACCTTGCCCGTCACCAGCGCCCGGATCCAGACGGCCAGGTCGTCCGCCGTGGAGACGGCGCCGCCCGCGGCGGTCGCGTAGGAGGGGTTCTGATGGGTGTAGTCCACCGGCCGGAGCCGTCCGGACCGGGCCGCGGCCCGCACGTCGGCCGGGTAGTCCTTGTCGGCCAGCGCGTAGGCCGTGCCGCCGTACATGTAACCGTGTGACCAAGGGGCCGGCAGGCTGGTGTCGTGGGCGCCGGGCAACGACGTCCCCGTCAGGCCGAGTGGGGCGGACAGCCGGTCCCGGAACTGCTCGGCCAGGGGGCGGCCGCCGGCCTTCTCGGCGACGAGGCCCAGCAACGTGTAGTTGGTGTTGCATTACTCGTACGCCGTGCCGGGCGCGAAGTCCGGCGGGCGCCGGAAGGCGATGCCGAGCATCTCGCGCGGGGTGCGCGCCGCGCGCGGACGTGCGTCCAGGGAGGCCGCGAGTTCCGGTGCGGAGGTGTAGTCGTACAGCCCGCTGCGCATCTTCAGCAGTTCGGCGAGCGTGATGTGCGCGCCGCCCGGCACTCCTGGGACGTAGGCGGACACCGGGTCGCTCAGCCGGAGTCTGCCGTCCTGGGCGAGCAGGAGGATCAGCGCCCCGGTCATCGTCTTGGTGTTCGAGGCGATGCGGAAGTGATCGTCCGTCGTGGGCGGCACTGTCCTGGCCCGTTCGGTGGTGCCGACGGTCACCCGGAAGGTGCCCTGCGGGGTGCGCAGCAGCACGACCGCCCCGGGCACCAGGAGTTTCTTCGCCGCACCCGCCACGGCGGATCGCAGGGCGGCCGGATCGATGCGCCGGAGTGCCTCGGGAGCGGGGTCGAAGGCCACCGCCGCGCGTGCGGCCGGCACGGGGAACCGGGCCGTGGCGTGCGCCCCGCAGGGCGCCGCCCAGCCGGAGACCAGCAGGGCCGCACACCCCACGGCCGCGGCCGCGCGGCGGGCACCGGCCCGAGGCTTCCTCATACCGACGTCACAGCCTCGGTGGGACAAGACCGTCAATCTTACCAAGTCTGCGCGAACGGCACCGTTCGCCCCCGGTCGGAACCCCCTGCGGCGACGCGCGTAGACCGGGACTGGCGTGCCAGTAGTTTTACGTATAACCTCACCGGCTAACCGCTCCCCACGGAAGGCACCGATGCGACGCGTCGCCCTGGTCACCCTCGTCGTCGACGACTACGACGAGGCCATCCGCTTCTACACCGAGGCCCTCGGGTTCCGGCTGGCCGAGGGCGCCCCGCGTCCCGACGGCTCCCGCTGGGTCGTCGTGGAGCCCGGCGGCGGCACGGCCGCCACCGCGCTGCTCCTGGCCCGCGCCAAGGGCGAGGGCCAGCGGGCCCGCGTCGGCGACCAGACCGGCGGACGCGTCGGGTTCTTCCTGCACACCGACGACTTCGCCCGCGACCACGCCCGGATGCGCGACGCCGGCGTGACCTTCCTGGAGCAGCCGCGCCACGAGCCGTACGGCACCGTCGCCGTCTTCCAGGACCTGTACGGCAACCGCTGGGACCTGCTCCAGCCCGCCGCCTGATCACCCCAGAACCACCAGCCGAGGAAAGACCCCGCCATGACCGCGCCCCGCATCGACACCGAGACCCTCCGCCGGCTGCCCAAGGCCGTCCTCCACGACCACCTCGACGGCGGCCTGCGCCCCGCCACCGTCGTCGAACTCGCGGCCGCGGTCGGCCACCAGCTGCCCACCACCGACCCCGGCGAGCTGGCCGCCTGGTACTTCGAGGCCGCCAACTCCGGCGACCTGGTGCGCTACATAGCCACCTTCGAGCACACCCTCGCCGTCATGCAGACCCGTGAGGGCCTGCTGCGCACCGCCGAGGAGTACGTCCTCGACCTCGCCGCCGACGGTGTCGTCTACGCCGAGGTGCGCTACGCCCCCGAGCTGAACACGAACGGCGGGCTCTCGCTCGCCGAGGTCGTGGAGACCGTCCAGGAGGGCCTCGCCGCCGGCATGGCCAAGGCGGCCGCCGCCGGCACCCCCGTCCGCGTCGGCACCCTGCTGTGCGGCATGCGGATGTTCGACCGCGTCCGCGAGGCCGCCGACCTGGCGGTCGCCTACCGTGACGCGGGCGTCGTCGGGTTCGACATCGCCGGCGCCGAGGACGGCTTCCCGCCCGCCGACCACCTGGCCGCGTTCGAGCACCTGCGCCGGGAGAGCATGCCGTTCACCATCCACGCCGGCGAGGCGCACGGCCTGCCCAGCATCCACCAGGCGCTGCAGGTGTGCGGCGCCCAGCGCATCGGCCACGGCGTCCGCCTCACCGAGGACATCGTCGACGGCAAGCTCGGCCGCCTCGCCTCCTGGGTGCGCGACCGCCGTGTCGCCCTGGAGATGTGTCCCACGTCCAACCTGCAGACCGGCTGCGCCACCTCGATCGCCGAGCACCCCATCACGGCCCTGAAGGACCTCGGCTTCCGGGTCACCCTCAACACCGACAACCGGCTGGTGTCGGGGACGACCATGACGAGGGAGATGTCCCTGCTGGTCGAGGAGGCCGGCTGGACGGTCGAGGACCTGCGCACCGTCACGGTGAACGCCCTCAAGAGCGCGTTCATCCCGTTCGACGAGCGCAAGGCCCTCATCGAGGACGTGGTCCTGCCGGGTTACGCGGCCGCGCTCTGAAGCAGACCCCTCAGGTAGGCGGCCTGTCCGACGTGCTGAAGATCGTCGGACAGGACGCTCACCAGGCGGACGCCCAGGGTGACCGGGGGATCCCAGCGCTCGTCCACGATCCGTTCGAGGTCCTTGGCGGCCAGGGCACGCAGGGCGCCGAGCGTCTGCTCGTGCACCGCGTCGTGGTACCCGGTCAGCAGGTCCGCCGAGGCCCCCCGCACCTTGGCGACCTTGGCCGGGCTGTGCCCGTAGCCGGTGTCGTGCCGGGGCAGCCCGAGGCCGAAGCGTTTCTCCCAGTCCTGGGAGAGCCACACCTGGTCGAGGCCGAAGGCGTCGGCGACGTGGTCGTCCTGCACCCGGGTGAGGTGCCAGACGAGCCAGGCGACGGAGTTGGCGTCGGGGACCGGGCGGCGCTCCAGTTCCTCCGGTCCGAGGCCGTCGAGGGCGGCATGGACTTCTTCCCGGATGCGGCCGAAGCCGTCGATGAGGATGTCCTTGGCATGCATGGGTCCACCATGGCGCATCGAGCGCGGTCGTGCGCCGGGATGTCAGGAGGCCCCGGACGGCTCCGGTGGCGTCCGGCCCTCTGTCCCGAGCAGTGCGACGAGCGCGCGGGCGGCGGGACTGGTGGCCCGCTCCGGCGGCAGCAGGGCGATGGTCTCGTACTCCGCCTCGCCCGCGGCCTGGAGCGGCAGCGCCGTCAGTGAGGGCCGCTTGTGCCGGAAGTGCCGGGGCACGACCGCGACCCCCAGGTTCTCGTCGACCAGGTCCAGCAGGCTGTGCACGTCGTTGACCTCCAGCGCGACCGTCCGCCGGACACCGGCCGCGGCGAACGCCGCGTCGGTGGTGCGGCGCGGCCCCCGGTCCGGGTGGAAGTCGACGAACACCTCGCCGGCCAGGTCGTCCGGGGAGAGGACGGCGGCGCCCGCGGCCAGGCGGTGACCGGGATGGCACAGCACGGTCATCGGCTCGCTCGTCAGCGACACCGAGCGCAGCTGGTCGGTGTCAGCCTGGGTGCGGTAGGCGAAGGCCAGGTCGAGCCGGCCGGCCGCCACCTCCTCGGCCAGCGCGCCCGAGCCGGTCTGGCGCAGCCGGATCTCCACCTCCGGGTGCCGCCTGCGGAACGCGGCCAGCAGCCGTGCCACGTGCACCCCGGCGATGCACTGCTCGGTGCCCAGCGACAGCGTGCCGCGCAGCACGCCCTGCACCGCCGCCACCGCCTCGTGCGCCGAGCGCACCTGCGCCAGGATCCGCTCGGCCTCCACCAGCAGCGCACGCCCCGCCTCGGTGAGCGTCACCCTGCGGGTGGTCCGCACGAACAGCGGCGCCCGCAGCTCCCGCTCCAGCGCCCGGATCGACGCCGACAGGCCCGACTGGGACACCATCAGGCGCTCGGCGGCCCGGGTGAAGTGCTGGTCCTCGGCGACGGCGACGAAGTGCTGGAGATGACGCAGTTCCATGATTGAGAAGCCTAACCGCACAATTCGATCCGATTCTCCTGTTGGACCGCTGTACGCCGTCCGGGCAAGAGTGGAACCGGTAGACCGTGCGCCAACCCCTCTGGAGTCGCGTTGTACACCGCACACCCCGACCGCTACACCGACATGCCCTACCGGCGCACCGGACGCAGCGGCCTGAAGCTCCCCGCGCTGTCGCTCGGCCTGTGGCACAACTTCGGTCCCGACCGGTCCGTCGACACCCAGCGCGCCATCCTGCGCCGCGCCTTCGACCTCGGCATCACCCACTTCGACCTCGCCAACAACTACGGCCCGCCGCCCGGCGCCGCGGAGTCCGCGCTCGGCGACGCCCTGAAGGCCGACTTCGCGCCCTACCGCGACGAGCTGGTGATCTCCACCAAGGCCGGCTACCTGATGTGGCCCGGCCCCTACGGCGAATGGGGCTCGCGCAAGTACCTGCTGTCCTCGCTCGACCAGAGCCTGAAGCGCATGGGCCTGGACTACGTGGACATCTTCTACTCGCACCGCCCCGACCCGGACACTCCGCTGGAGGAGACGATGGGTGCGCTGCACACGGCGGTGCGGCAGGGCAAGGCGCTCTACGCCGGCGTCTCCAACTACTCCGCCGAGCAGACCCGTCAGGCCGCCCGCATCCTCGCCGACCTCGGTACCCCGCTCCTCGTCCACCAGCCGCGCTACTCGATGCTCGACCGGCGCCCCGAGGACGAGGGCCTGCTGGACGCCCTGGACGAACTCCAGGCCGGCTCCATCGTGTACTCCCCGCTGGAGCAGGGCCTGCTCACCGGCCGCTACCTCGACGGCATCCCGGAGGACTCCCGGGCCGCGGGCGACAGCCCCTTCCTGAACTCGGACGCCGTGACCGAGGACCTGGTCGGCCGCCTGCGCGCCCTCGACGAGATCGCCAGGTCCCGTGGCCAGTCCCTGGCCCAGCTGGCCCTGGCGTGGGTGCTGCGCGGCGGCCGGGTCACCTCCGCGCTGGTCGGCGCGAGCAGCGCGCGGCAGCTCGAGGACAGCGTCGGCGCCATCGCCAACCTCGACTTCGACGCCGAGGAACTGGCACGGATCGACGCGATCGTCCGGCCGTAGGTCACCGGCGGGACGGGTCCGGCGCCCGTCCCGCCGGGCGCGCGCGGTGGACCTTCCCGTTCGCCGGGAGCGGCCACCGCGCGTCGCGCGGCCCACACCGGCGGGTGCCGTCAGGCGCCCGCCGGCATCCGGTCGATGAAGCCGAGCACCTGCTGGATGCGGCCCTCCCGGTCCAGCGTCACCACGTCGAACCCCGCCACCGGCGCCGAGCCGTCGGCCTCGTTGACCAGCTCCCAGGCGAAGCGCGCGGTGTCGTGGTGCCCGTCGACCGCGCCGAAGGGACGGAACACGAAGCCCGGGAACTGCTCGTGCGCCGCCTTGATGACGGCCGCGATCTGCTCGTGCCCGCGGACGTCGGCGAGCGGGTCGGTGTAGGTGCCGTCCGCCGTCCACGCGGCGGCGACCGCCTTCTCGACGGCCGCGGGGTCGGTGGCGTTCCAGGCCTCGAAGTAACGGGCGGCGGCGTGCTCGTAACGGTTCGTGTTCTCGGACATGGTGAATCAGCCTCCATCGAGGTCGTATCCGCTGGTCAGGTCCCGGATCCAGGTGTTCGCCGATCCGGTGTGACAACCATGCCGTCAAGGCGCGGGGCGGGTCGATTACCTCCGGAGTCATGGCCCGGGCGCCTCGCGGTCCCGCACATTCCGGCCAGAACGGGCGGTGAATATGCCAGGACACTGGCCGGAAAGTCGTGGTGACAGTGTTTCCGCAGTGGCGATACTCGAACGGCAGGGGCACTTCACCGCACAGGAGCCGCACGGACAGCCAGAGCCCGGCCGGCCACCAGCGAGGCGACGGGGGAGTGGAACGTGCACGACGAATTCCTGTGCCACGTCACGGCGTACGGCACGTGCGACGGCAGGCGCATCGGCGTACCGCTCGGCACCTACCGGGCGCCGACCCTGGCGCTGGCGCTGTGGTGGCTGCGCGACCGGGCCTCCTGGATCGCCGAGCGGCTCGATCCCAGCCCGGAGGGCGCCGCCTTCCCGGCGGGAGCGCTGGTGCCGGTAGCGGACACGGTGGCCGACGTGCCCGCCCTGCTGCGCGCCTGGTGCGCGGACGACGGCCGGCAGGCGCTGGTCGCCGACGAACTGGCGGGCGGGCGGCTCGTCCGCATCGCCGCCAGCGATGACACCACCGAGTACGAGCTGCTCGCCGAGTCCGTCGACGCCCTGCGGATGCACCGCACCGTCCCGGCGCTCGTCATGCCCGTGGCCTGACACGTGTCCACGGGCGCGAAGCGCCCGCCGGAGACGGGACAGACAGGCGCACACCTGAGCGAATCGGTAGACTTCTGGCCATGGCGGAGCGGCCCGTCGCCCCGGCGGCGCCCGAACTCGTCCTGGAGACCGACACCGTCTCCACGGTGATGAGCCCGGGCCACGACTACCACGTCGGACGCGACCCGTTGAGCGACATCGTCCTCGACGATGCCCGGGTCTCGTGGCACCACGCAGTGCTGAGCTGCGACCACGACCGCTGGACGCTGGCGGACCGGAACAGCACCAACGGCACCTACGCGGACGGCCGCAGGATCGAGCGGTGGGACGTCCACCCCGGCAGCGAGATCCGCTTCGGCAACCCCGCCGACGGCCCCCGAGCCGTCCTCACCGGCGCTCCCGAACCCGCACCGGACCGCCCCTCGGCGGTGTCGATGCCCGAACTGACCGGCACCTTCCGCCGGCCCGACGCCGTCCGCCCGCTGCCCGCGCGCACGATCCGCATCGGCCGGGCCCCGGACAGCGACCTCGTCGTGGACGACCTGGTCGTCTCCCGCCGCCACGCCGAGCTGCGCACCGGCCCCGGAGGCGGGTACGAGATCGCCGACCTCGGCAGCCACAACGGCACCTACCTCAACGGCCGGCCGGTCACCCACGCCCCCGTCGGCCCCGGCGACATCATCGGCATCGGCCACTTCGCCTTCTGCCTGGTCGGCGACGAGCTGCAGGAGTACGTCGACACCGGTGAGGTCTCCCTCGACGTGCAGGACCTCACCGTCGCCGTGGACCGGGGCCGCGAGATCCTGCTGGACAACGTCTCCTTCCCAGTGGGGGAGAAGTGCCTGCTCGCGGTGGTCGGGCCGAGCGGCGCCGGCAAGTCCACGCTGCTGAACGCCCTGACCGGGCTGCGCCCCGCCGACCGCGGCACCGTGCTCTACGACGGCCGCGACCTGTACCGCGACTACGCCGAACTGCGCCAGCGCATCGGCCTGGTCCCGCAGGACGACATCCTGCACCCCCAGCTCACCGTCCGCGCCGCCCTGACCTACGCCGCCGAGCTGCGCTTCCCGCAGGACACCGCGCGGGCCGAGCGGCGGGCCCGGGTGGACGAGGTGATCCGGGAACTCGGCCTGCAGGAGCGCGCCGACCGACCCGTGCACAGCCTCTCCGGCGGCCAGCGCAAGCGGGTCAGCGTGGCCCTGGAGCTGCTCACCAAGCCGTCGCTGCTCTTCCTGGACGAGCCGACCTCAGGCCTCGACCCCGGCATGGACCGCTCGGTGATGACCATGCTGCGCGGTCTCGCGGACGACGGCCGCACGGTCGTCGTGGTCACGCACAGCGTCCTGAGCCTCGGCGTCTGCGACCGCCTGCTGGTGCTCGCCCCCGGCGGCCGGGTCGCCTACTACGGCCCGCCCGGCGACGCCCTCGCCTTCCTCGGTTTCGAGCAGTGGCCGGAGGCCTTCGAGGCGTTCGACCGCGACAGCGAGCGGGACTGGGCGCGGGAGTACCGCGAGTCGCCGTTCCACCGGCACTACGTCGCCGAGGCCACCACGCGGCCCCACCACCCCGGCCCGGCCCCCGTCGTCCCGGCTCCGGCGCCGCGCCCCCGAAGCTGGGGCGCCCAGCTGGCCACCCTGGTCCGCCGCTACACCGCCGTCCTGGCCGCCGACCGCACCTTCCTCCTGGTCTCGATCGCGCTGCCGTTCGTGATGGGCGCCATGGCCCGGGCCCTGGCGGGCGGCGGACTCACCCGGGACAACGCGATGAACACCCTGCTCATCCTGTGTGTGGGGGCCGTCCTGGCCGGCGCGGCCAACGCGGTGCGCGAGCTCGTCAAGGAACGCGTCGTGTACCGGCGCGAACGCGCCGTCGGCCTGCCCAGATCCGCCTACCTGATGTCCAAGGTGGTGGTACTCGGCACGGTCTCGGTCGCCCAGGCCGTCGTCCTCACCCTGGTCGCCCTGCTCGGCGTCGATCTGCACGCTCCCGGCGGCCGGGGCGTCCTGCTGCCGCCGCTCGCCGAGATCGTCCTCGCCGTGGCCCTGCTGGCGTTCACGGCCATGACGCTCGGCCTGCTGATCTCCGCACTGGTGCACCACCAGGAGGTGACGATGCCGCTGCTGGTCCTGCTGGCCATCGTCCAGGTCGTCTTCTGCGGAGCCCTGCTACCGCTCGACGGCGTACCCGGACTCGAGCAGCTGTCCTGGCTCGTGCCCTCCCGCTGGGCGCTCGGCGCCATGGCGGCCACGGTCGGGCTGCACCGGATCGTGCCCGTGGAGCTGACCGCCGACCCGCTGTTCCGGCACTCGGCGGGCGCCTGGCTGCTCGATCTGGCCATGCTGCTGGTGCTGTCCCTCCTCTACGGGTTCGCGGTCGCCCGGCTGCTGCGCCGGCACGAACCCGCCGTGATGCGGAAGTAGGCGTCCCGATGACCAAGGCGACCGGCCCCGGATTCCGTCCCACCCATGTCGTCCCGCCGCACGGCATGCCCGCCTGGGAGGCCCCGGACCCGGGCCGGCCCACCGTGGGCCTCGACCCGCTGCTGCCGGTCCGGCTGGTGGAACGACGCGGCGACTGGGGGCGCGTCCTGTGCGCCAACGGCTGGGCCGCCTGGGTCGACGGCCGCCACCTGGTCGCCGTACCCGCGGATCCGCCCGCCGCCGACGGCCCCGCCGGCACCGACGATCCGCGGCCGTTGCTCGCCGACGCCGAACGGGTCCTGGCCGACTACCGCTCCGCCGTGGAGGAACTCGCGGCAGGCACCCTGGACGGCGAGGACTTCCACGACCGCACCGAGGGCCTGCGCATCGGGATCGTGGTCGACGGCGAGTCCGTGTGGCTCTACGACCCGCGCCAGGAACGGTGGACGTACGGCGACGGACGGCGGCTGTCCACCTACGCCACCGACCGGGCGCCGGGCCGGGAGGACGACACCGGGCACGCGGCCACCCGCCTGGTCGCGCCCGAAGGTGAGCGCTGATGGCGGGGGAGACCGGTGTGTTCTCCGGACGGCCCTCGGAACTGATCGGCCGGCAGGTGGCGGGCTACCTGGTCGAGAGCGAGGTCGGGCGCGGCGGCATGGCCGTCGTCTACCGCGCCCGCGACCTGCGCCTCGGCCGCACCGTCGCCCTGAAGCTGCTCGCCCCGGAGCTGGCCCGCAACGACACCTTCCGCCGGCGTTTCACCCACGAGTCACAGGTGGCGGCGTCGCTCGACCACCCGCACATCGTGCCGGTCTTCGAGGCCGGTGAGACGGACGACGTGCTGTACATCGCGATGCGCTACGTCTCCGGCAGCGATCTGCGCCACCTCCTCGATCTGCGCGGCCCGCTGCCGCCGCCGGACGCCGTGCGGATCACCGCGCAGGTGGCCTCGGCCCTCGACGCCGCCCACGCGCACGGCCTGGTCCACCGCGACGTCAAGCCCGGCAACATCCTGATCGCCGAGGGCACCGACAGCGACCACCCCGAGCACGTCTACCTCACAGACTTCGGACTCACCAAGAAGTCGCTGTCCCTGACCGGGTTCACCAGCGTCGGCCAGTTCGTCGGCACCCTCGACTACGTGGCCCCCGAGCAGATCTCCGGCCGCCCGGTCGACGGCCGCTGCGACGTGTACGGCCTGGCCTGCGTCGTCTACGAGGTCCTCACCGGCCGCCCGCCCTTCCAGCGCGAGGACGACATGGCCCTGCTGTGGGCCCACCAGTACGACGAGCCGCCCCCGCCGAGCGGGGTACGCCCCGGCCTCGCGGCGGACGTCGACACCGTCTTCGCCAAGGCCCTCGCCAAGAGCCCGGACGCCCGCTACGACACCTGCCTGGACTTCGTCGCCGCCCTGCGCGCCGCCACCGCGCCGCCGCCCGCCGCGCCGTCGCCCCCCGGCCCCCGTACGGGGAAGGAGCCGGAAGCCACGCCGCCGCCCGGACCCCCGCACTGGGCGGAGCCCGTGTTCCGGGCCTGACCGCCCCGCCCGCTACGGTCCGCCGACCTGGCCCCGGCGGCGCACCCGCCGGGCCGGCAGGCCGCCCAGGAAGCCCGCGGCCAGGCCCCACACGGCGCCGAGGCCGACCGCCGGCCACAGCCGGGGCTGCAGGAACAGCTCTCCGGACAGCCTGCCACCGAGGTCGCCGATGCCGAGCAGGGAGAGCCCGTAGTGCGCCGAGATCCGCCCCAGCAGGCAGATCATCAGCACGGTCAGGGCCAGCGCGACGGCCAGGTGCAGGGCGTTTCGCCACAGGCGCACCCCGGCCGGGGAACGGACCGCCATCCGGAAGGCCACGCCGAGCAGCAGCACCGCGTCCACGACCACCAGCCACCACCACCGGCCGTCGTACCCGGTGAGGGAACGCAGGTCCAGCGCGGAGACGCCGGGGGTACGCAGGATCGCGTCCAGGACGTGCGGCACCGGCAGTCCGAACGATCCGTCAACGCGGCCGCTCCAGGTCGCCCCGAGGCCCAGGGTGAAGCCCGTCCAGGCAAGGTTGGGCAGGCCGAGCAGGATGAGCGCGAGGATCTCGGGCACGTTGCCGCGGACGGCCGCCGTGAGCAGCGCGGCGACGAGGGCGACGGCGACGCAGGCGAGGAGCAGGGTCGTCATCGCCTGCGCCGCCGGGCGCACCGACTCCTGGAAGCGCAGCAACCGCGCCGGCAGCGGCGCCCCGCGGGCGACCAGAAGCGTCAGCGCCAGCACCCCGGCCAGCCACAGCAGCCCGAACAGCACGGTCAGCGGTACGTCCGTGGTGAACCCGGCCTCGGGCGCGGCGCCGAACAGGTCGGTCAGGTCGCTGAGCGTCCCGCTGCCCACGTCGACGGCGAAGGTCTGCCGGGCCGCGAACGCCAGGCCGATCAGCGCCGGCAGCCACAGCGCCGCGATCCGCGCCGCCCAGCCCGCCAGTTCCCCGGCCGAGGCCACGGCCCGGTACCGCAGGGGGCGCAGGAAGCCCACGCCGATCACCAGGGCGCCGGCGAGGGTCACGGACAGCGGCAGCACGTTGATGCCCGCACCGGTCCGCGCGAGCACACCCGCGTTCCCGGAGAGTTGCACGCTGCCGCCGACCGCCGCGACGAGGGTCGCGGCCACCACCCGCACGAACGCGCCGTCCGGCAGGTCCGCCGCGCCGGCCGCCCACAGCCCCAGCGCCGCCACCAGCACCATCACGGCCAGCCCGGACAGGACCGCGGCGACGGCCCGCGCCCAGCCGGGGCGGGCGAGGGGCCGCTCGGAGATGATCGGAGGGCTCACCCCTGCCACGCTAGGCAGCGCCCCTGCGGCGCGCCCGCCGGGTGGGCCGTCCGCGTCCCGTCCGCCCGGCTTGCGGGCGTCACCCCACTGCTGCGCACAATGAACCGAAGCAGGTGCGAACGCACGGAAAGGGACCCGGGCCCAGCACACGGGAGGTGACTGAGCGAAGCCGCGCACCGCGACGGGAAGAAGTGCTCATGAGCGTCGACCCTCCGTCCTCCGGCCGTCCCACCGGCCCGCCTTCCGGTCCCCTGTCGGGCTCGAACCGGCCACCCGGGCCGCCGCCCCCCTCGGAACCGCCGCCGCCCCCCTCGCAGCCGTCGCGCGGCGGGCCCGCGGAGCCGCACGGGCCCTGGTGGAAGTCGGTGCCGCGGGTGGTCGCCGTCACTGCCGCCGTGGTCGTCGCCGTGGTCCTCGCGGTCGTCCTCACCCGTCCCGGCGGCGCTCCCTCCGCCAAGGGCGGCGAGGTCTTCCTGCAGTCCGCCAACAGCGCGGGCCCGAACCCGTACACGAAGTCGACCGCGCGGCAGAGCTCCGCCCTCCCGCCGCCCTCCGGCTCCGCGGCCCCCTCTACCGGAACGGTCAACGCGGTGCGCGGAGTGAGCGGCGGCGCTCCCGGCCTGTACGGCGGCACGCAGAAGGTGGCCGCCTGCGACGTGGAGCAGCAGATCAGGTTCCTGCGGGCCGATCCGGCCAGGAACCGGTCCTTCGCCTCCGTGGCCGGTGTCGAGCCGGCCGGCGTGCCCGGTTACCTGCGCTCGCTCACCCCCGTCCAGTTGCGTGTCGACACCCGCGTCACCAACCACGGCTACCGCGACGGCAGGGCCACCGCCTACCAGGCCGTGCTCCAGGCGGGCACCGCCGTGCTGGTGGACGGGCACGGCGTGCCCAGGGTGCGCTGCGCCTGCGGCAATCCGCTGACCCCGCCCGTGGCCCAGCGGGCCGCACCCGAGCCGGTGGGCGCCCGCTGGCCGTCGTACCGGCCCTCGGGCGTGGTCGTGGTGATGCCCGCACGGAAGCCCCTCGACGTCTTCGTCATCTACGACTCCCGCCACGACGACTGGATCCACCGGCAGCGCGCGGACCGCGACTGCCGTCACGACCGGCGTGCGAAGCCGCCCGCCGAACCGCACCCCTGGGCGACGCCGGGCGGACCCAGCTGGTCGCAGTCCTCGTCCCCCGGGTCCCCGTCCTCGCCGCCAGGCTCCTCTCCTTCGCCGCCCTCGTCGGCTTCCTCCTCGTCGCCGCAATCGAAGCCGCCGGAATCGAGGACACCGGAAACCAAGCCGCCGGGCTCCGGGACGCCGGAATCCAGGTCACCGCAGTCCAGCACGCCGAAGCCGTCGTCGCCGGAGTCCAAGGGGTCCGAGCCGTCGTCCGAGTCGTCTCCCGAGTCCCCTTCGAAGCCGTCCTCCGAGCCGCCCGCGTCCACACCGGCGCAGCCCTCCTCCGGTCCCCGGTCGGCCGGGACGACCCCCACCGGCGAGGCGACCGGCGGGAAGACCGACCGGTCGGCCGGGACGTCCGCGCCGTCCCGGCCGCCGGACTCCGGCCTGCCGCGGACGTGACCCTCGCCACTGTGCGCGCTGGGCGAACGCATCCGGTGGACTGACGGGCCCGGCATGGGGTACGAGGACGGGTGCGACAGTGACCGGCCGGACCGGCTTTCCGAGAGAGACAGCATGACCGAACACCTGGGCGGGACAGTGATACCGACTGGTTTCGACGTACCCGTTGAGCCGCTGCGTCGTGCGGCGCACTACACCGGCGAGCCCGGATGCATCGCGGAGGCGCGCGACTTCGCCGCCCGGTTCCTCGAGCAGCTGAGGACCGAGTGGTGCGCCGCCCCCGACGGCCGCGCCGGAGGCGAGCTGCTGCTGATGGTCAGTGAGCTGGTGACCAACGCCGACCGGCACAGCGACGGCCCGTACATCCTGGAGCTGGAGGGCACCGACAGCTGTGTCACGGTGTCCGTGTACGACAGCAGTTCCGCCCTGCCCCGCCGCTATCCGAAGGACCCCGCCCGCGTCGGGCGGCACGGTCTGGAGATCGTGCACGCCCTGGCCGCGGACGTCAGCGTGGAGCGGGTGCCGGTCGGCAAACGCGTGCGGGCCCGTTTCGAGCTGAGGCGCTGACGGCGGACGCCGTCGGCGCCGGGGTGCTCGGTCAGGCGCAGCCCAGTTCGCCGAGCATTCCCTGGCGCAGCCGCGAGATGATCCGCTTGATCAGCCGCGAGACGTGCATCTGCGAGCAGCCGAGCCGTTCGCCGATCTCGGCCTGAGTGGCCTCCTCGACGAACCGCAGGTGGATGATGCGGCGGTCGCGGTCGCTCAGTTCGGCCATCAGCGGGGCGAGTGCGTGGAGGTCCTCGACGAGCCCCAGCCCCTCCTCCTCGACGCCGATGAAGTCGGCGAGCACGGCCTCGCCGTCGTCGGGGCCGTCACCGGTGAGCGCGGCGTCCAGGGAGGCCGAGTTGTAGCCGTTGGAAGCCAGCTGGGCCTCCACCACCTGCTGCGCGGAGAGGTTCATCAGCGTGGCCAGCTCCGCGACCGTCGGGTCCCGGTCCAGCCGGCTGGACAGCTCCTCGCGGGCCTTGGCCAGCTCCACGCGCAGCTCCTGGAGCCGGCGCGGCACGTGCACCGCCCAGGTGCTGTCCCGGAAGAACCGCTTGATCTCGCCGACGATGTACGGAAGCGCGAAGGAGGTGAACTCGACCTCGCGCGCCAGCTCGAACCGGTCGATGGCCTTGATCAGACCGATCATGCCGGTCTGGACGATGTCCTCCATGTCGTCCCCGCGGCTGCGGAACCGGCCGGCCGCGAACCGCACGAGCGACATGTTCATCTCGATGAGGGTGTTGCGGGCGTACTGGTACTCGGGAGTGCCCTCGTCCAGCTCGGCCAGCCGCCGGAAGAACTGCCGGGACAACTCGCGTGCGTCGCGCGGGGCGACGGAGGCCGGGTCGTCGATGCCGAGCACCGGTCCGTCGCACGTCGTGTCCTGCCCGGCTCTCTCGGCTACCCCTGCCTTCGACCGGATCCCGGCGGTCTTCATTGCCTCTCCCACGTGAGTCACGGTTCGACGTCCGCCTCCGCGGCCATGAGTCGTATGTCCGCATCGACGCTGTTTCAGCCACGGTGTGCTTGGAGCGCCTACCCCATTCTGCCGGAACCATGCGTCCCTGCGGAGCCGCTCACCCGGCGGGTACCCCTGGTGACGCACTGTACGCGTGATCGCCCGCGTGTTGGCCGGAAACAGCCCTCGCCGGACGGAGACGGCCCCGGCCGCCACGTGATTTCCCTCTGGGCGCAACGCGGCACCCTTGTCACCGTGATCACGGCTCCTAGGCTGACGGAGGTGAGCGAACAGGTGAGCACCGAAGCCCGAGTCCTTCCCCTGCGACCCGCACCCGTCCGCCCCGACGGCGGCGGGGGGCCCGAGCCCCGGGAGCCGCTGTGGCGCGACCTGATCGGGGAGGTGCTGCGGCGCGAGCGCCGGGCGCAGCAGCGCACGATCAAGGACGTGGCCGACGCGGCCCGGATCTCGCTGCCCTATCTGTCGGAGATCGAGCGCGGCCGCAAGGAGGCCTCCTCGGAGGTCCTGGCGGCCGCCGCGCACGCGCTCGGCCTGGGCCTCGGCGACCTGCTGTCGCTGGCGCACGGCGAGCTGACCCGGCGCACGCCCGAGCGGCGCCGGCCGGCCGGCGTGCCGTACCGGCCGCACAACGGACTCTGCCTGGCCGCCTGACCCGGTCGCGGCCGGGCCGCTTCGGCCGCGGCCGCCGGAAACGACGTCCGGTGGCCGGGGCCGATGAGTTCCGGGCCGCGGCCCGGTCTGCACCGGTGACCGCGTTCCACGCCCAGGAGGTGCTCATGACCACCGACGGTTTCACCACGTGTCTCTGGTTCGACGGACAGGCCGAGGAGGCCGCCCACTACTACGTGTCGGTCTTCAAGAACTCCGGCATCGGCCGCGTCAGCCGCTACACCGACGCCGGTCCCGGACCGGCGGGCTCCGTGCTGGCCGTCGAGTTCACGGCCAACGGCCAGAGGTTCCTCGCGCTCAACGGCGGGCCCCAGTTCACGTTCGACGAGGCGGTGTCGTTCCAGATCCTCTGCGCCGACCAGCAGGAGATCGACCACTACTGGACCAGGCTCACCGAGGGCGGCGGCGAGGGCGGCCCCTGCGGCTGGCTCAAGGACAAGTACGGCGTCTCCTGGCAGGTCGTCTACGGCCGGCTGATCGACCTGATGGCCGACCCGGACCCGGAGAAGGCCGCCCGCACCACCCGCGCCATGCTGGGCATGGGCAAGCTGGACGTCGCCGCGCTGGAGAGGGCGTACGCGGGGGAGTGACGCGCCCCGGCGCTATCCGGCCTCGGCGAGGATCTCGGTGATCACATGCCGGGAGTTCTCCGCGAGCGCCGGATTCGTGTCCCAGTAGTACGGCAGCTGGATCAGTGAGACCGACAGCGCCCAGCCCCGCCCGCGCGCCCACTCGGCGTCGTCCGCGCCGACGGTCCGGCGGAAGGTGTCCCGGGCGTGTCCGGGCAGCAGGTTCCAGGCGACGATCAGGTCCGCGGCGGGATCGCCGACCCCGGCGGTGCCGAAGTCGATCACCGCGCGCAGTGCGCCGCCGGGGCCGACCAGCACGTTCCCGGGCGACAGGTCGCCGTGGGCCCACACCGCCGCTCCGGTATGGGCCGGGGCGTCCAGGGCCCGCTCCCACAGGGCCGTGACCGCGGCGGCGTCCACCCTGGCGCCCAGTTCCGCGACGGCCGCCCGGGTGGGCTCGTCCCGGTCCCGCAGGGGGCCGCCCCGGTGACCGGGCGGCCCGTCCCACGGGGCGACGCGGCGCAGCGACCGCACGAACGTCCCCAGGTCCACGGCCAGCCGCCGCGGCTCCTCGACCGCCCCCGCGACGGGGTTGCGGCCCTCCAGCCACCGGTAGACCGACCAGGGCCACGGGAAGTCCTCGTCCGGTTCGCCCACCCCCAGCGGCTCGGGCACGGCCACCGGCAGCAGCGGTCCGAGCCGGGGCAGCCAGCGCTGCTCGTGCACCACGTCCGGCACGGCCCCGGGGCGGCGGGGGAGCCGCACCACGAGGCGGGGCCCCAGCCGGAACATGGCGTTCTCGGTGCCACTGGACGCCAGGCGCCGGACCGGCAGCCCGGCCCACTCGGGGAACCGCCGGGCGACCAGGCGCCGGACCAGCGGGGCGTCGACGTCGGCCTCGTCCGCGTGCATCCGCCGCGGGCTCCGGCTGTGAAAGGCACTCATCGGTGCCCATCCCAGCGCCCCGACACCCCTGCTGTCGACGGGATTTCCGTTCGGTTCGGCGCGCGGGCCGCCCGGCGGGTGGCTAGCGTGAGCAATCGGGGACACACCGCACCTCAGGAGGGCCGCGAGCATGGCCGTACAACCCGAAGGAACGCCCTGTTGGGCCGATGCGATGTTCAGCGACGTCGAGGGAGCGAAGAGGTTCTACGGCGACGTCCTCGGCTGGACCTTCGGCGAGTCGTCGTCGGAGTACGGCAACTACACGCAGGCCTACGTGGACGGCAGGGCGGTGGCCGCCGTCGTGCCGCCCATGCCGGGGCAGGAGGGCCAGTCGCAGTGGTGCCTGTACCTCGCCTCGCCGGACGCCGAGGCCACCGCGGCGAAGATCCGCGAGAACGGCGGCGAGGTGCTGATGGGGCCGATGCGGGTGGGTGACTTCGGCACCATGTGCCTGGCCAGGGAGCCCAGCGGGGCCGTGTTCGGCGTGTGGCAGGCCGGCACCCACGAGGGCTTCGAGGCGCCGGCGGCGACACCGGGCGCCTACTGCTGGGCCGAGGTCTTCACCCGCGAGCCAGAGACGGCCGACGCCTTCCTCTCCGCCGTCTTCCCGTACCGGATGAAGGAGATCGAGGACCAGGCGGTCGACTTCCGCATGTTCGACCTCGGGGAGGACACGGTCCTCGGCAGGATGCGGATGACGGAGGACTTCCCACCCGAGGTGCCGTCGTACGTCAACGTCTACTTCGCCGTGGACGACTGCGACGAGGCCGTCGCCAGGGCAACGACGCTCGGCGGCATCCTCCGCTTCGGTCCGATGAGCAGCCCCTTCGGCCGGTTCGCGGCGCTCAGCGACCCGCAGGGCGCCAATTTCTCGGTGATCGACGTCACGACCACCGAGGGGGAGATGCCCGGGGTCAAGGACGTCTGACCCGGCCCGGGACGCCGGCCGGCGAGGCCATGGCATCATCGTGCACATGCGTGAACGTGTGGTGGCCGCGTGCGACGGGGCTTCGAAGGGAAACCCCGGACCGGCCGGATGGGCGTGGGTGGTCTCCGACGGCGACGAGCGGACCCCCGCCCGCTGGGAGGCCGGCCCGCTCGGCCGGGCCACCAACAACGTCGCCGAACTGACCGCCCTGGAACGCCTGCTGGCGGCCGTCGACCCCGATGTGCCGCTGGAGATCCGGATGGACTCCCAGTACGCGATGAAGGCCGTCACCACCTGGCTGCCCGGCTGGAAGCGCAACGGCTGGAAGACCGCCGCCGGCAAGCCGGTCGCCAACCAGGACCTGGTGGTCCGCATCGACGAACTGCTCGACGGGCGGACCGTCGACTTCCGCTACGTGCCGGCCCACCAGGCCGACGGCGACCCGCTGAACGACTTCGCCGACCGCGCCGCCAGCCAGGCGGCGACCGTCCAGGAGGCGGCCGGCAGCGCGCTCGGCTCCCCGCAGCCGCCGGCGTCCCCCGACGCCCCGGCGGCCAGGGCGCCGCGCAAGAAGGCGCCCCGCCGTACCGGCGGCGCGGCGTCCGCACGCACCATCAAGGCGAAGTTCCCCGGCCGCTGCCTGTGCGGCCGCTCCTACGCGGCCGGCGAGTCCATCGCCAAGAACACGAAGGGCTGGGGCCACCCGGAGTGCCGCGGCGCCGAGGTCTGATCAGACGTCGAAGGTGTAGTGCCGGGTGTGGTCCAGCAGGTCCGCCGGACGCACGTCGTTCCACGGCTTCATCGTCTCGTCGAGGTCCACTACGTCCGGCGTGCCGGCCGCCGGCACGTACCCGGCGCCGGGGTGCCGCCGCTGCCACTCGGCCCACAGCTTGTCGACGTAGGCGTGGTGCAGCCAGAACACCGGGTCGTTGGGTGAGACCCCGGTGGCCATCTGCCCGCCGACCCACACGTGGACCCGGTTGTGCAGGTTGACCCCGCGCCAGCCCTCCAGGTGGTTGCGGAAGCCGTCCGAGGCACTGTTGTACGGCGCCATGTCGTACGTGGCGATCGACAGCACCGACTCCACCTCCGCCCGGGTCGGCAGCTCGCGCACGCCCGTGCCGAGCGAGCGGCGCAGGAACGTGCGGCCGTCCACCCGCACGTTGACCGGCCAGGCGCCGCCGGCCGCGGCGAACGGGCCGTCCATCACCCGGCCGTCCGAACTGCGACCGGTGCCGCCGAGGAAGTCCGGCGCCCACAGCGAAGCGCGGACCGTGCGGTCGGTGCTCCAGTCCCAGTACGGCAGCGCCACCGAGGGGTCCACCGACTGCAGCGCCTGCTCGAAGTCGAGCAGGAATCTGCGGTGCCAGGGCAGGAAGGACGGGGAGCGGTGTCCCGTCCGCTCGCCGCTGTCGGTGTCGGCCATGATGAAGGCGTTGTGCGTGCGGACGAAGTCGTCGTAGCGTCCGCTGCGCTTGAGTTCGAGGAGTGCGGCGACGAACCGGCGCTTCTCGTCTGCGGTCAGGACGGCCTGGTTCTTGCGTACGGTCATGGTGCGCGGTGCTCCGTGAGTCCTTGCGGGGGCGGTCAGTTGGCGGGGAAGGGCAGCAGGGGCGCGCCCTGGAGCTCGTCGACCGCGGCACGGGCGGCCGCGCGCGGGGTGGCCACCGGGTCGTAGTGGCTGACGACGCTGATCCAGCTGCCGTCGGCGTTGCGCATCATGTGCAGCTGCACCCCGTCCACGAACACCGCGTAGCCGCCGCCGTGTTCGGCGTGGTGACCGCCCGCGCCGGCCGGCCGGCCCTGTATCCGGCGGCCCTTGTAGACCTCGTCGAAGGACTGCGGCGCGGTGTGGTCGTGGTCGTGGCCGGCGGCCGAGGCGGCGGGTGCGACGAGCGTGGCGGCCGAGGCCGTCGCGGCCAGGGCGGCCGCCGCGGTGAGCGCGCGGCGGCGGGTGAGGTCGGTCATGCGGGTCCTCCGGGAGGGGTGTTGCGGTGGTGACGACGCATGCCTACCGGTGGGTGCGGGAACGGGGGAAATCCCCCGGAGCCGGTTGGTCACGATCAGGACAAGTGGCCACATGTCATACAGAGTTGAACGAAGATGATCTTGTCGTGGCGCCGGGCCGGCGTGCCGCCGCCCGGGCAATTCCTTGCCGCCGCGCCCGGTTTTCCGCCGATCCTTCTCCGGCGCCGCCCGTCCGGGTGACCCGGCTCACCGCGCCAGGCTGACGCGATCGACGCGACCGGCCCTGCTACTGTGCGGGGTCGGATCTTTACTCCAGGTGACCGGTAGGGGTGTTGCGGTGAAGGTGGTCTGCGTCGGAGGAGGGCCGGCCGGCCTGTACCTCGCCATCCTGCTCAAGAGGCAGGACCCGGCCGTGGACGTCACCGTCCACGAACGCAATCCGGAGGGTTCGACCTACGGCTGGGGCGTGACGTACTGGCGTGGCCTCATCGACAGGCTCCAGGAGCACGACCCCGCCTCGGCGCGGGCGATCGAGGAACACTCCGTCAGCTGGAGCGACGGCGTCGCCCACGTCGGTGACCTGACGACCCGGCACCACGGCGACCAGGGCTTCGGCATCGGCCGCCACCGGCTGCTCGCCCTGCTCGCCGACCGCGCCCGCACCCTCGGCGTACGCCTGGAGTTCGACAGCGAGATCACCGGGCCGCCCGCCGGCGCGGACCTCGTCGTCGCGGCCGACGGCGTGCACAGCGCGCTGCGCACCCGGTACGCCGGCCACTTCGGCACCGAGTCCGTCTCGGGCCGCAACCACTACATCTGGCTCGGCACGACCAAGGTCTTCGACGCCTTCACCTTCGCCTTCACCGAGACCCGGCACGGCTGGATCTGGGCCTACGGCTACGGCTACAGCGGCGAGCACAGCACCTGCGTCGTCGAGTGCTCGCCGCAGACCTTCACCGGCCTCGGCCTGGACCGGGCGGACGAGGGCGAGCGGCTGGCCCTGCTGGAGAAGCTCTTCGCGGGCATCCTCGACGGCCACCCCCTCATCGGCCGCGACGGCGCAGCGTGGCTGAACTTCCGCACCCTCACCAACCGCACCTGGCACCACGGCAACCTGGTGCTGCTCGGCGACGCGGCCCACACCACCCACTACTCCATCGGCGCCGGCACCACCCTCGCCCTGGAGGACGCCATGTGCCTGGCCGGCGCCCTCGGCGAGCACGCCGCCCTGCCCGCCGCGCTCACCGCCTACGAGCGGCGGCGCAAGGCCGACCTGCTGTCCGTGCAGAGCGCGGCCCGCTACAGCGCCCGGTGGTACGAGAACCTGCCCCGCTACATCCAGCTGCCCCCGCACCGGATGTTCGCCCTGCTCGGCCAGCGCCACTCACCCCTGCTGCCCTACGTGCCGCCGCAGCTGTACTACGGCCTCGACAAGGCGGCCGGGCAGCTGGAGGTGCTGCGCAGGTTCAAGCGCTGGCTCGGCCCGAGGGCCGCACGCGCGCTGCACGCCCGGTCGGCCTCCCGGCGCGGCTGACCTCCCCCGGCGGCAACGGTTGGTGAATGACCATTCACTCGATAAGGTGAATTGCTATTCACTTTCCGGGAACGCCGTCCGCAGGAGCGCAGATGGACCAGTCCGCCCCGATACCCCCGTCGCCGCGCGCCCCGGCCGCCGCACCCCCGCTGCGCCAGCGGCTCACCGTCCCGGTGCTGGCGTCCGGCGGCATCCTCATGGCGGTCATGCAGACCGTGGTCGTCCCGCTCCTGCCGGACCTGCCCCGGCTCACCGGAGCCTCGGCCGCCACCGTCTCCTGGCTGGTCACCGCGACCCTGCTCTCCGGCGCCGTCCTCACCCCCGTGCTGGGCCGGGCCGGCGACATGTACGGCAAACGCCGGGTCCTCACGACCGCGCTCGCCCTCATGACGGTCGGCTCGGTGCTGTGCGCCCTGTCCTCCGACATCCGCGTGCTGATCGCCGCCCGGGCGCTGCAGGGCGCCGCCGCCTCCGTCGTCCCCCTGTCCATCAGCATCCTGCGCGACGAGCTCCCGCCGGAGCGCCGGGGCTCGGCGGTCGCGCTCATGAGCGCGACCGTGGGCATCGGCGCCGCCCTCGGCCTGCCGCTCGCCGCGCTGGTCGTGCAGTACGCCGACTGGCACACCATGTTCTGGCTGACCAGCGCCCTGGGCGCGGCGGGCGTGACGGCCACCTGGTGGGCCGTCAAGGAGCCCCCCGTACGGGAGCCCGGCCGCTTCGACACGCTCGGCGCGCTCGGTCTCGCCGCCGGGCTGGTGTGCCTGCTGCTGGGCGTCTCCCAGGGCGGCACCTGGGGGTGGGGCAGCGCCCGGGTCCTCGGGCTGTTCGCCGGGGCCGTCGTCGTCCTCGCCCTGTGGTGGTGGCAGCAGCTGCGCACCGAACGGCCGCTGGTCGACCTGCGGCTGGTGACCCGGCCGCGGGTGGGGCTGTCCCATGTGGCGGCCACGCTCACCGGGTTCGCCTTCTACGCCAACTCCCTGGTCACCGCCCAGCTGGTGCAGGCGCCGAAGGCCACCGGCTACGGCCTCGGCCTGTCGATCGTCGCCACCGGCCTGTGCCTGCTGCCCGGCGGCGTCACCATGCTGCTGTTCTCCCCGCTGTCCGCCCGCATCTCCGCCGCGCGCGGCCCGCGCGTCACCCTCGCCCTCGGCGCCGCCGTCATCGCCTGCGGCTACGCCGTCCGCATCGCCGACAGCCGCGACCTGTGGATGATCATCCTGGGCGCCACCGTCGTCGCCACCGGCACCACGCTCGCCTACTCGGCGCTGCCGACCCTGATCCTGCGCGCCGTCCCGGCCGGCCAGACGGCCTCCGCCAACGGCGTCAACGTCCTCATGCGGACCATCGGCCAGGCCACGTCCAGTGCCGCCGTCGCCGCCGTCCTCGTGCACCACACCAGCCCCGTGGGCGGCGTCGCCGTCCCCACCCTGCACGGCTACCTGCTCGCCTTCGCGATGGCGGGCGCCGTCGCCCTCGCGGCCTGCGCCGCCGCCCTCACCATCCCGGGCGACGGCCCCGCCGGCGGCACCCGGCGTGCCCGCGGCGCCACCCGGGGCACCCGCGACGAGGCGATGGAGGGAGCATGAGAGCCGTGAGCACCCCACCCGGCCCGCGAGCCGCCGCCCCCGCACGCCGTGACGCCGAGGCCACCAAGGCCGCGATCCTCAAGGCCGCCCGCCACCTCCTCGCCCGGCACGCGCACACCGACATCACGCTCAAGGCCGTCGCCGAACGGGCCGGCGTCAGCCCGCCGCTCGTGCTGAAGTACTTCGGCAACAAGGACGCCCTGTTCGCCCGCGTGATGTCCTTCGACACCGACGCCGACGCGCTGCTGGCCGCGCCGCTGCCCGGCCTCGGCCGGCACATGGTCCGGTACGTCCTGTCCAGCCAGCGCGAGCGCGGCGCCGACCCGCTGGTGCGCATCGCCTTCGCGCCGCTGCACGGCGACCACGGGGACGTCCTGCGCGCCAACTTCCGCGCCCAGGTGACCGAGCGTCTCGCCGCCCGGCTCACCGGCCCCGACGCCGGTCTGCGCGCCGAACTCGCCGTCGCGGCCCTCGTGGGCCTCGGCGCCATGTACGGCATCGCACGCGGCCCGCACCTGCGGCAGACCGACATCGACGCCGTCGCCGACCGCTACGGCCCGCTCGTCCAGGCGCAGTTGTCCCCCGCGAGCTGACCTCCCCCCCGGCCCGACGCCGGGACGGGGCGGCCACGACACCCCGCCGGGGCGGGGCACGACGCGGAGGCCGCCGTTCCGCGGGACGGGGCACCGGATGACAGACTGACACCATGGACGAACGCGTAATCGGCAGGTCGGGTCAGTGGGCGTCGGTGATCGGCCTCGGCACATGGCAGCTGGGCGCCGACTGGGGCGACGTGGACGACAAGGAGGCCCTGACCGTCCTGGAGACGGCGGCCGAGTCGGGGGTCACCTTCTTCGACACGGCGGACGTGTACGGAGACGGGCGCAGCGAGGAGACCATCGCCTCGTTCCTGCGCGGACGGCCCGACCTGCACGTACTGGTGGCCACCAAGATGGGGCGCCGGGTCGAGCAGATCCCCCAGAACTACGTCCTGGACAACTTCCGCGCCTGGAACGACCGCTCGCGCCGCAACCTCGGCGTCGACCGCGTCGACCTGGTCCAGCTGCACTGCCCGCCGACCCCGGTCTACTCCTCGGACGAGGTGTTCGACGCCCTGGACACCCTCGTGGCGGAGGGACGCGCCGCGGCGTACGGGGTGAGCGTGGAGACCTGCGCCCAGGCGCTGACCGCGATCGCCCGGCCGAACGTGGCGAGCGTGCAGATCATCCTCAACCCCTTCCGTATGAAGCCGCTTCGCGAGGTGCTGCCCGCCGCCCGCGAGGCCGGCGTCGGCATCATCGCGCGCGTGCCGCTCGCCTCCGGCCTGCTGTCCGGCAAGTACACGAAGGACACCGTGTTCGCCGCCGACGACCACCGCACCTTCAACCGGCACGGCGAGGCCTTCGACCAGGGCGAGACCTTCTCCGGCGTCGACTACGACAGCGGGGTCGAGGCGGCCGCCGAGTTCGCCGCGCTCGCGCCGGAGGGGTACACCCCGGCCCAGCTGGCCCTGCGCTGGATCGTCGAGCAGGACGGCGTGACCACGGTGATCCCCGGCGCGCGCAGCCCGGAGCAGGCCCGCGCGAACGCCGCCGCCGCCAAGCTGCCGCCGCTGCCGGCGCACACGTTCGCCGCGATCCGGGAGCTGTACGACCGGCGGATCAGGGACCAGGTCGAGCACCGCTGGTAGCCCGCGGCGCACGGGCGGGCCGCTCCCGCCGTTTGAACGAACGGCGGGAGGGTTAAACGCAAGCCCATGACGCAGGACGGACGGCGCCGCGGGCGCGACGAGACCGAGGAGGAGCGGGCCGACCGGATGTGGGGTGAACTCATCCAGGAGGTCCGTGTGGCCCAGACAGGCGTGCAGATCCTGTTCGGTTTCCTCCTGACGGTGGTGTTCCAGCCGAAGTACGCCCAGCTCGCCGCCGCCGACAGGACGATCTACATCGTCACCGTGGTCCTCGGCGCGTGCGCGACCGGCGCCCTCATCGGCCCGGTGTCCCTGCACCGGCTGGTCTCCGGCCGGCGGGTCAAACCGCAGGCGGTGCGGCTGGCGTCACGGATGACGTTCGTCGGCCTGGTGCTGCTGCTCGCCACCATGACGTCCTCGCTGCTGCTGATCCTCCGTGTGGCGACCCACGACAGCTACGTGCCCTACCTGGTGTCGGCGGTCGTCGTCTGGTACCTCGTCTGCTGGTACGGCCTGCCCCTGTGGGCCCGCCGCAGGCACACGACCGGCTCGGACTCATGAGGTCACCAGCCCCGCGGTCGCCGGCCTGATCAGCGCCGGGCGGCGGTGCCCTCCAGCATCCGCAGGTGGCGGTCGTGCAGACGGCTGAGCAGGAGGAGGGAGAGCACCGCGCCGATCAGGGCGCAGAACATGTCCCACTGGGTGTCCCACACGTCGCCCTGGGTGGCGAGGAACGCGTCCGCGCCGTGCCCGCCGATCTCGGCCGCCAGCCACTCCAGGAGTTCGAAGCACGCGCTGAACGCCAGACAGGCGCACACGGTGAGCGGCGCCAGCCAGCGGCTGCCGCGCAGCGGAGAGGTCCTGCTGAGCAGTTCGCGCACCAGCATCGCCGGGACGAAGCCCTGCACGAGGTGCCCGAAGCGGTCGTAGGGATTGCGGTCGAGACCGAAGGCGTCCCGCACCCAGTCGCCCGCCGGCACCCGCGCGTACGTGTAGTGGCCGCCCACCGCGAGGACCAGCGCGTGCACGGCCAGCAGCCCGCACAACAGCCCCGTCAGCGGGAAGCGCCGCCAGGCGAGGACCACCACCGGCAGGCCCAGCAGGGCCCACACGGTCTCCAGGAACCAGGTCGGCCGGTCGTGCGCGCCCCACGCCGACACGGCGAGCCCGGCGGCCACCGCCCCGGCGAACACGGCGGGAGGCACGCGGCGCGGAGCGGGATACGGGGCGGGGCGCACTGCGGTCACTGCGGGGCTCCTTGCCTGGGGGCGTCGTGGAGCACCCATCGTGGCGCGGGCCCGGCCCGCGGGCATGAGTACGGCTACTCAGCCCCGGAGAGGATCTCCTCGAGCAGCTCGTCGACCGGCACCTGCTCCTGCCCGGGCGGAACGAGCCGGTGGGTGTCGCGCAGGAACGCCGCGATCGCGGGTGCCCAGGCGAACACCACCGCGTGGTGCCGGCCGCCGTCGGGCCGGTGGTCGCCGAGGAAGTCCATGCGCAGCTCCTGCCACATCCCGGTGGCGGCCGGCCGCAGCCGTACGTCGCCGACGCCCACCGGCCCGCTCAGGCCGTCGAACAGCATCTGCCGGTCCAGCCGCCAGCGCGCGAGCACATGACCGTCGTGGCCGAAGACGGCGGTCACGGCGAACGGGTCCTCGGGGTCGTAGCTGAGGTGGGCGAGCACCGGACAGCGCTCGGTGCCTCCCGCGCGGAGCTGCACCACCAGGGTCTTGTGCACGAACGAGTTCACGCGAGGGCCTCCGGGAAACAATCGGCGTAGGGCCCTCTAGTACCCCCATCCCCCGCGCAATGCTCACCCGGGCGAAGGATTTCGGCCGTGTCGGGTCAGCCGAACGCCTCCCGCAGCGCCGGCAGCAGCGTCTTCGCCGACCAGTCCACGTACTCCGGCTGCGTGTCACCGCCGATCTGCACCAGGGCGATCTCCCCGAACCCGGCCTCCACATAGGGCCGGACGGCCTCCACGAAGGCGTCCGGGTCGTCACCGCACGGGATGGCGGAGGCGACGTCGTCCTCGGTCACGAACTGCGTCGCGGCCTCGAAGGCGTCCGGGTGCGGCAGTTCGGCGTTCACCTTCCAGCCGAGCCCGAACCAGCGGAACTGGGAGTGGGCGCGCTTGATCGCCCTTTCCCGGTCGGCGTCGTAGCAGACCGGCAGCTGTCCGACGCGCGGTTTGCCGGTGCCGCCGTGCCGGTCGAAGGCGTCCAGCAGACCCGCCTCGGGCTCGGTCGCGATGACCAGGTCGGCCAGGCGCCCCGCGAGCCTGCAGGACTGCTCGCCCGACACGGCCAGGCCGATCGGCGGGGCCTGGTCCGGCAGGTCCCACAGCCGGGCCGACTCCACGTCGTAGTGCTGTCCGTGGTGGGTGACGTGCCCGCCGTCGAACAGCGCGCGGATGATCTCCACCGCCTCCTCGAGCATCTCGTGGCGCACGTCCACGGGCGGCCAGCCGCCGCCCACGACGTGCTCGTTCAGGTTCTCGCCGGCGCCGAGGCCGAGCCGGAACCGCCCCTGCGACAGCAACTGCACGGTGGCCGCCTTCTGTGCCACCACCGCCGGGTGGTAGCGCAGGATCGGGCAGGTCACGTAGGTCATCAGGCCGATCCGGGACGTGGCCTGGGCGGCGGCGCCCAGCACGCTCCACGCGTAGGGGGCGTGGCCCTGCGAGCGCAGCCACGGGAAGTAGTGGTCCGAGGTCACCGAGAAGTCGAACCCGGCCTCCTCGGCCCGCACCACGTGGTCCACCAGGTCCCGGGGCCCGGCCTGCTCGGTCATCATCGTGTATCCGATTCGCACCATGACAGGCGGGTCCCCTGGCCGGCGGCGGGATAACGGCCGCGTCAGCAGGGTCAGCCCTTCGGCTCACGGAACGAGCCGAGGACCGTCCTCAGCGCCAGCCGGCTGGCCGCGTCGTCCCAGAGCCCGGCCGGGGTGGTGAAGCGCAGGGACAGACCCCGCCCGCCGCCCAGCAGGAAGCCCCGGCCGAAGGTGTGCGTCCGTGCCCCCGGGGACCCCGCCAGCCACTCGAGGTCGGCGGCCCGGTGGCCCCGGTAGGTGGTGGCCCGGACATCGCCGACACGGCGGTATCCGGGCAGTCTGCGCAGCTGCGGCTCGACGTCGTCGCGCCACACGGCGACCGGGTCGGGCCCCACCTGCGCGCTGTAAGTGACGGCGAGGGTGGCGGAGTCGCCGCCGGTGCCGAAGGTGACGCGGTAGGCGACGCCGCTCACTCGGGAGGTGCTCAGCCGCTTCCAGCCGCCGGGCAGCGCCACCGAGAATCCCTCCGGAGCGGTGTAGCGCCGGTAGCCGGCCGGCAGGGCGGGGGAGGCGGGGGCCGTCGGCGTGGCGCTCGCCGTGGGGGTTCCCCCCGCGGTGTGCCGCCCGGTGGGGGAAGCCGGGGCCGTGGCCGCGGGGGGTGCGCCCGCGGCGGCGGTGCCGGGCAGGTGGTGGGTCGCGGTCAGGACCGCCGCCGTGCCGGCGACCGCGGCCAGCGCGGTGCCCACGGCCAGGACCCGTCGGCCCCGCGCCGGCCCGGGAAGGCGCACGCCCCGGTACGCGCCGCGGGTCCGGGGCGCCGGAACCGGCTCCCGGTCCGCGACCGTGTCCTCGGCCACGGCCCGGTTCAGGGCCTCCTCGGCCACCTGCCCGGACAGCCGCTCCACCGAGTTCTTGCGCAGCAGCCCCTGCACGACCTGGGTGAGCGGTCCCGCCCGCAGCGGGGTGCGCAGCGGCAGCCGGTCGACGGCCTTCAGGGTGGCGTAGGGCCGGCCGCGGTCCCGGAAGGGCGGCCGGCCCTCGACCATCGTGTAGAGCACCGCGCCCAGCGCCCACAGGTCGGCCGCCGGACCGATGCGCTCGTCGCGGGCCTGCTCCGGCGAGGCGTACGACGGCGCCGTCAGTCGCGGGACGAGGGTCGCCCCCGCCAGGCCGAACCCGGTGACGACGACCGCACCGTCCTCCCGCACGAACAGCTGGCCGGGACTCAGCTCGCCGTGCGTGATGCCCTCGCCGTGCGCGGCCCGGAGCACGCCGAGCAGCTCCAGCGCGATCCGCGCCGCCCGCACCACGTGGAACGGGCCCTCGCCGGCCGTGACTTCGGACAGCGGCGTGCCGTCGATCCACTCGGTGACCGTCCACAGCGTGCCGGCCTCCACCACGGCGTCGACGACGGCGGCGACCTCGCCGGGACACAGCAGCCGCAGTGTCTGGGAGGTCCGCACGACCCGGGCGGTGACGCGGCGCGCGGTCTCGTCGGTGCACGGCTCGGGAAGGGCGGTCTGCGCCACCAGTCTGGGCTGCCCCGCCGTGACGTCCTCGGCGTACCACCACGCGCGGTTCGTCTCGCGGGCGAACACTTCGAGGAGGCGGTACCGCCCGGCCACCAGCTCGTGTGCGGAGACGTGCGCCTTGGCCATGATCATTCCTCGCTGCAACCCCTGCCCGGTCTTTCCCAGAGGTACGCGAGGCGCGCGGGGGTGCGTTCAAACGGGCCCCCGCCGAGGGGTCACAGCAACCCGAACCGGCCGGCCCAGCCGGTGAGTTCACCGGGTGTCGTGTTGCCCCCGCACACCACGAGCCCGATCCGCGCACCCGCGCCGACGCGGGCCGCCACCTGCCGGGCCGCCGGCAGCAGACAGCCCGCGGCCGGCTCGGCCCACACCTTGGCGTGGGTGGCGAGGTCCAGGCAGCCCTGCACGGCGTCCCGGTCCGGGACCACCAGCACCTCCTCGACCAGCGCGGACACGTGCTCGTACGTCGACTGCGACACCGAGGGAGCGCTGAGCGTGGTGACCAGGGACGACAGGGGCACCGGCACGGGTGCTCCCGCCGCGAGCGCGGCGGACATCGCCTCGGCGCCCCCGGTCTCCACACCCCACACGCGCACGCCCGGGCGCCGGGCGCGCAGGGCCGCCGCGACCCCGGCGATCAGCCCTCCGCCGCCGATGCTGACGACGACGTCCGTCAGCTCGCCGGCGTCGTCGGCCAGCTCCAGCCCCACGGTGCCCTGGCCGGCGATCACGACGGGGTCGTCGAAGGGGTGGACCAGGGTCAGTCCCTCGTCCCGCAGCCGCGTCACCAGTTCGAACGCGCTGTCCATGCCGTCGGTCAGCCGCACCGACGCCCCGGCCCCCTCCACGATCCCGATGGAGCGCGCGGGCGCGGTTCGGGGCATCACCACGGTCGCCTTCACATCGAGGGCCGCCGCCATCACCGCGAGGGCGATGCCGTGGTTGCCGCCGCTGACCGCGACGACGCCCGCGGCCCGTTCGGCCCCGCTCAGCGACAGCAGCTTCGCGGTGGCCCCGCGGGCCTTGAACGAGCCGGTGCGCTGGAGCAGTTCGAGCTTGGCGGTGACCGGGACGCCGAGCAGTTCGGACAGGCCGGGGCTCGCCACGGTCGGCGTCCGCACGACGTGTCCGGTGATCCGCCGGGCGGCGGCTTCGATGTCCGAGATGCCGATCAAGGTGCCTCACCCTTCCGGCGCGGGGGTGGGGACCGCGCCGCACGCACCTTGACGTGCCGCGACGCCCGAGGTCAACGACGTTTCACGGTGCGGCTACAGCTCGCGGTCCACCAGGTGGTCCAGGAGCCGGCGCAGCTCGTCGGCCGCCCCGGCGGCCAGGGGCGCGTCCGCGAGCAGCGCCCGTGCCGCGGCGGTGTGCGCCCGGGCCCCGGCCAGGGCCGCGGCCCGGCCGCCCGCCCGGTCGATCAGCTCGGCCGCCTCCTCGATGTGCCCCGGCGAGCCGAGCAGCGCCGACAGGTCCCGCGCCGCGGGGGAGCCGAGCGCGACGAGCACCGGGAACGTCTTCTTCCCCTCCCGCAGATCACCGCCCACCGGTTTGCCGGTGACGTCCGGGTCGCCCCACAGGCCCAGCACGTCGTCGACGAGCTGGAAGGCGACGCCGAGGTGCCGTCCGGCCCGGTCCAGCGCCGTGACCGCGGCCTCGGGAGCCCCGCCGAGCGCGGCGCCGAGCGCGGCGGCGCAGCCCAGGAGGGCACCGGTCTTGCCCTCCGCCATCGTCCGGTACTCCTCGGGTGTCACCCGCCGCGGGCCCGTGCGGGGCCGGGCGGTGAACAGCAGGTCCTCGGCCTGGCCGCGCACCAGGTCGGCGAGCGCCGCGGAGAGCAGCCGCAGGGCGCCGGGCCCCTGCGGGGCGGTGGCGAGCACGTCCACGGCCAGCGCGAACAGGGCGTCCCCGGCGAGCACCGCCGGTCCGGTGCCGTACGCCTTCCAGACGGCGGGGCGGCGGCGCCTGGTCGCGTCGCCGTCCATGATGTCGTCGTGCAGCAGCGAGAAGGCGTGCACAAGCTCCACCGCGACGGCCGCCGGAACACCGGCCCGCCCGTCGGCGCCCGCGGCCTCCGCGCCGAGCACCGCCAGCGCCTGCCGTACGCCCTTGCCGCCCGGCGCCGTCGCGGGTGCCCCGCCGACCTCGCACCAGCCGAAGGTGTAGGCGGCCATCTCGGCCGTCCACGGGTGCAGCCGCCCCACCGCCTCCGTCAGCGCCGGCCGCACCAGCGCACGGCAGCGGGCGAGCGTCTCGGGAGCGCGCGTCGCCGCCCGCGCCGCCGTGGGCGGGGCCGTCACCGTGCGGCCTCCGCGTCCAGGCCGAACTCCCGCTGCGCGCGGGACACCATCTCCCGCGCGTGCTTGAGGCCGCTGCGCTCCAGCGTCCCCGCCAGCTCGGCGAGTTCGGCCGCCGTCTCCGTGCGGTCCCGGCCGAGCCGGGCCATCGACTTCGCCAGGCCCAGCCGGGCGAGTGCCTCACCGCGCGGCTCGCTCATCGCGCGGAACTCCGCCAGGGCCAGTTCGTACATGTCGCGGGCCTCGGCGTGCCGTCCGGCGCGGTAGAGCACGTTGCCGCGCATCTTGTGGTTGTAGGCGAGCGCTCCGGAGAGGTCCATGGCCCGGCAGCCGGCCTCCGCCTCGGACAGCAGCCGCAGGGCCTGTTCGGTGTCGCCGTCCCGGACGGAGAGGATGTCGGCGAGGCCGCGCAGCGCCCAGGCGTGCCCACGCCGGTCCTCCGCACGCTCGGCTATCTCCGCGGCCTCCTCGAACAAGGCGTACGCCGTGTCGAGGTCGCCGGTGTTGCGGTGCATCTGCGCGATGCCCTCAAGTGCCCACACCGTGTGCCTGGCCTCCCCGCGCCTGCGGGCCTCCGCCAGCAGCTGTTCGTGCAGCCGGCCGACCGCCTCGTAGTCGCCCTGGATGCGTCCGGTCTCCGCGAGGCCGGCCAGGGAGTAGCCGCGGACCACGACGTCCCCGCCGCGCTCGCCGAGTTCGGCCGCGAGCCCCAGCAGCCGCCAGGCGAGCGGGAACGCCCCGCGCTGGCGGGCCAGGGTGCCGCCGCTCCACAGCGCCCAGGCCATGGCGGCGGTGTCCCCGGCCTCCCGGGCGGCGCGGTAACTGGCCTTCCAGGCCCGGTCGGCGTCCCCCACCCGGCCGAGCCGCCGGTGGGCCTCGGCGACGGCGAGCCCGCAGCGCGCCGCCTCGGCGGGACGTCCCGACCGTTCGGCCTCGCGCAGCCGCTCGGTGCCCTCGGCCAGCACGTCGGCCAGCGAGGAGTTCACGGACAGGGTGGTCAGGGCGCCCTGGTACTCAGGGGCGAAAGCCTTGCCGTACATGCGTACCCTTCTATACACGGAGTGTATACATGACGTGTATAGCGTCTCGGAAATACGCCCCGGCCGTGGACGGGCCGGGGCTCGGTCTGTCGTCGGTCAAGACGCCGGTACGCCGACGGGGGTTGCCCGCGCGGCACGGATCACTTGTGAAGGATCAGTGCTGCTGCGCCTTCTGGGGCGTCAGCTCGCTGGGCCGCACCACCACGAACCCCTCGCCCTGGAGCATCAGCTGCACGGCCTCGCCGGAACCGCCGCGCAGCATCGAGCCGATGGACTGCGAGCGGTGCAGCGAGGTCTGCAGCTGTGCGGTCCAGCCGACCACCGCGTCGGTGTCGACGTACACCGGCGCCTGCGCCGAGACGGGTATGACCAGCGGGTTGCCCTCGCAGACCAGGCCCAGCCGGCCGTGCCCGCCGAACACGCTGTTGAACAGGCCGCCTCCGGCGATGCCCGAGCCCTTCACCGTCTTGATCTCGTACGACAGCGACGCGTCGAAGCACAGGACGTTGCGGCCGTTGACGGTGAACCGGTCGCCGGTCTCGACCTCGACCATGAAACAGTTCTGCGCCTCGTGCGCGAACCAGGCCTCGCCCTGCCCGCGCACCGCCATGAGGGGCAGTCCCTCGCCGGTGACCGCACGCTTGAGCATGCCGCCGACGCCCTGCCCCTTGCGCTCGAACCTGAGACTGCCGCGGTGGGCGATCATGGCGCCCTGGCGGGCGTACATCTCGCCGTTCACCGCGTACTTGATGCACTTCGCGTTCTCGACGGACATCCCCGGCTCGACGGCCGGCCGCACCACGTGCTGACTGGAGAAAAGATCACCCTTCATGCCGGGCATGGTGTCCCGGACGGTGCCGTTCCGCCAAGACGCGGGGATCACCGCGGGTCATTCGCCGGCGGCCCCGTCCCAGCCGCCGGGCTCCGGCCGGCCCGGGGCGCGCAGCGTCCGCGCCGCCTTCCCGCAGAACGCCGACTCCAGCGTTCCCGTCAGCGTGCTGAGCACCTTGCCGTTGTTGGAGGTGTTGGCCAGGGCGGTCAGGGCGCGCTTGCCGTCCTTCGTCGCGAAGGCGTACGTGTAGTACCCCTGCACCGCGCCCGTGTGGCCGTAGACCGAGATCCCGCAGGACAGCGTGCGCCGCCGCAGTCCGAGTCCGTACGCCGTGGTGCTGTTGACGGGGCTGAAGCGCTCCATGTCGGCGAGCCGCGCCGGGGACAGCAGCCTGCCGCCCAGCAGCGCGGAGTAGAAGGTGTTGAGGTCCCTGGCGCTGGAGATGATGGCACCCGCGCTCTGCGCCCAGGACACCGTCTGGGCGGTCGCGTCGACCAGTGCGGCGCCGGCCGTGTCCGGGGTCAGGTACCCGCGGGCGTGCCGGCCGGGGATCGCGGTGTCCGGGTGGAGGTAGAACGTGTCGCGCAGGTTCAGCGGCCCGAAGATCCGGTCCTCGTACGCCGTCCGCACGGAGTGCCCCGTGAGCTTCTCGATGAGCAGGCCCGCGACGACGAAGTTGGTGTTGGAGTAGGAGTAGGCGGCGCCGGGCGCGTTGGTGCGGGGCTTCTTCAGGGAGAGCGCGACCAGCTGCCGGTAGGTGAAGACCCTGTCGCGCACCGCCTCGAAGCCGGACACGCTGTCCGCGAACATGTCGTTGGTGTAGTCGTACAGGCCGCTGCGGTGGCTGAGCACATGACGGACCGTGATCCGGTCGTCGGGCAGCAGCCCGGGCAGGTAGCGGTTGACCGGCGCGTCGAGCACCAGCCGGTGCTCGTCGGCGAGTTGCAGCAGGACCACGGCCGAGAAGGTCTTGGTGACGCTGCCGACCCGGAACCGGTCGCCGGCGTCGACGGCCCGCCGGGCCGCGCGGTCGGCGACGCCGTAGGTCACCCGGTAGGTGCTGCCCCGGTCGTCGATCCGGGCCAGCGCGCCCGGCGCGCCCTGGGCCACGGCCGAGCGCAGCACCGCCGTGAGGCCCGTCGTGTCGGGCGCCGGGAGCACCGCCGCCGAGGGTGCCTTCACCTCCCCGGTCGCGGCCCGCGCCGGGACCGCGAGGAGAGACAGCGCGACCGCTCCCAGGACCGCCCCGCGGCCCACCGTCGCTGAGACCATCCGGCATCCACTCCCATCCGCACACGGCTTGATGCGATATCAGTCACATCCCGGGCTCGGAACCTACGGGACGGGGGTGACGTCTCCGCAGTCGACACACAGGTGGTGGACCTGTGATCACCCTGTGGAGCCCATTCGTAAAGGATTCCCCTAGGAACCCGCGAAATGGATCATTCCGGCTTTACGCGGACATGACCGATCCGTAAGGGTGTCCCCCGGGGCCCTACAAGCCCCCGTGGCGCCCAACTGCGCTGCGTCCAAAGGCGGTTGGCGACCCCTGCCGTCTTCGATCGAAGGAACCACGATCAGATTGCGTAGACCGCACATACGCTCCGTGGCGGTCGCCGTCGCGGTGACGACGGCTGCCACTGGCCTGGCGGGCACGGCCTTCGCCGGCCCCTCCACGACGGGGGTGGAGCGGACCGCCGCGTCCTCCGCCACGAACGCCACGGCGGTGGTGAAGGCGGCGCGCTCCGCGGCCTTCGCCCACGCCTCGGCGACCGGCGTCTCCAAGGGTGACGAACTGCAGCCCACGGACGTCCTGATCGACCCCGAGGGCGCCCGGCACGTCCGGTTCGTCCGGACGCACGGCGACCTGCCGGTGCTCGGTGGCGACCTCATCGTCCACCTCGACCACAAGCTGGCCTACACCGGTGTCACCCGCGCGGCCGGCCACGCCGTCAAGCCGGCCACCGCCCACGCCAGGCTGACCGCCGGTCAGGCCGCCGCCAAGGCCGCGAAGGCCGCCAAGGGCACCGCGGCCGACGCCCAGCTGGTCGTCGACGCCCGCGACGGCGCCTCGGCGCTCGCCTACCAGGTGACCGTGGCCGGCAAGGACGGTTCCCACACCGTCGTCGTCGACGCCGTCACCGGCAAGGTGCGCAGCAACACGCCCGACAGCGACGAGTTCCTGTCGCCGAAGCTGCTCGACACCCTGCGCGAGCGCGGCGAGACCATCGACCCGGCCACCGGCACCGGTTCCGCCGGCACGGCGGGCCTGACCGGTTCGGGCCTGACCGGCGCCACGCACTACCCGTCGTCCGCCAAGGGCACCGGCAAGACCCTCTTCGTGGGCAACGTCGGCCTCACCACCACCCAGACCTCGCGCGGCCACTACCAGCTCAAGGACCCGAGCCGGTACGGCACCGAGACGCGGGACGCCAAGGGCAAGTACACCGAGAAGTTCAGCGCCGGCACCAAGTTCACCAACACGACCAACGTGTGGGGCAACGGCAAGACCACCAGCCGTGCCAGTGCCGCCGCCGACGCCCAGTACGGCATCACGAAGACGCTCGACTTCTACAAGAGCACCTTCAAGCGCAAGGGCATCGCCAACAACAGCAAGCCCGCGCAGGCGATGGTCCACTGGGGCAACAAGGTCGCGAACGCCTTCTGGGACCCGACCTGCAACTGCATGCTGTACGGCGACGGCGACGGCACGATGTTCAAGAAGCCGCTCGTCGTCCTCGACGTCACGGGTCACGAGCTGACCCACGGCGTGGTGGAGGCGACCGCCAACCTGCAGCCCACCTTCGTCGACTCCGACGGCAACCAGTACGGCGAGCCCGGCTCGCTGAACGAGTCGCTCGCGGACATCTTCGGCTCGAACGTCGAGTTCTACGCCAAGAACGCGAAGGACACCCCGGACTACCTGATCGGCGAGAAGCTGGGTCTGTCCCAGAAGTTCCTGCGCCGCCTCGACCACCCGTCGCTCGACAAGCTCGAGGGCACGATCGACTACTGGTCGTCGGACACCTACTACACCGAGGTGCACGCCGGTTCCGGCGTCTCCTCGCACGCCTACTACCTCCTCGCGGAGGGCAGTGGCAAGAAGAAGATCGGCGGCGTCACCTACAACTCGCCGACCTACCACAACATCGCGGTCAAGGGCATCGGCCGGACCAAGGCCACCGCCATCTTCTACCGCGCGCTCACCCGCTACATGGTCTCCACGACCGACTTCCACCAGGCGCGCGTCGCGACCCTGAAGGCGGCCAAGGACCTGTACGGCGCGAACAGCACCGAGTACAAGACGGTGGACAAGGCGTGGTCCGCGGTCAACGTCACCGCCGCCAACACGCCGGCCGCCCGCCACTGACGGACGGCGGCGCAGCACAGCACCACCGGATGCCCCGCCCCGCGCGGGGCATCCGCATGTCCGGGCGGGCGGGGCGGAGCCGCGGTGAGCACCGGCATGTGCACCCGGGGCGTCAGCGGGAACACGGCCTCTCGTGGGACACACGATCATCTCCAGGGGGGCCGTCGCGATGCTGACGGTCCTCGCATGCCAGAGCCCGGCCGCCGCGGCCGGAGGGCCGCCCGGAACCGCCACGCCGGCCACCGGGGTCGTCACCTGGGCGGCGAGCGCCGACCGCATGGGCGAGGGCGCGGCCGGCCGGTGCTACCGGATGATCGTCCACACCAGCGTCGGGGGCAGCGATCTGCGCGTCCGCTTCACGAACGCCTTCGGCGACCGGCCGCTGACCCTGGACGGCGTGCACGCCGGCCTGCGGGAGCACGGGGCCGCGCTGCGGCCGGGCAGCAACCGGCCGCTGACCTTCGGCGGAGCGCGCACGGTCACCGTGCCGCCCGGCGCCACCACCTGGAGCGACCCCCTGCCCGGCAGGGTGCCCGCCGGGAGCGACCTCGTCGTCAGCCTGCGCACCCCGCACGCGCGGGGGCCGGCCTCCGGCCACTGGCTCGCGATGCAGACCTCGTACACCGGCCGGGGCGTCCGCACCGCCGGTGAGGGCGGCGCCGGCTGGACGCGGACCACCGGCTCCTGGTGGTACCTCGACGCCGTCTCCGTCCGGCCGGCCGGGAGGGGTGCCGGTGCCGTGGTGGCGCTCGGCGACTCCATCACCGACGGCTGGCGGTCCACCGCAGGCCGCAACCACCGCTGGCCCGACTACCTCGCCCGGCGCCTCGCCGCCGTCGGCACACCGGTCAAGGGCGTGGCCAACGAGGGCATCGCCGGCAACAAGGTCCTCGCTGACGGCTTCGGGCGAAGCGCCCTGAACCGGCTGGAGGGCGACGTCCTCTCCCAGCCCGGAGTGCGCACCGTCCTCCTCTTCGAGGGCGTGAACGACGTCAAGGCGCACACCGGCGTCACCGCGGCCGGCCTGATCGCCGGCTACCGGCGGATCGCCCAGCGGGTGCACGCCGCCGGCAAGTGCGTGACCGTCGCCACGGTCGGCCCGTTCAAGGGCCGGCCCGAATGGGACCCGGCCGCCGAGGCCCTGCGCCGACGGGTCAACCGGTACCTGCGCACCCGCGGGGACTTCGACGCGGTGACGGACCTCGACGCCGTGCTGCGCAGCCCGTACGACCCCGAGCGGATCTCGCCGCTGTACGACAGCGGCGACCACCTGCACCCCAACGACAGGGGCATGCGGGCCGTGGCCGACGCCGTCGACCCGGGCAGCCTGGACTGCGGGCGCTGAACCCGGCCCGGCGGCGGGCCGTGACGGCGGTCCGCGCCGCCTCAGCGCAGCGTCCGCGCCCAGTCGGCGGGCACCCTTCCCGCCGGGCCCGGCGCCGGCTGGTCCGCGGGACGGCTGACCGGGGCGGCGAGTTCGGGGCCGGAACCGTAGAGCTCCTCCGTCGCGTAGTTCCAGAACCAGTCCTCGCCCGGTTCGAAGCTCTGGATGACCGGATGCCCGGTCGCCCGGTAGTGGGCGGTGGCGTGCTTGGCGGGGGAGTCGTCGCAGCAGCCGACGTGCCCGCACTGCGCGCAGCGGCGCAGATGGAACCACCAGCCGCCCGCCTCGTCGCACTCCACGCAGCCGGTGCCGCTCGGCGGGACGTCCGGGTCGATTCCGTCGACGGTGCTCATGCCGGTTCCTCGGCTTCCTCCGCCGGCGCCCCGGCGGTCAGGGGGAGCAGCACCTGGAAACGGGTGTCGCCGGGCACCGACTCGACCCGCAGGGTGCCGTGGTGTTTGTTGACGACGATGCGCCAGGAGATGTCCAGGCCGAGCCCCGTGCCCTCGCCCACCGGCTTGGTGGTGAAGAACGGGTCGAAGATCCGGTCCTTGATCTCCGGCGGGACACCGGGGCCGGTGTCCCGGAACTCGACCAGCACCCGCTCGTGGTCGAGCGCCGTCCGGACCGTCAGCGTTCCCTCGCCGCCCGCGCAGGCGATGGCGGAGACCGCGTTGTCGATGAGGTTGGTCCACACCTGGTTCAGCTCCGCCGGATAGGCGGGCACCGGGGGCAGCGTGCGGTCGTACTCCCGGACGACGCCGATACCGGGGCCGATCTTGCCGGACAGCATCAGCAGGGTGCTCTCCAGGAGTTCGTGCACGTCCACCACCCGGTGGGGCGCCCGGTCCAGCTGCGAGTACTGCTTGGCCGCGTCGACGAGGTGCGAGACGCGGGTGGTGGAGTCCTCGATCTCGTTCATCAGCAGCTCGGTCTCGACCGTGTAGTTGAGCCAGCCGACCGCCCCGGGCAGGATCTCCTCGTCCACCGCCGCGGCGACCTGCTCCAGCCAGTCGACGTCGAGTCCGGCCTGCACGAACGTGGGCGACAGCTGCCAGCCGTGGCCGATGCCGTGGTCCTCCAGCCAGTCGGTGAGCAGATCCTCCCGGTCGGACGCCTCCAGCGGGCTGAGCGACGGGGCCTTCGCCACCCGCTCAGCGGTGCGTTCCTGGATCTCGATCAGGCTCGCCAGCGCGTCACGCGAGAACGGCCCTTCGGCGATGACGGCGAGCTTGTGCCGCATCTTCGCCACCCGCTCCCGCAAGGTGGCGGTGGCCCGGACCGCCGCCGCCGCCGGGTTGTTCAGCTCGTGGGTGAGCCCGGCCGACAACGAGCCGAGCGCCAGCAGCCGCTCCCGCTGGCCGATCATGGCCTGGGTGTTCTTCGAGCCGAAGAACAGGCCCTCCAGCAGGTGCGCCGCCATCGGGAACCACTCGCGCATGACGTCCGCGAACACGTCCGCCGGCAGCACGAAGAACCGCGTCGGCTCGGTGACCCGCATCGAGTTGGTGTACACCTGCCGCACCCGGTCGCCGAGGTACGCCTGCATCGCGCCCGCGTACACGCCGCGCTGCGAGGTCCGGCTCACCTCCACGTCGTCCCCGCCGACCCGGCGGGAGAGCACGACCGTACCCTCGATCATCACGAAGAAGCAGGTGGCGGGAGTGCCCTCGGTGTACACCGGACCGGGCTCGAACGACTCCACCCGCCCCTCGGCGCACAGCCGCCCGAGCTGTTCGGCGCTCAGCTTCTCGAAGAGGAACAGCGAGCCGATCTCCCGGGGGCTGCAGGGCACGATCCGCCCGCTCATGACTGCTCCAGGTAGCGGTGCACCAGCATCACGGCCATGGCTCCCTCTCCGACAGCGGACGCGACACGCTTGGCGGACTCGGCGCGGGCGTCGCCCGCCACGAACACGCCGGGAACGCTGGTCTCCAGGTGGTACGGCGGCCGGTCCAGCTCCCAGCCGGCCGGTGGCCGCCCGTCGGCCGTCAGGTCGGGCCCGGCCAGGATGAACCCGCGCTCGTCGCGCAGCACCGTCCCGCCCAGCCAGTCCGTCAGCGGGGCCGCCCCGATGAACACGAACATCCACTGGGCGTCGACCTGTTCGCCCTCCCCGGTGGACACGTGGCGCAGCGACAGCCGCTCCAGGCGGCCGGAGCCGAGGGCGGCGTCGACCACCGTGTGACCGCGCACCGCGATGTTCGGCGCCTCCTCTATCTGCTGGATCAGGTAGTGCGACATCGACGCCGACAGATCGGGCCCGCGCACCAGCAGCGTCACCGACTTGGCGAACCGGGACAGGTACATCGCAGCCTGGCCCGCGGAGTTGGCGCCGCCGACGATGTACACGTCCTGCCCCTGGCAGGCGGACGCCTCGGTCAGCGCGGAGCCGTAGAACACCCCGCAGCCGGTCAGGTCGGTGCAGCCCTCGGCCTCCAGCTGCCGGTACTGCACGCCCGTCGCCAGGATGACGCTGTGCGCCGCGATCGCCGAGCCGTCGGCGAACCGCACGATGCGGGCCGCGCCGTTGACCTCCAGTCCCGTCACCTCGCGCGCGGTCAGGATCTCCGCGCCGAACTTGGCCGCCTGCCGCCGCGCCCGGTCGGTGAGCTGGGCGCCGGAGACGCCGTCGGGGAATCCCAGGTAGTTCTCGATCCGGGAGCTCTGGCCGGCCTGTCCGCCGGTCGCCGACCGCTCCACCAGCACGGTCCGCAGCCCCTCCGAGGCCCCGTACACGGCGGCCCCGAGCCCGGCGGGCCCGCCGCCGATCACCACGAGGTCGTAGAAGTCCGCCGTCGGCGTCGTCGCCAGACCGACCCGGGCCGCCAGTTCCGGTGCCTCGGGCTCGACCAGCACGGAGCCGTCCGGGGTGACCACCACCGGCAGCCGCCGCCCGTCCTGCCCGGCCGCGGACAGCAGCCGCTGCCCCTCCGGCTCCTCCACCGAGTACCAGCGGTAGGGCACCTGGTTGCGGGCGAGGAACTCGCGCACGTCGGACGACCGCGCGGACCACCGGTGCCCGACGACCTTGGTGCTGGGCACGGGCCGGTAGGCGCTGGTGCGCCAGGCCTCCAGCAGGTCGTCCAGGACGGGGTAGAGCTTCTCCTCCGGCGGGTCCCACGGCTTGAGCAGGTAGTGGTCCAGGTCGACCACGTTGATCGCGTCGATCGCCGCGCCGGTGTCCGCGTACGCGGTCAGCAGCACCCGGCGCGCCCCTGGGTACACGTCGAGCGCCTGCTCCAGGAACTCGATGCCGTTCATCCGCGGCATGCGGTAGTCGGCGAGGATCACGGCCACCAGGTCACCGCGCAGTTTCAGTTCGCGCAGCGCCTGGAGCGCGGACTCGCCGGACTCCGCGCGCACGATCCGGTACGACTCGCCGTAGCGCCGCCTGAGGTCGCGGGCGACGGCACGGGAGACTCCCGGGTCGTCGTCCACGGTCAGGATGACGGTCCGCGCCGTGTCGGCGGCCTGTGCCATGCCTCTCCCACCCCGTGTGTCGGGTCACGCGGGTCGGTGTCGTGGGGACCACCGCACCGGTTCGCAGCCCATCGTATGTTCGATCGCCCGGGTCCGCTCCGGGATATGGCGGGGGACGGGGCACGGGACGGGCGGTGTGGGGAAGACTGATCGCCGCAGAGCGCACGACGACGAGGAGGCACACGCATGACACGCCCGATCACGGCAGGGGTGGACGGTACGGAGGAGAGCCTGGCCGCGCTGGACTGGGCCGGCCGGGAGGCCGTGCGCCGGGGCCTGCCCCTGCGGGTGGTGCACGCGTGGCGCTACGCCGAGTCGCTCGCCACCGCGGACCGGACCACCCAGCACGCATGGGCGTCGGAGGGCACGGAGCAGGCGGTGCGCACCGTCCGCGAACGGCACCCGGGGCTGGAGGTGGGCGTCGACGTCGTCGAGGGCGGGGCCGCGCACGCGCTGGCCGCGGCGGCGGCGGAGGCCGAGACGCTGGTGCTGGGTTCGCGCGGGTACGGACGGGTCGTCGGCTTCCTGCTCGGCTCGGTCGGCCGGCAGGTCGTCGCGGAGGCGACCCGGCCCGTGGTCCTGGTGCGGGCCGGTGGGAAGGCGACGGCGGAGGCGGCCGGCCGCGACGTCGTGGTCGGTCAGCAGGGGGCACCCGAGGACAGCGCGGCGGCACTGCGGTTCGCGTTCGAGACGGCCGCGGCCCGCGGCGCCACCGTCAGGGCGGTGCGGGCCTGGACGCTGCCGCCCGTCTTCGCCTACAGCCCCGGCTCCCTCAAGCTCCTCGACGAGGCGGGCGGCCTCGAACCCTACGAGAAGCAGGCGCTGGCCGACGCGCTGCAGCCGTGGCGGGAGCGGTTCCCGGACGTGCCCGTGGCCGAGCACGTCGAGATGGGCAGCGCGGCCCAGGTGCTGCTGTCGGTGGCCGGCGGGGCCCAGCTGATGGTCGTGGGCCGCCGGGCGCGCCGTACCGCCGTCGGCGCCCGGATCGGCTCGGTCGCCTACGGTGTGCTGCACCACGCCGACTGCCCGGTGGCCGTGGTCCCGCACGACTGACCCGCTCCGAAGCGGCCTACTCCGGGGCGGCCGGCTCGGGGGAGGCCGGCTCCAGGGTGCCCCGTGCCCTGGGCAGGACGTTGTCGATGTAGTCCCGCACGACGGCGTCGAGGCCCAGGTCCTGCTGGGCGCGTTCGGACAGGTACCAGCGGTGTTCGAGGAGCTCGTGGTAGATCTCGGCCGGGTCCATCGCGCCGCGCAGCCGCCCCGGCACCGCCCGCACGGTGGGCCGGAACACGTCCCGCACCCAGCGGTGGGCCAGCACCTCGGGGCGGGCGGCGAGGGGGTCGCCCGGGGCGTAGTCGTCCTGGGTGGCCATCCAGCTCTCCAGGTCGTTCAGCAGCCGCCGCGCCTGGTTCTCCTCGGCGTCCAGGCCGGTCAGCCGCAGCAGCTGCCGCTGGTGGTGGCCGGCGTCGACGACCTTGGGCACGAAGGTGACCGTGTCGCCGGCCGCCGAGCGCTCGATCTGCATCTCGGCCACGTCGAAGCCCATGTCGTTGAGCCGGCGTATCCGGCGCTCGATGTAGTGGTACTTGCCCGCCGGGTACACCGAGGTGCGGGTCAGCTCCTGCCACAGCCCGGTGTAGCGGGTGCTGATCTCGTGGCCGAACGCGATCGGGTCGACGGACGGGTGCAGCGCGCCCGACGCCTCGAGGTCCAGCAGTTCGCCGCTGATGTTCACGCGGGCCAGATCGAGGTCGTACTCCCGCTGACCGGGACTGAGCCGGGGGTGCAGTTCGCCGGTCTCGGCGTCGACCAGGTAGGCGGCGTAGGCACCCGCGTCCCGCCGGAACAGGGTGTTGGAAAGCGAGCAGTCGCCCCAGGCGAACCCGGCCAGGTGCAGTCGCACCAGCAGCACCGCGAGGGCGTCCATCAGCCGGTGCATGGTGGCCGGGCGCATGGTCGTCTCGAACATCGACCGGTACGGCATCGAGCCGCGCAGATGGCGTGTGACCAGCACCGGTTCCAGCGGGGCGCCCGAGCGGCCGGTGCGGCCGGTGACCACTGCGAGGGGGTCGACGGCGGGGATGCCGAGGCGGTCGAGGTCGCGCAGCAGCCCGTACTCGCGCAGCGCGGGCCGCTCGGCCAGCTCCTTGACCGCGATCACCTCGTCACCGGCGTGCGCGTACCGCACGACGTGCCGGGAGATGCCCCGGGGGAGCGGCACGAGATGCTCCTCGGGCCACTCCTCCAGGGGTACGTCCCAGGGCAGGGCGAGCAGGAGCGCGGGGTGCTCCGGGTTCGTGGCGCTGATCTGCAAGGCCATGGGGTGAACCTTACGGTCTCGCGCGGGCGTTCCGGGTTGCTCGTTCCCGCGCCTGTCCGGCGGCGGCGCGTACCGGGCCGCGGTGGAGCGGCCCGTGGCCGGGCAGCAGGGCGCCGGCGTCGAGCGGGCCGATGACCTCCAGGGAGGCCAGGGCCCGGGCGCGCTCGTGGTGGAAGAAGCCGAGCGGCATCTGCGGCCCCCTGGTCCGCGAGGTCGCGTGCCCGCTGGCCAGGGCGTCCCCGGAATCACGATGCCGGCCTCCGGCAGGTGGCAGGCGCAGTGGCCGTTCGTGTGATCTGGCGTGCGCACGGGGACCGGCCGGCCCGGCACGTCGAGCGGATCCTCGACCGGGAACGGCTCGGGCGAGACCACGGGGTGGTTGCGAGTGCCGCCCACCCGGACCACGTTGCGCGGCCCACGGCAGCACGCCCGGCCGCCAGGCGTTGCGGCGACTTGGCGTTCGTCCGCGGTCATGATCGCCCCAGGGCCCTGGACGGCGGCTCGTCGGGGACGGCCGACCAGACCGGTGGGTGCCGCGGGCAGGAGGCGCGACCCGGTCAGTGCACCCCGTGCGGCCTGAACTGGACGCTGATGCGGGGGCCGGCGGCGCGGGTGGTCTTGGGGACGCAGTGTTCCCAGGTGCGCTGGCAGGAGCCGCCCATCACGACGAGGTCCCCGTGGCCGAGCGGTCGCCGTACCGCCCGGCCGCCCCCGCCGGCCGGGCGCAGCAGCAGGTCGCGGGGTGCTCCGACGGAGAGGATCGCGACCATCGTGTCCTCGCGCGCGCCGCGCCCGATCCGGTCGCCGTGCCAGGCCACGCTGTCCCGGCCGTCGCGGTAGAAGCACAGTCCGGCGGTGGTGAACGGCTCGCCCAGCTCCTCGGCGTAGTGCCGGGACAGCGCCGCGCGGGCCTCCGCCAGGACCGGGTGGGGCAGTGGGTCGTCCTGCTGGTAGAAGGCGAGCAGGCGGGGGACGGCCACCACGTTGTCGTACATCTTGCGGCGCTCCGCCCGCCACGGGACCTGTGCCGCCAGCGTCTCGAACAGCGCGTCGGCTCCGCTCAGCCAGCCGGGCAGGAGGTCGATCCAGGCGCCGGAGCCGAGCCCGGTCCGGCGCAGCCCGTCGAGGGGGCCGAGCCGCAGCTCGTCGGTCTGGTCGAAGAGGGAGCCCTGGAGGTGCGTGGCCATGGGCCCAGCGTACTCCGTATTCGAAAATCCGTTCCCATTCGGTCCGTGGCCTAGGCTCCGGCCCTTTCGATACACCCGTGTATCGGATACATTCCCGTATCCGACTGAGGGGCGGACGGAGGAGCGGCAGCCGATGGAACAGGCACCCAGGCGCGTCACCCGGCGCCGGGTCCGCACCCGGGCCCGGCTGCTCGACGCCGCGTTCGAGGTGTTCGCCGCCAAGGGCTTCGGCCGGGTCTCCATCGAGGAGATCTGCGAGGCCGCCGGGTTCAGCCGGGGCGCCTTCTACTCGAACTTCGCCACACTGGACGAACTGTTCTTCGCGCTCTACCAGGAGCGCGCCGACGTCATCGCCGCCCAGGTCGCCGACGCCCTCGCCCAGGAGGGGCCCGGCCTGGACGTGCCCGCCTCCGTGGACCGGGTCACCGAGGTGCTGCTGCTCGACGTCGACTGGCTGCTGGTGAAGACCGACTTCCTGGTCCACGCGGCCCGCGACCCGGACGTCGCCCGGGCCCTACTCGGCCACCGCGCCCGGCTCCGGGAGGCCATCGCCGACCGGCTCTCGCGGGCCCGGGGCCACACCGAACTGCCGGCCGCCCTCGGTGACGTGCGGGGCGCGGCGCACGCCGTGGTCGCCGCCTACGACGGGGTCACCACCCAACTGCTGCTGGACAAGGACGTCGAGGGCGCCCGGGTCTGGCTGAAACAGCTGCTCACCGCGCTTCTCACCGACGGCGGCAGCTCACCGTCCACCCACTGAGGAACCGAGGAAGGGAACCGGACGCCATGGACGCGGACGTCATCGTCGTCGGAGCGGGCCTCGCCGGCCTGGTCGCGGCGCACGAACTCACCAGCCGGGGCCGCCGGGTGGCCCTGCTCGACCAGGAGAACGCCGCCAACCTCGGTGGCCAGGCGTTCTGGTCGTTCGGCGGGCTCTTCCTCGTCGACTCGCCCGAGCAGCGGCGCCTCGGCATCAAGGACTCCTTCGACCTCGCCTGGAACGACTGGCAGGGCAGCGCCCGGTTCGACCGGCGGGAGGACGAGGACTCCTGGGCGGTGCGCTGGGCCCGGGCCTACGTCGAGTTCGCGGCGGGCGAGAAGCGCTCGTGGCTCCAGGGCCACGGCATCGAACTGCTGCCGACCGTCGGCTGGGCCGAGCGCGGCGACCTGCGGGCCGGTGGTCACGGCAACTCCGTGCCCCGCTTCCACATCGCCTGGGGGACGGGCACCGGAGTGGTCGGGCCCTTCGCAGCCCACGCCGAGCGCGCCGCCCGGGACGGGCTGCTGACCTTCCACCACCGCCACCGGGTGGACGAGCTGGTCATCGAGAGCGGCACCGCGCGCGGGGTGCGCGGCACCGTCCTCGCCGCCGACGACTCACCGCGTGGCGTCGCCTCCAGCCGCGAGGCGGCCGGCGACTTCGAACTCACCGCCCAGGCGGTGATCGTCACCACCGGCGGCATCGGCGCCGACCACGACATCGTCCGACGCCACTGGCCCGAGCGGCTCGGCACGCCCCCCGCCGAGATGGTCACCGGTGTCCCCGCCTACGTCGACGGCCGGATGCTCGACATCAGCGCCGAGGCCGGCGTACGCCTGGTCAACCGCGACCGCATGTGGCACTACACCGAGGGCCTGCGCAACTGGGACCCCGTCTGGCCCGGCCACGGCATCCGCATCCTGCCCGGCCCGTCCTCCATCTGGCTCGACGCCCTCGGCCGCCGCCTGCCCGACCCCTGCCTGCCCGGCTACGACACCCTCGGCACGCTCAAGTACCTGCGCACCACCGAGGACATCGCCGGGTACGACCACTCCTGGTTCATCCTCACCCGGAAGATCATCGAGAAGGAGTTCGCGCTCTCCGGCTCCGAGCAGAACCCCGACATCACCGCCAAGGACCGCAGGGCCGTGCTGCGCGACCGGCTCCTCGGCAAGGGCGCCCCCGCACCGGTGCGGGCCTTCCTCGACAAGGGCGCGGACTTCGTCACCGCCGGCTCCCTCGAGCAACTGGTCGCCAGGATGAACGACCTGACCGGCAAGCCGCTGCTGGACGCCGCCGAGGTCCGCCGCCAGATCGAGGCACGCGACCTGCAGATCGCCAACCCCTACAGCAAGGACTCCCAGATCCAGGGCATCCGCAACGCCCGCCGCTACATCGGCGACCGCCTCGGGCGCGTGGCCGCCCCGCACCGCATCCTCGACCCGGCCGCCGGCCCCCTCATCGGCGTCCGGCTGCACGTGCTGACCCGCAAGACGCTGGGCGGCATCCAGACCGACCTCGACTCCCGCGCGCTCGGCACCGACGGCGCACCGGTCGAGGGGCTGTACGCGGCCGGTGAGGTGGCCGGGTTCGGCGGTGGCGGCGTCCACGGCTACAACGCGCTGGAGGGCACCTTCCTCGGCGGCTGCCTGTTCTCCGGACGGGCCGCCGGCCGGCACGCGGCCCGCCAGACGGGCTGACCTCAGCCGCTCAGCAGTTCCGCCAGCACCCGCGCGTGGCTCTCCCCGGGCGTCTTCGACGCCGTCAGCAGGGTCACGCGCCCCTCGCGGGCCGACCTCCTGAGACCGTCGAGCAGCCCGGCCGCCTCGGGAGCGTCGAGTTCCGCCTCGTAACGGCGGCGGAACTCCTCGTAGGAGCCCTCGCCGGCGTGGTACCACTTGCGCAGCTCGGCCGAGGGCGTGAGCCCCTTGGGCCACTCGTCCACGTGGGCCGCGTCCTTGGCGAGGCCGCGCGGCCACAGCCGGTCGACCAGCACCCGCAGGCCGTCGTCGGGCTCGGGCGGTTCGTAGATCCGGCGCACGCGCACGCTCACGGTCGGTTCCCTCCCGGGTCGCGGTGACGGTCCCGTGAGCGTACTGCGCCCGGTCCGCCCCACCGGGCGGCGACGCGGCGTGACTTGACCGGAACAAGGGGGAAGCCGGGCCGTCCGCGCGCCTAGTGTGTCGGCCAGCCGATCACCAGCCCCCCGAGGAGCGCACGTGACGTCCCCCCGCCCGCCCCGCACAGAGCCCGCGCGCCGCCGGACCACCGTCCTGCGCCGTGAGGCGGTCCTCGCCACCGTCCCCGTCGCCGTGGCGGCCCTCCTGGCCGCCGCCGGACCCGCGGCGGCCGGCACCACCGGCACGTCCGGGGCGGGCGACCCCTACTTCCCGCTCAGCGGCAACGGCGGTTACCACGTCGCCCACTACGGTCTGACGCTCCGTTACGACACGGCCACCCGGCACCTCGACGGCAAGGCCGTCCTCACCGCCCGCGCCGCCCAGCGGCTCACCCGCTTCGATCTCGACCTCAAGGGCCTGAAGGTCACCGCGGTCACCGTCGACCGCGCCGCGGCCTCCTTCCGGCGGTCCGGCCAGGAACTCGTCGTCACCCCGCGCCACGCCCTGCGCGCAGGCCACCGGTTCCGCGTCACCGTCGCCTACCACGGCACCCCGAAGCCGGTCACCGACCCGGACGGGTCCACGGACGGCTGGATCGCCACCGACGACGGCGCCTTCGTCGCGGGGGAGCCCCAGGGCGCGATGACCTGGTTCCCGGCCAACGGCCACCCCGCGGACAAGTCCGCGTACGACTTCACCGTCACGGTGCCGCGGGGACACACCGCCGTGGCCAACGGCGCCTACCTCGGACGGCGCACCGCGCACGGGCGCACCACCTTCCGCTGGCGCGAGACGCGGCCCATGGCCGCCTACCTGGCGACCGCCAGCATCGGGAGATTCGAGGTGGAGCGCTACACCACCCGCGACGGCATCCAGGTCTACAACGCGGTCGACCCGCGGGAGGCGCGCGCCGCCGCACCGGTGCTGAAGAAGCTGCCCTCCGTCCTCGCCTGGGAGAGCAGGCTGTTCGGACCGTACCCGTTCCGGGCCGCCGGCTCGCTCGTCGACCACGCCCCGCGCGTCGGCTACGCCCTGGAGACCCAGACCCGGCCGCTCTACGACTCCGCGCCGGACCTGAGCACCCTGGTGCACGAGAACGCCCACCAGTGGTTCGGCGACTCCGTCTCCCTGACCGCCTGGAAGGACATCTGGCTCAACGAGGGCTTCGCCACCTACGCCGAGTGGCTCTACACGGAGCAGCACGGCGGTGCCGGCGCCCAGAAGACCTTCGACTCCCTCTACGCCCGCCCCGCGGGCGACGCGCTGTGGGCCTACCCGCCCGGCGACCCGGGCGGCGGCGCCCGCCTCTTCGGCGCGCCCGTCTACGCCCGCGGCGCCATGACCCTGCACGTGCTGCGCCGCGCCGTGGGCGACCGGGACTTCTTCCGCATCCTGCGCGCCTGGACGGCCGGGCACCGCGGCGGGCACGGGACGACCGCGCAGTTCGTGCGGCTCGCGGAGCGGACGTCGGGCAGACACCTGGCCGGTCTCTTCCGCACCTGGCTGTACACGAAGGGCAAGCCGCACCGCGCCTGACCCCGCGGACACCGGACTGGTTCCCGGAGCGTTCCGGGGGTACCCCGGTGCTCGTCGCCGCACCGCCGCGGCCGGTCGAGGGAGGTCATGCCATGAGCACAGCGGACGACCTGCCGGTCGTGTCCACCCTCGCCGAAGCGGCCCGGCTGGTGCGGCGGCACCAGGGCCTGTACGTGCGCTGGTCCAAAGGCCCCGGGACCGACCTCGGCGCCGCCTCCAGCACCGACGAACTCACCGGCGTACGCATGCCGGGCCTGTCCGCCAGCCCGCTCGACGTCGAGGACTGGTGGGGGGACCGCTCCCTGGAACTGTGGGTGGCGCGCCGCCTGTACGACTACGCGCACCTGCCGCACGACAAGGGCCCCGGCGTGCGTCCCTGGGTCCTCAAGGGCCGGGAGACGGGCCGGGGCCCCGACAACGAGCCGCTGGTGGCCGACGTCGAGCCGCTGTGCTGGATCGCCGACGACGTGATCGCCGGGGTCAGGGCCGAGATGGACCGCCGGGAACGGCAGTGGGGGACCCTGCGCCGCGGTGGCCGCTGAGCCCCCCGGCCGCTGGACGGGCGGGTCAGCCGGAGCGGGGCCGGGAGCGCGCGCGGCGCCGCAGGGACCGGCGTTCGGTCTCGGTCGTGCCGCCCCAGATCCCGATGCTCTGCCCCGTCTCCAGTGCCCAGTCCAGGCACTGCTCCCGGACGGGGCACCGGCCGCACACCGCCTTGGCCTGCTCGGCCTGCATCTGGGCGGGTCCGGTGGTGCCGATCGGGAAGAACAGATCGGGATCCTCTTGACGGCACGCGGCATGGTTCCGCCAGTTGTCCATCGAAGTCTCCTGCAGTGGGATCGAAGTCGTCCGGTCCGGTCGAATTGGTGTCGTAGGGGTTCGGGTGACCGGTCGGGACGGGGTGAAACTGCGCAATCGGCACCGGATCGGGTCACGGGCACGATCCGGTCACGCGCGCGGCGGGGGACCTCAGCGGCGCAGCGCCCCCGCCGCGGTCGCCGTCACCGCGTCGGCCAGGGCCACGAGCGCGGGGGAGTCGAGCTTCCACTGCTGCCAGTACAGGGTGACGTCCGCCCACCGACCGGGAGCGATCAGGGCCAGCCGCCCCGCGTCCAGCAGCGGGCCGGCCTGGGTCTCCGGGACCATGCCCCAGCCGAGGCCCGAGGCGACCGCGTCGACGAAGCCCTCCGAGGTGGGCACGTAGTGCCGCAGGGGGCCGGCGGACCCGGGGCCCAGCCGGCGCACGAAGCCGTCCTGGAAGTCGTCCTTGCGGTCGAAGACCACGACGGGTGCCCGGGTCAGGGCCTCCGGCAGGGGCCGCCCCTCCAGGTGGGTCCGGGCGAACGGCGGTGCGGCCACCGGCAGGTAGCGCATCCGGCCGAGCGGCCGGACGGTGCAGCCGGGCACCGGGTCGGGCGAGGAGGTCACCGCCGCCATCACCAGTCCCTCGCGCAGCAGGGCCGCCGTGTGCTGCTCGTCCTCCCGGTGCAGTTCGAAGCAGATCCCCGCCACCCGGGTCAGGGCCGGCAGGAACCAGGTCGCCAGCGAGTCCGCGTTCACCGCGACGGGCACCCGTGTCGGCTCCCCGGCGCCGCTCAGCCCCAGCTCGTCCCACGCGTCGTGCTGCAGCCGGGCGAGCTGCCGGGCGAACCGCACCAGCACCGCGCCGGACTCCGTGGGACGCACCGGCCTGGTGCGCTGCAGCAGCACCCGGCCCGTGCGCTGTTCGAGGGCCTTGACCCGCTGACTGACCGCCGAAGGCGTCACGTGCAGGGCCAGGGCCGCAGCGTCGAAGGTGCCCTCGTCAACCACGGCGAGCAGGGTGCGCACCTGCTCCAGGGGAAGCTCCGTCATCACGACAGCTAAGGGTACGTAAGAATCCTTAGCTGTACTTCGGCTCAGGGCGCTCGTAGCGTCGACGGCATGAACCACGCCCTGACCACCGCTTTCGCCGGCTTCGGCACCGGACTCTCGCTGATCGTCGCCATCGGCGCGCAGAACGCCTTCGTGCTGAGGCAGGGGGTGCGCCGCGACGCCGTCCTCGCCGTGGTGGGCATCTGCGCCCTGTCCGACGCGGTGCTCATCGCACTGGGGGTGGGCGGCGTCGGGGCCGTCGTCGTGACCTGGCCGGGCGCGCTCAGGGCGGTCGGGATCGTCGGCGGCGTCTTCCTGCTCTGCTACGGCGCTCTCGCCGCCCGCCGGGTGTTCGGGCCGGGCGCGGGCGGCCTCGACGCCGAGGGGGAGGCCGCCGGTTCCCGCAGGCGGGCGGTGCTCACCTGTCTGGCGATGACATGGCTCAACCCGCACGTCTACCTGGACACCGTGTTCCTGCTCGGTTCCCTCGCCGCCGACCGGGGCCCGCTGCGCTGGACCTTCGGGCTCGGCGCGGCGTTCGCCAGCCTGTGCTGGTTCGCCGCCCTCGGTTTCGGCGCCCGGCTCCTCGGCCGGTACCTCGCCAGGCCCGGCGCCTGGCGGGTGCTGGACGGACTCGTCGCCGTCACCATGCTGGCGCTCGGAGCCACGCTGGTGGCCGGTTCCTGAGAATCCCGTTCGAAGTGCACGGGGATCACTGGGATGGTTAGGCTCTCGAAGCGAAAAGTTGTAGCGAGCAACCAGGACGCCTGTGAACACGAGCGAGAGCAGCGGCACCGACACCGATCCCGGCACGGACGCCGGCGGACGCCCCGCCGGAGCCCCGCCCCGGCGGGGATGGCGCCGCTGGGCCATGGACACGCGCCCGCTGCGCATCCCCGCCTACCGGCGGCTGTGGTCGTCGACCGTCGTCACCGCCGTAGGCAGCCAGCTGACCGCCGTCGCCGTGCCCAAGCAGATATACGACATCACCCACTCGTCGGCCTGGGTCGGCTACGCGAGCCTCGCGGGCCTGGTACCCATGGTGGTGTTCGCACTGTGGGGCGGGGCGGTCGCCGACACCGTGGACCGCCGCAGGCTGCTGCTGGTGACCAACTGCGGCATCGCGGTGACGTCGCTGCTGTTCTGGGCGCAGGCCGCCACCGGCCTCGACTCGGTGGCCGCCCTGATGGTTCTGCTCGCGGTGCAGCAGGCGTTCTTCGGACTCAACTCGCCGGCCCGCAGCGCCTCCATCGCCCGTCTGGTGCCGGCCGAGGAACTGCCCGCCGCCAACGCCCTCGGTTCCACGGTGATGCAGACCGGCCTGGTGGCGGGTCCGCTGCTGGCCGGTGTGCTCATACCGGTCATCGGCCTGCCGGAGCTGTATCTCATCGACGCCCTTGCGCTGTGCGTGACCGTGTGGGCCGTCTTCCGGCTGCCCGCGCTGCCCCCGCTCGGCGGGACCGCCGTCCGCCGAGCCGGGCTGCGCGAGATCGCGGACGGGTTCCGCTACATCCTGCTCCACCGGGTGCTACTGCTCTCCTTCCTGGCCGACATCGTCGCCATGGTGTTCGGCATGCCCCGCGCGCTGTTCCCGCAGCTCGCCGCGGAGACGTACGGGTCGTGGGACGAGGGGCTCGCGCTGGGCGTGCTGTTCGCCGGCATCCCGGTCGGCGCGGTGCTCGGCGGCCTGTTCTCCGGCGCGTTCTCCCGGGCCCGCCGGCACGGGTGCATGGTCATCGGCGCGGTCGTCGGCTGGGGCGCGGCCGTCGCCGGGTTCGGGCTGAGCGGCAACCTCTGGCTCGCCCTGGCCTTCCTCGCCGCCGCCGGCGTCGCGGACATGGTGTCGATGGTTTTCCGGGGCGCCATCCTGCTGTCCGCCGCGACCGACGAGATGCGGGGGCGAATGCAGGGGGTCTTCACGGTCGTCGTCGCGGGCGGCCCGCGCCTCGCCGACGTACTGCACGGCACCGCGGGGTCGGCGTTCGGCCCGCGGGCCGCCGTGGCCGGCGGGGGCGCGCTGGTCGTCGTGGTGATGCTGGCCCTGGCCCTCGCGATGCCGGCCCTGCGCCGCTACCGCGTCTGACGGTCCCCGAGACACCCCCTAGAGCAGGCCGGTGCGCCGCCGGATCGCGTACTGGTCCATCAGCTTGCCCCGCGTCGTCTCCAGGCGGTGGGCGAGGATCTCGGCGACCGTCCGCACCAGGGAGAGGCCGAGCAGCGGGTCCTCCACGCACAGCCCCAGCACCGAGGGGCCGTCGAACTCGTAGGCGCGCACGTTGCTGAAGGCCACCGCGCCGAAGTCCCACTCGTACGGCGGGAACAGCCAGGACCAGCCGAGCATGTCGCCCGCGCCGAGCGTGGCCACGGTCACCCGCTGCCGGGAGGTGACCTGCGTGTCCAGGTGGACGGCGCCCGAGCGGATCACCCAGAAGCGGTCGGCCGTGCCGCCCGCCTCGAAGATGCGGGCGTCCTCCGGGAAGGAGACCTCCTTGGCCAGTTCCATCAGGCGCTCGCGCTGGGCCTGGGGGAGGGCGGTGAGCAGTTTGATCGCTTTGGTCATGGCGCGGGGCTCCTCGCCGGTGGCGGTCCGGATGCGGTCCTCAAGCCCATTTCAGCCGCTGCCGCCGCCGCGGGCACCTCGAAGGGCGCGGATGTCTCCGTTCCGGCTGCGCCCGGGCAGCAAAAAGCCCTGGCTGGACGGGGGAAGCCAGCCAGGGCCGTATGCGGTGACGCGCACGGAGGGGGAAGGACGGTTCCGGCCACTCCGGCATCACGTATTAATGAACGATAAACCATCTTGCGTACTTCCCGGTAATCGGACGCGGGTCAGGTGACCTGCTTCGCCCCCTCCGCCGTCACCGGCGGCCCGCCCGGATGGATGATCTCCTCCAGCACGCTCAGTACCGCCTCGTACGCCCGCGCCCGCACGACCGCCTCCCGCGCGCCGTCGGGGTCCGTCGCCGTCAGGCTCTGCGCGCGCTCCCGCCAGGCCCGTTCCTCGCCGGCGGCGCGCTCCAGGCCCCGTCGGATCCGCCGCAACAACTCGTCCGCGTCCACGACATCCATATCCGCCGGGTACCCGGTCGCTCAGCCGTGATGGCATCCGTACCGACCGTGTTTGACTCCGCCCGCCGGGGTCAGCCGGAAAGGGACGGAACAGTCCACTCCGGGCACCGTGCAGGGAGGCCAGGGATGCTCGACGACAAGCACCGGAACCACACCTCCGCGACCCTGGGCGAGCCGCGGCGCCGTACGCCGTACCGGCCGGTCGACGCCCGCAGAACGGTCCGGCGGGTGGTCGCCGAGCGCTGCCGGGCCCGTGCCCTCTCCTGCGGCCCCGAGGCCATGGCTGACGCCCTGCTGGTCACCTCCGAACTCGCCACCAACGCCATCCTGCACGGCGGGGGGATCACCAGCTTCGACGTCGACGTGGACCTGAGCGGCGTCCGCGTGTCGGTGAGCGACCACAGCGCCGAGGTGCCGGTGGCCCTCGCCCCGGTGGGCGAGGCCGGCCGTTCGCGGCCGGGCGGCCGGGGCTGGCCCATCGTGTGCCGGCTGGCGCGGGACGTCAGCGTGGCGGAGCTGCCCCGCGGCGGCAAGCGCATCACCGCTGTGGTGCCGCTGCGCTGAAGCGGTGGGCGAAGTTCCGCCCGGCGGCGTTTGCCCCGGGGACCGGGGGGCAGGCGGAATCTCGTGCTTCGGACCGGAGGCGCGCGCCCAGCGGGGAGCACTACCGCTGCCTGGCCGCCTTCCGGTGGGCCGGGGCGGTGACCCCGCGGCGAACCCCTGACACCACCGTTCGGGCCAGACCGGAACCGATGTTCCGGCCTGCCCGGAGACCACGTTCAGGAGCGATTCCGCATGCTGACCGACATGTCGACAAGCCCCGGCACGCCCGCCCCCACCGCCGCCGGGGCGTCCGCCCGGCGGAACCACGACGACGCCCCCGACACCGCGGAGCTGTTCGCCCGGCTCTCGGAGATGGAGGACGGTCCCGAGCGGGACGCCGTACGCGACGAACTCGTCACCGCCTGGCTGCCCATGGCCCATCGCATCGCGGGCCGTTTCCGCGACCGCGGCGAGTCCGTCGAGGACCTTCGCCAGGTGGCGGCGCTGGGACTGGTGAAGGCGATCGACAGGTTCGACCCGTCCCGGGGAGCCTTCGAGAGCTACGCCGTGCCGACCATCACCGGGGAGGTCAAGCGGCACTTCCGCGACCGCATGTGGGCCCTCCGGGTGCCGCGGCGGGTGCAGGAGCTGCGCAACCGGGTGCGGGTGGCCCGCCGGGAACTCACCCAGAACCCCGGCAGCGCCGAACCCTCCGTAGCCGACCTCGCCGCGCACACCGGGCTCAGCGAGGAGGAGGTGTCCGCCGGCCTGGAGGCGCTGGAGAGCTTCAGCACCCTGTCGCTGGACGCCGAACTCACCAGCGGCGAGGACGGCTACAGCCTCGCCGACACCCTCGGCGCGGCGGACGCCTCGTACGACGTCGTGGTCGACCGCGAGGCCGCCAAGGAAGGGCTGCGCCGCCTGCCCGAGCGCGAGCGGGCGATCCTCTACATGCGCTTCTTCGAGGACATGACCCAGAGCCGCATCGCCGACAAGCTGGGCATCTCCCAGATGCACGTCTCCCGGCTGATCAGCCGCAGCTGCGCCCGGGTCCGCGACGAGGTGCTGGGCCGCCGTCCCGGCGGCGGGCCGGTGTGAAGGCCCGTCCCGGGGCCGCGGGGCCTCACCTCGCCGGCCGGGGCACGTCCGGACCGGCGCCCAGGGGGCGCGCCAGACCGGAGACCGCCTCGTCCAGGCGCTGCAGATGGCGCAGCACCCGGTCGGTCACCCGCCCGTAGCGCGGGGTGCGCAGGGTCCCCGGCTCCAGCATCGAGGCGATGCTGGGGCCGGACTCGATCCGCTCCGTGCACCGCGGATCGGTGACGTGCGCGGAGATCGCCGCGATGTTGTGCACGATCCGCCCGCACGCCCCCCGCAGCCGGGGGTCCGCCGCGATCGCCGGGTGCGTCGGCAGCAGTTCCGCCGTGGCGGCGAGTGACCGGGCGTGGTACGCACAGGTCTCCAGCAGCGCGACCACGTACCGGGCCGTCTCCCGGCGGGAGCGCAGCGGGGTGACCGGATGGGTCAGCGGCCGGGTGGCTCCGCGCAGGTCGGCCAGCGCCTGGTCCAGCTGCCGCGCCCGCTCCACCAGGTCGGTACCGGCTTCGCCGCCGCCGCTCAGCTGGTCCACGGCCGCCCGGGTGACGTCGGCCAGCCGGTCCAGGACGCCGACGAGGAGCTCGTTGGTACGGCGGTCGGTGTGGACCGGCAGCACCACCGCGGCCGCGATCACCCCGCAGGCCGCGCCGAGCGCCGTCTCCTCCACCCGCAGCACCAGCACCGCCGTGCTGTAGGTGTTCAGCAGCGTGTAGAGCAGCCCCAGCATCGCCGTCACGAAGAACGACATCAGCGTGTACGACAGCGGCGCGGTGTAGAACATGATGAAGACGAACAGCAGCACCAGCGCGAAGGCCGTCCACGTGTGACGCCCGACCACGCCGGCCAGCGCGATGCCGGCCACCACGCCGAGGACCGTGCCGACCAGCCGCCGGTAGCCCTTCACCAGGATCTCGCCGGTGGACGCGGTGTTGATGAACACGATCCAGCACGTCAGCACCGCCCAGTACCAGCGCTGACTGGAGAGCAGCTCGCCGCCCGCGATGGCCAGGGCCGAACCGGCCGCCACCTGCACGGCGGCCCGGGTGGTGGGCCGCCCGAGCCCGGCCGGCTCCGGTTCGTCGGCCTCGTCCTCCTCGTGGCCCGCGATGGCGGCGTCCTCCGCGTCCAGCTCCTCGCGGGAGCGGGCCGTCGCCGGGGTGTCGTCCGACTCGTCCTGCGGACCCTCCAGGGCGGTCCGCAGCCCGAGCACGGCCCGCGCCGCCTCGCCCAGGGCGCGGAAGACGTCCTGCACGGCCGGGGAGGCGTCGGGCAGGTTCTCCTCCTCGCGGTAGCCGAGAAGCCGGTTGCGCACCTGCGCGAGCGCCGTGCCCGACGCCTCGCCGAGCGGCCGCAGCACCAGCAGGCGCAGCGCCTGGAGATCCCGGCGCAGCACGGCCGTCGAGGCGTCCCGCACCGGCAGTTCACCGCCCGACGGCAGGGCTGCGCCGGGCAGGTGCAGGGTGAGGGTGTCGGTCCGCTCGGCACTGCGCGCCGTGAGCAGCAGCAGCCCCAGCCGCTCGGCGGTGATCTCGGCATCAGCGATCCGGCGCTGCAGCAGCCGAGCCGTGGCCCGGTCGGAGGTGCCGTCCTCCAGCCGGCCCTGGATCATCAGCGCCGTCTCGTGCAGCCGGGCGGTGCGCGTGCGCAGCTCCTCCAGCACCTTGTCCGCCTCGTCGGGACCCGCGTCCAGCAACTCCACCTGAGTGGCGATCAGCTGACCGAGCCGGGCGCGAAAGGCCCGCCGCAGCCGGTCGAGGATGCCGGCCGGGGTCTGCGGCAGCAGGCCGAAGCGCACGACGGCGCTGCTCGCGAACGCCACCGTGATGACGCCGTAGAGGGCGGGCAGCGTGGCCGGGGCCGCCCGCACGAACAGGGAGAGGAAGTAGATCTGGAAGCCGATCAGCCCCAGTGCCGTGCCTCGGTCCCCGAACCGGCGGCCGTAGACGGCACAGAAGATGAGGGCGACGAAGAACAGGTCGCCCACGACGAGCCGTTGGTTCAGCAACGCCCCCAGTGACACCGAGGCGAGCGCCACGAGCAGGCCGAGGGCGAGGGTGAGGGCCTGGCCCGAGCGCTGCCTCTCGCGGATGGCGAAGGTCGCGACCATCGCCGCGATGGCGCCGGCGACCAGCTGGGACACGGGGACCCGCAGCAGTCCGAGCACGATCAGCGTGAGCGCGATGGCGGCGACCGTCCGCAGCCCGGCGGTGAGCCTGAGCAGACCGGGATCGGACGCGGCGAGCCGGTCCCGGATCCCCGCCCGCCCCGACCGAACCGCTTCGCTCACGCCGCCGCGCTCTCTCCCGTGCCGTCAATCGGTCTTCGACCCGGCATGGCACGAGACCAGCGGGTCGTCCGCCCCTCGGGCCGGGGCCGCGGCCACCGGGCGTCCGGGTGCGGTCTGCTCCTGCCGCCGCGGGGAGTCAGGGACTCTCGACGGTCCGGCCCTCCGCCCGGGCCCGGACCTGTTCCGGTGTCAGGTACGCGTCGGTGAACTCGAAGTCCTTCAGCCGGGCGGGCTTGCGGGCCTGGAAGCCGGTGCGCACGAAGTCGTCGCCCGCGACCGCGTTCAGCAGCCAGTTGGTCATCACGCGGGTCTTGGCGACGTTGGTGCGCAGCGCCGACCAGTGGTAGCCGCGGGCCACCACCTGGGCGGGCACACCGCGCAGCTCGACGCCCAGCGGCTTGGACACGGCGTCCTTGCCGCCGAGGTCGACGACGAGGCCCAGGTCCTTGTGTTCGTACGGCCGCATGGGAAGCCCCCGCAGCGTCGCGATGACGTTGTCCGCGACCCGCTTGCCCTGACGCATCGCGTGCTGCGCGGTGGGCGGGCACACCGCGCCGTCGCCCTTGGCCAGGTCCGGCACGGCGGCCGAGTCGCCGAGGGCGAACACGCCGTCGTGGCCCGGCAGGCACATCTCGGAGGTGACCGCCAGCCGGCCCCGCACGGTCTCCGCGCCCAGGGTGGCGATCAGCGGGCTCGCCACCACGCCCGCTGTCCAGATGAGCGTGTGCGTCGGCACCACGCGGCCGTCGGTGAAGGTGACCTCCTCCGCACCGGCCTTGGCGATCGACACCCCCAGCGACACCTCGATGCCGCGCCGCCCGAGGATCTCCTGCGCGCTGCGGCCGAGTTTGTCGCCCAGTTCCGGCATCAGCTTGGGCGCGATGTCGATCAGGTGCCACTTGATCAGGCCGGGGTCCAGGCGCGGGTAGCGCTGCACGGCGGCGTGCGTGAGCCGCTGCAGGCACGCCGCGGTCTCGGTGCCGGCGTAGCCCCCGCCGACCACCACGAACTGCAGCCGCGCGGCCCGCTCGGCGGGGTCGTCGCTGGCGTCGGCGAGATCGAGCTGCGAGATCACGTGGTCGCGGATGTAGGCGGCCTCGGCGAGGGTCTTCATCCCGAACGCGTGCTCGGTCAGCCCGGGGATGTCGAAGGTACGGGTCACGCTGCCCGGCGCCAGCACGATGTAGTCGTAGGGCTCGTTGACGATCTTGTCGGTGATGGTGCGGACGACGCACACCTTGGACCTGAGGTCCACGCCGATCGCGCCACCCGGGATGATCCGGGTGCGGTACTTCCTGCTGCGGCGCAGGCTGAGGGCGATCGACTGCGGTGTGAGCACGCCGGAGGCGACCTGGGGCAGCAGGGGCAGATAGAGCTGGTAGGCGAACGGCGTCACCAGGGTGACGTCGGCTTCCGCGGGGGAGAGTTTCCGCTCCAGGCGGCGGACGCACTCGACTCCGGCGAAGCCTGCGCCAACCACCAGGATCCTGGGTCGTGTCACGGTGTTCATCCCTTTCTGCGGCTCCAGGCGGTCCGACTCGACGCCGTTCGCATGCCCTGGATCGCTGCGCCTCAACGTCGATCCCACCGTGACCCCGGACGCTGCGCGAGCCGGGCGCGGCAGGCAGACGAACGCGGGGCACCCACATGCCCCTGCCCGGACCGGAGTAACCGGTTGTCGCGCGTGTACACGTCGTTCCGCGGGACGGCCGGCCGGATCCGCGAGCGGTCACCAGGGCAGGAACACGTGGATGTCCTTGCCGCGGTCGTGCACGACGACGCTGACCTGGGTGCACAGGGTGTGCACCAGATGCCAGCCGATCCCGCCGCCGCCCGTGCGCGGGTGGAAGGGCCGCGGCTCCGGCTTGGTCGTGCTCGTGTCACGCATCGTCACGTGCACGCCGTCGAAGGTGCGCCGCATCCGCAGCCCGAACGGGCCGGGCGCGTACTGGATGACGTTGGCCGCCAGCTCGGTCACGACGAGCAGGATGTCGTCCCAGTACTCGGGCGTGCCCGGCGGCGCGTCCGAGGCGAGGACGCACAGGAAGTCCTCGGCCGCGAGCCGCGCCTCCGTGACGTTGCGCAGCTCACCCGCGAAGGAGAACCTACGCTCGTAGCCCTCCTCCGAAGGAGGTGTGTCGTCCCAACGGGGCTCCGTCGCCATCTCGCATTCCCCGGTCCCGGCCGGCGGAGGGTCCCGAGCCCCTCCGACCAGGAAGGTCGTCGTTGCTGATCTCTTCTCGCGGGGCGGGTTCCCACAGCCGGGCAGGCTACCCGTCCGCCTCCCGGGCGGTCCGCGCGGTGTGCCTCCTCAGCGGAAGACGTCGTCCGGCTCCTCCCAGTCGGCGGGCTCCCGCGGACCGCGCCGGGCCTGGGGCCGCGCCTGGTACATCGCCTCGATCTCGGCGGCGTGGTGGCGGACGATGGCGTCCCGGCGCAGCTTCATGGACGGCGTGAGCAGTCCGTTGTCCCGGTCGAACGGTTCGTGCAGGACACGGTAGACCCTGATGGACTCGGCACGGGACACCGCGCTGTTGGCCGAGGCCACGGCCCGCGCGATCTCCTCCCGCAGGGCGTTTTCCTCCCGCGCCTCGCGGTTTTGGACGTCCCCCTGCAGCGCCAGGACGGCCCGCCAGTGCGCGAGGAACTCCGGGTCCAGGGTGATCAGTGCGCCCACGCAGGGCCGGTCGTCGCCGATCACCACCGCCTGGTGGACGAGCGGGTGGATCCGCAGCCGCTCCTCCAGCGGGGCCGGGGCCACGCTCTTGCCTCCGCTGGTGACGATGATGTCCTTCTTGCGCCCGGTGATGGTCAGATAGCCCTCGGCGTCCAGCCGCCCGATGTCCCCGGTGGCCAGCCAGCCGCCCCGCAGCGCCGCCCGGGTCGCCGCCTCGTCACCGATGTAGCCCTGGAACACCGACGGCCCGCGCACCAGGATCTCCCCGTCGTCGGCCACCCGTACCTCCGTGCCGGGCAGCGGCAGGCCCACGGTCCCGGACTTCTCCCGGCCGAGCGGCTGCATGGTGATCCCGCCGGCGGACTCGGTCAGCCCGTAGCCGTCGTGCACGAACACGCCGATGCCCTCGTAGAACAGGCACATCTCGCGGCTGAGCGAGGAGCCGCCGGAGGTGCCGCGCACGGCCCGGCCGCCCAGCGCCGCGCGCAGCCTGCGGTACACCGTCCGCTCGTAGAGGGCGTGTTGCAGCCTGAGCTCGAGCCCGGGGCCCGCGCCGCGGCCGAGCCGGCGGCGCTCCTCGGCCGCGGCGAACTCCCGCGCGGTCTGCGCGGCCCGCTCGAACAGCGCTCCCCGCCCCGCCTGTTCCGCGGCACGCAGGAAATTCTTGTACAGCTTCTCGAACACCGACGGCACTCCGTACAGGTACGTCGGCCGGAAGGTGGTCAGAGCCGACGCCAGGGCCGCCTCGGTCATCTCGGGCTCGTGCGCCATCAGAACCCCGCCGCGCACGCACACCAGCATGATCATGATGCCGTACACGTGGGAGAACGGCAGGAACGCCAGCACGGACGGCTGCCGGCCCGGCGGGGCCGCCGTGTGGATCCAGCCGGCCAGCACGGTGTCGCAGGGGTAGGCCAGTCCCCGGTGGCTCAGCGCGCAGCCCATCGGGCGGCCCGAGGTGCCGGAGGTGTAGACGATCGCCGCCGTGGAGTCCGGCAGCACGATCCGGCGCAGCGACTCCACCGTCGTGTACGGCACCCGTGCGCCCCGCTCGGCGAGTTCGCGCAGCGCGCCCGCGTCCAGCTGCCAGACGTGCCGCAGCCGCGGCAGCCGGGTGCACACGGTGCCGACGGTCATGACGCCCTGCTCGTCCTCGACGACCACGGCCACGCAGTCGGCGTCCCGCAGGATCCACTCCACCTGCTCGCGCGAGGACGACGGATGGATCGGCACGATCTCGGCGCCCACCGCCCACAGCGCGTGGCTGAACACCGTCCACTCGTAGCGGGTACGGGCCATCAGGGCCACCCGGTGGCCGGGCGACAGCCCGGCGGCGATCAGCCCCTTGGCGAGGTCGACCACCTCATCCCGCACCTCCAGGGCCGTCACCTCCTCCCACCCGGTGGCGGTGTCCGCGCGGCGCGCGAGCACCGGCAGGGTCGGGTCCCGCTCGGCCCTGTGGAAGACGCTGTCGGCGAGCCCGCCGGTGAGCGGCGGGGTGACGGCCGGAGCGAGGGCGACGTCCCGCATGTGCTGCTCCCGGGGGTACGGAGGGTCACGCCGCCGATCGGCTCGGTGTCGGCGGTGCTCGAATGTAGCCCAGGTGACGGCTTCCGGTGCCGGAACGGCGGAAGTCGTGATCGGCTGATGATGTGGCCGTGTCCTGGGGACTCGGTACCCATGACCCATGTGAACCCCGATCCGGAGCCCGAGCGCACCACAGGGCTGGAGCCCGGCGGCTCGGTCCCGCCCGGCGAGACCCCGCCCGCCGAGAGCAGCATGCCCGAAGCCGGGCCCCGGGAGACGCACAACCCGACCAAGGGCTGGAGCAAGGCGCCGCTGACGCTGATCCTCGTCCTCGTCGCCCTGATCGCGGCCTTCTTCCTGGTGTACGCCCTCGTGCTGATCCTCTGAGGCTCAGCCCTGGGTGAGCCGCACGCACCCGGTCACCACGTCGCGCAGGCTGTCGGTGCGTTCCAGCAGCCTGCGCTGCTCGCGTGCGCCGTTGCCCGTGCGCAGCAGCTCCTCGACGGCCTGTTCGGCAGGGGCCGCGTCGCCGCTTTCGGTGAGCGCGTCCCCGGTGTACTCCAGCAGGGAGCGCAGCACCTCGGGGGCCGGCCGGGGGCGCAGCGTCACGGGGTCGAGCAGGTCCCCCTCCAGACCGGAACGCGCGGCCTGCCAGGCGGCCATCCGGAGCAGGCTCACACTGTGGTCGAGCGGGGGGCGGCCGGCCCGCCACTCCCTGGCGGCCGTCTCCACCAGGGCGCGGGCCAGCATGGCGATGAGGACCGGCGTCCGCGAGCACAGGCACACGTCCGACACGCGGATCTCCACCGTGGGGTAGCGGGCGGACAGCCGTGCGTCGAAGTACGCCATCGCCTCGTCGAGGATCACGCCGGTGGCCACCATGTCCGCCACCCGCCGGTGGTACCCCTCGGGAGAGCCGAACAGCTCCGTCGGCCCGGCCGACGGCCAGCGCTCCCACACCCGGCTGCGGTAACTGGCGTAACCGGTGTCGCGGCCCTGCCAGAACGGGGAGTTCGCGCTGATCGCGGTCAGCACCGGCAGCCAGGGGCGGATCCGGTCGAGGACGGCGACGCCCTCCTCGTCGGATTCCACCGAAACATGCACATGACATCCGCAGACCAGCTGGTCCCGGGTCCCGACCCCGTACCGCTCGGCCAGCCACTCGTAGCGCTCGTTCACGGTCAGGGAGGGGCTCACCGGCAGCGGGGAGGTGGCGAGGGCGGCCACCGCGCAGCCGATCTCGCCGGCGAGCCGGGCCGCCTCCTTGCGGCAGCGGACGATCTCCGCGCCGAGGTCCGTCATGTCCGACTGCGGATGCGTCGCGAACTCCAGCATCTGCCCGAAGAGTTCCTTCTCGAACACGTCCTGTCCGGGATCGTCGTGGTCGGCACGGGCGAGAACGGCTGACGCCAGTGCCTTCGGGTCGCCGCTGTCCGGATCGACCAGGAGGAGCTCTTCCTCCACTCCGACGGTGCGCACCTGATGCCGCCCTCCTCTTCCGTGCCACAAGGGGCAGTCGTGGGTCTGTACGACCCGACTGCCCCTGGTACGGCCGCCGACACCTGCGGTTCTCAGCGCCGCGGCGCCAGCCAGAGCGTGGCCAGCGGAGGGAGCGCGAGGGTCAGGAAGCCGTCCGCCGGCTCGAGCGGTCCCCCGGCACCGACCCCGCTGCCGCCGTAGCGGACGTCGTCCGTGTTCAGCTCCTCCCGCCAGGCGGGCGCCACGTCGGGCACCCACAACCGGTAGCCGTGCCGGACGACGGGGGAGAAGTTGGACACCGCCAGCAGCGGCGACCCCCCGGCGTCGAAGCGCAGGAACGCGAACACGTTGTCGTCCGCGGCGTCGCCCAGCACCCACCGGAAGCCACCCGGATCTGTGTCCCGCTGCCACAGCGCGGGCGTCGCCCGGTACCGCTCGTTCAGGTCCCGCACGAGCCGCTGGACCCCGCGGTGATCGCCCGCCGAGTGGTAGTCGTCGCCGAGCAGCCACCACTCGGGTCCGTGCGCCTCGGACCACTCGGCGCCCTGGGCGAACTCCTGCCCCATGAAGAGCAGCTGCTTGCCGGGGTGGGCCCACATGAAGCCCAGATAGGCGCGGTGGTTGGCGCGCCGCTGCCACCAGTCGCCCGGCATCTTCGACACCAGCGCCTGCTTGCCGTGCACCACCTCGTCGTGGGAGATCGGCAGCACGTAGTTCTCGCTGTAGGCGTACACCATCGAGAAGGTCATCTCGTTGTGGTGGTACTTGCGGTGCACCGGCTCCTTCTGCACGTACTCCAGCGAGTCGTGCATCCAGCCCATGTTCCACTTCAGCCCGAAGCCGAGCCCGCCGGTGTCCGTCGGCCGGGTCACCCCGTCCCACGCGGTGGACTCCTCCGCGATCGTGACCACACCCGGGCAGCGCCGGTAGACGGTGGCGTTCATCTCCTGCAGGAAGGCCACCGCGTCCAGGTCCTCCCGCCCGCCGAACACGTTCGGCTCCCACTGGCCGGAGTCGCGCGAGTAGTCCAGGTAGAGCATCGAGGCGACGGCGTCCACCCGCAGGCCGTCGATGTGGAACTCCTCGCACCAGTACACCGCGTTGGCGACGAGGAAGTTGCGCACCTCGGTCCGGCCGTAGTCGAACTCGTAGGTGCCCCAGTCGGGATGCTCCGAGCGCAGGGCGTTCCCGGGTTCGTACAGCGGGTCCCCGTCGAACCGGGCCAGCGCCCAGTCGTCCTTCGGGAAGTGCGCCGGCACCCAGTCCATGATCACGCCGATCCCCGCCCGGTGCAGCGCGTCCACCAGGTACCGGAAGTCGTCCGGTGAGCCGAGGCGGGGCGTCGGCGCGTAGTAGGAGGTGACCTGGTAGCCCCACGAGCCGCTGAACGGATGCCCGGCCACCGGCATCAGCTCGACGTGGGTGAAGCCCATCTCCTTGACGTAGGCGGGCAGCCGGTCCGCGAGTTCGCGGTACGTCAGTCCCGGCCGCCAGGACGGCAGGTGCACCTCGTAGACCGAGAAGGGGGCCTCGTGCACGGGCGTGTCACCGCGGTGCGCCATCCACTGGGCGTCGCCCCATTCGTAGTGCGAGGCCGTCACGACCGACGCGGTGTCCGGCGGCACCTCGGTGCCCCGGGCCATCGGGTCGGCCTTGAGGAACCGGTGGCCGTGGCGTGAGGTGATCTCGAACTTGTACCGGGTGCCCTCGCCGATCCCCGGCAGGAACAGCTCCCACACCCCGGACGCGCCGAGCGAGCGCATCGGGTACTGCGTGCCGTCCCAGAACGTGAACTCCCCGGCCACCCGCACGCCCTGGGCGTTGGGCGCCCACACCGTGAAGCGGGTGCCCGCCACGCCCTGGTGGGTCATCGGCTCGGCGCCGAGCGCCCGCCACAGCTGCTCGTGCCGGCCCTCGCGGATCAGGTGCAGGTCCAGCTCGCCGAGGGCGGGCAGGAAGCGGTACGGGTCGTGCACCTCCTGCTCGCCGTCGTCGTAGGCCACCAGCAGCGTGTACGACGGAATGTCCAAGTGGGGCAGGACGGCCGCGAAGAGGCCGTCGCCCTGCGACTCGAGCGGGCTGCGCATGCCGTCGACCACGACGCTGACCGCCCGGGCGTTCGGGCGCAGCGCCCGGAACAGGGTGCCGCCAGGCACCGGGTGGGCACCCAGCAGCGCGTGTGGGTCGTGGTGCGCGCCGCCCAGCAGCCGGCCGCGCTCGGCGGGGTCCAGCGCGGCCGGAGGGCAGTCCCCGCGGACGGCGTCCGGGGCAGGGGCGGCCGCGGGCGGCTTAGGGCCCGCGGCCTCGGGACGCGTGGTGTCGCGCAGTGCCATGACGGTCAGCCTCCCCACACGGCGAGCCGTTTGATCGCCGCCATCGGTACCGGCAGCCAGTCCGGCCGGTGTCTCGCCTCGTACAGCACCTCGTAGACCGCCCTGTCCGTCTCGTGCGCGCGCAGCAGCGCGTGCTTCTTTCGTGGATCCCAGCCGGCGCGGGCCGCGTAACCCGCGCAGAACGCCTCCCGGCAGCGGCGCGCCCACTCGGGTCGCCACGGGCGGCGCTGCCGGGCCGCGTAGTCGAAGGAGCGCAGCATCCCGGCCACGTCCCGCACCGGGGACTGCGGGGCCCGCCGCTCGGCGAGCGGCCGGGACGGTTCTCCCTCGAAGTCGATGACGAACCAGTCGCGGCCGGCCCGCAGCACCTGCCCGAGGTGCAGATCGCCGTGGATGCGCTGGGCGGGCGGCCCGGTGTCGCAGGTGGCCAGCGCCCCGAACGCGGCCCGCAGACCGGGCACGAAGGGCCGCAGCCCGGGTACGGCGTGCGCGGCGGCGTCCAGCCGCGCGCACATCGCGTCGGCCGTACGGCCGTTCTCGCCCGGCCCGGCCGGCGGGAAGGCCTCGGCCAGCGCCAGGTGCACCTCGGCCATGGCCCGGCCCAGCTCATGGGCCTCGGCGGTGAAGTCGTCGCCCGCGGCGAGGGCCCGCAGCGCCAGCGTCCAGCCGTCGGTGGCGTCCGGCAGGAACGGCTGCAGCACCCCGAGCGTGGCCGGGCTGGGCGCGGTCGTGCCGAACCACGCGACCGGCGCCGGCACCCGCCCGCAGCCCTGCGCCGCGAGCGCGGCCGACACCTCCAGGTCCGGGTTGACGCCCGGCTGGACGCGGCGGAAGAGCTTCAGGATGTACGCGTCGCCGTACACGATCGACGTGTTGGACTGCTCGGCGTCCAGCAGGCGTGGCGGCAGCCCCCCGGGCAGGTCCGCGCCCGCGTCCGCCTCGAAGCGCAGCGGACCCGCCGCGCCGGGCCGGCGCAGTCGTTCCAGCAGCAGATGGGCCGAGCGCGGGTCGTGCGGCGCGTCGTAGACCGCCAGCCCCGCCAGCGGACCCTCCACGGCCCGCCCGACGAGCGCGCGTTCGAGCCGCGGCGCGGTCTGCTCGCGGACGCTCAGCAGCAGCTGGTAGCAGTCCCCGGGCGGGGGAGTGCCGCCGGGTGCGGGCACGGGCGCGTGCGAGGCGTGCACCAGCAGATGGAGACACCCGGGGAACAGCTCGGTCGAGGACAGCACCGACAGGTCGGTGACGGGCCGGTCCTTGCCCGCGAACCAGCGTTGCCTCGGCAACCACTCGCGCAGCAGCGCACCGAGCGAGACCAGGGGGCCGTCGACGCCGACGGCGGTTCTCGGCCGGACAGTGATGGTCTTCGGCATGGTGAGGCGTCCTTTCCCCGGCGCCGTGCGCTCAGCGGCGGCGGCCGATGCGGGATGCGACTCGGGTGAGCCGGAACCAGTAGAAGCCGTGCCCCTGGAGGGTGAGCAGGTAGGGCAGTTCACCGATCGCGGGGAACCGCACCCCGCCGATCAGCTCGACCGGATGCCGTCCGTCGTACATCCGCAGATCGAGCTCGGTGGGCTGGGCGAAGCGGGAGAAGTTGTGGACGCACAGCACCAGGTCGTCCT
>NZ_BMUE01000002.1 GCF_014650035.1 Streptomyces lucensis JCM 4490 | reverse complement strand
CGGGTGCCGGCGGCGGCGCAGGTGCCGGAGCCGGAGCGGGCGCCGGAGCCGGAGCCGGTGCAGGAGCCGGCGGCGGCGCAGGTGCCGGAGCCGGTGCAGGAGCCGGCGGCGGCGCAGGTGCCGGAGCCGGAGCCGGAGCGGGCGCCGGAGCCGGAGCCGGTGCAGGAGCCGGCGGCGGCGCAGGTGCCGGAGCCGGAGCCGGAGCGGGCGCCGGAGCCGGAGCGGGAGCCGGCGGCGGCGCAGGTGCCGGAGCCGGAGCGGGCGCCGGAGCCGGAGCCGGAGCGGGAGCCGGCGGCGGCGCAGGTGCCGGAGCCGGAGCGGGCGCAGGAGCCGGAGCCGGTGCGGGAGCCGGCGGCGGCGCAGGTGCCGGAGCAGGCGCAGGAGCCGGAGCCGGTGCGGGAGCCGGTGCCTAGCCAGGTGTCCCGTCTGTGCGCCTATTGACCTCCCTTCGCGCGTCGAGGCCGGCTCCGGTTCGGGGCCGGCCTCGGCCGCAGGGGCGTCCGCCGGGCCCCGGCAGGCCGCCTATCCCGTGCGCCGGAAGCGATTGCGGTACTCCGTCGGTGTCGTGCCGAGCTTGCGGCGGAAGGCGCGGATGAGGGTGTCGACCGTGTTGAAGCCGCAGGCGGACGCCACGCGCTCCAGGGTGTCGTCCGTGGACTCCAGCCGGTTGCGGGCCGATTCGACCCGGGCCGACTCGATGTACGACGCCGGCGTGGTGCCGAGTTCCGTCTTGAACAGGCGGGTCAGCTGGCGCTCGCTGACATGGGCGTGGGCGGCGAGGTCGGCGACCGTGAGCGGTGCGGTGACGTTCTGCGTGACGTGGCGGCGCAGCTCGTCCATGCGCCGGGTGGTCGAGACGGGCTCGATCGGGACGCTGAACTGGCTCTGGCCGCTCGGCCGCTTCAGGTACATCACGAGCTGCCGGGCGACGCGCAGCGCGGCGGCCTCGCCGAAGTCCTCGGCGACGAGGGCGAGCGAGAGGTCCAGACAGGCGGTGATGCCCGCGCCGGTCCACACGCTGCCGTCACGGATGAAGATCGGGTCGGGGTCGACCTCGACCGAGGGGTGGTCGGCGGCCAGTTGCTGCGCGGTCGACCAGTGGGTGGTGGCCCGCTTGCCGTCGAGCAGTCCGGCGGCGGCGAGCAGGTGGGCCCCGACGCACACGGACGCGACCCGCCGGGAACGGCCGGCGAGGGTCCTCACCCATCCGACCAGGCCGGCGTCGGTGAGGGCCCGGACCCGGCGCTGGTCGTCGATCTGCACCGCGCCGGGGACCAGCAGTGTGTCGATGCGGCGCGCGGCGGCCTGCTCGAAGGTGAGGTCGGGCAGTACGCGTACCCCGGCCGCGGTGGTGACGGGGTCCAGGGTCTCGGCGGCGAGGACGACGTGGTAGCCGCTCGCGTCGTCCGTCTCCCGGCGCAGTCCCGCGAAGACCTCGGGCGGACCGGTGACGTCGAGCAGGTCGACGCCCTCGAAGAGGAGGACCACGATGAACCGCTGCACGCCACCCACCCTGGCCCCCTGCCGACGATGTCCGATGTCCGGATCTGCAAGTTACATGACATTGCCGCCACACGAGGGGCGCTCGTAACGTTGCGCCATGACATCGACAACGCTGCGTGAACTCAACGGCTTCGACCAGACCCCGGCCTCGCTCGCGGACTCGACCCTGATCATGATCGACTACCAGAACACCTACACCCAGGGCGTTCTGGAGCTGGAGGGCTGGGAGGCCGCGCTCGACGCGGGCGCCGCGCTGCTGGCCCGGGCCCGCGGCGCGGGCGCCAAGGTCATCCACGTCATCAACGACGGCGGCGAGGGCACGCCGTACGACATCCGCGCGGAGATCGGCCGGATCCACCCCAAGGTGGCGCCGGCCGACGACGAGACCGTGGTCGTCAAGCACCTGCCGAACGCCTTCCTCGACACCGACCTGGCCGCGCACGTCGAGGCCGCCGGGCACAAGGACCTGGTGATCGCCGGGTTCATGACCCACATGTGCGTCGCCGCCACCGCCCAGGGCGCCTTCCTGGCCGGCCACCGCCCCACCGTGGTCGCCGACGCCAGCGCGACCCGGCCGCTGCGGACCGCCGTCGCCGACGTGCCCGCCGAGCAGGTCCACCGGGGCGCGCTCGCGATGATCTCCGACCTGTACGGCGTCGTCGTACCGTCCGCCGCCGCGCTGGGCTAGGACAGGGCTAAGACCCTCCCTTCCGGGGCCGGGAGGTGTTTTTCGGCCCCGGCGAACGTGGCGAATCCGTCGTGCAACCTTTCCCGCTTCCCAGCCTTCCTATTGTCGGGGGATCATCCCTCCTGGCTCTGTCGCACGAGAGAGGTTGAACGGGGATGGCGGAACAGGACGACTGGGAGCGCGAGTTCGATCATGTCTGGGCGAACTCGGCGGAACACAAGGAGCCTTCGGCGCGGGCCCGGATGCTCGCCGCGCGCTGGCGGGAGAACCCGCCGGATCCGGCGCCGTTCCGCGCCGACCCGGACCCGGTGGGTCCGCGCCGGTCGTCCTGGGTGTCGACGGCGATCGTGATCGGCTGCGTCGCCGCGGTGATGGTCCTGATCGGGTTCGTGCAGCTGAGCGCTTCGTACTAGGCGGCGCCGTACGGCGGCCGCAGGTGCACACTGGACAGCGGGACGAGTGCCTGACTGCGGGGTGATGCGAGATGCAGAGCCGCTTCCGGAGCGACCGGCGCCTTACCGCGCGCATGGGTCTCACGCTGTTCCTGCTCGGGTTGCTGTACGTGGGCTTCGTCGCCGCGCTGATCGTGCTGCTGAAGTCCTGGCTGCTGGTCGTCGTCCTGATCGGGGCGATGTTCGTGGCGCAGTTCTGGTTCTCCGACCGGATCGCCATGTTCGCGATGCGTGGGCGGGTGGTCGAGCGGGAGGAGTATCCGGAGCTGCACGCGGTGGTCGACCGGCTGTGCGCGATCGCCGACATGCCCAAGCCGGTGGTCGCCGTGTCCGAGATGGGCATGCCGAACGCGTTCGCGACCGGGCGCAGTCCCGACCACGCCGTGGTCTGCGTGACCACGGGACTGCTGCGCAGGCTGGAGCCGGCCGAGCTGGAGGGCGTGCTCGCGCACGAGCTGTCGCACGTGGCGCACAAGGACGTCGCCGTCATCACGATCGCGTCGTTCCTCGGGGTGATCGCGGGACTGATCGTGCGGTTCGCCTTCTACTCGCAGCTCTTCGGGGGCCGCAGGGACCAGAACACCGCCGTCGTCTTCGCCGCCGTCATGGGCGTCTCCGCGGCGGTGTACGCGATCAGCTTCCTGCTGATCAGGGCGCTGTCCCGGTACCGGGAGCTGGCGGCCGACCGGGCCGCAGCGCACCTGACCGGCCGGCCCTCGGCGCTGGCGTCGGCGCTCACCAAGGTCACCGGGGACATCGCCCGGATCCCGACCGAGGACCTGCGCACGGCCCAGGCGTTCAACGCGTTCTACTTCACGCCCGCGGCCGGCCGGGAGCCCGGCATCGAGCGGTTCTTCTCCACCCACCCGACGCTGCAGCAGCGGCTCGAGCAGCTGGGCCGGATCTCGGCCGAGCTGGGCGAGGCCGCCACCCCCGGAACGGCGGGCTGAGCGTTGGGGCTGCTGGACATCCTGCTGGGGCGTACGAAGCCGGTCACTCCCGATCTCGACCGGTTGTTCGCCCTTCCGTCGGCGGCCGTCACGCTCCAGGCGGCGACCGGTTTCACCGCGACCGGGCACGGGGCGGTGTGCTTCGCCACGGTGGAGGGCGCGGCCTTCGAGCAGACGCACCGGGAGGTGCAGGCCCTGCTCGACGCGGACACCGACCGCACCGGTCCGCCGGTGGAGCTGCTCCAGGACACCTACGGCTACAGCTGGCTGGTGTCCCGGCGCAGCCCGGACCAGCTGCCGCAACTGGTCAACGACCTGCACGCGGTGAACAGCTCCCTGGAGTCCAACGGCTTCGGCCCCCAGCTGCTGTGCTCACTGGCCGGCTTCGCGGACGACACCGGCCGCAGGCTGGCGCTGGTCTATCTGTACAAGCGCGGCACCTACTACCCGTTCTCCCCGCTGCCCGGCGCCGCCGAGCGCCGGGACAGCGCGCTGGAGCTGCAGGTGAGGGCGGCGCTCACGGACGACCTCAGGATCGAGCCGGACCTGAGCCGGTGGTTCCCGGTGTGGGGCGCCCCCGGGCTGTGACGGGGGGCGCCCCCTGGTTCACCCGCTCTTCTCGCGTTCCTGGCGGCGGCTCTCCAGGGGACGTTCGCGGCGGTAGCGGCGTTCCCACCGGGCCTGCCGGTCGCGGCGCTCGCGGTAGGCCCGGTAGGAGTCGGGCACGGCGCCCGTGCCGGCCGGCGGGGGCGGGGCGGGAGCGCCCCGGCCGTGCCTCGCGTACAGGTACAGCAGCGCGCCGGCGGCGAGCCACCAGGCGTGGTTGCCGAATCCGAGGATCACCAGGACGACGGCCCCGGTGCTGACGATGCCACGCATGACGGACCTCCTCCGTGAGGTGAGCGGGGGCGGGGTGCCGGGTTCGCGGCGTTTGTTCAGGGTAGGGAGGCCGGTTGCCGGTGCGCACCTCGTTTTCCGGGCGGCCGAACGGCTGTGAGTGAATGATCCGCATGAGTGAACTCCCCGGAATCACCTGCGAGTACGACGGGTTCGTGTGCGCCTGCGACGGTGAACGGATCAGCGGGGTGAGCGCCGGTCCGCCCGGACGGGCGACGGTCGTGCTCCTGCACGGCGCGGGGAACGGCAGCAAGGAGCGGCTGCTGCCGCTGCTCGCCGAGTTCGCCGCCCACGGTGCGCACGCCCTGGCCTTCGACTTCTCCGGGCACGGCGACAGCAGCGGCACGCTCGCGGAGTCGAGCCTGCGGCGGCGGTACGGGCAGGCGGTCGCGGTGATCGACGCGCACGCCCCGGCGGACGATCCGCTGGTGCTGGTCGGGTTCAGCATGAGCGGGCAGACGGTCGCGGACCTGGTCCGGCACTACGGGAGCCGGGTGGCCGCGGTGGGCCTGTGCGCGCCCGCCGTGTACGCGCCACAGGCCTGGGCCGAGCCTTTCGACGACGGCAGCGGGCGGTTCAGCACGATCATCCGCACTCCCGGCGGCTGGCGGACCTCGCCGGCGCTCGAGGTGCTGCGGGCGTTCGAGGGACGGGCGGTGCTGGCGGTGCCGGGCACGGACGCGGTGATCCCGCCGGAGGTGACGGAGGCCGTGCAGGACGCGCTGTCGGCGCGGGCCCAGTACACCCGGCTGGAACTCCCGGACGCCGGGCACCGGTTGGGTCCGTGGTTCCGTGACCACGCCGGGGACAGGCGGGAGCTGGCGGGCGCCCTGCTGAGCGGCCTGGAGGACCGGGGCTGGGCGGCCACCCGCGGCTGGGTGGCGGATCGGCTGCCTCCGGGCCGCGAGGTCACCCGTGCCCGTCCGCTGTCCGGGGGGTGGTCCGCGCAGATGCGGGGGCTGACGCTCGACGACGGGCGGGAGCTGGTGCTGCGCACGTTCGTGAAGCCCTTCTTCCGGCGCCACGCCCCGGGGCTGCTGTCCCGGGAGGCGTCGGTGCTCGGGCTGCTCGCCGGGCAGCGGGGCGTTCCGGCGCCGGCCCTGGTCGCCGTCGACGCCACCGCCGAGCACTGCGACCACCCCAGCCTGCTGATGTCCCGGCTGCCTGGCCGGGTGCGGGTGGACGACGAGGACGGGGAGGCGCTGGACCGGCGGCTGGACCTGCTCGCCGCCCAGCTGGTCCGCATCCACGCGGTCGAGCCGGAGGAACGTCCGCGGCCGTACGAGGCGTGGACCTCACCCCACCGGGTCCGTACGCCGGCGGGTTCGTCGTGGGAGCGGGCGGTGGACGTGATCCGGCGCGACCCGCCGCCGTACCGCGGCCGGTTCCTGCACCGGGACTACCACCCCGGCAACGTGCTGTTCACCGGGGACGGGGAGGGGCTGCGGGTGAGCGGCGTCGTCGACTGGGTGGAGACCTCCTGGGGGCCCGCCGACCTCGACGTCGCCCACTGCTCGACGGCGCTGGCCCTGCTGCACGGCCCCGCGCACGGGCTCGCCTTCCGGAACCGGTACGAACAGCAGGGCGGCCACGGCCTGGCGGACGGGCCGGACCACCTGTACTGGCGGCTGCTCGACGCGCTGGCCTACTCCCCCGACGCGGCGAAGCTGGCCGGGCCGTGGGGTGAGCTGGGCCGCACGGACCTGACGCCCGGGGTGCTGGGCGAGCGGCTGTCGGCGTACGTGGGCGGGCTGCTGGAGCGGTACGGCTGAACCGCGGACGCCGGGCGCCGGCCGCCGGCGGTGCCGGCCCGGCGGACCGGGTGCCCCACGCCTGCCCGGGGCACCCGGCGCCGGCGTCACCGGCTGTAGCGCATCAGCGCCCGCACCATGCGGCACGTCGTGTCGGACGGCGGGCGCATCCCGATCTCCAGCGCCGTGCCGCGGATCGTCTCGTCGTCCGCCTGGGCCGGCAGGTAGACGCCCGAGTCGAGCAGGGCTATGGCCAGACGCATGGCCTTCAGACGGCGGTTGTGCGTCACGTACCACTGACGCGGCCGTCCGGCCGGCAGCGGCCGCTTCACCGCGGGCTCGTAGGGAGAGTCGAACAGCACGGGTCGCTCGGCGGTGGACTGGGTCGGCAACGGCTTGGGCTTCAGGGCGGCAGCGGGCACGGGCATCCTCCTGTCGCGGTCAGGACACCGCCGGAAAGCCCGGCGACGCCCTCGAACACTGCTTCTATTCTACGGTCCGCCACTGACAAAAGCCCCTGGCCAAGGCGGCTTTCGGGGTGGCAGTGACGCAGGTGGAGGACGGGTTTCGCGTACCGTGGGCCGCATGGAGATCTGGATCAACCCGGCCTGTTCGAAGTGCCGCAGCGCCATCAGCCTGCTCGATGCCGAGGGGGCCGACTACACCGTCCGCCGGTACCTGGAGGACGTGCCGAGCGAGGACGAGATCAGGGCCGTGCTCGGCCGTCTCGGCCTCGAACCGTGGGACATCACCCGCACCCAGGAGACCGAGGCCAAGGAACTGGGCCTGAAGGACTGGCCCCGGGACGCCTCCGCGCGGGACCGGTGGATCGCGGCGCTCGCCGGGCACCCCAGGCTCATCCAGCGCCCGATCATCACGGCCGACGACGGAACCGCCCTGGTGGGCCGCACCGAGGAGGCGGTGACCGAGGCGATCTCCCGCGGCAAGAGCTGAGCGACGTTCAACTTGCCTGTGACACAGGTTACTTGGAAGAACCTGGGCAACCGCTGAGTAACCTCGTTCGGGATCTCGTACATAGCGGCGTACGCTCCCCTACCTCTTCAGGAGGCGCGGATGTCGCGCAGGAGAACCCTCAGCACGAAGAAGAAGCTCGCGCTGTTCGTCAGCGCCGCGGCGGTGGCGGGCGGCGGAGCCTTCGCGCTGGCGTCCACCTCGAACGCAGCACAGAGCCCGCACAACGCCAAGACGCTGTCCGCCGGGGACTCGACCGTCTGTCAGGGGCTGGCCACGGCCCACGGCAACAACGACAGGTTCATCGCGGACCAGAAGGCGAAACCGGACGCCCAGTCGGCGGCCCGGATCGCCAACCGCGAGGCGGTCATCAAGCAGATCGAGGTCCAGCAGAAGGCTGCCGGATGCACCGTCGGGGAGTCGGCTCAGGACTCTCCGGGGGCGCAGAACGGCAACGGCCAGCAGGGCAACGGCAACGGCCAGCAGGGCAACGGCCAGCAGGCGGGCGGCGGGCAGGCCGCCGGGGCCGGACAGGGCGCGCAGCCCTCGCAGGCCGCAGGGGACAACGGCGGCGGCGCCGCGGCCGCGGGCCAGCAGGTGTGCAAGGGCTCCACGGTCACGCTCTCCGGTGAGGGCGGCGCCCCGGCCGCGTCCAGCAACCAGTTCCCGGCGGGGACGACCCTGAAGGTCACCAACCTGGACAACAACAAGTCCACGACGGTGAAGGTCACCTCCGTGTCCGGCAGCTGCGTGCTGCTGAACAACGCGGCCTTCGAACAGGTGCGGGAGCCGGGCAAGTTCCTGATCCGCCGCGCCGTGATCGAGAAGGTGGGGTGAGGCTCAGCCGGACAGGAATTCGATGAGGTGACGGACCAGGGCGTCCGGTGCCGCGTGCGGCAGCGCGTGATGGGAGACCTCCGGCAGTACGGCGGTCCGCACGTGCGGCAGCAGCGCACCGGCCCTGGCCACCACCTCGGTGGGGTCATGGGTCCTGCTGCTCGCGGCCACGAGCAGCAGGACCGGCTTCTCGAGGGCGCGCAGCGCGTCCGGCGCCGGACGCGGGCTCGTCACCGGACGCACGGCCGGAAAACGGGCGCCCGCCTCCTGCAGCCGGAGCCAGTCGGGGTCCAGGGCGGCCCGCCCGGTCTCCCACTCCAGGAAGGCGCGCACCCGGTGCGGTGCGGGCCGCAGCAGCATCGGCAGGGCGTGGAGCAGGTACGCCGCCTTGTACCCGGCGAAGCACTGGGTCGGGTCCAGGAGGAACAGGCGGCGCACCCGGGCGGGGCTGAGCAGGGCGTGGTGCAGGGCGATCCAGGCGCCGTAGGAGTGCCCGCCCACGTCGGCCACCGGCACGCCGAGACCGTCCAGGACGGCGTCCAGCCAGTGGGCCAGGTCGGCGACCGTACGGGGGTGGCGGTCGCCGGCCCGCGCGCTCAGCCCCGGGGCGCCGACCAGGTCGACGGCGTACACCCGGCGGATCCGGGAGAGGTCCGCGGCCTGGGCGTACCAGGAGGCGGAGGTCGCCGTGCCGCCGCCCGGGAGCAGCAGCAGCGGGGGCGCGTCGCGCGGTCCGCAGGCGTTGACGTGGGTCTCGCCGAAGGGCGTGGGAACGGTCAGGGCCTCCCGGTCCGGGGGCCACTTCGCCATGACCTTGTCGTATGCGACCCGGAACGCCTCGTCGTCGTAGCCGGTCACGGCACCGCCCCCTTATTATCTCGACCAGCAAGATATTCGCTGAGCGAGATAGTAGTCCGGGAGGCGCTCATGTCCACCCCGTCCGGCCCCGCACCGGGGCCCGAGCTGGAGATCGTCCATCTGCTGCGGGCCGCCACCGTCGATCTGAGCCTGCACAGCGCCCGGTTCGCCCAGCGCCACGGCATGCACCCGACGGACGTGCGCGCCCTGATCGCGCTGATGGACGCCCGGCGGGCGGGCGAGGAGACGACGACGGGACGCCTCGGGGCCGAGCTGGGACTCAACTCGGCGGGCACGACCGCGCTCGTCGACCGGCTGGAGCGGGCCGGGCACGTGCGGCGGGTGCGCGGCGCCCGGGACCGCCGGAAGGTCGTCGTGGAGGTGGAGGACCGCGCGGTGGAGCTCGGCCGGTCGTTCTTCGGGCCGCTGATCGAGCGCTCGGTGGAACTGCTGCGGGGTTACGACGACCGGCAGCGGGCCGCGATCCGGGGCTTCCTGGAGGAAGTGCGCGAGGCCGCCGCGGCCCATACTCCGGCCGACCCCGCCTCACAAGGTGAGACGCGCCACAGAACCACCAGGTAACACGGGGTTCACATTCGAGCAATCGACGGGAAACGGCCTGTTGACAGGCTGCCCGGCAGATCGAGCGGCGCCCCAGTGCCGCAGCGCCGCAGCACCCGCAAGTGCGCCCGACCCACCCCCGAAGGATGTGGCCCCGTGACCTTCAAGGCTGAGTACATCTGGATCGACGGCACCGAGCCGACGGCCAAGCTCCGTTCCAAGACGAAGATCATCACGGGTGGTCCGGCCGGTCTCGACGCGCTTCCCATCTGGGGCTTCGACGGCTCCTCCACCAACCAGGCCGAGGGCCACGCCTCGGACCGCGTGCTCAAGCCGGTCTTCACCTGCCCGGACCCGATCCGCGGCGGCGACGACATCCTCGTGCTGTGCGAGGTCCTCGACATCGACATGACCCCGCACCGGTCCAACACCCGTGCCGCGCTGGCCGAGGTCGCCGAGCGGTTCGCCGCCCAGGAGCCGATCTTCGGCATCGAGCAGGAGTACACCTTCTTCGACGGCGCCCGTCCGCTGGGCTTCCCCGAGAACGGCTTCCCGGCCCCGCAGGGCGGCTACTACTGCGGTGTCGGCTCCGACGAGATCTTCGGCCGTGACGTCGTCGAGGCCCACCTGGACAACTGCCTGAAGGCGGGCCTGGGCATCTCCGGCATCAACGCCGAGGTCATGCCGGGCCAGTGGGAGTTCCAGGTCGGCCCGCTCGCCCCGCTGGAGGTCTCCGACCAGCTGTGGGTGGCCCGCTGGCTGCTCTACCGCACCGCCGAGGACTTCGGCGTCTCCGCGACCCTCGACCCCAAGCCGGTCAAGGGCGACTGGAACGGCGCCGGCGCGCACACCAACTTCTCCACCAAGGCGATGCGCGAGGGCTACGACGCGATCATCACCGCCTGCGAGTCGCTCGGTGAGGGCTCCAAGCCGCTGGACCACGTGAAGAACTACGGCGCCGGCATCGACGACCGCCTGACCGGCCTGCACGAGACCGCCCCGTGGAACGAGTACTCCTACGGCGTCTCCGACCGCGGCGCCTCGGTCCGCATCCCGTGGCAGGTCGAGAAGGACGGCAAGGGCTACATCGAGGACCGCCGTCCGAACGCCAACGTCGACCCGTACGTGGTGACCCGCCTGCTGGTGGACACCTGCTGCTCCGCGCTGGAGAAGGCCGGCCAGGCCTGATCCGCACCGCTCGCCCGGAGGGGCGCCCGCCAGGACGGCGGGCGCCCCTCCGGCGTGTCCGGGCCGCCGACGGCGCCAACTCCGTGCCGGGCAGGCGTCCAAGAGGTGGAAGGAGACTCCTGCCCGGGGCCCGCGTCTGCTTCAATGGGTCCATGACCGGCTTCCAGAACAGCATCGCGACGGGTCGCCATGACCTCGAGCCGTTCTGGCCTTCCCGTCAGCACCACGACTTCGACCGGGTGTGTCGCCGCGCGAGGAACGCGCGGGCCCTCTAAAGCCGTACACCCCGGCCTTCGGCCAGCGCGGAACGACGTACGTCCCCCGGCGCGCCCGACCACGAATCGCGGCCGCAGCATCCCCTGACGGACTCCTCGCGCGAAAGAGCTGACCTCTCATGGCGACCACTCGTTCTCTTCCCGCCGCCCCCCTGACCTCCCCCGCCGCGAACGGCGCCCGGCACCGGCTGCGCGCCGTCGACCGGGACGAGGTGGTCGACGTGGCGGACTTCCTGCCGCCGGGCGCCACCTGGCTGCCCGCGCCGCAGCACGCCCTGCCCGCCCTGCCGGGCCGGCCGCCGATGGTCGGCTACCTGGTGCTGGTCCCGGCCGACCAGCGGCCGCCGTTCGCGCCGGTCGCTGTGCCGGACCGGCCGGAGACCGCGGAGACCGCGCAGGCAGGTCCGGCGGCGGGCGGCGACTCCCTGGTGCGGATCGACCCCGTGCGCCGCACCGCCGCCGTAGACGGCCGTGAACTCGACCTGACGTACCTGGAGTTCGAGCTGCTCGCGCACCTGGTGGCGCACCCGCACCGGGTGCACACCCGGGACCAGCTCGTCACCACGGTGTGGGGCTACGGCCACGTCGGCGACGGCCGCACCGTCGACGTGCACGTCGCCCGGCTGCGCCGCAAGCTGGGCGCACAGCACCGCCAGGCGATCCAGACCGTGCGCCGGGTCGGCTACAAGTACATCCCGCCGACCGCCGACTGACCCGCTCTGCCCTCGGCAGAGCCCCGTACCGGTCCGGGCCCCGGCCGGGCACGATCACGGCATGAGACTTCTCGTGCTGGGCGGTACGGAGTTCGCGGGGCGGGCCGTGGTGGAGGCCGCGCTGGAGCGCGGCTGGGAGGTGACCGTCCTCCACCGGGGACGGCACCGGCCCCCGCCGGGCGTGCGGGCGTTGCACGGCGACCGCACCGCTCCCGGCGGCCTGGGCGCGCTCGCCGCGGACGCCGGCACCTGGGACGCCGCGGTCGACACCTGGTCGGCGGCGCCGCGCGCGGTGCTGGAGGCGGCCCGGCTGCTGCGGGGCCGCACCGGACGGTACGTGTACCTCTCCAGCCGGTCCGTGTACGCCTGGCCCCGGCCGTCGGCGGGCGGGGCCGGCGAGGACGGCCCGCTGGTCGAGGGCGCCGCCGCCGACGCCGGTGGGACGGACTACCCGCGGGACAAGCGGGGCGGCGAGCTGGCCGCCGTGGAGGCGTTCGGCGAGCGGGACGCGCTGCTGGTGCGGGCCGGGCTGATCCTCGGCCCCTACGAGAACGTCGGCCGGCTGCCCTGGTGGCTCACCCGGATCGCCCGCGGCGGACCGGTGCTGGCCCCCGGGCCGCGCGACCTGGCGGTGCAGTTCATCGACGTGCGCGACCTGGCCGCGTGGATCCTCGGGGCGGTGGAGCGGCACTCGGGCGGCCCCTACGACCTGACGGGCCCGCCCGGCCACACCACCATGGGGGAACTGCTGGAGGCCTGCGTCCGGGTCACCGGCGCGGACGCCGAGCTGCGCTGGACCGCCCCCGAGGTCGTCGCCCAAGCGGGCATCGAACCGTGGACCCAGCTGCCGGTGTGGGTGCCGCCGGGCGGCGAGCTCTACGACTCCGTGCACCGCACGGACGTCTCGCGGGCGCTGGCCGCGGGGCTGGTGTGCCGCCCGGCCGGCGAGACCGTGGCGGACACCTGGCGGTGGCTCACGCGCATCGGCGGCACCGCGCCGCAGCGGCCGGACCGCGCCGCCCCGGGCCTGGACCCGGAGCTGGAGGCGAGGGTGCTGACGGGAGCGGGGGGTGTACCTGGCACCACCCCCCGGCCGGGGGCCTCGGGCCAGTGACCGCCGTGCACGGGTCGGCCAGACTGGCCGCATGACTACCGACACGAAGGGCGACGAGGTCCGTGCGCAGGCACGGGAGGCCGTACTCGCCGCCGTACGGGGGTTCGTGCTGGCCGTGGCGATGCTGCCCGTGACGGTGCTGTGCCTCACGCTGACCCTCCTCTCCCTCGCCCTCGTCCCGATCGGCATCGGCATCGTCACCACCCCCTGGATCCTCGGCGGGGTGCGGGACGTGGCGGACATCCGGCGCAGGCTCGCGGCCGAGTGGTGCGGGGTGCGGATCCCGTCCGCGTACCGGCCGGTGCCCGAGGACGCGAACCCGTGGACGCGCACCTTCCGGATGCTGGGTGATCCCGCGACCTGGCGGGACCTGCGGTGGCTGCCGGTCGACATGACGGCGGGCTTCTTCACGGCGCTGCTGCCGGCGGTGCTGCTCCTCTACCCCGTCGAGGGGTTCGCGGTGGCCGCCGGATGGTGGCGGGTGCTGGCGGACGGCCACACCTACTGGTACGGGTTCGTGCCGGTCACCGACCAGCCGACCGCGCTCGGCGCCGGCGCCACCGCCGTGGTGCTGCTGGTCGCCGCCTACCGCCTCACCCCGCGCCTGCTGACGGTCCACTTCCGCCTCACCCGGGCCGTCCTCGGCGGCGACCAGGGAGAGCTGGCCGAGCGGGTCCGGGTGCTGACCGAGACCCGGCGGGACGCGGTGGACACCTCCGCCGCCGAACTGCGCCGCATCGAGCGGGACCTGCACGACGGCGCGCAGGCCCGGCTGGTCGCGATGGGCATGGACCTCGGGACGATCGAGATGCTGCTCGAGAAGGACCCGGAGCGGGCGAAGGCCCTGCTCTCCCAGGCCCGCCGCAACTCCGCGGAGGCCCTGGAGGAACTGCGCGACCTGGTGCGCGGCATCCACCCCCCGGTGCTGGCCGAACGCGGACTCGGCGACGCGGTACGGGCGCTGGCACTGCGGCTGCCGCTGCCCGCGGAGGTGACCGTGGAGCTGTCCGGCCGGGCCGACGCGCCGGTGGAGTCGGCCGCCTACTTCGCGGCCAGCGAGGTGCTCACCAACGCCGTCAAGCACTCCGGGGCCGACCGGATCTGGGTGGACCTGCACGACGCCGACGGGATGCTGCGGATAGCGGTCACCGACAACGGCAAGGGCGGCGCGGTGATCGGGGCCGGGTCCGGGCTTGCCGGGGTCGAGCGGCGGCTCGGTACATTCGACGGCGTCCTGGCCGTCAGCAGCCCCGCGGGCGGCCCCACCATGGTGACCATGGAGATTCCGTGCGTGTTGTCCTAGCCGAGGACCTCTTCCTGCTGCGCGACGGGCTGGTCCGGATGCTCCAGGCCTACGGCTTCGAGATAGCGGCGGCCGTCGAGTCCGGCCCCGAACTCGCCCGCGCGCTGGCGGAGCTGGAGCCCGACGTCGCCGTGGTCGACGTGCGCCTGCCGCCGACCCACACCGACGAGGGCCTGCAGTGCGCGCTCACGGCCCGGCGCGAGCGGCCGGGGCTGCCGGTGCTGGTCCTCTCCCAGCACGTGGAGCAGCTGTACGCGCGCGAGCTGCTCGCCGACGGCAACGGCGGGGTCGGCTACCTGCTGAAGGACCGGGTGTTCGACGCGGACGGGTTCGTGGACGCCGTGCGGCGGGTGGCGGCGGGCGGCACCGCGATGGACCCGCAGGTGATCCAGCAGCTGCTGTCGCGGCGGGACGCCGGGGACCGGCCGCTCGGCCGGCTCACCCCGCGCGAGCGCGAAGTGCTCGAACTGATGGCGCAGGGCCGGTCCAACGCGGGCATCGCGGCCCAGCTGGTGGTGACGGAACGGGCCATCGCGAAACACACCTCCAACATCTTCGCCAAACTGGGTCTTGAGGTGTCGGACGATGACAACCGGCGCGTTCTCGCGGTCCTCGCGCACCTCGACGGCGATCGCTGATTTTCCGCGAACCTCCGCTGCTCAGGGGGCTGTTGGTGTCCCCGTGACGTAACGAACCCGTGCCGATTTCGTGAGACGGCTGAACACCTCCGTGGCGGCGTCCGTATGGAAGGACGCCGCTTCACTCCTGTCGGGCGCCTCGATGCTGCCCCGCAAGGAAGTCAGAGGAGTTCCATGGGACGCAACACACGAAAACGCCGTACGCCGCTGGCCAACAAGGCCATAGCCGCATCGGCGGCCCTAGCGCTCGGTGGGGGCGGGCTGATCTGGGCGAACTTCTACGCCTCGGCGCACGAGTCGAACCACCAGACGTGGGGAGGCAATCAGACCAAGGCGTCGACGGCGCAGGTCGCGACGATCTCCTGCCCGGACGTCGGCCAGAAGCTGACGAACGTGCCGAACCAGGCCCGCACCGAGGTCGCCGGTGAGCTGTCGAACCTCGACCGCCAGATCACGGACGCCTACCAGCGTCTGGCGACCACGCGGGACGCGCAGGCCAGGGACGCGAGTTTCGTGCAGAACTCCATCCTGCAGCCGCTCAAGGACCGGCGGAAGGCGATCCTCGACCGCATCAGGCTGGAGATCACCCGCGCCGGCGGCACCGCGCCGACCGACCTGGACACCCTGGCCACCTGTACGGCGCAGAACGCCAACCAGACCAACGCCGGGCAGCAGCAGAACGGCGGTCAGCAGCAGGGCGGCCAGCAGCAGGGCGGCCAGCAGCAGGACGGAGGCCAGCAGCAAGGCGGGCAGCAGCAGGGCGGCCAGCAGCAGAACGGCGGCCAGCAGCAAGGCGGCCAGCAGCAGGGCGGCGGGCAGAACATCGGCGGGCAGGCCGGCAACGGTCCGGTCGCGGCCGACTTCGTGGACATCACCAAGGTCCAGCCGAACGTGCCGGCCAAGCCCCGCAAGAACGGCAACGCCTCGACCGGCACGTTCACCACGCGCTGCGGTGTGAACGCCAACAAGAACTTCAACACCGACAACGTGATCGTGGCGCCCGGCGTGACCAACGGCGCCCACCACCTGCACGACTACGTCGGCAACCAGAAGGTCAACGCCTTCTCCAGCAACAACACGTTCCTGCAGGGCGGCACCAGCTGCCAGAACAGCAGCGACCTGTCGTCGTACTACTGGCCCGTGGTCCGCATCCAGGACGGCACGCAGGACTTCGACCAGAACAAGGACGGCGGCGGCAAGGAGGGCAACGTCGGCAAGATCCTGACGCCCGTACAGGCGCAGATCAAGTACGTCGGCAGCCCCACCAGCAAGGTCGTCGCGATGCCGCAGTTCCTGCGGATCATCACCGGTGACGCCAAGACCACCACCAATGGTCTGGCCAACGCCAACGCGCACTGGAGCTGCACCGGCTTCGAGAACAAGGTGCAGCTGACCACGCAGTACCCGATCTGCCCGCAGGGCAGCAAGGTGGTGCGGTCGTTCGCCTTCCAGAGCTGCTGGGACGGCAAGAACGCCGACAGTGCCAACCACCGCACGCACGTCGCGTTCGCCGACGCCAACGGCAACTGCCAGAACGGCTTCAAGGCCATTCCGCAGCTGACGATGCGCCTGGTGTACAACATCAACCCGCCGACCGTGCAGAACGGCCAGGTGAAGAACGCGTTCGCGGTGGACGGCTTCCCGGAGCAGCTGCACAAGGCGGCCACCGACCACGACGACTTCATCAGCGTCACGAAAAACGGTCTGGCCAACAGGATCGCCAGCTGCCTCAACCGCGGGCAGAACTGCGCCTGACCCCCGTAACGGGGCAGGGCGCGGGCCCTCATGACAGAAGGCCGGTGACGGACCCCCCTCCCGTCACCGGCCTTCGCCGTGCCCGCGGACCGCGTCAGCCGCTGTGCGCGTGGTGATCGGTGCCGATCTCCAGGTCGCCGCCGAGTGTGCCGCGCAGCGCCTTGACCACCCCGTCGTCGCCGACGGCGACCCACTTGCGGCCGACGAGGTAGTAACCGCCGTAGTCCTTCGCGTCGTTGATCCACTCGCGCTGGCCGCGGTCGGTCGCGAAGGTGGCGAGGATGAACTTCCCGTCGCCGTTGCGGCAGATGGCCTGGCGGATCTCGTCGGCGTCCGTCTGGATGTTCGGCTTGCACTTCACCTCGGCGGCCAGGCTCTCCAGGCTCCCGGTCGCGGTGGCCGGCACCTTCTCGCTCCCGCTCCGTCCGCCGGAGCCGCAGCCGCCCAGCGCCACCACGGCCGCGACGGCGCCCGTCACGGCGAGCATCGGTCGCGTCAACCTCATCTGTTCCTCCGGTCCTGTGGGCCAGCCAAGCATGCCGCGCGGAGCCCCGGCGCGGGACCCCGTCCAACGGATACGGCTCCCGTGCGCGCTGCGCTCAAATCCGCCGACCACACGCGCACGAATGTGCGAAGGTGGCCCGATGAACAGCAACTGGGAAGATCGCGTGGCCGCCGCCTGGGCCTCGTTCGACGAGTATCCGGAGGAGCGCGCGGAGGAGTTCCGCGCGCTGATCGACGCGCTCGTCGCCGAACTGCCCGACGACAGCCCGCTGGGCCCGTTCGAGCAGGCCTGCGCCTGGGACTCGACCGGGCACTCGGACAAGGCGGCGCCGCTGTACCGGGAGGCGCTCGCGCGGGGGCTCGACGGCTACCGGGGCCGGCGGACGAAGATCCAGCTGGCGAGCTCGCTGCGCAACGTCGGGCAGGCCGAGGAGGGGGTCGAGCTGCTCACTCCCGAACTCGACGGCCCGTCCGACGAGCTGGACGACGCGGTACGCGCGTGCCTCGCGCTGTGCCTGTCCAGCCTCGGCCGCGACCGCGAGGGCCTCTCCCTCGTGCTCGGCGCCCTGGCCCCGCACCTGCCGCGCTACCAGCGGTCGATGGCCAACTACGCGCGCGCACTGGTCGAGCCGGAGGCGGACCGGGCGTAACCGCTCCCCGGCCGGTGACCGGGCGGTGACCAACCCCCGGTTCGCTCGTTCTTACGGACGTGCAGTCACAGGATGTAGCCCCGCGTCACGCAGCCACCGCCCCCGGACCGGCCGACGTCGAGCAGGCCGAGGCCGCGCTCGTCGAGCACTACGCACGACTGGTCCGGCTCGCCTACCTGGTGCTGCCGCCGAGCCGCCGCCGGGTGCTGACCGCACACGCCCTCGCCCAGCGCTCCCTGCCCCGGGGGCGCAGGGAGCAGTCCGCCATCCCGGTCCAGGCCTCCGGCCGGGAGGGCGACCCCGGCTACGCCTTCCTCCGCGAGCGCGTCCTGCGTGCGGCCCTGGAGGCGGCCCGCCCCCGCAAGGGCCTGCCCCGGCTCTCCCCGCCGCTGCCCCAGGTGTGGGGCCTGCGGCTGTTCCCCCGCGCGGGCGGTGCCGACGAACTCTCCCTGGACAAGCGGCTGTCCGCACTGTCCGGCCCGGCCCGTGCCGCGTACGTGCTGCGCGGTCTGGAAGGACTGCCGGACGCGGACGTCCGCGCGATCCTCCAGGGCGCCGGCGTCGACGACCCGGGAGGCGCGCTGGCCGCCGCGAACAGCGTGCCCGCGCAGCCCGCGCTGCTGGCCTCCCCCGAGTTCGACCCCTGCTCGCTGCAGGTCCGGCCCACCGACCTGAGGCGCCGCCGCCGGCACACCAGGGCCGCCCTCGCCGCGGCCGCCGCGCTCGCGGTGTGCGGGGCGCTGGTCGCCCTGCCCGGTGGGGGCTGGGGCCCCGACGGCGCCGCCGCGCCCGTCTACGCGCGCAACCCGGCCGCCGAGGCCGCCCTCGACCCCGGCAGGCTGACCCGCGTCTCCCCCACCGCCTGGAAGTCCGCGGCGCGCACGGACTTCTCCGTGTGGCCGGCCCGCGGCACGCTCACCGGCGACCGCGCCCTGCTGCGCCGCGCGCTGGCCGTGTGGGCCCGCCCCGGGGAGACGGTGCGCGTCTCGGCGACCCCCGGCACTCTGCCCGGTGGCCCGGCCGGACCGCCCCAGCTGCTGTACGCGGGCGAGGTGGACAACGCCCGCGTGGTGATCTTCTACGACGGTCTGCGCATCGCCCGCTACGCCGAGCCCAGGAACGGCACACCGGGTGCGGCGCTCGACTTCGCCCGCGTCGACGGCGCGACCGCCGCCGAGGCGAGCGCGATGGTGCTGGGCCGCTCCGACGGCAACGTCCGCTACCTGACCGCGCCCTGGGTGCGGACGGCGGCCACGCGGGACCTGACGAAGCCGGACTCGGAGGCGACGCCGCTGCCCCTCACCGACGGCATCACCGCACCGCTGGCCAGCCCCGTGGTGCGCACCGGCCGCTGCACCTCGTGGACCGTGCTGCAGCTCAGCGACGGCTCCGCCACCCAGCTCTCCACCGACCTCGGCGAGCTCGTCCCCGCCCACCTCACCGCCGGCCGCCCCGGCTCGGCCGGCGAGGCGTCCGGCACGGAGGGGCTGCGGGCGTGGGGCCCGTTCGCCTGCTCGCTGACGGCCGGGCGCTCGGCCGGCGTCCGCAGCGTCAACGCCTGGACCTACGCGTCGCAGCCGCTGCCCGACGGCAGCGGGGACGGTGACTGGGTGTGCACCCGGGCCGAGACCTGGCGCGGCGACGGCACCGCGGCGCTGGCCCAGTTCCGCACCCCGGACAAGGCGGCCGGGACGGTGGTCGCCAGGGCCACGGACGTCCTCGCGTGCGGACCGCGCGACCCCCACGTGCTGGCCGGCGTGCTGTGGAAGTCGGGCGGCGGGAACTGGTACCTGCTGGCGGCGGGCAGCCGGGACACGGAGACGATCCGGGCCACCGGAGGGGTCACCGCGTCGGGCGAGGGGCCGCTGCTGACGGCGAAGGCCGAGCGGGGGGCGCGGGCCGAGCTGACGGGCACCCTGGTGGACGGCCGGCCGATCGGCGGGCTCCGCCGGCCGGCCGGAAAGTGAACCGGTCCAGCCCCGCCTGTTCCCGGCCGGCGACCGCCGCGGGTCCGGACGTGATCACCCGGTGCTCGTCCTGCGCACACCGACGGCCGGAATCGATCGTTAAGCTGTTCGCATGAGTACCGGGGTTCGCCGCAGGATGGGCGTCGAGGAGCGGCGGCAGCAGTTGATCGGCGTCGCCCTCGAACTGTTCAGCCAGCGCTCGCCGGATGAGGTCTCCATCGACGAGATAGCGTCGGCGGCGGGCATATCGCGCCCGCTCGTGTACCACTACTTCCCCGGCAAACTCAGCCTGTACCAGGCCGCTTTGAAGCGCGCCGCGGAGGATCTCGCGGGCCGCTTCGAGGAACCGCACGAGGGCCCGCTCGGCGCCCGGCTGCTGCGCGTGATGCGTCGCTTCTTCGACTTCGTGGACGAGCACGGGCCCGGTTTCTCGGCGCTGATGCGCGGCGGACCGGCCGTCTCCGCCGGCGAACCCCACTCGATGAGCCATGTCTCGGCCACCAACGCGCTCATCGACTCCGTGCGGCAGGCGGCCTACGACCAGATGCTGTCGCACCTGGGCGTCACCGAGGCCTCCCCGCGGCTGGAGCTGGTCGTCCGCTCGTGGATCTCGCTCGCCGAGTCCACGGCGCTCATCTGGCTGGACGGCCGGCGCATCCCGCGCGCCGACCTGGAGGTCCAGCTCGTGCACGACTTCGCCGCGCTGGCCGCCGTCAGCGCCGCCCACGACGAGGGCATGGCCGCGCTGCTGCGCACGATGGCCAAGGAAGAGCCGGCCGACGGCCCCTTCGCGGAGCTGGTCGGCCGGCTGATCGCCCTGGGCGCCTGAACGCGGGACCCGCGCAGGACCTAGCGCTCGAACTTGCGGTACGACGGATCCAGGTCGCGGATCTCGGCGGAGGCGTGCAGCGTGAGCGGCGCGTCCGCCACGTGCTCGCGGAGCAGTTCCACCGCGGCCTCGGCCAGCCTCGCCTTCGTCTCGTCGCCGCGTCCGGCGAGGAGCCCGATCGTCACGTGCACCACGGCGTGCCCGCGCGCCTCGGGATCCTCGTACCCGAACACCGTGTACGCGCTCGGCCGGAACTGCGTCTTGCAGCCCTCCGGCCTCGCCGCCGCGATCTCCACGGCCGCCTCGTGCAACGCCCGCGCGAACCCCGCGCGGTCGAAGGCGTTCTCCATGGTGTCGGAGTAGTCGACGGTGATCTGCGGCATGCGCACTCCTGTTCTAGGGCAACGGCCTCACCCTAGTCCGCCGACCGGGTGAACACCGCGACGGTCCGCGCCGGCACGGTGAAGGTTCCCGGCCCTTCCGCGTAGGCGGAGGTCTTCACCACCGCGTCCGCGCCCGAGGCCTGCACCGGGTGCAGCCGGTAGTGGGCGCCGGCGAGGGAGCCGACCCGCTGCTCCTGCTGTTCCGGCGTGGCGTTGAAGACGACGACGAGGTCACCGAGCTTCATGGTGATCACGCCGGGCGTCTCGTCCTTGCCGGACAGCGGGAAGGACAGCTGGTCCTGCACCCGCGCGGCCGTACCGAGCGAGAACGCCTTCTCGGTCGTGCGGATCCTCAGCAGTTCCTGGTAGGCGGCCGAGGCGCCGGTGATCTGCGGGCAGCCCACCTTGACCGTGCCGAGCAGCGGCCTGGCGTAGTCCCACTTGGACTTGTTGTCGGCCGCCGGGGGCAGGCCGCGCCCGAAGCCGTTGCCGTCGGCGCAGTTCCAGTGGATGGCGTTGAACCAGTCACCGCTGTCGAAGGAGTTGCGGTCCAGCGACTTCGAGCGCAGCAGGTCGGTGCCCGCCTGGGAGAGCGCCGGGCCCTGCGACAGGGCGGCCGTGGCCATCGCGAGGACCTGCATGCGGCCCCGGTCGGACGCGGAGGTGTCCTTCGGCAGCTTGTAGGTCAGCGCGTCGAACAGCGACTCGTTGTCGTGCGCGTCCATGTAGGCGACGGCGTCACCGGGTGCGTCGGCGTAGCCGGCGGGCGCGCCGTTGTAGTCGATCCCGGCGCCGGTGACCTCCTTGCCGTCCGTGTCCGTGAAGCGGTACTTGGCGAGGTTGCCGGTCAGGCCGACCTTGATCAGGTCCTGGTAGTGCAGCAGCCTGGCCTTCTGCTCCTCCTTCGTGCCGTTCGCCGTGGACGAGTTGGGGTCGGTGTACAGGCCGGACGCGAAGCCCTGGACCCCGGGGTCGGAGTCGAAGGGGCTGCCGCCGCGCACGGCGTCACGGGCCCGGTCGGAGAAGGTGCCGATCCCGGTGCCGGCCATGTTCTTCTGCGTGGCCTGCACGAAGCGGGCGTCGTCGGCGACCTCTCCGAAGTTCCAGCCCTCGCCGTACAGGATGATCTTCTTGCCGTCGACGCCGTCCTTCTCCGGGGTCAGCGCGTCGAGGGCCTTGCGGACGGCCAGGATGTTGGCCTTCGGGTGGTGGCCCATGAGGTCGAAGCGGAACCCGTCGACCTTGTACTCCTTGGCCCAGGTGACGATCGAGTCCACGACCAGCTTGCCCATCATCGCGTTCTCGGTCGCGGTGTTGGCGCAGCAGGTGCTGTTGGCCACCGAACCGTCGGCGAGGAGCCGCTGGTAGTAGCCGGGCACGATCCTGTCCAGCACGGAGGTGTCCGCCTGGCCGCTGGCCGCGGTGTGGTTGTAGACGACGTCCATGACGACCCTGAGGCCGTCCTGGTTGAGCGCCTGGACCATCTTGCGGAACTGGACGGTACGGGCCGTGCCGTCCGGGTCGGTGGCGTACGACCCCTCGGGCACCGTGTAGTGGTACGGGTCGTAGCCCCAGTTGTAGGCGTCCTTCGCGGCGATCTTCGACACGCACTCCTGCTGCTTGTCGGAGTCCGCGGCGTAGGAGGCCAGGTCGCAGTCGGTGGTGGCCTGGTCGGCCTTCTTCTCCGGGACGGTGGCGATGTCGAAGGCGGGCAGGAGGTGGACGTAGGAGGTCCCGGACTTCGCCAGCTCCCTGAGGTGCTTGGCGCCGTCGCTGTTCCGGTCGGTGAAGGCCAGGTAGGTCCCCGGGTGCCGGGAGGTGCTGTCCCCGACGGAGAAGTCGCGGATGTGCAGCTCCTGGATCTGCGCGTCCTTCAGCGGCACGGCCTTCGGCTTGTGCAGGCCCGACCAGCCGCCCGGCGCGAGCGACCCGTCGTCCAGGTCGACGACGAGGCTGCGCCCGGAGTCCGCGGTGAGGGCGACCGAGTACGGGTCGGTGACCTTGTTGGTGACCATCTTGCGGACGCTGGGCGCCCAGACCTTGACGACGTACCGGTAGGGCTTGCCCTTCCAGGACTTCGGGCCGGTGACGGACCAGACGCCGGTGGCGTCGTCCCGGTGCATCGTCACGCCGCGGCCGTCGAGGTCGAGGCGGACGGACTGGGCGGTCGGCGCCCACACCGAGAGGGTCGGCTTCCCGTCGTGGAAGACCGGCCCGAGCGCGGCCTTGCGGGCCCCGGGGTACAGGTCGTCCAGCGCGCCGGCGATCTGCACGCCGGTCGCGGCCAGGACGGCGCCGGTGGCGGACCGCTGCGAGGCGACGAGCTGGCCGTTCAGCACCGTGCGCACCCGGTCCCGGTCACGCGGGTCCACGGACCAGGCGGTGTAGTCCTTCAGGTGCGGGTACTTCGCCTTCTGGGCGTCGGTGAGCTTGGTCTTCGTCAGCCGCAGCCAGCGCTCGTCGTCGCTGGTCAGCGTCCCGTCCTTGACGGCGATCGAGCCGCCGTGGGAGTACAGCAGCTGGGTGGAGGCGGCCCCCTCGGCGCCGTTCCAGGCGACGGTGTCCCGGTCGATCCAGATGGCCTTGGAGGTGGTCAGGTCGAGCGCGGCGGCGCTGCCCGCGGACTGCGGCAGCAGGTGGTTCTCCTGGCCGTTCAACAGCCACACCTCGTGGCCGTCCGCCTTGAGGTCCAGGGACCGGTCGGTCGGGAGGTCCTTGTCGTCGCCCTTGTGGACGATGTAGCTGAGACTGGTGGCACCCTCGGTGAGCGGCACCTCGAAGACCGCGCCATAGGCATCAGTCTTCACCGGATCCAGCGGCTTCGACCAGTCGGTGGGGGTGGCGGCACCCGTCCAGACGTGCAGGCCCCAGCCGGCGTAGTCGCCGTCGGCACGGTGGTAGTGGATGACGGCCTTGCTCTCGTCCTGCGCCGGGTAGTCGGGCTTCTCGGTCCGGACGTCCGTCTTCCCCTGCTCGATCCACACCTCACCCGTCTTGGTGACGTCGATCGAGCGGTCGGCGGAGACGTCCTTGTCGCCGTCCTTGTCGATGACCAGGAAGCCGACGTTGGAGGCGCCGGGCTTGAGCTTGACGTAGGCGAAGGCGCCGTAGGCGTCCCGGCCGGTGAAGGGGTGGCTGGCGGGCCAGTTCGTGGCCTCGCCGTCGGCGAGGTCGCCCCAGGCGTACAGGCCCCAGTCGCCGTAGTCGCCGTCGGTGCGCTTGTAGTGGACGACGGCGTAGTCGCGGGAGGAGGCGGTCGGGGTTTCCGCGGCGGGCGGGGTGCCGGTGGTGCTCTCGGCGGTGGCGCTCGCGGTGTGTCCGGCGGAGTCGATCACGACGGCCTTGTAGCGCAGGGCGGTCCCGGTGGGCACGTCCTTGCCGACGGCCTGGGTGACCTTGTAAGGGGCGTGGTCGGCGGAGCCGAGGACCCGCCACTTGGCGTTCCCGACCTGGGCGGCGAACACGACGCGGTCGAGCCGGCCGCCTTCCACGTCGGCGCTGACGTCCACGGTGCCGGTGGCTCCGGCGGCCGGGGCCTTCAGGGTGAGCGTGGGCTCGGTGGCGGGCTTCGCCAGGGCGCCGGACGCCTTGTAGACGACGGCGGAGCCGGCCGGGACGGTGACGGTGAGCCTGCGGTCGCCGTCGGACTTCGCGGAGTCGGTGGTGCCGTAGACACCCCGGTACGACATGCCGGCCGAGCCGGTCGTGAAGGTGGCGGTCTTCGCCTCGCCCGCGTTGTTGAACGCGACGACGTACTCCTGGCCGGTCTTCGCGTCGGTACGGGTGAAGGCGTAGACGCCGGCGCCGTCGGCCGCGTACCGCTCGGTCTGCACGCCGTCGGTCAGGGCCGGGTTGGCCTTGCGGAGCTTCGAGAGCGCCGCGATCCGCCGGTACAGCGGGGCGCCCGTGTCGTAGGCGGCGTCGGCGTGGGTGCGGTCGGTGCCGATCTCGTCGTCGTCGAGGTAGTCGGCGACCTTGGAGGCGAACATGGTCTGGCGGGCGTCCTTGTCGCCGCCGGAGCCGGTGAAGCCCTGCTCGTCGCCGTAGTAGACGACCGGGTTGCCGCGGCTGAGGAACATCAGCTCGTTGGCGAGCCGGTCCTTGGCGAGGATCTCGGCGTCGGTGGCCTTGGGGTCGTCCTGCTTCAGGAAGTACCCGAAGCGCCCCATGTCGTGGTTGCCGAGGAAGCTGACCTGCTCGTACGCGTTGGCCTTGTCGGTCGTGTACTTGTAGTCGTCACCGAAGACGTTCGCGAGCCGCTGGGCGCTGCCGCCCTGGGAGGCGTAGGCGCGGGCCGCGTCCTGGAACGGGAAGTCGAGGGTGGCGTCGAGGCGGCCCCGGGTGACGTACGGGGACGTGACGGAGGTGTCGGCGGAGTAGACCTCGCCGAACATGAAGAAGTTCTTCCGCCCGTGCGCCGCCGCGTACCTGTCCAGCGCGGTCGCCCACTGGGTCCAGAAGTCCAGGTTCACGTGCTTGACGGTGTCGATGCGGAAGCCGTCGACGGCGAAGTCCTTCACCCACCGCTGGTAGATCTTCTCCATGCCGTGCACGACCTCGGGACGCTCGGTCCACAGGTCGTCGAGCCCGGAGAAGTCGCCGTACGTGGTGGACTCCCCGGCGTACGTGGAGTCGCCCCGGTTGTGGTACATCGCCGGGTCGTTTAGCCAGGCCGGGACCTTGCTCCGGCTGGTGACCCTCGGCGTGTACGGGAAGGAGCCGGCGTCCGTGGCCGGGAACTTCCTGGTGCCGTCCGCGTAGTCGCCGTCGTCGAACGGCACGCCGTCCTTCGTCAGGTACGGGAAGGCGCCCTTGGAGAGGTAGCCGTAGGACTTCTCGTCGTAGTCCACGACGTCGGCGGTGTGGTTGGTGATGACGTCGAAGAACACCTTCATGCCCTTGGCGTGCGCCTTGGAGATGAGGGTCTTCAGGTCCTTGTTGGTGCCGAAGTGCGGGTCGACCTGGGTGAAGTCGGTGATCCAGTACCCGTGGTAGCCGGCGGAGGCGTTGGCGCCGGTCCCCTGCACGGGCCGGTTCTTGAAGATGGGGGCCATCCAGATGGCGGTGGTGCCGAGGCCCTTGATGTAGTCGAGCCTGCTGGTCAGACCCTTGAGGTCGCCGCCCTGGTAGAAGCCCTTGTCGGTGGGGTCGTAGCCGGTGGCCAGGCGCGAGCCGGTCAGACCGCCCTTGTCGTTCGACCGGTCCCCGTTGGCGAAACGATCCGGCAGGACGAAGTAGAACTGCTCGCGGGTGTCGTCGTGCCGGGCCGGCTGAGCGGCGAGGGCCGCGTCGGAGGGCGGTGCCGGCGGGGTGGCGGCACGGGCCGCCAGTGGCTGGATCAGGGCGGCTGCGAGGGCGGCGGCGGTGACGGCCGCGGCCCGTCTCGCTAGGGGCGTACGGCGCCGCCGGGGCGCCGGCCATCTGGGTATCACAGGCGGTAACTCCTTGCGATTACGGCTCTCTTGGGTCCGACCCCGACGCCGCGGGCGCGGCTTCCCCGCCGGGCGACCGCGCGACCGTACCGCTGCCGAAAGGATTACAGCAAGAGGCGTGAAAGTATCGGCAAGATCTTTCACCCAACTTGCCGGATGCGCCGAACGGGTGAAGAGTGGCTTGTGTGGCGAATGTCTGCCCGGAATGAACGAAGCGCCGCACCCGGCGACTTCCGGTCCGCACCTGGATTCCCCATGGCCAGACTCCCCCGGCGACAGATCCTGTACCTGACCGGCGCGTCCGCCGCGGCGGCAGCCCTCGCACTCCCCATGACCCCGGCGGCGTCATCACCTCCACCTCCCTCACCCGGGCTTTCGTCCCCGCCGTCGCCCGGCTCCTCGACGCCGGGCACCTCACCGGGCCAGTCGTCGCCGGCCACCCCCTCCTCGTCGGAACCGCCCTCCTCGACCGGGACGAGCGATACGTCGAGCCCGGCCGACACGAGCAAGACGCCGGACTCGACCGAAACGAGCGGGACGTCGAGCCCGACGGACACGTCGGGTTCGGGTGGGTCGGGTGAGCCGTCCAGCCCCACGGAAAGCGCCACGCCGGCTTCCCAGGCCCCGAAGCAGCAGGAGAAGGAGCTTGAAGAGACAACGACAGTCCTGGATCAGGCGAAGCAGGAGGCTCCTGAGGAGCTGGCCCCGAGCGTCGGCCAACTGACCACGACCCTGCACACGGTGGACGACCCGGGGACCCCGCCCCAGGACCGTGACACGGCCATCCGGACCGCCCAGGCGGTGGACTCCGCCCTGAAGGTGATCAATGATCCAGGGACGCCGCGTGCGGTGCGGAAGCAGCTGACGGGGCTGGCGAAGGAGGTGGTCTCCACCCTGGACACGGCGAGCCGCACGGGGCTGCCCCCCGAGGTGCGGCGCACCGCCTTCTATGTCGCGTGGAAGTCGGCATCCGCTCTCGACGCGGTCGGCGACCCGAAGACGCCACCCGGGGTACGGGAGGATCTGGCCGGCATCATCGCGGACCTGAACTCCGCAGCCCGCCGGACGGAAGCGGATCACGCCGAGAAGTCCGGGAGGGGGATGCCGGGCGCTCGCGGCCAGGAGACCACGCGGGCCCTGTGGCTGCTGGCGACAGTGGCGTCCACCATCAGCGAGCGGCATTCGCCCGACGGTGGGCGGAAGTCCTTGGCGGAGACGGCGCACGAGGCCAGTTCGTCGGTGGACGAATCCGATGATTCCGGGTTGTCCAGGGAAACGGCGGAACAGGTCGACCGGGTGAAGAAGGAACACGAGGCCTTCCTCTCCACCCAGCCCCTGCCGGACGTACAGCTGGGCAAGGCGGCCGAGGTCTGCACCAACTCGGTTCTCCTGGCCGCCCCGCAGGGCATCACCACTGATCTCGTGGGATTGCTTCCCGGCAACATGAATCCGGACGACGTCAAGGACTTCTGGAAGTCCCAGGAAGCGGGGAACACCTCCCTGGACGTCCTCGCCCGGCTGCGGAACGACCACATCGCCGACGCCCCGATGGTCATCAAGAAGCTCGTTCCCACGCTCGCGGACTCGGTACCGGCCAAGGAACTGTTCAGCACCCTCGGAGACAAGGCGCTCCACTGCCTGCGGGCCGCTCTGGATCTCGACCAGGAGTCGGGCATTAAGTCGGGGACCTGGGTCAAGATGGCCGATGCGCAGGAAGGGAACTCGTGAGCTCCGCCAGGGAGATCTCGGTACTGGTCTCGACGGCGGAGATGCCGAACCTCTCCACCTCCCGCTCCTCTTTGGAGGGAGTGTGCAGCGGCGGGGTCTCGAAGTGGTAGGAGGAGATGGAGTAGAGCGGGGGACGCTCCGGATCCCAGCCGGCCAGCACATACCGGGGACCGTGCGTCACGTTGACCAGGTTGTTGTTGTGGCGGACCCGGCCGAGGTACAGGATGCGTTCCGCACACCACCTCACCAGGCAGAAGAAACGACTGTCCCTTTCGTTCCACGACAGATGCTTCGTGTGGAACTGCCTCACGTCGATCCGCCCGCGGTCCTTCCTCATGAAGGTGAGCTGGAAGTCGACGCGGAGCAGGTCGTAGCCGACGGTCCTGGGAATCTGGAGCACGTGCTCCTGGGTGTCCTCCTGTCCGCTTTCGATGGGGTCCCCCGGAACATGGAGCCGTCCACTGCTCAGGGTCGCGTACTCGAACCGGTCGACATAGGTTTCCGCATCCTCTTTGCCCTTGTCGGGGGTGAGGCTCTGCTCCCACGTCTCCGCCAGCGAGGTTCCCTGCTCGGTGTACCGCGCGGTTCTGCCGTACACCGTGAAGTCGTCGACGATGACGTACACCGGAAACGATCCGGTGTTCTTGACGGAGAGCTTGAGCGGGACCTGGAGGAACGGATGCCGGCTGTCCGCCCGCACTCTGCCGAACTCCGCCTTCAGAGCGAAACGCATAGGGGCCACCGTGGGTTCGTACAAGGTGGAGTACGCCAGGCTCAGTGCGGTGAAGAGACCCGATACGACCACTCCGGCCGCGAATTTCCTGGGGTGCGGCAGGCCCTGCCACGATTTCTCCCGCAGCAGCAGGCACAGCGCCCACACCGACCAGCACCAGAGCGGCATGAAGACCAGCATGTAGGGCGTGTACTCCCTCTCGTCCAGCCACATCAGGACGAGCAGACTGTCGGTGGCCAGTGCGATGAGGACGCCGAGCAGGGCGATCGCACCGGAGATCCTGGAATGCCGTTTACCCCAGTGGTCGAGCACTGCTATCGCCGCCGCGACCAGGATGAACCCGGACAGGACGAAGAGGGCGCCGGTTATCCGTTGCGCGAAGGTCAGTGCGTTGAAGGCGTCCGGCCAGCCGATCTTTCCGTTGAGCGCCGCGGAGGCGAGCAGCCCCGCCACCATCAGGACGCCTACCGTCCGCCGCCGCCAGGCCCGGTCGGGCCACGTGTCACTGCCCCCTCCGCGCCAGTACACGCACGCCGGGTCGTTCACGTCCACGTCGGGGTGCCCGCGGCGGGCCAGCAGCTTCCGCAGTTCGCGCAGCGACCAGACACCGCCGGCAGCGTCGCTGCCGACGGTGACCCGGCGCAGACCCCGGCCGTCGGGTGCCTCGACGACGACCCAGGGACGGATGCTCATGGAGCAAGCCTCGGACCGGAGCGGGGACCGCGCACGCGCGGTTGCTCCGGTCGGGCGGGATTCAGCAGCTCGACTTGCCGGCGTGGATCGCCAGCGCCGTGTTCGCGCCGAGGGTGGCGGTGAACTGCCCGCCGGAGTCAACGGTCACCGTCGTGTTGTTCTGCACGTTGCAGTACGTGCCCGCCGGCAGCGAGGTCTGGTAGGTCCGGCTGAGGGACGACGACTCGTGGTTGATGGCCACGTAGCCCTTGCCGCCCCGCCCGAAGGCGATCGCGTCGTTGCCGTTGTCCCACCAGTTGGTGACCGGCTGTCCGCGGGTCGCGTTGCGGAAGCCGACCATGGACCTGATCTCCGGCCAGGCGTGCTGGCACTTCCAGCCGTCCTGCCAGCAGGCGTTCACCTGGCCGCCGTTCGGCGGCCCGGCGTCCGCGTCCGACCACTCGTAGCCGGAGTTCACGTCCGGGGCTCCGTAGGGCCAGGCGAGCATGAAGACGTTGGCCAGGGTGTAGTCGGCGCCGCTCTTGTAGTTGAGGGTCGAACCGTTGCGCTCGGTGTCGTGGTTGTCGACGAAGACGCCGGCCACCGACCTGCTCAGGTAGCCCCAGCCCTCGCCGTAGTTGGTGAGGTAGGCCAGCTTCTCGCTGGTGAAGACCCGCTTGAGGTCGTAGGCGTAGCGGAACTCCTGGACGTCGCCGTTGCCGGTGTACTCGGACGGCTGGACGGCCTCGTTCGCGCCGTGGATGACCTCCTGCTTCCAGTAGACGGAAGGGTTGGTCAGGCGGCTCTTGATGTCGGCGAGGTCGGCGGCCGGGATGTGTTTGGCGGCGTCGATGCGGAAGCCGTCGACGCCCAGGGTCAGGAGGTCGTTCATGTAGCCCGCGACGGTCCTGCGGACGTAGTCCTCGCCGGTGTCCAGGTCGGCCAGGCCGACGAGTTCGCAGTGCTGGACGTTCCAGCGGTCGGCGTAGTCGCCGACCTGGGAGGTGCAGTCGTCGAAGTCGTGGGACGAGTACAGGCCCGGGTAGTCGTACTTCGTGTACGACGAGCCGCCGGTTCCGGTGCCGCTGCCCGCCGACATGTGGTTGACCACCGTGTCGACGACGACCTTCACGCCCGCCGAGTGGCAGGTGTTCACCATGCTCTGGAAGGCGGCGCGGTCACCGAGACGGCCGGCGATCTTGTAGCTGACCGGCTGGTACGACGTCCACCACTGCGAGCCCTGTATGTGCTCGGCGGGCGGGGAGACCTGGACGTAGCCGTAGCCGGCGGGGCCGAGGGTGCTGGTGCACTCGCGGGCCACCGAGGCGTACTTCCACTCGAAGAGGACGGCGGTGACGTCCTTGGTGCCCGGTGGGGAGGCATGGGCGGTGCCGGTGGGAACGGTCAGCGAGGCCGCCAGGCCGGCCGCGAGGGCGGCGGTGGCGGCCAGGGTTCTCCTGGCCATGTGTGTGTACTCCTGCACTTCGTCGTGCGGGTGGGGGGTGTGCCGGGTGCGGGGGCGGAACGGACGGCGGGCGTGGGGGCACGGGGACCGCACGATCGTCCTGGGTGCAACTGTCGCCCGCTCAACCACTCGGACGTGTGGCGGACCGTATCCCCCGCCGTGATGTTTCAGCAAGATGCTGAAAATATTTCCAACTCGCGTCTTGACTGCGCCAGTTCGCCCGGCACAGGCTCCACGTCGTCACTTCCCTCGCGTCCCGGCCCACGCGGCCGGGTCCGGAAAGGAGCCGCACCACGATGGCGGGACCAGGGTTTTTCCCGGCAACGGAACCCGCACGTTTCCGCGTACTCGGCCGGGTGGGGATCGGCCCGGACCCGGTCGGCGTCCGGGGCGTCAAGCCCCGCGCCCTGCTGGTGGTCCTGCTGTTACGGGCGGGCCGCCGCGTCTCCCTCGACGCGATCCAGGAGGCGCTGTGGGACGGCGAGCCGCCACGCTCCGCGGTGGCCAACATCCGCACGCACGCCAGCGCCCTGCGCACCGCCCTCTGCGCCGGCGCCGCGTCCGGCGCTGCGTCCCGGGCCGGTGCCCTCGCCGGCGGTGACGGCGGCTACACGCTGCACGCGGAGCCCGGGGACTGCGACCACCTGCGGTTCCTGGAGTCGTCGGCGGCGGGCCGGGCCGCCCTGCTCGCCGGCGACGCGGCACGCGCGACCCGGCTGCTCGGGCCGGCCCTCGGTCTGTGGGACGGCGACCGCGCGGCGGTGGGAGTGCCCCGCCTCGGCCCGCTGGCCGGTGCGCTCGACCACCTCGACGAGGAGCGGATGCGGGCGGTGGAGGACCTGGCCGAGGCCCACCTGTGGGTCGGTGAACCGCGGGCGGCGCTGCGTGATCTGACCGGTCTGCTGGCCTCGGCGCCGCTGCGCTCCCGGAGCTGGGCGCTGCGGATGCGCGCGCATCACCGCATCGGGGAACTGGGCGGTGTCAGCGAGTCGTACCGCGCCGCGTGCGCGGTCTTCCGGGACGAACTGGGCATCGCCCCGGGCGGGGAGCTGCGCTCCCTGTACGCGGAGCTGACGGGCGCGCTGCCCCGGAGCGCGTGAGCGACCGGGGCAGCGCGCCGCACCGTCTCAGGAGCTGCAGCAGGTGCCGGTGTTGGTCCAGCTCGTGCAGGTGCCGGTGGAGTCCCAGCACTGGCGGGTGTACTTCGCCTGGTAGGCCGGGTAGGACGAACAGCCGCCCGTGCACTTGGTCTGGGTCCACCAGGTGGCGTCGGCGGTGACCTTCGGCGCGAGCCGGTTCACCAGTGCGTCCGCGAATCGCTGGAGCAAGGGAAAACCCCCTTTTCGGTTCGGCCACCGTGTGCGGCCGAATTCCCGGGCAGGCTAAGCATCCGGCATACACGGCGCCTTCCGTCTCATCTGTATGCCGCGTGTATGCGCTTCTCCTAGCCTGGGCCGCCGCGTCACGCGTTCCGCGTTCCCGGACCCGCTTTCACTCGCCCGTCCGGGAATCGCCGAGGGAGGGAGTAAAAGGAAGTGCTGTACACAGCGGTGGTGTGCCGGGCTTTCCTCGGTTTCGTCTTCGGGGCGTCGGCGTTCGGCAAACTGCGCGGGCGCGGCGCGTTCGGGGCGTTCGCCGACGGGCTCTCGGACCTGCGGGTGGTGCCCGCACGCCTCGTCCGCGTGGTCGCGGCGGCGGTGGCCGGTGCGGAGGCCGTGGTACCCCCGCTGCTCCTTGGGCCGGCCACGGCACGGGCCGGGCTGGCGCTGGCGCTCCTGCTGCTCGGCGCGTTCACGCTGGCGGTGGTGGTCGTGCTGCGGCGTGGGACGGCTGCGTCGTGCCCCTGCTTCGGGGCGTCGGGGGCGCCCTTCGGGGCCCGGCACGTCGCGCGCAACACCGTACTGACGGCCGTCGCGGCGGTGGGTCTGTCGACCGCGGGGGCCGGCCCGGGCCGGTTGGCCGGGCTGCTGCTGGCCGTGCTCACCGGCGCGGTCCTGGCCGGTCTGGTCGTCCTCCTCGACGACATCCTCGCCCTTTTCGCACTGTCCGACTAGTACTGTCCGCATGGGAGAGACAAGTGTCGCTGCTCGCCGCCGCCGTGGTGTTCTCCACTGCTCTGGGTCTGCTGAACCTGCTGCTGGCCTACGGAATCATCCGCAGACTCCGCGCGGGAAACCGTGACGCCCCGCCCGCTTTTCCGGTGACGGACGCGGAGAGCGTGGGAACGGTGCTGGAGGATTTCACCGCGCGCCTGCCCGACGGCCGGGACATCACCGCGCGGACGATTCCGGACGGCGCGCTCGCCGCGTTCTTCGCGCCCGGCTGCGGGCCCTGCGCGGAGTTGCTCCCGCGATTCGTGGAGACGGTCGGCCGTTCCGGACGGTCCGCCGCCGAGGTGCTCGCCGTGGTCGTCCCCGGCCGAGGGGACGCCGAGGAGCAGGAACGGGAGTACGCGTCGCTGCTGTCCCCGGTCGCCACGGTCGTCACCGGTGAGGGGGCGCGGGCCGTGGAGGCCGCGTTCGGGGTGAACGCCTACCCGGTGGTGTGCCGGGTGGAGTCCGGCGGACGGCTGACGGCCCTCGCCCGCGACCTGCACGAACTGGTTCCGCCGGTGACGGTGTGACCGCCGGTGAAGCAGTGGCGGCCGGTGACCCGGTGACTCCTGGTGACGCTGTGACGAGCGGTGACGGGGCGGTGCCCGGCCCCGCGACCGGGCGCTCCCGCGGGCGGGTGGCCGGGGCGCGGGCGGTGCTGCTGCTCGCCGTCCGGGCCGCGCCCCTCGCGCTGCTGGGCATCGTGCTCGCCACGCTGCTGGGCGCCGCGCTGCCCGTGCTGGCCGCGTGGCTCACCCGGGACGTGCTGGACCTGCTGGCCGGGGCGGGGCACGGGACGGCGCCGCGGGTGGCGGGCCCGGCCGCCGCGCTGGCCGGCACCGGCGTCGCGGCGGCGCTGCTGCCGCACCTGGAGCGGCTGCTGAGCGGCGAGCTGGCCCGCTCGGTGGGGCTGGCGGCCCAGGACCGGCTCTACGCCCGGGTGAACGGCTTCTCCGGGCTGGCCCGCTTCGAGGACCCCGCCGCGCTGGACCGGCTCAGGCTGGCCGAGCAGTGCGGCCAGGACACGCCGGTCCAGATCGTGACGGCGGCCGTGGCGCTCGCCCACGCGGGGGTGACGGTGAGCGGGTTCGTGGTGTCCCTGTGGGTGATCAACCCTCACCTCGCGGGCGTGGTGCTGCTCGGCGCGCTGCCGGCCCTCGCCGCGGAGCTGCGGCTGGCCCGCGCCTGGTCCCGGGCCACCCTGCGCACCACGTCGCTGGAGCGGCGGGAGTCCTTCTACGCGCACCTGCTGGGCAGCGTGGAGGCGGCCAAGGAGATCAGGCTGTTCGGCATCGGCGGCCACCTGCGCCGGCGGATGCGGCGGGACCGGGAGGCGATCAACGCCGTCCGGCGGCGGATGGAGCTGCGGACGACGGCCCTCCAGGCCCTGCCCGCGGTGGTCTCGGCGGGGATCGCGGCGGCCGGCCTGGTCTGGGCCGTGCGCGCGGCGGCCCGCGGCGACCTCACCGTCGGCGACCTCGTGGTGCTCACCTCGGCGATCGCCGCCGTGCAGGGCGGTCTCGCCGGCATCGCGGCGTCCGCCGCCGTGACGCACCAGCACCTGCTGCTGTTCGAGCACTACCTCGACGTGACGACCGCGCCGCCGGACCTGCCGGTGCCGCCGCAGCCCGCGCCGCTGCCGCGGCTGCGGCGCGGCATCGAGCTGCGGGACGTCTGGTTCCGCTACTCCGAGCAGCACGACTGGGTGCTGCGCGGGGTGAGCCTGACCATCCCGTACGGGGGCACGCTGGCCCTCGTCGGGGACAACGGCGCCGGCAAGAGCACGCTGGTGAAGCTGCTGTGCCGGTTCTACGACCCGACGCGCGGCAGCATCCTGTGGGACGGCACCGACATCCGGCACGTCGACCCCGATCAGCTGCGCCGCCGGATCGGGGCGGTGTTCCAGGACTTCGTGCGCTACGACCTGACGGCCGCCGAGAACATCGCGCTCGGGCAGCTGGACCGGGCCGGGAAGGTCGCCTCGGCCGCCACGGCCGTCGGCGTCCACGACACGCTGGCGGCGCTGCCCCGCGGCTACGACACCCTGCTGTCCCGTTCCTTCGGCGACGGTGACGAGGAGGGCGTCGAGCTGTCCGGGGGCCAGTGGCAGCGGGTCGCGCTGGCGCGGGCCTTCCTGCGCGACGATCCCGACCTGCTGATCCTGGACGAACCCGCCTCGGGGCTGGACCCGGAGGCGGAGCACGAGGTGGCCGAGGCCGTCCGGCGGCACCGGCGGGGGCGGACGAGCCTGCTGATCTCCCACCGCCTCGGCGCGGCCCGCGAGGCGGACCTGATCGTGGTGCTGCGCCGCGGGAGGGTCGTGGAGCACGGCGGCCACGCCGAGCTGGTCGCCGCGAACGGCCGCTACGCACGGCTGTTCCACCGCCAGGCCGCGGGGTACACGCGGTGACCGCCGCCGTCCTCGGTGTCCTCGGTGTCCTCGCCGTCGTCGGCGCCTGTCTGCTGTGGGTCCGGCGTCGCACCGTCGTGATCACCGTGAGAGGGGTGAGCATGCGGCCCACGCTGGAGGCCGGGGACGTGCTGATCGGGCGACGGGTGCGGGCGGCGCGGCTGCGGGCCGGACAGGTCGTCGTGGTGGAGAAGCCGGACCCGGACGCCCGCTTCTCGTCCTGGAGCTGGCCGGACCGGCGGGGACACCTCATGATCAAGCGGCTGGCGGCCCTGCCCGGCGACCCGGTGCCCGCCGCCGCGGCCGGGCGGCTGGGCTCCGGGCCGGTTCCGCCCGGCTCGGTGGTGGTGCTGGGGGACAACGCGGAGGAGAGTGTGGACTCGCGCCAGATCGGCTACTTCCCCGTGGAGCGCGTGGTGGGGGTCGCGCTGCGCACCCACCGGCGCGCACCCCGCCGGTCCGCGCGGTGACGGCCCGCGAAGGCGAACGGAGCATGCCGGTAACGGAAACGTCACGCTTGCCGGATGTTGCAGAAATCTTCTTGCAACATCTTTCGCAAGGACTTGCACGCTTGCTACGTTCCTCCCGCGCCCGGCGGCCGTCGATTGGGACAGACGGCACCCGCGGTCCTCCCAAGGGATGATCCGGGCACCCCACTTCTAGGAGCTCATATGCGACGTGGCATATCGATCGCCGCCGCGGTCACCGTGATCGCCCTCTCCGCCACCGCCTGTGGCGGCTCGGACGACAACGCGTCCAGCAAGCCCAAGGACCCCAAGGACGTCTCCGGCACGATCACGTACTGGGACACCTCCGACGCGGCGAACGAGGCCCCGGCGTACAAGGCCCTGATCTCGGAGTTCGAGGCCAAGTACCCGAAGATCAAGGTGAACTACCAGAACGTCCCCTTCACCGACGTCGAGCAGAAGTTCAAGTCGGCCGCCAAGAGCGGCAAGGGTGCTCCGGACGTCGTCCGCACCGACGTCGGCCTGATGGCGGAGTACGCCTCGCTCGGCTACATCGCCCCGCTCGACGGCACCGCGGCGCTGAAGGACACCTCGGACTTCAACACCGGCCCGATGAACACGGCCAAGTACAACGGCAAGACCTACGGCGTGCCGTCGGTCACCGACACCCTCGCGCTGCTGTACAACAAGGACCTGCTGAAGAAGGCCGGCATCTCGAAGCCGCCGGCCACCTGGGACGAGTTCATCGCCGACTCCAAGACCATCAAGAAGAAGACCGGGGCCTACGGCACCTACCTGAACCCCGACGCCTACTTCCTGCTCCCGCTGCTCTACAGCAACGGCGCGGACATGGCCCAGCCGTCCGAGAAGAAGATCACGATCAGCGACGCCGCCGCCGTGAAGGCGCTCACCACCGCGAAGCAGATCAACGACGAGGCCTCGATGAAGGTCGACTTCGCGAACGCCTACCAGAACATGCAGACCGCCTTCAAGAACGGCAAGGTCGCCATGCTGGTCCAGGGCCCCTGGTCGGTCGGCGACGACCTGACCGGCAAGGCGTTCAAGGGCAAGGAGAGCAACCTCGGCTACGCCCCCGTCCCGGCCGGTGAGGGCGGCAAGGCCCAGGCCCCGACCGGCGGTCACAACCTCGCCGTCTACCAGGGCTCGGGCAACCTGGACGCCAGCTACCTGTTCACGCAGTTCATGACGTCCACCAAGAGCCAGGTCACCATCGCGGAGAAGACCGGCACCCTGCCGACCCGCAAGTCGGCGTACACCGACAAGGTCACGTCGGACGCCAAGATCGCCGGCTTCAAGCCCATCCTGGAGCAGACCGCCCGCCCGCGCGTCGCGCTCCCGCAGGTCGGTTCCCTCTTCACGCCGCTCGCCCAGAACTACGTGAAGATCCTCCAGGGCGACACGTCGGTCAAGTCCGGCCTGGACGCCACCGCCAAGGAGTTCCAGAAGCTCCTGCCCGGCTACTCCATCGGCTGACCAGACCGTCAGTAGCCGCACGGTAACCGAAGGACACGCAGCCCCGGGGAAACACGTTTCCCCGCTGCCGCCCCGAACGGGGCTCCCCGGGGCTGCGGGAACCACCAGACTTCTGCCGCGAAAGAGCCGATGACCATGACGACCGCAGCGAGCCCCGGACAGACCGACAAGACAGCGCGAGGCGAGAAGTCCCCGCGCCCCGCACGCGTTTCGGCGCTCAGGCGGTCGTGGGAGAAGCACTGGTACGCCTGGGCGATGGTGACCCCGGTCGCCGTCGTCATCGCCGTACTGGTCCTGTACCCCCTGGGCTACGGCATCTACCAGTCCCTCACCGACGCCAACGAGTCGAACGTCGCCTCCACGATCGGCGCCTTCCACCGACCGGCGACCTACCGCTTCGTCGGTCTCGACAACTACTGGCACGTGCTGTCGGGCGCTGACAGCGACTTCTACCCCCGCCTGGTCTGGACGATCCTGTGGACCGTCTCCTGCGTCGCCCTCCAGGTCGGCCTCGGCATGGGGCTCGCGGTGCTCCTCAACCGCGAGATGCGCCTGCGCGGCTTCTACCGGGCGATGCTGATCCTGCCCTGGGCCGTCCCGTCGTTCATCGGCGTCTTCGCCTGGCGGCTGATGCTCAACTCCCAGTACGGCGTCTTCAACGAGATCATCACGGCCTTCGGCCTGCCCGAGCAGAACTGGCTCGGCACCCCGATGGCCCAGAAGATCGCCGTCATCATGGTGAACGTCTGGATCGGCATCCCCTTCAACATGGTCGCCGTCCTCGGCGGTCTGCAGTCGATCCCGAAGGAGCTGTACGAGGCGGCCGAGATGGACGGCGCCTCGCCCTGGCAGCGCTTCGTCAACGTCACCCTGCCCGGCCTGCGCCCGGTGACGAACACCGTGATCCTGCTGGGCTGCATCTGGACGTTCAACATGTTCAACGTCATCTACCTGCTGCTGGGCAACAACACGACCGGCGACACCGACATCCTGGTCACCTTCGCCTTCCGCAAGGCCTTCACCGGCATTTCGGACTACGCGGGAGCGGCGACCTACGGCATCATCATCCTCGCCCTCCTGATGGCCTTCTCGACGTTCTACCGCCGCAGCACCCTGAAGTCCGAGCAGGCGTAAGGAGCCATCGTCATGACCGCAGCAACGCACGAGAGCGCCGCGCCCGCCCGCTCCGCCGCCCAGCCCGCCCCCGCCCCCCAGGCCCGCAAGGTGCGCGGCCGTGAGGAGCGCGGTCTCGGGGCCTCGCTCGCCCTGCACGGCACGCTGATCCTCGCCACGCTGATCGCGGCCTTCCCGGTGGCCTGGATCTTCTTCATCTCGCTCGGCCCGAAGGACGCCTGGCAGCAGCCCGGCAAGGTGCTGGACGACTTCAGCCTGCACAACTACACCGACGTGCTGTCCCACTCGGACCTGCCCAAGTGGTTCCTGAACACCGTCATCGTGGCGGGCGGCACCACCGCGCTCGGCGTCTTCCTCGCGGCGACCGCCGGCTACGCGGTGTCCCGGATGAAGTTCCCCGGCAGCAGGCAGCTGATGTGGACCTTCCTGGTCACCCAGATGTTCCCGAGCATCGTGCTGATCGTGCCGCTGTACCTGCTGATGTCCGACCTGAACCTGCTGGACAACTACCTCGGCCTGATCCTGGCGTACGCGACCACCGCGGTCCCGTTCTGCGCCTGGATGATGAAGGGCTACTTCGACACGATCCCCAAGGAGATCGACGAGGCGGGCCGCGTGGACGGCCTCACCCCGTTCGGCACCTTCTGGCGGCTGATCGTGCCCCTGGCCAAGCCCGGCCTCGCGGTGACCGCGTTCTACAGCTTCCTCACCGCCTGGGGCGAGGTCGCCTACGCCACGCAGTTCATGCAGTCCGACCACTACACGCTCGCGGTCGGCATCCGCACCTTCGCCCAGGACCAGCGGCCCGACTGGGCGTGGACCTCGGCCACGGCGATCATCATCACCATCCCCGCGGCCCTCGTGTTCATGCTCGTCCAGCGCAGCCTGGTCTCCGGGCTGACAGCCGGCGGCACCAAGTCCTGACCACCGGCCCCGGCCGGGCGGAGACCCCGCCCGGCCCACGCTCGTCAGCAAGCGCCTCCGTCGTTCCCCCCGCATCCCTAAGGGAATCCATGACCCAGAACGTCACCGACGCAATCCCCACCGACGCCTCCTCCGCCGCCTCCGGGCGCCGGGAGTGGTGGCGCGACGCGGTCATCTACCAGGTCTACCCGCGCAGTTTCGCCGACGGCAACGGCGACGGCATGGGCGACCTGCCCGGCATCCGCGCCCGCCTGCCCTACCTGAAGGAGCTGGGTGTCGACGCCGTCTGGCTGTCGCCCTTCTACGCCTCCCCGCAGGCGGACGCCGGCTACGACGTCGCCGACTACCGGGCCGTCGACCCGATGTTCGGCACGCTCACGGACGCCGACGACCTGGTCCGCGAGGCCCACGCCCTGGGCCTGCGGGTGATCGTCGACGTCGTGCCCAACCACTGCTCCGACCAGCACGAGTGGTTCAAGCAGGCGCTGCGCGAGGGCCCCGGCTCGCCGCTCAGGGAGCGTTTCCACTTCCGGCCCGGCAAGGGCGCGAACGGGGAACTGCCGCCCAACGACTGGGAGTCGATCTTCGGCGGCCCGGCCTGGACCCGGGTCGGGGACGGCGAGTGGTACCTGCACCTGTTCGCGCCGGAGCAGCCCGACTTCAACTGGGACCACCCCGCGGTGCACGACGAGTTCCGCTCCATCCTGCGGTTCTGGCTCGACCTCGGCATCGACGGCTTCCGCATCGACGTCGCCCACGGCCTGGTCAAGGCGCCTGGCCTGCCGGACATCGGCCACGAGGAGCAGGTCAAGCTGCTCGGTACCGAGGCCGTGCCCTACTTCGACCAGGACGGCGTGCACGACATCTACCGCGGCTGGCGGCGCATCCTCGACGAGTACCAGGGCGAGCGCATCGCCGTCGCCGAGGCGTGGACGCCCACCGTGGAGCGCAGCGCGCTCTACATCCGGCCCGACGAGCTGCACCAGGCCTTCAACTTCTCCTACCTGACCACCGCCTGGAACGCGGACGACCTGCGCGACGTCATCGACCGCTCGCTGCAGGCCATGAACGCCGTGCACGCCCCCGCCACCTGGGTGCTGTCCAACCACGACGTGGTCCGCCACTCCACCCGCCTCGCGGAGGGTGACGAGGAGCTCGGTCTGCGCCGCGCCCGGGCCGCGACCCTGCTGATGCTGGCGCTGCCCGGCTCGGCGTACCTGTACCAGGGCGAGGAGCTGGGCCTGCCCGAGGTCGTCGACCTGCCCGACGAGGTCCGCCAGGACCCGGCGTTCTTCCGCAGCTCGGGCCAGGACGGCACGCGCGACGGCTGCCGGGTGCCGCTCCCGTGGTCGGGCCAGGAGGCGCCGTTCGGCTTCGGTCCCGTCGCGGGCGGCCCCAGCTGGCTGCCGCAGCCGGCGGACTGGAAGCACCTGACCGTCGAGGCACAGCAGGGCGACCCCACCTCCACGCTGGAGTTCTACCGCAGCGCGCTGGCCGTGCGCCGCGAGCACCCGGCGCTGGGCGCCGGCCGCCAGATCACCTGGCTGGACACCCCCGAGGGGGTGCTGGCGTTCCGCCGCGACACGAGCGAGGGCTCCTTCGTCTGCACGGTGAACCTCACCACCGCGCCGGTCCCCCTGGCCACTCCCGGCACCGTTCTGCTCGCCAGCACCGACGTCGAGCCCGCCGCCGGCACCACCGTGCTCCCGGCTGATTCCGCCATCTGGTGGGAAGTCTGACATGCGGCCGGTACAGTCCAATCCTGTGACCACACGGCTTGCCGACATCGCTGCGCAAGCGGGGGTGAGCGAAGCGACCGTCAGCCGCGTCCTCAACGGGAAGCCAGGCGTCGCCGCCACCACCCGCCATTCCGTGCTCGCCGCACTGGACGTCCTCGGTTACGAGCGTCCGGTGCGGCTGCGCCAACGCAGTGAGGGGTTGGTGGGCCTGATAACTCCGGAGCTGGAGAACCCGATATTCCCGGCTCTGGCACAGGTCATCGGACAGGCGCTGACCCGGCAGGGCTACACCCCGATCCTCGCCACCCAGACCCCCGGCGGGTCGACGGAGGACGAGCTGACCGAGATGCTCGTCGACCGGGGCGTCGCGGGCATCATCTACGTCTCCGGGCTGCACGCCGACACCACCGCGGACATGGAGCGCTACGAGCGGCTGCGGGCGCAGGGCGTGCCCTTCGTCCTCGTCGACGGCTTCTCGCCGAAGGTGCAGGCGCCGTTCATCTCGCCCGACGACCGGGCGGCGATGAGCCTGGCGGTGACCCACCTGGTCTCGCTCGGGCACACCCGCATAGGCCTGGCCCTCGGGCCGAAGCGCTACGTCCCGGTCCAGCGCAAGATCGAGGGCTTCGTCCGGGCGGTGCAGGACCAGTTGGGGCTGAGCGCCGAGGAGACCGAGTCCCAGCTGGTCCAGCACTCGCTGTACACGCTGGAGGGCGGCCAGGCGGCCGCCAAGGCGCTCATCGACCGGGACTGCACCGCGGTGGTCTGCGCCAGCGACATGATGGCGCTGGGCGCGATACGGGCCGCCCGGCAGCTGGGTCTGCAGGTGCCGCGGGACATCTCGGTGGTGGGCTTCGACGACTCGACGCTGATCGCCTTCACCGACCCGCCGCTCACGACGGTCCGCAAGCCGGTCCCGGCGATGGGGCAGGCGGCGGTGCGCACGCTGCTGGAGGAGATCGGCGGCACGCCCGCGCCGCACAGCGAGTTCGTGTTCATGCCGGAGCTGGTGGTGCGCGGCTCGACCGCCTCGGCGCCGCATGTCGTCCGTACGGTGTAGAAGGTGCGTTCCGGACCCGACCTTGGGATGATCGGGCGAGGAAGCCCTGTCTGGCAGACTTGATGCCTATGAGTGACTCGACCGTCACAGAGCCGGAAGGTCGCGAGAAGGCGGCCGTTCCGCGGCCCGTCACGGGCGAGGCCGCACGGGGCCCGCTCGGCCGGCTGCGCGGTCCGCGGCGGCCGCGGTTGTGGTTCGAGATCCTTCTGATCGCGGTGAGTTACTGGACGTACTCGCTCATCCGCAACGCCGTCCCGGAGCAGCGGGGCGCGGCCCTGCGCAACGCCGACTGGATCTGGCGGGTGGAGCACGGTGCGGGCGTCGCCGTGGAGCAGTCCGTCAACCATGCCGTGAACTCGGTGACTTGGCTGATCGTCGGCATGAACTACTACTACGCCACGCTGCACTTCGTCATCACGCTGGGTGTTCTGGTGTGGCTGTACCGGTGGCATCCCGGCCGGTACGCGGCGACCCGTCTGGTGCTGTTCGCGACCACCGGTGTGGCCCTGGTCGGTTACTATCTGTTTCCGCTCGCGCCGCCCCGGTTGATGCGCGGCGGGCACTTCGTGGACACCGTCATGGTGCACCACACGTGGGGCTCGATGGCCTCCGGCGACCTCAAGCACATGTCCAACCAGTACGCGGCGATGCCGTCGATGCACATCGGCTGGTCGCTGTGGTGCGGGCTGACCGTCTTCGCGCTGGCGACGGTGCCGTGGGTACGGGTGCTGGCCCTGCTGTATCCGGCCCTCACCCTGCTGGTGATCGTCGCCACGGCCAACCACTTCTGGCTGGACGCGGTGGGCGGCGTGCTCTGCCTGGCCTTCGGTCTCAGCGCGGCCCGGGTCTGGTACGGCGCCCTGCCGCACGCGCTGCCCCGGCGGGTGCCGGCCCCGGCGCCCGAGCCGGCTCCGGCGGCCGCTCAGGCCCCGTCGCCGTAGAACAGCTCCTCCACGACCGCGCGGGCCCTGCGGGTGGTACGGCGGTAGACGTCCAGCATGTCCCCGGCGTGCCCCGCGCCGTAGCCCAGGTAGCGGCCGACCGCGGCCAGCTCGCGTGGCTCGGTGGGGAAGGTGTCCCCGGCCCGGCCGCGGACCAGCATGACGGCGTTGCGCACCCGGGTGGCCAGCACCCACGCCTCGTCCAGGGTCTCCGCGTCCTCGTCGGACAGCAGCCCGGCCGCGCGGGCGGCGGACAGCGCCTCGCGGGTGCGCGTGGTGCGCAGCGCGGGCTCGTGCCCGCCGTGGCGCATCTGGAGCAGCTGGACGGTCCACTCGACGTCGGACAGGCCGCCGGGGCCGAGCTTGGTGTGCAGCTTGGGGTCGGCGCCGCGCGGCAGGCGCTCGGACTCCATGCGGGCCTTCAGCCTGCGGATCTCGCGCACGGCGTCCTCGTCGAGGCCGCGCGCCGGGTAGCGCAGCGGGTCGATCAGCTCGGTGAAGCGGCGGCCGAGGTCCTGGTCGCCGGCGACCGGCTCGGCCCGCAGCAGCGCCTGCGACTCCCACACCAGTGACCAGCGGCGGTAGTACGCCTCGTACGACTTCAGGGTGCGCACCAGGGGCCCCGACTTGCCCTCGGGGCGCAGGTCCGCGTCGATGAGCAGGGGCGGATCGGCGCTGGGCAGCTGCAGCAGGCGCCGCATCTCGGCGACGACCCTGGCCGCGGCGGCGGCCGCCTCGTGCTCGTCCACGCCGTCCCGCGGTTCGTGCACGAACAGCACGTCCGCGTCGGAGCCGTAGCCCAGCTCGTGCCCGCCGAAGCGGCCCATGCCGATGATCGCGAACCGGGTGGGGAGGGTGTCCCCCCAGCCGGCGCGCACGACCGCGCGCAGGGTGCCCGCGAGGGTGGCGGCGGTGAGATCGGAGACGGCGGCGCCGACCCGGTCGACCAGGGCGCCCTGGTCGGCCTCGGCGGGGCTGGTCTCGGTGCCGTAGGAGCCGACGATGTCGGCGGCGGCGGTGCGGAACAGCTCGCGGCGGCGGACGCCGCGGGCCGCTGTGACGCCCTGCTCGGCGTTCTCCGCGCGGCCCACGGCGGCGAGGATCTCCGGCTCCAGCTGGGCGCGGTCGCGGGGTGCCAGGCCGCCGCCGTCCCCGTCGCCGAGCAGGGCCACCGCCTCGGGGGCGCGCATGAGCAGGTCGGGGGCGAGGCGGCCCGCCGACAGGACGCGGGCCAGGTTCTCGGCCGCCGCGCCCTCGTCGCGCAGCAGCCGCAGGTACCAGGGGGTCTTGCCGAGCGCGTCGGAGACCTTGCGGAAGTTGAGCAGGCCGGCGTCGGGGTCGGCGGAGTCGGCGAACCAGCCGAGGAGGACGGGGAGCAGGGTGCGCTGGATGGCGGCCTTGCGGGTCACGCCGGAGGCCAGCGCCTCGATGTGGCGCAGGGCCGCGGCCGGGTCGGCGTAGCCGAGGGCGACCAGGCGTTCGCGGGCCGCCTCGGGGCGCAGCCGGGCCTCGCCGGGGGCGAGTTGGGCCACTGCGTCGAGCAGGGGGCGGTAGAAGAGCTTCTCGTGCAGGCGCCGTACGACCCCGGTGTGCCGCCGCCACTCGCGGTTCAGTCCGGACACCGGGTCGGTGCGCAGGCCGAGGGAGCGGCCGAGGCGGCGCAGGTCCTCCTCCGCCTCGGGGACGAGGTGGGTGCGGCGCAGGCGGTAGAGCTGGATGCGGTGCTCCAGGGAGCGCAGGAAGCGGTAGGCCTCGTCCAGGCGGGCGGCGTCCTCGCGGCCGACGTAGCCGCCGGCGGCCAGGGCCTGCAGGGCGTCGAGGGTGGTGCCGCTGCGCAGGGAGGCGTCGGTGCGGCCGTGCACCAGCTGCAGGAGCTGGACGGCGAACTCGACGTCGCGCAGGCCGCCGGGACCGAGCTTGAGTTCCCGGTCGATCTCGGCGGCGGGGATGTTCTCGACGACCCGGCGGCGCATCTTCTGCACGTCGGCCACGAAGTTGTCGCGTTCGGCGGCCTGCCAGACGAGGGGTTCGAGCGCGTCCAGGTAGGCCTGGCCCAGGTCGGCGTCGCCGGCGACCGGGCGGGCCTTGAGGAGGGCCTGGAACTCCCAGGTCTTGGCCCAGCGTTGGTAGTAGGCGAGGTGGCTGCTGAGGGTGCGCACGAGGGGGCCGTTGCGGCCCTCGGGGCGGAGGTTCGCGTCCACCGGCCAGATGGAGCCCTCGACGGTCGTCTCGGAGCAGATCCGCATGAGGTGGGACGCGAGCTGCGTCGCGGACTTCAGGGCCGCGGCCTCGGTGGCGCCCTCGGCCGCCTCGGCCACGAAGATCACGTCGACGTCGGAGACGTAGTTCAGCTCGTGGCCGCCGCACTTGCCCATCGCGATCACCGCGAGGCGGCAGGCCGCCGCGTCCTCGGGGGCCGCGGCCCGCGCCATCGCCAGGGCCGCGCGGAGGGTGGCGGTGGCCAGGTCGGCGAGTTCGGCCGCCGTCTCGGCGACGTCCGTGGTGCCGCAGACGTCCCGGGCCGCGATGGACAGCAGGCAGCGGCGGTAGGCGACGCGCAGGGAGACGGGGTCGGCGGCGCCGGCCAGGCCGCGTTCGAACTCCGCCACGCCGGGGTGGAGGTCGCGGGGCTCGTAGGTGACCAGGGCCTGCCAGTCGTGCGGGTGGCGGGCCAGGTGGTCGGCGAGGGCCGTGGAGGCGCCGAGGACGCCCAGCAGGCGGTCGCGCAGCGGCTTGGCCGCGATCAGGGTGTCCAGCAGGGCGCGCTGGTCGCGGGGGGAGGCGGGGCCGCTCTGCGCCTCCAGGAGGCGGACCAGGCCGTGCAGGGCGAGGTCCGGGTCGGCGGTGGCGCCCAGGGCCTCCAGGAGCACCGGGTCGTCGCGCACGGGGATCAGCTCGGGGGCGTCCAGCAGCCGCTCGGCGGCGGAGGGGTCGGTGAAGCCGTGCCGGAGCAGACGGGAAAAGGTGCTGCTTCTGCGCCCCGGCGTCATCCTTGGCCTCCCCTGGTGTCCCGGCCGCGTCTCGGATCAAGGCCGTCCTGGCCAGAGCCTAACCATCCCGGGCCGCCCGCGCCCTGCCGGGCACCCGCCCGTAGCCGGGTGGGCGCTGGGGTCCCCCTCTGGGGAAGGCACCCCTGCCCCGCCCGGGCGGCCGCCCCCCTGGCCGATCCAGCCGCGGCCCGCCCGTGGCCGGTCGCGCAGTTCCCCGCGCCCCTGAAGACAGCGGCACCCCACCCGCGCGGGCGGCCACCCCCCTGGCCGATCCAGCCGCGGCCCGCCCGTGGCCGGTCGCGCAGTTCCCCGCGCCCCTCAGGAACTGCGGTCACCGGCCTCCGAGACGGCACCGCCGCCGCCCCCGGCCACGGAAGGCCCGACCGCCCGGTCCGCCACCGCCACCCGTCGCGGCGGATCGCGCAGTTCCCCGCGCCCCTGAAGACAGCGGCACCCCACCCGCGCGGGCGGCCACCCCCCTGGCCGGTCCAGCCGCGGCCCGCCCGTGGCCGGTCGCGCAGTTCCCCGCGCCCCTCAGGAACTGCGGTCACCGGCCGCCGCTGCGGGCAGTCGTGCCGCTGGGGCGGCACGGATGGGCGCCGGGGTACCCCCTCTGGGGGAGGCACCCCGCAGGCGCGGGCAGGCATCACTCACCCGGCCGCGATGCCCGGCAGGGCGTGGACAGCCCGGCGGAGCCGGGTGTCAGCGGGGCGAGGTGTCGGCGGCCGGGGCCGGGGTGTCGGCGGCCGGGGCCTGGTGGGGCAGGCGGGCGGTGAGCAGGTTCCGCATGGTCTCGGCCGCCGTCACCGCCGCGTCCGCGCAGCAGTTGTTGAAGAGGACGTGGACCTCTTCCGTGCGCGCGGCCAGGGCGCGCACGCGCGGGAGCCAGTCCGCGAGTTCCGCGGCGGTGTAGGCGTGCCGGAAGCGGTCCTCCTTGCTGCCGGTGCCCCAGTGGGGGCTGCGGCCGTGGAAGCGGACCACGGACAGGCGGGGCGTGGTGACGGGGGTGACCGGGGGGATGGAGGTGGGCAGGCCCTGGGGTGCGTCCACGGCGACGGCGGTGGCGTCCAGGTCCGCCAGGAAGGCGGCCGTACGGTCGGTCAGCCACCAGGCGGGGTGCCGGAACTCCACGGCGAACGGCCAGTCGCGGGCGCGTTCGCGGGCGGCGCGCACGAAGGCCTCCGCCTCGGGGCCGGGGACGAGGTGGGGCGGGTACTGGAAGAGGAGGGTGCCGAGGCGGCCGGAGTCGCGCAGGGGCGCGAGCGCTTCGGCGTAGCGGTCCCAGACCTCCGCGAGCAGGCCCTCGTCCCGGGGCCGGCCGCGCAGGTCGGCCGGGAGGGCGGACGAGCGGGTGGGGTGGCCGGTGAGCAGGGCGAACGCCTTGACGTCGAAGCGGAAGCCCGGGGGCGTGCGGTCCGCCCACAGGCGGGTGGTGCGGGGGGCGGGGAGGGCGTAGTAGGGGGAGTCGGCCTCGACGACGGGGAAGCGGGTCGTGTAGTGGCGCAGGCGTTTGTCGGGGTCGCGGTGACCGGGCGGGTACCAGCCGCTCCTGAGCAGTGACGGGTCGGTCCAGCCGCATGTGCCCACGAGGATCCGCGTCATGCGGGCGCGGGTACCCGCCGTTCATCCGGTCTTCACCCGTGAGGTTGGCCCGCGTGGGCCACGGGAATGTTGGCGTGTGCATGCTCTGACCGCACCGCCAGCCCCGTTCCCCACCCCGGAGGTTGATGTGTCCGGCAGTTCCCTGTTGCGCCGTGCCCGTACCGTCGCGGCGTCCGCCGCGGCCCTCGCCGCGGCCGCGGCCGGGCTGTGGACCGGCCTCGGCGGCGAGTCCGCGCACGCCGCGGGCTCCGTGCCCAGCCCCGACCACGTGGTCGTCGTGGTCTTCGAGAACCACGCCTACAGCCAGGTCATCGGCTCCTCCAGCGCCCCGTACCTCAACTCCCTGAAGGCCGGCGGCGCCAACCTCACCCAGTCCTACGGCATCACCCATCCCAGCCAGCCCAACTACTTCGCCCTGTTCTCCGGTTCGACGCAGGGCGTCACCGACGACAGCTGTTACACCCCGGGCTTCTCGTCCGCGCCCAACCTGGCCTCCGAGCTGATCGCCGCCGGCCGCAGCTGGGCCAGCTACAACGAGACGCTGCCCAGCCAGGGTTCGACGACGTGCAGCAGCGGCAAGTACGCGCGCAAGCACAACCCCTGGTTCGGCTTCGGCAACGTGCCGACGTCGACCGCCAAGACCTTCGCCCAGTTCCCGACGGACTACTCGACGCTGCCGAAGATGTCGTTCGTGGTCCCCAACCTGTGCAGCGACATGCACGACTGCTCGGTGTCCACCGGTGACACCTGGCTGCAGAACAACCTGGGCGCCTACGCGACCTGGGCCAAGACCCACAACAGCCTGCTCGTCGTCACCTTCGACGAGGACAACCGCCTCAGCGGCAACCGGATCCCCACGGTCCTGTACGGCCAGCCGGTCACGGCCGGTTCGTCGTCCGCCACCACCTACAACCATTACGACCTGCTGCGCACCCTGGAGGACACCCAGGGGCTGAGCACCCACGCGGGCAACGCGGCCTCCGCCCAGGACATCACCGGCATCTGGGCGTCCTGACGTGTACGTAGCGGACAGCCGCGCGACGGCGCCGGCGTCCGCGGAGGGCGTCGTCCGGCCCACGGCCGGGCGGCGCCGCGCCGCGGTCGCGCCCACCGTCCTCGCCCTCGGCACGGTCAGCCTGGTCACCGACGTGTCGTCCGAGATGGTCACGGCGGTGCTGCCGTTGTACCTGGTGACCGGACTCGGCCTGTCCCCGCTGGGCTTCGGGCTGCTGGACGGCGTCTACAACGGGTTCTCGGCGCTCGTCCGCCTCGTGGGCGGGCACCTGGCGGACCGGGGCGGCGGGCGGCACAAGTGGGTCGCCGGGTTCGGGTACGCCGTGTCGGCGGTGTGCAAGCCGCTGTTGCTGCTGGCCCACTCGCTGACCGCGATCGGCCTGGTCCTCGCCGCCGACCGCACCGGGAAGGGACTGCGGACCGCTCCCCGGGACGCGCTGATCTCGCTCGCGAGCACGCCCGAGTCCCGTGGGCGCGCCTTCGGGGTGCACCGTGCGATGGACACCGCGGGCGCCCTGCTGGGCCCGCTGGCGGCGTTCCTGATCCTGCGGGCCACCGTGGACGGCTACGACGCGGTGTTCACCGTCAGCTTCTGCGTGGCCGTACTGGGCGTGCTGGTGCTGGTCCTCTTCGTTCCGGGCGGCGGACGGAGCGGCGGACCTGGCGGCGGGCCGGACGGCGGACCGCACGGCAGACCGCACGGCGAACCGGACGGCAGGTCCGGCACCGGCGACAGCCCGGCAGCCCCGGCTTCCCCGGCTTCCCCGGCCGAGCGGCCGACCCTGCGCGCCGCCGTACGGCTGCTGCGCCGGCGTGACCTGCGCCGGGTCACCGTCTGCGCCCTGCTGCTGGGCCTCGCCACGGTCAGCGACTCCTTCGTCTACCTCCTCCTCCAGCGCCGGCTCGGCGTCCCCGACCGCTGGTTCGCGCTGCTGCCTCTCGGCACGGCGGGCGCTTTCCTGCTGCTTGCTGTGCCGCTGGGCCGGCTCGCGGACCGGGTGGGCCGGTGGACGGTGTTCCTGGCCGGCCACGGCGGCCTGCTCCTCGCGTACGGGCTGCTGCTCACCTCATGGCACGGCACCGCCCTGCCGTACGCCGTCCTCGTCCTGCACGGCGGCTTCTACGCGGCCACCGACGGGGTGCTGATGGCCGTCGCCTCGGACGGTGTCCCGGAGTCCCTGCGCTCCTCCGGACTCGCCGTGGTGCAGACAGGACAGGCGCTGGCCCGGTTCGCCTGCTCGCTGCTGTTCGGCGCGGCCTGGACGGTGTGGGGCGACCGGGCGGCGCTGTCCGGGGCGGCGGTCGCCCTGGCCCTGTGCGCCGCGTTCTCGCTCACCCTGCGCCCGAAGGAGACGGTGACCGCATGACCGTACGTACCCGCATCCTGGTCCTGGTCTCGGCCGTCGCCGTGCTCGCGGCGGTCGGACTGGCCTCCGTGCTGCACGCCTCGGCGCGCGCGGAACGCCGTGACCACACCCAGGCCGGCGGGCCGCGGGTCACGCCGGGAACCGTGACGCTGACCGGGCACGGCCGGATGGTGTTCCGCAACATGGCGTGGGGCCCGCACCGGGACGAGCTGACCTCGGTCCCGGCCGCCGACCCCTCCGCCGCCCGCACCGCCTCGGGCGTCAAGTGCCTGCGCTTCTACGCCGCTTCGGGCACGGGCGTGTGCCTGCAGGCCGTGCACGGCCCGGTCTCGGACACCTACCGTGCCCTGATCCTGGACGCGCGCCTGAGGGAACGGGCGCGCTACGACGTCCCCGGCATCCCCTCCCGTGCCCGGGTCTCCCCCACCGGCCACTACGCGGCCTGGACGGCGTTCGTGGGCGGCGACTCGTACGCGGGCACGAACTTCTCCACCCGGGCGGCGATCGCCGACACCCGCACCGGCCGCCTGATCCCCACCCTGGAGTCCTTCCGCATCGTCAAGGACGGGCACCCCTACCGCGCGGCGGACGCCAACTTCTGGGGCGTGACGTTCGCCGCGGACGACCGCACGTTCTACGCGACGCTGGCGACCGGGGGCAGCACCTACCTGGTACGCGGCGACCTGCGCACCCGCACGGTCACCGCCCTGCACACCAACGTCGAGTGCCCGTCCCTCTCCCCCGACGGCACCCGCGTCGCCTACAAGAAACGAGTCAAGGGCGCGCCGAAGGACGCCCCTTGGCGCCTGTACGTCCTGAACCTGCGCACGATGCGCGAGACACCGCTGGCGGAGACCCGGAGCGTGGACGACCAGGCGGTGTGGCGCGACGACCGGACGGTCGTGTACGCGCTGCCCGGGGACTACGGTGCGGACCTGTACGAGGTCCCGGCGGACGGCTCGGGGGCGGTACGGCGGATCAGTGCGGCGGCGGTGTCCCCGGCGTACGTGGGGTGAGGGGCGGATGCCCGCGCGCTGATCGGCGCGGGCACCGGCCCGGTCAGCGGCGCTTGCCGCCGGAACGCCGCCTGGCTTTGCCCGCCTTGCCTTTGCCCTTGTCCCCCTTGCGTTTGCCCTTGCCGCCGGACTTTCCTCCAGTCAGATGCTGGGCCTCGAACGCCCGTCCCACCGCGCTGAGCATGGCGGCTAAGTTGCGGGTGATACTCGCGGTGCGGGGATGTTCCGGGCCAAGGACTCGGATACAACGGGCATGGGTGTCCCTCAAGAGATCGACCGCCTCGGCGTGACGCCGAAGTTCCCCCAGCGCACTGGCAAGGTTGTTGGCAACTGTGAGGGTGCCAGGATGGTCCTCGCCCAGCACACGACGGTAGCGAGCAAGCACCTCCTCAAGAATCCGCCGAGCGTCCGCAACCTCTCCAAGGTCACGCAGGGTGCTGGCGAAATTGTTGGTGGCGTGCAAGGTGTCGGGATGATCCGGGCCCAGGACCCGACGATAACGGGCGAGCACCTGCTCCAACATCCGGTGGGCATCCGCGTACTCCCCCATCTCTCGCAGGATGCCGGCGAGGTTGTTGGCGGATTGCAAGGTGTCAGGGTGATCCTCGCCCAGCACCCGGCGACGACGGGCAAGCACCTCCTCCATCATCCGGTGGGCATCGGCGTGCTCCCGGAGGTCGCGCAGGACGCTGGCCAGGTCGTTGGCGGATTGCAAGGTGTCGGGATGATCCTCGCCCAGCACCCGGCGACGACGGGCGTCAGTGTCCTCCATGATGGGACGGACCAGAGCGTACTCGCCGAGGTCGGCGCCGGCGTGCCCCAGATACTGCGCGCACGTAAGGGTGTCGGGATGGTCCGGGCCCAGTTCGGCGCTCCACGCCTGGTGCAGTTCCCTGCTCAGCTCATGGGCGGCTCCGGGCTGACCGCTGCGCAGAAGGAAGTGAACCGCGTTCAGCAGTACGGGGCGCAGCTCAGGCCGCCGGCCTGCGACGGCGGTCGTGAGATGCGCCGATAGTGAGGCCCAGGCCGGCCAGTCGGCCGGGGACTGCGGGTCGCCGGGGTCGACCGCCACGAGGACCGTCGTGACGTCGTCGCGGACTGCCCCGGCCAGTTCGACGCTGGTCTGGGCGCGGATGATGGCCTGAGTGAGGCGGTGGATCTGGAAGGTGTCGAAGTCGACGCGGGCCAGCCCGAAGCGGCCGAGGGGCTGGAGCGCGTCGCGCAGCCACATCGGGTCGTCCGGGTCGCCGGGCAGGGTGGTCAGGCGGGGCCGTGCCTTCTCCAGCCAGGCGGCGGGGATGGGCTCGGGGCCGAGGAAGGCCCCGAGACGCAGCAGCGCGGCGGCGTCGAGGTGGCCGTCGTCCGTCAGGCGGTCCGCGGCGAGGTTGACGGTGGCGGCCAGCGGCACCGGGTAGTCGCGGACGTTGCTCTCCTGCAGGAGGCGGGCGATGTTGGTCGCCAGAAGCTCGCGGTATCGGTCCAGGGACATGCCGCCACGGCACAGGACACCCGCGGCCTGGGCCACGGCGAGGGGAAGGTCTCCTAGGTCCTGTGCCAGCGCGTCCGCCTGCTCCCCGGTGATGCGGGGGATGCGGGCCTGGAAGTAGGCCACGGAGTCGGCGCGGGTGAACACGTCCAGGTCGCTCTGGTGGGCGATCCCGTGCCAGTCGGGGTTGCGGGAGGTGATCAGGACGTGGCCGGGACCGTCGGGCAGCCAGGGCTCGATCTGATCGGGCTGTTCGGCGTTGTCGAGGACGAGCAGCCAGCGGTGCTGCTCACGCAGGTGCCCGAGCAGAGCGTGGGCGTTGGCATCGGGCCCGGCGTCGGACTTGGCGATGCCGAGACGGTCGGCGAGTTCGGTGTAGCGGACGGGGATCTGGTCGGCCTGCTCGGCGTCGACCCACCACACCACGTCGTACTGGCTGGCGAAGCGGTGGGCGTACTCCAGGGCGATCTGGGTCTTACCGATGCCGCCCATGCCGTGCAACGCCTGGACGACGGCCTGGCGCCCGTTGAGCAACCCGGTACGCAGCCGGACCATCTCGTCCTCGCGTCCCGAGAAGTCGGGGTTGCGGCGGCGGATGTTGGAGACCCGCTGCGAGTCGGCGCTGCCGGGCAGCCGGGGCCGCTGCGGGTCCGCTTCCGCGGCTGGTTGGGCCGGAGCCGGGGCCGTCGCCGCGCCGGGGAAGGCGACCGGGCCGTTCGGCGCGGCCGGTCCGTGGACCGCTTCCAGCAGGGCGGCCGTGGCGCCGGTCTCGTCCAGCCCGTGGAGGTCCTTGCGGAGCCTCGGGGCGAGGAGGGGAGGAACGTCGTCCTTGGTCAGCGGCTCGATCGCCACCGGCACGAGCCTCCCCCGCACGGCCACGGTGGCCGTCCACTCCTCACGGGTCCACCGCTCGGGGTCGAAGTAGTTCCTGGAGAACAGGGCCACCACCGCGTCGGCGGCGGCGAGGGCGAGGTTCATCTTCTCGATGAAGTCGTCCCCGGTCTTCCAGTCCCACCGGTCCAGCTCGACACGGTGCCCGGCCTGCCTGAGCTGCGAGCCGACCCACTCGGCCCAGGCCCGGTCCGGTCCCGCGTAACTGACGAACAACCGTTGCGCGGTGCCGGTTCCTCGTAACGTCGTGTCGGTCACCGTTGACCCCCCGGAATTGCCTGGCGCGTGCGTGTGCGAGAGAGCCTATGGTCTCGCGTCGAGCATCTGCCGGGACGGCGAAAACCGAGATTGCGTTCACGGGGCCGACGGCCCACGACCGCCGGCTCCGTGAGCGCGCGTCAGCGCACGTCGACGTAGTCGGCCGCGCTGGTGGCGACGCCGGTCGTGGAGTTGCCGTAGTACACCCAGCGGTAGTAACCGTCGGCCGAGGCGGTGACCGTGGCCTTCAGCCCCCCGGTGCTGCTGGTGGTGGCCTTCTTGAGCGTCTTGTAGCTGTCGGCGCCCTTGGCGCGGTACTGGAGGCTGACCGTACGGCCGCTGTAGGCGTCGTACTTCTTCGTGCTCCAGTTGGCCCGGGTCAGCCTGCCCGTGACGGTGATCGTCCTGCCCTTGGTGACCGGCTCCGGCGATGCGTCGGTGGTGGCCTTGGCCGCGCGCTTGAGCTGGGCGGTGGTGGACCGCGTCTCCAGTTCCCCGGTCTTGAGGCCGCCGTCGGCCTTCCACAGCCTCAGCGAGACGCCGACCTTCCAGGTCGTGGCGTCGCTGTTGGAGTCGACGTGGTCCCGGCTCGGGTGCGGGTCGATGTAGAGGTCGCCCTCGCAGCGAGCGTGCTTGGAGTCGGTCTCGTAGCAGGTGTAGCTGCCCGGGCCGATGTAGTTCTCCCCGGTGTCGGCCGCCGTCGCGATGCTGCCGCGGTAGAGGAAGGGGTACGCGTCGTAGCGGGAGGGGTCGGCGGTGCTGTACCCGGACGGCAGCGCGATGCGGAAGCTGATGGGCGGCTCCACCACCTGGGACGTGCCGACGACGATCGGCTTGCCCTTGTTGATGACGATGTCCGACACGGTGATGCCGGTGTCCGCCGCCTGGGCCGCCGGCGCGCTCAGCGCCGAGAGCCCCAGCGCGCCCACGAACGTGGCCACCGCGACGGTTCGTCTGCCTGTCTTCATTCACACCTCTTCGTAATGATCCTCAAATGAGGCGGCAGCCTATCCGACGAGTTCTCGCCCTTCAGCCGCGCGGTACCACGGGTGATTCAATGGCCGTATGACGGGGGAAAACACGATCCTGGGACCGTTGGAACCGGCCGGCGGCCACTGGGCGCTCGGGGACGCCACGCGGCCGGACACCCACTGGGTGGAGCTCCGCCCGGACGGGCTCCGGCAGCACGGGCCGGACTCCGGGGGACGGCTGGTCCCGTGGCACAGGATCATGACCGGCGTCTCGATCACCTGGGGCAAGCACGCCTGGAGCACGAACGGCCGGGGCGCCTACACCCTGAGGGGCATGGTCGCCGGGCGCGACGGCGGCTGGCTGCGCATGACCCTGCGCCACCCTTACGAGGACGACCGACTCCGCTTCGACCAGCACGCGCGCCCGTACCGGGCGGTGGACGTCCTCCGGCTGGAGCACCTGCTGCGGCAGCTCGTCGACGAGGGAAGGCCGCAGCTCCTCGGCGACCCGCGATGGGTTGCCCGTGCCGTGGCACACCTGGCCGGCGGAAGGAACAGCTGGCTCACGTCCGGCGCCCTGCGAGGGGCGGCAGCGGAGGCCGTCGCCGCGGCCGGCTCTTGACCGCCGTCGAGACGCGTTCCTCGTTCGGACGCGTATCTCGTGCGGGCTCCGGACCGGTCTCCCAGGCTTGACCTCGCGATGTGTCTCCTCGTGAAGGTGGTAGAACATGCCGACGTACGTCGCGTTGCTGAGCTGGACCGACCAGGGAATCCGCAACTACAAGGACACTGCGAAACGCGCCGAGGCCTTCGGCTCGGCGGTACAGAAGCTCGGTGCGAAGCTCCTGAGCGTCTACTGGACCGTCGGTCCGTACGACCTCGTGGCCGTCATCGAGGCGCAGGACGAGGAGACGGCCACGGCAGCGCTCCTCCAGCTCGGCGGGGTCGGCAACATCCGTTCCACGACACTGCGGGCCTTCGGCCGAGAGGAGATGGGACGCATCATCGCCAAGGCCACCGGCTGACGACCATCACAGGCTGCGAGCCATGACATCCGGCGAGCCGGCTCAGCAGCCAGGCTGACGCGGAAATACGACAAAAGCGGGCCGCTGTCAGGCGAACCATCTCAACATCGCTCAATCAGTCAGTACCTTCGCACAGATGCGTACACGGACCGTCACTCTCCGGCTACCCTGAAGTTCCGGGTCGGGGTGCGATGGGGGAACGGGCATGGACGCTTTGACGCTTGCCGCGGCGTCCGCGGTGGTGGGAACCATGGCTACGCAGGCCTGGGAGCAAGCGCGCCAGGCAGTAGTGGGGTTCTGGCAGCAGCGTCATCCCGAAGAGGTCCCGGCTGTGATCGCGGAGTTGGCGCACGGGCGTACCCAGGTGATCGAGGCGCGGTCGGTCGGGGACTCTTCGGTGGAAGAGGAACTGATCGGCGACTGGCAGCGAAAACTTCGTCGGCTGCTTTCGACGGACCCTTCACTGCGCGCCGAGTTGCAGCGCGTCCTCGACCAGGAACTGACACCACTGCTGCCGGCGGCCGAGGTCGCCCGGGTCACCAGCATCAGGATGAACGCCCGGGTTTCCGGTCGAGGCAGGGCGTACATGTCGGCCCGTGACATGACGATCAACGAGGGCCCGTCATGACCCACGTACCGCCCTCGTCTCCTCGGGAGGAGCCCGATCAAGCCGAGATGTACACCTCGGCGCACGGTCACGGCAGAGCGTACGCGTCGCGCGGTGACATGACCGTGAACAGATCGCGCACCAAACTGATCTCCAAGCAGATGGGCCCGTTCCCTCTGGTGATGCTCGCCGGGCTCGCCATTGTCGCGATCCTTTCCGTCGCGTGGCTCGTCATGCGCGTGACCGACGACGGAGGTACGCCGGACGCGGTCCCCGCGCGCACGGAGATCACCATTGGTCCAAGCTCTGGCCCCCCGGGGACGCAAGTGCACATTTCCGGTACCGGCTTCGAGCCGGGGAACGCCGTACAAGTCATATGCCAGGACCCTGTGAGCCCGCAGCTCGGTCAGTTTCGCGCGGCAGACGACGGGTCGTTCGCCGGCGAGATTCGCATCCCGCAGGATGACTGGATCAGCCGAGTCGGCATACGGCAACTCGCGATCGTCGCGGCCAGCGGACAGGCACAGGACTCGGACCGGCAGGGGCTGGCGTTCTTCACGGTGCTCCGGTGACCCCGCCCGTCGACGCGACGAGCATCCGTTCCGCCGGCCCGTAGACGGCATAAGGCTCGTGAGACGCGGTGGGGCCGGCGGTCCGTGACCGTCGGCCCCACTCATTGCATTCAGCAGAGAACGTCTCGACCCGCCCTACAACACCGGCAGGTTCTTGCGCAGCTCGAACGCCGTCACCTCGGAGCGGTACTCCTCCCACTCCTGCTTCTTGTTGCGGAGGAAGAAGTCGAAGACGTGCTCGCCGAGGGTCTCCGCGACCAGGTCGCTGTTCTCCATCAGGGTGAGGGCCTCGCCGAGGTTCTGCGGGAGGGGCTCGATGCCCATCGCGCGGCGCTCGGCGTTGGAGAGGGCCCAGACGTCGTCCTCGGCGCCGGGCGGGAGCTCGTAGCCCTCCTCGATGCCCTTGAGGCCGGCGGCCAGGAGGACGGCGTAGGTGAGGTACGGGTTCGCGCCGGAGTCGATGGAGCGGACCTCCACGCGGGCGGACCCGGTCTTGCCGGGCTTGTACATGGGCACGCGGACCAGGGCCGAGCGGTTGTTGTGGCCCCAGCAGATGTAGGAGGGGGCCTCGCCGCCGGCGCCCGCCGTGCGCTCCGAGCCGCCCCAGATGCGCTTGTAGGAGTTGACCCACTGGTTGGTGACCGCGGAGATCTCCGCGGCGTGCCGCAGCAGGCCGGCGATGAAGGAGCGGCCGACCTTGGAGAGCTGGTACTCGGCGCCGGACTCGTAGAACGCGTTGCGGTCGCCCTCGAAGAGGGACAGGTGGGTGTGCATGCCGGAGCCGGGGAACTCCGAGAACGGCTTCGGCATGAAGGTCGCCTGCACGCCCTGCTCCAGCGCGACCTGCTTCATGACCAGGCGGAACGTCATGATGTTGTCCGCCGTGGACAGCGCGTCGGCGTAGCGCAGGTCGATCTCCTGCTGGCCGGGGGCGCCCTCGTGGTGGGAGAACTCCACCGAGATGCCCATCGACTCCAGCATGGTGATCGCCTGGCGGCGGAAGTCCATGCCCACGTTCTGCGGGGTGTGGTCGAAGTAGCCCGAGTTGTCGGCCGGGGTGGGGCGGGAGCCGTCGACGGGCTTGTTCTTCAGCAGGAAGAACTCGATCTCGGGGTGGGTGTAGAAGGTGAAGCCGAGGTCGGAGGTCTTGGCCAGGGCGCGCTTGAGGACGTAGCGCGGGTCGGCGAAGGACGGGGAGCCGTCGGGCATCAGGATGTCGCAGAACATGCGGGCGGTGCCGGGGGCCTCGGCGCGCCACGGCAGGACCTGGAAGGTGGAGGGGTCAGGCTTGGCGATCATGTCGGACTCGTAGACCCGGGCGAAGCCCTCGATGGCGGAGCCGTCGAAGCCGATGCCCTCGTCGAAGGCCTGCTCCAGCTCGGCGGGGGCCACGGCGACGGACTTGAGGAAGCCCAGCACGTCCGTGAACCACAGGCGTACGAACCGGATGTCGCGCTCCTCCAACGTCCGGAGCACGAACTCCTGCTGCTTGTCCATCTTCCGCTTCCCCATCCTTGCTGGTCAGGCCGCCCGTGTTCCCGTGGCGCGGGGACAGGCGGTCGGGCACCTGAGCATCACACCACAACACCGTTTCACGCGCGTTGCGGACCTTGATCGCCCGGGCGTCCTCGACCTGAACGCCTCACATACGGCAGGTGTACCGCTCTGTGGCCCATCTTGCCTGCTCGGCGCGACATCCGTAATGGCCGGTCCGCTTCGGGCGTGACCGAGACCACGCCGTTTTAATTTGCATCTCAGATGCAAGTTTCTCTACCGTTTCGATCAGCCGAGCGATCGAGCGAGTCGCAGCGATCGAGCCATCGAGGAGTCCTGATGCTGTCCGAGCAGTCAGCAGCCACCGTCCGCGCCACCCTGCCCGCCGTCGGCGCGGCCATCGGCGAGATCACCGAGCGCTTCTACGCCCGGCTGTTCGAGGCCCACCCCGAGCTGCTCCGTGATCTGTTCAACCGCGGCAACCAGGCCGCCGGCATCCAGAAGCAGGCCCTGGCCGGCTCCATCGCCGCCTTCGCCACGTACCTGGTGAACAACCCCGAGCAGCGGCCCGACGCGATGCTGGAGCGCATCGCCCACAAGCACGCCTCCCTCGGCATCACGCCGGAGCAGTACCCGATCGTCCACGAGCACCTGTTCGCCGCCATAGCCGAGATCCTGGGCGAGGCGGTCACCCCCGAGGTCGCCGCCGCCTGGACCGACGTCTACTGGCTGATGGCCAACGCCCTGATCGCCATCGAGAAGCGGCTGTACCAGGAGAGCGAGCAGGCCGGCTGGCGCGAGTGGGAGGTCGTCGAGCGGATCGACGAGACCGCCGACGTCGCGAGCTTCCGGCTGCGCCCCGTGGACGGCGGCCCGGTGCCCGGCTACCGCGCCGGCCAGTACGTCTCGGTCGGCGTCACGCTCGCGGACGGCGCCCGGCAGATCCGCCAGTACAGCCTGACCGCGGCCCCCGGCTCCCCGGAGCGGCAGTTCGCCGTCAAGCGGGTGGCCGGCGACGGCGCCGCGCCCGACGGCGAGGTCTCCAACCACCTGCACGCCCACGTGCGCGAGGGTGACGTGCTGCAGCTGTCCGCCCCCTACGGCGACCTCGTCCTGGAGGACACCGAGGCGCCGCTGCTGCTCGCCTCCGCGGGCATCGGCGTCACCCCGATGATCGCCATGCTGGAGCAGCTGGCCCTCACCGGCCACAGCGCGCCGGTGACCGTCGTGCACGCCGACCGCTCCCCCGCCGCGCACGCGCTGCGCTCCGACCACGAGGCGTACACGGCCAAGCTGCCCGACGGGAAGCCGGTCTTCTTCTACGAGCAGGACGCCGAGGGCGCCGGCCGGCCCGGCCTGGCCGACCTCGCGGACGTCGACGTACCGGCCGGCACGCACGCCTACCTGTGCGGCCCGCTGCCCTTCATGCGCGCGGTGCGCGCCCAGCTGATCGAGAAGGGCGTGGCCCCCGCCGACATCCACTACGAGGTGTTCGGCCCGGACCTCTGGCTCGCCCAGGCCGCCTGACACCGGACGCCTGACGGCAGCCGGCGCGCGAAGGGGCGCCCCGCCGGACCTCACCGGGTCCGGCGGGGCGCCCCTCACGCGTCACCGGGTGTGTCCTCCGCCCTACCGCGGCTGCGGCGCCCTGCCGATCCCCAGCAGCAGCGGAGCGGTCGGGTCCACGACGATGTCCTGCACCGTCACCGGGTCCAGCGCCGCGTAGAACGCCTCCTGGGCCCGGCGCAGCGCGCCCCGCAGGCGGCAGCCGGAGCTGAGCGGGCAGGGCGTGGCTCCCTGGCCGGCGCCCTCGCAGTCGACGACGTCCCCGTCGCCCTCGAAGGCGCGCACCACGGATCCCACCGACGCCGTGCGCCCCTTCTCGGTCAGGCTCAGTCCGCCGCCCCTGCCCCGGCGGGCGTCGACCAGGCCCATGTGCTGGAGTTCGGCGACGACCTTGGCGGCGTGGGTGTAGGGCACGTCCATGTCCCCCGCGACCTGCCGGGTCGTGGGGTTGGTCTCGCCGGCGACGGTGAGCCGCATCAGGACACGCAGGGCGAGATCGGTGGAGCGCAGCAACCGCATATCACGAGGGTAGGTAATACGAATCGGCGGTTCAAATTTCTCCCGGCCGGCGGCCTGCGCCCACCCCCGCCACCGCCCCGGCCGCCTCGCGCCGCGCGTCCGCGCGGGCGCCTTTTACGCGCCCTCCCTACGGAACGACCCCCCTTCCGCATTACGATCAGCAAGCCACACTCCCTCCAGTCCGTCTCTTTTCCCCAGAAGGACACGCCTCATGGGTTCCGCCAAGAACAGCAGCAGCGCGGCGCGCAAGGCGCGCATCGAGGAGATGCGGCGCGCCGAGCGTGCCCGTGAGCGCCGCGGCCGGGTGCTCACCATCGCCGCCAGCGCGGTGGTCGTCGCCGGTCTCGTCGTCGGCGGTGTGGTCCTCGTGAACAAGCAGTCCCGCGACAACGACTCGACGCCGAGCGGCGACGCCAAGAACTCCGGGGACTCGGGGCACTTCACCACCGGCAAGGACGGGGTGAAGACCTGGTCCGGCAAGCTGGCGCGCACCCACGTCACCAGCAAGGTGTCGTACCCGATGCACCCGCCGGTCGGCGGCAACCACAACCCGGTGTGGCTCAACTGCAACGGCGACGTCTACACCAAGGCGGTGCCGGACGAGAACGCCGTGCACGCCCTGGAGCACGGCGCGGTCTGGGTGACGTACACCGCCAAGGCGCGGAAGGCGGACGTCGACGCGCTCGCGGCCAAGGTGAAGAAGACGCCGTACTCGCTGATGAGCCCGTACGAGAACCAGGAAGCGCCGCTGATCCTGTCGGCGTGGGGCCACCAGGTGGCCGTGAAGAGCGCGAAGGACCCCGAGGTGAACAAGTTCTTCGCCACCTACGTGCAGGGGCAGCAGACGCCCGAGCCGGGTGCCTCCTGCACCGGCGGGGTCATGAAGTGAGCCGGCGGCACATCGGCTGGATCGCGGGTCCGGCGGCGGCGGTCCTCGTCGCCGCCGGCGCGATCACCTACGCGGTCGCCGAGGACAACGGCGGCGGATCGGGTCCGAAGACGCCGAGCGCGGACTCGGCGGACGCCGGGTTCGCCCGGGACATGGCCGTGCACCACCAGCAGGCCGTCGAGATGTCGTACATCGTGCGCGACCGCACGAAGAACGAGGAGGTGCGGCGGCTCGCCTACGACATCGCGCAGACACAGGCCAACCAGCGCGGCATGCTGCTGGGCTGGCTGGACCTGTGGGGGCTGCCTAAGGTGTCGGCCGACCCGCCGATGACGTGGATGGGCATGGGTGACATGGCCTCCGGCAAAGACGGCGCGTTGATGCCGGGCATGGCGACCAACACCGAGCTGAAGAAGCTCCAGTCGCTCAGCGGGAAGCAGGCGGAGATCCTCTACCTGCAGCTGATGACGGCCCACCACAAGGGCGGTGTCCACATGGCCGGGGGCTGCGTGGCCAAGTGCACCGTCGGCGTGGAGAAGCGGCTGGCCCAGGGCATGGTCGAAGCGCAGAAGTCCGAGATCGAGCTGATGGCCGGGATGCTGAAGGCGCGTGGAGCGCAGCCGCCCTCCTGAACAGCGGACCAGTCGTTCCGTTACCCAACCGTGAGGAACGAAAGGCGCAATTCGCCCCACATGACGGGCACTTGAGCTTCTCTTGACCCTCACGTTCCCCTGGCATGAACGGTTCATCGCAAGAGTGGCCTGCGTCGTGTGATCCATCCGCCGGCCGACGCCGCCGCGGGCCGGCGCGCGGGATCGCGACGTACCAGCCACTACGTGCATGCGAACCGCATCGCAGGGGGTTCTATGAGATCCAATCGCGCCACGGTGCGCGCCGGCGTGAGCATGGCAGCGACACTGCCCATGATCGCCGGTGCGCTGGCGCTCGGCATACCCGCGGCGCACGCCGCGGACTCGCCGGCCCGCACCACCCTCAAGGGCACCCAGCCCACGTGGGCCACGGCCAAGGCGGACAAGGGCGCCACCGCGAACAGCGCCCAGGTCAAGGCCCGGGTCTACCTCGCCGGCCGGGACCAGGCCGGACTCGCCGCCTACGCCAGGGCCGTGTCCGACCCCAGCTCGCCGCTCTACGGCAAGTTCCTGAGCGCCAAGAAGGCGCAGGCCCGCTTCGGGGCCACCAAGGCCCAGGTGGCCGCCGTCAAGTCCTGGCTGAAGTCGGCCGGTCTGACGGTCACCGGGGTCACCGCGCACTACGTCACCGTCTCCGGTGACGTGTCCGCCGCCGAGAAGGCCTTCGGCACCCAGCTGCACAACTTCGCCAAGGGATCCAAGACGTACCGCGCCCCGGCGAAGGCCGCGACCGTGCCGGCCGCCCTGAAGGGCGCCGTCCTGACCGTCACCGGCCTGGACACCGCGCCGCACAAGTCGACCCACGACGACCAGCTGCCGCCGCCGGACGCCGTGTTCAAGAACTCCGGGCCGTTCTCCTCGTACTACGGCTCCAAGATCGCGAGCACGCTGCCGGACGCGTACGGCCAGAAGGTCCCGTACGCGATCAAGGGTTACACCGGCAAGCAGCTGCGCGCCGCCTACGGCGCCGGCACGTACACCGGCAAGCACGTCCGCATCGCCATCACGGACGCGTACGCCTCGCCGACGATCGCCTACGACGCGGCCAACTACGCGCTGAAGCACGGTGACGCGGCCTGGAAGACCGGCCAGCTGCACCAGGTGCTGCCGAAGAACTACACGAAGACCGAGGAGTGCGGCGCGGCCGGCTGGTACGGCGAGGAGACCCTCGACGTCCAGGCCGTGCACGCGGTCGCGCCGGCCGCCGACGTCACCTACGTGGGCGCCGCGTCCTGCTACGACGACGACCTGCTGGACTCGCTCAGCAAGATCGTCGACAACCACCTGGCCGACATCGTCTCCAACTCCTGGGGCGACATCGAGGCCAACCAGACGCCGGACCTCGCGGCCGCCTACGACCAGGTCTTCCAGCTGGGCGCGGTCCAGGGCATCGGCTTCTACTTCTCCTCCGGCGACAACGGCGACGAGGTCGCCAACACCGGTGTGAAGCAGGTCGACACCCCGGCCAACTCGGCGTGGGTGACCGCGGTCGGCGGCACCTCGCTGGCCGTCGGCAAGGGTGACAAGTACCAGTGGGAGACCGGCTGGGGCACCGAGAAGGCGAGCCTGTCGGCCGACGGCAAGAGCTGGACTGGCTTCCCGGGCGCGTACACCTCGGGCGCGGGCGGCGGCACCAGCAAGACCGTGCCGCAGCCGTACTACCAGAAGAACGTCGTCCCAAAGGCGCTCGCCACGGCCAACAACGCCGCCGGCAACCGCGTCGTCCCGGACATCGCGGCCATCGCCGACCCGAACACCGGCTTCCTCGTCGGCCAGACCCAGACCTTCCCCGACGGCTCGGAGAAGTACAGCGAGTACCGCATCGGCGGCACCTCGCTGGCCGCTCCGGTGATCGCGGCGGTCCAGGCCCTGGCCCAGGAGGCGCGCGGCGGCAAGGCGATCGGCTTCGCCAACCCGTCGATCTACGCGAAGTACGGCAAGAAGGGCGTCTTCCACGACGTCACGGACAACCCGACGGGCTCCGGCCTGGCGGTCGTCCGCGTGGACTTCGCCAACGGCCTGAACGCCGCCGACGGCCTGCTGACCTCGGTCCGCAGCCTGGGCAAGGACAGCTCGCTGTCCGCGGTGAAGGGCTACGACGACGTCACGGGCGTCGGATCCCCGGCGAACGGCTACGTGCAGTCGTACCGGCGTCGGTGAGTTGATCCTGCGGATCGGCATCGGCTGAGGGGCGTGGGGTCCTTGGACCCCACGCCCCGTCTGCTTTGCCGCTACTGGGACTTGAGGGCGGCGATGAAGGGGGCCCAGGCGGTGGCGGGGAGGAGGAGGACGGGGCCGTGGGGGAGCTTGGAGTCGCGTACGGGGATGAGGCCGGGGATGTTGTCGGCTACCTCTACGCAGTTGCCGCCGCTTTCGTTGCTATAGCTGCTCTTGTTCCAGCGAGCGTCACTCAAGTCGATCGGGTTGCTTCCCATTTCGATAATCCTCTGCCGCGGCCTTGATCATGGCGAGGGACGTGTCTGGTGACAGCGCGACGGCCCTGAGCCGATCGTATGCCTTGCGGTACTGCATCACGAGGGCAGGATCATCGACGGTGTCTCCGCAGTAGGACGCCTCGGTGTAGATCAAGGGTGGAGCCTCGGCGAAGGTCATACTCATGAGGGAGGCGGCCATCAGCGGGTACGCTCCCCGCTTCCGCGGCACGATCTGCGCAGTGATCCGGCGCCGATCCGACAACTGCGCCAGCCGATCGAGCTGTTCCGCCATGTCGTGGTTCGGAAGAAGCGGGTCGGCGATCAGCGACTCGTGCAGGATCACCCAGTATTCAGGCTTGCCGTGGTCCGCCTCGAAGAGGTCGGCTCGCGCCATCCGGCCCCGGACCTTCTCCTCCACATCGGCATCGAGCGACAGCGGGAGACCCGCCAGGATGACGGCCCGCGCGTATGCCGGAGTCTGAAGTAGCCCCGGGAAGAGCGTCGGACACCATTCCTCGATGGTCAGGGCGTGCTTCTCGGCCTCCAGGACCTTCTCGAAGTACGCGGCATGTCCAGCCCTCCGCGCCCTCCGCACATCCTCGCAATGCCGCTCGAAGAAGCCGTCGGTCCCCAGTACCTGATCCGCATGCCGCGCCAGATCCAGCGGCATCCTCCGCTCCCCGCGCTCGATGTCGCTGAGGTAGGTCTTGCCGTAGAAGCTGCCCTTGAGCAACGCCTCCAGTGACATCCCCGCCGCCTCCCGCTTCCACCGCAACTCCTTGCCGTAGAAGGTCGGGACGCTGATCGACCCGTCGATGTCCTTACGCTGTGCCACGCGCCACCGCCGTAACTCACCGTGCCCTTTTCGCTGTTCGCGTCGCGGACGCGAAGGGTCTTCCACGGTAGCGAGCGGCTCGACATTCTGTGAGCAGTTCGTCACACACCGCACGAAAGGCTGCCGGCGCGCCATGCCCGACCACTCCCCCACGGCCTACGACGTCACGCTCTGCGTCGAGGAACTCCGCACCGCTCTCGCCCTGCACGACATCACGCTGCCGTCCCTCCGTGTGGACCTGCCGAGCTTCGCCGGTTCGTACGCCCCGCCCGCCGGGCTGGTCGCACTCGGGAACTGCGGCACGGCCACGGCGCGGGCGCTCGCCGCGGCGCTGAGGAAGACGGCGGACCGGTGAGGGCGCCGTTCGAGCTCAAGTTGCTGGCGACGCCGAGAGCCGCACCGGAGCTGCGTCACCGGCTCCGCGAGCACGACCACGACGTCCGCCTGTGCGCGACGGAACTGCTGACGAACGTCATCGACCACGTGGGCGAGGGCACACCGGTGACCGTCCGCGTGGTGGCCGGGGCGGACCGGGGCTGTACGCGCATCGAGGTGACCGACCCCGAGCCGCGCGCCGTGCCCGCCCTGCTGGCGGCGACGGAGACGTGGGAGTGCGGGCGAGGCATGGCCCTCATCGACGCGCTCGCCGAACGGTGGGGCGTGGACCAGGAACCGGGCCGCAAGACGGTGTGGTGCGAGGTGGGGAGCCACGGCGGCAGCACGGGAGCCCGCTCGCTCCACGAGTGATCGCCGGCCGATTCACGGTTCAGCCCGCCAGGACGGCAGGCCTGAGCACCTCCTGGCACCACTGGCGGAATCCGGTGGGGGCGGGGTTCGGCAGGGCGTTCCGTTCGGCGTCGTAGATGCCGTCGTTCTGGGCCGCGGCCATGTCCGCCAGGCCCTGTGCCCATGCCTCGGTCATGCCGTACCGCTTCATCGTGGCCTTGTACGCGTCCAGGCTCATCTGCTCGCAGCGGACCGGTCGGCCCAGTTCCTCGGACAGGACCTCGGCCATGGCTTCGGGGGACAGTTCGTCGGGGCCGATGACCGGTACGGTGCCGTGCCCGGTCCAGGAGCCGTCGAGGAGCAGGTCGGCGGCGGCCGCGGCGATGTCGCGGGTGGCGACGGTCGCGAGCGGGCGGTCCGCCGAGTTCGCCGTGCGGAAGACCCCCTGACTCCTGATCGCCTCCAGCTGGTTGAGGAGGTTCTCCATGAAGTAGGGCATGGCCAGGGCGCGGTAGCTCACGCCGGTGCTCTCGATCATGGCGTCCATGGCGAACGCGGGCGACAGCAGTCCCGCATGCCCGGCGTACGCCCGGCCGAGGCTGGTGACGCCGACCACCCGCCGGACGCCGTGGGTCCTGAGGGCTTCGCACGCCGGCCGGGTGAAGCCCAGGTAGTGATCCTCGATGTCCTCGGCGCGGGGGTTCGGCGGCACCAGCCAGAGCAGGCTGTCGGCTCCCGCGAACGCCTCCATGACCATGTCGGGGTCCCGGTGCGACCCCTGGACGACTTCGGCGCCGCCGCGTGCCCGTGCGGACAGTCGGGAGGGGTCACGTGCGATGACGCGGACGGGACGGCCGGCGTCGAGGAGGCGGTCGAGGACCTGATGACCGATCTGGCCGGTGGGAGCGGTGATGACGATCACGGAGTCCTCCATGTGGGAGCGGTTCGGCAGGTGCGGCGCGAGGCGGCCCAATGACGGCCGTGGCGGCAGCGGCAGCGGCAGGCACCACCGACCGTCGCCCTGTTTCCAGTGATAACGAAAGCACGTTAACGACGTAACTGGCAAGTTCGATAACACTCACTTGTTATCGTTGGAAACATGCAGTCGGAGCATTCCGCAGCCGCGGACAGCAATCGGGACCGGATCATCGCCGCGGCGGCGCGGCTTCTCGCCGAGGGGGGCCGTGAGGCACTGTCCACGCGGGCGGTCAGCGCGGCGGCGGGCGTGCAGGCGCCGACCATCTACCGGATCTTCGGGGACAAGCAGGGGCTTCTCGACGCGGTGGCGGCCCACGGCTTCGCCGCGCACCTGGAAGCCAAGAGCCACGTCCGGCCCAGCGGCGACCCCGTCGAGGACCTGCGTGCCGGCTGGGCGCTGAACATGGAGTTCGCCCTGGCCAATCCGGCCCTGTACTGCCTCATGTACGGCGAGCCCCGGCCCGGCGCGGCCTCACCCGCCGCCGAGGCCGCCTTCGAGCACCTCGGCTCCTACGTGCACCGCATCGCCGAGGCCGGCCGCCTGCGCGTCACCGAGGAACGCGCCGCACGCCTGATCCACGCCGCGGGCAGCGGCACCGCTCTGGCACTGATCGCCCTGCCCGAGGAGCAGCGCGACCTCACCGTGTCCGAGATGGCCCGTGAAGCCGTCATCGCCGCCGTCACGACCGCCGCCCCCGTCGAGGCCGCCCCGGGGCCGGCCGGTGCGGCGGTCGCCCTGCGCGCGGTCCTTCCGCAGACCTCCGCGCTGAGCGCCGGCGAACGCGGCCTGATGGAGGAGTGGCTCGACCGCATCGCCCGGTAGCCAGCAGCGAGGGCTCAGGACCGCAGCGCAGGAGGGCTCAGGACCGCAGGGCGCTCGGCTGTTCGGGCAGGTGGGTGGCGACCACGCGGCCCGCGGGGGTGACCTCGCGGCGCCGGTCCACCGCGTAGGCCGCGCCGGCCACGCCCAGGCCCAGTACCGCCAGTGCCGCACCGGCCGGCGCGGGTGACGTCACGCCGAAGCCCGCCGCGAGGGCCAGGCCGCCGATCCAGGCGCCGCCGGCGTTCGCCAGGTTGAAGGCCGCCTGGTTGGCCGAGGAGGCCAGGGACGGCGCGGAGGAGGCCTTCTCCATCACCATCAGCTGGAGCGGGGAACCGGTGACGAAGGCCGCCATGCCGAGGAGGGCCACGGCCAGGGCCGCGCTCCACGGCGCCCGCATCAGCAGCGGGAAGAGGAGCAGGACCGCCACGAGCGACGCGAGGCCGCCGAAGAGCGTGCCGCGCAGCGAGTGGTCCGCGAGGCGGCCGCCCAGGAGGTTGCCGGCGGTGGCGCCCACGCCGAAGAGCGCGAGGAGCAGCGTCACGTCGGCCTTCGCGAAGCCCGCGGCGTCCGTCAGCATCGGGGTGACGTAGCTGTAGGCGGCGAAGAGCGCGCCGAAGCCCGCCACCGTCGTGCCGAGGGCCAGCCAGACCGGCAGCGACCTCAGCGCGGCGAGTTCGCCGCGCAGGCCGGTCGTGGGGGCCTGGACGCGGTCGTGCGGGATCAGCAGGGCCAGCGACGCTATCGCCGCGAGGCCGATCGCGCTCACCCCGAGGAAGGTCGCCCGCCAGCCGAAGTGCTGGCCCGTCAGCGTGGCGGCGGGGACGCCCGCGATGTTGGCGACGGTCAGACCGAGGAACATCAGGGACACCGAGCGGGCCTTGCGCTCCGGGGGGACCATCGCCGTGGCGACGACCGCGCCGACACCGAAGAAGGCGCCGTGCGGCAGGCCGCTGACGAAGCGGGCGGCCAGCAGGGAGCCGTTGCCGGGGGCGAACGCGGAGAGCGCGTTGCCCACGACGAACAGGGCCATCAGGGCGATGAGGACGGTGCGGCGGGGCATGCGGGCCGTCGCCGCGGCGAGCAGCGGGGCGCCGATGACGACGCCCAGCGCGTACGCGGACACCAGGTGTCCGGCGGCGGGGATCGAGATGTGCAGGTCGTTCGCGACGTCGGGCAGGAGGCCCATCATCACGAACTCGGTCGTACCGATGCCGAAGGCGCCCACGGCGAGGGCGAGCAGGGCCAGGGGCATGAGGGGACCTGTGCCTTTCCAAGGGGAGAGCGGAGTTCCGTACAGCTTAAGTTCAACTGCGGAACAAAGTCTCCCCCGCCCCCTGTTCCCGCGGGTTACGAGGACGTGTCCAGGCTCACACGGGCCGCCACCGGCAGGTGGTCGCTGTTCGTGCGCGGAAGGGTCCAGGAGCGCTCCGGCTCGACACCCTTGACCATGATCTGGTCGATGCGCGCCATCGGGAACGAGGCCGGCCAGCTGAAGCCGAAGCCGCTGCCCGCCGCGCCCTGCGTGGAGCGCATCTGGGAGGTGACGGCGTTCAGGGCGCGGTCGTTCATCGTGCCGTTGAGGTCGCCGAGCAGGACGACGCGCCGGACGGTCTCGTCGGCGATGGCCTCGCCGAGCGCGTCGGCGCTCTTGTCGCGCTGGCGGGCCGTGAACCCGGCCTGCATCTTCACCCGCACCGAGGGCAGGTGGGCGACGTAGACAGCGAGGGGGCCCTTCGGGGTGGCGACGGTGGCACGCATCGCGCGCTTCCAGCCGAGCTTGATGTCCACGGCCCGCACGTCGGTCATCGGGTACTTGCTCCACAGGCCGACCGTGCCGACGACCGCGTGGTACTTGTACGCCGGCGCGAGCGCCTTCTCGTAGACGGGCGCGGCGGAGGCGGGCAGTTCCTCGAGGGCCAGGACGTCGGCGCCGGACGCGGCGACGTCGGTGGCGGTCGTGGCCGGGTCCGGGTTGTCGGCGTTGACGTTGTGGGTCGCCACCGTGAAGTCGCCGCCGCCGGCCGACTTGTCGCTGAGCAGCCCGCCGAAGAGGTTCAGCCACATGACCGTCGGGAGCAGGAGCGCGATCAGGGCGGTCGCCGACTTGCGGACCAGGCCGAGGAGCAGCAGCACCGGGATGGCCAGGCCCATCCAGGGCAGGAAGGTCTCGGTGAGGCTGCCCAGGTTGCCCACCCGGTTGGGGATGCGGGAGTGCACCAGCATCACCAGGGCGAGCAGCAGGGCCAGGACGGCGAGGACGATGCCGCGGCGCCAGACGCGCGGGTCCCCGCGCCAGCCGTCGAGCAGGCGGTGTGTCAGGCGCCGGAGCCGGGAGCCAGGTCGCTCGGGCTCCGAGCCGCCGTCCGCCGTCTCCGTCATGTACGCCTGCTGCGTCATACCGTCTGCCTCACTGCCTGCCGTGCACACCGTTCGCCCCCGTGCTCTTCCGACCCTAGGGGATGATCGGCCGTCTTCCCGCCGTCCCGTGGCGGCCGTACGGAAGACGAGGACGAACGAAGCGGTGCCGGGAGTTCCGTTCAGACCCGGTACCGGTGGAGTCTGTGACGAAACGCGCACATTGCGGTTACGCCGCCGCCGGGCTGACGGGGCGTAGGCCCTGAAGCACCGTGTCGACGATGTGTTCCGGCAGATGCTCGGGCAGATCGGCGTCGGGGCGCATCACCGCGCGGACGAGCATGGGGCCGACGAACATGTCGTTGGCCAGTTCCAGGTCGACGTCCGGCCGGAGTTCGCCGTCGCGCTGCGCGCGGCGCAGCACCTCCATGGTCAGCACGCGCCGGGGCTCTATGACGGCCGTGTGGTACGCGGCCCAGATCTTCGGGCTGGACTTCATCTGGGCGTACACGTTGTGCAGGAGCGCGGAGGAGCGGGTGGCGAGTCCGCGCCGGCGCAGGGACTCCAGCAGGACGACGAGGTCGTCGCGCAGGCTGGTGCCGGGCAGTTCGGGGTCGGGGGGTTCGGCGGCGCGCACGACGTCGACGAACAGTTCCTCCTTGCCGCTCCAGCGGCGGTAGATGGTGGCCTTGCCGACCCCGGCCGTGCGCGCGACCCGCTCGATGGAGAGCTCGGCGAGCGGTACGCCGTCCTCCAGGAGCTTCATCACGCCTTCCAGAATGGCGCGTTCCACGGCTTCGCTGCGCGGTCGTCCCCGCGCGGGTCCGCCGGGTCGCGGCCGGCTGCCGACAAGGCTCACGTCGTCCCGTCCTCTCACTGTGCTGCGGGAATTGTCCCGCAGCGGCCTCCCTCCCCCGTGGAACCATGTTCGGAAACTCAGTCCGCCGCGGCGACCAACTCCGTTTCCTTCTCGTCCTTCCGCCCGGCCGGCGGCCTGCCCGGCAGGAACAGGGCCGTCACCACGGCGCCGATCAGCGCGACGCCGACTCCGCACAGGGCGGTGACGTGCATGGCGTGCAGGAACGCGTCGTTGGCGGGGTCGACCAGGGCCTTGCCGCGCGGGCCGAGCTTGCCGGCGACGCCGAGGGTGGCCTCGATGGACTCGCCGGCCGTCTTCCTGAGGCCGGCCGGCAGCAGGCCGAGCTTGTCCTCGATGCCGTTGCGGTAGGAGGTGGCGAGCACCGAGCCGAGGACGGCGATGCCGAGGGCGCCGCCGACCTGGCGGAAGGTGTTGCTGAGCGCGGAGGCCGACCCGGCCTTCTCGCGGGGCAGCGCCTGCATGATCACGACGGAGGTCGGCGTCATGATGTGCGCCATGCCGGCGCCCATGAGGAAGAACACGACCTCCAGCAGCCAGATCGGCGTGTCGGCCTCGAAGGTGGCGAAGGCGCCGAGGGTCGCCGCGATCACCACGAGGCCCGCGGTGGTGGTGGCCTTGTTGCCGAACCGGTCGACGACGAGCCGGGCCCGCGGGGCGAAGATCAGCTGCGCGACGGCGAGCGGCAGCATCAGCAGGCCGGACTGCAGCGGCGTGTAGCCGCGCACGCTCTGGGTGTAGAAGACGCTGAAGAACGTGACGCCCATCAGCGCGAAGAAGACCAGCGCGATGGCGCTCATGGCGGCCGAGAAGACCTTGTTCCTGAAGTAGGAGACGTCGAGCGAGGGGTGGTCGCTGCGCTTCTCGAAGATCACGAAGGCGGCGAGCACGGCGACGCCCGCCGCGATGGTCGCCAGCACCTTGGCGTCGGTGAAGTCGGCCAGCTCGCCGCCCTTGATGATGCCGTAGACCAGCAGCACCAGGCCGACGACGGACAGGACCACGCCGACGGGGTCCAGGCGGCCTGGGCTGGGATCGCGGGAGTCGGGCACCAGCCAGGTCATCAGGACGAGCGCGAGGATCACGATCGGCACGTTGATGAGGAAGACCGAGCCCCACCAGAAGTGGTCCAGGAGGGCGCCGCCGGTGATCGGGCCGATGGCGATGGCGAGGCCGACGCCGCCCGCCCAGATGCCGATGGCCTTCGGCTGCTCCTCGCGCTCGAAGACGTTCATCAGCACGGCGAGGGTGGCGGGCATGACGAAGGCGGCGCCGAGGGCCATCACGGCGCGGTAGGCGATCAGCTGGTTCGGGGTGCCGGACTCGGCGGCGAGCGCGGAGCCGATGCCGAACACCGCGATGCCGCCGAGCAGCACCTTCTTGCGGCCGATCCGGTCGCCCACGAGGCCGGCGGTGAACAGCAGGCCGGCGAAGACGAGGGTGTAGGCGTTGATCGCCCACTCGATCTCGCTCTGGGTGGCGCCGAGGCCGGTGGGCGCCGGGGTGGAGATGGTCTTGATGGCGACGTTCAGGATCGAGTTGTCGAGCACGACGATCAGCAGGCTGAGCATCAGCACGCCGAGAATCGCCCAACGGCGCCGGTGCACCGCTTCCGGTATCCGGGGGGCAGGGACGGTACTTGTCATGCGTTCGAGCCTACGACCATTCCGATACGGAACCGTCTCGTATCTTATTCTTTTTACCAAGGCCTTACGCGCCGGGAGCCGGCGGGGATCACAGTCGGCCCCCCTGGCCCCCACCGGCACGAGGTGCCACCATGGAGGGCGATCCGGGGACGCCGTCAGGGCGCCTCGAGACGACTGAAGGAGCCGTTGCCATGACGCAGCTTTCGGCTGCCCAGAAACAGCCTTCCGACGGCAGCAAGGCGCTGTACGGAGGGAAGGGCACCCGCCGCATCACCGTCCGCGACATCGCCCTCGCCAAGGAGCGGGGCGAGAAGTGGCCCATGCTCACCGCCTACGACGCGATGACCGCGTCCGTCTTCGACGAGGCCGGCATCCCGGTGATCCTCGTCGGCGACTCGGCGGGCAACTGTCACCTCGGGTACGAGACCACCGTGCCCGTCACGCTCGACGAGATGACCATGCTGTCGGCGGCCGTCGTACGCGGCACCACCCGCCCGCTGATCGTCGGCGACCTGCCCTTCGGCTCCTACCAGGAGGGTCCGGTGCAGGCCCTGCGCTCGGCGACCCGGCTGGTGAAGGAGGCCGGGGTCGGCGCGGTGAAGCTGGAGGGCGGCGAGCGCTCGCACGAGCAGATCCGGCTGCTGGTGGAGTCCGGCATCCCGGTGATGGCCCACATCGGCCTGACCCCCCAGTCCGTCAACGCGATGGGCTACCGCGTGCAGGGGCGGGGCGAGGAGGCGGCGCAGCAGCTGCTGCGGGACGCGAAGGCCGTGCAGGACGCGGGCGCGTTCGCGGTCGTGCTGGAGCTGGTCCCGGCGGAGCTGGCGGCCGAGGTGACGCGGGTGCTGCACATCCCGACGGTGGGCATCGGCGCCGGCCCGGAGACGGACGCCCAGGTGCTGGTGTGGACCGACATGCTGGGGCTGACGTCCGGCCGGGTGCCGAAGTTCGTCAAGAAGTACGCGAACCTGCGTGAGGTCATGGGCGACGCGGTGAGGGAGTTCGCGCAGGACGTCGTCGGCGGGACGTTCCCGCTGGAGGAGCACTCCGTCCACTAGCCACTGCGGCAACACCCGGACAGCCCGCCGATCGTCCCCCGTCGGCGGGCTGTCCCTTTGTCCGCGACCCGCCTGTGACTCCGTGGCTGTGCGTCGAAGCTTTGGCCTCAACTCGGCCGGGGTAAAGGGCAGTTGGAGTGCACTTCTTGTAACGGAGTGGCGTCGAAAGAGCCTTGAGGCCTCCCTGGGGCCTGCGCCGGTGGTGCACTGGCGTGTGGGACGTTCTACGTCCGGGGGGAGGGACGATGACCCAGACGGACACCACCTGCCGCGACTGCTCCGCCGCCACCGTGCCGGGAGCCGCCTTCTGCGGCGCGTGCGGTACCGCCCTGGCCGCCGCCGACGGGGCGCGCACGGCACGCGGCCTGGCCGTGCCCCGCTGGGACGGCGGCCGGGACCTGACCCGGTACATGTGCGCGGCCGTCTTCCTGGACCGCAGTTACGCCGACTCCCTCATCAGGGACGTCGCCGCCGAGCCGCACCTGGGCGTGGCGCCGGCGCCCGGGTGCGACGTGCCCGTGGTGCTGCGGTACGCCTACGAGGCGAACGCACGGCGGCACGCCAGGGACCTGCTCCTGGCGGCCGAGTTCCTGGTGATGGCCGTCGCACTGCTGATGGGCAGCTTCCTGGCCGTGTGGCTCATGTTCCTGGCCGCCTGGGCGACGACCCTGCTGTTCGCGCTCTCCACCCAGTACGGCGAGCGCCTCCAGCGCCTGCGGCCGGACCGGTTCGACCCGGCCGGGGCGCCGCCGCCGCCCAACGAGGCCGTCGCCCAGCGCCTGCGCCAGATCGACGGGTACGCGCACGGGAACCTCACCGTCTACAGCGGCTTCTCCCCCTTCACCGGGTACGGCCAGGAACTCGACTCGTGGTCGCTGGTCTTCGACGTGACCGCCTCGGGGCGCGAGGGCGTGGCGCCGCGGGACTTCGACGTCACGGACCTGTACGCCCACATCGCCCGGCGGATCGGCGAGCTGTCGCTGCCCTGCCTGGAGCTGGAGGAACGGGTCTTCGTGGAGGGGTCGGCGGTGCTGGGCGACGCCCGCTTCCTGCCGGAACCCCTCGGCCGCCCCCTCGCCCAGGCCGGCCCCGACCTGGTGGACGCGCTGAAGCGGGCCCCGGAGGAGACCGCCCGCGCCTATCTCGTCGCCCACTCCTCGGGCTGGGGCGGGGAACTGGTCACCTCGGTCTTCCTGCGGCTGGTGCGCTCGGACTCCAATCTGTTCGTGGAGGCCCTGCCGACCGTGCTGTGCCCGCTGCTGGACCGGTACCGGACCATCGACACCCTCATGCCGCGCCCCTCGCCGCGCGAGTTCCTCGCGATGGTGCTGCAGAACCTCTTCAGCGCGCCGTTCGTGCTGCTCGCCTCGCCGGGGCGCGCGGTCACGGGCTTCTTCCCCGACTTCGGGATGCGGAAGCGGCTGAAGAGGCAGCACCGGCAGATCACGCGGCTCGGGATGTTCGACTACGGAGCGCGCAAGAGCGTGCGGCAGCTCGCCTCCGCCACGGACCACCGGCGCTACTTCCAGAAGGTCGACTCCGGCATGGTCCTCAAGACCGTCGAGCGGCGCATCCTGGACGCGCTGGTGGAGTTCGCCGAGGACCACGACATCGACGCGGGTGACCTGATCCGGCGTCAGGAGACCATCATCAACAACGGCATCATCGCCACCGCGGGGGCGAGCGTCGAGTCGAGCGCGGTCGCCTCGGGCGACAGGTCCCGCATCTCGACCATCCTCAAGAAGATCCCGCGGCCCAACACGGACTGACGGACGGCAACGGAACGGACGAACGGGGACCGGTATGAACGGACGCAGCAACGACGGCGTCATCGCTACGGGAAACGCCCAGGTCAGGAACGCGGTGGTCGCGAGCGGCAGCAACGCGCGCGTCGACTTCCGCGTCACGGAACGGGAGGCGGACGACGCCGCCGACGGCCGTACGCTCACCCCGCAGGAGATCAGCGACCTGCTGGCCCGGTTCATCGAGGACCTGCGCCGGTCCGATCACCCGGAACGGGAGGACCTGGCCGAGTTCGCGCAGGACGCGCGCGAGGAACTGGCCGCGCCGGAACCCCGGACGGGGAAGCTGCGCCGGGTCGCGAAGGCGCTCGTGGAGGCCGTGCCCGGCTTCGCCGCGCTGGCCTCGCTGGCGGTGACGATCGAGGAAGCCGTCCGGGGGCTGTAGGCGGAGGCGGGGCCATGCACTTCTGCGTTCACTGCGGCGTGCGCGTCGAGGACGCCGCGCAGCCGGTCTGCCCGAACTGCGGTGCACCGCGCGCCGGGGAACCGGCCGGGGCCGCCGGCCCGGGCGGGTACGTGCGCGTGGGCGCCACGCGCCTGCCGGTCTGGCTGCCCTGGGCCCTGGTGGCCGTCCTGGCGGCCGGCGGCGTGACGATCGCCATCGCCGTCACGCACCGCTCCGACACGTCCTCGGCGGGCGGCCTGCCCGTAGGCGCGGTGTCCCCCGGGACCACGTACGGCGACGAGGGCGCCACCCCGTCCACCGGCGACGGGTACGGCACTACGCCGACCTACCCCGACGACGGCGGCTCGTCCGACGACGGCGGCGGCGGCGGATACGAGGACGGCTCGGACACCGACACCGCGGAACCGTCGCAGGACACCCAGGACGCGAGCACGGTCGTCACGACGTACTACGACCGTCTCAACGCCGGGAACTACTCGGCGGCCTGGGACATGGGCGGCCGCAACCTCTTCAAGGGCTCCTACTCGCAGTGGGTGGCGGGCTTCGACTCGACGGCGCACGTCGAGGTCACCGCCACCGACGACGGCTACGGCGATGTGCGCGTCGACATCCGGGCGAGCCAGACCGACGGCAGCGTCCGCGTGTACACGGGCACCTACACCGTGCAGGACGGCGAGATCGTGGGCGCCGACATACAGCAGGTGTCCTGACGGCCGACGAGCCGCGGCTCCCCCGCCGACGCCGGCCGGGGGGCTGTCGGCGGCTTGTCGGCGGCCTTGTCGGTGGCTTGTCGGCGTCTTGTCGGTGGGCCCTGACACTGTCGTCCACATGACACGCATCGACGACAACCCCACCGGCGTGGGGCACGCCGTGACCGTACGGGGGCTGGTCAAGCACTACGGCGAGACCAAGGCACTGGACGGTGTCGACCTGGACGTGCGCGAGGGCACCGTGATGGGCGTGCTCGGGCCGAACGGCGCCGGCAAGACCACCCTCGTCCGCATCCTGTCCACCCTGATCGCCCCGGACGCCGGGCAGGCCACCGTGGCCGGCTACGACGTCGTACGGCAACCGCGGCAGCTGCGCCGGGTGATAGGACTCACCGGCCAGTACGCCTCGGTGGACGAGAAGCTGCCCGGCTGGGAGAACCTGTACCTGATCGGCCGCCTGCTGGACCTGTCCCGCAAGGAGGCCCGCGCCCGCGCCGACGAGCTGCTGGAACGCTTCTCCCTGACGGAGGCCGCCAGGCGGCCGGCCGGCACCTACTCGGGCGGCATGCGGCGGCGGCTGGACCTCGCCGCCTCGATGATCGGCCGGCCCGCCGTGCTGTACCTGGACGAGCCGACCACCGGACTCGACCCCCGCACCCGCAACGAGGTGTGGGACGAGGTGAAGGCGATGGTCGGCGACGGCGTGACCGTGCTGCTCACCACCCAGTACATGGAGGAGGCCGAGCAGCTCGCCTCCGAGCTGACCGTCGTGGACCGGGGCCAGGTCATCGCGAAGGGCGGCATCGAGGAGCTGAAGGCCAAGGTCGGCGGGCGCACGCTGCGGGTCCGCCCGCTGGACCCGCTGCAGCTGCGGCCGCTGGCGCACATGCTGGACGAACTGGGCATCACCGGGCTCGCGTCCACCACCCTGGACACCGAGACCTCGACCCTGCTGGTGCCGATCCTCAGCGACGAGCAGCTGACCGCGGTGGTCGGCGCCGTCACCGCGCGGGGCATCACGATCTCCGCCATCACCACCGAACTGCCCAGCCTGGACGAGGTCTTCCTGTCCCTCACCGGCCACCGCGCCAGTGCCCCGCAGGACGCCGCGCCCGCCGACGACCGCCAGGAGGTCGCCGTATGAGCACCGCCACCCTTTCCCCGGCCGCAGCGAAGGCGGACACGCCGATCCCGCTGCGCGCCCACCTGCGGCACACCGGCGCGCTGATCCGCCGCAACCTGCTGTGGATCCGCCAGGACCCGGAGTCGATGTTCGACGCCGTCCTGTTCCCGGTCATCTTCACCCTGCTGTTCGTGTACGTCTTCGGCGGCTCCATCGGGCAGTCTCTGGGCGGCGGCCAGGACCGGTACGTCCAGTACGTCATCCCCGGCCTGCTGGCCATGATGGGCATGAACATGGCCCAGGGCGTCGGCACCGGCTTCAACCAGGACTTCAACTCCGGTGTCATGGACCGCTTCCGGTCACTGCCCATCGGGCGCGGCTCCGTGCTCTTCGCGAAGATCGCGGTGGAGCTGATGCGGATGCTGTTCGCGTCCGTGGTGCTGATGGTGGTCGCGGTCCTCGTGGGCTACGACATCAAGCACTGGCCGGGGCTGCTGGCCTCGATCGGGCTGTCCGCGGTGTTCGGCTCGGCGCTGATGTGGGTGTTCCTGACCCTCGGCGTGGTGATGAAGAACGCCCAGTCGGTGCAGGCCATGGGCTTCCTGGTGCTGATGCCGCTGCAGTTCGGCTCGTCGATCTTCGCCCCGCCCGCCTCCATGCCTGGCTGGCTGCAGGCGTTCACCGACTACAACCCGCTGTCCACGCTGGCCGACACGGCGCGCGGCCTGATGGAGGGCGGCCCGATCGCCCACGACCTGTGGGTGACCCTGATCTGGTCGGTGGGACTCACCGCGATCATGGCGCCGGTCGCCATCCACAAGTTCCGCACGAAGAGCTGACGCCCGCCGTGCCGTCAGACCAGGGCGGTGGCCTCCGCGAGGGAGAGGCCACCGCCCTCGGCGTACGCCGCCTCGTACGACCGCTCGTCGAGCGCCGCCCTCGTCCGGGCCTCGGTCATGTCGCGCATCCGGCGCTCCAGGCCCGAGGGGATGTGGCCGGGCGGCAGCAGGGCGTCGGCGGCGGCCAGGCAGCGGGCGGCGTCGGCGGCGCGGTCACCGCCGCCGGCGTGGGCCAGGGCCATGGCGGCGATGGCGAGGCACAGGCAGTGCAGGTGCGGGGTGATCGCCTGGGACAGCGGGTCCGCGGCGTGGCGCAGTGCCTTGCGCACCCGGGTCAGCGCCTCCTCGATCCGGTCGTCGAGCGCGTCCACCCAGGCCTCCTGGCTGAGGATGAGGGCGTCGAAGACGGCGAAGTGGGCGATCTTGAACTCCTCGCGCAGGGTCGTCAGTTGCCCGCGTGCCTCGGCGGTGCGGCCGGTCAGGCCGAGCCAGTAGGCGAGGTAGAGCCGTGCGGTGGGCATGGCCTCGTTGTGGGCGCCCTCCTGGCTGGCGATGACGTCCCGGAGCAGCCGCTCCCCGCGTTCGGGCTCGCCCGCCTCCAGGAGCACGTTGCCCAGGCGGGCGCGGAGGGCGGCGGCCTGGACGCGGGCGCCCAGGCGTTCGGCGTACTCGACGGCGGACTGGTAGTCGGCGGCGGCCTCCGCGTAGGCGCCCTTGCGCTCGCGGGCCTCGCCGCGCGCGGACAGCGCCTCGGCCGTGCCCCAGCCGTCGCCGAGGCGGCGGTAGATCTCCAGCGCCTCGTCGGCGTCACGGGTGGCGCTGCCGGCCCAGGCGGTGCGGTTGGCGAGGAGGTTGGCGCGCAGCTGGAGGGCGCCGGCCAGCTCCCACTCGTAGCCGGGGGTCTCCCGGCAGGTCCGCACGGCGGCGTCGACGATGGTGCGCAGCCGGTCCACGCCGCTGGTCAGCATCTCGGCGAAGAACCACAGCATGCCCGGGGCGCGGCAGGTCTGCGGCAGACCGGGCTCGTAGACCTGGGTGATGACGCGCAGCTTGGCCTGGGCCTCGGGGGTCTGCCAGGCCTCCATCTCGGTGTCCATCGTGGCGAGATGACTCAGGTGGACGCCGCGCCGGGCCTCCAGCAGCACCTCGCCGGTGTACGGGGGCGGGCTGTCGGTCGGCCGCCGCCACACCGGGAGGGCGCGGCGGACCGGTTCGGTGAACGGGTCGGGTCCGAGCGCCATGACCTCCAGGCACCAGCCGCGGACCTCGACGCGCTGGTCGCGCATCTGCCAGAACCACTGCAGGGACAGCACCAGGCACAGCGCCTCCTGTTCGTCGCGCAGGGCGACGGCGTGCCGCAGGGCGGTGCGCAGGTTCTCGTACTCCCGCTGCATCCGGTCGATGGCGGCACGCTGTTCGGGGCCGCGCAGCAGCGGCTCGGTGGTGCGGGCGAGTTCGCGGTAGTGCGTGAGGTGGGCGCGCTCGGCCGCGGCGCGGCCGCCGGCCTCGTCGAGCCGTTCGGCGGCGTACTCGGCGACGGTCTCCAGCAGCCGGTAGCGCATCCCGCCGTCCGCGCCGGGGGTGGCCACCACCAGGGACTTGTCGACCAGGGAGCCGAGCGCGTCCAGGGCGACGGGGCCGCACACCGCCTCGGCGGCGGCCAGGTCGCAGCCGCCGGCGAAGACGGACAGCCGGGCGAGGACGTCCCGCTCCTCGGTGTCCAGCAGTTCCCAGGACCAGTCCACGACGGCTCTGAGGGTCTGCTGGCGGGGCAGCAGGGTGCGGCTGCCCGAGGTGAGCAGCCGGAAGCGGTCGTCCAGGCGGTCCGCTATCTGGCGGGGCGTGAGCATGCGCAGGCGGGCCGCGGCGAGTTCGATGGCGAGGGGCAGTCCGTCGAGCCGCCGGCAGATCTCGGCGCACGCCTCGGGGTCGTCCTGGACCCGGAAGCCGGGGCGGGCCGCCGCGCCGCGCTCGGCGAGCAGCCGCAGCGCGACCGGTTCGGGCAGTGGTTCCACCGGCCGCACCAGCTCCCCGGGCACCGCGAGCGGTTCGCGGCTGGTCGCGAGGACGGTCAGGCCGGGGCAGCGGGCCAGGAGCCGCTCGGCCAGCCGGGCGGCGGCCTCGACGACGTGCTCGCAGTTGTCGAGAATGATCAGCATGCGGCGCCGGGCGCAGTGCTCGACGAGCCGGTCGACGGGGTCGTGCCGGTCGGTGACCGCGCGCATGCTGTCGACGCCGGCGCCGTGCAGCACGGTCTCGCGGGCGCCGATCGCGGTGAGCACGGCCTGCGGCACGGCATCCGGGTCGTCCACGGGGGCCAGTTCGGCCAGCCACACCCCGTCCCGGACGGTGTGCCGTACCGCCTCGGCGGCCTCCTGCGACAGCCGGGTCTTCCCGGCTCCGCCGGGCCCGAGCAGGGTGACGAGACGGGCCGCGGCGAGGTCGGCGCCGATGGCATCGATGTCGGTCTCCCGGCCGACGAAGGAGGTGAGCCGGGCCGGCAGGTTGCCGGGGCGTGGCTCGGGCCGGGTGTCCGGGGGCGGCTGGCTCAGCAGCTCGGCGTGCAGTGCGCGCAGTTCGGGGCCGGGGTCGGAGCCGAGCCGGTCGGCGAGCAGCCGGCGTACGTCCTCGTATCCGGCGAGCGCCTGGGCGGGGCGGCCTGCGTCGCGCAGGGCGCGCAGCCGCAGCGCCTGCAGCGGCTCGTCGAGGGGATGGCTGTCGCACAGGGCGGTCAGCTCGGGCAGTGACCGATCGGCCTGCCCGAGGGCGAGGGCGGCGGTGTGCCGGGCGCGCAGGGCGTCGAGGCGGCGGGTCTCCCAGCGGGCCGCCTCGGCGGTGTGGCCGGGCAGGTCGGCGAGGGCGGGGCCCTGCCACAGGGCGAGGGCGTCGTCGAGGACGGCGGCGGCCTTGGCCGGGTCGCCGTCGGCGAGGGCGCTCAGGCCGTCGCCGGTGAGCCGGTCGAAGCGGGCGAGGTCGACGTCGTCGGGTGCGGCGGTGAGCCGGTAGCCGCCCTCCGCAGAGGCGACGGCGTCCGCGCCGAGGAGGCGCCGCAGCCGGCCGACGAGCGCCTGGAGCGCGCCGCCGGCGTCGGCGGGCGGGTCGCCGTCCCACACCTCGTCGACGAGCACGCCGACCGGCACGGTGCGGCCGGCCCGCAGGGCGAGCACGCTCAGCAGGGCGCGCAGCCGCGCCCCGCCGACCGGGACGGCCGTGCCGTCGGGGCGTATTGCCTGGGTGGGGCCGAGCAGCCGATAGCGCACGGGGTCCATTGTCTCCGGTGCGGTCAGCGGGGGTCACCGGGTTGCGGCGGCGCGCCGTCCGGTTCGCCGTCGGCGTCCCCGTCGTCCCCGTCGTCCTCGGCGTCGGGGTCGTCCGGGACGTGCAGGACGTGTGTGAGGTCCCGGACGTCCAGGGTGACGAGGGCGCCGACGGCGCGGCGGACGCGGAACGGGACCCGCCGGGGCGGCTGCTCCTCCTCCTCGAACTCGTCGAACCACTTCGGGCAGCGCTCGACCGGCTCCAGGGTCCGTGCGCCGGGCACCGGTTCCAGGGCTCGCCCGGTCGAGCGGAAGACCAGGCCCCCGGACCGCGGCTCGGCCGGTTCGACGGTGAGCGGGTCGTGGTGGGCGGTGTACTCCTGGTGCACCAGCTCGATGGCGTGGACGCGGCCGGTGGTGGGCCGGTCCGGGCCGCCGTGGTTCTCCACCCACGCGTCGGCGCCGTGGTGGTCGCCCTGCCGGTCCGGGCGGTCGACGGCGACCAGCTTCCAGGCCACCTCGTCGCCCACCGTGAACGGTGTGCCGCAGCACCCCATCTGCCAGTCCTCGTACAACACCCTCATCCGCGGCATCGCTCCAGCCTTCCAGGAACCGGGCGGCCGCCGCGAGACGTTTTCCCGGCGGGTGCGCGGCCGGTACGGTCGCAGTTTCCCCGCAGGTGCGCGGCCGGTACGGTCGCAGTCCCGACCCGTTCCCGGCCGCACAGGAGCCCGCCCATGACCACCGCCACCACCCGCCACGGCGATCGCCGGGTCAGTCCCGTGTTCGTCGGAATAGTGACCGTGACGGCGGTGACCGGCTGGGCGACGTGGACGGGGTTCGCGGCGCAGCCGGGCGTCGCGGTGTTCCTGTTCGTGACCGCCGCCTGGATCGTCTCCCTGTGCCTGCACGAGTACGCGCACGCGCGCACGGCCCTGCACGGCGGGGACATCACGGTCGGGGCGAAGGGCTACCTCACGCTGAACCCGCTGAAGTACACGCACGCGCTGCTGAGCGTCGTGCTCCCGGTGCTGTTCGTGATCATGGGCGGGATCGGTCTGCCCGGCGGCGCGGTGTTCATCGAGCGCGGCCGCATCCGGGGCCGCTGGCGGCACAGTCTGATCTCGGCGGCGGGCCCGCTGACGAACGCCCTGTTCGCCGCGGTGTGCACCGCCCCGTTCTGGCTGCACGCGCTGGACGGCGTCCCGCGCGGGTTCCGGTACGCGCTGGCGTTCCTCGCGCTGCTGCAGGTGACGGCGGCGATCCTGAACTTCCTGCCGGTGCCGGGCCTGGACGGCTACGGCGTGATCGAGCCGTGGCTGTCGTACCGGGTGAAGCGGCAGGTGGAGCCGTTCGCGCCGTTCGGCCTGCTGTTCGTGTTCGCGCTGCTGTACCTGCCGGCGGTCAACCACGCGTTCTTCGACGCCGTCGACGCGATCCTGCGCGGGCTGGGCGTCGACGTCCTCTCCTCGGACTGCGGCTACTGGCTGTACCGGTTCTGGGAGGGCACGCCCGAGGGCTGCCTGGTCAGCCCGTGACGGACTTGCCCGGTCCGCCGCCGGTGCGGCCGCGCTTGACGTAGTAGAAGGTCATGTTGGACGTCAGGCCCGCCAGCAGCACCCAGACGATCCCGAGCCAGCTGCCCTGGACGAACGAGACGACCGCCGCGGCCACGGCGAGGACGCAGACGACGAGCGTGTAGAGGGCGATGCGGGGCATGGGGCTCGGCTCCTGTCGGGGGACACTGCTACGCCGACCAGTGTCCCCCATGGGCTCATACGTCCGTGACGCGGAGCCCGGCGTGTGCCTTGTACCGGCGGTTGACGGAGATCAGGTTCGCGACCAGCGACTCCACCTGGTGGGCGTTGCGCAGCCGGCCCGCGAAGACGCCGCGCATGCCGGGGATGCGCCCGGCCAGCGCCTGCACGGTCTCCACGTCGGCGCGCTCCTCGCCGAGCACCATCACGTCGGTGTCGATCCGCTCGGTCTCCGGGTCCTGGAGCAGGACGGCCGACAGGTGGTGGAAGGCGGCGGTGACCCGGGAGTCCGGCAGCAGGGCGGCGGCCTGCTCGGCGGCGCTGCCCTCCTCCGGCTTCAGCGCGTAGGCGCCCTTCTTGTCGAAGCCGAGCGGGTTGACGCAGTCCACGACGAGCTTGCCGGCGAGTTCCTCGCGCAGGGACTTCAGCGTGTCGCCGTGGCCTTCCCACGGGACGGCGACGATCACGATGTCGCTGCGGCGCGCGGTCTCGGCGTTGTCGGCGCCCTCGACGCCGTGGCCGAGTTCCTCCGCGGCGGCCCGGGCGCGCTCCGCGGCGCGGGAGCCGATGATCACCTTCTGGCCGGCCCGGGCGAGGCGGAGGGCGAGGCCCTTGCCCTGCGGGCCGGTGCCGCCGAGCACGCCGACGACGTACCCGGAGACGTCGGGCAGGTCCCAGGGGTCCTTGGCGGGGGCCTTCGCGGGGGTCTGTGCGCTGTCGGTAGAGGTCATGGGCCGACTCTACGTCCGCCGCCGTGCCCGCATCGGCTCAGACCAGCCGGTGCACGGGCACCCGGCGGAAGGTGATCGTCTCGTACGGGCCGAAGTCGCCCGTCTCGTAGAGCAGTCCGACGGTGTCCCGGTCGACGCGGACCAGGTCGGAGTAGGCGGCGGGCAGTCCGTCGGCGGTGTACGCCGTGCGCCAGGTGGTGCCGCCGTCGGTGGAGGCCCGCAGGGTCATCAGGGCGCGGGCCGCGGGGTCGGCCGGGGCGGAGAACAGGAGCAGGTCGGGGTCGCGGAGCTGGAGGACGGCGGCCTCGCAGACCGGGGCGGTGAGCCCCGCCTGCGGCCGGAAGGGCTTGACGAGGGTCCTCCCGCCGTCCCTGGAGTGGGCGTCGGCGCGGTTGCCGGGGGACGGGGCGTCGTTGCGCGTGTTGAAGTAGACGCGGCCGTCCAGGAGTTCGGCGGCGGTGGTCTCGTTGACGTTCACGTAGCCGTCGGTGTTCTCGTCGAGGTAGCCGAGGTACCAGTGCTCGCCCCGGTCGTCGCTGAGCAGGCAGTGGCCGCTGTTGTACTTCGGTTCGGCGCCGGTGTCGGAGCCGGTGGGCGGCAGCGTGTGGTTGGCGGGGACGAGGACGCGTCCGCCGCGCAGCTGGAGGGCGTGCCCGGGGGTGGTGGCGTACCAGCGCCAGCCGGGCTTCTTCACCTGCGCGGTGATCTCCTTCGGCCGGGACCAGGTGACTCCGTCGTCGTCGCTGTGCCGCACCCACACGCGCCGCCCGTCGGCGTCCTTCACCTGTCCGCGCAGGATGGCGGCCTCGGTGGCGCCGGCCGCCGCCCGCACGTGCACGAGCAGGACGCGGCCGGTGTCGAGGACGACGGGGGCGGGGTTGCCGGCGAGGTCCGTGCCGTTGTCCGCGGCGACGCGCAGCGGGCCCCAGGTGCGGCCGCCGTCGGTGGACCGTTTGCACACGATGTCGATGTGCCCGTGGTCGGCGGCGGAGGCGACCCGGCCCTCGCAGAACGCGAGGAGGGTCCCGGCGCGGGTGGCGACGACGGCGGGGATCCGGAAACCGGCGTACCCCTCGTGGCCCGCGCGGAAGGGGACGGTCACATCGGTCATCGGGCGGCTCCTCACGCGGACGGGCACGGTCCGTCACCCATCCCCGGTTCGGGCGAATTCGAGGTGAACTCCGCATCACGAGTCACCTGTTGCGGCAGGATGCGGGCGCATGGACGCCGTACGGGTCGCGTTGCTGCGGGAGGTGCTCGCCGGGACCGAGTGGGTGGATGCCACCCGGAGGTTCGCGGGGGTGCTGCGCGGGTCGGTGGTGGCGCGCGGCGGCGGGCTGCTGCTGGTCGGCACGCCCGCGTACGAGCCGTGGCACCTGGCCGCGCACCTGGTGGACGAGGCGGCCTGGTCGGGCACGCCCGAGCTGGCGCCGACGCTGGTACGGCACCACGCGTGCCCGTCCGACCCCGCGCACCTGGCCGTCGGCCCGGGCCGGATCGCGGCGGCGCGGCGCGGCGAGACCCTGCTGGTCGTGGCGCCCGACGAGCCCGCGCCGCTGCTGGAGCGGGTGCACGACGCCCGGCGGGCCGGGGTGACGGTGCTGGCGCTGGGCGCGGGCGGGGGCGAGCTGGCCGGGCTGGCCCATGACACGCTGGCCGTGCCGGAGGGCGCGGAGCTGGACCTGGACAGCGTGCAGCACCTGGTCAGCGCGGCGGCCGGGGAGAACGGGGGCACTCCGAGAGGCGGCCGGCGCTTCCGGGACCGCCTGTCGCGCCTGGCGGACATCCTCACGGCACCGCCGCCGGCACCCTGGTGACGTGCCGGACGGCGACCGAAAAGCGGTTGCCCAGGGTCGGATCGCGGGCCGAGCATGACCCCTTGTGCTTCGTGACCTCCTTCCCGACCTGGCCCCCTGGAAGGCCTCCCACGACTTCCGCCGTCTGTGGAAGTCCGGCCTGATCAGCAACTTCGGCAGCTTCCTGACCTTCGTCGCGCTCCCCGTCCAGCTGAAGGACCTGACCGGCTCAGCGGCGGCGGTCGGCGCGATCGGCGCCGTGGAGCTGCTGCCGCTCATCCTGTGCGGTCTCTACGGCGGCGCCCTCGCCGACGCCCTCGACAAGCGCGGGCTCATCGTGTGGACGGAAGGAGGGCAGGGCCTGCTCAGCGCGGCTCTGCTGGTCAACGCCCTGCTGCCGCACCCGGCTGTGTGGCCGCTGTACGCCGTCGCCGCGCTCTCCTCCGCGCTGGCCTCCGTCCAGCGCCCGGCCCTCGACTCCCTGTGGCCGCGGCTCGTCGCCCACGACGACATGCCGGCCGCGGCCTCGCTGAACTCGCTGCGCTGGACCGTCGGCGGCGTCGCGGGGCCGGCGCTCGCGGGCGTGGTCGTCGCCTACGCGGGGCTGGGCTGGGCGTACGCCGCCGACCTGCTGACGTTCGCCGTCTCGCTGGCGTACATCGTGCGGATCGCCCCCTCCCCCGCCTCCCACGAGGCCGCGAAGCCGTCGCTGCGGGCCGTCGCCGAGGGGGCCCGCTACGCCTGGAGCCGCAAGGAACTGCTCGGCACGTACGCGGTGGACCTCGCGGCGATGTTCCTGGCCATGCCGCTCGCGGTGCTGCCGTTCCTCGCCGACGAGCTGCACGCCGAGTGGTCGCTCGGGCTGATGTACGCGAGCCTGCCGGCCGGAGCCCTGCTGGTGAGTCTGACCAGCGGCTGGACCTCGCGGGTGCGGCGGCACGGGCTGATGGTGGTGCTGGCGGCCGCCGGCTGGGGTCTCGCGGTAGCGGCGGCCGGCGTCTGCGGGAACGTGTGGCTCGTCCTGCTGTTCCTCACCGTCGGCGGCGGGTTCGACATGGTCAGCGGGGTCTTCCGGGCCGCGATGTGGAACCAGACGATCCCGGACGAGCTGCGCGGGCGGCTCGCCGGGATCGAGCTGCTGTCCTACTCGGTCGGACCGACGCTCGGCCAGGTCAGGGCCGGCGGCCTCGCCGCGTGGGCCGGGGTACGGGCCTCGGTCTGGTCCGGCGGGCTGGCGTGCGCGGGCGCCGTGGGGCTGCTCGCGCTGTGCCTGCCGGGACTCATGACGTACGACGCCCGGACCAACGAGCACGCGGTGCGGATGCGCGAGCGGCGCGCCGCGGCGCGGGTGTGAACCGGGGGCTGATCACTCCTCGTCGGCCGGGCCGGCGGCGGGGGCGTCGTGCCAGCGCGGGTCGTTCTCCCACTCCAGGTTGCGCTCGCGGGCGGTGTCCATCGCGCGCTGCGCCTCCTCCCGGGAGGCGTACGGGCCGAAACGGTCCCGGCCCGGGCAGTCCGGGCCCTCCTCGACCTTCTTGTGCTCCAGGCAGTAGTACCACTCGCCCGGCTTGCCGGCGGTGCGCTTCTTGAACAGGGCCATGGGCAGCTCCTCTCGCCACCGACATGTTCCCCCATGTCCGCTGGATAGACTCGCCGGTATGTCTGGCCAGTCGCTGCTCGTACCAGGGGAGCTGTCTCCCACCCGTTCCGTCCCCGGCAACATCCGCCGTCCCGAGTACGTCGGCAAGCCCGCGCCGGCGCCGTACACCGGGCCCGAGGTGCAGACGCCGGAGACCGTCGAGGCGATGCGCGTCGCCGGCCGCATCGCCGCGCGGGCGATGGAGGAGGCCGCGAGGATCATCGCGCCCGGAGTCACCACGGACCAGCTGGACAAGGTCGCCCACGACTACATGTGCGACCACGGCGCCTATCCGTCGACGCTGGGCTACCGGGGCTTCCCCAAGTCGCTGTGCACCAGCGTCAACGAGGTCATCTGCCACGGCATCCCGGACTCGACCGTGCTCAGGGACGGCGACATCGTCAACCTGGACGTGACGGCGTACATCGGCGGGGTGCACGGCGACAACAACGCCACCTACCTCGTCGGCGAGGTGGACGAGGAGTCGCGGCTGCTGGTGGAGCGCACCCGCGAGTCCCTCAACCGCGCGATCAAGGCCGTGAAGCCCGGCCGGCAGATCAACATCATCGGCCGGGTCATCGAGTCGTACGCCAAGCGCTTCGGCTACGGGGTCGTCCGTGACTTCACCGGTCACGGCATCAACTCGTCGTTCCACTCGGGGCTGATCATCCCGCACTACGACAGCCCGCACGCCACGACGGTCATGCAGCCGGGCATGACCTTCACCATCGAGCCGATGCTGACGCTGGGCACCCACGAGTACGACATGTGGGAGGACGGCTGGACGGTCGTGACGAAGGACCGCAGGCGGACCGCCCAGTTCGAGCACACGCTGGTCGTCACGGAGACCGGCGCGGACATCCTCACCCTGCCGTAGGCCCTGGGCCGCGTCCGGCGCGTCAGCGCTCCAGGAGGACCCGTCCGCCGACCTCGGTCCAGCCGTGCGGCTGGGGCGCCGTGAGGATCTGGGACCCCGCGCCCTGGGCGATGTTCAGGGCGCGGCCCAGCCGGTCGGTCAGCAGCAGCGCGGCCGCGCCGGTCGCCTCGTCCTCGTCGATGCCGTCGTCGCGGCCCGGGAAGGCGCGGGCGCGGACGCGGCCGGCCGCCTCGTCCTCCCACGCCCAGGCGTAGATCCACTCCCCCTTCGGCGGCACGTCGAGCGCGTCCACCTCGGCGGCGCTCGCGTACTGGCGCAGGGTGCGCGGCGGGACCCACTCCGCGCGGGCCTCGATCCAGCTGAACTCCCCGTCCAGCCGGGTCCCGACGAGCCCGGCCGGGGTGACCAGCTCGGGTACGTCCAGCAGCCAGGCGGTGCCGACGCAGGGGTGACCGGCGAACGGCAGCCGCAGGGTGGGGGTGTAGATGTCGATCACGCCGCGCTCGGGATCGTCCACGAACACGGTCTCGCTGAAGCCGAGCTTGGCTGCCAGCTCCTGCCGCTCGCCCGGCTCGGGCAGCACGGAGCCGTCCCGGACGACGCCGAGCTCGTTGCCGTAGCCTCCGCCCGGCCCGCAGAAGACGCGCAGTACGTCGTAGTCAGTCACTACGGAATTGAAACATCGCTCGTCCACCGCTTTCGCGTGAGAGCTGAATCACGACCCGCACGGGTATGGGTGAGGTAAGCCTCATGTAAGTTAGGTGAGCCTCACCAGAGCGCCCCCAGATCAGATCCGCTTGGAGCCTGCATGCGAGCCGTCCGACTGACCGTCACCGCCGCCGCGACCGCGGCCGCTCTGACCGCCCTGCCGGCCTGCACCGCGAAGAGCGATGCCAAGGACGGCGACGCCATCCGGGTCACCGCCGCCGACTCCACGTGCAAGACCTCCACCAAGTCCGTACCGGCGGGCCAGGTCACGCTGAAGATCGAGAACACGGGCTCCAGGGCCACCGAGGTCGAGATCCTCTTCCCCGACGACCGGATCGTCTCCGAGAAGGAGAACATCGGGCCGGGCACCAAGTACACGCTGACCGCCGAGGTGAAGGCCGGGGCGTACGAGATCGCCTGCCGGCCGGGCATGAAGGGCCACGGCGTGCGGCAGAAGCTCACCGTGACCGGCGGCGGCACGTCCGCCGAGCGCGACCCGAAGCTGGACAAGGCCGTCGCCGACTACCGGCAGTACGTGCAGGACCAGGCCGACGCCACGCTGCCGCTGGCCGAGACCTTCGTGAAGGCCGTCAAGGACGGCGACGTCGACGCCGCCAAGAAGGCCTACGCGCCCTCCCGTCTCGGCTGGGAGCGCACCGAGCCGGTCGCCGAGTCCTTCGGTGACATCGACCCCAAGGTCGACATCCGCAAGCCCGACCTGGAGGCCGGGCAGAAGTGGACCGGCTGGCACCGCCTGGAGCAGGCGCTGTGGGAGGACAAGAAGGTGGGCGCCGAGGAGAAGACCCTCGCCGACCGGCTCCTCGCCGACCTGAAGGACTGGCAGAAGCGGGTCGGCAAGGCCGAGATCACCCCGACCTCCATGGCCAACGGCGCCAAGGAGCTGCTGGACGAGGTCGCCAAGGGCAAGGTCACCGGCGAGGAGGAGTTCTACTCGCACACCGACCTGGTCGACTTCAAGGGCAACGTCGAGGGCGCGCAGAAGGCCTACGAGCTGCTCAGGCCCGTCGCCGCGAAGAACGACCCGGCACTGGCCAAGGAGCTGGACAAGCAGTTCGCGGCGCTCGGCACGCTGCTGGACAAGTACCGCTCCGACAAGGACTCCTACGACTTCGTCACCTACGACAAGGTCGGCAAGGAGCAGCAGAAGGAGCTGTCGGACGCGGTGAACGCGCTCGCCGAGCCGCTGTCCAAGCTCGCCGCCACGGTCGTGAAGTAAGCGCGGGACAGGGGCAGGGCGATGACCGAGACGCAGGAGACCAAGGGCGGCAGTCCGTCGCGCCGGGCGCTGATCGGCTGGGGCGGTGCCGGGCTCGCCCTGGGCGCCGCGGCGGCCGGTGGCGCGATGGCGATGGCCGAGGTCGGCAACGACGTGGACCCGGCCGCCGCCGACATGGGCGGCGCGGTGGAGTTCCACGGCGCCCACCAGGCCGGCATCGCCACCCCGGTGCAGGACCGGCTGCACTTCGCCGCGTTCGACGTGAAGACCGACGACCGCGCCGAGTTCGTGCAGATGCTCAAGGACTGGACGGAGGCGGCCCGGCGGATGACCGCGGGCAGGCCGGTCGGCGAGGGCGCCTACGGCGGACTCGCCGAGGCCCCTCCGGACGACACCGGTGAGGCGCTGGGCCTCAAGCCGTCCCGGCTGACGCTCACGATCGGCTTCGGGCCGTCGCTGTTCGACAAGTTCGGACTGCACGGCAGGCGGCCCGCGGCCCTGGCCGACCTGCCCGCGTTCCCCGGGGACAACCTGGACAGGGCCCGCACCGGCGGCGACCTGTGCGTCCAGGCCTGCGCCGACGACCCGCAGGTCGCCGTGCACGCCATCCGCAACCTGGCCCGCATCGGCTTCGGAAAGGTCGCCGTGCGCTGGTCCCAGCTCGGCTTCGGCAAGACCTCCTCCACCACCCCGGGGGCGCAGACCCCGCGCAACCTGTTCGGCTTCAAGGACGGCACCCGCAACATCGCGGGGACGGAGAGCGACCGCCTGAAGAAGCACGTGTGGGTCGGCGACGGGGACGGCGGCGACGGCGACGCCTGGATGACGGGCGGCTCCTACCTCGTCGCCCGTCGCATCCGCATGAACATCGAGACGTGGGACCGCACCCCCCTGCAGGAGCAGGAGGACATCTTCGGACGGGACAAGGGCGAGGGCGCACCGGTCGGCAAGGCCAAGGAGCACGACAAGCCGTTCCTGAAGGCGATGAAGCCGGACGCGCACGTGCGGCTCGCGCACCCCGACTCCAACGGCGGCATCACCATCCTGCGCCGCGGCTACTCCTTCACGGACGGCACCGACGGCCTCGGCCGTCTCGACGCGGGCCTGTTCTTCCTGGCCTACCAGCGCGACGTGCGCGAGGGGTTCATCCCGCTGCAGCGCCGGCTGTCCGCGCACGACGCGCTCAACGAGTACATCCAGCACGTGGGTTCGGCGGTCTTCGCGGTTCCCCCCGGCGTCCGGGACTCCGGCGACTGGTGGGGCCGCGCGCTGTTCTCGAAGGAGGCGTAGCCCGTGTTCTCCAACTACCTGATCGGCCTGCGCGAGGGCCTGGAGGCGTCGCTCGTCGTCTGCATCCTGATCGCCTACCTGGTCAAGACCGGCCGCCGGGACGCCCTGCGGCCGATCTGGATCGGCATCGGCATCGCGGTCGCCATCGCGATGGGCTTCGGCTGCGCCCTGGAGTTCGGCTCGCAGGAGCTGACGTTCCAGGCGCAGGAGGCGCTCGGCGGCTCGCTGTCCGTCGTCGCCGTCGTCCTGGTGACGTGGATGGTGTTCTGGATGCGGCGCACCGCCCGGCACCTGAAGTCGGAGCTGCACGGCAAGCTGGACGCCGCCCTCGCCATGGGCACGGGCGCGCTGGTCGCCACCGCGTTCCTCGCCGTCGGCCGGGAGGGCCTGGAGACCGCGCTGTTCGTGTGGGCGTCGGTGCACGCGGCCTCCGACGGCACCCCGCGCCCGCTGGTCGGCGTCGCCCTCGGCCTCGCGACCGCGGTCCTGCTCGGCTGGCTGTTCTACCGCGGCGCCCTGCGGATCAACCTGGCGAAGTTCTTCACCTGGACCGGCGGCATGCTGGTCGTGGTCGCGGCGGGCGTGCTGGCGTACGGCTTCCACGACCTGCAGGAGGCCGACTGGATCCCGGGCATCAACCACCTGGCCTTCGACATCAGCGGCGCCATCCCGCCGGACAGCTGGTACGGCACCCTGCTCAAGGGCGTATTCAACTTCCAGCCGGACCCGACGGTCGTGCAGATCACGGTGTGGCTGCTGTACCTGGTCCCGACGCTCGCGATCTTCCTCGCCCCGGTAGGGTTCGCCTCCGGGAAGGGGAAGGTGAAGGAGCCCGATGACCAGGGAAAGCAGCCGTCGACGGCTTCGCCGGCGTGACCGTAACGCACTCATAGCGGCCTCGCTGACCGCTATGTCGCTGACCGCGAGCGGATGCGTGGTGGTGCACGGGGAGCGCGTGGAGCTGCCCGCCACCACACGCGCCGAGGCTGCCAAGGCGCTCGCCGCGTTCACCCAGGCGTACAACAAGGCCGACGAGGCCTACGACAGTTCCCTGGACGCCCCCTACGTCACCGGCGCGCTCTCCGACATCGACGCCGCACGGCTGAAGGCGGGCCACGCCAACAGCCCCGCGGGCAACGCCGACCACACCGCGCTCAAGCTGACGGACCCGAAGTTCACGATCCCCAAGAAGGCCGGCTGGCCCCGCTGGTTCGTCGCCGACGCCAAGGGCAACAAGGGCGGCGACTTCCGCTGGCTGCTGGTGTTCACCCGCTACGGCCTGAACGAGCGCTGGCAGGTGTCCTACCTGACGCTCGCGGTGCCCGGCACCGTACCGGCGTTCAAAACGGACGGGGACGGCTGGGCCGAGGCCGTGCCGGCCGGCTCCGCTCGGCTGGCGGTGCGGCCCGAGGAGCTGAGCCGGAAGTACGTGACGTACCTGAAGGACGGCGGGGAGGCCTTCGCGGACGGCCGGAACACCAGCGGTCTGCGCGCGGACCGCGCCAAGGCCGCCAAGCGGCCGGGCCTGGTCCGGCAGTTCATCGACGAGCCACTCACCCACGGCGACTACGCGCCGCTCGCGCTGCGCACGGCGGACGGCGGGGCGCTGGTGTTCTTCACCACGCACCACTACGAGAAGCAGACCGCCGCCGCGGGCACCTCGGTGCCGGTGCCCAACAAGGACGTGCTGGCCCTGACGAAGGGCGAGGTGAAGCAGTCCCTCACGCTGGAGTCGATCGCCAACGAGTCCGCGCTCGTGCCGGCCGGCAGCGGTCCGGTGCGGCTGCTGGGGCGGGTGCAGGGGCTGACGTCCGCGCAGGGCGGCTGAGGCGGCGGTCCCGGCGTCAGTGGCGCAGCGGCCAGGGAGTGCCCGGGTGGCCGGATCCCGCGTACCGGGCACAGGCGTCGGTGAGCGCCTCCAGCAGGGTCAGCGGGTCCGGCAGCGGATGCTCCGGGCCGCGCGCCCAGCGCACCCACCTGTCGTCGCCGGGCAGCCGTGCGGGCGGTACGAGGACGTAGGAGCCGCGGCAGTGCCAGCGCAGGCCGGGGTGCTCGTCCATGGTCTCCGGGTGGCAGTCCAGCTCACAGGGCCACCACTCGTCCTCGTCCTCGGGGGTGCCGCGGGTGAGGGTGAAGAACGCCATGCGGCCGTCGTCGCTCTCGGCGACCGGGCCGACCTCGACACCGGCGTCGAGCAGCCGCTCCAGGGCCTCTCGGCCGGCCTCCAGGGGCACGTCGAGGACGTCGTGGACCATGCCGGTCGCGGTGACGAAGTTGGCCTGCGGCTGGTGGCGGGCCCAGCGCTCGATCTGGGCGCGGTCGGTGGTCGACTGGGTCTGCCAGGCGAACGACACCGGGTGCCGGCCCGGGGTGGGGCAGCCGACGCGGTCGCAGGAGCAGCCGTAGCCGGGTGCGGGGTGCGCGGCGGGGGCGAGCGGCAGGCCCGCTCCGGCGGCGGCGAGCAGCAGGGCCTCACGGCCGCCGTCGTCGGCGGTGTCCTTCGGGCGGCGTCCACGCAGCCACTGGGAGAGTCTGCCCTGCCGGCCGCTCCGGCCGCCGAACGTCGCGCTCATCTAACCCCTTCGGTCCCGTGCTCGCCTCGCTGGTGTGCGGACAGCATGCCTTATCGTCCCATCTTCATGCGCTTCGGGGGCATGCGGGGGGAACGGTGGGACGCCGGGGAGACCCGCCTCACACCCGGGGCGCTGCCGCGGGGTGCGTCCTGGGGGCCGGCGGGCGGACCGTCCACCGGTGGCGGTGCACCCGGCGCGGACCGCCCGGCGGGACCTCCGCCGCCGCGGATCACGGCGGGGGCTCGCTTCCCCACGGCGGGCCGGACGTGCGGCTGCCGCGCCCGGCTACGGCGCGGCGTCGCCGTGCGGCGGCCAGGCGTCGCCCCAGTCGGCGTCCCGGGCCGCCTTGTACAGGTCGCCGTGGCGTTTGGTGACGGTGGTACGGCTCAGCCGCTCGTCGGTCTCGCACAGGTCGAGCAGCACCTGGCCCTTGCGGATCTGCGGGCGCCGGACCACCCGGGAGGGGGCGGGCTCGACGGGCAGCCGGGTGGCGGCGACGTAGCTGAACTTCTCGTCCTCGTAGGCGAGCGCGCCGCCCTTGACCTGGCGGTGCAGGGACGAGCGGCCGACCCGGGCGGAGAAGTGGCACCAGTCCTGGCCGGGCACGATCGGGCAGGCCGCACTGTGCGGGCAGGGCGCGGCGACGTGGAACCCGGCCCGGATCAGGCGGTCGCGGGCCTCGATGACGCGGGCGTATCCGGCCGGGGTGCCGGCCTCGACGACGACGACGGCCTGCGCGGCGCCGGCGGCGGTGTCGACGAGGATCGCGCGGTCGGCCTCGGACAGCTCGTTGAGGACGTACGACACCGTGACGAGGTCGGTGGTGGCGAGGGTGAGGCCCGCGCCGATCCGGGCGCGCTGCCAGCGGGCGTCCCTCAGGTCCGGGTGGGCGGCGGCGATCTCCCGGCCGAGGGCGAGCGCGGGCTCCGCCCAGTCCAGCACGGTGACGCCACGCCCGCCGGGCCAGGTCGCCGCGACGGCCCAGGTGGCGGCGCCGGTGCCGCCGCCGACGTCGGTGTGGCTGCCGGGCGTCCAGTGGGGCACGGCCGCCGCGAACGCCTCCAGCGCGGAGCGCACCGCCTCGAAGGTGGCGGGCATGCGGTAGGCGGCGTAGGCGGCCACGTCGGCCCGGTCGCGCAGGATCGGCGCGTCGGTGGGGGTGGCTCCGCGGTAGTTGGCGATCAGCCGGTCCACGGCGCGGGCCACGTCCGTGGGCGGCAGCCCGTCGAGCAGCTCGGCCAGCGCGGTACGGAGGGGGTCGTTCACCCGGGAATTCTAGGCCCTGTCGTCATACTCCCGGCGTCCGCCCGGAGGGCGGGCCTCGCGGCGTCGGGTGCGTGCTCTCGGCGTGCCGGGTGCTGGTCCTCGTACGGGATGTACTCGGGCCTGGGCCCGGTACGGCGAGAGTGCGTGCATGGCGTCGCGGGGCAGGCGGGCGTTCGACGACGGGGCCTGGGTCGGCCGCGGCGTGGGGCCTGACCGGCCCCGCGCCGTCCGCCCGCGGAGCCGGTCAGATCACCGCTCTCGCCAGGTGGGTGGCCAGGTCCGCTCTGGGCCTGCTGTCCGGGGCACGGCGGCGCGGGTGCACCGTGTTGGCCAGCAGGACGAGGAAGGTGTCGGTCGCCCGGTCCAGGACCAGCGATGTGCCGGTGAAGCCCGTGTGGCCCGCCGCGCCCCGGCCCGCCAGTTCGCCCATGAACCAGGGCTGGTCCAGGGCGAAGCCCAGGCCCGGCGGGGTGAACAGCAGCTCCACGAAGTCGGGGCCGAGGATGCGCGCGGGGCCGTAGGCGCCGCCGGCGAGCAGGGTCCGGCAGAAGACGGCCAGGTCGCGGGCGGTGGAGAACAGGCCCGCGTGCCCGGCGACCCCGCCGAGCGCCCAGGCGTTCTCGTCGTGGACCACGCCCCGCAGCATGCCCCGCTCGGCCTTGGCCCACGGCCGCCGCTGGTCCTCGGTGGCCGCCGCGCCCGGCAGCGGCCCGAACGCGGTGGCGGTCATGCCGAGCGGCCGGGTGATGCCGTCCTGGACGAGGACGTCCAGGGCGCGGCCGGTGATGCGCTCCAGCACCCGTTGCAGCAGGAGCATGTTCAGGTCCGAGTACAGGTACGTGCCGGGTGGCGCGGCCGGTGCCTCAGCCCGCAGCATGGCCGTCCGGGCCTCGTCGTCCGGGCAGTCGTACAGCGGGAGTTCGGGGCGCAGCCCGGAGGTGTGGGTGAACAGCTGCCGTACCGTGACGCCGTGGTCGGCGGCGGCGCGGAAGTCGGGGAGGTAGTCGCCGACCCGGGCGTCCATGCCGAGGGTGCCGCGTTCGACCTGCTGCACGGCGGCGACGGACGTGAACAGCTTGGTGAGTGAGGCCAGGTCGAAGGGTGTGCCGACGGTGGCCGGGACCCGGGCGGCGGGCGGCAGCTCCACCCCGGCGCCGGTCCCGGGGTCGTAGGAGGCGTAGCGCACCGCCCAGCCGGCGGCCTCGGCGAGGGCGATCACGGGGCCGCGGCCGGCCAGCACGACGGCGCCGGCCGCCCAGGGGCGCACCCCGGCGGTCAGGGCGTGCACCTCGTCGGCCATGTGCCCGAGTTCCACGGGGTCGAGCCCGGCTCGTGCCGGTGTGTCCGCGCGCAGTCTGGGTGTGCTCAGTTCTCGTCTCCCTCCGACCCCGCACGTGCGGTCGCGCGCGTGTTCCAGGGACGGCACATAACCACGAAGCAGGCCGCCGCGACCAGTGATCCGGTGAGTTGGACGACGGCCATGGGCACGGCGGTGTGTTCGCCGGCGACGCCGACGAGCGGCGAGGCGACCGCGCCGACCAGGAAGGACGAGGTGCCGAGGAGCGCGGAGGCGGAGCCTGCGGCGTGCCGGGTGCGCAGCAGGGCGAGGGTCTGGGCGTTGGGCAGGGTGATGCCCATCGCGGACATGAGGACGAAGAGCGCGGCGGCGACGGGGACGAGGCCGGTCTTCCCGAAGACGCCGGCGGACATCAGCAGCAGGGCGGTCGCGGCGAGCACGATGACCGTCAGGCCGGTGGCGAGCACCTTGTCCAGGCTGACCCGGCCGACCAGCACCTTGCCGTTGAGCTGCCCGGCGGCGACCAGGCCGACGGAGTTGAGGCCGAACAGCAGGCTGAAGGTCTGCGGGGAGGCGCCGTAGATCTCCTGGACGACGAAGGGGGAGGCGCTCACGTAGGCGAACAGCGCGGAGAAGGCGAAGCCGCCCGCGAGCATGTATCCGGTGAAGGGCGGGTCGGCGAGGAGGCCGCGCATGGACCGCAGGGCCTGGCCCACTCCGCCGCCGTGCCGTTCGTCGGGCGGCAGGGTCTCCGGCAGCCGCAGCCAGACGAGGCCGGCGAGGACGGCGCCGACCGCGGTGAGCACCACGAACACGCCGCGCCAGTCGGTCACCCGCAGGATCTGCCCGCCGATGAGCGGCGCCACGATGGGTGCGGCCCCGGAGATCAGCATGAGGGTGGAGAAGAAACGGGCCATGGCGACGCCGTCGTACAGGTCGCGTACGACGGCCCGGGCTATGACCACTCCGGCCGCGCCGGCGAGGCCCTGCACCAGCCGGAAGGCGATGAGGGTCCGGGCGTCGGGCGCGACGGCGCACAGGGCGGTGGCGGCGAGGTAGACGGCGAGGCCGGTGAGCAGGGGACGGCGGCGGCCCCAGCGGTCGCTCATGGGCCCCACGACCAGCTGTCCGAGCGCCAGCCCCGCCATGCAGGCGGTGAGGGTGAGCTGGACGGTGACGGCGGGGGCGTGCAGGGAGCGGGTGACCTGCGGCAGGGACGGGAGGTACATGTCCATCGCGAGCGGGGTCGTCGCGGTGAGGCCGCCGAGCAGGAGGGTGACGAGCGGGCCGGCGGGGCGCGCCGCGGTGGCCGGCGGCGCCTGGCCGGTGGGTCCGTGCTCCCTCTCCGGTGTCGGTGCGGCCGTGTGCTCCGGCATGTGCCCTCCCTCTGTGCGCCCCGCTGGATCGCCCGCGCTGACACGAGTCGGCACCTATGCTCTCAGCTCGTACACACTGCCGGGGTACACATGAGCGAGGGTGGGTCGATGGTCGAGCGCGTGCGGTGGGGGATTCTGGCGACGGGCAGGATCGCGGCGGCGTTCGCCGCGGATCTGGTCGACCTGCCGGACGCGGAGATCGTGGCGGTGGCCTCGCGGCGGTCCGGGCCGGCGCGGGCGTTCGCCGAACGGTTCGGGGCTCAGCGGGCGTACGGCGACTGGGAGTCGCTGGCGGCGGACGGGGACGTCGACGTCGTCTACGTCGCCACGCCGCACTCGGCGCACCGGGCGGCGGCCGGGCTGTGCCTGCGGGCGGGCCGGCACGTGCTGTGCGAGAAGCCGTTCACGCTGAACCTGCGCGAGGCCGGGGAACTCGTCGCGCTGGCGCGGGAGCACGACCGCTTCCTGATGGAGGCGATGTGGATGTACTGCAATCCGCTGGTCCGGCGGCTCAAGGGACTGGTGGAGGACGGGGCGATCGGTGAAGTCCGCACGGTCCAGGCGGACTTCGGGCTGGCCGGCCCCTTCCCGGCCGCGCACCGGCTGCGGGACCCGGCGCTCGGCGGCGGGGCGCTGCTGGACCTGGGCGTGTACCCGGTGTCGTTCGCGCAGTTGCTGCTGGGTGAGCCGGACGGCGTCACGGCGAGCGCGGTGCTCTCGCCGGAGGGCGTCGACCTCCAGACGGGCGCCCTGCTGTCCTGGGACCGCGGTGCCGTCGCCGCGCTGCACTGCTCGATCATGGGCGGCACGGGCGGCACGGCGTCGGTGACCGGCTCGCGCGGCCGGATCGACGTGCCGTCCGGCTTCTTCCACCCCGAGCGGTTCGTGCTGCACCGCGACGGCCGTGACCCCGAGGAGTTCACCGCCGACCCGGCCGACGGGCCGCGGACCACGATGCGGCACGAGGCCGTCGAGGTGATGCGGGCGCTGCGCGCGGGCGAGAGGGAGTCGCCGCTGGTGCCGCTGGACGGCACGCTGGCCGTGATGCGGACGCTCGACGCGATCCGGGACCGCGTCGGCGTCCGCTACCCGGGGGACGAGGACGAGTTCACCGGGGAGACGGGCGAGCCGTCGCTCACGCCGGCTTGAGACCCGGCTCCCCCGCCTCCGTCACGAAGGACGCGGCCGTGGTGACCGGCGCCCCGGTGCGGGTCACGTACGGCACGGTCTTGAAGTCGGCCCGCGCCTGCTCGGGGCCGAGCGCGACGGTCGTGTAGCCGCGCCGGCCGTTGTAGAACTTCAGGTGCGGGTTGGCGGCCATGTAGGTGTTCCAGTTGGACGGCTTCTCGGAGCCGTCCTTGCCGCTGGTGACGGAGGTGGCGACGATCTCCGTACCGAGGGTGCGGGAGCCGGGGTCGTCGAAGTCGTCCTTGACGTCGAAGGCGTATCCGACGTGCACGTCACCGGTGAGGATCACCAGGTTCTCGATGCCGGTGTCCTTCACGCCGTCCAGGATGCGGCGCCGGGAGGCCCGGTAGCCGTCCCAGGCGTCCATCGACAGCTTGGCGACCGGGTTGAGGTCGAGCTTGCGCTGGGAGAAGGTGACCTGCTGCGGCACGACGTTCCACAGGGCCCGCGAGGTGCGCCAGCCGTGGAGCAGCCACCTCTCCTGCGTGGCGCCGGTCATGGTGCGCGCCGGGTCGTCGATGTCGGGGCCGGGCAGCTGGGCGCCGTCGCCGTAGGCCTGGTCGGAACGGTACTGGCGGGTGTCGAGCACGTCGAACTGGGCGAGCCGGCCCCAGTGCAGGCGGCGGTAGAGCTGCATGTCCGGGCCGTCGGGCCGCTGGGGGCGGCGCAGGGGCTGGTTCTCCCAGTAGGCGCGGTAGGCGGAGGCGCGGCGCAGCAGGAACTCCTCCGGGTCGCCGTTGTCCGAGGGGGTGTCGTCGGCGTAGTTGTTCTCGGTCTCGTGGTCGTCCCAGGTGACCACGAAGGGGTGTGCGGCGTGCGCGGCCATCAGGTCCGGGTCGGACTTGAACAGGGCGTAGCGCAGCCGGTAGTCCTCCAGCGTCACCGTCTCGTGGTTGAAGAGGGCCGGGAGGGTGCGGTCGGTGTAGTTGCGGGAGTTGCCGGTGGCGTTGACGGCGTACTCGTAGAGGTAGTCGCCGAGGTGGAAGACGACGTCGACGTCGTCCTCGGCGAGGTGCCGGTAGGCGGTGTAGTAGCCGTCGGCGTAGGCCTGGCAGGAGACGGCGGCCAGGGTGAGCCCGGCGGGGTCGGCGCCGGGCGGCGGGGCGGTGCGGGTGCGGCCGGTGGGGCTGACCCAGTCGCCGGCGCGGAAGCGGTAGTGGAAGACGCGGTCCGCGCCCAGGTGGGGGACCTCGACGTGGACGGTGTGGAGGAACTCGGGGTGGGCGGTGGCGGTGCCGCGTCTGACGATCCGGCGGAAGTCCTCGTCGTGGGCCAGTTCCCAGTGCACGGTGACGCGTTGCGCGGGCAGTCCGCCGTCGGGCTGGTACGGCTGCGGAGCCAGCCGCGTCCACAGCAGGACGGAGCCGGGCAGCGGGTCGCCGGAGGCCACGCCCAGCGTGAAGGGGTCGTCGGCGATCTTGCGGGCGTCGAACTCGGCGGCGGCCGCGGTGCCGGCGGCGGGCAGGTTCACGGCGAAGGCGAGCGCGGCGGCGGCGCCGGTGACGGTCAGGAAGCGGCGGCGGTTCAAGTGGCGGGCGGCCGCGCGCAGTTCGGGGGCGTGCTGGGACGGGTGTGCTGCGGGTGTCATCCGGTCCTCCCCTGTCACGATGGATGCAGGGGGCAGTTGACAGGGGCCGAACAACCCTGACAAGGCCGGGACTTGCCAGACTCATGACGTTCGGGTGTCGGAATGGCCGGTTCCGGGTGCCGGGCCGGCGCCCTCGCCGGGGACCGCGACCACCAACGGCGGCCGGCGTGACGGACCGGACGCGCACCGAGGCGCTTCAGGTGATCGCGAACGGGGCGGTAACCCCGTAACCGGTGACGGATGCGGCCGACGCGGCGCGCCCCGTGCGGCACATGGCCGAGCCGGCGCTGAAGGTGAACGTGCAGTTGGCGGCGGTGATGGGCACGACGACGCCCCACATCGCACGGGCCGACTCCGCTCACACAAGCGGAATTTGAACATCCGCGCTATTGCGGATGATCGGGCTCATGTGCTCAACTTTCCTCCACACGAGCTTCACACTTGGAGCACAAAAGTTCCGCAGCCACACCCGAGGGGGGAAGGCGGCGGCCGTTCCACCGAGCCGGACATTGGGGGTGGACCTCGCGGGCGACCGCAGGGTGCGCACCGGCCGGTGGAACGGCCGCCGCACCATTCACCGCCGGTGCCTGCCCCCGGACTCCGGGGCCTCCGCCCGCGCGTCCGCCCGCGTCTCCGCCCTTGCCACGGCCCGCCGCTCCGCCCGGGCGGCGACGACCGCGCCGCGCCGCCTGCGCAGTGCCCAGACCCCCGCCCCCAGCAGCGCGAGGGTCCCGGCAGCGCCTTCCGCGAGATGCCACGGCGAGTTCTTGCCGGACGCGGAGCCGGGGGCGCCGGCCGCCGCACGGGCCGTCTTGTGCCGGGGCGCCGGCGTCGCGCTCGCGCCGCCCTCGCTGAGCGGGTCGACGAGCAGGCCCACCGGCTGGGCCGAACGCCCGTGCGTGAAGCCCCAGTCGAGCAGTGCGGCGGTCTGCTCGTAGACCGCGTTGCCGCCGGCCGTGGGGTGCATGACGGTGACCAGCAGGGTCCGCCCGCCACGGGTGGCCGCGCCGGTGAACGTGTTGCCGGCATGGCTGGTGTAGCCGTTCTTGACGCCGAGGAGTCCGTCGTACGTCTTCAGGCCCCAGGCCCCGGTGAGCAGGCGGTCGGTGTTCTGGATCTGGAAGGTCTTCTTGCCGCCCGCCGGGAAGTCGGCGGTCCGCGTGCCGCAGTAGCGGCGGAAGTCGTCGTCCTTCAGGCCGTGGCGGGCGAACAGCGTGAGGTCGTACGCCGAGGAGAGCTGCCCCTTGTGGTCGAAGCCGTCGGGGCTGACCACATGGGTGTCCAGGGCCTGCAGGTCCTCGGCCCTGGCCTGCATCTCGGCGACCGTCCTGGCGACGCCGCCGTTCATGTGGGAGAGCACGTGCACGGCGTCGTTGCCCGAGCGCAGGAACACGCCCTGCCACAACTGCTCGACGGTGTAGGTGATGCCGGGCTTGATGCCGACGAGGCTGGAGCCGGCCGGGATGTCGGCGAGATCGGCGTCGGTGACCTTGTAGCGCTGGGCGCTGTCGAACTTGCTCAGCACGGTGTCCGCGAACAGCATCTTCAGCGTGGACGCGGGCGCGAGGCGCCGGTGCGCGTTGAACGAGGCGAGCACCTCCCCGCTCGCGGCGTCGGCGACGAGCCAAGCGCGGGCGTCGAGCTTCTTGGGCAGCCCGGTGGCACCGCGCACCTGGACGCCGCCGCGGGCCAGACGCTCACCGCCGACGACGGTCGCCGCGGCGGCCTCGGTGGCCGTGGACAGGGGAAGAGCGGCGGCGGCCAGCCCGAGGGCGGCACGCCGGCTGAGCCGGGAACATTCACGCACCCGGGGACCGTACACCGCGCCGAACAGGGACTTCACGACCGGAGGCCGGTACGGGCCGGAATTTGCCGCGTTATGAGAATCCGATGAGTCGGCCCGCTTTCTCAGCCCTCGCACATCCCGCACCAAGGGCCCCGAAACCCCGCCGGCGAGGCGTTCCTGGGCGATCCGCCGCGATCCGGCTACGCCTGCCCGGTCTCGAACGCGATCCGGCTAGGCCTGCCCGGTCTCGAACCGGGAGATCCGCCCGTCGTCCTCGACGGTGAAGGTCCACTTGGTGCGCATCTCGCCCCAGGTGTCGTTGCGGAAGCGGGCGAGGATGCGGCGGCCTCCGCGCGACTCGTTGTCGACCTCCATGTGGCCGTGGGACGAGAAGATCTCCCCGTCGATCCACTCGGCGAGGTCGCGGTCGGAACCGTCGTCGGCCATGGTCGCGTCCGGCGCGAGCAACGACAGGAAACGCTCGCGGTCGTGGGAGTTCACGGCGCTGACGAAGGCCCGGACGGCCGGGTCGCTGAGCTTGGCTGGCTGAATCGTCATGGCGTCAGGCTCACACCGCGCCCCCGCCCCCGCCACCCGAACGCCCTCCAGGACGGGCCCGGTGGTGTGGAGGGTGCGACGGTGGAAACACAAGGGAGGACCGCCGCCTGCTGACCACTGAGTGCTGACCACTGACCGCTCATCTGCTGCTGGGGAGTCACCGTGACCTGTTACGACCGACGTGATGTGGGCCTGCTGCTGCTCCGGCTGGGGACCGGCGGGGTGCTGGCCGCGCACGGCGCGCAGAAGCTGTTCGGCTGGTTCGGCGGGCACGGGCTGGAGGGCACCGGCCAGTTCATGGAGTCCGTCGGCTACGCGCCCGGCAAGGCGAGCGCCACGGCGGCGGGCCTGGCGGAGGCGGGCGGCGGCGTCCTGCTGGCGATGGGCCTGGCGACCCCGGCGGCCGGCGCCGCGGCGGCGGGTGCGATGGCCGGAGCGTCGGCGGTCCACATGCCCAACGGCTTCTTCGCCCAGGAGGGCGGCTACGAGCACGCGGCGTCCCTGGGCCTGGCCGCGGCCGGCCTGGCGATCACCGGGCCCGGCCGTCTCTCCCTGGACCACGCCATGGGCCACGTACTCGACCGCGGCTGGATGGTGCCGACGGCGCTGGGCGTCACGGCCGCGGCGACGGCGGTGGTCGTGGGCCTGCGCAACAAGCGGCTGCGGGCGCAGAAGGAGGGGGAACAGGGCGCGTTGTTCGAGGAGTTCGAGGAGTAGCCGGGTGGTCGGCGCCCTGGGTCCGAATCCACTCATGGCGGGGCTCCGACCGGGACGGCGGGACGTGGCGGAGCCCGGGAGTCGTATCCAGCTCCCGGGCCCCTGGGGATGCCACCCAATTGCGCACGCCGGCGGCGTTTAAGAGGACGGATCAGTCATCATGCCGTCGTGTTCTTCCTTTGAACTACCGCACCGCGTGAGAGGTGCAGGCGAGAGTCGAACTCGCATCCGACGGCGTTCGTCCGTCCCCGGTCGATCCGGCGATCGGCGGCGATGCTGAGACTGGAGCGAGAGTCTGAGATTGACCGCGGCTGCCTCTGCCATGTTGGGCTACCCCGGCCCGTGGATGGTGCTGTGCCGGGGGAAGGACTCGAACCTTCACTGTCACCGCGTTTTTCAGGCTGAACTTCAGTGTCAGCTTGCGCTCATCGCGCGAACCGGTCCTCAATCCGGCCCGCGCCCTTCGCGCACCCCCGCGCTCGCACGCGGGGGCGATCATGGATGCCGCCTGTGGGCCGGTGTCAGCCGAACAGGTAGCCGAACACCGCGTCCCCGACCCGCTGGTCGGTGACCTCGGCGCCGTTGGCCTCCTCACGGGCGAACTTCACCGCCTGCTGGAGCTTCTCGATCCGCTCCACCAGCTCGTTCACCCGCCGCGCCGGGAGCGCGCCGGAGAACTTCACGGTCGTCCAGTACCCGATGGGCACGTCCTCGTAGTACACCTCGACCTGCGCCGGGTGCTTCTCGGTCGCCTCCGCCTTGACGTGGTTGCGCGGGACCTTCTTGGTGCGGATCGTGCGGACCGGGTCCGTCTTCCACCAGTCCGTGGACGGGTCGGGCGACCAGGACTCCGCGGCGTCGAGCGTGGGCAGCTTCCTGACGAAGGTGTGCAGGTCGGTGAGCTGCTTCTCCAGGAAGAGGAGGTAGCTGACCGGGACGTCGGCCACGATCGTGCGGCCGTCGACCGTGACGTCCGCACGGGCCGTGCAGTTCGCCCAGTCCTTGGTGGCGGTCACGTCGAAGAGCCGGGTGAGCGACGCGGACATCTCCCGCAGCACGTCCTCGGCCTGCACCTGCACCCGCGTGGACTCGGGCGGCAGCTGCTCGCCCTCCTCGTCCTTCGGCTGGTACGTGCGCGAGATGCCGGCCAGCAGAGCGGGCTTCTGCACCTTGTGGTGCGCGGCGGTGATGTCCTGGAGCGACTTGCTCTTGACACCCTTCTCGACAGCGATGATCTGGTTCAGCTTCGCCACTTCGGGTCCCCCTTCGAACAGGCAGGAACGTACCGCAGCGGCTCGAACGCCCGCACTTCCTTTATCGCCCGCCACACCCCGAGGACGCCGTCGCGCGCGACCGCCGGATCACCGATGCCGGTCCGGCCCGGCGAAGCTGCGGGGCAGACGAGTCGGGCTGTACGCCGGGTACTCCCCCGTCGCGGGGCGGCTGGTCACACGTCGCTCTGCATGACCGCACCCCCCGCAGGTGGCCGCGGGAACCATCCTCTGCTCCGCGGTCGCCGCCAGGGTGTTCTCCGCCCTCCGCTACGCCCGAATGTCTTCGTCATCAACGGGTTCTGCTTCTCTGCTGTAGGCCAGGTCCAGAACGTAGTGTTCTGTGACGGGGCAGTTGTTCCAGGCCTCGGTCAGCCAGTCGTCGGAAGCGTCGTCGGTGAGCCTCTCGAGGGTGGTGTTGTAGTAGTCGGCGGTTGCCTGCCGGTTGGTCCACCATGTGTGCCCCTCGTAGACACCGGGGCGCGGCAGGGTTACTTCGTCGGCGGGCCCACGGTCGAGTTGGCCGACGACGAGAATTCCCGTTTCGGACTCGATGCTGATGTCGACATGGCCTTCCGCGTCAGCTGGCGGGCTGGGAGGCGTGTCCCAGATGCGGATGGTGACCTGGACGGGGATGTCGGGTTGCAGACTGACGAAGTACAGGTGGTAGCCGTTTCCTGCTGCCACCTGTACTTCCGCGGCGTCCAGGGCGGCTTCGTCGCCGAGGAGGGCGTCTGCGTCGTAGACCTCCACGACGCAGCGGCCGGGGGTCGCGGTGACGTGGTGCTCGGCGAGAAGCGCCATGGTCGGTAGAGCCTTCCTGCTAGTCGGTGATCTTCAGGTAGAAGGGATCGCCGTCCAGCACACGGTTGAGGGTGTACATCTCATTGAGCCGCTCCCCGCCCTTACGGTTGTCCGTGCCGTCGATCAGTCGGACGGAGAAACGGTTGTCACCCTTGGTGGAACCCTCCTTGGTGGAGGCGAAAGGATACTCGTCGCACTGTAGGCCGGTGCCGGAGTAGTCTCTCCAGACCTTTTTGCATTCCTGGATGGACCTCTTGCGGTTGTCGTCGACCTTTTTGGAGTCGCGGTGCAGGGGTTCCTTCGTTCCTGGGATCGTCTTGCCGGGCCAGGAGGGGAAGGTGCGCTCGGGTCGGTGTAGGGCGTCATAGATGTGCAGGGCACTCTCGTTGACGGCTGGGTCTTTCCGACTCATGACGAGCTCGACCCGGGCGGAGGTGAAGACGGTGCCCTTGTGCTTGCCCGCGGACTTTCCGGCGTAGTCGTAGCGGACGTTGGAGTGGTAGTTGTCGACCCCTCCGGTGAAGGGGGCGGCGTTGGGAGAGCTGGCGGTCAGGTCCATGGTCACGGTGGAGTTCACGCGCTGCAGGTTGCCCTGATCGAACAGAGGTCCCTTGTCTGGGGAGGTGTAGGTGAGAGTCCACTGCGGGTTGCGATCCCACTCGCCTAGCAGTTCGTCGCGTTCCTTGGTCTGCGGCTCGGTCACTTGGGGGTCCGGGTCGCTGGTGGAGGCGCTGATGCTGGAGCGGAAGTGCTGGCCGAGGCGCCATTTGGTGGCGTCTTCGGTGGGGATGGGCTGGACGCGTATGTTCTCGATGCTCGCGATGTAGTCGACGCGGCGGCTGCCGTCGTAGGAGAAGCCCAGGATCCACTGGTCGAACCAGAGGCGGCCGATGGTGGTAGTGCCTCTGGTGTCGCGTAGGACCAGATCGTACGGGCGCTTCTGGCAGCTTTCGAAGCGGGATTTGGTCCAGCCGACGGTCGTCTTGGCCTGGGCGGCATGGCTGGCGCACTGCTGCTTGAGGTCATCGTCGGGTGGACTCGGGTCGCCGGCCGTCGGCCGTGCCAGGGTGGTCGAGCCGTGCGTGCGCAGGTAGTCGGCAAGCGGAATGGGCTGATCGAATGCGCGCAGCTGCTCTGCGGGAACGGCAGCGGCGTCGACGAACAGGGCCGAACCTGGGTCCACTGCATCTGCGGCCGGGGCTGGGTGAGCGGCAGCGGTGGCCGCGGTGAGCAGGGCCAGGGCGGTGGCTGTGACGGCGCCGCGTGCCAGACGGGCCAGCGGGCTACGGGTGTTCACCTGGAGGCTCCTTGCGTGCGGGCGAGGGCGAGGGGCGTCGGCAGATGCGGGTGACGGCGCTCATGAGGCGTCGCACAGATCGCCCCAGCAGGCGTCCAGCAGTTCGCCAGTGCGTGCGGAGTAGCGGGCGGTGAAGCCGTCGAAGCGCTGGTCGGTGTGCTGCAGCCCGGGGGTTGAGTGGGTGGAGGTCACTGTCCAGGCGGCCTCACCGCTGTTGTCGGCAGCCGGACGGCTGATCTGCCGGCCGGTCGGCAGGGCCGGCGGATTGACGGCAAGGGCGTCGGCGGGAACGTCGAAGGTGGCTGCGGCTTGGTCGCGGATGTCGGCGGTCGATACGTCGGCGTCGGTAGGGGTGTCGTCGGTGTTGCCGTCGGCAGACAGGGCGGCGGCGTTGCAGATCCGAACGGTAGTGACGCACTCGGCCAGGCCGGACACGCTGGTCAGACAGGCGTCGGGGTCGTCGTCCAGGCAGGTTTGCAGGGCCTGCTGGTCCACGCCGTTGAAGGTGCCGGGCTGGCCGCTGCTCGCTATGGTCGGCGGGGGGAGGGCGGCGGCCTGTCGGCGTGGCTTGCTCACCGTCCACTGCGTGAAGTTCGAGCTGTCAGCCAGCTTGGTGGTGAAGCAGGTGGGCGGCTTGTGGCTCGTGCTGCACGCGGGGAGAGTGATGGACTTGGCCACATTGCGCGTGGCTACCTTCTCCCAGACCTTGTTGCCGGTCATGAACTGCATGCGGTCCGCGATCGATGGCACGTGGACGTACTTGGGGCCGGTCACCTCGAGCCCGACGTCGATGCGGTTGGTGGCACCGCCCACTACCTTGAGCTGGCTGGTGGTGGACCCGACCTTGTTGAAGTCGTACAGGACGTCCCACTGTTTGCCATGGTCCTGGCGGACCGTCATGTAAGTGTGGTTACGCTTGTCCGGCTTGTTCCGGGTGGACCCCGGCCGTGATGACCTTCGTACGGCCGCCACTGGTGGTCAGCTCTGACCAGCGCGGCCCGTAGCTGTGGGTGGTCCTCCCCGTCTTCCTTGGCGTATAAGCCGATCTCGATGTTGGGCCCAACTGGGCTACTCGAGGTGTTGGGCGTGACCCGCAGGTAGTTGGCCACCTGCACAGTCGCGGAGCCGGTGTCGGCCTGATCGAAGGTGATCGGTATGTTGCGCCAGGTGGCAAAGCCTCCGATCATCGGCTCACCTGGTTCGCTGCAGGTCATCGCCGAGAACGTGATGCGGTCGTTGTACAGGATGCTGCAGGCTGCACTGGGCGGGCTCGCATTGGCGGGCGGGGTGTGACACCCCACTTGACTGGAACCCGTACCCCCAGTACACGGTCACCTACGCGGGCGACGCCCGACATAGGCCCGGCACGGCGACCATCATGGTCGAGTTCGTCCGCTGACCAGACCGGGCGGTTTGCCCGAGCCCGTCACAACGGGGTGGGGCCGGTGCCCCGGTGGACACCGGCCCCACCCCGCGCTAGCGAAGAGTCTTCGAAGGTTCGGGGGGCCTCGTTTCGAGATGAACGCGCGCCGTTGATCTCCGGCCATCATCAGGAGGGTGAAGCCCAGCATGCTGTCGACCGGGAGGGATGTCGCTGTGCCCCCCAGGGCCTCCGACGCAGGTCAGAAGCCCTATCCAAGGCAAAGCCGCAGTTAGCGGCAGACGAGTCGGGCTGTACGCCGGGTTCTGTTCCCCGGGGTCCTCGCGGGCCCTGGGGCGACGGCCATCCATCTAGGGCCGGTGTTGCCACCGGCCTCGTGCGGTCTACCCGCGGACTCGGGCGGGCAGCCCTCGAACGTCCGCGCAGAGCGCTTTTGACGGCGCTCCTTTTGACCTTGCTCCGGGTGGGGTTTACCTAGCTGCCCAGGTCACCCTGGGCACTGGTGGTCTCTTACACCACCGTTTCACCCTTACCGAGGGCCGGAGCCCCCGGCGGTCTGCTTTCTGTGGCACTGTCCCGCGGGTCACCCCGGGTGGCCGTTAGCCACCACCCTGCCCTGTGGAGCCCGGACGTTCCTCGGGAAGCCCCCGAAGGGACTCCACGCGGCCGCCCGCCCGGCTCGTCTGCCGTGTGGACCATGGTACCGGGCGCGCGGGGCGCCCGATTCCGCCCGTCGTCCCGCGGTCAGAGGAAGTCCGCGGTGTCCAGGTCGAGGGCGAACGGCTCGGGGAGGGACAACGGGTCTCCGAAGGACCGCCGGACCAGCCTCAGGTAGTCGTCCTTCTCGGGCTCGCTGAACAGCGTCACCATGGAGGTCTCACGGTCGACCAGCAGGTAGAGGGGGATGGCCCCGCGGGCGTAGCAGCGGCGTTTGGCCTCTCGGTCGGCCTCCGGCTTGCTGGACGTCACCTCCAGCACCATCGCGACGCCGTCGCAGGGCATCCACGGGTCGGCTCCCCGGTACAGGCGCGCGGCCGCGGGGGCGAAGGTGCCGTCCGGGATCACGTGGTTCTTCGGGCAGGCGCCACCGCTCCTCAGCTTCAGGCCTTTGTTGCCCGAGAAATCCATGTCGGTCATCGACCGTCGGATCACCTGCTTCATGATCCGGTTGATGTAGTCCTCGTGGTCCCCGTCCGGCGGCGGTGTCACGACGATCTGCCCCTCGATCAGTTCGGCCCGGAAACCCTCCGGGGTGTCGAGGGACAGGAAGATGTCCAGCAGGCCCTCGGCCGGCGTTGTGGGCTCATGCGCCACGGCGGTCATGTCACGCCCCTCCTTCGGTCGGTCGCCAGACTGGGACATCCCAAGATCACCTGTCCTGGAAATCGGGAACCGTCAGCTCGATCGTGGCACAGGGGCACGGCCTTCGTCAGGCGCCGGCGAGCGCGGTGAAGAGGATCTTCGCCGCCCCGGGGTCCGCCCGGGTGAGGCGTACCGGCAGGCGTTCGCCGAGCGGCAGCCGCTCGCCCTCGACCCGGCCGCTGACCGCCGGGGACTCCAGCTGCACGGTCCCGGCGGTCGGCCGGTGCTCGTCCAGGTCCACCACACAGCCGTCGAAGACCTCCCCGACCCGGTCCGCCAGCAGGGCCGCCTCGACGATGTCGACGCATTCCCGTTCGACCGTGCCCGCGCGCCGGGACCCTTCGGACATCTGGCCGGGCAGCGCGTCGAGGGCGGTCAGGACCCAGCCGGGCGGGGGCCGGTCGGCGACGGCCGCCAGACAGATCTCCGAGGCGTAGCGGTCGGCCAGGCGGCGCAGCGGGGCGGTGCAGTGGGTGTAGGGGGCGGCGACGGCGGCGTGCGTGGTGATCGCGGGCCGTACGCCGGCGCGGAAGGGGGTGTAGCGGGCTCCGCGCAGGAGTGTCGTGCACTCCTGGAGGAAGGCCGCGTGCCGGGGGTCGTGCGGGTCGAGGGTGCGGATCAGGGTCGCGTAGGAGACGTGGTGCGGCCAGTCGATGCGCAGGGCGGTCGCGGTGCGGCGCAGGCGGGCCACGGCGCCGTCGGGGGCGGCGGGCAGGGTGCGCAGGATGCCGGTGCCGTGGGCGAGCATCAGCTCGGCCGCCGCTATGCCGGTGAGCAGGGACAGCTGGGCGTTCCAGTTCTCGGCGGGCCGCGGGGCGCGGTAGCTCAGCACGTAGCCGTGCTCCTGCTCGGTGATCTCCTGTTCGGGAACGTTCAGGGAGATGCCGCCGCGCTCCAGCTCCAGCCGCTCCCGTGCCGTGCCGATCTCCTTGAGCAGGGCTACGGGTTCCTCGGCCGTACCGGCGTCGATGTGCTCCTGCACTGAGGCGTGGTCGAGTCCGGCCCGGCTGCGGACGAGGGCCCGTCGCACGTCGACGTCGACGGTCCGGCCCTCCGCGTCCAGGTCGATCGTCCACAGCACGGCCGGGCGGGTCCGCCCCGGCAGCAGGCCGGCCGCGTCGTCGCCGATCACGGTGGGGTGCAGCGGGATCCTGCCGTCCGGGAAGTAGAGCGTGCTCACCCGCCGGTGCGTCTCCGCGTCCAGGGCACCGCCGGGCACGACGAAGGCGGCGACGTCGGCGACGGCGTGGCGGACCCGGTATCCGGTGCCCCGCCGGGACAGGTGCATCGCCTGGTCGAGGTCGGCGGAGGCGGGCGGGTCGAGGGTGAAGAAGGGGATGTCCGTGGCGTCGTACGACGGCGGCATGGGTCCCCTGGCCGCGCGCTCGGCCTCCTGCCGCACCTCGGGCGGGAAGTCCTCGGGGATGCCGAGCGAGGTACGCAGTGCGGCGAGCGCGGCCCGGAGGTGGGCCTGAGGGGCGCCGGTCACGCGGATCTTGCGGCGGGGCATGTGACGAGCGTAGGTCGGGGCCGGGTGGGCGGCACGCCGTACGCTGTCGCGGAGGTCTACGTGAGGAGTACGTGTTGCTGGTCCTGCTGCCGCCCTCGGAAGGCAAGGCGAGCGCGGGCGGGGGCGCCCCGCTGGACATCGGGTCGCTGTCCCTGCCAGGGCTCACCGCCGCGCGCGAGGCGGTGCTCGGCGAGCTGGTCGAGCTGTGCGCGGGCGACGAGGAGAAGGCGCGCGAGGTGCTCGGGCTGAGCGAGGGGCTGCGCGGCGAGGTCGCGAAGAACGCCGGGCTGCCGACGGCCGGCGCCCGTCCCGCCGGGGAGATCTACACCGGTGTCCTCTACGACGCCCTCGACCTGGCCACGCTGGACGCGGCGGCCAGGCGGCGCGCGGCGAGGACGCTGCTGGTCTTCTCGGGGCTGTGGGGCGCCGTGCGGGTGACGGACCGGATCCCCTCCTACCGCTGTTCGATGGGCGTGAAGCTGCCCGCGCTCGGAGCGCTGGCCGGGCACTGGCGGGCTCCGATGGCCGAGGTGCTGCCCGAGGCGGCCGGGGACGGTCTGGTGCTGGATCTGCGGTCCGCGGCGTACGCGGCGGCCTGGAAGCCCAAGGGCGAGGTCGCGGAGCGCACGGCGACCGTACGGGTGCTGCACGCGCCGACCCGGAAGGTCGTCAGCCACTTCAACAAGGCGACCAAGGGACGGATGGTGCGGAGCCTGCTGACCGCGGGAGCCGCGCCGAAGGACCCGGCCGCGCTGGTGGAGGTGCTGCGGGAGCTGGGTTACGTCGTGGAGGCGGAGGCACCGGGCAGGGCGGGCAAGGGGTGGGCTCTCGACGTGCTGGTGGAGGAGGTCCACTAGCGGGAGGTCCACCAGCGGGAGGTGCACCAGCGGGAGGTGCACCAGCGGGAGGTGCACCAGCGGGAGGTGCACCAGCGGGAGGTGCACCAGCGGTCAGTCGGGCCGGTGCTCCGAGCCCGATCTCCGTCGTTGCGCTGTGTGCAACGGTCGTTGCGGTGTGGGGCGCCGCTGAGCACGATGAGGGCATGTCCTCGCCGCCGCGCTCGTCCTCGGCCGGTTCCGGCGGGTCCGGCGGGTCCGGCGGGTCCGGCGAGTCGGTGCTGGAGTTCGCGCCCGTCGTGCCTGTGGTCGTCGTCTCCGACGTGGCCGCCGCCGTGCCCCTGGCGCGGGCCCTGGTGGCGGGCGGGCTGCCCGCTATCGAGGTGACGCTGCGGACCCCGGCCGCACTGGAGGCGATCCGGGCGATCGCCGGCGAGGTGCCGGGGGCGGTGGTCGGGGCCGGGACCGTGATCACGCCGGAACAGGCGGGGGCCTGCGTGGCGGCCGGGGCGCGGTTCCTGGTCAGCCCGGGGTGGACCGGGGGGCTGCTGGAGGCGATGCGCGGGTCCGGGGTGCCGTTCCTGCCCGGGGTGTCAACGGCCTCGGAGGTCGTCGCGCTGCTGGAGCACGGGGTGCGGGAGATGAAGTTCTTCCCGGCTCAGGCGGCGGGCGGCACCGCCTACCTGAGGTCGCTGGCGGGCCCGTTGCCCCAGGCTCGCTTCTGCCCGACCGGCGGGATCGGCCCGGCGACCGCGCCGGAGTATCTCGCCCTGCCCAACGTCGGCTGCGTGGGCGGCAGTTGGATGGTGCCGGCGGATGCCGTGGCCGTCGGGGACTGGGCCCGGGTCGAGGAGCTGGCGCGAACCGCCGCCGGGCTCAGGGGCGCAGGTGGGACGTGTCGTTGAACAGCCGGACGCTCGCGTTGCCGTCCGCGTAGTACGCCACCGCCGACAGGGAGGCCGCCGCGAGCTCCATACGGAACAGCGACTTGGGCGGGGCTCCGAGGGCGAGGCGGACGAAGGTCTTGATCGGCGTGACGTGCGTGACCAGCAGGACCGTGCGGCCCGCGTGGGCCGCGACCAGCTTGTCGCGGGTGGCGGCGATCCGGATGGCCGTCTCCGCGAAGCTCTCGCCGCCGCCGGTGGGGTGCGCCTCCGGGTCGGCGAGCCAGGCGCCGAGGTCGTCCGGGTAGCGGTCGTGGACCTCGCCGAAGGTCAGGCCCTCCCATGCGCCGAAGTCCGTCTCCCGGAGGCCGTCGTCGACGGACACGTCCAGGCCCAGGCGGGCGGCGACGATGCCGGCGGTCTCGCGGGTGCGGGCGAGGGGGGAGGCGACGACGGCCTGGACGGTGCCGCGGCGGGCCAGGGCCTCGGCCACGCGGTGGGCCTGCTCGCGGCCCGCGTCGGAGAGGGAGGGGTTGGTGCCGCCGCTGCCGGAGAAGCGTTTCTGGGGGGTGAGGGGGGTTTCGCCGTGGCGGAGGAGGACGAGGGTGGCGGGGGCGCCGAGGTCGGGGGCGGCGCCCCAGCCGGGGCGCTGCTCGCTGGGGGTCTGCGGGGTCGTTCCGCTGGGGGTGGGAGGGTGGTCCTCACCGGGGGTGGTGGGGCGCTGCTCGTCCGGGGTGGTGGGGCGCTGCTCGCTGGGAGGTGCCGCTGCGCCCACCCGTGCCGCCCCAGCGGCACGACTGCCCGCAGCTACGGGGGCACGGCTGCCCGCAGCCGCGGTGGCGGCGGGGGTCCATTGTTCGCCCTTTGCGCCCGCGTCCATCGCCTCGTTGGCCAGGCGGTCGGCGTGGGTGTTCCGGGCGCGGGGGATCCACTCGTAGGTGACCTGGTCCGGGGGGAGGACCGTCCTAGCCTCGGCCGCCAGTGGCTTCATGTCGGGGTGCTTGATCTTCCAGCGGCCCGACATCTGCTCGATGACGAGCTTGGAGTCCATCCGGACGTGGACCGCCGCGGTGGGGTCCAGGGTGTGGGCGGCGCGCAGGCCGGCGAGGAGGCCGCGGTACTCGGCCACGTTGTTCGTGGCGACGCCGATGTACTCGGCGGCCTCCGCCAGGGTCTCCCCCGTCGCCGCGTCGCTGACCACGGCCCCGTAGCCCGCGGGCCCCGGGTTGCCCCGGGAACCGCCGTCGGCCTCGACGATGAACTCCCGCACGCCCGACGCCCCCGACGCCCTTACAGGCCCGACTCGGCCGTGCGCACCAGGATGCGGCGGCAGTTCTCGCAGCGGACCACCGTGTCCGGGGCAGCCGAGCGGATCTCGTTCAGCTCGGTGATGGCCAGTTCCTGACGGCAGCCCTGGCAGGTGCGGGCGTGCAGCTTGGCCGCGCCGATGCCGCCCTGCTGCCCGCGCAGCTTGTCGTACAGCTTGAGCAGGTCGGCGGGGACGGAGGCGGCGACGACCTCCCGCTCCTTGGTGACGGAGGCGGCCTCGCCGTCGATCTCCTGGAACGCGGCGTCCCGGCGGCCGGTCGCGTCGTCGATCTTCGACTGCACCGAGGAGACCCGCTCGGTCAGCTCGGTCACCCGCTCCTGCGCGGACTCGCGGCGCTCCATGACCTCGAGGACGACGTCCTCCAGGTCGCCCTGCCGCTTGGCGAGGGAGGCGATCTCGTGCTGGAGGTTGGACAGGTCCTTGGGCGAGGTGACCGCGCCGGAGTCCAGACGCTGCTGGTCGCGGGCGGCACGCTGGCGCACCTGGTCCACGTCCTGCTCGGCCTTGGTCTGCTCGCGGGCGGTGTCGCTCTCCTCGGTCTGCGCGGCCACCAGCAGGTCGCGCAGCTGCGTGAGGTCCTTGTTCAGCGACTCGATCTCGGCGTGCTCGGGCAGGGACTTCCGCTTGTGCGCGAGCTGCTGCAGGCGGACGTCGAGGGCCTGGACGTCGAGGAGTCGGATCTGGTCGGCGGGCGCGGCGTTCAGTTGGGGGCTCCCAATTGGCTAGTGGTGACGGTGGACGCCGCGTGGGCGGTCCAGGGGTCGGTGACCGTCTTCGAGACGTGGACCCGGAGGTCCCAGCCGTGGCGGTCGGAGATCTCGTCGAGCTGGGCTGCGGCCAGCTCGCACCAGGGCCACTCGGTGGCCCAGTGCGCCGCGTCGAGCAGCGCGATCGGACTGTGGGCGACCGCCTCGGAGGCCGGGTGGTGGCGCAGGTCGGCGGTGAGGAAGGCATCGACGCCGGCCTCGCGGACCTGGTCGAAGAGGCTGTCGCCGGAACCGCCGCTGACGGCGATGGTGCGGACCACGGCGTCCGGGTCGCCGGCCACGCGGATGCCCTGGGCGGTGGCGGGCAGCCGCTCGGCGACCCGGGCGGCCAGCTCACGGACGGTGAGGGGGTGGTCGAGTTCGCAGACCCGGCCCAGGCCCCGGCAGCCGCCGGGGTCGGTCGGGTCCGGCACCAGGGGACGCACGACGCGCAGGTCGAGCGCGCCGGCGAGGGCGTCGGAGACGCCGGGGTCGGCGGTGTCGGCGTTGGTGTGGGCGACGTGCAGCGCGATGTCGTTCTTGATGAGCGTGTGCACGACGCGGCCCTTGAAGGTGGAGGCCGCGACCGTGGTCGTCCCCCGCAGGTAGAGCGGGTGGTGGGTGACCAGCAGGTCGGCGCCGAGCTTCACCGCCTCCTCGACGGTCTCCTTGACGGGGTCGACGGCGAACAGCACCCGGGTGACGTCCTGGTCGGGGTCGCCCACGACCGTGCCGACCGCGTCCCAGGACTCGGCCCGCTCGGCGGGCCACAGGTTCTCCAGCGCGGCGATGACTTCAGACAGACGGGGCACGGGAAAAGGCTACCTGGCTGTTGGGCGGGGCTGTACCGCATCCGCCCGCTGTCTTCCCGGTCAGCACAGACGTCCCGGTTTCCTCAGGTGAATCGCTTCTGCGCCACACGTATGTGTGAAGCGGCCGAGGGCCGGTCCCCCGCCTGTGCGTGCGAAAACTAGCTTCGTCGCCGGAGGTGACCGAACCATGACGGTCTGTGCGATCGAACCCCCTTCGACCGGCACGTCCGACACATCCGGTGCGCCCGGTGCGAGCCGTACGCCCGGTGCCGGCGGTACGACCGGTGCGGGCGGCTGTGTGCCGGTGGCGGGGTGTGTCCTCACGGCGGACGGCGCGTACGCGGCCCGGCTCGCCCTGGACGGCGACTCCTGGTTCCCCGAGCGCTGGACGCTGGACGGTCCGGAGCCGTACGCGGTGCCGCTGCCCGGCCACCAGCCGGAGGAGCCCGGCACCGAGGTGCAGCCCATGGGCGACGGCCGGGTGCTGATCCACCGACTGGTGGAGCGGCGGCACGCCTTCGCGCTGCTCTACCCGACCGGGCCCGGCACCGGCGAGCTGCCGCTGGGCGCGGTGGAGTGCCCGGAACCCGGCACCCGGCTCACGCTGCTGCCTCCGGCGCCGGGGGGCGCGCGGGCGTACGCCCTGACCGTCGGCCCGCGCTCCAGCGTGGTGTGGCTGGTGGCGGGCGGGGCGTCGGGTCCGGAGCGGCTGGCCGAGGTGCCGGGGCTCTGCTCGGGCGGGGTGTGGCTGGACGGCGCCGGGCGGATGCTGGCGCTGGACCGGGAGCTGGGCGGGCGGACCAAGACGGTCGTGGTGGACCTGGAGCGCGGGGAGGTGACGCCCCTGCTGCAGATCGCCGAGGACAGCGACGACCGGTTGCTGCTCGCCGATCGCGACAGCGGGCTGCTGCTGATCTCCTCCGACGCGCCTTCGCCGGGGCGGCCGCGGGTGGGCTGGGGTGTGCTCGGCAGCACGCTGCCGGTGCGCTTCCCGGAGTGCCTGCGGGTGCCGGACTGCACGGTGACGCCGTTCGCGGTCCAGCCGGAGCAGATGCTGATGCCGGAGAGCTGTGCGGTGGCGCTGCGTGTCGACGGGGCGTTCGGCACCTGGCTGGGCGTCTGGCGACCGGCCGAGCGGCTGATGTGCCATCTTCCGGCGCCCGAGGGGTGGTTGCGGGGGGCCGGGCTGTTGACCCGGGACGGGGTGCTGCGGCTGCCGTACGCCACGGGGGACGTCCCGTGCGGCGTGGCGGAGCTGACGGCGCCCCGGAGTGGGACGAGGGGCCGGGGAGCCGGGGCCGGGCAGCTGGAGGCGGCGGACGCGGCACGTCCGGAGGGCCGGGCGGAGGTGGGTCCGCAGGGACCGGTCCGGGACGGCGCGGCCGCCGGGCCGCCCGGCGCGTCCCGGCAGGCGACGGAAACGGACCCTCCGGAACCGGTGGCCGCCCGTCCCGTACCACTTCAACAGGCGCCTCTGGGAGGTCTTGTAACGAAGTAACGCCCGTCGGCGTGTGCGCCTGGATTCGGCCCTTGGTGTGCCGGTTAGACTCGCTCGGCTGTACGAAAGATCATGTTGACGGGGTGAGTACGTCCGATGAGCGACACCAGCACGATGGAGCAGTTGTCCGCCGACTCTCGCGAGGACACCGGCCACGGCCGGCACCGGGGGCCGCTCGCGGCCCAGGAGAGCGAGACGGCTCCGCACGGCCGGCACCGCAAGCCGGCGGAGGAGACGGCCGAGGCGGCTGCCTGACGGTTCGGAAGAGGAGCTGATGGTCCGAAAGGGGACCTGACGGTCCGGAAGGAGAGGGGGTTCCCGTCGTCATGACGGGGACCCCCTCCGCCGTTGCGCCGCGGCCCGGTCCCGCCTCGGGGCCGTCCCCTCCGGTGACGGGCGGCATCAGGCGTGCGCGACGACGGTGTCGGCGAGGACGGGAGCCTCGTCCCGGTCGACGGCGCTCACGGCCACCCGGACGGCGCCTTCCCGCCGCCACATGCGGACCCGCAGGGTCTCCCCCGGGTACACGACGCCCGCGAACCGCGTGGTGTACGACCGCACCCGGCTCACGTCCCCGCCGAGCAGCGTGTCCACGACCGCCTTGAGCGTGATGCCGTAGGTGCACAGGCCGTGCAGGACGGGCCGTTCGAACCCGGCGGCCTCGGCGAACGCGGGATCGGCGTGCAGCGGGTTCCGGTCGCCGGTGAGGCGGTAGAGGAGGGCCTGGTCCTCGCGGGTCGGCCGGTCGACGGTGCGGTCGGGCTCGCCCCGGGGCGGGTCGGGGCGGACGGAGGGGCCGCGGTCGCCGCCCCAACCGCCCTCGCCGCGCAGGAAGATCCGGGCGTCGTCGGTCCACAGCGGGCCGTCGGCGTCGGCGACGTCGGTGCGCAGCACGACGACGGCCGCCGTGCCCTTGTCGTACACGCCGGTGACGCGGGAGGTGGCGGTGGCGGCGCCCCGCACCGGGATCGGGCGGTGGACCGTCAGCGACTGGCCGCCGTGCAGGACGCGGGCCAGATCGGCCTCGATGCCCGGCATGGACAGCGCGCCGATGACGCCCGGTGAGCCGGCGCCGGCGACGGTGGCGAAGCTCGGCAGGACGTGCAGCCGGGACTCCAGGGTGTAGCGCAGCTCGCCGGGGTCGGTGGCGGGGACACCGGCGCCGATGCCGAGGTGGTACAGCTGCACGTCCGTGGCGGTCCAGGCGATCTCGCCGGAGCGGGGCCCGGCGGCGAGGGCCTTGGCTGCGTCGATGGGCATGGAGCTCCTGACCCGGGTTGTTCGAGACCCCGGTGCGGCCGTCCGCACCGTCGGCCGCACCGGAGTCGTCACGGGCCGGACTGGAACGCGTTCCAGTCCGGTGCCCTCTGTATAGCCGAGCGCTCATGGCCTGTGAAGCGTCCTGACGACGCGCCGGGCCGGTACCCGTGACATTCGTCCTGCCGGAGTCCGTACACGCGGGCCTGCCGGGGGCGGGCGTCCGGTTCGTACGCTGTGCTGTCGTACCGCCGTCGGGCGGGACCATCTGATCGGGGGACGAGAGAGATGTCGTGGTGTGCGCGGACAAGAGGCCGGCTGCGGGAACTGCGCGAGGCGCGGTCGCGCTGGCGTGCGGACATGGAGCGCTTCCGGGCCGCACAGCGGGCCGCCCGGAAGAACGGCGGGGATCCGGCCGTCGGCAACCCGGGGCCGCCGCCCACCGGCTTCGCCCTGCTGCCCTGGCTGATGATGGGCATGGGGTCCTTCTCCAACCTGCTCCAGGGCGAGACCCCGAACCCGTGGATCGGCGGGCTGGGCCTGTTCACCTTCAACTCCCTGTACATCTACGTCACCTTCCGCTCCTTCGACCGTGGCAAGCGCGAGTCGGCGTCCACCCGGGTGGCCCTGCTGCTCATGGGGCTGCTGACCACGGGCCTGGGTCTCGGGTACGGCGGCAGCTGGCTGATGTTCTTCCCGCTGCTGGGGCTCGCGGCGGGCGCCACCCTGCGGGGCCCGTGGCTCGGCCGCGTCGGCGTGCTGCTCGCGGTGTACGCGGGCGCCGTCTCCGGCGTCCGCGACGAGTGGGGGGACGCCACGAACATCGCCTACGCCACCTTCCTGTCCAGCATGGTGACCGCCGCGATCCTCGGCCTCTCCGAGGCCGTGCGGGAACTGCGCGCCGCCCGGGAGGAGCTGGCCCGGCAGGCGGTGGAGAAGGAGCGGCTGCGCTTCTCCCGCGACCTGCACGACCTGCTCGGCCACACCCTGTCGGTGATCGTGGTGAAGTCCGAGGCGGCCCGGCGGCTGGCCCCGCGCGACATGGACGCGGCGCTCACCCAGATCGGCGACATCGAGTCGGTGGGCCGGCAGGCGCTGACCGAGATCCGGGAGGCGGTGACCGGCTACCGGGAGGGCAGCCTGGCCACCGAGCTGACCCGCGCCCGGTCGGCGCTGTCCGCGGCGAGCGTGGAGCCGGTGGTGCGCCGGTCGGGTACGCCGCTCGCCCCGGACACCGAGGCGTTGCTCGGCTGGGTGGTGCGCGAGGCGGTCACCAACGTGGTCCGGCACAGCGACGCCTCCCGCTGCGAGATCACCATAGGCAGCACCGCCGAGCACGTGCGGCTCACCGTCACCGACAACGGCACCGGCCGGGCCGCCACCCGGCCCGCCGAGGGCATCGGCGGCACCGGGCTGACGGGCCTGACGGAGCGTCTCGCGGCGGCGGGCGGCTCCCTCAGGGCCGGCCCGTCGCCGCGCGGCGGCTTCGCGGTCACCGCCGAGCTCCCGGTGGAGCCGGCGGAACCGGCCGCCGTCGGGGCGGTTACGGCGCCCAGGGAGAGCTGACCGCCCAGCTGACGTCGGCGGCCCACGAGGTGGTGCTGTCGAAGTCGTGGGAGCCGCCGTTGCCCGCTATGTAGAGCGTGTGGTCGTAGTGGCGCAGGTATCGCGCCGGGTAGTTGTACGAGGCGAACGAGGTGCCGGTGCCGCTCTTGCCGGTCCCCGGGCAGAAGGTGGCGTCGGCCCGGAACTGGGCGGTGCCGTCCATCGGCTGCCGGTGGATCCGGTAGTCGTAGTGGCGCAGGAAGTCACCGGGGTAGTTGCGCGACTCGAAGGAGACGCAGGAGCTGTCGGCGAGTCCCCGGCGCACGATCCAGGTGGCGTCGTTCTTGTCCAGGGACGGACTGCCGGACGTCACCGGGGAGATGACGGCGGCGTCCTTCTGGTGGCGGACGTAGTCGGTGCCGCAGCAGGAGGTCGTGGCCCGCAGGGAGATCTCCGAGCCCGGGTTCAGGGTGCCGGTGCTGCCGGTCGGGCCGCCGTACCCGGCGGAGACGATGTTGGTCTGGACGGCGTTGTCGGCGGCGTCCGTCGGTATGCCGGAGGTCATGACGCCCTCGAAGAAGGAGCCGATGGATCCGTTGCTGTTGTCGCCGCCGGTGCCGAGGACGATCGCGCCCTCCTGGTGCATGGGCGAGTAGCCGCCGGCGGTCGGCTCACCGCCGGAATAGGTGGTGGTCAGCCCGCCGGACTGCGCGTTGCCGTATTTCAGCGCGAAATGGTTCTGCCCGTTGTTCTTCAGCAGCGCGGTCACGAACGGCAGCGGTCCGGTGCCGGTGTCGGAGGTGTTCCTGCTGTACCCGGCGTCGGACTGGAACAGCCCGTTCTCCAGGTCGGCCTGAACCCATGGTCCCTGTCCGTAGCACGGCGCGAACCAGCATTCGGTACCGAAGTTGATGGCGTCCATGTGGCCGTTGCCGGTGTCCATGTTGTTGGTCTCGGCGTTGCCGTAGTCGAAGCAGCAGCGGTTGTTGACGTGGGTGCCGGAGGTCACCATGTACATTCCCTCGGCCTGTCCGTTCACGGCGACGCCCGAGGTGGAGTTGTCCCGGTAGCCCATGCCGGCGGATATCTCCAGGCCGTAGACCTGGTGCCCGCCGACGGTCACCGGCAGCGCGTCCGCGGGTGCTCCGACGTCGGCCGCGCCGGCGCCGCCCGCGCCCTCGATCGTGAGGTCGTTGTGGCGCGGGGACTGGTCGTGGATCTCGGTGACGATGCAGGTCGTACCGGAGCAGAAGGAGTCCTGCGCGGCCGCGTCGGCGTATCCGCCTGCGGTCAGCAGGCCGATGTTCGTCTTCGCACCGTCCCTGGCTCGCTGCACCTGGTACAGCGGGCCGTCGTAGGAGGAGTACAGCGCCCGGACGAGGCTGTGCGCGGCGACGCAGGGGGTGCCGGCGGCGCCGTAGACGTCACAGGGCAGCGAACCGGCGGCGGTGGCCCGCGGTGCGCCGGTGCCGAGCAGCAGCGCGGCGAGGGCGGCGCAGACGGCGAGGACGGACAGAGCCGCCTTTCTCAGGGGCCGGGGAAAGGAGCGCGGGAGTCTGGTGAGCACGGGTGCACCTCGCTGGGTTGTGGGGGCAGTGCGGGTTCCGTTGCTGGTGAGCCGTGACACCCGGCCTCATGGCCGGTATTTCGGACGCCGTTCGATCGATATACCGAACTTCTTCAGCCGTCGAAATACCGGACAATTACCGGGAATGCAGAGGTGATTGTTTTGAGTGCACCGGGGTGCCGTCAACCCCTGCGGAGCCGGACTGTGGCGAGTTTTCGAATTGCCTTCCTGGCTAGGCTTGGGGCGTGAACGACATCCGAGTCCTGCTCGCCGAGGACCAGGGCATGATGCGCGGCGCCCTCGCCCTGCTGCTCGGCATGGAGGACGACATCGAGGTGGTCGCCCAGGTGTCGGCCGGCGACGCGATCGTGGACTCGGCGCTCCTGCATCGGCCGGACGTGGCCCTGCTGGACATCGAACTGCCGGGCATCAGCGGCCTGGACGCAGCTGCCGAGCTGCGTGAGCGGGTGCCCGGCTGCCGGGTGCTGATCCTGACCACCTTCGGCCGGCCCGGCTATCTGCGCCGGGCCATGGAGGCCGGAGCGGCCGGTTTCCTGGTCAAGGACGGACCGGTGGAGGAGCTGGCCGCGGCGATCCGGCGGGTGCTCGCCGGGGAGACCGTCGTCGACCCGGCGCTGGCCGCGGCCGCGCTCAGCGCCGGGCCCAATCCGCTGACGGCCCGTGAGTGCGAGGTGCTGAAGGCGTCGGTGGACGGGGCGACGGTCGCCGACATCGCCGGCCGGCTGCATCTGTCCGAGTCCACCGTCCGCAACTACCTGTCCTCCGCGATCGGGAAGACCGGCACCCGCAACCGGGCGGAGGCGGTGCGCGAGGCACGGCAGCAGGGGTGGCTGTGAGGGGCTCTGCCCCCGACCACTAGTCCATGACCCAGGCCGACTTGTTCGCCTTCCCGGCCGGCCCCAGGCACACGAACCACTTCACCGGAGAGCCCGCGGCCGCCCGGGGCCGGACGACGCTGCCCGTGCCGCCTTCCCAGGTGCACTCGACCTGCCGGGCGGTCGCGGCCACCTGTCCGACCACGAGCCGGTCGGCGCGGTCGGCGCCTCCCTTCGTCAGCGGGAGGGCACCGAACTCGATGTCCTTGCCCGTCATGCGGTTCCACTCCTGGGCCGTGTCGAAGAGGAGGACCCTGCCTCCGCGGTCGCCGTAGTACAGACTCGCGAAGTGCGACGTCTTGCCGACCAGATGTGAGCGTTCCGGCAGTGCGTCCGCATCGATCCCGTACCTCCTCATCGCCTCCAGCTGCCGGGTCACCTCCGCCTTGTCGCGCGGTGCGTCCCACACGGACAGCTCCACCCGCCACCGCTGGCCCTGGTCGGTGCCCCCGGCCAGCTCCGTGAGGTGCGGCCGGTCCACGTGCCGCGCCTCGGCCGCCACGCTGGTCCCGCGGTCCTGCTGTCCGTCGCCCGGCAGTCCCGTCACCGCCAGCGTCGCGCCCGTCGACCCCGCCAGCACCATCGTCGTGGCGGCCGCCACCGCCCAGCGCCGGGCTCTGCGCCGCCGGCCGCCGCGAATGACCGCCTGGACCGGGGCTATGCCGATCTCGACCTCGTCCGCGGCGTCCGCGAGGAGGAGGGCGATGTCCGTCTGCGTCATGTCGTGCTTCTCCCGGTCCGCGCTCATCACTTCCGCCCTCCGTGCGTCACCATGCCCGCCAGTCCCGGTATGGCCCGCAGTTTCGTGATCCCCTTGGCCGCGTTGCTCTTGACCGTGCCGACCGAGCAGCCCATCGCCTCCGCCGTCTGGGTCTCCGTCAGGTCCTCCCAGTAGCGCAGGACCACCGCCTCCCGCTGCCGCGGGGGCAGTTGGGCGAGTGCCTCGAGCAGCGCGCTGCGGTCGTCGGCCTGGGCGATCCGGTCCCCCGTGTCGGCCACCTCGTGCACCAGGCCGGAGTCGTCCCGGGGCGCCAGGAACTCCTTCAGCCTTCTTCTGTGCTTGCGCGCGTGCAGGTTGATCATCACGCGGCGTACGTACGCCTCCGGATCGTCGGCCGAGCCGACCCTGCGCCAGGCCACGTAGACCTGTTCGAGCGTCGACTGGACGAGGTCCTCGGCGGCGTGCTGCTCCCCCGTGAGGAGAAATGCCGTACGCATCAGCCGCGGCCAGCGGCCGACCATGAAGCTCTGGAACTCCTCGCTCCGAGCCTGCTTCCCGTCCCCCATGGGCACCTCCTAGATGTCAAAAGGAGTCCATGAGGGGCCCGGACCGTTGCCTCAGCCGGCAGAACTCGCCGAAGTCTTTCGCGGCAGCCACACCAGCATCAGCGCCGCCCCGCCCAGCAGCAGCGCGGCGCTCGTGCGGAAGGCCAGCGCGTACCCCTCCGTCAGCGCCTCCGCGCCGCCCTCACCGCCCGTGCCGGCCGCGGCGACGGTCGACATGACGGCGAGCCCGAGCGATCCACCCATCGTCCGCGAGGTGTTGATCAGGCCTGACACCAGCCCGGCCTCGCCCGGCGCCGCACCCGAGGTGGCCAGCGCGGCCAGCGGGGTCCCGGCCAGGCCCGCGCCGAGCATCATCAGCATGCCGGGGATCATGATCCCGGTGACGTACGCGCCGTGCGCGCTCATCGTGGACTGCCAGGCGAAGCCCGCCGCGGCCACCAGCGTGCCCAGCGTCGCCACCGTGCGCGCCCCCGCCGGCCGCATCAGGCGCGGCGCCAGCTTGGAGCCCACCACCACGGACAGCGAGCTGGGCACCAGGGCGAGGCCGGCCTCCAGCGGCGTGTAGCCGAGTACGTTCTGGGCGTACAGCGTCATGAAGTACCACATGCAGAACATCGCCGAGCCGGAGACGAACATCGCCGCGTTCGCGGACGCCACCGAGCGCCGCCGCAGCAGGCCGAGCGGCATGAGCGGGGCCGCCGTCCGGGCCTCGACCAGCAGGAAGAGGGCGATGAGGGCGAGCCCGACCAGCAGCGGCACCAGCGTGGCGGCGGCCGTCCACCCCTCGGCCTCCGTCTGCACGATGCCGTAGGCGAGGGTGGCGAGGCCCGTGGTCGCCAGCAGGGCGCCCGGCAGGTCGAGGCGGCGGCCGTCCCCGGCCCGGCTCTCGGCCAGCCAGAGCACGGCACCGGCCAGCACGACCGCGCCGACCGGTACGTTGATCAGCAGCACCCAGCGCCAGGACAGCAGGTCCACCAGGGCGCCGCCGACGAGACCGCCCGCGGCCCCGCCGCCGGCTCCGACCGCCGTCCAGGTCGCTATCGCCCGCGCGCGGGCCGGGCCCTCGGGTACCGCCGCCGTCAGCAGCGTCAGCGTCGAGGGGGCCAGTACCGCCGCGCCCAGCCCCTGCACGGTCCGCGCCAGCAGCAGTTGCCAGCCCTCCTGGGCCAGCCCGCCGCCCAGCGAAGCCAGCGTGAACAGGGTGAGTCCGACGAGGAACATCCGCTTGCGGCCGTAGAGGTCACCCGCTCGCCCGCCGAGCAGCATGAAGCCGGCGAAGGCGATGGCGTAGGCGTTCACCACCCACTGCAGGCCGGAGGCGCTCAGCCCGAGGTCCGTCCGCATCGACGGCAGTGCCACGTTGACCACGGACACGTCGAGCACCACCAGGAACTGCCCGGCGCAGGCCAGCGCGACCACCAGCCAGGTCGGCGGCGCGGCGGGACGGGGCGTGCGTCGGGAGACTTCGGCGGCTTCCAGCATGGGCGTCATCCTCCCAGCGCGCCGACGGCGCCCGCATCGGCTTTTCGCCCGAGGGGCCGCCGGTCCGGCGGCCCGGGCCGGACCGGCGCGCGGCGCACCGGACCGGCACGTTCCCAGCGGCGGGCCGGCCGCTGACGGCAGATCAGAAACCCATGGGACGGTCAAGAAATCGTTAGAGGCTCGAAGCAACGGAATAGTTGCCTGCGCATACGAGGTTCACCCAGCACTTGTGTTCAACGGGGAGGCCTCCACTCAATGACCCAGACGACCGATCAACCCAGCCCGAGGGCCGGCGCGGCCGTGGTCCCGGTGCTCGCCTTCGCGGGCATCGTGGTCGCGGTGATGCAGACGCTGCTCGTGCCGGTCATCAAGGACCTGCCGCAGCTGCTGGACACCGCGCCGAGCAACGCCACCTGGGTCCTGACCTCGACCCTGCTGTCCGGCGCCGTCGCGACCCCCATCATGGGGCGCCTCGGCGACCTGTACGGCAAGCGGCGGATGCTGGTCCTGAGCCTGGCCGTGATGGTGGCCGGCGCCCTGGTCAGCGCGGTCACCAGCGAGCTGCTCACCATGATCGTGGGCCGCACCCTCCAGGGCTTCGCCATGGGCGCGATCCCGCTCGGCATCGGCCTGATGCGGGACATGCTGCCGCGCGAGCGGCTCGGCTCGGCCATGGCGCTGATGAGCTCCTCGATCGGTGTCGGCGGCGGTCTCGCGCTGCCCGCCGCCGCCCTGGTGGCACAGCACAGCGACTGGCACGTCCTGTTCTACGGAGCCGCCGGCCTCGGCGCGCTCGCGATCGCCCTCACCTGCCTCGTCGTGCCCGAGTCCCCGATGCGCGCCAAGGGCTCCTTCGACCTCCTGGGCGCCCTCGGCCTGTCCACCGGGCTGGTGCTGCTCCTGCTCCCCATCACCAAGGGCAGCGACTGGGGCTGGTCCTCCGGCACGACGCTGGGACTGTTCGGCGCGTCCGCCGTCGTGCTCGTCCTGTGGGGCCTGTTCGAGCTGCGCGTCCCCGCGCCCCTGGTCGACCTGCGCACCACCGCGCGCCGCGAGGTGCTGCTCACCAACCTCGCCTCGATCATGGTCGGCGTCAGCTTCTACGTCGTCTCGCTGGTCCTGCCCCAGCTGCTCCAGCTGCCCACCGCCACCGGGTACGGCCTCGGCCGCTCGATGGTCGTCGCGGGCCTGTGCGTGGCCCCGCTGGGCCTGACGATGATGTTCACGGCCCCGGTGTACGCCCGCCTGTCGGCCCGCTACGGCCCCAAGGTCACCCTGATCACCGGTCTGCTGATCATCGCCGTCGGATACGGCGGCGGCCTCGGCCTGATGGACGCGGCCTGGCAGACCGTCGTCACCTCGGTCGTCCTCGGCGCCGGCATCGGCCTCGCCTACTCCTCGCTGCCCGCGCTGATCGTCGGCGCGGTCCCGGCCTCGGAGACCGGCGCGGCCAACGGCCTCAACACGCTGATGCGGTCGATCGGCACGTCCGTGTCGAGCGCCGTCATCGGCATGGTGCTGGCCAACACGGCGAACGACGTGGGCGGCGTCGCGGTCCCGACCATGCACGGCTTCCGCGTCTCCTTCCTGATCGCCACGGCCGCCGTGGCGGTGGGCCTGCTGCTGGCCGCCTTCCTGCCGAAGGCCCCCCGCCCGGCCGAGCAGCACACCCGGCTGCGGGCCAGCAGCGAGGAGGACGCGAACCTCCAGCGCGCCGAGCAGGCGCTGCGGGGCTTCAGCGGCCGGGTCCTGGACGCCGACGGCGTGCCGGTCGCCCGGGCCAAGGTCACGCTGATCGACCGGCGCGGCCGGCAGGCGGGCGCGACGGTCTCCGCCGAGGACGGCACGTACGCCCTCGCCGTGCCGGCGCAGGGGGCGTACGTGGTGGCGGCGAAGGCCTCGGGGCACGGACCGCACGCGTCCTCGGCCACGCACTCCGGGGACGAGCGGTCCGTCGACCTGGACCTGTCGCTGCCGGGTGCCGCCGTCGACGCCTAGCCAGGGCCTCTCTTTCGGATCACGCCGGGCTCGCGGGCCCTGGCACCGCGCCTCGCCACGTTGCCGGTGTCCGTGAGGCGCGCCCGCGCCGCGACGCCGCGGTACGCACGCGGGCGCCCGCACCCCTCCTGTTGCGCGTACCCCCGGTCGATGAGTGACCCGGGGGTACGGCAGCATGGGCGTCCGGACAGTCGTACGACCGAAAGGCGCCCCATGCCCGCCCCCGCCCCCAAGCCCGAGATCCTGGCCGCGTTCGAGGCGGCGAAGGGATTCATGCCCGTGGACGAGGGGCTGGCACTGTACACGGCGGCGGTGGAGGCCGGCCGGCTGGGACTGCCGCTGCTGGAGGTCGGCACCTACTGCGGCCGCTCCACCGTGCTGCTCGCCGACGCCGCCCGCGAGACCGGCGTCACGGCGCTGACCGTCGACCACCACCGGGGCAGCGAGGAGCAGCAGCCCGGCTGGGACTACCACGACCCGGAGACGGTGGATCCCCAGATCGGTTTGATGGACACGCTGCCGACGTTCCGCCGCACGCTGTTCCGGGCCGGCCTGGAGGACCACGTGGTCGCCCTCGTCGGCCGTTCCCCGCAGATCGCGGCGGTGTGGAACTCCCCGCTCGGTCTCGTCTTCGTCGACGGCGGCCACACCGACGAGCACGCCACCGCCGACTACGAGGGCTGGGCACCGCACGTGGCCGAGGGCGGCCTGCTGGTCATCCACGACGTCTTCCCGCACCCCGAGGACGAGTTCACCGGCCAGGCGCCCTACCGGGTGTACCTGCGGGCCCTGGAGTCGGGGGCGTTCACGGAGGTCTCGGTGACCGGCTCGCTGCGCGTCCTGCGGCGAACGGGCGCGGGGATCTGAGCACCCGGTTAGAGTCGCAGCGTGTCGTACGTAGGCCCCGACTTCGATCCCCCGCAGCCGCGCCGGCCCCGGCGGGGCCCGCTGACCGTGGCCCTGGCCGCGCTGGTGCCCGGCGCCCTGCTCGGCTGGGTGGTGTACGAGGCACTGGACGGCGGCGGCCCGGACCGTGCGGGCTCCGCCGCCCCGGCCTCGCGCACGGCCCGGGCGTCCTCCTCCCCGTCGGCCCTGTCGGCGTCGCCCAGCGCCTCCGGTGACCACTCCGGCGGCGACACCGGTGCCGACGGCAAGCGGCCCACCGGGACGCCGACGGCCGCCGGTTCCGGGCCGCTCAAGGGCAAGGTCGTCGTCATCGACCCCGGCCACAACCCGGGCAACTTCCAGCACGCGGCCGAGATCAACCGCACAGTGGACATCGGGACGAACCGCAAGGAGTGCGACACCACCGGGACGTCCACCAACGACGGTTACACGGAAGCCCGGTTCACCCTCGACCTGGCCCACCGGCTGCGCACGCTGCTCCAGCAGCAGGGCGCCACGGTGAAGTTGACGCACGACGGGGACGGCCCGGCGTGGGGGCCGTGCGTGGACGAGCGGGCCCGGATCGGCAACGAGGCGCACGCCGACGCCGCCATCTCCCTGCACGCCGACGGCTCGGCGCCCGGCAACCGCGGCTTCCACGTGATCCTGCCGGGGTCCGTGCACGCCGGCGCCGCCGACACCCGGGGAATCGTCGGCCCCTCGCACGACCTCGGGGTGCGCGTCGCGGGCAAGTTCCTGCGCGAGACCGGTGAGCCGCCGTCCAACTACCTCGGCGGAGGTACCGGTTACGTCACGCGTACGGACCTGGGCGGTCTCAATCTGTCAACGGTTCCCAAGGTCTTCATCGAGTGCGGCAACATGCGCGATACCAAGGACGCGGCACTGCTGACCAGCGGCGCCTGGCGGCAGAAGGCCGCGCAGGGGATTTCTGAGGGAATCGTGAGTTTCCTGCGCCGGTCGTGACCGACGGGCGGAACCGGACGGACAACCGGATCTTGCGGACGATAGTGTCTACCGACGACGAGACGACTACGAAGGACCTGAAGTGAATATCCGCTCCCTCACTAGAGGCGACGGCGTGGTGATCGGAGCAGCGGTGGTGCTGTTCATCGCGTCGTTCCTCGACTTCTACACCTACTCCGGATTCGGCGGCTCGATCAGCCGGAACTCGTGGGACAACCTGGGCATGGGCCTGGGCATCTACATGGGCGCGGTGATCGGCGCCGTTCTCATCGTCGTCAACCGGTGCCTGCCGCAGCCGCGCAAGGTGGCCGGGCTCGACCTCGGTGCGACCGGTACCGCGTTCGCGATCCTGGCCCTGTGGTCCCTGCTGTGGACCATGATCGACCTCGACGACGGGCTCGACGCCGGCGCCGGCCTGATCCTCGGGTTCATCTCCCTGCTGGTTCTGTCCGCCGCGGCCATCGCCACCCCCCTCGTCCCCGCCCTCCAGGCCGCCCTGGTCCCGGCCCCCAAGCCGGTCGCCCCGCAGCCCTACGGCGCGCAGCCGCCCGGTGGTTACGGCTACCCCGGCGCCCAGCCGCAGCAGCCCTACGGCGCCCAGCCCCAGCCGGGTCAGCCGTTCGGGCAGCAGCCGCCGGCCGCGCAGGGTGCTCCGGCGCCGCAGGGTGCTCCGGCGGCGCCTCAGGCGGCGGCCCCCGGCGACTTCTCCCCGTTCTGGTTCGCCGTGCCGGTGGCCCGCCAGCTGTTCGCGGAGGACGGCTCGCAGAACCAGATCGCCGAACTGGCCCCCGGCACCTGGTACCTGGCCGTCGAGCAGCGCGGTACCGCGCTCGTCGCCCAGACCCAGGACGGCCGCCGCGGCGTCCTCCAGGACACCTCCGGCATCCAGCGCGGCTGAGCCCGCGCCCTGCCGCCTGCGGCCCCTCGCCCTTCCGGGCGGGGGGCCGTTGCCGTACGGCGGGCTACCCGCACGTGCGGTCGGCGGGCCGTCGGAGGAAGTGCCGGTCGCGCCTAACTGCCCTGGGTCAGCTGGGAGGTGGACGGCACCTTGTTCTCGACCTCGGCGCCGGCGCTCTTGCCCGCGTCCTTCACCTTGTTGATGATGTCGTCGAAGGCCCCGGCCGCGCCCTCGTCGCCCTTGCGCAGCTTGGCGGGCAGCTTCTTCAGGGCCTCGATGCCGGCGGTGAGCGGCGCGAGGGCCTTGGACAGCAGGGGGTCGCCCTTGGCGTTCTTCTGGGCCGCCTTGAGCCGGTTGTAGGTGAAGGCGCCGGCGAGACCGGCCTTCACCAGAGCGAGCGTGCGGCCGTGGGCGCCCTTCTTGAACTTGCCCGCCTTCCAGGGCTTCACGATCCACTGGTAGGTCGCGCCGGCCGCGAGGGCCGCGTTCGCCACGAAGCGGGTCTTGGCGAACTTCTGTTTCTCCGCCGACGTGCTCGGGCTGGGTGTGGCCGCGTCCAGGGCGGCCGCCTCCGACGTTGCCGTTGCCGTTGCCTTCGTGCTGCTGGTCTTCTGGCTGTTTCCGCAGGCGGTCGAAGTGGCGAGCAGCGCGCAGCACAGCGTGAGCGCGACGCAGAGGCGACGTATCGGTACGGGCACGGGTCCTCCCGGTGTCTCCCCGAGCGGTCTTCTTCCTCCGGCAGGTTCACCCGCGGGGGAGGTGTGCGCCACTTGGGGGACGCCGATCGGGTTTCACCGCCCGGCGCCCGGCAATCCGCAAGGCATGTCCCCTAGATATCGCAACGGAGCGAATCAGGCCGGGACGGTCATAGCGGTCGTCGCCGACGTCATGGCGCTGATCCTCGGCCTGTGGATCCTGATGTACCTGCTGGACGCGAACCGGGCGAACAGCCTGGTGCAGTTCGTGCACGACACCGCCTCCTGGCTGGCGGGCTGGTCTCACGACCTGTTCACGTTCGACGAGACCTGGGCCCGGGTGGTCGCCGGGTACGGACTCGCCGCCGTCGTCTACCTCTTCGTCGGCCACGCCATCGCCAACCGCCTGCACCGCCACTGACCGCCTGCGGCGCGCCACGCCCCCCACTCCCCGGGACAACCCGCCACCGCACACCGGTCGCACGGCCCGGGGGTCTGGGGGGCACCCCCAGAGAACACAGCACGTTCGACGAGGCCTGGGCCCGGGTGGTCGCCGGGTACGGACTCGCCGCCGTCGTCTACCTCTTCGTCGGCCACGCCATCGCCAACCGCCCGCACCGCCACTGACCGCCTGCGGCGCGGCGCCGCGTCGGCTAGGCGCAGCAGTCGGGGGCGAGGCCGGTCGGGAGGTGTTCGCCCCCGAAGACCGCGCAGGTGGCGTCGTGGCCGCCCAGTGCGGCCACGGCGAGGAGCAGGGAGCCCGCCGTCCAGGTGGTCAGCTCGCGGGGCCAGACGGCGGCGTCCTCGAAGACGTAGCCCGTCCAGTACAGGCCCGACTCGGGGTCGCGCAGGTGCTGGATGGACTGCAGTATCTCCAGGGCACGGTCGGACTCGCCCACCGCCCACAGGGCCAGGGCGAGTTCGCTGGACTCCCCGCCCGTGACCCACGGGTTGGGGACCACGCAGCGCACGCCGAGGCCCGGGACGACGAAACTGTCCCAGGACTCCTCGATGCGGGCCTTGGCCTCCGCGCCGGTCAGCGCGCCGCCGAGGACCGGGTAGTACCAGTCCATCGAGTAGCGGTTCTTGTCGAGGAAGCGCTCGGGGTGCCGGCGGATCGCGTGCCGGAGGGCCCCGGCCGCCAGTTCCCAGTCCGGCTGCGGCTCCTCACGCTGCTCGGCGATCGCCAGGGCGCAGCGCAGGGCGTGGTGGATGGAGGAACTGCCGGTCAGCAGGGCGTCGTTCGTCGGCGTGCCGTCGTCGTCGCGGCGCCAGCCGATCTGCCCGCCGGGCTGCTGCAGCCGCAGCACCCATTCGACGGCCGCCCGGACGCACGGCCACATGCGGTCCAGGAACGTGTCGTCGCCGGTGGAGAGGTAGTGGTGCCAGACGCCCACGGCTATGTAGGCGACGAAGTTCGACTCGCGGGCGCGGTCGGTGACGTCGTCGTGGGCGCCGTCGGCGTAGGCGGCGTACCAGGAGCCGTCCGCGTTCTGGTGCCGGGCGAGCCAGGTGTACGCCCGCTCCGCGGCCTCGTGTTCGCCGGCCGCGTCCAGCGCCATGGCGGCCTCGGTGTGGTCCCACGGGTCGAGGTGGTGCCCGCGGAACCACGGGATCGCGCCGTCCTCCCGCTGCACGGCGAGGATGCCGCGGACGGTCGCGGCGGCCTGCTCGGCGGTGAGGACCCCGGGCAGGACGAGGTGTTCCGTCCGGGGAGTGGTCACTTGTCGTCCACCCGCGGCAGGTGCGGCTTGGTCGCGTAGACGACGAAGCTCTTGCCGATGACCGGGTTCAGCGCCTGCTCGGCGATCCGGGTGGCGAGGGGCTTCTTCATGATGTCCCAGACCAGCAGCTTGTGGTACGCCCGCACCGGCAGCGCCTTGTCGTTGTCCACGCCGAAGGCGCACTTGAGCCACCAGTAGGGCGAGTGCAGGGCGTGCGCGTGGTGGGTGCCGTACGGCTTGAGGCCGGCCTCGCGGATCTTGCCGAGCAGCTCGTCCGCCTTGTAGATGCGGATGTGGCCGCCCTCCACCTCGTGGTAGGCGTCGGACAGCGCCCAGCAGACCTTCTCGGGGCCGTACCGGGGCACGGTGACGGCGATGCGGCCGCCCGGCCTGAGCACGCGGACCATCTCGGCGAGCACGCCCTTGTCGTCGGGGATGTGCTCCATCACCTCGGAGATGATGACGACGTCGAAGGACTCGTCGGGGAAGGGCAGGGCCAGCGCGTCGCCCTCCATGGCCGTCGCGGTGGCGCCCTCGGGGGCCTCACCGGCCTCCTTCATCGCCGCGAACCACTTGGCGACCTCGCGGATCTCCTCGGCGTTCTGGTCGAGGGCCACGACCTGGGCGCCGCGCCGGTAGCACTCGAAGGCGTGCCGGCCGGCTCCGCAGCCGAGGTCCAGGACACGGTCGCCGGGGGCGAGCGGGAACCGGGAGAAGTCGACGGTCAGCACGTGGCCCTGCTTTCGCGGTCGGAGGCGAGTGTTTCTTCGCGTACGGCGGTGGGTGCGGGGGCGGGCCGGGCCGGCGTGTGCCGGCGGCCGCCGTGGCGGGCGATGGCCTCCCGGTAGCGGGCCACCGTGCCCTGGGCGGCGCGGGCCCAGGTGAAGTGCCGCAGCACCCGGTTCCGGCCGGCCGCGCCGAGCCGTACTCGCAGCTCGCGGTCGCCCAGCAGCCGGGTCAGCCCGGCGGCCAGCGCGCCCGCGTCGCCCGGCGGTACGGCCAGGCAGGTCTCGCCGTCGCGTCCGGCGACCTCGGGGATCGCGCCGCCGGTGGTGGCGAGCAGCGGGGTGCCGGTGGCCATGGCCTCGGCGGCGGGCAGCGAGAACCCCTCGTAGAGGGAGGGCACGCAGGCGACCTCGGCCGAACGGATCAGGTCGACCAGCTCGGCGTCGGAGATGCCCTTGACGAACTCGACGGCGCCTTCGAGGCCGTAGCGCTCGACGGCCTGGGCGACGGGGCCCTCCGCCGGGCGCTTGCCGACGACGACGAGGTGGGCGGCCGGGTGCTCGGTGCGCACCTTCGCCAGCGCCTCCACGAGGAACACCAGGCCCTTGAGGGGCACATCGGCGCTGGAGGTGGTGACGATCCGGCCGGGGACCTCGGGGACGGCGGGATTCGGCGCGAACAGGTCGGTGTCGGCGCCGATGTGGACCACGTGGACGCGGTCGTCGCGGACGCCGAGGTGGTCCACGATCTCCTGCCGGGAGCTGCCGGACACGGTGAGGACCGAGGGCAGGCGGCGGGCGACGCGCTTCTGCATCCGGGTGAAGGCGTACCAGCGGCGCACCGAGTAGCGGCGCTGCCAGGTGCCGGCCGCGTCCAGCTCCAGCTGCCGGTCGACGGTGATGGGGTGGTGGATCGTGGTGACCAGGGGGGCGCCGATGTCGCCGAGCAGGCCGTAGCCGAGGGTCTGGTTGTCGTGCACGACGTCGAACTCGCCGCGGCGGGCGCGCAGGTGGCGGCGGGCGCGCAGCGAGAAGGTGAGCGGCTCGGGGAAGCCGCCGGTCCACATGGTCGCCACTTCGAGGGCGTCGACCCAGTCCCGGTACTCGTCCCGCCCGGGGGTGCGGAAGGGGTCGGGCTGGCGGTAGAGGTCGAGGCTGGGCAGCTCGGTCAGGGTCAGCCGGCCGGCATGGTCCTCGTGCTCGTCGAGGACCGGGTACGGCTGGGAGCCGATGACCTCCACGCGGTGGCCGAGGCGGGCCAGTTCGCGGGACAGGTGCCGTACGTAGACGCCCTGGCCGCCGCAGAACGGGTTCCCTTTGTAGGTGAGGAGCGCGATGTCGAGCGGTCGCTCGCCGTCAGACGCGGGATCCTCCTGGGCACCCGCTTCCCGGGCCTCAGCGGTCACTCCGTGCCCCCTTCTGCCTGCACTGCCCCGCGACACTACGACGGGACGCTAATCTAGAACAAGTTTCAGACTTGATCGTTCAAGAGGAACTGAATCTACCGGCAGGTAGGGGGACTGTGAGCAGTGGATCAGGTGATTCGCGCCACGACGCGCAACCCTGTCATGCTGTTTGATCACGAGCCCTACAGACACCCTCACCGACTGTCACGGAGTGGGACCCATGCCTGCGGAATCGAAGGTGACGGCCAGTACGGCCCGGCCCTCCCCGGCCCCGCTCACCGAGCGGCAGGAGGCCCGCCGCCGCAGGATCCTGCGAGCGTGCGCCCAGCTGGCGAGCCGGGGCGGTTTCGACGCCGTGCAGATGCGCGAGGTCGCCGAGTCCTCCCAGGTGGCCCTCGGCACGCTGTACCGCTACTTCCCGTCCAAGGTCCACCTGCTGGTGGCGACCATGCAGGACCAGCTGGAGCACATGCACGGCACGCTCCGCAGGAGGCCCCCCGCGGGTGACTCGGCTGCCGAGCGTGTCGCCGAGACCCTGATGCGGGCCTTCCGCGGGCTGCAGCGCGAGCCGCAGCTGGCCGACGCGATGGTGCGCGCCCTCACCTTCGCCGACCGGAGCGTGAGCCCGGAGGTCGACCAGGTCTCCCGCCAGACGACGGCGATCATCCTGGAAGCGACGGGCCTGGAGCACCCCACACCCGAGCAGCTCTCCGCGGTCCGGGTCATCGAGCACACCTGGCACTCGGCCCTCATCACGTGGCTCTCCGGCCGCGCCTCCATCGCCCAGGTGAGGACGGACATAGAGACGGCGTGCCGCCTGATGGACCTGACGGCACCGCCCGCCGCGCGCTAGGCACGGCGGGCGGAGCCGTGGTGTCGCCCCTCAGCCGGTCTGTTCCGCGAGTGCCTTGATGCCCTGGAGGGTGGTCTCCATGCCGGCGCGCAGCTCCCCGAGCCGGAAGTCGATGATGGCCTCCTCCCGGTCCGGCCACCGCTCGATGGCCTGGGTGACCCCGCTGGGGCCCGGACCGAGGAAGGCCGACTGCCGCAGCCGCGTGCCCTCGCCCTCGGCCTGGAGCTCGTAGCGCCAGGTCGCCAGGGGCTTCGCCGGGTCGACGGCCGGCTGTCCGTAACGGCCGTCGGCGTCCGTGACGGCCCAGGCGAACACCCGCTCCTCGTCCACCTCGACCACGTAGGACACGGTCCGCCACTCGCCGACCTGCGGATGCCGGTTGTGGCCCTCGAAGCGCGCCCCCGCCACGGGCCGGTCCGCGCCGTCGAGCCATGCCGCGCGCTGCAGCTCCGGGCTGAGCCGCGCGGGCAGCGCGATGTCGCTCACCAGCGCCCAGACCCGCGCCGGGGGCGCCTCGACACGGACGTCGCAGTGCACTGTCGGACCATCGGAATACCGCACGTGTTCCCCCTCGATGTCGGATGCACCGATCATCCACGCTCTTGATCCACATTGGCAACAGGCCCTGAGCGGCGCCGCCTTGGGGGGCCGGCGGTCAGGCGACGGGCAGCAGGCCGGTCCAGCCGCGGGCGGACGGCGTGTGGGCCGCCCACCGGTCGAGCAGGCGCCGGGCCTCGTCCTCCGGGGCGGCCAGGGACACCTGCTGGGTGCCCGGGTGGACCTTCCGCTCCTGTTCGTGCGTGCCCTCGCTGCAGCAGGCGCACAGGACCTCGAAGCCGCTCGCCGGCTCGGCGCCGTAGTCGTTCTGCCCGAAGAGGTCGATCAGGGCGTCGACGTCGGCCGCCTCCCCCGCGTCCACGGTCACCGTGAACGTGGGCAGGTCGGAGGACTCGAAGAGGAGGAGTTCGTCGAAGACCGGGTACTCGCGGCCGTCGACGACGCGGCGGCCCTTCGGTTCGCCGTCGTGCACGACGATCTCGCCGAAGCGGCGGCCCGCCGTCACCGGTACGTTCATGACCCGGCCGCGGGTCGGGCAGAGCCGGTCGATCCAGACGACCTCCCGTTCGCCGCCGGTGTCCAGGCGGACGCATGCCGCGCCGAGGCGGGCGTCGATCACGCCGTCACCCGGCGGGAGTTCGATGCCGAAGCCGGCCCACGCCTGTCTGGCGGTCGCCCAGTCGCGCTGGATGGTGGCCGCGATGCCCAGGTTCCAGTGGGCCGGGTCGCCCTCGCCGCGCGGGGCGCGGGCGGCGGCCTCGCGGCCCAGCTCGTAGGCCTTCGCCCAGTTGCGCAGGAACTTGTGGCCGAGCGCGGCGTCGTACCACCACACCGGGCTCGGCTCCTCGTCGGGGAAGTGGGCGAGCACCCGCTCCAGGAGTCCGGCGGCGGTGGTCCAGTCCTCGGCGTCCCAGGCCTCGTACGCCTGCTTGACCAGTTTCTTCGCCTCGGACTTGTGCACGCTTTCCACCCTGCTCGGCCTGCCGGAACCGCAGGAGCGTACCCCGCGGCTCCGCCGGTCCCCCTCCCGGGTGGGGCGCCCGGTTCGCCGCCGGCCTGAGTGGTCCCGGTCCCCTCCGCCGGGCGGTGCACGGCCGTCGTGCGGCGGCCCCCGTCAGCCGATGGCGACAGGATCGCCCGCTCACCGTCCGTCAGCCGATGGCCGACAGGATCGCCCGCTCGCGGTCCGTCAGCGGTGGTCCCGAGAGCGGGGGCAGCGGTGGGCCGGCGAGTGCGGCAAGGATCGCGCCCGGTCGCATCAGCCGCGCCGGGCCCGTGCGCAGGGTGGTGACGTCCCACAGGGCGGACGCCGCCACGTAGGAGCCGGTGGCCGTCCGCGTCAGCCGCCGCGAGTACGCCGCGGTGAGGCGGTCCGCCGCGGTCGGCGTGCCGCCTTCCACGCCGGGGTACAGCACGTCCGTGCTGACCGCCGTGGTCCAGGCCGCCTCGACGGAGCGGGCCGCCGCCCGCTGGACGCCACGGGCCAGGCCCGGTGTGTCGAGGCCGCCGTCCGCGAGGGCCTCCGCCAGCGCCAGGGCCCCGAGTGCCGCGACCGACATGCCCTGGCCGTAGAGCGGGTTGAAGGTGGCCGCGGCGTCGCCGAGCGCGACGAAGCGGTCGGGCCAGTGCCGGACCTTGTCCAGGTAACGGCGTGAGTTGCTGGTGCTGTGGCTGGTGAAGACCTCCGTGAGCGGCTCGGCGGCGGCGATGAGCCGGCCCACCAGGGGGCTGGGCAGGGCGAGGGCGTACTCGAGGAAGGCGTCCGGGTCGCTCGGGGGTTCGCTGCCGCGCATCCCGCCGAGGCTGACCATCCACCGGTCGTTCTCGATGGGCACGATCATGCCGCTGCGGCCGGGCCGGCCACTGTAGGGGTCGGGCTGGATCAGGGTCAGCGGCCACTCCTGGGCCCCGGAGGGCGTGCGGTAGACGCGGGTGGCGTTGGCCAGACCGGAGTCGACGTCCTTCGCGGCGATGCCGTGGATGCCGAGCGCCTCGAGCCACGGCACGACACGTGTCCCCCGGCCGCTGGCGTCCACCACCCAGTCGGCGTCGAGTGCGGCCGGCCGCCCGTCGGCCGGGCGGTGGCCGCAGTGGCCGGCCGGGAAGGGGGCGTCGGAGCCGGCGTCGGCGCAGGGCTCGACGGTCACGCCGAGCACCCGGCGTGCGCTGCCCCGCAGCCCGGTGACCCGGGCGCGGTGGACCTCGACGTTGGCGTTGGTACCGAGGACCGCCCTGCGCACCACCCACTCCAGCAGCGGCCTGCTGCAGGTGATCGTGACGTGGCTGTGGTGCCGCCAGCGGCGGAACCATCCGTCGGGAGTGAGGGCCAGCATGCCGGAACTCAGCGCCAGTTCCCTGGCGCCCGCGGCCAGCAGGTCCTTGCGCACGTCGGCCCGCGGCAGCAGCCGCTCGATCGCCTCCAGGCCACCGGGCATGAGCAGGTGGGCGTGACGGTCCTGGGGCACGCCGCGGCGGTGCTCGGGGGCGTCGGGCAGTTCGTCGCGGTCGAGCACGACGACGTGGTCCACGACCGGCGCCAACGCCGCGGCGGCGAGCAGGCCGGCCGGACCGGCGCCTATGACAACAGCTCTGGTCGACTTCACGGTTCTCTTCCCTCAGCTCCGGGCGGCTCTCGCCGCGCCCGCGCGAGCTGCTTCGACGACGGGTGACTTGGCCAACGCCCGCGACAGCTGCACCAGTTCGCCCGTGTCCGAGAAGACGGCGGTGTGCAGACGGGACGTTCCGGCCGGCTCCTGGCCGGCGGGTGACTGCGGTTGCCGGGCCTGGTGCGCGGCATCGACGACCATGGCCGCGGCGGCGATGAAATGGGCCTCGCCGGGGGCGCTTCCCTGGGTCCTGGCCTGCCGGTACGCCGTCTCCCGCACCCTGCCGTCGCAGCGGGACTGCAGGGCGAGCAGCGCGTCGAGGATGCGGATCTCGCGGTAGTACAGGCGGCCTCGGGGCAGTTGCCAGCGCGGCGGCGCGGGCTTGGGCGCGGTCGGCACCGTCTCCAGCTCGGCCCACAGCGGGGCGAGCGCGCGGTAGTCCCAGATGCTGTGCCACTGGTCGAGGACCGCGGGCAGCAGGCGGGGCAGCGCGAAGCCCGCACTGCACAGCAGGGCGCCCACGGCGGACGCCGGCGGGGCCAGGTCGGTGGACAGACCGTCCAGGTCGTGCAGCGTCCAGCGGGCGACGACCGCGGTGATCTTCGTCAGCGCGAAGCCGAGCAGGTCGACGGAGAGGCCCGCCATGATCAGACGCAGGCCCACACGGAGGGTGCCGGTCACCTCGCGGGACCAGCGCAGGCACACGTAGCAGGTGATCAGCGCGCAGGCGCCGTGGCCGACGAGATAGAGGACGATCATCTCGCGCATGTACGGCGTGTTGGCGTAGTAGGTGTCGAGGTCGCGCAGCCGCTCGACCGGGGCGCTCGCCAGGGTGAACAGCGTGATGATGGCGGCGATCAGCAGGCTGTAGACCGTGGCGACCCGTACGACCCAGCGCCTGACCTGTTCGGCCGGCCCGCCGCGCCAGTTGATCAGCAGGATCAGCAGGGAGGCGCTGTAGGCGGAGATGACGCTGTAGGTCATCGGCGCGCCGAAGTTGGGTGTGCCGGTGAGGTCGTTGACCGCGGCCAGGGTGACGGGGGCCGAGCAGAAGAAGCAGAGGCCGCCGAGGAAGATGGAGACCCAGGTGGAGGCCGTCAGGGGGTCTCGCAGCGCGACGCGCGGTCTGCGGAAGAGGAGCAGGGCGGTCACGGCGAAGAGCGAGGCTGCCGCGTACACGACGAGGCTCATGGTCGAGAACTCCGTTCAGCACATGGCCAGGGCATGCTCACCACTGTTCTCGGCGAGGGCGTCGGCGATACGGAGGAGGGCGGGGAGGTCCGGGCGGTCCGGCCGCGGTTCCGGCTCGCCGGCCACGACGAGCCCGTGCCCGCTCTCGCTCACGGTCCGTGCCGCGGCGGTGATGGCCGTGGCCCAGGCGGCGGCCTCCGCCTGGTGCCGGTCGCCCGTCACGCGCATCCGGTCGGTGTACGTCCGCTGGTACAGCCCTGCGTCGAAGTACCGCTCGAGGAAGTGCAGTCCGTTGTAGATGGTGCTCTGGCGCCAGGTCAGCCAGCGGGTGGGCGAGGGCCAGAAGGGCCGGGGCACGCTCAGGTACTCGCGGCGGAGCAGCTCCGTCAGTTCCCGCTCCAGGGGGCCGAGCCGCGCGTACTCCCGCCAGCACCGGGCCCGGGTCGCCACGAAGGGGCCGACCAGGGGGATCACGGTGCCCGTGACGGTCAGCGCGGCGCCCAGTCCGGCGCAGGCCGGCGAGAGCGTCGTACCGAGGGCGGACCAGTCGCGTCCGCACCAGCGGGCGGCGACGGCCACGAGTTTCGACGCGCTGTAACCGGCGCCGACGACGGTCCCCGTGCCCATGGTGACCAGTCCCGCCCGCAGGCAGCCGCGCAGGTGCCGGGCCCAGGTCAGCGACCGGTACGCGGTCACGACGACGGCCGCGAGGTGCGCGACGAGGTACAGGACGATCATCTCGCTGATGTACGGCGTGGTGGCGTAGTAGGTGTCGAAGTCCGTGCGGCGTTCCACCGGGGCGTCGCCCAGGGCGAACGTGAACGCGATGCCGCCGAGCACGCCCGTGTACCCCAGCACCCAGCGGCGGATGGCGCGGGCGGTGCCCGGGCCGCCGCGCCAGCTGACGACGAGTACCAGGGACGCGGCGCCGTAGGCCGTGATGGCCGCGTAAGTCAGGGGCGCGGCGAGGTTCGGTACGCCGCTGACGTGGTTGACGAAGCCCACCGTCCGCGGGGCGCCGAAGAGGAAGCACAGGGAGGCGAACCCCAGGACGCTGGTGATGGCCAGCAGGAAGGGGTCGCGCCACTGGCGGACGAGGTCGGGCGCCTTGGCCAGGATCCCCAGCCACAGCAGCCCGCAACTCACGTAGTTGATCAGGTCGCTCACCTTTGGGCCCCGCGGTAGTTGAGGGCCGCCCCGATGCGGCCCGCGAGGTCGTCGTTGTGGGAGGTCTGCGCCGCGTACACGGAGTCGGGGGCGGCGTTCAGCCAGGGGCGCAGCCGGTCGCCGATCAGCATGCCGAACAGGTCGGCCCGCTGTTCCGCGGCGTCCAGGAAGCGGGTGCGCGCGGCGGACGGCTGGGCGCCGTCCGCGCCGGCCGGCGCCAGTAGGCCCGCGGAGTGCGCGGCCTGGTGCGCCGGGTCGTCCTCGGCCATGTGCCACAGCTCGTGGCCGAGGATCACCAGCTTCATCCAGGGCGGGGCGTCCGCCTCGATGACGATGTCGTCGCGCGTGGCGCGTTCGATCCACAGTCCGGTGGCGCAGGTGTGCGGCGGGAAGTTCGTCAGGTGGACGGCGATGGGACGGCCGCGCCACCGGGACGCGGACTCCACCAGGGCGTCCAGGAGATCGCCGGGGTCGGCGGGGATCGGCACTCTGAGGGGGTCGATGAGCGCGTTGGCGAACCGGCGCATCTTCCGGGTTGTGCGCACCATTCCCCCGAGGACCTTCGGCTGACACTGGCTGGGAGCGGCGATCAGGTCGGCGTGCCGCTGTCCGGTGCGACCGGACGGTCGCGCCTGATCGCCAATATGCCAACTCCTGGCGGCTTCGGCCACCTTCTGCGTGGGCCGGGGCGGGAGGAAAGGGATGTACGGCGGAAAGGGGATGCCGTGCGGTCCACCGCATGTCCGGATGACGTGTCGTGCCGTCAGCTCCCGGTCCGCTCCGAGGAGGTGATCAGCTCGACGAGATCGGCGAGGGTGGCGAGCTGGCGTGCGTTCATCTGCGGGGCGCGGGCGGCGAGCCGGACCAGTCCGGTCTCGCGCAGCCGCAGCAGCGGGTCGGCCTCCGCCTCCAGTCCCCGCAGCACCGGCTGCAGGGCCTGGTGCAGGGCTTCCGGTTCGTCCGCGGTGAAGAAGCCCGCGGGCAGTCCGAAGAACCGGCGCAGCCGGTCGGTGTGGGCCAGACTCGGCAGTCCGCTCTTGCGCCACTCGCTGAACCACTGCCGGCTGGTTCCGGCGATCTCGGCCAGTTCGCCCAGCGAGTACCGCTTCCCGTCGGGCCGCCGCCTGGTCTGCCGGATGAAGTCCAGTCGCTGGCGGACGCGTTGGGGGAGGCAGGTCTCGGCGGCCCGGCCGCCGGCGAGCAGGTCGACGACGACGGGGACGGGGACGCCGGTGCGGTGGGAGAGGTCGGCGACGTCGAGGGCCTCCGGCAGCCGGCCCGGGCAGCCGGTCAACTCGCCGAGCCGGCCCAGCACATCGGCCAGCGAGGCGTACGCGTCACTCACCGAGCTTCCCCCCTGGGCATGTCGTTCCGTTCGGTGTTCGGATCGACGCGAGGCTACCGGGTCGGCCGTTCCCCCGACCAGGGGGTGACAACTGATCCTTCGCAAGTCGGCAGCCATCGTTGACAGTTGACGACGCGTTGGGTGAGGATCATGGCACAGAGAGCAAGATCCGACCGCCCCGGGTGCCGTCTATGGGGGAGCGGCATCCGGGGTGTTCCCCCTCTCCCCCGCCGGGGCTGCCGGTGGGCCCCTCAGCCGCCCGCACCGGCGGCCGTCCGCCGGACCAGTTCCTCGGCGGCTCCCAGCAGCTCCACCTCGCGGCGCGTCATCGTCGGGTTGGCCGCGCGGCGCCGGCGGGCTTCGGCCAGGCCGTCCCCGGTGAGCCCGGAGGGGTCGGCGAGCAGTGCCGCGAGCAGCGCGCCGGCCGGCTCGGCGAGCGCCTCGCCGCCGACGGCGACCTGGGCGAGGATGACCGCCGACATGCCCCAGTCCAGTCCCGGCCGGCCGTCCTCGGCGTTGGACCAGTCGATGACCCGGGGGCCGTCCGGGGTCAGCATCACGTTGTCCGGATGCAGATCGAGGTGCAGCACGCGCGCGTCCGGGTCGGCCGCGTCCCGCCCGGGCACGGCGTGCAGTCGGCGCAGCAGCCCGGCGAGGAGCGCACCGCCCTCCGCGGCGCCGACCCGGCCGTCCGTGAGCGCGTCCAGCAGCGTCGGCCCGGACAGCCGTTCCAGTACCAGGTCGGTGCGCGAGCCGGTGGGCCGCACCCGGGGCACCGGATACCCGTGCCCCCGCACGTACTCCATCACGGCCCCCTCGGCGGCCGCGTCCCCCCAGGCCTCGCGGTCCCGGCGCAGCACCCACGCGTCGTCGATCTCGTACACGTCGGCCGAGCGGCCCGAACCCAGCAGTTTCCCCGTCGTGTTCATGGCGTGACCCTAGTCACCCGTCGCGTGTGCCGACAGCCACCCCTCGGGCCGCGCGCGGCTGCCGGTAAAGTGGCGGCGTCGTCATCACACCCGTACGGGGGAAAGCCGGTGCAATTCCGGCGCTGACCCGCAACCGTGAACCGCCGAGAGGCAGTGAGCCGGACCACCCCGGACGGGACGTTGACCGGCTCGCGTGCGTCGGCGGCCCGCCGCGCACGGCACCGTCGAGGTTTACGGGGCCGAGCCGCCCGGGGTGTCTCCCGTGCGCAGCCGGCTCCCCGCAGGAGAGGCATCGCCGATCATGAACGTACGCCGCAGCGCCGCGGCTCTCGCCGTCATAGGCGTGCTGGCCGCCGCAGCGCCCGCCACGGCGGCCGGTCCGTCGCCCTCCGCCTCCCCCAAGGTGTCGATCCCGTCCGGCCTGTACGGCAAGGCGGACCCGACCTACGACGGTGTCTGGCGGCAGTCGCTGGCGCTGCTCGCCCAGCGCACCCTCGGCTACCGGCCGGCCGCCGGGGCCGTGGACTGGCTCACCGGGCAGCAGTGCGCGAACGGGGCGTTCGCCGCCTTCCGCGCCGCTCCCGGCAAGGCCTGCGACAGCGCGGTCAAGCCGGACAGCAACAGCACGGCCGCGGCCGTGCAGGCCCTGAAGGCGGTCGGCGGGCGCGGCGGCGCCGTCGCCAAGGCGGTCGGCTGGCTCAAGTCCGTGCAGAACAAGGACGGCGGCTGGGGCTACTACCCGGGCGGCCCCAGCGACACCAACTCCACCTCCGTCGTCATCGGTGCGCTGGCCGCGGCCGGCACGGACCCGGCGGACGTCCGCAAGTCGGGCAAGTCCCCTTACGACGCCCTGCCCGCCTGGTCCATACCCTGCGGCCAGGACGGCGGCGGCGCGCTCGCCTTCCAGCCGGACAAGAAGGGCAAGCTGCTCGCCAACGCGGACGCGACGGCGGCCGGTGTACTGGGGGCGCTCGGCAAGGGCTTCGTGGCGGAGGCCGGCAAGGCGCCCGCCGAGGACGCCTGCGCCAAGGCCGCGCACCCGGCCCCGGCCCGGGTGGCGGACAACGCCGGCGCGTACCTGGCGTCGGCCGTGGCCGGGACCGGCCACCTCAAGTCCACCCTGCCCGGCGCCAAGGACCAGCCCGACTTCGGCAACACCGCGGACACGGTCGTCGCGCTCGCGGCGGACGGCCGGACCGCGCAGGCGAAGAAGGCGTACGCCTGGCTGGAGAAGAACGCCACCCAGTGGGCGGCGCAGAGCGGCCCGGCCGCGTACGCCCAGCTGGTCTTCGCCGCGCACGCGGTCGGCGCGCGGCCCGCCGACTTCGGCGGCACCGATCTGGTCCGCTCCCTCAACGCCCAGGGCCCTGCCCCGCAGCCGGAGAAGGCCGCCGGGCAGGAGAAGGCCGAGGCGTCCGACGACGACTCCGGCAGCGGTGTGTGGTGGATCGTCGGTGTCGGCCTCGTCGCGGGCATCGGCATCGGTTTCCTCTTCAGCGGCCGCAGGAAGCGGCAGCCGTGACCGCTGTCCGCCGTGCCGTGGCCCTGCTGCTCGCCGCGCTCGTCCTGCTGCTCCCGGCCACCGGGGCGCACGCCGCCGGTTACCGCTACTGGTCGTTCTGGGAGCGCACCGGCGGCCACTGGACGTACGCCACCCAGGGCCCGTCGACGGTCCGCCCGGACGACGGCGCGGTGCAGGGTTTCCGGTTCGCGGTGAGCGCGGACTCCGCGGACGCCAGCCGGCCGCGCGGCGCGGCGGACTTCACGGCCATCTGCGGGGACACGGCCGCCGAGCCGGGTACGAAGCGGGTGGCGCTGGTCCTCGACTTCGGCACGCCCTCGGACGCCCCGTCCGGTGAGACGCCGCCCGCCCGCCGCACAGCGTGCGCCCGCGTGTCCGACGACGCGACGACGGCCGACGCCCTCGCCGCCGTCGCCAAGCCCCTGCGCTACGACACCAACGCCCTGCTGTGCGCCATCGCCGGGTATCCGGGGAAGGGCTGCGGGGAGCAGGTGTCCACGGGGTCGGGGTCGAGCACCTCGGGGAAGGAACGCGACGCGCAGGACGATACGCACGGCGACGCGGACGGCAAGGGCGGCTCGGACAGCGGGCCTTCGCTGGGCCTGCCGATCGGCGCGGCGGTGGTGGCCGTGCTGGCGGGAGCGGCGGTCTGGCAGGCGCGACGGCGACGCGATGACTCCGTGTAGGTGCGGGGTGTCGTGCGACTGCGGCGCCATCGTGGCCGGTCGCGCAGTTCCCCGCGCCCCTGGGGAGTTGGAGTCTGCGTCGGCGCGTGCCTGCCCCAAGTGCGGCAAAGCGTGCCACTGCGGCGCCGTCGTGGCCGGTCGCGCAGTTCCCCGCGCCCCTGGGGAGTTGGAGTCTGCGTCGGCGCGTGCCTGCCCTGAGTGCGGCAAAGCGTGCCACTGCGGCGCCATCGTGGCCGGCCGCGCAGTTCCCCGCGCCCCTGGGGAGTTGCAGCCTGCGTCGGCGCGTGCCTGCCCCAAGTGCGGCAAAGCGTGCCACTGCGGCGCCGTCGTGGCCGGTCGCGCAGTTCCCCGCGCCCCTGGGGAGCGGACGGCCGTGGGGACCCGTGCCCGGCCCTCGCTCCACCCCGGTGCCTGGTGGCTCTGGGCCCTTTCCCTCGGGACCGCGGCCACCCGCACCACCAACCCCCTCCTCCTCGCCCTCCTCATCGCCGCCTCCGCCTACGTCGTGGCGACGCACCGCACCCCCGCCCCCTGGTCCCGCTCGTACGCCGCCTTCGCCAGACTCGCCTTCGCCGTCCTCCTCATCCGCCTCCTCTTCGCGGTGGCCCTCGGCTCCCCCATCCCCGGCACGCACACCCTGTTCACGCTCCCGGAGATCCCGCTCCCCCACTGGGCGCAGGGCATCCGGCTGGGCGGCAGGGTCAACGCCGAGGCGCTCGTCTTCGCCGCCTACGACGGCCTGAAGCTGGCCACCCTGCTCATCTGCGTCGGCGCCGCGAACGCCCTGGCCAGTCCGTCCCGCCTGCTGAAGTCCCTGCCCGGCGCGCTGTACGAGACCGGCGTGGCCGTGGTCGTCGCCCTCACCTTCGCGCCGCACCTCATCGCCGACGTCCGGCGCCTGCGTGCCGCCCGCCGGCTGCGCGGCCGTCCCGACCGGGGCCTGCGCGGCCTGCTCCAGGTCGGGCTGCCGGTCCTGGAAGGCGCGCTGGAACGCTCGGTCGCGCTCGCCGCCGCCATGGAGTCCCGCGGCTACGGCCGTACCGCGCACGTCCCCGCCCGCATCCGCCGTACGACCGCCGCGCTCACCCTCGGCGGCCTGCTCGGCGTGTGCGCCGGAACGTACGGGCTGCTCACCGCGGAGGGCGGCACGTACGGGCTGCCGGTGCTGCTCGCCGGCGTGGCCGCCGCGCTCGCGGGCCTCCGGCTGGGCGGCCGCCGGCTGCTCCGTACCCGGTACCGCCCCGACCCGTGGGGTGCGCGGGCCTGGCTGGTCGCGGGCTCGGGGACGGCGGTCGCCGCGCTCCTGGCGCTCGCCTCAGCCCGCGATCCGGACGCGCTGCACCCGGGAGTGGTGCCGTTGGTCGCGCCCACGCTGCCGTTGTGGCCCGCCGCCGCCGTCCTGCTCGCCCTGCTGCCCGCCTTCGTCGTCCCCCAGCCGCACCACACCACCGAGGAGCCGTCGTGATCCGCTTCGAGAACGTCGGCGTGACGTACGACGGCGCGGCCGCACCCACACTCCGGGGCGTCGGCTTCGAGGTGCCGGAGGGCGAACTGGTGCTCCTCGTGGGCCCGTCCGGGGTCGGCAAGTCGACCGTGCTCGGCGCGGTCAGCGGACTCGTCCCGCACTTCACGGGCGGCACGCTGAGCGGACGGGTCACGGTCGCCGGCCGGGACACCCGGACGCACAAGCCCCGGGAGCTGGCCGACGTGGTCGGCACGGTGGGACAGGACCCGCTCGCGCACTTCGTGACGGACACCGTGGAGGAGGAACTCGCCTACGGCATGGAGTCGTTGGGGCTCGCCCCGGAGGTGATGCGGCGCCGGGTGGAGGAGACCCTGGACCTGCTGGGCCTGGCCGGGCTGCGGAACCGTCCGATCGCCACGCTGTCCGGCGGCCAGCGCCAGCGGGTGGCGATCGGCTCGGTGCTCACCCCGCACCCCCGGGTGCTCGTGCTGGACGAGCCGACCTCGGCGCTGGACCCGGCGGCGGCGGAGGAGGTACTGGCCGTGCTCCAGCGGCTGGTGCACGACCTGGGGACGACCGTCCTGATGGCGGAGCACCGGCTGGAGCGGGTCGTCCAGTACGCGGACCGGGTGGTCCTGCTGCCCGGCCCCGGCGAGGCGCCGGTCACCGGTTCCCCGGCCGAGGTGATGGCCGTGTCCCCGGTGTACCCGCCGGTGGTGGACCTGGGCCGCCTGGCCGGCTGGTCCCCCCTGCCGCTCACCGTGAGAGACGCCCGTCGCCGGGCAGCCCCGCTACGGGACCGCCTGACCGCCGCATCCGCATCCGCAGCCGCATCCGCGGACAGCCCTGCCGCCCCGGCCGCGGGCAGTCGTGCCGCCGGGGCGGCACGGGTGGGCGCGGCGGCGGCCCGCGAGCGAGGGCGACGGGCGACCCCGCTCCCGGCCGGCGCCACCACCGGGCCCCCCCGCGCCCCCGGCCCCCCGCCGTTCCCTCTTCCGCCGCCGCATCACCGGACCCGCCCCCGCCGCTCGCCCCCCGCACCAGGACGTCGCCGAGGTCCACGCCCTCACCGTCCGCCGGGACCGCGTCACCGCCCTGCACCGCGTCGACCTCGCCGTCGCGCCCGGCGAGACCGTCGCCCTCATGGGCCGCAACGGCGCCGGCAAGTCCACTCTCCTCGCCTCCCTCGTCGGGCTGGTACCGCCCACTTCCGGCACGGTCCACGTGGGCGGAGTCACCCCGCACCGCACCACGCCCCGCGACCTCGTACGCCGCGTCGGTCTCGTGCCGCAGGACCCGCGCGACCTGCTCTGTTCCGACACGGTGGCCGCGGAGTGCGCGGCGGCCGACCGGGACGCGGGCGCCGAGCCCGGCACCTGCCGGGCGCTGGTGTCCGAACTGCTGCCGGGCGTCGCGGACGACACGCATCCCCGCGACCTGTCCGAGGGCCAGTGCCTGGCGCTCGCCCTGGCCGTCGTGCTCACCGCCCGCCCCCCGCTGCTCCTGCTGGACGAGCCGACCCGCGGCCTGGACTACGCGGCCAAGGCCCGCCTGGCGGCCCACCTGAGCGCGCTGGCCGCGCAGGGGCACGCGATCGTGCTGGCCACGCACGACGTGGAGCTGGCCGCCGAGATCGCCCACCGGGTGGTGCTGCTCGCGGAGGGCGAGGTGATCGCCGACGGCCCGACGGCCGAGACAGTGGTGTCCTCCCCGTCCTTCGCACCGCAGGTGACGAAGATCCTGGCCCCGCAGCAGTGGCTGACCGTGGCCCAGGTGCGGGAGGCGCTGGCATGACCGGCCCCGGTACGCCTGCCACCGCCCGCGTCCGGGCCGTCCGTCTCGGCCCACGTGCCCTGGCCGCGCTGGTGCTGACCAGCGCGGTCGGCGTGGCCGCCTTCTGCTGGCCCTTCCTCGCCCCGCCCACCGCGCAGCTGAGCGCCCACGCGCAGGACGCGCCCTGGCTCTTCGCGGGCGTGCTGGTGCTGCTGGTCGCGGTCGTGGCGGCGACGATCTCCGAGTCGGACCTCGGGCCGAAGGCGGTGGCCATGCTGGGCGTGCTGGCCGCGACCGGGGCGGCGCTGCGGCCGATCGGCGCGGGCACGGCCGGGATCGAGCCGATGTTCTTCCTGATGGTGCTCAGCGGACGGGTGCTCGGGCCCGGGTTCGGTTTCGCGCTGGGGTCCGTGACCATGTTCGCGTCCGCCCTGCTGACGGGCGGGGTCGGGCCCTGGCTGCCGTTCCAGATGCTGTCGATGGGCTGGTTCACCATGGGCGCCGGCCTGCTGCCCGGCCCGGTCCGGCTGCGCGGCCGGGGGGAGCTGCTGCTGCTCGCCGCGTACGGCTTCCTGGCGGCCTTCGCCTACGGCACGCTCATGAATTTGGCCGGCTGGCCCTTCCTCGGCGCGGCGGCCGCGAACATCTCCTTCGACCCGCACGCCCCGGTCCCCGCGAACCTGGCCCGCTTCGTCGCCTACTGTCTGGCCACCTCGCTCGGCTGGGACCTGGGCCGGGCCGTCTGCACGACGCTCCTCACCCTGGCTCTCGGCCCGGCGGTGCTGCGTGCGCTGCGCCGGGCCACCAGGCGGGCCGCGTTCGAGACGCCGGTCACCTTCGAGGGGCCCGGCGCGTGACGGGCCGCACAGCCGTCCGCGCCGCTGGGTGAGGGGCCGCTCGCGAGGGGTGAGCGGGACGGTGAAGCACCCCACATGACCCACGTCACCTACGACGCCGGGCCGTAGTGCCATTTGTCCGTTATACCCCTTCCGGCACCCCCGCTGACCTGGGGTTCGAGACCCACGCCACAGGGCGCCCGGTCCCGGCCGATCCGGCCACAACTAGTAAAAGGGGTCATTGCGGACGTGTTTCCGGCCTGCTTCTCTGGACGACGTCGCCAGGCGCCACGAGCCCACACGGGCCACGGCGCCGACGCATGCGGCCACGGCGCGTGGCCCTCCCCGTGCGGGCGATCCACTGTCCCCAACGCAAGAGGTTCTCCGTGTCCGTCTCCTTCATCCGCCGCATCGCTTCCCCGAAGAAGGCCCTCACCACCGCCGCCGTGGCCGTCGCCACCGCGGGTATGGCAATGACGTCGGTGTCCGCCCACGCGGCCCCCACCTCGGCCTCCTCCGCCCAGGCGATCGCGCACAAGATGATCCCGGACGCCGCGCAGTACAACGCGTTCAGCAAGATCGTGGAGCACGAGAGCGGCTGGAACCCCTCCGCCACCAACAGCTCCTCCGGCGCCTACGGCCTGGTCCAGGCCCTGCCGGCCTCGAAGATGTCCTCGGCCGGCTCCGACTGGAAGACCAACCCGGCCACCCAGATCAAGTGGGGTCTGGACTACATGAACGACCGCTACGGCAGCCCGGTCAAGGCCTGGAACTTCTGGCAGGCCAACGGCTGGTACTGAGCCGCCCGCCGCTGAGCCGCCTCCCCGGCGCCGCCTCCCGCGGCGCCGCGGCACCGCGCCGCACACCCGCATCCGCACCCTCGCCCTGTCGGCGAGGGTGCGCGCGCATGTCCGGCTCCCCCCCGGCGGCGCGGCGCACCGCCGGGAGTCGCCGGGTCCGCGGCGGCGTCAGCGGGAGCCGGCGGCGGGCAGGCGCTCCGGTGCGGGCGCGGGGCGGGCGGTGGCGACGGCCCGCGGCCCCTGGAACAGGTACGACAGTCCGAAGCCCGCGCCGACGACCACCGCTCCGCCGACCGCGTCCAGCACCCAGTGGTTGCCGGTCGCGACGATGGCCGAGACGGTGAAGAAGGGATGGAGCAGGCCGAGGGCCTTCATCCAGCACCGCACGGCGATGACGGCGATGACGATTCCGCACCACAGGGACCATCCGAAGTGCAGGGACGGCATCGCCGCGTACTGGTTGGTGAGCGCGGTCAGGGTGCCGTAGTCCGGCTTGGAGAAGTCCTGCACGCCGTGGACGGTGTCGATGACGCCGAGCGCCGGCATCAGGCGCGGCGGAGCCAGCGGGAAGAGCCAGAAGCCGGCCAGGGCGAGCAGGGTGGCGAAGCCGAGGGAGGCGCGCGCCCAGCGGTAGTCGGCCGGCCGGCGCCAGTACAGGACGCCCAGGACGGTCAGCGGCACCAGGAAGTGGAAGGACTCGTAGTAGAAGTCGAAGAAGTTCCGCAGCCAGCCGGTCCGCACGACGGCGTGGTTGGCCCAGCGCTCGATGTCGACGCGCAGGAAGCGCTCCACGTCGAGCACGTTCTGTCCGTGGCGCTCGGCGCGCGCCCGGCCGCCGGAGTTGGTGCCGCCGGTCGCGGCGAGGCGGACCTGCTGGTAGGCCGCGTAGGTGACGCGCAGAAGGAGCAGCTCCAGGAGCAGGTTCGGGCGGGTGAGGACCCGCCGCAGGAACGGCGCCCACGGTGTCCTGCGCAGGCGTGCGGGGCCCTGCGGGGCGTACTCCGTGGCGATCGGTGTCCGGTGGTACGGCGAGGCGCGGGGCAGGAAGGGCACGGCCGTGGCGGCGGCCAGGGCCGCGAGCAGGACGAGGTTGTCCCGCAGCGGATACAGCGGCGACATGTTCGGCAGCATCATCCCGGCCGGGAGCGTGGTGACCAGGATGACGGCCGTCGGCCAGACGCAGCGGTCGGAGGCCCGCCTGCCGACCCGGCCGGCCACCGCGAGCAGCACCCACAGCAGCTGGTGCTGCCAGGTGGTGGGTGAGACGGCGACCGCGGCGCAGCCGGTGACGGCGACGGCGAGCAGCAACTGGCCGTCGCGGGCGTAGCGGACGGCCCGGCGCAGGGCGAGGACGGCCGTGACGGCGCCCAGCAGCAGGAAGAGGCAGATCTCCAGCGGGCCGTGGAGGCCGAGCCGGAGCAGGGCGCCGTGCAGGGACTGGTTGGCGCTGGCGTCCGCCTCCCCGCCGAGGCCCGCGCCCGCCATGTGGTGCACCCAGTAGGTGTACGAGTCGTGCGGCATCGCCGCCCGGGCGAGCACGGTGCAGGCGGCGAAGGTGCCGGCCGCGGTGACGGCGGGCGTGCGGCGCCCGGTGAACCACAGCAGGGGGACGAACAGCAGCACCGTCGGCTGGAGGGCGGCCGCGAGGCCCACGCACAGCCCGCCGGCGCGCTCGCCGCGGACGGCGAAGCAACCGACCAGGACGAGGAGCACCGGGATGATGCTGGTCTGGCCGAGCCACAGGGCGTTGCGGACCGGCAGCGACAGCATGAGCAGGCTGATCGCGACCGGCGCGGCCAGCAGGGACGTCCGGCGGCCGACCGGCTGGGGCAGCGCGCGGGCGGCGATCATGCCGAGGGCGACCACCAGCAGCAGGGAGCCGAAGGTCCAGCCCCAGCCGAGGGCCGCCTGCGCCGAACGGGTGAGGGGCTTGAGGACCAAGCCGCCGAAGGGGGTGCCGGTGAACTCCGTCGAGTCGTAGAGCGAGCCGTTGACGTGCAGGACGCCCTCGGGGCCGACCCAGGTCTCCAGGTCGGTGAGCCGCTCCCCGTCCGGGGTGGTGAGGACGACGGCCACCTGCCGTGCCGCGAGGACCGCCGCCACCGCCCACAGGGCGAGCCGGACCGCGAGCAGCCGCGCTCCGGGTCCGGCCGGTCCTAACGCGTCCGCCGGTCGCGCGCCGTGATCCGCATTCGCCACGCCTCGTAGGCCTCCGCACCGTTTTCGTACCGGCCGCCCCGTGCGCCGGGTTTCGCGCGAAACCCTACGAGGCTCACGGGCCGCGGGAGAAGGCCGCGAGGCAGCCCCCGCGTCACCTGAGGTTGACCTCCTTTTGTCCTGAATGACCCAGGCCGCAGGCGCCCCGGTTCCACGCCACGGACGCGAGAAGCATCACAGTGACCAGGCGGAATGGCACTGTGTGAGCGGGCAGACGTACCTGCGTACGCACCATTTGGCTGCCCTATGCATCGATTCGCACACGGGTCGTAAGCGGCCGGAATCCGCCTATGGTCGATTTTCGGTCCTTCTCGGCAGCGCCGCCGTCCGGGCCGCGTCCCTGTCCCCGTCGAAAGGCAGGCGAGCCTCGTTTTGGCGACCGCTACAGCCATCACCCCGCACCTGAAGACCCGCCGGGCCTCCAAGGCCCGCGACGTCACCGTCACCGACCCCGCACTCGTCAAGCGCGCCGTGAAGGCGGCCGCGCTGGGCAACGCGATGGAGTGGTTCGACTTCGGCGTCTACAGCTACATCGCGGTCACCCTGGGCAAGGTCTTCTTCCCCTCCGGCAACCCGACCGCACAGCTGCTCTCCACGTTCGGCGCCTTCGCGGCGGCCTTCCTGGTCCGCCCGCTCGGCGGCATGGTCTTCGGTCCGCTGGGCGACCGTGTGGGCCGGCAGAAGGTCCTCGCCGTCACGATGATCATGATGGCGGCGGGTACGTTCGCGATCGGCCTGATCCCGTCGTACGCCACGATCGGCGTGGGCGCGCCGCTGCTCCTGCTGGCCGCCCGGCTGGTGCAGGGCTTCTCCACGGGTGGTGAGTACGCGGGCGCGTCGACGTTCATCGCCGAGTACGCGCCGGACAAGAAGCGCGGCTTCTTCGGCAGCTGGCTGGAGTTCGGCACGCTCGCCGGTTACATCGGCGGCGCGGGTCTGGTCACCCTGATGACGGCCCTGCTCTCCTCGGACGACCTGCTCTCCTGGGGCTGGCGGATCCCGTTCCTGATCGCGGGCCCGATGGGCATCATCGGCCTCTACCTGCGGATGCGCCTGGAGGAGACCCCGGCGTTCGCGGCGGAGGTCGAGAAGGCGGAGGCCGCCCGGCCGAAGGTGCCGCTGCGCGAGATGGTCGCGGGCCAGTGGAAGGCGCTGCTGCTGTGCATGGGTCTGGTGCTGGTCTTCAACGTCACCGACTACATGCTGCTGTCGTACATGCCGAGCTACCTCACCAGTGAGCTGAAGTACGACGAGACGCACGGACTGCTGGTCGTGCTCGGTGTGATGGCGCTGATGATGATCGTCCAGCCGTTCGCCGGCGCGCTGACCGACCGGATCGGCCGCCGTCCCGTGATCGCGGCGGGCTGCGCCGGGTTCCTGCTCCTGTCCGTCCCGGCGCTGCTGCTGATCCGTGACGGCAGTCTGCTCGCCGTGGCCCTGGGCATGGGCGCGCTGGGCCTGCTGCTGGTCTGCTTCACGGCGGCCATGCCGGCCGCGCTGCCCGCGCTGTTCCCGACCCGGGTCCGCTACGGCTCCCTGTCCATCGGCTTCAACGTGTCCGTGTCCCTGTTCGGCGGGACGACCCCGCTGGTCGTGACCGCGCTGATCGGGGCGACGGGAAACATGATGATGCCCGCGTACTACATGATGGCCGCGGCCGTCGTGGGCGGGTTCGCGGTGTGGCGGATGACGGAGTCGGCGGGGCGGCCGCTGCCGGGTTCCGCCCCGGCAGTGGAGCAGGCGTAAGCGCCGCGGGGGTGCGGGTTCGCCGCCGGTGCGGGTGCGTGGGGGCTGGTCGCGCGGTTCCCCGCGTGTTCCGTCCCGGGGGCGAGCAGGCGTAAGCGCCGCGGGGATGCGGGTTCGCCGCCGGTGCGGGTGCGTGGGGGCTGGTCGCGCGGTTCCCCGCGCCCCCAGGGGGGTGACGTCGGCGGCGTTGTTCAGGCGCCGGAGCCGGGGATTCCGGGGCGTCGACGGGTGCGGGCTCGTGGGGCTGGTCGCGCGGTTCCCCGCGTCCCTGGGGGGTTGACGGAACCGTGGGTGGGGTGGGGTCGTCTGTAGGCCTGTGACCCGCGCCCGGATAGTCTCCCTGCTCCTCGCACTGCTCGGCATCCAGCTGACCTGGTTCATCGCCCCCGCTTACGCCTGCGGCTGCGGCGCGATGGTCCCGGACCCCGCGGCCCGGATCGCCGTCTCCGACGAACGGTCGGTACTCCGCTGGGACGGCCGGCGCGAGGACATCGTCATGCGGCTCACCGTCGACGGCGACGCGCACCACGCCGCCTGGATCATGCCGGTCCCGCACCGGGCGACCGTCCGCCTCGGCGACCCGGCCGTCTTCGGCCAGCTCGCCCACGCCATGGCCCCCGTCCACCGCACCCGGTACCACTTCTGGCCGCACGACGGCGAGTGGCCCTTCGACGGCCACGACGAGGTCGGCGACGCCGCCCCGCCCCCCGCGGCGGGCGCCGTCTCGGTGGTCGGCCGCCAGCGGCTCGGCCCGTTCGACGTGGCCCGGCTGACCGCAACCGACCCCGCCGCCCTCGGCGACTGGCTGCACGCACACGGCTTCGCCCTGCCGGCCCGGCTGAAAACCGCTCTCCAGCCGTACGTCGACCGGCACTGGGAGTACGTCGCCGTACGCCTCGCCCCGGACACGTCCGGGGCCATGCTGCACGGCGCCCTGGACCCGCTCCACCTCACCTTCGCCGCCGACCGGCCGGTCTACCCGATGCGGCTGTCCCGCCTCGCCGGCCTGCCGCAGTCGCTCGGCCTGTACGTGCTCGCCGCGCACCGCATGGAGACCCGCACGGCGATCGGCGGCCTGCCTCCCGAGGTGGTCTTCGCCGGCCGTCTCACCACGCACGACGGCGCCCTGGGCGAGCTGGCGTCCGGCACCCCGTACCTGACGGCGTTCACCCAGCGGTTCCCCGACCCACGCCGCATCTCCGGCGACCACGAACTGCGCCGGGCCGCCGCCGACACCCCGGTCCAGCAGGTGATCTACGACGACGAGCTGCGCAGGATCGCCGGGATCCCCGCCTGGCTGCTGACCACCGCGGGCGGGCTGCTCGTGGTGGTCGCGGCCGTCGCCGTCGCCGTCGTACGGCGCTCGCGGCGGCCGGTTCCGCCCCCTCCCCCCGTCGAGCCACCGCCGCCGCTCTCCCCGTCCGTGCCCGTCGGCTGAGATCATCGAAGTGGGCACGGGCGAAGAAGCCTCGGGAAGACACTCGGGAAAGGCAGCAAGCGCATGAGCGGGTCGCAGCTCTGGGACGACGTGGACGACTACTTCATCAGCCGGCTCTCCCCCGACGACGATGCGCTGCGGGCGGCGCTGCGGGACAGTGAGGCCGCCGGGCTGCCGCCCATCGGCGTCACGGCCGCCCAGGGAAAGTTCCTGCAGCTGCTCGCCCAGGTGCAGGGCGCGCGCACCGTCCTGGAGATCGGCACGCTCGCCGGTTACAGCACGATCTGGCTGGCCCGCGCCCTGCCCGAGGACGGCAGGCTGATCTCGCTGGAGTACAGCGCCAAGCACGCCGAGGTCGCCGTCCGCAACCTAGCCCGGGCGGGCCTGGAACGGGTCGCGGAGGTGCGGGTGGGCCCGGCCCTGGAGTCGCTGCCCAAGCTCGCCGACGAGAACCCGGCCCCCTTCGACCTGGTCTTCATCGACGCCGACAAGGCCAACAACGCGCACTACGTGGAGTGGGCGCTGCGGCTCACCCGTGCGGGCAGCGTGATCGTCGTGGACAACGTGGTCCGCGGCGGCCGGGTCGCCGACGCGGGCAGCACGGAGCCGGACGTGGTCGGCACCCGAAACGCGATCGACCTGATCGCGAACCACCCGAGGCTGAGCGGTACGGCGATCCAGACGGTCGGCCAGAAGGGCTACGACGGTTTCGCCGTGGCCCGGGTACTGGCCTGAGCGCCGGTGCCGGCCGGTCCGTTCCTTCCCGGGCCGGATTCACCCTTCGTGGTAGAAACCCACGTTGACGCTGCGCGGTGCGGTGCGGTCCCGGACGATGATCTCGCCGGACCCGCCGCGCGGCAGCGCCACGGTCCCGCCGTAGGCGACGGTCTGCGCGTACTCCCCGACGACCAGGCGCACCTCGGAGGCCGGGTCGGCCTGGGAGCCGCGCAGCCAGGACACCTGCCAGCCGCCCGCGGGACCGCACTGGAACTCCAGGTGGACGCGGGAGACGAACAGCCAGTCCTCCGGGGTGACCAGCCGGCACACGGACGCGTCGCGGCCGACCCGCAGCACGGCGCCGGGCTCGCTGGGCGCGTCGGCCATCGTCATGCCGGCCGTGGCGCCCGCGTCGGCGTCCGAGACGGTGGCCATGGTGAGTTCGAGCACGCCTGATCCCCCTGCAGCAGTTCTGATGCGGTGCCGCCGCATGATAAAACGCCCGGCCGGGCCGCGTCCGGCACAATGGGTTCATGACCGAGCGAAAGCCACCGGGCGTGCCGTTCGAGTCCTGGGCCGACAAACAGATCCGCGACGCGCTCGCGCGCGGCGAGTTCGAGCGGCTGCCGGGGGCGGGTGAGCCGCTGCCCGCCGAACTCGAGTCCGGCTACGACGAACTGTGGTGGGTCAGACGGAAGATGGCCCGTGAGGGGCTGGCCGTGCTGCCTCCCTCCCTGGCCCTGCGCAAGGAGGCCGAGGACGCGCTCGTGGCGGCGTACGCGGCGCCCTCGGAGCGGATCGCGCGGAAGATCATCGAGGACGTCAACGTCCGGATCCGCGACATGATGTTCAAGCCGCCGCCCGGCCCCCCGCTGGGGAAGAAGCCGTACGACGTCGAGGAGGTCGCACGCGAATGGCGGCAGCGCAGGGCTGCCGCCAAGGGGAACGCGCCAGGCTCAGCCGTGTAGCAGGCGTCCGGCCAGTTCCCGGTAGTCGCGCAGGGCCAGCCTCAGCTGCTCGGTGTCGGTCTCGGCACCGGGGCCGTGTTCCTCGCCGCCCTCCCAGGACGCCCGCAGGGTGCGGCGGCGCCGGGTCACGGCATCGGTGAACCGCTCGGCGATCTCCTCCAGCGCCCGGTCGGCCTCCACGACGGCGCCGCGGGGTTCGTCGACGAACCCGGCGGCCACCTGCCGCATCCGCTGCTCCCAGCGGTCCGTCTCGTCGTACGACATCAGCGGGGTGCCGGCGCCGGCCGCCTGGCCGGAGGCCGCGGGGGCGGCCGTCCCGCGCGCGCTGCCGTGGCCGCCGTCTCCGGCCGCGCCGCCGTGGGCCGTCGCTGCGCCGGCGGACGGGGCGCCGAGCCCGTCGTCCGGCATCCGTCGCTGGCCGGGCGCCGGCGCCGCGTCCCCGCCGGGCGCGCGGGTCGTGTCGGCGCCCAGGTCCTCCGTGCCGGGCCGCAGGCCCTCGGAGCCGTGCGGCCGGTCGTACGCCTCGGCGCCCCGTGCCCGGGCCTCCCCGGAGCCGGGGACCGTGGCCGGGTCCGACTTCCCGAACAGGCCCGAGGAGCCCTCGCCCGGGTCGTCGTGCATGCGGCCCGCGCCCTCACCCGGCATCCGGCCCGCTCCCTCGTCCGGCATCCGCCCGGCACCTCCCCGCATCCGGCCCATGCCCTCGTCCGGCATGCGACCCGTCCCTTCGTCCGGCGCACGGCCGGCGCCCTCGTCCGGCATGCGGCCGGTTCCCTCCGTCATCCGTCCCATACCCTCGTCCGGCATGCGGCCCGGCCCTGCCTGCCCGCGGCCCGCGCCTTCGTCCGGCATGCGGTCCGCGCCCTCGTCCGGCGACGGTTCGCCGGGCAGTCGTTCCCCGGGCCGGGCCTCTCTCGGCGCCCGGTGGCCGGATTCCGGGTCGCCCGGCGCCCACTCGTCCTCCGGCGGCCGGGTGAAGCGGCCTGTGGGATACCGCTCGTCGCCGGAGCCGGTCGTCCTGTCCGTCATGACGCTCGACTCTCCTTCGGCCGGCTCCGGTGGAAGCCCGCGGCGGCCGGTTTCCGGGCCGTGCCGGCGGCCGGACGGTGCCGGCCGTTGTGCGTGCCGGGGCTGGTCAGGTCGTCGAAGAGCTCACGGGCTCGCACCAGGGCGGTCCGCATCTCCTCGGTCCCGGCGCCCGCCCCGTCGTTGGCCACCCGGTGCACCTGCCGGTAGCCCTCCACGTGATCGGCGTGGTGGACGGACAGCGCGGCGAGCTGCTCCTCGTAGCGCCCGTCGTCCGGGTAGCCGCGGACGGCCGCCAGCTCGGCGAGCAGCCGGTCGGCCTCTGCCACCGCCTCCCGTGGCGACTCGACGAAGCGCTCCTGGACCGCCGTCCAGCGGGCCGCGTACCGCTCCCGGTCTTCATGGTCCAGCGGCCGTTCCCGCAGGTCGCCGTGGCGTTCGACGCGCTCGGCCAGTTCCCGTTCGGCGGCCTTGGCGTCCCCGTCGTGCAGGGCCACGGTCCGCTCGTACTCGGGTCCGAAGCGTCGCTTGAGGCCGGCTCCGCCGCCGCGCCGTGCGCGGCCGATGGCCAGGGCCCCCGCGCCGAGGACCACGACCGCCGCAATCACGATCAGCAAGATGATCAGTCCTGTGGACATGGTTGCCTTCCGATCGGACCGGCCCCACTGGCCGGCTCACCCTTCGGGTGACCCGGAAGTCGGCCCACAAACGGCGGGCGCACGCCGGGACCGGGGGCCGGATTCCCGGCGCTGTCGCCGTCCGTGCGCCGGGGCACGTCCGCCCGGGCCCGCTCGCCCGCTCGCTCGGGGCGCGGGGCGTCTCCCGGACCCGCGATATCCGGTTGCGCGGGGCGCGCGGCGTCTCCCGACAATGACCGGCATGACGTGGACCATCGCCCCCGAGCCGTACGACTCCCCGGACGCCGCCGCACTGTGGCGGGCGTACTACACGGAGGTCAGCGACCGCTGGTACCTGCTGCACGAGGGGCACCGGACCGACCCCGGCGAGCTGGAACGGGGGATAGCGGCCCAGGCGGGAGCCGAACTCACCCCACCGGGCGGCCGGTTGCTCGTGGGCCGGTACGACGGGGAGCCGGCCGGGTCGGCGGGTGTGCGGCTGCTGGACGCGGACACGGCCGAACTGACCCGGGTCTTCGTGGTGGAGGGCGTGCGCGGCCGGGGCGGGGCCGCGCTCCTCGTGGCGGCCGCGGAGGAGGCCGCCCACGCGCTCGGCGCCCGCCGGATCGTCCTGGACACCCGCTCCGACCTCGTCGAGGCCCGCGCCCTGTACGCCCGCCTGGGCTACACCGAGACCGGTCCGCACAACGACGACCCGTACGCCGAGCACTGGTTCCGCAAGGAGCTGGAGCCGGTGGCGGCGCGGGCCGTCAACCGGCCTTGAGGACCGTCCCGTTGTGCGGCCGTTCCCGTTCCGCGCCGCACAGTTCGCCGGTGAGTTCCCGGACCAGCCGGCTCAGGTCGGTCGAGCGGCCCGGCTGCCACCAGTCGCCCAGCAGGTCGGCAAGGGACTCCTCCCGGGCCGTGGCGAGCCGTTCGGCGACCTCGCGGCCGGAGTCGGTCAACGCCAGGTCCAGGCCCCGGCGCTGGGCGAGGCGCCGCTCCTCGACCTGGCGGGCGGCCGCCATCACCGCCTGGAGCGGCACGGAGGTGCGCTCGGCGAGCACGGCCGGCTCGACGGAGCCGTACCTGCGCATGCGCAGCAGCAGCCAGCTGGCGGCCGGCAGCAGGTCGTAGCCGGCCCGTTCGGTGATCTCCCGGTAGATCTCCCGGCGGCCCTCCCGGGTGCCGAGCAGGGACAGGGCGCGGCACACCTCCTCGTAGGAGGAGCGCTCGACCGGGTTGGGCGGGATGGTCTCGGAGGCGTCGGGCGCGGTGACCGAGCCGCGCAGCCGGTCCTCCTTGAGGAACCAGGCCAGCACGAAGCCGAGGGCGGCGACGGGGGCGGCGTAGAGGAAGACGTCGGTGATGGCGGAGGCGTAGGCGTGCAGGGCCGCCGGGCGCAGCGCGGGCGGCAGCGCGGCGATGCCCCGCGGGTCCGCCTTGAGCGCGTCGGCGCCGGCCCCGGGCGGCAGGCGCACGCCCCGGAAGGCGTCGACGAGCTTGTCGCCGAGCCGGCTCGCGAAGACGGTGCCGAAGATGGCGACGCCGAAGGAGGCGCCGATGGACCGGAAGAAGGTCGCGCCGGAGGTGGCGACGCCGAGGTCCTCGTAGGAGACCGCGTTCTGCACGATCAGGATCAGGACCTGCATGACCAGGCCCAGACCGAGGCCGAAGACGAAGAAGCAGACGCTCATCTGGGTGGTGGAGCTGTGCTCGTCGAGCCGGTGCAGCAGGAGCAGGCCGAGGGTCGTGACGGCCGTGCCGGCCAGCGGGAAGACCTTCCAGCGGCCGGTGCGGCTGACGATCTGCCCGGACGCCGTGGAGGACAGCAGCAGACCGAACACCATGGGCAGCATGTGCACGCCGGACATGGTCGGGGTGACGCCGTGCACGACCTGGAGGAACGTCGGCAGGTAGGTCATGGCGCCGAACATGGCGAAACCGATGATGAAACTGATGACGGCGGCGAGCGTGAAGGTGCGGATGCGGAAGAGCCCCAGCGGCAGCACCGGTTCGGCGGCCAGGCGTTCCACGGCGACGAACGCCACGGCGAGCACGACGCCCAGCACGGCGAGCCCGATGATCTGTGGGGAGCCCCACGCCCAGGTCGTACCGCCGAGGGAGGCGACGAGGACCAGGCAGGTGGCGACCGAGGCGATCAGGAAGGTGCCGAGGTAGTCGATGACGTGCCGGGCGGTGCGGCGCGGGATGTGCAGGGCGGCGGCGATGACGGCGAGCGCGACGACGCCGACGGGCAGGTTGACGTAGAACACCCAGCGCCAGCTCAGGTGCTCGGTGAACAGCCCGCCGAGGAGCGGCCCGAGCACGCTGGTCGCGCCGAACACGGCGCCGAACAGGCCCTGGTAGCGGCCGCGTTCACGGGGCGGCACGAGGTCCCCGACGATCGCCATCGACAGCACCATGAGCCCGCCGCCGCCCAGGCCCTGCAGCGCCCGGAAGCCGATGAGCTGCGACATGTCCTGGGCCATGCCGCACAGCGCGGAGCCGATGAGGAAGATGACGATCGCGGTCTGGAACAGGCGTTTGCGTCCGTACTGGTCGCCGAGCTTGCCCCACAGCGGGGTCGCGGCGGTCGACGCGAGGAGATAGGCGGTGACGACCCAGGACAGGTGCTCCAGTCCCCCGAGATCGCTGACGATGGTGGGCAGCGCGGTCGCCACTATGGTCTGGTCGAGCGCGGCGAGCAGCAGCCCGAGCAGCAGGGCGCCGATCGGGACGAACACGCTGCCCGGGACGTGTTCGCCGCGGTTCACGTCCTCGGCCGTGCCGTGCGTGTCCAGGGCCATGGAGACCTCCCGGGGCTCGGTGCGCATCTTCCATCGTGGGGGGAGTCACCGTTTATGGCCTGTTGAGTCCCGCCGATGTGAAGGGAGTCTGCATAATCTCTGGAGCCCGTGCGGGGAGGGGACGAACACATGGCGGAACCGAGGGGCCACACGTGCCCGGAGTGCGGGACTCCCCGCGGACCGGACGGCACCCCGTCATGCGACTGTGCCCGGCGGGCCGCCGAGGCGCACACCGAGGCGCGTACGGCGGAGGCGGCAGCGGCGGAGGACTTCGACCCGCTGCGCATACGGCCGTATGTGGAGGTGGGGAGCGCGGAGGGAGACCCCGCGGCGGGCCCCACCCCGGGGGACGGCGAGGCGCGGACGCCGGTGCGGGAGGATTCGCCGCCCATCGGATTCGGGTCGGCGTCGGGGGCCAGGTCCGGGTTCGGGGTCGGTGAGGAGAGCGCCGCCGGCACGGCACGAGCGCCGGCGGACGGCTCCTCCGCCGAACCGTCATCGGAGCCGGCACCGGGACCGTCACCGGTGCCGGCCGGTCCCGGCGGTCGTTCACGCGGGGCCCGTCGTGCCGTCCTGCTCGCGGTCGCGGGCGCCGGGGTGGCCCTCCTGCTGGCTGCCGCCGCCGCGAGCGGGCTGTTCTCCTACCACCCGCCGGCCCGTGGCCGGGCCGCTCCCCAGGTACGGGAGAGCGTGCCGGACGGGACGCGAGCGTCGTCGCACCGCTCTGCCGCCCCCTCCGGGCCGGCGTCCCGGCCCGTGCCCCCGCCGGCCGCGCCACCCCGGGCCCCCGCCGCGGACCCGACGCCCTCGGTGTCCCGCAGCGCACCCGGCAGCACGTCCGCCAGTGCGTCGGCCCCGGCGCCTTCGCGCACGGCGTCCGGGACCCCCGGTCCGTCGGCGAGCGCCCTCACCCTCCGCCGCGGCGACGAAGGTCTCGAGGTCATCGACCTGCAGGCCCGGCTGAGCGCGCTGAACCTCTACACCGGCCGCATCGACGGCGCCTACACCCGCCCCGTGGAGGACGCGGTGCGCACCTACCAGCAGGCCCGCGGCATCCAGGGCGACGCACTCGGCGTCTACGGCCCCCGGACACGGGCGAGCCTGGAAGGGGAGACCTGGTAGCCGTGCGTTCCCGAGGGGGCGGGCGTGCGGGGTGGCCACTGCGAAGGGCAGGCGTGCGAGGCTTCGAGGCGCATGAGTGCGGGGTGGCCGCCTCAGCCCAGGTGCAGTCGTACCGTTCCGTCCCCGGCGGGCTCCACCCGCACCTGCGTCAGGTCCCGCACCACGACATCCGGACCGTACGCGCGGGCCCGCTCCCCCACTCCCACGACCCGCATACCGGCCGCTCGCCCGGCCGCGATGCCCGCCTGCGAGTCCTCGAAGACGACGCAGTCCTCAGGATCCACGCCCAGCTCCGCCGCCCCCTTCAGGAACCCCTCGGGGTCGGGCTTGCTCGCGCCCACCGACTCGGCGGTGACGCGCACCTCGGGCGGCGTCAGCCCCGCGGCGGCCATGCGGGCGCCGGACAGGGCGACGTCGGCCGATGTCACGAGGGCGTGCGGCACACCGCGCAGGGAGGCGAGGAAGGCGGCGGCGCCGGGCACCTCGACCACGCCGTCCATGTCGGCGGTCTCCGCGGCGAGCATGCGCGCGTTGTCGGCAAGGTTCTGCGCCATCGGCCGGCCAGGCAGCAGCACCGCCATCGAGGCGTGCCCCTGCCGCCCGTGCACGACCTTCATCACCTCGTCGCCGTCCAGTCCGTGCTGTCCGGCCCAGCGCCGCCAGATGCGTTCCACGACGGCGTCCGAGTCGACGAGGGTGCCGTCCATGTCGAGCAGGAGGGCGCGGGCGGTGAGGACGGCGGGTGTGGCGGTGGCCGGCATCGGCAGCTCCCAGGGACTCCCCGTGGCGGAAAAGGGAAGCGGAGAAAAGAGACAGGGGGACAAAACGGCCCCGCCCGCCGGTCAGGGTGAACGGGCGGGAGCCACTTTGTTTCTCTACGGTACAAAACCTGGCGCGGTCACGCCACCACGCCCGGCGCGTGCGCGGCTCAGCCCGCCACGGCCTCGTAGAGGCTCCAGACGCCGAGGGCCAGCATCAGCAGTGCGGCGATCCGCGTGATCAGCCGCAGCGGCACCCGCTTCATCAGGGCCTTTCCGCCCACGATGCCGAGTCCGGCCACGGCCCACAGTCCCAGCACGGCACCCAGGCCGACGGACAGCGGGTCGTCGTAGCGGGCGGCCAGGTTGGCGGTCATGATCTGGGTGAGATCGCCGAACTCGGCGACGAGGATGAGCGTGAAGCCCGCGCCCGCGACCTTCCAGAAGGACTGGTCGGCGGGCTTCTTGATCTCCTCCTCGTGCTCGTCCTTGTGCCACAGCAGCATCGCGGCCCCGCCGAGGAAGAGCACGCCGGTGACGGCGTGCACGATCTGCTGCGGCAGCAGGGTCAGAACACTGCCCGCGGCGACGGCGAGCACGACGTGCAGCAGGAAGGCGGCGGCCACGCCCGCGAAGACGTAGGAGGCGCGGTATCGGGTGCCGAGGACGAGGCCCGCGAGCGCCGTCTTGTCCGGCAGTTCGGCGAGGAAGACGACGCCGAAGACCAGTGCCGTCACGGAGATGCTGATCAAGGTTCCTCAATCGGTCGGGGCTGCCCACCGAGAGTGCGGTACGTCATGCGATGACACCTCGGCACGGCAGCGCACTGGGTGCCCGTGCCGGGAAAGCACGGGCGTGCACTGCTTGCCGAAGGTCTCGCTGGCGGACCACAGGATCCGCCTCCGGGCGCCGGCTCAGCCTGGCTGAGCAGTATGTCGACGGTCCGGCGAAGAGCTACTCCCCTTCTGCGCGCCCCATCGTACGGGATGTGAAGGTTCCGTCGTGAACCTTGTCATGTCATGAGCACGTCACTAGCTTCTTACCGAGCGCTCACCTGCCGGCAACGCAGCCTCGCGAGCATTCCCTCGCTCGTGCCCAACCCCCCCACCCCACCAGGGAGTTCGCATGTCCAGGTTCTACGCGCGTCGACGGCTGAGCATACTCGCGACCCTCACCGGCCTGACAGCCTCCGCCGCCCTGTTCAACTCCCCGACCGCCTCCGCCGCCCTGCCCACGCCGGTCAGCGCCGCCACCGCCCGCGGCTACCTCTCCCAGCTGACCGTGGCCACCGAGAACCGCACCGGCTACAGCCGCGACCTCTTCCCGCACTGGATCACCGTCAGCGGCGCCTGCAACACCCGCGAGACGGTCCTCAAGCGCGACGGCTCGGGCGTCGTCACCGACTCCTCCTGCGCGGCCACCAGCGGCAGCTGGTACTCCCAGTACGACGGCGCGACGTGGACCGCCGCCTCCGACCTCGACATCGACCACCTCGTGCCGCTGGCCGAGGCCTGGGACTCCGGCGCGAGCAAGTGGACCACCGCCCAGCGCCAGGCCTTCGCCAACGACCTGACCCGGCCCCAGCTCATCGCCGTGACGGACAACGTCAACCAGGCCAAGGGCGACCAGGACCCGGCCACCTGGATGCCGTCGCGCACCGCCTACCGGTGCACCTACGTCCGCGCCTGGGTGCAGGTGAAGTACTACTACAACCTCTCCGTCGACTCGGCCGAGAAGAGCGCGCTGACGAACTACCTGGCCGGCTGCTGACCCTCCGCACCGGACAGCACCGGCGGGCGGGGCCGTCCGCGGCCCCGCCGCGTCAGGCGGCCGGGCTGAGTCAGGCGGCCGGGCTGACCTCTGCCGGCCGCCCTACGTCCGCCGGCCGGGCCCCGTTCGCCGACCGGGCCGCCTCAGGCGGCCGGGCCGCGGCGCACGAGGTAGCCCGCGGCCCCGCCCGCCGCGAACAGCGCGGCCACCGAGACACCCGTGGCCAGCCACGTCGCACCCAGCCACTGCGCGCCGTAATAGCCGAGGGCGACGCTGTAGGCGGCCCAGGACAGCCCGGCCAGCGCGGACCAGGGCAGGAAGTCACGGGCACGGCGATGCGCGGCGCCCGCGCAGAAGGAGACGACCGAGCGGCCGGCCGGCGCGAACCGGGCGAGGACGACCAGCGCGCCACCTCCCCGGGCGAGGGCATCGCCCAGGCGCTGCTGCGCGGTCGTCAGACGCCGGGACCGGGCTATCGCCCGGTCCAGCCGCTCCCCGCCGCGCCAGGCGAGGCGGTAGGCCACCAGATCGCCGAGGAGCGAGGCGGTCGCCGCGGACAGGATCAGGACCGCGATGTCCGGCACGTCGTGCGGGACCCGGCCCGCCGCCGCACCCGAACCCGCAGCCGCGGCCGTGGCGGCCGTGATGACGAGCACACCGCTCGGCAGCACCGGCACGAACACGTCGAGCAGCACGGACACCGCCACCACGGCATAGATCCACGGTCCGGCCGCAAGCGACCCCACGCTCTCGAACACGACTGCTCCCCACTACTCCCCCGTTGACAGCCATACAGCGTACGCCGGGGGAGTGACAGCGGGTTCCTCTGGGGGCTGGTGTGATCAGCCGGTGATCATGCGGTGATCAGGCCGCCGTCGGTGTCCGGTCCTCCGCCGGCTCATCGGCCACCGCCGTGCGCCGCGCGACGAGCCGGTCCAGGCCGAAGGCGCCGGAGCCGGTGAAGACCAGCAGGAAGAACGCCCAGCAGAACAGGACGGACAGCTCGCCGCCGTTCTGGATGGGCCACAGGGCGGCCCGCTGGTGGACGTCGAAGTACGCGTACGCCATGGAGCCCGAGGCGATCAGCGCGGCCCCACGGGTGCCGAGGCCGACCAGCACCAGACCGCCGGCGACGAACTGGATCACGGCCGCGTACCAGCCCGGCCAGGTGCCGGCGTCGATCGTGCCGCCGTCGGTGCCCGCGGCGCCGCCGAGGACGCCGAAGAGCGAGGCGGCGCCGTGCACCGCGAAGAGCAGGCCCACGACGACCCGGAACAGGCCGAGGGCGTAGGGCCGAGCGGCATCGAGGCGTGCGGACACGGCTGACATGACGGATGTGAGGGGGGACATGGAGGGGCTCCTCTTCGGTGTCGGTCGGACCGGCCGGGGAGGTGGGGGGCCGGCCGTGGGGGCGGCGGTACCGAGTGAGGAGAGGTTAGGCGAACCTAATCTGTGCTTGCAAGTTCAACATCCAGCCGTTCGACATCCGGCCGTTCTACCCCGTCGGTCGCACGGCCCGCCCGCGCACCTCCAGCCCGTCCAGCAACTCAGCCGTGGCCTCGGCCACCGCGGCCACCGCGCGGTCGAACACCTCGCGGTTGTGGGCGGCGGGGGCCCGGAAGCCCGAGACCTTGCGCACGTACTGCAGTGCGGCGGCGTGAATGTCCTCTTCCGTGGCCTCGTCGGGCAGCACGGGCGGTCGCAGCGTCTTGATACTCCGGCACATGCGAACAGTCTCGCGCTCGCCACCCGTCCCTGCGATGATCACGGCGAAGGCGGCCACCGACTCCCGGGGCCGACCGTCGAAAGGAACAACTCCATGGCGATCCAGCACACCGTTGCCGTACTCGGCCCCGGCGGCACGGGCGGCCTCCTCGCCGCCCTCCTGTCCCGCTCCGGCCACCGCGTCGTCTGCCTGGCCCAGGACCGCACGGCGGACACCCTGCGCCGCACCGGCATCACCGTCCGCAGCAAGCAGTTCGGCGAGTTCACCGCACCCGTCGAGGCGGACACCGAGCTGCGCGAACCGGTGGACGCCTGCCTGATCACCGTCAAGCACACCGCGCTCGGCGCCGCGCTCACCCGGATACCGCCCGCCGCCCTGGGCGACGCCCTCGTCGTACCGCTCCTCAACGGCGTCGAACACCCCGCCGCACTCCGCGCCCGCTACCGCCCCGACCGCGTCGCCCCGGCCGTGATCCGCGTGGAGTCCACCCGCCTCGCGCCGGGCCTGATCGAACACGGCAGCCCCTTCACCGAGGTCGACCTCGCCGGCGACGCCGTCCCGCGCGATCGTCTCGACGCACTCGCGGCCACCCTCACCGCCGCCGGCACGTCCGCCCGCACGGTCGGGGACGAGACGGCCGCCCTGTGGGCCAAGATGGCGTTCCTCGCCCCGTTCGCCCTGCTCACCACCCGCTACGGCCTCCCGCTCGGCGAGGCCCGCACCCGCCACCGGGACGAACTGCGGGCACTGGTCGCCGAGACCGCCGCCGTCAGCCGCGCCTGCGGCGCACCCGTCGACCCCGCCGGGGCGCTCGCCCGCTACGACACCTTCCCACCCACCACCAAGTCCTCCATGCAGCGCGACGCCGAGGCGGGCCGCCCACTCGAACTCGACGCCATCGGCGGGGCGTTGCTGCGCGCGGCCGAACGGCACGGGGTGCCCGCGCCGGTGACGGCGCGGCTCGTACGGGAGCTGCGGGACGCCGGCCACTGACCGGACCGCCACCCCACCCGTCGTTCACCCGTTCGGCTGAACCCCCGGCCCAACCCCCGGCCGAACTCGCCACACAAAATCGAACAGGCGTACCATTGCCGCGTGGCGACGACCTATGAATTCCCCAGTGACCTCCTCGCCGGTCAGGAGGAGCTGCATCAGGTCCGGGCCGAACTGTCGGCCCTGCTCAAGCGGCTGCCCTGGTCGGTCGAGCCGATGGACGGCTTCTGCGACGACACCGGCTGGCGCAAGGTGGAGCGCCCCGCGTCGCCCGGCTGGACGGAGGACGAGCAGGCGGAGGTGGAGAAACTGCGCCGCCGCGAGCACGAACTCGCGGTGTTCGTCAGCACGCACCGCTTCTGGGCGGAGGTCACGGCACCGGACCGCGTGGCGGCCCGCTCGGACCTGAAGCACGCCCGCGAGGAGCCGGCACGGACACAGACCCCGCAGTGACCGGCTCCCCCGGCCCCACGAACGGAAAACGGCCCCCCGGAGACTTCTCCGAGGGGCCGACCGGTGGGCGCGGACGGTTTCGAACCGCCGACATCCTGCTTGTAAGGCAGGCGCTCTACCCCTGAGCTACGCACCCGCGACTGGCCGACAGCCTACATGGCCCGGGGGGCGGTGCCGCAATCGCGACCGGCGGGGCGATCACGCCCGAGGTGGCCGGCTCTGGCCAACAGTGCAGGGAACGGTGGGAGAATGACACCACCAGGGGGAAGCACAGCACGGGAGAGGGATGTGACGGCGACACCGGGCACGCCAGTGAAGCAGCCGTACCCGCCGTCGTCGCCCGCACGGGGGCCCTCGGGCCTGCGGGACGTCCTCACCCTCGTGAGCCTGCCGGTGCTGGCCGCGATCGGGGTGTCCGCCGCGTTCGCCGGTGGGGGTACCCGGCGCTGGTTCGGGGGGCGGTCGGAGGGGCAGCGGGCCGAGGCGCAGGCCGCGAAGGACGCCGCGGCGGCCGCGTTCTACGAACTGGACACCGCCCAGCGGGACCTGCGGATCTCCATCGAGACCATCACGGCCGTCGACGACTCCCCCGCCGCCCGGCGCGCCGTGGCCGACTTCGAGGCGCTCGGGCTCCGGATCGACGAGGCCAGCCGGCGCTACATCCAGGCCGTCGACGCCCACGACCTCGACCGGGACGGCCTGGAGGCGTCGGCCGCCGCCCGGGCGCGTTCGGAGCTGACCTCGGCCAGGGACGAGCTGGAGCGGGTCAAGCGGGAGCTGGACCGCTTCGGCGGCTCCCTCGGGCCGCTGCTCGGCGACGCCGAGACCCGGCTGGCCCGGCTGGCGCCCGCGGTGGAGCGGGCCCGGCAGTCGCTGCTGGCCGCGAGCAACGCCCTGGACGCCGTACGGGAGAAGGGGTTGCGGGCCGACGCTCTGGCCGCGCGGCTGGCGGCCCTGTCGCCGGAGCTGACCCGGCTGAACCAGGGTGCCGGGCAGCACGGTGTCGCGCCGACGCTGGAGCGGGCCGAGCGGGTGCAGCGGGAGGCCGGGGCGATCCGGGCCGAGGCCGAGCGGCTGCCGGAGAAGGCCGCGGAGATCGACCACCGGTTGGTGTCCCTGCGGACCAGGGCGCAGGCGCTGACCACCCGGGCCGGTCAGGTCGACCCGGTGCTCAGCGAGCTGCGGCGCCGGTTCGCGGCCGCGTGCTGGCAGGACCTGCAGCAGGTGCCGGAGCTGGCCGCGGAGAACGTGCGGCAGGCCGAGCTGAAGCTGCGCGAGGCGCAGTCGGCCCGGGACGCCCAGCACTGGCCGGACGCGACCTCGCTGCTGTCGACCGTGCGGGCCCTGCTGAACGCCACCGACGAGTCCGTGTCGGCCGCAGGGGAGCGGCTGCGGCGGCTGAACGCCGTGCAGAAGGATCCACAGGCGGAGGTCGAGCGCACCCGGTTCGCGATCCGGGACGCCCAGCGGCTGGCCATGACGGGGCGCACGACCCCCGATCCGCGGCACGCGCGGCCGCTGGACGACGCGGTGGGCCGGCTGGAGCGGGCGATCGGCACGTTGGAGGGCCGTCACCCCGACTACTGGCATTTCCTGACCGAGACGGACGCGGTGCGTCAGGCGGTGGCGCGGGTGGTGGCGCAGATCCGTGAGGAGCGCGGCACCGGGCACTGAGCCGCGCGTGTTGCCGGGTGTGGGCGGGCGGGCGGATATTGAAGTGGACGGATGGCCTCCGCTCGGGTCTGCCTCCAGGGTCGGGATCCGGCAGGCGGGCCCCCAGCGCCCGAGGGAGGCGGATATGGCCACACACTCAGTGCACACGCGTCCGCGGCGGCGGATCGACTTCGACGAGCACCTGCCCGTCGACCACCGGCTGAACAGGATCTACCGGATCGGTGCGGGCCTGATCGGCGCGTTCCTCGTCGTTTTCGGCATCCTGGGCCTGATCGACCACATCGGCTTCTTCGACACCGGTGGTGACACCGTCACCGGGCTGAACACCAACGGCACGCTCAGCGTGCTGTCGATCTGCATCGGTCTGCTGCTGCTGGTCGGCATGGTGATCGGCGGCAACATCGCGTCGACGCTGAACATGGTTCTCGGGGTGCTGTTCCTGCTGAACGGCTTCCTGTTCCTGGCCCTGCTGGACACCCCGAACAACTTCCTGGCGTTCAAGATGCAGAACGTGCTGTTCAGCTTCGTCGTGGGGCTGCTGCTGATGACCTTCGGCATGTACGGCCGGGTCGGTTCCACCCTGCCGCACGACAACCCGTACTGGCGGGCCCGTCATCCCGATGCGGGCACCGAGCCCCCGGGGGACGAGCACCGGACGGGTGTGCCGCCGGTGACCATGCCGCTGCCGGGCGCGAAGGACACGCGCGGACGGGAGTGATCCCGGTCCTCCTCGCAGGGCGGCTCGCCCGGGACACCGTTGTCGGCGTCCCGGGCGAGCCGGTCGTGCGGTCGGTCGCCGGCGCGTGGGGCGCACCGGCGGCCGGGTCAGGTGCGGTAGGCGTAGAACGCCGCGGTCGGGTACGACGCGACTAGGCTGGCCACCGACCTGTTGTAGGTGTTGGTGGAGTGGTACGTCACGTACGGCACGCCCGAGCGGTCGCGGTAGGTGACGATCATCGAGTGGTCCTTGGACCCGTCCCGGTTGAAGTCCATCTGCAGGACGTCACCGACGTCGAGCTGGTAGACGTTGGCGAGGCTGGTGACCCGCTTGGAGGACAGGGCGAACCAGGAGAACTCGTTCACGCCGACGAAGGAGTCCGACTGGATGTCGGCGGTGCCGAACCACTTGTGCCAGTCGTACGTGTAGCCGGGCACGTGCTTCCAGCCGCCGGCCTTGAGAGCCTGGCTGACGAAGTTGGTGCAGTCGCCGCCGGCGCCCTGACCGTTGAAGTCGGGGTAGGCCGGGTTGTAGTTCTTCCAGTACTTGGCCGCGTAGGTGGCCATGGCCTGGTAGTCGTAGCCGGTGCCGGAGAAGTTCTTCGGCTTGGCCGGCGCGGGCCAGCTGGTGGCCGCGCGGGCGGCGGCGGGCGGGCCGTCGTCGGCGGTCTTGACGGTGGCCACGGACGGCTTGGCGACCTGGTTGACGGCGAGGTAGCCGTCGTCGGTGTCGCGGATGCCGGTCAGCTGCCAGTCGCCCGTACGGTCCGCCTTGAAGGTCAGCTCGTGGTGCGCCTGGAAGCCGGTGGTCTTCTGGTCCTTGGACACCGGGCGCTGGTAGGTGAGCGTGGTCGTCTCGGTGACCGCGACCTTGGCCTTCCGGCCGTTGACCTGGGTGGCGTCCAGGCTGACCTTGGTGCTGCCCTGGCTGTACTTCTCGCCGAGCTTGGCGAGGACGGCACGCCGGTCGCGCAGCTGCCCGAGGGCGGAGTCCTGCTGGTCGGTCTGCCCGCCGGACATCCGCACGGACCCGGAGAACCGGGCGGTGTGGCGGGTCCTGGTCTTGCCGGCGCCGTCCACCAGGGCCTGGGTGCGGTCGGTGAACACGGCGTCGGCCAGTCGCTGGAAGGTCGCCTTGGTCTTGGCGTCCACCGTCGGGTCGTCGGTCACCGCGGCGCCCGCACTCCAGTTGGGCACCAGTGCCACACCGGCGACCACCGAGGCGGCGGCGACGGTGACTATGGAGGCGCGGCGCCGCTTACGGCTCAGTCTTCTCGATTTCAATGATGTTCCCCTTCACTCCGGTACTCCTACCGGGGGTAGGGCGCATCTTCGCATGCGGTGTGCACCGGATGTGAAGGGGGTTGCACAAGTGGAACCTTCAGAATGCGAACGTCACTTGACGACGGTGGACCAGTCGGGGGACTGGGCGGGGTCGAGGGTGCGCAGTGCTGTCAGGGTCTGCGGCTTCTGTACGTCGAGCCAGTCGGTGAGTTCCTTGAAGGACACGCACTTCACGCCCTTCTTGGTGCAGACGTTCTTGACGACCTGGTCGATGGACTTCATGTAGATGCCGCCGTTCCAGTCCTCGAAGTGGTTGCCGACGAACAGCGGTGCGCGGCTGCCGTAGTAGACGCGGTTGAAGCCGGCCATGTAGGAGTCGACGGTCTGCTGTTCCCATTCGGGGAACTTGGCCGGGTCTCCCTGGGTCTCGCCCTCGGACTGGTTGTAGAGGAAGTTGAAGTCCATGGACAGGCCCTGGTACTTGCCGTTCTCGTACGGCAGCATCTGGAGCGGGAAGTCCCATATGCCGTTCTTCTTCTTGGGCCATATCTGGAAGTCGCCCGGGGAACTGGCGTCGTAGCGCCATCCGTAGCTCTTGATGGCCTTGAGCAGGTTGGGCTGGCCCTCCAGGCAGGGCGCGCGGCCGCCGACGACCTCCTTCTTGACGTCGAAGGGCAGCGGCGGGAGGTCCTTGAAGCCGGTGTTGGTCTTCCAGTGCTGCACGAAGGAGAAGAACTGGTCGATCTCGCTCTTCCACTGCTCGACGCTCCAGTCGCCGCCACCCTTGGCGTCGCAGAAGTGGCCGTTGAAGTGGGTGCCGATCTCGTTGCCGTCGTCGTAGGCCTTGGTGAGCTGCTGGAGCGTGGTGCGGATGTGGTCGTCGGTGGCGTAGTCGATGGCGGCGTCGCCGGCCGAGTGCATCGGTCCGTGGTACATGCTCTTCTTGGTCTTGGGCAGCAGGTAGATGCCGGTGAGGAAGAAGGTCATGTGGGCGTCGTACTGCTTGGCCAGTTCCCGGTAGTGCGAGAAGAGGTGGTCGCTGCCCTCCAGCGCGCCGTCCCAGGAGAAGACGACGAACTGGGGCGGCTTCTCACCCGGTTTGAGCGGCTCGGGCTTCAACTGCCCCTTCTGGGGGCCGGTGTAGGAGGTGGAGCCGTCGCCGATGACACGGGTCCTGCCGTCCCACTCGGGTGTCCGGGCGGGTTTCGGGGCGGCGGCGGGCTTCTTGCCGGCGGAGCCCGCCGGTGTGGTGTCGTCGGGGCGGCTGAGCGCCAGGTATCCGGCCAGCAGGGAGGCCACGACGAGGAAGGCGGCGAGGGTCAGGGCCTGTGGGCGGGTGGCGGTGGGGACACGGCGGCGAGTGGTGGCCCGGCGGCGGCCCGACGGCTTCTTGCTGGACATGCGCGGCTCATTCTCCGGGGGGTGAGGGGGGTTCGGGTCGGCTGTCAGCCAAGACCCGTCGCGGCCGACCAGAGGTTGTACGGCACATTGTTGGCGGCGGTTCCGGCCAGTCCGTCGAGCGGCAGCGGCTCCAGGGACTTGGCCAGGTCGATCCGGTAGACGACGACCGCCGTGGAGACGGAGTCGGCCGTGCCCGCGTACCAGGCGGCGGTGTCCTTCTCGTTGGTGCCCGCCTTCCCGGTCGCCCCGGGCTCGGCGGCGGCCGTGTCCGGGTGCCCGGCGCGGAAGGAGTCGCCGAGGGCGTCGCTGACCTGCTGGGCGACCGGGGCGCCGACGGCGCGCTTGGCGTGCGGGGTGGTCAGCGGGACCGGGGAGCCGTTGCGTGTGATGCGGCGCACGGAGTAGGGCTCGGTGTGGGTGCCGCCGGCGGCGAAGGTGGCGTAGCCGCTGGCCATCCGGATGGCGCTGGGCGTGGAGTTGCCCAGGGACAGCGTGGGCACCTGGGGGCCGATGCTGGAGGGCAGCAGCCCGGACGCCTCGGCTGTCCGGCGGACCTTCTCCAGGCCGGTGTCCATGCCGAGCTGCATGAACGGTGTGTTCACCGACTGGGCGAGCGCCTGGCGCAGGGAGATCTGCCCGTAGGACCTGCCGTCGTCGTTGTGTGCGGCGACCTTCTTGCCGCTGCGGTCCCAGTAGGGGCCTTCCGGGGTGGTGACGGGCACGCCGTCGTCGCCGTTGTAGACGCTGTCCGGGGTGACCGGGGTGGCGGGGCCGCCGCGCGTCTTGTGGACGCCGTGTTCGAGCCCTGCCGCGTAGACGAACGGCAGGAAGGCGCTGCCGGCCGGGACGGTGGTGGCGTTGGATTCGTTGTAGCCCTGTCTGCGGTGGTCGGGGCCGCCGTAGACGGCGAGGATCCGGCCGTCGGTGGCGACGGACGCGGCTCCGTAGTGCCCGTTCTTCGCGGCCTTCGGGTTGTCCCGCTTCGCCTGCTTGCGGGCCTCGGCGACGGCGCGGGTGAGGGCCTTCTCCCGCTTGCGGTCGAAGGTCGTGTAGATCTGGTAGCCGCCCAGGTCGAACTGCTGGTCGGTCAGGTGGGCGGACTTCTTGGCGTACTGCGAGGCGAGTTCGACCAGGTAGTCGCTCTGCTCACCGGTGTCGTAGAGCGGGTTGCTCTTCAGCGGCTCCGGGAAGGTCTTGTACCGGGCCCGTTCCTGGGGCGACAGCTTGCCGATCTTGACCATGCGGTCGAGGATCCAGGACCAGCGCTCCACGGCCCGCTTGTGGTTGGCGGCGTTGAGGGTGGGGTCGTAGAGCCCGGCGCCCTTGAGCAGCGAGGCGAGCATGGCGGCCTCGGAGGCGTTGAGCCTGCTGACGTCCTTGCCGTAGTAGGCCTGGGCGGCGCGCTGGATTCCGTAGGTGCCGCGGCCGAACCAGCTGGTGTTGAGATAACCCTCGAGGATCTTGTCCTTGCTCATCTTGTTGTCGAGCTTGAGGGAGATCATCGCCTCGGTGAATTTGCGGGTGATGGTTCTGTTCTGCGTGAGATAAACGTTCTTCACGTACTGCTGCGTGATCGTGGAGCCACCCTCGGTGTCCCCCTCGCCCACCGTGCGGAACAGCGCCCGGGTGATGCCCTTGACGGAAATGCCCGGATCCGAGTAGAAGTTCTCGTTCTCCGCGGCGAGCACCGCCCATCGGACGTCCTCGGGTATCTCGTCCAGCGGCATCGCCTGCCGCTGGACCCAGCCGGTGCGGGCCATGGGTGTGCCGTCGGACCAGAAGTAGACGTTGTCCTGCTGCGTGGCGTACGTGTTCAGGTTGCTCGGTATGTCGGTGAGCGCGTAGGCGGTGTAGAGGAAGGCGCAGAGCAGCCCGAAGGAGGTCAGGACGCCGCCGAGCCACTGCCGCCAGGACGGTATCCAGCGCCGCCAGCCGGTGCGGCCCGGGCGCGGGTAGACCGGCTTGAGGCGGCGCGCGTAGGGCGCCACCCTGCGGGCATACGGCTCCAGGGGTGCGAGCAGTGGGCGCAGGCGGGCCGACAGGGCGCGCAGGGCGGCCGGGAGGGCCGCGGCACGCTCCTTGGCCGTGGGGCGCGCGCTGCGCCGCCGCTCGGCCCGTCCGACGCCGGCCTGCGACTCCCCCGGCTCCGGCGACTGCGGCTTCGCCGGCGGCGGAGGCACGCGCAGTTGCATGGTCTCGTCCGCTCTCGGAACGCCCACTCTGAGGAAGAGGGTCTCGTCGGCGTCGAACGCCCCCTCGTCACGACCGTCCCTGTTCTCGGGACCGTCCTCCCCCTTCGACGCATCGGTCAACGCGTCTCCCTCCCCACTCGATCTTGCTCGCGCGGGTGAGCTGAGCATCCTCGCAACGGCGTTCACAAGTTATCAGCGATATTTTCGAATCCTCCGCACAGGCGTCGGATGAATTGCAACACTCATGAAACATTGAGCCACCGGTCCCGGGCTCCCGGCGGCTAATCTGACCCCCATGCCTCGCTATGAGTATCGCTGCCGGACCTGCGGCGACACCTTCGAACTGAGCCGCCCCATGGCGGAGTCCGCAGCCCCCGCCGCCTGCCCGGCGGGCCACGACGACACGGTGAAGCTGCTGTCGACGGTGGCCGTCGGCGGCCGTGCCGGCGCCGCCCCGGCCGCGGCCCCCGGCGCCGCGGGCGGCGGCGGAGGCGGCGGGTGCTGCGGCGGGGGCTGCTGCGGCTAGGGCCTCTCTTTCGGATCTTGCCGGCGTCGCGGGGTCGGTCGGAAGTTGCCGTCGACCGGAGCCGGCCTGATCCGGAAGAAAGACCCTAGTCCGCCCCCGCGTCCCGTGTCCGGGCGGCCCGGAGGAACTCGCGCAGGATGCGCTCCCCGGCGAGCACTCCCCGTTCCGGGAGCGCGGTGATCGCCGGGGCCGTCCAGCCGGTGTCGGCCAGTTCGCCGTGGCCGGGGCGCCAGCCCCGGTCGGCGGCGAGGAGCAGGTCGGCGTCGAGGAGGGAGTCCCCGGCGGCCAGCGTCAGCTCCGCGCCGGTGCGGCGGGCGACCTCGCGGACGGCGGCGCTCTTGGTGAGCGGCTTGGGGACGGCGTAGATCTTGCGGCCCTGCAGGGAGACCGTCCAGCCGCGGTTCTCCGCCCACACCGCCAGTTCCTTGACCCACTCCTCGGGCAGCAGCTCGCGCTCCACGACGAGGTAGGCGAACAGGTCCTCGGCGACCCGGTGCTTGCGCACCCAGACCGGGTCGGCGGATCTGAGCAGGTGCTCGCGGACCTCGTCCAGCGGGGCGCACTCGTCGGCGAGCCGCGCCTGCACGCCCGCGTGCCAGCCGGCGTCGGTGACCCCGTCGACCAGCAGGTGGCCGCCGTTGGCGCAGATCGCGTACTTGGGCGGCGGACCGGGCAGGCTGATGCGCTGGTACTGCTTGCGGGTCCGGGTCGTGGTCGGTACGAACACGGCCGCGTCGCCGAGGTCGGTCAGCAGCCCGGCCGCGGTCTCCGTCAGGAAGGACAGCGGCCTGGCCTCGTGCACCTCCACGCACAGCAGCCGGGGTGCCCGCGCGTCGGGCATGGTCAGCGCGAGGGCCGCCGAGGAGTAGATCAGCGTACGGTCGAGGTCGCTCGCCACCAGCACCGGCATCAGACGTTCACCGCCCGGCCGTCGGCGCCCGTGGCGCCCCGCGTGTACCGGGGGTGGATCAGCCCGACACAGGTGTAGGGGAGGTCCGCGACCTCCTCGACCGGCACGCCCCGCTGCCCGGCGAGCAGGCGTACGTGGTCCAGGTCGGCGCCGGCACCCGCGCGGGCCAGGATCTTCCACGGCACCCGGCGCAGCAGGACCCGGGTGGTCTCACCGACACCGGGCTTGACGAGGTTCACGTCGTGGATGCCGTACTCCTCGCTGATCCGCTCGACGGCGCGCCAGCCGGCCCAGGTCGGGGTGCGGTCCCCGGCCATCAGCTCCTTGACCGCCGTGTCGACGGAGTCGGCGACCTCGGGGAAGCGGGCGGAGACGGCGTCGAGGAAGGCCGCGGAGACGTCGGCCCCGGCGAGTTCGCGGTAGAACTTGGCGCCGTGGAAGTCGTCCGGGCCGACCAGGTCGGCGCGCAGGACCGTGCGGGAGATCAGCCCGGAGACGGTCGAGTTGAGGCAGGCGGAGGGGATGAGGAAGTCCTCGCGGGTGCCGTAGGTGCGCACGCAGGAGCCCGGGTCGGCCAGCACGGCGATCTCCGGGTCGAAGCCGGTGATGCCCTCCCTTGCCTCGAACTCCTCGATGGCCTGGGCGAGTTCGCGGGTGATGGCGCCCTTGCCGGTCCAGCCGTCGACGAAGACGACGTCCCGGGGATCGTGGTGGGCGGCCAGCCAGCGCAGCGCGGTCGCGTCGATGCCCCGGCCGCGCACGATGGAGACGGCGTAGTGCGGGAGCTCGAGGCCGTGCCGGTACTGGGCCCAGCGGCGCATGAGGACGCCGACCGGGGTGCCGGCGCGGGCGAGGGAGACGAGCACCGGGCGGGGTGACCGCTCGGTGACGACGGTCTCGGTGACGACGCCGACGGCCCGGGCGATGCGGGCGGCGGAGGTCTCGAGGGCCGAGTGGAACAGCCGCTGGTACTGCTCGCTGGGCTGGTACTCCACGGGCAGCGACTCGGCGTAGTGCGCGCCGCCGCTCTGGATGGCCTCCTCGCGTTCCTCGGTCGGCGCCTCCAGGGTGACGTCGGAGAGGTCCTGCAGCAGCCAGCCGACCTCCTCGGGCGCGTACGAGGAGAATGCGGGACCGCGGAGGGGCTCGGGCGGCATGGCCTGCCTTTCTGGAGCGTGCCGGTACTCGGGGACGTAGGAGGGCACGACCGCGAGCAGGACGTGCGGGGCGTGGCCCGCGAGGCGGGCCAGCAGGCCGTCGGGGGCGTGCAGGGCGGGGGTGTCGCCGGCGGAGTCGACGACGGCGACGACGGTGTCGAAGCCGGCGCCCGCGACGTTGTAGGCGTAGCGCTCGCCGGGACCGTCGGCCGGGTCGTCGTGGGCGGGGAAGACCAGGCGGGTGCGTATCGCGTAGCCGGGATCGTCGACGGCGAGGACGGGTGAGCGGGTGGTGGTGGAGAAGCGCACCTCGGCGTCCGTGGTCTGCTCCAGCCGGTGGGCGAGGCGCAGCGGGGCGTACATCAGCTCCTCGGAGCCGAGGACGAGGACGCGGCGGGCGCCGGCGGGCAGGGCGTCGGCGACGCGGTCGGCCATGGCCGGCAAGGCGGCCTCCAGGCGGGCCCGGTGGGCGGGTGTGAAGCCGTGCCGGCCGCCGTCGGGGAGGCCGTGGGGCCAGTGCAGGTCGACCCGGGTGACGTGCCCGGGCCGGGAGCCCGGGGCGAGCGCGGCCGGGGACTCGGGGCGCTCGTCGGCCGGCCCGGGCTCGCGGTCGGCGGTCGTGTGCCGCGCGACCAGTTCCTGTCCCCTGTCCAGGACGCCGTCCGGCAGCCGCACCGTCCCGGAGGCCGTGGCGATCACGTCCACCCGTGCGCCGATGCCGTCCGCGAACCGTCGCAGGCGGGCAGTGTCCTCGGGCGAGCGCATGTCGACCAGGGCGACCACCGCATACCGTCGGCGTGGGTGGCGTTCGTGCAGGTCACGGATGGTGTTCAGGACCGTGTTGCCGGTGGAGAACTCGTCGTCGACCAGGACCAGCGGGCCGTCGCCGGCCAGCAGGGCGGGGTCTTCCGGCAGCAGCAGGTGCGACGTGGCGTGGGAGTGGGACTCCTCGAAGCCGCCCGCGGGGGCGACGCCGGGGACCGGGCGGCGCGTGGAGTGCAGGTACGGGGCCCGGCCGAGGCCGTCGGCGACCGCGTGGCCCAGTCCCGTCGCGGTCTCGGCGTAGCCGAGGACGACGGCGGAGCCGGTCTCCGCCTCGCCGAGCAGCGCGGCGACCCGGCGGCCCAGGCGGAATCCGTGGCCGTAGACGACGGACGGCGACTGCGGGACGTGCTTGCCGAGCACGTGGGAGACCAGCAGGTGGGCCCGCTTGGGGTTGCGGCGCAGCGCGAGCCCGAGCAGGGCCGGCAGCCCGTCGTCGCCCACGAGTTCGACACCGAGTCGCTCGGCGACCCAGCTGCCGGACCAGACCCCGTCGTTCACTGCGTTCTTCATGCGTTCCTTGATTGTCGGCCGGATGTTCCGGCGGCGTCAGCCGGGTATCCCGGCGGCGAGCAGCTCCACGAAGCCGACGTCCTCCTTGGCGACGCCGAAGAGCTCGGCGCGCAGCAGGGTCCGCTCGGCCCAGGCGCGGTGCGGCTTCACCTCGTTCATCTTGTTCGTGTAGGCCGACCGGAGTACACCCCCGCCGCCGCGTTCCGGCCTCAGGATGTCCGCCGCGTCGCTGTACTCCTCGTGGCTGACCACGGACAGCGCGTGGACGGGCAGGACGTGGGACGGGTGGATGCAGGTCTTGCCGAGCAGGCCGTTGGCCTGGTCGAGGGAGATCTCCCGCAGCAGTCCGTCCATGGCGTGCTCGATGAGCCGTGTGCGCAGCTCGGCGGCCTGCACCTCCAGGAAGGGGCTCTGCCTGAGCTGTGGCTTGAACATGCGCTCGGAGGCGCGGAAGTACTCCCACACGGGTCCGGTGACGGTGAACCCGGTGCCGTCGGCCCGGCCGAGCATGTTCACGACGTCGGCGATGACGGAGGCGACGACCTGGACGTCGTAGGCGGTCATGTCGGGGGCGCGGCGCAGGCCGTAGGAGGAGCAGAAGTCGGTGACGCCCAGGCGCAGGGCGAGGACCCGGTCGCGGTACTTGCCGACGGCGCGGGAGATGCCCTCCAGGGTGTCCACCCGGCTCTCGCGGTAGAGCAGCTCCGGGGACTCGAGCACCGGCATGGCGAAGAGCCGGCGTCCGCTCGCCGTCTCGGCGGCGGTCAGGGCCTCCAGGAAGGGGATGCCGCGTTCCTCGGTGAACTTGGGCAGCACGAAGCCGGACAGCAGCCGCACGGCCGGGCCGAGCCGTCGTACGAGGTCGGGGATCTGGCCGGGGGCGCGCACCCGGACGAACAGCAGGGGCGGCTCCAGGCCGGGGCGGGCGGCGAGGTCGGCGAACTGGCGGACGAGGTTCTCCTCGCCCGCCGCGACGTCCGCGTCGTCGATCGAGTCCTCCAGGCACAGCACCATCGAGACCACGCCGTTCGCGGCCTGCTTGACGATGTCGTCGGCGAGCCGCGGCCGGGTGGCCGGGCTGTAGAGCGTGGCGCCCAGGGCCGCGGCGAGCAGCCGGGGCGGGGAGTCGGCGGTGAACGCGCACGGCTCCTGGTGGAAGAGGCGCCGGCGCACCTCTGGGGCGATGTGCCCGAAATGACGCATAGGACTCCCTCGGTGCGCGGGCCGATCCTGTGGATTCGGTAAAGGGTGGCCGGTAATAGTACGTAGGGACGCATGTCGGGGGTTCCCCGCGGGTGTGAATTTCCGGTGACCCGTCCCTGTCGCTACGCGTACCCCGCATTGTCGTGACCAGGACGGAGAAGGCAGGATGACCGCATGACGCACGCGATGCTGAAGGGGTCGAACGTCCCGCTGGACGCCGCCACGGTGCGGGCCGTGCTGCGCTGGACTCCCGGCCAGGGGGTGCCTGACGTGGACGCCTCGGCGCTGTTGCTGGGCTCCGACGGCCGTGTGCGCTCCGACGAGGACTTCGTCTTCTACAACCAGCCCCGGCACCCCACCGGGAAGGTGTGGCGGCTGGGCAAGAAGCGCGTCGCCGACGGGCTGACGGACACGATCCAGACAGACCTCGCCGGCCTGGAGCAGGGCGTCGGCCGCGTCCTGCTGGTGGCCTCGGCGGACGGCCTCCCCTTCGACCGGGTGCCGGGGCTGGGCATCGTGCTGTACGACGCCGCCGTGGCCGACGGGGAGCCGCTGGCCCGGTTCGACATCAAGCCGGAGACCGGGGCAGAGACGGCGATGATCTGCGGTGAGCTGTACCGGCGCGGTGAGGCCTGGAAGTTCCGGGCGCTGGGCGAGGGCTACTCCAACGGCCTGAAGGGCCTCGCCACGGACTTCGGCATCTCGGTGGACGAGTCGGAGCCGGAGGAGCGGGCGGTGCCGGAGGCCGCGTCCCAGCCGCTGCCTGCGGAGCAGCCGACGTACGGGTACCCCCAGGGGGGCGGTCAGCCGTCCTACGGGTACCCGCAGCCCGTGCCTGTGCCCGCGGCGCTCGACCCGGATTTCAGGCTGCCTCCGCAGGGGCCCCAGTTCGTCGGACGGTAGGAGCCTTCGCCCGAGAGCCGGGGCGGCGCGTCGGGACCGCCCCTCCCCCCGTGGCGCCGGCCTCCGACGCGTCTATCTGTCGACCTTGGTCTTGTAGCCCCTCCCCCACTGCAGGCCCCAGCCGTACAGGCGGTCCAGTTCGCCCTGGAAGCCGTAGACGAACTTGACCTCGCGGCGGACGATCAGTTCGTCCTTGACGTTCTCGATCATCACCACCGCGCAGGAGCGGGCCTGGGGGTGGCGTTCGTCGAGGCCTATCTCGATGCGCGGGCCGTTGCTCGGGTAGAGCGTGACGATGGCGTGGGTGCGGTCGAAGGCGGGGGTCTGGTCGTAGATGTAGACGAACACCAGCAGCCGTTTGATGGCCTCCCGGTGGTCGAGGTTGACGTACATGGTCTCGCCCGAACCGGAGCCGAAGCGGTCGTCGCCGCTGAGCTTGATGTACGGCGGTGCGTTGACGTCGCCCAGGTAGCCGCCGAGCGGCTGGACGACTCCCTTCGTGCCGTCGGTCAGCTCGTACAGACAACCCAGGTCCAGGTCGACGTTGACCATGCTCTGCCCGTGGCCGAGCACCTCCGGCGGCCTCAGGGCCTTGAAGGGGTCCCGCAGCAGGCTGGTGCGCCGGGCCCCGAAGTCGGAGGTCCGCATTCGCCAGGTGAGGTTGACGCGCAGATGGCCGGTGGCCGCGTCCTGTTTGGTCAGCGACACCGCCTGGTGCCGCCTGGTGAGTTCGATGGCGTTGGTCGAGGCGTTGCCCGAGTCGAAGTCGGCGGCGCGCCCGCCCAGCAGCCCGTCGAGGAATCCCATGTCCCGCCCCCAGGTGATCGTTCACGAGTCGGGGCGGCCGGCCCGCGCCGGCCGCCCCGATCGAAGCGTTCCTCGAGCGAGAGGGTGTCACACCCCGTCACGCCCCGGATCTGTCCCGTAGGGGGATCCGGGTACGGACCGGGTCAGACCCCCGAGGAGACCTCGGCCTTCTCGCCGGTGCCCTCTCCCTCGGCCGCGAGGGCGCGGTTGCGCCGTACGGAGGACCAGAAGGACCAGGCGATCAGGACGACGCCGACGAGACCGGTGACGACCTCGTTGATCTCGTACTGGATGGTGACCATGAGGATCACGGCCAGGGCGCCGATGGCGTAGTGGGCGCCGTGCTCCAGGTAGACGTAGTCGTCGAGGGTGCCCTGGCGGACCAGGTAGACGGTGAGCGACCGGACGTACATGGCGCCGATGCCGAGGCCGAGGGCCATCAGGACGATGTCGTTGGTGATGGCGAAGGCGCCGATCACACCGTCGAAGGAGAAGGACGCGTCCAGGACCTCCAGGTAGAGGAACATGAAGAACGCGGCCTGGCCGGCCAGGACGACCGGCGAACGCTTCTTGCCGGTGCGGGCGGCCTCTTCCTCCTCCTCGTGCTCGCGCTCCTCCTCTTCCTCCAGCTTGTCCTCGAAGTAGCCGGACAGACCGCCGACGACCATGTAGGTGATCAGGCCGGCGATGCCGGCGATCAGTACCGTCTGCGCCTTGTCGACGTGGGCGCCGCCGTGCTGGTGGGCGTGGGTGGCGAAGGTGAAGGAGGTGATCAGCAGGACGATCAGGGCGATGCAGACCGACAGCATGTCGACCTTGCCGAGCTTGGCCAGGGGCCGCTCGATCCAGCGCAGCCACTGGATGTCCCGGTCCTCGAAGATGAAGTCGAGGAAGATCATCAGCAGGAACATGCCACCGAAGGCGGCGATGGCCGGGTGGGCGTCGGTGACCAGCTGCTGGTAGCGGTCCTTGTTGTTCAGCGCGAGGTCGACGGCCTCGATCGGACCCATCTTGGCGCTGATGGCGACGATGACGACGGGGAAGACCAGCCGCATGCCGAAGACCGCGATCAGGACGCCGACCGTGAGGAAGATCTTCTGCCAGAAGGCGTTCATCTTCTTCAGGATCCCGGCGTTCACGACCGCGTTGTCGAAGGACAGCGAGATCTCCAGGACGGCGAGGATCGCCACGATGCCGAAGGCGGTCCACCCCCCGTAGAACGCCGCCGCGACCAGACCGAGCGCGGTGACCGCGAACGACCAGCCGAACGTTTTCAGAAGCACTGGCTACCCAATCGTGTGTTGGGGGCACCTCCCAGACGAAGTCTGGGGGAGGGTCTCCCCCGCGCCGTACTCGGCTTTGCTAAATATTGACCACGAGTCTAGACGGGCACCCTACCGGCGGTACCGGTCAGGGCAACCCCCCGAGGAAAAGCCACAGTGCGCGGGCCCCTGTGGGGGCCGGCTAGGAGACGTTCACCCCGAAGTCGAGGGCGATGCCCCGCAGACCCGACGCGTACCCCTGTCCGACGGCCCGGAACTTCCATTCGCCCTGATACCGGTACAGCTCGCCGAAGATCATCGCGGTCTCGGTGGAGGCGTCCTCGCTCAGGTCGTAGCGGGCCAGCTCCTGGCCGTCGGCCTGGTTGACCACGCGGATGAAGGCGTTGGAGACCTGGCCGAAGGTCTGTCCGCGCTCGTCCGCCATGTGGATCGAGACCGGGAAGGTGATCTTCTCGCAGTGCTGCGGCACCTTGGCGAGATCCACCAGGATGGACTCGTCGTCGCCCTCGCCCTCACCGGTGAGGTTGTCGCCCGTGTGCTCGACCGAGCCTTCGGGGCTGGTGAGCTGGTTGTAGAACACGAAGTACTCGTCGCCCAGCACCCTGTTGGTGCCGCCGCACAGCAGCGCGCTGGCGTCCAGGTCGAAGGGGGCGCCGGTGGTCGACCTCGCGTCCCAGCCGAGCCCGATCATGACGTTGGTGAGGTTCGGTGCGGCCTTGGAGAGGGAGACGTTGCCTCCCTTGGCGAGCGTGACGCCCATGATGGTGGTCCTCCCCTTGTGGTGCCTCTTTGGTTGTCCTGCGCGTCCGGCGCCGCCCGTAAACGGTGCGGCGCCGGACAGTGAGGGCGTCGGAACCCTGCCGGGATCAGACGTTGACGCCGAAGTCCTGCGCGATGCCGCGCAGGCCGGAGGCGTAGCCCTGGCCGATGGCGCGGAACTTCCACTCCGCCCCGTGCCGGTACAGCTCGCCGAAGACCATGGCCGTCTCGGTGGAGGCGTCCTCGCTGAGGTCGTAGCGGGCGATCTCCTGCTGGTTGGCCTGGTTCACGACGCGGATGAAGGCGTTGCGGACCTGGCCGAAGGACTGCTGGCGGTTCTCGGCGTCGTAGATCGACACCGGGAACACGATCTTCCCGATGTCGGCCGGTACGCCGGCCAGGTCGACCTTGATCTGCTCGTCGTCGCCCTCGCCCTCACCGGTGATGTTGTCACCGGTGTGCTCGACCGAGCCGTCGGGGCTCTTGAGGTTGTTGAAGAAGACGAAGTGCTGGTCGCTCGCGACCTTGCCGGTGTCGTTGAGCAGCAGCGCGCTGGCGTCGAGGTCGAAGTCGGTGCCGGTCGTGGTGCGCACGTCCCAGCCCAGACCGACGATGACGGCGGTCAGGCCCGGGGCCTCCTTCGTCAGCGATACGTTGCCGCCCTTGCTGAGGCTGACTCCCACGGGTCCTCCATGTGGTGTCCAGGGGCGGGGAGCCCCGTCGTGCTTCGGATATGGGATCAACGTGCCGATCCTAGTGACGGGTTCCCGCCCTCCGCAGACCGTGGACCCGGCGCATCGCGGGTGTCGGTCCGCGGACCGGATCACAGGGTGTCGAGCGCCTTGACGTATTCGTTCAGGTCGCGGGCGTCCGGCAGGCCGTTGACCACGGTCCACCGCACGACACCCTCCTTGTCGATGACGAAGGTGCCCCGGACGGCGCAGCCCTTGTCCTCGTCGAGGACGCCGTACGCGCGCGAGACCTCGCCGTGCGGCCAGAAGTCGCTCAGCAGCGGGTACTCGAGGCCCTCCTGCTCGGCGAAGACGCGCAGGGTGTGGACGGAGTCGTTGGAGACGGCGAGCAGCTGGGTGTCGCGGTCGGCGAACTTCGGCAGGTTGTCGCGCAGCTCGCACAGCTCGCCGGTGCACACGCCGGTGAAGGCGAAGGGGTAGAAGAGCAGGACGACGTTCTTCTCGCCGTGGAAGTCCGAGAGCTTCACGGTCCGGCCGTGGTTGTCCTTGAGCTCGAAGTCGGGCGCCTTGTCGCCGACCTGGATCGCCATCGTCGTACATCCCTTCGGTGGGCTGTTCGGGTCAGAGCGCGGCAGGCGCTCGGTTCCACCCTACGCAGCGATCACCGGCGGACGGCGGACGGGCCGGGCGAAAACCGGCCCGTCCGGCAGGTGACGACGAAGGTCACTTCTTGGACTTGGCCGCCTTCGGCGTCGCGAGCCGCGAGCCGCTCCAGTCCTTGCCGACGCTGACGCTCTTCGAGGCCGTCAGGCCGGCCGTGGTGGCGGCGTCCTGGATGTCGCTCGGCTCCACGTACCCCGAACGGCCTGTCTTCGGCGTGAGGAGCAGGATCGCCCCGCCCTCCTCGATGTACGTGGTGGCATCCACCAGCGCATCCGTCAGGTCGCCGTCGTCGTCACGGAACCACAGCACAACGGCGTCGGCCACGTCGTCGAAGTCCTCATCCATCAGGTCGCCTTCGACGGCTTCCTCAATGGCCTCGCGGAGCTCCTGATCGACGTCGTCGTCGTAGCCGATCTCCTGGACCACCTGCCCGGGCTGGAACCCCAGCCTGGCGGCAGGGTTCGTCCGCTCCTCCGCGTGGTCCGCGGTCGCGCTCACGGGTTGCCTCCTGATCATGTCTTGGTGAATATCTGAGCCACGCGCGTGCGCGAAGCATTGGCCGTAGTCCACACGTGCGGGGCGGATCGCGCAAGTACCCGGCCGCCGGGACCGCCGAAACGGTGACGTTCCCGGCCGTGTCGCCGCAACCTCTGGCACCGTATCCCGAATCCCCGCACCCCACATCACACCGATGTGCCCGGTTTGCTCCGTTCGGAATCATCCGTAGCGGCGCCTCTCGAACAACTTTGCCAAGCTCGTCACATCCCGGGCGTATCGTTGCGTTCCGACCGGTCGTGTTCCCCGGTTACCCCACGGTAGAGATGACGGACGTCTTCCCGAGGTACACGATGGGGAACGGTGTAGGCACGAGTAGTAGGTACGAGAAACAGCGCCCTCCGACAGGTAAGGAACAGCGTGGCTTCCGGATCCGATCGCAATCCGATCATCATTGGCGGCCTTCCGAGTCAGGTTCCTGACTTCGATCCAGAAGAGACCCAGGAGTGGCTCGACTCCCTCGACGCCGCCGTCGACGAGCGCGGCCGCGAGCGGGCCCGCTATCTCATGCTGCGTCTGATCGAGCGGGCCCGCGAGAGGCGCGTGGCCGTGCCCGAGATGCGCAGCACGGACTACGTCAACACGATCCCGACCAAGAGCGAGCCGTTCTTCCCGGGCAACGAGGAGATCGAGCGCCGGATCCTGAACGCGACCCGCTGGAACGCGGCCGTGATGGTCTCGCGCGCCCAGCGCCCCGGCATCGGCGTCGGCGGCCACATCGCCACGTTCGCCTCCTCCGCCTCGCTGTACGACGTCGGCTTCAACCACTTCTTCCGCGGCAAGGACGAGGGCGACGGCGGCGACCAGGTCTTCTTCCAGGGCCACGCCTCCCCCGGCATCTACGCGCGCGCGTACCTGCTCGACCGGCTCACCGAGGACCAGCTGGACGGCTTCCGGCAGGAGAAGTCGAAGTACCCGAACGCCCTGTCCAGCTACCCGCACCCGCGCTCCATGCCGGACTTCTGGGAGTTCCCGACCGTTTCCATGGGCCTCGGCCCCCTCGGCGCGATCTACCAGGCGCGGATGAACCGCTACATGGAGGCGCGCGGCATCGCCGACACCTCCAGGTCGCACGTGTGGGCGTTCCTCGGCGACGGCGAGATGGACGAGGTGGAGTCGCTCGGCCAGCTGACCATCGCCGCCCGCGAGGGCCTGGACAACCTGACCTTCGTGGTCAACTGCAACCTCCAGCGGCTCGACGGCCCTGTGCGCGGCAACGGCAAGATCATCCAGGAGCTGGAGTCGGTCTTCCGGGGCGCCGGCTGGAACGTGATCAAGCTGATCTGGGACCGCTCCTGGGACCCGCTGCTCGCGCAGGACCGGGACGGCGTCCTCGTCAACAAGATGAACACGACCCCGGACGGGCAGTTCCAGACCTACGCCACCGAGTCCGGCGCGTACATCCGCGAGCACTTCTTCGGCGACGACCACCGGCTGCGCGCGATGGTCGAGAACATGACCGACGACCAGATCCTGCACCTCGGCCGCGGCGGCCACGACCACCGCAAGATCTACGCGGCGTTCCAGGCGGCCAAGGAGCACAAGGGCCAGCCGACGGTCATCCTGGCGAAGACGATCAAGGGCTGGACGCTGGGTCCGAACTTCGAGGGCCGCAACGCCACCCACCAGATGAAGAAGCTGACGGTCGACGACCTCAAGCGCTTCCGGGACCGCCTGCACCTGCCGATCTCCGACAAGGAGCTGGAGTCCGGCCTGCCGCCGTACTACCACCCGGGCCGGAACACCGAGGAGATCCAGTACATGCACGACCGGCGCAAGGGGCTGGGCGGTTACGTCCCCACCCGCGTCGTGCGCTCCGAGCCGCTGGCACTGCCGGACGACAAGGTGTACGCGAGTGTGAAGAAGGGTTCCGGGCAGCAGTCCATCGCGACGACGATGGCGTTCGTGCGACTGCTCAAGGACCTCATGCGGGACAAGGAGCTGGGCAAGCGGTTCGTGCTGATCGCGCCGGACGAGTACCGCACGTTCGGCATGGACTCCTTCTTCCCGAGCGCGAAGATCTACAACCCGCTCGGCCAGCAGTACGAGGCGGTCGACCGCGACCTGCTGCTCGCCTACAAGGAGTCGCCGACCGGCCAGATGCTGCACGACGGCATCTCCGAGGCGGGCTGCACGGCCTCGCTGATCGCGGCCGGATCGGCGTACGCCACGCACGGCGAGCCGCTGATCCCGGTCTACGTCTTCTACTCGATGTTCGGTTTCCAGCGCACCGGCGACCAGTTCTGGCAGATGGCCGACCAGCTGGCGCGCGGCTTCGTACTGGGTGCGACCGCCGGCCGCACGACCCTGACCGGTGAGGGTCTGCAGCACGCGGACGGCCACTCCCAGCTGCTCGCCTCGACCAACCCGGCGTGCGTGGCCTACGACCCGGCGTACGCCTACGAGATCGCGCACATCGTCCAGGACGGCCTGCGCCGCATGTACGGCAGCTCGGCCGAGCACCCGCACGGCGAGGACGTCTTCTACTACCTGACCGTCTACAACGAGCCCATCCAGCACCCGGCCGAGCCGGCGGACGTGGACGTGGAGGGCATCGTCAAGGGCGTGCACCGGATCGGCGAGGGCACGGCGGGTTCGATCCCGGCGCAGATCATGGCGTCGGGCGTGGCGGTCCCGTGGGCGCTCGAGGCGCAGCGGATGCTGGCCGAGGAGTGGGACGTCAGGGCGGACGTGTGGTCCGCGACCTCCTGGAACGAGCTGCGCCGCGAGGCCGTGGAGTGCGAGCGGCACAACCTGCTGCACCCGGAGGAGGAGCAGCGGGTCCCGTTCGTGACGCGCAAGCTCAGCGGGGCCGAGGGCCCGTTCGTCGCCGTGTCCGACTGGATGCGGTCGGTCCCGGACCAGATCGCGCGGTGGGTGCCGGGCACCTACCAGTCGCTGGGCGCGGACGGCTTCGGCTTCGCGGACACGCGGGGCGCGGCGCGCCGCTTCTTCCACATCGACGCCCAGTCGATCGTGGTCGCCGTGCTGACCGAGCTGGCGCGCGAGGGCAAGGTCGACCGGTCCCTGCTGAAGCAGGCCATCGACCGGTACCAGCTGCTGGACGTGTCCGCGGCGGACCCGGGGGCGGCGGGCGGCGACGCGTGAGGCCGCGCCGCTTCGTCCGGCCTTGACGGCTGAGGCGGGCTGAGGCGGTCCGGGACGTGCCGGGGCGGCGGAGTGCGATTCTCCGCCGCCCTTACGCTTTCTTTACGATGCCGCCATGGAACGACAATCGGCGCAGGCCGCGTGGGAACGCCGTACCGACCGGCCCCTGCTGGTGCTCGCGGTGGCGTTCGCCGTCGCGTACGCGGTGCCGATCGTGGACGGTTCCGCGGGGTACTCGCTGACGGCTCTGTGCACGGGCGTGGAGTGGACCGTGTGGGGGGCGTTCGCGGTGGACTACCTGGTACGCCTGACCCTCGCGCCCCGGCGTGCGGAGTTCGTCCGACGGCACTGGCCCGACCTGTGCGCCGTGGTGCTGCCGGTCCTGCAGCCGTTGCGGCTGCTGCGGCTGGTGTCGACGCTGCTGCTGGTGGGGCGACGGGCGCGGATGGCACCGCAGATCCGGCTGACGACGTACGTCGTGGGGTCGGTGGTCGGGCTGCTGATGTTCGGGTCGCTGGCGGTGCTGTCCGTGGAACGGGACTCGCCGAACGGGAACATCCGGACGCTGGGTGACGCGGTGTGGTGGTCGTTCACGACGATGACGACCGTGGGGTACGGCGATCACGCGCCGACGACCGGACTGGGGCGGATGATCGCGGTGGGGCTGATGCTGTCCGGCATCGCTCTGCTGGGTGTGGTGACCGCGAACATCGCCGCGTGGTTCATCGGCCGGTTCGAGAAGGACGACGCGGAGGAGCGGCGGCAGACGGAGGCGATCGCCTCCCTGGCGGAGGAGGTGCGGTTGCTGCGGGCGGAGGTGGCCCGGCTGACGGAGCGTGAGCGGCGGCCCTGAGCGGTGCCTGAGCGGTGCCCTGTGCTGCTGGGCGGGGGTGGGCTTCGCCTGCCCGCGTTCGCGGGGTGCCGCCGCGCCCACCCGTGCCGCCCCGGCACGACTGCCCGCAGTCACGCGGGGTCAGAGGATGCCGTTGCCCCAAGTGGCTGCCGTCGCCAGGGCGATGATGGCCAGCAGGGTGTCTATGGCGCCCAGGATCAGGGCGATCAGCGCCGGGACGTTGTGGTCGTTGGACCACTTGCGGCCCATGGACTGCCAGCCGCAGAACATCGCCACCGGACCGAGGACGATGCCCAGTGCGAAGAAGCCCGCCACCGCGCAGATCGTCCCGATGATCCCGAGCGTCGCGCGGTCCGGCCCGGTCCGTTGCCACGTCCGGCCACGTGACCGAGGGTACCCACGCGTTCCGTGCCCGAAGCCTGCCATCATCAACTCCCTGAGTTCTCCTGGACAGTTCGGCTTCGGTGTGCTGGTACCCCCGTTCCGCCGGGACAGACCTGCGCGCGCCGCCCCCCTCCAGCGGCGCGCACCGCGGCCCGGCCGTCCCCCCATGCCCTGCGGAGGACTTGACCCACTGTGACCTGCGGCGCGCGCCGGAGCGAGTGATCTTCGGCGGAGTCACCCTGATGGGCGAAATCCGCGGGATCCGCCCGCGAGGAGTGGCGGACCACCGGTCAGACGTGTCCCACGCCCGCGCCCGCTTCCGCGTTCGCACCCCGCTTGGTGAGCAGCGCGACGAGGACGGCGACCGCCGCCACGCCCGCCGCGACCAGGGAGGCGAGGCTCATGCCGGTGACGAAGGTGTGGTGGGCCACCTCGGTGATCTTCGCGGCGATCGGTGCCGGGGTGTCGTCGGTCACCGGTGCGACGCCCTGCTGGACGGCCTCGGCAGCCTGGTGCAACTGCTGCGGGGGCAGCTTCGGCAGACCCGCGCCGGCCCAGTTGTCCGCGAGGGTGCTGTCGACCTTGGAGGCCATGACCGCGCCGAGGACGGCCGTACCGAGGCTGCCGCCGATCTGCATCGCCGCCTGCTGGAGGCCGCCGGCCACACCGGACAGCTCCATCGGCGCGTTGCCGACGATGACCTCGGTGGCGCCGACCATGACGGGAGCGAGACCGAGGCCGAGCAGGGCGAACCAGACGGACATCACCCCGCTGCCGGTGCCCTCCTTCAACGTGGACATCCCGTACATGGCGATCGCGGTGGCCGCCATGCCGCCCGCCAGCGGGATCCGCGGGCCGAACCTGGTGATCATGGCGCCCGCCAGCGGGGAACCCACGATCATCATGCCGGTCAGCGGCAGCAGGTGCAGACCCGCGTCGATCGGGCTCATGCCGTGCACGTTCTGCAGGTAGAAGGTGACGAAGAACAGGCCGCCCATGAACGCGATGGCCATGAGGACCATCAGCACGACGCCCGCCGACAGGGGGACCGAGCGGAACAGCGCCAGCGGGATCAGCGGCTCCTTCACCCGCGTCTCCCAGTAGGAGAACAGGGCGAAGCCGACGACCGAGACGCCGATGAACAGCCAGGTCCGGCCGTCGCCCCAGCCCCACGTGGGGGCCTTGATCAGCGCCCAGACCAGGCAGAACATCGCGCCGGAGAGCAGCGCGATGCCGAGCAGGTCGAAGGAGCGGGGGGCGTTCTCGGCACGGTGGTCGAGCAGGATCAGCGCGCCCAGCAGCAGGGCGAGCGCGCCGACGGGCACGTTGACGAAGAACACCGACTGCCAGTTGACGTGCTCGACGAGGACTCCGCCGAGGATCGGGCCGCCCGCGGTGGAGGCGCCGATCACCATGCCCCAGATGCCGATCGCCATGTTGAGCTTCTCGGCCGGGAACGTGGCCCGCAGCAGGCCGAGCGCGGCCGGCATCAGCAGTGCGCCGAACAGGCCCTGGAAGACGCGGAACGTGACGACCGCGCCGATGCTGTGGGACAGGCCGATGGCTCCCGAGGCGGCGGCGAAGCCGGTGACGCCGATGAGGAAGGTCTGCCGGTGCCCGAACCGGTCGCCGAGCTTGCCGGCGGTGATCAGGGAGACCGCCAGGGCCAGGAAGTAGGCGTTGGTGATCCACTGCAGCTGGGCCCAGCTGGCGTGCAGGTCCTTGCCGATCGCGGGGTTGGCGATGGCCACGATGGTGCCGTCGAGGGCCACCATCATGACCCCTACGGCGACGGTGAGCAGCGTGAGCCACGGATGGCCGCGCAGGCCCGCCGGGACCGGGCCCGGCGTGGCGTCCGGCGCCTGGTCTCCCGGCCCCGTGGTGTCGATGGTGGTCTGACTAGTCATACGTTCGAGGCTAATGACAGCCACTGACAGTTGACAAACGGATTCACTCGTCGGTAACTGACACGACACCGGCGCATAGGCTGGAACGCCGGAACACCGCACGGGAGAGGTCATGGAGACGCTGCGCGAGCGCAAGAAGCGGCGTACCCGGCAGGCGCTGCTGCGGGCCGCTCTCGAACTGTTCACCACCCAGGGGTACGAGCACACGACCGTCGACGAGATCGCCGAGGCCGTCGACGTCTCGCAGCGCACCTTCTTCCGCTATTTCGCGGGCAAGGAGGAGGCGGCCTTCGCGGTCCAGGAGATGACGGAGGCGCGCTTCGTGGCCGCCGTCCGGGCGCGCCCGCCGCACGAGGCGCCGATGGAGGCCCTGCGCCAGGCGGTGCTGGAGGGCTGGGACGCCATCCGCGAGACGGTCGAGTCGGCGGTACCCGTCGAGCTGTACCTGCGTATGTACCGGACGATCGGGTCGACGCCCTCGCTGCTCGCCGCGCATCTGCGCCGCTCGGCCGCCACCGAGGAGACGATCGCGCGGCTGCTGGCCGAGCGGGAGGGCGTGGACGTCGACGCCGATCCGCGGCCGCGGCTGGCCGTGGCGGTGTTCGGCGGGGTGATAAGGGTCACCGAGCGGCAGTGGAGCACGGGCGAGGACTTCAGTCTGGAGGCGATCCGCGCGCTCACCGCGTCCTACCTCGATCAGGTGGGCTCCGCACTGACCGGTAACTGGGGCGACGCCCGGGGGTGTTGACAAGTCGCCCCCGGGCAGGGCCGGCGGGACGTCCGGCGGACCGCCGGCACGGAGGCCGGCGCCGGCCGAAACGTGATACCGGTCACTCGGTTACCGCGAGACCCTCCCGTTCTCCTAGTGTGTCCTCCCAGTGACTTCCTTCGACTCCTCCCCGCAACTCAACGTCTGGCGCGCACTGCTGGCGCTGGCCGTGGTGTTCGTGATGCTCGCCACCACCGGCTGGACCGCCCTGCGCACCCACCGGGGAGCGACGGCGCTGCAGGCCTCGCTCACCAAGTGGGAGCACGGCCGCATCCACGGCCACCACCTGCCGGACCCCGCGGCCGACCCGGCGCGGCTCGGCCGCTTCTTCGCCTCGCTCACCGCCGACGACCGCGACCGGCTCGCCCACCGCTACCCGCTCGCGGTCGGCAACATGAACGGCGCCCCCGTCGCCCTGCGCTACCGGGCCAACCGCCTCGCGCTGGACCACGCGCGCAAGGCGGAGAAGAAGCGCACGCACGACAGCCGGCTCAGCGCGGCCGGACAGCAGGACGCCGGCCGCCGCATGCACCGCTACGAGGCTCTGCTGAGCGGCAAGCGGCAGATCCTGGCCTTCGACCCGGAGGGCTCGGGCCGCGTCGCCGAGGTCTTCGGCGACCTCGACCGCGCCCAGCGGGTGTCGGTCGTCGTCCCCGGCGTCGACACCGACCTGCTCACCTTCCAGCGCACGGACCGCAAGTACACCGCCCCGGTCGGCATGGCCAAGGCCCTGTACGCGCAGGAGCGCATGACGAGCCCCGCGACCCGCACCGCCGTGATCGCCTGGGCCGACTACACCTCACCCGACGGGCTCGGCGTGGACGCGGCCACCGGCCTGCGCGCCGCGGAGGGCGCCGTCCGGCTGAACGGCCTGCTGCGGGCCCTGCCCGGCAGCTCGCGCGTGGCGATGGTCTGCCACAGCTACGGATCCGTGGTGTGCGGCGTCGCCGCGCACGACATGCCGCGCCGGGTGACCGACATAGCCGTGGCCGCGAGCCCCGGCATGCGCGTCACCCGGGCCGGCGGCCTGGGCACCTCGGCCCGGGTGTGGGCCATGCGGGACGCCACCGACTGGATCCAGGACGTGCCGTACCTGGAGCTGGGCGGCCTCGGGCACGGTGCCGACCCGGTGTCCTCCGCCTTCGGCGCGCGGGTGCTCTCCGCACGGGACGCGCGGGGGCACGCGGGCTACTTCCAGCCGGACACGGACAGCCTGCGCAACCTCGCCGCGGTCGGGTCCGGCGCCTACGAGACGGTGACCTGCGCACGGGAGAACGACGCGTGCCAGGTGGGCCTGCCAGGCACCACACCGGCCCAACGCGCGTAGAAACAGCAGGAAGTGCGGTCCGCGCGGGTGGCGACGCAGGAGCACGTGCCGCATACGATGAGCCGCATGGGTGACGTACTGGCGGGGTTTCATGCCGTCTGGGGGTTCGAGTCCGGCTCCGTGCTCATCCGTTACGAACGGGGGATTCGAACACCCAGGCTTTTCCAGGCACTTGGGGAACGACGGGTTCCGCTGTCCGCGGTCGAGGACGTGACGCTCACGCGGGGCCGGCGCGGCACCGTCGTGCTGCGCCTCGTGCCCCGGGCCGGCGCGGACCCGCTGCTGGAGGCGGCGGCGGGTCAGCTCAAGGAGGGCTCCGACCCGTACCGGCTCGTGCTGCCCGCCGAGCGGGAGACGCTCGCCGAGTACTACGCCGACGAGCTGAAGGGGCTGCTGACCGAGACCGGTCCGGCCGACCGGCACCTGATCGCTGCGCCCGAGGCACCCCTGCAGTTCAAGGCCGCCGACGGCAAGGCCTCCTTCGACGGCAGGGCCGTGCAGTTCCGCTGGTCCTGGACCGGGGCGTCCTCGGCGAAGTGGAAGGCCGGCGACCAGAGCTTCCCGGTCACCGAACTCGCCGGTGTGGAGTGGCGCTCGCCGGAGGTCTTCGAGGGGCATCTGCGGCTGCTTCCGCGCGCGCCCCGTCCGGACCGGCCGGCGCAGCCCGACCAGGACCCGGCCTCGGTGATCTTCGGGCTCGGGTACGGACCGGTGCACGAGTCGCTGCCCTTCGCGGCGGCCGTGCTCGCGGCGGTACGGACACGGCCCGCGCCCGCGGTGCCGGTGCCGGCGCGCCGTGACCCCGCCGACATCGCCGAGCGGATCCGGCACCTCGGGGAGCTGCACCAGGCGGGGCTGGTCACCGACGAGGAGTTCTCCTCCAAGAAGGCGGAGCTGCTCGCGGAGCTCTGACGCCGGCGGGGGTCAGGGTGCCGTCGCCTCCGCCGAGTAGAAGCCGATCTTCCGGTCGAGGACGCCGAGGGTGTCGTGCAGTTCCGCGATCCTCGCCAGGACGTCCCGTCGGGTCGACTCCAGCAGCTCCCGCCGCTCCGCGTACGTGGTCTCGCCCTGCCGCACCAGCTCCGCGTACCGGACCATGTCCGCCACCGGCATGCCGGTCAGGCGCAGCTTGGTCACGAAGTTCAGCCAGTCCAGGTCGCGGTTGGTGTAGCGGCGCTGGCCGGTGTGCGAGCGGTCGACGTGCGGCATCAGGCCGATCCGCTCGTACCAGCGCAGGGTGTGCGCGGTCAGGCCGGTGAACGCGACGACCTCGCTGATCGTGTAACTGTCCTGGCCGTCGGGGCGCGGGTGCCGGGGCGGAGCGGCGCAGATGTCGGCGGGAGTGGTCCGTGCGGTGTCCGCCGGCGCGGACTGCATCACCGTCATGCCCCCACGCTATGGCCTTCGAGTGCACTCCAGGCAAGCGGGGCCGGCCGGGAAAACGACACGACGCAGTCCGGTGCGGGTGACTAGCGTGCGGCCCATGAGTCTCGTACGGCGGGCCCGGCCCGAGGACGCAACCGAGGTACTGCGGCTGCGACAGGTCATGATCGATTCCATGTTCGAGCACGGGGGCGGCCCCACCGACTGGCACGCGGAGTCCCTGCCGACGCTCCGGGGGCGGCTCGCCGAGGAGGACGGGGACTTCGCGGCCTTCGTCGTCGACCACCCCGGCCGGCCCGGCGCGCTGGCCGCCCTGGCCGTCGGAACGCTCGAGTACCGGGTGGGACGGGCCGGCAACCCGCACGGGCGGGTCGGGCACGTCTTCAGCGTGGCGACCGACCCGGACGCCCGGCGCTGCGGGTACGCGCGGGTGTGCATGGAGGAGCTGCTGGAGTGGTTCCGGACCCGCGGGGCCCGGCAGGTCGACCTCAACGCGTCCGCCGCGGCCGAGCCGCTGTACGCCTCGCTGGGGTTCGTGCGCAAGCCCGACCCCTCGATGCGGCTGGAGCTGTGAGCGGCATAGGCTCACCGGCATGTCGTTGCAGAGCCTGGCGCTGATCGAGAACTGGCCCGTGACCACCGCCGCGGCGGGCGTCGTGCGAGCCGACGGGACCGTCCTCGGGACGCACGGGCCCGCCGGACACCGCTTCCCGCTCGCCTCGGTCACCAAGCCGCTGGCGGCATACGCGGCGCTCGTCGCGTACGAGGAGGGCGCGATCGAGCTGGACGAGCCGGCCGGACCTCCCGGGTCCACGGTGCGCCACCTGCTCGCGCACACCTCCGGCCTGGCCTTCGACGAGCACCGGGCGACTGCCCCGCCCGGGGACCGGCGGCTGTACTCCAACGCCGGGTTCGAGCAGCTCGGGGACCACATCGCGAAGGCGACGGAGATCCCGTTCGCCGAGTACCTGCGGCAGGCCGTGCTGGACCCGCTGGGGATGACCGCGACGTCGCTGGACGGGTCGCCGGCCAAGGACGGCGTCTCGACCGTGACGGACCTGCTGCGGTTCGCGGCCGAGGTGCAGGCGCCGCGGCTGCTGGACCCGCGCACGGTCGCGCAGGCCATGACCGTGCAGTACCCGGGCACCAAGGGGGTGCTTCCGGGGTACGGGCACCAGAACCCGAACGACTGGGGCCTCGGTTTCGAGATCCGCGACGGCAAGTCGCCGCACTGGACCGGGGGTTCGTCCTCCCCGCGCACCTTCGGCCACTTCGGGCAGTCCGGTACGTTCCTGTGGATCGACCCCGCCGCCGGGCTGGCCGCGGTCGCGCTGACGGACCGGGCGTTCGGGCCCTGGGCGGTCGAGGCGTGGCCGGTCCTCACCGACGCGGTGCTGCGGGAGGCGCGCGGCGGGCGGTGACCGCCGTCCGGCGGCCTCCCCCGCTCAGCGCGTCAGCTCCCACAGCAGCAGTTCCGCCGGCGTGACCCCCTCCGCCTCCAGGCCCTTCGCCCCGGTGATCCTCGCGGAGTCGCCGGGCCGCAGTTCCTCACCGGCCAGCCGTACGTCCCCGCGCACCACGTGCGCGTACACGAAGGGGGCGTCCGGCACGGCGGCGCGCTCCCCCGGTGCCAGGCGGCGCACGTGCAGCAGGGCGCCGGCGCCGGTGACGGCGTACGGCGTGGTGCCGGCGGCGCCGGTGACCAGCTCGTAGGACGGGGTGCCGCCCTGGGTGAGCGGGGCCAGCCAGGTCTGCACGAAGGTCAGCGGGGTGTCGCCGTCGTTGCGCTCCGTGTGCCGGACGCCCGCCGCCGCGCTGAGGTGCTGCACGTCGCCGGCCCGGACCGTCGTCGCGCGGCCCGTGGAGTCGCGGTGGGTCAGCTCACCCTCGACCACCCAGGTCACGATCTCCGTGTGGCTGTGCGGGTGTTCGTCGAAGCCGGCGCCGGGGGCGAGCCGCTCCTCGTTGCAGGCGATCACCGCGCCGAAGCGCAGGTTGTCCGGGTCGTAGTGCGGGCCGAAGGAGAAGGCGTGGCGGGAGTCGATCCCGGCCTGCGGGTCCCCGCCGCGGTAGCGCTCACCGGCGCGCCGTACGTCGATCACGGGCACCACGGTAGCCGCCGGGCCGGCCGGGGCACTGCGCCGGTGCGGGTCCGCCGTGCCCGGTCGCGCGGCTCCCCGCGCCCCTGGGACCACGATCGCCGCACGCCCCGCACACCGAGCGAGACCCGGCGACCCAAGCCCCCGCACCCCCGACGGACCGGCCAGGACACTGCGCCGCCGCGGGGTACCGCACGCCCGGTCACGGGACTCCCCGCCCGCAGGGCCGCGCTCGCCGCGCACCTCGGCCGCACACCGCGCGAAACCGCCGTGCACGCCCCCGCACCCCCGAGACCGACCGGCCAGGATTCCGCGCCGCCGCGGGGTACCGCACCGCCGGTCACGGGACTCCCCCGCCCGCAGGGCCGCGCTCGCCGCACGCCCCGCACGCCCCGGCCGTCCACCGAGTGAGACCCGGCGGCGCACTGCCCCGTCCCGATAAGGCAGTCTTGTCCCGTGCCCGAACCCGAGACCCACACCAGCGATCCCGCAGCACACGACGCCCACGCGCACTCCGCGACCCTGAAGCGGCTGGAGAAGTTCTCCGGGAGCCTCGCCGCGCAGGCCATCGCGCGCATGGACGAGACCCTGCCGTGGTACCGGGCCATGCCCCCGGAGAACCGTTCCTGGATCGGGCTCGTGGCCCAGGCGGGCATCGCGGCGTTCACCGAGTGGTTCCGGCACCCGGACGCCCCCCAGGCGATCTCCACGGACGTCTTCGGGACCGCGCCGCGCGAGCTGACGCGGGCCATCACGCTGCGGCAGACCGTGGAGATGGTGCGGACCACCATCGAGGTCATGGAGAGCGCCATCGACGAGGTGGCCGCGCCCGGCGACGAGAGCGTGCTGCGCGAGGCGCTGCTCGTGTACGCCCGCGAGATCGCCTTCGCCACCGCCCAGGTGTACGCCCAGGCCGCCGAGGCACGCGGTGCCTGGGACGCGCGGCTGGAGTCGCTGGTGGTGAACGCCGTGCTCAGCGGGGAGGCGGACGAGGGCGCCGTCAGCCGGGCCGCCGCCCTCGGCTGGAACTCTCCCGAACACGTGTGCGTGGTGCTCGGGACGGCGCCGGACGGGGACAGCGAGCTGACCGTGGAGGCGATCCGGCGGGCGGCCCGGCACGCGAAGCTCCAGGTGCTCACCGGGGTCCTCGGGGCCCGGCTCGTCGTCATCGCGGGGGGCAGCGCCAATCCGCTGGCCGTCGCCAAGTCGCTGATCGGGCCGTTCGCGGCGGGACCGGTCGTCGCCGGGCCCGTGGTGTCCGACCTGCTGGCGGCCACGCGGTCCGCGCAGGCCGCGGCCGCGGGGCTGAAGGCCTGTTCCGCCTGGCAGGACGCACCGCGCCCGGTGCTGGCGGACGATCTGCTCCCGGAGCGCGCCATCGCGGGAGATCCCGGCGCCCGCGAGCAGTTGGTGGAGGAGATCTACAGACCGCTGGAGGAAGCGGGCTCGGCGCTGCTGGAAACACTGAGTGTCTACCTGGAGCAGGCGAGCAGCCTGGAAGGCGCGGCCCGCATGCTCTTCGTTCACCCGAACACCGTGCGCTACCGGCTCCGACGTGTGACTGATGTCACTGGATGGTCGCCGTCGGATGTACGATCCGCGTTCACACTGCGGATCGCGCTCATCCTGGGGCGTCTGGCCGACGGTGAAGCCCAGGCATAAGGTTTTGTCGGAGGCTTACAAAAGCCCCCTGTGTTCTTCGTCCCTGTCCTCACGGGCGGCTCCGGCCGTCCCCAAGAGAGAGTGTGAGAGTGCTCGTACTCGTCGCTCCCGGCCAGGGCGCCCAGACGCCCGGCTTCCTGACTCCCTGGCTCGACCTGCCCGGCGCCGCGGACCGCGTCGCCTCCTGGTCCGAGGCCATCGGACTGGACCTCGTCCACTACGGCACCCAGGCCGACGCCGACGCCATCCGTGACACCGCGGTGGCGCAGCCGCTGCTGGTCGCCGCCGGACTCCTGTCCGCCGCGGCACTCGGTGACATCTCCGAGATCGCGCCCGGGGCCGTCGCCGGCCACAGCGTCGGCGAGATCACCGCCGCCGCCTTCGCCGGGGTCCTGGACGAGACCGCCGCGCTGGGCCTGGTGCGCAAGCGGGGTCTGGCCATGGCGGACGCCGCGGCGATCACCGAGACCGGCATGTCGGCACTGCTCGGGGGCGACCCCGCAACATCCGTCGCGCACCTGGAGAAGCTGGGCCTGACCCCGGCGAACATCAACGGCGCGGGCCAGATCGTCGCCGCCGGCACGCTGGAGCAGCTGGCCGCGCTGAACGAGGACATGCCGGAGGGCGTGCGCAAGGTCGTCGCGCTGAAGGTGGCCGGCGCCTTCCACACCCACCACATGGCTCCCGCCGTCGAGACCCTGGCCAAGGCCGCCGCCGAGCTCGTGCCCGCCGACCCGAAGGTCGCCTACGTCTCCAACAAGGACGGCCGTACCGTCGCGACCGGCACCGAGGTGCTGGAGCGGCTGGTCGGCCAGGTCGCCAACCCCGTGCGCTGGGACCTGTGCATGGAGACGTTCAAGGAGCTGGGCGTCACCGCGCTCGTCGAGGTGTGCCCGGGCGGCACCCTGACCGGCCTGGCCAAGCGGGCGCTGCCCGGCGTGCGGACGCCGGCCCTGAAGACCCCCGACGATCTCGACGCGGCCCGTGCGCTCATCTCCGAGCACGCAGGTGCCTAAGGAGCCGTACATGGCGAAGATCAAGCCCAGCAAGGGTGCCCCGTACGCGCGCATCCTCGGTGTCGGCGGCTACCGGCCGACCCGCGTGGTGCCCAACGAGGTGATCCTCGAGAAGATCGACTCGTCCGACGAGTGGATCCGCTCGCGCTCCGGCATCGAGACCCGGCACTGGGCCGGTCCCGAGGAGACGGTGGCCGCGATGGCCATCGAGGCCTCGGGCAAGGCGATCGCGGACGCCGGCATCGACGCCGAGCAGGTCGGCGCGGTGGTGGTCTCCACCGTCTCGCACTTCGCCCAGACGCCGGCCGTCGCCACCGAGATCGCGGACAAGCTGGGCACGAAGAAGGCCGCCGCGTTCGACATCTCGGCCGGTTGCGCGGGCTTCGGCTACGGCCTGACGCTCGCCAAGGGCATCGTGGTGGAAGGTTCCGCCGAGTACGTGCTCGTCATCGGCGTGGAGCGGCTCAGCGACCTGACCGACCGGGAGGACCGGGCGACGGCCTTCCTGTTCGGTGACGGCGCCGGCGCGGTCGTCGTCGGTCCCGCGCAGGAGCCGGCGATCGGCCCGACCGTCTGGGGCTCCGAGGGCGACAAGTCCGAGACGATCAAGCAGACCGTCTCCTGGGACCGCTTCCGGATCGGCGACGTCGCCGATCTCCCCCTCGACAGCGCGGGCAACGTCAAGTTCCCCGCGATCACGCAGGAGGGCCAGGCGGTGTTCCGCTGGGCCGTGTTCGAGATGGCGAAGGTCGCCCAGCAGGCGCTGGACGCGGCCGGGATCACCGCGGACGACCTGGACGTCTTCATCCCGCACCAGGCCAACGTGCGGATCATCGACTCGATGGTGAAGACCCTGAAACTGCCGGAGCACGTCACGGTCGCCCGTGACATCCGCACCACCGGCAACACCTCGGCCGCCTCGATCCCGCTCGCGATGGAGCGGCTCCTGGCGACCGGGGAGGCGAAGAGCGGCGACACCGCGCTCGTCATCGGATTCGGGGCGGGTCTCGCCTACGCCGCCACGGTCGTTACCCTCCCCTAGGCACTCCGTGCCGGATCATGAGGTCCGGACAGCGGAGTACCACCCGCCGCTCACACGGCGGGCGCCGTAAAACCGTCTGGTTATATCGAAGAAGGAGCGCCTGACATGGCCGCCACTCAGGAAGAGATCGTCGCCGGTCTCGCCGAGATCGTGAACGAGATCGCCGGGATCCCCACCGAGGACGTCCAGCTGGACAAGTCCTTCACCGACGACCTGGACGTCGACTCGCTGTCCATGGTCGAGGTCGTCGTCGCCGCCGAGGAGCGCTTCGACGTGAAGATCCCGGACGAGGACGTCAAGAACCTCAAGACCGTCGGCGACGCGACCGACTACATCCTCAAGCACCAGGCCTGATCCAGCCCTCAAGGCCCAGGCTGCTGGGTCTTTCGTCCGGATCAGGCCGCCAAGACCGGCATGATCCGGACGTCAGACCCTGAGCCCCGCCACCCGGCGGTGGCGCCGTTGAATCCCGCATCCGTTGGAGAAAGAATTCCCGTGAGCCCGACCAATCGCACCGTGGTCGTCACCGGTATCGGCGCAACCACACCGCTGGGTGGCGACGCAGCCTCAACCTGGGAAGGCCTGATCGCCGGCCGGTCCGGCGTCAAGCCCCTGGAGCAGGAGTGGGCGGCCGAGCAGGCCGTCCGTATCGCGGCCCCGGTGGCCGTGGAACCGACCGAGGTCATCCCCCGCCCGCAGGCCCGCAGGCTGGACCGCTCGGCGCAGTTCGCGCTGATCGCGGCTCAGGAGGCCTGGAAGGACGCGGGCTTCACCGGCAAGGCCGGTGACGACGGCAGCGTCGACCCCGACCGGCTGGGCGCGGTCATCGCCTCCGGCATCGGCGGTGTCACCACGCTGCTCGACCAGTACGACGTGCTCAAGGAGAAGGGCGTCCGCCGTGTCTCCCCGCACACCGTTCCCATGCTGATGCCGAACAGCCCCTCGGCCAACGTGGGCCTGCTCGTGGGCGCCCGGGCGGGCGTGCACACGCCGGTCTCCGCCTGCGCGTCGGGCGCCGAGGCCATCGGCTACGGCATCGAGATGATCCGCACCGGCCGGGCCGACGTCGTCGTCGCCGGCGGCACCGAGGCGGCCATCCACCCGCTGCCCATCGCGGCCTTCGGCAACATGATGGCGATGTCCAAGAACAACGAGGACCCGCAGGGCGCGTCGCGTCCCTACGACGTCGCCCGGGACGGCTTCGTCCTCGGTGAGGGCTCCGGCGTGATCGTCCTGGAGTCCGCCGAGCACGCCGCCAAGCGCGGGGCCCGCGTCTACGCGGAGGCCGTCGGACAGGGCATCTCCGCCGACAGCCACGACATCGTGCAGCCGGAGCCCGAGGGCCGCGGCATCTCGCACGCGCTGCAGAACCTGCTGGACAGCACCGGCCTCGACCCGGCCGAGATCGTCCACGTCAACGCGCACGCCACCTCGACGCCGGCCGGTGACATCGCCGAGCTCAAGGCGCTGCGGAAGGTGCTGGGCGACGACGCCGACCACATCGCGGTGTCCGCGACCAAGTCGATGACCGGGCACCTGCTCGGCGGCGCGGGCGGCGTGGAGTCGGTGGCGACGGTGCTCGCGCTGTACCACCGCGTGGCCCCGCCGACCATCAACGTCGAGAACATCGACCCCGAGGCCGAGGCCAACGCGGACGTCGTGCGCGACGAGGCCCGCAAGCTGCCGGTCGAGGGACGGATCGCCGCGCTGAACGACTCGTTCGGCTTCGGCGGACACAACGTGGTCCTGGCGTTCCGCACCGTCTGAGTCCCGTGACGCCGCACGGCCCGGTCCCCACCTGGTGGGGGCCGGGCCGTTCGCCGTAGGGGGCCGGTTCAGACGACCTGGTGCAGCCAGCGCACCGGTGCGCCCTCTCCCGCGTAGCGGAAGGGCTCCAGTTCGTCGTCCCACGGCTTGCCGAGCAGCCTGGAGAGTTCGGCCTCGAGGTCCGTCTCGCCCTTCCGGCTGCGGAGCAGGGCCGCGCGCAGCCGGTCCTCGGGGATGAGGATGTCGCCGTGGATGCCGGTGACGGCGTGGAAGATGCCGAGGTCGGGGGTGCAGCTGTAGCGCTCGCCCTCGGCGGTCGGGCAGGGCTCCGCGGTGACCTCGAAACGGAGCAGCTGCCAGCCGCGCAGCGCCGAGGCGAGTTTGGAGGCCGTGCCCGCCTCGCCCTGCCAGGAGAACTCCGAGCGCCAGGTGCCGGGGGCCGCGGGCTGCCGGATCCAGTCGAGGCCGACGCGCGTGCCGAGCACCCCGGCGACGGCCCACTCGACGTGCGGGCACAGCGCGCGCGGCGCGGAGTGCACGTACAGAACTCCACGTGTCGTCACCGGAACCTCCGGGCTGAGCGGGACATCTTGCGGTCTGACTGGGCGGCAGTGGCACGACGGCCGCGTTGATGGCGAGGCTACCCTGCGGCGGGGCAAGGAGTGTGACGTACCGTCGGTCCCGGTGCCAGGAAACCCTCGTCATTCACCCAGGGGGACGCTTGTGCGGGGGTCCCCCGTTCCCGTGCGCCCGGCCGGGAACCCCCACACGTTGTCATGGGGGGAGGCACCGGTCAGGAGCCGCCGTCACGACGAGGGGATCACCAGGGGATGCGGAAGCGAACCAGCCGTACGCGCGTGGCGCTCGCCGGCGTGGCGGCCGCCGTGCTGGGCCTCGCCGGATGCGACGCCGGCGGCGGGGGCTCACCGGCGCCGCAGGGGACCGGGTCGCGGGCCGCGAAGCCCGCCCCCGTGTGGGACCGCACCCCGGACTCGATCGCCGCGGTCGGCGACTCCATCACGCGCGGCTTCGACGCGTGCGCGGTGCTGTCGGACTGCCCGGAGGTGTCGTGGGCGACGGGCAGCGACGCCGGGGTGGACAGCCTGGCGGTGCGGCTGCTCGGTGCCGCCGGGGCGGCACGGCACAGCTGGAACCACGCGGTGACCGGCGCCCGGGTGGCCGACCTGCCGGACCAGATGGCGCGGGCGGCCGCCCACGATCCGGAACTGGTGACGGTGATGGTGGGGGCGAACGACGCCTGCCGGGCGTCGACGGCGGCGATGACCCCGGTGGACGACTTCCGCGCGGACTTCGAGAAGGCGCTGGGCACGCTGCGTGCCGCGCGGCCGAAGGCGCAGGTGTACGTGTCGAGCGTGCCGAACCTCAAGCGGCTGTGGTCCGAGGGCCGGACCAACGCGCTGGGCAAGCAGGTCTGGAGGCTCGGCATCTGCCCGTCGATGCTGGCCGACCCGGACGACCTGACCAGCGCGGCCGCCCTGCGCCGGGACCGGGTGCAGCAGCGGGTGATGGCGTACAACAGGGTGCTGGCGGAGGTCTGCGCCAAGGACCGCCGCTGCCGCTTCGACGGCAACGCGGTCTACGACTACGACTTCGGCACCGGCCAGCTCAGCCGCTGGGACTGGTTCCACCCCAGCAAGGACGGCCAGGCCCGGCTCGCGTCGATCGCCTACCGCACGATCACCGCGGTGAAGGCGGCCGCCACGGACGACGGCGGCCGGGACAGGCCCTAGGGTTTTCCCCATGAGCGAACTTTTCGGCACACTTTCCGACGGCTCCGTGGTGCACCGCTGGACGCTGGAGCGCGCCGGGACCCGGGTGGAGGTGCTGACGTACGGGGGGATCGTGCGGTCGGTGGAGGTTCCGGACCGGGCGGGGCGTACGGCCAACGTGGTGCTGGGGTTCGCCGGCCTGGACGGCTATCTCGCGCACCCCGGGCCGTACTTCGGCGCGCTGATCGGCCGCTACGCCAACCGGATCGGCGGCGCCCGCTTCCCGCTGGACGGCCTGGTGTACGCCCTGGAGCCGAACGACGGGCCCAACTCGCTGCACGGCGGCGACGGCGGCTTCGACAAGCGGGTGTGGGACTCTCGGCCCCTCCCGCACGGTGTCCGGCTGAGCCGGGTGAGCGAGCACGGCGAGGAGGGTTTCCCCGGCCGGCTGGAGATGTCGGCGGCGTACACGCTGGACGCCTCCGGCGCGCTGCACATCGCCTACGAGGCGGTGACGGACGCGCCGACGGTGATCAACGTCACCAACCACAGCTACTTCAACCTGGCCGGGCACGACGCGGGCAGCGCCGGCGGGCACGAACTGCGGCTGGCCGCCTCCCGGTTCACCCCGGTCGACGCGAACCTGATCCCGGCCGGCGCGCCGCAGGACGTGTCCGGCTCCCGCTTCGACTTCCGCCGGGCCCGCAAGGTCGGCTCGGGCTACGACCACAACTTCGTGCTGGACAAGGGGGTCACCGAGGCCGCGCAGGAGGTCGCCGAGCTGCACGACCCCGCCTCCGGGCGGACCCTGACCGTGGCGACGACCGAGCCGGGCCTCCAGCTCTACACGGCCGACCACCTGTCGGCCCCCTTCGCGCCCGGCGACGGCATCGCCCTGGAGACCCAGCACTTCCCCGACTCGCCCAACCGCCCGGACTTCCCCAGCACCGTGCTGCGCCCCGGCGAGGTCTTCCGCTCCGAGACGGTATACGCCTTCTCGGTGCGCTAGGTGTGCTGTCCCGGGACGTTGGTGACACGCGGGCTCGGCACCGGGCAACGGTGTCCTGTCGGTGCCGGCGGCGCCGGGTGCCCTCAGGGGACCGGCCGGTGGGCGGGCGGAGCCTCGGCTTCGGAGTCCTCGCCGGCGTTCTCCTCGCCCAGCAGGTCGCGGGCGAGGAGTGTGGCGCCCGCGACCGCGCCCGGCATCAGGAAAACCGCGACGAACGGGACCAGGAAGGCCAGGCCCAGGGGTGTGCCGAAGCCCCAGACCAGGGTCCTGCGGGAACGCAGCAGGGTGAGCCGGGCGCGCAGTCCGACGCCCCGTCGCTGCAGGGCGACCGCGGCGAGTTCCTCCGTGAGGAAGAAACCGGTGACGAAGAACCCGATCACGGGTACGGCCGTCTGGCCGACGAACGGCAGGAAGCCGAGGGCGAAGAGCAGCACGCCCCACAGCAGGGCCCGCACCAGGATGCGCAGGCTGTCGCGGGCCGAGATCCACAGCTCACGCCAGAGCGGGAGGCCGGACTGCGGGGCCGTGCCGTCGGGCGAGACGTCGGCGTCGACCTCCTCCGAGAGGCTCTCGTAGAAGGGCTGGCCGACGAGCAGGGTGACGGCGGTGAAGGTGAGCACGGCCAGCAGCAGCCCGAGGGCGAAGAGCACGGCCGTCAGGAAGCCGCGGAACAGCCCTTGCCAGGGGCCGGACCAGTCGTCGGCGAACGGCGTCGCCCAGGCGACCGCGTCCTCGCCCCACACGGCGAGGGCGACCAGCGCCGCCGCATAGAGGACCAGCGTGATCAGGCCGGGCAGGAGGGCGAAGCCGTACCTGCGGCCGTGCCGGGCCACCCATCGCTGGCCCTTCAGCAGATAACCGAACCCCACCCCGAGATCGCGCATGGCGCAGACTTTACCCAAGGCCCCGGCGCGCCGGTGGCGGGCGGGCCCGGCCCAGGGTCTTCCGTTCGGATCAGGCCGGATCAGGGAGCGGGGCCTGGTGCCGCGCCTCGCAAGGCGGAGGAGGGCGGCATGGCGGAGCCATGGCAACCGACGACAACGCGGCGAGGCACGGCACCAGGGCCCGCGAGCCCGGCATGATCCGAACGAAAGGCCCTAGGCGTCGAGCATCCGGCGCAGCAGGTCGCGCAGGGAGCGGCGCTCGTCGTCGGACAGGCCGGCGAGGGGCTCACGGGCGAAGTGCAGGCCTTCGCGCAGGTCCCGGGCGACCTGCCGGCCCTCCTCGGTGGCGGCGGCCACCTTCACCCGGCGGTCGGCCGGGTCGGGCCGGCGCTCCACGAGGCCGCGGGACTCCAGGCGGTCCACGATGCCCGTCACGTTCGACGGCTCGCACTTGAGCCGCTGGGCCAGCTTGCGCATGGGCAGCGGCTCCAGGGAGAGCAGGCTGAGCAGCCGGGCCTGCGGGCCGGTCAGCGTGTGCTCGCCCGCCGCCTTCTCGTAGTCCGCGTAGAAGCGGGCCACGACGTCACCGATCAGCTCGACGACCTCCATCGTGACGGCGTCGGCGCGGCGGGCATTCGATGGGGTGGACATGCTCACCAGGATACCCAGTTACTTGACATCCTGAAATATTCAGATGCAGGGTTGTTTCAGGTACTGAAGTATTCTGCTCCCCAGGAAGGTCGCTCACCATGCCCGAGTCCCCCGAACTCCCCGCCGTCAGCCGCGAGTGGCACCTGCTCAGCCGCCCGGTCGGCTGGCCGAAGCCCGAGGACTTCGCCCTGGTCGAGACGCCGGTCCCGACCCCGGGCGAGGGGCAGGTGCTGGTGCGCAACGCGTACGTCTCCGTCGACCCGTACATGCGCGGCCGCATGAGCGCCGCGAAGTCGTACGCCGCCCCCTACGAGCTGGGCAAGGCCATGCAGGGCGGCGCGGTCGGAGAGGTCGTCGCCTCGAACGCCGAGGGCGTCTCGGTGGGCGACCACGTGCTGCACTTCTCCGGCTGGCGCGAGTACGCGGCCGTGGACGCGCGCAACGCCGTCAAGGTCGACCCCGGGGCCGCGCCGCTGTCGGCGTACCTCGGCGTGCTCGGCATGACCGGCCTGACCGCCTACGCCGGTCTGCTGCGCACCGCCTCCTTCAAGGAGGGCGACAGCGTCTTCGTCTCCGGCGCCGCGGGGGCCGTGGGCAGCCAGGTCGGGCAGATCGCCAGGCTCAAGGGTGCCTCGCGGGTCATCGGCTCGGCCGGCTCGGACGAGAAGGTCAGGCTGCTGGTGGAGGAGTACGGCTTCGACGCGGCCTTCAACTACAAGAACGGGCCGGTGCACGAGCAGCTGCGGGAGGCCGCCCCCGACGGGATCGACGTGTACTTCGACAACGTCGGCGGCGACCACCTGGAGGCCGCCATCGGATCGCTCAACCAGGGCGGCCGGATCGCCGTCTGCGGCATGATCTCCGTCTACAACGACACCGAACCGGCTCCCGGCCCGCGGAACCTCGCCCGGCTGATCCAGACCCGCGGCCGCATCGAGGGCTTCCTGGTCGGCGACCACTACGACCTGCAGCCCCAGTTCGTCCAGGAGGTCGGCCCCTGGGTCGCCTCCGGCGCGCTGAAGTACCGCGAGACGGTGGTCGAGGGCATCGAGAACAACCTGGAGGCGTTCCTCGGGGTCCTGCGCGGCGACAACACCGGCAAGATGATCGTCAAGCTCTGACCCCGTGACGCCGGTCCGGTCCGGTCGTTGCGCAGGACGGCAGCCGCATCCCTGGACGTGGGGTGCGGCTGCCGCCGTCCGGGACGGACCCTCACCCGTCCCGCAGTGCCGCCCGGTGCACGGCCGCCACCAGCCTGTTGTTCTCCGGGGCGGCCCCGCCCGGGAACGCGAGACGGCGGCGGGTGTAGCCGTAGGCCAGGCCGGCGCGGGGGTCGGCGAAGGACTGGACGCCGTTCGCGCCGCTGTGGCCGATCGTGCCGGCGCCCAGGAAGGGGTGCCAGGTGTCGGCGGTCGCCTGGAAGCCGAGGCCGAAGGCCTGGTGGGCCCGGGCCACCAGGTCGTAGCCGGCGGAGTGGATCTGCCCGAACTCCGCGACCGTGTCCTCCTTCAGCAGCGGCGCCTTGCCGTCGACCTCGCTGACCGCCGCCGCGTACATCCCCGCGAGGCCGCGCGCCGAGCCGACCCCGCCCACCGAGGCCGGGCCCTTGGCGCGGATCAGCCGCTGGTTCGGCAGGTCCTCCAGACCGGTGGGCTCCGCGCCGTGCCGGTTGAAGGCGACGGCCTCAAGGGTGTGCGGGCCGGACTCCCGCCCGTCGAGGAGGGCCTGCTGCTGCGGGGTCGGCAGCATCGGCAGGACGCTCCGGTAGCGCGGCTCCCGCGCGGCAGGCAGACCGAGGTGCAGGTCGAGGCCGTAGGGGGCGCGGACGCGCTCCTCGAACAGCTCCTGGACGGTGCGGCCCGCCGCACGCCGGACCACCTCGCCGGTCAGCGCGCCGATGACCAGGGCGTGGTAGCCGAACGCCGTGCCCGGCCGCCAGAAGGGGCGCTGGTCGGCCAGGCGTTCCGCCAGGACCCGGTCGTCGGCCAGCTCCGTGAGGGTGAAACCGCTGTCGGTGCCGATCAGCCCCGCGCGGTGCGCGAGGAGGTCCCGCAGGGTCAGCGCGCCCTTGCCCTCCGCCGCGAACTCGGGCCAGTAGTAGGTGACTCTGCGGTCCAGCTCCAGGGTGCCGTCCTGCACGAGCAGCGCGGCGACCAGATGGGCCGCGCCCTTGGTGGCCGAGTGCACGGCGTACAGCGAGTCACCCGCCACGCCCTCACCCGCCCACAGGTCCACGACGCACCGCCCGCGGACGTACGCACACAACTGACCCTCGTAGTCGTCCCGTTCCTCGGCGACGAAGGCGCCGAACTCCTCGCGCACCGCCTCGTAGCCCTCGGCGACCGCGCCGTGGACGGTGGTCTCCTGCGTCATCCGTTCTCCTCAACTGAGCCGGTGCTCGCTGCTCCCCCTCACAGCACCCGTTCCCGTTCGGGGCGTTCCCGAGATCGGTACGGCGAGATGTACCCGTTCGACTCAACCGCCCGGGGGCCCGGCGGGTGTCACCGATGCCCCGGATGGCGGATGGCAGGGGTGGTACGCAGCGCGCCTGCGGCGCCGCGGCTCAGGTGCACCACCACAGGAAGCGGTCGCAGGTCCTGGTGGGTGAGGGCGTCGGCGTGGGATCGGCGGTCGTCGGCGCCGCCGTCGGGGTGGCGGCGGGGCCGGTCGCGGGCGGAGCGGCGGTGGCGGTGGCACCGGAGCCCGTCGTCGACGACTGCTGCGCCTTGCCGGTGGCCTCGGCGGACGGGGACGCCGGGCCCTTGTCCTTGTCCTTGTCCTTGCCCTTGTCCTTGTCCTTGGGGGACTTCGAGGCGGACGCGGAGGCCGAGGCGCCCGGGGAGGCCGGGGTGCCGGGTACGGTGCCGGAGACGCCGGCGGCCGGGCCGGCCGTGCCGTCCGGAGCCGGGGAGGAGGCGCCGCCGTCCGCCGAGGTGTCCGAGGACGTGGCCGGCGCGTCGCCGGAGAAGGGCAGGAAGGGTGCGTCCGTGCCCAGCTCGGCGAGGCTGAGTCCGCCCGCGGCCAGCACGAAGCCGGCGGCGACCAGCACGGTGCGGCGACGTCGGCGACGGTGCGCGGCGGCCTTGCGGTCACGCCGGCTGGAGTCCGTCTCGGCGGGGCCCACGGTGGTGGCGCCGCGCGCCCTGCGCCGGGCGGCCCGCCCGCCGGCTCCGGCCGCGCCGTCCGGCTCGGGCTCCGGCTCCTCGGTACCGTCCGGTCCGTCCAGTTCGCCTGATTCGTCCGCGTCCCGCGAGTACCGCGCGTACCGGGAGCCTTCCGCGCCTTCCGGGTCCTGGGGGTGCTCCAGCCGCTCCGGCCCCTCAGGCTCGTACTGCCGGGGTATGCCGTATCCCCGCGGGACCGCCCCGGAAGCGACATGCTCGTCGTACCCCCCGGCCGGAACCTGGCCGTACGCCTCACCCGCACCGGCGTACGCCTGCGCGTACGCGGCCGGCACGTGCGCGGGTGCGGTCGCCCGCTGGGCCGGCGTGCCGCACCCCGGGCAGGCCAGGGCGCCGTTGAGGTGCCGTTGGCACGGGTGGCAGAAGTCCATGACGCCGGAAGACTAGAGTCCGCGCCGGTCTCGTTCCTAGGCACGCCTGTGAAGGTTTGGTGCGGGAGCGAAAGAAGTATCGAAAGGCTCGCCGAAACCGATATCTGTCGGACCCATTGACACCCCTGCCGCCGCATCCTTACTGTCACGCCAACATTTCGAACGTGTGACGAAATCTCGAACAGCTGAGAGGCAACTGCCGTGCGCATCACCGGAATCAGCACGCACGTGGTCGGCACGCCGTGGCGCAACCTGACCTACGTCCTGGTGCACACCGACGAGGGGCTCACGGGCGTCGGCGAGACCCGGATGCTCGGTCACACCGACGCGCTCCTCGGCTACCTGCGGGAGGCCGAGACCAACCACATCCTCGGATCGGACCCCTTCGCCGTCGAGGATCTGGTGCGCCGGATGAAGTACGGCGACTACGGCCGGGCCGGCGAGATCGTCATGTCCGGCATCGCGGTCGTCGAGATGGCGTGCTGGGACATCAAGGGCAAGGCGCTGGGCGTGCCGGTCTGGCAGCTGCTCGGCGGCAAGGTGACGGACCGGGTCAAGGCGTACGCCAACGGCTGGTACACGACCGAGCGGACCCCGGAGGCCTATCACAAGGCCGCCCGGGAGGTGATGGAGCGCGGGTACCGGGCGCTCAAGATCGACCCCTTCGGCACCGGGCACCTCGAACTCGACCACGAGCAGACCCGGTACGCCGTCTCGCTCATCGAGGCGGTTCGCGACGCCATCGGGCCCGAGGCCGAGCTGATGCTGGAGATGCACGGACGCTTCTCCCCCGCCACCGCCGTCCGGCTGGCGAGGGAACTGGCGCCGTTCCGGCCGGCGTGGCTGGAGGAGCCGGTGCCGCCGGAGAACCTCAAGGCACTGGAGAAGGTGGCGGCCAAGGTCGACGTCCCGGTCGCCACCGGCGAGCGCATCCACGACCGCATCGAGTTCCGCGAGCTGTTCGAGAGCCAGGCCGTGGACATCATCCAGCCCGACGTGGGCCACATCGGAGGCATCTGGGAGACGCGGAAGCTCGCCGCCACCGCCGAGACCCACTACATGCTGGTCGCCCCGCACAACGTGGGCGGTCCCGTGCTGACCGCCGCCTCCCTCCAGGTCGGCTTCACCGCACCGAACTTCAAGATCCTGGAGCACTTCAACGACTTCGCGGACGCGGAGATCAAGAAGGTGGTCAAGGGTGCTCCGCAGGTCGTCGACGGGTACTTCCACCTGTCGGACGCGCCGGGGCTCGGGGTCGAGCTGGACGTCGACGCGGCGGCCGAGTTCCCCCAGCAGCAGGCCCGGTTCGACCTGTGGGCCGAGGGCTGGGAGCAGCGCAGGCCGAGGGGGACCCGGTGAGCTCCCAGATCGTGGTCGAGGCGCCGGGCGTGCACCGGGTCGAGGCCCACACGCCCCGCGAGCCCGGCCCGGGCGAGGCGCTGGTCGCCGTGCACGCGGCCGGCATCTGCGGCAGCGACCGCGAGGTGTACCAGGGCAACCGGCCCGAGGGGTATGTGCGGTACCCGCTCACGCCCGGACACGAGTGGTCCGGCACCGTGCGCGCCGTGGGCCCGGGGGTTCCCGCGTCGCTCGTCGGCCGCAGGACGGTCGGCGAGGGCTTCCGCAACTGCCAGGTCTGCGACCGCTGCCACGCGGGCGAGACCACGCTGTGCACGGCCGGCTACGAGGAGACCGGCTTCACCAGGCCGGGCGCCATGGCCGCCACGCTGACCCTGCCCGCCCGGCTGCTGCACGTCCTGCCGGACGACGCCGACCTCACCGCCGCCGTGCTGCTGGAGCCGGCCGCCTGCGTGGCGGCCGCCGCGCTCAAGGCGGGCGCCCGGCCGGGCGAGCGGGTCGCGGTGGTCGGCACGGGCACGCTGGGGATGTTCGCCGTGCAGTTCCTGAGGGCCCACTCGCCGGCGGAACTGCTGGTGGTGGGCACCCGGGGCGACCGGGAGGCGCTGTCCCGCCGGTTCGGGGCCACCGGCTTCCGGCTCCGGGACCAGGAACTGCCCGGTGACTTCGACGTGGTCATCGAGACCGCCGGGTCCGCGTCCGCCGCGCGGACCGCCGCCTCACTGCTGCGGCGCGGCGGACGGCTGGTGCTGACCGGCATCCCGGCGCCGGGCGCGGACGGGCTCGACCCGACCGACCTCGTCGTACGGCAGCTGGAGGTGCACACCGTCTTCGGGGCGCCGCCGGACGCCTGGGCGCACACCGTGCGGGTGTTCGGCGCCGGGCTGCTGGACCCGCTGCCGCTGGTCACGCACGAACTGCCGCTGACCGAGTTCGCGCGCGCCATCGACCTGGTCGGGGCCGGCGATCCCGAGGTGGGCAAGGTGCTGCTCCGCCCCTGACGGTACGCCGGCCGGGGCGTGACCTGACGGCACCCTGGCCGGCGTACCCCCGGGGCCGTTTTTTCCGCGGCTCCGCCAGGGCCTCCCCGCGCCCCGAGCTGCGAACCTTGTCCGAAATACCGAACACGAAGGACTGCTTGTGACCGACGCTTCCGCTCCGGCAGCCCGCAGGCCCGGCGAGCAGGTGCTCGCCGCTCTCGGCCTCGGCGCGCCCGCCCTCGACCCCGCCGACGCCTCCGCCCACAGCTTCCCGGGCGGTGGCCGCTGGCGCACCGAGATCCCCTCCTGCGAGGGGCCGGAGGCGCTGGCGGCCGTGCTCAAGGAGGCCTCGCGCCTGGACGTGCCGATCCACCGGATCAGCCAGGGCAGCGGCGTGTGGATGCTCACCGACGCCGAGATCACCGAGATGGTCGAGGCCACCGCCGAACGCGGCATCGAACTCTGCCTGTTCACCGGCCCGCGCGGCACCTGGGACATCGGCGGCTCGGTGCGGTCCGACTCGCGGGGGGCCGGACTGCGCGCCCGGGGCCACGACGCCGTCGCCGGCTGCCTCGAAGACGCCGTCCGGGCCACCGAACTGGGCGTCAAGTGCCTGCTGGTCGCCGACGAGGGCGTGCTGTGGACCCTGCACCGGGCCCGCGAGGCAGGCATCGTCCCGGCCGACACCACGCTGAAGGTCTCGGCGCTGATCGGCCCCGTCAACCCGACGTCGTACGCCGTCTACGAACGGCTGGGCGCCGACTCGATCAACGTGCCCAGCGACCTGACGCTGGCTCACCTCACCGAGATCCGCCGGGCGTCCGGCGCCCCCATGGACATGTACATCGAGGCCCCCGACGACCTCGGCGGCTACGTGCGGATGTACGAGGTCGCCGAGCTGATCCGGCGCGGCGCACCGCTCTACCTGAAGTTCGGCCTGTCCAGGGCTCCCGGCATCTACCCGTGGGGCGCCCACCTGCGGGACGTGACCCTGGACACCGCCCGGGAGCGGGTCCGGCGCGGCCGGCTCGCCCTGGACCTGCTCGCCCGGCACGGCGCGGACGGCGGCATGGCGCCGCTCGGCTCCCGGCTGCCGGGGACGCTCCACCGCTTCCCCGCGGAGCGCTCCGCGGGGTGAAGCCCGTGCCCCCTCCGGGCGCCCCGACAGACCTCGCTCACCATCTCAACGCCGAGAAGAACAGGGACCGATCACCATGCGCACTCGTAGCAGCGCACTCGCGGCGACAGCCGTAGCCGCCTCGCTCGCCCTCGCCCTCACCGCCTGCGGCCAGAACAGCGAGGGCGGCAGCAAGGACAAGGGCGGCGACGGCAAGGGCGGCGCGATCGGCATCGCCATGCCGACCAAGTCCTCCGAACGCTGGATCGCCGACGGCAGGAACGTCGAGAAGAACCTCCAGGCCAAGGGCTACAAGACCAAGCTGGTCTACGGCGAGGACAACCCGGAGACCCAGGTCTCGCAGATCGAGAACCTCATCACGCAGGGCGTGAAGGGCCTGGTCGTCGCGGCGATCGACAACAAGTCGCTGAAGAACGTCCTGCAGGAGGCGGCGGACGCGGGCATCCCGGTCATCGCCTACGACCGGCTGATCCTCGGCACCGAGAACGTCGACTACTACGCCTCGTTCGACAACGAGAAGGTCGGCAGGCTGCAGGGCTCGTACATCGTGCACAAGCTCGGCCTGGACAGCGGCAAGAAGGGCCCGTTCAACATCGAGCTGTTCGCCGGCTCCAACGACGACAACAACACCAAGTACTTCTTCGGCGGCGCGATGAGCGTGCTGCAGCCGTACATCGACAGGAAGCAGCTGGTCGTCAGGTCCGGGCAGACCGGGCTCACCCAGGTCGTCACCCTGCGCTGGGACGGCACCACCGCGCAGAAGCGCATGGAGGACATCCTCACCTCGTCGTACAAGAGCGGCCGGGTCGACGCGGTCCTCTCGCCCTACGACGGCATCTCCATCGGCATCCTGTCCGCCCTGAAGTCGGACGGCTACGGCTCCGGCGGCAAGGCGCTGCCCGTCGTCACCGGCCAGGACGCCGAGCTGGCCTCGGTGAAGTCGATCATCTCCGGCCAGCAGACGCAGACCGTCTACAAGGACACCCGGCAGCTCGCCAAGGTCGCGGCCACCATGGTCGACGACGTCCTGAAGGGCAAGAAGCCGCAGGTCAACGACAGCAAGACCTACGACAACGGCAGCAAGGTCGTGCCCGCCTACCTGCTCCAGCCGGTCAGCGTCGACAAGTCCAACTACCGCAAGGTCCTGGTCGACGGCGGCTACTACACCGAGTCCGAGCTGAAGTAACCCGCCCTGTTCCCTACGGATTGGAAGGCACGACCATGGCGGGACCCGTCCTGGAAATGCGCTCGATCGTCAAGACCTTTCCCGGTGTCAGGGCGCTGTCGGACGTCACCCTGACCGTCCGGCGCGGCGAGGTCCACGCCATCTGCGGGGAGAACGGCGCCGGCAAGTCCACCCTGATGAAGGTGCTCTCCGGCGTCCACCCGCACGGCGGCTACGAGGGGGACATCCTCTTCGAGGGGGAGGTCTGCCGGTTCAGGGACATCCGCGCGAGCGAGCAGCGCGGCATCGTCATCATCCACCAGGAACTGGCCCTGGTGCCGCACCTGTCCATCGCGGAGAACCTCTTCCTCGGCAACGAGCACGCCACCCGCGGCCTCATCGACTGGCGCGAGACCCTGCGCCACGCCACCGAGCTGCTGCGCCGCGTCGGTCTGCACGACCACCCCGAGACCCGCGTCGCCGACATCGGCGTGGGCAAGCAGCAGCTGGTGGAGATCGCCAAGGCACTGTCCAAGCAGGTGAGGCTGCTGATCCTGGACGAGCCGACGGCGGCCCTGAACGACGAGGACAGCGGCAAGCTCCTCGACCTGATCCTGGAGCTGAAGGACCAGGGCATCACCTCGATCATCATCTCCCACAAGCTCAACGAGATCCGCAAGGTCGCCGACTCGGTGACGATCATCCGGGACGGCCGGTCCATCGAGACCCTGGACGTGAAGGCGCCGGAGACCACCGAGGAGCGGATCATCGCCGGCATGGTCGGCCGCGACCTCGACCACCGGTTCCCCGAACGCACCCCGCACCACCCGGAGGAGGGCGCGGCACCGGCCTTGGAGATCCGCGGCTGGACCGTGCACCACCCCGTCGACCAGCAGCGCAGGGTCGTCGACGACGTGTCGCTGCACGTACGCCGGGGGGAGATCGTCGGCATCGCGGGCCTGATGGGCGCCGGCCGCACCGAACTCGCGATGAGCGTCTTCGGCCGCTCCTACGGCCGGTACGCGGCCGGCACGGTCCTCAAGGACGGCGCGGAGATCCGGACGAGGACGGTCGCGGAGGCGGTCCGGCACGGCATCGCCTACGTCACCGAGGACCGCAAGCACTACGGCCTCAACCTCATCGACACCGTCAACCGGAACGTCTCGCTGACCGCGCTGGACAAGGTCGCCAAGCGGGGTGTGGTGGACGAGCACGAGGAACGGCAGGTCGCCGAGGGCTTCCGGAAGTCCATGAACATCAAGGCGCCGACCGTGTTCGAGCCGGTGGGCAAGCTGTCGGGCGGCAACCAGCAGAAGGTCGTCCTGAGCAAGTGGATCTTCGCCGGTCCCGACGTGCTGATCCTCGACGAGCCGACCCGCGGCATCGACGTCGGCGCCAAGTACGAGATCTACACGGTCATCGACCAGCTCGCCGCCCAGGGCAAGGCGGTCGTCTTCATCTCCTCCGAGCTGCCCGAACTGCTCGGCATGTGCGACCGCATCTACACGATGGCCGCCGGGCGGCTGACGGGTGAGGTGCCGCGGGCCGAGGCCACGCAGGAAGTGCTGATGCGCCGTATGACGAAGGACACGAGGGACGAAGAGGTAACGCCATGAGCACGGATGTGACCGCCAAGACCCCGGCACCGGCTCCGCCGGGCCGGAGCGGACCGGCCCAGGGCCTGCTCCAGGCGGTGCTCGACGGCCTGCGCCGCAACATGCGCCAGTACGGCATGCTGATCGCGCTCGGCCTGATCGTGGTCCTGTTCGCGATCTGGACCGACGGGGACCTGCTGCTCCCGCGCAACGTCTCCAACCTGGTGCTGCAGAACAGCTACATCCTGATCCTGGCGATCGGCATGATGCTGGTCATCATCGCCGGGCACATCGACCTGTCGGTCGGCTCGCTCACGGCGTTCGTCGGCGCCTTCGCGGCCGTACTGACCGTGCAGCACGGGGCGTCCTGGCCCGTCGCGCTGGTGCTGTGCCTGCTGGTGGGCGCCGTGGCCGGCTCGGTCCAGGGCTTCCTGATCGCGTATCTCGGCATACCGTCCTTCATCGTCACGCTCGCCGGGATGCTGCTCTTCCGCGGCCTGACGGAGATCCTGCTCGAGGGCCAGACCCTCGGGCCGTTCCCCGACGGCCTGCAGAAGCTCGGCAACGGCTTCCTGCCCGAGACCGGCCCGGACACCGACTACCACAACCTCACGCTGCTGCTCGGGCTCGTCCTGATCGCGGCCGTGGTGTGGCAGGAGCTCCGGGACCGCCGCCGCCAGCAGGAGTTCTCCCTGGACGTCGTGCCGACCCGGTTCTTCCTGCTCAAGCTGACGGCCCTGGCCGCCGCGATCCTCGTCCTCACCCTGCTGCTCGCCAGCTACAAGGGCGCCCCGATCGTGCTGATCATCCTCGGCGCGCTGGTCGTCGGCTACGGCTACGTGATGCGCAACGCCGTCTTCGGCCGGCACATCTACGCGATCGGCGGCAACCTGCCGGCGGCCAAGCTGTCCGGCGTGAAGGACAAGAAGGTCACCTTCCTCGTCTTCCTGAACATGGGCGTGCTCGCGGCCCTGGCGGGTCTGGTGGTCGCCGCCCGGCTGAACGCGGCCTCGCCGAAGGCGGGCGTCAACTTCGAACTCGAAGCGATCGCCTCGTCGTTCATCGGCGGCGCCTCCATGAGCGGCGGTGTCGGCACCGTCCTCGGCGCCATCATCGGCGGTCTCGTCCTCGGCGTGCTGAACAACGGCATGAACCTCCTGAGCGTCGGCACCGACTGGCAGCAGGTCATCAAGGGCCTGGCCCTGCTGGTGGCGGTCGGGTTCGACGTGTGGAACAAGCGCAAGTCCGGTTCGTAAGTCAGCCGGGTCCCGCCGCATGACCGGCGGGGCCCCTCCTACGCGCAGGAGCCGCAGATGGAACTGAACAGACGTACGGTCATCGCCGGAGCAGCGGCGGCGGGCATCGCCGCCACCACCCTCGGGGGCACCGCGCAGGCGGCCCCGGGCCACAAGCCGGTGCGGGAACCCTTCGGCAGACTCGCGGACGGCACCAAGGTGTACCGCTGGTCGCTGGAGAACGGCGGCACCCGGATGAAGGTGCTGTCGTACGGCGGCGTCGTGCAGCGCCTGGAGGTCCCGGACCGGCACGGCCGGTACGCCAACGTGTCCCTGGGCTTCGGCGACATCGGCGACTACGTGGCGGGCAGCCCGTACTTCGGCGCCCTGATCGGCCGCTACGGCAACCGCATCGGCAAGGGCCGGTTCACCCTCGACGGCACGTCGTACCAGCTGTCCGTCAACGACGGCGAGAACAGCCTGCACGGCGGCGCCCAGGGGTTCGACAAGCGCGTGTGGGACGTCGAGCCGTTCACCAGGGGCGCCGACGTCGGCCTGCACCTGCACCGCACCAGCCTCGACGGCGAGATGGGCTACCCGGGCACGCTCCGGACCAGGGTGACGTACACGCTCACCCGGCGCGGCGAATGGCGCATCGACTACGAGGCCACCACCGACCGGGCGACCGTCGTCAACCTCACCAGCCACGTCTACTGGAACCTGGCCGGCGAGGGCAGCGGCACGATCGAGGACCACGAACTCACGATCGCCGCCGCCCGGTACACCCCCACCGACGCGGGTCTGATCCCGACCGGTGAGCTGGCGGGGGTCGCGGGCACGCCGTTCGACTTCCGCCGCGCCAAGCCCGTCGGCCGGGACCTGCGGGCCGGCCACGAGCAGCAGGTGCCGGCCAAGGGCTACGACCACAACTGGGTGCTGGACAAGGGCGTCACGGCCCGGCCCGAGCACGTCGCGACCCTGCGCGACCCGCGCTCCGGCCGCACCCTGAGGATCGCCACCGACCAGCCGGGGCTGCAGTTCTACTCCGGCAACTTCCTCGACGGGACGCTCACCGGCACCGGCGGCCGCACCTACCGTCAGGGCGACGCGCTGTGCCTGGAGACGCAGCACTTCCCGGACTCGCCGAACCAGGCCGGCTTCCCGTCGACCGTGCTCCGGCCGGGGCAGACGTACCGGTCCACGACGCTGCACACCTTCGGGGCGTGACGTGACACGGGTGGCGTGAAGCGGCTCACACGGCACGTGAGTTGAACGCCACTGCCGTCCCCTCCGTATTCAGGGGCGGCCCGTGCTCCCCCGCACGGGCCGCCTTTCGACGGAGGTTCCCTTGCCTGACAACGTCACCTCGTTGTTCCGCAACACCGCCGCGCACAGCCCTTCGATGGCGGCGCTGGCGCGGGAGAGCGACGGGTCGGGCCCGGTGGACTTCTGCATCCCGTGCAACCCCTACTTCCCCACCCCCGCCATGTTCGAGGACATGGCGGTCCGGCTGCGCGAGATCATCACCTACTACCCGAGCGGCGCCGACACCATCACCGCGGAGCTGTGCAGTCTGCTCCGGCTCCCCCCGCAGTGCGTGGCGATGGGCAACGGGTCGACGGAGCTGATCACCTGGATCGACCACCTCCTCGTCCGCGACTCGCTGGCCGTCCCGGTGCCCACCTTCGGCCGCTGGACCGACCAGCCGATGGAGACCGGCAAGCGGGTCGACATGTTCCCGCTCCAGGAGGCGAACGGCTTCGCCCTGGACCTGGCCCAGTACGCCGAGTTCATCCGGGCCCGGGGCACCCGGGTCGCGGTGATCTGCAACCCGAACAACCCCGACGGCGGCTATCTGCGCAAGCAGCAGGTGGTGCAGTTCATGGACGCGATGGCGGACCTGGACCTGGTGGTGGTCGACGAGTCCTTCCTGGAGTTCGCCGACGCCGAGGCCGAGCCGAGCGTCGTCCAGGAGGCGATGCTGCGCCCCAACGTGGTCGTCCTGCGCAGCCTCGGCAAGAACTTCGGGCTGCACGGCATACGCTTCGGCTACCTGGTCGCCAACCCGGCGCTGGCCGGCAGGATCCGCTCGATGCTGCCCAAGTGGAACCTCAACTCCTTCGCCGAGCACGTGGTGTTCATGCTGAAGGAACACGGGGCGGAGTACGCGCAGAGCCTCCAGCAGGTGCGCCGCGACCGCCTGGAGATGGCCAGCCATCTCTCCGCACTTCCCGGCCTCACCGTCTACCCCTCACAGGGCAACTTCCTGTTCGTGCGCCTTCCCGTCGGCGCGGAGGGCACGGTGGTGCGGGACCGGATGCTCACCGAGCACCGGATCCTGGTCCGTGAGTGCGGCAACAAGATCGGTTCGTCCAGCCGCTTCCTGAGACTCGTGGTGCGCCCCCAGGTCGACGTGCGTCGCCTGGTGTCCGGCCTGGAGCAGGTGCTCTACGGGTCCAGGAGGGGAGCCGCCGTACCCGAGCTGGGCACCGGGACCAGCTACAGCTCGGGTACGGCGGCCGTGGACCGGCTGGTCAGCGAGACCAACGGGGCAGGCATGCGGCTTGCCGCGGCTGCCGCCGCCCCTTCCCCGGCCGTCGGCACCGGCATGCCGCTCCCCACCGCCGCAGCGCCGACCGGCGGCGGCATGCCGATGCCGGCGGCAGCCCAGCCGGCGCCCGCTTCCGCCCCCGCGCCGGTGCAGATGCCGGCGCCGGTGCAGATGCCGGCGCCGGTGCAGACGCCCGCACCGGCGCCGTTCCAGCAGCCGATGGCGCCGGCCGCCGCGGCCCAGCTCCCGGCGTCCGCGCCGGTGCCCGCGCCCACACCTGTACCGGCCCCTGTCCCTGCGCCGGTGCCCGCGCCCGTGCCCACACCTGTACCGGCCCCCGTGCCGACGCCGGTGCCCCCGGCGGCGGTCGCGCCGACCCCGCCCGGCGTCCCGGCCCGCGGCGGCCTCACCGCGGCCCAGGTGCGCGGCATGACGGCCCCGGCCACCCCGGCACCCCCGACGGGCCTGGCCCCGGCTCCGGCGACGGGCTGGCCCAACGCCCAGAGCTGGCCGAACGCGGCGGGTATGGGACAGACGGGTTAGCGGACCGGGCCCGGGGACCGGCACGGGCCCGGGGCGAGCGGGCTACTGGTGCGGGCACTCCTTCCACGCCAGGTGGTACACCGTGCTGATGTCCCCGTCCGTCGAGTCCATCGTCATGAAGCTGACCTTGCCCGGGTTCGCGCTGCCCGCGTTCACCCGCAGCTCGGTGTTGATGTTGAAGTTGCGCAGGGCTCCGCAGGGCGCCCAGACCAGCTGGGCCCAGTCGGTGCTGTCGGTGGCCTGCCAGTCGTCGTTGTAGGCACCACTGAAGGGGTGGGTCCTCGGCACGGTGCTCGACGAGCCCTGGAAGTAGTACGACGCCTTCTGCGTGGCGGTCGCGCCCGGCTGCAGCGAGAGGAAGCCCCGGTAGTCCGCGCTGGCGACGGCGTAGGTGAAGCCCTGGGGCACATGGACCACCAGGTTGAGCTGGCAGTTCTTGCGGAAGGCCGTGGGATCGGAGTTGCCGCCCGCCTGGGCGAGGTAGCTGCTGTACGTCACCGTGAAGGCCGTGTTGTCCGGCGACACGGCCACGGCGGCCGTGCCCGCCGGGCAGCCCGAGCCGTTCACCGTCGCCACGTCGATGACGATCTTGTCCGGCGGCGGGTTGTCGACCACGGGGGACGAGGCCTGGGCGGGTAGCGCGGTGGTGAGAAGAGCGGCTACGGCGCCGCTCAGAAGGAGTCCGCCTGCCATGGTTTCTCCAGGTTGTCGGGTGGGGGGTGGACCCGCCCCTCCCGCCCGCCGGACGTGCGCACCGCCGAGGTCCGGAGAAACTGTGTGCCGTCTGTGAACAAGGAGGGGAGGCGTGGGTAGCGTAGGAACCCCCGCCCGGCCCCGGGAGCGTCAACTCCGGCCATTCACATCAGGGTTTTCACGTCCGACGCGGCGCCCTCACGGGTTCTCCCAGGCCGCCGGTTCCGCCGCGAGCGCCTGGACCGGCTCGGGCAGCGCGTCCGCCGCGAGGTCGGCGAAGGTGACGCCCTCCAGGATCCGGCGCACATTGGCGCGCAGGGCGATCCACAGGGGCAGCAGGGGCTGGGCCCGGCCGGTGTAGGCGAGTCCGGTCGGGCGTTCGCCGCGCACCGAGACGATCGGGCCGTCGACCGCGCGGATCACGTCCGCGACCGTGATCGCCGCCGCGTCCCTGGCCAGCCGGTATCCGCCGCCCCCGCCGCGCCGGCTCTCGACGACTTCCGCGCGTCGCAGGTCCCCCAGGATCCCTTCGAGGAACTTGTGGGGGATGTCCTGTACGGCGGCGATTTCCTCCGCCTTCACCGGGCCGTTACCCTGCCGTACGGCCAGCTCCAGTACCGCCCGTACCGCGTAATCCGCCCGTGCCGAGATCCTCATGGGTCCATTGTGAGGCGTCCGCGCGTGGAGAATGGCCGGACCCGCGCCCCGTAAGATCGCCCGGGAGGATCCACCTTGGCGCTCAGCAGACGTACCTTCAGTGCCCTGGCCGGCTCGGCCGCGCTCGGACTCGCCCTGGGCGGCAGCGGCGGCCCCGGGGCGCCCTCGGCGTACGCGGCGCGCAGTGTGCCGACCGGCCCGGCGCCCGCGCCGCCGAGCGCGGACGGCCGACGGCACATCGTCGGGTACGACCGCTACTCCCTGCTCGTCGACGGCAGGCGGCTGGCCGTGTGGTCCGGTGAGCTGCACCCCTTCCGGCTGCCGAGCCCGTCCCTGTGGCGGGACGTGCTGCAGAAGATGCGCGCCCACGGCTACAACACCGTCAGCATCTACGTGGCCTGGAACTACCACTCCCCCGCGCCGGGCCGGTACGACTTCACCGGCGTCCGGGATCTGGACCTGTTCCTGCGCACGGCCGCCGAGACCGGCCTGTACGTCATCCTGCGGCCCGGCCCGTACATCAACGCCGAGGTCGACGGCGGCGGCTTCCCCGGCTGGCTCACGGCGACGAAGGGCACGGCGCGCACCGACGACCCGGCGTACCTGTCGCACGTGGACGAGTGGCTGACCCAGGTCGACCGGATCGCGCGCAGGCACCTGTTCACGCAGGGCACCGGCACGGTGCTGCTGTACCAGATCGAGAACGAGTACGACTCCCACGTCACCGAGGCCACCGGCCGCGCCTACATGTCCCACCTGTACAAGAAGGTGCGGGCGGACGGGATCGACGTCCCGCTGTTCCACAACGACAAGGGGCGCAACGGCCACTGGACACCCGGCTCGTTCGACACCGGCGGCGAGCGGGGCGGCTGGCTGTACGGGTTCGACGGGTACCCGTCGCCGTACCGGACGCCGCCCGACTGGGGGCGCTTCGGGTCCGGCGGGACGACGGGCGGGGCCACCGCCTCGCCGTCCACGCCCGGGTTCGTGCCCGAGTTCGGGGGCGGCTGGTTCGACCCGTGGGGCGGGGCCTACTTCGACGGCAAGGGGTACGCCGAGTCGCGGCGCACCCGGGACGCCGCCTACGAACGCCGCTTCCACCTGACGAACCTCGCCAACGGTCTCACCCTGCACAACGTGTACATGACCTTCGGCGGGACGTCGTGGGGCTGGCTGCCCGCGCCGGTCGTCTACACGTCGTACGACTACGGCGCCGCCATCGACGAGGCCCGGAACGTCACCGACAAGATCGCGCCGATGCACCAGCTCGGGCATCTGCTCCAGCGGGTGCCCGACTTCGCCAAGCTGGACCGGGCGGCCGAGGTGAAGGCCAAGGGGCTGAAGGTCTACCACCTGGCCAACCCGGACACCGGCGCCCACGTGTACGTCGCCCGCAACGACGGCACGGACGCCGTCACCACCGACCTGCCGACCGACGCCGGCGACCTGCGGATCACCGTGCCCGGCAAGGACGCCAAGCTGCTGGCCACCGGGCTGTCGCTGGGCGGGCGGACCCTGAAGTACTGCACCGCCCAGCCGGTGTTCTGCCTGACGGCGGGCCGCACGGACATCGCCCTGTTCGCCGGGCGGCCCGACGACATGGCCGAGCTGGTGCTGAGCTGTCCGGCCGAGCCCGCCGTCCAGCGGCTGGACCCGGAGGCCGGCTGGGGCTTCGACGGCCGCGACCTGCACGTGAACGCGCCGCTCGGCAAGGGCGGGCTGACCCGCGTACTGGTGGAGAAGGGCGGGAGCGACACCCCGCTGGTGCTGCTCTTCGCCGACGACGCCACCTCGGTCCGCCTGTTCCCGTACGACACGCCCTCCGGCACCCTGCTGGTGTACGGGCCCAAGCTGCTGCGCCACGTCGAGCTGCGGGGCTCCGAGATCCACCTGACCGGTGACGTCACCGACGCGACGAGCCTGGAGGTGTGGGCCCCGCGCGGGCTCGACACGCTGGTGTGGAACGGACGCGCCCTGCACACCCGGGTGACCCTCTCCGGCAGCCTCATGACCACCGACCTGCTGCCCGAGGTCCCCGAGGTGGTGCTGCCCGAGCTGAGCGGCTGGCGGACGCGGACGGAGAACCCGGAGGCGGGGCCCAACTTCGACGACTCGTCGTGGCAGGTGGCCGGCAGGACGTCCTCGTTCAGCACGACGCCGGTGCCGGACGGGCAGCCGGTGCTCTTCGCCGACGACTACGGCTTCCACTACGGCGACGTCTGGTACCGGGGCGCCTTCACCGACTCCCGTGGCCTGGAGGAGATCTCGCTCGCCTACAGCACCGGCACGCAGGGGATGCTGATGGCGTGGCTCGACGGTGAACCGCTCGGCACGCACCGGATGCCCGTGCCGGACAAGACCACCACCGTACGCAAGGGCACCTGGACGGACACGGCCGTCCTCCCGGTGCGCGAGCGGCTGCGCTCCCCCGGCCGGCACGTGCTGTCGGTGCTCGTCCGGCGCATGCAGCACGACCAGGACGGCAAGGCGCTCGACACCCACAAGGCGGCACGCGGTCTGACGGCCGCCGCCTTCAGGGGGGCGGCCCCGAAGGTGACGTGGCGCATCCAGGGCGAGGGCGCTCCCGACCCCGTACGCGGGCCGATGAACAACGGCGGCCTGTACGGGGAGCGGCAGGGCTGGCACCTGCCCGGCTTCCGGGACCACGACTGGGAGGAGGCGTCCTTCCCGCGCGCCGACCGGCGCCAGGGCGTCACCTGGTACCGGACCGCCTTCCGGCTGTCGGTGCCGGCCGACGTCGACGCCTCGGTGGGGCTGACCCTGGAGGACGACCCGTACCGCGCCTACCGCGCCCAGATCTTCCTCAACGGCTGGAACCTGGGCCAGTACATCAACAACGTGGGGCCGCAGCACACCTTCGTGCTGCCGAACGGCATCCTGCGCACACGGGGCGCCAACACGCTCGCGCTGGCGGTCCTTTCGGAGTTCACGACGCTGTCGGGCCCTGGGGCGGTACGCCTGACGCTGCTCGGCAGGGCTAGCGGCGGTGTACCGGTCACACCGGTCTGACCGCCCCCTCCGGGGCGGCGGCCCGTGCGGTCACCCCTCCGTCGCCGTATCCCCTGACGCGCACCCGTCCCGGCGCGTACGCTCGGACCGCCGCACACGGGCGGCGGGGAAGGGAGACCGATGGGCTTCGGGGACGCGCGGGACCGGGCGGCACGCCTGTCCGCGCGGCTGCGGCGCCCCCGCCCCGGATCGGCGATGCGCTCCCTGGCCGGCGACCTCGCCGCCGCCGTCCAAGCCCGTCCTGAACGACCGTCTGGTGTACGGGAGTTGAGCAGGGCGCTGTGCGAGGAGATGTCCGCGCTGCGCGGCGGCCGGCCGGTCGAACTGCGCTTCGAGCGGTTCCCCGACGAGATAGAGGTCACCGGACTCTGGGTGGAGTTCGCCGACTTCGACCTGGTCATCGTGGAGGAACGGGCCGAGGAGGTTCAGCAACTGGTCATCCTCGGCCATGAGTTGTGGCATCTGCACGCCGGACACCGGCATCACCACCTGGCCGGGTCCGCGGCGGCCCGCGCGCTCGCCGAGGCACCCGGCTGGCGGGACATGGCGCTCACCGTGGCCGCCCGCAACGGCTCCCGCGAGGCCGACGAGGCGGAGGCCGACGACTTCGGGCACCGCCTGGCCACCCTGTTCCGTGCCCAGGTGACCGGCACCGGCGACGCCCAGCCCGGCGCCGTGCAACGCGCCCTCGGCTACCGGGGGCGGGGAGGAGCCGCGCGGTGATGCGACTGGCCCTCGACCCGTCCGCGCTCCTCGACCGGTTCTACATCTCCTTCTGGGTGCCCGCCGCGCTGCTCACCGTCGCCCTGGTGATCAAACTGCCCACGATCATCCGGCTGTGGCGGGACCCGCAACTGCGCGCCCTCGGCGGGCTGCTGCTGCTCTGCTGCGCGGTCTTCGTGTTCTGCTCGCCGTCCACGATCGCCCGGACCAACCGGCTGACGGGCGTGCCCAACATCGCGGCGCCCTGGTGCTACTCGCTCATCACCGCGATGTCCGGGTCCTGCCTGCTGCTGATCATCACCTGGCGCGCCGGCCCGTCCGGCCGCTCCGCGGCCACCCGGCGGGCGCTGCGGCGGGTGGCCTCGGTGTACTGCATGGTGATCGCCGCGCTGTGGGTGCTGTTCCTGCTGGCCGACGCGCCCGTGGAACGCGTCCGGGACCTCGACACCTACTACGCCGCGACCCCGTTCATGCGCGAGGAGATCCTGCTCTACCTCGCCGCCCACGGGGTGGCCGGCCTGATCACCTCACGGCTCATCCTGAACTGGATCCGCACCGACGGCCTGGACGCCTGGCTGCGCTGGGGGCTGCGGCTGCTCGGCGCCGGGGAGGCGCTGAACCTGCTCTTCAACGCGGCCAAGCTGACCGCCGTCCTCGCGCGCTGGTGCGGGCGGGACCTGGACTGGCTGAGCACGAATCTCGCCCCGCCGGTCGCCTCGCTGGCCGCCATCCTGGTGGCGGCCGGCTTCATCCTCCCGCACGCCGGCCAGTACCTGCGCGACCGCTGGCGGATCCGGCTCGCCCACCGCGAACTGGGGCCGCTGTACCGGCTGATGCGGAACGCGAGCGGCGAAGGCGTCCCGTTCGCGCTCCGGGCGACGCCCGAGCTGCGGCTGACCCGGCGCGAGACGTTCATCCGGGACGCGCTGCTGCCGCTGGCCCGGCACGTCGACCCGGATCTCGGGCGGCGCGCCTACGACGCCGCGCTCGCGGTGGGGCATCCGCCCGAGTGGGCGCGGGCGCTGGCGGGGGCGGTGGGCGTCCTGGACGCGGTCGAGAACCGGGCCGCCGCCGTCGCCCGGGCGGGCGTGCCGGCGGCCGACGCGGCCGGGCTCCTCCGGGAGATCGGGCCGATCTCCCGCGCCCTGCGCCATCCCGGGACGGTCGCCGGCGTTCGCGCCCGCGCGGAGGCGAAGGCGGACAGCACCGCGGGGGTGGTCTAACCGGCCACTCACCCGCGGGCCGGTGGGGGCCGGTCGCGCAGTTCCCCGCGCCCCTGAGCAACGCCGGTCACTCGCCCGCAGGCCCGTGGGGGCCGGTCGCGCAGTTCCCCGCGCCCCTGAGCAACGCCGGTCACTCGCCCGCGGGCCCGTGGTGGCTGGTCGCGCAGTTCCCCGCGCCCCTTGCGGGGTCCCGGTGCGCCGCCGCCTGCAGGCCGGGGCCGAACGGCCACCACCGCTGCGGGCAGTCGTGCCGCTGGGGCGGCACGGGTGGGCGCTGGGGGTGCCCCCTCCGGGGGAGGCACCCCGCACACGCGGGCCTCCTCCCCCGCGCCCGACGCGCGTCGGTCAGCCTGTGAAGGGTGGTTGGGCTAGGCCCTGGCCCGCGGTCGGCAGGACGAGGAGGGAACCGGACAGGGGGTGGGGGCGCGTGAGCCCGACCCGGGCCGTCGTGACGTACAGGTCCGTCAGCGCGGCGCCGCCGAACGCACAGGCCGTCACCCGCCGCGCAGGCAACTCGATCACCCGGTCCAGCTCACCGGACGGCGTGTACCGCCGCACCGCTCCCCCGTCCCACAGCGCCACCCACACACACCCGTCCGCGTCCACGGTCAGGCCGTCCGGATACCCCGCGCCGTCCTCGATCACCGCCAGCGGACGCCGTCCGCGCACATCCTCACCGTCGCAGTCGAAGACGTCGACCCGGCGCGTCGGGGTGTCCACGTAGTACACCAGGCGGCCGTCCGGACTCCACCCGGTGCCGTTGCTGACCGTGACGTCGGGCAGCACCGTCCGCACCGCCCCGTCCCCGGCCACCCGGGACAGCGTGCCGCCGCCCGCCGCCTCGTCGTAGCGCATCGTGCCCGCCCACAGTGACCCGTCGGGCGCCACCGCCGCGTCGTTCGCGCGGCGGCCCGGTACCGGTTCGCGGTGCAGCCAGCGGAAGGCGCCGTCCGGGTCCAGCAGACCGACCCCGTCCCGGAGGTTGAGGACCAGGCCGCCGCCCGCCCGGGGCTTGGCCGCACCGACGTGCTGCTCCGTCGTCCGCACCGCACGACGGCCCGTAGAGGGGTCGTAGGAGTGGACGCGCATGCCCAGGACGTCGACCCAGAGCAGCCGCCCGGACGCCGGGTCCCAGGTCGGGCCCTCGCCCAGCGTCGCCCCGGCCGCCACCGCGACCTCGTACGCCGTCACGCCGCGCCCCGGTGGCCCAGCCGCTCCGACAGCTCGGCGGCGCCCTTCACCGCGAGCTGCTCCAGCTCGCCCCGGCGCTCGTCGCTCCAGCGGATCATGGGGACGGAGATGGACAGCGCGGCGACGACCTGGCCGGTGCGGTCGCGGACCGGCGCGGCCACGCAGGAGACGTCCGGGTTGGACTCGCGGCTCTCGACCGCGATGCCGCGCTGCCGGATCTCCGCCAGGGCCGAGCGCAGCGTGGCGGGCTCGGTGATGCTGTTCGGGGTCATCGCGGTCAGCTCCGCCCCGTCCGGGACACGCTCGGTCAGCTCCTGCTCCGGCAGGGAGGCCAGCAGCATCTTGCCGACGGAGGTGCAGTGGGCGGGCAGCCGGCGGCCGGCCGCCGAGACCATGCGCACGGCGTGCGTGGAGTCGACCTTGGCGATGTAGATGACGTCGGTGCCCTCGAGGATGGCCACGTGGACGGTCTCGTCGCAGGTCTCGGCGACCGAGCGGGCGACCTGCTGGCCCTCGGCGGCGAGGTCGAGCTGCTCGGCGTAGCGGCTGCCGAGCTGGTACGGACGTACGCCCAGCCGGTACCGTCCGGGCTGTCCCGGCACCTGCACGATGTACGAGCGTGCGGCGAGCGTGGTGACCAGTTCGTGCACGGTGGTGCGCGGCAGTTGCAGCCTGCGCACGATGTCGGGGGCGGAGAGCGTCCCGTCCCCGTCGAGGAACAGCTCAAGAATGTCGAGAGCCCGGGTCACGGCAGGCACGAGGCGTCCCACGTCCGGCCCCCTCCCTTGCGTCTAGGAGTCTGTGTTCGAGATTTCAACAGACGATCGGCATGGCGAACACAGGCTAGTCATGGGGAACCTCCCCGGGCAATGGCCGGGCGGGGACGGGCACCATGAGGACATGGCACTCGACTTCCAGCTGGTGCTCCTGCGCCGCATGGCCGACCACAATCCGGACCTGGTGGAGGACGCGCGGCGCCGGCTGGGCGCGTCGGTCGCGGACATGCGGGAGGCGAACAGGCGCTGGCAGGCGATGGTCCGCTCGCCCCGGTCCCGGCCGGCCGCCGCCCGGTACCGCTGCGTCCTCGGCGAGCCGGAGTCGGTGCTCCCCCGGCGCCTCGGCGACGTCGACTGCGAGGCCCGCCGCTGGGCCCTGCCCCTCTGGCCCGGCCTGCGCTTCGAGGTGCTGGTCTCCCCCGACGGCGCGGTGTGGAACGAGTGGCTGGTCCGCGCTCCCGGCGCCCCGGTGCCCAGGCTCGAGTCCCTGGACGACCTCGTCCCCTGGTCCTGCACGGTGGACGAGGCCGCCCGCGCCTTCGCACCGGCCCGCCCCCTGGAGGGCACCGCGCCGACGCGGTGGGGCCTCGCCTTCGTCGCGCCGGACCGGGACGGCGTACGGCACGAGACGGTCGCCGAGTTCACCTGGGGCCTGCTGCAGCGGACGGCGGTCGTCGCCTGACGCCCGGGGCCGGGCCCCTTCTCAGCCGGTGAAGCCCGTCGCCCTGGTCCGCTTCTCCCAGGCGGTGACCTCGTCGCGGACCTGGTCGAGGTGGGCCAGCACCGCGCTCACCCCGTCGTCGCCGAGCGGCAGCCGCAGCGGGGTGCGCTCCGCCTCCAGCGCGGCCAGGATCACGGCCGCCGCCCGGGCCGGGTCGCCGGGCTGGCTGCCGTCGCCGCCGGCCACGGCACCACGGGTCCCGCCGACCTTCGCGTACACCCCGCTGTCCGGGCTGAGCCCGGCCCGGCCGGTGCCGAACAGCGAGGTCCGGAACGCGCCCGGCTCCACGATCAGCACCTTGATCCCGAACTCGGCCACCTCGTCCGCGAGCGCCTCGGAGATGCCCTCCAGCGCGAACTTGGTGCCGCTGTACGCCCCGAAGCCCGCGAAGGACAGCTGCCCGCCCATGCTGCTCATCTGGACGATCGCGCCCGAGCGCCGCTCCCGCATGTGCGGCAGCACCGCTCGCACCAGGGCCGTCGGGCCGAACACATGCAGGTCGAACAGGTCCCGCAGCTCCTGGTCCGTGGTCTCCTCCACCGCTCCGACGTGGGTGCGGCCCGCGTTGTTGACCAGGACGTCGATCCGGCCGTGCCGGGCCAGCACGTCCCGTACCGCCGTGTCGATCGCGGCCGTGTCGACCACGTCCAGCCGCAGCGCCTCCACCTGGTCGGGGTGGGCGGCCACCAGGTCGTCCAGGGCCTCCGGGCGCCGGGCCGCGCCGATCACCACGTCACCGGCGGCGACCGCCGCCTCGGTGATCGCCCGCCCGAAACCGCTGCTCGCCCCGGTAACCAGCCATACCTTGTTCACTGCAACTCCCCGTAATCCGTCGTCGTGGCTCATCGTCCTCGACCAGCCTCTCGCCGAACTCCGTTGCCCGTCCAAGATCTTCGGTGATAACCAACGGCCATGACCCCTGACGTCCACGCACGGGACCTCCGCTACTTCACCGCGGTCGCCGAGGAACTGCACTTCACCCGGGCCGCCCAGCGGCTGTACGTGTCCCAGCCCGCGCTGAGCAAGCAGATCCGGTCGCTGGAGCGGCGGTTGGCGACCGAGCTGTTCCGGCGGGACCGGCACCGGGTGTCGTTGACGGCGGCCGGGGAGGCGCTGCTGCCGCACGCCCGCAGGGTGCTGGCCGCACTGGAGGACGGCGTGGCCGCCGTGGAGGCGGCCAAGGCCGCGCAGCGCAGCACGCTCGTGGTGGGCATGAGCACCAGTCCGGGCCGGGGCGGGCTGCTGCCCGCCGTCCGCTCCCGCTTCACCGCGGCACACCCCGGCGTCACTGTCAGGCTGCGCCAGATGAGCTGGGACGATCCGACGGCGGGGCTGGCGGACGGCGCCACGGACATCGCCTTCGTCTGGCTGCCGCTGCCCGACGAGGAGCGCTACGCCTGGACCGTCGTCGCCGAGGAACCGCGCCTGCTGGCGCTGCCGGTGACGCATCCGCTGGCCGCCCGCACCGAGATCGGCTTCGCGGAGCTGCTGGACGAACCGTTCCTGGCCCTGCCGGTGTCCGCGGGCGTGCTGCGCGACCACTGGCTGGCCGTCGACGCGCGGGCGGGCCGGCCGCCCCGGATCGGCGCGGAGATCGCCGGGGCGGAGGAGACGTACGAGGCCCTGGTCGCGGGCCTCGGCGTCTGTCTGGTCGCCGTCGGCAACGCCCCGCTGATCAGCCTGGGCGGCGTCACCACCCGCCCGGTGCGGGGCATCGGCCCCAGCCGCTACGCGCTGGCCTGGCGCCGGGAGGACGGGGGACGGCCCCTGGTGCGGGCCTACGCCGAGGCGTGCCGGGAGACGGTCAGCCGGTGACGTCCCCGGCCGCCGCGAGGATGGCCTCGGTCACCCGGGGCAGGGAGTCGGGGTGCAGCGACAGGAACAGGTTCGGCTCGACCAGTTCCAGCTCCATCAGGCGGGGCTCGCCGTCCTCCCCGTCGACCAGGTCCACCCGCGCGTACAGCAGCCCCGGAGCGCCGGGCACGGCGGCCAGCGCCTGCTCCGCCAGCGCGAGTTCGGCGTCCGTCGGCTGCCAGCGCTCCAGGTCGGGGTGAGGCACCTTGTCGGCGTCGTAGGGGGTGCCGGGGGTGAGGACGGCGCCCTTGCGGCTGGCGTGCAGCAGCCGGCCGCCGAAGAACTGCAGCGCCCGCTCCCCGCTGACGTCGATGCCCCGCACGTACGGCTGGACCATCGCGGTGAAGCCCTCCGCGTGCATCCGCGCGAGCTGCCGTACCGCCGTGTCGTGCTCGGCGGGCGAGTAGCGGGCGGCGAACCGGGCGCCCGCTCCCGAGGTCGGCTTGACCACGTAGTCGTGGCCGGTGGGCAGGCGGGCCGGCTCGCCGGGGGCTATGTAGCGCGTGGGGACGGTGGGCACGCCGGCCTCCGCGAGCTCGCCCAGGTACCGCTTGTCGGTGTTCCAGCGCACCACCGGGGCCGGATTGGCGAGCCGGGTCAGCGCGCCGGCCCGCTCGACCCACTGGCCGAACTCCTCGGTGCGCCAGCTGTAGTCCCAGGTGGAGCGGATGACGACGAGGTCGTAGCCGCCCCAGTCGGCCCGCGGGTCGTCCCAGTGCCGGGCCTCGGCCTCGGCGCCCGCGTCCCTGAGCGCCCGCACCAGCACCGGCAGGTCGGTGTCGCGCCAGGGCTCGGCGCCGGGGTCGTAGGTCGCGAGGGCGATGCGGGGCACGGCGGACTCCCTGTCGTACGACGGTTCGATCTCCGGCGAGGTTAACAACCGGCGCGGCCACCGCGGGATCCGGTAGGAAGGCGTCATGTCGATCGGGGGAACCGACGCGTACGGCGGGGCCGGCGGCCTCCCGCCGCTCGTCCGGCAGGCCGTGCTCGCCGCCCGGGCGCACGGCTTCGCGGCCTCGTGCCGTCCCGAGCAGGGACGCCTGCTGCGCGTGCTGGCCGGCGGGGCCCGCGCCCGCATCGGGGAGACCGGGACCGGGCTCGGGGTGGGGCTGGCGTGGCTGGTCTCGGGGGCCGCCCCGGGTGTACGGCTGTACAGCGTGGAGCGGGACCCCGGGCGGGCGCGGGCCGCCGCCGCGGTCTTCGCCGGGCGGCCCGGGGTGACCGTCCTCGGCGGCGACTGGCGGCGGATCGCCGAGCACGGTCCCTACGATCTGCTCGTCCTCGACGGCGGCGGGCAGGGCAAGGCGCCCGGGGACGAACCCGCCGACGTGGAGCGGCTGCTCACGCCGGGCGGGACGGTGGTCGTGGACGACTTCACCCCGGCCACCGGCTGGCCGCCGCTGCACGGGGGCGAGCCCGACCGGGCCCGGCTGCACTGGCTGGAGCACCCCGCGCTGCGGGCGACCGAACTGCGGCTCGCGCCCGGCCTGTGCACGGTCGTGGGCACGAGGCTCCTGGTGTAGGAAGGGTGTTGTCGTCCCCGACGGCCGGCCCGGTCCGGCAGCAAGGAGTGCGCCGCGTGTCCTCCCTCTTCCCCGCCCTGACGGACGGCCCGGGCGACCGGGTCGCCCTGCGGTTCGGCGAACGGTCGTTGACGTACGGCGGCCTCGCGGGCGCCGCCGGTGCGCTGGCCGCCCGGCTGCGGGGCGCCGGCCGGGTCGCGGTGTGGGCCACGACGGAACTGGAGACCGCCGTCGCCGTGACGGGCTCGCTGCTCGCCGGGGTGGCGGCCGTGCCGCTGAACCCCAGGTCGGGCGAGAAGGAGCTGGCGCACATCCTCTCCGACAGCGCGCCGGCTCTCGTGCTCGCCGCGCCCGGCACACAACTGCCCCCAATACTCGACGGGTTGGAGCGGCTGGACGTGGACGCCTCCGCCGTCGGCGCCGTCCCCGAGGAGCGGGCCGCCGACGGCGACCCGGCACTGGTCGTCTACACCTCCGGCACCACCGGGCCGCCCAAGGGCGCGGTGCTGCCGCGGCGGGCACTCGCCGCGACCCTGGACGCGCTCGCCGTCGCCTGGCGGTGGACCGGCGACGACGTGCTGGTGCACGGGCTGCCGCTGTTCCATGTGCACGGTCTCGTGCTCGGCGTGCTCGGGCCGCTGCGGCGCGGCGGCTCGGTGCGGCACCTGGGGCGGTTCAGCCCGCGGGGCGTGGCGCGGGAGCTGAACGCCGGGGCCACGATGCTGTTCGGGGTGCCGACGATGTACCACCGCATCGCCGAGGCCCTGCCCGGGGACCCGGAGCTGGCCGGGGCGCTCGCGGGGGCGCGCCTGCTGGTCTCGGGGTCGGCCGCGCTGCCGGTGCACGATCACGAGCGGATCCGCGCGGCCACCGGTCGGCGGGTGATCGAACGGTACGGCATGACCGAGACGTTGATGAACACGAGTGTGCGGGCCGACGGCGAGGCCCGGGCGGGGACGGTCGGGGTGCCGCTGCCGGGCGTGGAGCTGCGGCTGGTGGAGGAGGACGGCACGGAGATCGCCGGGTACGACGGGGAGAGCGTCGGCGAGATCCAGGTGCGCGGCCCGAACCTGTTCACCGGGTACCTGAACCGGCCGGACGCGACCGCGGCCGCGTTCACGCGGGACGGCTGGTTCCGCACCGGGGACATGGCCGTGCGCGAGCCGGACGGATACGTCCGCATCGTCGGGCGGAAGGCCACCGACCTGATCAAGAGCGGCGGCTACAAGATCGGTGCGGGCGAGATCGAGAACGCGCTGCTGGAGCACCCGGGCGTACGGGAGGCGGCGGTCACCGGGGAGCCGGACGCGGACCTGGGCGAGCGGATCGTGGCCTGGATCGTCCCGGCGGACCCGCAGGCGCCCCCCGCCGACGCGGAGCTGGCGGACCACGTTGCCCGGCGGCTGGCCCCGCACAAGCGGCCGCGGGTCGTCCGGCACCTGGACGCGCTGCCCCGCAACGACATGGGGAAGATCATGAAGCGGGCGCTGGCCGATGGCTGAGCGCCGCTCGGCGCGGGAGGTCCTGGCCCTCGTCACGGACGCCGGGAGCTTCACGGACATCCCCTGCGTCATACGGGAGCCGGAGCCGGACGGTCCGCTCGGCTGGCAGGGCTACGACGCCTCGCGCGCCCGGGCCGCCGAGCGCACCGGCGAGGAGGAGTCGGTCGTCTGCGGCACCGGCCGCGTCGAAGGCGTCCCGGCCGTGCTGATCGCCTTCGAGTTCGGCTTCCTCGGCGGCTCGCTGGGCGGGCGAACCGGCGACCGGCTGGAGGCGGCGTACGCGTACGCCCGGGAACACCGGCTGCCCGTGGTGCCGTTGATCGCCACGGGCGGCAGCCGGATGCAGGAGGGGATGCTCGCGCTGACCCAGCTGCAGCGGGTGGCCCGCCAGTCGGCGCTCACCCGGGAGGCCGGACTGGCGCAGATCGCGGTACTGCGGGACCCGACGACGGGCGGCGGCTGGGCCACGCTCGGCGCGGGCGCGGACGTCGTACTGGCCCTGCCCGGCGCCCAGGTGGGCTTCGCGGGCTCGCGGGTGAGGCCGCCGGACGCCGACCCGGCCGCGTACACGGCGCAGGCGCAGCTGGCGGCGGGGGCGGCGGACGCGGTGGTGGCGCCGGCGGAGCTGAAGGGGGTGCTGGGGGCGTGGCTGCGGCTGCTGTCGCGCGGGACGGCGGGACGGCGGCCCGCCGAGCCCGCCCCCGTCCCCGCCGCCCTCGGGGAGGCCGCGCTGCCCGCCACCGGCTGGGAGGCCGTGCGGCGCGCCCGCTCCCCGGAACGTCCGCGTGCCGGGGCCTACCTGGACGCCTACTTCACGCACCGGGCCGGCATCGGCGGTGACCGCTGCGGCGGCAGGGACGACGACGGGATGCTCTGCGGGTTCGGCGAGCGGGACGGCCGCACCGTGGCCTACGCCGCCCAGACGGGCAGCGCGACGCGGCCCGCCGGGTACCGGACGGCGGCCCGGCTGATCCGGCTGGCGGACCGGCTCGGCATCGCGGTGCTGACGCTCGTGGACACCCCGGGCGCCGCGAACGACGCGGAGGCGGAGCGGCAGGGCGCGGGTGCGGCGATCGCCGAGGTCTTCGCCGCGGTGGCCGGGGCCCGGGTGCCGGTCACCACGCTCGTCGTCGGCGAGGGCGGCTCCGGCGGTGCGCTCGCGCTGGCGGCGCCCGGCAACACCTGGGTCACGCCGGACGGCTACTTCTCGGTGATCGCCCCGGAACTCGCGGCGGCCATCCTCAAACGCCCGCCCGAGGAGGTGGAGGCGACGGCCGGGCAGCTGCGTATCCGGCCGCAGGACCTGGTGGAGCTGGGGGTGGTCCGGGGCATCGCAGAGCACACGGACCACGCGGTCCACGCGGACCGCCCCGGGACGTAGGTCACTTCACGGCGGCCGCCCGGACGATCTCCTGGGTCACCGAGCCGCTCCTGTCGTCGTGGGCCGCGGCCCGCAGCGAGACGGAGGCGGCGGTGCGCGGCACGGTCAGCGTGCCGCGCCAGGAGGCCCCGGCGCCCGCGGTGAGCCGGACCCGCCGCCAGGTGACGCCCTCGTCGTACGACACCTCCAGCCTCCCGCCGCCGAGCGTGCCGGTGCCGGCGGCGCCCGCCACGTACCCGGCGCCGAGGGTGACCGGTGTGCGCCGCCCGCCGCGCACGGCGCCGCGGAGGTCGGTGGAGAGGCGGTAGGAGAGGTTGATCAGCGGCAGGACCGTCCAGTGGTCCTCGGCGGTGGCCGCCGAGCGGAAGGTCCACTCGCTGTGGCCCCGCGTGGCGAGCGGCCAGCGGTCCGCGGCGAGAGCGGTGTCGGTGACGACCCGGTAGGAATGCTCGTCGGCGGGGGCGTCCCGCACGTCGACGGCGGAGCCGGTCCGCCGGTCGACCGGTGTGCCGTCGAGGGCGACGGCGGTGGTCTGGCTCATGCCGCTGTCCTCGCTCCACACGTCGCCGAACCCGGTGTGGTCGGGCCCCGAGTCGCCCCAGCCGGGGACGTTCAACCGGAGGCGGTCGCCCTGCCGTTGCGGTGTCCCGTCGAGAGCGGTGCCCAGCCACGGGTGCCACACCGGCCGGAACCAGTCCAGCTCCGGCCGGGTGCCGCCGCCGTAGCGGACCAGGCCGCCGCGCTCCTCCAGGGCGCCGTCGCCGGCCGTGACGGACTCGTGCCACAGCTGGCCGGGGCCGGTGGAGACGTAGTCGGTGCGCTCGGCGGGCAGGTCCACGGGTTCCTGGAAGCCGAGGGCGATCGGGAAGGCGTCGGTCACCGAGTAACGGAACTCCCCGCCGGCCGACGGCCGTGCGGCGTGGAACCGGACCCGCAGGGCGGCGAGTTCGTGCCGGGAGGGCGCGAAGGTGAGGGTCCGGCCGGGGACGGCGCCCCGGTGGCCCTCGGAGAGGTCGTACACGTACGCGGGGTCGGCGCTGCCGGTCATGTCGACCCGTCCGGCCGTCCGCAGCCGTGCCGCGTCGGCCGCGTTCACGGTCGCGATCTGCAGCGGCCGGTCGGCGTTGTCTTCCGTACCCCACCAGGCCGTCAGCCGGCCGGGCGCGTCGTCCGTGACGAACAGTGCCCTGGCGCCCGCGTCCTGGGCGGCCCGGGCGAGCGCGGCCGGCTCGGCGCCGTCGGCGAGGCGGGCGAGCACCGCCTCGCCTCTCACCCCGGTCACGGGCCCGTCACCGACGTCCACGAGCGGCAGCCGGGTGCGGCCCTCGATCAGGGTGCCGCCGGACTGGACGGTGGCCTCGCCGACGCCCCTGACCGTCAGTCGCGGCTCGGCCAGCCGCCACACGGTCCGGTACTCGAAGTCGCCCCGGGTGACCTCGCGGGTGGGGGCGGCGAAGACGCTGTCGTAGGCGAGGGGCACCTGGACCGCGCCGAACAGGTCGGCGCCGTCCGCCGTGCGGTCGTACTCCATCAGAAGCTGGCGGGTCTCGGTGCGCCGGCCCACCTCCGCCTTCACCTCGCGCAGTTCCCGCCCGTCCAGGGTGACGCCGCGGTCCCGGTCGAGGGTGATCTCGGGGGCGGCGAGGAAGCCGAGGCCGAGGGAGTCGGCGCCGTGGCTGCCGGACACGTCGAGGAACGAGGTGAGGGCGTAGGTGCCGGGCCTCAGACGCAGCTCCAGCGTGCCGGACGCGTCCACGTGGGCCGGTTGCGCGTCCTCGCCCCGGGCGAGCCTCTGCACGGTGAGGTCGGCGGCGGCGGGGGTGCCGGCGCGATCCTTGACGTGGACGGTGAGCGTGTACCGCTCGTCCTCCTTGACCAGCGCGAACGCGGTGTGGGCGAGCGGTTCGCCGGCCGGGCCGGCGGCCACGATCTGCCCGCTGGTCGCGCCGGCCGGCGCCCTGGACGCGTCGCCGGTGACGGTGGTGGAGGCGGTGCCGTGGGCGGGGACCGTGAGGGAGGTGCCGGCGAGGGTGGCGACGCCCTCCGGGGCCCCGTCCACGGACAGCCGCAGCCGCACCTCCCGGTCGGAGGAGTTGGTGTAGGTCAGGGTCCGGGTGACGGGCTCGTCCGCGTCGTGGGCCCAGCGGTGGAAGCCGAGGTCGGTGCTGCCGGTGGCGGTGATCTCCGCCCGCACCGCGTCCGGCACGTTCACCCGGCCGGCGCCCACCGTGTAGGCGGAGGCGTCCAGCCGGCGGGAGGTGGACAGCAGCGCGTCCTTCAGCTCGGCGCCGGTCCAGTCCGGGTGCTCCTCGGCGAGCAGCGCCGCCACCCCGGCGACGTGCGGGACCGCCATGGACGTGCCGCTCATCGAGGTGTAGTAGCCGCTGCCGGGGACGAGCTGGGAACGGGCGGCGAGGATGCCGACGCCGGGCGCCGCCAGGTCGGGCTTGAGGGCGTTGTCGCCGTGGCGGGGGCCGGCACTGGTGAAGGGGGCCGGCCGGTCGCCGGCGTCCACCGCGCCCACCGTGAGCGCGGCGTCGGCGGCGCCGGGCGAGGAGATGGAGGACGGGGCTCCGGTGTTCCCGGCGGCGGCGACGAACAGCGCGCCGGTCTCCCGTGAGAGGGTGTCGACCGCCTCGGCCATCGGGTCGGTGCCGTCGCTCGGCTCGGTGGAGCCGAGGCTCATGGAGACGATACGGGCGCGCACGTCCCGCGCCGCCCACTCCATTCCGGCGATGATCTGCGACTCGCTGCCCGCGCCCTGGTCGTCGAGCACCTTGCCGACGGCGAGTGCCGCGCCCGGCGCCACGCCCCTCTCGGCGCCGTCGGAGGCGGTTCCGCTGCCGCCCACCGTGGAGGTGACGTGCGTGCCGTGGCCGTTCAGGTCGGCGACCTCCTGGCCGTCGACGAAGCTGCGGGTCCGGCTCACCCGGTCCTTCAGGTCGGGGTGTCCGAGGTCCGCACCGGTGTCGAGGACGGCGACCGTGACGCCCTTGCCGGTGAGCCCGGCGTCCCAGGCGGCGGGGGTGCCGATCTGGGCGTTGCTCTCGGCCAGGTCCGCCGTCACCCGCCCGTCCAGCCACACCTTGCCGATACCGGCCGTGCGGGTGAGGGAACGCCAGAAGGTACGCCCCCGGTCCGCCTCGACGGCCGCCCCGCGCAGGCTGGGCAGGGCGCGGGTCCGCTCGGCGCCGGCCGGGACGGCGGTGCGGGCGCCCCTGCCGTAGGTGACGATCAGCGGCAGCGTGCGGGCCTCGGCGTCGGTGAGCCCCTGCCGGATCAGCCCGCTGACGTCGAACAGCCGCCGGTCCAGCGTCCCCGCCCGCAGGTACGGCAGCGCCTCGTCCGGTACGACGGTGAGGTCGCCGCCGCTCCGCTGCGTCCGCACGGCCCCGGTGACCCCGCGGGGCCGCCGCACGGTGACGGCCTCCCGCCCCCGGCCCAGACCGGTGACGGTCACCTTGTCGCCGGTGACGAGGGTGACGGTGGTGGCGTCGGCGGCCGTTCGCCGGGCGTGTGCCGCGGGGACGGTGCGCGCGGCGGCCGGGGCGGCCGGGGCGGCCGGGAGCAGGGTGCCCACGAGGGCGGCGGCCAGCAGGGCCGCCGGGCGTCCGAATGGTCCGGTGGTCATCCGCGCCTCTTCTCGTCGGACTCGCCGGTGCTGTCATGTGCCGTACGGTGCAAGGGCGTTGAGGGGTACCAGCGGGAAGGTGCCCTGACGGCGGTCCGCCGACACCCTTTCCTGGCGAGGCGGGGCCAGAGGGCGCGGCGAGGCCGAAGGGCGGGGCGGCGCGGGGCGAAGCCGGGGACGAGGCGGGAGCAGCCCTTACCCCCTCCCCTCGCCGCCGCCCGCGCTCCGTGGCCGCGCCACGCCGGAGAACCCCCCGTTCGGCGGCGCCCCGCCCGGCCCCTCCCAGCAGGCGGCCGCCCCGGCCGCCGCGCAGGATGCAGGTGCGGCCCGTCGCCCCGGCGGCCGCCCATGGCCCGTGCACTCGGGAGGATCCGCCGTGACCGTCAGCCTGGAGCAGTTGCGCCGCTGTCACTTCGCCGTCGACCTGGGCGCCGCCCGCACGCGGGTGTACGTGAAGGGGGCCGGACTCGTCGTCGACCAGCCCTCGGTAGCGGCCGTGAACAACCGCAGCGGCGCGCTGATAGCCGTGGGCGACCTGGCCGAGCAGATGACGGGGCGGACCCCGGGCTACATCAGGGTCGTGCGGCCCATCTCCGGTGGCACGGTGGTCGACATCGAGATGGCCCAGCGAATGCTGCGGCATCTGCTCGGCGAGAAGACGCGCCGCGCCCTGCGCCGCAAGCCCCGGCTGCGCGCGGCGGCCTGCACCCCGCACGCCGCCGACCCGCTGGCCACCCGGGCCACGATCGAGACGCTGGTCGGGCTGGGCGCGCGCCGGGTGGTGCTGGTGGACACGCTGATCGCGGCCGCCGTGGGCTGCGGACTGCCCGTGGAGCGGCCCGAGGCCACCATGATCATGGTGTGCGGGGCGGCGGCCACGCAGGTCGCCGTGCTCTCGCTCGGGTCCATCGTCACCGCCGAGCGGATCCCGGTGGGCGGCGAGGCGGTGGACCGCGCGATCGTGCAGCACCTGCGCCACGCACACCAGTTGATGCTGCCCAGCCAGTCGGTGCGTCCGCTGCAGGTGGCCCTGTCGGCCAGCGGACTCGCCCAGCACGGGCCGGCGTCGGCCGAGATCCACGGGCGGGACGTGGTCACCGGGCTCCCGCGCACCGTGCGCGTCGACACCGCGGCCGTGCGCGTCGCCATCCAGACCCCGCTGACGGCCGTCCTGGACGGCATCGGCAAGGTGCTGCGCGACTGCCCGCCCGATCTGGTCGCCGACCTCGCCGACCGCGGGATGGTGATGGTCGGCGGCTCCGCGCTGCTGCCCGGGTTCGACCAGATGCTCCGGCAGGCCACCGGGATGCCGGTGCACATCGCCGAGCGGCCCGACGTCTGCGCGGCGGAGGGACTGGGCGCCATGCTGGAGGGCCGCGTCGAGCCGCTGCTCCTCAACCCGCTGGCCGCCTGAAGCCGCCGCCGGCCGTGCGGCGCGTCCCCGTCCCGGCCCCGCCCGGCGAGTGTGCCGCGAGCCGGTGAACCTTAAGCCTGTCGGCGTCAGGTGCCGAGGGCGTGCCCGGTCGTCGAGTCGACGTGCTCCGGGATCTCGTCGTGGCGATCGCCCACGGTCGGTGTCCCGGTGGGCTCGAACATGAGGATCGCGGCGCCGGACGGAGCGTACGGTTTGTGCTGCGTGCCTCGGGGGACGGTGAAGACCGCCCCCTGCGGGAGCAGGACCGTGCGCTCCCCCTCGGGCTCCCGCAGGGAGATGTGCAGTTCGCCGTCGAGTACCAGGAAGAACTCGTCCGTGTCGTCGTGGACGTGCCAGACGTGTTCGCCCTCGACCTTGGCGATGCGGACGTCGTAGTCGTTGACACGCGTGACGATGCGGGGGCTCCACAGGGCATCGAAGGAAGCCAGAGCCTTGCTGAGGGGGATGGGTTCGTTGCTCATGGGCTCATCCTGAGCCGTTTCGCATGGCCACGGTGAGTGCTAGGAATCGCACATGACGAAAGAATCCTCGCACCCGGCCCGCGCGGTGGGCGCACACCGGGTCGTCGTGATCGTGGACGAGAACTCGAACCCGTTCGAGCTCGGCTGCGCGACCGAGGTCTTCGGTCTGCGCAGACCGGAGATCGGCCGTGATCTCTACGACTTCAGGCTCTGCTCCCCCGAGCCCCGCACCCTGATGCGCGACGGCTTCTTCACGCTCACCGGAGTCGCCGACCTGGAAGCGGCCGACGCGGCGGACACCTTGATCGTCCCCAACCGCCCGGACACCGAAGTGCCCCGACGTCCCGCCGTGCTCGATGCCATCCGCCGGGCACACTCCCGCGGTGCGCGCCTGGTCGGCTTCTGCAGTGGCGCCTTCACACTGGCCGAAGCCGGAGTCCTCGACGGGCGCCGGGCCACCGCGCACTGGCAGTGGGCGGACTCCTTCCGGGCCCGCTTCCCCTCCGTCCACCTCGAAGCGGACGTGCTGTTCGTGGACGACGGTGACATCCTCACCGCGGCGGGGAGTGCCGCCGCTCTCGATCTCGGGTTGCATGTGGTTCGCCGCGACCACGGCGCGGAGGTGGCCAACTTGGTGAGCCGGCGACTGGTCTTCGCGGCGCACCGGGACGGCGGGCAGCGGCAGTTCGTGGAGCGTCCCATGCCCGACCTGCCGGACGAGTCTCTGGCGCCTGTCCTGGCCTGGGCCCAGGAACGGTTGGACTCACCGCTCACCGTGTCGGACCTCGCGGCACGTGCGACGGTCAGTCCGGCGACCCTGCACCGCCGCTTCCAGGCGCAACTGGGCACGACGCCGTTGACGTGGCTGACGGGGGAACGGCTCGCTCTGGCGTGCCGGTTGATCGAGCGAGGTGAGTTCCGGTTCGAGGTGGTCGCGCGACGCAGCGGTCTCGGCACTGCCGCGAATCTGCGCACGCTGATGCGCCGCGAGACCGGCATCACACCGTCGGCGTACAAGCGCCGGTTCGGGCCGCAAGCGAACTGACGGCGGGCATCCCCTTGCGATGCACTTCCGGTGTTCCTCGGCCCCCTGCCCGTGCCGCCGCCGTGAACTCGCCGCGACAGCCGGCGCACCGGGCGCGGTACGGGACGAACGGGTGTATCCCGGGGAGCATGGGGCAGGCGTCGGGTGTGGCACCCCGAGGACCGAAGAGGGCGAAGGACATGACCTCAGCGGCACGCTCACCGCGCGCCGGGCGGCAGGCCACGTTGACGGTCGAGGGCAGGAAGGAGGGGGACCGGATCCTCCTGCGCGCCCATGGAGAACTGGTCGTCGGCTGCACGGACACCCTGGCGGGAACCCTCGCCGCCCTGCCGGCGGACGCCGCCCGCATAGAACTGGACGTCTCCGGCGTTTCGTTGATGGACACGGCGGGGCTGCGCTTCCTCGACCTGCTGAGCGGCTACGGCCGCCGGCACGGCATCCCGGTCTCGGCCACCGGCTGGCGGGGCCAGCCGCACCGGGTGCTGGAACTGCTCGACCTGGACACCACCGACCCGCTGCGTACCGCGCTGCCCCGCGCGTCCGCCGTCCGCACCGCCTCCGCGGTGGTCCAGGAGCGCGCCGAAGAGGTGGAGTCGCTGCGGCTGGAGATAGAGCAGTTGCGGCACGCGATCGACTCACGCCCGTTGATCGACCAGGCCCGCGGCATCCTGATGGCCGCGCACGCCTGCACTTCGGACCAGGCGTGGGACATCCTGCGCGAGGCCTCGCAGCGCACCAACCTCAAGCTGCGGCAGGTGGCGGCGGCCGTCACGGCGAGCGCGGTGCCCGAGGGACCCGCCCCGCCCGGACCGCTGCGCGCCGCGCTGCGTGCGGCGGCGGCCCGCCACGCCCGCTGAACCGCCCCGGCGGCCGCGCGGCGGTCAGTCCGGTCAGTACGGTCAGTACGGCAGGATGCGCCCCGAAGGTGTCCTGCGGTCGATCTCCTGCCCGCGCGGGGCGGCTGGGCGCCGGCTGACACGCACCCGGATCCGACGGTCCATGACGCCCTCCTCCTGTCCGGAACGGTCCGGCGGCGGACGCCGGTAGGAGGTCCGTGCCCAGGACCCGGCGTGTTCAAGCGTGATCGGACTCAAGTCCTCGTTTTGACGGTGCCGTTGCAGAGGCGGCGGGCAGGGGGGCAGCGGCGGGTGGCCGCCGGGGCCTGCCGGACGTCTCCCGCCGCTCGCCGGGCCGGCCCTACCGGGCCAGGTACCGGCCGAGGACCGGGTCGAGCTGGGCCAGCCAGGCGCCGAGCCGGGCCGCCCGGCGGGCGTTCAGCTCGCATTCGTACACGCTGCCGTCCCACAGCCGGACGGTCACCGTGAGGCGGTTGCCGCGCCGGGTACGAGCGACGTGGGCGATCTCCGCCCACTCGAAGTCCGCGGCCGCACCGCCCAGTTCGAGCAGTACGCCGGTGGCGTTCACGACGACGCGCGCCGTCCCGTCGGCCAGCACGGCCTCCGGGCTGCCGTACAGGAGCGGGATCGGCGGCCCGAACCCCTGGACGGCCTGCGGCACCGGCGCGGGCGGCACGGCGAGGTGCGGGGGCGTCGCGGGGTGCGGGGGCGTCGCGGGGTGCGGCGGGACCTGTGCGGGGTGCGGCGGGGGCGGGGCCGCGGGCGGTGCGGGAGCCGCGACGGTGGGGGTGTACGCCGGTGCCGGCCGGTCCGGTTCGGGTGCCGTGCCGGTCAGGCGGTCCAGCAGTTCGGTGGGTGTCGGCCGCGCCGCGGGGTCCTTCGCCAGGCACGCCGACACCAGTTCGGCGAGAGCGGCGGGGACGGTGGCCAGGTCCGGCGGTTCGTGCACCGAGCGGTACATCAGCCCCATCGGGGTGCCCTCCCCCCAGGCGCTGCCGCCCGCCGCGGCGACCAGCACGGCGCCGAGCGCGAACACGTCGGCGGCGCCGGTCACGTCGTGGCCCAGCGCCTGTTCGGGCGCGAGGAAGCCGGGGGTGCCGAAGGCGGTGCCGGTGGCGGTGAGGCGGGTGGACTCGACGGCCCGGGCGATGCCGAAGTCGAGGACGCGGGGCCCGTCGGCGGCCATGATGATGTTGCCCGGCTTGAGGTCGCGGTGCACCAGGCCGCAGGAGTGGATGGACTCCAGCGCCTCGGCGAGCGCGGCGGCCAGCGACCGCAGTCGCGGCTCGTCCATGGCGCCGTCGGAGGCGAGCCGCGCCGCGAGGGTCGGCCCGGGTATGTAGGCCGTGGCCAGCCACAGCGGGTCGCCGTCGACGTCCGCGTCGACGACCGGGGCCGTGTGGAAGCCGCCCACCGCGCGGGCCGCCTCGACCTCGCTGCGGAACCGCTCGCGGAAGACCGGATCGGCCGCCAGCTCCGTCTTGGCGACCTTCAGCGCCACGGCCCGCCCGCCGCGTGTCCGCCCGAGGTAGACGGTTCCCATGCCTCCTTCGCCGAGCCGGCGCTCGACGACGTACCCCCCAATGCGTTCCATGCGCACAGTATGGCCGCCGCGCGGGACCGGCCGGCGGGGGGCGGGTGGCTCGCCACCCGCCCGCCCGGCTCAGGCGGGGGTGAGGCGCACGGGCAGTTCCTGGTGGCCGTTGCTGATGAGGGAGGCCACCGGCCGCAGCTCCCCGGCGGGCACCGCGAGCGACAGCCCGGGGAAGCGCTCGAAGAGCTGCCGCAGGGCCTCCGCGACCTCCAGGCGGGCCAGGGGGGCGCCGAGGCAGAAGTGCACGCCGTGGCCGAAGGCCAGATGGTCCTTCAGCGTGCGGGTGAGGTCGAAGGTGTCGGCGGCGTCGCCGTGCCAGTCCGGGTGGCGGTTGGCGGCGGCGTACGAGGCGAGGATGGCCTCGCCCCGCGCGATGGTCCGGCCGTCGGGCAGCTCGATGTCGGTGACGGCGTAGCGCAGCGGCAGGTGCTTGACGGCGGGTTCGTGCCGCAGGGTCTCCTCCACGACGTCGTTCCAGCCGGCCTTGCCGGTGCGCACGAGGTCGAGCTGGTCGGGACGGGTGAGCATGGCGACGACGGCCTGGTCGATGACGTTGACGGTGGTCTCGTACCCGGCGCTGATCATCAGCAGGAGCGTGTCGCGCAGCTCCTCGGCGGTGAAGCCGGTGCCGTCCGTCTCCTCGTCGCGGGCCGAGATGAGCAGGGACGTCATGTCGTCGCCGGGCGTGGCGGTCTTCGTGGCGATCAGCTCGTCGAGGACGCCGTACAGGCGGACGGTGTTGGCCTGGGACTGTTCCGGGGTCAGCGTGGTGTCGAAGACCCCGTCGACGAGCTGCCGGAAGCCGGCCCGCTGGTCCTTCGGAACGCCCATCAGGTGCCCGATCACGGCGATGGGCAGCGGGTAGGCCAGGTGCTCGCGCAGGTCCACGACCTGCCCGGCGGGCAGCGCGGCGAGGTCGTCGACCAGTTCGGCGACCATGCCCTCGACGGCCGTGCGCAGTTCCTCGATGCGCCGGGCGCTGAAGGCGGGGGCGACCATGCGGCGCAGCCTGCGGTGGTCGGCGCCGTAGGCGGTGAACATGTTCTTGACCGCGACCCACAGGGCGAGCGGCCAGGTCGCCACCGTCTGCTGGAAGTCGGGCCAGTGCGCCCGCGCGTCCTTGGACACGGACGGGCTGGTCAGCAGGTTCTTGAGCAGGACAGGGTCGGTGACGGCCCAGGCCTGGACGCCGAGGAGGTCCACGCGCGCGGCCGGGCCGCGTTCGCGCAGGGCCCGGTGTTCCTGATGGGCGGCGGCGCCGGTCGGGTCGAGGACGAGCGGAGCGTGCTGGGACATGGCCGGACTCCTTCAGACGACGGCGGGGAAGCGGACCGGCAGGCTCTCCAGGGCGCGGTGGAACGGGCCGGGCCGCCAGACCAGTTCGGACACGGGACGGGCGAGGTCGAGCTCGGGGAGCGCGTCGAGGAGCCAGCTGATGGCGGTCTCGGCGATGAGGTAGGCGTGGCTCCTGGCCGGGCAGGAGTGCGGGCCGATGCTCCAGGACAGGTGGGCGCGGTTGCCGGTGAGGTCGGCGGCCGCGACGCCGGCGGTGACGGCCGGGTCGTTGTTGCAGGCGGCCATGGAGATGACGACGGGCTGGTGGGCGGGGAGCAGCACGCCGTCGACGTCGATCGGGTAAGGCGGGTAGGTGATGCAGTAGTTGGCCAGCGGCGGGTCCGTGTACAGGACGGTGTCGAGGGCGTCCCGGACGGGCTGGCCGGCGTGCAGCCCGGCGGAGAAGTGCTCGTCGGTGAGGATCTTGAGCACGGTGTTGCTGATCAGGTGGGTCAGCGGCTCGATGCCCGCGCCGTAGAGCGTGACCAGCTGATGCGACATCTCCACGTCGTCCAGGCGGGCGGCGTGGGCGATCAGCCGTGAGGTGACGTCGTCGCCGGGCTGGTGCCGCCGCAGTGCGACGAGGTCGGCCACGGCCCGGCCGAGGATCTCGTTGCCGAGGGCGGCCGTCGCGGCCTCCGCGTCGAAGATCTTGGCCATGCCGTCGGCGATGCGCCGGCCGATCTCGTCCGGGCAGCCCAGCAGCGCGCTCAGCACGCGGAAGGCGATGGGCCACGAGTACTGGGTGAGCAGGTCGGCGTGGCCGAGGGCACGGAAGTCGCCGATGGCCTCGGAGGCGACCTTCTCCACCAGGGCCCGCAGCTCGTGCTGGTCGACCGCCTGCAGGCTCGCGGTGTTCGCCGCGCGGTAGCGGGTGTGCTCGGCGCCGGCGGAGCGCAGCGCGTTGGGCCGCCATTCCATCATCGGCTTCACCGGGCAGGTGTCGGGTATCGCCTGCTGCCAGATGCGCGGATCGGCGGGGAAGTGCAGCGGGTCGTTGAGGATGCGGCGGGCCTGGTGGAAGCCGATGACCAGGGTCGCGGGGACGCCGGGGGCGAGCTCCACGGGGACGAGGGGGCCGAACCGGTCGCGCATGCGGGCGTAGGCGCGGTGCGGGTCCTCGGCGAACTCGGCGTCGTAGAGCGCGATCCGGGTCGGCGGGCTCGCGGTCCCGGGTGCGGAGGTGGTCATGAACGGGGCTCCACAAGAGAGGCGGGTGCGTGACGGGTGGTCAGGTACTCGACGAGGGTGATGAGCGCGTACACGCAGGACCGGCCGTCCCGCGCGTCGCACTCGGTCAGCGGCGTGCCGGGGTCCAGCGCGAGCGCCTGCCGGAGTTCCTCGAGGGGGTAGCGGGGCGCGTCGGGGAAGACGTTGATGACGACGGAGTACGGCGTCCGCTGTTCCTCCAGCAGGCCCAGCACCTCGTGGCAGCCGTCGAGGTCGCGGGTGTCGGCCAGGACGACGGCGCCCAGCGCGCCCTCGGTCAGCCCCTCCCACAGGGGCCGGAACCGGGTCTGGCCCGGGGTGCCGAACAGGTAGAGCACCAGGCGGTCGCCGAGCAGGTGGATGCGCCCGAAGTCCATGGCGACGGTGGTGGTCGTCTTGTTCGGAGTGCCGCGCAGATCGTCCACGCCGACGCTCGCCTCGGTGATCGGCTCCTCCATGCGCAGCGGGGTCACCTCGGAGACGCTGCCGACGAAGGTGGTCTTGCCGACGCCGAACGCCCCGGCGACGACGATCTTCGCCGACCGGGTCACGGCGGGAGCCAGGAAATGGGGGGCGGGCCCGTCAGACCAGTTCGCGGAGTCCACGCAGCACCTCCTGTAGCAGATCGAGTCCGGGCCGGCCCTCCTCGACGGGGACCGGGCTGGTGAGATGGCCGCTGTCCATCAGGGCGGAGACGAGGATCCGGACGGTGGAGGGCGGCAGTTCGAGCGCGGCGGCGATGTCCGCCACGGCCAGACCGCCCCGGCCGCCGCCGCCGAACAGGCGCATCACCCTGCGGGCGTCGGGCGCCAGCGTCTCGGTGCCGCCGGAGGCGGCGATGACCACCGTCTCCAGGCGCACGTCCCGGCTGGGGCGGACCCGCCCGCCGGTGCGGACGTAGGGCCTGATCAGGTCGGGGTCGTGCCGCGGGCCCGTCACGTCGCGGTGCCGCCTCCCGCGGCGGGCCGTCGGTCCCCGACTTCCAGCTCGTGGCCGAGCCGGGTCGCCAGCCGCACCATGTGGTGGGTGATGAGGCCGACGTCGGAGTCGGGCCCGGTGGTGACGACCGAGAGCATGCTGTTCTTCGCGGCCGCGGTCGTCAGCCCGATGCGTCCCTGCGACTCGATCAGCAGCTGGCACATCCCCTTGCCCCCGACGTGCTCGTCCCACGCCTTGCCGGCGGCGCGCAGCGAGGCGGTCACGGCGGCGAGTTTCTCCGCGTCCTCCTGGCCGATCGTCTGCGTACGGGCCTGCAGCAGGCCGTCGCTGCTCATCAGCACCGCGTACTCGACGCCCTCGACGGAGCCGAGTTCCTGGTCGAGCAGCCACCCCAGGCTGTTGCTGTGCGTGTCGCGCATGGTCAGTGTCCTTCGGTGGGTCCGTTGTTTTCCTCGGTCTGGCGTCCGCGGCGGGTGCCCGCCGCCCAGGCGGCGGCGACGCTCGGCCGCCCCGGCACGGCCGGTTCCCCGGACGGTGCGGGGGGCGTGCTGCGCACCCTGGCCGGGCGTTGACGGACGGTCAGGCCGCTGGCAGTGGTCACGGGCGACTGCGGCGGGGCCGCGGGCTCCGGCTGGGTCACGGGCTCGGGGGCGGTGGCGGGCTCGGGAGCGGTGGCGGGCTCGGGAGCCGCCGGGGTGGGTGCAGGGGTCACGGTCGCCGCCGGGGTGGGGGAGGTGGTCGCGGTCGCCGCCGAGGCGGGGGTGGGGGTCGCGGTCGCCGCCGAGGCGGGGGTGGGGGTCGGGGAGGAGAACACCAGGAGGTTCTTCGGCAGCACCAGGACGGCGCGGGTGCCCTGGTAGATGTTCGGCGCGGTCAGCTCGACCCGGAAGCCGTAGTTCTCGGCGAGCAGCGAGGCGACCCGCAGACCCGTCTGCGGGTGGGCGCCGAGCCGGGTGATGTCGTCGCGCTGCTCACCGGACATGATGTCGCGGGCCCACAGCAGCCGTTCGTCGTCCATCCGCAGACCGGCGTCGTCCACGATCAGGAAGCAGGCGTGGTGGCCCTCCTCCACCGAGACGTGCACGCGCGCGGCCGGCGGGGAGTACCGCAGGGCGTTGTCCAGCAGCAGCGCCAGGGTGTGGACGACGGCCTCGACCGCCCGGCTCTGCACCGCGATGGTGTCGGACTCGTGGTGCTGCACCCGCTGGTAGCCCTCGATCCGGCCCATCGCCGCGCGGATCACGTCGGTCAGCGAGGTCCGGGGCCAGCGCCTGGAGAGCTTGTCGCCGGCCAGGACCGCGTAACCCTGTGCGGTGAGCAGCATCTGCTGGGCGATGTGGTCGATGTGCACGAGGGTCGCGTACGCCTCGTCGTCCTGGTGGGAGCGCACCCCCTGGCTGATCTCCCGTCCCAGCCGGGACGCCCGGGCCACCACGTTGGAGGCGAAGCTGCGTACGGCGGCCCGGGTGGCCTGCTGCGCGTCCCGGTGCGCCTTGGCGATCTCCTGGTCGGCGGCGGACCGGAGCTGGGCGATGTGCTGCTCGGCCGCCGCCTGCGTGCTCTCCCGGACGCCCGTCACGGTGGCGGCCACGTGGCCGGTGAGGTCCCGCAGGCGGTCGGCGATCGGCGTGTGCGCCAGCGGCGGGGGCACGACGAGGTCGCCGGGGCGCTGACCGCCCGGCCGGGGCGCCCCGGCCAGTGCGGGCACCACGTCCGCGGTCAGCTGCGCCAGCGCGTACTCCACGGCGTGGAGCTGCTGGGTGAGCTGCTCGGACCGGTCCTGGAGCCGGCCGGCCCTGCTTCGCTCGCGCCGGTACGCGCGGTGGGAACGCCATGCGGCCGCTGCGGCCACAAGAGCGACCACGGCACCGGCGACCAGTATCGATACGGTCATCGAGTCCTCTCCCAAGTAGGAGTCGCGAACCGGTCGGAGGCGGGACGGCGCCACGGCTGGGGAAGCGGCCGACTGCGGGACCCTGCCGCCGCGACATCGCCCGCGACGCGCGCGTGGACGCGGGCATGACATGGCAGGGGCCGGGAGCGGGGGCGGAACCCGCGGGGAAGTCCCAGGCGTCCGCGGAACCTGACGGGCGGTAACGCGACCATGACGACCTGGCTACGGCCGGGGCGGAGACGCCTGCCGGTTAAGGCAGGGAATGCGGCGGGCACTGTGTCCTCCGGGTACGCGGTCCTGTCGTCCTGCGTCACGTCCGCGACGCCCGGCGGCCGTTTCCGGTCGGGGCTGAGCCTATCCACAAATCAGCCGGGTGTTCGACGTTCACGGCGGGGAATCCGTGAAGATGCCGCGCGTGGAGGTGCTTGGTGGGGCGGGTGGGACTCGAACCCACGGCCGGCGGATTATGAGTCCGCTGCTCTAACCGGCTGAGCTACCGCCCCATAGCGGCGTGTCGCGTACAAGTGTGCGCGCCGTCTGCCGCAGCATAGCCGGTCATACGATCTCCTGCTTCGGATGGTCGGCTTCCGCGCTGCTCATGACCTTGAGGACAGCACCGCGGGCGGGACGGTTCCCCCGGACATGAAAAAGGACCCCTGTGGGGTCCTCGTTCAGCGTGCTCCCCCGACTGGACTCGAACCAGTAACCTGCCGGTTAACAGCCGGCTGCTCTGCCAATTGAGCTACGGAGGACCGAAGCTCCCCCGACTGGACTCGAACCAGTAACCTGCCGGTTAACAGCCGGCTGCTCTGCCAATTGAGCTACGGAGGATCGCCTCGATTGCATCGAACGTACCTGCCTGGGTATTCGCCAGGGGGCGGGCGCTCGCTGCGACACATACATTAGCGCAAGCAGGGGGGTGCTCCGCCAATCGGTTCCCCCCGGCCCCGTCGCCGCAACCAGAGACCTAGCAAGGGAAGGGTGGCCGCCATGCGCTACCGGCTCACGTTCGTCCTCGGAGTGGCCCTCGGTTACGTGCTCGGCACGAGGGCCGGTCGCGAGCGCTACGAGCAGCTGAAGAAGTCCGCCCAGCAGATCGCGCAGAACCCGGCCGTGCGCAACACCGCGGAGACGGCCGCCCAGCAGGGCCGCGTCTACGCCGGCAAGGCCTTCCACACGGTCAGCGACAAGGTCGGCGACCGGGTCCCGGCCTCCGTCGCCCAGCGGGTCCGCTCCCTGCGCGACCGGAACATCGACGGGACTCCGGAGGACGACTGGGGCACGAGCAACACGTGAGCGAAGGCCGCCCGGCGCCCGGGCGAGTCCTCCCGCCCAGAAGCGCGGGGAGGATCCCGCGCGCCCGGCCATGACGGACCCGCACCCGCCGAACGGCGGGTGCTTCCGCGTCCTTGGGCGTCCCCGGCCGGAGCAGGCGCCGCGGTACGGCAAAATTCTCGGTATGGGGATAGTCGCCGGCTTGGACAGCTCACCGGACTTCACGCGCATCGTGGTCTGCGACACGGACACCGGTGCCGTGCTACGGCAGGGGTATGCCCCTCACCCGGTGGAGACGCCGGAGGGCGGGGGCCGGCCCAGCGACGTGGATCCGCAGGCCTGGCTGCTCTCGCTGGGCGAGGCCGCCGGGGGCGGTCTGCTGGAGGGCGTGCAGGCCATCGGGGTCTCCTCGCAGCAGAACGCGCTGATCCCGCTGGACGCCCAGGGCAACACCGTGCGGCCGGCGATGACCGGCGGCGACAAGCGGGCCCAGGTCGCGGCGGCCGACCTCGTCGACGCCCTCGGCGGGCGCGAGGCCTGGGCGCAGGCCGTGGGTTCCGTCCCGACGGCCGCCCAGCCGGTCACCAAACTGCGCTGGCTCGCGAAGAGCGAACCCGAGAACGCGCTGCGCACGGCCGGTCTGCTCCAGGCGCACGACTGGCTGGTGTGGCAGCTGCTCGGCCGGCCCGTGCGGCGGACCACCGACCGCGGCGGCGCCTCCGGCACCGGGTACTGGTCCGCGGCCATCGGCGCCTACCGCCCCGACCTGGTCGAGCTGGCGCTCGGGCACCAGGCGATGCTGCCCGAGGTGATCGGCCCCTCGGACGCGGCCGGCACGACCCCGGAGGGGCTGCTGATCTCCGCCGGGACCGGCGAGACCATGGCCGCCGCGTTCGGGCTCGGGATCGGGCTCGGGGACGCGGTCGTCTCCCTCGGGGCGTCCGGGTCCGTGATGGCCGTGCACCCGGAGGCGCTCACGGACCAGTCCGGGATGATCACGTCCCTCGCCGACGCGACCGGCATGCACCTGCCGGTCGTCACCACCCTGAACGCCGTACGCACCCTGCGCGGCACCGCCGAGATGCTGGGCCTGCCGGACCTGGAGAGCCTGTCCGACCTGGCGATGAAGTCCACGCCGGGCTCCCACGGCCTGGTGCTGCTGCCCTATCTGGAGGGCGAGCGGACACCGAACCTGCCGCACACCGCGGGGACGCTCGCGGGGCTGCGGCGCGAGTCGATGAAGCCCGAGCACCTGGCGCGGGCCGCGTTCGAGGGCATGCTGTGCGGTCTCGCCGACGCGCTGGACGTGCTGCGCGGCCGGGGCGTGGACGTGCGGCGGGTCTTCCTGCTCGGCCCGGCCGCCGAGCTGCCGGCCGTGCAGGCGGCGGCGCCCTCGCTGTTCGCCGCGCGGGTCGTCGTGCCGCAGCCGGCGGACTACGCGGCGATCGGCGCCGCCCGGCAGGCCGCCTGGGCGCTGGGCGTTTCGCAGGGCGCGCTCGACCCGCGGAACCCGCCGGCCTGGCAGGGCGCGGCGGCGCAGGTGCTGGAGCCGGGCGAGGAACTGGCGGTGGGCCAGGCGGTGCGCCAGCAGTTCACGGCGGTGCGCGAACAGACGCACCCGGGGGCGTTCAACTTCTAGGCCGTGTCCGCGAAGTCGCGTCGTTCGCCCGCAGGGCGGGCGTCGCGGCGCAGGCGCGACTTCGCGGACACGGCCCAGGAGGGCGCGCCGGGTACGGTCCGCGCCGTGGGGGACGGCACGTCCGCGCCGTGGACGACGGCCGGCACACTCCGCGCCGCCGCAAACCGCAGCGGCGCGGACGGGACCCGGAAGGCCCAAGCGGGCCCCGCTGCCGGGTTAATCGGTTGAGGTAACGCGGGTGGAGTGTCCGACGATAGGGGCCACGGGCGCACACCCCGTCCGTATCGCCGACACTCCGAGAGACGTAGCGTGCTCATACGACTTCTGCGGACCTATCTCAGGCCCTACAAGAAACCCATAGCCTTCCTGGTGCTGCTGCAGTTCCTGCAGACCTGCGCCACCCTCTATCTGCCCACCATGAACGCCGACATCATCGACAACGGTGTCGTGAAGGGCGACACGGGTTACATCCTGTCCTACGGGGCCGCGATGATCGGCGTCTCGCTGGTGCAGGTCGCGGGCAACATCGGCGCCGTGTACTTCGGCGCCAGGACCGCCTCCGCGCTCGGCCGGGACCTGCGCGGCGCCGTCTTCGACCGGGTGCAGTCCTTCTCCGCCCGTGAGGTGGGGCACTTCGGGGCCCCCTCGCTCATCACCCGCACGACGAACGACGTGCAGCAGGTCCAGATGCTGGCCCTGATGACGTTCACGCTGATGGTGTCGGCGCCCATCATGTGCGTCGGCGGCATCGTGCTCGCCCTCGGGCTGGACGTGCCGCTGTCCGCGGTGCTCGTCGCGGTCGTCCCGGTGCTCGGCGTCTGCGTGACGCTGATCGTGCGCCGGCTGCGGCCGCTGTACCGGTCCATGCAGGTCCGCCTCGACACGGTGAACCGGGTGCTGCGCGAGCAGATCACCGGCAACCGGGTCATCCGCGCCTTCGTGCGCGACGAGTACGAGCAGGGCCGCTTCGGGAAGGCCAACGCCGAGCTGACGGACATGCAGCTGGCCACCGGGCGGATGCTCGCGCTCATGTTCCCGATGGTGATGACGGTGGTGAACCTGTCGTCCATCGCGGTGGTGTGGTTCGGCGCCCACCGCATCGACAGCGGCGGAATGGCGATCGGCGACCTGACCGCGTTCCTCGCCTATCTGATGCAGATCGTCATGTCCGTGATGATGGCCACCTTCATGTTCATGATGGTGCCGCGCGCGGAGGTCTGCGCCGAGCGCATCCAGGAGGTCCTGGAGACCGACTCCAGCGTGGTGCCGCCGCTCGCGCCGGTCACCGAGCTGCGCCGGCACGGCCACCTGGAGATCCGGGGGGCGGGTTTCCGCTATCCGGGTGCCGAGGAGCCGGTGCTGAAGGCCGTCGAACTGGTGGCCCGCCCGGGCGAGACGACGGCCGTGATCGGCTCCACCGGCAGCGGCAAGTCGACGCTGCTCGGGCTGGTGCCCAGGCTGTTCGACGCCACCGAGGGCGAGGTGCTCGTGGACGGTGTGCCCGTCCAGGACGTCGACCCCGCGCTGCTCGCGAGGACCGTCGGGCTCGTCCCGCAGAAGCCGTACCTGTTCGCGGGCACGGTCGCCACCAACCTGCGCTACGGCAACCCGGACGCCACCGACGAGGAGCTGTGGCACGCCCTGGAGGTGGCGCAGGCCGCGGACTTCGTGCGGAAGCTGGAGGGCGGTCTGGACGCCCCGGTCTCCCAGGGTGGGACGAACGTCTCCGGCGGTCAGCGCCAGCGGCTCGCCATCGCCCGCACGCTGGTGCAGCGCCCGGAGATCTACCTCTTCGACGACTCCTTCTCCGCGCTCGACTACGCCACGGACGCGGCGCTGCGCGCGGCGCTCGCCCGGGAGACCGCCGAGGCGACCGTCGTCATCGTCGCCCAGCGGGTGGCGACCATCCGGGACGCCGACCGGATCGTCGTGCTGGACGAGGGCCGCGTGGTCGGCACCGGCCGGCACCGGGAACTGATGACGTCCAACGACACCTACCGGGAGATCGTGCTCTCCCAGCTGACGGAAGCGGAGGCCGCCTGATGGCCGGGCCCATGGGACGCATGATGGCCGGGGGCGGCCCCGACCAGCGCTCGATGGACTTCAAGGGGTCGGGCAAACGGCTCGTCGCCCAGTTCAAGCCCGAACGCCTCACCGTCTACGCCCTGTTGGTCTGCGTGGTGGTCAGCGTCGCCCTGAACGTGATCGGGCCGAAGATCCTCGGCAGGGCCACCGACCTCGTCTTCGCCGGCATCGTCGGCCGGCAGATGCCCGCCGGCGCCACCAAGGAGCAGGTGCTCCAGTCGATGCGCGACCGGGGGCAGGACTCCGTCGCCGACGTGCTGAAGGGCACCGACTTCACCCCCGGCGAGGGCATCGACTTCGGCGCCGTCGGCGACGTCCTGCTGCTCGCGCTCGGGACGTTCCTGGTCGCCGGTCTGCTGATGGCCGTCGCGACCCGGCTGGTCAACCGGGCCGTGAACCGCACCATGTACCGCCTGCGCGAGGAGGTGCAGACGAAGCTGTCGCGGCTGCCGCTGTCGTACTTCGACAAGCGCCAGCGCGGCGAGGTGCTCTCCCGCGCCACCAACGACATCGACAACATCGGGCAGACGCTGCAGCAGTCGATGGGCCAGCTCATCAACGCGGTGCTGAGCATCATCGGCGTGCTCGCCATGATGTTCTACGTCTCCTGGATCCTGGCGCTGGTCGCGCTCGTGACCGTGCCGCTGTCGTTCGTGGTCGCCACCCGGGTCGGCAAGCGGTCCCAGCCGCACTTCGTGCAGCAGTGGCGCACCACCGGCAAACTGAACGCGCACGTCGAGGAGATGTACACCGGGCACATCCTCGTGCAGGTGTTCGGGCGGCAGGAGGAGTCGGCGAAGCAGTTCGCCGAGCAGAACGAGGCGCTGTACGAGGCCGGGTTCCGGGCGCAGCTCAACAGCGGTGTGATGCAGCCGCTGATGATGTTCGTGTCGAACCTCAACTACGTGCTGGTGGCCGTCGTCGGCGGTCTGCGGGTCGCGTCCGGCGCGCTGTCCATCGGTGACGTCCAGGCCTTCATCCAGTACTCGCGGCAGTTCTCGATGCCGCTGACGCAGGTCGCCTCGATGGCGAACCTGGTGCAGTCGGGCGTCGCCTCGGCCGAGCGGGTCTTCGAACTCCTGGACGCGCAGGAGCAGGAGGCGGACCCGGTGCCGGGCGAGCGGCCGTCCGAGCTGCGCGGACGGGTGCGGCTGGAGCACGTGTCGTTCCGGTACGACCCGGACAAGCCGCTGATCGAGGACCTGTCGCTCACGGTGGAGCCCGGGCACACGGTGGCGATCGTCGGCCCGACCGGCGCGGGCAAGACCACGCTGGTCAACCTGCTGATGCGGTTCTACGACGTGTCCGGCGGGCGGATCACCCTCGACGGGGTCGACGTCCGGAGTATGTCCCGCGACGAGCTGCGGTCCGGCATCGGCATGGTGCTCCAGGACACCTGGCTGTTCGGCGGCACCATCGCGGAGAACATCGCGTACGGCGCCGCCCGCGACGTCACGCGCGGGGAGATCGAGGAGGCGGCGCGGGCCGCGCACGCGGACCGGTTCATCCGTACGCTCCCCGACGGCTACGACACCGTGATCGACGACGAGGGCACGGGTGTCAGCGCCGGTGAGAAGCAGCTCATCACCATCGCGCGGGCGTTCCTGTCCGACCCGGTGATCCTGGTGCTGGACGAGGCGACGAGTTCCGTGGACACCCGCACGGAGGTGCTGATCCAGAAGGCGATGGCCAAGCTGGCGGCCGGGCGCACGTCGTTCGTGATCGCTCACCGGCTGTCGACCATCCGGGACGCGGACACGATCCTCGTGATGGAGAACGGCTCCATCGTCGAACAGGGCTCGCACACGGAGCTGCTGGCGGCCGACGGCGCCTACGCCCGCCTGTACAAGGCCCAGTTCGCACAGGCGGTGGCCGAGGTCGACTGATCCCACGGGGGTCGCTCACGGGGGCCGCTCACGCCCGGTGGGCGGCCCCTTCCTCAGTCCAGGTATCCCCTCAGCTGGTCGGCGAAGGCGTGGTCGCGCAGCTTGTTGAGGGTCTTGGACTCGATCTGCCGTATCCGCTCCCGGGTCACGCCGAAGATGCGGCCGATCTCCTCCAGGGTGCGGGGGCGGCCGTCGACCAGCCCGTAGCGGAGCTGGACGACCTTGCGCTCGCGCTCGCCGAGGGTGGAGAGCACCACCTCCAGGTGCTCCCTCAGCAGGAGGAACGCGGCGGACTCGACCGGGCTCGCCGCGTCGCCGTCCTCGATGAGGTCGCCGAGGGCGACGTCGTCCTCCTCGCCGACCGGGGCGTGCAGCGACACCGGCTCCTGGGCGAGGCGCAGCACCTCGCCGACCCGCTCCGGGGGGAGGTCGAGGTGGGCGGCGACCTCTTCGGGCGTCGGCTCGTACCCCCGCTCCTGGAGCATGCGGCGCTGGACCCGGACGACCCGGTTGATCAGCTCCACCACGTGGACGGGCACCCGGATGGTGCGGGCCTGGTCGGCCAGGGCCCGGGACATGGCCTGGCGGATCCACCAGGTGGCGTAGGTGGAGAACTTGTAGCCGCGCGCGTAGTCGAACTTCTCCACCGCGCGGATCAGCCCGAGGTTGCCCTCCTGCACGAGGTCGAGCATGGTCAGGCCGCGGCCGACGTACCGCTTGGCGACGGAGACCACGAGCCGCAGATTGGCCTCGATGAGCCGGCGTTTGGCCATCCGGCCCATGACCACCAGCCGGTCCAGGTCGTCGGCCAGCCGGCTGTCCAGGTCGGGGGCGCCGCCCAGTTTCTCCTCGGCGAACAGCCCGGCCTCCACCCGGCGGGCGAGGTCGACCTCCTCGGCGGCGGTGAGCAGCGGGATGCGGCCGATCTCGCGCAGGTACTGGCGGAACAGGTCGGCGGAGGGGCCCCCGGTCTCCGCGCGGACGGCCGCGGGTGACCCGGCGGACCCGGCGGCCTCCTCCTCGGCCTCGACCGCCTCCGCGGCCTCCCCGGACGCGCCGGGTCCCCCGGGGTCCTCGGGTTCCTCCGCCAGTTCCCCGGCGGGCGGCTCCGCCGGTTCGGCGGGCACCGTCTCCGGGTGCGCGGCGGCGCGGTTCTGCGGGGGCACGGCCACGGACACGTCCCTCTCCGCCTCCGGCTCGTCCGCGGTGGCGCCGGCGCTGCTGTGGGTCTGACTGAGGGTCCGGGTCTGCACGGGGGCGACCTCCAGGCTGATCGCTGCGGAGGTGTACGGCAGCGGTACTCGGCCCAGTGTGGGGTAAGACACAACGCCACCACGAGGGGCGTGCGGTGACTTTTTGCATCCGGTTCGTGACCGGCTGGTGATCCCGGTGGCTCAGAGCGCCGACGGGCCCTCGTCCTGCAGAGCCCTGTCGTACCTGGTCAGGATCATCATCTCGTTCTGGATGGCGGCCGACTGGGCCGGATCCGAGTGCCCGAGCCGGGTCAGTGTGCCCTGCAGGTCGGTGAGCCGGCGGGCGACGGCCCGGCGCCGGACGGTGACGAGCTGTTCGCCCGCGTAGGCCTCGTCGACCGTGCGGCGCATGATCGCCTCCACGGCCAGCTCCGTCACCATCGCCCGCACCGTGTCGTCGGGGGCCGCCTCGCGGACCCGGACCAAGTACTCCTGGGCGTCCTGGGTGCCGTGCTCGGCGCCGCCCGCCTCCGCGATCGCCTGGCGGACGGCCGCGTAGGGCGGGGCGGTGAACTCGTCGACGCCGTACGCGTCGAACGCGGGCGACACCAGCTCGGGGCGCTGCAGGGCGAGTTTGAGCAGTTCGCGCTCGGTGGCGTAGACGGGGTTGCGCAGGGTCAGGGCGGGGCCGGACGGGGCCCGGGACGGCTCGGGCGTCTGCTGGGGGCGGTGCTGCCGCGCCGGTGCCGGCGCCCGGCCGCCGCCCTCGCGGGCCCAGCGGGCCAGCTGGGCCACGCGCCGGACCACGAACTGGGTGTCGAGGATGCCGAGCATGCCGGCCAGCTCGACGGCGACCTCGTGCTGCGCGCCGCTGTTCTTGATCCGGGCGACGACCGGGGCGGCCTCGTCCAGCGCGGCCGCGCGGCCCGCCGGGGTGTCGAGGTCGTAGCGGCTCACGATCTGGCGGAGCGCGAACTCGAACAGCGGCGTGCGGGGCTCGACCAGGTCGGCGACCGCCTCGTCGCCCTTGGCCAGGCGCAGGTCGCACGGGTCCATGCCGTCGGGCGCGATCGCGATGTACGTCTCGGCGGCGAACTTCTGGTCGTCCTCGAAGGCGCGCAGGGCGGCCTTCTGTCCGGCGGCGTCGCCGTCGAAGGTGAAGATCACGCGGGCGGAGCCGTTGTCCATCAGCAGCCGGCGCAGGATCTTGATGTGCTCGCCGCCGAAGGCCGTGCCGCAGGTCGCGATGGCCGTCGTCACTCCGGCGAGGTGGCAGGCCATGACGTCCGTGTAGCCCTCCACGACCACGGCCCGGCTGGCCTTGGCGATGTCCTTCTTCGCGAGGTCGATGCCGTAGAGCACCTGGCTCTTGCGGTAGATCGGCGTCTCGGGGGTGTTCAGGTACTTCGGGCCGTTGTCCGCCTCGTACAGCTTGCGGGCGCCGAAGCCGACGACCTCGCCGCCGATGTCCCTGATGGGCCACATCAGCCGGCCCCGGAAGCGGTCGATGGGGCCGCGGCGGCCCTCCTGGGCCAGGCCGGACAGGAGCAGTTCCTTGTCGCTGAACCCCTTGCCGCGCAGGTAGCGGGTGAGGTGGTCCCAGCCCTGGGGGCTGTAGCCGACGCCGAAGTGCTCGGCGGCGGCCTGGTCGAAACCGCGCTCGGCGAGGAAGATCCGGCCGGTCTCGGCCTCGGGTCCGGTGGCGAGCTGTTCGGCGTACCACTGGGCGGCGGTCTTGTGCGCCTCGACCAGGCGGATGCGCTCGCCGCGCTGGTGGGCCGGGTTGTACCCGCCCTCCTCGTAGCGCAGGGTGATGCCGGCCTGGGCGGCCAGCCGCTCCACCGCCTCCGAGAAGGAGAGGTGGTCCACCTTCATGACGAAGGTGAGGGTGTCGCCGCCCTCCTGGCAGCCGAAGCAGTGGAAGAGCCCCTTGCTCGGGCTGACCTGGAAGGACGGCGACTTCTCGTCGTGGAACGGGCACAGGCCCTTGAGGTTGCCGCCGCCCGCGTTGCGCAGCTGGAGGTACTCGGAGACCACGGCGTCGATCGGGACCGCGTCCCGTACCGCCTTCACGTCCTCGTCGTTGATCCGTCCTGCCACGAGTGAATTCTACGGGGGCCGAGTGACAGGCCCGGTGCCCGCGCGGGTCACGCGCCGAGGCCGTCGAGGGGCACGTGCGGGTCGGCGAGCGCCTCCGTGTTCACCCTGGCGCGGGAACGGATGAGGCGCTGGATCGGCTCTGTGACATCCCACACGTTCACGTTCATCCCGGCGAGGACCCTGCCCTCCTTCACCCAGAAGGCGATGAACTCCCGCCTGCCGGCGTCGCCCCGGATCACCACCTCGTCGTACGACCCGGGGGGCGCCCAGCCGCTGTACTCCATGCCCAGGTCGTACTGGTCGGTGAAGAAGTAGGGCACGCGGTCGTAGGTGACGTCCTGGCCGAGCATCGCCCGGGCGGCGGCCGGGCCGCCGTTCAGGGCGTTGGCCCAGTGCTCCACCCGCAGCCGGGTGCCGAACAGGGCGTGCGGGAAGGCGGCGACGTCACCGGCCGCGTGGATGTCCGGGTCGGACGTGCGCAGCGCTTCGTCCACCACCACGCCGCCGCCGTGCGCGCGGTCGGCCAGCCGGAGTCCCGCCGCCTCCGCGAGCGCGGTGCGCGGGGCCGCGCCGATCGCCGCGAGGACGGCGTGGGCCGGGTGCTCCTCGCCGTCGTCGGTGCGGGCGGCGAGGACCATGCCGTCCTGGCCGACGATCTCGGTGAGCCGCGCCCCGAAGTGGAAGCGGACGCCGTGCGCGCGGTGCAGTTCGGCGAAGACGTTGCCCAGCTCGGGTCCGAGCACGCCGTGCAGCGGGGTCGGCGCGGGCTCGATCACGGTGACCTCGGCGCCGTACTCGCGGGCCGCCGCCGCGACCTCCAGGCCGATCCAGCCGGCGCCGGCGATCACGAGGTGCCCGTTGTCCCGGCCGAGGGCGCCCAGGACGCCCTTGAGGCGCTCGGCGTGCGCCAGCCGGCGCAGGTGGTGGACGCCCGCCAGGCCGGTGCCGGGGATGTCGAGGCGGCGCGGTTCGGCGCCGGTGGCCAGGAGCAGCTTGTCGTAGTGCACGAGGGTGCCGTCGTCGCCGAAGTGCACGGTCTTCGCGGCGCGGTCGATCCGGTCCACGGTCTGGCCGAGGTGCAGTTCGACGTCGTTGCGCGCGTACCAGGCGGGCTCGTGCACGAAGACGCTGTCCCGCTCCTCCTTGCCCAGCAGGTAGCCCTTGGACAGCGGCGGCCGCTCGTAGGGGTGGTCGCGTTCGTCGCAGATCAGTATCACCCGGCCGCTGAAGCCCTCCGCACGGAGCGTCTCGGCCGCCTTCGCTCCGGCGAGGCCGCCTCCGACGATGACGAATGTCTGATCCGCGTCGACCACTTGATGCCTCCTCGTAAGGGTGCCGCCACATGCGAGCCTCCCGCACGTGGCGTGCTGCGGGAAGAGGGGGTGACCCGATCAGGCCACGACGGGTCACTTTCCCCCTACATATGCCCGGTCAGTCTCGCGTGCAGGGAGAGCGCGGACGCGTCGGTCAGGGACGCGATCTGGTCGACGATCACCCGCTTGCGCGCGGCGTCGTCGGGTGCCGTCCGGAACAGGGCCCGGAACTGCGGGTCCAGGCCGTCGGGGGCGCCGGCGGTGAGCGCCTGCGCCAGTTCGGCGACGATCACCCGCTGGTCCCGGCGCAGCCGCTCCTGCTCGGCGCGCTGCATCACGTACCGGTCGGCGACCGCCTTGAGCACCGCGCACTCCATGCGGGTCCCGCGCGGTACGACGAGTTCGGCGCCGTAGCGGGTGAGCCGGCCGCTGCCGTACGCGGCCCGGGTGGCGCCCTCGGCGGCCAGGCAGAAGCGGCCGATGAGCTGGCTGGTGGCGTCCTTGAGGCGGGCCTGGGCGACCGCCGTGCCGTCGTAGCCGTGCGGCCACCACTCCTGCTCCTGCAGGCGGTCGAGGGCCGCGGCGAGTTCGGCGGGGTCGGTGTCCGCGGGGACGTAGCGGCCGACGGCGACCTCGAACACGGCCTGCCGCTCGGACCGCGCGCGGAGGCTGCCGGGGTCGACATGGCCGGCGTGCAGGCCGTCCTCGACGTCGTGCACCGAGTAGGCCACGTCGTCCGACCAGTCCATGACCTGCGCCTCGAAGCAGGTGCGGGTGCCGGGGGCGTGCTTCCTGACCCAGTCGAAGACCGGGCTGTCGTCCTCGTAGACGCCGAACTTCCCGGACGCCGGGTCGGTGGGGTGGGCGCCGCGCGGCCAGGGGTACTTGGTGGCGGCGTCTAGGGTGGCGCGGGTGAGGTTGAGGCCGACGGAGCCGTCCTCGGTGAAACGTTTGGGCTCGATGCGGGTGAGCAGGCGCAGGGACTGGGCGTTGCCCTCGAAGCCGCCGCAGTCGTCGGCGAACTCGTTCAGGGCGTGTTCGCCGTTGTGGCCGAAGGGCGGGTGGCCGAGGTCGTGGGCGAGGCAGGCCGCTTCGACGAGGTCGGGGTCGCAGCCGAGGGCCGCGCCGAGTTCCCGGCCCACCTGGGCGCACTCCAGGGAGTGCGTGAGCCGGGTGCGGGGGCTGGCGTCCCAGGCCCGGCTGCGGGTGCCGGGCGTGACCACCTGGGTCTTGCCGGCGAGGCGCCGCAGTGCCGCGGAGTGCAGGATGCGGGCCCGGTCGCGCTGGAAGGCGGTGCGGCCGGGGCGTTTGTCGGGTTCGGGAGCCCAGCGTTCGGCCGACGCCGGGTCGTAGGCCGAAGAGGGTGCGGTGCCTTCCATGGCTCGACAGTAAGCGCCGGGCCCGGCAAACCGCTGACGCGGCCGGCAAACCCGTGCGCCGGGGCCTGTCCGGCGACTCCCGTCATCACCCTGGAGGGGCCGCACGGCGCCGCCGGCCCCGGCACGGGCAGCCCGGGCGGACGGCCGCGAGGCGCCCGAGCGGCGCCCCGGCTGACGCCCGTCACCCACAGGGTCCGCGCGACGGCGGAAGAACCCCCGGGCGCGGGCAGGGCCGAGCGGCGGCCAGAAGGCTCCGGAGCGCTCCCGTCACCCATACGGGCCGCCCGGCGGCCGAGGAACACGGGCGCGGGCGAGACCGGGCGGGCGGCCGCACCGCGCCGGGATCGCTCTCGTCGTCGACGCGGGCCGCACGGCGGTGGCGTCTCCCGGCGCCGGCGTGGCGGCCGGAGGGTGCCGGAGTGGTCCGGCGCCGTGGGGTGCGTGGGGCTGCCGGGCGGCGTCAGGCCGAGGCCGGCTGCGCCGCCGCCGGTGTGCGTGCCTGGTCGTAGCGGTCCAGGATCAGGTGGGCCATCGAGGGGTGGTCGCCCAGCGGGGCCGACGCGAGCCACGGGGCCCGGTCCGCGCACTGGGTCGCGAAGCGGCCCGGGGCCGTGAAGTACGACGCCACCGCCACCCGGTGCCGGCCGCGGGCGGCCAGCGCGCGCACCGCCGTGTCGACCGTCGGGGTCGCCGCCGAGGCGTACGCGGGGATCACCGGCACGCCCAGCCGGCCGGCGAGCAGGCGGGCGGTGCGGCGGGTGTCGGTCGCCGAGTCGGGGTCGCGGGAGCCGGCCGCGGCCAGGACGACGGCGCTCGCGCGGCGCGTGCGGCCGTCCGGGTCCGCCGGCCAGCCCGCCTCCACCAGCCGGTCGTGCAGGGTCTCCACGAGCAGGGGGTGCGGGCCGAGCGGGGCGGCCACGCGCGCGGGCGCCGGTGCCACGGCGGCCATCTCGGGGATGTCCCGCTTGACGTGGTAGCCGCGGGACAGGAGCAGCGGGACCAGGACGGCCGGGGTGCCGCCGAGGGCGGCGAGGGTGTCCGGCAGCAGGGGCTCGTTCAGCTCGATGTGCCCCAGGTGGACGGCGAGGCCGGGGCGCAGCGCCCGTACCCGGTCCATGAGGGCCCGCACGGTCTCCAGCGCGCGCGGATCGCGGCTGCCGTGGCCGACCAGGACGAGTGCGGGCGGTGCCGGACGGCGGCGTGCGCCCGTGGAAACGAGCCGGAGCCGGCCGGCGACCTGGCTGCTGATGCTGTTCATGAGTTGCGCCGTACTGTCGAGATGGACGGGGGGCTCGTCGCGGGGTGGGTTCGAGGCCGTCATGGAGGGATCCTGACGGGGCGACGTTGCGGGCCCGTTGCGTCGCCGTCACGGGTGTTTTCCGCGGCTTCACGTCATACGGATGCACGAGGTGAGGGAAGGGCCGGCGCACCGCGCGGGGAACGGACGGCCGGACCCGGGCGAACCGGACCGTCCGCGCGCGCGTCTTCCACGGTCGGAAGCGATCACCGGGGGATCGATCACTGGGGGCCGAATGAGGATCCGTCGACCGCGGCTGCCGCGCACCCGCACGGGGCAGCGGCGGCTGGTGCAGGCCCTGATGGCCGTGTGCGTGCTGGCGCTGCTGCCGGCCACCTGGCTGTACGTGTCGACCGCGGACCGGCTGCGCACGACGGCGGACGTGCCGCGCACGGAGGTCGCGGTGGTGTTCGGGGCCGGGCTGTGGGACGGGGAGCCGTCGCCGTACCTCGCGCACCGCCTGGACGCGGCGGCCAGGCTCTACGAGGCGGGCCGGATCGAGGTCGTCCTCGTCACCGGCGACAACAGCCGCGAGGACTACGACGAGCCCGACGCCATGCGCGCCTACCTCACGAAGCACGGGGTGCCGGACACGCGGATCGTCAGCGACTACGCCGGCTTCGACACCTGGGACTCCTGCGTGCGGGCCAAGAAGATCTTCGGTGTCGACCGGGCGGTGCTGATCAGCCAGGACTTCCACATCCGGCGCGCGGTGGCGCTGTGCGAGGCGGCAGGGGTGGACTCCTACGGGGTCGGGGTGGCCGCCAAGCACGACGTGACCTGGTACTACGGCGGCACGCGCGAGGTGTTCGCGGCGGGCAAGGCGGCGCTGGACGCGCTGTTCGAACCGGATCCGCGGTTCCTCGGGCCGAAGGAGCCGGGCGTGGCGCGGGCGCTCGCCGCGGGGCGCTGACGGGCCGGAGCGCGGCTCGCCGGGAGGCCTCCTCACGGCGGGTGGACCGGCACGGGGAGGTCGGCTTCCCGGCCGTGTAACAAGGAGCCGCCACGGGCCGTAACACGGCCGAAGCACGCTGGTCGGCATGGAGACCGCCTCGACGCCCACCCACTGCCCGTACTGCGCCCTGCAGTGCGGGATGAACATCACGCCCCTGCCGCGGGGTGGCGTCGAGGTCTCCGAGCGCCCGGACTTCCCGGTGAACCGGGGCGCGCTGTGCGGCAAGGGCCGTACGGCCGCCCAGGTGCTGTCGCCGGCGGCCCGGCTGACCACTCCCCTGGTGCGCTCCGGCGGACGGCTGGTGGAGGCGGGCTGGGAGGAGGCCCTGGACCGGATCGCCGGAGCGCTGTCGTCGGTGCGGGCGCACAGCGGGCCCGACGCGCTGGGGGTGTTCGGCGGGGGCGGGCTGACCAACGAGAAGGCTTACGCGCTGGGCAAGTTCGCGCGGGTCGCGCTGGGCACCTCCCAGATCGACTACAACGGCCGCTTCTGCATGTCCTCGGCCGCGGCGGCCGGCACCAGGGCGTTCGGCCTCGACCGGGGGCTGCCGTTCCCGCTGGAGGACATCCCGAGGACCGGGTGCGTGATCCTCGTCGGCTCGAACCTGGCCGAGACCATGCCCCCGTCGCTGCGCTTCTTCACCGAGCTGCGCGAGAACGGCGGCACCCTGATCGTCGTGGACCCGCGCCGCACCCGGACCGCCGACCAGGCCGACCTGCACCTCGCGCCCCGGCCCGGTACCGATCTCGCCCTCGCCCTCGGCCTGTTGCACCTGGTGATCGCCGAGGGCCGCACGGACGAGGAGTACATCCGTGAGCGCACCACGGGCTGGGAGGAGGCCCGGGCGGCGGCGATGGCCCACTGGCCGGAGTACGTGGAGCGGATCACGGGGGTGTCCGTTCCACTACTGCGGCAGGCGGTGCGGATGTTCTGCGAGCCGGAGTCGGCGATGGTGCTCACCGCGCGCGGCCCCGAGCAGCAGTCCAAGGGCACGGACACGGTGGGCGCGTGGATCGACCTGTGCCTGGCGACCGGCCGCGCGGGCCGCCCGCTGTCCGGTTACGGCTGCCTGACCGGGCAGGGCAACGGGCAGGGCGGGCGCGAACACGGCCAGAAGGCCGACCAGTTGCCCGGGTACCGCAAGCTGGACGATCCGGCGGCGCGGCGGCACGTGGCCGGGGTGTGGGGTGTCGACCCGGACAGCCTGCCGGGGCCCGGGCGCAGCGCCTACGAACTCCTCGACGCGCTCGGCACGGACATCCGGGCGCTGCTGCTGATGGGCTCCAACCCGGTGGTGTCGGCGCCGCGCGCGGCGCACGTCGAGGAGCGACTGCGCTCGCTGGACTTCCTCGCGGTCGCGGACGTCGTCCTGTCGGAGACGGCCGAGCTGGCGGACGTGGTGCTGCCGGTGACGCAGTGGGCGGAGGAGACGGGCACGACGACCAGCCTGGAGGGCAGGGTCCTGCTGCGCCGCCAGGCGGTCGCTCCCCCGCCGGGCGTCCGCAGCGACCTGTACGTCCTGCACGAACTGGCCGCCCGCCTCGGCGTGGAGAAGGGGTTCCCGACCGACCCCGAGGCGGTCTTCGCCGAACTGCGCCGGGCCAGCGCGGGCGGCCCCGCCGACTACTCGGGCATCACCTACCGCCGGCTGGCGGAGGAGGACGGCGTGTTCTGGCCGTGCCCGGCACCCGTCCCGGCCGAGGGGGACGGCGGCGACGGCGAGGACGCCCTGTTCGACGTCGAGCCGGACGCCCCGGACCGGGACGGCGGCGCCGCACCGGCCGCCCCCGCCGTGCACCCCGGCACCCCGCGCCTCTTCCTGGACCGCTTCGCGACCCCTGACGGCCGGGCCCGGTTCGCCGCCGCGACCCACCGGGCGACGGCGGAGGAGCCGGACGCCGAGTACCCGCTGCTGCTGACCACCGGCCGGGTGGTGTCGCAGTACCAGTCGGGGGCGCAGACCCGGCGCGTGGCCGAGCTGAACGCGGCGGCGCCCGGACCCTTCGTGGAGCTGCACCCGCGTCTCGCGGCCCGCCTGGGCGCGGCCGAGGGCGACCCGCTCGCGGTGGTCTCCCGCCGGGGCCGCGCGGTGGCGCCCGCCCGGATCACGGACTCCATCCGCCCGGACACCGTCTTCATGCCCTTCCACTGGCCGGGCGAGGGCCGCGCCAACACCCTCACCAACCCGGCGCTCGACCCGGTCTCCCGCATGCCGGAGTTCAAGTCCTGTGCGGTGCGGGTGGAGAAGGTGCGCCGGCCCGCCGGACACGGGTGACGCGGTTCAGCGGCGGGACAGCCAGTCACCGGTCGCTATGCGGTTGCCCGTGGCGCTCAGCCGGGCGGCGACGTGCGGGGCGGCCAGGTACACCCAGGCCCGTACGGCGGTGCCGTCGGGGCGCAGGACGTCCCGGGTGACGCGTACGTACAGGTTGCGGGGGTCGCCCGGCACGTACTCCTCCAGCCGGTCCAGGGCCGTGAGCAGGTCCTCGTACGTCTCCGTCCGGGCCGTCACCAGTTCCCCGCGCACCTCGGTTCCGGGCCGGTCTACGGCGTAGGGGTAGCCGGGGCCGTCGTACAGGACGGCGTCCGGGAGGCGGGCCGGTTCCTCGGCGGCGGTGCGGCCCCGCAGGAACAGGTCGTGGTTGGGCTCGCCGGGGCGCAGCGTGCCGTAGACGAAGAAGGGCAGGGCCCGCCGGGACTCCGGAGTGATCACGGAAACGATTCTCTACCCCCTCCGGCTCGTCACACATCTCCATGAAGGCGCTATGGACATGACATGTCATGGGCATTTAAATCGTGGACACGTCAGCGCCCACCCCCACGCCTTCCAGGCGCGTCCCCCGAGGAGACCGATGAGCCGGATACGGCACGTCCGAGGATCCCGTCGCATCGCCACGGCCGGCATCGCCGTCACCACCGCGACCCTGCTGGCAACCGCCCTGTCCCCCGCCGCCCACGCAGACGGCAGACCGACCCGCGCCACGGCCGTCCGGAACGCGGCGTCGGCGCTTCTCGCCCACGCCGCCGGCCTCGGCCTCACCTCCGCCGAGGACACCGGCGTGCGGGACGTGATCGTCGACGGGGACGGCACCCAGCACGTCCGCTACGACCGCACCTACCGTCACCTGCCGGTGCTGGGCGGCGACTTCGTCGTCCACCTGGCCTCCGGCGGCGCCTACCGCGGCGCCGACCGGGCGACGCACACCCGGATATCCCTGTCCTCCGTCACCCCGGAGGTGTCCGGCCCGAAGGCCGCCGGCCTCGCGGTGAACGCCCTGCGCGCGGCCCACCTCGGCGAGAGGCTGGCCCGGGTCAAGGCCAAGCCGGAGCTGGTGGTCGACGCCCTGCACGGCACGCCGCGCCTCGCCTGGCGCACCGACGCCGTGGGCCAGGACTCGCTCGGCAACCCGGTCGCCCGCACCGTGCTGACCGACGCCCGCACCGGCGCCCAGATCGACGCCTGGGACAGCATCGAGACGGCGACCGGCGACGGCAGGTCCCTGTACAGCGGGACGGTGCCGCTGGAGACGACCCAGTCGGGATCGTCGTACCAGCTCAAGGACCCGACCCGGGGCAACACCTACACCGGCGACGCGGAGAACAAGACCGACCTGTGCTTCTTCGGCATCTGCTTCAGCCGGGCCCCCGCGACCCTGTTCACGGACGCCGACAACCACTGGGGCAGCGGCGCCACCTCCGACCGCTCCTCGGCCGCCGTCGACGCCCAGTACGGCACCAACGAGACCTGGGACTACTACAAGAACGTCCACGGCCGCAACGGCATCGCGGGCGACGGCAAGGGCTCGTACAACCGCGTCCACTACGGCAGCAACTACAACAACGCCTTCTGGGACGACAGCTGCTTCTGCATGACGTACGGCGACGGTGACGGCACCACCTTCGGGCCGCTGGTGGCGCTGGACGTCGCCGGGCACGAGATGAGCCACGGCGTGACGTCGAAGACGGCCGCGCTGACCTACTCGGGCGAGTCCGGCGGACTCAACGAGGCCACCTCCGACATCCTCGGCACGATGGTCGAGTGGTACGCGAACAACTCCTCCGACCAGGGCGACTACCTCATCGGCGAGGAGATCGTGAAGCCGGGCTTCGGCAAGGCCGCCCTGCGCTTCATGGACAAGCCGTCCAGGGACGGCAGCTCCGCGGACTACTGGAGCTCGTCGGTCGGCAACCTCGACGTCCACTACTCCTCGGGCGTCGCCAACCACTTCGCCTACCTGCTCGCCGAGGGCAGCGGCGCGAAGACCATCAACGGCGTCGACTACAACTCGCCGACGTCCAACGGCTCGACGGTCACCGGCATCGGCCGGGACAAGGTCGGCAGGATCTGGTACCGGGCGCTGACGGTCTACATGACGTCCTCGACGAACTACAAGGGCGCCCGGACCGCCACGCTGAACGCGGCCAAGGACCTCTACGGCTCCGGCAGCACCGAGTACAACGCGGTGGCCGCGGCCTGGAGCGCGGTCAACGTCAGCTGACCCCCCACAGCCGACGGCGGGAGGCCGGCGCCCGGGCGGGCGCCGGCCTCTGTCACGCCTCCGGGCGCGCGGCGCACCACCGCCGGCCCGCCCCGGGCGCCCGGCGGACGCTGACACCCCGTCACCCGTTCACCGGCACCCCTCGCTCCATTCGTGTTCTTTTCGTACTACTACCTCCCGGCGGCACCCGGCACGCCCCTGACCAGCCAGAACCTCCCCCGGGACTAGCCCGTGCGGGGCCGGCCCGACACCCGTTCTCCGCAATACCTGACGCTCTGTCAGCAAGCGAGCGGACCACGGAGCCATTTACCTCGGTAAAGCACCAGTCGGACAAGCTCTGGGGAGCACCATGCGACGCACCGCCCGTCTGCTGACCGGTACCGCGCTCGCCGTGGCCGCCGCGGCACCCGCCCATGCCGGTGACACCCGCGCCGGTCGCCTGGACGTGTACCCCTACACCGCGGCCCCCGGGGCGCAGGTCACGGTGAACACGGCCGCGTGCGGCGAACGCGGAGCCGCGACCGGGGACGCGGGCGCCGTCGGCGCCGGCACCTTCCCGCTGGCGCCCACCACCCACCAGGGCGAGGCCATCGGCCAGTTCCGGGTGCCGCCGAGCGCGCAGCCGGGGACGTACGAGATCGTCGCCGAGTGCGCCGAGGGCGCCCGGCAGGTGAAGGGCGACCTGGTGGTGGCCCTCAGCGCGGTGCACCAGCAGGTGCAGCCGCGGGGAAGCGTGAAGACGGGGGTCGGCGGCGCACTCGGCACCGACCCCGTGCAGACCGCGGCGGGCGTGGCCGCTCTGGCCGTCGCCGCCGCGGGCGGTACCTGGCTCCTGCATCGCCGGGCGAGAGGCGACGGGATCTGACGGACACCCTCCGCTGTCCGTCCGCCGGTACCGCACGTCCCGCCCCCTCCGGGTCCGATGCCCCTCGCGGCCCGGAGGGGGAGGGGCCTTCGGGGGGCCGCCCCCGGGAGAGGGGTTGGTATGCGCAGCAGCGCCAGGCGTGCCCGGCTCGGCGACACCGCGATAGCCGCGCTCACCGTCGTGGCCCTCGGGTCGGCGGTGTGGCTGCTCGGCGGCGGCGCCGGGGAGCACGCGCCACCGCAGCCGCCGGCCGCCGAGGGCCGCCCCGATCCGGGCGGTGAGCGGCTCGCCGCACCCCCGCTCGCCCCGTCCCCGCCCACCCGCATCCGCATCCCCGCGATCCACGTGAACGCCCCGCTGATGGCGCTGGCCCTCACGCCGGCCGGCAGCCTGGACGTGCCGCCCGCCGACCGGAAGAACCTCGCCGGCTGGTACGAGGCGGGCACCATGCCCGGCGAGACCGGCACCGCGATCGTCGCCGGGCACGTCGACAACACCGAGGGCCCCGCCGTCTTCTACGACCTCGGCGCCCTCAGGCGGGGCGCCCGCATCGAGGTGGACCGCCAGGACGGCAGCGTGGCCGTGTTCACCGTGGACGCGGTGGAGGTGTACGCGGCCAGTGCCTTCCCCGACGAGAAGGTCTACGGCGCCGCGGCCCGCCCCGAGCTGCGCGTCATCACCTGCGGCGGCGGCTACTCGCGCACGACCGGCTACCGGGGCAACGTGGTGGTGTTCGCCCGTCTGACCGGCAGCCGGTGACCCCTGGTCAGGCCAACCACTGTCCGTAGGCCAGGTTCGCCACCAGCGCCAGGACGACCGTCAGCAGGACGATCCGCACGAAGCCGCTGCCCTGCTTGAGGGCGGTGCGGGCGCCGAGGGTGCCGCCCGCGAGGTTGAAGACGGCGAGCAGGGCCGCGAACCGCCACAGCACCGTGCCCTGCCAGGCGAACATCGCGAGGGCGCCCCCGTTGGTGCAGCAGTTGACGATCTTCGCGGTGGCGGAGGCGGTGACCAGGTCCAGCCGGAGGACCGCGGTCAGCGCGAGGACCAGGAACGTGCCGGTGCCGGGGCCGATCAGGCCGTCGTAGCAGCCGATGCCCAGGCCGGCCAGGCCGATCGCGGCGAGCCTGCGGCGGCGGCCCACGGGGCCGGCGGCCGGGGCCCGGCCGAAGCCGGGGCGCATGATCACGAAGGCGGCCACGCCCAGCAGCACCACCATGATCACCGGCTTCAGCACGTCCGTGCTCATGCCGGCCGCGAAGAAGGCGCCCACGGAGGAGCCGGCCAGGGCGGCGAGCCCGATGCGCACGGCCGTGCCCGTGTCGACCGGCGCCTTGCGGACGTAGGTCAGGGCGGCGCCGCTGGTGCCGACGATCGAGATCGCCTTGTTGGTGCCCAGCGCGTACGCGGCCGGGGTGGCCGCGGGCAGCCCCAGCAGCAGGGCCGGCAACAGCAGCAGCCCGCCTCCACCGACGACCGCGTCGATCCAGCCCGCCGCGAGAGCGGCCAGACAGAGCAGGGCTACGACGGTCACGGGTATGTCGGGCATGCCCGTGACCCTAAGGCCTTCCGTTCGGCCGCCGCAGGTCAGGGCCGTGCGTGCCCCCGCCTCACACCCCGGCCCGGCCCCGCACGCGGCCCCCTCACACCCCCGTCCCGCCCGCGCGCGAACCCCTCACACCCCCGCCCCGCCCGCGCGCCGGCCCCTCACACCCCCCGCCCCCGCCAGCTGAGGGCAGCGTTCCTCCCGGGAAACAACGGTGATGCTGCCGGGTAACGTCGGGGCCGCACGCTCAGGGACATGACCTCGAATACGCGTGTGGTGGTGATCGGCGCCGGCCTCGCGGGCGTACGGCTCGCCCGGCGGCTCGGCGAGCTGGGCACGCCCGCGCTACTGGCCGGCGAGGAGGAGCACCCGCCGTACAACCGGGTCCTGCTCGCCGAGGTGCTGGCCGGCCGGTACGCCCCGGAGGTCATCGGCCTGCCGGCGCCCGAGGGCCTGCTGCGCGCCCGGATCACCGGCATCGACCGGGCCGCCCGTGCCGTCGTCTGCGCCGACGGCACGTCGATCGCATACGGCACGCTGGTCCTGGCCACCGGCTCCAACCCGGTGCTGCCGCCGCTGCGCGGCCTGTTCGGCCCGGACCACCAGCTCCCCGAGGGCGTCCACTCGTTCCGCACGATGGACGACTGCCTGGGGCTGGCCAAGACGGCCCGGCCGGGGGTGCGCGCGGTCGTCGTCGGCGGCGGGCTGCTGGGCGTCTCCGCCGCCCGCGCGCTCGCCGTGCGCGGCGCCCAGGTGGTCCTCGCCCAGCAGGCCGAGCGGCTCATGGAGCGCCAGCTCGACCCGGAGGCCTCCCGGCTGGTGCTGCGGCACCTGACGGACCTCGGCGTCGAGGTGCACACCGAGTGCCGGGTGCGCGACGTGCGCTGTGTCGCGGGCGCCGTCCGCTCGGTGGAGATGGCCGACGGGTACGCCCTCGACGCCGACCTCGTCGTCCTCGCCTGCGGCGTGCGGCCGCGCACCGGTCTGGCGGAGCAGGCGGGACTCGCCGTCGGCAAGGGCGTCCTGGTCGACGACGAACTGCGCACCTCCGACCCGCACATCCACGCCATCGGCGACTGCGCCCAGCACGGCGGCACGGTCTACGGACTGGCCGCCCCGGCCCTGGAACAGGCCGACGCGCTCGCCGAGTTGCTCGCGGGCGACGCGAACGCCCGCTACTCGGGCACCCGTTCCCTGACCCGGCTGACCCTCACGGGCCCGGGCTCCCCCTTCGACCTCGCCGCGTTCGGCGAGACCGAGGCACGCCCCGGCGACGACGTGGTGCGGCTCGCCGACGCCACCCGGGGCACCTACCGCAAGGTCGTCGTCCGCGACGACCGGCTGGTCGGCGGGGTCCTCGTCGGCGAACTCGGCACCGTCGGCGCGCTCGCCCGCGCCTGGGAGGGCACGGAGCCGCTCCCCGGCGACGGCCCCCTGCTCCACCTGCTCACCAACGATGGAGGCTCCTGAATGACCGCCACCCCGGGGGCCACCCCCACGATCGTGCTCGTCGGCCACGGCATGGTCGGCCAGCGCTTCCTCGAGGCGCTCGCCGAGCGTGGCCTGACCGCCACCCACCGCGTGGTCGTGCTGTGCGAGGAGCCACGTCCGGCCTACGACCGCGTGCAGCTGACCTCGTACTTCTCCGGCCGGACACCGGAGGACCTCTCGCTTACCGACATGGAGTTCATCAAGGACCACGGCATCGAGCTGCACGTCGGCGACCCGGCGACGAGCGTCGACCGCGAGGCGCGCAGGGTGACCGCCCGCTCGGGCCTCGCCGTCGACTACGACGTCCTGGTCCTGGCCACCGGCTCCTACCCGTTCGTCCCGCCGGTGCCGAACAAGGACGCCACCGGCTGCTTCGTCTACCGGACCATCGAGGACCTGCTGGCCATCGAGGAGTACGCGAAGGCGCGGGCGACGACCGGCGCCGTGGTCGGCGGCGGCCTGCTCGGCCTGGAGGCGGCGGGCGCGCTCAAGGGCCTCGGGCTCGACGCCCACATCGTCGAGTTCGCGCCCCGGCTGATGCCGGTCCAGGTCGACGACGGCGGTGGCGCGGCCCTGCTGCGCACCATCGAGAACATGGGCCTGACGGTCCACACCGGCGTGGGCACCCAGGAGATCGTGACGGACGCCTCCGGTGCCGTCACCGGCATGAAGCTGTCCGACGGCTCCGCGCTCGCCACCGACCTGGTGGTGTTCAGCGCCGGTGTCCGCCCCCGCGACCAGCTGGCCCGGGACTGCGGCCTCACGGTCGGCGAGCGCGGCGGCATCACGGTCGACGAGCGGTGCCGCACCGTCTCCGACCCGCGCGTGTTCGCGATCGGCGAGTGCGCGCTGGCGGCGGACGGCCGGGTGTACGGTCTGGTCGCGCCGGGGTACGAGCAGGCCGAGACGGCCGCGGCGGCCATCGCCGGGGACGAGGCCGCGTTCACGGGCGCCGACCTGTCCACCAAGCTCAAGCTGCTCGGCGTGGACGTGGCGTCCTTCGGCGACGCGCACGGCACCACCGAGGACTGCCTGGACGTCGTCTACTCCGACTCCCGGGCCGGCCTGTACAAGAAGCTGGTCGTCGGCCGCGACGGCACGCTGCTCGGCGGCATCCTGGTCGGCGACGCCGAGGCGTACGGCACCCTGCGCGCGCTGACAGGCACGGTGCCGCCCATCTCCCCCGAGTCCCTCGTCCTGCCCGCCGGAGCGGACTCGGGGGCCCAGCTCGGCCCGTCGGCCCTGCCGGACGACGCGGTCGTCTGCTCCTGCCACAACGTCAGCAAGGGCACGATCCGCGGCGCCGTCACCGAACACCGGTGCGCCACCGTGCCCGAGGTGAAGAAGTGCACCAAGGCCGGTACCGGCTGCGGCAGTTGCGTGAAGGTGCTGGGACAGCTGGTCACCGCCGAGCTGGAGGCGTCCGGCGTCGAGGTCGACAAGGGCCTGTGCGGCTGCTTCGCCCAGACCCGCGAGGAGCTGTACGAGATCGTCCTCGCGCTGCGCGTCACCTCGTACCGGGAACTGCTGGACCGGCACGGCCGTGAGGACGCCCGGGGCGGCGACGGCTGCGAGACCTGCAAGCCGGCCGTGGCCTCGATCATCGCCTCCCTCGCCCCGGCGATCGGCGCGAGCGGCTACGTCCTGGACGGCGAGCAGGCGGCCCTGCAGGACACCAACGACCACTTCCTGGCCAACCTGCAGAAGAACGGCTCGTACTCGGTGGTGCCGCGCATTCCCGGCGGGGAGATCGCGCCCGAGAAACTGATCGTGATCGGCGAGATCGCCCGGGACTTCGGCCTCTACACGAAGATCACCGGCGGCCAGCGGATCGACATGTTCGGCGCCCGCGTCGAGCAGCTGCCGCTGATCTGGGCCCGCCTGGTGGACGCCGGCTTCGAGTCCGGGCACGCCTACGGCAAGTCACTGCGCACGGTGAAGTCCTGCGTGGGCTCCACCTGGTGCCGCTACGGCGTCCAGGACTCGGTGCGCATGGCGATCGACCTGGAACTGCGCTACCGGGGGCTGCGCTCCCCGCACAAGCTCAAGTCCGCCGTCTCCGGCTGCGCGCGGGAGTGCGCGGAGGCCCAGTCGAAGGACTTCGGCGTCATCGCCACCTCCAACGGCTGGAACCTGTACGTCGGCGGCAACGGCGGCGCGACCCCGCGCCACGCGGACCTGCTGGCCCAGGACCTGTCCGACGCCGAACTGGTGCGCCTGATCGACCGCTTCCTGATGTTCTACATCCGCACCGCCGACCGGCTGGAGCGGACCTCGACCTGGCTGGAGCGGATCCCGGGCGGCCTGGACCACGTACGGGACGTGGTGGTGCACGACTCGCTCGGCATCTGCGACGAGCTGGAACAGCTCATGCGGGCCCATGTCGCGCACTACCGCGACGAGTGGGCCGAGACCGTCAACGACCCCGAGAAGCTCGCCCGGTTCGTGTCCTTCGTGAACGCCCCGGACACCCCGGACCCGGTCGTCGCCTTCGTCCCCGAGCGCGACCAGATCAAGCCCGACCTGCCGCTGCTGTCCATCGGCATGCGGCCCGCCGACGACGTCCTGGAAGGAAGCGCCCAGCGATGACCCTGGCCCCCGAGACGACCGACCTGAAGATCCAAGTACGGCTGGCCGACAGCTGGTTCACGGTCTGCGACCTGAGTGCGCTGGACCCGGGCCGCGGGGTGGCCGCCCTGCTGCCGGGCGGCGGGCAGGTGGCCCTCTTCCGCGACCGCGGCGACCGCCTGTACGCCGTGGACAACCGCGACCCGTTCACCGGCGCGGCCGTCCTCTCCCGCGGTCTGACCGGCACCCACCGCGACCGGCCGTTCGTGGCGTCCCCGCTGCTGAAGCAGCGCTTCGACCTGGAGAGCGGGCAGTGCCTGGACGACGAGTCGGTGCGGATCACCGCCTACCGGGTCCGGGCGGCCTGACCGCCCCGGCCGCTCCGCTGCCCGGCAGACGCATACTCGACCGACCCTTACTTGACTGATCGTTCCACAAAAACCTAGGCTGCACGGCATGGCCAGGACCAAGGAGTTCGACCCCGACGCCGCGCTGCGGGCAGCGCTGGAGCTGTTCTGGCGGCGCGGCTACGAGGCGACCTCCATGGCGGACCTGGTCGAGCACCTGGGCATCGGCAGGGCCAGCCTGTACGCCACCTTCGGCAGCAAGCACGAGCTGTACCTCAAGGCGCTGGACCGGTACGGCCGGACCCAGCACCCGCGGCTCGCGGGCGAGCTGTCCCGGCCGGGGCCGGTCCTGCCGGCCGTGCGCGCGGTGGTCCGGCGGTTCGCCGCCGAGGCCACGGCCACGGAGAGCCGGGAGTACGGCTGCCTCGTCACCAACACGGCGGTGGAGCTGGCCCCGCACGACCCGGCCGCCGCTCGCCGGGTGGAGCAGAGCTGGGACCACCTCGAAACCCTGCTGCACTCCGCGCTGCTGCGCGCGCGGGCACAGGGCGAGCTGCCCGGGGACCGGGACCCGGCCGTCCTCGCCCGCACGCTGCTGGTGCTGCTGCAGGGCCTGCGGGTGGTGGGCAAGGCGTCGGCGGACCCGTCCCGCGTGCGGGACGCGGCCGAGGGGGCACTGACCCTGCTGGACTGACGCCGGCGCGCCTCACGGAGGTGCGCTCTTTTTTCTGCCCGCATTCTGAACCGATCAGTCAAGAAAAAGGGGAGATCATGACCACGGGCCGTTTCCTCGGCAGGACCGCACTCGTCACCGGTGCCGGATCGGGCATCGGGCGGGGCGTGGCCCTCGCCCTCGCCCGCGAGGGCGCGCGCGTGGTCGTCGCCGGCCGCCGCCGGGAGCCGCTCGACGAGACGGCGGCGCTGGTCGGGCGGGCGGGCGGCACGGCGCTGGCCGTCACCGCCGACGTCGGCCGCGCCGGCGACCTGCGGGATGCGGTGACCGCGGCGGTGGAACGCTTCGGCTCCCTGGACGTGGCCGTGAACAACGCCGGGATCCTGGAGGGCCGCGGACGGGCCGTGGCGGACCTGGCCGAGGAGGACTGGCGGCGGATGCTCGACGTCAACGTGACCGGCGTCTTCCTCGCGCTGCGGGCCGAGGTGGCGCAGATGCGCACCCAGCCGCGCGGCGGCGCCATCGTGAACATCGCCTCCCGGATCGGCGTCCACAGCCGCCTGCCGGGCACCGCCGCCTACGCGGCCACCAAGGCGGCCGTCTCGGTCCTGACCCGCGGCGCGGCCCTGGACCACATCGCCGACGGCGTCCGCATCAACGCGGTCAGCCCCGGCGCCACGGACACGGACATGTCCTTCCTGCCCGGGGAGACGGCGGCCGGCCGCGCCGCCCGCGTGCGCGCCGGGGTCCCACTGGGCCGGGTCTCCACGGTCGAGGAGGTGGCCGCGGCGGTCCTGTACCTGGCCTCGGACGACGCGGCGTCGGTGGTCGGCGCCGACCTGGTGGTGGACGGCGGCTCCACGGCCTGACGGACGGCGCGGCGGAGGGCTCCTCGCTCCCGACGGCCCCCGGCGGGTTCCGCCACGTGTCCCCCGCCCCGGCCGGCCGGCGATGCCCGCATCGACTCCGTTGCGCACCGGACGCATCACCGACATCGTCGGGGCTGTCCGGGCGCGAAGCGGATCGCGCCGACGTGAACCGCATCCGGGGAGCGAGCCGACGTGGCCGATGTCAGAGTGACCTACGACGGGACGGCGGATGCCGCGTACGTGTACTTCACCGACCCACGAACCCGTGCGCGGTCGGCGCACATGTACGCCTGCGACCCGGCGGGGGTCGACGGCATGATCAACCTGGACTTCGACGCACAGGGACGCCTCATCGGCGTCGAGGTGCTGGGGGCCGCTTCGAAGCTGCCGGGATACCTGCTGGAGTCGGCGGAACGCCTGGACGCCGAGGACGCCTGAGGCGGCCGCCCGAGCGTCCGGCCTCGCTTCCGGCAGCACAACGCTCAACTCGCTCAACCGGCACGCCACTCGGCCTTCACCGTGGCCCAGCGGAGTGGGCCTTTGTTCGCTCACGCTCGCACGAGTGCGCGTACCGACCGTAGCGACGGCTAGGGTGCGGCAGCATGCACAAGCGGGAAGGACTACCGGTGGACGAGGGCCCGATCGACGTGATCCGCCTGGAGGGCGAGGGCAACAGCGTCATCCTCCGCCTCACGGGAAGGGAGCGTTCGGACGCTCAGGACGCCAGCGATGCACTGACCGGGGAGTTTCTGGTCGACACGCCGTTCGTGCGCGGAAGCCTCAAGACCTGGGTGCTCCCGGACGACCTGCGGCACTGGCAGGAAGCCCTGGACGCGCTCGACGCCGGGCAGGACATCGCGTGGCGCGAGGACACCCGCGGGCCTGAGGTGTTCATCGAGCGTGACCTGGAGGAGGAACGGGCTCATGTGACGATCAGAGACGCCTCATCGTCCTTGACGACGGTGACAGTGACCGTCCCGCTGGACGATGCCTGGTTCGACGACGCATACGGCCGCTTGGATCTGGCCTGGAAGGTCTGGCCCCTCACCAGCGACTGACAGAGGTCAGGCATTGATCGATTCGGCGACCGCAGGTCACGGCCGCCGGTGATCAGTTGTGGCTGCACTGAGGGCTGCCCTCGAGTTCACCCGAAGTGAGATCGCGTTCGATCGCGGCCAAGAAGTCTCCGGATTAGCAAGAACGTGCCTACGGCGATCAGGGCCACCCCGATAGGGATCAAGGCCACCCCGATGGCGGTCAGAAGCGTCCCGACAAGGACCAGAAGCACCCCGAGCAGGACCAAGAGCGTCCCGATGGTGAGGAGAAAGATCGCGAGGACGGCCACGGCTGCCTCCTGTCCTCCCTCCCGCTCTGACTCCTTCCCCCGCTCCCGTAGAAACACTCTGCTTCAGGATCACCGACGGCTTGCCATGGCCGAGAGGTCAGCCCGGTCACGTCCGCCGGTTTCACATCAGGACCGGCGCTAGGTGTGCTGTCCCGGGACGTTGGTGACACGCGAGCTGAGTGCTTGAACAGGTGAGGGCCTTCTGGGTTCGGTGTGGATTGCGACATCTACGACCGGTACTCAGGGGGCCCTCGTGTCCCACCGTAATGCCCCGCTGACCCCGACAGGCAGGCTGCGTCTGGCCCGGTGTCGGCCAGGTACTGAGGTCGGATATGAAGCCCCAGAGTGCGCGCAACAAGCGAGTGGTCGATAATCGCCTTATGAGTATCCAGCTCACCGTATCGGCAATATCGGCCGTCGTTGCCCTGGTGAGCATAGTGTTGAGCTCTCGAGCGGCCAGAATGCAAACCCTGCTATCAGCAGAGCTTGAGCGGCAATCCGCTGAGCTCGCTCGAGAGGCAAAGCGGCACGACATCATGAGCCGCTTCCGGGACCCATTGCTATGGTCGGCATTTGACTTGCAGTCGCGCCTCTATAACATCATGACACAGCATTTTCTGCAAACCTACGGGGCTTCGGAGGTGGCGCGGGAGAGGGAGTATGCTCGCCGGAGTACCCTTTTTGTGATCTGCGAATACTTGGGCTGGGTTGAGATAATACGGCGCCGAATCAGATTCCTAGATCTAGGGAATCGACAGGATAATCGCAAGCTGATCTCGCTGCTGACCGAAATCAGTGAAGCGCTTAGTACGAGTACCTACTCGGATCGCCGCTTCCGCGTCCTGCGTGGTGAACAGCGCGCCCTGGGCGAGCTGATGATCAACAGAGGCGGGCACGCGGAATCATGCCTGGGGTATGCCGAGTTCTGTAATCGGCTTGAAGTCGATCCAGGATTTACAAAATGGACGCAAGGCTTGACGGCGGATATCGAAACGCTGATCCAAAGCCTCGATTCGCTCCAACGAATCACGGATCTGCAGTGTGGCTTGATGAATTTGGTAAACTTCCTTGATCCTCACGCAGAGCGGATCCCGGAAACTCGAAGATCTCTACTGCGCTCCATCTCAAGAGATGGTCCATGATGTGCGGCGTACGGGGCTTCTCTCGGTTGGTGCCGTGCTGGGCAGCTCTACGCAGCCTTGGCCTGGGCCTGCTTCCGCAGGTATCCCCCGGCAGCGGGTGTCACGCGGAAAGCCGCAGGCCGTAGGAGGCGAACGGAGCCCGCTGAAAATCTGCCGTGGACCGTCTCTGGGCCGTCCGAGGGCGGCCAACAGTGACCGACAACAACCCATAACGGCTACGAGGGCACGGTCGGCGGCTGTGCCCTAGTAGCCGGCCGGTCTGCCCAGCTAGACCCAGGTCTCCAGTCACATCCGCGACCGCCACTGGTCGATCGGGATGGCCTGGCCCGTGTACAGGGGCCAGAAGTGGATGTTCTGCCACCGCTCGACGCCGCCATAGCTGGCCGCGCCGGAGGGCACGACGAGGGCACAACGGCTTCGCGCGGCTTCAACAACAGCCGACGCGCATAAACGCCATCCTGCCTGGTCAGCGACGTAGCTTGACAGTCCCCGCAGATGACGCGCCGAGAGGCGGCACCCCCGCACAGGGTGCCGCCTCTCCTTCGTGCGCCGGAGCCGCCGCCGATCGGTGAGGGTCGGGGACCAGCGGCGGCTCCGGGGTTCGGGTGCCCGGGGCCGGGCTACCGGTGGTCGCTGCCCGCCGACTGGGTGGCGGCGCGGCCCGCCTCCAGGCGGGCGACCGGGATGCGGAAGGGGGAGCAGGAGACGTAGTCCAGGCCGGCCTCGTGGAAGAAGTGGACCGACTCCGGGTCGCCGCCGTGCTCGCCGCAGACGCCGAGCTTGAGGTCGGGGCGCGTGCGCCGGCCCGCTTCCGCCGCCGCCTTCACCAGGGAGCCGACGCCGTCCTTGTCGATCGTCTCGAAGGGGCTGACGCCGAAGATGCCCTTCTCCAGGTACGCCGTGAAGAAGGAGGCCTCCACGTCGTCGCGGCTGAAGCCCCACACCGTCTGGGTGAGGTCGTTCGTGCCGAAGCTGAAGAACTCCGCCGCCTCCGCGATCTGGCCGGCGGTCAGCGCGGCGCGCGGCAGCTCGATCATCGTGCCGATGGCGAGCTTGAGCTCCGTGCCGGTCGCCGCCTGGACCTCGGCGATGACCTTGTCGGCCTCCTCGCGGACGATCTCCAGCTCCTGGACGGTGCCGACCAGCGGGATCATGATCTCGGCGCGCGGGTCGCCCTTGGCCGCCTTGCGCTCGGCCGCGGCCTCCGCGATCGCGCGGACCTGCATCGTGAACAGGCCGGGGATCACCAGGCCGAGGCGCACGCCGCGCAGGCCGAGCATCGGGTTCTGCTCGTGCAGGCGGTGGACGGCCTGGAGCAGGCGGAGGTCGTTCTCGTGCGGCTCCTGGCGGGACTCGGCGAGGGCCACGCGGACGGAGAGTTCCGTGATGTCGGGCAGGAACTCGTGCAGCGGTGGGTCGAGGAGGCGGATGGTGACGGGCAGGCCGTCCATCGCCTCGAACAGCTCCACGAAGTCCTTCTTCTGCAGCGGCAGCAGGCCCTTGAGGGACTCCTCGCGCTCCTCCTGCGTGTCCGCCAGGATCAGGCGCTCGACCAGTTCGCGGCGGTCGCCGAGGAACATGTGCTCCGTGCGGCACAGGCCGATGCCCTGGGCGCCGAAGCGACGGGCGCGCAGCGCGTCCTCGGCGTTGTCGGCGTTGGCCCGCACCCGCAGCCGGCGCTTGCGGTCGGCGAAGGCCATCATCCGGTGCACGGCCTCGACCAGTTCGTCGGCGTCGTCGGCACCGGGGTGCATCCGGCCCTCGAAGTACTCCACGACCGGGGAGGGGACCACCGGGACCTCGCCCAGGTAGACCTTGCCGGAGGAGCCGTCGATGGAGATGACGTCGCCCTCCTCCACCACGTGGCCGCCCGGCACCGTCATCCGGCGGCGCTTGGTGTCGACCTCCAGCTCCTCGGCGCCGCAGACACAGGTCTTGCCCATGCCGCGGGCCACGACGGCCGCGTGGGAGGTCTTGCCGCCGCGCGAGGTCAGGATGCCCTCGGCGGCGATCATGCCGTCCAGGTCGTCGGGGTTGGTCTCCCGGCGGACCAGGATGACCTTCTCGCCCGAACGGGACCACTTCACGGCGGTGTACGAGTCGAAGACCGCCTTGCCGACCGCGGCGCCCGGCGAGGCGGCGATGCCCCGGCCGACCTTCTCGATCCTGGCGGACTCGTCGAAGCGGGGGAACATCAACTGCGCCAGCTGGGCGCCGCTGACTCGCTGGAGCGCCTCGGTCTCGTCGATCAGGCCCTGGTCCACCAGCTGGGTCGCGATGCGGAAGGCCGCGCCCGCCGTGCGCTTGCCGACGCGGGTCTGCAGCATCCACAGCTGGCCGCGCTCGATGGTGAACTCGATGTCGCAGAGATCCTTGTAGTGGTTCTCCAGGGTCTCCATGATCTGCATGAGCTGGTCGTACGACTTCTTGTCGATCTGCTCCAGATCCGCCAGCGGGACGGTGTTGCGGATGCCCGCCACCACGTCCTCGCCCTGCGCGTTCTGCAGGTAGTCGCCGTAGACGCCCTGGTGCCCGGAGGCGGGGTCGCGGGTGAAGGCGACGCCGGTGCCGGAGTCGGGGCCCAGGTTGCCGAAGACCATGGAGCAGACGTTGACGGCCGTGCCCAGGTCGTGCGGGATGCGCTCCTGGCGGCGGTACAGCTTGGCGCGGTCGCCGTTCCAGGAGTCGAAGACCGCCTTGATGGCGAGGTCCATCTGCTCGCGCGGGTCCTGCGGGAAGTCCCGGCCGGCCTCCTTCTTGACGATCTTCTTGAAGGCGGTGACCAGCTTCTTCAGGTCCGCGGCCTCCAGGTCGGTGTCGACCGTGACCTTCTTGGCCTCCTTGGCCTTGTCGATGGCCTCCTCGAAGAGTTCGCCGTCGACGCCGAGGACGGTCTTGCCGAACATCTGGATGAGGCGGCGGTAGGAGTCCCAGGCGAACCGCTCGTCGCCGGCCTGCTTGGCCAGGCCCTGCACCGACTTGTCGGAGAGGCCGATGTTCAGGACGGTGTCCATCATGCCGGGCATGGAGAACTTGGCGCCGGAGCGGACCGAGACCAGCAGGGGGTCGTCGGACTGGCCGAGCTTCTTGCCCATCTTCCGCTCGAGGGCGTCGAGGTGCGCACTCACCTCGTCACGCAGTGCCGCGGGCTCCTCACCACTGTCCAGGTAGACCTTGCAGGCCTCGGTGGTGATGGTGAAGCCGGGAGGGACCGGGAGACCGAGGTTGGTCATCTCGGCGAGGTTGGCACCCTTGCCGCCCAGGAGGTCCTTGAGGTCCTTGTTGCCCTCGGTGAAGTCGTAAACGAACTTCGCTACGTGGGGTTCTTTGTTTTCCGACACGGGTCTCGACTCCTTGAGGCCGCGGTGGCTGCCCTGACGGCGAGGAACATACCCAGATCGAAGGTCCCTGGGTACGTCTACTTGCGCGTCATGCGCCTGTAACCACTCGTCCGCCAGGGGATCGAAAGTCAAAGCTTGGCAAGCCCAGACGCTCCGATGTTTTCACTTCTTGAACGCACCCACCCTTCCCGAGGCGGCTTTCCGCTCACATGAGCGGTCATCGCCACGACTGAGTTCGATCGATGAACGATCAAGGGGTGGCACCCAGTGCCACCCCTTGGAGAAGTGCAGCCGCGCTTGATCCGCTCATCTGAGCGCAGCCCTTATCAAGGGTGGCGAGAATCACGCTGCCACAGCGGCCCGGATTTCACCATGCGGACGCGAGGCCGGAACCGGAAACCGACGGCAAACGCGCCTGTCACAGGGCCGCCGAGCAGCCATGACGGCGCGCAGACCGCCTCCGTCACACGCCCATCGCCGCGAGCCGCTCCTCCGCCCGCGCCGGCGCGTACAGGTGTTCCACGACCATCGCCCCCGCTCCGATGAGCGCGGCCCGCTCCCCCAGCCGGGAAGTGACGACGTCCAGACGGGCCGTGGAGCGCGGCAGCGCCCGCTGGTAGAGCAGCTCGCGCACGCCGGTCAGGAACGGCGTGCCGGCCAGGTCGCCCGCGATCATCAGCACGCCCGGGTTGAGCAGCGTCACGACCGTCGCCAGCACGTCCCCGACCCGGCGTCCGGCCTCCCGGGCCAGCGCGGCGGCCTCCGGGTGCCCCGCCGCCAGCAGGTCCCGCACGTCCGAGCCGGACGCGGCCGGCACCCCGGACTCCGCCAGCCGCCGGGCCACGGCACCGCCGCTCGCGACGGCGGCGAGACAGCCGTACGAGCCGCACCGGCACAGCGCGTCCGCGCCGACCCGGATGTGCCCGATGTCGCCCGCGCCCCCGTCGAGGCCCCGGTAGACCGAGCCGTCGACCACGACCCCGGCGCCGATGCCGGTCGACACCTTGACCAGGACGAAGGCCGGGCAGTCCGGGTGCCCGGTGCGCTGCTCGCCGAGGGCCATGAGGTTGGCGTCGTTGTCGACCAGGACGGGGACCGCCGGGGCGCCGGTGCGCTCGGTGAAGGCACGGGAGAGGCGGCCCGTTATGTCGTAGCCGTCCCAGCCCGGCATGATCGGCGGCTGCACGACGCGGCCGGTCCCGCTGTCCACCGGGCCGGGCACGGCGAGTCCCATTCCGCAGACCTCCGCCGCCGGTTGCCCGGCCTTGGTCAGCAACTCGGCGAACCAGCCGCCCAGTTCCCCGAGCACCGCCTCCGGGCCGTCCTCGACCACCAGCGTGCCGGCGCGCTCGGCCAGGACCTCCCCGGTCAGGGTGAGGACGGCCGCGCGGGCGTGCCGGGTGTCGAGGTCGGCGGCGAGGACCACGGCGTGGGAGTCGTCGAACTCCAGGGTGATGGCGGGGCGTCCGCCGAGCGGCGAGTCCACCGGGCCGCCGGCGCCCTCGCGCAGCCAGCCGGCCCGGAACAGCCGGTCCAGGCGCTGGCCGACGGTGGCGCGGGACAGCCCCGTCGCCCGCTGGAGCGCGCCGCGCGTCACGGCACGGCCGCTGCGCACCAGTTCGAGCAGATCCCCGGCACCGGCCTGGCCGCCGGACCTGGAGGTCGTCCCGGTTCTTCCCGGGCGTCCGGTCATGCGCACCCCCTTGTGTTTCTCAAGCCTGCATTACATATTGAGTTTTGCGTGTTAAATAGACGTAACTCTACGGTAGCCGCAGCCGAACCCGGTCGGCCGGACGTCTTTCGGGGAGCCCCGAGTGGATCGCACCGCCCAGCTCACCATCCCTCCCGAGCAGTTCGGGACCGCATACGATCCACCGCCGTCCGGCACGTCCCCGCACGTCAGGGCCGCCCGGGTGCTCGACGCGAACTGGACGGGCGCCTCGACCGTCCCCTCCCTGAGCCTGTACCCCCACCAGTGGTCGTGGGACTCGGCGTTCATCGCGATCGGACTGCGGCACCTCTCGCCGCTGCGGGCCCAGACCGAGCTGGAGACGCTGCTGGCGGCCCAGTGGGCCGACGGGCGCGTCCCGCACATCGTGTTCAACCCCTCCGTCCCCCTCGACGCGTACTTCCCCAGCCCCGACTTCTGGCGCTCCGCCACCGCCGGCCGCGCCGCGGGAGCCCCGCGCACCGTACAGACGTCCGGCATCGTGCAGCCACCGGTGCACGCGCTGGCGGCCTGGCTGGTGCACCGCGCCGACCCGGGTCTGTCGCGGTCGCGCGGCTTCCTGGCCCGGATGTACCCGCGGCTGGCCGCCTGGCACCGGTACCTGCTGCACCGGCGGGACCTGGGCGGCGGCGGGCTGGTGTCCGTGGTCCACCCCTGGGAGCAGGGCATGGACAACAGTCCCTGCTGGGACGCCCCGCTCGCCCGGATCGCCCCGGCTCCGGCCGGCTCCTTCCGCCGCGCCGACCTCGACCACGGCGCGCCGGAGGACCGGCCGACGGACCTGGACTACGGGCGGTACGTACGGCTGGCCGCCGCCTACCGGGACGCGGGGTACGCCGACGGCACGGGCGGCGCCGGTGGATTCGCCGTGGAGGACCCCGCGTTCAACGCACTGCTCATCGCCTCCGAGCACGCGCTGGCGCGCATCGCCGAGGAGCTGGGCGCGGCCGGCACCGCACGGCACGCGCGCGCCGGCCGGCTGACGACGGCGCTGGTGCGGCGCCTGTGGGACCCGGAGGCGGGGATGTTCCTGTGCCGGGACCTTCGCGGCGCGGGGCTGATCCGCGAGCGCGCCGTCACGGGTCTGGTCCCGCTGCTGCTGCCGGACCTTCCCCGGGACGTGGCCGCCGCCCTGGTGCACACCCTGGAAGGCCCCCATTTCTCGCTCGGCGACCGCACCCGGCTCGCGCCCAGCTACGACCTCCTCGGCGAGGCCTTCGACCCGCACCGGTACTGGCGCGGCCCCGCCTGGTTCAACACGAACTGGCTGCTGGAGCGGGGGCTGCGCGCGCAGGGCGAGCGGGAGCGGGCCGACGCCCTGCGCGAGGCGTTCCTCGACCTGGCCGACGCCACCGGCTTCGCGGAGTACGCCGACCCGTACACGGGCGAGGCCTGCGGTGCGACCGGCTTCGGCTGGACCGCCGCGCTCGCACTGGACCTGCACCACGAATCGCACGACAGCCCCGGGCGGGGCCCGTCCCCGGCGGGGACCGGGGCGTCCGGCACAAGGGACAAGGGAGGGGACCGGACATGACGGACCGGCATCATCTGCTCGTGCACGGGGCGACGTTCGCCGCCGTGGGCGACCGCGGCGACATCAGCGGCGTCCGGGGCGGCAGTTTCCCGGACGGGATGTTCGTGAGGGACGCCCGGCACCTCAGCCGCTGGCAGCTCACCGTAGACGGCGCGGTGCCCGAGGTGCTCAGCCCGGTCGCGGACGGGGACGCGGCCCGCTGCGTACTGGTGCCCCGCGGCGGCCGTCAGGAGCCCCCGGCGCACACCCTCTTCCGCGAACAGGCCGTCGGAGACAGCTCGTTCGTCGAGTCCCTCCGGGTGACCAGCAACCGCCCGGTACCGACGGGGGTCCGCCTCGCGCTCACCGTGGACGCCGACTTCACCGACCAGTTCGAGCTGCGCTCCGACCATCGCACCTACGTCAAGACCGGCGCCCTGCGCTCCCGCCGGGTCCTCGACGACGGTATCGAGTTCGCCTACCACCGCGCCGAATGGCGTTCCTGTACGACCATCACGGCCGACCCGGCTCCGGACGCCGTCGAGGAGACGGGCACGGGCGCCCGCCGCCTGGTGTGGACCCTCGACCTCACGCCGCACGGCACGACCGAGCTGCTGCTGCGCGTGATCGCCCGCCCGCACGGCGAACGTCGCGCCCTGCGCGTACCCCGCGACCCGGCCTCCGTGCGCCGCCAACTACTCGAATTAGAGGGCGGGTTCGCCGAGGGCGTGGCCTTCCCGACCGGCTGGCCCGAACTCGCGGCGGCCTGCGCGCGGGGCCTCGCCGACCTCGCCGCGCTGCAGGTCACGGCGACCGGACCGGACCGCGAGGAGCTGCGGGTACCGGCCGCCGGCGCCCCCTGGTTCCTCACCCTCATCGGCCGGGACGCCCTGCTCACCTCCCTGTTCGCGCTGCCGTACCACCCGCGGCTGGCCGCCGCCACGCTGCCCGCGCTCGCCGCCACGCAGGCGACCGGCACGGAGGTGTCCCCGGTGGCCCAGCCCGGCAAGATCGTGCACGAGGTGCGGCACGGCGAGCTGGCGCACTTCGGGCAGGTGCCCTACCGGCGCTACTACGGCTCGGTCGACGCCACCCCCCTGTTCCTGGTCCTGCTCGGCGCCTACGTCGAGCGGACCTCGGACACCTCCCTGGCCCGCCGCCTGGAGCCGCACGCCCGCGCCGCCGTCGGCTGGATGCTCGACCACGGCGGCCTGACCTCGCGCGGCTACCTCGTCTACCGGGCCGACAAGGGCGGCCTCGCCAACCAGAACTGGAAGGACTCCCCCGGCGCCATCTGCTGCGCCGACGGCTCCCGGCCCACCGGGGCGGTGATGGCGGCCGGCGCCCAGGGCTACGCCTACGACGCGCTGCGCCGCACGGCGTGGGTGGCGCGCACGGTGTGGGCCGACGAGACGTACGCGGCCCTGCTGGAGCAGGCGGCGGCCGACCTGCGGGACCGCTTCCAGCGGGACTTCTGGATGCCGGAGCACTCCTTCCCGGCGCTCGCGCTGGACGGGAACGGCCGCCGGATCGACGCGCTGGCCTCCGACGCCGGGCACCTGCTGTGGTCCGGGCTGCTGGACAAGGAGTACGGCGAGGTGGTGGGCCGGCGGCTGCTCGAAGCGGACTTCTTCTCCGGCTGGGGCGTGCGCACCCTCGCGGCGGACCAGCCGGCGTACCACCCGCTCTCCTACCACCGCGGCTCGGTCTGGCCGCACGACAACGCGCTGATCACCCTGGGCCTGGCCCGCTACGGCCTGCACGACGAGGCCCGGACGGTGGCTCACGCGCTGGTCGACGCGGCGACGGCGACGGGGCACCGGCTGCCGGAGGTCCTCGCGGGCTACGGCCGCGACACCCGCTGCGAGCCGGTCCCCTATCCGCACGCCTGCGTGCGCGAGTCCCGCTCGGCGGCGGCGCCGCTGGCGTTGCTGACCGCGGTCGGCGGCGCGTAGCACTCCGTGGGCTCGGCCGGGGGTGCGGTTCGGGGGCTGTGGGGTCATGGTGCGGGTTCGTCGTGGCTGGTCGCGCAGTTCCCCGCGCCCCTGGGGTGGGTTCCGCCGTCGTTCCGGTGCGGGTGCGCCGTCGTGACCTTTGCCCGGTGTTTGCCCGGTGTCGTGAACAGGGGTGGAGGGGGCGTCGTACGAGACGGCGTTACGGGTCTCGCACGGAAGGACCTTCGGGTTGTCTCAGTACACGAGCACGCGTCAGCCATCGGGCACGGCCGGGGAGCCCGAGGCGGCCGAGGCGGAGGCGGCGGCGCGGGCGCGGACGCCGGCCTCCGATGCCGAGTCGTCTCCCGAGACCAAGTCCGCTCCCGAGCCGAAGTCCGCTTCGAAGTCCGTTTCGAAATCTGCTCCTGAGTCCGCTCCGGAGTCCGCGCAGGCCCCGGAGGCGGATTCGTCCTCCGCGCCCGGGCCGGCCCCCGAAGCCGAGTCCTCTCCCGAGACCAAGTCCGCTCCCGAGCCGAAGTCCGCTCCAGAGTCCGCGCCGGCCCCCTCCTCGGAGGCGGCCGGCGGTCCTCAGCCGGCGTCCGTCCCGGACGTCGCCGGGCGGTCCCTGGGCCGGCCCTGGAACGTCCTGGCGGCGCGGGTCCGGCGGTGGCGTGCCGAGCACCCGGCGGCGACGCGGGTCCTGTCCGTCACGGTCACCGTGCTCGCCGCCGCCCTCGTCGTCTGCGCGCTCGTGATGCCGAACAGCGTCGTGGGGCTCGGGCCGGCCAAGTTCCTGCGCGTGCCGGGGGAAGCCGTCATCGGGGCGGCCGTGCTGCCGGCGCTGCCGCGGCGGCCCCGGGTGGCGCTGGCGGTCGTGTCCGGCGTCGCGCTGGCCGGGATGACCGTGCTGAACCTGCTGGACATGGGGTTCAACCAGTACCTGGGCCGCCCCTTCAACCCGGTCCTGGACTGGAGCCTGCTCGGCGACGCGCAGTCCTACCTGGAGGACTCGCTCGGCCGTACGGCCACCCTCGCCGCGACCGCCGGCGTCGTCGTCCTGGTGCTGCTGCTGACCGTGCTGCTGGCGCTGTCCCTGGTCAGGCTGAGCAATCTGCTGGCCCGGCACACCGGTGCCGCGACCCGGGGCACGCTGATCGCCGGCGTCGTGTGGATCACCTGTTCCTCGCTCGGCCTGCAGATGGCCGGCGTGCCGATCGCGTCCGACCGCACGGCCGCCGCGCTGCGGGTGCAGGCCCGGCGCGTCTCGGACACGCTCAAGGATGAGGCGGAGTTCCGGAAGGTGGCCCGGGTCGACGCCTTCGGCAACACCCCGGGCAGTCAGCTGGTCCCGGACCTGCGCGGCAAGGACATGATCTTCACGTTCATCGAGAGCTACGGCCGCAGCGCGATCGAGGACCCGATCATGGCGCCCGGTGTCGACAAGACCCTCGACGCCCGTACCAAGGTGCTGGCCAAGGCCGGGTTCCACGCCAAGAGCGGCTGGCTGACCTCGGCGACCTACGGCGGCAGCAGCTGGCTCGGCCACTCCACCACCATGTCGGGCCTGTGGATCAGCAACCAGCAGCGCTACCGCACCGTGATGGCCAGTGACCACATGAGCCTCACCGACGCCTTCAAGCGGACGGGCGCGTTCGACACGGTCGGCGTGATGCCGGGCGTGCAGAAGGGCTGGCCGGAGCAGAAGTGGTACGGCCTCGACAAGGTCTACAACGCCTTCCAGCTCGGCTACAAGGGGCCGAAGTTCAGCTGGTCGACCATGCCCGACCAGTACGCGCTCCAGCAGTACCAGGAGCGGGTGCACAGCAAGAAGCCGGCCGACGGCAGGTCGCGGATGTCGCTGCTGATCCTCACCTCCAGCCACCAGCCCTGGGCGCCGATTCCGAAGATGGTCGGCTGGGACCAGCTGGGTGACGGCTCGATCTTCAAGGGCATCCAGGCGGCGGGCAACGATCCGGCCGACGTCATCGCCGACACCACCAAGTCCCGCCAGGAGTACGGCAAGACGATCCAGTACTCGGTGACCGCCCTCACCGAGTGGCTGAAGCGCTACGGCACCGACGACACCGTCCTGGTGTTCCTCGGCGACCACCAGCCGATCGCCCGGGTCAGCGGCAACCACGCCAGCCGTGACGTGCCGGTCGCGATCGTCGCCAAGGACCCCAAGGTCCTCGACAAGGTCGCCGACTGGGGCTGGACGGACGGCCTGCGCCCCGCCCACGACGCCCCCGTCTGGAAGATGAGCGCGTTCCGCGACCGCTTCCTGACGGCGTACGGCTCCACGCCCCACCCGAAGAAGGGCTGATCCGCGGCTCCCGGGCGGTCAGCCGCCCGAGGTGTCCAGTTCCGCGTCCTCGCTCACGCCCGCGCAGTCGTACGGGTCCTTCAGCCAGCCGTCCGGCAGCACCACCCGGTTGTTGCCGGACGTACGGCCGCGGGGCCCGTCCGCGCCGGCCGGCCACGGCTGGCCGAGGTCCAGCTCGTCGAGCCCGGCCCGCAGTTCCTCCAGCGAGGACGTGATCGCGAGCCGCTTGCGCATCTCGGAGCCGACCGCGAAGCCCTTGAGGTACCAGGCGACGTGCTTGCGGAAGTCGACGACGCCCTTGGACTCGTCGCCGGCCCACTCCCCGAGCAGCCGGGCGTGGCGCACCATGACGTCGGCGACCTCGCGCAGCGTGGGCCGCGCGAGGTCCGCCGTGCGGCCCTCGAACGCCGCGACGAGGTCGGCGAACAGCCACGGCCGGCCCAGGCAGCCGCGGCCCACGACCACACCGTCGCAGCCGGTCTCCCGCACCATCCGCAGCGCGTCCTGCGCCGACCAGATGTCGCCGTTGCCGAGGACGGGAATCTCCGGGACGTGCTCCTTCAGCCGGGCGATGGCGTCCCAGTCGGCGGTGCCGCCGTAGTGCTGGGCGGCCGTGCGCCCGTGCAGGGCGATGGCCGTGACCCCCTCCTCGACGGCGATGCGCCCGGCGTCGAGGTAGGTGATGTGGTCGTCGTCGATGCCCTTGCGCATCTTCATCGTCACCGGCAGGTCGCCTGCGCCGGAGACGGCCTCCCGCAGGATCGCCCGCAGCAGGTTCCGCTTGAAGGGCAGGGCGGAGCCGCCGCCCTTCCTGGTGACCTTCGGAACCGGGCAGCCGAAGTTCAGGTCGATGTGGTCGGCCAGGTCCTCCTCCGCGATCATGCGGACGGCCTTGCCGACGGTCGCCGGGTCGACGCCGTACAGCTGGATCGAACGCGGCTGCTCGCTAGCGTCGAACCGGATCAGCTGCATCGTCTTCTCGTTGCGCTCCACCAGCGCCCGGGTCGTGATCATCTCGCTGACGAACAGTCCCTTGCCGCCGCTGAACTCCCGGCACAGGGTCCGGAAGGGCGCGTTCGTGATCCCCGCCATGGGTGCGAGCACGACGGGCGGTACGACGGCGTGCGGACCGATGGAGAGCGGGTGGGTCATCAGGGGGCTCCGGGGACGGACGTACGGCATACGGCAGACCCCATTGTCCCTCACACCCGGGACGGCTCGGCCAGCCGCTCCAGCCGCTCCTCGCTCTCCTCGTCGGCGGGGACGTAGGCGACCACCCGCTGGGCCGGCGCGTGAGGGGCCAGCCACATGTTGCGGTGCTCCAGGCGCACCAGGCCGACACGCGGGTGCCGGTAGCGCTTGACGTGCGGGGACATCGGCGCGACCTCGTGCCTGTCCCACAGCTCCCGGAACTCGCGGGAGGCCCGCAGCAGCCGCTGCCAGGCGGGCTCGGCGACGTGTTCGGCCATGGCCGCCCGGTACTTGGCGATCAGGTCCCGCAGCATCTCGTCACGGTCCAGGAAGTCCCGCTTCCACCGCTCGCTCGCGGTCAGCAGCCACAGGCAGTTCCGGTCGGCCGGGGGCAGCTCGGCCGGGTCGCCGAAGAGCTGGGCGAAGGGGCGGTTGACGGCGAGGAGGTCGTAGCGGGCGTTCTGCAGGGAGGCCGGGTAGGGCGCCAGCCGCTCGACGATCTTGATCGCGGACTTGGCGGCGACGGTGCACTCCGCCTCCGAGCGTGGGTCGGCCGTGCCCGCGAGGGCGAAGAGGTGGGCGCGCTCGGCCCGGTCCATCAGCAGGGCGCGGGCCATGGCGTCCAGCACCTGGGCGGACACGTGGGTGGCGCGCGCCTGCTCGATCCAGGTGTACCAGGTGACGCCGACCGCGGAGAGCTGGGCGACCTCCTCCCGGCGCAGGCCGGGCGTACGGCGGCGCGGGCCGCGCGGCAGCCCGACCTGCTCGGGCGTGATCCGCTCACGCCGGCTGCGCAGGAAGGCGGCCAGCTCCCGCCGCCGGATGCGCAGCTCCCGCGACCGCGACTCCCCCGGTGCCTCCCGCTGCCCCTCCCGCCCCTGCCGTGTCTGCTCCGTCTGCCGGTCCGGTGCTGCGGTGGTCATGGCATCCAGAGTGCCAATGCGCCGCGTGCGGCTTCCAGTTGGTGCCAGTACCCGGATGACCGCCGCCTGGTACCAGGCGGGGAGCTGCCGCAGGGTCGAGGCGTGACGACCACGACGACGCCCTCCCCGCCCGGCGCCCCGCCCCGGCCCCTGACCCGCCTCGGCCTGTGCACGCTGCTGCTCGGGGCCGCACTGCCCATGATCGATTTCTTCGTCGTCAACGTCGCCCTGCCGGCGGTCGAGAGCGATCTGGCGGCCTCCCCGGCGACCGTGGAGATGGTGGTGGCCGGGTATGCGGTCGCGTACGCCGTGCTCCTCGTCCTCGGCGGCCGGCTGGGCGACGCCTACGGGCGGCGCAGGCTGTTCCTGTGGGGCGTGGCCGGCTTCGGGCTCACGTCGCTGGCCTGCGGTCTCGCGCCCGGGGCCTGGTGGCTGGTGGGCGCGCGAGCCGCGCAGGGCGCCGCGTCGGCGCTGCTGCTGCCGCAGGTGCTGGCCACGCTGCACGCCTCGACGAGCGGCGAGCGCAGGGCCCGCGCGGTCGCCCTCTACGGCTCGGTGGGCGGTGTCTCGGTGGTGCTCGGGCAGGTGCTGGGCGGCATCCTGGTCGCCGCGGACCTCGCGGGCACCGGCTGGCGTGCGGTGTTCCTGGTGAACGTGCCGGTGGCGGCGGCCGCCCTCGGCTGCGCCCTGCGGTCGGTGCCGGACAGCCGTGCCGAGCGTCCCGCGCGCGGGGACCTGGCCGGTACGGCCCTGCTGGCGGCGGCGCTGACCGCGGTGCTGCTCCCGCTGACCGAGGGCCGGGCGGCGCGGTGGCCGGTGTGGTCGGTGCTGCTGCTGTGCGCGTCGCCGCTGCTCGCCGCCGCCTTCTGGCGGGTGGAGCGGCGCGGCGAGGCGTCCGGCGGGGCCCCGCTCCTGCCGCCCTCGCTGCTGGGCGCGCCGGGGGTACGCCGGGGGCTGCTGCTGGGGGTACCGGTGTTCACCGGCTTCGCGGGCTGGATGTTCGTCGGTGCCGTCGCGCTTCAGGAGGGGCTTGGTTACGGGTCGCTGCGGGCGGGGCTGACGCTGGTGCCGATGGGGGTGGCGCAGTTCGGGGCCTCGGTGCTGGCGCCGCGGGCGGTACGGCGGCTCGGCGGCCGGGCGGTGGCGCTGGCGGCGGCGGTGCACGTGGCGGGTCTGGCGACGGTGACGGCGGCCTTCCTGCTGGGATCCTGGCCCGGGCTGAGCCCGCTCGCCCTCGCTCCGGGCCTGGTGCTGTGCGGTGCGGCGCAGGGCCTGGAGCTGCCGCTGTACTACCGGGTCGTGCTGGCGGCGGTCCCGGCCCGGCTCGCGGGCACCGGCAGTGGTCTGGCGGCGACGCTCCAGCAGTCGTGCCTGGCCGTCGGGGTGGCCGCACTGGGGTCCCTGTTCCTCTCCCTCACCCCGGCCCTGGGCATGCGCGACGCGCTGGCCGTGACCCTGGCGGTCCAGTCGGCGGGGCTGCTGTGGCTGGGCGCGCTGGGCCTGCGGTTGCCGCGGGCACTGGGGTGAGGGGGCGGGGTGCCGAGCGCCGCCCGCCCACTGCCCCGCCCGCCGCCTGCGACGACGGCGGCGCGGGTCCCCGGCCCCCCAATCATGTATATGCCACTAATTAGGCTAGTCATTAGTTAGACGCACTATCGAACAAGGCGTACGATGAGACGCATGCCCGAGCTCAGCCACCGCCGACGCCTGCTCGTGCTCGCCATCTGCTGCATGAGCCTGCTGATCGTGAGCCTCGACAACACCGTGCTGAACGTGGCGCTGCCGTCCATGCAGCGTGATCTGCACGTCGGCACGTCCGGCCTGCAGTGGACGATCGACGCCTACACGCTCGTCCTGGCCTCGCTGCTGATGCTCGCGGGCTCGACGGCCGACCGCATAGGGCGCAGGAAGGTCTTCATGACCGGCCTGGTGGTGTTCTCCTTCGGCTCCCTGCTGTGCTCCCTGGCCCCGAGCCTGGAGCTGCTGGTCGTCGCGCGCATAGTCCAGGCGGTGGGCGGCTCGATGCTCAACCCGGTCGCCATGTCGATCATCACCAACACCTTCACCGACGCCCGTGAGCGCGCCCGCGCCATCGGCGTGTGGGGCGCGGTGGTCGGCATCAGCATGGCGGCCGGCCCGCTGGTCGGCGGCCTGCTGGTGCAGTCGGTGAACTGGCGCTCGATCTTCTGGGTCAACCTCCCGGTCGGCCTCGCGGCGCTGCTGCTCACCCTCCGCTTCGTCCCCGAGTCCCGCGCGCCCAAGGCCCGCCGGCCCGACCCGGTCGGCCAGCTGCTGGTGATCGCCCTTTTCGGCTCGCTGACGTACGCGATCATCGAGGCCCCGGACGCGGGCCTCGGCACGGCGGTGCCCTTCGCGGCGGTCGCCCTGGTGGCCCTGACCGCCCTGCTGTGGTACGAGCCCCGGCGCGCCGAACCCCTGGTCGACCTGCGCTTCTTCCGCTCCGCGCCGTTCAGCGGGGCGACCGGGATAGCGGTCAGCGCCTTCGCCGCGCTGGGCGGCTTCCTCTTCCTGTCCACCCTCTACCTGCAGAACGTGCGCGGCCTGAACGCCCTGCACGCGGGCCTGTGGATGCTGCCGATGGCCGTCCCGTGCTTCCTGTGCGCCCCGCTGTCCGGCCGCCTGATCGGCAGCCGGGGTCCGCGCCTGCCGCTCCTGGTGGCGGGTACGGCGATGACGGCGAGCGGCATCCTGTTCGCGGCCTTCGAGGCGGAGACGTCGAACGCCACCCTCGTGACCGGCTACGTCCTCTTCGGCATCGGCTTCGGCTTCGTCAACGCGCCGATCACCAACACGGCGGTGTCGGGCATGCCGCGCGCCCAGGCCGGTGTCGCGGCCGCGATCGCCTCCACGAGCCGGCAACTGGGCCAGACCCTCGGTGTGGCGGTCCTCGGCGCCGTACTGGCGTCGGGAGTCGGCTCGTCGAGCATGAGCCGGGCCTTCGTCTCGGCGGCGCGCCCCGGCTGGTGGATCCTCGCGGCCTGCGGCTTCGCCGTCCTCACCCTCGGCCTGCTCACCACGGGCCGCTGGGCCCGCCACACGGCGGAGCGGACGGCCGAGCGCCTGCGGTCGGCGGAGGTACGCGAGGTGGTGGGGGCTTCGGGGCGCGCGTAGCACCACGAGCCGCCCCCTGCCCCGGCACTCACCCGGTGGCTACCGCCGCTCCCACTGTTCCTTGGTGATCTCGTACCGCACGCCCCCGTGTTCGGCGCCCTCGACCATCTTCATGTCGGGGGGAGTCGGGAGGGTGTCCGTGAGGGTCATCCGGAGCTTCTCCATGACGTTGCGCGAGCCTTGGTTCATGGTCATCGTCTCGGCCCAGACCATGCGCAGACCGAGCCCGTCGAACGCCTTGCCGAGCAAGGCCCGCGAGGCTTCGGTGGCGTACCCCTTGCCCCAGGCCGCCTGCCGCAGCCGGTAGCCGAGTTCGGCCTCGTCCAGGGGGCCCTGAGGCTCGGGGCGCAGGCAGAACCAGCCGATGAACGCGCCGCCGTCCCTCTCGTGCGCGGCGAACAGTCCGAGGTCGCCGCCCCACTTCTCGTAGCCGGCGATTATGTTGGGCAGATGGCGCTCGCGGACGATCTCCGGGGCGGTCGGCTCGCCCCCGGACAGGTAGCGCATCACCGCGGCGTCGCTGTCCAGCTCGATCAGCAGGTCCGCGTCGTCGGAGGTGAAGCGGCGCAGGGTCAGGCGCTCGGTCTGCAGGTAGGTTTCCACAGAGTGGATCATGCATGGAGCGGGCCGGGCGGTTCAACGGCTTAATCGACGCCGTCCGCCTCCCCCACCGCTATCCGGTGCAGCCTCTCCAGCCGTTCCCGGGTCTCCTCGTTCCTCGGTGTGTACGTCACCATGCGCGGGCCCAGCTGGGGGCCGAGCCACAGGTCGGTGTGTTCCAGGGTGAGGAGACCGACGTGGGGGTTGAGGAACTCCTTGACCTTGGAGCGGGTGCCGACCACCTCGTAGCGGCGCCAGTGCTCGCGGAACTCCGGGAACTGCTCCAGCCGCTTGAGCAGTATCTTCCAGGCCGGCTCGCCCAGGTGGCCGGCCAGGGAGGCGCGCAGCCGGGCCGCCATCAGGCGCTGGGTCTGTTCCAGGTGCACGATCGCCGCCTGCCACTCCTTGTCGGTGTAGACGAGGAGCATGCAGTTGCGGTCCTCGGGCGGCATCGCGTCCAGGTCGCTCAGCAGGCGGCCGTAGGTGCGGTTGTAGGCGAGGATGTCGTACCGGCTGTTCTGGACGCAGGCCGGGAGCGGCTCCAGCCGGCGCAGCGTCTCGCGCAGCGCCGGGGTCACGCTCGGGCAGGTCGCGGCGGGGGTCGGGTCCGTGGCGCCGGCGAGCTGGAAGAGGTGGGCGCGCTCGCTGGCGTCGAGCCGGAGCGTGCGGGCGAGGGCGTCGAGGACCTGGACGGAGACCTGGATGTCCCGGGCCTGTTCGAGCCACGTGTACCAGGTGACGCCGACCGCGGAGAGCTGGGCGACCTCCTCCCGGCGCAGGCCCGGGGTGCGGCGCCGGGCGCCGCGCGGCAGGCCCACCTGTTCGGGTGTGATGCGCTCGCGGCGGCTGCGCAGGAACGCGGCCAGTTCGTTCCGGCGGATCTCCGAGCCCCGGCCGGCCGGTCGCGGGGCGCTCTCCTGGACCGTGGTCGTCATGGGTCCAGGGTCCCGCGAACACCAGCCTGGTTCCAGGTGCTCCCAGTAACAGGATGAGGGGTCACGACCACCAGTCCGACGGCGGGCTTCCAGCGGCCCGACGCACACCATGACGTTCGCCCGGCGGGACGGCGGGGACTGGCTGCTGGCCGCCGACCGGGTGGAGACCGGCCCGGGCGGCGAGCCTGCCGCCACTGAGGTGTCCGAACCTGTTGCCGGGTAGTTCTTCTACCAGGACAAGGACACTCTGGTACCCCTCTCGGCCCGGCCGCAGGCTCAGGGCATGAGTGAAACCGTCACCACCCCCTTGGCCGTCCGTCCGCCGACGGCGGCACCGCCCGTGCTCGGCGGGCTCGGCCTCTTCACCGTTCTGCTGGCCGCGGCGCTGCCGCTGGTCGACTTCTTCATCGTCAACGTCGCCCTGCCGGCCATCGGCACCGACCTCGCGGCGGGCGAGGCCGTGCTGGAGCTGGTGGTGGCCGGGTACGGCGTCGCGTACGCCGTGCTGCTCGTGCTCGGCGGTCGGCTCGGGGACCTGTTCGGGCGCCGGCGGCTGTTCCTCGGCGGGATGGCCGCCTTCGGGCTCACCTCGCTGGCCTGCGGGCTGGCGCCGGGCGCCTGGGGCCTCGTCGCGGCGCGGATCGCGCAGGGCGCCTCGGCCGCCGCGATGCTGCCGCAGGTGCTGGCCACCATCCAGGCCGCCACGGCGGGGCCGCGCCGGGCGCGGGCCATGAGCCTGTACGGCGCCACGGCCGGGCTGTCCATGGTGGCCGGACAGATCCTCGGCGGGGTTCTCGTGGCCGCCGACGTCGCCGGGACCGGGTGGCGGGCGGTCTTCCTCGTCAACGTGCCCGTGGTGCTGGCCGGGCTGGTCCTCGCCGTCCGGTGCGTGCCCGAGACCCGGGCGCCGCGTCCGGAGGCCGTCGACGGGCCCGGCACCGTGCTGCTGGCGCTGTCCCTGCTGACGCTGCTCGTCCCGCTCACCGAGGGCCGGGCGGCGGGCTGGCCGCTGTGGACGTGGCTGTCGCTGGCGGCCTTCCCGTTCGTCGCCGGCGCCTTCTGGGCGGTGGAGCGGCGGGCGGACCGTGCGGGGCGCACCCCGCTGGTGCCGCCGAGTCTGCTGGCGACGCCCTCGCTGCGGCGCGGGCTGCTGCTGATCGTGCCGTTCTCCGTCGGCTTCAGCGGATTCATGTTCGTGATCGCGCTGGCGCTGCAGCAGGGCGCGGGGCTCGGACCGGTGCCGGCCGGGCTCGCGCTGGCGCCGATGGCGGTGGTGTTCCTCTTCACCTCGCTGGCCGGGCCGCGGCTGATCGCCCGCCACGGCAGCCGGGTGGTCACCGCCGGATCCGTGGTGCAAGCCGTCGGCGTGCTGCTGATCGTGCTGGCCGTCCGGCAGGACTGGCCGCACCTGGGCGTCGGCTCGCTGCTGCCGGGCGCTGCCGTGGCCGGGGCCGGGCAGGCGCTGCAGCTGCCCAATCTGATGCGCATCGTGATGTCCGAGGTGCCGCCCGCCCGGGCGGGTGTCGGCAGCGGTGTGATGGTCACCACCCAGCAGTCCGCGCTCGCCCTGGGCGTGGCCACGCTCGGCACGCTCTTCCTCACCCTGGTGCCGCACGTGGGCATGCGGGACGCGCTGGTCACCGCGCTGCTGGCGCAGCTGGCCGGGGTCGCGCTGACGGGTCTGCTCAGCCTGCGGCTGCCCCGTGACATCCGCTGACGGCGGCCGGTCCGGCCCGCGGTGCCGCCCGGCCGCCGCCGGTCCTGCTGCACACTCCTGAGTGCCGGCACGGGCCGGTGGGGGAGTCAGGGTGAGCGAGGGGGCGTGGGGAGTGGCGGAGTCACGGGGAGAGGCCATGGCGCGGGGCGACGGCGCGAGCGAGGTCGGCCGCTGGGACCGGCACGGCCGCAAGCACGTGGTGCGGGTGCGGCGCTCGGGCGTGCGGCGCACGATGTCGTGCGACACCTGTGGCTGGCGCCAAGGCGCGCGGCTTCGGCCCCTGCCGAAGGCTGAGCGGCACCTGGCCGAGGCTCACCAGGCGACGGTGGATCCGGCTGGGGCACGGCAGGGGCCGTCCACGGGCAGGTGAGTTCCGGCGGCCGGTGGGAGGCACGGGCGGCCGGATCGGCACGGCGCCGCCGCCGAGCCGTGGAAGGTGCCCGCCCGCTACGGCCGGGCCGGCGGCAGCGGCACCACCGCCCGCCTCGCGCCCGCCACCGGCACGGGCGCCGTCCCCTCATGCGGAGGACGCCCCACCGGCCCGGCGCCGACGCCGCCGGTGCGGGGGCTCCGGCGGGTCAGGGCCTGAGGCCGCGGACCAGCAGGTCCACGACGGCCGTGAACTCCTCCTGGATGCCGGGGGCGGTCCACTCCCGGGCGTAGCACGGGACGTGGAAGCGGCCGGTCGCGTGGAAGACGGGAAGACGGCGCGGGCGGCCGCGCGCGCCGCCGGTGCGGGAGTCGCGGCGGGTCAGGGCCTGAGGCCGCGGACCAGCAGGTCCACGACGGCCGTGAACTCCTCCTGGATGCCGGGGGCGGTCCACTCCCGGGCGTAGCAGGGGTCGTGGAAGCGGCCGGTCGCGTGGAAGACGGCGCGGGCGGCCGCGGCCGGGTCGGGCACCGAGAAGGCGCCCGACCCGGTGCCCGCCGCGATGATCCGGGTCAGCTGTGCGGCGAGGTCGGCTATGTGCTCGCCGACGGCCGTGCCGTTCTCCTCGGCCAGCACGCTGTAGGTGGCGAACAGCTCGGGGTCGTCACCCGCCTTGTGCCGCTTGGCCTCGAACAGGGCGGAAAGCCACTCCCGCAGCCGGGCCTCCGGGTCCCGGTCCCCGGCGGCGATCCCGGCGAGCGTCAGCGACGTACGGTCCAGCCAGCGCTTCGTCACCGCCTCGCGCAGCGCCGCCTTGGTCCGGAAGTGCCGGTAGACGCTGCCGTGGCTGACCCCGAGCGCGCGCGCCACGTCGACCACGGTTGCCTTGGCCGGTCCGTGGCGGCGCAGCACCTCCTCGGTCGCTTCGAGGATGCGCTCCGCGGTGAGGATCTCGCTGGTCGGTGCCATGCCCTAGACCGTACCGGCCGGCGGTCTCAGCGTTCGCTGTCGAGGTGTGCCATCTGCACGGCCGGGTAGCGGTCGCCGGCCGCCGCGTCCGCCGGGACGGCCTCCTCGATCGCCGTCAGGTCGGCCGCGTCCAGGGTCACGTCGAGCGCGCCCAGCGACTCGCCCAGCCGCTCGCGGGTGCGGGCGCCGATCAGCGGCACGATGTCCTCGCCGCGGGAGAGCACCCAGGCGATGGCGGTCTGCGCGACCGTGGCGCCCTTCCGCTCGGCGATCCCGCGCAGGGCGTCGACGAGGTCGAGGTTGTGCCGGAGGTTGTCGCCCTGGAAGCGGGGCGAGTGGGCGCGGAAGTCGTTCGCGGGGAGCCGCCGGTCGCGGGAGAAGTGGCCGGAGATCAGTCCGCGGGACAGGACGCCGTAGGCGGTTACGGCGATGCCCAGTTCGCGGGTGGTGGGCAGGATCTCCCGTTCGATGCCGCGCGAGATGAGCGAGTACTCGATCTGCAGGTCGGCGATCGGGGCCGTGGCGGCGGCGCGCCGGATGGTCTCGGCGCCGACCTCGCTGAGGCCGACGTGGCGGACGTACCCCTTCTCGACGAGTTCGGCGATCGCGCCGACGGTCTCCTCGATCGGCACGTCCGGGTCGAGGCGGGCGATCCGGTAGACGTCGATGTGGTCGACGCCGAGGCGCTGCAGGGAGTAGGCGGCGAAGTTCTTCACGGCGGCGGGGCGGCCGTCGTAGCCGGTCCAGTTGCCGTCGGGGTCGCGCAGGGCGCCGAACTTCACGCTGACCAGTGCCTGCTCGCGGCGGGCGGCGGGCGCGGTGCGCAGGGCCTCGCCGACGAGCATCTCGTTGTGGCCCATGGCGTAGAAGTCGCCGGTGTCCAGGAGGGTCACGCCGGCTTCCAGGGCGGCGTGGACGGTCGCGACGGCTTCCGCGCGGTCGGCGCCGCCGTACAGGGCGGACATGCCCATGCAGCCGAGGCCGAGGGCGGACACCCGGGGGCCGGTGGTTCCGAGGGTTCGGGTTCGCATCGTCATGGCTCCACCCTGCCATGACAGCTGACAGATTTCAATATCTGTCATTCCATAGTCCATGACGCCTGGATTGGTTCAGACCTATTGACGACAGGTCTGGACCAAGTCAGTGTCATGTCTACGACACCTCGCCGCACCCCCACCGGGAGGCCCGTATGCTCCGCCGCGCCCTGCGCCTGCTCGCCGCCGCGCTCGCGACCGCCTGTCTCACCCAGCTGCCGGCTGCCGGGACCGCCTCGGCCGCCGACACGTGTGCCGTCAAGTCCCGCCCGGCCGGGAAGGTGCTCCAGGGCTACTGGGAGAACTGGGACGGCTCCTCGAACGGCGTGCACCCGCCGTTCGGCTGGACCCCGATCACCGACCCCCGCATCCCCGCCCACGGCTACAACGTGATCAACGCGGCCTTCCCGGTCATCCGCTCGGACGGCACGGCCCTGTGGGAGGACGGCATGGACAGCGGCGTGAAGGTGGCCACGCCCGCGGAGATGTGCGCGGCCAAGGCGTCCGGGCAGACGGTCCTGCTGTCCATCGGCGGCGCGGCGGCGGGCATCGACCTGTCCTCCTCGGCCGTCGCCGACCGCTTCGTGGCGACGATCGTGCCGATCCTGCAGAAGTACAACTTCGACGGCATCGACATCGACATCGAGACCGGCCTGGTCGGCAGCGGTGACATCGGCCGGCTCTCCACGTCCCAGGCCAACCTGGTCCGGATCATCGACGGGATCCTCGCGAGGATGCCGTCCGGCTTCGGGCTCACCATGGCCCCGGAGACGGCGTACGTCACCGGCGGCAGCGTCACCTACGGCTCCATCTGGGGCGCCTACCTGCCGATCGTCAAGAAGTACGCGGACAACGGCCGCCTGTGGTGGCTGAACATGCAGTACTACAACGGCAGCATGTACGGCTGCTCCGGCGACTCCTACGCGGCGGGCACCGTGCAGGGCTTCACCGCCCAGACCGACTGCCTCGACAAGGGCCTGGTCGTGCAGGGCACGACGATCCGGGTGCCCTACGACAAGCAGGTCCCGGGCCTGCCCGCCCAACCCGGTGCGGGCGGCGGTTACATGTCGCCCTCCCTCGTCGCCCAGGCGTGGCGGCACTACGGCACCTCGCTCAAGGGCCTGATGACCTGGTCGGTCAACTGGGACGGCTCGAAGAACTGGACCTTCGGCGACAACGTCAGGGCACTGCAGGGCCGTTGAGCCCGGCCGTCCCGCGCTCCGCGCCCCGTTGGACACCGTTCACCGGGGCTCGGACAATGGGAACTGCCGACGAGCAGTCCTCAGGCGGCGCCTGCCGCCGGCCGTGCGGTGCACTCGCGCCGCCCGAGGAGGCCCGCGATGAGCATCCGTCTCGCCACCTTCAACATGGAGAACGTCTTCCGCAGGCCCACGGCCTTCCGGCTGCGGAACCCGGCGGACCGCGAGAAGGTCATCGGCGACTTCACCAGGTTGGTCACCCTCCTCGACCTGCCGAAGTACAGCGACAGGGACAAGGAGGAGATCGCCCGGCTCATCGAGAAGCACCGGGCGTACGCGGTCGACCCCGAGGACCCGCCGCTGATCTTCATCAACGACGCGCGTCCGGGCAAGGGCTCCGGGCTGTTCGAGCAGACCGGCTCGGGCAAGAACGTCCACATCGAGGTCAAGGCGGGCGGCCGCGCCGACTGGGCCGGCTGGGCCGAACTGGGGCAGGACGACCTCGACTTGTGCGTGGTGCAGAACACCGGCCGGGTGGTCTCGGAGGTCGACGCCGACATCCTGCTCACCGTGGAGGTGGAGGACCGGCTCACCCTGGAGCGCTTCAACACACAGGTCCTGGCCGGGGCACTGGGCAGGCGGCCGTACCCCTACGTCCTGCTGATCGACGGCAACGATCCCCGGGGCATCGACATCGGGATCCTCAGCCGTCATCCGGTCACGTCCGTGCGGACGCACATCTTCGACACCGACCCGGACCGGCCCGAGGACCGCCTCTTCAGCCGTGACTGCCCCGAGTTCGAGATCGGGCTCGACGGAACGCCCCTCGTGGTCCTCGGCAACCACCTCAAGAGCAAGTTCCACGACGACCCCGAGCTGCGGCTGGCGCAGGCGCGGCGGGTCGCGCAGATCTACCGGGAGGCCCAGGAGCGCACCCCGCACGTGGTGGTCGCGGGCGACCTCAACGACGACCCGGACAGCGCGGCGGCCACCGCCCTGATGGACACCGGGCTGCGGGACGTGATGAGCCACCGCTCCTACCACGGGGAGCCAGGCACGCACGGGGACTGCGGCAGCAAGCACGACAAGATCGACTACCTGCTGCTCCCGCCGCCGCTGTGGCACGAGGTGCAGCACGTCGGCCTGGAGACCCGCGGCATCTTCGCGAAGGGCATCAAGTCCTTCTGCACCGTGACGTCGAAGACGAACGCGGCGTCCGACCACGCGGCGCTCTTCGTCGACCTGGACCTGTGAAGACGCCCACCCGGCAGGCCGGGCCGGCCTGCCGGGTGGGCGAGGGTCCAGGGGAGCGCCGCGGGCCTCAGCAGCCCAGGAGGCGCTGGGCCAGGTAGCCCTCGATCTGGTCCAGCGACACGCGCTCCTGCTTCATCGAGTCGCGCTCGCGCACGGTCACCGCGTTGTCCTCGAGCGTGTCGAAGTCGACGGTGACGCAGTACGGCGTGCCGATCTCGTCCTGGCGGCGGTAGCGGCGGCCGATGGCGCCCGCGTCGTCGAACTCGATGTTCCAGTTCTGCCGCAGCGCCTGGGCGAGGCCCTTGGCCTTGGGCGACAGCTCCGGGTTGCGGGACAGCGGCAGCACGGCGACCTTCACCGGGGCGAGGCGGTGGTCCAGGCGCAGCACGGTGCGCTTCTCCATCTTGCCCTTGGCGTTGGGCGCCTCGTCCTCGACGTAGGCGTCGAGCAGGAAGGCCAGCATGGTGCGGCCGACACCGGCGGCGGGCTCGATGACGTAAGGCGTCCAGCGCTCGCCGGCCTCCTGGTCGAAGTAGGAGAGGTCCTGGCCGGAGGCCTTGGCGTGGGCGCCGAGGTCGTAGTCGGTGCGGTTGGCGACGCCCTCCAGCTCGCCCCACTCGCTGCCGCCGAACTGGAAGCGGTACTCGATATCGGCGGTGCGCTTGGAGTAGTGGGAGAGCTTCTCCTTCGGGTGCTCGTACCAGCGCATGTTCTCGGTACGCAGGCCGAGGCCCGTGTACCAGTTCCAGCGCTGCTCCATCCAGTACTCCTGCCACTGCTCGTCCTCGCCCGGCTTGACGAAGAACTCCATCTCCATCTGCTCGAACTCGCGGGTGCGGAAGATGAAGTTGCCGGGCGTGATCTCGTTGCGGAACGACTTGCCCATCTGGGCGATGCCGAACGGCGGCTTGCGGCGCGAGGTGGTCTGCACCTGGGCGAAGTTGGTGAAGATGCCCTGGGCGGTCTCGGGGCGCAGGTAGGCGACGGAGCCGGAGTCCTGGGTCGGGCCGAGGTGCGTCGACAGCAGGCCGGAGAACTGCTTGGGCTCGGTGAACTGGCCCTTGTTGCCGCAGTTCGGGCAGTTGATGTCGGCCAGGCCGTTCGCCGGGGCGTGGCCCTTCTTCTCCTCGTAGGCCTCTTCCAGGTGGTCGGCACGGAACCGCTTGTGGCACGAGGTGCACTCGGTCAGCGGGTCCGTGAAGGTGGCGACGTGACCGGAGGCGACCCAGACCTCGGAGGCCAGGATGACGGACGAGTCGATACCGACCACGTCCTCGCGCGACGTCACCATGTAGCGCCACCACTGGCGCTTGATGTTCTCCTTGAGCTCGACACCCAGCGGTCCGTAGTCCCAGGCGGCACGCTGTCCGCCGTAGATCTCACTGCAGGGGAAAACGAAGCCACGGCGCTTGCTCAGGCTGACGATGGTGTCGATCTTGTCGGCGGCCACGGTGCTCTCTTCATTACGACGACGGGCGTTGAAGCGAGATGCTTCCAGCGAATGACTCAGGTTACCGGCGCAGGCTCCCCCACAACCAAATCGGCCCCCCTGTTCCGGGCTGCCTGAAGGCCGTTGTTGACAACGGTTTCCATGTTAAGTGAAAATGACTGTCATGAACGTACGACGACGCCTCATACCGGCCGCCGCGGCCGTCGCGGCCACCGCCCTCGGGGCCGGCACCCTCGCCGGTTGCTCCGGTGACTCTGTGGCCGTGACGAACACGGACAAGTTCGACGTCGTCGCGTCGTTCTACCCGATGAGGTTCCTCGCCGAGCAGATCGGCGGCAGCCACGTCCACGTCACCAGTCTCACCTCTCCCGGCCAGGAACCGCACGACCTGGAGCTCAGCCCCCGGCAGATCGCCCAGCTGGAGGTGTCCGACGCGGTGCTGTACCTGAAGAACCTCCAGCCCTCGGTCGACGAGGCGGTGGCCCAGTCCCCGGTCGCGACGAAGATCGACGCGGCCTCCCTGACCACGCTGGAGAGTCACGGCACCGAGGCCGGCGGGCACACCGCCGCGGACGACGGCCACGAGGACGAGGGGGCCGGGGGCAAGGACCCGCACATCTGGCTGGACCCGGTGCGCTACGCCCAGGTCGCCCAGGGCGTCGGCGACGCCTTCGCCGAGGCCGACCCGAAGCACGCGGCCGACTACCGCAAGAACACCGCGAAACTGGTCGGGAAGCTGGACGCCCTGAACTTCGCCTTCCGGCAGGACCTCGCGCACACCAGGACCAAGGTCTTCATCACCACGCACGCCGCCTTCGGCTACCTCGCCGAGCGCTACGGCCTCACCGAGGAGGCCGTCAACGGCCTCGACCCCGAGTCCGAGCCCAGCGCCGCCCGGATCAGGGACCTGGAGCGGACCGCCCGGGCCGAGGGCGTCACCACCGTCTTCTACGAGACGCTGGTCAGCGACAGGACCGCGAAGACCGTCGCGCACGACGCGGGCCTGAGGACCGACGTGCTCGACCCCGTCGAGGGCATCACCGACAGATCCCGCGGCGACGACTACTTCTCCGTCCAGGAGGCCAACCTCAAGGCACTCAAGCGGGCCCTGGGCGCCAAGTGACCGGTACGGAGGACCAGATCATGGACGAACCCGTCATAACGATGCGCAAGGTGACCGCCGAACTCGGCGCGCGCCCCGTCCTGCGCGGCATCGACCTCACCGTCGGCCGCGGCGAGGTCGTCGCGCTCCTCGGCGCCAACGGCTCCGGCAAGTCCACGGCGATCCGCACGATCATCGGCCAGGTGCCGGTCAGCGGCGGCACGATCGAACTGTTCGGCACACCCCGCCGCTCCTTCAGGAACTGGGCGCGCGTGGGCTACGTGCCGCAGCGCACCACGGCCGCGGGCGGGGTCCCGGCGACGGTGACCGAGATCGTCTCCTCCGGCCGGCTGTCACGCACCCGCTTCGGCGTCTTCCGCAGGGGCGACCGCGACGCCGTGCGCCGCGCCCTGGAGCTGGTCGGCATGGCGGACCGCGCCAGAGACCCGGTCGACGCCCTCTCCGGCGGCCAGCACCAGCGCGTGCTGATCGCCCGCGCCCTGGCCGCCGGGCCCGAGCTGCTGATCATGGACGAGCCGATGGCGGGCGTCGACCTGGCCAGCCAGGAGGTGCTGGCCGCGACCCTGCGCGAGCAGGTCGCCCAGGGCGCCACCGTCCTGCTCGTCCTGCACGAACTGGGCCCCCTGGAGCCCCTGATCGACCGGGCGGTCGTCCTGCGCGACGGCTGCGTCCTGCACGACGGCCCGCCACCCAAGGCCGTCGGCCAGCACGCCCTGCCCGGCCACGACCACGTACACCCGCACGCACCCGCGGGCACCGGACCGATCCGCACGGGACTGCTGAGCTGATGGAATTCCTGAACTACGCCTTCATGCAGCGGGCGCTCGTCGCCGCCGTCCTGGTCGGCATCACCGCGCCCGCGATCGGAATCTACCTCGTCCAGCGCCGCCAGCCCCTGATGGGCGACGGCATCGGGCACGTGGCGATGACCGGCGTCGGCCTCGGCTTCCTGCTGAACGCCTCCCCCGTGTGGATGGCCACGGCGGTCTCGGCACTCGGCTCGGTGCTGATGGAGCTGATCCGCTGGTACGGCCGGACACGCGGCGACATCGCGCTCGCGATGCTCTTCTACGGCGGGATGGCCGGCGGCGTGATGTTCGTCAACATCGCGCCGGGCGGCTCCAACGCGAACCTGACGTCGTACCTGTTCGGCTCCCTCTCCACGGTCTCCCCCTCGGACGTGGACGCGATCACGGTGCTGGCGGCGTTCGTCGTCCTGGTCACCCTGGGGCTGCGCCGTCAGCTGTTCGCGGTCAGCCTGGACGAGGAGTTCGCGCGGGTCACCGGGCTGCCGGTCCGTGCGCTCAACCTGCTCACGGCGGTCACCGCGGCGGTCACGGTGACGGTCGCGATGCGGGTGGTCGGGCTGATCCTGGTCTCCGCGCTCATGGTCGTCCCGGTCGCCGCGGCGCAGCAGCTCACCCGCAGCTTCGCCGCGACCTTCGCGATCGCCGTCGCCCTCGGCGTCACCGTGGCGATCAGCGGCACGATCACGTCGTTCTACCAGGACGTCCCGCCCGGTGCCACGATCGTCCTGCTGACCATCGCCGCGTTCGCCGCGCTGACGGCACTGGCCACTCCGCTGGCCCGCCGACGCGCCCGCGCGGCGGCTGCCGCGCGGCCCGCCGGGGATCCGGCGGAGTGCTCGATTCCGGCCACACGAGCGGCCGGCGACGGCGTCGGCGTCTGACCGCGCGGTGTCCGGGCTGGCACAATGGCCCGGGCAGCAGGCGAGACGTGAGCCATCCAAGGAGGCAACGGTGACCACCGCTGGACCGCCCGTGAAGGGCCGCGCGACCCGACAGCGTGCAGCCGTGGCGGCGGCCCTGGACGAGGTCGAGGAGTTCCGCAGCGCGCAGGAACTGCACGACATGCTCAAGCACAAGGGCGACTCGGTCGGCCTCACCACCGTCTACCGCACCCTGCAGTCCCTCGCCGAGGCCGGCGAGGTCGACGTCCTGCGCACCTCCGACGGCGAGTCCGTCTACCGCCGCTGCTCCACCGGCGAGCACCACCACCACCTGGTCTGCCGTACCTGCGGCAAGGCGGTCGAGGTGGAGGGCCCGGCGGTGGAGAAGTGGGCGGAGGCCATCGCGGCCGAGCACGGCTACGTGAACGTGGCCCACACGGTGGAGATCTTCGGCACCTGCGCGGAGTGCGCGGCGCGCTGAGGTGCGGCCGGCTCAGGCCCGCCCGAAGCAGCGCTCCAGCTCGTCCAGGTCGTAGAAGGCGCTGTTCGCGCTGATCGGGCGGCAGCCCGCCCTGAAGGGCGTCTCCTTCTCGTTGTAGAGCATGCGGACCAGGTAGCGGCCGTCCTTCTCGAAGACGTCCCACTGGATGTTCGCGCCCAGCGGGGAGACGTCGGCGCCGCGCCAGGGGTTGCCGGAGTAGGTGTACGGGCTGCCCGGCGTCGCGGGCCGCGTGCTGCCGGGCAGGCCCATCAGCGCGGCGAGCGGGACGAGCTCCTCGGCGTGCGTGAAGCGCAGTTCGGCGCCGAGGTCGCTGGTGCCGGCGCGTTTGGCCTCCACCTGCTGGAAGAGGTCGTCCAGGAGGACGCCCGCCATCTCGTAGGTGATGTCGCTGCCGGCGAAGCCGGGGCCCTTCTCGTAGAAGTCCTCGGCGTCGCCGAGGTAGCCGAACCAGGCCGCGTCCCTGCGGGAGATGTAGCGCTCCATGCCCCAGCCCGCACCGTCCGGGCTCTCCTCGCGCATGGCCGGGGCGATGGCGTACAGGTTGTAGACGGCCTGGGCGGCGGCGAACCGGTCGGGGATCCGCTCGACGAAGGCGTCCTTGAAGATCCGGCGCAGCACGCTGCGGGCCGCCCGCCCGGTCCTGGGCTGGTCCGTGATGCCGTTCAGGGTGTCCTTGAGGCGCTGGTCGTTCGCGATGTAGTCGCGGTAGGCCGCGCCGCCCGCCGCCTTGTGGAAGTAGAGCAGGTCCTTGTCGGTGCGGGTCGGCCCGATCAGCGGCCGCAGCGCAGGGTCGGCGTCGGCGAGGGTGCCCGCGAACACGTCGGCGCTCTCCACCGCCCGGCCCTGGCCCGAGCTGACGACGTCGATCTTCTCGCCGGTCCTGGCGATCGTGGCGAACAGGGACGGCAGCCGCCGCTCCAGGCGCGCCGCCGTGTCCTTCAGTTCCCGCTTGCCGCGCCCGCTCAGGTTGCCGTAGCCGGTCCTCGCCATGGCGGCCTGCAGCGCGCGGACCTTCGGCCCGAACTCCGCGCCCCTGCGCGTCAGCTGCCCCTCGGCCTCGGCCTTGTCCCACAGCGCGAGGAGGAGGTCGCCGTCCTCGCTGTCGCTCGCCGCACGGGAGCCGTGCCGCGAGACGTTCTCGGTGAAGACGGGAACGAAGCCGGCGGGGGCCTTCTGGTAGGCGTGCGGGTTCTGCCCGGGAGCGTACGGCGCCTTGGTGCCGTAGCTCTCACGGTGGGCGGGGCCGTCCGAGGCGTGCGCGGGCAGCGAGGTGAGGAGCAGCGCGCCGAGGGCGAGGACAGGGGCGAGACGTCTCATGATCCGCATCCTCGGCGGCCCGTGTGAACCGGCGGTGGCCACCGGGTGACCGGGGGCGTCCGGCTCAGGTGTCCGGCGTGCCCTCCATGGCCAGCAGTTCCTCGTTCGGGATCGCCCCGCCGAAGCGGCGGTCGCGGGAGGCGAACTCCAGGCAGGCCCGCCACAGGTCACGGCGGTCGAAGTCGGGCCACAGCACGTCCTGGAAGACCATCTCGGCGTAGGCGCTCTGCCAGAGCAGGTAGTTGGAGGTGCGCTGCTCACCGCTGGGGCGCAGGAACAGGTCCACGTCCGGCATGTCCGGGTAGTACAGGTACTTCTGGATGGTCTTCTCGCTGACCTTGGACGGGTCGAGCCGGCCCGCCTTCACGTCCTCGGCGAGCCGCTGCGCCGCGTCGGCGAGCTCGGCCCGGCCGCCGTAGTTCATGCAGAAGTACAGGGTGAGCAGGTCGTTGCCCTTGGTCTGCTCCTGCGCGACCTGCAGTTCCTTCGCCACCGACTTCCACAGCCTGGGCATGCGTCCCACCCAGCGCACCCGGATGCCCAGCTCGTCGAGCCGGTCGCGGGTCTTGCGGATGAAGTCGCGGTTGAAGTTCATCAGGAAGCGCACCTCGTCGGGCGAGCGCTTCCAGTTCTCGGTGGAGAAGGCGTACAGGGAGATGTTGCGGACGCCCATCTCGATCGAGCCCTGCAGCACGTCCAGCACCCGCTCGGCGCCGACCTTGTGCCCCTCCGTGCGGGGCAGCCCGCGCTCCTTGGCCCAGCGGCCGTTGCCGTCCATGACGATCGCCACGTGGTTCGGTACCAGCTCGCGGGGGAGCTTCGGCGGACGGGCGCCCGACGGGTGTGGCGTCGGCGCCGTGTACTCGCGCCGCTGGCGCCCGAGGATCCCGCGTACCACCATCTGCTTCTCGTCTCCCTCTGCGATCTACGGATTCGTCTGCGGTGTGCGGCCGCGGCTACGACTTCTCGACGTACCGGAGCGAGCGCAGTCCCCGCTCCAGATGCCAGTGCAGGTAGGCGGAGACCAGGCCGCTGCCCTCCCGGACGTACCGTGCCTCGCACGCGTCCGCCGTCTCCCAGTCTCCCGTAAGCAGCGCCCCGAGCAGCACCAGGGTCTGCGGGGACGGCACGACACTGCCCGGGACCCGGCAGTCGGGGCAGACGGAGCCGCCGGAGGAGACCGAGAAGAAGCGGTTCGGACCGGGCATGCCGCACTTCGCGCAGTCGCCGAAGCTGGGGGCGTAGCCGTTGACGGCGAGGGAGCGCAGGAGGAAGGCGTCGAGCACGAGGTGCGGGGCGTGCTCGCCCCGGGCGAGCGTGCGCAGGGCGCCGACGAGCAGCAGGTACTGCTGCACCGCGGGCTCGCCCTCGTGATCGGTGAACCGCTCGGCGGTCTCCAGCATGGCCGTGCCGGCGGTGTAGCGGGCGTAGTCGGTGACGATGCCGCCGCCGTAGGGGGCGATCGTCTCGCTCTGCGTGCACAGGGGCAGCCCCCGCCCGACCAGCTCACTGCCCCGCGCGAAGAACTGCACGTCCACGTGGGAGAAGGGCTCCAGCCGCGCCCCGAACTTCGACTTGGTGCGCCGCACGCCCCGGGCCACGGCCCGCACCCGTCCGTGCCCGCGCGTGAGCAGCGTGATGATCCGGTCCGCCTCGCCCAGCTTCTGGGTGCGCAGCACGATGCCGTCGTCGCGGAACAGACTCATGCCCCCCATTCTCGCCCATGGGGGTGACGGCGGGTGGGGTGGTCCGCCGGCGCCGCGGTACCGCTCGGCCCCCGGGCCGCCACTGGTACCCACCTCTGGCGGCTCCGCCATTCGTGCAGGCCGTCTTGACCGCTTCCGGGGCCCCTCCTATGGTCGCGCTACCGGCACCGGACGTAGGACGTCGGATGTCTCGCATCTCCCCCTCCCCTCCCTCTCCCACCCGCTGGAGGACCCGTGCGCGACGACGTGAGCCCCGACCTGCCGGCACCTCGCCGCCGGCAGTTCCTCAAGTACACCGGCGTGCTCGGCGCGAGCGCCCTCGTGCCGCCCGCGCTGGCCGCCTGCTCCGGGCCCGACTCCACGAACGACACCGGTGACGGGGGCAGCGGCAAGGACGGCACGCTGACGGCGGTGATCGGGTACGGCAACGACGGCAGCTGGGACCCGACGCAGACGGCGTCGGCGTTCGCGATGGCCGCCAACAACCACGTCTACGAGGGGCTGCTGGACACCGACCCGATCTCCCGGGCGCCGTATCCGGCGCTGGCCACCGAGGTGCCGAAGGACCCGAACGCCACCAGCTGGCGCTTCACCCTCCGCGAGGGGGCCACCTTCCACGACGGCAGGCCCGTCAGGGCCGACGACGTCGTGTTCGTCTTCGACCGGATCCTGGACCCGGGCACCCAGACCCTCGCCAAGGGCTTCTTCGCGAGCTGGCTGGAGGGCGTCAGGAAGGTCGGCCCGCGCACCGTGGAGCTGACGCTCAGGTTCCCCTTCCCCGACGGGCTCTCGCGGCTCACCCTGGCCAAGGTCATGCCGGAGCACGTCTTCTCGAAGCCGGGCGCCTGGGACGAGGCGATCAGGGGCCTCGCCGTGGGTTCGGGGCCGTACCGGCAGGTCGCGCACCACCCGAAGTCCAACACCACCTTCGAGGCCTTCGCCGCCTACAACGGCCCGCGCAAGGCCGCGTTCCGGCGGATGAACTGGCTGACCATCGTGGACGCGGCCCCGCGCGTCGCGAAGATCTCCGGGAGCGGCGCCGGCGCGCAGATCGCCGACAACATCCCCTACGCGAACGTCGCGCGCCTGGAGCAGGGCGGGCTGAAGGTCGCGGGCGGCGCCGGGATGAACAACCTGTTCCTGATGTTCAACACCAGGCACGAGCCGTTCGACGACGTCCGGGTGCGGCAGGCGCTGCACTACGCCGTCGACCGCGAGAAGATGGTGCGTGTCGCCCTCAAGGGGCACGGCAGGCCCGCGACTTCCTTCCTCGACGAGGGCAACCCCGGTCACCGGCGGGCCAGGACCGTCTACGGCCACGACCCCGACCGGGCGAAGGCGCTGCTGCGGGCCGCCGGGGTCAAGGGGCTCAAGGTCGAGCTCCTGGCCGTGAACGTGAGCTGGATCGTCGACTGCCTGCCCACCATCAAGTCCTCCTGGGACGCGATCGGCGTGGAGACGACGCTGGCGCCGCAGGAGACCACGGCCGTGTTCACCAAGATGGACCAGAAGCAGGACTACCAGGTGGTGGCGGCGGCCTCCAACCCCAATCAGTTCGGGCTCGACGCCGACCTGATCATGCACTACAACTACGGCCCCGGGAACCTGTGGATGCGGTACACCCGGTGGGCCGGCCACCCTGTCGCCGAGCGGCTCTTCAAGGACATGGACCGGGCGACCCGGGAACCGGACCCCGCGAAGAAGCGGGCCATGGTCCAGGACTACATCGACGTCGTCGCCGAGCAGGCCGTGCTGTATCCGGTGGTGCACAACGAGCTGATGACCGCCTGGGACCCGGACAGGCTCACCGGCATAAGGGCGCAGCCCTACCCGGGCATCAACCTGCTGCAGGCCAGGTGGGTCTGACGGGATGACGGCCGTCCTACGGATCCTGCTGCGCCGTGTCGCCCTGCTCGTGCCGCTGCTGCTCGGGATCGTGCTGTTCGTGTTCCTGGTGATGCGTTTCTCGGACGTGGACCCGGCGTCCGCGTTCTTCCAGGGCGCCAACCCGACGCCCCGGCAGCTGCACGACTTCCGGGAGCGCAACGGGCTGCTGGACCCGCTGCCCGTGCGGTACGTCCACTTCGTCGGCGACCTGCTCCACGGCGACCTCGGCACCAGCGCCCTGACCCGCGCCCCGGTCGTCGACCAGGTCACCACCGCGCTGCCGCTCACCCTCCAGCTGACCTTCCTGGGCCTCGGTGTCGCGGTGGTGCTGGCGCTGGCCGGCGGGGTGACGGCGGCCGTGTACCGGGACCGGCTGCCGGACCAGGTGATCCGGGTGGTGTCGCTGGTCGGGGTCGCCGCGCCCGGGTTCTGGCTGGCGCTGCTGATGATCCAGTACCTGGCGGTGGAGCGCGGGTGGTTCCCGACCGGCGGGTACGTCAATCCCGCCGACTCCGTCACCGGCTGGCTGAGGACGATGGCGCTGCCCGCCTTCGCGCTCTCCCTGCCGGTCGCCGCCCAGCTGACGCGGATCGTGCGGACGTCGGTGGTGGAGGAGCTGGACAAGGACTACGTGCGCACCGCGATCGGCGGCGGGCTGCCGCCCCGGGTGGTCGTCGGGCGGAACGTCCTCAGGAACGCCCTGGTCAATCCCCTGACCGTGCTCGGTCTGCGGGTCGGCTACCTGCTCGGCGGCGCCGTCGTCATCGAGACGATCTTCTCGCTGCCCGGCATGGGCAAGCTGATGATCGACGCCGTGAAGAACGGCGACCCGGCCGTCGTGCAGGGGGTCGTCCTGACCACGGCCACCGGGTTCGTCGTCGTCAACCTCGTCATCGACGTTCTGTATCTGCTGGTCAACCCACGTCTGCGGGGTGCCTGATGGTCACGCGCGCGCTGCTCGCCGAGCGGCTTGCCCGGCCCGGGGTCCGGCGGCGCGGCCCGCGCCGGCTGCCGCTGCCGTCGAAGGTCGCCGTCTGCTTCCTGGCCCTGGTCGCCCTGGTCGCCGTACTGGCCCCGCTGCTCGCCCCGGACGACCCGCTCGACCAGCAGGACCCGGTCGGCGGGACCGGTCGTCCGTCCGCCGCGCACTGGATGGGGCAGGACAGCCTCGGCCGGGACGTCCTCAGCCGGCTGATGTACGGCGCCCGCTGGTCGCTGGCGATCGGGCTCGGCGCGACCGGCCTCGCGCTGGTCGCCGGGGCGGTGATCGGGGCGGTGGCCGCCACCTCCCGCAAGGGTGTCGACGAGACGCTGATGCGCTGCCTGGACGTGGTGATGGCGTTTCCGGGCATCGCGCTCGCGGCCGTGCTGGTGGCCGTGTTCGGCGGCGGGATCGGCGTGCTGATCTGCGCGATCGCCTTCCTGTTCACCCCGCCGGTGGCCCGGGTCGTACGGGCGAACGTGCTCGACCAGTACGGCGAGGACTACGTCACCGCCGAGCGGGTCATCGGCGCCCGCACCCCGCACATCGTGCTGCGGCACGTGGCCGTCAACTGTGCCGCCCCGGTACTGGTGTTCTGCACCGTGCAGGTCGCCGAGGCCGTCGTGTTCGAGGCGTCGCTGTCCTTCATCGGCGCGGGCGTGCGGCCCCCGGAGCCGTCCTGGGGCAGCGTGATCGCCGACGGCAAGAACATGGTGCTGACCGGCGGCTGGTGGGCGACCGTGTTCCCGGGGCTGCTGATCCTGCTCACGGTGCTGTCGCTGAACGTCCTCTCCGAGGGCGTCTCCGACGCGTGGGCGGCGCCGGCGCCGCGGGAGGTCGAGGCGCCCGGGGACCCGCTGCGGACCCCGGAGCCCGGCAGCGGCGAGGTGCTGCCGCTGCCCGGGCTGGCCGAGGCCGCCCGGCGGCTGCGTTCCCGGGCCCGGCCGCTGCCCGGACGGGACGGCCGGCCGGTGCTCGCGGTGGAGGACCTCACCATCGGCTTCCCGGACCGGCACCGGGGCGTTGACGTCGTCGACGGCGTCGGCTTCGAGGTGTACCCCGGTGAAGTGCTGGGGCTGGTCGGCGAGTCGGGCTGCGGGAAGTCGCTCACCGCGCTCACCGTCATGGGGCTGCAGCCGAAGGGTGCGCGCGTCGGCGGCCGGGTCCTCTTCCGGCAGCGCGATCTGCTCGCCGAGCCGATGCGCGTGCGGCGGCGGCTGCTCGGCCACGAGATGGCGATGGTCTACCAGGACGCCCTGTCCTCGCTGAACCCGGCCATGACCGTCCGGGCCCAGCTCGGGCAGCTCGTCCGGCGCGGAGGGCGGCGCGGCCCCGGGGAACTGCTGTCGATGGTCGGGCTGGAGCCCGGCCGCACGCTGCGCAGCTACCCGCACGAACTGTCCGGCGGCCAGCGCCAGCGGGTGCTGATCGCCATGGCCCTCTCCCGCGACCCTTCGCTGATCGTCGCCGACGAGCCGACGACGGCGCTGGACGTCACCGTGCAGGCGCAGGTCATGGAGCTGCTGCTCCGGCTGCGCGAGGAGCTGGGCTTCGCGCTGGTCCTGGTCTCGCACGACCTGGCGCTGGTCGCCGACGTCACGGACCGGGTGGCGGTGATGTACGGCGGGCGGATCGTGGAGACCGGGCTGACCGCCGACCTGGTGGCGGCGCCGGCCCACCACTACACGCGCGGGCTGCTCGGGAGCGTGCTCTCGCTGGAGTCGGCCGAGGAGCGGCTGACGCAGATCAGGGGCGTGGTCCCGTCCCCCGCCGGCTTCCCGGCGGGCTGCCGCTTCGCGGACCGCTGCCCACTGGCCACCGCGGTGTGCCACGCGCACGCCCCGGCCCTGGCCGGTGCCCCCACACACACGGTCGCCTGCCACCATCCGGCGGTGCGGCCGACGTCGGCGGAGAGCGAGGAGGCCCTGCGGTGACCGCTGTGGTGGAGGTCAGGGGCGCCCATGTCGTCCACCGGGTGCGCGGCGGCGGCCTGTTCACCCGGGACCGGCTGTACGCCCTGACCGGCGCCGACCTCCGCGTGGCGCCCGGTGAGACGGTGGGCGTGGTCGGCGAGTCGGGGTGCGGGAAGTCGACCCTGGCGAGGGTGCTGACCGGCATCCAGCGGCCGGCCGCGGGGACGGTGTCGTTCCAGGGCCGGGACCTGTGGGCGATGCCGTCCGCCGAGCGCCGGAGCGTCGCGGGCGCCGGCACCGGGATGATCTTCCAGGACCCGTCGACCGCCCTGAACCGCCGGCTGCCCGTGCGGCGCATCCTGCGCGACCCGCTCGACGTCCACCGGCGCGGCACGAAGCCCGAACGGGAGGAGCGGGTGCGGGAGCTGATGGCTCTGGTGGGGCTTCCGCGGCCCCTGGCCGACGCGCTGCCCGGACAGCTGTCGGGCGGGCAGCGCCAACGGGTGGCCATCGCCCGCGCGCTCGCCCTGGACCCCGCGCTGGTGGTCGCCGACGAGCCGACGAGCGCCCTGGACGTGTCGGTCCGGGCGCAGATCCTGAACCTGCTGCTGGACCTGAGGGAACGGCTGGGGCTCGCGCTGGTGTTCGTCTCGCACGACATCCAGACGGTACGGCGGATGAGCGACCGGGTGGTCACCATGTACCTGGGGCGGATCGTGGAGGAGACCCCGGCCGGCCGGGTCACCGGCGGCGCCCGGCACCCGTACACCCGCGCGCTCTTCTCCGCCACGCCCGGTCTGCTCGCCCCCATCGACCCGGTCCCGCTCGCCGGTCCCGTGCCGTCGGCGACCCGCCCGCCGAGCGGCTGCCCCTTCCGTACCCGCTGCTGGAAGGCCGACGGCCGGTGCGCCGAGTCGATGCCGGACTTCTCGGCCGCGTCGCTGCCGGGACACCGCTACCGCTGTCACCATCCTGTGGAGGAGGACCAGCCGGCCCCGGACACCTCAGACCAGCACGCCAGGAGCCACGAATGACCTTCCCCTCCCCGCTCACCGGTGTCGTACCGCCCGTCTGCACGCCCCTGACACCGGAGCGCGAGGTGGACGTGCGCTCGCTGCTCCGGCTGACCGGCCATCTGGTGGAGGCAGGGGTGCACGGGCTGTTCCTGCTCGGGTCGACCTCGGAGGCCGCCTTCCTGACGGACCGGCAGCGCCGGCAGGTCGTGGAGGCGGTGACGGCGCACGTGGGGGGCCAGCTGCCCGTCCTCGCGGGCGCCATCGACATGACCACCCCGCGCGTCCTGGACCACGTCGCGTCCGTCACCGCGGCCGGCGCCCAGGCCGTCGTCGTCACCGCTCCCTTCTACGCCCGCACCCACCGCGCGGAGATCGTCCACCACTACCGCCGGATCGCGGCCGCCAGCCCGGTGCCGGTCGTCGCCTACGACATCCCCGTGGCCGTGCACACCAAGCTCCCCGCCGACCTGGTGCTGGGGCTCGCCGGGGACGGCGTGCTGGCCGGGGTCAAGGACTCCAGCGGGGACCTGGCCGCCTTCCGTGAGCTGGTCACCGGCGCCCGCTCGCACCCCGGCTTCAGCACGCTGACGGGCTCCGAACTGATCACCGACGCGGCGCTGGCGCTGGGCGCCGACGGGGCGGTCCCGGGCCTGGCGAACGTCGACCCGCACGGCTACGTCCGCCTCTACCGCCAGTGCCGGGCGGCCGACTGGGAGGCCGCCCGGGCCGAACAGGACCGCCTGTGCGCCCTCTTCGCCATCACCACCGCCGCCGACCCGGCTCGCATGGGCCCCGGCTCCGCGGCCCTCGGCGCCTTCAAGGCGGCACTGCACCTGCGCGGCGTCATCGACTGCCCGGCGACGGCCGAGCCGCAGGTGCCCCTGTCGGGCGAGGAGACGGAGCGGATCGCCAAGCTGCTGGCGGCGACCGGACTGCTCTGAGCCCTCTCCTTGCGCCCTCACCCACCGGTCGGACTCCGCCCGCCCGGTACGCCACCGTCCGCCCATCGGCACGTCCGGGGCGAGGAGAGGCAGGGTGACGAGGAGACGGCGGCTCGGCGGGGGCACGCCCTGACGGTCCCCGGATCCTCCGGGGCGTCCTTACCGCGTCCGGGTGATCAGGACGGTGTCCGTGCCGCCGCCAGCAGGCGGGTGACGTCGTCGGCGTGGAGGGTCAGGGCGGCGCCGATCGTGGTGAGGGCGTCGCGCTCGGCGGGGGTGTAGGGGCCGTCGGCCAGGGCGATGCGGGCGGCCTGGAGGAGGAGGGCCTCGCGGCCGGCGGGGGCGAGGTGCGGGGCGAGCGGGTCCAGGGCCTCGTGCAGTTCTATCGTCAGGCTCGCGCCGCACGGCTGCTCGAAGAACCGGCCGGTGTCGGCGGCGAGGGCGTCGACCAGGTCGGCCAGCTGCTCCTCGGTGCAGTCGTCGAAGCCCGCCGCGCGGACCGTGCCGGCGGCCGTCTCCAGGACCGTACGGGAGCAGGTGCCGCCCGCGGCGAGCACGGCGAGGGCGGCGGTGTGCACGGCGTCGCGCAGCATCGCGGAGAAGCGGCGGGTGGTGGGGTGGTCCAGGGCGTCGGTGCCGCAGTGCCGGCGGCAGGAGACGCACTCCACGACGGGTCCGGTCGCCCCGCGCGGCAGCACGGGGACGCCGAGCACGGTGAGGCGGCGGCGCCCGGTGAGCCGCTGGTAGTTGCGGTCGCCCCCGCAGCCGGTGCAGAAGAACTCGCCGTCTCCCACGGGTGTCCAGGCGATGCGAGTGCCCAGGATGCGCGCAGCCCAGGTGGCACGGTCGTCTCGTCCCCGTACTGGCAGCACGTCGCACCTCCGTAACGGCACGGCGGCATCGCCGCGCTGGCGTGATGTTAGCCACATCCCGGAGGCTGAGTCAGTACCCCGTACGAGACCTGTCCGTGATCTTCGGGGTGCGATGGCCGATACATGACGGTGCCCTGACCGCCGTACATGGCGGTCAGGGCGTCGAAAGTGCCGGTCAGCGGCGTCAGCGGGCGGCGCGGTTGACGGCGGAGACGACCGCCTTCAGCGACGCACGCGTCGTGTTCGCGTCGATGCCGATTCCCCACAGGACCTTGCCGTCGATCGCGCATTCGATGTAGGAGGCGGCCTGCGCGGAGGCGCCCTCGCTCATCGTGTGCTCCTGGTAGTCCAGCAGGCGTACGTCGACGCCGATGGACTGCAGGGCGTCGAAGAAGGCCGAGATCGGTCCGTTGCCGGAACCGGTCAGGACGGTGTCCTCGCCGTCGACCGTCGCCTCGACGGTGAGGGTGTCCACGCCGTCGGTGTCGGTGGTCGACTGGCCGGTCCTGACCTGGATGCGGCCCCACGGGTTGCCGGGGTTCGGCAGGTACTCGTCCTGGAAGACCGCCCAGATGTCCTTCGGCGTGATCTCGCCGCCCTCGGCGTCGGTCTTCGCCTGGATGATCCTGGAGAACTCGATCTGCATGCGGCGCGGCAGGTCCAGCTTGTGGTCGTTCTTCAGGACGTAGGAGACGCCGCCCTTGCCGGACTGGGAGTTGACCCGGATGACCGCCTCGTAGGAGCGGCCGACGTCCTTGGGGTCGATCGGCAGGTACGGCACCGCCCACTCGATGTCGTCGACCGTGACGCCCCTGGCCGCCGCGTCGGCCTCCATGGCGTCGAAGCCCTTCTTGATGGCGTCCTGGTGGGAGCCGGAGAAGGACGTGTAGACCAGGTCGCCCACGTACGGGTGGCGCGGGTGGACCTCCATCTGGTTGCAGTACTCCCACGTGCGACGGATCTCGTCGATGTCGGAGAAGTCGATCTGCGGGTCGACGCCCTGGGAGAACAGGTTCATGCCCAGGGTGACCAGGTCGACGTTGCCGGTGCGCTCGCCCTGGCCGAACAGGCAGCCCTCGACGCGGTCGGCGCCGGCCATCAGGGCCAGCTCGGCCGCCGCCACGGCCGTGCCGCGGTCGTTGTGCGGGTGGACGGACAGGCAGACGTACTCGCGGCGGGACAGGTTGCGGTGCATCCACTCGAACCGGTCGGCGTGCGTGGAGGGGGTCGAACGCTCCACCGTGGCGGGCAGGTTGAGGATGATCTCGCGGCCCGGCCCGGGCTGGTAGACGTCCATGACCGCCTCGCAGACCTCCAGCGCGAAGTCCAGCTCGGTGTCGGTGAAGATCTCCGGGGAGTACTGGTAGCCGAACTCCGTCTCCGGGCCCAGCAGCTTCTCGGCGTACTCCATCACCAGACGGGTGCCGTCGACGGCGATCTGCTTGATGTCGTCCTTGGAGCCGCGGAAGACGACCCGGCGGAACACCGGAGCCGTCGCGTTGTACAGGTGGACGGTGGCCCGGCGGGCGCCCTTCAGGGACTCGACCGTCCGCTCGATCAGGTCCTCGCGGGCCTGGGTGAGGACGGAGATCGTCACGTCCTCGGGGATCGCGCCCTCTTCCTCGATGATCGAGCGCACGAAGTCGAAGTCGGTCTGGCCGGACGCGGGGAAGCCGACCTCGATCTCCTTGTAGCCCATCTTGACCAGCTGGTCGAACATGCGGCGCTTGCGCTCGGGCGACATCGGGTCGATCAGGGCCTGGTTGCCGTCGCGCAGGTCGGTGGAGAGCCAGCGGGGGGCGGTCGTGACACGCCTGCCGGGCCAGGTGCGGTCCGGGATGTCGACCTGCTCGTAGCGGCCGTACTTGTGGATCGGCATGGAGGTGGGCTGCTGGCGGTTCGCCATGATGCGTAAGGCTCCTCTGGATGACCGGAAGGACGGCCGACGACGCAACGCCAAGCTCCGCGGGGAGGGGGTCGGCCTCGACTACAGGCCCTCGCCGCGGCAGCTAAGAAGAAGCAGCCCGTAACGCATGATGCTCCGCAGCCTAGCCGAGTCGTCACGGTCGAGGGGGTCCGTTCCAGTATGCGGGACCGGTGTCGCAAAATGGACAAAACGTGCGCTGCACCACATCCTCCTAGCACATCGTCACGCTGCGTGGCGCCTGCTGTCCCGGTATTTCACCAATCATGGTTGCGAGTAGTGACACGAGAGTCACGCAGTGCGATGGTGCGAGGCATGACGACCAACGGGGGCTCCCAGCCCGTCTTCTGCACGATCGTGCCGCCGCACGTCCTCGACCGGCTCGCCCGGGCCGAGGACCCCGCCCTCTCCGGACCCGCCCGCCGGTCCCTGGAGCACGACGCCTACCAGCGGACCAAGCGGCGCCTGACGACGGTGATCGGCGCGGCCGCCGTGGCCCCGCCCGCCGGCGCCGCCGCCGACCAGCCGCACCGCACCGTCTACGACGCGGAGCACACCCAGGACCTGCCCGGCACCAAGGTGCGGGAAGAGGGTGACGACGCCGGGCAGGACGCCAGCGTCAACCGGGCCTACGCGGGCCTCGGCGCCACCTTCGAGCTGTACCTGAAGGCGTACGGCCGGCACTCCATCGACGACAACGGGCTGCCGCTGGACGCCACCGTGCACTTCGGCGAGGGCTACGACAACGCCTTCTGGAACGGCGAGCAGATGGTGTTCGGCGACGGTGACGACGAGATCTTCCTCGACTTCACCATCCCGGTCGACGTCATCGGCCACGAGCTGACCCACGGCGTCACCCAGCACACCGCCAACCTGGCCTACTTCGGCCAGTCCGGCGCCCTCAACGAGTCGGTCTCCGACGTCTTCGGCTCGCTGATCAAGCAGTACACGCTCGGCCAGACCGCCGCCGAGGCCGACTGGCTGATCGGCGCCGGCCTGCTCGCCCCGCGCGTCACCGGCACCGCCCTGCGCTCCATGAAGGCGCCGGGCACGGCCTACGACGACGACGTGCTCGGCAAGGACCCGCAGCCGGCCAAGATGGAGGACTACGTCCGCACGGGCCGCGACAACGGCGGCGTGCACATCAACTCCGGCATCCCGAACCACGCCTTCTACCTGGCCGCCACCGCCCTCGGCGGCTACGCCTGGGAGAAGGCCGGCCAGATCTGGTACGACGTGCTGACGGGCGGCGGCCTCACGGAGGACGCGCTGTTCACCGACTTCGCGACGCTGACCGTGAAGGCGGCCCGGGAGCGGTACGGCGCCGGTGACGAACTCCAGGCCGTGAAGAAGGCGTGGGAACAGGTGGGGGTGCGGACGCTGTAGTTCCGTACTAGACAGGGACCCATGCGTATTCGAGTACGGCGCACGGGCGGGTTCGCGGGCATCGAGCGCCGGGCCGAGGTGGACACCGCGGGCCGGCCCGACGCCGACGAGTTGCGGTGCCTGGCCGAACGCGTCCTCGCGTCCGGCCGGGCGACCCCTGCGGCGGGTGTACCGGACGGCTTCCAGTACGAGATCACGGTGGACGGCAGCACGGTCCACACGGCCGACCCCCGACTGACCGAGGAACAGCGGGAGTTGATCTCCAGAGTGCTGAAGGAAGGGGCCTAGCGCGCCGTGGCGCCCTCCCACTCCTCGCGCAGGAGGCCGTAGAGGACCTCGTCGTACCACTCCCGGCCAACCCGGACGGCCTTGCGGCGCCGACCCTCCTCGACGAAGCCGAGGCGGCGGAAGGCCTTCATGGCGCGCTCGTTGCCGCTCCAGGTGTCCAGCTCGACCCGCCGCAGGTTGCGGGCCCCGAACAGGTGGTCCAGCAGCAGGGCCAGCGCCTCGGTGCCGTAGCCGCCGCCCCACCGGTCCCGCTCGCCGATGGTGATGCCGACGGTGGCCCGGCCGGTGAACGGGTCCGCGTCCCGGTAGTCGGCCATGCCGATCACGCGCCCGTCGACCCGTTCCTCGACGGTGAGGACGGCCCCGTCGCGCGGGTCCTCCAGGAGCCGCGCCTCGTGGAAGCGCTCCAGCGCCTCGCGGGTCACGGGGCCGAAGCGGGGCTGGCCGCCGGTGGCCCAGTGCACCACCTCCGGGTCGTTGCGCCAGCGCAGCTGGGCGTCCAGGTCCTCGGGGCGCAGGGCGCGGAGTCGTACGAGCTTGCCTTCGATCATCCGTTGATCATATGGATCTTCACCCTCAATGTCGTTTGCGTTCCCGGGCGTTGACTTCGGTTACCGCCGGTACGGATGATCCCGGCATGGCCACTGACGCGAGCGATCCGATACCGCGCTTCCCGGACGGCTTTCTGTGGGGCGTCTCGACCTCGGCGCACCAGATCGAGGGCGCCGCCGACCGGCGCGAGGCGTCCGTGTGGGACGTGTTCACGGCCGAGCCGGGGCGGGTGAAGGACGGCTCGACGGCCGCGGTGGCCTGCGACCACTACCACCGCTACCGGGAGGACGTGGCCCTCATCGCGGGCCTCGGCGTGGACGCGTACCGCTTCTCCATATCCTGGCCACGGGTCAACTCCCACGGCGGCCTGGACTTCTACGACCGTCTGGTGGACGAGCTGTGCGCGGCGGGCGTCCGGCCCGTGCCCACCCTCTTCCACTGGGACCTGCCCGCCACGCTGGACTGGCTCAGGCGGGACACGGCCGCCCGGTTCGCCGACCACGTGGCGGTGGTGGCCGAGCGGCTCGGCGACCGGGTGGCGAAGTGGATCACCCTCAACGAGCCCGCGGAGCACACCCTGTTCGGGCATGCGCTCGGCGCCCACGCCCCCGGCAGGCAGCTGCTCTTCGACGCCCTGCCGGTGGCCCACCACCAGCTCCTCGCCCACGGCCTCGCGGTACGGGCGCTGCGCGCGGCAGGGGCGCGGGACATCGGCATCGCCAACTCCCACGGGCCGACCTGGCCCGCCTCCGGGGAGCCGGCCGACCGGGAGGCCGCGGACTTCTACGACCTGCTCCTCAACCGCCTGTTCGCCGAGCCGGTCATCCTGGGCCGGTATCCCGACGGCATGGACGAGCTGATGCCCGGGGACGTGGCGGCGGACCTCGCCGTCATCGCCGAGCCCGTCGACTGGTACGGCGTCAACTACTACGCGCCGGCCCGGGTGGGGGCGCCCGTGGGCGGGGACACCGAGTACGGCGGTCTGACGCTGCCCCCCGGACTGCCCTTCTCGGTGCGGGACATCGAGGGCCGGCCCGTGACGGACTTCGGCTGGCCGGTCGTGCCGGAGGGGCTGACCGAGCTGCTGTGCGGCTTCCGCGAACGCTACGGCGACCGGCTCCCCCCGGTCGTGATCACCGAGAACGGCTGCTCCTACGCGGGCACCGACGACCACGACCGCATCGCCTACCTGGACGCCCACCTCCGCGCCCTGCACGCCGCGCTCAGGGCCGGGGTGGACGTGCGCGGCTACTTCGTGTGGTCCCTGATGGACAACTTCGAGTGGGCCGAGGGCTACGCGCGCCGCTTCGGCCTGGTGCACGTGGACTTCGCGACGCTGGAGCGGACGCCGAAGGCGTCGTACCACTGGTTCCGGGAAGTGCTGCGGTCCCAGGGATGAGTCCTCGGGGGCGGCCCCGCGGCGGTCCCCGCCCGCCCCGCGGTCAGAAGCCGAGCCGCCGCAGCTGCTTCGGGTCCCGCTGCCAGTCCTTCGCGACCTTGACGTGCAGGTCCAGGAAGACGGGCGTGCCCAGCAGCGCCTCGATGTGCTTGCGGGACTTGATGCCGACCTCCTTCAGGCGCTTGCCCTTGGGGCCGATGATGATGCCCTTCTGGCTCGGGCGCTCGATGTAGACGTTGGCGTGGATGTCCAGCAGCGGCCGGTCCGCCGGGCGGTCCTCGCGCGGGAGCATCTCCTCCACGACCACGGCGATGGAGTGCGGCAGCTCGTCGCGGACGCCCTCCAGAGCCGCCTCGCGGATGAGTTCCGCGATCATGACCTGCTCGGGCTCGTCGGTGAGGTCGCCCTCGGGGTAGAGCGCCGGGCCCTCCGGCAGCAGCGGGACGAGCAGGTCGGCCAGCAGGCCCACCTGCTTGTCGCCGACCGCCGACACCGGCACGATCTGCGCCCACTCGAAGCCCAGCTCCTTGCCCAGCTGGTCGATCGCGATCAGCTGCTCGGCGAGGGTCTTGGAGTCCACCAGGTCGGTCTTGGTGACGATGGCGATCTTCGGGGTCTTCCTGATCCCGGCCAGCTCCTTGGCGATGAAGCGGTCGCCCGGACCGATCTTCTCGTTCGCCGGCAGGCAGAAGCCGATCACGTCGACCTCGGCCCACGTCGTGCGGACGACGTCGTTGAGCCGCTCGCCGAGCAGCGTGCGCGGCTTGTGCAGCCCCGGGGTGTCCACCAGGATCAGCTGCGCGTCCGGGCGGTGCACGATGCCGCGCACCGTGTGCCGCGTCGTCTGCGGCTGGTTGGCGGTGATCGCCACCTTCTGCCCGACCAGAGCGTTCGTGAGGGTGGACTTGCCCGCGTTGGGACGGCCCACGAAGCAGGCGAAGCCGGCGCGGTGGGCGGACTCGGCCGGCTGTTCGGATGACTGGGTACGAACGCTCATGGCGACCATTGTCCCTGATCCACGAAGCCGCGCCGCACCGGCGGCGGCCACCGTCCCTCCGCGTGAGCTTCCGGAAACCCGCCCGCAACGAAACGTCACGGAAACACACCCGTACGCGACCGGAAACCCGTACCGGTGAACCTCTGACGAGCCCCCACACCGCTGGAGACGCCCGTGACCCTCGCCGCAGCCCATGTGAACACCGGTGACACCGCCTGGCTGCTCGCCGCCACCGCCCTCGTCCTGCTGATGACCCCGGGTCTGGCCCTCTTCTACGGCGGCATGGTCCGCGCCAAGAGCGTCCTCAACATGCTGATGATGAGCTTCGTGTCGATCGCCCTGGTCACGGTGGTGTGGCTGGCGGCCGGCTACTCGCTCGCCTTCGGGGACGACGCGTTCGCCGGGCTCATCGGCGGCCTGGGCCACTCCGGGATGAGCGGCCTCGGCCCGGCGAGCGTGCACGGCTCGGTCCCCACCCTGCTCTTCGCCACCTTCCAGCTGACCTTCGCGATCGTCACGGCCGCGCTGATCAGCGGTGCCGTCGCCGACCGGACCAGCTTCTCGGCCTGGCTGGTCTTCGTCCCGGTGTGGACCCTGCTCGTATACGTCCCGGTCACCCACTGGGTATGGGGCCCGGGCGGCTGGATCGTGGACCGGCTCGGCGCCCTCGACTTCGCCGGCGGTCTGCCCGTCGAGATCACCTCCGGCGCCTCCGGACTCGCCCTGTGCCTGGTGCTCGGCCCCCGCCTGGGATTCAAGAAGGACGCCATGCGGCCGCACAACCTGCCCATGGTGGTCCTCGGCGCCGGTCTGCTCTGGTTCGGCTGGTTCGGATTCAACGCGGGCTCCGCGCTCGGCGCGAACGGCCTCGCCGCCGCCGCGTTCCTCAACACCCTCGCCGCCGGCTGCACCGGCCTGCTCGGCTGGCTCTTCGTCGAGCAGAAGCGCGACGGCCACCCGACCACCCTGGGCGCGGCCTCCGGCGCGGTGGCCGGCCTGGTCGCGATCACCCCGTCCTGCGGCACGGTGTCCCTGCTCGGCGCGCTGGCCGTCGGCCTCGCCGCCGGTGTCGTCTGCTCCTACGCGGTCGGCTGGAAGTTCCGGCTGAACTACGACGACTCCCTCGACGTCGTCGGCGTCCACCTGGTCGGCGGCGTCATCGGCACCCTGCTGATCGGCCTGTTCGCCGAGAAGGCGATGACCGGCGGCACGGAGGGCCTGCTCTACGGCGGCGGACTCGCCCCGCTCGGCAAGCAGCTCCTCGCCGTGGTGGTCGTGGCGGCGTACGCCTTCACGGTGACGTACGGCCTCGGGAAGCTGATCGACAGGGCCCTGGGCTTCCGCGCCGGCGAGGAGCAGGAGCACACCGGCCTGGACCTTACGGTGCACGCCGAGACGGCCTACGATCACGGAGTCCTGGGCCACGGCGCCCCGGTCTCGCACTCCGCCCTCCCCACCGCCCAGAAGGTCAAGACGCAGGCATGAAGCTCATCACCGCGATCGTCAAGCCGTTCCGCCTCGACGAGGTCAAGACGGCCCTGCAGGAGCTGGGCGTGCACGGTCTGACCGTCACCGAGGCGAGCGGCTACGGCCGGCAGCGCGGCCACACCGAGGTGTACCGGGGCGCCGAGTACCGGGTCGACCTGGTGCCGAAGGCGCGCATCGAGGTCGTGGTGGAGGACGCGGTGGCGGAGGACGTGATCGACGCGATCGTCAGGGCCGCGCAGACGGGGAAGATCGGGGACGGGAAGGTGTGGGCCGTCCCGGTGGAGACGGTCGTGCGGGTGCGCACCGGCGAGCGCGGCCCCGACGCGCTCTGACCGGCGCCGCCCCGTCCCCTCCGCGGATCAGCCCGCGGAGACGGTGAGCCGCACGGTGCCGTCGGCGCCGGCGAGCAGCACCGGCGTCCCCGCGCCACCGAGGTCCGCGACGGCGGCCAGGTCCTCCGCCGGCACCGACTCCGCGTCGCTCACCACCGCCGCCGCCTCCAGGGACGTGGCGCCCGACGCGACGGCCATGGCGACGGCGGTCCGCAGCGCGCTCAGCTTCAGCGAGGCCAGCTCCACCGACCCGGCGGTGTAGGTGCGTCCCGTCTCGTCCCGTACGGCCGCCCCCTCGGGTACACCGTTGCGGGCCCGCACCGAGCGGGCCAGGGTGACGATCTTGCGGTCCTCGGCGTCCAGCGCGTTGCTCTCGGTCATGCCCCGAGCATACGGAGCCACGGCAGGCTCACCCCGCCACGGGGTACATGGCGCCGCGCCGCCCCTCCGGGGAGGCCAGCCACTCCAGCTTCGCCGCGGTGTTCGCCTCGTCCAGCGGCGTGTGCAGCACGATCATGAGATCGGGCCGGGCCGGCACCTTCATCACCGTGGACTCCACCGCCAGCAGCCCGACCAGCGGGTGTTCCAGCTCCTTGCGGACCTGCCCCTGGTCCTCGATGTCCCGCTCGGCCCACAGCGCCACGAACTCGGGGCTGCGCGCGGACACTTCGGCGAGCACCGCCCGGAACCCCTCGTCGTCCGGCCGGGCCGCGCACGCGGCCCGGAACTGTGCCACGACCGTCCGCGCGTTCCGCTCCCAGCTGTGGCTGCGCGAGCGGTACAGCGGGTCGACGAAGAAGTCGACGAGGCAGTTCTGGGTGATGTCCGGCCGCATGCCGAGCACGATCGCCGCCGCGTCGTTGTACATCACGCAGTTGTAGTACAGGTCCATGATGTGGGCCGGGTACGGCATCCAGGTGTCGATCAGCCGCCGCAGCCCGTCGCACATGTCCCGCTTATCCGGAGCCACCTGGGGCGCGGGCGGGTTCATTCCGGCCAGCAGGTACAGGTGCCGGCGCTCGGCGTCGCTGAGCCGGAGCACCCGGGCGACGGCGTCGAGGACCTGCGGGGAGACGGAGATGTCCCGGCCCTGTTCCAGCCACTGGTACCAGGAGGCGCCCACCCCGGCGAGCACGGCGACCTCCTCGCGGCGCAGCCCGGGCGTGCGGCGCCGGCCCCCGCCGCCCGGCAGGCCGGCCTCCTCGGGGCTGACCCGGGCCCGCCGGCTCATCAGGAACTCCCGCAGTTCGTTGCGCCGTTGACTCGTCACCGCCTGCGCAGCAGCCACGTACCGCCTCCCCCGTCGTGTCTGGTGGTGCCACCACCACCATAAGTTCCGACTCCCCACCCGTATTCCGCGCGCCCGAAGCTCGGGGCATGGCGATCGACACCACCACCCCACCCACCGCCCTCGCGGACGAACTGCCCGGCGCCCCCCGGCTGTCGACGCGTGACCGGCTCGTCCTCTTCGTGCTGTGCGCGGCCCAGTTCATGGTCGCGCTGGACTTCTCCGTGCTCAACGTGGCCCTGCCGAAGCTCGGTGACGACCTCGGCATGAGCCGCTCCGCCCTGCAGTGGGCGGTCACCGCGTTCGCGCTGCCCTCCGGCGGCTTCCTGCTGCTGTTCGGCCGCATCGGCGACCTGTACGGCCGCCGCAGGCTGTTCCTGGCCGGCCTGACCCTGTTCGGCGCGGCCTCGCTGCTCGCGACGCTGGCCTGGGACCCGGCGTCCTTCCTCGCCGGGCGCGCCCTGCAGGGCCTCGGCGCCGCGGCGATCGTCCCGACGGGCATGTCCCTGCTGACCACCACCTTCCCGGAGGGCCCGGCCCGCGACCGTGCGCTCGGCATCTCCGGCACCCTGCTGTCGCTGGGCTTCACGGTCGGCATGGTGGCCGGCGGTGTGCTGACGGACGCGCTCGGCTGGCGCTCCACGATGGCCCTGCTCACGGTGTTCGCGCTGGTCGTGCTGCCGCTGGCGCCGGGCCTGCTGCCGGAGTCCCGCACCCCGCACCGCCCCCGGCTGGACGTGCCCGGCGCGGTCACCGTCACCGCCGGCCTGCTGTCGCTGATCTACGCCCTGTCCACGGCCGCCGACCACGGCTTCGGCCGCGCCGACGTCCTCACCGCGCTCGTCGCCGGCCTCCTGCTGCTGGCCGCGTTCACGGTGGTGGAGTCCCGCTCGGCGGCCCCCCTGGTGTCGCTGCCCATGCTGCGCCGCCGCACGGTGGCGTGGGGCAACCTGGGCGGTCTGGTCACCTTCTCGATGATGTCGACGGTGGTCTTCGTCCTGACGCTCTACCTCCAGGAGATCCTGCGCCTGTCGGCCTTCGAGACGGGCCTGGTCTTCGGCGTCCAGGGCGTGCTGTCGGTCGTCGCCGGCACGGCGGCCCCGAAGGTCATCGGCCGCTTCGGCGCCCGCCGCACCCTGGCCGGCTCGCTGGCCGGGCAGGGCGCGCTGGTCGCACCGCTGGTGCTGCTGGACGCCCACTCCTGGTCGGTCTGGCTCGCCACGGCCGCCGTGTCCCTGGCGAGCATGTGCCACCTGGGCGCGATCATCTCCTACGGCCTGACCGTCACCTCGGGCGTCCCGGACGAGGAGCAGGGCCTGGCGACCGGCCTGGTGACCTCCACCCAGCAGGTCGGCATCACGGTGGGCATCCCGCTGCTCGGCGTGCTGGCCACCACCTCCGGCCCCCTGCTGCCGGGCGTCCGCACGGTCCTCGCGCTGGACGCGGCGATCGTCCTCGCCACCGCCGTCCTGGTCGCACTGGGCCTGCGCCGGGGTCAGTCCAGGGTCTGAACGATCGCGCTCCGCGCGGCCGTGTGCACCACGCGGCCGCGCGCGCCGTTGACCAGGGGCAGGTAGGGCGCCACGTGCCCGCACTCGATCCCGGCGGCGATCGGCGCGCCCAGCGGGCCGAGCGCGTCGAGGACGGCCTCGTGCTGGGTGAGGGTGGGGCTGTCGGGGGCGTTGGCGCGGCCGGCGAGGACGGCCCGGTCGAAGAACCTTCCAGCCGCCTCATGCACCGGTGTCCCACCGGAGGCGGGCCTGTCCCGGCAACGGGTTCACGGCTGCTACGGCCGGTCCAGGCGCAGCCGCTCCGCCCTCGGCAGCCCGGCGACGACGAGGTCGTACGAGTCCTCGATCAGCTCCTTCACGAGCCGGTCCGGCAGGCCGCCGTCCACCGTGACGGTGTTCCAGTGCCGCTTGTTCATGTGCCAGCCGGGCACGACCAGTCCCTCGTGGTCGGCCCGGAGCCGGGCGGCGTCGTCCGGGTCGCACTTGAGGTTGACCGTCAGGGGCCGCGCGTCCAGGGCCGTGAGGGCGAACATCTTCCCCAGCACCTTGAAGACGGACGTCTCCGGGTTGAACGGGAAGTCCTCCACGGCCGCGTTGAAGGACAGGCAGAAGGCGCGCAGCTCCTTCGGGGTCATTCGGCCCGCTCCTCCTCGGCGACGGCCACGGGGACCGGTTCCACCAGTACCGTGACGATCTTGTTCCGGCGGCCGGCCGCCGCCTCCGCCGTCAGCCTCAGCCTGCGTCCGTCGGGCAGTTCGACCTGCGCGGAGGCGCCGGCGATGGGCACGCGGCCCAGGGCCTTGGCGAGCAGTCCGCCGACGGTCTCCACGTCCTCGTCGTCGTACTCCTCCAGGCCGTACAGCTCGCCGAGGTCGGTGATGTCCAGGCGCGCGGTGACCCGGTGGCGGTCGTCGCCGAGGTCCTCGACCGGCGGGAGTTCCCGGTCGTACTCGTCGGTGATCTCGCCGACGATCTCCTCCAGGATGTCCTCGATGGTGACGATGCCGGCGGTGCCGCCGTACTCGTCGATGACGACGGCGACGTGGTTGCGTTCCTTCTGCATCTCGCGCAGCAGGTCGCCGGCGTTCTTGGTGTCGGGCACGAAGACGGCCGGGCGCATGGCCGTGGACACCAGGTCGTTCTCGGCGTCGCGGCTGATGTGCGTCTTGCGGACCAGGTCCTTGAGGTAGACGATCCCGACGATGTCGTCCTCGCTCTCCCCGGTGACCGGGATGCGGGAGAAGCCGGAGCGCAGGGCGAGGGTGAGGGCCTGCCGGATGGTCTTGTACCGCTCGATGACGACGAGGTCGGTGCGCGGCACCATGACCTCGCGCACGAGGGTGTCCCCCAGCTCGAACACCGAGTGCACCATGCGGCGCTCCTCGTCCTCGATCAGGGACTCCTGCTCGGCGAGGTCGACCAGCGCGCGCAGCTCCGCCTCGGAGGCGAACGGGCCGCGGCGGAAGCCCTTGCCGGGGGTGAGCGCGTTGCCGATGAGGATCAGCAGCGACGGGATCGGGCCCATGATCCGGGCCAGCGGCAGCAGCACGTACGCGGCCGCCGTCGCCGTGTTCAGCGGGTGCTGGCGGCCGATGGTGCGCGGGGAGACGCCGACGGCGACGTACGACACGAGGACCATCACGCCGATGGCGACGAGCAGCGCCTGCCAGGTGGCGTCGAACTCCTGCAGGCAGGCGTACGTCACCATGGCCGCGGCGGCCATCTCGCAGGCGACGCGGACCAGCAGGGCCACGTTGAGGTAGCGGGTCGGGTCCGCGGCGACCTGGGCGAGCCTGGCGCTGCCGCGCCGGCCGGACTTGACGGCCTCCTCGGCCCGGAAGCTGGAGACGCGGGCCAGGCCCGCCTCCGCGCAGGCGGCGAGCCAGGCGACGACGACCAGCGCGATCGCGCCGACCACGATCTGCGGAGACATGCGGCCCGCTTACGAGACGGTCGGCGCCGGCGACGGCCCGGTCAGGCCGTGCTCGGCCCGCCACCCGTCGACGATGGCGGCCTGGAGCCCGAACATCTCGGCCTTCTCGTCGGGCTCCTCGTGGTCGTAGCCGAGCAGGTGCAGCACGCCGTGGACGGTGAGCAGCTGGAGCTCCTCGTCCATGGAGTGCCGCGTGGGCGCTTCCTCCCCCTGCTTCCTGGCGACCTCCGGGCACAGCACGATGTCGCCGAGCAGCCCCTGCGGCGGCTCGTCGTCGTCCTTGGACGGCGGCCGCAGCTCGTCCATCGGGAACGACATGACATCGGTGGGCCCGGGCAGGTCCATCCACTGGACGTGCAGCTGCGCCATGGCGTCGGCGTCCACGACGATCACCGAGAGCTCGGAGAGCGGGTGGATGCGCATCCGTGCGAGCGCGTAGCGGGCGATGTCGAGGATCGCCTGCTCGTCGACCTCGGTGCCGGACTCGTTGTTGACGTCGATCGACATGGTCGTGCTGGTCTACTTCCCCTTGGGAGCCTTGGCGCCGGTCCTGCCACGGCCGCCCTTGTGGGCGCCGTTCTCCGTGCCGTGCTTGCTGTCGTACAACTCGTACGCGTCGACGATACGGCCCACCAGCTTGTGCCGTACGACATCGTGGGACGACAGCCGGGAGAAGTGGACGTCCTCGACGCCCTCCAGGATCTCCTGCACCTGCCGCAGACCGCTCTTGGTGCCGTTCGGCAGGTCGACCTGCGTCACGTCACCCGTGATCACGATCTTCGAGTCGAAACCGAGGCGGGTGAGGAACATCTTCATCTGCTCGGGGGAGGTGTTCTGGGCCTCGTCGAGGATGATGAAGGCGTCGTTGAGCGTACGGCCGCGCATGTAGGCGAGCGGCGCGACCTCGATCGTCCCGGCCGCCATCAGCCGCGGGATCGAGTCGGGGTCGAGCATGTCGTGCAGCGCGTCGTACAGCGGGCGCAGGTAGGGGTCGATCTTCTCGTAGAGCGTGCCGGGCAGGAAGCCGAGCCGCTCGCCCGCCTCGACCGCGGGGCGGGTCAGGATGATGCGGTTGACCTGCTTGGACTGCAGGGCCTGCACGGCCTTGGCCATGGCCAGGTAGGTCTTGCCGGTGCCCGCGGGGCCTATGCCGAAGACGACCGTGTGCTTGTCGATCGCGTCGACGTACCGCTTCTGGTTGAGCGTCTTGGGGCGGATCGTGCGGCCGCGCGAGGACAGGATGTTCTGCGTCAGTACCTCGGCCGGCGTCTCCGGTCCGTCGCCCTCGCCGTTCTCGCTCGCCCTGAGCATGGCGATCGAGCGTTCCACTGCGTCCTCCGTCATCGGCTGTCCGGTGCGGAGCACCAGCATCATCTCCGCGAACAGGCGCTGGATCACGGCGATGTCCGCCGGGGCGCCGACCGCGCTGATCTCGTTGCCCCGGACGTGTATGTCGGCCGCCGGGAAGGCCCTCTCGATCACGCGCAGCAGGGAGTCCCCGGAACCGAGCACCATCACCATGGGGTGTTGGGCGGGGACCGTGATCTGTGCCGTCGCCTGCCCCTGCGCGGGGGTGTGAGCTGTGGGTGTCTGAGTCATGGGCCGGCGCTGAAGGCCTGCGGTTCCTCCTCTTCACGGCCGCGTAGCTGAGGGCGGCCTCGCACAGTCCAGAGTACGACGGGGCACCGACAAGGCCGAAGGGCTTTTCCGTGGGCCGTTCCGGGCCGCCGCCCGGCCGGCCCGGCCCCCCCCGTCCGGCGGTGCCTCCGGCCGCTCAGCCGGTCCCGCGGAATCCGATGGTGGGCACCGCCCGCCGCAACGGCCAGGGCCGGTCCAGTTCCTCCGGCACCAGCGTCTCCAGGAACGTGTACCGCCCGAGGGCCGCGGGCGGCTGCTCCCGCCCCGGCAGCGACTGCACGCGCCGCCACCACGCCCCGATCTCCGACCAGCCCGGCGCCGACAGCGATCCGCCGAACTCCTGCACCGACAGGGCCGCGGTCAGCCCCGCGAAGGCCAGCCGGTCAGCCAGCGGCCACCCCGCCAGGCTCCCGGTGACGAACCCGGCGACGAACACGTCCCCCGCCCCGGTGGGATCCAGCGCCTCCACGGCGATGGCGGGCACCTCGGCCGCCTCCCCCGTCCGCCGGTCCACCGCGTACGCACCCTCGGAGCCGAGGGTCACGACGGCGACCGGTACGTACTCGGTCAGGGCGTGCGCGGCGGCCCGGGGGCAGTCCGCCCCCGTGTAGCGCCGCGCCTCCTCGGCGTTGGGCAGGAACGCCTCGCAGTGCTCCAGGTCGGCCAGCCCCCGAAGGTCCCACGCCCCGGTCTCGTCCCAGCCGACGTCGGCGAAGACCCGGGTGCCCGCGCGGGCGGCCTGCGCGATCCAGGGTGCGCGGCGCCCCGGCGTGAGGGAGGCGACGGCCGCCCGGGCCCTGGGCGGGAAGTCCGGCGCCGGCTCCTCGGGCGGCGGCTCGTGCCCGTGGGACACCATCGTGCGCTCGCCCTCGTAGGCCATGGAGACGGTCACCGGCGAGTGCCAGCCGGGCACGGTGCGCGAGGCCGAGAGGTCGATGCCCTCGCCGTGTTCGAGGGCGTCCCAGCAGTACTCGCCGTAGTGGTCGTCGCCGAAGGCCGCGGCGAGGGACGTGCGCAGGCCGAGGCGGGCGAGGGCGGCGGCCATGTTGGCGATCCCGCCCGGGCTCGAGCCCATGCCCCGGGCCCAGGACTCGGTGCCGCGCACGGGCGCCGAGTCCAGGCCGGTGAAGACGATGTCGAGGAAGACGGTGCCCGTGAGGTAGACGTCCCAGGGCGGGTCGCCGGGGGCGCGCAGGGCGGCGAGCGGGTCCACCTGGGCCTGCCGGCGCGCGGCCTGCGTGAGGTGTTCGGGTTCCTCTCCGGCGATCGTGTGCGACGGGGTCACGTGCGCTCCCTGACGTGGTGCGGTTGTGGCCAGTGTGCACCAGGGGCCCCACCGGGACCGCCGGTCGCAGCCGTCACCAGCGCGGCATCACCGGTGTCCGCCACCCCGGTTCGGCCGCCCGCATCGCCGCCGCGTCGTCCCGGTCCCGCAGCGAGCCGTCGTCGTCGGCCCACCGCCGGTGCAGCCGGGCGAGTTCGTCCCGGTCCAGTTCGACGCCGAGGCCGGGCGCGTCGGACACCGTGACCGAGCCGCCGGTGAAGGTGAGCCGCTCGGTGAGGACGTCCTCCGACTGCCAGGGGTAGTGCGAGTCGCAGGCGTGGTGGAGGTCCGGCACGGTCGACGCCACGTGGGTCATGGCGGCGAGGCTGATGCCGAGGTGGGTGTTGGAGTGCATGGACACCCCGACGCCGAAGGCCGCGCAGATCGCCGCGAGGTGGCGGGTGTTGCGCAGTCCGCCCCAGTAGTGGTGGTCGGAGAGGACGATCTGGACGGCGTCCTTCGTGAACGCCTCCGCGATCTCCCCGAAGGTGGTCACGCACATGTTGGTGGCGAGCGGGACGCGGGTGGCCGCCGAGACCTCTGCCATGGCGGGGGTGCCCAGCGTCGGGTCCTCCAGGTACTCCAGGACGTCACCGAGTTCCTCCGCCACCTTCAGCGAGGTGGCCACCGACCAGGCGCCGTTGGGGTCGAGGCGCAGCGGGTGCCCGGGGAAGGCCTCGGCGAGGGCGCGCACCGCGGCGACCTCCTCGCCGGGCGGGAACACACCGCCCTTGAGCTTGAACGAGCCGAAGCCGTGCCGCCGCCGCAGCTCCCGCGCCTGCGCAACGATTCCGGCCGGGTCCAGGGCGGCGCCCCACCGGTCCGGTTCGGCCGGCACGCCCGCCGGGTGCCGGGCCCATTTGTAGAACAGGTAGGCGCTGTACTCGACGGCGTCGCGGACCTTGCCGCCGAGGAGCGCGTGCACGGGCAGTCCGAACGCCCTGCCCTGGGCGTCCAGGCAGGCGACCTCGAAGGCGGACAGCACGGACAGCCGCAGTTTGCCCGCGCTCTGCACCCCGCGCAGCCCGCCCGCGTCCACGGCGCCCGCCACCTGCGACTCGTCCACGGGGAGATCGATCGCGAACATACCGTTCACATCCGTGACCGACCGGCCGGGGAGCCGTGCGGCGAGCGAACGGGCCAGGTCCAGGTACCCGGTGTCGCCGTAGGTCTCGCCGAGCCCCGTGACACCGTCGGCCGTGACGATCTCCACGATCAGCCGGGGTGTGTACGGCTGGTGCACCCCCTGGGTGTTGAGCAGGGGCGGGTCGGCCACCAGGATCGGCGTCAGCCGCACCTCGGAGATGGTCAGGTCACGGGTCACGGGGGGCTCCCACGTCAGACGCTCGTCCATGTATGAGAACTGAGGCTATGTAGACGGACAGGAGGCCGTCAACGGCACCCGGGAAAGCGCGCGCCTTTACCCGAGATCGCCGAACCCAAACGCACCAGTGACCCAGATCACGTCACCCGATCTTCTTCCGCAACCGCGTGCTTGATACAACTTGCTCGCGCGTTCCCGTCCGTCGACGGCCGTCGCCCTCCCCTCTCCCCCGGCTCTCGAGCCGCTCCTTCAGCCTGCCCTGGGAACGCCCGTGTCCGCCCCCCGCTCCATGCCCTGGCCCCTCGTCGCCCTTTTCACGGCCGGGTACCTCGCCCCCTACCTGCTGCCGACCACGGTCGGCAGACTCGACGGCGGGCTCCCGCTCACCGCCACCCAGGCCGGTGCCATCGGCAGCGCCCTGCTGCTGAGTTCGGCGACGGCGGGCTTCCTGCTGGCCTCCCGGGTGGACCGCCTCGGCCCCCGGACGCTCGCCCGCACCGGCCTCGCGCTCGCCTTCCTCGGCTACGGCGGCGCCGCCCTCACCGGGTGCGTACCCGCCGTGGTCGCGGGCGCGCTCGCCGGCGGGTTCGGGTCGGGCACGGTCACGGCGGTCGCCGCGAGCGGGATCGCCGCCCAGCGCGATCCGCACCGCGTCACCACGCTCGGCCTGCTCGGCGTCTCCGCCCTCGCCGGCGCCCTCTACCTGACGATCCCCCGGCTCGGCCCGGGCCACGGTCTCCCGCTCGCCGCCCTCGCGCTGACCGCGCTCGCCGTCTGGCCCGTCACCGGCCGGCTGTCCGCCCGCACGGCGGCCGTCCACACGTCCCTGGGGCGCGGCCGCCTGCCCCGGCCGCGCGCCGGGCTGCTGCTCGCCGCCGCCATGCCCTGCTGGTCTCTCGCCCAGAACTCCCTGTGGGGCGTCAGCGGGCGCATCGGCACCGCACAGGCCCACCTCACCGAGGTCACCGTGGGCGCGGTGTTCGCGGTGGCGCTCGGCGCCGGTCTGGCCGGCGTCGTGGGCGCCGGAGCGCTCGGGCCGCGGCTCGGCCGGGCGCTGCCCATCGGCGCCGGTACGGCGCTCATCGCCGGCTGCGTCGCCCTGAGCGCGTCCGCGCGGGACCTGCCGGCCTTCGCGGCGGGCGAGATCTCCTGGAACCTGCTCTACCCGGTCGTGCTGTCGTACGTCATCGGCCTCGCCGCCTCCCTCGACCCGCGGGGCCGCTGGGCGGTCCTGGTCGGCTCGTCGGCCTCCCTGGGGACGGCGGCGGGCCCGCTGGCCGGGAGCGTGTTGGCGGGGTGGGCCGGGTTCCCGGCGACGGGCCTGCTCCTCGCCGCCGGGCTCCTGCTGGCCGCCGTGCCGATGACGGCGGTGGCCCTGCGGACCGGCAGGCGGGCGCTCCCGGTCGTGGAGGTCCCGGTGGAGACGTCCGCCGTGCCCGTCCGGCGGGCCTACGACACCGCGTCCCCGAACTCGTACGCCGCCACCTCGGCGAGGTAGCGGGCCCGGCGCTCCTCGTCGTCCTCCAGGAAGGAGGCGAGGAAGGAGTTGCGGGCCAGCTCGCGCAGCCGGTCCTCGGTGAGGCCCAGCGACCGCCGTACGGCCGCGAAGTTGTCGCCGGCGTACCCGCCGAAGTACGCCGGGTCGTCCGAGTTGACCGTGCACAGCAGACCGGCGTCGAGCATGGCCGGCAGCGGGTGGTCGGCCAGGGTGTCCACCGTGCGCAGCCGGACGTTGGACAGCGGGCACAGCGTGAGCGGGACGCGGTCCCGGACCAGCCGCTCGACCAGCGCCGGGTCCTCCATGCAGCGCAGGCCGTGGTCGACGCGCTCGACACCGAGCACGTCCAGCGCCTCGGTGATGTACTGCGGCGGGCCTTCCTCGCCGGCGTGCGCGACCCGGCGCAGCCCGAGCGCGGCGGCGGCCTCGTACACCCGGCGGAACTTCGCCGGCGGGTGTCCGACCTCGGCGGAGTCCAGGCCGATCCCGGTGATCCGGTCCAGGTACGGCCGTGCCGCCTCCAGGGTCTCGAACGCGGACTCGGCGGACTCGTCGCGCAGGAAGCAGAGGATGAGCCTGGTGGAGATCCCGTGGTTCTCCTCGCTGCGGCCGAGCGCCCGCCACAGCCCCTCCACGACCGTGCCCATGGACACGCCCCGGGCGAGGTGGGCCTGCGGGTCGAAGAAGATCTCCGCGTGCCGCACGCCCTGGGCGGCGGCCCGGGCGAGGTAGGCGTCGGCCAGGTCGGCGAAGTCCTGCTCGGTGAGCAGGACGGCCATCAGCTCGTAGTACAGGTCCAGGAAGGACTGGAGGTCCTCGAACCGGTACGCCTCGCGCAGCTCGTCGGTGCCGGCATAGGGCAGCTCGACGCCGTTGCGGGCGGCCAGCTCGAACGCCAGCTCCGGCTCCAGGGTGCCTTCGACGTGGAGGTGCAGCTCTGCTTTGGGGAGGGGCATCAAAGCATCGTACGACCCAGTGACCTGCGGTTTCACCTGCGCTTGGGGACCGGTACCCGCTGCAGGTCGTGCGCCACGGTCAGTTCGCCCCCGAACCCGGCCGCCCGCGCCTGCCGCTCGAACTCGCCGGGCTCGGAGTAGCGCTGGCTGAAGTGGGTGAGGACGAGGTGCCGCACGCCCGCGTCCCGGGCCACCGCGGCGGCCTGCCCGGCGGTCAGGTGGCCGTGGTCGGCCGCCAGTCCCGCGTCCTCGTCGAGGAACGTGGACTCGATGACGAGCAGGTCGCAGCCCTCGGCCAGCGCGTGCACCCCGTCGCACAGCCGGGTGTCCATGACGAAGGCGAACCGCTGTCCGCGCCGCACCTCGCTGACGTCGTCCAGCGTCACGTCCCCGAGCCGGCCGGCGCGCTGGAGGAGGCCCACGTCCGGGCCCTTGATGCCGTGCGCGGCGAGACGGTCGGGCAGCATGCGGCGGCCGTCGGGCTCGATCAGGCGGTAGCCGAAGGACTCGACCGGGTGGGACAGCCTGCGGGCCTCCAGGGTGTACGACCGGGTCACCGCGAGGATGCCGTCGGCGGCGACCGGTGCCTCGGTGAGGCCGGCCGTCTCCCGGTAGGCGGTCGCGTACCGCAGCCGGTCGAAGAAGCGCTGCCCGGAGCGCGGGTAGTGCGCGGTGACCTCGTGCGGGACCTGGTCGAGGTTGATCCGCTGGATGACCCCGGCGAGGCCCAGCGAGTGGTCGCCGTGGAAGTGGGTGACGCAGATCCGGTTCAGGTCGTGGGCGGCGGCCCCGGCACGCAGCATCTGGCGCTGCGTGCCCTCGCCGGGGTCGAACAGGATGCCCTCGCCGTCCCACCGCAGCAGGTAGCCGTTGTGGTTGCGGTGCCGGGTCGGGACCTGGCTGGCGGTGCCGAGGACCACCAGTTCACGGACGGACATGCTTATCCGGGGGGCCATTCCAGACCGCGCCCGCCGAGGACGTGCGCGTGGGCGTGCCAGACGGTCTGGCCGGCGCCGCTGCCGGTGTTGAACACCGTGCGGTAGCTCTCCAGCTTTTCCTCCTCCGCCACCGCCCGGGTCTCCCGCAGGACGTCGGCGGCGAGTTCCGGCGCGCCCGCGGCGAGGGCGGCGGCGTTCTCGTAGTGGGCCTTGGGGATCACCAGGATGTGCGTGGGCGCCTGGGGGTTTATGTCCCGGAAGGCGACGGTCGTCTCGGTCTCGCGGACGATCGTCGCCGGGATCGAACCCGCGACGATCTTGCAGAACAGGCAGTCGTCCTGCGGTTCCCCAGCCATGGCGCTGCGCTCGCTTTCGACGGTGATCTTTACGGGGGCATGGTAGTCGGTCGGGTGCGGGTCGGGGGGGTGATCGCGCCTATGCGGCGGAGCCGCATATGGACACAGCCCCGCGCCCCTTACGTCGGCATGCCCGGGGGTGTCTTCGCCGGGCTGGTCTCCAGGGTTTCCAGCGCGAGGGCGATCGCGGCGTCCAGTTGGGCGTCCGTGCCCGCCGCCCAGTCCTGGGGGCGCTGGACGACCTCCACGTCCGGGTCCACGCCGTGGTTCTCGACGTCCCAGCCGTGGCCTTCCAGCCAGATCGCGTACTTGGGCTGGGTGACCGAGGTGCCGTCGACCAGGTGGTAGCGGCTGTCGATGCCGATGACGCCGCCCCAGGTGCGGGTGCCGACGACCGGGCCGATGCCGAGGGCCTTGATGGCCGCGTTGACGATGTCGCCGTCGGAGCCGGACCACTCGTTGGCGATGGCGACGACCGGACCGCGGGGCGCGTCGAGCGGGTAGCTGGTGGGGCGCATGCCGCGCGCGAGGTCCCAGCCGATGATGCGGCGGGCCAGCTTCTCCACCACGAGCTGGGAGGTGTGGCCGCCGCGGTTCTCGCGGACGTCGACCACGAGTCCCTCACGGGCGACCTCGACGCGCAGGTCGCGGTGGATCTGCGCCCAGCCGGGGGCCTGCATGTCGGGCACGTGGAGGTAGCCGAGGCGGCCGCCGGAGGCCGCGTGGACGTGGGCCCGGCGGTCGGCGACCCAGGCGTGGTAGCGCAGGGGCTCCTCGTCGGCGACCGGGACGACGACCGTGTGGCGCGGCTCGCCGCCGCCCGCCGGGGAGACGGTCAGCTCGACGGGGTGGCCGGCCGTGCCGACGAGCAGGGGGCCGGGGCCGGTCACCGGGTCGACCGGGTGTCCGGCGACCGCGATGACCGCGTCGCCGGGGCGGACCGCGACGCCGGGTGCGGCGAGCGGGGAGCGGGCGTCCGGGTCGGAGGTCTCCGAGGGCAGGATGCGGTCGACGCGCCAGCTGCCGTCCTCGTGGCGGGAGATGTCGGCGCCGAGCAGGCCGTGCCGGGCGCCGCCGCCGCGGCCGCCGGCCGGGGTGACGTAGGCGTGCGAGGTCCCGAGTTCGCCGTGCACCTCCCACAGCAGGTCGACGAGGTCGCTGTGGGTGGCGACGCGGGCGAGCAGCGGGCGGTAGCGGCCGAGGACGCCGTCCCAGTCGACGCCGCCGAGGTCGGGCCGCCAGAAGTGGTCGCGCATGAGGCGGCCGGTCTCGTCGTACATCTGCCGCCACTCGGCGGCCGGGTCGACGGTCTGCCGGACGCGGGCGAGGTCGACGGTGACGCTGGTGTCGCCGTCGTCGTCGGTGCCGGTACGCCGGTCGCTGGGCACGACCCGCAGCCGGCCGTCGCTCCACAGCAGGACGCGTCTGCCGTCGCCGCTGACCTCGAAGTGGTCGGCGTCGGAGGCGAGGTGCTCCAGACGCCGCTGGGCGAGGTCGTAGCGCTCCAGCTCGGTGTGCGGGTCGGCGTCCTCCGGGTGGGCGCGGGAGGCGCCGAGGACGCCGTGCACGGGGTGGCGCAGCCACAGGACGCCGTCCTTGGCGGCGCGCAGGCTGGAGTAGCGGCCGGCCTCGACCGGGAAGGGCACGATCCGGTCGGCGAGGCCTTCGAGGTCGACGCGGGTCACGGGGGTGCCCTCGCTGTCGGGGGTCTCGTCCTTGTCGGGCGTCTCGAAGGGGCGGCCGTGCCGCTGCGGACCGAACGGGGACGGGGTGGTGGCGGCCAGGGTGATCAGGTGCGGGCGGGCGCCGACCACGAACGCGAGGTCGAAGACGTGCTCGTCGTAGACCGGGTCGAAGGCACGGTTGGAGAGGAAGGCGAGGTGCTTGCCGTCGAGGGTGAAGGCGGGCGCGTAGTCCTGGAAGCGCAGCGGGGTCGCCTCGGTGACCGACAGGTCGGTGGTGTGGGCGATCCGCAGCTGGGACAGCGGGCGGGGGCCGGGGTGGGCCCAGGCGAGCCAGGCGGAGTCGGGCGAGAACGCCAGCCCGGAGACCTCGCCGTCGTCGCTGCGGTCGACCTCGCGGACCTCGCCGGTCACGCACTCGACGAGCAGCAGCCGTCCGTCGTGCGCGGCGACGGCGGCCCTGCTGCCGTCCGGCGCCACGGCCAGCTCCAGGACCCGGCCGAGCTGCCCGGCGGCGAGCCTGCGGGGCGGGGCGCCGGGCACGGTGCCGGTCGCGGGGGCGAACTCCAGGGCGTCGTCGCCCTCGGCGTCCGTCACCCACACCACCCACTCCTCGCCGTCGGCGCGGAAGGTGCGGGGCAGCCGGGCGCGGACGCCGGGGGTGGCGGCGAGGGCGCGGGCGGGCCCGGAGCGGTGGGTGACCCAGTGGACGCCGCCGCGCACGCAGACGGCGCTGCCCCGGGCCGCGTGGTCGGGGGACGCCTCGCCGAACCAGCGGGAGGCGTTGACCGGGTGCGGCCGCAGGTCCACCCGGGGTCCGCCGAGCCGTACGTCCAGCCGGCGCGGCTCGGCGCCCTCCAGGTCGTCCAGCAGCCACAGTTCACCGGCCGAGCTGTAGACGACCCGGTCGCCGTCGCCGGCGGCGTGCCGGGCGTAGAAGCCGTCGAGGGGGGTGTGCCGGCGCAGGTCGGAGCCGTCGGCGAGGGAGGAGTACAGGGCGCCCGTGCCCTCGTGGTCGGAGAGGAACGCGATCCGGTCGCCCACCCAGACCGGCCGCTCGATGTTCCCGTCGATCTCCTCGTGCAGCCGGACGAACTCGCCGTCGCCGTCGGGGTCGATCCACAGCTTGCCCGCCGTGCCGCCGCGGTAGCGCTTCCAGTAGGCGGCCTCGCGGCCCATCGGCGCGGACTGCAGCACGGTGGCCGGCCCGAAGGCCACCGCGCCGACCGGCCCGTAGGACAGGGTCTCGGCCGGTCCGCCGTCCAGTGGGACGGCGTGCGCCCAGGTGCGCCGGAAACTGGACTGGCCGTGCGCGCCGAGCGCGAGCACCCGGCCGTCGGGGGTCCAGCCCCGTACCTCGGTACGGATGTTGCCCCAGTACGTCAGCCGCCGGGCGGGGCCGCCGTCCACGGGGGCGACGTGCACCTCGGGGGCGCCGTCCCGGGTGGAGGTCCAGGCGAGGTGCCGTCCGTCCGGCGATATCCGGGGCTGGGTCACCGGCACGTTGTCGGCGCTGACCCGCCAGGCGCGGCCGCCGTCGAGCGGGGCGAGCCAGACGTCGTCCTCGGCGACGAACGTCACCAAGTCCCCGTGCAGATGGGGGAATCGCAGGTAGGCGGACGAATCCGTGGTTCGGGTAGCACCTTGGGTCACCCCGTCACTGTACGCAGCGGACCGTGTGCCCCGCTCCCGGTTTCCGATCACTTGCCCTCGACGGGCCAGCAGGTGGGGTCGCCCTTGCACCAGACGGTGCGGGTGACGGTGACGGTCACGGTGGGCCGCGGCTGCCCTCCGGTGGGCAGCCGGTACGTCGGGCGGGGCCGGGCGTCGCAGTCGCCGAGCCCGCTGACGTGGAACACCTGTCTGCCGCCCACCCTCGCCGTGAGGTCACCGCGCACGCAGGCGCCCTCGACGGCCCTGGTCACCCTGCCGGTGACGGTGATCTTCCGGCCGTCCTTCGTCTCACCGCGGCAGTCGACGGAGACGACGGTCGTCTCGGACGGCGAGGGCGTCCCGGCCGCCGCGCCGCCGCCCTTGCCGTAGTCGCCGGTGCAGGTGAGCCAACTGACGTCCACGTGCTCGCGTTTCAGCCGGGCGGTCGCGGTCGTGTCGGTGGTGTAGGCGGCGGTCGCGGAGCTGAGGTCGCCCGGCCGGCACGCGGCCATGGCACCGCCGGCCGTCACGACCAGGCCCACGACGGCCATCGCCCGCACTCCCCGCCGGATTCCCCTCGGTGGCCCCATGAAGGGCAGCGTGCCACCGGGCCGGGCGGGGCGGAAGGCCGCATACGGCCACTCACCCGATCGGGGACGTGCGCCCGCCGCCGCTCCCTACGCCGGCCCGATGCGCGGCAAACACGCTCTGAGGCGGCTCGTGGTGGCGGACGGGACCGTCTGGCTGTGGGCCGTCCGGCACCGGCACGCCGCCGGCGGCACCTGTGCCGAGGTGCTGGCGCTGTACCGGGACGGTGTGCGTACGACGTGTTCGAGGGGGCCGTCACGGGCGGGTACACCCATTCCGGGCTCGTCTTCGACGACCGCGGCAACACGGTCGACCTGCACGAGCCCGGTGTCGTGAGGGCGTTCGCCGACGAGCTCCGCGCGCGCGGGCCGGTCACCGGCGAGGTGGACGGGGTGGGAACTGCTGGCCGCCGTCGCCGTCAGCCGCGCAGCAGCAGCCACTCCTGGAGTTCGACGAGGTTGCCCTCCGGGTCCCTGAGGTGGGCCACGCGCATGCGGTCGGTCATGGGGGCCGGGCCGTGCAGCAGCTCCGCGCCCCGGGAGGCGATCTCCGCGCAGTAGGCGTCGAGATCGTCCACCCGCAGCACCACCAGGGAGCGGTGGCCGGTGGCGGTCTCGCTCAGCTCGTCCAGGACCCGGGCCATCATCGACCGGTCCTGCAGCGCGATCCCCGCGGAGCCGGCGTGCGGGCTGAACTTCTCGTACGGGCCCTCGGTCGCGCCGGACTGCGGCTTGAGGCCGAGGACGTCGGCGTAGAACCGGTAGCAGGCGGCGAAGTCGGTTACCAGGAGCCGGACTTGGGCGAGTTCCATGGTGTCCCCCCGTGGAGTCAGGACCACCGGCCGGTGCGCGCCAGCACGAGGGCCGCCGCGGCGGTGCCGGCGGTCGATGTGCGCAACACGGTACGCCCCAGGACGTACGGCTTCGCACCCGCCTCGGCGAACACCGCCAGTTCCTCGGGGGAGACGCCGCCTTCGGGGCCCACGACCAGCACGATCTCGCCCCGGGTGGGCAGCTCGACGGTGGCGAGCCGTTCCTCGCCGCTCTCGTGGAGGACGGCCGCGAAGTCCGCCCCGGCCAGAAGTGTGCCGACCTGCCGGGTCGTCGCCGCGTCCGCGACGTCGGGGAAGCGGACACGGCGGGACTGCTTGCCGGCCTCGCGGGCGGTGGCCCGCCACTTGCCGAGGGCCTTCAGGCCGCGGTCGCCCCTCCACTGGGTGATGCACCGGGACGCCTGCCAGGGCACGATCGCGTCGACGCCGACCTCGGTCATCGTCTCGACGGCCAGTTCACCCCGGTCGCCCTTGGGCAGGGCCTGCACGACGGTGATCCGCGGGGCGGCCGGGGCCTCCTCGTGGACGGGCTCCAGGTCGACGACGACCAGCCGGTCCTTGCCCTCCGCCGCCTTGACGACCCCCTCGGCCCAGCGGCCGCGCCCGTCGGTGAGGACCACGTCCTCACCGGGCCGCAGCCGCTTCACGGAGACGGCGTGCCGGCCCTCGGGCCCGTCGAGCACGAACTCGGGCGCGACCCGGTCGAGTCGCTCCACCACGAAGACGGGCGCGGTCATCGCCAGTCACCTCCACGCACGGCGAGTTCCGACAACGCTGTCCCCGCCTGGGCGAGTTCGGCCACCAGCACCTCCACCAGCCGTCCGGCCGGCAGTTCCCGGGCCATCCGGTGCCCCTGGCCCGCCCACAGTGCCATCCCCTGCGCGTCCCCGGCCTTGGCGGCGGCCTTGCGCAGCGGGGCGGTGAGGTGGTGGACCTCCGGGTAGGCGGCGGGGGCGTACGGGCCGTGCTCGCGCAGGAAGCGGTTGACGAGCGCGCGCGCCGGGCGGCCGGAGAAGGCCCGGGTCAGCTCGGTGCGCGCGAACAGCGGGTTGGTCAGCGCCTGCTTGTGCAGCGGGTGGGCGCCGGACTCGGGGGTGGCGAGGAAGGCGGTGCCCAGCTGGGCGGCGCTCGCCCCCGCGGCGAGGACGGCGGCGATCTGGCCGCCGCGCATGAGGCCGCCGGCGGCGACGACCGGGATGCCCACGGACTCGCGGATCCGCGCCACCAGGGACAGCAGCCCTATGCCGGAGCCGTCGTTCTCGGGGAGGTCCCGGTGGGTGCCCTGGTGACCGCCGGCCTCCACGCCCTGCGCGATCACCGCGTCCGCCCCGGCCCGCTCGACCGCGCGGGCCTCCTCGGCGGTGGTGGCGGTGACCATGGTGAAGGTCCCGGCACGGTGGAGGGAGTCGATGACCTCCCGGCCCGGCACGCCGAAGTGGAAGGAGACCACGGGCACCGGGTTGTCCAGGAGCACGGCGAGCTTGGCGTCGTAGCCGTCGTCCCGGCCGCTGTCGGGGTCGCCCAGCTCGGTCTCGTACCAGGCGGCCTCGCCGGCCAGCTGCTGCGCGTACATCTCCACGGCGCCCGCGTCGAGGGGCGCGGCGCCGGCCGCCGCGGTGGAGCCGGTGCCCGCACCGGGATGTTCGGGCTGGGACACGAACACGTTCACGCCGAAGGGGCGGTTCGTGAGCCCGCGGAGCTGCTTGATCTCCTGGTACATGCCGTCGGCCGTCTTGTATCCGGCGGCGAGGAACCCGAGGCCGCCCGCCTCGGAGACGGCGGCGGCGAGCTGCGGGAGGGAGACACCGCCCGCCATGGGTGCCTGCACGATCGGGTGGGGGAAGAGACCGGTCAGCGCGGAGGACATGACCGCATGTTGTCACGTCCTTCGAACAACGCCGAATCGAGGCTTCCCCCGGCATAAGCCACGGGCATGCGGGGCGCCGGAGCACCCCGCATGCCTCGTCGGCAACGGCTCAGCGACCGTTGAACGCGTCCTTCAACCGCGAGAACAGCCCCTGCTGTCCCGGCTGGAACTGCCCCTGCGGCCGCTCCTCGCCCCGCAGCTTGGCCAGTTCGCGCAGCAACCGCTCCTGCTCCGGGTCCAGCTTGGTCGGCGTCGTGACCTCCACGTGCACGATCAGGTCGCCCCGGCCGCCGCCGCGCAGATGCGTGACGCCCCGGTTGTGCAGCGGGATCGACTGGCCGGACTGGGTGCCGGGCCGGATGTCGACCTCCTCCATGCCGTCCAGGGTCTCCAGCGGCACCTTGGTGCCGAGGGCCGCCGCGGTCATCGGGATGGTGACCGTGCAGTGCAGGTCGTCGCCACGCCGCTGGAAGGTGTGGTGCGCCAGTTCGTGGATCTCCACGTACAGGTCACCGGCCGGACCGCCGCCGGGCCCGACCTCGCCCTCACCGGCGAGCTGGATCCGCGTGCCGTTGTCGACACCGGCCGGGATCTTCACGGTGAGCGTGCGGCGCGAGCGGACGCGGCCGTCGCCGGCGCACTCCGGGCACGGCGTCGGCACGACGGTCCCGAAGCCCTGGCACTGCGGGCAGGGCCGCGAGGTCATGACCTGGCCCAGGAAGGACCGGGTGACCTGGGAGACCTCACCGCGGCCGCGGCACATGTCACAGGTCTGGGCCGACGTGCCCGGGGCCGCGCCCTCGCCGCTGCAGGTGTTGCAGACGATCGCGGTGTCGACCTGGATGTCCTTGGTCGTGCCGAAGGCCGCCTCGTCCAGCTCCACCTCGATACGGATCATCGCGTCCTGGCCGCGCCGGGTGCGCGAGCGCGGACCGCGCTGCGACGCCGTGCCGAAGAACGCGTCCATGATGTCGGAGAAGTTGCCGAAGCCACCGGCCCCGAAGCCGCCCGCGCCGGCTCCGCCCGACTGGGAGAGCGGGTCGCCGCCGAGGTCGTAGACCTGCTTCTTCTGCGGGTCCGACAGCACCTCGTAAGCGGCGTTGATCTCCTTGAACCGCTCCTGGGTCTTCGGGTCGGGGTTGACGTCCGGGTGCAGCTCGCGCGCGAGCCGGCGGAACGCCTTCTTGATCTCATCCTGCGACGCGTCGCGGCGCACGCCGAGAACGGCGTAGTAGTCCGTGGCCACTTACGACTCCGCCAGGATCTGTCCGACGTACCGTGCCACTGCGCGTACCGCTCCCATCGTTCCCGGATAGTCCATGCGGGTCGGTCCGACCACGCCGAGCTTGGCAACCGCCTCGCCGCCCGAACCGTAGCCCACCGACACCACAGAGGTGGAGTTGAGTCCCTCATGGGCGTTCTCGTGGCCGATGCGCACGGTAACGCCGGGGTCCTTCGCCTCGCCGAGGAGCTTGAGGAGCACGACCTGCTCCTCCAGTGCCTCCAGGACGGGGCGGATCGTGAGGGGGAAGTCGTGCCCGAAGCGGGTGAGATTGGCGGTGCCGCCGATCATCAGCCGCTCCTCGTTCTCCTCGACCAGTGTCTCCAGAAGGGTGGAGAGCACCGTGGAGACCGTACCGCGGTCCTCGGCCTCGAAGGCGTCGGGCAGGTCCTCGACCAGTCGCGGCACGTCCGTGAACCGGCGGCCCGCGACCCGGCTGTTCAGCCGCGCCCGCAGGTCCGCGAGCGAGGCCTCGCCGAACGGCGCCGGGCAGTCGACCATCCGCTGCTCGACCCGGCCGGTGTCCGTGATCAGCACGAGCATCACGCGCGCGGGAGCGAGCGAGAGCAGCTCCACGTGCCGGACGGTGGACCGGGTCAGGGACGGGTACTGCACGACGGCGACCTGCCGGGTCAGCTGCGCCAGCAGCCGCACCGTGCGGGCCACGACGTCGTCGAGGTCGACGGCGCCGTCCAGGAAGTTCTGGATCGCCCGCCGCTCGGGCGCGGTCATCGGCTTCACGCCCGCGAGCTTGTCGACGAAGAGGCGGTAACCCTTGTCCGTCGGGATGCGTCCGGCACTGGTGTGGGGCTGGGCGATGTACCCGTCCTCCTCCAGGGCCGCCATGTCGTTGCGCACGGTCGCCGGGGAGACGCCGAGGCTGTGCCGCTCGGTGAGCGCCTTGGACCCCACCGGCTCCTCGGTGCCGACGTAGTCCTGGACGATGGCGCGCAGCACCTGCAGCCTGCGTTCACTCAGCATCCGCGCGCACCTCCAGCACGTCGTCCCCGGGCCCTTGCGATCCGTCCGCCCTGGCACTCTGCGTCCACGAGTGCCAACCTTCCCCGGCCCAGTGTACGGCTGTGGGGTACGCCCTGGGCAAGGGCGAACCCGCCCCGCCCGCTCCTACCGTTAGCGTCGCGTTATGACGGTGACTTGGGAAGAGGTCGGGTGGGAGCGGCTGGCCGCGGGGGTCGGGCGGTGCCGGCTGCCGGGCTGGGACTGCACCGCGGGCCTGGTGCTCGGGGCGGGTACGGCGCTGATGGTGGACGCCGGGTCGAGCCTCGCCGAGGGGGCGCGGACGCGGGAGCGGGCGCAGCGGATCGCGGGGCGGCGTGTGACCCATCTCGCGCTCACGCACCCCCACTTCGACCACGTCTTCGGCGCCGCCGCCCTGGCCGGGGCGGAGGTGTACGCGGCGGTGGGCACGGAGGCGGTGTTCGCCCACGAGCGCGCGGGGCTGCGCCTGGACGCGGTCAGGAACGGCCTGCCGGTCGCGGAGGCCGACGAGGCGGTGGACGCGCTGGCCCCGCCCCGGCACCTGGTGTCGGGCGAGTGGACGCTGGACCTCGGCGACGGCCGCCAGGTGCTCCTGGCCAACGTGGGGCCCGGCCACACGGCCCACGACCTGGCGGTGCTGGTGCCGGGCGATCCGGAGGTCGTCTTCTGCGGCGACCTGGTCGAGGAGTCGGGCGAACCCCAGGCGGGCCCGGACGCGGTCCCCTCCCGCTGGCCCGCCGCCCTGGACCGCCTGCTGTCCCTCGGCGGCGAGCACGCCCTGTACGTGCCCGGTCACGGAGCGGTGGTGGACGCGGCCTTCGTGCGGCGCCAGCGCGACGAGCTGGCGGCGCGTTTCGGCGTGTCGTGAACCTGGGCGCGCGGCTTCTCCTATCGTCACTCGAATGCGCCAGTACTCCGCCGATCTCACTCCGCCGTGGAAGAAGTCACCGCCCGTGCCGGAGGTGGCCGCGGAGCCGGGGCTGGTGGTGGAGGAGCCCGGCACCGGGTTCTGCGGGGCGGTGGTCCGCTGCGAGGCGGGCACGGTGACGCTGGAGGACCGCTTCGGCAAGCACCGGGTGTTCCCGCTGGAGCCGCGCGGCTTCCTGCTGGAGGGCAGGGTGGTGACGCTCGTACGGCCGTCGTCCCCCGCCCCGGTCCGGCCCACCCGCACCGCGTCCGGGTCGGTCGCCGTTCCCGGCGCACGCGCGCGCGTGGCCCGCGCCGGCCGCATCTACGTCGAGGGCCGGCACGACGCCGAGCTGGTCGAGAAGGTCTGGGGCGACGACCTGCGCATCGAGGGCGTGGTCGTGGAGTACCTGGAGGGCGTGGACGACCTGCCGTCGATCGTGGCGGAGTTCGCGCCGGGCCCGGACGCGCGCCTGGGCGTCCTGGTGGACCACCTGGTGCCGGGCTCCAAGGAGTGGCGGATCGCCGAGTCGGTGACCAGCGAGCACGCGCTGGTGGTGGGCCACCCGTACATCGACGTCTGGGAGGCGGTGAAGCCCGCCTCGGTGGGCATCGAGGGCTGGCCGCGCGTGCCGCGCGGGCAGGACTGGAAGACGGGGGTGTGCCGGGCGCTCGGCTGGCCGGAGAACACGGGTGCGGCCTGGCAGCGGATCCTCGGGCGGGTCCGGTCCTACCGGGACCTGGAGCCGGAGCTGCTGGGGCGGGTGGAGGAGTTGATCGACTTCGTCACGGCCACCGGTGGGGCCTGACGCCCGGAAACGTGCCCGGTTCTCCCGTGTCCAGGCCGACGCCCGGCAATGTCGGGCACTTGGCCGGACACTCGGCCGGGGCGGTCAGTCGACCAGGTCCCGCACCACCGCGTCCGCCAGCAGCCGCCCGCGCAGTGTCAGTACGGCGCGGCCCTCCTCGTAGGGGCCTTCCTGGAGGAGACCGTCGGTCAGCGCGCGCCGGGATGCCGCGAGGCCCTCCTTCCGCAGCAGTGACAGCGGCGCGCCCTCCCGCAGCCTCAGCTCCAGCAGGATCCGCTCCACGCGCCTGTCCTCGTCCGACAGCAGCTCCCGGCCAGCGCCCGGGGACCGGCCCGACGCCAGCGCCGCCGCGTAGGCGCCCGGGTGCTTGACGTTCCACCAGCGCACGCCGCCCACGTGCGAGTGGGCCCCGGGTCCCGCGCCCCACCAGTCCGCGCCCCGCCAGTACAGCTCGTTGTGCAGGCAGCGCCCGGACTCGGAGGTGGCCCAGTTGGAGACCTCGTACCAGTCGAAGCCCGCCGCGGACAGCGTCTCCTCGGCGATCAGGTAGCGGTCGGCGTGGACGTCGTCGTCCGTCATCGGGACCTCGCCCCGGCGGATGCGGCGGGCGAGCTGGGTGCCCTCCTCGACGATCAGGGCGTACGCGCTGACGTGGTCGGGGCCCGCGCCGACCGCCGCGTCCAGCGAGGCCCGCCAGTCGTCGTCGCTCTCCCCCGGGGTGCCGTAGATCAGGTCGAGGTTGACGTGGTCGAACCCCGCCGCCCGTGCCTCCGCCACGCAGGCCTCGGGGCGGCCGGGGGTGTGCGTACGGTCCAGGACCCTGAGCACGTGCTGCTTCGCGCTCTGCATGCCGAAGGAGATCCGGTTGAAACCGCCCTCCCGGAGGGCGGTGAGGTACGCCGGGTCGACCGACTCCGGGTTCGCCTCCGTCGTGATCTCCGCGTCCGGCGCCAGTCCGAACTCGTCCCGGATCGCGCCCAGCATCCGTACGAGGTCGCCGGCGGCCAGCAGCGTCGGCGTGCCGCCCCCGACGAACACCGTACGGACCGGGCGCGGGTCGTCGCCGAGGACCTTGCGGGCGAGCCGTATCTCGTCGGTCAGCGTGTCCGCGTAGTTGTCCCGCGACGCGAGCACCCCGCCCGTGCCGCGCAGCTCGGTGGCCGTGTACGTGTTGAAGTCGCAGTAGCCGCAGCGGGTCGCGCAGTACGGGACGTGCAGGTAGAACCCGAGGGGGCGGCCGGCGGCCCCGGCGAGCGCGGAGGCGGGCAGCGCGCCGTCGGCGGGGACGGGCTCGCCGTCGGGGAGTGCGGAAGGCATGTGGTCCATTGTCCCGTACCGCCGGCCTCACTCCGCCTGGAGCACCAGCAGGGCCAGGTCGTCCTCGGGCAGGCCGCCGCCGAAGTCGTGCACGAGGCGGCGGATCCGCCCGGCGATTCCCTCGGCGCTCAGGCCCGCGCAGCCGGACAGGGCGCGGGCGAGGCCGTCGCCGTCGTCGAACTGGCGGGATCCGGAGCGCCGCTCGGTCACGCCGTCGGTGACGCACAGCAGGCTGTCGCCGGGCCGCAGCTCGATGGTCTCGCTGGTGTAGGTCTCGTCCTCCACGACGCCGAGCAGCGTCTGCGGGCGGGCGGCGGTGCGCACCTGGCCGTCGGGGCGGAGCAGCAGCGGCAGGGGGTGCCCGGCCGAGGCGAGGGTGCAGCGCACACCGCCGTCCTCGCGCGGGGTCAGCTCGCCGTAGAGGAGGGACAGGAAGCGGGTCTGCGGGGCGTCTCCCGGGGGCAGCGGGCGGCCGCCCGCCGTGACGAGGGCGCGGGCGGCGGCGTCGGCGGCCTCGGTGGCGTCGTCGAGGAGGAGCTGGTTGAGGCGGTCGAGGACGTCCGCGGCCCGGTAGCCCTCGCGGGCGAGGAGGCGCAGCCAGGGGCGGGCGAGCCCGATCACCACGGCGGCCTCGGGACCCTTGCCCTGGACGTCTCCCACGGCGAAGCACCAGCGGCCGTCACCGGCCGGGAACAGGTCGTAGAAGTCGCCGCTGGGGCCGCCCTTGTCGCAGGGCTCGTAGACGAGCGCGCTGCGCACGCCGGGGATCTCGGCGACCGCGCCGGGCAGCAGACCGCGCTGCAGGACGGCGCTGATGGTGGCCTGGCGGGCGTACTGGCGGGCCGCGCCGATGGCGAGCGCGACCCGCCGGCCGAGGTCCTCGACGAGCCCGGTGACCTCGTCGGGGAACCGGGCCGGCCCGCACCGGCCGATCACGAGCGTGCCGAGCGGCCGGCCGCCCGCGATCAGCCGGTACGCCAGTGCCGAACCGTGTGTGCCCTCGGGGCCCAGCGCGTGGCCGGGCCAGGGGTACGGCTCCGGGCCGGGGCGCAGCCCGTCGCGCTGGCGGGGCGGCTCCTTCCGCAGGGCGCACCGCAGCTCCTCGACGCGGGCTTCGCCGGTGTGCCAGACCCGGGCCGGGCCGCCGTCCCCACCTCCCCGTACGGTCGCCTCGTCCTCCAGCCAGAGGGCGCACCAGTCGGCGAGCCGGGGCACGATCAGCCGGCCGGTGAGGGCCGCGACCAGGTTCTCGTCGAGCTGTCCGGCGAGCAGGTCGGAGGCCTCGGCGAGGAAGGACAGCGCGCCGCGGCCGAGCCAGTCCCGGTCGCCGCCGGCGCGGTACTGCCTGGGCGCGAGCTCTCCCGCGGCCCCCGGGGCGGGTGGCGGGGCCGGGCCGTCCGCGGCCGGGGCGCCGGCCGGGGACAGCCGCGCCCAGACCGTCCTGGCGTCGGTGCGGTAGGTGACGCCCCAGGACTCGGCGAGGGCGGCGACCAGCCGCAGCCCGCGCCCGTGATCGGGCACGTCGCACGGCGCCTCGCCGGCGGCGGGATCACGAGGGGCCCGCGGGGAATGCCGGTCGCCCACCTCGACGACGAACGCGCCGGTCTCCTCCAGGCGCCAGTCGACGTCGACGTCGGTGCCGGCGTGCAGGACGGCGTTGGTGACCAGCTCGCTGACGACGACCAGGGCGTCGTCGGCCAGCCGGGCGGGCACCCCGGGCGCCACGGCCAGCGCGGCACGGACCAGCGCGCGGGCGGAGCCGGGCGCGAGGGGGCTGCCGGGCAGGGTGGTGTGCCCCCGCACCTCACGGGCCGGGGCCTGGCTCTCCCGCTGCGTCGGTATGGCCGCCATGTCCATGCGGCAAGGGTGACAGAACGGGGGCTTCCATAAGCGTTCAGTCACCGAAAAGGATGGCGGCGGACGGGGAGTGTGCTAGAACGGCGCCCGAACACGTCCGCCGGCGGGGGCGACGCGAGACGGAAACGGCTCCGTCGCCCCCTTCGGGCCCGCGCTACGCCTCCCGGGTCCCCGCGTACATGTCGTCGATGAGGTGCTTGTACTCCCGCTCCACCACCGGCCGCTTCAGCTTCAGGCTCGGCGTGATCTCGCCGTGCTCGACGTCGAGGTCACGCGGGAGCAGCCGGAACTTCTTGATGGTCTGCCAGCGCTGCAGGCCCTCGTTGAGCTGCCTGACGTAGCCGTCGACCATCTCGACCGTCTGCGGGGCCGCGACGATCTCGGCGTACGGCTTGCCGGCCAGGCCGTTGTCGTTCGCCCAGTCCTGGATCGCGAGCTCGTCCAGGGCGATGAGGGCGGTGCAGTAGTTCCGGTCGGCGCCGTGCACCAGGATGTTGGAGACGTAGGGGCACACCGCCTTGAACTGGCCCTCCACCTCGGCGGGCGCCACGTACTTGCCGCCGGAGGTCTTGATGAGGTCCTTCTTGCGGTCGGTGATGCGCAGGTAGCCGTCGGGCGACAGCTCGCCGATGTCGCCGGTGTGGAACCAGCCGTCGGACTCCAGCACCTCGGCCGTCTTGTCGGGCAGCCGGTGGTAGCCCTCCATGATGCCGGGGCCGCGCAGCAGGATCTCGCCGTCGTCGGCGATGCGCACCTCGGTGCCGGGCAGCGGCTTGCCGACCGTGCCGGTGCGGTAGGCCTCGCCGGGGTTCACGAAGGAGGCCGCGGAGGACTCGGTGAGGCCGTAGCCCTCCAGGATGTGGATGCCGGCGCCGGCGAAGAAGTAGCCGATCTCCGGGGAGAGCGCGGAGGCGCCGGAGACGCAGGCGCGCAGCCGGCCGCCGAAGGCCTCGCGGAGCTTGCCGTAGACGAGGGTGTCGGCGACCTTGTGCTTGGCGCCCAGGCCGAACGGCACGGCGTGGGTGCCGGTGCGCCGGAAGTTGTCCTGGCTCACCTTGGCGTACTCGCGGGCGACCTCGGCGGCCCACTGGAAGATCTTGTACTTGGCCGCGCCGCCCTCCCGGGCCTTGGCCGCGACGCCGTTGTAGACCTTCTCGAAGATGCGCGGCACGGCCGCCATGTACGTCGGCCGCACCACCGGGAGGTTCTCGATGATCTTGTCCACCCGTCCGTCGACGGCGGTGACGTGCCCGACCTCGATCTGCCCCGAGGTGAGCACCTTGCCGAAGACGTGGGCGAGCGGCAGCCACAGGTACTGCACGTCGTCGCCGCTGATCAGCCCGGTGGCGGCGATCGCCTTCGCCATGTAGGCCCAGTTGTCGTGCGGCAGGCGCACGCCCTTGGGCCGGCCGGTGGTGCCGGAGGTGTAGATCAGGGTGGCCAGCTGGTCCTTGGTGATCGCGCCGACCCGCTCCTTGATGAGCTGCGGGTGCTTCTCCAGGTAGGCGGCGCCGCGCCGCTCCAGCTCGGCGAGGGTGATCACCCAGTCGTCGGCCTGGACGCCGGCCGGGTCCACGACGACGACCTTCGCCAGGTCGGGCAGCTCGGCCCGCTTCTCGACCGCCTTGGCCGCCTGGGCCGCGTCCTCGGCGATCAGCACCCGGCTCTCGGAGTCGGAGAGGATGAAGGCCGACTCGTCGGCGTTGGTCTGCGGGTAGATGGTGGTCGTCGCGCCGCCGGCACACATGATGCCAAGGTCGGCGAGGAGCCACTCGACACGGGTCGAGGAGGCGAGCGCGACGCGCTGTTCGGCCTCGACGCCCAGCTCGATGAGGCCCGCCGCGATGGCGTACACCCGGTCGGACGCCTGCGCCCAGGTGAGCGACTTCCAGTCGTCGGGGCCCTGGCCGGCGGCCGGTGGGACCGGATAGCGGTAGGCCTCGGCGTCCGGTGTGGCCGCCACGCGCTCCAGGAAGAGGGCCGCCACGGACGGCGGACGGTTCTCGATCAGGGTCTGTGTGTCGCTCACGACATCCTCCGGGGGCCCGCGACGGTGCGGCTGACTCGTGCGGCTGGGTTAACTCACGGTGGGGTTTCGGGCTGTTGTTTAACTCGCGAGTAACTATCGAGCAGGGATCAGAGTAAGGGGCGACCGGCCGCTGCGTAAGGGGCTTCGGCCTGTCACTTTCCACTCACAGCGACGCTACGCACGCGTAGGGGCCCGCCGCGCTTTCGCACGGCGGACCCCTACATGCCCCATATGCGGGGGTAACGCGTTGTTACCAGCGGTTACTTCTTGCCCTTGGCCGACCCCGCGCTGTCATCGCTGGACAGCACGGCGATGAAGGCCTCCTGCGGAACCTCCACGGAACCCACCATCTTCATCCGCTTCTTGCCTTCCTTCTGCTTCTCCAGCAGCTTGCGCTTACGGGAGATGTCACCGCCGTAGCACTTGGCGAGGACGTCCTTGCGGATGGCGCGGATGGTCTCGCGGGCGATGACCCGGGAGCCGATGGCGGCCTGCACCGGCACCTCGAAGGCCTGCCGCGGGATCAGCTCCTTGAGCTTGGCGACGAGCCGCACGCCGTACGCGTACGCCTGGTCCCGGTGGGTGATCGCGGAGAACGCGTCCACCTTGTCGCCGTGCAGCAGGATGTCGACCTTGACCAGGGAGCTGGTCTGCTCGCCGGTGGGCTCGTAGTCCAGCGAGGCGTAGCCGCGGGTCTTGGACTTCAGCTGGTCGAAGAAGTCGAAGACGATCTCCGCGAGCGGCAGCGTGTAGCGGATCTCGACCCGGTCCTCGGAGAGGTAGTCCATGCCGAGCAGGGTGCCGCGCCGGGTCTGGCACAGCTCCATGATCGAGCCGATGAACTCGGTGGGCGCGAGGATGGTGGCCCGCACGACCGGCTCGAAGACCTCGTGGATCTTGCCCTCGGGGAACTCGCTCGGGTTGGTGACCGTGTGCTCGGTGCCGTCCTCCATGACCACGCGGTAGACCACGTTGGGGGCGGTGGCGATCAGGTCCAGGCCGAACTCGCGCTCCAGCCGCTCCCGGATCACGTCCAGGTGCAGCAGGCCGAGGAAGCCGACGCGGAAGCCGAAGCCGAGGGCGGCGGAGGTCTCCGGCTCGTAGACCAGGGCGGCGTCGTTGAGCTGGAGCTTGTCCAGGGCCTCGCGCAGCTCCGGGTAGTCCGAGCCGTCGAGCGGGTACAGACCCGAGAAGACCATCGGCTTCGGGTCCTTGTAGCCGCCCAGCGCCTCGGTCGCGCCCTTGCTCTGGCTGGTGACGGTGTCACCGACCTTGGACTGGCGGACGTCCTTCACACCGGTGATGAGGTAGCCCACCTCACCGACGCCGAGGCCGTCGGCCGGCAGCATCTCGGGCGAGTTGACGCCGATCTCCAGCAGCTCGTGCGTGGCGCCCGTCGACATCATCCTGATGCGCTCGCGCTTGTTGAGCTGGCCGTCGATGACACGGACGTACGTCACGACACCGCGGTAGGAGTCGTAGACCGAGTCGAAGATCATCGCGCGGGCGGGGGCGTCGGCGACCCCGACCGGCGCCGGGATCTCCTTGACGACCTTGTTCAGCAGCGCGTCGACGCCCAGGCCGGTCTTGGCGGAGACCTTGAGGACGTCCTCCGGGTCGCAGCCGACCAGGTTCGCCAGCTCCTCGGCGAACTTCTCCGGCTGCGCGGCCGGCAGGTCGATCTTGTTCAGCACCGGGATGATCGTGAGGTCGTTCTCCATCGCCAGGTAGAGGTTGGCGAGGGTCTGCGCCTCGATGCCCTGGGCGGCGTCGACGAGGAGGATCGTCCCCTCACAGGCGGCCAGCGACCGCGAGACCTCATAGGTGAAGTCGACGTGCCCCGGGGTGTCGATCATGTTGAGGATGTGCGTCGTGCCCTGGTCGGGGCCCTCGGTCGGGGCCCAGGGCAGACGCACCGCCTGGGACTTGATCGTGATGCCGCGCTCGCGCTCGATGTCCATCCGGTCGAGGTACTGAGCACGCATCTGCCGCTGCTCGACCACACCGGTCAGCTGGAGCATCCGGTCGGCGAGCGTGGACTTGCCGTGGTCGATGTGCGCGATGATGCAGAAATTGCGGATCAGAGCCGGGGCGGTACGGCTCGGCTCGGGCACATGGTTAGGGGTCGCGGGCACGCAGGGTCCTGTCTCTTGAGGCGCCTTATGCCTCGGGTCGGATCGTTACGTAGTCTCCATGGTCCCACGCGCAGGGACCGGGGGCCGTTTTGGGCCGTCCGGAGGGCCACTGGTACTGTAGATGGCTGTGCCTCATGCCCTCTCAGCGCGAGGCGCGACAAAACATTTTGGATCACCGGTACGGGACCCGAGCGGCCCCGTACCAGAACCTGAAAAGGCTCCTTCGTGGCGAACATCAAGTCCCAGATCAAGCGGATCAAGACCAACGAGAAGGCTCGGCTGCGCAACAAGGCCGTCAAGTCCTCCCTGAAGACCGCGATCCGCAAGGCCCGCGAGGCCGCTGCCGCGGGTGACGTCGAGAAGGCCACCGAGCTGCAGCGCGCTGCCGCGCGTGCGCTCGACAAGGCCGTCTCCAAGGGCGTCATCCACAAGAACCAGGCCGCCAACAAGAAGTCGGCGCTTGCTTCCAAGGTCGCGACCCTCAAGGGCTGAACCTCCTTCCTGATCTGACTGCCGGAAGGACCCAGAGCGGGCCCTCTCTCATCCGCTCCCGTCCGGCGCCCAAGAGCCTGTTCGCGGCCTGCGTTCGCCACGCGGGAACGGGCTCGACAGCTTGAAACCAGGACCCCGGCGCCTGCCCTTCCCCAGGGCGGGTGGCGGGGTCTTCGGTGTATCGGGGGTGCGGGCGCAGACCGGGGGGCCTGCGTACGGGGGGTGCGGGCGCAGACCGGGGGTCTGCGTGCACGGTGAGCGCGCAGGCGCGCAGGCGTAGGCGCTCAAGGGCGAGCGCTCAGCGGCGAGCGCGCGGGGTCGGCTATCCGCGTCCGCGTGACCGGGCGGCACGGGCGATCGTCACGACCGCCTTCTCCAGGGCGTACTCGGGATCGTCGCCACCGCCCTTGACGCCGGCGTCGGCATCCGCCACCGCTCTGAGCGCCACCGCCACCCCGTCCGGGGTCCAGCCGCGCATCTGCTGGCGCACCCGGTCGATCTTCCACGGCGGCATGCCCAGCTCACGGGCCAGGTCCGCCGGTCTGCCCCCGCGCGCGGAGGACAGCTTGCCGATGGCCCGCACGCCCTGCGCCAGCGCACTGGTGATCATCACCGGCGCCACACCCGTCGCCAGCGACCACCTCAGCGCTTCCAGCGCCTCCGCCGTACGCCCCTCCACGGCCCGGTCGGCGACCGTGAAGCTGGAGGCCTCCGCCCGGCCGGTGTAGTACCGCCCGACGACCGCCTCGTCGATCGTGCCCTCCACGTCGGCGATCAGCTGCGAGACAGCCGAGGCCAGCTCCCGCAGGTCGCTGCCGATCGCGTCGCAGAGCGCCTGGCACGCCTCGGGTGTCGCCGAACGACCGGACGAGCGGAACTCGCCCCGTACGAAGGCCAGCCGGTCCGCCGGCTTGGTCATCTTCGGGCAGGCCACCTCCCGCGCGCCCGCCTTGCGCGCGGCGTCCAGCAGCCCCTTGCCCTTGGCTCCGCCGGCGTGCAGCAGCACCAGCGTGATCTCCTCGGCGGGTCCGCCGAGGTAGGCCTTCACGTCCTTGACCGTGTCGGCGGACAGGTCCTGCGCATTGCGTACGACCACGACTTTGCGCTCGGCGAAGAGCGAGGGACTGGTCAGTTCGGCGAGCGTGCCGGGCTGCAACTGGTCCGGGGTGAGGTCGCGTACGTCCGTGTCGGCGTCGGCGGCCCTGGCGGCGGCCACCACCTCCCGCACGGCGCGGTCGAGCAGGAGGTCCTCCTGGCCCACGGCAAGCGTCACCGGGGCGAGAGGGTCGTCATTCGCAGTCTTCCTGGCCATCGCCTACAGCATCCCACGCGGCACTGACACCGAACCGGCCCGCGGCCCCCGACCCGTCCCTGACCGTGCCCGGAGTCCGTCCCCGGGTCCGTCCCGGGGCCCGACCTGGGGTCCGACTCGAGGTCCGTCCCGAAGTCCGTCCCGAAGTACGCCCCGGGGTCCGCCCCTGGATCCGTCACGGGTCACGGCTCCTCGCGCCAGCCGTCCCACTCCCCCGCGAACTCGTCCAGCTCCGCGGGGTCCAGCCGCTCGTGCTCATCGCGCAGGACCAGCAGCCACTGGGCGTCCTCGGCGTCGTCCTCGCCGGCCAGCGCGTCCCGGACGAGCCGGGGCTCCTCGTCGATCCCGAAACGCTGCCGGAGCGCCTCGGCCGCCTCCTCGGCGGCGTCGCGGTCGGGCAGCACCAGCACGTGTCTCACATCGCTCACGGGCCGATTATTCGGTATGTCTCCGGGCCCGCACGCCCGGTTCGGAGTCCAGTTCGATGCCGAACCGCTCCCGGTACACCGCGAGCACCTCCTCGCTCGTCCCCAACTCCCGCTTCCGGCGCGTGCCGTCGGCGGCCGTCGCCGTCAGCGTGCGCCCGCCCAGCGTGATCCTTCCGCCGTCCTCGGTGATCCGTGAGCAGACCAGCGACCGTGTGAAGTGCGACAGCGGCGAGGTGCGGTGCCACCAGGCGCCGGCCGCGAAGTCCCCGAGTACCCGGGCCCGCGTCTCCAGCCGGTACTGCGGCCTGCCGTCCCGAATGACGTCCAGATCCCCGGCGCCCGCCGGCCCGCCGCCACCACGCACGCCTGCCGCGTCCGGGCCGGCCTCCGCCAGGCGGAACCTCCCGCCCGGATCGTCCTGCTCGCCGCGTTCCCCGTAGGCCAGCGGGTAGTGGCTGTGCGCGCCGAAGCCGACGTCGGCCAGCCAGGTGTCCCCGTCCGCCGTCCGCACCCGCAGCGCGAGATGGTCGTAGGGGATCCCCGCCCGGCCCTGGTCGTCGTACACGCGTGCCGCGAGCAGGTCGACCGCGTAGCCGAGGGCGGTGAGCAAGGACCCGAAGGCACCGTTCAGTTCGTAGCAGAAGCCACCGCGCCCGCTTCCGGTCACCTTGTCCAGCAGGCGCTTCTCCTCCAGCACGATCTCCTCGCCGAGGTGGATCGACAGATTCTCGAAGGGGACCGTCCGCAGGTGCCGAAGATGCAGCTCGCGCAGCGCCTCACTGGTGGGCCGTTCCGGGCGCGCCGCCCCGAGCCGGAGGAGATAGGCATCGACCTGTGCTGAATCCATGGCCCCAGTCTGGGCGAGCGCGCGCGTGCGCCGGGTTCGTGCGGGGTGTGACCTCCCCTCTCCTCGCTCTCGTCACACGTGACCCGTCTCACCCCCTCGTGACCCGTATCTCCCCGGCGGCCCCTCCCGTCCCCGTGGCCGCCAGCGCTCCGTCCCGGTCGGTGCTCAGTACCGTGGCGCCACCGGCCCGCAGCGCGGCCATGGTCGACGGTGCCGGGTGACCGTACGGGTTGCCGGCTCCGGCGGACACGAGGGCCACCCGGGGCGCCGCCAGCCGTATCAGCTCCGGGTCCTGGTAGGCCGAGCCGTGGTGGGCGACCTTCAGTACGTCGACGCCGGCCAGCTCCGCCACCGCCGGGGACCGCGACAACGCCTCCTGAGCCGGGGGTTCGAGATCCCCGAGCAGCAACAGCCGCAGTCCGCCCGTGCGCACGAGCAGCGCGACGCTCGCGTCGTTCGGTCCGTCGGGCTCCGTCAGTGCGCCCGGCCAGGCCGGGGGTGTCAGTGCGCCCGAGGGCGGCCGGGCCTGCGGCGGGGGCCACAGGACGCGCCAGGCGAGCGGCCCGGTGCGCCGTTCCGCCCCCGCGACGGCACGCGTGACGGGGATGTGCCGTGCGGCCGCCTCCCTCATGACGAACTCGGCCTGCCCGGCCGGCTCTTCGAAGCCAGTGGTCTGGATCTCGGCCACCGAGCGGCCGCGGAGAACGCCGGTCAGGCCCGCCACGTGGTCGGCGTGGAAGTGGGTGAGGACGAGGAGGGGGACGCGGGTGATGCCCAGCTGCCGCAGACAGTGGTCGACCGGCGCCGGATCGGGTCCGGCGTCCACGACCACTCCGGTTCCCCTCCCGGCCGCCAGTACGGTCGCGTCGCCCTGTCCCACATCGCACATCGCGAACCGCCAGCCCGGTGGCGGCCAGCCCGTGATCACCCGGGTCAGCGGCGCCGGCCGTACGACCGCCAGCAGGAGCACCACCGTGAGGAGTCCGCACCACCAGGGGTGCCGTAGCAGCCTCCGGCCGGCCAGGACGACGGCCGCCGTGACCACCGCGAGCGCCAGCGCTCCCGCCCAGCTCGCGGGCCAGTCCACTCCGGCTCCGGGCAGCGCCGCCCCCGTACGGGCGACCCCGGCGATCCATCCGGCCGGCCAACTCGCGCACCAAGCAAGCGCCTTGGCCACCGGCATCGCCACCGGTGCCGTCGCCAGCGCCGCGAACCCCAGCACGGTGGACGGCGCCACAGCGGCCTCGGCCAGCAGGTTGCAGGGCACCGCCACCAGGCTCACCCGGGCCGACAGCACCGCCACCACCGGCGCGCACACGGCCTGCGCCGCCGCCGCCGCGCCCAGTGCCTCGGCGAGCCGCGGGGGCACCCGGCGCCGCCGCAACGCCTCGCTCCAGCCCGGTGCCAGGAGCAGCAGCGCGCCGGTGGCCAGTACGGAGAGCAGGAAGCCGTAGCTGCGGGCCAGCCACGGGTCGTACAGCACCAGCAGCAGGACCGCCGTGGCCAGCGCCGGGACCAGGGACCTGCGGCGCCCGGTGGCCAGGGCGAGCAGGGCGACCGCACCGCAGGCGGCGGCGCGCAGCACGCTGGGGTCCGGCCGGCACACGATGACGAAACCCAGTGTCAGCGCTGCCGCGGACAGGGCGGTCACCCGCAGCGAAAGCCCGAGGCGCGGGGCGAAACCACGGCGTTCGGCGCGCTGCGCCAGGCCGGGCGGCCCGATGAGCAGGGCGAGCAGCACGGTGAGGTTGCTGCCCGAGACGGCGAGCGTGTGTGCCAGATCGGTTTCCTTGAAGGCCTCGTCCAGCTCGGGCGTGATCCGCGCGGTGTCGCCGACCACCAGCCCGGGAAGCAGCGCACGCGCGTCCCCCGGCAGACCGTCGGTCGCCTCCCGCAGCCCCACCCTGAGCCGCCCCGCCAGTCGTTGCGGCGCGCTGGGCCCCGCCACGATCCGCGGCTGCGGCCCGCGGCGCACCCGGAGCACGGCCGCGGTCCGGTCACCGCCGCCCGACGCGGGCGCCAGCCGCCCGCCCACCCACAGCCGCGTGGACGGCAACACCCCGAGCCAAGCGGCACGCCGCTCCGCTCCCCGGGCAGGGGTGCCCGGCGGTCCGGGAGCGGCGGTCCTGCGCATCGGCGCCTCTCCGGAGCGCTCACCCCTCGCGGGACTCCTCCACGGCGCCGGAATGTCCGCGTCGACGACCATCAGCACAGGGGTGCGCGTGCGCACAGCCGTCCCGTCGCTCCGTTCGACACGGCGCACCTGCGCGCGGAGCAGCACCGCCACGGGCGCCGCGTGGTCACCGTGCACCTGGGGCCTGCTCAGCCAGGGATCGCCGGTCACCTCGACCTCGGCGGTCACGGTCGCGAACCGCCGGGCCAGTTCGGGCACCGGGCCGCGCCGCACGTCCGCCCCGTGCAACCCCGCGGAAGCGGCGGCCGCCGCGACGCAGAGCAGCACTGCGGCGGCCGAGGAACGGGCCCACGTGATCCGGCCTGGCGCTCCCTGCGGCGGTGCGGTCCGCGCACCGGGACCCTCTCGTCCTCTCCGGCCGTCCGTCCGGACCCGCACGGTGCGTCTCCTCCCCCGCACCGACAGCAGCAGGATCCCGCCGACCGCGCCGGCGACCGCGACCACGGCGCTCCAGCCCGCGGACACGTCCAGTGTCAGGGCCGCCGTGGCCCAGGCCGCCAGGGCGGGCGGCACCAGGCGCAGGTCCACCGGGCCCGTTGGGCCGGCGTGCTCGCCCCCGCGCTCCCCGGACCCCGGGCCGGGGCCGGGGAAGAGGTTGGAGCCGGGGCCGGGGCCGGAGTTGTGGCCGGGGCCGGGGGTGGCTTCGTCACGCGGGCGGCTCATGGCCGCACCAGGGCCTTCAGATCGGTGAAGCGGCGGTCGCCGATCCCGTTGACCTCGCGGAGTTCGTCCACCGAGCGGAAACCACCGTGCTGGGTGCGGTAGTCGATGACGTGCTGGGCCAGTACGGGCCCGACTCCGGGGAGGGTGTCGAGCTGGTCCACGGTCGCCGTGTTCAGGGACACCGGGGCCGTGGGACCGGCGCCCACCGGTCCGGCGGCCGCCCCGCCCGCCGGGCCGGGCGCGGCCGGTGCTCCGGCGGGCGTGCCCACGACGACCTGTTCGCCGTCGACCAGGAAGCGGGCCCGGTTGAGGCCGTCGGTGCCGACACCCGGACGGACACCGCCCGCCGCCCGCAACGCGTCGGCCACCCGGGAACCGGCCGGAAGCCGCCGGATGCCCGGTTCCCGTACCTTGCCGCTGACGTCCACGACGATGTCCCCGCCCGGAGCCGTCGAGGCGCCCATGGCCGCACCGCCCTTGGCGCCCCTGGTGTCCTCGTGCTGCCGGACGCGGGAAGCCTCCGTGCGCACCACCTGCGGAGCGCTCACGGACTGGGCGCGGCCGGTCCAGAAGTGCTGCGCGGCCAACACGGCCGCGGCCACGAGCACCACGGCGAGCGCCACGGCTCCCCGCCGGTCCACCCCGCACCGCGTCTGCAGCCACACAGGCATGCGCTCCCGCAGTGCCAGCCCGGCCCGCTCCCGCCAGTCCGGTGACGAGGTGGCAGGCGGCCCCGACAGGGGTGCGGCACCGGACCGTTCGGGTCGCGAAGCCGTCGTCGGCCCCGGTGCGGCCGCAGGCGCCGGACGCGCCGGGCTCAGTCCGGGCACCGGGCCCCTCACCGTCGTCGTCGCCGCGCCCACGGGGTCCTGCGGCTCCGGCGGCGCGTTGCCCGACTCCTGGTGGCGGACGGCTCGTTCGCCGAACAGGAGTTCCGCCCGGCGGCGCAGTTCGTCCGCCGGAGCCGGCGGGCGGTGACGGGCGCGACGCCGGTCGGCGCCGCGGCGGTGGCCGGTGCCGTGACGTGTGCCGCTGCCGCGGTGGCCGCGGACACGGCCGTCGGAGGTGGGACCGCGGCCGGGACCGCTGGTCACGACAGCTGTGCGGGAGCGTGATCGAAGTGCCATGCGACGAGGATGGAACACCTCGCCGGTTCGCGATGATCTTGGTCAGTTCCCGGGGAGAACAGCCCGCTTGTGGAAAACTCCGTCACCCGCACGAGTGAAACCGCTCAGGGCGGCTCCCGCTCGTCAGCGAGGTGAGACCACCACGCCCAGCAGACCGGGTCCCGTGTGCGCGCCGATCACCGCTCCGACCTCGCTGACATGGAGGTCGGCCAGCCCCGGCACCCGTGCCCGCAGCCGGTCGGCGAGTGCGGAGGCCCGCTCGGGGGCGGCGAGATGGTGCACGGCGATGTCCACCTCGGCGGCGCCCGCGCGCTCGGCGGCGATCTCCTCCAGCCGGGCGATCGCCCTGGAGGCCGTGCGCACCTTCTCGAGCAGCTCGATGCGGCCGCCCTCCAGCTGCAGCAGGGGTTTGACGGCGAGTGCGGAGCCGAGGAGTGCCTGCGCCGCGCCGATACGGCCGCCCCGGCGCAGGTAGTCGAGGGTGTCGACGTAGAAATAGGCGGAGGTGCCCGTCGCCCGTTTCTCGGCGGCGGCGACGGCCTCGTCCACGGTGCCGCCGGAGCCGGCCACCTCGGCCGCGGTGAGCGCGCAGAAGCCGAGGGCCATCGCGACCATGCCGGTGTCCACCACACGCACGGGCACCGCTGCCTCACGCGCCGCGAGGACCGCCGCGTCATAGGTGCCGGACAGCTCCGCCGACAGGTGCAGGGAGACGATGGCGCTCGCGCCGGACTCGGCGACCCTGCGGTAGGTCTCCGCGAAGACCCGGGGGCTGGGGCGGGAGGTGGTGACGGGGCGCCGCTTCTGCAGGGCCTGGGCCAGGGAGCGGGTCGAGATCTCGGTGCCCTCTTCGAGCGCTCGGTCGCCGAGGACCACGGTCAGCGGTACCGCGGTGATGCCGTGGCGCTCCATCGTCCGTGGCGGCAGGTAGGCCGTTGAATCGGTGACGATCGCGACATGGCGGGACATGAGACTGGAGGTTACCCGTCGTGGCGGTCACTCGGCAGTCCGGCCCCTGTCCTGCGGATTCGGGGGACGGCTCAGGTGGTGGTCTCCGGGCGGGTCTTCTTCTGCCAGGGGTAGGCGGGGCGCGGCTTCGGCGCGGTGATCGCCTGGGCGGCCGGTTCCTCCGCGGGGTGTGAGCCGGGTGCGCCTGGGCGGCTCTCCCGCGCGGCCGGGTCTTCGGCCGAGGAGGGGGTGTCCGGCCACTGCGGGGCCGTCGGTGCGGCCTCGGCCCGGGTCCAGTGGCGCAGTGCGTCGGCCTCGAGGTTGATCTGGGCACTGAGCGAGCCCAGGTCGTCGTCGGCGAAGCGGCGTGCCCGGTCGCGGACGGCCCAGCGCAGCGAGTCCGCCGACTCGGTGATGCGCTCGGTGCGGGCCCGCAGCTCGGGCAGGTGGGCGGCGAGCCTGGCGCGGTCCGGCTCGGACTCCATGCGCCTGAGGTCCGCGTCCAGCTCGTGGCCGTGCGCGCTGAGCCGCTCGAAGAGGTGCAGGGACTCCTTGAGGGACTCGTCCTCCTCCGCACCCGCGTACAGCGCGTCCTGCGTGGCGCGCATGGAGGTACGCAGGGTAAGCCTCAGTTGGGCGATCTCCCCGGCGGGGCCGGCCTGCGCCAGGGATCTGGCGCGCAGGGTGTGGTCCTCCACCGTGCGGCGGGCCTGCGCGATGGTCCGGTCCACCCCGCGCTTGGCGGCGCCGACCGCCTTGACGGTGGCGTAGGCGCCCAGCCCGACGAAGAGCAGGAAAAGCAGAGCGAACACGGCGATCACTGCCTCCACGAACACCCCTCCTCAGGCCGGTGCGGCACAAGCCGCTGTGCTCTCCACGGTAAACGCAGCGGACAGGTCCGGAGTTCCGCGAGAACCCCGAACCTGCCCGTAGGGGACCACCCCTACACCGTCCGGTCGCGGTCGCCGATCGTCACGCGGGGACGATGTTCACCAGCTTCGGCGCCCGTACGATCACCTTGCGGATGCCCGCACCGTCCAGCGCCGCGACGACCTTCTCGTCCGCCAGCGCCACCTTCTCCAGCTCCTCCTCGGAGATGGCCGGCGGCACCTCCAGACGGGCCTTGACCTTGCCCTTGATCTGCACGACGCAGGTCACGGTCTCGTCCACGACATAGGCCGGGTCGGCGACCGGGAAGTCCTGGTGGACGACCGAGTCGGTGTGGCCCAGCTTGCGCCACAGCTCCTCCGCGACGTGCGGGGCCAACGGCGCGACCATCAGGACCAGCGGCTCGGCCACGGACCGCGGCACCGCCGTGCCGGCCTTGGTGAGGTGGTTGTTCAGCTCGGTGACCTTGGCGATGGCGGTGTTGAAGCGCAGGCCCTCCAGGTCCTGGCGGACACCGTCGATCGCCTTGTGCAGGGCTCGCAGCGTCTCTTCGCCGGGCTCGTCGTCGGTGACCGTGACCGCGCCGGTGCTCTCGTCGACGATGTTGCGCCACAGCCGCTGCAGCAGCCGGAACTGGCCCACGACCGCGCGCGTGTCCCACGGGCGCGAGACGTCCAGCGGGCCCATGGCCATCTCGTACAGGCGCAGCGTGTCGGCACCGTACTCGGCGGCGATCTCGTCCGGGGTCACCGCGTTCTTCAGCGACTTGCCCATCTTGCCCAGCAGGCGGCTGACCTTCTCGCCCTGGTGGTAGTAGGCGCCGTCGCGCTCCTCGACCTCGGCGGCCGGCACCGCGATGCCGCGGCTGTCCCGGTACACGTAGGCCTGGATCATGCCCTGGTTGAACAGCTTGTGGAACGGCTCCGCGGAGGAGACGTGCCCCAGGTCGTACAGCACCTTGGACCAGAAGCGGGCGTACAGCAGGTGCAGCACGGCGTGCTCGGCGCCGCCGACGTACAGGTCGACACCGCCGTGCGGCAGGCCCTCGCGCGGGCCCATCCAGTACCGCTCGATCTCGGGGTCGACCAGCCGGCGCTCGTTGTGCGGGTCCAGGTAGCGGAACTCGTACCAGCAGGAACCGGCCCAGTTGGGCATGGTGTTGGTCTCGCGGCGGTACTTCTTCGGCCCGTCGCCCAGGTCCAGGGTGACGTGGACCCACTCCTCGTTGCGCGACAGCGGCGTCTCGGGCTGGGTGTCGGCGTCGTCGGGGTCGAAGGTGCGCGGGCTGTAGTCCTCGACCTCCGGCAGCTCCAGCGGCAGCATCGACTCGGGCAGCGCGTGGGCGACGCCGTCCTCGTCGTAGACGATCGGGAAGGGCTCGCCCCAGTAGCGCTGGCGGCTGAACAGCCAGTCGCGCAGGCGGAAGTTGACGGTGCCCTCGCCGATGCCCCTGGCCTGCAGCCACTCGGTGATGCGGGCCTTGGCCTCGGTGACGCCCAGGCCGTCCAGCGAGACCTCGTCGTTGGAGGAGTTGATGATCTTCGCGTCGTACGAGGCGAAGGCGTCCTCCCACGTCGAGGTGTCGGTGCCGCGGCCGTCGGTCGGCTCGACGACGCAGTGGATCGGCAGCTCGAAGGCGCGCGCGAACTCGAAGTCGCGCTGGTCGCCCGCCGGCACGGCCATGATGGCGCCGGTGCCGTAGCCCATCAGGACGTAGTCGGCGATGAAGACCGGGACGCGGTCGCCGTTGACCGGGTTGGTCGCGTACGCGCCGATGAAGACACCGGTCTTGTCCTTGGCCTCGGCCTGCCGCTCGACGTCGGACTTGGCGGCGGCCTGCGCGCGGTAGGCGGCGACGGCCTCGGCCGGGGTCGCGTGACCGCCGGTCCACACGTCGTGGGTGCCCTCCGGCCAGGACTGCGGGGTGAACTTCTCCACCAGCGGGTGCTCGGGCGCCAGCACCATGTAGGTCGCGCCGAACAGGGTGTCCGGGCGGGTGGTGAAGACGGTGATGCGCTCGCCGTCGATCGGGAAGTCGACGCGGGCCCCCTCGCTGCGGCCGATCCAGTTGCGCTGCTGCAGCTTGATGGCCTCGGGCCAGTCCAGCTCCTCCAGGTCCTCCAGCAGCCGGTCGGCGTAGGCGGTGATGCGCATGTTCCACTGGCGCAGCTTGGCCTTGAAGACCGGGTAGTTGCCGCGCTCGGAGCGGCCGTCGGCGGTGACCTCCTCGTTGGCCAGCACGGTGCCCAGGCCGGGGCACCAGTTCACCGGCGCGTCGGAGGCGTAGGCCAGGCGGTACTCACCCAGGATCTCGGCACGCTCGGGGCCGCTCAGCTCGCTCCACGCGCGCGTGGAGCCCGGGATCGCCCGCTCACCGGACTGGAACTGCGCGATCAGCTCGGAGATCGGGCGGGCCCTGCGCGCCTCCTCGTCGTACCAGGAGCCGAAGATCTGCAGGAAGATCCACTGGGTCCACTTGTAGTAGTCCGGGTCGATCGTGGCGAAGGACCGGCGCTTGTCGTGGCCCAGGCCCAGCCGGCGCAGCTGGGCCTTCATGTTCTCGATGTTGGCCTCGGTGGACACGCGCGGGTGCGTGCCGGTCTGCACGGCGTACTGCTCGGCGGGCAGGCCGAAGGCGTCGAAGCCCAGGGTGTGCAGGACGTTGTGGCCGGTCATGCGCTGGAACCGGGCGTAGACGTCGGTGGCGATGTAGCCCAGCGGGTGGCCGACGTGCAGGCCCGCACCGGAGGGGTACGGGAACATGTCCATGATGAACTTCTTGGGCTTCGCGGCCAGCTCGGGATCACCGGCCAGGTCACCCGTGGGGTTGGGCGCGGCGTACGTGCCGTCGGCGTCCCAGAAGTCCTGCCAGCGTGCCTCGATGTCGGCCGCCATGGCGGCCGTGTAGCGGTGCGGCGCGGCCACCTCGGCGGTGGCAGCGGGGTTCGTCTCGCTCATGATCCTCAAAGCTCCATCGATCGTCTCTGCCTGCGGAAACGAAAAATCCCCTCACACAGGAGGGGACGCCGCGCCGATGCCGGCCTCACGGCTGGACCGTAGGTCGGTACTGATCAGCGCGGCCCGCTAAGCAGAAGGCGTACGGCACGCATGGCGTTAGGGTACCGCAGGCCTTGAGCAAGCTGCGACGCGCTTCCGTATGACTGGTGGACATGACATGAACCGGCCCCGGAACTGAATCAAGGTCAATGATTACTTCGCGTAACGCCCGCTAAGGGACATCGCTCCAGTTAGATCGTCCGTTGATAACAACGCAATAACTCAAACACCGTACTGATCGGTATGACGCCACTTAGAGTTCGGCAGCGGGACCGCTTTCCCGAAACTGCTCGGAGTTGCCCCCATGAACCCTCGTCGTAGTACCAGTTCGCTCCCCAGGCCGGGCCGCTCGGCCTATGGGGTGGCGTCGGCCGTCGTCCTGCTGCTGATACCCGTGGTCGTGCTGGTCGGAGGCAGCCAGTTCCGCGAATTTCTGAACTTCGGCGCAGGCGTGCTCTCCCTGGTCTCCCTCAGCTGCTCCGTGATCTGGGGCCTGTTCGCCCAGGACCGGATCTTCCTCAACACGCGGCAGCGGATCATCGGCCAGGCGGTGCACCGCACGACCGCCGTCGGCTCCATCGCGTTCCTGCTGCTGCACATCACCACGAAGGTGGCGCTCGGACACACCCAGACGATCGCCGCGATCATTCCGTTCTCGCTCGGTGTCACCGGCATCGGCGGTCTGATCGGCCTCGGCTCGCTGGCCGGCCTGCTGATGATCTTCGTGGGCGTCACCGGCGCCCTGCGCAGCAACTTCGCCACGCCGGCCCCCGTCGCCGCCCGCTGGCGAGCCATGCACATGCTGGCCTACCCGGCCTGGTGCGCGGCGCTCGTCCACGGGCTCTACGCGGGTCGCGCGGCCAAGCCGATCTTCGTGATCCTCTACAGCCTGTCCCTGCTCGGCGTGATGGGCGCCCTCGCGCTGCGCGCCGCCCCGCGCCCCGTCAAACGCAAGGTCGCCGACCGGCTGGTGGCCCTGTTCGGCAGCTCCGAGCGGCCGGGACTCGATGAGCTGGACGCGAGCCGCTCCCGTGCGGCCGACTCCGGCCTGCCCGGCTACGAGGGCCGTCGCGAGCCGAAGCCGGCGCGCGCCGAGCCCGCGGCCTCCCCGTCCGCGCCCCTCTACCAGTCGCCCGCCGCTCCCGGCGGGGAGCCGTCCTCGGGCTTCGCGGCCGCCTACCGCGCGGTGTCCACACCGGGCCGGCCCCAGGACCCGTTCGCGGCCGGGCAGACCGCCCGCATGGACCTGCCGCTGGACCTCCAGCCCACGCAGGCCGTTCCGCGCGTCGACGGCCCGTCCAGCACCTCGGGCAGCTGGCCGGTCCCGTCCCCGCCGCCGGTCGGGGAGGCCCCGCCGTCCGCGTACGACCCGCTGCAGGACACCGGATACACCATCCCGGTCTACGGCAATCCGGGCACACCCGGATACGGCGGAAGTGACGTGTACGACACTCGTGAGACAAACGGCCTCTACGGCACGTACAACCCGGGTGACACGTTCGACAGCGGTCCCGCCAGCGAACCATCCCCCGGCACGTACGACGCGCCGGGTTCGGGCGAACCTTGGAACATGCCTTCCGGAGGCTATAGGTGAACGAGGCCCTGCCCGACGTCCCCGAGGTCCGCGTGGTCGGGCTTCCCCAGCTCACGTCGGGCTTCGACCTTGTGGAGCGGCTCGACCTGCCCATGCACCTGAAGGTGCACGGCCCGCTCGACCCGCTGGGCGGTGAACAGCTCGCCCAGCTCGCCGAAAGCATCAACCTCAGGGGCCGTGGCGGTGCGGGTTTCCCGTTCCACAAGAAGCTGCGCTCGGTCGCCGAGTCGGCGATCAAGCGCGGGGTGCGGCCGGTCGTGGTGGTCAACGGCAGCGAGGACGAACCGGCCTGCCGCAAGGACACGGTGCTGATCAACCGTGCTCCGCACCTCATCCTGGACGGCGCGCTGCTGTGCGCCGAGGCGCTCGGCGCGCGCACCCTCGTCATCGGCGTCACCCGCGAGTCCACGCAGCGCTCCATGGAGGCCGCGCTCACCGAACGAGGGCTGAGCAACAGCCGCAGATCCGCGCTGCGCGCCTGGGTGCAGCGCAACCCGGTACGCATGGTCACGGGCGCCGCCGCCTCGCTGATCCGCTCGGTCGACGGCGGCCCGGCGATCCCTCCCGGCCGCAAGATCAGCGCCTCGCAGAGCGGCGTCGGCGGCGCGCCGACGCTGCTGTCGAACGCGGAGACGTTCGCGCAGCTGGCCATCGCGGCCCGTATCGGCCCCGAGCGCTACGGCAACACCGGTCTGTACGACGAGCCGGGCACCGTCATGCTGACGGTCTCCGGCGCGGTGGCCCGCCCGATGGTGATCGAGGTCCCCACGGGCGTGCCGCTGCGTTACGTGCTGCAGCTGGCGGGCGCCCCGCCGGTGCCGCAGGGCGTGCTGACCGGCGGCTACCACGGCAAGTGGATCGACGCCGCGACCGTCAACGAGGCGATCGTCTCCCGCAACTCGCTGGACGCGGTGGGCGGTTCGCTGGGCGCGGGCGCGATCCTGCCGATCAGCCAGGAGACCTGTCCGCTGGGCGAGTCGCTGCGCGTGGCGCAGTGGCTGGCCGAGGAGAGCGCCGGCCAGTGCGGCCCCTGCTACCTCGGGCTGCCCGCCGCCGCGCGCGGCATGGAGGACATCCTGAACGGCGGCGGGCCGGCCGCCCTGGAGGCGTTGAAGCAGGTCGCGAAGAACGTCAAGCGCCGCGGGGCCTGTTCGCACCCGGACGGCTCCGCGATGTTCCTGGAGTCGACCATCAAGGCGTTCACCGACGACCTCGCCGCCCATGTCCTCGGCAACGGCTGCGGACGGCCCGTGGAAGGCGTTCTGCCGCTCTTCGAGGGGGGCAGGGCCCCTACGGGCATCTCGGGCGGCGCGGAGCCCGAGGAGAGCGGCGGCAGCCGCCAGAAGATCTACGTCGACTGGACCCTGTGCCGGGGCCACGGTCTGTGCGCCGACATCCTCCCCGAGGTGTTCGAACTCGGGGCCGACGGCTTCCCGACCGTCGCCCAGGCGAGGGTGCCGCGTTTCGCGGAGGCGAAGGCGTTGCGCGCGGTGCGCCGTTGCCCGGCGCTGGCCCTGCGCATCGAGGAGGACACGCGCGGGCAGGCCCCGTCGCGCAACCTCCCGGTCCTGTCTCAGGGGCGCGGACGGCGCGCTCTCGGCCGCTGAGCGGAGTGTGGCGGCGGCTCACCCGGCCCGGGTGGCCCGCCGCCACACTCCGCCGCCCTGGTTCCGCGCGCGTTCTCCGGCCCGCAACACGACGAAGGCGGACCATCCATAGGATGATCCGCCTTCGATCGTTGTGGAGCTAAGGAGAATTGAACTCCTGACCTCCTGCATGCCATGCAGGCGCTCTACCAACTGAGCTATAGCCCCTTGCCGTCATCCGACTGAGCCGGATTCTCGACCGTGTCGCCCGGTTCCCCCGGCGACGACGCCAACATTACACGGTCCTGGGGGTGCAGTACCAAATCGGTTTCCGTTCCACTCGTGTTCGAGGGCTAATGTCCTCATTCGTGACCGTGAACGCGTTTGCCGCAGCCCGCCGGGTGCCGGCCGCCCTGGGGGTGTGCCTCGTGTCGTTCACGGCCTTCTGGGCCGCTCAGCGGGCCGCCCACGTGTCGATGATCGACCTGATGGTCTACCGGGCCGAGGGCGCCACCGTGCGCGCCGGCGGCGACCTGTACGCACTGCGGGCCACGTCCGCGCATCTGCCCACCACCTACCCGCCGTTCGCGGCCATGCTGTTCGCACCGCTGTCGCTGCTCGACGCGGCGCCCCTGAGCACGCTGGCCACGGCCGGGAACCTCGTGCTGCTGGTGGCGTTCGTACGGCTGTCGCTGAAACTCGTCGGCCACGCGCGCGTGGAGACCGTCTGGTGGGTCGCGGCGCCGGCCGTGTGGTGCGAGCCGGTCTGGACGACCCTCCGCTACGGCCAGGTCAATCTGCTGCTGGCCGTCCTGGTGCTGTGGGATCTGTCCCACAGCCCCGCCGGCGGCCGCCGCCGGTGGGCCGGAGTGGGCCTGGGACTCGCCGCCGCGGTGAAGCTGACGCCCGCGCTGTTCCTCCTCTTCCTCTTCCTCACGGGCATCGCGGCGCGGCTGGGCGGCGGGGACGGAAGGCCGTGGCTGCGGCACGCGCGCGGGGCCGCAGCCGCCTTCTCCGGAGCGACGCTGCTGGCCTGGGCCGTCCTGCCGTACGACTCGTGGCGGTTCTGGACGGACATGGTCTTCCGCGTGGGCCGCGTCGGGCGTACCGAGGACACCGCCAACCAGGCCCTGCGCGGCGTCCTGGCCCGCCTGCTGCACTCACCCGACCCGGGAGCGCTCTGGGTCGCCACCGCGGCCCTGGCGGCCGCCCTGGGCCTCGCGGCGGCCGTGGCGGCGGAGTTGCGCGGCCGGCGGGCCTGGGCGGTGTGCGCGTGCGCCGTCACGGGGCTCCTGATCAGCCCGGTTTCCTGGACGCACCACTGGGTGTGGTGCGTGCCACTGGTCCTGCTGCTGTGGACGCACGGACACCGGGCACCGGCGCTGGGCATGCTCACGGCGTTCTGGTCGTACGCGCCCTGGTGGGTGCCGCACGGCGCCGGGCGGCCCGAACTCCACCAGCAGGGTGCGCAACTGGCGTTCTCGGCCCTCTACGCGGGCGCCGGCGCCGCCTTCCTCGCGCTGGCGTGGACGTCGTCGTCGCCGGACCGGCCCCGGTTCGGCCGGCCCGGGCCCGGTGCGGCCGACGTCAAGCCGTGACGAAGGAATAGAACCTTTTGAGCGTGCAGTGCTCCTCGAGGAGACGGCCGTAGATCGGCTCGCCCTCCAATTCCCGGTACGTCTCGATCGGGTCGCCTTTTATGATCAGCGCCCGCGCGCATTCCTCGCACCAGTACTGGTAGTCGGGATTGACCGGCTCCATGTCACGGACGATCGGCGTACCACTGCCGCACCAGTCGCACTTTCGCCTGTGTGCACCCATCGATCAGCTCCAGCTGTGGCCGCAGGCCGTGCACACGTAGGAAATTCCGCCGTTGTCGCCGAGCACCTGGGCCACGTGCGCGGAACCGCAGGAAGGGCAGCTGAGCCGGGTGGTCGTGTCCCGTATCAACGCCGCACCGAGGAGGTGGCCGACCTCCTCAAGGATGCTCGCAGGCATCGCTACTCCTCCCGTCGGGCCGCGCCCCCTTCCGGCCGTTTGATTCTGCCACGGCCGGGCCAATACGGTCAGCGACGCCTCAGTACCAGTCCGGACACGGCCCCTGCCACGGCCGTTCCGGCCAGGGCCCAGGCACACGCGGAGAACGCCTCCGCGGAGGTATACGGCCCTGGGACCCCGAGTGACTCAAGCCGGTTCAGGAACAGTGTGCCGAACGACGCCACGCCGATTAGCTGGCCGAGCTGGGTGACCGTCGCCAGCAGCCCGCTGGCGTCCGCCGCGTCCTGCGGGCGCACGGTGGCGAGCGCACCGGTGAGGGTCGGGCTGAAGGCGAGCGCGAGGCCGGCGCCCACTCCCGTGTATCCGGCGTACAGGACCGCTCCCCCGTCGCCGCCGTCGTGGAAGGCGTGGCCCACCACGGCGACGGACAGCGCGGTCAGCGCGAATCCGGCCGGTGCGAGCCGGCGCTGCCAGGGCGCGGGCCACCTCCGCCAGGTCAGGCTGACGGCGCCGAAGACCGCCGCGGTCGGCGCGAAGCCCAGGCCGGCCCGCAGGGCGCTGTAGCCGAGACCGCCCTGGACGTGCAGGGTCAGCGCGAACATGAACCCGGCGTTGACCGACATCACCGCCAGGATGCGCAGGACGGCCAGGCCGATGCCGGGGTGCCGCAGCACGCGCAGCGCGATCAGCGGGGCGCCGCCGCGCCGGGCCAGGCGGGATTCATGGCCGCAGAACAGCGCGAGCAGCACCAGGGACGCGGCCAGAGACAGCCAGGACCACGCGGGCCAGTCCTCTTCCTGCCCGAGCACGAGCGGCACCGTCAGCAGCGACACCGCCGCGGCGAGCAGCACGAGTCCGGGCAGGTCGAGCGGGCGGTTCCGCTCCTCGCCGCCCGCCCGGCCCAGCGGCAGGACCCGCCTGCCCACCACCAGCAGGACGGCGCCGACCGGCACGTTCACCAGGAACACCGGCCGCCAGCCGGTGCCGAACAGATCGGCGCTCACCAGCACACCGCCCGCGACCTGTCCGGCGGCGGCGCCGACGGCGAGGACCGCCGAGTAGGCGCCGAGCGCCCGGGCCCGGGCCTCACCGGTGAACGTGCGCTGGATCAGGCTGAGCACCTGCGGGATCATCAGCGCCGAGCCGGCGCCCTGCACCAGCCGGAACACGATCAGCTGGGCCGGTCCCTGCGCGAGGCCGCAGGCGAGGGATGCGGCGGTGAACAGGGCGAGGCCGGCGAGGTGGACCCGGCCGTGGCCGAGCCGGTCACCGAGCCGGGCGCCGGTGACCAGCAGCACGGCGTAGGTGATGGCGTAGCCGGCTATCACCAGCTGCAGGTCGGCTCCGGAGGAGTGCAGCTCGGAGCCGATGGTCGGGGCCGCCACGTTGACGATGAAGACGTCGAGGGCCGCCATGAACAAGGCGGCGAGCAGGACCGTGAGCAGGAGCCGGGGCCGCTTGTCAGTGGCGGGTGCTTCACTTTCCGTGACGGGTGGGGCGCCGCCGGAAGCCGGTGAAGCGCTGCCGGGGGCGGTCTTCCTGAGGCTGGGTCCGCTCGCGGCGGCGGAGTCACTGTCAGTGGCGAGTGCTTCACTGGTCGCAGAGTCGGGAACGGGCTCCGTGCCCGGCCCGGTTCGGGATGTCGTCGTCATGGCGTCGAGCCTGACGAGGAGCCGGTACTGGTGCCGAGTGCCCGCCGATGCTGGTACTGCCAGCACCTGGCAGGGGCGAGTACGGGTACCGACGATGGAGACGGGGATTACGGGGGACCGACCATGACCACGAGTACGACGCGTACGACACGCACGACGAACGGGACGGGCACGGCGCGCGGCACGACACCCACGACGAACGGGACGGGCACGGCGCGCGCACAGCGCCGCCGGCCGGAGCTCGCCGCTTTTCTGCGCACGCGGCGGGCGCGGGTGACACCCGCCGACGTGGGCATGCCGCCGGGGCTGCGGCGGCGCACGCCCGGGCTGCGCCGGGAGGAGGTCGCCCAGCTCTCGGGGGTGGGCGTGACCTGGTACACGTGGCTGGAGCAGGGACGGCCGATCAACGCCTCGCCGCAGGTGCTCGACGCGGTGGCCCGCACCCTGCGGCTGGACCCGCCGGAGCGCGAGCACCTGTACCGACTGGCGGAGGTGCCCTTCGATCCCGCCCCGGAGAGCCTGCCCCTGCGGGTCGCCCCGGCGGTGCAGGCCATCATCGACGCCCTCGATCCGCTGCTCGCGGTGGTCTACAACTCGCGCTACGACGTCCTGGCCACCAACCCGGCCTACCGGAGCCTGTTCGTGATGCCGGCGCTCAGGACGGGGGTGCCGAACGTGCTGTGGACGCTGTTCACCCTGCCGGAGGAGACCTGCCCGATCGTGCACCGGGAGCGTGAACTGCCGGTGATGGTGGCGACGCTGCGGTCCTCGTACGGAAGGCACGTGGGCGAGCCCGCGTGGGAGGACTTCATACGCGCGCTGTCGGCGGCCAGCCCCTGCTTCGCGCGGCTGTGGGCGAGCGGTGAGGTGATACCGCCGGGCCCTCGGGTGAAGACGTTCCGTCACGCGGCGGTGGGCGACATGCGGATGACCTCGCAGTCGCTGTCCATCGACGGGATGCCCGAGTGCCGGATCGTGGTCTACACCCCGGAGGACGACGAGACACGGAGGAAGGTGGCGCTGCTGCGGAAGCGGGAGGTGCGGTTGTGGCCGCCGGCACGTCCGGAATAACAGAAGATCCCGCCCCCTGGAGGGGACGGGATCCTCATCACCGATCTTTGACAACTCAAGAGAGTGTCGATCAGTGGAGCTAAGGAGAATTGAACTCCTGACCTCCTGCATGCCATGCAGGCGCTCTACCAACTGAGCTATAGCCCCTGGTGCCACGCGGCGGAGCCGCATGGTGTTCTCCCCGCTCGGCGGGGCGAACAAGAAGAACTTTAGCCTGTGACCTGCCAGAAAGTGAAATCCGGGGTCCGGCGAGTGGCGGGACGCTCAGTCGTCGTCGCCGAGGACGGGCTCCGGCAGGGTGCCCGCGTTGTGCTCCAGCAGGCGCCAGCCGCGGGCGCCTTCGCCGAGCACGGACCAGCAGCAGTTGGAGAGGCCACCGAGGCTCTCCCAGTGCCGGGGCTCCAGGCCGAGGAGCCGGCCGATGGTGGTGCGGATGGTGCCGCCGTGGCTGACGACGACGAGGGTGCCGTCCTCGGGCAGCTTCTCGGCGTGCCGCAGCACCACGGGGGCGGCGCGGTCGGCGACCTCCGTCTCCAGTTCGCCGCCGCCGCGGCGGACCGGCTCGCCGCGCTTCCAGGCGGCGTACTCCTCGCCGTGGCGCGCGATGATCTCCTCGTGGGTCAGCCCCTGCCAGACGCCCGCGTAGGTCTCGCGCAGGCCCTCGTCGCAGGTCACGTCGAGACCGGTGAGGGCGGCCAGCTCGGCGGCCGTGTCCGCGGCCCGCCGCAGGTCCGAGGCGATGATCGCGTCGGGGCCCAGGGAGGCGAGCAGCCGGGCGGCACGGCGGGCCTGACCGATGCCGGTCTCGGTCAGCTCGACGTCCGTGCTGCCCTGGAAGCGGCGCTCCACGTTCCACGAGGTCTGGCCGTGCCGCCACAGGATGACGCGGCGGCCCCTGCCCCTGCGGTCGGTGACCTCGCCGGTGGCGCTCACCGCCACTCCCTGTCCGGTTCCTGCTCGGCCTCGGCGGCCTGCAGCTTGGCGTGCTCCTCGGCCTTGCCGCGGGTGGCCTTGGCGTCGGCGGGCAGCTCCAGCTCGGGGCAGTCCTTCCACAGCCGCTCCAGGGCGTAGAAGACGCGCTCCTCGCTGTGCTGGACGTGCACGACGATGTCGACGTAGTCGAGAAGGATCCAGCGGGACTCGCGGTCGCCCTCGCGGCGTACCGGCTTGGCGCCGAGTTCCTTCAGCAGGCGCTCCTCGATCTCGTCGACGATGGCCCTGACCTGGCGGTCGTTCGGCGCGGACGCCAGCAGGAAGGCGTCCGTGATCGACAGTACGTCGCTGACGTCGTAGGCGATGACGTCGTGGGCGAGCTTGTCGGCCGCCGCCTGGGCGGCGGTGTTGATGAGCTCGAGGGAATGGTCGGTTGCGGTCACTGCATGGCTTTCCGTCGGCGGTCACTGGACCTCAAGGGTCTCACGGACCGCCCCGGGCACCCCACGCGATTACCCGCGCGGGGTGCCCGGGCCGTCACGGCCGCGCCGTCAGGAGGCGGCGGGCTTGTAGTCGGCCCCGAGGACGACCGAGACGTCGGCGCCGGAGGAGACGGTGCCCTTGGCCACGGAGCCGGCGGGCAGGCTGAGGGTCTTGGCGACCTCGGCGGCGTCGGCCTTGTGGGCGGCGTCCGAGTAGACGACCTTCGAGGTGGCCCGGGTGCCGGAGGCGGTGCCGCCCTCCCGGAAGGTGAAGCCGCCGTTGAGGAGGACCACGCGTGCCTTCTCGCCGTTGTCCTTCACGCCGGTGGCGTTCTGAACGGAGACCCGGACCGCGGAGTCCGCGCCGGGGCTCCTGGCGGCGCCGCCGAGGATGTCCTTCACCACACTGTCGCTGGTGGCGGCGGTCAGTGTGCCGTCGCCCTGCACGGGCAGCAGGGCGGTCCGGTAGTCGCCGCTCTTGGCGAGGTCGGCGAGCTTGGCGAGGAAGGCGCCGAGGTCCTTGTCGGTCAGGGACGGGTCGAGGATCTGCGCGAGGGTCTGCACCGTGGTGGTGGCCGAGGACGACTCGGAGGGCATCTTGCGCATGACGGCTTGGATGACCTGGCCGAACCGCTCCAGCTGGGCGTTCTGGGACTCGCCGGAGGCGCGGTAGGTGGCGTAGGCGACGGCCATCTTGCCGCTGAGGGTCTGGCCGCTGCCCTTGTGGACGAGGGGCGAGGTGCCCTTCTTCTTGGCGTCCGGGTCGGGTACGTCGGCGTTGGTGTCGATGTCGATGCTGCCGACCAGGTCGACGAGGTTCTGCAGGTAGGGGGTGTCGAGGCGCCAGGTGCCCTGGATGTCGGTGCCGAGGACGGTGTCGAGCTGGTCGCGGGTGCCGGAGGAGCCGTCGTCGTCGACCGACTTGGCGAGGGTCGTGGTCGAGCCGTCGTCACCGGACAGCGCCAGGGAGTTGGGCAGCAGCACGGTGGTGCCCTGCTTCGTGGTGGTGTTGTCGACGAGCAGCGCCGTCGAGGTGCCGCCCTTGCCGGTGTTGTGCAGGTGGACGACGATCACGTCGCGCTTCTGGGCGGCGGCGGGCGTGGCCGTCCCGTCGCCGCCACCGGAGGAGGACAGACCGGGCAGCTTTCCGGCGTACCAGAGGTAGCCGGCGCCGCCGGCCACGACGAGGGCGACGACGACCAGCAGGGCGATGATCCGGCTGCGGGCGCGGCGGCGGGCCTCCTCGCGGCGCTCGGTGCGGTTCTCGGTGAACTTCAGCCAGTCGATGACGTCCTCGGAGTCACCGTCCGGCTCCTCGACGAACGCGAACTGCTCGGTGCGGTAGTCCGGTTCGTCCGGGTCCGCCTGCCGCTCGGCCGTCTCCGGGACAGGGGTGTCCTCCGCGGGACGGGGCTGCTGCGGGATGTGGGCGGTCTGCTCGGCGGCCCGCGGCTGCTGTCCGCCGGCCGCGGTCCGCCCGTAGGGGTCGTAGGCGGCGGCGTCATGGTTGCCGGTGCCGTGCGCGTCGGTGCCGTACGGGTCGTACGCATCGTACGGGGCCTGGGAGCCGTAGGTGCCGTAGGCGGACGGCTGCTGGGCGGAGTCGTAGGGGGACGCCTGCGGCTGCGTACCGGTGGCGTACGGGTCGTAGCCGTAGCCCTGCTGCCGGCCGTAGGAGTCGTAGGTCGACTGCGGAGCCTGCTGTGCCGGAACCTGCCGGTACACCGGCTGCCCGTACTCGTCGTAGCCGACGAGTTCGTACGGGCCGGCGCCGTAGCCGGCGTCACCCGTGTCGTATCGGTCGTTCACCGGTGCCCCTCTCGGCTCACTCGCCGCGGTACAGCTCGCGCTTGTCGATGTAGCGCACGACTCCGTCCGGCACCATGTACCAGATGGGCTCCCCCTTGGCGACTCTCGCACGGCAGTCCGTGGAGGAGATGGCGAGCGCGGGCACCTCGACGAGTGTGACACCGCCCTCCGGCAGACCCGGGTCGGCCAGGTGGTGGCCGGGGCGCGTGACGCCGATGAAGTGGGCGAGGGAGAACAGCTCCTCCGAGTCGCGCCAGGTGAGGATCTGGCCGAGCGCGTCGGCGCCGGTGATGAAGAACAGGTCGGTGTCCGGGTTGAGGGCCCGCAGGTCGCGCAGGGTGTCCACGGTGTAGGTGGGGCCGCCGCGGTCGATGTCGATGCGGCTGACGGAGAACTGGGGGTTCTCGGCGGTGGCGATGACCGTCATCAGGTAGCGGTCCTCGGCCGGGGAGACGCTGCGGTGGGACTTCTGCCACGGCTGGCCGGTGGGTACGAACACCACCTCGTCCAGCTGGAACTGCGCGGCGACCTCGCTGGCCGCCACGAGGTGCCCGTGGTGGATCGGGTCGAATGTCCCGCCCATGACGCCCAGGCGGCGCTTGCCCGTGTGGACGGGGCCGCTGCCCGGCCGGTACTGCGGGTGCTTCCCCGTGCCGTCGGCGCTCTCGTGCGCCGGACCGGTAGGCATGTCCTGCTCTCCCATGCGTGCAGACCCTACCGGCCCGGTCTCGGACGTCCGGCCGGGGACGGGCTCCCCGCTCAGCGGTCGCGGTTGAAGCGCGTGGTGATCCACAGCAGGAGGAGCAGGATGATCAGGGCGCCGCCGCCGGTGACGGCCGGGTTGAGGCTGTTGTGGTTTCCGCCGTGCTCCTCGCCCTCGGCGGCAAGGGTGACCAACTGGGCTGCGGCGCTGTGGAAGCTCATCTTCGTCAGGACCTATCGCGTGTGGGCGGGATAAAGACGTCGGCTCATCGTAAGCGTGCGGCCTCACGGCGATCACGCCGACTCCGCCGTTGGTGACGGACGGCGGCGCCGGGACGTCCCCGGGGAGGCCTGCGCGGCGGACTGCGGGGAACCTTCGCCGCCTGTCAGTCGTCCTTCCGCTTGTAGCCGCGCAGCAGGAACCAGGCGGTCAGCACACAGCCCAGGACCATCACGATGAGGACGATGCGGAGCAGATTCCCCGCCCCGTGCTGCTGGACGGCGCTCGCGACGGCCTCGGTCAGCCGGGCGGCTGGGGGGCGGTGCTCCATGGCGTGGACTCCTTCGGCTGTACTGCCCGTCCACGGTATCTCCGCCTAGGCTGTGCCCCACTCCGGGGGCACAGGGCACCTACACGCACATGGGGGAAGAATGTCGGACGACGGCCACCAGCAGACGGGGCGTGAGCACGTGCCCAGCAGGCAGCGCAGGCGGTTCCCCGGAATCTCCACGCGTGCCTACGAGCACCCGGCCGACCGGTCGGCCCTGGTCGCGCTGCGCAAGCTGAGCGGGTTCGACACGGTCTTCAAGGGGCTCAGCGGGCTGCTGCCGGAGCGAAGCCTTCGGCTGCTGTTCCTGTCGGACTCGGTGCGTGTCTCGGAGCGGCAGTTCTCGCACCTGCACGACATGCTGCTGGACGCCTGCTACATCCTGGACCTGGAGAAGGTCCCGCCGATGTACGTCACGCAGGACCCGCAGCCGAACGCGATGTGCGTCGGTCTGGACGAGCCGATCATCGTGGTCTCGACCGGGCTCGTCGAACTGCTCGACGAGGAGGAGATGCGGGCGGTCGTCGGGCACGAGGTGGGGCACGCCCTGTCGGGGCACTCGGTGTACCGCACGATCCTGCTGTTCCTGACGAGCCTGGCGTTGAGGGTCGCGTGGATCCCGCTCGGCAATCTGGCGGTCATGGCGATCGTCACGGCGCTCCGGGAGTGGTTCCGCAAGTCGGAGCTGTCCGCCGACCGCGCGGGGCTGCTGGTGGGCCAGGACGTACGTGCCTCGATGCGGGGCCTGATGAAGATAGCGGGCGGCAACCACCTGCACGAGATGAACGTGGACGCGTTCCTGGAGCAGGCGGAGGAATACGACTCGGGGGGCGATCTGCGCGACTCGGTGCTGAAGATCCTCAACGTGCTGCCGCGCTCGCACCCGTTCACCACCGTGCGGGCGGCCGAGCTGAAGAAGTGGGCCGAGTCCCGGGACTACCAGCGGCTCATGGACGGCCACTACCCGCGGCGCAGCGAGGACCCGGAGACCTCGGTGAGCGACTCGTTCCGCGAGTCCGCGGCGAGCTACGCCGCCGATGTGAAGGGCTCGAAGGACCCGCTGATGAAGCTCGTCACGGATCTCGCGGGCGGCGCGGGCGACCTCGGTGGCCGGGTCCGGCGGGGCTTCGACGGCTTCAGGAGCCCGCCGCCGGCCGACGGCGGCCCCGGGGGCGCGCGGGGCGGGGACAAGGAGTAGCCGAACGAGCGCGCCGGCTTCCGCGCCGTCACGCCTGCGGTGCGGTGGCTCCGGTGGCTCCGGTGGCTCCGGTGGCCAGCGTGCCGCACAGGGCCGGGGTGTCGTCCGGCTCGTAGGGGTCGGTGCCCGCGGGGCCGCCCGTCCTGGCCTTCTGGCCGGCCAGGAGGGGGCGCAGGTAGGCGCTGGAGTCGTCGGGGCAGGCCAGGGGGCCCGCCTGCGTGGAGGACGTGACGAGCTGTACCTGGTGGGTGCGCAGGTCGTCGCGGTCGAAGCGGAAGGTGATCTCGCGGCGGACGGTGAACAGGGAGACCTGGGCGCCGGAGGCGGCGTCGGCTGGGCGCAGGGCGTAGGCGAAGGTGTGGTCGGCGGTGACCTCGAGGGTGGCCGAGTCGGTCTCCACGGCCTGGAGGCTGCCCTGGACGCGAACCTTGTCGTCGGCCAGCCGGACCCGCGCGGGGTCGAGGCGGACCAGCCAGCCGGTCAGGGCGTGCCGCCCGTCCGCCACCGGGTGCTGCAGGCTCTGCTCGAACTGGTCGAGCTGGTCCGGATCGAGGAGTGCCCGGGCGGGACGGACCGCGCGGCCGGTGAGCACCGACGGGTAGAGCGCGGAGCGGACGATGTAGTCCTTGGCGGTGGTGAGCGCGGCCACGACCTGGCTGTCGGAGAAGTGGGCGGTGGCGCGGGCGACCGGCAGCGGTACGCCCTCGGCGCCGACGTCGAAATGGGCGGCCGGGCTGTTGGCGTACAGGCTGTCGGCATCGGCGGCACCGGGCACCCTGCCCTGCGGGGCGAGCGGCACGACCGTCATCCGCAGGGGCTCGATGGGCCGTCTGACCTGCGGGGATCCGTAGGGGTGCCGGACGCCCATGTAGATCGCGGTGCCGAAGGCGACGGCGATCAGCACGACGAGGATCAGGAATTGCCGGGTCAGGCCCCGGTGCAGGGGCGTGCGGCGGCGTACGGCGGGCGCGTGGTCGGTCACCCGCTCCTGGGCGGAGGACTCCTGGAGGCGGGCAGCGCGCACGAACGACTCGTCGAACACGACGGATCGGTACTCGTCCTCTGCGCCGCCGGGGCCGCCCTCGGGTGTCCCCTCCGGTGGGTCTCCAGGTCCGCCCATACTCTGAGGGTAGGTCCTGGCAGCCCCGGGTAAACGCCCTGCTGCGCGCCAAGTTCTGACACTTTCTCACCCGGCGCGGGCGCGGCGCTCAGGGGGTGCGCGGGCCGGCCGGGGCCGCCGGACGGGAGAAGTCCGCGGAGACGGACGGCGCGGCCGCGCTGCCCTGTTCTAGGCCGGTGGAGGCCGGGGCCGGGACCCGGTCGCGGGTGCCCGAGGACGCGCCCCGGTAGACCGCGGCGAAGGCCAGGGCGACCATACCTACGCCCATCACGACGGCGAGTACCCAGGCGACGGGGCGGTGCCAGCGGACCTGCTTGCCGTAGGGGCCGAAGGGGCCGCGGTGATCGCCGAGGACGTAGGTGCCGTCCAGTTCGCCGTCGTCCGGATCTTGACCGAAATCGGTCCCTCCGCGGTGGTGGGCGTCGTCGTAGCGGTCGCCTCCGGGGGATGCGCGGCGGGCCTCGGCCTCGGAGGCCTCGGCTCTGGCCTGTGCGGCGGCCAGGAGGCGCTCGACGGCGGTCGGCTCATGGACCGTGGCCGCCTGTACGAAGGCCTCGTCGAAGACCACGGAGGCGAACTCTTCGTCCGACACCCCGCGGTCGTGGTCGTCGTCGGGCTCCCAGCCGTCCGGGAACGGCGTGCCCCCCACGTCCTCCGGCACGGCTCCAGAGTAGACCTGGGGGGTCAATTTGGGCAGACGGTACGGAAATTCATCCGCCTGATGAGACGGCTTCCGGCCGCGCCGGGCGGGGTCCGGAACGCGGCCGGCGGGGTGGCCTTCAGCGGCGGACGTGCCCGTCGCCGGTGACGATGTACTTGGTGCTGGTCAGCTCCGGCAGGCCCATGGGGCCGCGGGCGTGCAGCTTCTGGGTCGAGATGCCGATCTCCGCGCCGAAACCGAACTGGCCGCCGTCGGTGAAGCGGGTGGAGGCGTTCACCGCGACGGTGGTGGAGTCGACCAGCTGGGTGAAGCGGCGGGCGGCCTGCTGGGAGGTGGTGACGATGGCCTCGGTGTGGCCGGAGGTCCACAGCCGGATGTGCTCGACGGCCTTGTCGAGGGAGTCGACGACCGCCGCGGCGATGTCGTGGGAGAGGTACTCGGTCTCCCAGTCCTCCGGGGTCGCCTCGACCACGGTGGCCTTGGAGTCCTTGGCGTGGGCGAGCACGCGCTCGTCGGCGTGGACGGTGACGCCCGCCTCGGCGAGGGCGTCCAGGGCGCGGGGCAGGAACTCGGGGGCGATGTCCTGGTGGACGAGGAGGGTCTCGGCGGCGTTGCAGACGCTGACCCGCTGCGCCTTCGAGTTGATCAGGATCTCGATCGCCGTGTCGATGTCGGCCTGGGCGTCGACGTAGACGTGGCAGTTGCCGGTGCCGGTCTCGATGACGGGGACGGTGGACTCGTTCACGACCGTCTGGATCAGGGAGGCGCCGCCGCGCGGGATGAGGACGTCGACCAGGCCCCGGGCGCGCATCAGCTCGCGCACGGACTCGCGGCTCTCGCCGGGCACGAGCTGCACGGCGTCGGCGGGCAGCCCGGCGCCGCCGACGGCGTCCCGGAGCACCCGGACGAGGGCGGTGTTGGACTCGTAGGCGGAGGCCGAGCCGCGCAGCAGGACCGCGTTGCCGGACTTCAGGCAGAGGACGGCGGCGTCGACGGTGACGTTGGGGCGGGCCTCGTAGATGATGCCGACCACGCCGAGCGGGACGCGGACCTGGCGCAGGTCGATGCCGTTGGGGAGGGTCGATCCGCGGACCACCTCGCCGACCGGGTCGGGCAGCTTCGCGACGTCGCGGACGTCGGAGGCGATGGCGCGCACCCGCTCGGGGGTGAGGGTGAGCCGGTCGACGACGGACTCGCTGGTGCCGCTCTCCCGGGCCTTGGCCACGTCCCTGGCGTTCGCCTCGACGATCTCCGCGGTCCGGACCTCCAGGGCGTCGGCGATGGCGAGCAGCGCGTCGTCCTTGACGGCGCGCGGCAGCGGCGCGAGGTCGGCGGCGGCGGCCTTGGCCCGGTAGGCGGCCTGGGTGACCGGGGACATCGAGTCGTAAGGCGAGAGCGTGGTCATGGAGGAAGGGTAGTGCGCGGCGCGGGAGCGTTCAGCGGTCGTCCCATACCGCGAGACACCGCAAAAGGCGCATACCGCTTCGGCTGCCCGGCCTGCCGGGGGTCAGAACGGGTGCACCCCGACGGGTGCCGCCGGTGCCGGGCCGTAGCCGTCGGCGATGCGCTGGTGGTAGGTCTCGCGGTCGATGACCTCCAGGCCGACGATCTCCCAGGCCGGCAGCCCGGCGCTCTGCCGGTGCTCGCCCCACAGGCGCAGCGCCACGGCCGCGGCGTCGTGCAGGTCACGGGCCTCTTCCCAGTACCGGATCTCCGCGTGGTCGGGGGCGTATCTGCTGGTCAGCAGGAAGGGGTGGTCGTACGCGAGCTGTTCCAGGGCCCTGCGCAGGTCCGGCAGGGGCACCTTCCCCCCGGAGACGCTGAGGGTGACGTGCCACAGGCGGGGCAGGTCCTTGGGCTCCTCGTAGGTGTCCCCGGCCGCGACGCTCGTCAGAGCACCGCGGGACGCCGTCCCAGGGCGCACTCGTCTCACGACGGCCTCCTTCACGCATGGCACGCATGGCTCGCACGGCTCGCGCGGCCCCTTGACGGGACGTGTCCCTGCAACATGTCCCCGAGACAAAGTTGAGCAGGCCGCAGGGCTCCGCGTGGCGGTTTTACGGAACGTCCCCCACCGGGGGCGGTCCTTACGCCCCGTTTTACGCGCGGTTCCACGGGAGTTACGCGTGCAGCAGCACCAGGTCGTCCCTGTGTACGACCTCGCGTTCGTAGGCCGGGCCCAGTTCGCGCGCCAGCTCGCGGGTCGAGCGCCCGATCAGCCGGGGGATCTCCTTGGCGTCGAAGCTGACCAGCCCCCGGGCCACCGCGCGGCCCGTCGCGTCGCGCAGCTCGACGGGGTCGCCGGCGCTGAACTCACCCTCCACGGCCGCGATTCCGGCGGGCAGCAGCGACTTGCGGCCCTTCACGACCGCGGTCACCGCGCCGTCGTCCAGGGTCAGGGCGCCCTGCGGGGTGGAGGCGTGCTGGAGCCACAGCAGCCGGTCGGCGGAGCGCTTGCCGGTGGGGTGGAAGTAGGTGCCGGTGTCGCCGCCGGAGAGGGCCTCGGCAGCGTGGACGGCGCTGGTCAGCACGACGGGAATGCCGGCGGCGGCCGCGATGCGGGCGGCCTCGACCTTGGTGACCATGCCGCCGGTGCCGACGCCGGCCCGGCCCGCGCTGCCGATCTCGACGCCGGCCAGGTCCGCCGGTGACCGGACCTCCGCTATCCGGGAGGTGCCGGGCCGGCTGGGGTCGCCGTCGTAGACGCCGTCGACGTCGGAGAGCAGGACCAGCAGGTCGGCGTGGACGAGGTGGGCGACGAGGGCGGCCAGGCGGTCGTTGTCGCCGAAGCGGATCTCGTCGGTGGCGACGGTGTCGTTCTCGTTGACGACCGGCAGGGCGCCCATCGCGAGCAGCTTGTCGAGGGTGCGGGAGGCGTTGCGGTGATGGGCCCGACGGCTCATGTCGTCGCTGGTGAGCAGGACTTGGCCGACGCGGACGCCGTAGCGGGCGAGGGAGGCGGTGTAGCGGGCGACGAGCAGGCCCTGGCCGACGCTGGCGGCGGCCTGCTGGCGGGCGAGGTCCCGGGGGCGGCGGCGCAGGCCGAGCGGGGCGAGGCCGGCGGCGATGGCGCCGGAGGAGACGAGGACGATCTCCTTCTCTCCCCCGCTGCGGCTCTTGGCGAGGACGTCGACCAGCGCGTCGACGCGGTCGGCGTCCAGCCCGCCCGCGGCGGTGGTCAGCGACGAGGAGCCCACCTTGACGACGATCCTGCGGGCCTCACCCACGGCCTGCCTTGCCCTGGTCACGTGCTGTCTCCACTCCTCGCGCGTGGCAACAATCTACGCGAAGGGCCCCTCGCGCATCCGCCGGTCCAGTCCGCGGACACCCCGGCACGGGGCACCCGGGGCCCCGAGGGCCGGCCCGCACATGACCCGGGCCCCCGAGAATTGTTCCTCGGGGGCCCGGTGCACGGCTCCCGCCCGCCTGCGCGACCGGTTCCGGCCGCCCGGCGGGCGAAGGGGGCACGTTCCTACTCGAACGAGAGGGCACGCGTCTCTACTCGAACGAGGGCGCGCGTTCCTACTCGAACGGGTCGAACTCGTCGTACGCCCGCAGTGCCTCGTCCCGCTCCGCGTCCCTGTCCCTGCGGCGCTGGGCCGCGGGCCGCTGCGCGTCGAAGCGGTGGTCCTCGCCACGGCGGCCCAGCATCTCCGCGCCTGCCATGACCGAGGGCTCCCAGTCGAAGACGACCGCGTTCTCCTCGGGACCGATGGCGACACCGTCGCCGTGACGGGCGCCCGCCTTCATCAGCTGCTCCTCGACGCCGAGGCGGTTGAGGCGGTCGGCGAGGTAGCCGACGGCCTCGTCGTTGTTGAAGTCGGTCTGGCGGACCCAGCGCTCCGGCTTCTCGCCCCGCACCCGGAACAGCGGCTCGCCGCCGACCTCCTCGCGGGTGACGGTGAAGCCAGCGTCGTCCACGGCCTTGGGCCGGATGACGATCCGCGTCGCCTCCTCCTTCGGCTTGGCGGCACGCGCGCGGGCGACCAGGTCACCGAGCGCGAAGGTCAGCTCCTTGAGCCCGATGTGGGCGACGGCCGACACCTCGAAGACGCGGTAACCACGCGCCTCCAGGTCGGGGCGGACCATCTCGGCGAGGTCCTTGCCGTCCGGCACGTCGACCTTGTTCAGGACGACGATCCGCGGCCGGTTGCCGAGGCCGCCGTACTGCCGCAGCTCCTCCTCGATCACGTCGAGGTCGGAGAGCGGGTCGCGGTCGGACTCCAGCGTGGCGGTGTCCAGCACGTGCACCAGCACGCTGCACCGCTCCACGTGCCGCAGGAACTCCAGGCCGAGGCCCCGGCCCTGGCTGGCGCCGGGGATGAGACCGGGCACGTCGGCGACGGTGTAGACGGTGGAGCCGGCGGTCACCACGCCCAGGTTCGGCACGAGCGTCGTGAACGGGTAGTCGGCGATCTTCGGCTTGGCCGCGCTGAGCACGGAGATCAGCGAGGACTTCCCGGCGCTCGGGTAGCCGACCAGGGCCACGTCGGCGACGGTCTTCAGCTCCAGGACGATGTCGTGCAGGTCGCCGGGCTCGCCGAGCAGGGCGAAGCCGGGGGCCTTGCGGCGGGCCGAGGCCAGCGCCGCGTTGCCGAGACCGCCCCGGCCGCCCTGCGCCGCGATGTACGAGGTGCCGTGGCCGACCAGGTCGGCGAGCACGTTGCCCGCCTTGTCCAGCACCACCGTGCCGTCCGGCACCGGCAGGACCAGGTCCTGGCCCTCCTTGCCGGAGCGGTTGCCGCCCTCGCCGGGCTTGCCGTTGGTGGCCTTGCGGTGCGGGGAGTGGTGGTAGTCGAGGAGCGTGGTCACCGACTGGTCGACGGTCAGGACGACGTCACCGCCACGCCCGCCGTTGCCGCCGTCCGGGCCGCCCAGCGGCTTGAACTTCTCACGGTGGACGGAGGCACAGCCGTGGCCCCCGTTACCCGCGGCGACGTGCAGCTCGACGCGGTCCACGAAGGTGGTCATGGTTCAGTGCCTCCAGAAGAAATACGGTGTCAGTCTCTGCTCAACACGCGAAAGGCGGACCCGCCTTCCCGACCGGGAAGTGAGGTCCGCCTCGCGCGATGAAAACGTTCGGTCTACGCCTGGTGTCAGGCGACCGGAACGATGTTCACGACCTTGCGGCCACGGCTGGTGCCGAACTCCACCGCACCGGCCTGCAGCGCGAACAGCGTGTCGTCGCCGCCACGGCCGACGCCGGCGCCGGGGTGGAAGTGGGTGCCGCGCTGGCGGACCAGGATCTCACCCGCGTTGACGACCTGACCGCCGAAGCGCTTCACGCCGAGCCGCTGGGCGTTGGAGTCGCGACCGTTCCGGGTGGACGATGCGCCCTTCTTGTGTGCCATTTCTCCTCAGTCCCTTACTTCGCAGCCGCGGGGATCGACGTGACCTTGATCGCCGTGTACTGCTGGCGGTGGCCCTGACGACGGCGGTAGCCGGTCTTGTTCTTGTAGCGCAGAATGTCGATCTTCTGGCCCTTGTGGTGGTCCACGACCTCGGCCTGGACCTTGATGCCGGCCAGCACCCACGGGTCGCTGGTCACGGAGTCGCCGTCGACAACGAGCAGGGTCGAGAGCTCGACCGTGTCGCCGACCTTGGCAGTGGAAATCTTGTCAACCTCAACGATGTCGCCGACAGCAACCTTGTGCTGGCGACCACCGCTGCGCACGATGGCGTACACGCGGATCTCTCTTTCGCTCGAAGAAACGGCACCCCCGCAGGCCAGCCGCCCAGAAACACCACGGACGACCTCTCCCGGCCCGCCTTGCGCCCGGGAGGAAAAGGTTTACGGGGATGTGGCGTGCTCAGTGGGCACGCCGACGGTCAAGGTTACGGGGCCACAGCCGAGGGGGTCAAACCGGGCCCCGGGCGGTGTGCTCCCGGTCACTCGGGCCCCGCTGTGCGGCCGGTCCCGGTCGGACCGGCCGCACAGACCGGGTGTCAGCCCTCGTCGCCGGCCGCGGAGACCGTGGTGGTCTTCTTCGCCGTCGACTTCGCGGCGGCCGTCTTGGCGGTCTTGGCCGCCTTCTTGGCCGTCGTCTTCTTGGCGGCCGTCTTCTTGGCCGCGGTCTTCTTGGTGGCGGCCTTCTTCGCCGTCGCCTTCTTGGCCACCTTGCGGGCGGTCTTCTTGGCGGCCGGCTCGGCCGTCTCACCGGCCGTCTCGTCGGCCGTTCCACCGGCCACCGGCTCGGCCGCCGCCCCGGTCACCGGGGCCTCCTCCGCCGTGGCCGACGGGACGACCACGACGGCCGTCTCCTCGGGCGCGGTCGGCGCGGTGGCCTTGCGCACGGCACGGCGGCGCGGGCGGGCCGGGGCGGCGCTCTCGGCGGGCGCCTCCTCGGCCGGAGCCTGGGCCTCCGGCTGCTCCACCGGAGCCTCGGCGGCGGGCGCGGCCTCGGGCACCGTCACCACGGCCGCCTCGACGCCCGCGGGGGAACCGGCCGGGGCCGACACCTTCCGCGTCGCCCGACGGCGCGTACGGCCCTTGGGCGCGGCTTCCTCGGCGGCCTCGGCCTCCGGAGCCGGGACCACCTGGTCCTCGGCGGCCGCGGGCTCGGCCAGCGCCTCGACGGCCGGCTCCGGCTGCACCGGGCGCGCCGCCGCCTCGTCGGCGGTGACGTCCTGCGCGGTGGGGGCCGCCTGCTCCGGCGCGGCCGGCTCGGCGTCCGCGGGCTTCTCGCCCCGGGAGGCCTTCCCGGCCTTCGGGGCCTTCTCCGCCTTCGGCGCGCCGGCCGGAGCCGACGCCCGGCGGCTCGCCCGGCGGCGGGTACGGCCACGGGTGGCCGCCGCCTCCGCCTCGGCGATGCTGCTGTACAGCTCCTCGTCCGCGGCGAAGTCGGGGGACGGGAGGGCGACCGGCTCGGCCTGCTCGGCGGCCACCTCCACGGCGGTCTCCACCTCCGGCTCCACGGCCTCACCGGTCTCCACGGCCACCGCGGCGGTCTCGTGCACGTGCTCCTGCGCCTCACCACCGCGCCCGCGCTTCTTGCGCTTGCCGCCGCCTCCACCGGAGGTCGGCTGCTCCATGTGCACGATGACACCGCGCCCGTTGCAGTGGACGCAGGTCTCGGAGAAGGACTCCAGCAGGCCCTGGCCGACCCGCTTGCGGGTCATCTGCACCAGGCCCAGCGAGGTCACCTCCGCCACCTGGTGCTTCGTACGGTCCCGGCCCAGGCACTCCAGCAGGCGGCGCAGCACCAGGTCGCGGTTGGACTCCAGCACCATGTCGATGAAGTCGATCACGATGATGCCGCCGAGGTCGCGCAGCCGCAGCTGGCGCACGATCTCCTCGGCCGCCTCCAGGTTGTTCCTGGTGACCGTCTCCTCCAGGTTGCCGCCCTGGCCGGTGAACTTGCCCGTGTTGACGTCGACGACGACCATCGCCTCGGTCCGGTCGATCACCAGCGAACCGCCGCTGGGCAGCCAGACCTTGCGGTCCAGCGCCTTGGCGAGCTGCTCGTCGATCCGGTAGGTGGCGAAGACGTCGACCTCGCTGGTCCACCTCGACAGCCGCTCGGCGAGGTCGGGCGCCACGTGCGAGACGTAGCCGTGGATGGTCTGCCACGCCTCGTCGCCGCTGACGACGACCTTGGAGAAGTCCTCGTTGAAGATGTCGCGCACGACCCGGACGGTCATGTCCGGCTCGCCGTACAGCAGCGTCGGGGCGTTGCCGCTCTTGGCCTTCTTCTGGATCTCCTCCCACTGCGCCTGCAGCCGCTCGACGTCCCGGCGCAGCTCGTCCTCGCTCGCGCCCTCGGCGGCGGTGCGCACGATGACGCCCGCGTCCTCGGGGACGATCTTCTTGAGGATGGTCTTCAGCCGGGCCCGCTCGGTGTCGGGCAGCTTGCGGCTGATGCCGGTCATGGAGCCCTCGGGCACGTACACGAGGTAACGGCCCGGCAGGGAGACCTGGCTGGTCAGACGGGCACCCTTGTGACCGATCGGGTCCTTCGTCACCTGGACGAGGACCGACTGGCCGGACTTCAGGGCCGACTCGATGCGACGCGGCCCGTTGGCCATGCCGAGCGCCTCGAAGTTGACCTCGCCGGCGTACAGGACGGCGTTGCGGCCCTTGCCGATGTCGATGAAGGCGGCCTCCATCGACGGCAGCACGTTCTGCACCTTGCCGAGGTAGACGTTGCCGACGTACGAGGTCGACTGCTCCTTGTTGACGTAGTGCTCGACGAGCACGCCGTCCTCCAGGACGCCGATCTGCGTACGGTCGCCGTGCTGGCGGACGACCATCACACGCTCGACGGCCTCGCGCCGGGCGAGGAACTCGGCCTCGGTGATGATCGGCACCCGGCGGCGGCCCTGCTCGCGGCCCTCACGGCGGCGCTGCTTCTTGGCCTCCAGACGGGTCGAGCCCTTGATGGACTGCACCTCGTCGGACGGCTCGCTGGGCTTGCGCGGTTCACGGACCTTGACGACCGTGCGCTCCGGGTCGTCGGCCGAGGGCTCGGCCTCGCCGCCGGTGTCACCGGCCCGGCGGCGCCGGCGACGGCGGCGACGGCTGCTGGAGCTGGAGCCGGCGGAGTCCTCGTGGTCCTCCTCGACGTCCTCCTCCTCCTGCTCGGCGGTGTCCTCGGCGTCCTGCGCGGCCTGTTCGGCGGCCAGTTCGTCGGTCTCGTCCGCGCCCTCGCCGTCCGCGGCGTCACCGCGGCGACGGCGACGGCCGCCCCGGCGGCGACGGCGGCGGGAGCCGGACTCCTCGGCGCCCTCGGCCTCTTCACCCTCCTCGCCCTCGGCGAGGTCCTCGACGGCCTCCTCGGCCGGCTCGGGCTCCTCGTCCTCGGCAGGGGCCTCGGCGGCCCGTGTCTCCTCGGCGGGAGCGGCGTCCCGGCGGCGACGGCGACGGCGCGTACCGGCTTCGGCGCGCTCCTCGGCGTACGTCTCGGTCTGCTCGGTCTCCTCGCCCGTGGCGGCCTCCGCGGCGGCCTCGGCGGCGGCCCGCTCCGGGGTCTGGAACCTGGGCTCGGCGAACACCGGCGCCTGGAACACGGCGACGGCGGGCCGGGCCGGCCGGCGCGGGGCCTCGGCGGCCTCGGACGCGGTGGCCCGGGGCGCGGCGAACCCGGACGCGGCACGCTGGACCCGGCGGCGGCCCCGGCGCGGGGCGGTGCTCTCGTCGGACGCCTGGGCGGCGGGGGCGGCCTCGGCCGGGGCCTCGTCGGCAGCCGTCCGCTCGGCGGGCCGGGTCTCGGCGGCGGACTCGTCGGCCTGGGCCACGGTGGTCGCCTCCCCGGCGGGGGTGCCTGCGGGAGCGGACACCCGGCGGGTGGCGCGCCGGCGGGTACGGCGGGGGGCGGCCTCCTCGGCCGGCTGCGCCGCTTCGGCGCCGCTGTCCCCGGCGGCCTGCTCCGGGGTCACCACCGGCGCGGCGGCCTCCGGTGCGACCTGCGCGTCCTGCACGGCCGGCGTCTCTTCCTCGGCCCGCGGGGCCCCGGCGGGCGCGGCGGCGCGGCGGGTGGCGCGGCGGCGCGGACGCGGGGCCTCCTCGACGGCCTCCGCCTCGTCCGGTACCTGCTCGGCCCCACCGGCGGCGGGCACCACGGTCTCGGCCGTCTCGGCAGCCGCGGGGGTCGCGGCCGGGGCGGACGCACGACGGGTCGCACGGCGACGCGGACGCGCAGGGGTCTCCGCGGGGGCGCTTTCGGCAGGAGCAGCCGCCTCGACGGCCCCGGTCCCCGCTTCCGGTACCTGCTCGGCCGCACCGGCGGCGGGCACCACGGTCTCGGCCGTCTCGGCAGCCGCGGGGGTCGCGGCCGGGGCGGACGCACGGCGCGTCGCGCGGCGACGCGGACGCGCGGCCGTCTCGGCGGGGGCGCTCTCGGCAGGAACGCTGTCAGCGGCAGGGGTCTCGGTCGCGGCGACGGCGGTCTCGGCCGGCGTCTCCCCGGCGGCGGTCGGGGCGGCGACGGTGCGGGTGGCCCGGCGCCGGGTGCGGCGCGGGGCGGCCTCCTCGCCGACGACGACCTCGCCACCATCGGCGACGTCCGCGGTCTTCCCGGCCTCGGCGGCGGGCGTGGCCGGGACGACGGTCTCGGCGGCCTCCGCGCTCTGGGGCGCCCCGGCCGGGGCGGACGCGCGGCGCGTGGCACGGCGACGCGGGCGGCCGGCGGGGGCGGTCTCCTCGGCGGCGGGCGCCGGGGCACCGGCCTGGGTCTCGGCGGTCGCCGCCGCTTCCTCGGTCTCCTCGGCCTCCTCGGCAGCGGTGGCCTCGGTGACCTCCGCGACCTCGTCGGCGTCCGCGGCCGGTATGGCCGGCACGGTGACCTCGGTGGCCGCCTCGGGCCCGGCCGGCGGGCCGGCCGGGCGAGAGGCGGCACGGCGACGCCTGCGCGGCGGCAGGGTGTCGCTCGGAGTGTTCGGTTCGGAGTCCGTTGCGGACTTCGCGGGTTCGGTCGGCTCGAGCATGCGGGCGTTTCTCCCGTCAGGCCCCCGGGCGCCGCACCTGGTCCGGCGCCGGTCTCGATGGACCGTCCGCCGTTGACGTCCGCGGCCCGCGCGTTGCGCGATGGCCGCCGTCCGGGGCGCGGGCGCCGCACGGGAGCACTCTGTGTCCTGTCTCGCCGGTTCCGTACGCCTTGTCGGTACGGCCTGGCGAAAGTCTTCTGGTCGGTGCGCTGCCCGACCCAGGTGGCTCCCGAGTACGAGGGCGGCGCTACGACGTCCGTCCCTACGCGGGACCTTCCGGCGTCGACGCCGTCGCGGCGGCAGCCGGTACGGCCTTCGGGGCCTCGGCTGCCTCGCGGTCGGGCGCGAGCGGGTCGGTCACCGTGCCGGTCTCTTCATCGAGCAGCCCCTGCGCCAGCCTGGTCACCGCTGCGGGGACCGGCGGCGCCAGGTCGGCCACGGCGCGGAGACCGGACAGGACGTCGTCGGGTCGTACGGCAGGCGTCACGTGCCGAACAACCAGCCGCAGTATCGCACAGGGCCGGTCGGTCGGCCTATCAGCCGGCGAACCGTGCGTTTCCAGACTCACCACGGCCGGGCGGGCGTCGAAGGTCCGGATGCCGTTCTTGGTCATCCGCTGCACCTCGACGGCGTCGGCCCCGGTGAACGCTTCGACCGCGCGCCCGGCGTCGGCCGGGTCGACACCGTCCAGCCGCAGCTCCCAGACGGAGGCGGTCAGCCGGTCGGCGAGGCCGGAGGTCCGTGCCTCGACCGCCTCGACGACGTCGAGCCCCGCGGGCATGGACTCGTCGAGGAGGACCCGCAGGATCTCCGGGTCGCGCGGTGCGGTCAGCGCGATCTCCAGGTACTCCGCCTCACTGCCCGTGCCGGTGGGTGCGGCATTGGCGTACGACACCTTCGGATGCGGCGTGAACCCCGCCGAGTACGCCATGGGCACCTCGGCGCGGCGCAGCGCACGCTCGAAGGCGCGCTGGAAGTCTCGGTGGCTGGTGAACCTCAGGCGGCCGCGCTTGGTGTAGCGCAGTCGGATGCGCTGCACCGCGGGTGCGGGCGGCGGGCCTTCGGGCTGTCGCTTGCCCAGGGGAACTTCTCCTTGTGTACGCGGTCCCTGCGCGCCATCCCCGCGTGCGCGGGGAGCACGTCCGGGCCGGCGCTCGACCGGTGTCCCGGTCGGGGTCACCCCCGTGCCGGCGGGTACGTCTCGCGTCTGGCCCTTTTCTCTAGAGTACGCGCCGGCTCGGCCGAAGGTTCCCGCCGGTCCGCGGCGACCGGCTGCGGGGGCGGCCCGAGCAGCATCCGCCGGAAGTCGGCACGGGCCTGCCGTACGGTGTCGCGCGCCGCGGTCAGGACCTCGCGGGTGGCCCGGCCCACCGCGCGCAGGCCCGCGGCGACGGGCCGCAGGACGGCGTCCCGGACGAGGTGCCCGACCGGGGTGAGGACGCTCCGGTACACCCAGCGCAGCGGCTCCACGAGGATCCACCGCAGGAGGGTTCCGAGCGCCCGTCCGACCGCCAGGGAGATCCGCCCGGCGATGCGCCAGGCATGCCCGAACGCGTCGGCCACCTCGCGGGCGACGGCGGCGAGGAAGCGGCCGACGGGCAAGAGGACCCAGCGCCACAGGGCGAGCGCGGGCAGCACGAGCAGGACGCGCGTGGTCCAGTACAGGATCATGCCGGCGCCGGTGACGAGCAGTCCCAGCAGTCGCCCCAGTCCCCGTGCGCACCAGGCGGCCGCACGGCCGACGGGCGCGAGGACCCAGGTGTACAGCCACCGGGCGGGCACGACGAGCAGGTACCGCACGAGCCTGGCGACGGCCGTGTACAACCCGGTGCCGACGGCGGCCAGCACCGCGCCGGCGCCCGTCAGCAGCCAGGTCAGCGCGTGCCCGACCGGAGTGAGCAGGCGCGCGTACACCCACGCGAGGACGGCGCCGAACCCGCGGGCCAGCCAGGCGAGGGCGTGCCCGACGGGGGTGAGGACGTACCGGTGGAGCCACACCGCCGGCACGACGACGAGGACTCTCGCGAGCCAGGCCAGCGCCCTGCCCGAGGGAACCAGGACATACCGCCACAGGGCCACGAACGGCCACACGAACAGGGCCTTCCCGGTCCACAGCAGGGCCCGTCCGAGCGGCCGCAGGACGGTGTCCCGCAGGAACCGCCCGGCGACGACCAGCGCGTCCCACGCCACCCGTACCGGCACCACCAGCACGAGCACGACGACACGCACCGGAATGCGGATCGCGGCGGCGAGGCACCCCTGGGGGTACGGCGGCTGTGCGGGCGGCTTGTCGAGGTCCATACCCGCGTAGACGCCGGGAGCGCACCCGCGGATGCACCCGGCCGGGCGCCGGTGCAGCGGGCCCGGGCCGGGCGCTACCGGACGTCGGCCGGCGGCAGGTCCTGCTCGGTCCAGATGGTCTTGCCGGTGGGGGTGTAGCGCGTGCCCCAGTGGTGGGTCATCTGGGCGATGATGAACAGGCCCCGGCCCCCCTCGTCGTCGCTCGCGGCGTGCCGCAGATTGGGCGTGGTGTGGCCGGTGTCGGAGACCTCGCAGATCAGGGTCCGGTCGCGGATCAGGCGCACCTGGATCGGGCCGCCCACGTAGCGGATGGCGTTGGTGACCAGCTCGCTGACGATGAGTTCGGTGGTGAACGCCAGGTCGTCCATCTCCCAGTCGCCGAGTTGCTTGCGGACCGCGGTGCGGATGGTGGCCACCGCCGCCGGATCGGGGCGCAGGGCCCACTGGGCGAACCGGCTCCGGTCGAGCAGCCGGGTGCGGACCACGAGCAGCGTCGCGTCCTCGTCCACGGGCCCGGGCAGCAGAGTGCTCACCGCCCGGTCGCACACCTCGTCCAGGGACCTGCGGTCGCCGGAGAGGATGCGGGAGAGCTGCGCGAGCCCGGCTGCCCGGCCGTCGGCCGCCTGGATGAGGCCGCCCGTGAAGAGGGCGACGAGGCTGCCGGGCGCGAGGTCGAGTTCGCTGCTCTGGTACGGCGGGCCGCCGACCCCCAGCGGTGGCCCGGGGGGCAGCCGCGGGTAGTCGACGGTGCCCGTGTGCGGTTCGACGACCGCCAGCAGCGACTCCCCCGCCCGGGCCAGGCTGCACCTCCCCGAGATCGGGTCGTACACCGCGTACAGGCACGTCACGCCCATGGCCTCGTCGGGGCGCGGCCTCGGGCGGCCCGGGCCCTGGCCGTCGCCCTGCTCGTGCGCGGTCTGCTCGACCAGGTCGTCCAGACGGGACAGCAGTTCGTCGGGGCTGAGGTCGAGCCTGGCCAGGACGCGCACGCCCGTGCGCAGTCGCCCCATGGTGGCCGCTGCGCGCAGACCGTGCCCGACCACGTCTCCGACGACCAGGGCGACCCGGGTACCGGACAGGGGGATCACGTCGTACCAGTCGCCGCCCACCCCGGACCCGCTGTCGGCGGGAAGGTAGCGGCTGGCGGTGTCGATGGCGGCGTGCTGCGGCAGGCGGTGCGGGAGCAGGCTCCGCTGGAGTTTGAGGGCCACGGTGTGGCCACGGGTGACCAACGGCATCAGCAGCAGGCCGATCAGCAGCGCGCCCAGGCCCAGGACGGTGACCCCACCCGTCCGGCCGATCAGGGGCAGGTCGACGGCGGTCGCGCCGAAGCCGGGGTTCGCGTAGACGCCGAAGGCGGCGTAGAGGAACAGCGCGAGCATGACCAGGCCGCCGAGTGCCGGGAACACGCCCTTGAACACCAGGTCCCTGACGCTGCGGGTGAGTACTTTGCGGTGGTACCAGAAACAGGCGAAGCCGGTCAGGCCGTACTGGAAGGCGATCGCGAGGCCGACCGAGTCGATCGAGTCGGCGAGGATGTTCTGGCTGAACGACGACAGCAGGATCAGCAGGGCGACCGCGGCCGCTCCCATGCCGACGGTTCCCCAGGTCGGGGTGAGGAACCTGCGGTGGACCCGGGCGAACCGGGAGGGGACGGCCTTGTGGGCCGCCATGGACAGGACGGTCCTGGCCAGCGGCAGGATGGTGGTCTCGGCGGAGGCCAGCGCGGAGGTCAGCACCATCAGGATCAGCAGTCTCGACAGAACCAGCCCGGTGTCGTGGCTGCCGAACACGGCCTCCCCCAGGCCGTGGAACACGTCGTCGGAGTTGTCCGCGTTGCCGAGCCCGATGCCCGAGGTGCCGACTCCCGCGAAGGCCTGGGCCGAGGTGGACACCAGCGCGTAGGTGATCAGCAACAGCACGGTGGACAGGACCGCGGCGCGCCCGGGGACGCGTGTGCTGTCGACGGTCTCCTCGTTGACCGTGAAGGTGGTGTCCCAGCCCCAGTAGATGAAGACGCCGGCGAGGACGCCGGAGGTCAGGGCCTTCACCGAGGGGACTTCGAAGGGGTTGAACCAGGAGGCGGAGACATGGAGCGCGGTGGCGGGCGGGTCGCTGTACGCCCGGACCAGCGCGGCGACGGCGAACAGGAGCAGCATCGCCATCTCCAGCAGCAGCAGGCACCGCTGGACGGCCGCCGACACCTCGATGCCTACGTAGCAGACCGCGGTCAGCAGCACGATCCAGACGATGCCCGCCGAGGTGGTCCACGCCCTGTCGTCCGCCAGGTGGTCCAGGCCCACGAGCCGGAAGCCGTAGGCGGCGGCGATCTCGGCGAGGTTCGCCATGACGATGATGTTGGCGACGATGAGGCCCCAGCCGCCCATCCAGCCGGTGCGCGGCCCGAAGGCGCGGGTGGCCCAGGTGAACGTGGTCCCGCAGTCGGCGTTGCTCGCGTTGAGCTCCCGGAAGGCGTACGCCACCAGCAGCATCGGGATGAAGGCCAGGACGGTGACGACCGGGGTCTGCAGTCCGACTCCCGCCACGATGATGCCCAGCGTGGCGGCGAGGCTGTACGCCGGGCCGGTGGAGGCCAGGCCCATGGCGACGGAGGAGAACATGCCCAGGGCGTCTTTTTTGAGCCCTTTCCGGCCGACCCCGGTGCCTGGAGCGGGGCGGGCTGACCCGGCACTGCCGAAGAGCCTCACACTTGATTCCAACGCCGGGCCACACCCCGCGCAACAGCGCGGCGCCCGTGGGGCCGTGGGTCCCTGTGCGGCGGGCCGCGCTTCGTCTCCCGCGCGGCGTCGCCGAAGTGGCGCGTCCGTCCGTGTGCGACGGGGCCCCGGACGGCGACGGCGCGGATGACGGTCGCTGTCCGGGACGGGGCCGTCCGCGGGCCGGAGGGTGCCGGGGAGGGGCCGGCGGGCGGGGTGGAGCGAGTGGTGCGGGGCCGGTCAGAACGCCTGGTTGTTGCAGCCCATGTTCGAGCCGAGGTGGCTCTGCTGGCCGCCCGGGGCTCCTTCGCCGTTCAGCGCGTTGCCGGCCAGGCCGGTGAGGGCGCCGACGCTGCCGAGCACCTCGATGTTCATGTCGTGCGAGCGGCACTCGATGCCCTGGGTGACGTCGATGTCGTGGCTGCCCGCCTCTCCGTGTGCGGAGGCGGTGGTGGCGCCGAGGGAGCAGACGCCGCCGAGGACGGCGGCGCCCACCAGGACTGCCTTCTGGAACGTGCGCATGGGTTCTCCGTTGGTTCCGTTGGTCGAGCGGGTGGATGTGGGGATCGGTCGGGCGCGATGGATGACGGGGCGGCCGTCAGCCGAGCCGGGGCAGGCCCAGCTGGCCGACGGGCGGCGCCGCGACCTGGCCGAGGCCGACCGGGGACAGCTGCGGCACGCCCGGCTGCCCGAGCTCCGGGTTGACGAGCGGGTTGACCTGCGGGTTGAGCTGCGGGTTCACCTGTGGGGCGACGTGCACCGGGGACTCCTGGCCGCCGAGCGTCTCGGGTACGGCGACCTGCGGAGCGACCTGGGGCGTGACCTGCGGCATGACCTGGGGCACGACCTGGGCGGCCGGCGGAGCGGCGGCCTGCGCCTGCTGGGGCGGAGCGGCCTGCTGCGGGGCCTGCTGCGCGTACGGCGACGTGGAGGACTGTGCCGAGCCCTGCGACGAGGCCGAGGCGGACGCGGAGGCGTAACCGGTCTGCTGCGGTGCCTGCTGCGCCGGCTGGGCAGCGGGGGCGGCGGCCTGGGGAGCAGGGTGCTCGGGAGCCGGCACCGGGGCGGCACGGCCGTGATCGGTGCCGGTGTCGGCATGGCAGACGCCGGCGCCGATGGCGGACAGACCGCTGGCCGCCACGACGAACAGCGCGGCCTTGTGTAGCTTTCGCATGAAACTCTCGGCCCTTCGATACCTGAAAAGGGAAGCCATTGCATTCGGTGCGGTCGCGCGTGCGATCGGTGCGGTATTCACACCGGCACACGGACGTCGCATCGGAGCCGGCAGCGAGTTCCCCCGCCCTCTTCGAGTCCACGGTCGCCGCTGCCCTCTCCCCTCCGGAACGAGGGGTCCCTCGTCGCGGTCACGGCACCCGAACGACCGTCACCCGTTTGCCACCGCCGGGACGGGTGGTCCGGCCCCTCGCGCCCGGCGTCGGCGACCTTGCGTCAAACGGGTGACCACGACCCGCCGCCCGTGTCCGGGCCGGCGCCCGTCTCGTTTCCCGTGCGGCAAGAGCGATGGTTCATCGCAGCCGCACAAGGCAGCAGGAACAGCTCTCGGCTGTGCTGCCCGTGAGCATTTCGCCAAGTTCCGCGCACAGGTTCAACGAAGGGCCGAGGATTCCATGCGCAAGCTTCACCAAGTCGCGCTCATCGTCGCAGCAGCCGGCGGTCTGTCCGCTGTCGGCGCCGGCCCAAGCTTCGCCGCTCCGGCCACGCACAACGGGTCCGCGCCGCCTCCCGCCTCGCAGCAGGACACCCACGCCGCCTCGGCGGCCTCGGCCGCGTCGTCCCAGGCGACCACGCAGGGCTACGGCTCCTCCCAGCAGCAGGCGTCCTCGCAGCAGGCCTCCTCGCGGCAGGCGGCGCCGCAGCGGGGCACCGAGGTCGCGCCGCAGGTCAACCCCCAGTTGAACCCGCAGCTCAGCCCCCAGCTGTCGCAGGCCCCGAAGACGGAGGAGGTCGTGTCGGCGACCCAGACGAACCTCTTCCGTCCGTACCAGGAGTGCAGCCCGCAGACGCTGCTCGACGCGAACGTCCCGGTCGGCCTGCTCGGCGCGGCCGAGACCCACGGCGTGGAGTGCACGCAGGCCAACAGCCAGTCCAACTCCCTGTCCCAGCACTGACGCCGCACCACGGCACCCGCAACGGGCTCCTCGGGTTTCTCACCGAGGGGCCCGTTCGCATTCGCACGCGATGGGCCTTCCGGGTGAATCGGTCACGTGATCACGAACGAGGCGTGTCTTTGTGGCGCTCGATGGCGGTTCATTCCTATCTTCCATAACTGTAAGGATTCGGTCCGTTACGGACCGCACCCACTCACTCCACCGGAGATGACATGCGCAAGCTTCGCAACATCGCCGTCCTGGTCGCCGCGCTCGGCAGCGTCGGTCTGGTCGGCGGCACGGCCCACGCCGGCGGGGACCACGACGGGTTCAAGGTTTCGCAGAGCACCACCTGCAAGTCGCACGACCTGAACGTCGACGTCCTCGGCGAGGTCGGCATCCTCAACGGCCTGCTGGGCAACGCCCTCAACGGCGAGGGCAACCCGGGCGCCCAGTCCACCAGCCAGGGCTCGACCATGGGCTGCAACAACAGCGCCTTCTGAGGCCCTGCCCGCGCTAAGGGCGCGGACAAGTGAATGGTCCCGGCTCCGGGCCGCAGGCTGGGCGCCGGGACCACTGCTGTGCAACACCCGGCCTCCGGACGAACGGTGCTCCACACCAACGTCGACGGCACCGCGCGGAGGCCGGACTCCCACGCATCACACATCTTCCTCACGCCCATTGGAGGGCACATGTTCAAGCTCCGCAAGGCCGCCGTTCTCGTCGCCGCGCTCGGCGCCGTCGGTCTCCTGGGCGCCGGCACGGCCCACGCCGGCGGCCACAAGGGTGGCAACGACTTCGACGTCAAGCAGAGCGCGTCCTGCACGTCGCACGACCTGAACCTGGACGTCCTCGGCGAGGTCGGCATCCTCAACGGCGTCGCCGGCAACCTGCTGAACGGCGAGGGCAGCCCGGGCGCCCAGGCCACCCACCAGGGCTCCTCCGCGGGCTGCAGCAACAGCGCCTTCTGAGGCCCTGTCCGCCGTGACGGCGGACACCGAATGACGTGACGTGACAGGGAATCCCCGGTGCGGCCGGCCAGCGGCCGCCGCACCGGGGATTCGTCGTTCACCGTGGGGATTCGTCGTTCACCGTGGGGATTCGTCGTTCACCGTGGGGATTCGTCGTTCACCGTGGGGATTCGTCGTTCACCGTCCGCTCACCTCTCGGTGGACCACCTCGCGGAAAACAGAAGTGCCGGGCCGGAACGATCCCGGCCCGGCACTCGCCCGCAGGTGCTCAGAACCCGAAGGCCGGCTTCTTGAATCCCTTCGGCAGTTGCGCCTCGTTGGAGCAGTCCACGACCGACCCGGTGCTGGCGTTCCCGTCACCCAGCAGCCGGCCGTCCGGATCCGCCTGCGGACGGTCGACCGTCGAGCAGTTCTGCGCCTGCTGGACGATGTGCACGCCGTCCTTGTCACTGTGGGTCTCGCTCTTGTGGACGCACACGACGCCGCTCTCGGTCCGCTCGCAGTCACCCGAGGGTCCGTTCGCGTACGCCTGTCCGACACCGAGGCCGAACGCGGCGAGACCTCCGACGAGCCCCGACACGACGGCGATCTTCTGCGAAGTGAACATGTGCTGTTCTCCTTTACGACGGAGGCCCGGACACGCGCGCCATGACCGGCGCGCACCCGGGCCTGAGAAGGTCGAAACAGGGATGAGCCTTCGGCATGTCCGTACCGGCCTCCGCCGGCTTCGACTACCTGACGTGAGCCTACATGCACGGCCTGTCACCACAGGGGATCTACACCCCGCGATGTCGGCCCGACGCGCAGGCCGTCCCGCCTACTGACCGTCGGCCACTCCGGCCGCACCCGTCGTCGCGGCACAGGTCACCTCGGGCCCGAACCGCGTCGTCCCGGACCCCACGGCGGCGGGCAGCGTCACGGGCTGCACCGGCATACAGGTCTCCTGGTGAGGGATGACACCGCTTTCGGGAACCGTGCCCTTGATGTGCTGGGAGCAGGTGACGGTGCCCTCCTGGTCACGACTGCAGGTCCCCGGACCTCCCGCGGCATGCGCCTGGGCGATGCCGGTGCAGGTCATGACGAGGCCGCCGATGAGCCCCGAGACGGCCGCGATCTTCTTCCTGCTGAACATGTGTGAGTCTCCTTTTGGGGGCCGGGAGAACGGGGCCCGCCGGGGCTGACGCCCGGGGGCCCCGTACCGGACGTCGTACAGGACGACGACGCCGGGATCAGCCGTTGAAGGCGCTGTTGTACTGGCCACAGGTGGTGTCCAGGGTGCCGGCGAGGCCGAGCACACCGATCGGGACGTCGTTCTCGACCACCGTCTGCGGGCTGCACTCCTGGTACGGACGGAAGAGGTCGGAGACGTGCGGGCCGGTGTCGGTGGTGGCGGCGGTAGCGGTGCCGACGCCGATGGCGGAGAGCCCGCCAGCCGCCACTGCTGCGATCACGACCTGCTGAAGCTTGCGCATGGAACCCTCGGTCCTTCGACATTGATTGCCTAGCGTGACGGCGCAGACACTAGCAGTAGCGGGACGCGCCATTCCACTTCGGGCATCCCTCGCGAGGGTGATAAAGCGGCCGGGACGCATGAACGGGCGCCGACCGGCGACGGGAGCGCCCCGTCAGGAGAACGCCGGCTCCGCGACACCCGAGTGCTCGTGCGCGGACACCGAGACGATCAGGTCCCGCAGCCCCTCGAAATAGCGCCGCACGTTCTCGCGGGCGACGCCGGTGTCCGGGTAGCGGCAGGCGAACCACAGGCCTTCGTGCAGCCGGTTGACCCAGGCACACACCTGATCGCCGTACGACACCCGGATCAGCCCGTAGGCCTTGCCCTCGGCCCACCGTGCCGAGCCGGGCGCGGGACGGGCGTCCACGTACGAGACGATCGAGTACATGTCGGGCGACGTGGGGCGGAAGTCCGCACCGAGCAGACGCAGTACGCGGGCCAGCGGAATGCGCGCCAGCGAACGGTTGGCCCGCAGCTGGGCGCGCACCGCGGCGAGCGCGCCCTCGAAGTCCCGGGCCGCGGGCACCTCGATCGGGGCCCCGCCGACGTACCAGCCCACGGAGTCGGACCACGTGGACTTCACCCGGGTGTGGAACGGCACGACCGTGCGGTAGACCGGCTGCCCGCCGAGTTCGTGGACGATCAGGCTGGTCGCGGCCAGGACGCCCACCTGGCTGCCGCCGTAGGGCCGGCAACGCGCCTCGAAGGCGGCTGCCGCGTCGGCGCCGACGAGCGGTTCGCACACCAGCTTCTGGGTGGGCAGCGCGCCGCCCGGCCGCAGACCGAGGTCGACCGGGAACTCGGGCAGTCTCCCGTCGCACCGGCCGATGAACTCCCGCCAGCGCGCGACGATCGCGTGGGTGTCGTCGATCCCGTCCGCGTTCATCCGCTCCAGTTCGCAGAAGTCCACGTAGCTCCCCGCGGACATGCCGCCGGCGGACCGCCCCGTGACGTCCGCCGTGTACAGCTCGTGCACCTCGTCCGGGATGCGCTGGAGCGAGTAGGCGTCGACGTTGGTGTGGTCGAAGGCCATGTAGACGCTGGTGGAGTCCTCGCGCACCACCGCCGCGTAGATGAGGTTCGGCCAGCCGAGCGCGTCCGCCGCGACATCGAATCGATCCTGCAGGTACCGGACCAGCGCCTTGGCGTCGGCGAAGTCGCCGATCACCTCGCGGTGCAGCGACACGTCGTCCTCGCCGAGCGTGAACCGGTGCATGTCGTCCCCGGCCCACCTGAAGCCGCTGCGCAGCGTCTCGTGGCGCAACGTCCAGCCGCGCAACGCCCGCTCCAGCGAGCCGAGGTCCGCGGGGCCCGGCAGGTCGAACGCCGTGCCGAGCCACGTGGGCACGAACAGCCCGTCCTCCCGCACCGACCGGGCCGTTCTGATGTGCGACTCCTGGATGTACGCCGGTGGCCGCGGATCCGGCGGCAGCGCTGCCGCGGCCGCGACGGTCGCCGGGCTGAACGTCCACTCGACGAGCCGGCCGGGCCGGACCTCGCAGCGCTGAATGTCAGAAATTCGCACGGTGGCGTCTCCTTCGCAGAAGACACCAGCTTGATCAAGGCGAGGCCGTGCGCGAGCGGTGCTGGCTGTGTCGCCGGCTTTTCAGTGCAACGTGTGACCGTACGAACGGGCGAACGATCACGGGCCGTCGGGAAGGGGACCGCCGTCCACTGGGCGCCGGTCCGGCGTCGGAATTGCGGTGACGGAACCTCACCTCGCAGGGCCGGCCCACCGGTCACCGCGGTGTGCCGGCCGGCGTCGGCGCCCGGCGAGCGCCGACATGAGCACGGAGGGGATCCTCAGGGAGCGTTACGGCTCCGGGCTTCCGCCTGGGCTATGGCTTCGGCCTCGCTCTCGGCCAGCGCCAGCGCGACGCCGAACGCCTGGGCGATGTGGCCCGCGGCCGACATGACGCGTGCCGTCCCCACGACGGGGGCGATGGCGACGAGGAGGTCCTGCAGTTGCTCGACCGTGAAGTCGGCCTTCATCGCGGGGTCGATGTGGGCCAGGTACGAGATCGCCGGTGCGTCCATGGCCACGAGCGCGGCGACGCGGGCGAGGATGAGCGTCCGCTCGTCCATGTGACAACGCTCGACGGAGTCGATCGTCATGGCGGCGATCATGTCGAGTACGGGCGTCTCGGATGCAGTGGCCATAGGTGGACCGCCTTCTGGTGCCGTAGGGAGTTCGACCGCCACCCCCACAACGCGGCGATCCCCTGCTCGCCCTGCGGTCGCCAGACAAGCGTAGGCATCTTCGGACGGTGGCGCGCGCCGAGCCTCGTGCCCGGGTCCGCGGTGAGCGCGGCCGTGAACCGCGAGTGGAGCGGCGGGCCGCGGCGAGGGAGGCTGGGTGCATGAAATCGCCCTTGCGCTCGCCCCCGCGCCCAGGAGCGGGCGGGCGCGGCCGGTTCCTCTTCACGCTGATGCAGTGTTCCCCCTTCCTGATCGCACTGGCCGTCCTCGTCATCGAGCTCACGCCGGCGCACTTCATCTACACCGGCCCCTTCCTCACCGCGGTTCCGGCGCTGGCCGCGGTGACGATGGGCCCCAGGGGCACCGCCGCGGCCACGGCCCTCGCGCTGGCGATCAGCGTGATCACCGCGACCCACAACGACGCCTGGGGCAGCCTGCAGGTCTACACGAACTTCCTGGCCCTGGGCCTGGTCTCGGCGGCCGGCTTCATCACGAGCGGCGCCATGCAGGCGCGCAGGCAGCGAGAGCTGGACCAGGTCCGCCGGATCGCCGTGGCGGCCCAGGACGTCGTGCTGCGGCCCGTGCCCGCGCGGCTGGGCCCGGTGGCGGCGGGCAGCCTGTGCCTGGCCGCGGGGACGGGGGCCCGGGTGGGCGGTGATCTGTACGAGGCCGTGGAGACCCCTTACGGCGTCCGGATGATCGTGGGGGACGTGCGGGGCAAAGGGCTCTCCGCGGTGAGGGCCGTCGCGGTGGTGCTGGGCGCGTTCCGGGAGGCCGTGCACTACGAGGACGAACTCGTGGAGGTCATGAACCGATGCTCGGCGGCGCTGCGGCGGGAGGTCGCCGTCCCGGGCGCGTACGGCGAGGAGGTCCTCCTGGAAGGGTTCATCACGGCGCTCGTCGCGCAGGTGCCGGACGAGCCCGTGGTGCAGCTGGTCAACCGCGGGCACCCGCCACCCCTGCTGCTGCACCGGGGCGGGGCGACGCCTCTGGTGCCGTCCTCGCCGCTGCCGCCCCTCGGCCTCGAGGACCTCGCCGGCGACCTCCCCGCCAAGCCCGAGAGCTACCCGTTCGTCCCGGGTGACCGTCTGCTGCTGTACACCGACGGCGTCATCGAGGCCCGCGACCGCGACGGCGAGTTCTTCGCTCTGCCGGAGAACATGGAGGGGATACGCGCCGGCACCCCTCCCCAGGTCTTCCTGGAACTGCTGCACGACGCGCTGGTCCGCCACACCGGTGGCGACTTGGCGGACGACGTGGCGATGATCCTCGCCGACCGGCACGGCACCCGGTGAGCCGCGGTCAGTAGCGCTGCGCCTTGGCCAGTACGGGCGTCAGCTTCGGCTCCGGCGGCTGGTGGCTGAAGGCGATCGGCTGTTCCTTCTTGCCGGGCTGGAGGTGTTCGGCGCCGACGTACCGTGTCTCGACCACCTTGCCCGACGCGTCCTTGAAGTCGACCTGCACGGCGTAGGAGGCCTCGCTGCCGGTCTTGTTGGTGATGGTGACCAGCACGGCGAGCACTCCCCCGGTCTGCGCCCTCGGCAGGCCCGTCATGGCGACCTCGGAGACGGCGTTGCCCCGGCCCGTGACGCCCTTCAGCTCCTTCTCCGCCGTCGCGCTCCTGCGCTGCGTCTCGGCGTCCACCGACGCCTTGAACTCGGAGGCGCGTGCGGAGGCGGAGGACGCCGCCGCTGAGGCGGAGGCCCGGGCCGAGCTGACGGCCTCGGAGGCCGACGACGCCATCGCCGAGGGCGGTGTCCCGGAGAAGGACGAGGCGTTCGGTGAACTGGAGGCGCTGGGCTGCGCCGTGGTGCCACCGTTCTGCCCGGCTCCACCGCCGCAGCCGGCGACCACACCGGCGAGGAGGACGCCGCCGAGCGAACTCGCCAGCAGGATCCGGCGACGGCCCCTCAGGCCGGCCCGATGGGCGATGGACGGCTTCACTGTGCCCCCTGACCCTGCTGGACGTTCAGATGGATGGGACCCCGCAGCACCGGGCTGCGGCGATACGGTGGCGGGTCGGCGGCCAGCCGGGGGTGGTCGAGGCGGCGTACCAGCCCGGTCAGGGCGATCTGGGCCTCCAGCCGGGCCAGTGGGCCGCCGAAGCACAGGTGGATCCCGCTGCCGAACCCGAGGTGCTGGTTGTCGCGCCGGTCCGGATCGAAGCGGTCGGGATCGTGGAAGCGGTCCGGATCGCGGCTGCCCGAAGCCAGCATGAGCATGATCTGCGAGCCCTTGGGGATGACGGTGCCGTCGACGGTGATGTCGCTGTAGGCCGCCCGCCAGGGAATGATGTGCACGGGAGGCTCGTAGCGCAGCAGTTCCTCGACCAGCGGAACGACCAGGTCCGGTTCGTCGCGCAGTCGTCGCAGCACCTGCGGGTGGCGCAGCAGCGTGAGCATGCCGTTGGTGATGAGGTTGACGGTGGTCTCGTGGCCGGCGATCAGCAGCAGGTTCGCGGTGGCGACGATCTCCTCGTCGGTCATCCGCCCGTCCGGACCGTCGTCGTTGGCCAAGCGTGACAGCAGGTCCTCGCCGCCCGGCCGGCCGTGGCGCTGTTCCAGCAGGCCGCCGAGGTACCGGTGGAGGTCCACGCGGGCCTGGACGCCTTTGTCCAGCTTCTCCTTCGGGTCGGTTCTGGGGTCGTAGTCGATCGAGTCGACGATGTCGTTCACCCACACGCGGAACCTCGGTTCGTCCTCGCGCGGCACGCCGAGGAGGTGGCAGATCACCGTGACCGGGAACGGGTAGGCGAAGTCGTCGACGATGTCGATCTCCTCCCTGCCCGCGAAGCCGTCGATCAGGCCGCTGACGGTGGCGGTCAGGTCGCCCTCCATACCGGCCACCAGCCCCGGCGTGTGCGGCGGCCCGAAGTGGCGCATCGCCATGCGCCGCAGGCGGTCGTGCTCGGGCGGGTCCATGTTGATGAACGGCGGGGTGGTCCGGCTCTCGGCCGCCTCCATCGGACGCGACAGGTTGCGGACGTCGGAACTCAGGTGCGGATCGTGCAGCAGGTCCATGAGCGCGCGATAGGTGCTGACGACGTAACTGCCGTCCTCCTGCCGGGCCACCGGCGTCCGACGCAGTTCGGCGTAGAGCGGGTACGGGTCGGCGCGGGAGGAGTAGTCGAGGATCCGGCGCAGGGTGTCGGGCGTCCGAGTCGTGGTCATCTCGCTTCCCTCCTACCGGTGGTGCTGCTGTGCGGCCGTGACCCGCCGCTCACCGGGGTCATGGCCGGTGACGACCACGGTGGCGCCCTGGGCGAGCAGTTGGGGACCGGGGAAGTCGACGGGCACCGGCTTCATGTCGGCGGGCTGGTCGGGTGTGGGGCAGGGCGGCGGGAAGGGGGCGGCCGTCTCGATCAGCTGCCGGTAGTGGTCGAGCCACTTCGCGTTGTTGAAGCTGACCGCCGCGGTGACGCGGCCCTGATAGCCGTAGGCGGCGACGAAGCGGCGGTCGGCGACGGACCCCTGGGCGACGACCACCTCGTCGGCGAAGGTCGGCACGCCGACCGACTTGATGTTGACGCCGAACTGGATCGACCAGAACACCGGGAGGGACAGGTGGGGCCAGCGGTCCGCCTGGCCGCTGACCATGTTGTGTGCCGCGATCTCGGCCTGCTCCACCGCGTTGGCCCAGTGCTCCAGCGAGATGAGCCGGTACTCGTAGACCGGGTTCGGGCAGCGGGCCACGTCTCCGGCGGCGAAGACGTCGTCGGTGACCAGGCCGTCGAGGGTGAGGGCGCGGCACCCCGTGTCGCAGGCGATCCCCCAGGGTCCCGCCGCCAGCCCCGAGCCCGTGAGCCAGTCGGTGTTGCGGATGCCGCCGAGTGCCACCACCGCCACGTCGGCGTCGATCGTGCTGCCGTCGTCGAAATGAGCCCGGCGGAACCGTCCCTGTGCGTCGCCCTCCAGCCGGGTGACCTTGACACCGCAGCGCAGGTCGACACCGTGGGCGCGCTGCAGGTCCGACGCGACCTCGCCGATCATGGCGCCGAGCGCCCCGACCAGCGGCGCCGGTGCCAGTTCGGCGACCGTCACCGGGATGTCCCGCTCGCGGCAGATGGACGCGATCTCCGATCCGGTGAATCCCGCACCGATGACCAGAACGCGGGAGGGCCCGGCGGAGAGGGCCCGTTGCAGGCCCTCGGCGTGCTCGCGCGTGCGCACGACGAACACCCCCTCCAGCGCCGCCTCGGACTCGACGAACCAGGGCCGGGCCCGCACCCCGGTGGAGATCAGCACCCGGTCGAAGGGGATCTCCCGGCCGTCGGTGAGACGCACCCGGTTGGTGGCCAGGTCCAGCCCGCCGGCGGGTACGCCCAGCAGCCACTCCGCGTCGACGTCACGGCGCCGCGGCAGGGTGGTGCCGTCGGCCGGCACCCACCCGGTCAGCACCTGCTTGGACAGGGGAGGCCGGTCGTAGGGCTCGCCCGACTCGTCGCCGATCATGGTCAGGGATCCGGTGAAACCCTCGGTGCGCAGGGCTTCCGCGGCCCGCAGTCCCGCCAGGGACGCCCCGACGACCACGATGCGGCCGTCGCGCTTGAACGCCTGCAGGTTCTCGGCGCTGGTCATGACGCCGACGCCTTCGCCGGTGCGTCCCGCCCCTCCAGCCGATCGACCAGGATCGCCTGGACCGGGCAGGCCGCCGCGGCGCGCAGCACCTGCTCACGCCGGGCGTCGTCCGGCGTCGGGTCGTACATCAGGGCTTCCTCGCCGTGCATCCGGAACGCGTCCGGGGCCAGGAACGCGCACTGCGCATAGCCTTGGCACCGGGAAAGATCGACGACGACTCTCATCCCGACCTCCAGGGACTTCGAGTTGCGGACCCTGGCGGCGGCGGTGCGTCGCGCGCGGCACGAGCCCCGGCTGGAGAGGGGGCGCACCGACCGCGCTCGTCGGGTCTCCGCAGAGAGGACTGATCACCGTGCAGTGGGTGACTGGCGGGTACGGAACCGCCTGAAGATCCCGTGTCTTCCTCCCGACAGCCTATGCCGCGCTCACATCACCCGCACTCCGGGAAGCCGGCGTCCTCGGCCCGCAGCTCGAACCAGATGGTCTTGCCGGTGGCGGTGCGCGTGCTGCCCCAGGCATCCGCGAGCAGGCCGACGAGCTCGACACCCCGGCCGCCTTCCGCGTCCGGATCGCCGGTGCCGCGTACCGGGTCGACGGGCTCGGTGTCCTCGACCTCGCACAGCAGGCGGGTGCCGCTCAGCCGCAGGTTGAGCCTGAGCGGACCGCGAGTGTGCCGCAGGGCGTTGGTGACCAGCTCGCTGACCAGCAGCTCGGCGGCGTCGGCCAGGTCCGCGACGGCCCAGTCGTCCAGTTGCGCGGTGACCAGCCGCCGGGCCCGGCGCACGGAGGTCAGCTCCCGGCCCAGGGGCCAGGACGCGTCCCAGGCGGTGGCGCGGCCGCGCGGTGCGCCCAGCGGCCTGAGCGGCGCGAGCATGCGGGACCACAGGGCCCACTGCCTGGCGACCCACGACAGGTGAGCGGCGTGGGAGGGCCTCCTCCCGGCCTGGTGAAAGGCGACGGGGTGGCCGAGGGCCCAGGAGGCCATGGGGATCAGTCCCTTCTCCGACGGCCGAGCGGTCCGTCCGGTGAGCGTGCCCGGCAAGGTCCGGGCGGGCGTGCATGTAGCGGTCGCTACATCACAATCATAGACGTAACCACCGCTACAGTAAAGAACCCACCAAAACGGACGCCTGGGAGTCCCATGCCCCGCCCGCCCGACCCGGCCAAGCGCCGCGACCTTCTCGACCGGGTCCGCGAGTACGTGATGCGCAACGGCCTCGCCGACCTGTCCCTGCGCCCGCTGGCGAAGGCCCTGGGCACCAGCGACCGCATGCTCCTGTACTACTTCGGCACCAAGGAACGGATGGTCACCGAGGCCCTCGACATCTACGAGCACCGGCCCCTCCTGCGCACCCGCACGCTGCTGGAGACCGTCGGCTCCCCCACGGACCCGGCGGGCCTGCGCCGCTTCATGGAGGAGGTGTGGCGACAGTTCAGCGACCCCGGCGTGCGCACCACGCTGCCGCTCTACCTGGAGGTCATGAGCGCCAGCGTTCTCCACCCGGACCGCTACGGACCCGTCATGCGCGACATCGTCACCGAATGGACGGACCTGCTCACCTCCGTGTTCCGTGACCTCGGCCTGGCTCCGGACAGGGCGCGGGCGCAGGCCACCCTCCTGACCGACGCCTCCCTGGGCCTGCTCATCGCCCCCCTGGCGGACGGCCACTGGGACCGGGCCCACGAGGCCTTCCACGCCCTCCTCGACAGCCTGGAACCCGGATGGCACGCCCCGGCGTGACCACCGATGAGTTCCGCCGGCCGGGCCGGTCCACAGGACGCACGCCATCGAGCCACCGACTGGAGACCCACCATGACCGCTCCCGCACACCCCGGCCGCATGCTGTTCGTGACCATCCCCGTAGCGGACCTCGAGCGCAGCAAGGCGTTCTTCGCCGAGCTCGGGTTCGGCTTCAACCCGATGTTCAGCGACGAGACCGCCGCCTGCATGCCGGTCGGCGAACGGGCCTTCGTCATGCTGGCCGGCCACGAGAAGTTCGCGGAGCTGGCGAAGCTGCCCATGGCCGACCCCACCACGCACACGCTGGCGCTGTACTGCTTCAGCGTGTCGTCCCGCGACGAGGTCGACAGCGTCGGCGCCGCCGCCCTCGCGGCGGGCGGCACCCAGGCAGATGACGCCGAGGACCACGGCTTCATGTACGCACGCAGCTTCTTCGACCTCGACGGCCACGGCTGGCAGGTCATGTGGATGGACCCGGCTGCGGCCGAACAGGGCCCCGAGGCGTTCGCGGCCTCCGTGCAGGGCACCGACGGGAGTGGCCGCTAGAAGCCCGCACCGGGCCGGGCGCCGGTCACGGACGACTGATCGGCCCTGGCCCGGCACTCCCTCCGCTTCGATGCCGTACTCCTGGACCAGCTGCTCCAGCCCCTGTGCACCCCTTCCCGCCACACCAGCCGACGTGTGGTGGCCGGGGTCAGACGCAGGGTGCGGTCGGGGAAGGCACAGCGGCCCTGCCCGGTCGTCCGGTGCGAACCAGCGTTCGCAGCATCGCGGCACCCGCCCCCACGGCCGCAAGGTGCAGGCATGCCGCGAGCGCGAGGTCTTCCGGCAGGGCCGCATCGGCCGGTTGCGCGACCATCAGGTACAGGGTGAACGGAAGCTTCCAGCCGCTCCAGGCGAACAACGAGCCCGAACCGAGCCAGCCGAACACCACCGGGCCCCACCGGGGAACTCGTGCGGGTCGACCTCGGACGGCAGCCAAGGTGGCGAGGGACGCCACGAACGCCCAGAGTCCGAAGACCCCGGACAGCGCGTACCAGGCAAGGTCCCGCTCACCACGGTGGGCGACACCCGCAGTGCCGCCTGCCGCCCAGTACAGCCAGACGAGACCGACCGAGGCGCCGACCACCGTCATCCAAGGCAGCGCCCTAGGCGAGCACTCTCCACCGTCCCCGAGCCGGCCCACGAACGCGCCCGGCCAGCGCCGCCGCATGTACGCGGGCAGCGCGATGGCCAGACCCAGCCCCATGCCCACGAACCCGGTCTGGACCAGGGCGGCCTCCCAGCCCGGCATCGACGGACCGGCATCACTCCCGCTCTTCGGATCGCCGTCCGCCGACCCCAGTAGCGAACTGACAACGGCGTACGGCAGCACGGGGACGAGGAACCCCGTCCCGACCCAGGCACAGAAGGCCAACGGCGCTCCCGGTATGCGCATCCCCCACGGCTGCACCAGCGCGAGCGCCACCGCGATGCCGATCCCCGCCATACCGATGGTCGCGCTGTTGAGCACCACCCACCCCGCCTTGCCGAACCCGGTCCCGACAGGCAGCAGCCCCAAGAGCGAGCCGACCACCCACGACACCTTGATCAGCAAGTAGGGCGTCAGCGCCAGCGCCGCCCCGTATGCCGCAACCCGCCCTGCCCGATCCCATCGGTCCACCTTGACTCCCCATCCCGGCCACGGAGTTCAAGTCTCATCCGCCGCTGCCCCATGGGCGTCAACCGCCGGGCGCATCCATGTCATCACCCAGGAGGAGGAAGAGTCATCGCCCAGGAGGAGGAAGAATCAGCCGACGGGAGCACGGGGAACCGCTGGAGCGCGTTCTCTGCGGGGCGGATCAAGGGGTACTGGCGACGCCGGCGGGCGACGAGCGGAGACACCGGCCGCGAACAGCGCAGCCGGCGTCTCGTCCTCACTCGCATCCACCCGTGCCTCAAGGAGCTCCGTGTCGTCACTCCACTTCGATGCCGTACTCCTGGACGAGCTGCTCCAGCCCGCCTGTGTACCCCTTCCCGCCGAGCACGAAGTCCCAGTCTCCATTGGGCCTGCGCCGGAAGGAGCCGAGCACCAGTGCGGTCTCGCCGGAGCGGCCATCGGATACCTTGAGCCGACCGAGCTCAGTCATTGCCGGGTCAAGGAGCCGGATACATGCATCGGTGAATCCGGACAGGTCGGCTTGCGGGTTCACCTCAGGGTCAACGGCCGCCACGAGAACAAACCGATCAGCCGCTTCCGGCAATGCGTCGAAAGAAACATGGAGCGCTGCCTTGTCCGGCGCCGCAGCCGGCACTGCGTGCACCGAGCCGTCCGGAGTCCGCGGATTGTTGAAGAAGACGAAGTGGTCGTCGCTCAGGACTCTGTTGCCTTGGCAGACAAGCGCGCATACGTCCAGTGCGACACGGCCGGACCAAGTCATGCCCAACACGTTGTAGTCGTCGGGCGCCCCTGCAGGACTGGACGGCGACGGCTGCGCTGAAGTCGATCGGCCACCGTCCCCCAAGCGCCCACGAAGCCCGTGCCGGTGCAGTAGATCGACGAGTTCACCGCCCGAGATCAGCTCCAACGGCTTGCCCCGAACGAAGGTGTGTGAGCCGGGGCCGAAGCCCGCCGTGGTCACCAGCACTCCCTTATTGGCGCCTACGTCCTGAACCGTTCCGTACAGGTCACGCACCGCGGTGGGCGGCACCGTGCTGCGGTAGCGCTTGACCTGGACGACGATCTTGCCGCCCCGTATGGGCGTCGGGTCCAGCGCGTCCACATCCACGCCGCCGTCATTGGAGCGTTGGGTCGTCACAGCTTGCATTCCCATCGCACGGAACAGATCGGCGACGAGTGCCTCGAATTCGAGCGGATCCATGTCCACGAAACCGTTCAGGGCCACCGAGTCGAGGATCCCGTACTCGTCCGCCGCGAAGAGTTGATGCAGGACCAGAAGCAGGCTCTGCGCCAGCACCTCTCGGTACAGCCCACGGCGCTGAGTCACAGGACGTGCGGTTTCCCTGTCCTCGTCCTGGGCGGTCACGTACCTCACGGATTTCGCCTCGGGGACCACTTCGTATCCGGGCAGCTCCCAGTCCAGAACCAGCTGCCGCGCTGCCGAGTCGAAGGCTGCCGCAACCTGTCGGGGAAACCCTTCCGGCCAGACATTCGACGAGTACAGAGCCGCTGAGAAGTACTCGACAACGGAGTCAGAGTCTCCCCGCCTCATACCCTCGGTCACCTCGACAACCCCGTCATTGTGCCGACGCACCTCCGCCCGCTGGGCGTCGGTTCTCTGCTCGTAGTCCCGCTGGAGGGCCGCCAAGTGCTGTTGTCGCTGTGCTTCGGCAGTTTGCGCGGCGTGCCAAGCCCGTTCGAAACGAGCCCGCGCCGCTGCCTGAGCCTGTGCACGCCCGTTCGTGGTCCAGCCGCCCTGCGCCTGGTACTGGCTCGGATCCGGCATGAGCACGGGCCACGCGAACTGTCCCGGGTCGAACGGCGGGATCTCTTCCGCGCGCATCAGCGAGGACGCTCTGAAGACCGGCGCCTGGCAACCCGCAGTCAGCAGTCCCTGCAAGGTGGCGACCTGCGCGTCCAGCTCCTCCGTTCGCCGCCTCGCCTCGGCCTGTCGAAACTGCCGATGCTCTTGAGTGGCAAGTCGTTGACGGGCCCGCACCTGCCGTGCCTCTTCTCGGCGCCGCCTGGCCTCGGCTTCCACTTGCCGCTGGTGCTGACGCTGCATTTCTGCCCAGGCACCGACGAAACCAGCAGAGCGACGACTCATGCGCTACAGGCCCTCCCCAGGACGTCGGCACAGCCGACCGAGCTCTGGTTGCCCCCGCAACCAGTAGTAACCAAATGACTTTATCCAGCCATCGCTTACATGGGCACCAACTTGCCGAAGGCAACTCGCACTCGGCTGTCACTGCAGTCAAGACACGACTACGCCCCCCGAGGCGAAGGGGGCGTTCATGGTCGCCACGTAGCCGCCAGGAAGAACACGATGCACAGCCACAAAGCAGCAGTGCGCACACTATTCAAGTGTTCCAGCTCTCTTGGGTCGCTCTTATCCCAAAGCTCTCAACCCGCCAGTCGAACGCCATGAATGTGGTGGCTCCGCCGACGTCGGCTGAAGTGCGTCCGCCTACGGCTGCAACCCAGGGGTGTGGGGCTCCGCTAGCGGCCTGTAGCACCGCGGCTCATGGCGTGTTGGCGGTGCCAGCAACAACGCTACGCGCCTGCGCCAGAAGCTCACATAGCGACCATCGTGCGTGATGTACATCACATTTACGGGTTGGGGCGAGGTGTCCATCGGAAGACTTCGGGCATCACCTAGCCAGCGATTGCTCCCTTGGTTGTTCGAGACGGCAACGAGCCCCCTCCCTGGCTGGGAAGGGGCTCAACGCGTCGTCCAACCGTTCATGAGTCTGGAGCGGTCAGACCCACTCCACCTCGGAGACGATGTGAGGCTGGCCGTCGGCCTCCGGAAGCGGCGTGCGAGACACCGCCGGCGCCGCAGGGCGACGGCGAGAGGCACCGACAACGGCAAGCACCGCAGCCAACTCTTCCTCACTCGCCGCTGTCATCACCTCAACCACCCGATCGAGTGCCTCGCTCACGTCAGTGCGCGTGACCACTCGAAGCCGGCGCCTGACCTGCGTTCTTGACCGTCAGAGGCAGCAACTTCTTGCCGGTCGGGCCGATTTGTATGGCCGTATCCATCTGCGGGCACACGCCGCAGTCGAAGCACGGGGTCCAGCGGCAGTCCTCGACCTCGGTCTCGTCGAGGGCGTCCTGCCAGTCCTCCCAGAGCCAGTCCTTGTCCAGGCCGGAGTCGAGGTGGTCCCAGGGCAGGACCTCCTCGTAGGTGCGCTCGCGGGTGGTGTACCAGTCGAGGTCGACGCCGAAGGGGGCGAGGGCCTTGTCGGTGCACTGCATCCAGCGGTCGTAGGAGAAGTGCTCGCGCCAGCCGTCGAAGCGGCCGCCGTCCTCGTACACCGCGCGGATGACGGCGCCGATGCGGCGGTCGCCGCGGGAGAGCAGCCCCTCGACGATGCCGGGCTTGCCGTCGTGGTAGCGGAAGCCGATCGAGCGGCCGTACTTCTTGTCGCCGCGGATCTTGTCGCGGAGCTTGGCCAGGCGGGCGTCCGTCTCCTCGGCGGAGAGCTGGGGCGCCCACTGGAAGGGGGTGTGCGGCTTGGGGACGAAGCCGCCGATCGAGACCGTGCAGCGGATGTCGTTGGAGCCGGAGACCTCGCGACCCTTCTGGATGACGTGGGTCGCCATGTCGGCGATCTGGAGGACGTCGTCGTCGGTCTCGGTGGGCAGGCCGCACATGAAGTAGAGCTTCACCTGGCGCCAGCCGTTGCCGTAGGCCGTGGCGACGGTGCGGATCAGGTCCTCCTCCGAGACCATCTTGTTGATGACCTTGCGGATGCGTTCCGAGCCGCCCTCGGGGGCGAAGGTCAGGCCAGAGCGGCGGCCGTTGCGGGTCAGCTCGTTCGCCAGGTCGATGTTGAAGGCGTCCACGCGGGTGGAGGGGAGCGAGAGGCCGATCTTGTCGTCCGTGTAGCGGTCCGCCAGGCCCTTGGCGATGTCGCCGATCTCCGTGTGGTCCGCGGAGGACAGGGAGAGCAGGCCCACCTCCTCGAAGCCGGTCGCCTTCAGGCCCTTGTCGACCATGTCGCCGATGCCCGTGATCGAGCGCTCGCGCACCGGGCGGGTGATCATGCCGGCCTGGCAGAAGCGGCAGCCGCGCGTGCAGCCGCGGAAGATCTCCACCGACATGCGCTCGTGGACCGTCTCGGCCAGGGGGACCAGCGGCTGCTTGGGGTAGGGCCACTCGTCGAGGTCCATGACGGTGTGCTTGGACACGCGCCACGGGACGCCCGACCTGTTGGGGACGACGCGGGCGATGCGGCCGTCGGGGAGGTACTCGACGTCGTAGAACGCCGGGATGTAGACACCGCCGGTCTTCGCCAGGCGGAGGAGGACCTCCTCGCGGCCGCCGGGGCGGCCCTCCGCCTTCCACTCGCGGATGATCCGGGTCATGTCGAGCACGGCCTGCTCGCCGTCGCCGATCACGGCGGCGTCGATGAAGTCGGCGATGGGCTCCGGGTTGAAGGCCGCGTGGCCGCCGGCCAGGACGATCGGGTCGTCCAGCCCCCGGTCCTTGGACTCCAGGGGGATCCCGGCCAGGTCGAGCGCCGCCAGCATGTTCGTGTAGCCCAGCTCCGTGGAGAAGCTCAGGCCGAACACGTCGAAGGCCTTCACCGGGCGGTGGCTGTCCACCGTGAACTGCGGGACGCCGTGCTCACGCATCAGCGCCTCCAGGTCCGGCCACACGCTGTAGGTGCGCTCGGCGAGGACGCCCTCCTGCTCGTTGAGCACCTCGTAGAGGATCATGACGCCCTGGTTGGGCAGACCCACCTCGTAGGCGTCCGGGTACATGAGCGCCCAGCGGACGTCGCAGCTGTCCCACGGCTTGACGGTGGAGTTGAGCTCTCCGCCGACGTACTGGATCGGCTTCTGCACGTGGGGGAGCAGAGCTTCGAGCTGCGGGAAAACCGACTCGACAGGCATCTCGCGAACCTTCATGAGCTGACAGGGGTGACCATCAAGCGTAACCCGCCCGGCGGACTCCCCCCTACGCCCGGAGGCTGGCTTCGGAGCCGATCCGCTCCCACCTGCCCTTGAGCTCCGCCTCGGCCGCCGACGCCCGCTGCTCCTCCCGCCCGTACAGCACCCCGTAGGTGAACGTGCTCTCCCCCGCCGCGTGCGCCACCGCCGCGAGTTCCCGCAGGGTCTGGCGGGCCATGACGCTGTCCTGGTGCTCGCCCAGCAGGGTGGTGAGGGACTTCATTGACTTGGTCAGGGCCCGGGCGGGGTCGCCCAGGGCCGGGGTGGCCGCCTCGGCCGCGTACCGGGTGCGCTTGGCCTTCTTGCGGGCCTCGTGCAGGGCGTGGTCGCGGTCCTCGCCGGGCGGCAGGTGCAGCGCGTGCTCCACCAGGCCCGTGAGCCGCTTCACGTCCTTGCGTACGGCCTTGGCGAGCACCTTGCCGGGTTTCCGGCCGGCCGCCTTCCGCAGCGGCGGGTCGGCCAGGAGGGCGTCCAGGGTGTCCAGGAGGGTCAGGTAGCGGTGGGAGTCGAGGATGGCGGCGAGGTGGGCGTGGGCGCTGTCGTGGCGTGCGCTCGACCAGGCGGCGAGCCTCTCGGCGGCGGGGCCGGTGACCAGGCCGGGTGGGAGGGCGGTGAGGGCGGTGCTCAGGCGGTCGGCCAGCACCTCCTGGTCGCGGTCCAGGCCCAGCTCGCCGGCGAGCCATTTCAGCTCGGTGGCGAGGGGGTCGGTGACGGTGCGGTCCAGGACGCTGCGGAAGGTGCGCAGGGTGCTGCGGGCGCGCCGGGTGGCGACGCGCATGCGGTGCACGGAGTCGGGGAGGTCGCGGCGGACGGCGGGATCGAGGGTGACCAGTTCGTCGCGCTGGGTGCGGAGGTAGGCGAGGACGTGGTCGCCGGCGGTCACCGGCTTCGGCTGCCGGGCGGGTCTGCGTCCGCCGGTCTGTTCGAGGGCGCGGGCCAGTTTGGACGGTGAGCTGGAGGGGCGTACGCCCGCCTTGCGCAGTCGTTCCTCCACCCGGTCGAGGAAGGCGGGGTCGCCGTCGTCGGCCAGTTCGATCTCGATCTCGGTCCACTGGGCGGTCCCGCCCGGGCCGGTGAGCCGTTCGGCGGTGACCGTGTCGACGCTGGCCTCCGCGAGGAGTCTGCCGTCGGCGTCCACCAGGTGGCGTACGTCGCGGGCGGAGCGGAGGCGGACCAGGGGGATCAGTTCGGCGTCGCGGACGCGGGAGCGGACGAGTGCGGCGATCTCGTGGGGGACGGTGTCGGAGAGGGGGGCGCGGATCTCGTCGCGGACTCCGGGGGCGACCGGGAACTTGAGGTGCCAGCCGGCGTCGCCGCCTCCGGTGCGGCGGCGGAGGGTGAGGGAGCCGGCGGCCAGGCGTTCGTCGGCGGTGTCGTAGTAGGTGGCGTCGAGTTCGGCCAGGCCCTGGTCGAGGACGTCAGCCACCGCGTCGACGCCGGTGAGGTCGGGCAGCCCGTTGTCGCCGGATTCGTACTTGCGCTCGATCTCGCGTTTCGTATCCGCCATGAATTGAATCTAGTGGTGCGGGGGCCGATATGGCAGAGGGCGCCGTGACGGCGCGGGTCGCCCGTGGCGCACCGGGGCCCGCCGCTGCCGGGCTTCCGGCGGCGGCGGGCGGGTGCCGGGCGTGCCGCGCGGGATGTCTAGGCCGACATGGGGCGCTGCACCTTGATCGACTGCAGGAGCCCGATCGCGACCCACACCGCGAACATCGATGAGCCGCCGTACGACACGAAGGGCAGGGGGAGGCCGGTGACCGGCATGATGCCGAGGGTCATGCCGATGTTCTCGAAGGCCTGGAAGGCGAACCAGGCGACGATGCCGGCGGCGACGGTCGTCCCGTACAGCTCGGTCGAGTCGCGCGCTATCCGGCAGGCACGCCAGAGGACGACGCCGAGCAGGAGGATGATCAGGCCCGCGCCGACGAAGCCCAGTTCCTCGCCCGCGACCGTGAAGACGAAGTCGGTCTGCTGCTCGGGCACGAACTGGCCGGTGGTCTGCGAGCCGTGGAAGAGGCCTGCTCCGGTCAGTCCGCCGGAGCCGATGGCGATGCGGGCCTGGTTGGTGTTGTAGCCGACGCCGGCCGGGTCGAGGTCGGGGTTGGCGAAGGCCGCGAAGCGGTTGATCTGGTACTCGTCCAGGATGTGCAGCTGCCAGATGGCGACACAGCCGATCACGCCGGTGATGAGCAGGCCGAAGACCCAGCGGTTGGAGGCGCCGGAGGCGAGCAGGACGCCCAGGATGATCGCGACCATGGCCAGCACGGAGCCGAGGTCGGGCATGAGCAGCAGGATCAGGATCGGTACGGCGGCCAGGCACAGGGACTGGAACACGGTCCGGTGGTCCGGGAAGGGCTTGTCGCCGGCGTCCACGCGCGTGGCCAGCAGCATGGCCATGCCGAGGATGATCGTCACCTTGAGGAACTCGGCGGGCTGGAGCGAGAAGCCGCCGATGACGAGCCAGTTGCGCTGGCCGTTGATCGTCGCGCCGAGCGGGGTGAGGACCACCAGCGCGAGGAGTACCGACAGGCCGTAGAGGATCGGCACGGCGTTGCGCAGGGCGCGGTGGCCGAGCCAGATGGTGCCGATCATCAGGGCGATGCCGATGCCGAGGTTCATCAGGTGCCGCAGCAGGAAGAAGTACGGGTCGCCCTGGTTCAGCTCGGTGCGGTTGCGGGTCGCGGAGTACACCAGCAGGGAGCCCAGCAGGGACAGGGCGGTGGCCGCGAGGAGGATCGGCCAGTCCAGTCGGCGGGCGAGGGAGTCGCGGGAGAGGATCCTCGTCCAGCCGGCCCGCTCGGGGCCGTACCCGGAGACGGAGAAGCCGTTCGCGCCGGTCATGCGGGCATCCTCCGGCTTCCCCTCTTGCGAGGCTTCCTGCGGGTGTCACGGTTGCCCGTGGTGGGCGGGGGCGTGGTGGCCGGGTCCTGCTGGTCGTCCCCGTTGGTGGTGTTGTCCTTCTGGGAGGCCTCGACGTCCTTCGCCGGGTCGCCGGTGACCTTCGGGTTGACGATGGTGCCGTCCGTGCGGACCTTCGGCAGGCCCTTCTGTGGCTCGGGCAGCAGTGCCTTCTTCTTGTCGACGGAGCCGTCGCCCTGGACGCCGTAGAGCGCGCTGTAGATGTTGCGCACGGCCTCACCGGAGGCGCCGGAACCCGTACCGGCCTGGGCGATCGTCATGATCACCGTGTAGTCCTTGGAGTAGGTGGCCAGCCAGGAGGTGGTCTGCTTGCCGTAGACCTCCGCCGTACCGGTCTTGCCGTGCAGCGCGATCTTGTCCTGGGGCCAGCCGCCGAACTTCCAGGCGGCGGTACCGCGGGTGATGACGCCCGCGAAGGCGTCGTTCATGCCCTTCAGGGTGGCCTGGCTGACCGGCAGCTTCCCGGTCTTCTTCGGCTTGATCGGCGTGACGGTCCTGCCGTCGGCGCTGATGATCGCCTTGCCGATGGTCGGCTGGTACTTCGTGCCGCCGTTGGCGACGGCGCCGTAGATCACGGCCTCCTGGATCGGGGTGACGAGGGTGTCGCCCTGGCCGATGGAGTAGTTGATCTCGTCACCTTCGCGCATCTTGTTGCCTTCGAGGCAGTTCTCGTACGCGATCTTCTCGACGTAGGTGCCGTCCTTCTTGCCGGACTTGCACCAGGCGTTCTTGTTGGCCTTCCAGTACGCCTGCTTCCACTCGCGGTCGGGGACGCGGCCGGTGACCTCGTTGGGCAGGTCGACGCCGGTCTCCTTGCCGAGGCCGAACTGGTGGGCGGTCTTGAAGAACCAGTCCTTGGGCTCACCCTTCTTGGGGTTGATGCCGCCGTCCCGCTTCCACTCCTTGTCGGCGAGGCCGTAGAAGACGGTGTCGCAGGAGACCTCCAGGGCCCGGCCGAGCGAGATCGCGCCGAAGCTCTCCCCCTCGAAGTTCTTGAACACCTGACCGCCGACGGAGTACGAGCTGGTGCACGGGTAGCCGCCGTCCCACGGGTAGCCGGCCTGTACCGCGGCGGCCGTGGAGACCACCTTGAACGTCGAACCGGGCGCGGCCTGACCCTGTATGGCGCGGTTCAGCAGGGGGTAGTCGGAGTCCTTGCCGGTGAGGGCCTTGTAGTCCTTGGCGGAGATGCCGCCGACCCAGACGTTCGGGTCGTACGTCGGCGCGGAGGCCATGGCGACGATCCGGCCGGTCTTGGCCTCCATCACCACGACGGCACCGGAGTCGGCCTTGTAGTTCTCGCCGGTGATCTTGTCGTACTGCTGGCGGGCGATCTTCATCGCCTTGTCCAGTTCGTACTCGGCGACCCGCTGGACCCGGGAGTCGATGCTGGTGACCAGGTTGGAACCGGACTCGGCGGCGTCCGACTTGGCCTTGCCGATGACGCGGCCGAGGTTGTCCACCTCGTAGCGGGTCACGCCGGCCTTGCCGCGCAGCACCTTGTCGTACTGGCGCTCCAGGCCGGAGCGGCCGACCATGTCGGAGCGCAGATAGGGCGAGTCGGTGTCCTTGGCCTTCTGGATCTCGGAGTCGGTGACGGGCGAGAGGTAGCCGAGTACCTGGGCGCTGTTGGACTTGCCGGGGCCCGGGTAGCGGCGCACGGCCTCGGGTTCGGCGGTGACGCCGGGGAAGTCCTCGGAGCGTTCCCGGATCTGCAGGGCCTGCTTGGCCGTCGCCTCGTCGGTGATGGGGATGGGCTGGTAGGGCGAGCCGTTCCAGCAGGGCTGCGGGGTCTTGGCGTCGCACAGCCGGACCTTCTGCATGACGTCCGCGGGCTTCATGCCGAGGACGCCGGCCAGCTTGGCCAGGACGGCCTTGCCGCCGTCGCTCTGCTTGAGCAGGTCGGTGCGGGAGGCGGAGACGACCAGGCGGGTCTCGTTGTCGGCGAGGGGCACGCCCCGGGCGTCCAGGATGTCGCCGCGCACGGCGGGGTCGACGACCTGCTGGACGTGGTTGCCGGACGCCTCCTTCTGGTACTCGGCGCCCTCGCGGATCTGCAGGTACCACAGCCGGCCGCCGAGCGTGCCGAGGAGGGAGAGGACGAGGATCTGGATCACGACGAGCCGGATCTGGACCCGTGGGGTCCGGCCGGTCTCGGGGATGTTGGTCACTGCGGCGGTCTCCCCCTCTCAGTGCTCGGACGTCCGGGCGTGACGTGCGCGTGTGCGGACCGTCCGCGTGTGTACGAATGGTGAACGACCGGCCGGTGGGCCCTCGTTCCGGGAAAGCCGACCCGTTCGGGTGAACTGTGCGGTTCTCACAGCCGCTTGACCCCCTTGATGCGGCCGACCCGGGCGGAGCGCGTGCGCGCCTTGGCCTTCAGGGCGCCGAGGCCGCCGCGCTGGCCGCCGACGCGCAGGCCGGTGCCGGAGGAGAGCCAGCCGGAGGAGATGTCACCGGACTTGGCGGCGGTCCCCGTCTCGGCGAGCGGGTCGTTGTCGCAGCGGCGGGCCAGCCACATGATGCCGGGCACCACGAAGGGGGCGAGCAGCAGGTCGTACAGGGCGGCCGAGACCAGCAGGCCGGTCAGGCCGACGTGGCGGGCAGCGGTGTCGCCGACCAGGGCGCCGACGCCGGCGTACAGCAGGGTGGAGCCGACGGCGGCGGCGACCACGACGGCCATCGGGCCGGTCGCCGACTTCAGGCGGCCGTTCTCGGGCCTGATGAGCCCGGCGAAGTAGCCGATGACGCACAGCACGAGCGCGTAGCGGCCGGCCGCGTGGTCGGCGGGCGGGGCGAGGTCGGCGAGGAGCCCGGCGCCGAACCCGACGAGGGCGCCGCCGACATGGCCGTACACCATGGCGAGGCCGAGGACGGTGAGCAGCAGCAGGTCGGGGACGGCGCCCGGCAGGTGCAGGCGGGCGAGGACGCTCACCTGGACCACCAGGGCCACGACGACCAGCGCGGAGGAGAGCAGGATCCGGTTGACGCGCATGGGGATTCAGCTCCTACTGCTGGGTGTCGGCGGTGTCGGCGCCGGCGGACGGGGTCACCGTGACGGTCACCGTGGGGGTCGGCACCGGCTTGGGCTTGGTGGGCAGCACGGTGTCCCTCGGGTCCTTCTTCGGGCCCTCGACGACCACGCCGACGATGTCGAGCTTGGTGAAGCCGACGTACGGGGTGACGTAGAGGGTGCGGGTGAGGCCGCCGCCCGAGGGGTCGACGCGGGAGACGACGCCGACCGGGACGCCCGGCACGAACGGCTTGTCGGCCTGGGAGCCGAAGGTGATGAGCCGGTCGCCCTTCTTCACCTCCGCCTTGCCGTTGAGCAGTTCCACGCGCAGCGGGCGGTCGCCCTGCCCGGAGGCGAAGCCGAGTTCGTCGCTGCCCTCCATGCGGGTGCCGACGGTGAAGTCGGGGTCGTTGGCGAGGAGGACGGTGGCGGTGTCGGGGCCGACGGTGGTGACGCGGCCGACCAGTCCGTCGCCGTTGAGGACGGTCATGTCCCGCTTGATGCCGTCGTTGGCGCCCGCGTCGATGGTGATGGTCCAGGAGAAGCCCTGCGCCGACCCTATGGCGATGACCTGGGCGCCCTTGATGCCGTACTGGCCCTCGCCGGCGATCTTGAGCATCTTGTCGAGCTGCCCCAGGCGGCTGCGGTTGCGGTCGTCGCTGCCGAGCTTCGCCTTGAGGGCCGTGTTCTCCTTCTCCAGCGCGGCGAGCCGGTCGTGCCGGCCACCGGAGTCGCGGATCGCGGAGACGGCGTTGCCGACCGGGTCGACCGCCGAGGACAGTCCGTTCTCGACCGGGCCGAACACCGTGGCCGCGGCCTGCCGGGCGCCGTCGACCGGGGAGTTGCGGCCCCCGCGGATGTCCACCGTGATCAGCGCGAACGCGATGACGACCAGCAGTACCAGGAGCAGCCGGCTCTCTTTCGTGTCCCTCACGTGCGGCGGCCGTGCCCTTCCTCAAGTAGGAATTCGGGGACCTCTGGTGGACGCGGATCGTGCGGCGCACGTCCAAGAGGCCCATTCGGGGGAGCTTATGCCTCTATATCGACGATCCGCCGCACGAGAGGAGAACGTCTCGTACGGCGGAATCGAGGAGGTGCGTCATCTGCGCGGCTGGGCGTCCAGGACCTGCTGCAGCGCCTCGAACTCCTCGACGCACTTGCCGGAGCCGAGCGCGACACTGTCGAGCGGATCCTCGGCGATGTGGATCGGCATGCCGGTCTCCCGCCGAAGCCGCTCGTCGAGTCCGCGCAGCAGGGCTCCGCCGCCGGTCAGAACGATTCCTCGGTCCATGATGTCGCCGGACAGCTCCGGCGGGCACTTGTCGAGGGTCGTCTTGACCGCGTCGACGATCGCGTTGACCGGTTCCTCGATCGCCTTGCGGACCTCGCCGGCCGAGATGACGACGGTCTTGGGCAGCCCGGAGACCAGGTCCCGGCCGCGGACCTCGGTGTGCTCGTCGGTCTCCAGGGCGTACGCCGAACCGATCGTGATCTTGATCTGCTCCGCGGTGCGCTCACCCAGCAGAAGGCTGTACTCCTTCTTGATGTACTGGATGATCGCGTTGTCCAGTTCGTCACCGGCGACACGGATGGACTGGGCGGTGACGATGCCGCCGAGCGAGATCACGGCGACCTCGGTGGTGCCGCCGCCGATGTCCACCACCATGTTGCCGGTGGCCTCGTGGACCGGCAGACCGGAGCCGATGGCGGCCGCCATGGGCTCCTCGATGATGTGCACCTGGCGGGCACCGGCCTGGCTCGACGCCTCGATGACCGCGCGGCGCTCGACGCCCGTGATGCCCGAGGGCACACAGACGACGACCCGGGGACGGGCGAGGTAGCGGCGCTTGTGGATCTTCAGGATGAAGTACCGGAGCATCCGCTCGGTGATCTCGAAGTCGGCGATCACGCCGTCCTTCAGCGGACGGACGGCGACGATGTTGCCCGGCGTCCGGCCGATCATCTTCTTCGCTTCGGCGCCGACCGCGAGGATCCCGCCCGTGTTCGTGTTGATCGCGACGACGGACGGCTCGTTGAGTACGATTCCGCGACCCCTGACGTACACCAGCGTGTTGGCGGTCCCGAGGTCGACAGCCATGTCACGGCCGATGAACGACATTGAGTTCCCCATCCGGATTCATCGGGCCTTCCCGAGCTTTTGAGGGCATGTCAGGTCGGCGAGGCGGGTGCTGTGACGTGAAGGCTTCCATCGTAAACGCGCCTGCACGAACACTGCGCGAGGGTCTCCGCCATTGTCACCGGATGGCGGTCCGCCCCGCTTGTGGAGACGGGCGTTCGGGGCGGCTCGTTCCCTCGATCGCCGGTACTCATGCACAGGTGCTGGGGAAACGCGGTCCGGGGGCGTCCCCCGGACATTCCGCTTCGTGCGGTGCCGTGTTACGCGCGGCCCGGGAAGAAGATCTTCACCTCGCGCTCGGCGGACTCCTCGGAGTCGGAGGCGTGGATCAGGTTCTCGCGGACGATCACGCCGTAGTCGCCGCGGATCGAGCCGGGGGCGGCGGCGATCGGGTCGGTCGGGCCGGCCAGCTGCCGCACGCCCTCGATGACCCGCTCGCCCTCGACGATCAGGGCGACGACCGGGCCGGAGGACATGAACTCGACCAGCGGCTCGTAGAACGGCTTGCCCTTGTGCTCGCCGTAGTGCTGCTCCAGCGTGTCCTGGTCCAGGGCACGCAGCTCCAGCGCGGTGATCCGCCAGCCTGCCTTGCGCTCGATGCGGCTGATGATCTCGCCGGTCAGGCCACGACGGACGGCGTCGGGCTTGAGGAGGACGAGGGTGCGCTGGCTCACGGAGGGCTCCTTACACGACGTGCGAGTGCGGTGGGATGAGGTTACAGGGCGTGTCGGGGCGCCCGTCACGCAGCGTCAGCCGTGGAGGAGGGCTCGGTCTGCGCGGCGGCTCTCGCCTTCGCCTCGTCCACCTTTCTGCCGAAGTGCACCGAGGCCCACCACAGCGCAGCGAAGACCGCGCCCATGAAGAACATGGTCGGGACGAAGACGCCGGAGGCGATCAGCGCGAGCTGCAGGGCCCAGCCGAGGGCCACCCCGCCGGGCCGGGTCACCATGCCGCACAGCAGCAGGCACAGCACCATGGCGACACCGCTGACCAGCCACACCGTGGACGTGGACAGGTCCGGGTCCTTCATGGCGACGAGCCCGGCGAAGGCGATGACGAAGAATTCGCCGATGAGCGTCGATGCGCAGAGCGTACGCACGGGATACCTCAGCCCTTCCCCAGCAGCAGCCGGGCCTCGCCGACGGTGATGACGGAACCGGTGACCAGCACGCCGCCGCCCGCGAACTCGCCCTCCTCCTCGGCCAGCGTGATCGCGGCCTCCAGGGCGTCGGGCAGCCGCGGCTCGACCTGCACCCGCTCCTCGCCGAACACCTCGACGGCGACCGCGGCCAGCTCGTCCGCGTCCATGGCGCGGTGGCTGGTGTTCTGGGTGACGACGACCTCGGCGAAGATCGGCTCGAAGGCCTCCAGCAGCCCCCGCACGTTCTTGTCGCCGCTCGCTCCGACGACCCCGATCAGCCGGGTGAAGTCGAACGCCTCCCGCACGGCCTCCGCGGTCGCCACGGCGCCCGCCGGGTTGTGCGCGGCGTCCAGCACGACCGTCGGGGAGCGCCGGACGACCTCCAGGCGGCCCGGCGAGGACACGGCGGCGAAGGCCTTTCGCACGGTGTCGATGTCCAGCGGCTCCGCGCGCTGGGCGCCGACGCCGAAGAACGCCTCCACGGCGGCGAGGGCGACGGCCGCGTTGTGCGCCTGGTGGGCGCCGTGCAGCGGGAGGTACACCTCGGGGTACTCGCCGCCGAGGCCGCGCAGGGTGAGCAGCTGCCCGCCGACGGCGATCTGCCGGGCGACGACCCCGAACTCCAGGCCCTCGCGGGCGACGGTCGCGTCCACCTCGACGGCCTTCTTCAGCAGCACCTGCGCCGCGTCCACCGGCTGTTGCGCCAGGATGACGGTGGCGTCCTGCTTGATGATGCCGCCCTTCTCGACGGCGATCTGCGCCGGCGTCTCGCCGAGGCGGTCGGTGTGGTCGAGGTCGATGGGGGTCACGACGGCGACGTCGCCGTCGATCACGTTGGTCGCGTCCCAGGAACCGCCCATGCCGACCTCGACGACGGCGACGTCCACCGGGGCGTCGGCGAAGGCCGCGTACGCCATGCCGGTGAGCACCTCGAAGAAGGACAGCCGGTACTCCTGCGCGGAGTCGACCATCTCGACGTAGGGCCTGATGTCCTGGTACGTCTCGACGAACCGCTCGGCGGAGATCGGGGCGCCGTCCAGGCTGATCCGCTCGGTGACCGACTGCACGTGCGGGCTGGTGTAGCGGCCGGTGCGCAGCTCGAAGGCGCCGAGCAGGGCCTCGATCATGCGGGCGGTGGAGGTCTTGCCGTTGGTGCCGGTGATGTGGATGGAGGGGTACGAGCGCTGCGGCTCGCCCAGCACGTCCATCAGCGCGGCGATACGGCTGACGGACGGCTCCAGCTTGGTCTCGCCCCAGCGGGTGGCCAGCTCCGCCTCGACCTCGCGCAGGGCCTTGTCGACCTCGGGGTCCGCGGGCCGCGCGGGTACGTCGGCGTGCGGCGGGCCGCCCTGGGTGCGCAGCGTCCGGCTGCCTGCCTCGATGACCGCGAGGTCGGGGTCGCGGTCGGTCTCCTCGGCGATGATCTCTTCGAAGGCGTCGAGGGGGTCGGGGGTGTCACTGGTGCCGGGATTGTCGCTCACGGGGCCAGTCTACGGAGCCGCGGTGACAAAGCGTGCGGTGGCTCGTGGGGGCCGTGCGGGCAGGTGGCGGGGTGGGCCCGTGCCGCCCGGCGGGCGCGGGGTGCGCCCGTGCCGCCCGGCGGGCGCGGGGTGCGCCCGTGCCGCCCGGCGGTCTTCCGCGCCCCTGGAGATGTGGAAGGCCCCCGGAGCCGTGCGGTTCCGGGGGCCTTCGGTCGCCGGGACTCGTCCCGGGCGGGGTCTTCCGTCCGGATCAGGCCGGCGGCAGCTTCTCCAGCTGGGACTGGATCCGGGTGATGTCCTCCTCGGCCTTGGCCAGGCGGGTGCGGATCTTGCCGACCACGTTCTCCGGGGCCTTGGCCAGGAACGCCTCGTTGCCGAGCTTGGCCGTGGCCTGGGCCTTCTCCTTCTCGGCGGCGGCCAGGTCCTTCGCGAGGCGCTTGCGCTCGGCCGCCACGTCGATCGTGCCGGAGAGGTCGAGGGCGACCTCGGCACCGGCGACCGGGAGGGTGGCCGTGGTCGTGAAGGAGCCGCCCTCCGGCTGGAGACGGAGCAGGTTGCGGATCGCCGCCTCGTGCGGGGCGAGGGGCGTGCCGTCCAGGGTCAGCCGGGCCGGGACCCGCTGGCCGGGCTGGAGGCCCTGGTCGGCGCGGAAGCGGCGGACCTCGGTGATGACCGACTGGAGGGTCTCGATCTCGCGCTCGGCGGCCTGGTCGCGGAAGCCGCTGTCGACCGGCCACTCGGCGATGACGACCGACTCGCCGCCCGTGAGGGTGGTCCAGAGGGTCTCGGTGACGAACGGGACGACCGGGTGCAGCAGCCTGAGGGTGACGTCGAGGACCTCGCCCAGGACGCGCTGGGAGACCTCGGCCGCCTCGCCGCCCGCCTGGAACGTCGTCTTGGACAGCTCGACGTACCAGTCGAACACCTCGTCCCACGCGAAGTGGAAGAGGGCGTCGGAGAGCTTGGCGAACTGGAAGTCCTCGTAGTGGGCGTCGACTTCGGCGACGACCGAGTTGAGGCGGGAGAGGATCCAGCGGTCCGTCGCCGACATGCGGGACGGCTCCGGCAGCGGCCCGTCCACCGTGGCGCCGTTCATCAGCGCGAAGCGCGTGGCGTTCCAGATCTTGTTGGCGAAGTTCCGCGAGCCCTGGACCCAGTCCTCGCCGATCGGGACGTCGACACCCGGGTTCGCGCCGCGGGCGAGGGTGAAGCGCAGGGCGTCGGAGCCGTACTTGTCCATCCAGTCCAGCGGGTTGACCGCGTTGCCGAAGGACTTCGACATCTTCTTGCCGAACTGGTCGCGGACCATGCCGTGCAGGGCGATGGTGTGGAACGGCGGGGTGCCGTCCATCGCGTACAGGCCGAACATCATCATCCGGGCGACCCAGAAGAAGAGGATGTCGTAGCCGGTGACCAGGACGGAGTTCGGGTAGAACTTCGCGAGCGAATCGGTCTGTTCGGGCCAGCCGAGGGTCGAGAAGGGCCACAGGCCGGAGGAGAACCAGGTGTCGAGGACGTCGGTGTCCTGGTGCCAGCCCTCGCCGGCCGGCGGCTCCTCGTCGGGGCCGACGCAGACGACCTCGCCGTTCGGGCCGTACCAGACCGGGATGCGGTGACCCCACCACAGCTGCCGCGAGATGCACCAGTCGTGGAGGTTGTCGACCCAGTCGAAGTACCGCTTCTCCATCTCCTGCGGGTGGATCTTGACGCGGCCGTCGCGGACGGCGTCGCCCGCCGCCTTCGCCAGCGGGCCGACCTTGACCCACCACTGCATGGACAGGCGCGGCTCGATGGTGGTCTTGCAGCGCGAGCAGTGGCCGACGGAGTGGACGTAGGGCCGCTTCTCGGCGACGATCCGGCCCTCGGCGCGCAGCGCGGCGACGATGGCGGAGCGGGCCTCCAGGCGGTCCAGGCCCTGGAAGGGGCCGTGGGCGGTGATGACGGCGTGCTCGTCCATCACGGCGATGGACGGCAGGTCGTGCCGCTGGCCGATCTCGAAGTCGTTCGGGTCGTGGGCCGGGGTGACCTTGACGGCCCCGGTGCCGAACTCGGGGTCGACGTGCGTGTCGGCGACGACCGGGATGGAGCGGTCGGTGAGCGGGAGCTTGATCTGCTTGCCGACGAGGTGCCGGTAGCGCTCGTCGTCGGGGTGGACGGCGACGGCGGTGTCGCCGAGCATCGTCTCGGCACGGGTGGTGGCGACGACGATGGTGTCGTCCCCGTCCCCGTACGTCATGGAGACCAGTTCGCCGTCGTCGTCCTGGTACTCCACCTCGATGTCCGAGATGGCGGTCAGGCAGCGCGGGCACCAGTTGATGATGCGCTCGGCGCGGTAGATCAGCTCGTCGTCGTAGAGCTTCTTGAAGATGGTCTGGACGGCCTGGGAGAGGCCCTCGTCCATGGTGAAGCGCTCGCGGGACCAGGCGACGCCGTCGCCGAGGCGGCGCATCTGGCCGCTGATCTGGCCGCCGGACTCGGCCTTCCACTGCCAGACGCGCTCGACGAACGCCTCCCGGCCGAGGTCGTGGCGGGACTTGCCCTCCTTGGCCAGTTCGCGCTCGACGACGTTCTGCGTGGCGATGCCGGCGTGGTCCATGCCGGGCTGCCACAGCGTCTCGTGGCCCTGCATGCGCTTGCGGCGGGTCAGGGCGTCGATGAGGGTGTGCTCGAAGGCGTGCCCGAGGTGCAGGCTGCCGGTGACGTTCGGCGGCGGGATGACCACCGTGTACGGCGGCTTGTCGCTCTTGGCGTCCGCCTCGAAGTAACCGCGCTCTACCCAGCGCTCGTACAGCGGCCCCTCTACATCGGCCGGCGCGTACTGGGTCGGCAGTTCGGAGTCGGGCGCGGGTGGCTGCTGCTGAGCGTTCTCGGTCACGGGGGTCAGTTTAGAGGTGTTACGGGGCGGTCCCGAAACGCGTTTGTTCTGTAACGGTGCGGCCCCCGGTGCCGTGCCGCCGCTTGGCCTGGGCCAGGATGTCAGGAACACATAAGCTCTGGAGGGGAACCCAGGAATGAGCAACAACCAGCCGGGCCCGTACGGCCAGCAGCCCCAGCAGCCGGGTCCGTACGGCCAGCCGGGGCAGCCTGGGCCGTACGGCCAGCCGGGCCCCTACGGCCAGCCGCCGCAGGCTCCGCAGCCCGGCTACGGCTACCCCCAGCAGGCCCAGCAGGCCCCGCAGGCTCCGCAGGCTCCGCAGCAGCCCGGCTACGGCTACCCGCAGCAGGGTGTTCCGCAGCAGCCGGCCCCGTACGGCCAGCAGCCGGGCGCCTACGGCCAGCAGCCCTACGGCATGGCTCAGGCGCCGGAGCCGAGCGGGGGCAAGAAGAAGACGGGCCTGATCATCGGCGCGGTGGCCGTGGTGGCCGCGGTGGCGGTGGGCGTGTACTTCGTGGTCGGCGGCAAGAGCGGCAGCAGCGACGTCGCGGACGACGGCCCGCACAAGCTGACGACGCCGGCGACGGTGCTCACGGAGTACAAGAACAAGGGCGGCGACAGCGACACGATGACGTCCAAGGACCTGAAGGACGCCGAGAAGTGGGGCGTGCACGACCCGAAGGACGTCAGCGCGAAGTACGAGTCCGGTGACGAGGACAACCCGCTGAGCAAGAAGATGATCAACTTCGGCGGCGTCTACGGCACCATCGACGACCCGGCGAAGGCCGTCGACGCGATGTTCGCCTACTTCAAGTCCGAGTCGCAGAAGGAGCCGGACAGCAAGGTCGCCCTGAAGGGCGAGCCGAAGGCGTACGAGCCGGACGGACTCAACGGCGCGGTCCTCAAGTGCCAGCAGGCCAGCGCCCCCACCGGCGCGAGCAGCGGCCCGAAGGACGTGACGCTGACCATCTGCGTCTGGGGCGACCACAGCACCCTCGGAATGGTCATGCCGATGGACCTCGCCAGCCTCATGGCGGGCAGGAGCGACGACCCGGCGACGGCCGCCGAGATGACGGCGAAGTTCCGCAACGAGGTCCGCAAGCCGGCCTGACGCCCTCGCGGTGCACGAAGAGGGGCCCCGGCCGGTCGGCCGGGGCCCCACTCGCGTTCACGTGTCCGGTCACGCCGTCTTCTGCTCCCCCGAACCCCGGCCCCGCGCGTCCCGCGGGATGAGGGTCGGGTTGACGTTGGAGAGGACCACGTCGGCCGTGATGACCACCCGGGCGACGTCCTTGCGGGACGGGACCTCGTACATCACGCCCTGGAGGACCTCCTCCATGATGGCGCGCAGGCCGCGGGCGCCGGTCTGGCGGAGGATGGCCTGGTCGGCGATGGCCTCCAGCGCCTCGCGCTCGAAGTCCAGCTCCACGCCGTCGAGTTCGAAGAGGCGCTGGTACTGCTTGACGAGCGCGTTGCGGGGCTCGACGAGGATCTTCAGGAGCGCCTCGCGGTCCAGGTTGTGGACCGAGGTGATGACCGGGAGGCGGCCGATGAACTCGGGGATCATGCCGAACTTGACCAGGTCCTCCGGCATGACGTCCTCGAAGACGTCCTTGGACTCCAGCTCGCGCTTGGACAGGATCGTCGCGCCGAAGCCGATGCCCTTCGCCCCCGCGCGGGCCTCGATGATCTTCTCCAGGCCCGCGAAGGCGCCGCCCACGATGAACAGCACGTTCGTCGTGTCGATCTGGATGAACTCCTGGTGCGGGTGCTTGCGCCCGCCCTGGGGCGGGACCGAGGCCGTGGTCCCCTCGAGGATCTTCAGCAGCGCCTGCTGGACGCCCTCGCCCGACACGTCGCGGGTGATCGACGGGTTCTCGCTCTTGCGCGCGACCTTGTCGATCTCGTCGATGTAGATGATCCCGGTCTCGGCCTTCTTGACGTCGTAGTCGGCCGCCTGGATGAGCTTCAGGAGGATGTTCTCGACGTCCTCGCCGACGTAGCCCGCCTCGGTCAGCGCGGTCGCGTCGGCGATCGCGAACGGGACGTTCAGCATGCGCGCCAGGGTCTGCGCGAGCAGGGTCTTGCCGGAGCCCGTGGGGCCCAGCAGCAGGATGTTGGACTTCGCCAGCTCGATGGCGTCGTCACGGCCGCTCCCGCCGCCGTTCTCGCCCGCCTGGACCCGCTTGTAGTGGTTGTACACCGCGACGGAGAGCGCCTTCTTGGCCGCTTCCTGGCCGACCACGTAGCCCTCGAGGAACTCGTAGATCTCGCGGGGCTTGGGCAGCTCCTCCCAGCGGACCTCGCTGGTCTCCGCGAGCTCTTCCTCGATGATCTCGTTGCAGAGGTCGATGCACTCGTCGCAGATGTACACACCGGGCCCTGCGATGAGCTTCTTGACCTGCTTCTGGCTCTTGCCGCAGAACGAGCACTTGAGCAGATCGCCGCCGTCACCGATGCGTGCCACGGTGTGCTTCCCCTTCGCCTGGGAGACGCCTGGACACTGGGTCCAGCGGCTCCTGGTGCTGCCTTATGTCCGACGGTACCTTGCCGGGCCCGGTGTTCGGGCCCCCCTTGGCAGGGTTCACTTTGACGTGCACCGTGCCAAGAGGGGCAGAAAGTACGTCCTCCGGGTCAGCGGACCGCGGAGTTGTTCAGCTTGCGGGTGGAGATGATCTGGTCGACGAGGCCGTACTCCAGCGCCTCCTCGGCCGTGAGGATCTTGTCGCGCTCGATGTCCTCGCGGATCTTCTCGATCGGCTGGTTCGAGTGCTTGGCCAGCATGTCCTCCAGCTGCTCCCGCATCCGGGTGAACTCCTTGGCGATGATCTCCAGGTCGGAGAGCTGCCCGCGGCCGGTGGAGCCGGCCGGCTGGTGGATCAGCACGCGGGAGTTCGGCAGCGCCATGCGCTTGCCCGGGGTGCCGGCGGCGAGCAGGATGGCGGCGGCCGAGGCCGCCTGGCCCATGCAGACCGTCTGGATGTCGGGCTTCACGAACTGCATCGTGTCGTAGATCGCCGTGAGGGCGGTCATGTCGCCGCCGGGGCTGTTGATGTAGATCGAGATGTCCCGGTCCGGGTCCATCGACTCCAGGCACAGCAGCTGCGCCATGACGTCGTTGGCGGAGGCGTCGTCGATCTGGACGCCCAGGAAGATCACGCGCTCCTCGAAGAGCTTGGCGTACGGGTCGTACTCGCGGATGCCCTGGGAGGTGCGCTCGACGAAGCGCGGGATGACGTAGCGGCTGTCGGGGCGGGGCCCTTCGTACAGGCCGCTGGCGGCGCCGGGGAAGTTGCTCATGGGGTGTTCACCGTCCTGGTGGCGTTCTGGGGGCTTGAGGTCTCGGCGGTGCGTGGCGTGGCCGGGCCGGTCAGGCACCGGTGCCGCCGCCTCCCGGAACACCCGAGGCGTGCGTGATGATCTCGTCGATGAGACCGTACTCCTTGGCCTCTTCCGGGGTGAACCAGCGGTCGCGGTCGCCGTCGCGGATGATCGCCTCGACCGTCTGGCCGGAGTGCTGAGCGGTCAGCTCGGACATGCGCTTCTTGGTGCGCAGCAGGTACTCGGCCTGGATCTTGATGTCCGAGACGGTGCCGCCGAGACCGGCGGAACCCTGGTGCATCATGATGTCCGCGTGGGGCAGCGCGAAGCGCTTGCCGGCGGCGCCGCCGGTGAGCAGGAACTGGCCCATCGAGGCGGCCATGCCCATGGCGATGGTGACCACGTCGTTCGGGATGTACTGCATGGTGTCGTAGATCGCCATGCCGGCCGTCACAGAGCCGCCGGGGCTGTTGATGTAGAGGTAGATGTCCTTGTCCGGATCGGCGGCAAGGAGCAGAAGCTGTGCGGTGATCTTGTTGGCGATGTCGTCGTCAACCTGCTGGCCGAGGAAGATGATCCGCTCGTTGAGCAGCCGGTTGTAGACCTGGTCGCCGAGGCCACCACCGATGGAAGGCTCGCCGGCGGCGGAGGGCATCAGATTCGTCACGTATCCACCTGCTCGTCTTACGACGGCGCCGGGCCGTCTCACGTCGTCCTGCCGGAGGCTTGGCGGGGGGTCTCAGGAGACTCCCCTGCCCCCGTATTCATGGACCCTAACGCGCGGGTCCCTTCGGGGAATCCCGGAGATGGGAGTGTTCGCCGGGGGCGTAGCGCTCCGCAGGGGGGCCGGTGCTCTTCGTGGGGGGCGGCGCGTCCCGGGCGGGGGAGCGCGTCCCGGGCGGGGGAGCGCGTCCCGTGCGGGGCGGCGCGTGCCGTGAGAGGCGGGCGCGTCCCGTGCGGGGCGGCGCGTCCCGTGCGGGGCCGGTGTGGTGGTGGCCGGGCCGCGAGTGCGCGGCGGGGCTCGTCACGCGGTTCCCCGCGCCCCTCGGGGGCGGCCGGCCGGTCCCGCGACGCGAACGGGCCCCGGGGAGATCCCCGGGGCCCGTCGTACGTGCGTCAGAGGCGCCGTGGGGCGGTTCAGCCCTCGGTCTTCTCCTCGGAGGCGGTCTCGGTGGCCTCGGCCTCGGCCGACGCCTCCTGCGTCTCCTCGTCCTCGTCGTCCAGGTCGACGACCTCGCCGTTGGTGTCCTTCACCGTGGCGGCCTCGACGACGACGGCCAGGGCCTTGCCGCGGGCGACCTCGCCGACCAGGAGCGGAACCTGGCCGCCCTCGACGACGGCCTGGGCGAACTGGTCGGGGGACATGCCGGAGGAGGCCGCACGCCGCATGAGGTGCTCGGTGAGCTCCTCCTGGTTGACGTTGAGGTTCTCCTTCTTGACCAGCTCGTCCAGGACGAACTGGGTCTTGATGCCCTTGACCGCGGCCTCGCGGGTCTCGGTGTCGAACTCCTCGGCGGTCTTGCCCTGGATCTCCAGGTACTTGTCGAGGGTGAGGCCCATCTGGCCGAGCTGGTGGTGCTCCAGGTTGTGCTTGCGGGTGTTGATCTCGTCCTCGAGCAGCTTCTCGGGGACCGGGACCTCGACCAGCTCCAGCAGCTTCTCCAGGACGCGCTCCTGGGCCTGGGTGGCCTGGTCGAACTGCTTCATGTTGGCCAGGCGCTTGCGGCTGTCGGCCTTCAGCTCGTCCAGGGTGTCGAACTCGGAGGCGAGCTGCGCGAACTCGTCGTCCAGCTCGGGCAGTTCGCGGGCGGCGACCTGGGTGACCTTGACGGTGACCTCGGCCTCCCGGCCCGCGGCGGAGCCGCCCTTCAGCTCGGAGGTGAAGGTGGCCTCCTCGTCGGCGGACAGGCCCTTGACGGCGTCGTCGATGCCGTCCAGCAGCTCGCCGGAGCCGATGGTGTAGGACACGCCGCTCGCGACACCGTCCTCCAGGACCTCGCCGTCGACCTTGGCCTCGAGGTCGATGGTGACGACGTCGCCGTCCTCGGCGGCGCGCTCGACCGGGGAGGTGGAGGCGAAGCGCTCGCGCAGCTGCTCGACCGACTTCTCGACGTCCTCGTCGGTGACCTCGACGGCGTCGACCTCGACCTCGATGCCGGAGTAGTCCGGGATCTCGAGGGCCGGGCGGATGTCGACCTCGGCGGTGAAGTTCAGCGTCTCGCCGTCCTTCAGCTCGGTGATGTCGACCTCGGGCTGGCCGAGCGGGTTCAGCTCGGCCTCGTTGACCGCCTCGGTGTAGAACTTGGGCAGCGCGTCGTTGACGGCCTCCTCCAGCACCGCACCGCGGCCGAACCGCTGGTCGATCACGCGAGCCGGGATCTTGCCCTTGCGGAAGCCCTTCACCGTGACCTGCTGGTTGATCTTCTTGTACGCCGCGTCGAGGCTGTCCTTGAGCTCCTCGAAGGGCACCTCGACAGTGAGCCGAACCCGGGTCGGGTTCAGGGTCTCCACGGCGCTCTTCACGGTTCGGTCTCCTTGTGGCTGACTTCTTGGTTTCTGCCGGAGCCAGACTGGTCCGGCGGATTTCGCCGCCCGGAGGAGTTCGTAGGCCGAGTGGGCCGGGACACACGGGCGCGCAGTCTGCATACTAGCCGCAGCCGGTCAGCGCCCCAAAGGCGATCATCACGACGTCGTGAGCCGGTGGTCGGGGTGGCGGGATTTGAACCCACGGCCTTCCGCTCCCAAAGCGGACGCGCTACCAAGCTGCGCCACACCCCGTCTGGTGCGACACGTAGGGTACATGCCCCGGCCGGTCGCGTCGGCCGCATTACGGGAGGGGCCGGGGCGGTCGCGCAGCGTCGCCGCCCGCCGCCGGACCGGCACGTTGGCCTCGGCGGCGGGCGACCCGCTACGATGCTCTGCAGTGCCGCGGTCACCGACCGGCGACACACTGTCGCGGGCGTAGCTCAATGGTAGAGCCCTAGTCTTCCAAACTAGCTACGCGGGTTCGATTCCCGTCGCCCGCTCTGTACGGCTCAGGGCCAGGTCAGAGGATCATTCCTCCGCCTGGCCCTGATCGTTTTCCGGGGGCGGTCCGGGTGGCACTGCGCGCCGCACCCGTACGGGTGACAGCGGGGCCGGGCCGGGTCGCGCCCGGGTCCGCGGGAGGCGCCGGCGGTCCCCGCCGGTCAGAACCTGATCGAGTTGATGGACTCCGCTATCGAGTTCAGGAACCGGTTGATGGACGGCGCCATGCCGGTCGAGGCCAGGAAGAAGCCGAAGAGGATCGCGACGATCGCCGGGCCGGCCTTGATGTTCCCCCCTCGGATCAGCACCACCAGGATGATCGCCAACAGCAGCACCACGGACAGTGAAATGGCCACACTGATCACACCCTCGGTCGGTCCGCTCTCCCGGCCCGGAGGTGCGCCCGCGCACCTCCGCCAGAACCATCGTGCCACCAACCCGGCCTCCCCATGCGGAACGTGACACAACGTCGGCGGCCAAGCCGGGGCGGGCAAGGTACTCCGCGGTAATTCGAAGCGCTCCGCCGTGTGACCGCCCTGAGAATTCCGCGAGTTCGTTTCGTTCTCCACACATCCCGCGGGCAGGTAATTGGAATTGATGGCACAGAGAGGCCGTATGCCCCATTTAGTCGGGATGAATCGGTACATCGGGGGTGAGTTGGCGTCGCGGATGTGCGCACGATCACGTGAACAGGGGTGGCAAGTTCTGCGAATCAGGGGGTATCCGAAGGCGATAACCAGGAATGGCCGAGGGGGTTTTACGGAATGCCACAGACGACGCTAGGGTGCCAGAGATGTTTGACGCCGCCCCGCTCCCCGGCCAGAACCGCAGGCCACTCCCCCCGGCACAGCCGCCGGCGGACGGAGTGCCCCGTCCGCGTACTCCCATGAGTACGCAGGAGCGGCAGACGAAGGCGGACAGACCCGGCAAACAGCGTGACGCGTTCTTCGACAACGCCAAGTACCTGGCCATCGCGTTCGTCGCGATGGGGCACGCCTGGGAGCCGCTCAAGGGCGACAGCCGGACCGTGGAGACCCTGTACACCATCGTGTACACCTTCCACATGCCGGCGTTCATCATCATCTCCGGCTTCTTCTCGCGCAGCTTCGACATGCGCCCGGACCGGCTGAAGCGGCTGATCACCGGTGTCGCGGTGCCGTACGTCCTGTTCGAGACCGCGTACTCGGTCTTCCGGAACCTCGTCACCGGCTCCGACGACGGCGTCACCCTGCTCGATCCCTGGTACCTGACCTGGTTCCTGGTGGCCCTGTTCGTCTGGCGGCTGACCACTCCGATCTGGAAGCTCGTGCGCTGGCCGCTGCCGCTCGCCCTCGGCATCGCCATGCTCGCGACCGTCACCCCGGAACTCGGCAACGACTTCGACGTGCAGCGCGTCCTGCAGTTCCTGCCGTACTTCGTGCTGGGCCTGAGCATGAAGCCCGAGCACTTCCACCTGGTGCGCCGCCGCTCGGTGCGGATCGCCTCGGTGCCGGTGCTGGCGGCGGCGTTCGTGGTCGGCTGGTGGGCGGCGCCGCGCATGAACGCCGCCTGGTTCTACCACCGCGACGCCGCTCAGGAGCTGGGCGGCCCCTGGTGGTCCGGGCCGATGATGACGCTGGCCCTGATGGGCTGCTCGCTGGTGCTGACGGCCTGCTTCTTCGCCTGGGTGCCGCGGCGGAGGATGTGGTTCACCGTCCTGGGCTCGGGCACCCTGTACGGCTACCTGCTGCACGGCTTCCTGAAGAAGTACGGCGACTACCAGGGCTGGTTCGAGCACTCCTGGATGCACCGCCCGGCCGGCGAGATCGCCGTGACCGCCGTCGCGGCCGCCGTCGTCACGCTGCTGTGCACCCCGCCGGTGCAGCGCCTCTTCCGCTTCGCGATGGAACCGAAGCTTGAGTGGGCGTTCAGGCAGGACGCGGTCGAGCTGGCCCGTGGGCGGCAGCAGAAGGAGCGCGAACGCGAGAAGGTCGGCGCCTGACGCACCGGGTCACCCCTGGCCCGGACTCTCCCGCGCCAGGCCGAGCAGTGCGCGCATGTGCGCGTACTTCCCGGTCAGCCGGGCCCTCGTGGCCTCGGGCAGGACGGCGAGCCGCCGCGGATCGCTGTTGTGGGCGAGGTCGGACTCCTTGACCAGCCGTGCGCCCGGCGTGGCGAGGATCCGGCGGGCGTACTCCTCAGGCGCCTCCCCCGGCCGTTTGGTGAGGGCGTCCACGATGGCCCTGGTGCGCTCGGTCAGGGCCGCCGCCGCCAGCCACTGCCGGGTGAGCGCATCGTCCTCGACGGCGTCGTGCAGCCAGGCCGCCGCGATCTGCTCCGGGTCGCCGCCACGGGCGCGGACGCCCTCGGCGACGGCCGCGAGGTGCTCGGCGTACGGCCGTCCCGCCTTGTCGGTCTGCCCGTCGTGCGCCGCGCGGGCGAGCGCCTCGACCTCGGCCAGGGTGAGGGGTGTCTCGGTCACCCCTTCAGTCTCCCCCGCCGCCGGGCCGCTCAGCGGACGGCCGCCGAGGCGTCACGGCAGATGAGCAGGAGGGCGCGGTCGTCGTTGACGTCCTTGGCGACCGCCTCGATGAGGTGCCAGGCGGCACCGTGGAAGCCGCCCGCGACATAGCGGTCCGCCTCGCCGGTGAGGCGGTCGATGCCCTCCACGATGTCCCGGTCGGAGGTCTCCACCAGCCCGTCCGTGAACAGCATCAGTACGTCACCGGGCCGCAGCGAGCCCTTCGTGGAGTCGAACTGGGCGCCGTCGTACACGCCGAGCAGCGGCCCCTCGGCCGCCTTCTCCTCCCAGCGCCCGCTGCCCGCGCTCAGCTGGAGTCCCGGCGGATGGCCAGCGGAGTACAGCTCGTAGTCCCCGGAGTCGAGGTCGAGGACCAGGTGGATGGAGGTGGCGAAGCCCTCGTCCCAGTTCTGGCGGAGCAGGTAGCCGTTGGCGGCCGGGAGGAAGGCGTGCGGCGGGAGGGAGCCGAGGAGGCCGCCGAAGGCGCCCGACAGCAGCAGGGCGCGCGAGCCGGCGTCCATGCCCTTGCCGGACACGTCCGTGAGCACGACCTCCAGGGTGCGGCCGCCGTTGGTGCGGGCCGCGACGACGAAGTCCCCGGAGAAGGACTGCCCGCCGGCCGGGCGCAGCGCCATCTCGTGGTGCCAGCCCTGCGGCAGCTTCGGCAGCGCGCTCTGCACCCGGATGCGCTCGCGCAGGTCGAACAGCATGGTGCCGCCGCGCCGCCAGGGCACACCGACCCGGCTGCGGAACTGCGCGGTCAGCAGCCCGAAGAGGCCGGACGCCGCGACGACCAGGACCACGCCCGGCGTGACCCGCGAGGGCCCCTCGGTGTACGGGCCGAGCCGCACCGACTCGACGATCAGCGCGGTGGCCGCCGTCGCGTACAGGCCGAGCAGGCTCGCCGGGCGCAGCAGCAGACCGCCCGCGACGATCGGCAGGACCAGCGCGGCCGGCGAGAACCACACCGAGTTGCCGAGTGTCAGGGCCGCGAGGACGGGGATGGTGAGCAGCAGGCCGATGAGCGCGATCCAGTCCGAACCGTCCCCGCGGAAGTAGTCCACGGCGCTTCTGCGCAGGCCGACGCGGACCCGGTGCCACTGCATCCTGCACCGGGCCGTGAACGTCTCGGCCTTCGCGCGCCGCTCTCCTGCTGCCATCAGTTCGGGACCCTATCCATCGGACCGGCCCCTTGGCACGGGAGGTCCCACTTGTCCCTCGCCCGAGGCCTGCCGCTTGCTTCGTCCTCACAGTGAACGGCACCGGGGGCCATCTCGCCGCCACCCGGGAGAAATTCACTGGCTCGCCCCGCAATGCCCTGATAGGCATGGCTCATGGGGACTGAGCACGGGATCGAGCCGAGGACGCTGCACCCGGACGACTTCGACCGGTGGTGGGACCACCTGATCCGTGCGTTCGGCGGCGGCCCCGCCTCCCCCGAGGAGCGCGGACTGGACAGATCCCTCACCGAGTTCGACCGCGCCCTGGCCGTGTGGGACGGGGACGCGATCGTCGGCACGTCCGGCGCGTTCAGCTTCCGGATGACCGTGCCGGGCGGCGGCGAGGTGCCCACCGCCGGTGTGACGATGGTCAGCGTGGCCGCGACGCACCGGCGGCGCGGGGTGCTGACGTCGATGATGCGGCGGCTGCTGGACGACGCGCACACCAAGGGCGAGCCGCTGGCGGCGCTGTTCGCCTCCGAGCCCGCGATCTACGGCCGGTTCGGGTTCGGCGCGGCGACCTTCCAGCTCAGCGCCGAGATCGACACCGGCAGGGTCGCCCTGTCCCTGCCCGAGGGCGCCGACGAGGTGCGGGTGCGGTACGCGCCGCCCGCCGACGTCCTGAAGGAGTGCGAGGCGGTGTACGCGGCGCTGGTGCCCCGCCGTCCCGGCATGCTGGCCCGGCAGCCCGGCTGGGAGCGGGCGGGCCTGCTCGACCCCGAGAGCGGACGGGACGGGGCGTCGGCCCTGCAGTGCGTGGTCGCCGAGCGGGAGGGCTCCGTCACGGGGTACGCCCGCTTCCGCACCAGGATGGGCTGGGGGCCGAGCGGGCACGACGGCACGGTGACCCTGGAGGAACTGGCCGCGCTGGATCCGGCGACCGAGGCGGCGCTGTGGCGGCTGCTGTTCGGCATCGACCTGATGACGAAGCTGACGGTGCGGGGCCGGCCGGTCGACGAGGCCTGGCAGCACCAGGTCTCCGACATCCGGCGCTGCCTGCCGCGGCTGCGCGACGCCGGGTACGTCCGTCTGGTGGACGTGGGCGCGGGGCTGTCGGCGCGCACGTACCTGACGCCGGTCGACGTCGTGTTCGACGTCGAGGACTCCTTCTGCACCTGGAACGCGGGGCGTTGGCGGCTGACCGGGGACGCCGAGGGGGCGTCCTGCGAACGTACGACGGACACGCCGGACCTGTCCCTGTCCGCCCGGGAGCTGGGCGCTGCGTGCCTCGGCGGGGTGAGCCTCGTGTCGCTGGCGGCGGCCGGCCGGGTCCGGGAGCTTCGGCCGGGGGCGCTGACGCGGGCGTCTGTGGCCCTCGGTTCTCCGGTGGCGCCCTGGCTGCCGCACGGCTTCTAGGCCACTTCTGGGCCGTGTCCGGCGCCTTCGGGCGCCGGTTCACCGTTGCCGCCTTCCGGCGCCGGTTCACCGCTGCTGGCAGGTGGGGCACCAGAAGAGGTTGCGCGCGGCGAGGCCGGCGGTGCGGACGGCGTCGCCGCAGAGGTGGCAGGGCCTGCTGGCCCGGCGGTAGACGTACACCTCACCGCCGTGGTCGTCCACGCGGGGCGGGCGGCCCATCGCCTCCGGGGTGTGCGCGGGACGCACCGTGTCGATCCGGTTGTTGCGGACCCCTTCACGCATCAGTTCCACGAGGTCGGCCCACAGGGCGTCCCACTCGGCCGGGGTGATGTCCCGGCCCGCGCGGTAGGGGTCGATACCGTGCCGGAAGAGGACCTCGGCGCGGTAGACGTTGCCGACGCCGGCGACGACCTTCTGGTCCATGAGCAGCGCGGCGATCGTCGTGCGGCTGCGGGAGATCCTGCGGTAGGCCGTGCCCGGGTCGGCGTCCTCGCGCAGCGGGTCGGGACCGAGGCGGTCGTGCACGGCCCGCTTCCCGGCGTCCGTGATGAGGGCGCAGGTGGTGGGGCCGCGCAGGTCGGCGTAGGCGGTGTCGTTCGCCAGCCGCAGCCGGACGGTGTCGGCCGGAGGCGGGGCCGGGGCGGCGCCGAAGCCGACCTTGCCGAAGAGGCCGAGGTGGATGTGGACCCAGTCGGCGTCCCGGAAGCGCAGGAACAGGTGCTTGCCGTGGGCCTCGGTGGCGGTGAGCACGGCGCCGCCGAGCAGGTCCGCCGCGTCGGAGAACTTGCCCTGGGGGCTGGTGACGCGGGGAGCCGTGCCGGTGAAGCGGGCGGCGTAGTCCTGCGCCAGCCGGTGGATCGTGTGCCCCTCTGGCACGGTTCCCTGTTCCTTCCAGCCCCTGGGGCCCGTCTTCCCGGAAGTCAGTCCTGCTGCGGGTGGTGGGCCGGGATCGGGGGCAGGTCGCCGGTCGTCTCGTACGCCGACAGCATGTCGATGCGGCGGATGTGACGCTCGTCACCGGTAAACGGCGTGCTTAGGAAGATCTCGACGAACTTCGTCGCCTCCTCCGTGCTGTGCATGCGCGCGCCCACGGCCACCACGTTGGCGTCGTTGTGCTGACGGCCGAGCGCCGCCGTCTCCTCGCTCCAGGCCAGGGCCGCCCGCACGCCCTTCACCTTGTTCGCGGCGATCTGCTCACCGTTGCCGGAGCCGCCGATCACGATGCCGAGGGCGTCCGCGTCCCCGGCCGTCCGCTGCGCGGCACGCAGGCAGAAGGGCGGGTAGTCGTCCTGGGCGTCGTAGATGTGCGGCCCGCAGTCCACGGGCTCGTGGCCGGCGGCCTTCAGCCACTCGACGAGGTGGTTCTTGAGTTCGTAGCCCGCATGGTCCGAGCCGAGGTACACGCGCATGTCACGAGTGTGACACGCCCGTACCGGGGCAGCAGCCCCGGGTGCCGACGGGGCGGCGCCGGTGCCCGTGCCGGGGAGGAGCACATTCCGGAAATGTGAGTCCGGCCATAGATCCTCAAGGAAACCTCAAGTAACAATACGGATTCAGAGGTTCCCGAATTCGTACACCTCGGATTCACTGGACCGGCTCGTACACCGCTCGTGCGGGCAGCTCCACCTGGCGTAAAGGAAATCCGTCCATGACCCCTGGTTCGGGCCTTCAAGCAGGACTGAAGAACCGCCACCTCTCGATGATCGCGATCGGTGGCGTCATCGGAGCCGGCCTCTTCGTCGGCTCCAGTACCGGTATCGCTACCGCGGGACCGGGCATCCTCCTGTCGTACGCGCTCGTCGGCACGCTCGTCGTGCTGGTGATGCGAATGCTGGGCGAGATGTCGGCCGCGAACCCGACGTCGGGTTCGTTCTCCGCCCACGCCGACCGCGCGCTCGGGCGCTGGGCCGGCTTCTCCATCGGCTGGCTCTACTGGTTCTTCTGGGTCGTCGTGCTGGCCGTGGAGGCCACCGCCGGCGCGAAGATCCTCGAGGGCTGGGTCCCGGCCGTACCCCAATGGGGCTGGGCGCTCATCGTGATGGTCGTCCTGACCGCGACCAACCTGGTCTCCGTCGGGTCCTACGGCGAGTTCGAGTTCTGGTTCGCCGGCATCAAGGTCGTGGCGATCGGCGCGTTCATCGTCATCGGCCTGCTCGCGGTGTTCGGCGTGCTGCCGGGCGCCCACACCGACAAGGCGACGTTCGGCAACCTGACGAACCACGGCGGCTTCCTGCCGCACGGGCCGGGAGCGATCCTCACCGGCGTGCTGCTGGTCGTCTTCTCCTTCATGGGCAGCGAGATCGCCACCCTGGCGGCCGGAGAGTCGGAGGACCCGCAGCGCGCGGTCACCAAGTCCACCAACAGCATCATCTGGCGGATCGGCGTCTTCTACCTGGGCTCGATCCTCGTCGTGGTCTCGCTGCTGCCGTGGAACGACCCGTCCATCAAGAAGGACGGCTCCTACGTCGCGGCGCTGAACTCCCTCGGCATCGCGCACGCCGGCGAGATCATGAACGTCATCGTGCTGACCTCGGTGCTGTCCTGCCTGAACTCCGGCCTGTACACGGCCTCGCGCATGGCGTTCTCGCTCGGACAGCGCGGTGACGCGCCCAAGGCGTTCGCCCGCACCACCTCCCGGGGTGTGCCGATGACGGCGATCCTGTCCTCGGTCGTCTTCGGCTTCGTCGCGGTGTTCTTCAACTACAAGTTCCCCGACAGCGTCTTCCTCTTCCTGCTCAACTCCAGCGGCGCCGTGGCCCTGTTCGTGTGGCTGGCCATCTGCTTCTCGCAGCTGCGGATGCGCAAGATCATCCAGCGGGAGGCCCCGGAGAAGCTCATCGTGAAGATGTGGCTGTACCCGTACCTGACGTGGGTGACGGCCGCGATGATCGTGTTCGTCCTGGGCTACATGCTCACCGACACCGAGGGCCCGAGCAGCGGCCGCAAGACCGTGCTCCTGTCGCTGGGCGTGGCGGCGGTCGTGCTGGTGATCGCCTTCATCAAGGAGCGGATCACGGCGAACCGCCCCGCCCCGGTGGCGGAGGCCCCGGCCGACAAGGTGTCCGTCGGCTGATCCGGCCCCGGCCGGAAACGCTCCCCAACATGGCCGCATAACCTGTCGGAAGGTGACAGGTTATGCGGCCATGCTGCGTCCCATGACCTACAGCGACGCTGACGCGGACCTCGCCTTCCTCCGTCCCGGTGACCCGGGTTACGACGACGAATTAGCCGGCTTCCAGCTCGGCTTCACCCAGCGGCCCGACCTGATCGCGCCCGTCCGCTCGGCCGCCGGTGTGGTGGCGGCCGTCCGGCACGCGGCGGCCGGGGGCCTGCCCGTCGGGGTGCAGGCGAGCGGGCACGGGCTGCCCGACGGCTACCGGGGCGGGCTGCTGGTGACGACGAGGCGCATGAACGGGGTCACGGTCGATCCCGGGACCCGTACCGCGCGCGTGCAGGCCGGGGCGACCTGGGCTCAGGTGGTCGCGGCGGCCGAGCCGCACGGGCTGGCGCCCCTGAACGGCTCGTCGCCCGGTGTGGGCGCGGTCTCGTACACCCTGGGCGGCGGTTTCGGCATCCTGGCACGTGAGTTCGGCTACGCGGCCGACCATGTGCGGTGGCTGGAGGTCGTCACCGCCGACGGCGCGCTGCGGCACGTGACCCGGACCTCCGAGCCCGACCTGTACTGGGCGCTGCTCGGCGCCGGGCAGAACTTCGGCGTCGTCACGGAACTGGAGATCGGGCTCGTTCCGGTGCGGACGCTGTACGGCGGCTCGCTCGCCTTCGACGGGCGCGTGGTGGACCCGGCGGCCGTGCTGCGGGCGTACGAGGCCTGGACGCGGACCGTGCCGGACGGTCTGACCTCGTCCTTCACCGCCGTCGCGTATCCGGACGCGCCCACCCTGCCCCCGCACCTGCGCGGCACGTACCTCGTCTCGGTCACCGTCGCGTACACGGGTGAGGACGGCGAGGACGTCACCGCCCCGCTGCGGAAGATCGGCCCGGTGGTGTCGGACTCGCTGCGCGTGATGCCGTACGCGCAGAGTCACACCATCCACAACGACCCCCCGGCCCCGCACGCCTACTGCGGCGACAGCGCGGTGCTGCGGGAGCTGGACGTCGAGCGGGCCGGTGAGCTGCTGCGGCTCACCGGCCCGGAGGCGGACCTGATGTGTGTCGTGCTGGTCAACCACCTGGGCGGCGCGCTGGCCAGGCCGGCGCCGAACGCGGTGCCGTACCGGGAGGGGCGGTTCCTGGTACGGGTGGTGGGCGTCGGGGAGCGGGACCGGGCGCGGGCCGTGCTGGACCCGGCGTTCGCGCTGCTGGCCGACGACACGCTCGGCCGGTCGCTCAACTTCGCGTTCGGCGCGGGCGACCGCGGCGACGGGCTGTACGACCCTCAGACACGCAAGAGGCTCGCCGGGCTGAAGGAGACCTACGACCCGGCGAACCTCTTCCGCAGGAACCACGGCATCAGTTCCGACTGACGGACTGCCCCGTCAGCGCTTGCCGACGAGCTTCCAGGCGGTGGGCAGCACGCCCATCGCCAGGGCGGCCTTGAGGGCGTCGCCGATCAGGAAGGGGGTGAGACCGGCCGCGATCGCCTGAGACGCGGACAGGTGGGCGGCCAGGGCCAGGTAGGGCACGCCGACCGCGTAGATGACCGCCTCGCCCAGGATCATCGTGCCCGCCGTGCGCAGCGGGGAGCGGTCGGCGCCGCGGCGGGCCAGGGCGCCCACGGCCGCGGAGGCCAGCAGCATGCCGAGGACGTAGCCGAAGGAGACGGCGCCCGCGCCGGAGGCGCCGCCCGCGAACCACGGCACGCCGGCCACGCCCGCGATCGCGTACAGGGCGAGGGAGAGGAAGCCGCGGCGGGCGCCGAGCGAGGTGCCGACGAGCAGCGCGGCGAAGGTCTGGCCAGTCACCGGCACCGGGGACCCGGGCACCGGGACCGACAGCTGGGCCGCGAGACCGGTGAGCACGGCGCCGCCGAGCACGAGGGCGGCGTCGCGGACGCGGGACGCGGGGAGCAGGTCGGCGAGGACTGCGCCGGGGCGAGCGGTGGCGGTGGCGGTGCTCATGGGGACTCCGCGGGTGTCTGGGCAGGTGGGAACACCGTGACGCTATACCGGTGCCTGTGCGGTGATCACCGTCAGCGCTCGACAAAGGCTCGAACCGGCGCTTGGTGGGCTTCGCACAAAAACGGCGGGACACACCGGACACGGCGTGATGCCGGTCACTGAGGTGGAGTGGTCCGCGGAACGCGGGAGGGTGACGGGCCGTCTGTAGGGTTCCGCCAATGGGCCGGTGGCCGTCTCGCCCGTCGGTCGCCGTCTGGGCAGCGCGGGGGCGTTTTGCTAGCTTCGAGCGCATGGTTGCCCAGGCCCGGTACTTCACGTCGCGTCGCTACGTCGACCTGCGACGGCAGGGCACGGCCACCTGTCGCCGTCCGAGGTAGGGCGCCCCCCGGCGCGCCCTCGTTCCGAGAGACGTGTCGGCCCCGTTCCCGAGGACGGTTTCCCCATGCCCCGTACCGCGGTTCCCACCCTCGCCTCCCCCGTTCCGCGTGCCGCCGACAGCGACCGGCGGCGCACCAGTGCCAGCGTCGTGCTGCGTGCGGTGCTGGAGCACGGGCCGGTGGCGCGCAGCACCGTCGCCCGGCTGACCGGGCTGTCCCCGGCCTCGGTCACCGAGCACTGCGCCCGGCTCGCCGAACTGGGCCTGATACGCCAGTCGTCGGCGCCCCGGCGCTCGAACGGGGTCGGCCGGCCACACGTCCCCGTCGACCTCGACGGCCGCCGCTTCCTGGTCGCCGGGGTCCATGTGGCCGTGCCGTACACGACGGTGGCGCTGCTGGACCTGCGCGGCCGGGTGGTGGCCCGGCGGGAGCTGAAGCACGAGCGGACCGATCCGGGCCGGGTGCTGGCGCGGGCCGCGGACGGGCTCGCGGAGCTGTTCGCCGCGGTCCCGGACCGCCGTCCGCTGGGGGTCGGGGTGGCGCTCGGCGGCTGGGTGGACCGGGAGTCGGGCACCGTGGTGGAGCACGAGCTGCTGGGCTGGCGCGAGGTGCCGGTGCGGGCGCTGCTCGGCGCGCGGACCGGTCTGCCGGTCGAAGTGGACGGTCACGCGCGGGCGCTGGTGAACGCGGAGCGGCTGTTCGGGCGGGCCCGGGGCAGCCGCAGCGTGCTGCACCTGTTCATGGGCAACATGGTCGACGCGGCCTTCGCCACCAACGACGAGGTGCACCACGGGCCGCGTTCGGCGGCCGGGGCGATCGCCCACCTGCCGGTGCCGGGCGGCATCGAGCCGTGCGCGTGCGGCCGTACCGGCTGCCTGCAGGCGGAGCTGAGCGAGCGGACGCTGTGCCGGCGGGCGCGGGCGGCCGGGGTCATCGGCTCGGCCAACCCGATGCACGTGGTGGCCGCCGCGGCGGCCGGGGACGCGGTGGCCCGGCGGCTGCTGGTGGACCGGGCCCGGGCGACGGGCCGGGCGGCCGGGCTGCTGCTCGACGTGCTCAACCCGGAATCCGTGGTGGTGACCGAGGTGGGGGTCATGCACTTCGAGGACTGCCTCGCCGCGCTGCGGGAGGCGGCGGGCACGGCACGTGCGGCGGATGTCTACGCGACGAGTTTCCCGGATTCCGTACTCGCGACGGCGGGCGGTTCGGTGGCACTGGACACGCTGTTCCGGGATCCGTTCGGCGCGCTGCGAAGCCCGTCACCTGAGGCTATTTAATTCAGAAACTCGGAATGTTGACAGGGGGTGCGCATGGCCGGGAACATCCTGGTCATGGCCCCGCTCACGAGCTGTCGCACCCTCTGTTGCTGACACATTGCCGCGCATGAAGCGCGTGTTTCCCACTGCGTGAGTTCTCTTGCCCCGGATTCCCTTTCCTGGAATTCTTCCTGCCTTTTCCCTCTTTTCCTCCTGGGAGTCATCCCATGCACCGTCGTGTCTTTCTCACCTCCTTGCTGGGCGCGTCCGCCGCCGCCGTGGGCCTCAGCGGCTGCGCCGACGGCGACTCCGCCGCCCGCATCCAGGGCGCCGCCACCGAGCCGCTGGCCGACGAGGTCCCGGCCGGCACCAGCCTGAAGATCGCCTCCTACCAGGGCACCCAGCAGCTGCAGTTCCGGCTGGCGAAGCTGCCCAAGCTGCCGTTCACGGTGTCCACCTGGGTGAACATCGGGGCCGGACCGGACGTGATCAACGCGTTCCGCGCCAAGTCCCTCGACCTGGCGAACAACGCGGGCATCCCGCCGATCCAGGCGCACTTCCAGGGCTTCGACGCGAAGATCGTGGCGATCGGCGTCACCCGCAAGCCCAACTACCTCTTCGCCACCAAGCCCGGCAGCGACATCCGCACGGTCGGGGACTTCAAGGGGAAGAAGCTCGCCTTCTCGCAGGGCCAGGCCCAGGGGGTCGTCCTGCTGCGGGCCCTGAAGAAGGCCGGCCTGAAGTACGACGACGTCTCGCTGGTCCCGCTGACCAGCAACCAGTTCCTGACCGCGCTCCAGTCCGGCCAGGTCGACGTGGCCCCGCTCGCCAACAGCCAGGCACCCGCCTACCTCGAGAAGTACCGGTCCAAGGGCGCGCACACCATCACCACCGACGTCGTCGACCTGCTCAACCTGCTGTGGGCCCCGCAGTCCGTGCTCTCCGACCCGGCGAAGGCCGCCGCGGTCGCCGCCTACATCCCCGCGTGGGCCAAGGGCCAGGTGTGGGCGTACGAGCACCCGGACGCCTGGAACGAGGAGTTCTACGTCAAGACCCAGAACCTGACCCCGGACCAGGCCAGGTCCATCACCGCTCTCGCCAACAAGCCGCTGTTCCCGCCCAGCTGGGACGAGGCCGTCAAGTGGGAGCAGGAGACCGCCGACCTGCTCGCCGAGGGCGGCTTCGTGAAGAAGTTCGACGTCTCCTCGCTCTTCGACCACCGCTTCGAGTCCATCGCCGCCAAGGCCGTACCCGAGGAGTACCGCAGGTGACCACCGTGACCACGACGACCACGACCGCGGCGCCCGCCGCGGCGGCCCCGGACCCGCCCCAGGTCCGCAGGCGCCGCCGGCTCTCCCCCGGCCGCCGGTTGCCCGCCGCCCGGCTGCTCGGCCCGCTGGTGGTGCTCGCCCTGTGGGCCGCCGCCTCGGCCGCGGGGCGGCTCGACCCGGGCGCCATACCCGCCCCCTGGACGGTGGTGAGGACCGCCGGCCACCTGTGGACCGAGGGCACGCTGCCCACCGATGTGCTGACCTCCCTGGAACGGGCCGGCTACGGTTTCGCGATCGGCCTGACCGCCGGGGTGCTGCTCGCGCTCGCCTCCGGGCTCAGCCGGACCGGTGAGGCGCTGATCGACGGAACCGTCCAGCTCAACCGGGCGATCCCCACGCTCGGCCTGATCCCGCTGTTCATCCTCTGGCTGGGCATCGGGGAGACCTTCAAGGTCGCCATCATCGCGATCGTCGTCTACATACCGATCTACCTGAACACCCATGCCGCGCTGTCCGGCATCGACAGCCGCTTCGTCGAACTCGCCGAGGTGCAGGGCCTGTCGCGGCTCGCCTTCGTCCGGCAGGTGGTGATCCCCGGGGCGCTGCCCGGATTCTTCGTGGGGCTCCGGCTCGGTGTCACCGGCTCCTGGCTGGGCCTGGTGGTCCTGGAGCAGATCAACGCCACCAGCGGCCTGGGCTACCTGATGTTCCAGGCGCAGAACTACGGCCAGAGCGACGTCATCCTGGTCGGCCTGCTGATCTACGGCGTCTTCGGCCTGGTCTCCGACAGCGTGGTCCGCCTCATCGAACGGAGGGTGCTGTCGTGGCGCCGCACACTGAGCAACTGACCCGGCCCGCCGTCCGGCTGAGGGGCCTGACGCGTTCGTTCGGCGGCCGCGCGGTCCTCGACGGCATCGACCTCGACCTGCCCGCCGGACAGTTCACGGCCCTGCTCGGGCACAGCGGCTCGGGCAAGTCCACCCTGCTGCGGGCCGTCGCCGGACTCGACCACGGGGTGGCCGGGAGCGGGCGGCTGACCGCACCCGAGCGGGTCTCGGTGGTGTTCCAGGACTCCCGGCTGCTGCCCTGGCGCCGGGTACTGGGCAACGTCCTGCTCGGCCTGGACGGCAAGGACGCCGAGGAGCGCGGCCGGGCCGCGTTGGAGGAGGTCGGCCTGAAGGGCCGGGAGCGGGCCTGGCCCGGGGAGCTGTCCGGCGGTGAGGCCCAGCGGGCCGCCCTCGCCCGCTCCCTGGTCCGCGAGCCCGAACTCCTCCTGGCGGACGAGCCGTTCGGGGCGCTGGACGCGCTCACCCGGATCCGGATGCACAACCTGCTGCGCGACCTGTGGAAGCGCCACCGGCCGTCCGTGCTGCTCGTCACCCACGACGTGGACGAGGCGATCGTGCTCGCCGACCGGGTCCTCGTCCTGGAGAACGGCCGGATCGGCCTCGACCTGACCATCGACCGTCCCCACCCGCGCTCCTACCGCGAGCCGGTGCTGGGCGAGTACCGCGAGCGGCTGCTGGCCGCCCTCGGCGTCACGGAGGACCACGCATGACCCGCACGCTGCACCTCAACGCGTTCCTGATGAACACCGGACACCACGAGGCATCGTGGCGGCTGCCGGAGAGCGACCCGTACGCGCACGTCGACCTCGCCCACTACGTCGAGCTGGCGCGGATCGCCGAGCGCGGCACCTTCGACTCGCTCTTCCTCGCCGACGGCCCCCAGCTGTGGGGCAACCTCGCCCAGCGCCCGGCCGGCGCACTGGAGCCGCTCACCCTGCTGACGGCGCTGGCGACCGCCACCGAGCACATCGGCCTGATCGCCACCGCCTCCACCTCCTACAACTCCCCCTACAACCTGGCCCGCAAGTTCGCCTCGCTGGACATCATCAGCGGCGGCCGGGCCGGCTGGAACATCGTCACCACCGCCGGCGCGGAGGCCGCCCGCAACTTCGGCCTGGACGCCGAGCCCGCGCACGCCGAGCGGTACGCCCGCGCCGCCGAGTTCCTCGACGTGGCCCTCAAGCTGTGGGACAGCTGGGAGGACGACGCGATCGTCGCCGACAAGGAGGCCGGCGTCTGGGGCGACGACGGCAAGATCCACCCGCCCCGGCACCGGGGCGCCTACTTCCGCGTCGAGGGCGCCCTCAACGTGCCGCGCAGCCCGCAGGGCTACCCCCTGCTGGTGCAGGCCGGCTCCTCGGACGACGGCAAGGCCTTCGCCGCCCGGTACGCGGAGGCGGTGTTCACCGCCCAGCAGACCCTCGCCGACGCCCAGGCCTTCTACACCGACCTCAAGTCCCGTACCGCACGGGCCGGGCGGGACCCCGAGCACCTGAAGGTGCTGCCCGGCATCGTGCCGGTGCTCGGGTCGACCGAGGCCGAGGCGCGGGCGAACGAGCAGGTGCTGGAGGACCACATCGTGTACACGCACGGAGTGGCCCGCCTGGAGAACCTGCTGCACCTCCCGGCCGGCGCCCTGGAACTGGACGCGCGGCTGCCCGCCGACCTGCCGCCCGAGTCCGCCATCGAGGGTGCCAAGAGCCGCTACACCCTGGTGGTCGAGCTGGCCCGGCGCGAGCGGCTCACCGTGCGGCAGCTGATCGGCCGGCTCGGCGGCGGACGCGGGCACCGCACCTTCGCCGGGACGCCCGAGCAGGTCGCCGGCCAGATCGAGACCTGGTTCACGCGAGGAGCCGCCGACGGCTTCAACATCATGCCGGCCGTCCTGCCCTCCGGCCTGGACGCCTTCGTCGAGCACGTCGTACCGCTGCTGCGCGCCAGAGGCCTGCTGCGCACCGAGTACGGGCCCCGCCGGACCCTGCGCGAGCGCTACGGCCTGCCCCGCCCCGCCAACCAGTACCTGACCCCCGCGTTCGCCTGAGAGGAATCCCCCATGTCCCTGAAGATCAGCAGGATCACCGCGAACATCGGCGCCCGTGTCAGCGGCGTCGACATCTCCCGGCCGCTGGAGGCGCAGGAGGTCTCCGCGATCCGGGAGGCCCTGGGCGTCCACAAGGCGCTCGTCTTCGACGACGTCGACCTGGACGACGCGGGGCAGCAGGCCTTCGCCCGGCACTTCGGCGACCTGACCACCGCCCACCCGACCGTGGGCGCCGTAGACGGCGCGCCGAACGTGCTCCCGGTCGACAGCGAGCAGGGCAGCGCCAACCACTGGCACACCGACGTCACCTTCGTCCTCAACCCGCCCCAGGCCAGCACCCTGCGCTCGATCACGCTCCCGCCGTACGGCGGCGAGACCCTGATCGCCAACGCGGCGGCCGCCTACCGCGACCTGCCCGAGCCGCTGCGGCGCTTCGCCGACACCCTGTGGGCCGAGCACACCAACGACTACGACTACGCCGTGCCGCAGGAGGACATCGACGAGCAGAAGGCCGCCCAGCGCGCCGAGTTCACCTCCATCACGTACCGCACCGCCCACCCGGTGGTGCGCGTCCACCCGCTGACCGGTGAGCGCGGGCTGTTCATCGGCGGCTTCGCACAGCGGATCGCGGGCCTGTCGGTGGGTGAGTCCCGCAGGGTCCTGGACCTGCTCCAGGCCTACGTCACCCGTCCGGAGAACGTGCTGCGCCACAGCTGGTCGGAGAACCAGCTGGTGCTCTTCGACAACCGCATCACCCAGCACTACGCCGTCGACAACTACGACGGCCGGCCGCGCCGCCTGCACCGGGTGACCGTCGCCGGTGACGTCCCGGTCGGCGTCGAGGGCAAGGAGAGCTACTCGGTCGAGGGCGACGCCTCGCACTACACGCCGGTGCCCGCGGCGGCGTGACGGCGGGCTCACGCCGGGTGCGGTGGGTGTCCGGATACTGGGCGGCTCCCCCGCGTGAGCGGACGGGCCGCCCAGTATGGTGGAGTTTTTTCTTCCGCCTACGGACTGGACGAGTCGCGCCCATGCCCAGCAGCACGCAGACCGAGACGCCCCCGCAGCAGCGGGACGGCACTTCCCTCTCCCCCGGCCTCAAGCAGCGCCACCTGTCGATGATCGCCCTAGGCGGGGTGATCGGCGCGGGCCTGTTCGTCGGATCCGGCGCGGGTATCGCCGCCGCCGGCCCGTCCGTCGTCATCGCCTACGCGGTCTCCGGGCTCCTGGTGATGCTGGTGATGCGGATGCTCGGCGAGATGTCGGCCGCCCACCCGTCGTCCGGTTCCTTCTCGGCGCACGCCGAGCGGGCCATCGGCCCGTGGGCGGGCTTCGCCGCCGGCTGGTCCTTCTGGGTGCTGCTGTGCACGGCGGTCGGCCTGGAGGGCATCGGCGCCGCGAAGATCGTCCAGGGCTGGCTGCCGGGGACCCCGCAGTGGGCCTGGGTGGCCCTGTTCATGGTGGTGTTCTGCGGGGCGAACCTGGCCGCGGTGAAGAACTTCGGTGAGTTCGAGTTCTGGTTCGCCGCGCTGAAGGTCGGCGCGATCAGCCTGTTCCTCGTCCTGGGCGTGCTGGCGATCGCCGGGGTGCTGCCCGGTACGGACGCGCCCGGCACCGCCAACCTGGGCGACTTCCTCCCGCACGGCAGCGAGGGCCTGGTGATCGGCCTGCTGGCCTCCGTCTTCGCCTACGGCGGCCTGGAGACGGTGACGATCGCGGCGGCCGAGTCGCCGGACCCGGTGCGGGGCGTGGCCTCCGCCGTCCGCACGGCGATGTGGCGCATCGCCCTCTTCTACATCGGCTCGATGGCGGTCGTGGTGACCCTGGTCCCGTGGGACTCCAAGGAGGTCGTGGAGAAGGGCCCGTACGTCGCCACGCTCGACCACCTGGGCATCCCCGGCGCGGGCCGGCTGATGAACGTGGTCGTGCTGGTGGCGCTGCTGTCGGCGATGAACGCGAACATCTACGGCTCCTCGCGGATCGCCTACTCGCTGGTCCAGCGCGGCCTGGGCCCGAAGGCGCTGGCCAGGCTCTCCGGCGGCGTCCCCCGGATCGCGGTGCTGACCTCCTGCTTCTTCGGCTTCGTCTGCGTGCTGCTCAGCTACTGGCGTCCGGACGACGTCTTCCCCTGGCTGCTGAACATGATCGGCGCGGTGATCCTGGTCGTCTGGATCTTCATCGCCGTCTCCCAGCTGCTGCTGCGCCGCCGGATCGAGCGCGAGGCCCCCGGGAAGCTCGTGGTCCGCATGTGGGCGTTCCCGTGGCTGACCTGGCTCGCCCTGGCCGGCATGGCCGCGATCCTCGTCCTGATGGCCCGCGAGCACGACACCCGTCTCCAGCTGTACTCCACGGGTGCCATGACGCTGTCCCTCGCCGCGGCCGGCTACGTCCGCCAGCGCCTGCGCGCCCGTAGCTGACCCGGTGGCGGCGGGCCCGGCGGGCCCGCCGCCACCGGCGCCCACCATGAGCTTTCCCTGCCCACGTTGCATGGATATACATTTTCCCGCATACTCTTCCTATGTCCAAGGTCCTCACCTCCCTGCCCGCCGGCGAGCGCGTCGGCATCGCCTTCTCGGGCGGCCTCGACACCTCCGTCGCGGTCGCGTGGATGCGTGACAAGGGCGCCGTCCCGTGCACGTACACCGCCGACATCGGCCAGTACGACGAGCCCGACATCGCCTCGGTGCCCGGCCGCGCGAAGACGTACGGCGCCGAGGTCGCACGCCTGGTCGACTGCCGCGCGGCGCTGGTCGAGGAAGGCCTGGCCGCCCTCGCCTGCGGCGCGTTCCACATCCGCTCGGGCGGACGCGCGTACTTCAACACCACGCCGCTCGGCCGCGCCGTGACGGGCACCCTGCTGGTCCGGGCCATGCTCGAGGACGACGTGCAGATCTGGGGTGACGGCTCGACCTTCAAGGGCAACGACATCGAGCGGTTCTACCGCTACGGCCTGCTCGCCAACCCCCACCTGCGGATCTACAAGCCGTGGCTGGACGCGGACTTCGTGACGGAGCTGGGCGGCCGCAAGGAGATGTCCGAGTGGCTCCTCGCCCACGGACTGCCCTACCGGGACAGCACGGAGAAGGCCTACTCCACCGACGCCAACATCTGGGGCGCCACCCACGAGGCGAAGACGCTGGAGCACCTGGACACCGGCGTCGAGACCGTCGAGCCGATCATGGGCGTGCGGTTCTGGGACCCCGAGGTCGCGATCGCCGCGGAGGACGTGACGATCGGCTTCGACCAGGGCCGTCCGGTCACCGTCAACGGCAAGGAGTTCGGCTCCGCCGTCGAGCTGGTCATGGAGGCCAACGCCATCGGCGGCCGGCACGGCCTCGGCATGTCCGACCAGATCGAGAACCGGATCATCGAGGCCAAGAGCCGCGGCATCTACGAGGCGCCCGGCATGGCCCTCCTGCACGCCGCCTACGAGCGCCTCGTCAACGCGATCCACAACGAGGACACCGTCGCCCAGTACCACAACGAGGGCCGGCGTCTGGGCCGGCTGATGTACGAGGGCCGCTGGCTGGACCCGCAGGCACTGATGGTGCGGGAGTCGCTGCAGCGCTGGGTCGGCGCGGCGGTCACCGGCGAGGTGACGCTGCGGCTGCGCCGCGGCGAGGACTACTCGATCCTCGACACCGCGGGTCCGGCGTTCAGCTACCACCCGGACAAGCTGTCGATGGAGCGCACCGAGGACTCCGCGTTCGGCCCGACGGACCGGATCGGCCAGCTCACCATGCGCAACCTGGACATCGCCGACTCGCGCGCCAAGCTGGAGCAGTACGCGGGGCTGGGCATGATCGGCGCCACGGGTCCCGCCGTCGGCGCCGCCCAGGCGGCCGCGACCGGCCTGATCGGCGCCATGCCGGAAGGCGGCGCGGAGGCCATCGCCTCCCGCGGCGAGGTCTCCGAGGACGAGGAACTGCTGGACCGCGCCGCGATGGAGTCCGGCACGGACTGACCGCCTCGCGTGGACGAAGGGCCCGGCGCCGACGGCGCCGGGCCCTTCGCCGTTCCCAGGCGCCCGGACCTGTTGCTGATAGCGTGTAGTTGCAAGAGACTTGCAATAAGGTCCGGAGGGGATCGCCCATGCCCGTCTACACGCTGCCCGAGCTGCCCTACGACTACTCGGCGCTCGCGCCCGTGATCAGCCCGGAGATCATCGAGCTGCACCACGGCAAGCACCACGCGGCCTACGTGAAGGGCGCGAACGACACCCTGGAGCAGCTCGCCGAGGCGCGGGACCGGGAGTCGTGGGGCTCGGTCAACGGGCTGGAGAAGAACCTCGCCTTCCACCTCTCCGGGCACATCCTGCACAGCATCTACTGGCAGAACATGACCGGCCCGCAGGACGGCGGCGGCGAGCCGCTCGAGGCCGACGGGGTGGGCGGGCTGGCCGAGGCGATCAGGGAGTCCTTCGGTTCCTTCGCCGCCTTCAGGACCCAGCTGTCCAAGGCCTCGGCCACCACCCAGGGTTCGGGCTGGGGCGTGCTGGCGTACGAGCCGCTGAGCGGGCGCCTGATCGTGGAGCAGGTCTACGACCACCAGGGCAACGTCGGCCAGGCCTCCACCCCGATCCTGGTCTTCGACGCCTGGGAGCACGCCTTCTACCTCCAGTACCGCAACCAGAAGGCGGACTTCGTCGAGGCGATGTGGCAGGTGGTGAACTGGCAGGACGTGGCCCGCCGGTACGAGGCGGCCAGGTCCCGCACGGACGCGCTGCTGCTCGCGCCCTGAGGGCGCCGGGCGCCCGTGAGCGTCCTGCCTCGTGATCGTCTTCTCACCCTTCACGCGGCAGGCGGATGAACGGAGGACCCCCGCGAGGACGTGACTCGCGGGGGTCCTCCTGCGCGGGGGGCTACAGGTTGCTGAAGTCGGGGCCCTTGGTGCGGGTCCGCTTGATCTCGTAGAAGCCGGGGACGGAGGCCACGGCGATCGTGCCGTCCCACAGGCGGGCCGCCTCCTCGCCCTTGGGGGCGGGGGTGACGACCGGGCCGAAGAAGGCGATCTGCTCGCCGTCCGCGCCGGGGAGCGCGATGATCGGGGTGCCGACGTCCTGGCCGACCTTCTCGATGCCCTCCTTGTGGGAGGCGCGCAGCTCGGCGTCGAACTCGAAGTTCTCCTGGTCCGCGTACTCGATCAGCTCGGCGGGCAGGCCGACGTCCGCGAGCGCGCCGGCGACGGCCTCGACGGTCGGGCCCTCGCCGTTGTTGTGGAAGCGGGTGCCGAGCGCCGTGTAGAGCGGGCCGAGGACCGCGTCGCCGTGCTTCTGCCAGGCGGCGGTGACCACGCGCACCGGCTGCCACGCCTTGGTGGTGAGCATCTCCCGGTAGGACTCGGACAGCTCGTCCAGCCTGTCCTCGTTGAGGACGGCGAGGCTCATGATGTGCCAGCGGACCTCGATGTCGCGGACCTTCTCCACCTCCAGCACCCACCGGGAGGTCATCCAGGCCCAGGGACAGAGCGGGTCGAACCAGAAGTCGACGGGGGTCTTGCCGGACGCGGCCGGGGTCTCGGACATGGCTCTCCTTGCGCAAGCGTTCTTTCAATCGTCAACGACGTCGGCGCGAGGCGCATTCCCTGCTGCCCTGCGTCAGGAGCGCATGGCAGGATCACTGCTGTTAACGGCCATTCACGCGACCACAAAGGAGTGCCCTCCGTGCCCGGTGAGAATCTGTCCCGTGAGGAGGCCCGGGAGCGGGCGGCACTGCTGTCCGTCGACGGGTACGACGTGTCCCTGGACCTGCGGTCCGCCGTCGGTGACGGGGACGGGGAGCCGCGCACCTTCCGCTCGGTGACCACCATCCGCTTCCGCTGCGGCGAGCCGGGCGCGGCCACCTTCGCCGACCTCGTCGCGCCGGGCGTGACCGCCGTCTCGCTCAACGGCAAGGACCTCGACCCGAGCGAGGTGTTCGACGGCGCCCGGATCGCGCTGGAGAACCTGGCCGCCGAGAACGAGCTGGTCGTCGACGCCCGCTGCGCCTACTCCCGCACCGGCGAGGGCATGCACCGCTTCGTCGACCCGGAGGACGGCGAGGTGTACCTGTACACCCAGTACGAGCCGGCCGACGCCCGCCGTGTCTTCGCGAACTTCGAGCAGCCGGACCTCAAGGCTCCCTACCGGTTCGAGGTCCGGGCGCCCGAGGGCTGGACGGTGTGGAGCAACGGCGCGGGCGAACTGACCGACGGCGTCTGGCGGTTCGCGGAGACGAAGCCGATCTCGACGTACATCACGTGCGTGGTCGCGGGGCCGTACCACTACGTGACGGACCTCTACGCGCGCACCTTCGAGGACGGGACGAGGCTGGAGATCCCGCTGGGCGCGATGTGCCGCAAGGGTCTCGCCCCGCACTTCGACGCCGACGACGTCTTCCTGGTCACCAAGCAGGGCCTGGACTTCTTCCACGACCACTTCGACTACCCGTACCCGTTCGGCAAGTACGACCAGGCGTTCGTCCCGGAGTACAACCTGGGCGCGATGGAGAACCCCGGTCTGGTGACCTTCCGCGAGGAGTACATCTTCCGCGGGAAGGTGACGCAGGCGTCGTACGAGGCGCGGGCCAACGTCGTCCTGCACGAGATGGCGCACATGTGGTTCGGCGACCTGGTCACCATGGAGTGGTGGGACGACCTGTGGCTGAAGGAGTCCTTCGCGGACTTCATGGGCACGTTCGCCAACGTCGGCGCGACCCGCTTCCGGGACGCGTGGATCACCTTCGCCAACCGCCGCAAGGCGTGGGCGTACCGCGCGGACCAGCTGCCGTCCACGCATCCGGTCACGGCGGACATCCGTGACCTGGAGGACGCGAAGCTGAACTTCGACGGCATCACCTACGCCAAGGGTGCCTCGGTGCTCAAGCAGCTGGTGGCGTACGCCGGGCAGGACGCGTTCCTGGAGGGCGCCCGCCGCTACTTCAAGCGCAACGCGTACGGCAACACGCGCCTCGGCGACCTGCTGTCGGTGCTGGCCGAGACCAGCGGCCGGGACATGACCGCGTGGGCCCGGTCCTGGCTGCAGACGGCCGGGGTGAACTCGCTGACCCCGCAGGTGCTGCTGGACACCGAGGGCGGCCGGATCGCCGAGCTGGCGGTCCTCCAGGAGGCCCCGGAGACGCACCCGGAGCTGCGCCCGCACCGGATCGCCGTGGGCCTGTACCGGCGCACGCCCCAGGGCGCGCTGGAGCGGTACGCGCGCGTGGAGACCGATGTGCACGGCGCGCGCACGGTGGTGGCCGAGCTGGCGGGCGCCCAGGCGCCGGAGCTGGTGCTGGTCAACGACGACGACCTGACCTACTGCAAGGTCCGCTTCGACGAGACCTCGCTGTCGACCCTGCGCGAGCACCTGGGCGCGCTCACCGACCCGCTGGCCCGTGCGCTGTGCTGGTCGGCGCTGTGGAACCTGACACGCGACGGGCTGCTGCCGGCGCGGGACTTCATCGGTTACGTGTTGCGGTTCGCGGGCCGCGAGTCGGACATCGGCGTTCTGCAGATGCTGCACGCCTGGGCGAACACGGCGCTGGTGCACTACGCGGCGCCGGCCTGGCGGGAGACCGGCGGGGAGCTGCTGGCCGAGGGCGCCCTGCGGGAGCTGCGGGCGGCCGGGCCGGGCAGTGAGCACCAGCTGGCCTGGGCACGGTTCTTCGCGGAGGTGGCCTCCGCCGGGCCGGACCTGGCGCTGCTGAAGGAGCTGCTGGACGGGACCACCGCGATCGACGGCCTGGAGATGGACCAGGAACTGCGCTGGGCGTTCCTGGAGCCGCTGGCCGCACACGGGGCGGCCGACGAGGCGGTGCTGGCCGCCGAGCTGTCCCGCGACGACACCGCCTCCGGCAAGCGACACCAGGTCCGCTGCCTCGCGGCCCGGCCGTCGGCCGCGGTCAAGGCGCAGGCGTGGGCGCAGGTGGTGGAGTCCGACGCGCTGTCGAACGCGCTGGTGGAGGCCACCATCGCGGGGTTCGGCCGGCCCTCGCAGCGGGCCCTGACGGCGCCGTACGCCGGGCAGTACTTCACGGCGATCGAGCGGATCTGGCGGGAGCGGTCGATCCAGATCGGCATGGACGTCGTCCGGGGTCTGTTCCCCGCGCTCCAGGACCGGCCGGAGACCCTGGAGGCGACGGACGCGTGGCTTCGGGCGCACCGGGACGCGGCGCCCGCGCTGCGCCGGCTGGTGCTGGAGGCGCGGGACGACCTGGCGCGGGCGCTGCGTGCGCAGGAGTGCGACGCGACGGCGTCCGGCCGGTGAGCCCTGGCCTGAGCCTGCCCGTTCGGTGACCGTTACGAAATCCGGGCACGAGTAGCCGTAACCCCTGGTCCGCACCCGATCGGACCAGGGGTTTCCGTTGCCTACTCGGCACCCGAACACCTGACCTTTAGTACCGTCTTGTCCGCATTCCTCGACGACCGTGTAACAGCGGTTACAAGGGGGACTCGGCGCGGGAAATTCGACGCCATGACGCACGACGCCCCGCTCTCCCCCCGCCCGCTCCGCCACCTGTCCGAGGCCCACCGCCGCGTCCTGACGGCGGCCCAGATCCGCGCCCACGGGGTGGGCGCCGCCGAGCTGACCGAGCGGTGCCGCCCCGACGGCCCCTGGCGTCAGCTGCTCCCGAACGTGGTCCTGCTGCACTCCGGGCCCCCGACGGGCGAGGAGCGGCTGCACGGGGCCCTGCTGTACGCGGCCCGCGCGCAGGCGCCGGCCGTTCCGGCCCAGCCGACGGCGCGGAGCCCGCACCGCCCGCTGTACGCGGAGGCGATGATCACGGGGCTCGCCGCACTGGCCCTGTACGGCTTCTCCGCCACACCGTCACTGCCCTCGCTGGACCAGGTCGACGTCCTGGTCCCGCGACTGCGCCGGCTGCGGTCCACGGGGTACGTGCGCATCCTGCGCTCCCCCGCGCTGCCCACACCCCGCGCGGTGACGGGCCTGCCGGTGGCGCCGGTGCCGCGAGCCCTGGCGGACGCGGTGGCGGGACTGACGGACCCCCGGGCGGTACGCCGGCTGCTGACCGAGGCGGTGCGCGGCGGACACTGCGAACCGGCCGCGGTGGTGCGGGAGCTGACCCGGGCCAGGCTGCTGACCCGCCCGCACGTGGTGGACGCCGTGGACTCGCTCCTGGCGGAGGGGCGCTCGATCGCCGAGGACCGCCTCTACCGGATGGTCGGCGAGTACGGCCTGCCCGCCCCGGTCTGGAACGTCGACCTGCGCCTGCCCGGCGGCCCGCACCTCGGCGGCCTGGACGCCTACTGGCCGGACCAGGCCGTCGCGGTCGAACTCGACACCCGCGCGCACCGGCAGGGACGGGGGCAGGAGCAGGAGGAGGATCCCGAGTGGTCGGAGTACGCGCGCAAGCGCGAGCACCTGGAGCGTCTGGGGATCACGGTCGTGTACATCACGCCGAGGAAGCTCAGGGACGCGATGGAGCAGCAGGCGGCGGTGGTGCGCACGGCGCTGATGGCCTCCGGCGACCGCGACCCGGCCGCCTATGTCGTGGTGCTGCCCCGGTAGTGACGGGCCGGAGGAGCATCCGAAGGGGGAGAGGAGGGGCCACGGGAAGACGCCGGCGGCCCCTCCCGGTGTCAGCAGAACTCGGCTTCGACCACCGCTGCGTGGCTGCCGGTCCAGTCGCCGTTGAAGTTGAAGGCGAGGGCGTGCCGGCCGTCCGCCGTCGTCACCGCCGTGGTCGTGGAGCCGTGGATGCCGCCGGCGTGGCCCCACACGTGCGTACCGCAGGTCAGCCGCGTGTCCATGAGGCCGAGGCCGTAACGGGTGTTCGGGTCGCCGTCGATCTTCACGGTGGCCTTCATCTCCTTCAGCTGCCGGGCCGGGAGGAGCTTGCCGCGCAGCAGGGCGGCGTAGAAGCGGTCGAGGTCGGCGGAGTCGGAGATCATCTCGCCGGCCGAGGAGGCGATGGAGGGATTGAGGGTGGTGACGTCGTAGGTGGGGCCCGTCGCCGTCAGGGAGAGCTTCGAGTAGGCGCGGCTGCTCGGCTGCGGGACGGTGACCCGGGTGCCGGGCAGCGAGGTGGCCGTGAGGTGCAGGGGCCCGATCACGCGGCGGTTGATCTCGGTGGCGTACGAGTGGCCCGTCACCTTGCCGATCACCATGCCGGCCAGGATGTAGTTGGTGTTGGAGTACTTCCAGGTCGCGCCCGGCGCGAAGTCCGGTGCGTGCTTCATGGCGATCGCCACCAGCTCCTGCGGGGTGAGCGTGTCGTACCGGTGCTGGAAGAAGCCGTCCTTCAGGAAGTAGGCACGGTCGAAGTCCTCGTCGGCCGTGTAGTCGAAGACGCCGCTGGTGTGGTTGAGGAGCTGGCGCACGGTGACACGGCGGCCGTCGTGGCCGTGGCCGCGGACCACGCCCGGCAGCCACTTGTCCACCTTGTCGTCCAGGGAGAGCCGGCCCTCCGCCTCCAGCTGGAGCAGGACGGTGGCGACGAAGGTCTTGGTGATGCTGCCGACCCGGTAGCGGTCGGCGGCCGAGCGGGGCGCGCCCGTGCGGAGGTCGCCGGTGCCCGCGGTGGCGGACCAGGCGCCGTGGGCGTCGGTGGCGGTGGCGGTCGCTCCGGGCACGCCGGCCGCGACCGCCGCCTCGACGGCCTTGCGGGTCGCGCCGTGGCCGCCGGAGGAGGAGGCGGGCCCGGTCGCGGCGGCGGCTGTGGCCGCCAGTGCGGCCGAGAGGAGCAGGGCGGTGGCGCCCACCAGGGTCGAACGTACGTGCATGCCTTCCCCCTACGGGTGGTTGTGATGCGGTCGGGGGAAGGGACCCGGTGATGTTGCGCGAAGGTTGCTCCGGTGTGGGCCGGTTGGGTGATTTCCGGCCCTTCTTCCCCCCTTCAGCCCTTCTTCAGCACCAGTTCGGTGTTGCGGTCGGCGGCGCTGCCCGCGAGCGTCTTGTGGGCGCCGGGGGCGTTGTGGGCCAGCTCGCGGTAGAGGGCGGCGAGGCCGGTCTGGGAGAGGTCGGAGAAGTCGGTGCGGTGCGGGGCCGCTGACTCGATCAGCGTGGTGAACAGGGAGACGGTGCCGTCCTTGTTGTCGGTCAGCTCGACCACGCGGGCCAGGTGGGGGAAGTCGATGTGCGAGGCGGTGGAGATCTCCCAGAAGGAGCGGCCGCCGGAGGCCTTGTGCGGGGTGACCACGTTCTTGTGGACGTGGCCGTTCACCCAGGCGAGCACGTTGGTGTGGGCGGACAGCACCGACACCACCTCGGCGCCGTCGTGGCGGCGCTCCCCGGGGCGGGCCGGGTCGGGGCGGGTGTTGGTCATCGTCGTGCTGGTGTGGTGGCTGAAGACGACGGCGTAGGAGTCCTTGTTGTCCTTCAGGGTCTTCTCGAGCCACTTCAGCTGGGCGGTGCCGACGGAGCCCTCGTAGTGGCCGCCCGGGTCGGTGGTGTCGAGGCTGATGCCGATGACGTCGTCGGAGACGCGGAAGACGTAGTACTGGGTGCCCGCGTCCAGGTTGGCCGTGGAGTAGCCGTGGCCGACCGGGCCGTGGCCCTGGTGGGCGGGGTCGAGGTGGGCCTTGAGGTAGTCGGCGGGGGTGTAGGGGGCCCGCCTCTCGTCCGGCGTGACCGAGCGCATGGAGCGGGCGTGCGCCTTGAGGAAGTCGCGGTAGCCGGCGCCCTTGGGGTCGGTGGCGTGCTTCACGGAGTCCAGGATCTTCCTGGCGTCGGCGGCGGAGGCGGTCATCAGTTTCCTGCCGCCGATGGCGGCCTCGGCGAGGTAGGGGTCGCCGTGGGAGCCGTAGGCGCCGAGCGGGAGGAAGTCGTGGTTGCCGACGGTGGAGTACCAGGGCAGGTTCAGGCCGGGGCTGCGCACCTCGCGGATCGCCGCGGCCAGGAAGCCCTTCAGGTGCGGGAAGCCGAGCGCCTTGTCGTTGTCGCGGGCGGTGGAGTCGGGCTGCCAGTACAGTTTCAGTCCGCTGTTCTGGACGCCCTCGTAGTGCCGGGGGTCCCCGGTGTTGGGGGTGATGCGGCCGCCGCTCATCACCTTCATGAACCACTCCAGCTCGGAGTGGGCGTTGTTGTCGGTGTTGTCGCCGGTGGTCATGACGAAGTGCAGGGGGGCGCCGGTGACGGGGGCGCCCCGCAGGGCGTTGACCCGCTCGACGAGCGAGACCGCGCCGGGCACGGTGAGCGCCTCGTGCGGGCGCCAGGCGTGCGGGTCGCCCGCGCGCAGGAACTCCCAGCGCAGCGGATGCTGCACGTCCATCAGGTGCAGGTCGGTGAACTGCACGAAGGCGGCGAGCGTCCGGCGGCGGCCGGCTCGGCCGGCCTTCGGGGTGGCCAGCTCGGCGCGCACGACCCGCTTCCAGCCCGGTCCGTCGCCGAGGCGGCGGTAGCCGGAGCTGTTGCGGGGGGCGGCCACCGAGGCGAGGGTGGTGCCCTTGGTGTAGGGGGCGAGCGGGGTCTTGGCGGAGGCCTGCCGGGAGTGGGCGGCGGGCTCCTCGGCGGTGGTGGCGGCGTGACCGTCGGTGGGCCGCAGGGCGTAGCCGGCGCCGGCGGAGAGCGAGACGGCTCCGGCGGCGGCGAGGACGGTACGGCGGTGGACCCCCGCCGTGGAGGTGGCGACAGAGCGTGTGCGCGACATGGCGCGATCTCCCCGAGTGCGTACGCGTCGGCAGTGGTCGCGGGCCGTCGCAGGCGCGAACGCCCCGCTCGTACTGGATCGTTGGCAGCGGGGATGACCTGCGCGTGAACTCGGTGGCAACGCGCGGCGCCGATCACCGTACGTGGATCACCGGGTACCGCGCGCGGTCACGGACTGGATCGCGTCGGGCCGTGGGCCGGTCACCGCCCGTTCATCCGGCGGGGTAGAGCCGTCCGCCGGCCGGGCGTTCACGCCACAGCCGCAGCGCCACGTCGACCAGCCGCACCCGGGTGAGACCGGGTACGGCGTCCAGGTCCTGCCACGCGGCGAGGTCGGTCGAGCCGCCGACCTCGTACCGCAGTTCGCCGCCGACGACGCGGGCCTCGTAGACGATGCGCACCCCGTGGTGGTCGGTGCGGCGGGGCGGGCGTCCGCCGGCGACGACCCTGCGGGCGGAGTCGACGCCGAGCAGACCGGTCACCTCGATGCGGTAACCGGTCTCCTCGGTGAGTTCGCGGCGGACGGTGTCGTACGGGTCCTCGCCGTGCTCCATGCCGCCGCCGGGCAGCACCCACTCGGGCGTGCCGTCTGGTCCCGGTGAGCGGGCCAGCAGGATCTGTCCGTCGCGGACGCACACGGCGTAGGCCGCCACCCTCAACTTCCGTCGCATCTCACGACGTTACCCGGCCGGGTTGGCCGGCGAGAACTCCGGTGCGGACCAGCGCAGGGGCACGGCGTCCTCGGTGCGGACGGCCCGCGCGACGGTGAAGCGGACGGTCCGTTCGCCGCCCGCGCGGAACTCGGTGCGGGCCTCCCCGGTGAGCTGGAGGGTGGTGCCCGTGTCCCAGTCCAGGAAGAGCAGGCCGGCGCGCGGGTCCTCGCGCAGGTTGCCGAGGGTGCGGAACATGGCGTTGCCGGGGTAGTCCGGCCAGTCCAGCTCGTGCGGGGAGACGACCCGGACGAAGCCGGGGTTGCCGCCCCGGTGGCTCGCGTCGGCACCGGTGCCGTGCACGGTGGCCACGAAGAAGGTGTCGGCGGTCCGGACGGTCTCCGCGTCGGCGGGCTCGAGCCGCCCGCACCGCCGGGACGCGCCCGGCCCGCGCCCGCCGGCGCGCTCGAAGGACTCCCGGCGCTGGATGTACTTGGGGCAGTTGGAGAACACCTGGTCCGCCTCGACGGCGAAGCCGCGTGCCGTGGGCCGCAGCCGGCCGTTCAGGCGCATGCGGCGGCGGGTGCGCGGGTCGAGGGCGAGGGTGCCGACGGGGGTGCCCGGCACGGCCAGGGCCGCCGCGAGCGGGTCGTCCGGGACGAGCCCTCCCGTGACGGACATCTGCCGGGGGCCGGTGGCCCGGACGAAACCGGGGGCGCCCGTGAGCGCCGAGGCCCACACCCGGCCGGTGCCGGGATCCGCCGCGCCGACGACCAGCAGGGGCTGGAGTTCCAGGAAGGCCGCCGCGACCGGCTTGATGTCCTGGCCGAGGGAGCGGCCGACGTGGTCGGCCCGCTCGCGCGCGCCGGCCAGGTCCTGCACGGCGCGCGATCCGGCGTGGTACACGCCCATGCCTAGAAGAAGCCGCAGGTCGGGGTGGAGGCGTGCGGGGCGGGGGCGTTCTCGGCGCCGTGCGGGACGGAGATCTCCAGGCGGGTGCCGTCCGGGTCGTGGAAGAAGATGCCGCCCGAGGCCGAACCCTCCCGGTGGGCGACTACGCCCTCGTGGGCGAACTCCACCCCGGCGGCCCTGAGCGCCGCCTCGTAGGCGCGGACCCGGTCCACCGAGTCGGCCGTGAAGGCCAGGTGGTGCAGTCCGGCCCGCCCTCCGTCGTAGGGCTCCCCGGCCTGCTGCCAGAGGGTGACGAGCGGCGCGTCCGCCCCGCCCTCGCCCAGGAAGGCGTACCTGCGCCCGTCCTCCTTGCCCTCGGCGAGCAGCGCGAAGCCGAGGACGTCCCGGTAGAAGGCGAGCGAGCGGTCGAGGTCGGTGACGTTCAGGCCGGTGTGGCCGGTGCGCAAGGTCATGGCTCTCCCCTTTGGATCATCTAACCGTTGTTTCCACACTAAGCGGTTAGAGTGAAGAGCGTCAACCGGTCACGTACTCTTGAGCGGTTAGCCGAGGAGGAATGCCCATGACCGCCGCCCGCGACCCCCGCCCGCTCACCGGCGAACCCCTCGCGCTCGACCTGCTCAACACCCGGTGGAACAGGGAGGGCGTCGTCCAGGACCTGCTCGACGGCACCGAGGGGCTCGCGGTGTGGCTCGCGGACAACGGACTCGACGGCGCCCACGCGGCCGACGCGGACGTACTGCGCCATCTGCGCCAGGCGCGGGAGGCGCTGAAGACCGCGGTGGACGGATCACCGGCGGACGGCGCGCCGCTCGTGGACGCGGTGCTCGCCCACGGGCGCGTCCGGGTGCGGCTGACCGGGCAGGGGGTGCGGGAGGAGCCGGAGTTCACCGACCCGTCCTGGGCGCCGGCCTGGCTCGCCGCCCGGAACTACCTGGACCTGCTCGCCGAGGCGCCCGACCGGATCCGCCGCTGCGCCCACGAGAGCTGCATCCTGCACTTCTTCGACACGTCCAGGAACGGCACCCGCCGCTGGTGCTCGATGGCGGCCTGCGGCAACCGCGCCAAGGCGTCCCGGCATTACGCCCGCTCGAAGGAGAGCTGAGCCGATACGGGACCAACCGGCCCCGAACGGCACGAATCCCATCGCGGGTTTTCCCCATACATCCATATCGTTTCGGTCAACGGTCCCCAAAGTCCCTTGCCCTGGGTAAAGCTGTGCGCTCGTCCGGCACTGGTTTCTTCACCTACAAGGGATGCCGATGACCCACACCCCCGAGCGCGATCCGATATCCGGCCCGAGACGCCTGGCCCGCATAGCCGTGGCCGTGGGCGTGCTGGCCGCCCTCTCCGCGGCCGGGCCGGTACTGCCGGCCCTCGCCGCGGACGCGCCGCCCGCCACGGCCGACCCCGCCGTCAAGTCCGCCCACGACAAGCTCGGATCGGACGACGCCGACCGGCTCGCCGAGGCCAAGGCGGACGGCGACAAGAACGTCACGATGATGATCGCGACCGCGCCCGGGAAGACCGAGCAGGTCGCCTCCGAGCTGGACGCGGTCAAGGGTGGCTCGGTGGGCCGCACCTACGACAGGCTCGGCTACGTACGCGCCACCGTCCCGACCGCGAAGGCGGACTCGGCGATCGCGGCCGCCGCGAAGCTGTCCTCGGTGCACGCCATCGACCTGCGGCAGGAGATCCCGCTCGACGACCCGGCGCCGGACGCGGCCACCGCCGGCAAGTCCCGCACCGCGAAGGGCACCTACTCCGGTCCGGGCCGGAACACCCCGGCGGAGAACCCGTACAACCCCTCCTTCGAGACCGGCGCCGTCAACTTCGTCCAGGAGCACCCGAAGGCGGACGGCCGCGGCATCACCATCGGCATCCTCGACTCCGGCGTCGACCTCGGCCACCCCGCGCTGCAGAAGACGACCACCGGCGAGCGGAAGATCACCGACTGGGTCACCGCGACCGACCCGATCATCGACTCCGACGGCACCTGGCGCCGGATGACCAACCCGGTCAGCGGCCCGTCGTTCAGCTACGGCGGCGCGACCTGGAAGGCGCCCGAGGGCAGCTACCAGGTCAACCTGTTCCGCGAGTCCGCGACGGCCGGCGGCGACGCCAAGGGCGACGCCAACCGCGACGGCGACACCACCGACGCCTGGGGCATCCTCTACGACCCGGCCGCCGGCACCGTCCGCGTCGACCTGAACAACAACTTCGACTTCACCGACGACACGCCGCTGAAGCCGTACAAGGACGGTCACCAGGTCGGGTACTTCGGCACCGACGACCCGAAGACCGACGTCGCCGAGCGTCAGCCGTTCGTCGTCCAGATCCGCAAGGACGTCCCCACCGACCCGTACGGCGGCGACTGGGTCGGCAAGAAGGCCGACTTCGTCAACATCGGCGTCATCGAGTCCGAGCACGGCACCCACGTCGCCGGCATCACCTCCGCCAACGGCCTGTTCGGCGGGAAGATGAACGGCGCCGCCCCCGGTGCGAAGATCGTCTCCTCGCGGGCCTGCACCTGGACCGGCGGCTGCACCAACGTCGCCCTCACCGAGGGCATGATCGACCTCGTCACCAACCGCGGTGTCGACATCGTCAACATGTCGATCGGCGGCCTGCCGGCGCTGAACGACGGCAACAACGCGCGCGCCGAGCTGTACACCCGGCTCATCGACACCTACGGCGTCCAGCTGGTGATCTCCGCGGGCAACTCGGGCCCCGGCGCCAACACCATCGGCGACCCCGGCCTGGCGGACAAGGTGATCTCCGTCGGCGCGGCCGTCTCCAGGGAGACCTGGGCCGCCAACTACGGCTCGGCCGTGGAGACCAGGTACGCGATGATGCCCTTCTCCTCGCGCGGCCCGCGTGAGGACGGCGGCTTCACCCCGACCCTGAGCGCGCCCGGCGCCGCGATCAACACCACCCAGACCTGGCTGCCGGGCTCCCCGGTCGCCGAGGCGGGCTACTCGCTGCCGGCCGGCTACTCGATGCTCCAGGGCACCTCGATGGCCTCCCCGCAGGCCGCGGGCGCCTCGGCGCTGCTGCTGTCGGCCGCGAAGCAGAAGGGCATCGACCTGACGCCCGCCACGCTGCGCACGGCGCTGACCTCGACCGCCGGCCACATCAAGGGTGTGCAGGCCTACGAGGAGGGCGCGGGCCTGATCGACATCGTGGACGCCTGGCAGGCCATCCGCCACGACGCCACCGCGCACGACTACACGGTGAAGGCCCCGGTCGACACCGCGATCGACTACGCCCTGAAGACCCCGGGCTTCGGCACCGGTCTCTACGACCGCGAAGGCGGCCTCAAGGCCGGCCAGAAGAAGACCTACGAGGTCACCGTCACCCGCACCTCCGGCCCCGCCAAGGCCGTCCGGCACGAGCTGTACTTCGCGAACAACGCCGGCCACACCTTCCGCGTCCTCGGTGACGACGTGGTGCGGCTGCCGCTGAACCAGCCGGTGACCGTCAAGGTGCAGGCCGCCCCGAGGTCCGCGGGCATCAAGAGCGCCATCCTGGAGATCGACGACCCGGCCACGGAGGGCGTCGACAAGCAGGTGCTGTCCACCGTCGTGGTCGCCGACCCGGTGAAGTACACCTACTCGGCGTCGGGTTCGGTGCAGCGCAACAGCACGCGGTCGTACTTCCTGAACGTGCCCGAGGGCGCCAAGTCGCTGGAGGTCGCGATCGGCGGGCTGAAGGACAAGAGCCAGACCCGGTTCATCGCCATCCACCCCTACGGCACTCCGGTCGACAGCACCTCGACCCCGAACTGCTACAACAACTACCTCGACGGCAACGGCTGCAAGCCCGACGTGCGCGCCTACGCCGACCCGCAGCCCGGCGTCTGGGAGGTCGAGGTGGAGGCCCGCCGCACCTCGCCGCTGCTGGACAACCCCTACCGCCTGGACGCCTCCGTCCTCGGCGCGGCCTTCGACCCGGAGACCGTGACCGTCGACGAGGCCAAGGCCGGCACCCCGGCCGCCGCCTCCTGGAAGGTGACCAACAAGTACGCGGCCCTGGACGGCAAGCTGGTCGGCGGCCCGCTCGGCTCCTCGAAGACGGCGCGTCCGTCGATCAAGGAGGGTGAGACGCAGACCACCACGGTGCAGGTCCCGGCCGGCGCCAAGTCCCTGGACGTCGCCATCGGCCGCGTCTCCGACGCGGGCGCCGACCTCGACCTGACGGTGTACGACGCGAACGGCACGCAGGTCGCGCAGTCCGCGGACGGCGACTCGGAGGAGGCCGTCTCCGTCGCGTCCCCGGCCGCCGGCACGTACACCATCAAGGTCGTCGGCTACTCGGTCCCGGCCGGTTCGACCGACTACGACTACCGGGACGTGTTCTTCTCGTCCGCGCTCGGCACCGTCACGGTCGACTCCGCCCCGGTCGAGCTGGGCACGGGCGACTCGGCGACCGTGACCGGCCAGGTCACGGCGGCCGCCGAGGCTCCCGCCGGCCGCGAGTTCTTCGGGCAGGTGCAGCTCGTGAACGCGCGCGGCACGGTCGCCGGCACCGGCAGCGTGAAGATCGGGAAGGTCACGCCGTAAGCGGGCCGACCGACCGGCAGGGGCGGGTGTCCGTGAGGGCGCCCGCCCCTCTTCGCGTTCCCGCGCCCGCTCCCGTCACGGCGTCCCGCCGGAGGGGCACGCCAGGTGCCGGGACTCGGGCAGGGCCTCGGTGATCCAGGCGCGGGCGTCGGCCACCCGGGCGTCGCCGACGGCCCACAGGCCGGCGTGCTGCCGGCCCTTGCCGACGCGGACGAGGACGTGCTGTCCCGCGCGCGGTGCCGGCTCGGCGCCGCCGTCGAGCCGGAAGGAGACCTCGGCCGGTCCGTGCGCGGGCCGGTAGGAGCGGATCACGGTCAGCGTGACCCGGCTCCCGCCGGACGGCTCGCGCCCGACCCCGGTCACCGTGCCCTCCACCACCAGCCTGGAACAGGCGAGTTCGCGCGCCGGGTCGGCCGGCCGGCCGTCCCGTCCGGCCGCCTCGGCCGTCGCGTCGGCCGCGCTCCTCGCCGTCTTCTCGTCGGCGCCCCCGTCCGCCGTCAGGCCGCCCGGGGAGTTCGCCACGAGCCAGCCGAGGCCGAGGGCCAGGGAGAAGGCCGCGGCACCGGCGAGCGAGCCGAGCGCGATGCGCCACGCCCGGCGGGGTCCCGACGGGCGGCCGGGGCGCGGGGGCCGGGACCGGCCGGTGGGGCGAGTGCGGCTGCGGGGGCGGTCACCGGGCGGGCGGGCGGCGGCGGGCGGCGGGGCCGCCCGTTCCGCCGCCCGCGCCGGATCCTGCGCGGGCGCCGGCTCCTCCCCGGACGCGGGCGCCTGCGTCTCCCCGGTCAGGGCCTCCGCCAGCCAGGTCAGCCGGCCCCTCAGCACGGCCAGATCGGCCTCGGCCGCCCGGTGCTCGGCCAGGACGGCCGGGTCCCGGCGGGCGTCCTCCGGCAGGGGCTCCCCGGTGATCGCCGCCATCAGGGCGTCCATGCCGTCGCGGGCCGCACCGTCCGTGCCCTCGTGTCCGGCGGTCACGTCACACCACCTCGTCCTCGTGCAGCCTCTCGCGCAGCGCGCGGACCGCCGTGTGCAGCCTGCTCTTGACCGTGCCCTCGGGGACGCCCAGCTGCCCGGCGATGTCCCGCACCGGCAGGTCGGCGAAGAACCGCAGGACGAGCACCTGCCGCTGGGCCGCGGGCAGTTCGTCCAGGCCCCGGGCGACGGCGAGGGAGAGCAGGCTGGTCTCCTCGCCGGAGGGGTGCACGGGCTCGTGCAGCGCGGCCAGCCGCTCCCCCAGCCGCTCCCGGCGCCGCTTGGCCCGGTGCCAGTCCATGGCGAGGTTGGAGGCGACCACCGCCGCCCACGCCGACACGTCCCGCGGGGCCTCGCGGCCGCTCGCGGTCCGCTCCAGCAGCCGCAGGCGGACCTGCTGCACCCCGTCCGGCAGGTCCGACTGCGGCACCCCGCCCAGCGCGAGCACCGCCCGCACCCGGCGTTGCTGGGCCGCGTCCAGCGGATCGTCGGCGCCCAGGTCCTCCCCCTGGCCGCAGCGGGCATCTCCGCGCAGCACAGCCACCCCTCTCCTCGCCGCGTTTCCCCTATGACGCGGCCGCGGGCGGAAACGTTCGACCGGGTTCCGCGAGCCAGGCAGGACGGTGTTCCCCTTGCCCTCGACCGGACCGGTGATCAGCTGCGCCCGCTCGGCAAGCCGGTGGTGACGATCGCCGACGTCAGGAACCGCCGTCGCCGTGGGTCGGCCCGGGCGGTTCGTGCTTCGTGGTGGTCTACGCCGCGCGGAACGCGGGCCGGCGCCCGGAGCCGGCATCGTTCGAGGACGCGCCCCTGCCCGGCGGGCGGGCCAGGGGAACCGGGTACGCGGTACGGAGTCGTACGTCACACCGGGCCCGGGACCGAGGTGACGTACGTCTCCACGGACGTCGCCCAGCACCTCTGCCAGCTGGACGAAAACCTGTTCCGCCACCTCGAAGTGACCGCGACTTCCGGCCCGTACCGCGTCTCGGAGGGAATCCTCCCCGTCCGGGCGGTCGGCGACCGGACGATCGAGAGGCGCGACCGGTCCGAGTACCCGTCCACCACGTGGGCAAACGATTGGACACGTCGGCCGGGGTCCCCCGCATGATGGAAGGGCCCCGGCCGCCCGGGCACAGGAACGCACGTCATCCAGAGGAGTCGCCGTGAAGGTAGGAATCGTCGGAGCCACCGGTCAGGTCGGCACGGTCATGCGCAGGATCCTCGCGGAGCGGAACTTCCCGGTGACGCAGCTGCGCCTGTTCGCCTCGGCCCGCTCGGCCGGGACGGTGCTGGACGGCGTGACGGTGGAGGACGCGGCGGCGGCCGACTACACCGGCCTGGACATCGTGCTCTTCTCCGCGGGCGGCGCGACGTCGAAGGCGCTGGCCGAGAAGGTCGCCTCCCAGGGCGCCGTCGTGATCGACAACTCCTCCGCGTGGCGCAGGGACCCCGAGGTCCCGCTGGTCGTCTCCGAGGTGAACCCGCACGCGATCGCCGACCGCCCCAAGGGCATCATCGCCAACCCGAACTGCACCACCATGGCCGCCATGCCGGCCCTGAGGGTGCTGCACGAGGAGGCCGGTCTGGAGGCGCTGATCGTCGCCACCTACCAGGCGGTGTCCGGCTCCGGCCTCTCGGGCGTGGCCGAGCTGCACGGCCAGGTGCAGAAGGTCGCCGCCGAGGCCGACCGGCTCACCCACGACGGCGCGGCGGTCGACTTCCCCGAGCCGCAGGTCTACAAGCGCCCCATCGCCTTCAACGTGCTGCCCCTCGCCGGAAACGTCGTCGACGACGGTTCCAACGAGACCGACGAGGAGCAGAAGCTGCGCAACGAGTCCCGCAAGATCCTGGAGATCCCCGCCCTGAAGGTCTCCGGCACCTGCGTGCGCGTCCCGGTCTTCTCCGGCCACTCCCTCCAGGTCAACGCCCGTTTCGCCCGGCCGATCAGCCCCGAGCGCGCGACCGAGCTGCTCGCGGGCGCCCCGGGTGTCGCCCTCTCCGACATCCCGACCCCGCTGCAGGCGGCCGGCCAGGACCCGTCGTACGTCGGCCGCATCCGGCGCGACGAGACGGCGGACAACGGCCTGGCCTTCTTCGTCTCCAACGACAACCTCCGCAAGGGCGCCGCGCTGAACGCGGTGCAGATCGCGGAGCTGGTCGCGGCGGAGCTGTCCGCCAAGTAGGACACCCGGCACTCCAAAAGGGGCGGTCACGCGCGCGTGGCCGCCCCTCCGCGCCGTCCGGCTCAGGTCCCGCGCACCTCGTACAGGAAGCAGCCGTACTCCACCGCCCGCACGTGGACCAGCGCCACCTCCGGGTCGGCGAACGCCTCCGCGAAGGCGGCACGCGTGCCGGCCTCGTCCTCGACCAGGCGGCCGCCGAGGATGCGGCCGGCGGCCGAGTAGCGGCGGACCGTGCGGTGGGCGTTCGTGAAGGGCAGGGCGGCGCCGGCCGCCGGGCCCGGGCAGTCCCCGGCATGGATGAAGACGGGGCCCTGCTCGTCGTAGGCGCCCGGATCGACGCCCGTGCCGGCCGCCCAGCGGCGCAGCGGCGCGTACGAGACCAGGGCGATGCGCTCGCCGGGCTCGCCACGGCGCAGGCAGCAGCGCAGCGGGGCGCCGCCCTCCTCGTCCGTCACGGGGACCGGGGCGCGCCCGGCGTCGTCGCGGGTGCGCAGCTCCCGGAGGACCTGCGCCGAGAGCGGTCGCGCGGTGTATGCCGTCGTGGTGGTCGTCATGGAGCCAGCGTCGCGCGCGAGCGGGCCGTCGTCCGGCGGGAAACGGACATCGCGCCGCAGGTGAATCTGGTGGAGGGATCGGGGTGGGTCCATGGAAGGATGACGCAACCGACACATAACGAGGAGATGACCGCGTGCCTGGCACAAACCTGACTCGCGAAGAGGCTCAGCAGCGGGCGGAGCTGCTCACCGTTGACTCGTACGAGATCGAACTCGACCTCTCCGGGGCGCAGGAGGGCGGTACCTACCGGTCCGTGACCACGGTGCGCTTCGACGTCGCCGGCAACGGCGGCGACAGCTTCATCGACCTGGTGGCCCCGGCCGTCCACGAGGTGACGCTCAACGGGGACTCGCTCGACCCCGCGGAGGTCTTCGCGGACTCCCGGATCGCGCTGCCGGGTCTGCTGGCGGGGCGCAACATCCTGCGCGTCGTGGCCGACTGCGCGTACACCAACACCGGCGAGGGCCTGCACCGCTTCGTCGACCCGGTCGACGAGCAGGCCTACCTGTACACCCAGTTCGAGGTGCCGGACGCCCGCCGCGTCTTCGCCTCCTTCGAGCAGCCCGACCTGAAGGCGACCTTCCAGTTCACGGTGACGGCGCCCGAGGGCTGGACGGTGATCTCGAACTCGCCGACGCCGAAGCCCGAGGACAACGTCTGGACGTTCGAGCCGACGCCGCGCATCTCGACGTACGTCACCGCGCTGATCGTCGGCCCGTACCACTCCGTGCACAGCGTGTACGAGAAGGACGGCCAGTCCGTGCCGCTCGGCATCTACTGCCGCCCCTCGCTGGCCGAGTTCCTGGACGCGGACGCGATCTTCGACGTGACCCGGCAGGGCTTCGACTGGTTCCAGGAGAAGTTCGACTACGCCTACCCGTTCGCGAAGTACGACCAGCTCTTCGTGCCCGAGTTCAACGCGGGCGCGATGGAGAACGCGGGCGCCGTGACCATCCGCGACCAGTACGTCTTCCGGTCCAAGGTGACCGACGCGTCGTACGAGGTGCGGGCCGCGACGATCCTGCACGAGCTGGCCCACATGTGGTTCGGCGACCTGGTCACCATGGAGTGGTGGAACGACCTGTGGCTGAACGAGTCGTTCGCCACCTACGCCGAGGTGGCCTGCCAGGCCGCCGCGCCCGGCTCGAAGTGGCCGCACTCGTGGACCACGTTCGCCAACCAGATGAAGACCTGGGCGTACCGCCAGGACCAGCTGCCGTCCACGCACCCGATCATGGCGGACATCCGCGACCTGGACGACGTGCTCGTCAACTTCGACGGCATCACCTACGCCAAGGGCGCGAGCGTGCTCAAGCAGCTCGTGGCGTACGTCGGCGAGGACGAGTTCTTCCAGGGCGTGCAGGCCTACTTCAAGCGGCACGCGTTCGGCAACACGCGCCTGTCGGACCTGCTCGGCGCCCTGGAGGAGACCTCCGGCCGCGACCTGAAGACCTGGTCGAGGAAGTGGCTGGAGACCGCCGGCATCAACGTGCTGCGCCCGGAGATCACCACCGGCGCCGACGGTGCCATCACCTCCTTCGCCGTCCGCCAGGAGGCGCCGGCGCTGCCGGCCGGCGCCAAGGGCGAGCCGACCCTGCGCCCGCACCGCATCGCCGTCGGCCTGTACGACCTCGACGAGGCCACCGGCAAGCTGGTGCGCACCGAGCGGATCGAGCTGGACGTGGACGGCGAGCTGACGGCCGTGCCGCAGCTGGCCGGCCGGCGCCGCCCGGCGGTCTTCCTGCTCAACGACGACGACCTGTCGTACGCGAAGGTCCGCCTCGACGAGGAGTCGCTGAAGGTCGTCACCGAGCACCTCGGCGACTTCGAGGCGTCCCTGCCGCGCGCCCTGTGCTGGGCGTCCGCCTGGGACATGACGCGGGACGGCGAGCTGGCCACCCGCGACTACCTCTCCCTGGTGCTCTCCGGCGTCGGCAAGGAGTCCGACATCGGCGTGGTGCAGTCGCTGCACCGCCAGGTGAAGCTGGCGATCGAGCTGTACGCCGACCCGGCCGCCCGCGAGGCCCTGCTGACCCGCTGGACCGACGCCACGCTGGCCCACCTGCGCGCGGCCGAGCCGGCCGGTGACCACCAGCTGGCCTGGGCGCGGGCGTTCGCGGCGACGGCGCGCACCCCCGAGCAGCTGGACCTGCTGGAGGGGCTGCTGGACGGCACGCAGACCATCGAGGGTCTGGCCGTGGACACCGAGCTGCGCTGGGCGTTCGTGCAGCGGCTCGCCGCGGTCGGCCGGTTCGACGAGGCCGAGATCGCGGGCGAGTACGAGCGGGACCGTACCGCCGCCGGTGAGCGGCACGCGGCCACCGCGCGCGCGGCCCGTCCCACGGCGGAGGCCAAGGCCGAGGCCTGGGCGTCGGTCGTGGAGTCCGACAAGCTGCCGAACGCCGTGCAGGAGGCCGTGATCGGCGGCTTCGTGCAGACCGACCAGCGCGAGCTGCTGGCGCCGTACACGGAGCGGTACTTCGAGGTCGTCAAGGACCTCTGGGACTCCCGTTCGCACGAGATCGCCCAGCAGATCGCGACCGGCCTGTACCCGTCGGTCCAGGTCTCCGAGGAGACCCTGGCCAAGACGGACAGCTGGCTGGCCGCGGCCGAGCCGAACGCGGCACTGCGCCGCCTCGTGTCGGAGTCCCGCTCGGGCATCGAGCGGGCCCTGAAGGCCCAGGCGGCGGACGCGGCCGCCGAGTAGTACCGGTAGGCCGGGTAGTACCGGTAGTACGACGCGGACAGGGCGCCCGGTGTCTCACCGGGCGCCCTGTCGTCCGCCTGCCGGCGGCCGCCGGTGTGCGCCTACCGTCCCTGGGCCGCCAGGACCGCCGTGCGGTCGTGGCCGCTGCTCCCGCCGGGTCCGGCCGGCCGGCGCGCGCCGGCCGGCAGCTGGCCCGCCAGCGTCGCCGTGAACGCGAGGGTCATGCCTGCCAGCTGCGCGGCGGTGAGTTCCTGGCCGAGGGCCGCCCAGCCGACGACGGCGGCGGTGAGCGGGGAGAGCGGGCCCAGGAAGCCCGCCTGTGTGGCGGTGAGCCGGCCGATGCCCCGGAACCAGAGCCAGTAGGCGAGGGCCGTGTTGGCCAGGGCGAGGTAGAGGTAGCCGGCGGTGGCACGGCCGTCCAGTGCGGGCGGGGCGCCCTCGGCCAGGAGGGCCAGGGGCGCGATCAGCAGGCCGCCCGCGGTGAGCTGCCAGCCGGTGAGGGCGAGGGGGCTCACCCCGTCCGGGCGTCCCCAGCGCTTGGTCAGGACCGTCCCGGCCGCCATGGAGGCGGTGGAGGCGGCGGCGGCGAGCACGCCGACGGTGTCCAGGGCGCCGGCTCCCCTGAGGACGACGAGGCTGACGCCGAACGCGGCGGCGGTCCCCGCGGCGAGCGTCCGCGCGGCCGGCCGCTGCCCGAGCAGCGGCACGGAGAGGCCGACCACGAACAGCGGCCCGAGCGAGCCGACGACCGCGGCCGTTCCACCGGGCAGCCGGTACGCCGCCACGAACAGCAGCGGGAAGAAGGCGCCGATGTTCAGCGCGCCCAGTACCGCCGCCTTCGCCCACCAGGCGCCGCGGGGCAGCACGCGGGTGACGGCGAGCAGCGCCAGACCGGCGGGCAGGGCGCGGGCCAGGGCCGTGAACAGGGGGCGGTCCGGCGGCAGGAACTCGGTGGTGACGGCGTAGGTGGTGCCCCAGGAGACCGGGGCGAGAGCGGTGACGGCCGCCAGGGCGGCGGGGCGGGTGGCGCGGACGGCGGTCATGGGAGACATCCTTCGGGAGACGAGCGAATGAATCACTGGCAAGTAGCTTAACTCTAAGCTACTTAGCGTCAAGTCCCTTTCTTGCGGCCGATCGGAAGGGGGCGGATACTCGGCCCATGCAGCAGCAGGAGGAGCGGCGGACGGACGCCGTCGACGCGATCATCGGCCAGTGGGCCCGGGTGCGGCCCGACCTCGACACCAGGGCGATGGAGGTCTTCGGCCGTGTCTTCCGGCTCGCGCGCGCCATGGGTGACCGCATGGAGAAGGCCTACGAGCCCTACGGCATCTCCCGGGGCGAGTTCGACGTGCTGGCCACCCTGCGCCGGGCAGGCGAGCCGCACACCCTCTCCCCGCGCGAGCTGTCGGCCACGCTCATGCTCACCACGGGCGGGATGACCGGACGCCTCGACAAGCTGGAACGCGCCGGGCTGCTGCGCCGCTCACCCGACCCGCACGACCGGCGCGGCCTGCGCGTGACGCTCACCGAGGAGGGGCTGCGGCTGATCGACGAGGCCGTCGGCGCGGGACTGGCCGAACAGCGGGACGCCCTGGACGCCCTGGACGCCGAACAGGCCGGCCGGCTGGCCGACCTGTTGCGGGACTTGCTGGCGGGGACCGCGAAGTAGCCCGGCCGGGCGGCGCGGCCCGGCAAACACCGAGGGCGCCCGCCCCGTCCGGTTACGGCGTGTGCGCGTACCGGCGGGAGGCAAGGCGCCCCGGCGCGAGGAACTGCGGTCCGGTCAGGCCTTGGTCGCCTGGGTGCCGGACTTCACGGTGATGTTGGACGAGGTGTCGTCCTTCTTGGCCTGGGACTTGCTCAGCACCATGACCAGGCCGGCGATGACGGCGAACAGCGCCACCGGGAGCAGCACGTAGAGGCCCAGCGTCTCGGCGACGCTCAGGCCGGTGCCGGGGTCGTCGCCGTCGTCGCGCGCCAGCGCGAGCGCGGGGGACGACATGAGCAGCATCATCAGCGTCGTACCGGCGGCCAGGGCGCCGGCGCGCAGGGCGTTCTTCTTGTCCACGGAAATCAAGTTAGCGAACGGACGACGGGGCCGCGCGCCCGGGGTCCCCTAGCGATTACCGCCGCCCTCCCGGAGAACCCCCTCCCGCAGGACCTCCAGCAGTGCCCGCACCCGTCCGGAAGCCGTCAGCTCCTCCAGCGGCAGGGGGCGACCCTCCCGGTCCGCGATCGGCAGCCGCCAGTTCGGGTACTCGTCCCACGTGCCCGGCAGGTTCTGCGGGCGCAGGTCGCCCACGCCGTCCGGCAGCCAGACGCCGATCAGCCGGGCCGGGGTGCGCAGCAGGAAGCGGTGCAGGGCGCGGATCTCCTCCTCCTCGTCGGAGCCGGGCGGTCCGGGCGCCGGGCTGTCCAGCAGCCCGAGGCTGCCCAGCAGGGCGAGCCACTCCGCGGCGTCGGCGGTGGCCTCGGCGTGCTCCTCGGCCGCCGTGCGGGTCAGCAGGCCCAGCCGGTCGCGCAGGTCGACGTGGTCGCCGGTGAGCCGGGCGGCGGTGGGCGGCAGGTCGTGGGTGGTGGCGGTGGCCAGGCAGTCGGCGCGCCAGCGCTCGGGCGGCAGCGGGCGGCCGTCGCCCTCCCAGTCCCGCTCGAACCACAGCACGGAGGTGCCCAGCACCCCGCGCCGCTGCAGCGTCTCCCGCACGCCGGGCTCCACGGTGCCCAGGTCCTCGCCGATGACGACCGCGCCGGCGCGCGTGGCCTCCAGGGCGAGGAGGGCGAGCATGGCGTCGGCGTCGTAGCGGACGTAGGTGCCTTCGGTGGGCGGGCTGCCCTGCGGCACCCACCACAGCCGGAACAGGCCCATGACATGGTCGATGCGCAGGGCGCCGGCGTAGCGGAAGAGGGCGCGCAGCAGCTCGCGGTAGGGGGCGTGGCCGCAGGCGGCGAGCCGGTCGGGGCGCCAGGGCGGCAGGCCCCAGTCCTGGCCGCGGGCGTTGAAGGCGTCCGGCGGGGCGCCCACCGACGTGCCGGCGGCGAACACGTCCTGCTGCGCCCAGGCGTCGGCGCCCACCGGATGCACCCCGACGGCGAGGTCGTGCACGATCCCCACGGGCATGCCGGCCTCGCGGGCGGCACGCTGGGCGGCGCGGAGCTGGCCGTCGGTGAGCCAGGCGAGCCGGGAGTGGAAGTCGACGCGGCCGGCGAGTTCGGCGCGGGCACGGGCGGTGGCGGCCGAGCGGGGGTCGCGCAGACCGTCGGGCCAGCGGTGCCAGTCGGAGCCGTGGATCTCGGCGAGGGCGTTCCAGGTGGCGTGGTCGGTGAGGGCCTGGCCGTGGGCGGCGCGGAAGTCGTCGTAGGCGGCCTGCCGGCCGGGGCCCGGGGGAACGGCCAGGACCAGCTCCAGGGCCTCACGCTTGAGCTCCCAGACGGCGTCGCGGTCGATGAGGGCGCCCTTGTCGAGGACGGTGGCCCGCAGCCGCCGCGCGCGTTCCAGCAGGGCGTCCAGGCGCTCGCGGTCCTCGACGTGGGCGAACTCGGGGATCTCCTCGATCCGCAGGTGCACGGGGTCGGGGAAGCGGCGGGAGGAGGGCCGGTACGGCGACGGGTCGGTCGGGGCGCCGGGCACGGCGGCGTGCAACGGGTTGACCTGGACGAACCCCGCGCCCGCGGTGCGCCCGGCCCAGCCGGCCAGCTCGGCGAGGTCGCCGAGGTCGCCCATGCCCCAGGAACGGCGGGAGAGCAGGGAGTACAGCTGGACCAGCAGGCCGTAGGAGCGGCCGGGCGGGGCGGGCAGCCGGGCGGGGGCGACGACGAGGTGGGCGCGGCCGGTGCGGCCGTCGGGCGCGTGGGCGGTCAGCCGGTGGACCCCGGGCGGGAGGCCGGCGGTGCCGTCCTGTTCCGGCCCGTCCTCCGTCGTCACGCGCAGCCGGGTGCCGGCGGGCAGGGCGGCGAGGGCGGCGGGCGGCTCCGCGCCGGCCCACTGGACCACCGTCGGCGGCAGCAGGCGCTCGCGCAGCTCGCGGTCCCGTTCGGCGAGCGCGGCGCGTACGGCGTGCGGGGTGCCCGCGTCGACGTCGAGGGCTGCCAGGGCGGCGATCACCGCGGAGGCGGAAACCGTGACGGTACGGTCCGGCGCCGGGCTGTAGGAGGTGGCGACCCCGTGCAGCCCGGCGAGCCGGGTGAGGTCCGCCGCGAGGTGCCCGTCGGGCGCCGCGGCCATCTACGGCTCCGGTGTGAAGGAGTCCGGGACCGGGTCGGACTCGCTGGTCAGTGGGGCGGCCTCGGCGAGCGGGGGCTCACTGGTCAGGGGCTCGGCGTCGGGCAGCGGCGGCTCGCTGGTCAGCGGCGCCTGCGTGTACGCGCCCTCCGCGCTGAAGGCGCACGGCCGCGCCTGGTCGGTGTCGGCGGACTGCTCCGCCACGGGTTTGCACTGGGCCGGGAACATGAGACGAGCCGGTGCGGCCACGAGGGGCCTCCTTGTCGGTCGGTCGGTCGTGCGCGGACCGTCGGCGGGCCGGTTGACGCGGTGCGCCGGACGGTGCGGATCTGGGCGGGTCACGGCAGCCCTACCCCGTAACGGCGTCGGCACTCGCCACCGCTCGCGGAGCACCTGAAGGGATGGTCGTGATCCGGAGCCGGTCCGGTGAGCGATAGAGAGGGTGTGAGACTGTTCCGCCCCGTGGGGGGCCAGCGGAAGAAGGACGACGGTGCCGGCGGCGACGCGGCGCTGTTGCGGGCCGTCGCCGCGGGGGACGCGGCCGCGATGGCCACCCTGTACGACCGGCACGCGGGATGGCTGCACGCGCGGCTGACGCGGCGCTGCGCCGATCCCGAGGTCGTGCGCGAGGTGCTGCAGGACACGTTCGTGACCGTGTGGCGGTCGGCGGACGGGCACCGCGGGGAGGACGCCGGCGGCTGGCTGTGGACGATCGCCGCGCGCCGCCTGGTCGACGCGCGGCGGGCGCAGGAGCGGGTCGCGCGGTTCGCGGGACCGCCGCTGGAGCCCGCCTGTCCCGGCCGGTACGAGCCCGCCGCCGCGCCGTCGGCGGAGGACCGGGTGCTGGCGGGCCTGGAGTACGGCGACGTGGGCACCGCCCTGGACCGCATCTCCCCCGAGCTGCGCGAGGTGCTGCGCGCGACCGTCGTGGACGGGCTCAGCACCCGCGAGGCGGCCCGGCTGCTCGGCATACCCGAGGGCACGGTCAAGTCCCGCGCCCGGCGCGCCCGCGCCGAACTGCGGGCGGCACTCGACCTGCTGAACCCGTCCCCGCTGGGAGGCACGGCATGACGAAAGGCAACGCGAACATCTGGCACGTGGGCGACGACCTCGCGGCCCGCTATGCGCAGGGGGTGCTGCCGGAGCCCGACGCGTGGTCCCTGGAGAGGCACGTGGAGTCCTGTACCGCCTGCGCGTCCCGGGTGTCGGCCTCGGTGCGCGGCACGGCGGCCGGGGCGGTGCTCACGCAGGTGCGGGACGCGGTGCTGGCGGCGCTGCCGGAGACGTCGCGCGCCTTCGCGGAGGCCGGGGCGCCTCGCCCCGCTCTCCCGTCGGCGCGCGCGGGCGCGCCTCGCGGGCCACTCGCGCCCCCCACGGCCTCCCGGTCCGCCCGGCTGCTGTGGGCCGCCGGGCCCGCCGTGCGCGGGGCGTGGCTGCCCGCGGTGCTCGTCGTGGCCGCCGGCGCGCTGGCCCTCTCCTACGGGGCCGGGCTCCCCGGCGCGCGGGCGCTGCTGCTGGCGCTGGCGCCGCTCGTGCCGCTCTCCGGGGTCGCGCTGTCCTACGGTCCGCACTCCGACCCCCTGTACGAGGTGGCCGCGGCCACCCCGGGCGGCGGGCTGCGGCTCGCGCTCACCCGTACGGCCGCGGTGCTGGCGGTGAGCCTGCCGCTGCTGACCTTCACCGGTCTGCTGCTGCCCGCCTCCGGCGCCCCGGCCGCCGCGGCCTGGCTGCTGCCGGGGCTCGCGCTGGTGCTGGGCTCGCTGGCCCTGGCCTCGTTCACGGGGTGCCGGGCGGCGGCACTGCTGACGGGGGGCGGCTGGCTGTGCGCCGTGCTGGCCCCGGTGCCCGCCGCACCGGGCGGCGCGTTCACCGCCCGGCTGGCCGAGCAGCTGTCCCGCTGCCTCGACGGCGTCGGCGCGCAGGGCGCGTGGGCGGGGGCGGCCGTGCTGAGCGCGGCCCTGCTGGCGGCCCGCCGCCCCGCCTACGACCGACCCCTGCGCTGACCGGCCGGGCCCACCCGGACCCTCCCGGGCTTCCCGGCCCTACGAACCACCATCACCGCCACCGCCACCGACCGGCGGTGCGCCTTCCTGGAGAACCCTTGACTTCCATACGTGTGACCGGCCTCAGGGTCCGGCATCGCAGAACCCTCGCGCTCGACTCCGTCGACCTGGACCTCGGCACCGGCGTGCACGGGCTGCTCGGCCCGAACGGCGCCGGGAAGACCTCCCTGATCCGGGTGCTGGCCACGGTGGCCCGGCCGGACGCAGGCCGGGTGGAGCTGCTCGGCGAGGACGTCGCCGACCACCGCGGCCGGACCGGGGTGCGGCGCCGGCTCGGCTACCTGCCGCAGGAGTTCGGCTACTACCCGGGCTTCACCGTGCGGGAGTTCGTCGCGTACGTGGCCTGGCTGAAGGAGGTGCCGGCCGCAGGGGTCCCGGCCGCCGTGGAGCGGGCCGTGGCCCGGGTGGGACTCGCCGACCGCATCGACGCCAAGGTCAGGACGCTGTCGGGCGGCATGGTCCGCCGCGTCGGCATCGCGCAGGCCATCGTCAACGACCCCGGTGTCCTGCTGCTGGACGAGCCGACCGCCGGGCTGGACCCGGAGCAGCGCGTGGAGTTCCGCGAGCTGCTGCGCGAGCTGGGCGGCACGGCGACCGTCGTGGTCTCCACCCACCTGGTGGAGGACGTGGCCGCCGCCTGCACGGAGGTCACCCTGCTGGCCGGGGGCCGGGTCGCCTACCGGGGCACGCCCGGAGAACTCACCCGGCTCGGCGCGGACACGGACGGCCCCGGCGACCACCCCATCGAGCGCGGTTACACGGCCGCGCTGCGCGCCCACCGCGCGCACGGGACGCGGGAGGCGGTCCGATGACCGTCGCGGCCGCACCGAAGGCGGCCGTCCGGGCCCCGCACCCGCTGCGCGCCGAGACGGTCCGCGGCTTCGCCCCCTTCGCCGGGGCCGCCGTGACGCTCACCCTGGGCGCGATGCTGGCCGCCTCCTCCGCCCGCTGGCAGGGCGGCTGGGCGGAGACCGCCGCGGAGGTGCACGGCGCCCTGCTGATCAGCGTGCCGCTGGCGGCCGCCGCGGGCTGCTGGCAGGGCGGCCGGGAGCGGCGGCGCGGCACCGAGGAGCTGTGGCGGACCGTGGTCCGCACGCCGCTCGTCCGGTTCCTGGCCTCGGCCCTGCCGGTCGCGCTCTGGGTGGCCGCCGGCTACCTGGTCACTGTCGGCCTGGCCCTGCTCGCCACCTGGTCCTGCGCCCGGGGCGACGGGCCCCGGCTCGCCCTGCTGCCGGGGGACACGGTGACCATGGCGGCGGCCGCGCTGACCGGGCACGTGGTGGGGCGGGTCGTTCCCACGCGGCTGGCCGCTCCGCTGCTGGCGATGGCCGGGTACGTGGTGCTCGGCACCCTGACGGCGGCCCACTCGGGCGGCGCGTCCTTCCTGAACCCGGCCCTCCCCGTGGCGGCGACCGAGGTGCCGGTGTGGTGGCTGCCCTGGGTGACGACCGGGTGGACGGGCGGCCTGGCCCTCGCCGCCGGGCTGGCGTACGCCGCCCGCCGCCGGGTGACGGCGGTGCTGCCGCTGGCGGCCGCCGTGGCCGCGGGCGCGCTGCTCGTGCAGACCGGGGACGGCCTGCTGCACGCCGACCCGCTCGCCCGGCGTCAGGTGTGCGACACCTCCGTCGCCCCGGCGGTCTGTGTCAACGCCCGGTACCCGGACCTGCTCCCGCAGGTCACGAGCGCTCTGTCGGGGGTCACGGGCAAGCTGGAGGGCGTCCGGAACCTGCCGGTGCGCTGGGCGGACCGGGCCGGGCGCCCGCGGGCGCACGAGGCCCAGCTGCCGATGCTGACGCCGCTCGGCTGGTACGTCGTGCGCGGCCGGCTGATCGAGCGCGAGGAGTTCGCGTGGGAGGCCGTGCAGATGCTGAGCGGCAGTGACTGTCCCCCGGAGGAGCTGACCGACCGCGTTCTCGTCGCGGACGACGCCGTGAGCAGTTACCTGGCGCCGAGCCCGCTGCAGAAGGAGATCGACCGGGACGACGCCGAGGGCGACGCGGCGCAGCGCGCCCAGCTGCGCGAGCGCCGGGCCGCCCGGGCCCGGCTGGCCGGGATGGGCGCGCGCGAGCGCCGGGAGTGGCTGTCGGCCTACTTCGCGGCCCGCGGCGACTGCGGCGTGAAGGGGGTGCCGTCCCTGTGACCGGTCCCCTCCTGTACGCCCGCTCCCGTGCCCTGCCCCTGACCCTCGCCGCGCTCGCCGGCACGGCGGCCTTCGCGGTGTGGGCGGCCGGCCGGCTGGACGCCTACCTGGACCCGGAGCGCCGGGTGCCGATCGTCGCCCTGGCGCCGCTGCTGGCGTCGGCGGTGATCGGGACGAGCCTGTACAGCGCGTCGGACGAACTGGACCGCACCGCGGTACGCCCGTGGTGGCCGCGCCGGCTGGCGCAGGTGGCGGGGCTGGCCGCGCTGGCCGCCCTGCTGGTGACCCCCGCCGTGCTGGGCCACGCGGACACCTTCGGGGCGCCCTCCGTGGTGCGCAACACGCTGGGCTGCACGGGGATCACCGCGGCGGCGGCCGTCCTGCTGGGCGCCCGGCTGAGCTGGCTGCCCGCCTTCGGCTACGTGACCGCGGTGTATTTGGGCTCCCACGGAACGCGCTGGGGCGCGGCCTCGGTGTGGGCGTGGCCGATGCAGCCGGGCACGCAACCGGGGGCATGGGCGGCGGCCATGACGGCGTTCGCGCTGGGCACGGCCCTCTACGCCGTCCGCGGCGCCCGCCCGGAGCGGGCACGCGGCTGAACCCGGGGCCGGCCGATGGCCGGCCCCGGAGACGACCGGGGCCCGGATCGGCTACGCGGAGATGCCGTCGATCCGGGCCAGGGCGTCGTCCGCGCCGTACGGCTGCAGGTAGGGCAGCCAGCGCGGGTCCCGGTGGCCGGTCCCGATGATGCGCCAGGCCAGGCCCGTCGGCGGAGCCGGTTTGTGGCGCAGCCGCCAGCCCAGCTCGACGAGGTGGCGGTCGGCCTTGACGTGGTTGCAGCGGCGGCAGGAGGCCACCACGTTGTCCCAGACGTGCTTGCCTCCGCGGCTGCGCGGAATGACGTGGTCGACGCTGGTTGCGACGCCACCGCAGTACATGCACCGGCCGCCGTCGCGGGCGAACAGGGCCCGCCGGGTGAGAGGAACGGGCCCCCGGTAGGGAACCCGTACGAATCGCTTGAGCCGGACCACGCTGGGTGCCGAGACTGTGACGGTCGCGCTGTGCAGGTAGGCGCCGGATTCCTCGAGGGAGACGGCCTTGTTCTCCAGGACGAGGACGAGCGCGCGGCGGAGCGGTACGACGCCGAGCGGCTCGTACGACGCGTTGAGGACCAGGACGTGCGGCACGGGTGCCTCCTTGGGCGTCGGCGGCGCGTGGCTCGCGCCGGGACGATCTGCAGTCAGTCTCCCCTCATGCCTGGCGCGGGCGCCACCATGTCCCGGTAACGGGCTGGGAGTGTTTTCGACCACACCTGATGCGTCCCCAGGATCACGGCCTGTTCAAGCCGGGGTGAGTCCCGTCTCTCGTGGGCGCCTCCTTGCCGGATCCGTGCGGGGCGCACACGATGCCCCGTTAGTGTGGTGGTCCTGTCCGTCCGGTGACCTTTTCGTGACCTTGACCGCCCGCCGCACGGACCGCGCAGCACCTTGGAGGTACCTGTCGTGTCGTCCTTGCCCGCCGCCCTGCCGGCCGCCGGTGCATCGCCGTCCCCGTCGCCGTCGCCCTCGGGCTCGACCGCCCCGGCCGTGCCGACGCTCCAGGACGCGCAGGAGAGCGCGACGAACGCGGCGAGCTGGGTCGAGCAGAACTGGTCGACGTGGCTCGCGATGGGGCTGCAGATCCTGCTGGTCGTGGTCGTGGCGGTGGCGCTGAGAGCGGTGGTGCGACGGGCCATCACCCAGCTGATCGACCGGATGACCCGGACCGTGCAGGCGGTGGACGGCGGCGGCGCGCTGGGCGGGCTGCTGGTCAACGCCGAACGGCGCCGGCAGCGGGCCGCGGCGATCGGCTCGGTGCTGCGCTCGGTGGCGAGCTTCCTGATCCTCGGCACGGCGGCGCTGATGGTGCTGTCGACGTTCAAGATCAACCTGGCGCCGCTGCTGGCGTCGGCCGGTGTGGCCGGTGTGGCGATCGGTTTCGGCGCCCGCAACCTGGTGACGGACTTCCTCTCCGGTGTCTTCATGATCCTGGAGGACCAGTACGGCGTCGGCGACACGATCGACGCGGGCGTGGCCTCGGGCGAGGTGATAGAGGTCGGGCTGCGGGTCACCAAGCTGCGCGGCGACAGCGGTGAGATCTGGTACGTCCGCAACGGCGAGGTGAAGCGGATCGGCAACCTCTCCCAGGGTTGGGCGACGGCCGGGGTGGACGTGACCGTGAAGGCGAGCGAGGACCTGGACCGGGTCAAGGCGACGCTGGACGAGGTCGCCGAGAAGCTGAGCAAGGAAGAGCCCTGGAACGAGCTGCTGTGGGGTCCGGTGGAGGTGCTGGGCCTGGAGAGCGTGCTCATCGACTCCATGGTGGTGCGGGTCTCGGCAAGGACCATGCCGGGCAAGTCGGTGACGGTCGAGCGGGAGCTGCGCTGGCGCATCAAGCGGGCGTTCGACGCGGCGGACATCCGCATCGTGGGCGGGGCGACGGCCGTGGAGGACGTGGCGGGCGGCCCCGACCCGACGGCGGCGGTGGCGGCCCCCTCGGTGTACGCCAACGCGGACTCCCCGCAGGTGGCGGCCACGGCCCCGATCGCCACCCAGCGCCCGGCGCCGCCCGGGAAGTAGGGACACGAGCGGAACGGTTCAGCACACTCGTTCGAGTGAACGACCGGGGCATCCGGCGCGCCGTGCGCACCGGGTGCCCCCGTCGTTCTGCCGGGGCGGGCCCTGTGACCTGCCGGAACCGCCCCGTGCACATTCGTGATCATGGTTCGGGTGTGGATCGCCTTCACAGGAACCCCCCGTTCCCTCCACGCCCGGTGATCGCTTAAGGTCACGTCCACATCGGGCCCTTGTTCTGGAGCGCGACGCCGCCCGGGGGCCCGGTCCGAATGTGGGGATACATGCGAAAGCTCGCCATAGGCGCCGCCCTGTCCGGCGCCCTGGCTCTGGCCGGCCTGGCCGCGCCCGCCGCCTCGGCGGCCGGTACTCCGGACCTGAAATTCTCCGGCGTGACCGCGAACAAGGGCAAGCCGGTCGTGGTCGGCACCGCCAAGGTCGTGACGGTGCCGGTCTCCTACACCCTGACCCGGCCCAAGGACCTGGTCATCGACCAGGAGAAGACCATCCAGGCGGTGATGCTGTACCGCGGCACCCTGAGGGCGATGGACAACGACCTGGGCCCCCAGGTGCCGCCCGTGTGCACGCAGACCGCCACGACCGACACGACGGTCACCGAGAGCTGCACCGAGAAGATCCCCGTCGACCCCGCCGAGTCGCTGTGGGACGCCGCCGACGCCACCACCTGGAAGGCCGCAGGCCTCTTCGCGCACAGCGACGGCTCCGCCTCGGACGACTACATGCACGCCGAGAACGACATGACCGCCTGGGGCAACCTCGCCACCGTCAAGTTCCAGCGCGCCGCCCAGCTGACCGTGAACGCCGCCCCCGAGCCCGCCGTCAAGGGCAGGACGCTCACCGTCACGGGCAAGCTGACCCGGGCCGACTGGGAGCTGGGCCGGTACGCCGGTTACCAGGCGCAGCCGGTCGTCCTGCAGTTCAAGGCGGACGGCGGCTCGTACGCCAACGTCAAGACGATCACCTCCGGCACCGGCGGCGCCCTGTCCACCACGGTGAAGGCCGCGAAGAGCGGCACCTACCGCTTCGTGTTCGCCGGCACCTCCACCACGGGCGCCAAGACGTCCGCCGGTGACCACGTGACCGTCAGGTAGTCACCCCGGGCCCGCCCCGGGCCTACCGCCGACGCCCCCGAGGCAACGACTCCGTCGCCTCGGGGGCGTCGTCTCTTGACGCCCCCTTCGCCCTGGGCTTACGTTCCTCCCACCCCGATAGGAAAGTTTCCTAACAGTGGTCGCGGGCACCGATGATCAAGGCTGGACGCCGGGCCCGGGCCGCTGAGAGGCTGGGCGGCTGGAAGGGCAGGTGTCGACCCCATGGCTGGAACCGCCGGTACGCCGGGCACCCCGCGCGTGCTGCGCGCCATGAACGACCGCGCCGCCCTCGACCTCCTGCTGGAGCACGGCCCGCTGTCGCGCGCCCGGATCGGCAGGCTCACCGGCCTGTCCAAGCCGACCGCCTCCCAGCTGCTCGCCCGCCTGGAAGCGGCCGGGCTGGTCCGGCTCACCGGCACCAGCGAGGGCAGGCCGGGCCCAGGCGCCCAGCTGTACGCGGTCGACCCGCACGCCGCGTACGCCGCCGGCCTCGACGTCACCCCGCACCGCATCCGAGCCGCCGTCGCCGACATCACCGGCCGCACCGTCGGCGAGCACGAACTGCCCACCCCGGGCCGCACCCGGCCCGTCGTCCAGCAGGTCACCGACGCCCTCGACGGCGCCGTGAAGGCGGCGGGGCTGACCCGCCGCGACGTGCACCGGCTGGTCATCGCCACCCCCGGCGCCTTCGACCCGGGCACCGGCCGGCTGCGCTACGCCTCCCACCTGCCCGGCTGGCACTCCCCCGCGCTGCTCGACGAACTCGCGGCGGCACTGCCCATGCCGGTCGAGTACGAGAACGACGTCAACCTCGTCGCCATCGCCGAGCAGCGGCTCGGCGCGGCCCGCGGCCACACGGACTTCGTGCTGCTGTGGAACGAGGAGGGCCTCGGCGCCGCCCTGGTCCTCGGCGGCCGGCTGCACCGCGGCTGGACCGGCGGCGCCGGCGAGGTCGGCTTCCTCCCGGTGCCGGGCACCCCCCTGGTGCGCCAGGTGACCAAGGCCAACAGCGGCGGCTACCAGGAGCTGGCCGGCTCCCAGGCCGTACCCGCGCTGGCCCGCGAACTGGGCCTCGCGGACGTGCCGTCGGGCCCGCACGCCGAGGCCGCGGCCGAACTCGTGGCCCGCGCCGCCGATCACCCGACCGGTCCGTACCGGGAGCTGCTGCGGACCTACGCGACCCGGCTGGCCACCGGTCTCGCCTCGCTCGTCTCCGTCCTCGATCCCGAACTCGTCGTCCTCAGCGGCTCCGCCCTGACGGCCGGCGGCGAGGTGCTGCGCGCCCTCGTCCAGGCCGAGCTGGAGGAACTGGCGGCGGCCCGCCCCCGGCTGGTCGTCGGCGACGTGCGCGAACACCCCGTCCTGCGCGGCGCGCTCGAGTCCGCGCTCGCCGCCACCCGCGACGAGGTCTTCGACACCTCCCGCTGAGACCCGCCCCCGACCGGCACCACCACGGCACCACCACTGCACCACCCCGGCACACCACGGCACACCACGGCACACCACGGCACACCACGGCACACCACGGCACACCACGGCACACCACGGCACCGAACAGCACCTCGGCAGCACCTCCCCCTCATTCACCCCGCCCCAGGGAGACCTCGCCATGCCCGAAGCCATACCCGCCCTCGCCCGGAAGACGGCTCTCGCCCTGACCGCGTCGCTGGCCCTGCTCGCCACCGCCTGTACCGGCCGGTCCGGCGCCGGCGCCACCGACGACGCCACCAAGGAGACGACGATCAACTTCTGGCACGCCTGGAGCGCGCCGAACGAGGTGAAGGCGGTCGAGTCGCTGGTCGCCGGCTTCGAGAAGGAGCACCCCAACATCCACGTGAACGTCGTCGGCAACATGACCGACGACAAGATCAACCAGGCACTGCGCTCCGGCGGCGGCAGCGCACCGGACGTGATCTCCTCCTTCACCACCAACAACGTCGGCAAGTTCTGCTCCTCGGGCGCGCTGGTGGACCTGGACCCCTTCTTCGAGAAGTCGCGCATCGACCCGGAGAAGACGTTCCCGAAGCCGATGAACGAGTACACCCGGTTCGAGGGCGACCGCTGCACGGTGCCGCTGCTCGGTGACGCCTACGGGCTGTACTACAACAAGACGGCGTTCGCGAAGGCGGGCATCGCACACCCGCCGAAGACGTGGTCCGAGTTCGAGGCGGACGCGAAGAGGCTGACGATCCCCCGGGGCGACGGCTACCGGCAGCTCGGCTTCATGCCGGACTACCACGGCTGGGAGTCCACCACCGAGCACTACTTCGCCCAGTTCTCACCGACGTACTTCGGCAAGGACGGCAAGTCCCGCCTCGCCTCGGACCCGGCCTTCGAGAAGGGCTTCGCGCTGCAGAAGCGGCTGGTCGACGAACTCGGCGGATTCCGGAGGCTGGAGAGGTTCCGGGCCACCCTCGGCGACGAGTGGGGCCCCAGGCACCCCTTCCACACCGGCCAGGTCGCCATGCAGCTAGACGGCGAGTGGCGGCTCGGCATGGCCGAGGACGCGAAACCCGGGTTCGAGATCGGCGTCGCCCCGCTGCCGGTGCCGGACGACCAGGCCGGCCAGTACGGCAAGGGCTACATCACCGGCACCATCACCGGCATCGCCGCCACCAGCCACAAGCAGAACGCGGCCTGGGAGCTGGTGAAGTACATGACCACGGACACGGACGCGGTGGTCGGCTTCGCCAACCGCATCCACAACGTGCCCTCCACGCTGGCCGCGCTGAAGTCCCCGAAGCTGAGGCACGACCCCCGGTTCAAGACCTTCCTGGACATCGCCGCCGACCCCCGCTCCACCACGACGCCCGCCTCCGTCAACGGCGGTGTGTACCTGGTGACCATCCAGCAGTTCGGCTACGACTACGAGAGCGGCAAGGTCACCGACCTGAGGGACGGGCTGAGAAAGACGGCCGCGCAGATCGACACCGACATCGCGCAGGCGGAGTAGTCCATGGCCACGCCCACTCTGGCGGCCAAGCGCCGGCGGGCGGCGCTCCGCACCCTCGCCTTCATGTCGCCCTGGCTGATCGGCTTCGCGGTCTTCTTCGCGTACCCGCTGATCTCGACGGTCTACTTCTCCTTCATGCACTACGACGGCTTCCGGTCGCCGACGTGGAGCGGCGGGCAGAACTGGGCCTACGTCTTCGAGCACTACCCGCTGTTCTGGCCCGCCCTGCGCAACACCCTGTGGCTGGTCGTGGTGCTGGTGAGCCTCCGGGTGGTCTTCGGGCTCGGCGTCGGGCTGCTCATCACGAAGATCAAGACCGGGACGGGTGTCTTCCGCACCCTGTTCTACCTGCCGTACCTGGCCCCGCCGGTCGCGGCGACCATGGCCTTCGCGTTCCTGCTCAACCCCGGCACGGGCCCGGTGAACTCGGTCCTGGAGAAGGCGGGCATGACGGCCCCCGGCTGGTTCAACGACCCCGCCTGGTCCAAGCCGGCCCTGACCCTGCTGGCCCTGTGGGGCGTCGGCGACCTGATGGTCGTCTTCATGGCGGCCCTGCTCGACGTGCCGGCCGAGCAGTACGAGGCGGCGCAGCTGGACGGCGCCTCGGCGTGGCAGCGCTTCCGGTACGTCACGCTCCCGAACATCTCCCCGATCGTGATGTTCGCCGTCGTCACCGGCGTGATCCAGACCATGCAGTACTACGCACAGCCGCTGATCGCGGGGAAGGTCGCCTCGGGCGTGATCCAGGGCGCGGGCACCCAGTTCGAGCCCGGCTACCCGGACAGGTCCACGCTCACCCTCCCCCAGCTCGTCTACAACCTCGGCTTCCAGCGCTTCGACTACGGCTCCGCCTGCGTGGTGGCGCTGGTGCTCTTCGCCCTGTCCATGGTGTTCACCGCGACTCTGATGCGGCGCCGGGGCGGTCTCATCCAGGCAGGTGACTGACGATGACCCAGGTACTGGAGCAGCCGGTGAGGCCGGCGCCCCCGCTGCCGTACGGCGCCGGACGCGCGGCGCGCCGGCGCGCCCTGCTGGAGTGGGTCGCGGTCCACTCCCTCGGAGTCGCCGCCGCGCTCTTCTTCACCCTCCCGTTCGTGTTCGTGTTCCTGACCTCGCTGATGAGCGACAGCCAGGCGCTCAGCCGGGACCTGGTCCCGCACACCTGGGAATGGGGCAACTACCGGAAGGTCCTCGACACCCCCGGCTTCCTGACCTGGTGGCGGAACACGCTCCTCTACGCGGGCCTCGGCACGGCCTTGACGGTCGTCTCCTCCGTCCCCGTGGCGTACGCCCTCGCCAAGTTCCGCTTCCGGGGCCGCGACCTGTCACTCATGCTGGTGATCTCGATGATGATGCTGCCCCCGCAGGTGGTCGTCATCCCGATGTACCTGTTCTGGGCGAAGCAGCTGGACCTGTCCGGCACGCTGTGGCCGCTGATCGTGCCGATGGCGTTCGGGGACGCCTTCTCCGTCTTCCTGCTGCGGCAGTTCCTGATGACGATCCCGAACGAGTACGTCGACGCGGCGAAGGTGGACGGCTGCGGTGACCTGCGGACGCTGCTGCGGGTGGTGCTTCCGATGGCGAAGCCGGGCATCGCCGCGGTGGCCCTGTTCCAGTTCTTCTACGCCTGGAACGACTACTTCGGCCCGCAGATCTACGCGTCCGAGAACCCCGGCGCCTGGACCCTGAGTTACGGCCTGGAGTCCTTCAAGGGCGCCCACCACACCGACTGGAACCTCACCATGGCCGCCACGGTGCTGGTCATGGCCCCCGTGATCCTCGTGTTCTTCTTCGCCCAGAAGGCGTTCGTCGAGGGCGTCACGCTCACCGGAGTGAAGGGTTAGGACACATATGAAACTCACCGTGGTCGGCGGCGGCTCGACCTACACCCCCGAACTCATCGACGGCTTCGCACGCCTCAGGGACACCCTGCCCGTCGGGGAACTCGTCCTCGTGGACCCGGCCGAGGACCGCCTGGAACTGGTGGGCGGCCTGGCCCGCCGCATCTTCGCCAGACAGGGCCACCCCGGCCGGATCGTCACGACCGGCGACCTGGACGCGGGCGTGGACGGCGCCGACGCCGTGCTGCTCCAGCTCCGCGTCGGCGGGCAGGCGGCCCGCGAGAAGGACGAGACCTGGCCGCTGGAGTGCGGCTGCGTCGGCCAGGAGACGACCGGCGCCGGCGGCCTGGCCAAGGCCCTGCGCACGGTCCCGGTGGTGCTGGACATCGCCGAGCGCGTCCGCCGCGCCAACCCCCGTGCCTGGATCGTCGACTTCACCAACCCGGTCGGCATCGTCACCCGCGCCCTGCTCCGGGCCGGGCACCGTGCGGTCGGCCTGTGCAACGTGGCGATCGGCCTCCAGCGCAAGTTCGCCGGCCTGCTGGGCGTGGCCCCGGCGGACCTCCACCTCGACCACGTCGGGCTCAACCACCTCACCTGGGAGACCGGCGTCCGGCTGGGCGGACCGGAGGGCGAGGACGTCCTGCCCGAGCTGCTCGGCGAGCACGGCGGGACGATCGCCGGCGACCTCCGCCTGCCCCGCCCGCTCCTGGACCGCCTCGGCGTCGTCCCCTCCTACTATCTGCGCTACTACTACGCGCACGACGAGGTGGTGCGCGAACTGCGCACCAAGCCCTCCCGCGCGGCCGAGGTCGCCGCCATGGAGCGCGAGCTGCTGCGGATGTACGGCGACCCGTCGCTGGACGAGAAGCCCGCGCTGCTCGCCCGGCGGGGCGGGGCCTACTACTCGGAGGCGGCCGTGGACCTCGCGGCGGCCCTGCTGGGCGGAGGGGGCAGCCCGTACCAGGTGGTGAACACGCTCAACCGGGGCACGCTGCCGTTCCTCCCCGACGACGCGGTGATCGAGGTGCAGGCGGCCGTCGGCCCAGCAGGCCCCGCGCCCCTGCCGGTCGCCGCCCCGGACCCCCTGTTCGCCGGTCTGCTCGCGAACGTCACCGCGTACGAGGACCTGGCCCTCGGCGCGGCGCTGCACGGCGGCCGGGAGCGGGTCTTCCGCGCGCTCCTGGCCCACCCGCTGATCGGGCAGTACGAGTACGCCGAGACCCTCACCGACCGGCTCGTCGCACACAACCGGGAGCACCTGGCGTGGGCCTGACCGCACCGAAGACCGCGTGTGTCCTCGCCGTCGACGCGGGCAACAGCAAGACCGACGTGGCCGTGGTGACCGCCGCCGGCGAGGTGCTGGCCACGGCCCGCGGCGGCGGCTTCCGCCCGCCCGCGGTGGGCGTGCGGGCGGCACTGGACGCCCTGGCCGATCCGGTCGCGCGGGCGTTCGCCGAGGCGGGCGTGGAGTCCGTCGCCCATGTCTCGGCCTGCCTGGCCAACGCCGACCTGCCCGTGGAGGAGGAGCTGCTGGCGGACCGGCTGCGGGCGCGCGGCTGGGGGGCGTCGGTGGAGGTCCGCAACGACACGTTCGCGATCCTGCGCGCGGGCGTGGCCGAGCCCCGGGGCGTCGCGGTGGTGTGCGGCGCCGGCATCAACTGCGTGGGCATGCGGCCCGACGGGCGCACCGCCCGCTTCCCGGCGCTCGGCCGCATCTCCGGCGACTGGGGCGGAGGGTGGGGACTGGCCGAGGAGGCGCTGTGGCTCGCGGCCCGCGCTGAGGACGGGCGCGGGGCGCCCACGGCCCTGTCCCGCACCCTGCCCGCGCACTTCGGCCTGCCGACCGTGTACGCGCTCGTCGAGGCCCTGCACCTGGGGCGCATCGCGCAGGAGCGCCGTCACGAGCTGGCCCCGGTGCTCTTCGCGACGGCGGCCGGCGGTGACGCCCTGGCCGGCTCCGTCGTCGCCCGGCTCGCGGAAGAGGTCACGGTGATGGCCACGGTGGCCCTGACCCGGCTGGACCTTCTCGGCGAACGGACGCCGGTGCTGCTGGGCGGCGGCGTGCTGGCCGCGGGCCATCCCCAGCTGAACGGCGCCGTCCGCGACCTGCTCGCCTCCCGCGCCCCGAGGGCCGAGGTCCGCGTGGTCACCGCGAGCCCGGTGCTGGGGGCGGCCCTGCTGGGCCTGGACCGGCTGGGAGCGGGCATCGAGGCAGGTGAAAGGGCCAGGGGCCACTGGGAGAAGGCGCCCCGCTGAAGCGGCGCAGCGGCCCGCGCGGGGAACCGAACACATGCTCCCGGCGTGTTCATGAGCGGCGCACGCTGCGATCCGATCAAGATCCAGCGAAGGCCGGTGCGGATACCGGTCCGGACGACGATACTTGGCGGCGAACAGAAGACCATGGGGGAGGTCGAGTGACACACCCGCCGAAGAGCAGCGCGGCGCCACCGCTGCCGGGCCCCGCCGCCCCCGCGATCCCCCCTCAGCCGGGCCGGCCGGTGCCCGTGGTGCCGCCCGCCCCGCCCGCCCGCCGTACCGCCTTCGCCGAGGGCGTCGAGCGGGTGCGCGCCGCCGCGACCACGGAGCCCGGACGGCTGCGGATCATCGGAGCGGTGCTCGCCCTGCTGGTCGTCTCGTTCGGGGCCGTCACCGCCTGGCAGTCCAGTGAGCGGGCGGCCGCCGCCGACGACGTGCTGCACCGCAGCCAGCCGCTCAGTTCCGGCGCGGCCGGCATCTACCGCTCGCTGGCTGACGCCAACACGGCGGCCTCCAGCGGGTTCCTCGCGGGCGGTCAGGAGACGGCCGCCACCCGGGACCGGTACGAGAAGGACATCCGCAGCGCCGCCGCGGGGCTCGTGACCGCCGCCGCCAACGCCGAGCCCGGCTCGCCCTCGGAGGCGGCCATCACCCGGCTGAACCGGCTGCTGCCCGAGTACAAGGGCCTCGTCGAGCGGGCCCGGACCTACAACCGGCAGGGCTATCCGGTGGGCGGCGCCTACCTGCGGTACGCCAACGAGAAGATGCAGAAGCGGATGCTGCCGGCGGCGGAGGACCTCTACGCCAAGGAGAACCAGCGGCTCGACGCCGACTACGCCGATGCCACGCCCTATCCCTGGGCGGCCATCGCGCTCGGCGTGCTCGCGCTCGCGGCGCTCGGCTGGGCGCAGCACCGCACCTACCGGCACACCAACCGCGTCCTCAACCACGGCCTGGTCGCCGGCACCGCCGCCGCCGCGGCCGCGCTGCTGTGGCTGGTCGTCGGGCACGCGGTCGCCCGGTCGCAGCTGGACGGCTCCTACGACCACGGCATCCGCTCGCTGAGCGTCCTGCACGACGCCCGGATCGCCTCCCTGAAGGCGCGCGGGAACGAGAACCTCAGCCTGGTGGCGCGCGGCGCCGAGACCGTCACGGTCGACGGACAGCCGCGCGACGCCTACTACTACGACTTCGACAAGGACATGGCCGTGCTCGGCAAGGGGCTGACCAGGGCCGCGAAGCTCGCCGACGACCGGGCGGGCAGCACGCCGGTCGAGGCGGCCGAGGGCAACATGGCGGTGTGGAAGCAGCGCCACGCCTCGGCCCGCGCCGAGGACGAGAACGGCAACTACCAGCAGGCGCTGGAGAAGGTGATCGGCGCGAAGGGCGCGACCGGTGAGTGCTTCGACAGTGTCGACGCCAACCTCGCGCGGGCCATCGACCACGAACAGGCCCGGTTCCAGCGGGCCGCCGGGGACGGGCGGGACGCCATGACCGGCCTGCCGGTGGGCGCGGCCGTCCTCGCGGCGCTGGGCGCGGCCGGCGCCGTGGCCGGCATCGGGCGCAGGCTTTCGGAGTACCGGTGACAGGGGGCGGGGCGATGTACGCGACACGTGCACGGGCCTCCCTGCGGGGCTGGGGCGGGGTCGGCGCGATGGCGGTGCTGTGCGCGGTGGCGCTGGCGTTCGTCCTGCTGCTGCCGTCGACCCAGTCGCCGCCCGAGGCGGGGACGGCCGGCCAGCGGGCGGCCGTGGGCCGCCAGGCGCGCGCCGGGGAATGCCGGGACTCCGAGGCGCAGCAGCAGACGCTGTCCCCGTCGGGCGCCGACGGGGAGACGATCGACGCCATCAAGGCCCGTACCGGCGCCAAGCGCAAGCTGATCGTGGGCGTCGACCAGAACAGCTACCGCTGGGGCTACCGCAACCCGAACACCGAGGGCGCGGAGCTGGAGGGCTTCGACATCGACCTGGTGCACCGGATCGCCCAGGACATCCTCGGCGACGCGGACGCCGTGCAGTTCAAGGCGATACCGACCAGCCAGCGGATCACGGCGATCCAGGACGGGCGGGTGGACATGGTCGTCCGGACCATGACCATCACCTGCGACCGCCTGTCCCAGGTGGCCTTCTCCGCCCCGTACTTCAAGACCGGCCAGCAGGTGCTCGCGCCCAAGTCGTCCGCCGTCAACGGCTACGACGGCTCGCTCGCGCACAAGAGGATCTGCACGGCGGCCGGTTCGACCGCGTACACCAAGCTGGACGCCGACCGGAAGGCCGGGGACCTGCCCTCCTCCGCCGACATCTCCGTCACCGTGCCCAACCAGCTCGACTGCCTGGTGCGGCTGCAACTCGGCGAGGTGGACGCGGTGGTGACCGACGGCGCGCTCGCCGCGAGCCAGGCGGCGCAGGACCCGACCCTCGAACTCAAGGGCGCGGCGTTCACGACCGAGTACTACGGCGTGGCGATGAAGAGGGACGCCGACGATCTGGTACGCCGGGTGAACCACATACTGGTGGACTACCGCGCGCACGGCTGGCAGGCGTCGTACGACAAGTGGCTTTCGGCGACACTGGGGAAGGACTCGGCGGCCTCCGAGCCGCCCGCGCCGCGCTACCTGCGCACCAGCTGACATCCCGTATCCCCCGACAGGCCGACATACAGCAGCGAGAGGTGATCGATGGGCGTCACGGACCCCGCCGGGCCGGTGATGGACCGGGACGAGGTGGACCGTGCGCTGGCGCGGCTCGGCCAGGAGCACGAGGCGATCGAGACCTCGCTGCTGGCGCTGCAGGACCACGCGGGCCGCAGACTCCTCGAAGGGGCGAAACTGACCGGCGTCACCCAGGAGCGCTGGCAGGCCGCGGAGGAGCGGATCACTCTGCTGTGGGGGTACTTCGACGCCTACACGGCCACGCTGCGCGGCGCCCGGGAGATCCGTGGCCGGCGCCGCTGGTCCAGCCGTGAGGACCTGGCGGAGCTGACCGGCCTGCTGCGCGGCGAGTCCGTCACCGTCCCCGGCCACGGCAGGCTGAGCGAGACGTACTCGCTGACCGCGCTGGTGGACCGGATGAACGAGCTGTACGCGACGAGCCTGGACCTCGTCGTCGCCGCCGACGCCGTCTGGTCGGCGCTGCCCGCGCGGATCGATTTACTCGCCGCGGAACTCCGGCGCACCCGCGAGCTCGCCCGTTCCGTCGGTGTCCGGCCGGGCGAACACCCGGCCGGTGACGACCTGGAGCGGATCACCCGCACGCTGACCGGGCTGCGCGAGGACGTGGTCTCGGACCCGCTCGCCTTCTGGGTGCCGGCCGAGGGCAGTTCCGCGCCCGGGGGCGGCCGCCCGGACACCACGGTGTACGACCGTGAGGCGCGCGCCCTGGAGGACGTTCGCCGGGAGATCGACGCCGTGCTGACGGTCCGGCAGGACGCGGAGGCCCGGCTGATCCGGCTGCGGGACGTGCTCTCCCGCGCGGACCGCACGCTCGCCGAGGCCCGTACGGCGCGCGGTGAGGTGCTGGCGAAGATCGCCGCCACCGAGGTGCCCGTCGTCAGCGGCCCGCCGACCGTGCTGCAGGAGCAGCTGGCGACCGCGGCCGAGTACCGGCGGCAGGGGCAGTGGCACCGGCTCTCCCCGCTGCTGGAGTCGCTGGAGCGGAAGGCGGAGGACGAACTGCTGCGGGCCCGTGAGTCGTTGACCGCGGTCACCGCACCGCTGGCGGTCCGCGCCGAGCTGCGGGGCCGGCTCGACGCGTACAAGGCGAAGGTCGCCCGGCACGGTCTCGCCGAGGACCCGCTGCTCGTGGAGCGGTACGACGCGGCCCGGCGCATGCTGTGGAGCGCGCCCTGCGACCTGCGCGTGGCGGAACAGGCCGTGCTGCGCTACCAGCAGGCGGCGGCCGAGCAGCTCGGCGGCGCGAGCGCGCCGCAGGACCGTGAAGGGGGTCGGTCATGAGCCAGCCGGGGCAGACCTGCCAGCGGCCGGACTGCGCGGGGTCGTACGAGGACGTCGGCGGCGGTGAGCTGTACTGCGACACCTGCGGCCTCGCACCGGTGGTCTCCGCGAACGGCTCGGTGGGCTCGCCGCCCACCGGGGTCGCCAAGGGCGCCGCCGACAGCGGCAGCTCGCGCAGTTCCCGTACGTCGTCGCAGTCCTCGAAGTCGCGCCGCTCGGTGTCCGGGCGGCTCTCGCGGTCCCTGTCGGGCAGCTCCACCGGCCGCTCGGTGTCGGTGCGCAGCTCGGGCTCGTCCTCGGGCGCGTCGACGCGCGGGCGGCTGGGCGCCGGACTGGTGAGCGTGCCGCAGGTGCCCCGGCCGGACCCGCGCGCCATGGTGCTGCGCAACCCGGAGGTGCCCGAGCGCAAGCGCTTCTGCTCCCGGTCGGACTGCGGGGCGCCGGTCGGCCGGGCCCGGGGCGACCGGCCGGGCCGCACGGAGGGCTTCTGCACCAAGTGCGGGCACCCGTACTCCTTCGTGCCCAAGCTGCGGGCCGGGGACATCGTGCACGGCCAGTACGAGGTCGCGGGCTGCCTGGCGCACGGCGGGCTGGGCTGGATCTACCTGGCCGTGGACCGGGCCGTCTCCGACCGGTGGGTGGTGCTCAAGGGCCTGCTGGACACCGGCGACCAGGACGCGATGGCGGCGGCCATCTCCGAGCGGCGGTTCCTGGCGGAGATCGAGCACGCCAACATCGTGCGGATCTACAACTTCGTCGAGCACCTCGACCAGCGCACCGGCTCCCTCGACGGCTACATCGTCATGGAGTACGTCGGCGGCAAGTCGCTGAAGGAGATCGCCAACGCCCGCCGCACCCCGGACGGCAGGCGCGACCCGCTGCCGGTGGAGCAGGCGTGCGCGTACGGCATCGAGGCGCTGGAGGCGCTCGGCCACCTGCACAGCCGCAACCTGCTGTACTGCGACTTCAAGGTCGACAACGCCATCCAGACCGAGGACCAGCTGAAGCTGATCGACATGGGTGCCGTGCGCCGCATGGACGACGAGGAGTCGGCGATCTACGGCACGGTCGGCTACCAGGCGCCGGAGGTCGCCGACGTCGGCCCCTCGGTGGCGAGCGACCTGTACACGGTGGGCCGGACGCTCGCCGTGCTCACCTTCGACTTCCAGGGCTACACGAACGTCTACGTGGACTCCCTGCCCGACCCGGACACCATCGACGTCTTCCGCCGGTACGAGTCCTTCTACCGGCTGCTGGTGCGGGCCACCGACCCCGACCCGGCCCGCCGGTTCGCCTCCGCCCAGGAGATGGCCGAGCAGCTGACCGGGGTGCTGCGCGAGGTGGTCTCGCTGCAGACCGGGCAGGCGCGGCCCGCGCTGTCGACGCTGCTCGGCCCGGAAGTACGGGTGACGGACACGGAGTTGTTCCCCCGGCTGGACGGTGACGTGTCCCGGCTGGGGGCCCGTCCGGTACGCAGGCCCGCGGCGGCCGCCGCGCCGCCGCCGTCCCTCGTCCGGCCCGTCGACGTCCCGGCCGCGGCCCTGGCCCTGCCGGTCCCGCTGGTCGACCCGACCGACCCCAACGCCGGTTTCCTGGCCGGCCTGATGGCCTCCGCGCCGGCCGAGCTGATCAGCGCGCTGGAGGCGGCGCCCGCGCCGACCGTCGAGACCCGGCTGCGGCAGATCCGCGCCCGGTTGGAGGGCGGCGACCACCGGGCCGCGCTGACGTCCCTGGCCGAGCTGGACGAGGAGCGGCCCGACGACTGGCGGGTGGTCTGGTACCGGGGCGTGACCGCCCTGGTGACCGGCGACTTCGAGGGCGCGGCACTCGCCTTCGACGCGATCTACGACGCCTTCCCCGGCGAGGCCGCGCCCAAGCTGGCGCTCGGTCTGTGCGCGGAGGTGCTGGGCCAGCTCGACAACGCCGCCGAGTACTACCGCCTGGTGTGGGCGACCGACCCGAGCTTCGTCAGCGCGGCCTTCGGGCTCGCCCGGGTGCGGCTCGCGGCCAGGGACCGGCGTGGCGCCGTACGCACGCTGGAGTCGGTGCCGGAGTCCTCCATCCACTACACGGCCGCCCGGGTCGCCGCCGTCCGGGCCCGGCTCAGACAGCGCACGGCGACCCCCGGTGACGCGGCGTTGCCGGACGACCTGACCGCCGCCGCCGGGCAGGTCGAGGCGCTGCAGGCGTACGGTCTCGACCCCGCCCGCCGCGAGCAGTTGTCGGCGGAGGTGCTCGGCTGCGCGCTGGACTGGATACTCTCCGGGGGCCAGGGCACCACGCCGGCCACCGGTGGGCGGGTGCTGCTGGGCAGCGGTCTGGACGAGCGGGGACTGCGCTTCGGCCTGGAGCGCGCCTACCGCACGCTGGCCCGGCTGGCGCCCGGCGGCGAGGAGAGGATCGAACTGGTGGAACGGGCCAACCGTTACCGCCCCCGGACGTGGGTGTAGTTGATGTCGCAGATGCCCCAGCAGGCCGCACCGCCGAAGTGCCCGAGCTGCGCGGAACCCGTCGAGCCGGGTGACCACTTCTGCGGGGCGTGCGGTCACGACCTCTCGGTGGTGGCCGCCCCCCAGCAGGACCATCCGACGCTCGCCATGGCCTCCCCCGTGCAGGGGGACGGCGTGGACTGGCCGGCTCCCGAGCCGCCCGGCTCGGACAGCACCTCGCCGGCGCCGCACCTGCCGGCCGACCTGCCCGGCACCGACTCGGGCGGCAAACCCCTGCAGCCGGGGGAACCGGCCGCGCCCGGTGTCCGCTTCGACCGGCCCGCGGAGCCCGACGAGTACCCGCTGCAGGCGCCCGACCCGCGGGCGGCCGCCGGACCCGCGGCCGCCGCGCCGGACCCCGCGGCCGGCGATCCGGCACAGGTCTGCGTGGCCTGCCGGGCGGGCCGGGTGGACAGCGACGGCTACTGCGAGAACTGCGGGCACGCCCAGCCCCGCGAACGCGACCACATGGAGCGCGAGTCGGGTCCGGTCGCCGCCGTCAGCGACCGCGGCCTGCGCCACCACCGCAACGAGGACGCCTTCGCCGTCGGCCACACCACGCTGCCCGACGGCACGCCCGCCGCGCTCGCCGTCGTCTGCGACGGCGTCTCCTCGGCGACCCGCCCCGACGACGCCTCCCTGGCCGCCTCCCGGGCGGCCGGGGACGCGCTGCTGGCCGCCCTGCCGCGCGGCACCCACCCGCAGCAGGCCATGCACGAGGCGATCGTCGCCGCCGGGCAGGCCGTCGACGCCCTCGCCGGGGAGGGCGCCGCGGACCGCGAGCACGCCCCGCACCAGAACGCCCCGGCCTGCACGATCGTCGGCGCGGTCGTCACCGACGGCCTGCTGGTCGTCGGCTGGGTCGGCGACAGCCGCGTCTACTGGGTGCCCGCCGACCGCGGCGCGCCCCCGGCCCGGCTGACCGAGGACGACTCCTGGGCCGCGCAGATGGTCGCCGCCGGGCTGATGAGCGAGGCCGAGGCGTACGCCGACGAGCGCGCCCACGCGATCACCGGGTGGCTGGGTGCGGACGCCTACGAACTGGAGCCGCACACCGCGTCGTTCAAGCCGGACCGGCCCGGCGTCGTGGTGGTGTGCACCGACGGCCTGTGGAACTACGCGGAGACGGCCGAGGAGATGTCCGAGATCGTTCCCCCGGACGCGACGGAGCGTCCGCTGCACAGCGCCCGCGTGCTGGTCGGCCACGCCCTGGACGGCGGGGGCCACGACAACGTAACAGTGGCGGTCCTGCCGTTCCCCGCGCCGTCCCAGGGGGCAGGATCGGCCTGAGGCCGTACCACCACGGGGAAGCCGGCGGACCGGAGGGGACCGGTCCGTCCACACGCAGTGCCCCGCGTCAGCGGGGCGTCACAGGGGGATCTGATCAAGCATGGCCAATTTCGCGAAGCCGAACGTGCCGCGGTTCTCGGTGGACGTCTACCAGAACGAGTACCTGCCCGAAGGCGGCCGGGAGGTCAACGCCGTCGTGACGGTCACGGCGACGGGCGGCGGCACCGTCGGCGGTTCCGTCGCCGCGCCCGTCCACCCGCCGGGGCAGCGGCCCTCCGCCGCCGTGGCGGTCATGGTCGACTGCTCGGGCTCCATGGAGTACCCGCCGGACAAGATGCGGGGCGCCCGCAGCGCCACGGCCGCCGCGATCGACACCCTGCGCGACGGCACCCACTTCGCGGTGATCGGCGGCACGCACGTGGCCACGGAGATCTACCCGGGCGGCGGGCGGCTCGCCGTCGCCGACGACGCCACCCGGGGCCAGGCCAAGCGGGCGCTGAGCAGGCTGAGCTCGGGCGGCGGCACGGCCATCGGCACCTGGCTGCGGCTCGCCGACCGGCTGCTGTCCTCGGCGGACGTCACCATCCGGCACGGCATCCTGCTGACCGACGGGCGCAACGAGCACGAGTCGCCCGAGGAACTGCGGCGGGCCCTCGACGCGTGCGCGGGCCGGTTCACCTGTGACGCGCGGGGCGTGGGCACCGACTGGGAAGTGAAAGAAGTCACAGGCATCGCCTCCGCGCTGCTCGGCACCGCCGACATCGTCGCCGACCCGGCGGGCCTGACCGCCGACTTCACGCGGATGATGGAGACGGCGATGGGCAAGGAGGTCGCCGACGTCTGTCTGCGGGTGTGGACGCCGGTCGGCACCACGATCAAGTTCGTCAAGCAAGTCGCGCCCTCCGTCGAGGACTTGAGCGGCCGGCGCACCGAGGCCGGGCCACGCGCCGGGGACTACCCCACCGGGTCCTGGGGCGACGAGTCCCGCGACTACCACCTGTGCGTCCAGGTCCCGCCGGCCGGGCTCGGCCAGGAGATGCTCGCCGCCCGGGTCTCCCTGGTCGTCCCACAAGCGGACGGAACGGTACAGAACCTCGGCGCGCAGGGGCTCGTGCGGGCCGTGTGGACCGACGACATGGCGGCCTCCACCTCGATCAGCCCCCAAGTCGCCCACTACACGGGGCAGGCCGAACTGGCCCAAGCCATCAAGCAAGGCCTCGACCTTCGCAAAGCGGGCGATTTCGAGAGGGCAACGGCCAAACTCGGACGCGCGGTTCAGCTCGCGAGCGCCTCGGGGAACGCCGATACTGCGAAACTGCTTGCGAAGGTGGTGGACGTGGTCGACGCCGCGACAGGTACTGTGCGGTTGAAGACCAGGGTCGCGGAGGCCGATGAGATGACTCTGGAGACCCGGTCGACAAAGACTGTCCGTGTAAAGAAGTGACCCTGGAAGCGATTCGAGCGATCCAGACGGACCCTTAGGAGAAGGGGAAGCGCCGACATGCCGACCTGCCCGAACGGACACCAGTCGGGTTCCGACGACTGGTGCGAGGTCTGCGGTCACCGCATGGCCGGTGCCGTACCTCCGCCCCCGCCGCCGCCCCCGCCCGCGGGTGGCTACGGCTTCCCGCCGCCGCAGGGCGCCCAGCCCGGCGGACGCCCGCCCGCTTCCGGCGGCCACGAGCCGGAGCTGTGCCCGCAGTGCCGTACGCCCCGTGAGGGTGGTGCGCCCTTCTGCGAGGAGTGCCGGTGGAACTTCCTGACCAACACGGCCACCTCCTACACGCCGGCCGCCCCGCGCCCGCCGCAGCCCCGCTTCGAGCCGCCGAGCGCCACCTACGGCGGCGGTGACGCGTACGAGTACCAGGGCTCGCGGCCCTCGCAGGTGAACCGGCCCGCCGAGCCGATCCCGTCCTTCCACAGCGAGCCCTCCGGCCCGACGCCGTTCGGCGGCGACCGCGGCCCGTCCGGCCCGCCGACCTCACCGGGCCCCTCGGGCAACTCGGGCCCGTCCGGCTTCGGCGGCGACCGGCGTCCTCCGGGACCGCCGGGACCGCCGGGACCGCCGCAGGGCTTCGGCGGCGGCCAGGGCGGCCCCGGGTCGGGCGGCCCGTCCGGCTTCGGCGGCAACCCCGGCCAGGGCCAGGGGCCCGGTTCGGGCGGCCCCTCGGGCTTCGGCGGCGGCCCCGGCCAGGGCCCGGGCTCCAGCGGCCCCTCCGGCTTCGGCAGCAACCCCGGCCAGGGCCAAGGCCCCGGATCGGGCGGCCCCTCCGGCTTCGGCGGCGGCCCCGGCCAGGGCCCGGGCTCCAGCGGCCCCTCCGGCTTCGGCAGCAACCCCGGCCAGGGCCAAGGCCCCGGATCGGGCGGCCCCTCCGGCTTCGGCGGCGGCCCCGGCCAAGGTCCGGGCTCCGGCGGCCCCTCCGGCTTCCGGGGCAACCCCGGCCAGGGCCAAGGCCCCGGATCGGGCGGCCCCTCCGGCTTCGAAGGCAACCCCGGCCAGGGTCCCGGCTTCGGCGCCGACCCCTCGCGTCCGGTGCCGCCCCCGCCCGGACCGAACCCGTCCGCCGGTCCCGGCGGCGCCCATCAGGCGTTCCGGCAGTCGGGTGCGCCCGCCGCGCCCGCGTTCCCGCGCGAGAGCGGCCGGCCCCCGGCCGGCGGTCCGGCCTCCGGTGGCCCCTCCTTCGGCGGCGGTGACGACGACTGGGTGCTCTCCCCGCCGTCGGCCACCGGCCCGTCCGGGCACGGACCGGGTCAGGGTCCCGGCGGTCAGGGCGGCGGGTACGGCTACCCGCAGCCCGGCAGCGCGCAGTCCCCCGGCGGTCCCGGCTTCCCGCAGCAGCCGGCCACCTGGACGGCGACCATCGGCCCGGACCGCGAGTACTTCATGGCGATGATGCAGCGCTCCGGCCCGGAGGCCACGGGCCTGAACCTGCCCGCGTACTCGCCCGAACAGCAGCGCACGCTCACCGGCAACCAGGTCACCATCGGCCGCCGCCGGCACTCCACCGGCGACACCCCCGACATCGACCTGTCGGTGCCGCCGGAGGACCCGGGAGTCTCGCACCAGCACGCCGTGCTGGTGCAGCAGGCGGACGGCACCTGGGCGGTCGTCGACCAGAACTCGACGAACGGCACCACCGTCAACGGCTCGGAGGAACCGATCCAGCCGTTCGTGCCGGTCCCGCTGCAGGACGGCGACCGGGTGCACGTGGGCGCCTGGACGACGATCACCGTCCGCCGCGGCTGAGCACGGTCTCCGGCACGGTCAGGGGAGGGGCCACAGGTACGGCCCCTCCGGGTCGTCCAGCCACGCCCAGGCGCGCTCACCGGCGACCGTGACGCCGTACCGCCCGCGGTCCGGCTCGCCCTCGCGCTCCCACAGCCCGTACGCCTCCCGCGGGTCGAGGGTGCCGCGGAGCAGGACGAGCAGGAAACGGAACAGTTCCTGCTCGCGGGCCCGGTCCGGCAGCCCGGCCAGGGACATCCCGTCCGGGTGCGCCCGGCCCTCGCCGCGCAGGGGCACGAAGTAGGCGGCCGAGGGCAGGAAGCGGCCCTCGGCGTGCTCCCCGTCCCGCACGGTCAGGGTCAGCAGGCCGGTGGACAGCGGGGTCAGGACGCGGGCGCCGGGGCGGCACTGGGCGAGCCAGGCGCGCGGCACGGTGGGCAGCGCGCAGGTGGCGATGACCCGGTCGAAGGGGGCGCGCTCGGGCACCCCGCGCGCGCCGTCGCCGGTGACGACGACCGGGTGGTGACCCGCCGCGGCCAGGTGCTGCCGGGCCGACTCGGTGATCTCCGGCTCCAGGTCGATGCTGGTGACGAGGTCGTCGTCGCCGAGCCGGTGGGCGAGCAGAGCGGCGTTGTAACCGGTTCCGGCGCCCACTTCGAGGACCCGGTCGCCGTCCTCGACGCGCAGGGCGACCAGCATCCGCGCCATCAGCGAGGGCTGGCTGCTGGAGGAGAGCAGCTCGCCGTCGCGCAGCCGGGTCGCCAGCGGCACGTCGTCGTACGCGCCGCGCACCCAGCGTTCACGGGCCTCGGGGTTCGGGCTCTGGCCCCAGCGGCGCTCGTAGCCGCCCCGGCCGGCGACGTAGTAGTACGGCACGAACAGGTGCCGGGGCACCTGGGCGAACGCCTCCCGCCACACCGGGTCCTCCGCCCAGGCACCGTCGGCGTCGATCTCCCGCACCAGCGCGGCCCGCGCCTCGGCGGCCAGCCCCTCGATCTCGATGTCGTAGGCGCCCATGGATCCACAGTAGGGGGGTCCTAGGGCTTGAGTCCTGGGCCGCCCGGTCTGAGACCATGGACGGGTACTGCAATCGCCGGACATTGTGAGGCTTCCGACGTGACCGAGATTCGGCGCGGCACTCTTCAGCAGCAGACCTTCTACGAGCAGGTCGGCGGGGAGCAGACCTTCCGCCGGCTCGTCCACCGTTTCTACGAGGAGGTCGCCGCGGACCCGTTCCTGCGGCCGATGTACCCGGAGGAGGACCTGGGCCCGGCCGAGGAGCGGCTGACCCTGTTCCTGATCCAGTACTGGGGCGGCCCGACCACCTACAGCGACAACCGCGGCCACCCCCGGCTGCGCATGCGGCACGCACCGTTCACCGTGGACCGGGCGGCGCACGACGCCTGGCTTCGGCACATGCGGGTGGCCGTGGACGAACTCGGCCTGTCCGAGGAGCACGAGCGCACGCTGTGGAACTACCTGACGTACGCCGCCGCGTCGATGGTGAACACCCCGGACTGACCGGCCGTCACCGGCCGCCCGACCGGCCGCCCTCGGAGGACCGGGGGACCGCACGGAACGTTCGTGGCCGGTCCGGGCACGGCCCACGGCTCACAGCCCACGGCCCACGGTTCAGCGGACGCTGATGCCCAGCGTCCCGAGTCCCGCGCGCCGGACGGCGACGGACCCGTACGGGGTGCGCAGCCTGAGCCACGCCCCGGAGGAGAACAGCCCGGTGTCGGCCGCCTCGGTCCCGGGCCGCAGGAAGCCCAGGGACTGCGCCGCGTGCACGGCCCGGACGGGGAGCCGGGTCCGCCCCGTCTCCCGGGACCAGATGTCCCGCCCGATCCGGTCCAGCTCGGCGCGGGTGCGCGACTCGGGTGCCAGCTCGTCGGTGCGGGCCCTGAACTCGGCGACCGCCGCGGCGACGGCCGCCCGCAGTTCCGCGGGGGCCGGCAGCCCCGGTTCCGGCCGCCAGCCGCCGCGCGGCGGCAGCACACCGGCCCACGGCGGACCGGTGACCGCGCCCGGGACGGCGGCGGTGGCCGCCCGCTCGTCCACGGACTCCAGCAGCTCACCGGCGGAGACGGTCACGTCGAGGGTGACGTCGAGCCCGTTCTCGTAGGGCTTCGCCAGCCGCACCGCGCGGACCGCGACCACCTCGAAGGACGGCGGCCGTCCGAAGACGGCGAGTGCCGTTCCCGCCGCCTGGAGGCGTACGGCTGCTCCACGGTCGTAGTGGAGCAGCCGGGACAGGAAGGCGATGAGGTCCGCCGCCTCCGTCTCGTCGGCGAGGTGCAGCACCGTCATGCGGCGACGGCCTCCCCCGGGGCCTCCGCGTTCTCGGCGGCGTCCGTGTACTCCTCCAGGAACTCGCGTTCCTCAGCGGTGATCCGCCGCGGCCGCTGGGTCTCGAAGTCGAACGGCACGACCACCGTGGAGGCCCGCACGTACACGAGGTCCGCGTCCTTCACCTCGTAGGCGATCGTGAAGGAGGCGGCACGGATCTCGGTGATCCACACCTCGATGTCCACCGGGTGGTGCCGATGGACGAGCTGACGCTTGTAGTCGATCTCGTGGCGCGCCACCACCGACCCCTGCTTGAAGTCCTTGTCCGGCCGGAACAGGAAGTCGATGCGGGCTTCCTCCAGGTAGCGGAGGAAGACCACGTTGTTGACGTGACCGTACGCGTCCATGTCCGCCCAGCGCAGCGGGCAGCGGTAGAGGTGGCGCAAGACCGATCAGCCCCGGGTCAGCTTCTTGTAGGTGGCGCGGTGCGGACGCGCGGCGTCCGGGCCGAGCCGCTCGACCTTGTTCTTCTCGTACGACTCGAAGTTGCCCTCGAACCAGAACCACTTCGACTCACCCTCGTAGGCGAGGATGTGCGTGGCGACCCGGTCCAGGAACCACCGGTCGTGGGAGACGACCACGGCGCAGCCGGGGAAGTCCAGCAGGGCGTTCTCCAGGCTGGAGAGCGTCTCGACGTCGAGGTCGTTGGTGGGCTCGTCGAGGAGCAGCAGGTTGCCGCCCTGCTTGAGGGTCAGCGCCAGGTTGAGGCGGTTGCGCTCACCACCGGACAGGACGCCGGTCGGCTTCTGCTGGTCCGGGCCCTTGAACCCGAAGGCGGACACGTACGCGCGGGACGGCATCTCGACCTGGCCGACGTTGATGTAGTCGAGCCCGTCGGAGACGACCTCCCACAGCGTCTTCTTCGGGTCGAGGTTCTCGCGGCTCTGGTCGACGTAGGAGATCTTGACGGTCTCGCCGACCTTGATGTCACCGGAGTCCGGCGTCTCCAGGCCCTGGATCATCTTGAACAGGGTGGTCTTGCCGGCGCCGTTCGGACCGATGACGCCCACGATGCCGTTGCGCGGCAGCGTGAAGCTGAGGCCGTCGACGAGGACCTTCTCGCCGAAGGCCTTGTTGAGCTTGTCGACCTCGACGACGATGCTGCCCAGGCGCGGGCCCGGCGGGATCTGGATCTCCTCGAAGTCCAGCTTCCGCATCTTGTCGGCCTCGGCGGCCATCTCCTCGTAGCGGGCGAGGCGGGCCTTGGACTTGGCCTGGCGCCCCTTGGCGTTCGACCGCACCCACTCCAGCTCTTCCTTGAGCCGCTTCTGCCGCTTGGCGTCCTTCTGGCCCTCGACCTTGAGACGGGTGGCCTTGGTCTCCAGGTACGTGGAGTAGTTGCCCTCGTACGGGTAGGCACGGCCGCGGTCGAGTTCGAGGATCCACTCGGCGACGTTGTCGAGGAAGTACCGGTCGTGGGTGATCGCCACGACGGTGCCCGGGTACTTGGCCAGGTGCTGCTCCAGCCAGTTCACGGACTCGGCGTCGAGGTGGTTGGTGGGCTCGTCGAGGAGCAGCAGGTCGGGCTGCTCCAGCAGCAGCTTGCAGAGCGCGACGCGGCGCTTCTCACCACCGGAGAGGTTGGTGACGGGCCAGTCGCCGGGCGGGCAGCCCAGCGCGTCCATGGCCTGCTCCAGCTGGGCGTCGAGGTCCCAGGCGTTGGCGTGGTCCAGCTCCTCCTGGAGCTTGCCCATCTCGTCGAGCAGCGCGTCGGAGTAGTCGGTCGCCATCAGCTCGGCGATCTCGTTGAACCGGTCGAGCTTGCCCTTGATCTCGGCGACACCCTCCTGGACGTTCTCCAGGACGGTCTTCTCCTCGTTCAGCGGCGGCTCCTGCAGCAGGATGCCGACGCTGTAACCCGGCGACAGGAAGGCGTCACCGTTGGACGGCTGCTCCAGCCCCGCCATGATCTTCAGCACGGTCGACTTACCGGCACCGTTCGGACCGACGACACCGATCTTCGCTCCCGGCAGGAAGCTCAGGGTGACGTCGTCGAGGATCACCTTGTCGCCGTGCGCTTTGCGCGCCTTGCGCATGGTGTAAATGAACTCAGCCAAGAGAAACCGTCCGGCAGCTTGAAATCTGGCAGTGGGCAGATACACCCCATCTTGCCTGACCGCCACCCCTGGGGGGAAACCCATATGGTCCCGACCCGCTGACCTGGGGCTTCGTCTGTGGCGAGCACCGCTCGCCTGGCAGCCCAGAGATGATCACCCCGCCACTCGTCCGACGGCCGCCACCTGCGATGCGTGCTCAGCACCAGCCGGCGGCCCAGAGACGGCCCAGGCCGGCTCACCTGTTCCGTGCTCTGGACCAGCGGAACGCGGCGAGAGCCAGACCCAAGACGGCGATGAGCGTGACGGCTATGGTGATCTTGGCGCCCAAAGGCATCGTCCCGAACATGTGCGTCTCCCCCACCGATCGACTGCGGCCGCCTCTGGATTCATGATCGCGGCCCTCTGGGGATCACCATGCCATCTCTCGTGGTGCTGTGGTCAGCTATGGCGAGAAGCTTGAGGATCTTCTGAGCTGTGCTCTTCGGTGCCAGCCGATCCCCCCCCGGCCGGAGGAATCACTGCCCGATCGCAGGTCGGGCCCTTGCGCCGGCAGGTGTCAGTGTTTGAAGGCGCCCTTGGCTCCCTCTTTCGCGCCCCGCATCCTGCCCCGTGCTTCGAGGGCGGCGCCTTTTGCCGCGAGGGTGTCCTTGTGCACCGCGTGGGCCACCTTCCGTACGGCTTTTCCTGCGACCTGCTCGGCCTTGGCCTTGACCTTCTGCCCGGTACTCATGTCGGTACCTCCGCGTTCTCCGGCCGAGTGCCCTTGAGGGAGCCGGCGAACCGCCGGGGCGGACGGACGGGGCCGCTCAGCCGCGCGGAGTCGTCTCGCGACGGCGGAGGATGACCAGGACCGCGCCGCCGATCACCACGAGGCCGATGGCGACGCCCGCTATCAGGGGGGTGATCGCGCTGCTGCCGGTGGCGGCCAGGTCGGTGGTGTCCGCGGCGGTGCCGCCGACCGTGGCGGGGCTGGGCTGGTTGCGGACCTGGGTGGTCTCGGTGCTGATCGCGCCCTGCGTCTTGCAGTCGAGGATGCCGGTGAAGCGGTGGCTGAAGCCGTGCGGGCCGGTGATCGTGAAGTCGTAGGCCTGGTCCTCCTGGAGCGGGACGCTCACCGTGCGGGAGGCGCCCGCGGGGACGGTGTGCTCGGCGCCCATCAGCTCGAAGGTGAACGGCTGGTCCCCCTTGTTGGCCGCGGTGATGTCGACGCCGCCCCTGGCGCAGTTCTTCCGCGCCGACACCGCCGGTATGGCGCCCTCGGCCGCCCAGGAGGCCGTCGCCGTCGCGGAGACCGTCGACTCGCTGGAACCGGCCAGGATCTGGGTCTGGCTCCGGCTGTCGGAGACGAAGGCGCGGCCCACCGGCACGGTGGTGGACGCCTGCACGGTCAGCTGGGCCGTGCCGTCCGCCGCGTCCTCGGGGACGTCGAAGTAGAGCCGGCTGCCGTTCCTGGCCGTGGTGAGGACCTTGCCGGTCCTGTCGGTGATCCGCACCCCGTCGGTGGCCGCGTCCGCCGGCGGGGCGACCGCGACCGTGCCCGCGTTGGTGTGCACGGTCACCGGTCCCAGCAGGTCGCCGGGCCGCCCGGAGACCGCGGGCGGGTCCAGGGTGAGGGAGGCCTGCGGCTCGCCGCTGTTCCGGGCGTTCTTCTCCAGGTAGTCGGCGAGCTTCTCGGCCTGCGGGTCGACGGCGTCGACCTTCGCGCCGTCCGAGTAGCGCCAGATGGCCACCTGGGTGCCGGCCGCCGCGTCCTGCTCGGTGAGTGTGCCGGCTCCGGCCCGACGGGCCAGCTCGGCGAGATCGTTGACCTGGGGGTAGGAGTTCTGCAGGATCCAGCGGATCCTGCCGGCGTCCTTGTTGGCGGCCAGCGAGGTGGCGCTCCAGGCCGTCTCCCGGTAGTGCGCGTCCCGCTGCGTGGGGTTGTGGAGGTCGACGCAGTACGTCTGCAGGGCGCCGCCGCCGTCCACGGACATCTCGAACAGGCCCGCCGTCACCCGCTGGTCCTCGCCGTCCGCGTGGATCACGGCCTGGCCGTACGTCTTGAGACCGTTGATCGTGGCCGTCGCGCCGCCCTGGGTCTGCGGGGTCCCGTCGGCCACGGCCGCACCGGCGCCGGACAGCACACCTGCCGCCACCAGACCGGTCACCGTGGTGGTGGCGGCCAGGCGGGCCGCTCGGGCGGACCGGCGGATCCCGGACAGCGCAGCAAACACAGAGTTCCCCTTCGCGCAGGACCCGTTGGACGGGGGGACGGTCCCACCAGCAGCATCAGCAGCCCCGAGGGGCACGCCCGGCATCCTATGGATCACGCGCAGCCTCCCCTGCCGGTCGGATCATCCGATGACCGATCCGATCCGCAATCGTTATCGCGAGGGCGTTCCGTGAGCTGGGCTTATCGACAAATCCACCGGTTTGCACGGGCCAACGACCATACGCAGGCGCCTGTTGACGTTACGTCACCAGCGCTGTGTCCGTGCCCGGTTGTGCCGGCTCACCGTCCCGGACGTCCGGGGCCGCCGCCGACCGCGGTGTCTCCCAGTTCGGTTCCGGGCGGGCCGTCGACGGCGGCTCCGGTTTGGCCGCGCGGTGGAACACCGCGGTGCCGCGAGTCAGGTCGTGACCGACCGCCACGGCGTCGATGTCGGCGGACGCCCACTGCTGCTGGCCCTCGCGCACTTCCGTACGCACCTTCAGCCGGCCCTGGACCACGACCGGCTGGCCCACTTCCACCGACGCGGTCACGTTGACCGCGAGCTGGCGGTTGGCCCACACCGTGAAGAAGTTGGTGTGCCCGTCCGTCCAGACGTTCTTCTCCCGGTCCCAGTAGCGGGCGGTCGCGGCCAGCCGGAACCGGGCCGACGGACCCGTCGGCAGCTCCCGGTACACCGGTGGGGTGGCCACGTTGCCCACCACGCAGACGATGGTCTCGTTCACGTCCTCGCTCCCCTCCCCCGGCCTTCCGCGGCCGGGGCGGACACGCGTACGGGCCCGTCCCGTACGGCTGCGTCTGCCGTGCGGACGCGTACGAATGCCGTACGCGTCCGCACGTCCCGCCGACCGCCCGCACGTCCGCCGTCCATCCGGCCGGACCCGCCGTGCGATCGCCGTGACCTCAGACTGCCTCCGCCGGGCCGAGCCCGCTGAGCGCTGTGGAGGACCACCTCACCTGTGGAAAACCCCGTCACCCAGGCGGGTGCCCTCACTCTGCCGTCGCCCGGGGACCCTGCTCAGCCCACCGCGGCCCCGGTCCGTGCCACCCGCCCGTACTGCTCCCGCACCTCCCGGTACCGCAGCAGCTCCGCCGCCACCGGATCGAGGACCCGGGCCCGGCCGCAGCTCGCGGCCGCCTCCCGCAATCGCCGTTCCGCATCGTGGCCGTAGCGCCGCGCGGGCGCCCGGGCCGCCATCCGGCAGGCCCACTCCACCAGCGGCCCGCCGACGATCCCGCACGCCATCAGCAGCACCGGCACGCCCAGATTGGGGGACATGACACCGGCGATCTGACCCACCAGCCACAGCCCGCCGACGACCTGCAGCAGCGTCATGGACGCCTGGACCAGCACCGCCACCGGCCACCAGCCCGGACGGGGCGGACGCCCCGGCGGCAGTCCGGCCCGCGCCGCCAGCTCGTCCAGCGCCTCCGACAGCCCCTGGGAGCCGCGTACGGCCGCCTCGCGCACCGCCTGCGCCCAGGGCGCGGGCAGACCGGCCGAGGCCCGGTCGGAGACCGTACGGACCGCCTGTTCCACGCGCTGGCGGGCCGTGGCCTCCTCGTCGGCGGCCTGCACGCGCACCGGAGTGCGGCCCGTGGTGGGCTCGCCACGGCCCTGGTACCAGCGCCACAGCCGCAGCCACGGGGTGCCGCAGGCGCGGTTGGCGTTGCGCAGCCAGGCGCGCTCGGCCGCCTCGCCCGCCGCGATGGCGCCCACCGCGTCGGCGAGCCGTGCGGCGAACTCCTCGCGGGCGTCCTCGCTGAGGCCGACCCGCCGCCCGGTGACGTAGACGGGCCGCAGTTCGGCCGCCGCGGCGTCCACGTCGGCGGCGACCCGCCGGGACGCCGCGCCTCGCTCGGCCACGAACTCGCCGAGTGCCTCGCGCAGGTCGCCGACGCCCTCGCCGGTGAGCGCGGACAGCGCGAGCACGGTGGCACCGGGCTCGCCGAACTCGCCGAGCGCGACGCCGTCCTCGTCCAGCAGCCGCCGCAGGTCGTCCAGGACCTGGTCGGCCGCGTCGCCGGGCAGCCGGTCGACCTGGTTGAGGACGACGAACATGACCTCCGCGTGCCCGGCCATGGGGCGCAGGTAGCGCTCGTGCAGGACCGCGTCGGCGTACTTCTCGGGGTCGACCACCCAGATCACCGCGTCGACCAGCTTGAGGATCCGGTCGACCTGTTCGCGGTGCTGCACGGCGGCGGAGTCGTGGTCGGGCAGGTCGACCAGGACCAGCCCGCGCAGTTGTGCCTCGGCCTCCGGGCTCTGGAGCGGGCGGCGGCGCAGGCGGCCGGGGATGCCCAGCCGGTCGATGAGGCCCGCCGCGCCGTCGCTCCAGCTGCACGCGATGGGGGCGGCCGTGGTCGGGCGGCGTACGCCGGTCTCGGAAATGGCCACTCCCGCGAGGGAGTTGAACAGCTGCGACTTGCCGCTGCCGGTCGCCCCCGCGATGGCCACGACGGTGTGGCGGCCGGAGAGCTTGCGGCGGGCGGTCGCCTCGTCGAGGACGCGGCCCGCCTCGGTGAGGGTACGGCGGTCGAGCCGGGCGCGGGAGAGTCCGACGAGTTCCCGCAGGGCGTCCAGGCGGGAGCGGAGGTGGCCGTCGTACGCCAGCGGCGCGGGGTTGTGACCGCTGCCCGGGCCGCGGCTCGAAGTCTCCAGCGCCGAGGTCCGTTCGGCGGCCAGGGCCGCGGCGTTGGCCTCCGTGATACGCCGGGCGATCAGCCCGTCGTCCCATGCTTCCGAGGACTCGGCGTCGGGGTCGACGGCGGGGTCGGTGGCGAGGCCGGCGGCGGGGTCGGTGCCGATCGTCGCGCCCTCCGCGGACCGGGGTGCGGGTGCCGTGTCGCCGGGGTGGGGCTCCGGGTCCGCGCCGGTGGGACGGAGCTTCGGCGCCTCCTCACCGGAGCGAGGTTCCGGCGCCTCCTCCGCGTGGCGGGTCTGGGGTGCCTCCTCCGCGTGGCGGGCCTGGGGTGCCTCCTCCGCGTGGCGGGCCTGGGGTGCCTCCTCCGCGTGGCGGGCCTGGGGTGCCTCCTCCGCGTGGCGGGGCTGGGGCGGCTCCCCGCCGGAGCGGGGCTTCGGCGCCTCCTCCGCCGGGCACGACGTCAGGCCGTCCTCCGCGGCGCGGGACTTCGGGACCTCGTTGGCGGGGCCGGGGTGCGGGTCCGTTCCGGCGGTGCGTGGATGCGGTTCGCCGTCGAAGGGCCGGGGTTCGGGGTGCTCGTCGGTGGGGTGGGAACCAGGAAGATCCCTGGCGGCCCGGGGCCTCGGGGCCACCTCGGCGGCCCGCGGCCTCAGCGCTTCCTCGGCGGCTCGCGGCCTCAGCAGTTCCTCCAGAGCCCGGAGTCTCGGCGAGTCCTCGGGGTCCCCGGGGTTCGGCTGCTCCTCGGCACCCCGGGTTTCCAGGGCGGTGTCACGGGTCGGCGGCTCCCCGACGGCCAGGAAGCGCAGCGGCTCCCTCGGCGGACGCGGAGCATGGGACTCCTCGGTCGGGCGTAGTTGCGGCGAGTCGTCCGTGGGGCGCGGTTTCGGGGCGCAGAGGCGTGGCCCGGCGTCCGGGGTGGCGGCACCCTGCCCGCGTGGGAACACGAATCGGCCGGCGGTCTCCTCATCCACGTGTGCGTGCCGCTCGTTGGGCGCCTGGCCCGCCAAGTCCCGTGCGCTCGGCGCCGCTTCCCGCGCCTCCCGTCCGCTGTCCGTGTCCCCGTCCCCGGCGGCGGTGGCCGGTGCGACGGCGGCACCGCCGCCACCGGCGAAACGGCGGGCGGGCCCCTCGTTCAGCGGCCGGCCCTCGCCGGTCGCCCCGTCGCCCGTGCCGCCCTCCCCGGTGCGCGCGACAGGCCCCGTCGAGCCGTCACCGCCCGCCCCGGACCCCGCGGCACCGCGCCCGAAGGCCGGACCCGCCCCGGGGTCCACGTGGTCACCGCGCCCGACCGGTCCCGCCGTCGCGTCGAAACCACCGTGGAGACGGGAATCCCCGCGACCGTGGCCCACGCGACCGCCGCCGCTGCCACGGATCGCGTCCCCTTCGTCCGCACCGCGCTCCGCAGGGCCGTGACCCGCGCGGTCGTGGCCCGTGCCGAGGCCGGCGCGGCCCGCACCGACACCCCCGCGGTCCACGCGGTCGTCGCCCGTGCCGTGGCCCGCGTGACCCTCGTCCGCACCGCGCACCGCGCGACCGTGAACCACGGGAACGTCCCCTGCTTCCCGCCGAGGGCGGCCCTCCTCCGCACCGAACTCCGCGCGGCCGTCACCGGTGCCACGACCCACGTGCCCTTCCCCCGCGCCGTGTTCCACATCACCTCGTCCCGCGACCTGACCCCCGCGGTCCTCGTCCACCTCACGGGCCCCCCGGCGATCGCCCGGGACGTATCCGACCCTCACCTCGCCGGTGCCGTATCCCACCCGCCCATCGGCCACCCCGCGTTCCGCGCCGCCCCACCCCGCGCTCCGTCCGGTGCGGCCCTCGGCCGGGGCCTGGCCGGTGCCGCCTTCGGCCACGCCGTCCCCCGCGCGGCTCTCTCCCGCGTGGCCCTCACCCACACCGCTCGCGTCACGGCCGTACCCCGCACCGTCGTCCGGGTCCGGACGCGTCGCGTCGGTGTCCTTGTCCGTGCGCCCCCTGCGGTCGGGGTAACCCGTAACCATGCGCCCCGCGCCGTCGGTGTCGCCCGTGTTCATGCGCCCCGTGCCGTCGGTGTCGCCCGTACTCATGCGCCCCGCGCGGTCGGTGTCGCCCGTGTTCGTGCGCCCCGTGTGGTCGGTGTCACCCGTGTGGTCCATGTGATCCTGGTCAGTGACGGCGGTCACCGGTCACCTCTCCTTCTGCAGTACGGACAGCGCGGCGATGAGATCCGCCTGCTGTTCGGGGCGGACGTCCAGCGCGTCGATCGGAGCGAGGCGCCGCTCACGTTCGGCGTGCATGACGCGGTCCACGTGTTCGGTGAGCAGCCGCCCGGACCGGTCGCGCAACCGGAGGGCGCCGTGGGCGCCGAGCCGCTCGGCGAGCGCCTCGCCCGCGTTGCGCGCCCGGCGTCCGCCCAGCAGCGCGGTGGCGACCAGGGCGGCGACGGCCTCGGAGTCGGGCGCGACCGTGCGCTCCAGCTCCCGCACCTCGTCCTCGGCGAACTCCTCCAGCTCGCGCCGCCAGCGCCGTACCGCGAGGCCGATGCGGTGTTCGGCGTTCTCCAGGGAGGTGTCGCGGTGGGCGAGTCCCGGGGCGGCGGAGGCGGGTTCGTGCCGCCAGGCCTCGTCGACGCGCTCGTCGGCGGCGGTGACGGAGCACAGCAGGAGTGCGCCCAGACTCTCCACGAGGGCGCTGAGCAGTTCACCGGCGGTGCAGTCCAGCGGGAAGGCCCGCCAGCGTTTGAGGGCGTCTCCGGAGAGGACGGCACCGGACTGCAGACGGTCGTGAACGCGTGTGTGCTCGGTGTCGTAGGCGGAGTCCACGGCGGAGGTGAGCCGGAGGGCGGCGGCGTACTGGGCGGCCGCGGAGCTCGCCAGCTCGGGCATGCGGGCCGTGAGCGAGCCGAGGACGCCGTTGGCCGTGCGCACCATGGCCTGGTGGCGGGCGGAGGCGTCCTGGGCGTGGTGGACGAGCCAGGTCCGCAGCGAGGCGACGGCGGAGGCGGGCAGCAGGCCCGCGCCCCACGCCGACTCGGGCAGCTCGGGCACCGTGAACCGGGGCACGTCGCCGAGTCCGGACTTGGTGAGCAGGGCGCCGTACTGCCGTGAGACCTCCGACACGACCTGGTGGGGGACCCGGTCCAGGACGGTGACGAGGGTCACGTCGTACTCCTTGGCGGTGCGCAGCATGTGCCAGGGGACGGCGTCGGCGTAGCGGGCGGCCGTGGTGACCATGATCCAGACGTCGGCGGCGCAGATGAGTTCGGCGGCGAGGACGCGGTTGTCGGCGATCAGGGAGTCGATGTCGGGGGCGTCGAGGAGGGCGATCCCGCGCGGGACGGTGTCGGCGGTCTCGACGCGCAGCAGGCGTCTGGAGTCCGCGCCGCGGACCATGAGGTCCTCGGGTGCGTCCCGGTGGGGCGCCCACACTCGTGTGAGCTGGGGCAGCACGCGCAGGTTACTGAACCAGTGATGGTCCTCCGGATTGCAGACGAGGACCGGCGTGCGGGTCGTCGGGCGCAGTACGCCCGACTCGCTCACGCGCCGGCCGACGAGGGAGTTGACGAGCGTCGACTTGCCCGCGCCGGTGGAGCCGCCGACGACGGCCAGCAGCGGCGCCTCCGGCTCTCGTAGCCGGGGCAGCAGGTAGTCGTCGAGCTGCGCGAGGAGTTCGTCGCGGTTGGCACGCGCGCGTGGGGCCCCGGCCAGGGGCAGCGGAAAGCGTGCGGCGGCGACACGGTCGCGCAGAGCGGAAAGTGTGTCGAGCAGCTGAGGCCGTACGTCCAAGGTCACCACATGCGAAGAATGCCCAATTTTAGGGGAATTCTGAAGCATATAGACATGTCTGCGTGCCGACGTGGCAGATCGGACGTAAGGGACGACCGGGACATGGGCACAGGCCAGGCATAACGAGTGCACAACACCCGGTGCGTCGGACGCCAAAAGCGGTGCACGATTCGTACCCGCCTGCGATTATCGGGACCGCTTCACCGAACCTCCACATCGAGCCATGGAGGCGAAGCGACAGGGTCAGGGAACCGGGAGCCCTATCCTTGTCACCGCAGCCGGCCCCCGTAGCTCAGTGGATAGAGCAGGCGCCTTCTAAGCGCTTGGCCGCAGGTTCGAGTCCTGCCGGGGGCGCCAGAATCCGCCCTTCCCAAGGAGGAAGGGCCCCTTTGGCTGTCCGGTCACACAAGACGCACATCCTTGTGTTCCAGGCCACCGAGCTGCCAAGGAGGCGGCGGCACGGGTAAAGTCCGACCACCTGCCTGAAGAGAGAACATCCATACGCATCGGCTTCCGGCCGCGGCAAGATCCGCGCCGTTCAGCAAGTCCGGTCTCGAGGATGTCGAGTTTCCTGGAGCTCGCGAAGTGTCAGCATCGCCCTTGCCCGCCCGGTTGCGTACCGCGGCGGCACGCCTCCTCCTACCAACGGTGCTCGCCCTGTCGTTCACCGTTCAGGCAGTGGGTGCCCTCCTGCCGAGCGTCCCGCTGCTCGCGGCCGCCACCGCCACCGGGCTGGCGGCGGACGTCGCCCTGCACCGGTGGCAGCGGAGCCTGGCCGCCACCCTCGGGAAGCTGCACGCGACCGTGACCGTGCGGCAGGTCGTCCGTGACCTCCTGCTGGTGACCGGTCTGCTGCGGATCGAGGAACAGCACGACGAGCAGCGGTACCTGGTCCTCGTCTGCGGCCTGCTCGTCTTCTACGCCCTGCACTTCGCCTGCCAGGCGCTGGCGATCCAGGTGCGCCGCACCCGCACCCTGCCCGTGGTGACCCGCAACATCGACGCCTCGGCGCTGCGGCTGAGCGCCGCTCCCCCGGCACTGCTCATGCGCCGGTCCGGACAGCGGCTCCTCGCGTTCGCCCTGCCCGCGACGGCGGGCCTGCTGGCCACCGCCGCCACCGGCTCGGCCCGGTGGGCCGCCGCCGGTGTCGCCCTGTCCGTCGCCGCCGGAGTGGTGGCCTTCGTCACGCTGGCGGTACGGCTGCTGCCGGGCCGCAGGCCGGCGACGAGCGAGCAGGCGCTGGAGTGGTTCGAGGCCTGGCTCGCGGAGTACCAGCCGACGGTCGGCATGTACTTCTCCGGCGGCAACAGCTCGGCCTACCAGGCGAACATGTGGCTGGAGCCGCTGGCCCGGCTGGAGGGCCGCCCGCTGATCGTGCTGCGTGAGCGCTTCATGGTGAGGAAGATCGCGTCCACCGACATCCCGATCGTGTGCCTGCCGAAGGTCGCCGATCTGATGCGGCTGGAGCACTCCACGCTGAAGATGCTGATCCACCCGTCGAACTCGGGCAAGACCTCGCAGGTGCTGCGCATCCCCACCATCAAGCACGCCTTCGTCAACCACGGCGAGAGCGACAAGCTCTCCAGCTGCAACCCGTACGCGAAGGCGTACGACGAGGTGTGGGTGGCCGGTCCCGCGGCGCGCGAGCGGTACGCCCTGGCCGACGTGGGCGTCGACGACAGGGACATCGTGGAGATCGGGCGCCCGCAGCTGGACGCGATCCAGCCGTACGCCGGCGCGCCCACCGGCGCGTACACCACGGTCCTGTACGCCCCGACGTGGGAGGGCTGGGACGGCAACCCGGGCAACACCTCGGTCGTCGAGGCCGGCGAGAACATCGTCCGCGCGCTGCTCGCCGACCCGGCGGTCCGGCTGCTGTACAAGCCGCACCCGCTGACCGGCTCGGTCGATCCCCGCGCGGGCGCGGCGAACGTCCGGATCCAGGAGATGATCCGCGCCGCGAACGTCTCCCGTGCCGCGCAGCACACCGACGGGCGGCCCGCGCCGTCCGCGGCGGCGGAACTGACCCGCCGGGCCGCCGACCTGGACCGGCTGACCACGGCCTCCTTCCGGGACAGCGCGGACGACGTGGAGCGCATGCTGCTCCAGACGGCTCCGGAGCCCGGCCGGGCCGCCGCCGTGGCCGCCGCGAGCGCCGCCTGGGAGGCTGCGTTCTGGGCCTCGTTCCCGGTGTGGGAGCACCAGATCGTCACGGGGCCGCGGCCGACCGTCTACGGCTGCTTCAACATGGCCGACCTGCTGATCAGCGACGTCTCCAGCGTCATCTCCGACTACCTGGCGAGCGAGAAGCCGTACGCGGTCACCAACACCAGCGGTCTCACGGAGCAGGACTTCCGCGCCGCCTTCCCCACCGTCCGGGCGGGTGCCGTCCTCACCCCGGACGCCTCCGGCGTACCGGCCCTGCTGGACTCCGTGCGCCACCCCGAGAACGACCCCTACGCCGAGGCCCGCACCGACCTCAAGCTGCACCTGCTCGGCCCCTCCGACCCGCCGTCCGTCGTCCGCTTCAACGACGCGTCCCGCGCGCTGTGCGAGGCGGCCGACGCACACCGCGCGGGCATGGCCGTTCGAGCGCTTCCGGTGATCCCCAGCCAGCGGGAGAACGACGCGAAGCTCAACAGCGGGCACCTCAAGGGCTGAGGCCCGGACGTGTACGCCGAAATCCCCCGGAGCGCACCGCTCCGGGGGATTTCTCGTCCGGCCCGGCCGGACCGCCGCCGCTCCCCCGCTCCCGGCTCCCGACTTCCCGCTTCCCGCTTCCCGCTTCCCGCTTCCCGCGGAACCCTCCTCGCACCTCGTTTCTGACCAGCCGTTAGAGTCGCCGTCGGAACCTTCGCGACCGTGGGAGGCGAGAGGCGACGTGGGACTTCGCTGTGCGGTGCTGGACGACTACCAGGGCGTGGCCACCCGGATGGCCGACTGGTCGGTGATCGAGGACGAGGTCGAGGTCGTCGCGCTGCGCGAGCACCTCCACGGCGAGGAAGCCCTCGCCGAGGCCCTCGCCGGCTACGACATCGTCGTCACCCTGCGCGAACGCGTCGCCTTCCCCGGCTCGCTGATCGCCCGCCTCCCCCGGCTGAAGCTGCTCATCGCCTCCGGCATGCGCAACAGCGTCATCGACTACGCCGCCGCGGACGCGCACGGCGTCACCGTGTGCGGCACGGCGAGTTCGGGCACCCCGCCGGTCGAGCTGACCTGGGCGCTGCTGCTGGGCCTCGCCCGCGGCGTCGTCGAGGAGAGCACCGCACTGCGCGCCGGCGGCCCCTGGCAGTCCACCGTCGGCGCCGACCTGCACGGTGCCCGGCTGGGTCTGCTCGGGCTCGGCCGGATCGGCAGCCGTGTCGCCCGGGTCGGGCTCGCCTTCGGCATGCGGGTCAGCGCGTGGAGCCAGAACCTCACCGCGGAGCGCGCCGCGGAGGCGGGCGTCGAACTGGCCGCCTCCAAGGAGGAGCTGCTGGCCGGCAGCGACTTCGTCTCCGTCCACCTGGCGCTGGGCGAGCGCACCCGGGGCCTCGTCGGCGCCGCGGAGCTGGCCCTGATGAAGCCGACCGCCTATCTGGTGAACACCTCGCGCGCGGCCATCGTCGACCAGGACGCCCTGCTGACGGCGCTGCACGAGGGCCGGATCGCGGGTGCCGGCGTCGACGTCTTCGACATCGAGCCGCTGCCCTCCGGCCACCCGATGCGCACCGCGCCCCGCCTGCTCGCCACGCCCCACCTCGGCTACGTCTCGCGGGCCAACTTCGCGGCGTACTACGGCCAGGCGGTGGAGAACATCCGGGCCTACCTGGCGGGCTCCCCGGTACGGCGCCTGCCCTGAGGCACGGTCAGGCGTCCGCCAGACGTTCGTAGACTCCCTCGCTCCGGCGCAGATGGTGGAGGTCGACCAGGTAGCGCCGGAGCGTCACATGGTCGATCTCGTCGGACGCCTCGCACCAGGCCCTCAGGCGTTCGTTCACCACGCGTTCCGGATACTCCACACCCGGCTCGAAGGTCTGCTCGGCGATGTGCCGCAGCACCAGCTTCTTGCGGGTCCACTGGGCCGGCAGCCTCACCAGCCTGCCGTCGCGCACGAAGGTGGCCAGCACGTCGCCCCCGGACGGCCGCGTGGGCCGCTCCTGCCGGGCCAGCTCGCGCAGGAGGTCGTAGGAGACGGCGAGGGCACCGTCCGCCCGCACGGTGAGGGCACCCTGCTCGCGCAGCCTGAGCAGTGCCAGGGACGTGTCCTTCGCCGCGAGGCCGGTCGCCTCGGCGACCCGCTCGGCGCTGTCCGCGCCCAGCGCCACGGCGGCGAAGGCGCGCAGGCGCCGCTCATCGGCGAGCAGGCCGATCAGCTGCCGGGACCGTTCGGCCGTCCCGGGGAGGTCATCGGTTTCCATGGCCGGAGGCTAGGCCACCGCCGCCGCCCGGCGCCCCCGAATATCGCCGGGCCCGTGCCGTGGGCGGCCGCCGTTGCCGTGAAAGGGTGATCCCTCGTCGATCACCGTGACCGGACCGGTGCGGCGCCGTTGAAGGGGGAGTGCGGCGGCCGTCCGCCGCCGCACGTCATCGAGCTACAGAAGGAGAACGTGATGTCTCGCATCGCGAAGGCAGCCGCCGTCGTCCTCGGCACCGGTGCCGTGGTGGTCAGCGGCGCCGGGCTGGCCATGGCCGACGCGGGTGCCCAGGGCGCGGCCGCCCACTCGCCGGGCGTGCTGTCCGGCAACGTGGTCCAGGCTCCGGTCCACATCCCGGTCAACGTGTGCGGGAACACGGTCAACGTGGTCGGCGCGCTGAACCCGGCGATCGGCAACGTCTGCGTCAACGACTAGACGACCAGGGCTACGGCGGCTGAGCCGGACCGAAACGCAGTCGAGGGTCCCGGCGCTCCGAGCGCCGGGACCCTTCGTCGTCCCGGGCCTCACGCGTACCGGTAGATCCGGCTCACGTCCTCCAACTGGTCCGGCGTCTCGTCCCACGGCGGGAGCCTGTCGTGCCGGGCCACGACCCGGCCGTGCTGCTCGTCGCCGGCGCCGGGCGGCCCCTCGGGCAGGTAGCGGCCGTCCCGGTGGGCGCTCTGCCAGCGGTGCCACTGCAGGTCCACGAAGGCGTGGTGCAGCCAGAACACCGGGTCGTTGACCGACGCGCCGCCGAGCATCGCACCGCCGACCCAGCGGTGCACCCGGTTGTGGTTGTGCCAGGAGGCGCTGCCGGTGCCGCTGCCCCAGCCCTCCAGCTTGTTGCGGAATCCATGGCGGACGGTGGAGTTCCAGGGCCACGCGTCGTAGACCGGGTCGTCGAGCGCCCGTCGCAGTTCGCCGCCGGTGGGCAGCTCCAGGTGGTCGTCGGAGCCGCCGAGGTCGCGGGTGAGGAACGCGGCGTCCGTGACGCCCTCCCTGAGGGTCCAGTGGCCCGCCGCGTAGGCGAACGGTCCCGTCATCACCTGCCGGTCCGGGCGCCGCCCGTCACCGCCGAGCAGGTCCCGCGTCCAGGGCACGGAGGCCGTCGTGCGGTCCCGGGTCCAGTCCCAGTACGGCACCGTCACCGAGGAGTCCACGCGGCGCAGCGCCCGCTCCAGTTCCAGCAGGAACCGGCGGTGCCAGGGCAGGAAGGACGGGGCCATGTGGGCGGCACGCAGACCGTCCTCGCCGTCGGCGGTGTAGTAGTCGATGTGCAGCCGCACGAACTCGTCGTACTCGCCGCGCCGCTTGACGGTCAGCAGCGCGTCGACGAACCGCCGCCGCTCGCCGGCGGTGAGCGTACGGACGTTCTTACGCAGGTACGCCATGCCGTCCCCCCATGTGCGTGTGGCCACCGGTGTGTTCGCCGCCGTCCGGGCCCGGCGCCGGTGCGCGCAGCCGTTGCCGGGGGCCGATCTGGTCCACGGCGGCCCGGGTCGCCGCCAGCGGCGTCGGATACGACGTGTAGTGGTCGAGCATGCTCAGCCAGGTGCCGTCGGCCCGGCGCATCAGGTGCAGCGGACGGCCGTCGACGGCGATCCGCCAGGCGCCGCCGGCCTCCGGCCCCGCCGGGTCCGGCACCCAGGACCCCCGGATCCGGCGGCCCCGGTAGGTCTCGTCGAAGGCTCCGCCGCGGAAATCCCCGGCCGGTCGCGCCGGCCCGGAGTCGGCGACGGCCGGGGCCAGTGCCAGGGCGGCGGCCGAGACCAGCAGCCCCCGTGCCGCCTCCCGGCGTGACGGTCTGTGTGCCGCCGCTGTGACCCGCTGTTCCGTGCCCACCGCCACTCCGCCGGCACCGACGACCATCGCGCACTCCTCCTCGTCCAAGACCCGGATCCTGTCCGTACCGGTAACCGGCGAAGGGCGGCCCGGGTCACACCGGACGGCCGTGCGGCCACGCCGTCGGGGGCCGGCGGGCCGGGGCGGGCGGATCAGCCCGTCCAGAAGTCCCACCAGCGGGTCAGCACGAGCATGCCGACGACACCGATGTGCAGCAGCGGAGGCACCCAGGTGAACTCGGCGAAGAACGATCGCAGCCACGCGGGAGCGGGCAGGAAGCCGTCGCGCACGCAGAGGGACGTGACGTACCAGAACATCAGGATCGTCGCGGTCCAGGCCAGGCAGCACCACAGGCACAGCGCGTTGATCCGGTACAGCGACTGGAACTGCAGCCAGGAGACGAACCCGACCCCGAACAGGCAGCCGGCGTCGAAGAGCAGCCAGTACCAGCCGGGGAAGCGGGCACCGGCGAGCAGGCTCACGCCCACGCAGACGACGATGCCGTAGGCCACCAGTCCCAGGATCGGGTTGGGGAAACCGAACACCGAGGCCTGGGCGCTCTTCATCACGCTGCCGCAGGACACCACGGGGTTCAGGCTGCACCCCGGCACGAAGGCGGGGTTCTCCAGCAGCTTGAACTTGTCGAGGGTGATGACCCAGGACGCGAGCAGGCCGGCCGCGCCCGTGAGCACGAGCAGCAGGGCGAACGCGCGGCTGCCGCCCGCTGCGCTGGGTGCTGAGGTCACCGCGCGACCATACCGACGGCCCGTGGGGCGCCCCGGCGGCTCCTCACCCGTCCGGAGCAGAGTCCCGCGCCCCTCCACACGATCGGGGGACCTCGCACCGGGCCCGACGACGACCGGTCACGGCGATGCCTGGTCGCGGCCGAGACGGTCACGGCGATACCCGGTCACGACCACGGGCCGGTACGGCGGGTGCGTACCGGCCCGTGTGTGCGGGGGCGTCAGCCGTGCATGGGCAGGCCGCCGAGCAGCCGGGGCTGGTTGAGGGACTCGGTGGCGCCCTTGGCGGTGTGCAGCACGGAGTCCTTGTTCTCGGTGTCGAGCGCGTCCGACTGGTGCTGCACCGGCATCAGGTCCTTGACCGTCGGGGGGTGTTCGGCGATGGTGCCGACGGCGCCGTTGAGGCTCGTGGGCGGCAGGCCGGGGGCGCTCTGGGCGAACGCGGGCGCGGCGACGCCGGCAAGTGCCACGGAACCGGCGACCACGGCGGCAGCCTTCAGGGACTTCATCGTGTTCCTTTCTTCGGCGACTTGGCGTCACCCCGGGGAATGTCCGACACCGTGCCCAACGAGTTCCGGCCGGGTCGGAAACCCCGACCGGACAAGACATATGAGATGCCTGGAAGGCGCGCCCCCGCGGTGCGTGTCAGTCCAGTGACAGCGCCGGGGCCGGCAGCAGCTCCAGTGACGGCAGGGCGGTCGTCGAGGGGAGCGAGGTCGTGGCGTCGCCGAGGGACGAGTCGATGAGGTCGAGGAGGTCGTTCACCACGTCGGCGACCGATGTGGCCACCTGGTCGGCGGCGTCGGCGTCGGTGTCCGCGGCGGCGCCGGCGGCGTCCGCGGCGTCCTCCGCCGATGAGACCGTCTGGTCGGCGTCGGCGGTGATGGCGTCGACGAGTCTGTCGATCGCCTGGTCCAGTGCGGTGACCAGGTCGTCGACGGCGTCGCGGGCCGCGGGCTGCTTGGCGTCGTCGCCCCGCTTCGCCGCCGCGGCCGCCGACAGCGACGGGCTGGCCGCCGCGTCCGGCGGCGCGGACGCCCCGGGACTGGCGGATCCCGCCGGCGGGACCGAGACGGGGGGCGCCGTCGGAGAGGCGGACGCCGTGGGCGCGGCCGGTGCCGCCGGCGTGCCGGAGGCGGCGGAGGCCGTGGGCGCCGGGTCCGCCGCGGCCTGGGCGACGGCCTTCTTCGCCGCCTCACCGAGCCGTGCGGCCTGGTCGGCGGGCAGCGTGCCCTTCGTCAGTGACTGGTCGAGCAGGTCGACGACCGGAGTGAAGACGGTGTTGGTGGCACCCAGGGCTCTGACCTGGGCCAGCAGCTTCTCGACATCGGGTACGGGCGCCCGGTGGGCGGCGTGGGCGCGCTCCCGTGCCGAGTCGGTGACGGCGACGGCGGGGCCGGTGACGCCGACCAGGACCGCGGCACAGAGGACGGTGGACGCGAGACGCCGCGGCGGCAGACCACGCATGAGGGTTCCCTTTCGGTGGACATCGGTACCTCAGCCCACCGTCAGTTCACCTGTCACGTTCCGCAACCGCTCGAATGCCCCGAGTGATGCAACCGGGTGAGTGAAACCGGCCGTCCGCCCCGCGGGGGTTCGCGGGGCGGACGGCCGGCACAAGGGGTGAGGCGCGACGTCAGTCGTTGACGCAGACGTTGCCGAACGTCGGGTTCAGCGCGGCGATGACGTCCACGGTGTTGCCGCAGACGTTCACCGGCACGTGGACCGGAACCTGGACGACATTGCCCGACAGCACGCCCGGCGAGTGGGCGGCGGCGCCGCTCGCGCCGGAGTCGGCGGAGGCCACACCGACGCCACCGGCGACGGCCGCGACGGCGGCGGAGGTCAGGACCAGGCCCTTCGCGATACGCGACATGGAGAAATGCTCCTTGAAATCGACACAACATGCGGGCGGATGCCCGGTGCTGTGTCAACGCGTGACGCCCCCAAGGGTTGTGCCGCCGAAGGGGTGATGTGCACGGCGTCCTCTGCGGGGCGGCACGCGAAGTCCGCCGGAGAGCAACTACACACAGCATGGGTGACACGCTCACGAGGTCATGGCTCCGGCGTTGTTCGATCCCGCACGGCTCTGCGGCGCGGTGGTGACCAGCCGGGCTCCCGGCTCGTTTGCACCGGGGGAAGCGGCGACCGGCGCACTCCGCGTCGTCGTGTGCGCCCGGTAGTGATGCGCGATCCCGACCGCAGTCCCGAGCGCACCCGTGAGCGAGGTAATCCGCGAATGCACCAGTCGGCACCCGACCCCCGGCTGCGGATCCTGCACCTCGTGCAGCCCGTCGACGGCGGGGTCGCCACAGTCGTGAGGGACCTGGCACGGGCCCAGCTCGCGGCGGGTCTGCACGTCACGGTGGCCTGTCCCGGCGGAGAACTGGGCGCCGACCTGCGGCGGCTGGGCGCCGAGGTGCGGGACTGGCGGGCCGGCCGGTCCCCCGGTCCGGGCCTGCCGGGCGAGGTACGGCGGCTCGTACACCTGATCGATGAGGTACGGCCCGAACTTGTGCACGCGCACAGCGCCAAGGCCGGCCTGGCCGGCCGGCTCGCCGTCCGGGGACGCGTGCCGACCGTGTTCCAGCCGCACGCCTGGTCGTTCGAGGCGGTCGGCGGGCTCACCGCGGCGCTCGCGCTGCGCTGGGAACGCCTGGGGGCGCGCTGGGCGGACCGGGTGGTGTGCGTCAGCGAGGCGGAGCGCGCGACCGGCCGACGCGCCGGGGTGCACGCCCCGTACACCGTCATCCCGAACGGCATCGATCTCGACCGCTTCCACCCCGGGCCGACGGCCCCCGCCCCACCCCGCGACGCGGTGAACGGCTCGCCGCCCACCGCGGTGAACGGCTCGCCCTCCCGCACGGACTCCGCCACTCCCGCCACCGTGCCGTCCGGACCCGACCGTGCCGCCGTGCTGCCCGACCTCGACCCCGGCGCGCCCGTCGTGCTCTGCGTCGGACGGCTGTGCCGGCAGAAGGGCCAGGACGTGCTGCTGCGGGCCTGGGCGGACGTCCTCGACGCGGTTCCGGACGCCCGGCTGGTGCTCGTCGGGGACGGACCGGACCGTGCGGCCCTGCGGCGAAGCGCCCACCCCTCCGTGCGGTTCGCCGGCGCGGTCGGCGACGTCGTGCCCTGGTACCGGGCCGCCGACCTGGTGGTGCTGCCCTCGCGCTGGGAGGGCATGGCGCTCGCCCCGCTGGAGGCGCTCGGCTGCGGGCGGCCCGTGGTCGTCACCGACGTCGACGGCGCCCGCGAGAGCCTGCCCACCGCCCTCGCCGCGCGCTGCCTGGTCCCCCCGGAGGACCCCGCCGCACTGGCCGGTGCCGTCACCGCGCTGCTGTCCGACCCGTCGCTGCGCACGGCGCTCGCCGCTCAGGGACACCGGCACGTCCTGTCCACGCACGACGTGCGGCACACCGCCGAACAGGTCGCGGCCGTGTACCGCGAACTCCTGGGCGCGCGACCGCGCGTGCCCTCCGAGTGCAGGGAGTCCATTCAGCCGTGACCGCGGAAAGTACCGTCCCCTCCCCCGGCAGGCAACCGTGGGACCACGGGCTCTCGTCCGTCTCGGTCCTGCCGCCCCGCGCCGGCAGCGGCTCCGGGTTACCGCTGCGGCGCCGGCCCGAGCGGGCCGCCTCGTCACTGCCGCTGCTCGCCGCCGACCTGCTCGCCGCGCCCACGGGCGGGGCCGCGCTGGGCGGGCTCGCCCGCCCGCTGCCGGTGGCCTTCCTGATGTGCGGCGCGCTGCTGCTGCGCCCGCGTTCCGCCCGGCCGGTGTCCGGCGTGCTCGACGAACTCCCCGCGGTGAGCGGGCGGATCGCGGTGGTCTGGCTGGCTCTCGCCGCGCTGCTCGCCGCGCACGCCCCCGGGCGCGCCCTGTCCGCACGGACCCTGCTGCTCGGCTGGACGCTGCACGTGATGGCGGCCTGCGCGGGCCGGAGCCTGGTGCACTGGCGCCGCAGGGTCGCGTTGCTGCGCCGCCCGCGCACCGCCCTGGTGGTCGGGCCGGCCGCGACCGCGCAGCGGGTGGCCGCCGCCCTGCTGCGGCACCCGTGCTGCGGGGTTCGGCCCGTCGGCGTCGTCGCGGAGCACCCGGACGGCAGCGACCGGTTGCCGGTGCTCACCACCGGCGAGGAGGTGGAGCGGGCGCTGATCCAGAACGGCGTGCGCGTGGTGCTCACCGTGCACCCGGCCGTGCCCACCGAGCAGGGCCCGCTGCTGCGGGCGCTCGCCGAGTCGGGCTGCACGGTGTGGGAGGTGGACACGGACTGCCCGGCGTACACGGTGCGCGACCGGCTCGCCGGGTTCGCCGTGCGCCGGCTGCACCTGGGCTCGCACCGGCGCACGGACGTCGGCAAGCGGCTGCTGGACGGCGTGGTGTCCGGGACGCTGCTGGTACTGGTCAGCCCGCTGCTGCTGGTGTGCGCGGTCGTACTGCGGCTCACCGAGGGCCCCGGCGTGGTCTTCCGGCAGAAGCGCATCGGCAAGGACGGCCGCCCGTTCACCCTGCTGAAGTTCCGCACCCACCGCCCGGTCGACGAGCACGAGTCGGCCACCCGCTGGAGCGTGGCCGGCGAGCGGCGGATGAGCCCTTTCTGCCGCTTCCTGAGACAGAGCTCGCTCGACGAGCTGCTCCAGCTGTGGAACGTCTTCCGGGGTGACATGAGCCTGGTGGGCCCGCGCCCCGAACGGCCCTACTTCGTGACCCAGTTCAGCCAGACCTACCCGGGCTACGCGGCCCGTCACCGCATGCAGACCGGCATCACCGGGCTCGCCCAGATCAACGGGCTGCGCGGGGACACCTCCATCGAGGACCGGGCCCGGTTCGACAACGCCTACATCGACAACTGGTCGCTGTGGCAGGACGTCTGCATCCTGCTGCGCACCGCGGCCGCGCTCGTGCGCTCGACGGGAAGCTGACCGATGGCCCAGGTCCTGCCGCGGCGCCGGCCGCCGCGCCCCTCCCCGGTGCTGTCCGTGGTGGCCGTGGTCGCCCTGCTCGCGCTCCCGATCGCGCCCGAGGGCGAGGGCGGCGCGGGCCCGGCGGACGCGCTCTCCGCGCTGGTCGTCGGCTACTGCGCCGTACGGCTGCTGCGCGAGCGGCGGCGGCCGCTGACTCCGACCGCGGCGCTGGTCCTCGGTCTGCCGGTGCTCGGCGTCTCGGTTGCCGCGATGAACGCGCTCTCACCCGGCGCCGGCGTCACCGGTCTCGGCCGCTACCTCCAGGTGTTCGTCCTCGTCCCCGCGGCCGTCGTGCTCCTCGTCCGCGGGCGGGGCGACTTCCGGCTGCTGGCCTGGTCGCTGGTGGGCCTCGCGCTGTGGCAGGGCGGGATCGGCGTGCACCAGTACCTGACCGGGACCGGCGCCTCCTACCGGGGCGAGCAGGTCCGTGCGGTCGGCACCTTCGGGGCGACGGACGTGATGGGCATGGCGACGGTGGTGTCCTTCGGCCTGGTGTGCGCGGTGGGTCTGGCGCTGGGACGCTCGGCGGTACGGGACCGCGCGGTCGCCGCCGCCTGTGCCGTCGCGCTGGTCCTCCCACTCGCCCTCTCCTTCAGCCGCGGCGCCTGGATCGCCACCGCCGTCACGCTCGCCGTCCAGCTGGTGCTGACCGGCGTGCGCCGGGCGCTGCGGGTGGGCGCGGTCGTGGCGGCCTCGTGCGTGGTCCTCCTGGGCGGCCTCGGGGTGGGTACGGCGATGCTGCAGGAGCGGATCGACAGCATCACCCAGGTCACCGACGCACCCGACCAGTCGGTCACCGACCGGTACACGATGTGGGCGGCGGCCACCGACATGTGGCGGGGGCACCCGCTGACCGGCGTGGGGCTCAAGGGATTCCCCGAGTACCGCGACGGGCACGCCTCGCTCGCGCTGTCCTCCGGCAGCGACACCGAGGGCGCCGGAACCGCCTACCGCAAACAGCCGCTGCTCTCCCCGCACAACATGTACCTGCTGGTCCTCGGCGAACAGGGCCTGATCGGCCTGCTGTGCCTCGCGGGCGGCTGGCTGGCCCTGCTGGTGTGCGCCCTGCGCGGACTGCGGCGGACCCGTGCGGCCGGCGGCCACGGCCTGGAGTGCGCGCTGGTCGCCTGCGGCCTGCTGGTCTGGCAGCTCGTGGACTTCGTGTACGCCGACATCGGCGGCCCCTCGACCGTGCTGACCGCGGTGTGCTTCGGCCTGACCGCCTGGTGGGCCCTGCTCGGCGCCGATCGGGCCACTGCGGGCGAGGCCGCCGCCGAACCGAGCGACCTGGACACGCCGACCGGGAAGGCGGCCCTGCGATGAGGCCCGACGGCCCCACACCGGAGGCGGGCGGAACCCCGCGTCCGGCGTCAGGTACGGCCCCCGGGCCGGCGACGGAGGCCCTGCCGGCCCCGAGAGCCAGACCGGCGGACGCGCCACCGGACCCGGACGCCGGTCCGGCGGCGACCCGGCGGAACGCGATGCCGGACCCGCACACCGGCCCGGCACACACACCGGCGAACGCGTTGCGGGAGCCGGAACCGGCGCCGGCACACACACCGCGGGGACCGGCGCCGGACACCGCGGCGAGCCCAGGCGCCTGCCCTCCGTCCGCGGACGCGGACACGGGCGCGCACGACGCGGAAGCGCACGACGCGGAAGCGCACGACGACGCGCACACGGACTCGGCGCCGGACCCGGGCACCGTGCCGGGGCACACGCCGGCTGACGCGGTACGGGAGCCGGAACCGGCGCCGGACACCGTGTCGGCACCTACGCCGACGGGCGCGGCGCCGGGGACGGCGGCGGAGCCGGAAGCCCGTCCCGCGCACACACCGGCGAACGGGGTGCCAGGGCCCCGGCCCGAGCCGGCGCACGCCCCGACGGGGGACGCCACGCCGGAGGTGGACGCCGACCCGCCGCACCCGCCGACGGACGCGATGCCGAAACCGGTGCCGGACGCCGATCCGGCGCACGCGATGCCGGGACCGCTGCCGGAGACCGGTCGGCCTCACGCGCCGGCGGACGCTGTCCCGACGCCGCAACCCACACCGGAATCGACACCGGACGCAATGCCGGGAACGCCGCCGGAAACGGCGGCTTCCGGCGGCGGTCGGGCCGGCGTGCCGGTGGCCCCGGCCGCCGCGTCTCCTGCCGACTTCGAGTCCGAGTCCGACTTCGAGTCCGAGGCTCTGGGCGCCGTCACCGAGCGCGAGCACGGGTCCCAGGCCGCCGTCGCCGGGAACGGGTCCGGGGACCAGCCCGCCGCCGGAACCGGGCGCGGCCCCCGGCTTCTGACCGCCGTACCCGACGGCAGCCCCCGCCCCGCCCCCACCGATCCCGACCGCACCCCGCCCACCGGCCGGTTCCTTGCCAAGGCCGCGTTCGTCACCGCCGGGCTCACGGTCGCGGCGGCGCTGCTGGGGCTCGTCCGGGACCAGTCGCTGGCCCGGTTGTTCGGGGCCGGGACCGACACCGACGCCTTCCTGGTCGCCTGGACCGTGCCGGAGTTCGCGGCGACGCTCCTCATCGAGGACGGGCTGGCGTTCGCGCTGGTCCCGGCGTTCAGCATGGCGCTGGCCCGCCGCGCCCAGGGCGCTCCCGGGGACCCCGTCCGCTCGCTGGTCGCCGGCACCCTGCCCCGGCTGGCGCTGGCGTTCGCGGCGGTGGGCGCGCTGCTCGCACTGGCCGCGCCGCAGTTCGTCGGGGTGCTCGCGCCGGGCCTGCCCGACCGTGGCCTCGCGGCCGACTGCACCCGGCTCACGGCGACATGTGTCCTGAGCTTCGGCCTCGCCGGGTACTGCAGCGCCGCCCTCAGGGCGCACCGGCGGTTCTGGGCGCCGGCCGCCATCTACCTCGCCTACAACGCCGGCATCATCACGGCGATGTACGCCCTCGGCGACCGCTGGGGCGTGCGCTCGGCCGCGTTCGGTGTCGCGGCGGGCGGCTTCCTGATGGTGCTGGTCCAGCTGCCCTCGCTGCTCAGGGAGGTGCGGCACCGCCGTGCCGGCGAGGGGGGCCCGAAGGCGGCGCAGCCGATGGACGTGCCGCTGCTGGCCACCGTGCTGCTGTTCGCGCTGTGCCGGCAGTCACAGGTGCTCATCGAGCGGTTCGTCGCCGCCGGCCTGCCCGCCGGGGCCATCTCGCACCTGAACTACGCGCAGAAGGTCGCCCAGATCCCGATGACGCTGTCGACGATGCTGTGCACGGTCACCTTCCCGGTGGTGGCGCGGGCCCTGGCCGAGGGCGACACCGAGCGGGCCCGGGAACGGGTGGAGCGGGACCTGGCGGTGGCCGCCACGCTGGTGCTGCTCGGCGCGGCGGCGGTCGTGGCCTGCGCCCCGCAGCTGATCGGCCTGCTGTTCCAGCGTGGCGCGTTCACGGCCGCGGACACCGCGGCGACCGCCGGCGTGATGCGCGTCTACGCGCTCGGGCTGCTCGCCCAGACCCTGACGGGCGTCCTGGTCCGCTCCTACTTCTCGGCAGGCCGTGCCACCTGGTACCCGGTCGCCGCGATGGCCGCGGGCATCGTCGCGACGACCTGGACCGCCGTCTGGAGCGTCGGCTCCTGGGGCGTCCTGGGGATCGCCGCCGCCAACGCCGCCGGCATCACCGTCACCGCCGTCCTGCTGCTCGCGGGGATGGGCCGCCGCGGCGTGCCCGTGCGGGCCCGGCGCGTGCTGCACGAGCTGACCAGGCCGCTGCGGGCGGCGACGGTCGCCGCCGTGGCCGGCGGGTTCGCCGCGAGCCTGCCGTCGGGGCCGCTCGCCGGGCTCGCCGCCGGGGGCCTCACCGTGACCCTCGTGTTCGTCCTGCTCGGCTGGGCCCTGGGCGTCCAGGGCCTCGCCCACGCATTCCGTTTCCTACGCACCCGCACCCGAAGGCTCACTCATGCCCTGCGCTGACACCGCCCCGCCGCCGCGGCGGGCCAGAACGGGTCCGGTCCCGTGGATCGCCATGTACCACTCGGTGGGCGACTGCTCCGACGACCCGTACCGCGTCACCGTCACCCCCGAGCGGCTGGACCGGCAGCTGCGCTGGTTGCGCCGGCGGGGGCTGCGCGGGGTGTCGGTGGCCGAGCTGCTCGCCGCCCGGGCGCGGGGGGAGGGCCGGGGACTGGTCGGCCTCACCTTCGACGACGGATACACCGACTTCCTCGACAACGCCCTGCCGGTCCTCACCCGGTGGAAGTGCACGGCCACCCTCTTCGTGCTGCCCGGCCGGCTCGGCGGCGACAACGCCTGGGACCCGCTGGGCCCGCGCAAGCCGCTGCTCACCGCCGACGGCGTCCGGCGCGCCGCCGGCGCGGGCATGGAGATCGGCTCGCACGGCCTCACCCACGTCGACCTCACGCGGGCCGACGACACCCTCCTCAAGGCCGAGACCGTGGAGAGCCGGGCGCTGCTGGAGGAGCTGACCGGCGTCCCGGCGGCCGGTTTCTGCTACCCGTACGGCACGGTCGACCGGCGCGTCATGGACGCCGTACGGGACGCCGGTTACTCCTACGCCTGCGCCATCGACCCCGGCGAGCTGAGCGGCCCGCACGTGCTGCCGCGCCTGCACGTCGGGCAGCACGACGGCGCCGTACGCCTGTTGCTGAAGTACCGGCTGCACCGGCTGCGGCGGCGGCCCGTGGCGGGACTGCGGTGAAGGCCCTGCACGTCATCACCGGGCTCCGTGTCGGCGGTGCCGAGCAGCAACTGCGCCTGCTGCTCAGACACTTGCCGGTGCGGTGCGACGTGGTGACGCTGACCGACCCAGGGCCGGTGGCCGACGGCCTGGTGGCGGACGGGGTGCGGGTGGCGCACCTCGGCATGCGCGGCAACCGGGACCTGGCCGCGCTGCCCAGGCTGGCCCGGCTGGTCCGGCGCGGTCGCTACGACCTCGTGCACACCCATCTGTACCGGGCCTGCCTGTACGGCCGGATCGCCGCCCGGCTGGCCGGGGTGCGCGCGGTCGTCGCCAGCGAACACTCCCTGGGCGAGACGCAGATGGAGGGCCGGCCGCTCACACCGGGCGTGCGCGGCCTGTACCTGCTGGGCGAGCGGCTGGGCCGGGCCACCGTCGCGGTCTCCCCGGCGGTCGCCGGACGGCTCGCCCGCTGGGGTGTCCCCGCGCCGCGCATCGCCGTGGTGCCCAACGGCATCGACCTGGCGCGGTTCGCCTTCGACCCGGCGGCCCGGCTGCGCACCCGCGACCGGCTCGGGCTGCCCGCCGGCGCGTTCGTCGTCGGCGGCGTCGGCCGGCTCGTCCCGGGCAAGCGCTTCGACGTCCTGATCCGCGCCTTCGCCCGGCTGCCGGACGACTGCCGGCTGCTGCTGGTGGGCGGCGGCCCCGAGGAGGGCGCCCTGCGGCGGGCCGCACGCGAGGCGGGGATCGCCGACCGGGTGCTGTTCACCGGCGAGCGGCCCTACGTCCCCGACGGCTCCCCCGGCCCGGACCTGCCGGCGTTGGCGTCGGCGATGGACGTGCTCGCCTCGCCGTCCCCCGAGGAGGCGTTCGGCCTCGCCGTCGTGGAGGCGCTCGCGGCCGGACTGCCCGTGCGCTACACCTCCTGCCCGGCCCTGGAGAACCTGCCGCCCGGCACCGCGCCGGACGCGGCCCGCGTCCCGTGCGACGCCGGCGCCTACGCCCGCGCGCTCGCCGGGGTCCGGGCCGCCGGCCCCGGCCCGCGCACCGCCCCCGAGGCGGCCCGCCACTACTGCATCACCCGCAGCGCCGCCCGGCTCATGGACGTCTACACGGCGGCGCTCACCCCGACCACCCCCCAAGTCCCGGACCCGCAGGGAGGAAGTCCGTCATGACGGAGAACCAGAGCCAGCACCAGCCCACCGCGCCCCGCTCCCGATGGCGCACGCTGCCGCCGTGGTCGCTGGTGGCGGCCGGCGTTATCGCGGGCGGAGCGCTCGGCGGCGGCTACGGGGTGCTGAAGCCGCCGGCGTACACGGCGACCAGCTATGTCATCGCCGTTCCCACCGAGCGGGCCGACACCGCCACGGCGCTCGGCTTCGCGCAGGCCTACGGCCGGGTCGCCACCCAGCTCGCGGTGCTCGGCGACGCGCAGGTGTGGGCCGGGGTACCGGTGGACACCCTGCGCGACAGTGTCCGCACCTCGACCTCGCCGGACGCCCCGATGGTCGCCGTCTCGGCCACCTCCACCCGTCCGTCCCGGGCCGCCGACATGGCCAACGCGGTCGCCCGCGCGCTCACCCAGCACGCGAACGACACCAAGGCCGAGACCCACGTCGAGCTGGTGCAGTTCTCCCGGGCGCTCAAGCCCACCGAGCCGGCCTCGGCCCCGGCCGAGGTGACGGGTCTGGTCGGCGCGAGCGCGGGCGGACTGCTCGGCGCTCTCGCGCTGCTGGTGCGCCCGAGGCGCCGGCCCGAGGAGGCCGCCCGCCCGGCCACGGTGCCCGGGCCGGCCGCCGCCGCCGACACGCACGGCCGGCTGTGACGGCGACGCACACGGCGCGTGCCGCGTCACCCGCCCTCACCGTCGAACGCGTCACCGACGAGGCCGCCTTCGCCCGGCTGGCCCCGGCCTGGGAACGGCTGTACGAGCGGTGCGCCGCCGCCACCCCGTTCCAGACCCACGCCTGGCTGCACTCGTGGTGGCTGTCGTACGGCGGACGCGGGCGGCTCAGGCTGCTGCTGGTGCGGTCGGGCGGCGAACTGGTGGCCGCCGCGCCGCTGATGCTGGTCCACCGGCCGCTGCCCGCACTGGTCCCGCTCGGCGGGGCGGTCTCCGACTACGCGGACCTGCTGCTGGACGACGGCGACGACGGGCGCGCGGCCCAGGCGCTCACCGGGGCCCTGGCGGACGCGGCCCGTACGGCGCTGATCGACTTCCGCGAGGTGCGGCCGGGCGGCGCGGTGGAGCGGATCTACGACCGCTGGCTCGGTCCGCGCCGCCGGCTGTGCGACTCCCTGTGCCTGGAGCTGCCCGCCCTGTCCATGGACGGGCTGGTGGCCCGGTTGCCGTCGGCCAAGGCCCAGCGGGTGCGGGCCAAGCTCCGCAAGCTGAACGCGCTCGGCGTGCAGCGGCGGCCGGTCGGGCCCGAGGAGGTGGAGGCGGCGCTCAGCCGGCTGCTGCAACTGCACCGGCTGCAGTGGCGGGGGCGGAACATGACGGCGGAGCACCTGCAGCCCCGGTTCCACGCGCACCTGGTGCGTGCGGTCGGCCCGATGGTGCGCTCCGGGGCCGCGGTGGTCACCGAGTTCCAAATCGACGGCGAGGTGGTGGCCGTCGACGTGACCCTGCTCTCGCGCGGCCTGGCCGGCGGCTATCTCTACGGCGCCCATCCGGGCCTGCGGGAGCGGAAGGCGGACGTGGCGGTGATGCTGCTGGACGCGTGCGCGGAGCACACCGGGGCGGGCGGGCACGGCACGCTGAGCCTGCTGCGCGGCGACGAGCCGTACAAGCACCACTGGCGTCCCGAACCGGTGGTCAATCAGCGGCTGCTGCTGGCCCGGCGGCGCACCGCGCCGCTGCTGACCGCCGCCCTGTGCGAGGCGGCCGGCCGGCGGCACGGCAAGGAGGTGCTGCGTCGGTGGCGGGAACGCGGCCGGGAGTAGGGCTCCTCAGTGGCCCGGCGACCACCAGTCCAGGCGTGTGCAGTGCCTTCCGGCGAGCCAGAACTCGGTCCAGTCGTCCAGGTCCGGTGGCGAGCAGCCGGCCGGCGGCTTCGGGGTGGCGGTGGGCGCCGCCTCGGGCGTGGCCTCCGGTGCCGGGCTCGAAGCCGACGCCGGGGCGGGGCTCGACGTGGGCGCCGGGACCGGAGTCGTGGCCGGGGCCGACGGCGGCGTGGGTGTCCCGTCGGGCGTGGGGGTGGGAGCCGGGGTCGCCGGGCCCGTGCGGTCGTACAGCGCCGCCCGGTACACCTGCGCCGACCTCGGGTTCTGAGCACACTGCCACACGCCGTGCGGGCAGTAGTCGGTGAGCGTGTTGTACAGCGGTTCGTGCTCGTCGATCCAGGCGAGCATGCGGCTCATGTACTCGGCGTCGTCACCGTTGCGGAACAGCCCCCACTCCGGGTAGGAGATCGGCTTTCCGTGGGCCTTCGCGAAGTCCACGTGCTGCTGGAGGCCGTAGGGCTCGGTCACCTGTTCGTCGAAGGACAGCCCGGCCGGCTGGTCGTAGGAGTCCATGCCGATGATGTCGACCGTGTCGTCCCCGGGATAGCACTCGGTCCACGGTACGGCGTCCAGGCCGCGGCTCGGCGTGAAGTCGAACCGGAACCTCTGGCCCGGCACCGAACGCATGGTGGTGACGATCCGGTCCCAGTACGTCTTCCAGGCCTGGGGGTCCGGTCCGCAGCGGTGGCTGTAGGTGGTGCCGTTCATCTCCCAGCCGAGCACGATCACCGTGTCCGGCACCCCCAGCCGCACCAGCCGCTCGGCGAGGGTCCGGAAGTGGTCGTCGAACGCCCCGGACGCGGCCTGCCGCAGCAGCCCCCGCACTTCGGCGTCGGAGAGGCCCTCCTCGTTGCGTTCCTGCATGGGCACGTTGAGCACGAGCGTCCGGTCGGCCTTCTGCAGCCGCCACCGCGCCCAGTGGTCCAGGAAGCCGGGCCGGCCCTCGATGTCCCGCCATCTGCCGCCGGGCAGATAGGTGTGGGCGACCTTCAGGTCCGTCCCGCCGAGCCAGCGGCTCAGCTCGCTCATGCGCACCACCCCGAGCGGCCCGGAGTCGAGGAAGGCGCCGAAGGGCGGGACGCCGGACTCGGTGCGCGCCGGGGAGGTCGGCGTGGGAGCGGGCGGGCCGGCGGCGGCCGGGGCGACGCCTGCCGCGCGACCGGGACCGGCCGCCAGGGCGACCGAGACGGCGACCGCCGCCAACGAGACCAGAACCCGCCGCCGGACGCGGTCCCGTCGCTGCTGTGGAGCCATGTCTGCTCCCCTCTCCGCTCGACTGTGTTCGCGCCTGTGGCGTTACTGACACACAGTCATGCCGGCGGGCGTTCCGCCAGTCCGGCTACGGCTTTCAGGCGGTCCGGACGCCCGCACGGGCGAATGGAGGGGCGGGCGGGGTCACGGCGGTGGCCGCGCGTCGGGCGGCCGGCCCCGGGAGGGGACCCGAAGGTCCGGGACCGGCCGGGCAAGGGACGGGCGTCGGACGTTGCCGCGCCGTCAGCGGTTGATGCAGATGTTGCCGAACGCCGGGTTCAGGGCGGCGGCGGCGTTGATCGAGTTGCCGCAGATGTTGATCGGGATGCTGATCGGCACCTGGGTGACGTTGCCCGACAGGATGCCCGGCGAGTTGGTGGCGACGGCCTCGGCCTTGGCCCCGGTGTCGGCGAAGGCGGGCCCGCCCAGCCCCAGGGCTAGAACGGCACCCGCGACGACGACAGCGCTCTTCTTCATGGATGTTCCCTCTCTCTGGGCTCGTGGCACGGAGAGGGATAGACGCGGTGGGGAGACATGGAACGCGGGCCGGTGAACAATCACCCGATCGCCCCGCTCCCTGACACCATCTCCACCGTCCGGCCGCGGGTGCGGCGTGTCACCGGCGGTACAGCGCCTCGATCCCGCGCAGCGCACGCCACCCTTACGACACCACGTCCTTGCGGCCGAAGCCCCGGAAGGCCAGGGCGACGAGCACGAGCGCGTACGTCACGGAGATCGCCGTGCCCTGGATCATGCCGGACCACTCGGGATGCGGCTGGAAGGCGTCGGCCCAGGCGAACTGCCAGTGCGCGGGCAGGAAGTCGCGCCAGTGGCCGAGGGCGGTGACGGCGTCCAGGACGTTGCCCACGATGGTCAGGCCGACCGCCCCGCCCACCGCGCCGAGCGGGGCGTCCGTCCTGGTCGACAGCCAGAACGCCAGCCCGGCGGTGACCAGCTGGGACACGAAGACGTACGCCACGGCCACCGCGAGGCGCCGCGCCGCCGTGCCGGGGTCCAGCGCGCCGCCGGTGGGGATCTGCAGGGGCCCCCAGCCGTAGGCGGCCGTACCGGCCGCGAGGGCCACGACCGGGAGCAGCACCATCGCGGCCAGGCTCGTCCCCAGGCCCACGGTGAGCTTGGACCACAGCAGGCGGGCCCGGGGCACGGGCGCGGCGAGCAGGTAGCGCAGCGAGGACCAGCCCGCCTCCGAGGCGACCGTGTCCCCGCAGAACAGGGCGACCGGGATCACCAGCAGGAAGCCCGCCGAGACGAACAGGTTCACGGCGGCGAAGTTGGCGCCCGACGCGGTGGCCGTGTCCATCAGCGTGACCTGGCCGTTGCGGCCGCCCGGGTCGCCGCCGATCTCGAAGGCGATCAGCAGCACGAACGGCAGTGCGGCGAGGACCGCGCCCATGACCAGGGTGCGGCGCCGTTTCAGCTGCCGGACCAGCTCCACCCGCAGCGGCAGGGTGTGGCCCGCGCGATAGCCGGACGCCGTCTCGGCGCGCTCGGTGAGCGTGCTCATGCGGAACCTCCGATCAGGGTCAGGAAGGCGTCTTCCAGACGGCGGTGCGGACCGACCGACGCGACCGGCACCTCCAGCCGCACCAGATCCACCACCAGCCGCTCGGCCGTACCGCCGGGTTCGAGGCGGACGAGCAGCCCGTCGTCGGTGCGCACGGCGGAGGCGACGCCGGGCAGCTCGGCCACCTTCTCCGCCAGCGGCTCCGCCACGGGGGCGGCGGTGCCGACCAGCAGGGTGTCGCCGGAGCCGACGATCTCCCGGACCGGTCCCGCCTGCACCAGGCGGCCGCGGTCCATCACGACCAGGTGGGTGCAGGACTGCTCCACCTCGGCGAGGAGGTGGCTGGAGACGATCACGGTGCGGCCGCCGGCCGCGTACCGGATCATCACCTCGCGCATCTCGCGGATCTGGGGCGGGTCGAGACCGTTGGTGGGCTCGTCCAGGATGAGCAGGTCGGGCAGGCCGAGCATGGCCTGGGCGATGGCGAGGCGCTGGCGCATGCCCTGCGAGTAGGTGCGCACCGCGCGGGCGAGCGCGTCGCCGAGCCCTGCGATCTCCAGGGCCTCGTCCAGGTGGGCGTCCCCGGCCGGGCGGCCGGTGGCCCGCCAGTACAGCTCCAGGTTCTCCCGGCCGGACAGGTGCGGCAGGAAGCCCGCGCCCTCCACGAACGCGCCCACCCGGGACAGCACCGGCGCGCCGGGCCGGATCAGGTGGCCGAAGACGCGGATCTCGCCCTCGTCCGGCCCGATGAGGCCCATCAGCATCCGCAGGGTGGTGGTCTTGCCCGCGCCGTTGGGTCCGAGCAGGCCGAGCACCTGGCCCTTGTCCACCCGGAAGGACAGCCCGCGCACCGCGTACCGGTCGGCGGACCGGGCGTACCGCTTGCTCAGGTCCTTGATCAGCAGTGGGACGTCGGCCAGCCCCGGGTCGGGTGCGGCGGCGGCCGCGCGGCGGCCGGTGACCAGCAGGGCGAGCGCTGCCACGGCGCCGGCCACCGGCAGCCACCACACCCAGGCGGGCAGAGGAGCCGCGGCGGTGGTGACGGCGGGGGCCGTCGGCACGCGGAGGTCTCCCTTCAGGGAGACGGTGTACGTCGCCGGGGCCGCCGGTGAGGCGTAGGCGAGGTCGGTGGAGGCGAGGACCAGGCGGAGCCGGTGGCCCTTGCGCACCTCGTGGTCGACGGCCGGGAGGGTGACGGTGACGTCCTTGCCCGCCCTGGCGCCGGTCACCCGCACGGGGGCGACGAGCTGGGAGGGCAGGACCCGCCGGGTGCCGTCGGGGCTCACGTCGTAGACCTTGCCGAAGAGGACGGCGTCGTCGCGGGTGGAGGTGACGTGGACGGTGGCGGTCGGCGCGCCGGTGATCCACAGGTCGCGGGTGAGCGGCGCCGAGTCGAAGCGCGCGTACTGCCCGGGGAAGTCGAGGGAGACGCCGACGCCGAGCGCGGACAGGCGGGCGAGGCCGGTGCCGCCGAGGCCGGGCAGTGCGGAGACGCCGGGCGGGCTGGCGCCGGCCGGGTTGGCGACGCGCTGCTCGCGGCCGGTGAGGGCGACGGTCCGCCGGTGGTCGTGCAGGCCGGGGTAGGCGGCGGCGCTCGCGCCGCGCAGCCGGGCGGTGCCGTCGGTGGAGTCGACGCCACCGGTGCGGGTGATCCGGAAGGCCGGGCCGGTGTCCGCGCTCCCGTCGCCCTTGAGGTACCGGTCGAACCAGCCCCGCACCCGCGCGTCGACCCGGGCGGTCTCCATGTCCCCGCCGTCGTGGCCGCCCGCGATCCAGTCGACCTTGACCGGAGCGCCGCCCGCGCGGATCGCCTTCTCGGCCGCGTCGGCCTGGTCGAGGGTGAACACGGAGTCCCGCTGGCCCTGTATCAACAGGGTGGGCACCTTGATGAGGTCGCCGACGGCGGACGGCGAGCGTTTCTCCAGGAGCCTGCGCGCGGCCGCGTCCGGGGTGCCGGACTGGGCGACGCGGTCGTACATCCGGCACAGGGCGGGCTGGAAGCGGGCGCAGCCGCCGCCGCTGTTGAAGAAGATGCCGGCCCACAGTTTCTTGAAGACGCCGCCCGGGAACATGGCGTCCGCGAGGTTCCAGTACGTGACGGCCGGGGCGATGGCGTCCACCCGGCGGTCGTGTCCGGCGGCGAGCAACGAGATCGCGCCGCCGTAGGAGCCGCCGGTCACGCCCACGCGCGGGTCGCCGGGGGCGTCCAGCCGGACCTGGGGCTGTCTCGCCAGCCAGTCGATGAGCCGGGAGACGTCGGCGACCTCGTGCCCGGGGTCGTTCAGCCCGATGCGGCCCGTGGAGTGGCCGAAGCCCCTGGCGGACCAGGTCAGGACCGCGTACCCGTGGCGGGCGAGGTCCTCGGCCTGCTGCCGCATGTCGTCCTTGCTGCCGCCGAAGCCGTGCCCCAGCAGGACGGCGGGGCGGCGGCCGGCGGAACCGGCGGTGAAGTACGAGGTGTCGATGCGCGTGCCGTCGGCCATGGTCATGACCCGGTCGCCGCGGTGCACCGGCGGCGCCCCGCCGGAGGCGACGGCCGTCCAGGTGCCGGCGCCCGCGAGCGCCACGACGGCGGCCGCGGCGGCGGCCAGCCGGCGCGGCCCCTTCAGCAGCCCTCGCAGGGCGCGCCCGCCGGGCCCGCCGGGCCCCTCGGGGAGCCGGTGAAGATCCATGCGTCAACGGTACGGGCCGCCGCCGTCGCACGGTGCTGCCGCCGGGCTGAACCCCGGACCCTCCCTGCGGCGTACGGGCCCGTCCCGGTGTACTCCGGCCGTGGTACGGGCCGTCGCGGCGGCGCGGGCACGGGAACGCCCCCGGCGGGATGCCGGGGGCGTTCTGGTCCTGACGCCCGGGTCAGGCCGGGGTCACGCCGGGGTCACGCCTGCGTCTGCCGCGGGATCCGCACGCCCTCCGGGATCTGCGCGTCCTCCGGGATCTGCGCGTCCTCCGGGATCTGCGCGTCCTCCGGGATGGACACCAGCCAGCGGGTCTCACGGCGGGGGCGGAGGTAGAAGGCCCAGTAGAGGGTCGCGACGGCCGTGATGCCGCCGGTCCACAGCAGGTAGCCCACCTCCTGCTGGCTGAGGATGTACGCGAGGACCGCGATCAGCAGCAGCGGCATGGCGGGCCACAGCGGCATCCGCCAGGCGGGGGTGTGCTTGTGGGAGCCGCGGCGGCACAGCAGGGCGGCGACCGCGACGAGGATGTACATGCCGGTCACGGAGACGCCGGTGACGCCGTAGAGCGTGTCCAGGTTGACGAAGCACAGCAGCGCCCCGGGGACGCCGACCGCGAGGGTGGCGACCCACGGGGAGCCGAAGCGGCCGAGCTTGGAGAAGACGTCGTTGACCGGCCCGGGCCAGGCCTTGTCGCGAGCGGAGGCGAACAGGACGCGGGAGTTCTGGATGACCATGACGATGCCCGCGTTGATGATCGCGAGGGCGACGCAGAGGCTGACGAAGGTGCCGACCGCGGAGTTGGACCAGGCGGTGACCATGGCGCCGATGTCGCCGCCGGTCAGCTCCTCGACGTCGGAGGCGCCCATGGTGATGGCGGCGACCGGCACCAGGATGATCACGGTGGAGATGGCGAGCGTGGCGAGGACCGTGCGGGCGACGTTGCGGCGCGGGTGCTCCAGCTCCTCGGAGAGGTAGACGGCGGTCGAGAAGCCCTGGGTGACGAAGAGGGCGATGGCCAGGCCGGAGACGACCAGCATGGCGGTGACGGTGTCGGTGTGGCCGTTCGCGCCCGCGACCTGCATGGAGACGAGGCTGCCGGCCCCGCGGTGGCCGTGCGTGAAGCCCAGCAGGGCGACCACACCGGCGGCGATGACCTCCAGCACCAGGAAGATGCCGGTGATCCAGGCGTTGGCGCGCAGGTCGAGCAGGCCGGCGAGGGTGGCGAGCAGCATCACGCCGGCGCCGGTCATGGCCGGGTCGAGGTGCACGATCGGGGCCAGGTAGTCGGCCGTGCCCATCGCGATGACGGGCGGCACGATCATGACGACCAGCAGGGAGAGGACGAAGACGAGCCAGCCCGCGAGCCGTCCCGCCATCGTCGACACCATGGCGTACTCGCCGCCCGCGCTGGGGATGAGGGTGCCCAGCTCGGAGTAGCAGAACGCCACGGCGATACAGAGGAGGGAGCCGATGGCGATCGTCAGAGCGGTGGCGGTGCCGAGGGAGCCGAAGAGGTCCGGGACGACCACGAAGAGCGTGGAGGCGGGCGTGACGCAGGAGAGGGTCAGCAGGGTGCCGCCGACGACGCCGATGGAGCGCTTGAGCTTCTGGGGGCTGTCGGGCGCCTGGGGGGCGGCTGTCTCGACAGGGCGGAGCGTGTCGGTCATGCGGCGGGTCCGATCGACTCGTGCGACTGAGGGTGGGGGACGGGAGCGCTATCGCCTCCGGCGGCTCGTCGTACGTTCGTCTCGTCCGCTCCCGGCGCTGCATAGGGAACCCCGACGAAAACCGGCGCGTCAATGGCTGTTTACCTTCGGAATCCGCACTTGCGGATGAACGGTCGCCGCATCAGTTTCACAGGTCGGAACGCCCTACGAAGGCATCCATCAATCCCTGCGGGACTATGACCTTGCTTTCCAAGGCCACATCACATGCTTCCCTTAGGCACCCGTTTCGTCCGCCATGAACGGGAACCGCAGCCGGCGCTTCAAAAAAATGTCAGCCGTCCGCTATCCGGACGGGTAATCCGGTCGCGTTCATGTCAGTGGTCCCGGATAGAGTGCGCCCCGCACAGCAGGCACACAGCTCTTGGGGTGGGACATGAAGATGCGGCACACGGCCGCCTGGGCCGGCTTCACGGTGGCGGCACTGGTGGCGGCCTCCGGCTGCGGCACGGAGAGCGCGAAGACGGCCGTCAAGGCGGCCGACCACGCCGGCACCGCGCTGGCGGCACTGGCCAGGGCGTCGGACCGGACCGAGGAACTGGGCTCGGCCGAGGTCCGGATGACGACCGACACCGGCACCAGCGGCCCGATCGCCATGGCCGGCACGTACTCCTGGGGCCACGGGTACGCCTTCGACGTCCAGATGGACACCAAGGCCGCGAACATGCAGATGGTGAACCACTCCCCCAAGACGCACGTCCTGTTCGTCGACGGCGTCTACTACTACGACGTCGACACCTTCCGCTCCGGCCCGTACCAGGGCAAGGACTGGATCAAGGTGGACGGCTCGGCCGTGTTCGGCAAGAAGGGCGCCCAGGCCCTCACCGGCGACAACGGCAGCCCCTCGGCCTCCATGAAGGGCCTGAAGTACGCCCGCGACGTCGACGACCTCGGCACGCAGACCGTGAACGGCAAGCGCGCCACGCACTACCACGCCGTGATCGACCCGGACCGGATGGGCAAGCTCAAGGACGCCTACGGCGAGGGCAGCGCCCTCGGCGCGGCGACCGGGGGGACCTCGGTCGTCATGGACGTCTGGGTCGGCTCCGACGGCCTGCCGGTCCGGCTGAAGGAGAGGCTGGGCACCATGACGGTGTCCATGGACTTCGACAAGTTCGGCAAGGCGGCCACCGTCAAGGCCCCGCCCGCCGCGCGCACCGCCGACCTCACGGACGTGCTGACGAAGCAGCGGCAGGGCTGACACGTACCGGTGCCCCGCCCTCCCGTGCGGAGGGCGGGGCACCGGTACGTGTTCTCCGGGTCAGTGGTTGCGCGGGAAGCCCAGGTCCACGCCCGCCGGGGCGTCGGCCGGGTCGGGCCAGCGGGAGGTGACGACCTTGCCGCGGGTGTAGAAGTGCGTGCCGTCGTTGCCGTAGATGTGGTGGTCGCCGAAGAGCGAGTCCTTCCAGCCGCCGAAGGAGTGGTAGCCCACCGGCACCGGGATCGGCACGTTCACGCCGACCATGCCGGCCTCGACCTCCAGCTGGAAGCGCCGGGCCGCGCCGCCGTCCCGGGTGAAGACCGCGGTGCCGTTGCCGAACGGCGAGGCGTTGATGAGCGCCAGGCCCTCCTCGTAGGTGTCCACCCGCAGCACGCACAGCACCGGGCCGAAGATCTCGTCCTGGTACGCCTTCGCGGCGGTCGGCACCCTGTCCAGCAGCGAGATGCCGATCCAGTGCCCGTCCTCGAAGCCCTCGACGGTGTGGCCGGTGCCGTCCATGACCACCTCACAGCCCTCGTCCGCGGCGCCCTTCACGTAGGAGGCGACCTTGTCGCGGTGGGCGGCGGTGATCAGCGGACCCATCTCGGACGCCGGGTCGTTGCCGGGGCCGATCTTGATCTTCTCGGCCCGCTCACGGATCTTCTCCACGAGCGTGTCGCCGACCGCGCCCACGGCGACGACCGCCGAGATGGCCATGCAGCGCTCGCCGGCGGAACCGTACGCCGCCGAGACCGCCGCGTCGGCCGCCGCGTCCAGGTCGGCGTCCGGCAGGACCAGCATGTGGTTCTTGGCGCCGCCGAGAGCCTGGACGCGCTTGCCGTTGGCGGAGGCGGTGGTGTGGATGTAGCGGGCGATGGGGGTGGAGCCGACGAAGGAGACGGCCTTGACGTCCGGGTGCTCCAGCAGGCGGTCGACGGCCACCTTGTCGCCGTGCACGACGTTGAAGACGCCCTCGGGCAGTCCGGCCTCGGCGAGCAGCTCGGCCAGCCTGACCGCCGCCGACGGGTCCTTCTCGCTCGGCTTCAGCACGAACGTGTTGCCGCACGCGATGGCGATCGGGAACATCCACATCGGGACCATCGCCGGGAAGTTGAACGGCGTGATGCCCGCGACGACACCGAGCGGCTGCCGGATCGACGCCACGTCGACCCGGCTGGCGACCTGCGTGGACAGCTCGCCCTTCAGCTGCACGCTGATCCCGCAGGCCAGGTCCACGATCTCCAGGCCGCGCGCGACCTCGCCGAGCGCGTCGGAGTGCACCTTGCCGTGCTCGGCGGTGATCAGCTCGGCGATCTCGTCGCGGTGGGCGTCGAGCAGCGCGCGGAACTTGAACAGGATCCCGGTCCGCTGGGCCAGGGAGGACTGGCCCCAGGTCGTGAAGGCGTCCTTTGCCGCCGCGACCGCCGCGTCCACCTCCTCCACCGACGCGAACGCGACCTTGGTGGTCACCGCGCCGGTCGCCGGGTCCGTGACCGGCCCGTACGCACCCGACGCGCCCTCGACGGCCTTGCCGCCGATCCAGTGGTTGACGATCTTCGTCATGCCCAGAAACTCCCTCTACAGATGGCGGCGTCGGGTCGAGACGTGCCGTTCGTACAGCTCACGCGCCTTGACCGCCGACGCTCGGGTCGCGGTCTCGGCCACGGGAACATCCCACCAGGCCTGCGCCTCGGGCGCGCCCGACACAGTGTCGGACGTTTTGGTCTCGACGTAGACACATGTGGGAGTGTCGGCGGCGCGCGCCTCGGCGAGCGCCGTGCGCAGCTCCGCCGCCGTCCGCGCGCGCAGCACCCGCATGCCGAGGCTGGCCGCGTTGGCGGCGAGGTCGACGGGCAGCGGGTCGCCCGTGTACGTCCCCCCGACCGCCGGGAACCGGTAGGCCGTGCCGAACCGCTCGCCGCCCACCGACTCCGACAGTCCGCCGATCGAGGCGTACCCGTGGTTCTGCACCAGCAGGACCTTGATCGCGACGCCCTCCTGGACGGCGGTCACGATCTCCGTCGGCATCATCAGGTACGTGCCGTCGCCGACCAGCGCCCACACGTTCCGCTCGGGCGCGGCGAGCTTCACGCCGAGCGCGGCCGGGATCTCGTAGCCCATGCAGGAGTAGCCGTACTCCAGGTGGTACTGGTCGTACGAGCGCGCCCGCCACAGCTTGTGCAGGTCGCCGGGGAGGGAGCCGGCCGCGCCCACGATGATGTCCGACTCGTCCACCAGCGCGTCCAGGGCGCCGATGACCTGCGGCTGGGTCGGCCGGGCGGCGGGCTCACCGGCCCCGAGGCAGGCGTCTACGCGCCGCTCCCACCGCTCCTTGGCCTCGGTGTACGCGGCGACGTAGGGGCCGGCGGCCTGGTGCCCGTGCATCGCCAGCGCCTCGGTCAGCTCGCCCAGTGCACTGCGGGCGTCCGCGATCAGCGGCAGTCCGGCCAGCTTGTGGCCGTCGTAGGGCGCGATGTTGAGGTTGAGGAAGCGGACGCCCGGGCCGGCGAAGAGGGTGCCGGAGGCGGTGGTGAAGTCCGTGTACCGGGTGCCGACGCCGATGACCAGGTCGGCGGTGCGGGCCAGCTCGTCGGCGGTCGCCGTGCCGGTGTGGCCGATCCCGCCCACGTCCTGCGGGTGGTCGTGGCGCAGCGAGCCCTTGCCGGCCTGGGTGGAGGCGACCGGGATGCGGGTGGCCCCGGCGAACTCGGCGAGGGCCGCCTCGGCGCGGCTGTGGTGGACGCCGCCGCCCGCGACGACCAGCGGCCTGCGCGCCTCGCGGATCACCCGGACGGCCTCGGCCAGTTCGGTGGGGTCCGCGCCCGGCCGGCGTACGGTCCACACGCGCTCGGCGAAGAACTCCTCCGGCCAGTCGTACGCCTCCGCCTGCACGTCCTGGGGCAGGGCGAGGGTGACGGCGCCGGTCTCCACCGGGTCGGTGAGGACCCGCATGGCCTGCAGGGCGCTCGGGATCAGCTGCTCGGGGCGGGTGACGCGGTCGAAGTACCTCGACACCGGGCGCAGGGTGTCGTTGACGGAGACGTCGCCCGCGTAGCCCACCTCCAGCTGCTGCAGCACCGGGTCGGCGGGGCGGGTGGCGAAGACGTCGCCGGGCAGGAGCAGCACCGGCAGGTGGTTGACGGTCGCGAGGGCGGCGCCGGTGACGAGGTTCGTCGCGCCGGGGCCGATCGACGTCGTCACCGCGTGCGTGGACAGGCGGTTGCACTGGCGGGCGTAGCCGACGGCCGCGTGCACCATGGACTGCTCGTTGCGGCCCTGGTGGAACGGCATCGCATCGGCGTACTCGAGCAGCGCCTGGCCGAGCCCGGCGACGTTGCCGTGCCCGAGGATGCCCCAGGTCGCGCCGATCAGCCGCCGCCGCTCGCCGTCCCGCTCGGTGTGCTGGGCGGCGAGGAAGCGGACCAGCGCCTGGGCGACGGTCAGCCGGATCGTCATCGGTACCCCCGTGTGGTGTCGGTGTGGCCGGGGTGGAAGCGGATCCGCCACTCCCGGGCCGGGCCCGGGCCGGCCATCACGTTGAGGTAGTACATGGCGTGGCCGGGCTGGGCGATCGAGGGGCCGTGCCATCCGTCGGGGACGAGGACGGCGTCGCCGGAGCGGACCTCGGCGAGGACGTCGGAGCCGCCCTCGCGGGAGGGGAACACCCGCTGGTATCCGTAGCCGTCCCGGCCCTCGATCTCGAAGTAGTAGATCTCCTCCAGCCGGGACTCCTCGCCGGGCCGGTCCTCGTCGTGCTTGTGCGGCGGGTAGGAGGACCAGTTGCCGCCGGGGGTGACCACCTCGACGGCGATCAGCCGGTCGCAGTCGAAGGAGTCCGCGGCGGCGAAGTTGCGCACCTGCCGGGCGCAGCCGCCGCTGCCGCGCTGCTCGACGGGGACCTCCGGCGCGGGGCCGTAGCGGGCGGGGAGTCGTCGCTCGCACTTCGCTCCTGCCAGGGCGAAGCGGCCTCCCGCGCCGGAGGCGATCAGGACCCGGGCGTCCCGGGGCGCGTAAGCGAAGTCGGAGACGTCCGCGAACACACTTTCCCGGCCCAGGAGTTGAAACTCCTTTTCCTCGATTCGCACGGTACATCCGCCTTCCAGCGGAAGCACGATCCATTCACTGTCCCCGGTGGTGAACGCATGCGTACCGCCCGGTGGCACGTCGACGACGCGCAGGCCGCTGTGGGTCCAGCCGGCCCGCTCCGGGCCGATGTCCACCGCGTACCGGTCGGTGGCGGCGGCACCCCTGGGCAGGTGCAGATCGGTGCTGGTCATACGGCCCTCACAGCAGTCCGGCGGCGATGTCCACGGCGGCGGCCACGTCGCCGTCCGCCGGGTACAGCAGCGAGCGGCCGGCCACCAGGCCGCGCACGGTGGGCAGGCGGAGCGCGCCGCGCCACTTCTCGTAGGCGGCGACCCGGTCCTGCGGCGCGTCGCCCACGTCGCCGCCGAGCAGCACGGCGGGCAGCGTGGAGGTCTCCATCACCCGGGCCATGTCGTCCGGGTCGTCGGTGACCGGCACCTTCAGCCAGGTGTAGGCCGAGGAGCCGCCGAGGCCGGAGGCGATGGCGATGGACCTGGTGACCGCCTCGGCGGACAGGTCGTTGCGCAGCGCCCCGCCGGCGGTGCGGCGGGTGATGAACGGCTCCACGAAGACCGGCAGCCGGTGCGCGGCCATCTCGTCGACGGCGCGTGCGGCGGACTCCAGGGTGGTCAGGGAGCCCGGGTCGCCGTAGTCGATGCGCAGCAGCAGCTTGCCCGCGTCGAAGCCGAGGCGCTGGATGTCCTCGGGGCGGTGGCCGGTGAAGCGGTCGTCCAGTTCGAAGCCGGCGCCCTGCAGGCCGCCGCGGTTCATCGAGCCCATGACGACCTTGTGGTCGAGGGCGCCGAGGAGGAGCAGGTCGTCGAGGATGTCGGCGGTGGCGAGGACGCCGTCGACGCCGGGCCGGGACAGCGCGAGGCAGAGGCGTTCGAGCAGGTCGGCGCGGTTGGCCATGGCGAGCTTCCGGTCGCCGACGCCGAGGGCGCCACGGGCCGGGTGGTCGGCGGCGACGATCAGCAGGCGATCGCCCGCCGTCAGGAGGGGGCGGCGGGCCCGGCGGGCGGCGGCCTCCTCGATCGCCTCGGGGTGACGGGTGCGGATGCCGACCAGCCGGCTCACGTCCACCCGGGGGTGGTGCGTCCCGTCGCCGCCGTGCGTGCGGGTGCCCGCGACGCGGCCCGCCCTCACAGCACCGCCCCCGCGGCGAGCGCCGCGGCCACCTCGTCGGCGGTCGGCATCGCGGAGGAGCACTCCAGCCGGGAGGCGACGATGGCGCCGGCCGCGTTGGCGTGCCGCATGACGGTCTCCAGGTCCCAGCCGGCCAGCAGTCCGTGGCAGAGGGAGCCGCCGAAGGCGTCCCCGGCGCCGAGGCCGTTGAGGACCGTCACGGGCAGTGGCGGGACCTCGGCCACCTCGCCATCGCGGCTGACGGCGAGGACGCCCTTGGGGCCCTGTTTGACGACGGCGGTCTCGGCTCCGGCGGCGAGCAGCGCACGGGCCGCGGCGTGCGGCTCGCGCAGCCCGGTCGCCACCTCGACCTCGTCCAGGTTGCCGACGGCGACCGTGGTGTGGCGCAGGGCCTCGGCGTAGAAGGGGCGGGCCGCGCCGGGGTCGGCCCAGAACATGTGGCGCCAGTCGAGGTCGAAGACGGTCGTGCCGGTCCTGGCCCGGTGGGCGAGGGCCGCGAGGGTCGCCGTGCGGCTCGGCTCCTCGCTCAGGCCGGTGCCGGTGACCCACAGGATGCGGGCGTCGCGGACGGCGTCCAGGTCCAGGTCGTGGGCGTCGATCTCCAGGTCGGGCGCCTTGGGCTGCCGGTAGAAGTAGAGCGGGAAGTCGTCCGGCGGGAAGACCTCGCAGAAGGTGACCGGGGTCGGGAGCCCGGGGACCGCGCTCACGTAGCGGTCGTCGACGCCGAAGCCGCGCAGCGCCTCGTGCAGATAGGCGCCGAACGGGTCGTCGCCGGTGCGGGTGATCACGGCGCTGCGCCGGCCGAGCCGGGCGGCGGCGACCGCGACGTTGGCCGCCGAGCCGCCGAGGAACTTGCCGAACGACGACACCTGGGCGAGCGGGACACCGGTCTGCAGCGGGTAGAGGTCCACTCCGATCCGCCCCATGGTGATCAGGTCGTAGGCCATCGGCTTCCCTTCGTCACGGCTCTACCCGGCTTTGTAGTCCGGTACGCCGAACCCTGTCAACGTTTTGTCCGGACATTCGGACCAGCCCTTGACACCCCTTCCCCGCGCCCGCACCCTGACGGCCATGACCTCGTTGTCACCTTCCTCACTGTCCCGTATCCGCATCGGATCGGCCCCCGACTCCTGGGGCGTGTGGTTCCCGGACGACCCCCGGCAGGTGCCCTGGCAGCGCTTCCTGGACGAGGTGGCCGCGTCCGGCTACGAGTGGATCGAACTGGGCCCCTACGGCTACCTGCCCACCGATCCGGCGGTGCTCGCCGGTGAGACCGCCCGGCGTGGCCTGAAAGTGTCGGCCGGCACGGTGTTCACCGGTCTGCACCGCGGTGCGGCGGTGTGGGACGAGACATGGGGCCACGTCTCGTCCGTCGCGGCCCTCGCCCAGGCGATGGGTGCCCGCCATCTGGTCGTCATCCCCTCCTTCTGGCGGGACGACCGGACGGGCCGGGTGCTGGAGCCCCCGGAGCTGACGCCGCGGCAGTGGCGGGACCTCACCTCGCTGACCGAGCGGCTCGGACGGGAGGTGCGCGAGCGCTACGGCCTCACGATCGTCGTCCACCCGCATGCCGACACCCACATCGACAGCGAGGAGAACGTCGCCCGCTTCCTCGACGGCACCGACTCCGGCCTGGTCTCGCTGTGCCTGGACACCGGGCACTACGCCTACTGCGGCGGGGACAGCGTCAAGCTGATCGAGACCTACGGCGAGCGGATCGGCTATCTGCACCTCAAGCAGGTGGACCCGGAGATCCTCGCCGGCGTGCGGGCGGCCGGCACGCCGTTCGGGCCCGCGGTCGCCCGGGGCGTGATGTGCGAACCGCCGGCCGGCGTGCCGGAACTGGGTCCGGTACTGCGGGCGGCGCAGCGGCTGGACGTCGACCTGTTCGCGATCGTCGAGCAGGACATGTACCCGTGCGACCCGGACGCCCCGCTGCCGATCGCGCGGCGGACACGGGCGTTCCTCCGGTCGTGCGGGGTGTAGGGGCGCGAGCGCCACGGGCGCCTGGAGAACCGATTCCGCCACGGCCGTGTCACGAAAACCCCGTTGCTGTCACATATGTCGCACCTACGCGGCCTGTCGGTCACATGCGGTCGACAGGCGTTGCCCGTCGGTCACTGTGCGTCGTTCACCAAGCACAGGCTGGTGATCGCCGACGCGTGCGCCCGGTCCCCCCGACGGCCGTCCCCGGCCGCCGCCGCGGCGCGCGCAGGGAGGTGCGACTCATGACCGACCGAAGGCTGTGGTCCTACAAGGAGATCGCGGCGCACATCAAGGTGCAGCCGGACACCGTACGGTCCTACCGCAAGCACGGACTGCTGCCCGCGCCCGACCACGTGGAGAGCGGCAAGCCGTACTGGTACGCCGACACCGTCCGCGCCTGGGTCGCCGCCCGCCCGGGCAACCGCGGCCGCAGACACGGCTGACCCGGCCGGGCGGCGGCCGGGGGGCCGGGGGCGGCTCCCGGCGGTGCTACCGGCCCCAGGGTTCGATGACCGTCACCCCGGCGCCGGGCGCCGTCCCCATCGCCGCGAGCGCCGCCGGGGCCGCGTCGAGGGTGATGGTGGAGGTCACCAGGAGGTCGGGGCGCAGGGCGCCGGAACGGACCATCCGGAGCATGGCGGGGTAGGTGTGCGCGGCCATGCCGTGGCTGCCGAGGAGTTCCAGCTCGAGGGCGATGGCCCGGGCCAGCGGTACCGGCGTGGTGCCGTCGGGTGAGGGCAGGAGGCCGGCCTGGACGTGCCGGCCGCGGCGGCGCAGGCCGTCGACCGAGGCGGCGCAGGTGGCGGGCGAGCCGAGGGCGTCGAGGGAGAGATGGGCGCCGCCGCCGGTCAGCTCGCGCACGGCGACGGCCGTGTCGGTCACGCCGGTCGCGTCCACGCATTCGGCGGCGCCGAACTTCCGGGCCAGCGCCAGTGCGTGCGGCGAGACGTCGACGGCCACCACCCGCGCCCCGCAGGCCGCCGCGATCATCACCGCCGACAGGCCGACCCCGCCGCAGCCGTGCACCGCGACCCACTCCCCCGCCGCGACCCGGCCCTGCTGCACCACCGCGCGGAAGGCGGTGGCGAACCGGCAGCCGAGTCCGGCGGCGGTGGCGTAGTCCATGTCGTCGGGGACGGCGACCAGGTTGACGTCGGCGTGGTCGAGCGCCACGTACTCGGCGAAGGAGCCCCAGTGGTGGAAGCCGGGCTGGGTCTGCCGTTCGCACACCTGCTGGTCGCCCGCGGCGCAGGACGGGCAGGTGCCGCAGGCGCACACGAAGGGCACGGTGACCCGGTCGCCGGCCCGCCACCCGGTCACCCGCTCGCCCACCGCCTCCACCACACCGGCGAGCTCGTGCCCGGGCACGTGCGGCAGCGTGATGTCGGGGTCGTGGCCCATCCAGCCGTGCCAGTCGCTGCGGCACAGGCCGGTCGCCTCGACCCGCACGACGACTCCGTGGCCGGCGGGCCGGGGGTCCGGCACCTCCCGCACGCCGGCCGGCTCGCCGTACCGCTCGAACATCACAGCTCTCATGGCCCTCAACCCTTCTCCGGCGACCGGTGCGGTGCCACTGTGCCTCACACCGGCGCGGGCTCCTTCTCCGGCTCCTTCGCGGCGGCGGGCTCGCCTTCGCTGAGGCCGAACCGCCGGTGGAAGCGGCGCAGCGGGGCCGGCGCCCACCAGGTGGCGCGGCCGGTGAGCCGCATGATGGCCGGGACCAGCAGGCTGCGCACGACCATCGCGTCCATCAGGACCGCGAGCGCGATGCCGAGGCCCAGCATCTTGGTGTTGGTCACCCGGGAGGTCCCGATGGCCACCATCACCACCGCGAGGATGACCGCCGCCGCGGTGATCAGCCCGCCCGTGCGCTGCAGTCCGTGCCGCACGGCCGCGTCGTGGTCGCCGGTGCGGTCGTACTCCTCCTTGATGCGGGAGAGCAGGAACACGCCGTAGTCCATGGAGAGGCCGAAGGCCACGCAGAACATCAGGACCGGCAGGGTGGTCTCGATGGAGCCCGAGCTGGCGAAGCCGAGCGCGCCCGACAGATGGCCGTCCTGGAAGACCCACACCACCGCCCCGAACATGGCCGTCAGGCTGAGCGCGTTGAGCACCACGGCCTGCAGGGGTATCAGGACGCTGCCGGTGAGCAGGAAGACGAGCAGCAGGGTGATGACGGCGATGAACAGGGCCGCCCAGGGCAGGCGTTCGGCTATCGCGTGCTTGGTGTCGACCAGGACGGCGGCCGTCCCGGTCACCTTGGTGTCGAAGGGGGCGTGCAGGGCGCGCAGGTCGCCGACGAGGCGCTGGGCGGGGTCGTCCACGGCCTCCCCCTCGGGCTGCACGGTGAAGTAGGCGGCGTCGCCCTTGACCAGCGGGCCGTCGACGCGGGCCACTTCGGGCAGGGACGAGACCCGCTGTCGGTAGGCGGCGTACTGGGACGCGGTCGCCCCGCCCTCGGCGAGGACCTCCAGGCCGCCGCCGGGGCTGCCCGGGAAGCCCTCGCGTATGTGCTGCTGCACCACGTGGGACTCGGCGGCCGAGGGCAGCTGGCGGTCGTCGGCGGTGCCGAACTTCACGCCGAGGAAGGGCAGCCCGAGGACGACGAGCAGCACGGTGGTGCCCAGTGCGAAGAGCGGGGCGCGGCGCATGACCAGCGAGGCCGCCCGGGCCCAGGCGGCGCCCTCGGCGGGCCCGTCGCCGGAGCGGCGCCGGAAGAGGCGGCGCAGGTCCAGGGCGTTGACCCGGGGGCCGAGCAGGACCAGCGCGGCGGGGAGCAGGACCAGGGCGGCGGCCGCCGCGAGGAGGACCACGGCGATGCCCGCGTAGGCGAAGGACCGCAGGAAGTACTGCGGGAACGCCATCATGGCGGCCAGGGACACCGCGACCGTGAGGGCGGAGAAGAGCACGGTACGGCCCGCCGTGCGCAGAGTGGTGCCCACGGCCGTCAGCGGGTCCGCGCCGGCGGCCAGTTCCTCCCGATAGCGGCGGACGATGAACAGCGCGTAGTCGATGGCGAGGCCGAGACCGAGGGCCGTGGTGAGGTTCAGTGCGAAGACGGAGACGTCGGTGAAGGCCGTCAGGCCGCGCAGCACCGCGTTGGTCCCGAGGATCGCCACGATGCCGATGCCCAGCGGCAGCAGGGCCGCGACCGCGCTGCCGAACACCATCACCAGCAGCACCAGCGTGATGGGCAGGGCGATCAGCTCCGCGCGGGTCAGGTCCTCCTTGATGATGGTCTGCATCTCGTGCCGGACCGCGACGATGCCGCCCAGCTTCACCTGGACCGGGCCGTGCGTGCCCCGGTAGCGGGGGGCGATGCGGTCGAGGGTCTCGGCCATAGCGTTCTCGTCGCCGGTGATGCGGGCGGCGATCAGCGCCTCGTGTCCGTCCCCGGCGCGCAGGGCGGGTGACGCGCTCTGCCAGTAGGAGCCGACGCCGGTCACGCCCTTCTCGGCGGCGAGCCGGGTCGTCAGGCTGCGGGCCGCGGCGGCCACCGCGGGATCGTCGACCGAGGCCCGGCCCGAGCCGACCAGGAGCAGCAGGTTGGGCTGGGAGCCGGGGAACTCGCGCTCCAGTGCCTTGGTCGCGTACGTCGACTCGGCGGCCGGGTCCTCCCAGCCGCCGCTGCCCAGCCGGTCCGCCACCCCGCTGCCCGCCACCACGGCGAGCGCGGTGAGCAGCAGGGCCACCAGCAGCGAAAGGCGTGGCCGGGCGGTCACGACGCGGGTCCAGCGCCCCGCCCGGGGCGGGCTGTTGACTTCGGTCATCCTGCGGTGTCCCCTTCACCAGGAGCCGCGCCCGCGCGAACGGAGGCACGGTGGAGCCGTTGCCATAGACTGGCAAACACGAGAGATCGCTCGCGTTTCTCAAGAATGCGAGCGACCACTCGCGTTTGTCAATGACCGTCGGAGATCTGGGGAGCACGCGTGTCCGGAACCTCGGAGAAAGAGCAGCCGCGCCGCCGTCAGGCCCGCGGCGAGCGCCGCATCGCCCAGCTGCTCCAGGCCGCCGCCCAGGTCTTCTGCACGACGGGCTACACGGCCGCCAGCACCAACGCCATCGCCCGCGAGGCCGGCGTCTCGCCGGGCACGCTCTACCAGTTCTTCCCGAACAAGGAGGCCATCGCGATCGAGCTGGGCGACCGGCTCGTGCACGAGATGCGGGAGGCGTACGGCGAGGCGCTGGCGCCCGTCGACCCCGGCACCCCGGTGGAGCAGGCCATCGGCTCGGCCGTCGACCGCTTCATGGCGTTCAACACCGAGCACCCGGTCTTCTTCGCACTGATGCACGGTCCCGACATCCCCGGCCGGATGGCGGAGGCGCACGACCAGCTGCACACGACCGTCACCGCTCGGATCGAGAGCCTGCTCGCCTCGCTCATGCCCGGCGCCGACCCGGCCGACGTCACCCGCAGGGCGCACGTCTGCCTCGGCGTCTACAAGGCCGGCCTGGAACTGGTCCTCGCCCACGAGGGCGCCGAGCGCGCGGCCTACATCCAGGAGGTCAAGGACGTCCTGGTCCGCTACCTGGAACCCCTGGTGGGCGAACGGCCGCGACACGGCTGACCGCACGACCACGCCACCGTCCACCGCACGGCCGCGCCACCGTCCACCGCAGGCCGCACGGCCGCGCCACGATCCGCCGCACGGCCGCGCCCGGACTGCGACATGGGGAACATCTGCCTAAAGTGCGGATGAACCGCCCAGCAGCCCGAGGGGAACCCCGTGACGCACTCCCCGCCACCCGGCAGACCCCGGGCCCGCATCCCCGGCCCCCAGCAGCCCCCACCCCCGTACCCGCGCATCCGGGCGAACCTGTGGCGGCACGGCCTGGCCGGCGGGCTCGTGGTGTGGGCGCTGACCGCGTGCCTCGCGTACGCCACCCGGAGCACCGCACCGCTGCCGGCGCTGATCCTGCTCGGCGGCTTCCTCGTACCGGTCGTGTTCGTGCTGTGGGCGTACGAGCGGCACGCCCGTGACCTGGGCGTCAGCCCGATCCTCGGCTGCTTCCTGACCGGCGCCGCGCTCGGCCTGCCCGGCGCCGCCCCCCTCGAGTCGTACCTGCCGCACCCCTCCCTGGGAGCCCTCTTCACCGTCGCCCTGGCCGGGGAGGCGGCGAAGCTGGGGGCGCTGGTGTTCGCGCTGCGCCGGCAACCGGGTCTGCGCGGCACGCGGGCCGGACTGGTGCTCGGCGCCTGCGTCGGCCTCGGCTTCGCCGCGCCGGAGAGCATCGGGTACGCCGTCACCGCCGTCTCCACGGCGGGCCACGACCTCCGCACGCTGCTGGAGACGGAGCTGCCGCGCGGGGTACTCACCCCCTTCGGGCACGGCCTGTGGACGGCGATCGCGGGCGGTGCGCTGCTCTCGCTGCGACGGCTCGACGGCCGCTTCCGGTTCGCCCCGCCGGTGGCCGCCGCCTGGATGGGGGTCGGCCTGCTGCACACCCTGTGGGACTCCACGCACGGCGTCGCGCTCCGGATGGCGGCCCGCCTGTCCGGCACGGGACTCGGCTCCCGGCTGTTCGCACCGGCACCCCCGGCCCGCCCGGAAGCCGCACAACAGCACCTGTCCGCCCTCTTCTCGGCCGCCGGTCTCGTCCTGGTGACACTGGCGGGCCTCGGCTGGCTGCGGTCGCTGACGCGCCGGAACCCCCCTTGGAGAAATACCCCCTAGGGGTATAGTGTGAGGAGCATGGAGGGTCCCCTCGGAACCCTCCGGCCCCACACGCCACGACGAGGAGTACGACATGAGCGCCCAGACCGACACACCGGGCTCCGTCACCACCGTCTACAAGGTGACCGGCATGAGCTGCGGCCACTGCGAGGGCTCCGTCTCCGGGGAGATCTCCCAGATCCCCGGCGTCAGCTCGGTGAAGGCCGTCGCGTCGGCCGGCGAGGTGACCGTCGTCTCCCAGGCTCCACTGGACGACGAGGCGGTGCGCGCCGCCGTCGACGAGGCCGGCTTCGAGCTGGCCGGCAAGGCCTGAGGAACACGCGCCCTTTTCCCCGACCGGGCCGTGCCGACCAGCTGATACTGGATCCGTACGGTCCGGTCCGATGTCTGGAGTCCGGACATGACCAGCACCACCGCAGACACAGCCATAGCCGCGGGCACGGCCTCGCAGGTCGAGCTGCTCATCGGCGGGATGACCTGCGCCTCGTGCGCCGCCCGGGTGGAGAAGAAGCTCAACCGGATGGAGGGCGTCAGCGCCACCGTCAACTTCGCCACCGAGAAGGCGAAGGTCACCTGCGCCGAAGGCGTCCAGGTCTCCGACCTGATCGCCACCGTGGTCAGGACCGGCTACACGGCCGAGGAGCCCCCGCCGCCGGCCCCGGAGCCCGACACGGCCCGCGAGACCCCCGAGGGCGACCCGGAACTCGGCGCCCTGCGTCACCGCCTGCTCGTGTCCGCCCTGCTCGCCGCGCCCGTGGTCCTGCTCGCGATGATCCCCGCGCTGCAGTTCGACGACTGGCAGTGGCTCTCGCTCACCCTCGCCGCACCCGTCGTGGTCTGGGGCGGCGCCCCGTTCCACCGGGCCGCCTGGACCAACGCCCGGCACGGCGCCGCCACCATGGACACCCTGGTCTCGGTCGGCACGCTGGCCGCGTTCGGCTGGTCGCTGTGGGCCCTGTTCCTCGGCGACGCGGGCATGCCCGGCATGCACGACGAGTTCCGCTTCACCGTCTCCCGGATGGACGGCGCCTCCACCATCTACCTGGAGGTGGCCTCCGGCGTCGTGGCGCTGATCCTGCTCGGCCGCTACCTGGAGGCCCGCTCCAAGCGGCGCGCCGGGGCCGCCCTGAAGGCGCTGATGGAGCTGGGCGCCAAGGACGTCGCCGTCCTGCGCGAGGGCCGCGAGGTGCGCGTGCCCGTGGGCTCCCTCACCGTCGGCGACCGGTTCGTCGTACGGCCCGGCGAGAAGATCGCCACCGACGGCACGGTCGTGGAGGGCGTCTCCGCCGTGGACGCGTCCATGCTGACCGGCGAGTCGGTGCCGGTGGACGTCGGCCCCGGCGACCGGGTCACCGGAGCGACCGTCAACGCGGGCGGCCGACTGGTCGTCGAGGCCACCCGGGTCGGCGCCGACACCCAGCTCGCCCGGATGGCGAGGCTGGTGGAGGACGCGCAGAACGGCAAGGCCGAGGTGCAGCGGCTCGCCGACCGCATCTCGGCGGTGTTCGTGCCGGTGGTCATGCTCATCGCGCTCGCGACGTTCGGCGTCTGGCTCGGCGTCACCGGGGACACGGGCGCCGCGTTCACGGCCGCCGTCGCCGTCCTGATCATCGCCTGCCCGTGCGCCCTGGGCCTCGCCACGCCGACCGCGCTGATGGTCGGCACCGGCCGCGGCGCCCAGCTCGGCATCCTCATCAAGGGCCCCGAGGTCCTGGAGTCCACCCGCCGCGTCGACACCGTCGTCCTCGACAAGACCGGCACCGTCACCACGGGCCGGATGACACTGCAGGCGGTGTACGCCGCCGACGGCGAGGACGAGAAGGAGCTGCTGCGCCTCGCGGGCGCCCTGGAGCACGCCTCCGAGCACCCGATCGCCCGGGCGATCGCCACGGGCGCCGAGGAGCGCACCGGAGCGCTGCCGGCGGTGGAGCACTTCGAGAACGTCCCCGGGCGGGGCGTACGCGGACGCGTGGACGGCCGTGAGGTGGCCGTGGGGCGCCTGTACGACGACCTTCCGCCGGGGGTGGCCCGCGCGGCCCGCGAGGCCGAGCAGCAGGGCCGTACGGCCGTCGTGGCCGGCTGGGACGGGCGGGCCCGCGGGGTCCTCGCCGTGGCCGACGCGGTCAAGGAGACCAGCGCCGAGGCGGTACGCGAGCTGCGCGCCCTCGGACTCACCCCGGTGCTGCTGACCGGCGACAACCGGACGGTCGCCGAGGCGGTCGCGAAGACCGTCGGCATCGACGCGCGCGACGTGTTCGCCGAGGTCCTCCCCGAGGAGAAGGTGGACGTCGTACGGCGGCTGCGGAGCGAGGGGCGGACCGTGGCGATGGTCGGCGACGGCGTGAACGACGCGGCGGCCCTGGCCACCGCCGACCTGGGCCTCGCCATGGGCACCGGCACGGACGCGGCGATCGAGGCCGGCGACCTGACACTGGTGCGCGGGGACCTGCGGGTGGCCGCGGACGCGATCCGGCTCTCGCGGCGCACCCTCACCACCATCAAGGGCAACCTCGTATGGGCCTTCGGCTACAACGTGGCCGCGCTGCCCCTGGCCGCCGCGGGCCTGCTGAACCCGATGATCGCGGGGGCCGCGATGGCCTTCTCCTCGCTCTTCGTGGTCACCAACAGCCTGCGGCTGCGGACCTTCCGGTGAGTGCCACCGGCGGGCCCGGGGATTCGCCGGGACCGAAGTAGCAGTCCCCCTGGAGTCCGGCGCGAGCCTCACATAAGCTCTTCACAAGGCTCGCGCATCATCCTTACGCTGGAGTCTCGATCGCCGTATCGGGGCTCTTGCGCACTTAAAGGACATATGCAAGAGACGCAGATCACAGTGATGCGAACGTAACCATCGAAGGGGTTCGAAGGTCTAAGTTGGCGATGTCAGTTCGGCGTCTTGGGGGGCGCTGACTGGCATCTGGGGATGTCTTGGGGGACTTCCTCAGAGATGCGTTGCCGGGGCACGTACACCGGGAAGCTTTGAGCGGCCCTCCCTGCGTGCGTTGTCCCGGCAGACCGCACCGCATCACTGGGGGTACGGCGGGATCCGTCCGTCGTGCTCACCGACAGCGATTTCAGGCGCTGTCCTCTCCAAGCGCCCGGCCGGATCCCGTGGGGGGAATCCGCACCGGGACATGGGAAGGCGCCCTGGTCGTCGGCCCGTGGGGGGACCGGCGTCTCAGGGCGCCTTCTGTTTCGCTCTTCAGCTTCGCCGCATCAGCTCCGCCTCTTCAGCACTGCCTCATCAGCCTTGCCTCTTCGGCTCCGCCTCTTGGGCTCCGCTTGTCCGGCCGTGCCGGCACGGCCGGGGACCGGGGCCCGCCCGGCGGGCAGGCCCTCGCGGTCAGCGCGGTCAGCGCTCCTCGACCGGCACGAAGTCGCGCTCGACGACACCCGTGTAGATCTGGCGCGGGCGGCCGATGCGGGAACCCGGCTCCTTGATCATCTCGGTCCACTGGGCGATCCAGCCCGGCAGGCGGCCGAGGGCGAACAGGACCGTGAACATCTCGGTCGGGAAGCCCATGGCCCGGTAGATCAGACCGGTGTAGAAGTCGACGTTCGGGTAGAGCTTGCGCTCGACGAAGTAGTCGTCGGACAGCGCGTGCTCCTCCAGCTTCAGGGCGATGTCGAGAAGCTCGTCGTCCTTGCCCAGCGCCGAGAGCACGTCGTGCGCGGCGGCCTTGATGATCTTGGCGCGGGGGTCGAAGTTCTTGTAGACCCGGTGGCCGAAGCCCATCAGGCGGACGCCGTCCTCCTTGTTCTTCACCTTGCGGATGAAGGTGTCGACGCCGGAGCCGGAGTCACGGATGCCCTCGAGCATCTCCAGCACGGACTGGTTGGCGCCACCGTGCAGCGGACCCCACAGGGCGCTGATGCCGGCCGAGATCGACGCGAACATGTTGGCCTGCGAGGAGCCGACCAGGCGGACCGTGGAGGTCGAGCAGTTCTGCTCGTGGTCGGCGTGCAGGATGAGCAGCTTGTCCAGCGCGGCCACCACGACCGGGTCCAGCTCGTAGTCGTCCGCCGGGACCGAGAAGGTCATGCGCAGGAAGTTCTCGACGTAGCCGAGGTCGTTGCGCGGGTAGACGAAGGGGTGGCCGATCGACTTCTTGTACGCGTACGCCGCGATCGTCGGCAGCTTGGCGAGCAGCCGGATCGTGGAGAGGTCGCGCTGCTTCTCGTCGAACGGGTTGTGGCTGTCCTGGTAGAAGGTGGACAGCGCCGAGACGACCGAGGACAGCATGGCCATCGGGTGGGCGTCGCGCGGGAAGCCCCTGTAGAAGTTCTTGACGTCCTCGTGCAGCAGGGTGTGCCGCGTGATGTCGTTCTTGAACGTCGTCAGCTCGTCGACGGTGGGCAGTTCGCCGTTGATCAGCAGGTACGCCACCTCGAGGAAGGTGGAGCGCTCGGCCAGCTGCTCGATGGGGTAGCCGCGGTAGCGGAGGATGCCCGCCTCGCCGTCGAGGTAGGTGATCGCGGATTTATAGGCGGCCGTGTTGCCGTACCCGCTGTCCAGGGTCACCAGACCGGTCTGGGCGCGGAGCTTCCCGATGTCGAAGCCCTTGTCGCCGACGGTGCTGCCGACCACCGGGTAGGTGTACTCGCCGTCGCCGTACCGCAGTACTACAGAGTTGTCGCTCACGTCTTCCCTCACCGACGTAGTGCCTCATCTTCGAGGTGCCCTGACTGTCTCTACCATCCCCCATTTGGCTCAGGAGAGTGCACTCGGGGTCGACCATTGGGCCTATTGGCGGCACTCAGTGCCGCCAACCTGCTCATCCTGCCCGCTCGGGGCTGCATCTGGAAGTGCTCTGTGACCTTTACGACTCGTTTGATCGATCATTTTTTCCGATGAGGGTCGTCACCCCTGCCTGACAGCGGGTCTTCGGCCAGGTCAGCGACAGGTCACCGGCCGTCAGGAGCCGCGCAGCCGGAAGTCCAGCGCCGTGCAGCGCCGGCCCGCGGACACCGTGCGCACCGCCTGCCCGATCGCCTTGCGTGAACCGACGAGGACGACGAGCCGTTTCGCCCGTGTCACCGCCGTGTACAGCAGGTTCCTCTGCAGCATCATCCATGCTCCGGTGGTGACCGGGATCACCACCGCGGGATATTCACTTCCCTGGGAGCGGTGAATGGTCACCGCGTACGCGTGTGCGAGTTCGTCCAGTTCGTCGAACTCGTACGGGACCTCCTCGTCCTCGTCCGTCAGCACCGTCAGACGCTGGTCGACCGGGTCGAGCGAGGTGACGACACCCACGGTGCCGTTGAAGACACCGTTCTTTCCTTTCTCGTAATTGTTGCGAATCTGGGTCACCTTGTCCCCGACGCGGAAGACCCGGCCGCCGAACCGCTTCTCCGGCACGTCGGGCCGGCCCGGCGTGATGGCCTGCTGGAGCAGGCCGTTGAGGTTGCCGGCGCCGGCCGGCCCCCGGTGCATCGGCGCGAGCACCTGCACGTCCCGGCGCGGGTCGAGGCCGAACCTGGCCGGGATCCGGCGTGCGGCCACGTCCACGGTGAGGCGCCCCGCCTCCTCGGTGTCGTCCTCCACGAAGAGGAAGAAGTCCTCGAGGCCGTCGGTGAGCGGATGCCGTCCCGCGTTGATCCGGTGCGCGTTCGTCACGACACCGGACTGCTGGGCCTGCCGGAAGACGCGGGTGAGCCGCACGGCGGGGAGGGGGCTGCCGTCGGCGAGCAGATCCCGCAGCACCTCCCCCGCGCCCACGCTCGGCAGCTGGTCCACGTCCCCGACGAAGAGGAGGTGGGCGCCGGGAGGCACGGCCTTGACCAGCTTGTTGGCGAGCAGCAGGTCCAGCATGGACGCCTCGTCCACGACCACCAGGTCGGCGTCCAGCGGGCGGTCCCTGTCGTAGGCCGCGTCGCCGCCGGGCTTCAGCTCCAGCAGCCGGTGCACGGTGGAGGCCTCGGCGCCGGTCAGCTCGGACAGCCGCTTGGCCGCGCGGCCGGTCGGGGCGGCGAGCAGCACCTTGGCGCGCTTGGCGCGGGCCAGCTCCACGATCGAGCGGACCGTGAAGGACTTGCCGCAACCGGGTCCTCCGGTCAGTACGGCCACCTTCTCGGTGAGCGCGAGCCTGACGGCGGCCTCCTGCTCGGGCGCGAGCTCCGCTCCCGTACGGCTCCTCAGCCAGCCGAGCGCCTTCGCCCAGTCCACGTCCCGGAAGGCCGGCATCCGGTCCTGGTCCGTGCGCAGCAGGCGCAGCAGCTGGGCGGAGAGGGAAAGCTCGGCGCGGTGGAAGGGGACCAGGTAGACGGCGGTGACGGCGTCGGAGTCACCGCCGTCCGGCCCGGGGACCCGCTCCCGCACGACGCCGGGGTCGGCCCCCTCCTGCGGGGCCCCGGCCAGCTCGGTGAGGCACTCGATGACAAGCCCGGTGTCGACCTGGAGCAGCTTCACCGCGTCGGCGATCAGCCGCTCCTCCGGCAGGAAGCAGTGCCCCTGGTCGGCCGACTGCGACAGCGCGTACTGCAGGCCCGCCTTCACCCGCTCGGGGCTGTCGTGCGGGATCCCGACGGACTGGGCGATCTTGTCGGCGGTGAGGAAGCCGATGCCCCAGACGTCGGCGGCGAGGCGGTAGGGCTGCTCCTTGACGACGGAGATCGAGGCGTCCCCGTACTTCTTGTAGATCCGCACGGCGATGGAGGTGGACACCTCGACCGTCTGGAGGAAGAGCATGACCTCCTTGATCGCCTTCTGCTCCTCCCAGGCGTCGGCGATCTTCCGGGTCCGCTTGGGGCCGAGTCCGGGCACCTCGATCAGCCGCTTGGGCTCCTCCTCGATGACGCGCAGGGTGTCCAGCCCGAAGTGCTGGGTGATCCGGTCCGCGAAGACGGGCCCGATGCCCTTGACCAGTCCCGAGCCGAGATAGCGGCGGATGCCCTGCACGGTGGCGGGCAGCAGGGTCGTGTAGTTCTCTACGTGGAACTGCTTGCCGTACTGCGGGTGCGAACCCCACCGGCCCTCCATCCGCAGCGACTCCCCCACCTGGGCGCCGAGCAGCGCGCCGACCACGGTGAGGAGGTCCCCGGCGCCTCTTCCGGTGTCGACCCGGGCGACGGTGTAGCCGTTCTCCTCGTTGGCGTACGTGATCCGCTCCAGCACGCCGTCCAGCGTGGCGAGCCGGCGCTCACCGCCCCCGCTGTTCCCCGCCTGACTGGCCATGATCCGACGGTACCGGTGGGGTGTGACAGCGACGGGGGTCAGGTCCGGCGGATCACGTGTGCCACGAAGCGTCGTGCCGTCTCGGCCAGTACCGCGTGGCCGTCCCCGGCCCACAGGGTCTCGTTGAAAAGTTCGACCTCGATCGGGCCGGTGTAGCCGGCCGACTCCACATGGGTCCTCCACTCGCGCATGTCGATCACGCCGTCGCCGATCTGGCCGCGGCCGTTGAGGACGCCCTCGGGGAGGGGGGTGGTCCAGTCGGCGAGCTGGAAGGTGTGGATGCGGCCGGCCGTGCCGGCGCGGGCGATCTGGGCGGGGGCCTGGTCGTCCCACCAGACGTGGTACGTGTCCACGGCCACCCCGACCTGGTGTGCGGGGAAGCGCTCGGCGAGGTCCAGGGCCTGGGCGAGGGTGGAGACCACGCAACGGTCGGACGCGTACATGGGGTGCAGGGGCTCGATGGCCAGGCGGACGCCGTGCTCCCCGGCGTAGGGGGCCAGTTCGGTCAGCGCGTCGGCGATGCGCCCGCGGGCGGCCCGCAGGTCCCTGGCGCCGGGCGGCAGGCCGCCGGAGACCAGGACCAGGGTGTCGGTGCCGAGCGCGGCCGCCTCGTCGACGGCGCGGCGGTTGTCGGCCAGGGCGGCCGCCCGTTCGTCCGGGTCGGTCGCGGTGAGGAAGCCCCCGCGGCACAGGGTGGTCACGGTCAGGCCCGCGTCCCGGACCAGCTTGGCGCTCTTCGCCAGCCCGTACGACTGGACGGGCTCGCGCCACAGACCCACCTGGCCGATGCCCAGCCGGCCGCAGGCGTCGGCCAGTTCGGGCAGGGACAGCTGCCTGACCGTCATCTGGTTGATGGAGAAGCGCTCGAGTTCCGTGCGGGTGCTCACTGGTTCACCCCGTACAGCGACAGCAGGGTCTTCATGCGTTCCTCGGCGAGCTTCGGGTCGTGGAAGAGGCCGAGGCCGTCGGCCAGTTCGTAGGCGCGGGCGAGGTGCGGGAGGGAGCGGGCCGACTGCAGGCCGCCGACCATCGTGAAGTGCGACTGGTGGCCCGCGAGCCAGGCGAGGAGGACCACGCCCGTCTTGTAGAAGCGGGTGGGGTGCTGGAAGAGGTGGCGGGCGAGGCCGGCCGTCGGCTCCAGCAGGGAGCGGAAACCCGCCACGTCGCCCGTGTCCAGGACCCGCACCGCCTGCGCCGCCAGCGGACCGAGGGGGTCGAAGACGCCGAGCAGGGCGTGGCTGAAGCCCCTGTCGTCGCCCGCGATCAGCTCGGGGTAGTGGAAGTCGTCGCCGGTGTAGCAGCGGACGCCGTCCGGCAGCCTTCGCCGCAGGTCGATCTCGCGCTCCGCGTCCAGCAGGGAGATCTTGACGCCGTCGACCTTCTCCGGGTGCGCGGTGACGGCCTCCAGGAACACGTCGGTGGCGGTGTCCAGGTCGGAGGAGCCCCAGTAGCCCTCCAGCGCCGGGTCGAACATCGGGCCGAGCCAGTGCAGGATCACCGGTCCGGCGGACTGGCGCAGGAGGTGGCCGTAGACCTCCAGGTAGTCCTCGGGGCCGCGGGCGGCCGAGGCCAGCGCGCGGGAGGCCATCAGGATCACCTGGGCGCCCGCCTCCTCGACGACCGCGAGCTGTTCCTCGTAGGCGGCGCGGACGGCGGCGAGCGTGCCGCCGGTGATCTGGTCGGTGCCGGCGCCGCAGGCGATGCGGCCGCCGGCCGCCTTCGCCTCGGCCGCCGAGCGGCGGACGAGTTCGGCCGCACCGTCCCAGTCCAGGCCCATGCCGCGCTGGGCGGTGTCCATCGCCTCGGCGACGCCGAGGCCGTGCGACCACAGGTGGCGGCGGAAGGCGAGGGTGGCGTCCCAGTCGACGGCGGCGGGCGAGTCGGGCGAGACGTCCGCGTACGGGTCGGCGACGACGTGGGCCGCCGAGAAGACGGTGCGGGAGGTGAAGGGGGTGCCCGGGGCAGGTGCGAGGGGCTCGGTGCGCGGCTCGTACGTCCGCAGGGCGCCGTCGGCGGAGGGGAGCTGGATGGTCACAGGGTGATCTCCGGTACGTCGATGCGGCGGCCCTCGGCGGAGGACTTCAGGCCCAGCTCGGCCAGTTGCACGCCACGGGCGCCGGCGAGCAGGTCCCAGCGGTAGGGGGTGTCGGCGTGGACGTGACTGAGGAAAAGCTCCCACTGGGCCTTGAAGCCGTTGTCGAAGTGGGCGTTGTCGGGCACCTCCTGCCACTGCTCGCGGAAGGCCTCGGTGGCGGGGACGTCCGGGTTCCAGACGGGCTTGGGGGTGGCGCCGCGGTGCTGGGCGCGGCACTTCCTGAGGCCGGCCACCGCGGAGCCCTCGGTGCCGTCGACCTGGAACTCGACGAGCTCGTCGCGGTTGACCCGGACCGTCCAGGAGGAGTTGATCTGGGCGATCACGCCGCCCTCGAGTTCGAAGATGCCGTAGGCGGCGTCGTCGGCGGTGGCGTCGTAGGGCTTGCCCCGCTCGTCCCAGCGCTGCGGGACGTGGGTGGTGGCGAGGGCCTGGACGGACTTCACGCGGCCGAACAGCTCGTGCAGCACGTACTCCCAGTGCGGGAACATGTCGACGACGATGCCGCCGCCGTCCTCGGCGCGGTAGTTCCAGGAGGGACGCTGGGCGGACTGCCAGTCGCCCTCGAAGACCCAGTAGCCGAACTCGCCTCGCACGGACAGGATCCGGCCGAAGAAGCCGCCGTCGACGAGCCGCTTCAGCTTGATGAGGCCCGGCAGGAAGATCTTGTCCTGGACGACGCCGTGCCTGACGCCCCTGCCGTGGGCGAGGCGGGCGAGTTCGAGGGCGCCGTCGAGGCCGGTGGCGGTGGGCTTCTCGGTGTAGACGTGCTTGCCTGCCGCGATCGCCTTCCGCAGCGACCCCTCGCGGGCGGAGGTGACCTGGGCGTCGAAGTAGACGTCCACGGTGGGGTCGGCGAGGACGGCGTCCACGTCGGTGGAGACGTGCGCGAGGCCGTGCCGGTCGGCGATCTGCCGCAGCGCGTGCTCGCGGCGGCCGAGCAGGATCGGCTCGGGCCACAGCACGGTTCCGTCGCCGAGGTCGAGACCGCCCTGCTCGCGCAGGGCGAGGATCGACCGGACGAGGTGCTGGCGATAGCCCATGCGCCCGGTCACGCCGTTCATGGCGATACGCACCGTCTTGCGTGTCACGTCGGTCCCCTTCGTGGGCGTCGCCCCGCCGCCTCCTCACGTGGCGGCGGGGCAGTGCAGCAAGCGCTTTCTACGTCGTGAAAACTAGCCGCTGGACCGTGGTCCGTACAAGACCGTGTCCTCTTCGAGTTGTTCGAGGAGGCGAACATCGCGGGTCCGGGCTTTAGGGTCTGCTCCACAGATCCTCGGAACCAGGACCGGGGTCTGGCTGTCTACGTGGGCGTACGACACGATGCACGACCGGAGGACGACGATGACGGTGACCCTGGCGGACGTGGCGGCCCGCGCCCAGGTCTCCCCCGCGACGGTGTCGCGCGTGCTGAACGGGAACTATCCGGTGGCCGCGTCCACGCGCGAGCGGGTGCTGCGGGCGGTGGACGAGCTGGACTACGTCCTCAACGGTCCCGCCAGCGCGCTGGCCGCAGCCACCTCCGACCTGGTCGGCATCCTCGTCAACGACATCGCCGACCCGTTCTTCGGGCTCATGGCGAGCGCGATACAGGCCGAGATCGGCGGGCCGGGCGGGCGCGCGGGCGGCGAGCGCCTGGCGGTCGTCTGCAACACGGGCGGGTCGCCGGAGCGCGAGCTGACCTATCTGACCCTGCTCCAGCGCCAGCGGGCGGCGGCCGTGGTGCTGACCGGCGGGGCCGTGGAGGACGCGCCGCACGCGGCGGCGGTGGCGGCGAAGCTGCGCAAGCTCGCGGAGGCGGGGACCCGGGTGGTGCTGTGCGGGCGCCCGCCGGTGCCGGACACCGGGGCCGTCGCCCTCACCTTCGACAACCGCGGCGGCGCCCGGGCGCTGACGGACCACCTCGTCGGACTCGGGCACCGGCGGCTGGGCTACATCGCCGGTCCCGCGGAGCGCACGACGACCCGGCACCGCCTGGAGGGCCACCGCGCCGCGCTGGAGGCGGCGGGCGTCGAGGACGACCCGCGCTGGACGGTGTACGGCCGCTACGACCGGCAGTCCGGGTACGAGGCCACGCTGGAGCTGTTGCGCCGGGACCCCTCGCTGACGGGAATCGTGGCCGCGAACGACTCCGTCGCGCTGGGCGCGTGCGCCGCCCTGCGCGAGTCCGGCCTGCGCATTCCCGAGGACGTCTCCGTGGCCGGCTTCGACGACCTGCCGTTCAGCATCGACGCGGTGCCGGCGCTCACGACGGTGCGGTTGCCGTTGTCGGAGGCGGGGGCCCGGGCCGGGCGGATAGCGATGGGGCGGGAGGACGCGCCGCCCGGGGGGATCGCTTCGGTGCGGGGGGAGCTGATGGTGCGGGGCTCCTCCGGAGTGCCGCGGGGGTGAGGTTGCCCGGGGGGCGGGGCGTGGGGTTTGGGAGCGGTGGGGTGTCGGGTGCGCGGGCGGGTGCGGGTGCGGGTGCGTTGTGGCCGGTCGCGCAGTTCCCCGCGCCCCTCAAGGGGTTGATCTCACCGTTGAACGCGGCTCCTGGACGGTGACGTTGCCGTGAGCGGGTGACGCGGTGGGGTGTCGGGTGCGGGTGCGTTGTGGCCGGTCGCGCAGTTCCCCGCGCCCCTCAGGGGGTTGGTCTCGCCGTTGGGCGCGGCTCCTGGAGCCGTGACGTTGCCGTGAGCGGGTGACGCGGTGGGGTGTCGGGTGCGGGTGCGTTGCGGCCGGTCGCGCAGTTCCCCGCGCCCCTCAGGGGGTTGGTCTCGCCGTGGGCGGTCAGGGGATGGTGCGTCCTGGCTTGCGTGGTGCGGGCCGCCGAACGGTCGTAGGGGTGTGGCTCGTCCGTCGGGTCTCGCGGGCGGTGGTGCATGGACCCGGCGACCGGCGGGTACGTTCCGTGCCCATGAAGCTGGCGTTCTCCACTCTCGGCGTCCCCGGCCTGCCTGTACCGGAGGTCCTGGCGCTCGCGACCGCACACGGTTACCACGGCGTGGAACTGCGCGCCCATCCGGAGGAGCCGGTGCATCCCGGCCTCTCCCCCGCCGGCCGCGCCGAGGTCGCGGCCCTGTTCGAGGGGGCGGGGGTGGAGGTGCTGGGCGTCGCCGGATACGCCCGCGTGGCCGCCCCCGGTGACGACGCCCCCGTACTGGAGGAGATCCGTCAGCTCCTCCGGTTGGCCCACGACTTGGGGGCGCCTTTCGTCCGTGTCTTCCCCGGCGCCGACCCGGACCGGCCCCGTGAGGAGTCCGACGCCGTCGCCGCCCGGCGGCTGGGCACAGCCGCGGAGGACGCCGCCGCGCTCGGTGTCCGCATCCTGCTGGAGACCCACGACTCGCACCGCACGGGCGCCGACGCGATCCGGATCCTCGGCCCCGTCGGCCACCGGCAGGTGGGCGCGCTGTGGGACGTGATGCACACCTGGCTGGGCGGTGAACAGCCCGCGGACAGTTACGCGGCGCTCTCCCCGCACCTTGGATACGTGCAGGTCAAGGACATCGCCTCGGCCGAGGACACCAACCCGCTGCCGCTCGGCGCGGGCGTGCTGCCGCTCACCGAGTGCGTGGACGTCCTCACCCGGCACGGCTGGGACGGCTGGCTGTGCTGGGAGTACGAGAAGCGCTGGTACGAGGGGGCCGCGCCGCTTCCCGAGCTGCTGGGCGAGGGCCGCGAGCACCTCGTGCGGCTGCTGGGCGAGGCGGCGTAGGGCGGTCGGCGGGGCCCCTGCGGCGGGTACTGTGCGTTCCCTTGACGGAAAGAAACTTCCTGGATATTGGTGACTCCTCGGAAGTTTCTTTCAGCGGTCCCCCTCCGGAAGGAGCGCACGTGCCCGACACCAGCACGGGAAGCACGGGAAACACCGCACGGCCGTCCAGACGCGCCGTCCTCGCCGCGACCGCGGGACTCACCGCCGCGCTGACCGTACCGGCGAACGCCCGCGCCGCCACCCCCGACGACCACCGCCTGCGTGCCCTGATCTCCCGGATGACGCTGGAGGAGAAGGTCGGCCAGCTCTTCGTGATGCGGGTCTACGGCCACTCCGCCACCGCGCCCGACCAGCCCGACGTCGACGCCAACCTCAAGGAGATCGGGGTCCGCACCGCCGCCGAGCTGATCGCCAGGTACCGCGTCGGCGGGATCATCTACTTCAGCTGGGCGCACAACACCCGCGACCCGCACCAGATCGCCGACCTGTCCAACGGCATCCAGAAGGCGTCCCTGGACCAGCCTCGGGGCCTGCCGGTGCTCATCGCCACCGACCAGGAGCACGGCGCCGTCTGCCGGGTCGGCAAGCCCGCGACCCTCTTCCCGGGCGCCATGGCGATCGGCGCGGGCGGCTCCCGCGCCGACGCCCGCGCCCTCGGCCGGATCTCCGGCGCCGAGCTGCGCGCGATGGGCATCAACCAGGACTACTCGCCCGACGCCGACGTCAACGTCAACCCGGCGAACCCGGTCATCGGCGTACGGTCCTTCGGCGCCGACCCCGAGGCGGTCGCCGGACTGGTGGCCGCCGAGGTGAAGGGGTACCAGTCGTCGCGGGTCGCGGCCACCGCCAAGCACTTCCCGGGCCACGGGGACACCGCCGTCGACAGCCACTACGGCTTCCCGGTCATCACGCACAGCCGGGAACTGTGGGAGACGCTGGACGCGGTGCCGTTCCGGGCCGCGATCCGGGCGGGCATCGACTCGGTCATGACCGCGCACATCCAGTTCCCGGCTCTCGACGACTCCGGCGACCCGGCGACCCTGTCCCACCCGATCCTCACCGGCATCCTGCGCGGCGAACTCGGCTACGACGGCGTCGTGATCACCGACTCGCTCGGCATGGAGGGCGTCCGCACGAAGTACGGCGACGACCGGGTGCCGGTGCTCGCGCTGAAGGCCGGCGTGGACCAGCTGCTCAACCCGCCCTCCTTGGACGTGGCCTGGCACGCGGTACTGAAGGCCGTCCAGGAGGGAGAGCTGACGGAGGCCCGTCTGGACGAATCGATCCTGCGCGTCCTGCGGCTGAAGGCCCGGCTCGGACTCCTCGACCGGGTGTACGTCAGCCGGTCCGGCGTCGACCGGACGGTCGGCACCAGGGCCCACCTCGCCGCCGCCGACCGGATCGCCGAGCGCACCACCACCCTGCTGGTGAACGAGGACGGCCTGCTCCCGCTCGACCGGCGTACGGAGCCCCGGGTGCTCGTGGTCGGCGCCGACCCCGCCTCCCCGTCCGGCACCACCGGGCCGCCCACCGGCGTGCTGGCCGCCGCCCTGACCGAACTGGGCTTCACGGCCACCGCCCTGTCCACCGGCACCGCACCCTCGGCGGCGACCGTCGACAAGGCGGTCGCGGCGGCCGGGGACGCGGACGCGGTGGTGGTGGCGACGTACAACGTGACGGCGGGCAGCTCGCAGCGGACCCTGGTGGATCGGCTGCTGGCGACGGGCAGGCCGATCGTGGCGGTGGCCGTCCGCAACCCCTACGACGTGGCCCAGCTGACGTCCGTGAAGGCATGCCTGGCGACGTACTGCTGGACCGACGTCGAGCTGCGCGCCGCCGCACGGGTGATCGCCGGACGGGTCTCGCCCCGCGGGAAGCTTCCGGTGCCGGTGCAGCGGGCGGACGATCCGGCGCGGGTGCTGTACCCGATCGGGCACGGGCTGACGTACGGCAGGTGACGCCCACGCCGCCCACCGTCCGCCGCCCGCGAGAGCGGCGGACGGTGTTCGGGCGGGGCGGGCCGCGCGCGGCCCGGGGGTGACTGCCCGAAGGCGGCCGCGCCGGGGGTGGCCGTCGGATGGGTGGAGGGCTTGGGTAGATTCTGGGTGATCAAGGTGTTCGCCCGGCCCACGGGGGTCTGCTGGGGGCGCCGGGGTCAGGGAGGACCCTCATGTCCCGTCGTCACCGGGCGGCCGTGGCCGCCGTCGTCGCACTCTGCGCGGTCGTGGCCGGCTGTTCCCGGCCGGGGCCGGTCGCCGACACCAGCCCGTCCGATCCGCTCACCCGGACCTTCCGCAAGGCCGATCGCCCGGCCGCGCCCGACATCTCCGGCGGCACCCTGGACGGGCGCACCGTCCGTCTGTCCGACTACCGGGGCAAGGTCGTCCTCCTCAATGCATGGGCCTCCACCTGCGGGCCCTGCCGCGTGGAGGCGCCCGAGCTGAGGCGGATCCAGCGGGCCTGGAAGGACCGGGGCGTGCAGGTGCTGGGGCTGGACACCGACCAGAACCGCGGCGACGGCCTCGCGTTCCAGCGCGACTTCCGGCTCGGCTACCCGTCCCTGCACGACCCGGCGGGACGGCAGGCGCTGAAGCTGCCCCGCGGCCTGGTGAACGCCCAGGCGATCCCGTTCACGGTCGTCGTCGACCCGGCCGGCAGGATCGCGGCCGCCAGGTCGGGCCAGGTGACCGAGGCCGAGGTCGTGAAGCTCATAGAGCCGCTGCTGCCCGCCGCCCGCGAGAAGGCGTCCCGTTCCTGACCGCGTGCGCGGCCGTCAGCACAGGATCCAGCCGGAGCTGACCGTGGACCCGCCCACCGAGCCCCTGACCCAGACGCAGCGGTGCCCGGCGTGCACGGTCACCGGGCCGGCGTGGTGCCGGTAGCGGCCCTTGTCGACGACCGGCCGGTTGCCGCGGGCCTGCACGCTGACCGCCATGGTGCGGGCGGCGCCGGGGCGCTTGGCGACCGTGATCGCGCAGACGTAGCCGTCTCTCTTGTAGACGTGGGTGACACCGGTACGGAAGGGCAGGGTCCGCACCTCGCGCCCCCCGCAGCCGCCCGCCGTGCCGGCCTGCGCGGTCCCGGTCGCCGTGAGGCCCAGCACCCCCGACGCGGCCAGCGCGGCCGCGGCCATCGCGATCCGCCGGCGTATCGCACCACTGTCCACTGTCGTCCTCCCCGTACCGCGGTCGTGCATCCCCGGATGAACGTACTGATGTACGGACGCACGACATGTGTCGGATGGTTGCACGACCGTCAGCGGTACGCGTCGACGGGGTGGCCCGCCCGGGTGGCCTCAGCGCGCCGCGCCGACCGGCTCCTCGGGCTCCGGACGGCCCACGAAGGTCCGCCACAGCTCGGCGTACCGGCCGCCGAGGGCCAGCAGCTCCTCGTGCGTGCCGTCCTCCACCACCCGGCCGTGGTCCAGCACGACCACCCGGTCCGCCCGGGCCGCGGTGGTCAGCCGGTGGGCCACCACCAGTGTCGTGCGGCGCCCCGCCAGCCGGTCGGTGGCCTGGTTGACCTGTGCCTCCGTGGCCAGGTCGAGGGCGGCCGTGGCCTCGTCCAGGAGCAGGATGTCCGGGTCGACGAGTTCCGCGCGGGCCAGGGCGATCAGCTGGCGCTGCCCGGCCGAGAGGTTGCGGCCGCGCTCGGCGACCTCGTGCAGGTAGCCGCCCTCCAGCGTGGCGATCATCTCGTGCGCGCCGACCGCCCGGGCCGCCGCCTCCACCTCGGCGTCGGTGGCCTCGGGACGGCCGTAGGCGATGGCGTCACGGATCGTGCCGGGGAAGAGGTACGCCTCCTGCGGCACGACCCCGAGCCGGTGCCGGTAGGACGTGAGGTCCAGGTCGCGCAGATCCGTGCCGTCGGCCGTGACCCGGCCGGAGGTGGGGTCGTAGAACCGGGCCACCAGCTTGACCAGCGTCGACTTGCCGGCGCCCGTCTCCCCGACGAAGGCGACCGTCTGCCCGGCCGGGATCGTCAGGTCGATGCCCGTCAGCGCCGTCTCGTCGTCCCCGTAGGCGAAGCGCACGTCCTCGAAGGCGAGGTCACCGCGCAGGGACGGCACGTCCAGGGGCCGGTCGGCGGGCTTCGTCGACGTCGGCTCGCGCAGCAGTTCCTGGATGCGGCCCAGCGACACCGTGGCCTGCTGGTAGCCGTCGAAGACCTGGGAGAGCTGCTGGACGGGCGCGAAGAAGAGGTCGATGTAGAGCAGGTACGCCACCAGCGCGCCGGTGGTCAGGGTGGCCGCCTCCACCCGTCCCGCTCCCGCGATCAGCACCGCCGCCGCGGCGACCGAGCTCAGCAGCTGGACGAACGGGAAGTAGACCGAGATCAGCCGCTGGCCGCGGATGCGGGCGGCCCGGTAGCTGTCGCTGCGCTCGGCGAACCGCCGCCCGCCGTCCCGCTCCCGCCGGAAGGCCTGCACGATCCGCAGTCCCGCCACCGACTCCTGCAGGTCGGCGTTGACCAGCGAGACGCGTTCCCGGGCGAGTTCGTACGCCTTCACGCTGGCCCGGCGGAAGAAGAAGGTGGCGACGATCAGCGGCGGCAGGGTGGTGAAGACGACGAGGGCGAGCTGCACGTCGATCACCAGCAGGGCGACCATGATGCCGAAGAAGGTGACGACCGAGACGAACGCGGTGACCAGACCGGTCTGCAGGAACGACGACAAGGCGTCGACGTCGGTCGTCATCCGGGTCATGATCCGGCCGGTCAGCTCACGCTCGTAGTAGTCGAGGCCGAGCCGCTGGAGCTGCGCGAAGATCTTCAGCCGCAGCGAGTACAGCACGCGCTCGCCGGTGCGGCCGGTCATCCGGGTCTCGCCGGTCTGCGCGGCCCACTGCACGAGGACGGTCAGGAGGCCGAGCAGGGACGCCGCCCAGACCGCGCCGAGCGCCGTGCGGCTGACGCCCTGGTCGATGCCGTGCCGGATCAGCACCGGCAGCAGCAGGCCGGCGCCGGCGTCCACGGCGACCAGCAGCAGGCTCACCAGCAGGGGCCGGCCGAAGCCGCGCAGCAGGCGGCGCAGGCCGTAGGAGTCCTCGGGCAGGACCGCCCGGCGCTCGTCGACGTCGGGGGTGTCGGTGGCCGGGGGCAGCGCCTCGACCTGGGCGAGCAGCTCGGGGGTGGCGGGGGTGCCGCTGAGCGCCTGGTCCTTCGGTTCGCGGTCGCCGGTCCACAGCCTGGGGGTCACGCCCCGCTCGGCGTCGAACTCGGCGTCCAGCTCCTCGCGGACGGAGGTGTCCTCCTGCGGCTCCGCCGGGGGGACCCGGCCAGGGGAGACCCCGCCCAGCTCGTCCGGGTCGGTCAGCAGCCGCCGGTAGAGGGCGGAGCGCTCCTGCAGCTCCTCGTGGGTGCCGAGGTCGGCGAGCCGGCCGCCGTCCAGGACGGCTATGCGGTCGGCGAGGTTCAGGGTGGAGCGGCGGTGGGCGATGAGAAGGGTGGTGCGGCCCTCCATGACGTGCCCCAGCGCCTCGTGGATCTCGTGCTCGACCCGGGCGTCCACCGCCGAGGTGGCGTCGTCCAGGACCAGCAGGCGCGGGTCGGTGAGCAGGGCGCGGGCGAGCGCTATGCGCTGGCGCTGGCCGCCGGAGAGGGTCAGGCCGTGCTCGCCGACCTCTGTGTCGTAGCCGTTCGGCAGTTCCCGGATGAAACGGTCCGCCTGGGCGGCGCGGGCGGCGGCCTCTATCTCCTCCTGGCCGGCGTCCGGACGGCCGTAGGCGATGTTGGCGCGGACGGTGTCCGAGAACAGGAAGGAGTCCTCCGGGACCAGGCCTATCGCGGCCCGCAGGGAGTCCAGGGTCAGCTCGCGCACGTCGTGGCCGCCGATCAGGACGGCGCCGTGGGTGACGTCGTAGAACCGCGGGAGCAGCAGGGAGAGGGTGGACTTGCCGGAGCCGGAGGAGCCGACGACGGCGAGGGTCTCACCGGGGCGGATCTCGAGGCTGAGCCCCGCGAGCACGGGGCTGGTCCCGCCGTACCCGAAGGAGACGTCGTCGAACTCGACGGTGGCGGGCGCGTCCGCCGGGAGGGTCTTCGTGCCGTCCTTCATCGTCGGCTCGGTGTCGATCAACTCCAGCACGCGCTCGGTGCCGGCGCGGGCCTGCTGGCCGACGGTGAGGACCACCGCGAGCATGCGGACGGGGCCGACCAGCTGGGCGAGGTAGGTGGAGAAGGCGACGAAGGTGCCGAGGGTGATGTGACCGCGTACGGCGAGCCAGCCGCCCAGGGCCAGCATGGCGACCTGGCCGAGCGCGGGGACCGCCTGGAGGGCGGGGGTGTACCTGCTGTTCAGGCGGATGGTGCGCAGCCGTCCGGCGAAGAGCCGGCGTCCGACCTCGCGCAGCTTGCCGGTCTCCTGCTCCTCCTGCCCGAAGCCCTTCACCACGCGTACGCCGCTCACGGCGCCGTCGACCACGCCCGCGACGGCGGCGGCCTGGGCCTGGGCGTACCAGGTGGCGGGGTGGAGCTTGCTGCGGCTGCGTTTGGCGATCCAGTACAGGGCCGGTGCGACGGCGAGGGCGACCAGGGTCAGCGGCGGCGACAGCCAGGCCATGATCATCAGAGAGATCACGAAGAGCAGGACGTTCCCGATGGTCATCGGGAGCATGAAGAGCAGGCCCTGGATGAGCTGGAGGTCGCTGGTGGCGCGGCCGACGACCTGTCCGGTGGACAGCTCGTCCTGGCGGCGGCCGTCGAGGCGGGTGATCGTGCCGTACATCTCGGTCCGCAGGTCGTGCTGGACGTCGAGGGCGAGCCGGCCGCCGTAGAAGCGGCGGACGTAGGTGGCGGCGTAGACGAGGAGGGCGGCGCCGAGCAGGGCGCCGGCCCAGGGGGCCATGGAGCGGGTGTGGGCGCCGATGACGTCGTCGATGATCACCTTGGTGATCAGCGGGACCACGGCCATGACGGCCATGCCGGCGAGCGAGGAGCCGAGGGCGAGTACGACGTCCCTGGGATACCGCCAGGCGTAGCCCGCCAGCCGCCGTGCCCATCCCCGTTGCGTTGCCACGCCGGTGCCTCCCTGTAGACCTGCTCTGCCGGAAGGCACCAACACGCGACGAAGCGGATTTCATCCCTCCGCAACAAAACGAGGGGCGGAACGAGGCGGGACGAGGAGCGGACGAAGACGGTCAGACCCGCACCCGCAGGCAGTAGAACCGCGTGGTCTGGGCCGTGTTCCCGTTGTCGTCGCTGACCAGGAGAACCCGCAAACGGCCGGCCCGGTCACGCCCCGTGACGGTCATGCCCTCGATGTTGTCCAGCAGCGGGTTCGGCTGGGGCTGCCGGGCGGTGGCACCGAGACTCGGGCACGCGGCGACGTCGGCGAGCAGGGTCTTGCGGACCGGGCGCACCCCGCCCTGCCCGGTCAGGTTCTCGATGCCGCTGGTGTCGGTCGCGTGGCGCGGGTCGGCCAGGTAGAGGCGGACGGTGTTGCCGACGCCGGCGGTGAAGCCGCGCTCCAGGACGAGGAGGCGGCCGTCGGGCGTGGCCTGGACCTCGGGGACGCCGAGGCCCGCGTCGGTGCGGTAGGCGTACTGGGCGGCGAGCCGGAAGTGGCCGTGGTGCCGCTGCCAGGTCTGGAAGCGGACGATGCCGGCCGAGTCGCCCGCGATGGCGTACTCCATGGAGGCCAGCAGGGTGCGACCGCCGGGCAGCAGGGTCAGCCCCTCGAAGGTCTGGTTGGCGGCGGCCCGGCCGGCCGGGGCGACCAGAAGCGCGGGCGGGGCCGGGAGCCGGTCGAGGATCCTGCCGTCGCGGGAGTAGCGGCGTACGGACGGCTCGGTCTCGGAGCTGACCAGCCGGGTGCCGTCGCGGTCGACCGCGAGCCCTTCGGAGTCGAGGTCCCCGCCCTTCTCGTCGGCGAGGTGGACGGCCGCCTCGGGCCGGAGGGTCCGGGCGTCCAGGGAGAACAGGGACGACCGGTCCGACAGGGCGGCGAGGGAGCCGTCCCGGTCCACCGCGAGGGCGGAGAAGTTGCCGACGAAGGTCCCGTCGTGGTCCGTCTTGTCGAGCGCGTCGGAGAAGCGGTCGATGGAAACGGCCGGAGAACAGGCGTGTGCGTCCCCGGAGTCGTGGGCGTCCGCGGGCCCGGCGGCGGCCAGACAGGTGGCCGCCGCCAGGCCGGCGGTGAGGGTGGCGAGTACGGTTCGCAGGCGCATGCCCGTCACCGTAGGGCGGTCCGGTGTCCTGCGGGAGACCGCCTCGTGAAGCGTCAGCCCTGCGGGGGCACCGCGACGGTGGCCTCGCTGGGCCGGCTGGTCGGGGTGTAGCGCAGGGCGCCGGAGGTGGTCGGCACCAGGTCCTTGTGGATGGCCTTGGCGACGTTCTGGATGGTGGTGACGCCGTAGCTCATGGTGCTGTTGTCCTGGGTCAGCACGCTGATCATGTAGTCGTGCCCGGCGCCGTTGAAGGTGCCCAGGCTGTGCACGCGCCAGCCGTGCGTGGAGCGCTGCAGCCAGCCGTTCTTGACGTGCACGGCGACGGAGGACGGCGCGCCCGCGGGCGTGCCCCAGCGCTGGTCGGAGACGACCTGGCCCATCAGCTTGAGGATGTAGGCACGGGAGTTGTCGCTCAGCACGCTGTTCTTGGCGGTGACGAGCTTGAGCAGCTTCTGCTCGTCGGTGACGTTCTCCTGGGTCAGCCCCCAGTACCCGTCCGTGCCCGGGACGGTCTTCGTCATCCCGGCTGCGGTCAGGAAGCCCTTGATCTTCGTCATGCCCAGCTGCTTCCAGAGCTTGCTGGTCGCCGTGTTGTCCGACTGCGTGATCATGGCCTTGGCGAGGGTCTGCTCGGTGCTCGTCAGGTACCGGTTGTGCTTCTTCGCGTCCCACAGCAGCGTGGCGAGCACGGTCACCTTGACGGTGCTGGCCGAGTCGTAGGCGGACGTGGCCCGCAGGGTGCAGGTGGTCTTGGTGCTGCGGTCGTACACGCCGATGGCGACGGTGCCCTTGCGGTCGGCCAGGGCGGCCGTGATGTCCTTCTTCAGCTTGGCGGCCAGGCCCGTATTGGCGGACGTGCAGCTCACGGCGGGCGTGGTCGCCGAGGCCGGGGTCGCGGTGACGGCCGGTACGAGCAGCGCGGCACCGAGGACGGCGGCGACCGCGCCGGTACGTCCGGATATCCGGTAAGTCATGAAGAGTTCCCCTTGAACGTCGCGGCGTCCCCCTGAACGCCGTCGAGCGCACCCGTGCGCCACCAGTTCGACTCACGGACACGTCGGACAGTTGTACACGCATTCGTAGGGCGGGAGTTCGAGGGGTCAGGGTGCGGAAGCCCGGCAATGCTTCGCTCATGACGCAGAAGTACGAGGCCCAACTGGCCGACCTCAGGGCGGACTTCCCGAAGATCCTGAGGTGACCCGGCCTGAGGCGACCTGCTCAGCCGCCGATCAGCGAGCCGAACTGCTCGACCGTGCGGCGGCGCATCGTCAGGAAGGCGAGCCAGGAGCCGTCGGCGCAGTGCAGGCGGAAGCGGGCCATCAGCTGCGTGCGGGGCCGGCGTTCCACCCGGACCACCCAGTCGCGCGGAATCTCCCACACGGGGGTGCCGTCAAGGGGCTGGACGAGTCCGACGCGCTGGTCGGTCACCCGCAGCAGCAGCGCGCCGGAGGTGCGCGGCAGGCCGGCGGCGATGCTGCCGGCGCCGGCGGACTGGGCGCCGATGGTGTTCACCAACCGGTTCGCGACGGCGCCGCCGACGCCGCCCTTGGCGCTCTTGGCGCTCTTGGCGGGGACGACCGTGCCGTAGGCCAGAAGCCGCTCACCGGGGGCCAGTTGACTGAGGGCGGAGCGCTCACGGAGGGCGGACATGCCGACGATCATAGGCGCCCGGCAGCCGGGCGGACGCCCTAGCCCAGGTGCGTCGGCGCGAACATCCGCAGTACCGCCGGGAGTACGACCACCGAGGGCCCAGGGGACGCCAGCGCCTTCGCCAGGTCCTCCTCCAGGGTCTCCGGGCTGGTACGAACCCCCGGCACCCCGAAGGACTCCGCCAGGGCGACGTAGTCGGGGCGGGTCAGTTCCGTCGCCGTGGCCTGGCCGAAGGCGTCCGTCATGTACTCGCGGAGGATGCCGTAGCCCCCGTCGTCCACGATCAGCCAGGTGACGGGGAGGTCGTACTGCCTGGCCGTCGCCAGTTCGGCGATGGAGTACAGCGCCCCTCCGTCGCCCGACACCGCCAGCACCGGACGTGTCGGATCGGCCGCCGCCGCGCCGAGGGCCGCCGGGAAGCCGTAGCCGAGGCCGCCGGCGCCCTGGGCCGAGTGCATGGTGTTGGGGGCGTGGGCGTCGAAGGCGGACCAGGCCCAGTAGGCCAGGATGGTCATGTCCCAGAAGGACGGGGAGTCGGCCGGCAGGGCGCGGCGGACCGAGGCCAGCACGTCCTGCTCCAGGGTGAGGTCCTGACCGGCGATGCGGTCGGTCACCTTCGCCAGGAGCTCCCGCACCCGCTGCGGCGCCGACTCGTCGGTCCGCTCCTCCACCGTCTCCAGCAGGGCCTGCAACGCCAGGCGGGCGTCCGCGTGGATGCCCAGCGCCGGGTGGTTGGACTCCAGCTTGCCGGCGTCCGCCTCGATCTGGACGACCCGGCCCCGGGGCCTGAACGTGTGGTAGTTCGAGGAGAGTTCGCCGAGGCCCGAGCCGACCACCAGCACGACGTCCGCGTCCTCCAGGAAGTCCGTCGTGTGACGGTCCTCCAGCCAGGACTGGAGCGACAGGGGGTGGTTCCACGGGAACGCCCCCTTGCCGCCGAACGTCGTCACCACCGGCGCGTCCAGCTTCTCCGCCAGCGCCCGCAGCTTGCCCGACGCGTCCGACCGTACGACCCCGCCGCCCGCGATGATCGCCGGGCGGGCGGCGCGGGACAGCAGGTCCGCCGCCACCGCCGTGAGTTCGGGGCGGGGCACCAGGTCCTCGGGGGCCGCGTCCATCGCCGTCACCACCGGCAGCGCGGTCGCGGCGAGCAGCACGTCCTGCGGGATCTCCACCCACACCGGGCCGTGCGGCGCCGTCAGCGCCGACTTCCAGGCCGCCGCGATCGCCGACGGGATCTGGGACTGGGTGCGGACCGTGTGGACCGACTTGACCACGCCCCGGAACGAGGCCGCCTGGTCCGGGAGTTCGTGGAGGTAGCCATGGCGGCCGCCGCCGAGGCCCGCCGTAGGGACCTGGCTGCTGATCGCCAGCACGGGGGCGGAGGCCGCCGCCGCCTCCTGGAGGGCCGCGAGCGACGTCAGGGCGCCCGGGCCCGTCGAGAGGAGCAGCGGGGCCGCCTCCCCCGTGATCCTGCCGTAGGCGTCCGCGGCGAAGCCCGCGTTGTTCTCCACCCGCAGGCCGATGTAGCGCAGCGACGAGCGGCGCAGGGCGTCGAACATGCCGAGGGCGTGCTGGCCGGGCAGGCCGAAGACGGTGGTCGCGCCGAGCCCGGCCAGGGTTTCCACGACCAGGTCTCCGCCGTTGCGCCCCGGGGGAGGATTCAGCGCGGACGAGATCTGCGCCTCGGACGGGCGGAGCACCAGGTCGTGGTCGTGAGTCACTGCGCTTACGCGTCCTTCCTGGCCGCCGCGATCTGGCGGCTCATGATGGTGGTCAGTTCGTAGGCGGTGTGGGAGGCCGCGACCGAGGTGATCTCGGCGTGGTCGTACGCCGGGGCCACCTCGACGACGTCCGCCGACACCAGGTTGCAGGACGCCAGCCCGCGCAGGATCTCCAGCAGCTCGCGGGAGGTCATGCCGCCCGCCTCGGGGGTGCCGGTGCCGGGCGCGTGGGCCGGGTCGAGGCAGTCGATGTCGATGGAGATGTAGAGCGGGCGGTCGCCGATGCGCTGGCGCAGCTGGTCGGCCACCTCGTCGGCGCCCCGGCGGTAGACGTCGGCCGAGGTGACGATGCCGAAGCCCATCTTCTCGTCGTCGGTGAGGTCCTGCTTGCCGTACAGGGGGCCGCGGGTGCCGACGTGGGACAGGGCCGAGGTGTCGAGGATGCCCTCCTCGACCGCACGCCGGAACGGGGTGCCATGGGTGTACTCGGCGCCGAAGTAGGTGTCCCAGGTGTCGAGGTGGGCGTCGAAGTGGAGCAGGGCCACCGGACCGTGCTTCTTCGCGACCGACCGCAGGAGCGGCAGCGCGATGGTGTGGTCGCCGCCCAGGGTCATCAGGCGGGCGCCCGTGCCCAGCAGCTCGTCCGCCGCGGCCTCGATGGTCTCCACGGCCTCGTTGATGTTGAACGGGTTCACCGCGATGTCGCCGCCGTCGGCGACCTGGGCCAGGGCGAAGGGGGAGGCGTCCTGCGCGGGGTTGTACGGGCGCAGCAGCCGGGACGCCTCGCGGATGGCGTTGCCGCCGAAGCGGGCGCCCGGCCGGTACGAGACGCCGGAGTCGAACGGCACGCCCACGACGGCGACGTCGGTGGTGCCGACCTCGTCCAGGCGGGGCAGCCGGGCGAAGGTCGCGGGTCCGGCGTACCGCGGGACGCGGGAGGAGTCGACGGGGCCGCGGGGCGTCTCGTTGCTGCTCATGATGAAATGCCTTCTTTCCAGCGCCTTGTCGCGCTTGTACTGCTTTCCCTATGACTCTACTGGTGAGCCGGGACCGGTTCGGACGCGAGTTCGGGGGACCGTCCGGCGAGGCGTTCCCGCCAGGCGGCGAGGACCGTCTCGTCGGTGGGCCTGGTCGCCAGGGACACGGCGACGTAGGCGGCGAGGGAGGCGAGCAGGCCGTAGTAGACGGGCTCGTTGGCGAGAATGCCGTAGCCCGCCATGAGGCCGATCACCGCCAGGCCGCCGACGGCGACCGAGGCGAGCGCGCCCTGGGCCGTGCCGCGCTTCCACAGCAGGCCGCCGAGGATGGGGACGAGCAGTCCGCCGACGAGGAGGTTGTAGGCCACGGTCAGCGCCTCGACCACGTTGTTCAGCGCGATCGCCGTGCCGATCACCGCCACACCCATGACCAGGATGAAGAGGCGGTTTCCGGCCACCTCGTCGTGCGCGTCCCCGTCGCGGCGCACGGCACCGCGCAGGCGCGACCAGATGTCGTTGTTGGCGACGGTGGCGCAGGCGATCAGGGCGCCGGAGGACGTCGACATGACGGCGGCGAGGGCGGCGGCCAGCACCAGGCCGCGCACACCGACCGGCAGCTCGTCCTTGACGATGGTGGCGAAGGCGTCGTCGGGGCTGCCCAGCTTCGGGTAGAGCACCTTGGCGGCCGTGCCGATCACCGCGCCGGCGAGGGCATAGGCCAGGCAGTAGGTTCCGGCCACGGTGCCGCCCCACTTGGCAGTCTTGTCGCTGCGGGCGGTGAACACGCGCTGCCAGATGTCCTGGCCGATCAGCATGCCGAAGGTGTAGATCAGCACGTAGGTGAAGATCGTCTCGCCGCCGATCCCCAGGGGGTCGAAGTACTCGGTCGGCAGCTTGGCCTTCATCTCGGAGAAGCCGCCCGCCTTGACCACGGCGATGGGCAGGAGCAGGAGCAGCACGCCGATCGTCTTGACGACGAACTGGACCATGTCCGTCAGCGTGATGGACCACATGCCGCCCAGCGTGGAGTACGCGACGACGATCGAGCCGCCCAGGATGATCGCGACCGTGCGGTTCAGGTCGAAGAGGACGTCGAAGATCGTGGCGTAGGCGATGGTGGACGTCACCGCGAGCATGAGGGTGTAGGCCCACATGACCACGCCGGAGATCACGCCGGCGCGGCCGCCGTAGCGCAGGTCCAGCATCTCGGAGACCGTGTAGACCTTCAGGCGGGCGATGCGCGCGGAGAAGAGGACGGAGAGGGCGAGCAGACCGAGGCCGATGGTGAAGACCATCCACGCGCCGGAGAGGCCGTACTGGTAGCCGAGGCCCACACCGCCGATGGTGGAGGCGCCGCCGAGGACGATCGCGGCCATGGTGCCGGAGTACATGGCGGGGCCGAGGCGGCGGCCCGCGACCAGGAAGTCGCTCTTGGACTTGGCCCGGCGCATGCCCCACCAGCCCATGGCCAGCATGCCGGCCAGATAGACGACGATCACTGTGTAGTCGACGGCCATGTGGGGCCCTCCTTCGCGCACAATCCGGTGGCGTGTCGTGCAGAGACGTGGGAGTCGTTCCTCGGGAGAGGAGCTGCGGCAGCGGATCGCGGGGACATCCGCCCGTACCCGCGGCTGCCGTGCTGACTCGACACTAGGTGGCCGGAAAGCGACTGCGAAGTGTACGTTTCATCCATTCGAGCCGTACCGGATGGAGGGAACGCACACCATGCCGGAAGCGGCCGCACCAGCGGTCCCACCGACCCCACCGGTCACACTCCAGGCGCTGCTGGCCCGGGAGGATCTCGCTCTGCGCCGGATCGCCGGCCCGACGGACCCGGGCATCGCGATCCACTGGGCGCACACCTCGGAGATGGCCGACCCGTACCCCTACCTGCTGGGCGGGGAGCTGCTGCTCACGGCCGGGGTGCACGTCCCGCGGGACGAAACGGGTCTGGCCGCCTACTTCGACGGCTACGTGTCCCGGATCGTGGCGGCGGGCGGCGCGGCCCTCGGTTTCGGCGTGGCGCCGGTGCACGACACCGTCCCGCGCGCCCTGGTCGCCGCCTGCGACGCCCACGGCCTGCCCCTGCTGGAGGTCCCGCCGCAGACCACGTTCTCCGGTGTGGCGCGCGCGGTGTGGCAGCTGATGGCGCAGGCCCGCCTCGCGGAACTGCGCCGGGTCACGGAGGCCCAGCAGAGCCTTGCCGCGGCCGCATCCCGCCCGGACCCGGTGCCCTCGGTACTGCGTCAGCTGGCCCAGCGGATGAGCGGGCACACCGTGCTGTACGGGCCCGACGGCACGGAGGTCGCTCAGGCGGGCCGGGGAACCCCGCAGGACGACGTACGGGCCGCGCTGGCGGAGCTGGCCGGGGTGGTGCGCCCGACGCCGAGGGCGGCTACGGCCGCGACGGCGGTGGACCTCTCGTCCGGCGGGGCGCCCGCCCCGGCCGCCCCCGGCACTTCACGCCCGCTGCCCAGCTCCGCCACCGACACCCTGGGCGCCACCCACCTCGCCGTCTACGCCCTCGGCGCCGGCGAGGGCTTCGTACTCGGTGTGGCCACGGCCCGGCGCGACCCCGGTGACCACACCATCGCCTCCGTCGCCGCCGTACTGCTGTCCCTGCTGACCGGTGAGCACCAGAGCGGGGCCGGCGCCGCCCGGTCCTCCGCCCTCGTGCGGCTGCTGCTCGGCGCGCCGCCCGGGGAGGTGGCCCCCCTGCTCGGCACCGGCCGGTGGCTCGTCGTGCACGCGCGGCCGGAGACCCAGGCACCGGACGCGGTCGCCGCCTCCGCCCTCGGCGCGGCCCTGGGTTCGCCGCTGGTCGACCTCGCCCGTGACGTCGTACGGGTGCTGGTGCCGGCCGGGCGGCGGCCGGAGCCGCAGCCCGGCTGGACGCTGGGCGTGAGCGATGCCGTCGAGCCGGACGAGTGGCCTGCCGCCGACACCCAGGCGGCCCGCGCCCTCGCCCGGGCCCGCGCGACCCGCACCCCGCTGGTCCGGCACACGGCCCGGCCGGCACTCAAGGACCTGGTGGCGCCGGCGGACGCCGAGACGCACGCCCGCGCGCTGCTCGCACCGCTCACCGGGCAGGCCGCGCTCGCCGAGACCCTGCGCACCTGGCTGTCCCTGCACGGCAGTTGGGACCGCACGGCGGTGGCGCTGGGGGTGCACCGCAACACGGTGCGGCAGCGGATCGGCCGCTGCGCCGCCCTGTTGGACGCCGACCTGGACGATCCGGACGTCCGCATGGAGCTGTGGTTCGCGTCGCGGCACACCTGAGCGCGCGGGCGGGTGACCCCCGTCGCAGGGGCGATAAGCCCAGGACTCCCGTGGCCTGCTGCTCCACAATGGGGGGCATGCCGATATCCGGGACACCCAGCCGCGCCCAGCTCGTCGACCACCTGGTGAGGACCCGTATCGCGGGCGACGTCGCCACGCCACGCGAGAACAACCTCTCCCACTACCGTCAGCTCGCCAACGGTGTCCGCAACTACTGGCTCGGCCTGGAGCTCGGCGACCGCTGGACGGACGAGCAGGACGTGCTCGCGGTCATGGCCGAACGGGTGGGCGTCAGCGACGACCCGGGGCACCGGTACGGGCAGGACACCATCGACCCCGAGCTGACCGTCGACGCGCTGGACCGCATGGCGGCGCGGCTGCGCAAGGCGGCCGACGGGCAGCAGCGGGTGCTGTTCGCGACCGGCCACCCGGGCGGCCTGCTGGACGTGCACCGGGCCACGGCCGGGGCGCTGCGCGCCGCCGGCTGCGAGATCGTCGTCATCCCGGACGGGCTGCAGACGGAGGAGGGGTACGTCATGCAGTTCGCGGACGTGGCGGTGCTGGAGCACGGGGCGTCGCTGTGGCACACGCACTCCGGAGAGCCGATGAAGGTTATTCTGACGGGACTTGAGCGCGAGGGGCGTCCGCTGCCGGACCTGGTCGTCGCCGACCACGGCTGGGCCGGGTACGCGGGGCAGCACGGCGTCGACTCCATGGGGTACGCCGACTGCAACGACCCCGCGCTGTTCCTCGCCGAGTCAGAGGGCACCGTGCAGGTGGTCGTGCCGCTCGACGACCACGTGGTCAGCCCCCGCCACTACGACCCGATGACGGCCTATCTGCTGGCGGAGGCGGGCCTCGACTAGGCCGTGTCCGGCACGGTGGACGTGCGGCTCCGCGCGAGCGGGGCCGCACATCGTGTTCAGGTGACTGCCGGTTCAGTGTCCTCCGTGTCCTCCGTGGCCGCCATAGCCGCCGTGACCGCCGTAGCCGCCGTGGTCCCCATGGCCGCCGTAGCCGCCGTGGTCCCCATAGCCGCCGTAGCCGCCGTAGTCGTCGTCATCGTCGTCGTTCCACCAGCCGTGGTGGCCGTTGTGGTTGCCGTTGTAGTCGTCGTCTCCCCAGCTGTGGCTGTAGGAGCCGTGGTCGTCGTGGCCGGAGGCCGCGGCGGTGCCCGCCGCGCCGACTGCGGCCCCGCCGGCCAGCAGCAGGCCGGTGGCGGACATGGCGACGAGGCGCCTCGCGCGCTGTGCTCGCATGGGAAATTACCTTCCATCCCGAGGTGGATGGCCGCGCCGCGCAACACGGAAGGACGCGGAGCGGTCTTCAGGTGTCACCGCAGGCTGTGGAACGGCACGACGTGCGTCACCTTGCCGGCGCCTGCGGCCCACCCGTACGCGATCGCGCTGCCGGGTGCCGCGGCTGAGTCCCGAGAGGCCCGGAGCCTCGCCGGCCGGGCATGCCGTGCGCTGCGGCTTTCACTCGTAGAGCCTAGTCCCCCATGCGTCACACGTCACTTTGAGCAGGCAACTACTTCTCGGGCCCCGGAGCCGGGCGCCCGGACGACGCCCAGGGCGCCCTCCGGGCCGGTCAACTCCCATGTGGGGCAGGTAGGTAGAGCCTCCCGGCCGGCCTCACCGGGGAACGCGGACGACACCCTCCTGGATGACGGAGATGGCGAGGCGTCCGTCCTGGGTGTAGATGCGGGCCTGGCCGAGGCCCCGGCCACCGTGGGCGGACGGCGACTCCTGGTCGTACAGGAGCCACTCGTCGGCGCGGAAGGACCGGTGGAACCACATCGCGTGGTCCAGGGAGGCACCCACGACGTCGCCGACGGCCCAGCCGCCGCGGCCGTGCGCGAGCAGCACGGAGTCGAGGAGGGTCATGTCGGAGACGTAGGTGGCGAGGACGATGTGCAGCAGCGGGTCGTCGGCGAGCTTGCCGTTGGTGCGGAACCACACCTGGGAGTGCGGCTCGCGCGGCTCGCCGAACTTCCCGTACGGCGGCTCGTCGACGTAGCGCAGGTCGATGGCCTCGCGCGCCTCGAGGAAGCGCTCCACCACGTCCGGCGCGAGATGGGCGTAGCCGCGCAGCCGCTCCTGGGAGGTCGGCAGGGCCGCCGGGTCGGGCGCGGCCGGCATCGGCGTCTGGTGGTCCAGCCCTTCCTCGTAGGCCTGGAAGGACGCCGACAGGTGGAAGATCGGCTTGCCGTGCTGGACGGCGACCACGCGGCGGGTGGTGAAGGACCGTCCGTCACGGATGCGGTCCACGGTGTAGACGATCGGCGCGCCGGGGTCGCCGGGGCGCAGGAAGTACGCGTGCAGGGAATGGGCGGGCCGGTCCGCCGGGACCGTCCGCCCGGCGGCGACCAGCGCCTGCGCCGCCACCTGCCCGCCGAAGACGCGGGGCACGACGGCGGAGCGGGACCGGCCGCGGAAGATGTTCTCCTCGATCTGCTCCAGGTCGAGCAGATCGAGGAGATCCTGGAGTGCCTGGCTCATGGAGTCGGTTGTACCGGCCGGCCGTCGCGGGGGCCTTACAGACCCATGTCCTTGGCGATGATCGTCTTCATGATCTCGCTGGTGCCGCCGTAGATGCGGTTGACCCGGTTGTCCGCGTACAGGCGGGCGATCGGGTACTCGTTCATGTAGCCGTAGCCGCCGTGCAGCTGGAGGCAGCGGTCGATGACGCGGTGGGCGACCTCGGTGCAGAACAGCTTGGCGGAGGCGGCCTCGGCGGGGGTCAGCTCGCCGGCGTCCAGGGCCTCGGTCGCGCGGTCGGCGACGGCCTCGGCGGCGTCGACCTCGGCCTGGCAGGCGGCCAGCTCGAACTTGGTGTTCTGGAAGTGGGCGACCGGCTTGCCGAAGACGGTGCGCTCCTGCACGTACTGCTTGGCGAACCGGACGGCGGCCTTGGCCTGCGCGTAGGCGCCGAAGGCGATGCCCCAGCGCTCGGAGGCCAGGTTGTGGCCGAGGTAGTAGAAGCCCTTGTTCTCCTCGCCGAGCAGGTCCTCGACCGGCACCTTGACGTCGACGAAGGCCAGCTCGGCGGTGTCGGAGGTGCGCAGGCCCAGCTTGTCGAGCTTGCGGCCGACGGAGTAGCCCTCGGACTTGGTGTCGACGGCGAACAGGGATATGCCGTGCCGGCGGTCCTCGGCGGTCGGCGCGGAGGTACGGGCGCAGACGATGACCTTGTCGGCGTGGACGCCGCCGGTGATGAAGGTCTTGGCGCCGTTGAGGACGTAGTGCGTGCCGTCCTCGGAGAGCTTGGCGGTGGTCTTCATGCCCGCGAGGTCGGAGCCGGTGCCCGGCTCGGTCATCGCGATGGCCCACATCTCCTCGCCGGTGACGAACTTCGGCAGGTAGCGCTTCTTCTGCTCGTCGTTGGCCAGCATCTTGATGTACGGCAGGGCGAGCAGCACGTGCACGCCGGAGCCGCCGAACTGCACGCCGGCGCGGGCGGTCTCCTCGTAGAGGACGGCCTCGAACTTGTGGCTGTCCATGCCGGCGCCGCCGAACTCCTCGGGCACGCTGATGCCGAAGATGCCCAGCTCACCGAGCTTGTAGTAGAAGTCACGGGGGGCCTGGCCGGCGGCGAACCACTCGTCGTACACGGGTACGACCTCGGCCTCGATGAAGGCGCGAACGGTCTCCCGGAACGCCTCGTGATCCTCGTTGAACACCGTACGGCGCATGCCGCCACCTCCACGTACCTCGGCATGACATGTGGGCATGTCTAAGCGCTTGCTCAGATCCCAAGGTACCGGTGAGTACGTTCAGGCGTCCAGGGTGACCTTCCCCACCCGTCCGGCTCAGTCCCCGGCCCTGCCGTAACGGCGGAAGGCGGACGTGTCCACCGTCCAGGGGCCGAAGGGGACCGAGTCCCCGAAGATGTACGGGTCCTTGGCGGTGTACCGGCCCCTGCAGGGATCCGAGTGCACCTCGATGGTGCCGGTGCGCGGGTCGACGATCAGGTAGTGGGCGATCCCCATGGCCGGGTAGTCGGCGAGCTTCTCGACGTAGTCGTTGTTCGGGTTGGAGGGCGAGACGATCTCGACGACCGCCAGCACCTGCGTCGCGTCGACGGCGATGCCCTCTTCGTCGAGTACGGCCTCGGGGATGACGATCGCATCGGGCAGCCGCATCCGCCCGAGGGCCGGGTGCTCGATCTCGGGTCCGCTCACGGAGATGTAGCCGGGGTGCGTGACGAGCAGTTGCTCGTCCAGCTGCTTGCAGATGCGGCGGATCGTGCCCTCGTGCCGCTTCGAGGGGCACATCATGGCCAGTATCGGACCCGCCGGCCCGATCTCGACGCTCCAGGCCCCTTCGAGCCGCTCGGCGTAGGCACCGAGCTCCTCGGCGATAGCGCGCATCTTGGCGTAATCCATGCCCATGGCCTCAGCGTACTGAGGCGGGGCCCGGCCGGCAGGCCTACCGGGCGGGCTCAGTCTCCGGGCGTTCCCGCTGCCGCGAAGGCGCCGCGGGCCATCCGGTGGAGCAGGGTCGCCGTGGTGCCGCGGCCCGGCAGCGTGCCCGCGCGGCCCAGGTGGGGCGTGGAGTTGAGCAGGCCGAAGACCGAGTGGACGGCCGAGCGGGCCGCCGCCTCCGTCAGGGCCGGGTACACCTCGCGGACCACCTCCACCCATAGCTCGACGTACTGCCGCTGGAGCTGCCGCACCAGCTTGCGGTCGCTGTCGCGCAGGCGGTCCAGCTCGCGGTCGTGCAGGGTGATCAGGGGACGGTCGTCGAGGGCGAAGTCGATGTGGCCCTCGATGAGCGAGTCCAGGACCGCCGGGGCGGTGGCGTCCCCGTCGGCCTCCGCCAGGCGCCGCTTGGCACCGGTCAGCAGCTGGCCGCTGATGCCGACGAGCAGCTCGGCGAGCATCGCGTCCTTGCCGGGGAAGTGCCGGTAGAGGCCGGGGCCGCTGATGCCGACCGCGGCGCCTATCTCGTCGACGCCGACGCCATGGAAGCCGCGCTCGGCGAACAGCCGGGCGGCCTCCTTGAGGATCTGCTCGCGGCGGGTGGTGGCGTCGGTTCTGGTGGCCATGCGCCCAATTCTAGACAGCACGGTTAGCGGTCGTTAACCTGAGGGAAATGGTTAACGCTCATTAACAGTACGACCACTGGGTGAGGGGACCGCAGAATGCAGGAGGCACCGGAGCTCCGGAGCGCGGCAGATCCCGCGTCGGAGGCCTGGCGAGCCAATGAACAGGCCCACCTCGCCCTCGTCGAGGAGCTGCGCGGCAAGCTGGCCGCGGCGGCCCTCGGCGGCGGCGAGAGGGCCAGGGCCCGGCACACCGCGCGCGGCAAGCTGCTGCCGCGGGACAGGGTGGACACGCTGCTCGACCCGGGCTCGCCGTTCCTCGAGCTGGCCCCCCTCGCGGCCGACGGGCTGTACGACGGACAGGCGCCGGCGGCCGGGGTGATCGCCGGGATCGGGCGGGTCAGCGGGCGCGAGTGCGTGATCGTCGCGAACGACGCCACCGTCAAGGGCGGCACGTACTACCCGATGACGGTGAAGAAGCACCTGCGCGCGCAGGAGGTGGCCCTGGACAACCGGCTGCCGTGCGTCTACCTCGTCGACTCCGGCGGGGCCTTCCTGCCGATGCAGGACGAGGTGTTCCCGGACCGCGAGCACTTCGGCCGGATCTTCTACAACCAGGCCCGCATGTCCGGCGCCGGGATCCCGCAGATCGCGGCCGTCCTCGGTTCCTGCACCGCGGGCGGCGCGTACGTGCCGGCGATGAGCGACGAGGCCGTGATCGTCCGCAACCAGGGCACGATCTTCCTCGGCGGCCCGCCCCTGGTGAAGGCCGCCACCGGCGAGGTCGTCACCGCCGAGGAGCTGGGCGGCGGCGAGGTCCACTCCCGGGTCTCGGGGGTCACCGACCACCTCGCCGAGGACGACGCGCACGCGCTCAGGATCGTCCGCAACATCGTGGCCACGCTCCCGGCCCGGCGGTCCCTGCCCTGGGAGGTCGTGCCCGCCGTCGAGCCCAAGGTCGACCCCTACGGGATCTACGGCGCCGTCCCCGTCGACTCCCGCACCCCCTACGACGTCCGCGAGATCATCGCGCGCGTGGTCGACGGCTCGCGGTTCTCCGAGTTCAAGGCCGAGTTCGGCCAGACCCTGGTGACCGGCTTCGCCCGCGTCCACGGCCACCCGGTGGGGATCGTCGCCAACAACGGCATCCTGTTCGCCGAGTCCGCCCAGAAGGGCGCCCACTTCATCGAGCTGTGCGACCAGCGCGGGATCCCGCTGGTGTTCCTGCAGAACATCTCCGGGTTCATGGTCGGCAAGGACTACGAGGCGGGCGGCATCGCCAAGCACGGCGCCAAGATGGTGACGGCCGTGGCGTGCACGCGCGTGCCCAAGCTGACCGTCGTCGTCGGCGGTTCGTACGGCGCCGGCAACTACTCGATGTGCGGCCGGGCCTACTCCCCCCGCTTCCTGTGGATGTGGCCGAACGCCAAGATCTCCGTCATGGGCGGCGAGCAGGCCGCCAGCGTCCTCGCCACGGTCAAGCGGGACCAGCTGGAGGCGCGCGGCGAGGAGTGGCCGGCCGAGGAGGAGGAGGCCTTCAAGGCGCCGGTCCGCGCCCAGTACGAGCGCCAGGGCAGCGCCTACTACGCCACCGCCCGGCTGTGGGACGACGGCGTCATCGACCCGCTTCAGACCCGTCAGGTGCTGGGCCTCGCCCTGACGGCCTGCGCCAACGCGCCCCTGGGAGACCCCCAGTTCGGCGTCTTCCGGATGTGAGGAGGGGAACCGTGTTCGACACAGTACTGGTCGCCAACCGGGGCGAGATCGCCGTTCGCGTCATCCGTACGCTCCGCTCGCTGGGCGTCCGCTCGGTGGCGGTCTTCTCCGACGCCGACGCCGACGCGCGGCACGTCCGGGAGGCCGACACGGCCGTGCGGATCGGGCCGCCGGCCGCGGCCGAGAGCTATCTGTCGGTGGAGCGGCTGCTGGAGGCCGCCGCCCGCACCGGCGCCCAGGCCGTCCACCCCGGGTACGGCTTCCTCGCCGAGAACGCCGGGTTCGCGCGGGCCTGCGAGGAGGCGGGACTGGTCTTCATCGGCCCGCCGGCCGACGCGATCGCCCTCATGGGCGACAAGATCCGCGCGAAGGAGACGGTGCGGGCGGCCGGGGTGCCGGTGGTGCCCGGATCGAGCGGCAGCGGCCTGTCGGACGCCGAACTGGCCGACGCGGCACGCGAGATCGGTGTCCCGGTGCTGCTGAAGCCGAGCGCCGGCGGCGGCGGCAAGGGCATGCGGCTGGTCCGGGACACCGGGGACCTGGCCGACGAGATCGCCGCCGCCCGCCGCGAGGCCCGCGCCTCCTTCGGCGACGACACGCTGCTGGTGGAGCGGTGGATCGACCGGCCCCGGCACATCGAGATCCAGGTGCTGGCCGACGGCCACGGCAACGTGGTCCACCTCGGCGAGCGCGAGTGCTCCCTCCAGCGGCGCCACCAGAAGATCATCGAGGAGGCGCCCAGCGTGCTCCTCGACGAGGCCACGCGCGCGTCGATGGGCGAGGCGGCCGTACAGGCGGCCCGTTCGTGCGGGTACCGGGGCGCGGGCACGGTGGAGTTCATCGTGCCGGGCTCGGACCCGTCGCAGTACTACTTCATGGAGATGAACACCCGTCTCCAGGTGGAGCACCCGGTCACCGAACTCGTCACCGGCCTCGACCTGGTGGAGTGGCAGCTGCGGGTGGCGGCCGGGGAGCGGCTGGGGTTCGCGCAGGAGGACGTGCGGCTGATCGGGCACGCGGTCGAGGCCCGGATCTGCGCCGAGGACCCCGCGCGCGGCTTCCTGCCCTCCGGCGGCACGGTGCTGCTGCTGAACGAGCCCCAGGGCGACGGCGTCCGCACCGACTCCGGGCTCAGCGAGGGCACGGAGGTGGGCAGCCTGTACGACCCGATGCTGTCCAAGGTGATCGCCCACGGCCCCGACCGCGAGACGGCGCTGCGCAGGCTCCGGGCGGCCCTCGCGGAGACGGTCACGCTGGGCGTGCAGACCAACGCGGGCTTCCTGCGCCGGCTGCTGGCCCACCCGGCCGTCGTGGCGGGCGAGCTGGACACCGGGCTGGTGGAGCGGGTGGTGGACGCGCTGGTCTCCACGGACGTGCCGGAGGAGGTCTACGAGGCGGCGGCCGCCGTGCGCCTGGAGGCGCTGCGGCCGAGCGGCGAGGGCTGGACCGACCCCTTCTCGGTGCCGAGCGGCTGGCGCCTGGGGGGCACCCCGAAGGCGCCCGCCTTCCCGCTGCGGGTGCAGGACCCGGTGACGTACAGCCCGCGCGGCACCCACGCCGTCACCGCCGGGCGGGTGGCCGTCACGCTCGACGGCGTCCGGCACACCTTCCACCGCTGCGGTGACTGGATCGGCCGGGACGGCGACGCCTGGCACGTGCGCGACCACGACCCGGTGGCCGCCTCCCTGAGCCGCGCGGCCCACGCGGGCGCCGACTCGCTGACCGCGCCGATGCCCGGCACGGTGACGGTGGTGAAGGTCGCCGTCGGCGACGAGGTGACCGCCGGGCAGAGCCTGCTGGTGGTGGAGGCGATGAAGATGGAGCACGTCATCTCCGCGCCGCACGCCGGGACGGTCGCCGAGCTGGACGTGACCCCGGGCGCGACGGTCGCCATGGACCAGGTGCTGGCCGTCATCGCACCCAAGGAGGCGGCGCAGTGAGCACGGACGCCCTGCCCATGGTCGTACCGGCCCCGAACCTGCCCCGGCGGGTGCGGATCCACGAGGTCGGCGCGCGCGACGGGCTGCAGAACGAGAAGACGGCCGTCCCCACCGAGGTCAAGGCGGAGTTCGTCCGCCGGCTGGCCGGGGCGGGCCTGACGACGATCGAGGCGACGAGCTTCGTGCACCCCAAGTGGGTGCCCCAGCTGGCCGACGCCGAGCAGCTGTTCCCGCTGGTGAGCGACCTCCCCGGGGTGGCGCTGCCGGTGCTGGTGCCGAACCGGCGCGGCCTGGACCGGGCGCTCGCGCTCGGCGCCCGGCGGATCGCCGTGTTCGCCAGTGCCACCGAGTCCTTCGCGAAGGCCAACCTCAACCGCACGCTGGACGAGTCGCTGGCCGTGTTCGAGCCGGTGGTGCGGCACGCGAAGGACGAGGGCGTGCACGTGCGGGGATACGTCTCGATGTGCTTCGGCGACCCCTGGGAGGGCGCCGTACCGCTCACACAGGTCGCCCGCGTCTGCACGGCCCTGCGGGACATGGGCTGTGACGAGCTGAGCCTCGGCGACACGATCGGCGTGGCGACGCCGGGCCACGTCCGTGCGCTGCTGTCCCTCCTGGACGGCGAGGGCGTGCCGGTGGACGCCATCGGCGTGCACTTCCACGACACCTACGGCCAGGCGCTCGCCAACACCCTCGCCGCGCTGGAGTCCGGGGTGAGCACGGTCGACGCCTCCGCGGGCGGCCTCGGCGGCTGCCCCTACGCCCGGTCCGCCACCGGCAACCTCGCCACCGAGGACCTCGTCTGGATGCTGCACGGCCTCGGCATCGAGACCGGGGTCGACCTCGGCCGTCTGACCGCCACAAGCGTGTGGATGGCCGAACAGCTGGGCCGGCCCAGCCCGTCCCGCACCGTCCGCGCACTCGGTAAACCGACACAGCCCCACGAGGATCAGTGATCAGCATGGACCACCGTCTCAGCCCCGAGCTGGAGGAACTCCGCCGTACGGTGGAGGAGTTCGCGCACGACGTCGTGGCGCCGAAGATCGGCGACTTCTACGAGCGGCACGAGTTCCCGTACGAGATCGTCCGTGAGATGGGCCGCATGGGCCTGTTCGGGCTGCCGTTCCCGGAGGAGTACGGCGGCATGGGCGGCGACTACCTGGCCCTCGGCATCGCCCTGGAGGAGCTGGCCCGGGTGGACTCGTCGGTGGCGATCACCCTGGAGGCCGGAGTGTCGCTGGGCGCCATGCCGGTGCACCTGTTCGGCACGGAGGAGCAGAAGCGCCAGTGGCTGCCCCGCCTGTGCGCGGGCGAGATCCTGGGCGCGTTCGGCCTGACCGAGCCGGACGGCGGCAGCGACGCGGGCGCGACCCGCACGACGGCCCGCCTGGACCCGGACACGGACGAATGGGTGATCAACGGCAGCAAGTGCTTCATCACCAACTCCGGCACGGACATCACCGGCCTGGTGACGGTCACGGCGGTCACCGGCCGCAAGCCGGACGGCAGGCCGCTGATCTCGGCGATCATCGTCCCGTCCGGCACGCCCGGCTTCACGGTGGCGGCCCCCTACTCCAAGGTCGGCTGGAACGCCTCGGACACCCGCGAACTGTCCTTCCAGGACGTCCGGGTGCCCGCCGCCAACCTGCTCGGCGAGGAGGGCCGGGGCTACGCCCAGTTCCTTCGCATCCTGGACGAGGGCCGCATCGCTATCGCGGCGCTGGCGACCGGTCTGGCGCAGGGCTGTGTCGACGAGTCGGTGAAGTACGCCAGGGAACGCCACGCCTTCGGCCGGCCGATCGGCTCCAACCAGGCGATCCAGTTCAAGATCGCCGACATGGAGATGAAGGCCCACACGGCCCGGCTGGCCTGGCGCGACGCCGCCTACCGCCTGGTGGCCGGTGAGCCCTTCAAGAAGGAGGCGGCCATGGCCAAGCTGTACTCCTCCACCGTCGCCGTGGACAACGCCCGCGAGGCCACCCAGGTGCACGGCGGCTACGGCTTCATGAACGAGTACCCGGTGGCCCGCATGTGGCGCGACTCCAAGATCCTGGAGATCGGCGAGGGCACGAGCGAGGTCCAGCGGATGCTGATCGCACGGGAGCTGGGGCTGGTGGGCTGATCCGGGACCGTACGCGGCCGGTCCTGCGCGGGCCGGCCGCACGCCGACTCCCCTCGCCCCCGTCATGGCGAGGAGTCGCCATCGGGTGAGTCGGGGGTGTCCGCCGTGCCGGACGAGCGACGGCCGTCCGGCACCGGCCCGCCGTCCGCACGGGTGCGCCGGGCCTCGTCCACGACGCGGCGCCACGAGCGGATGACGCCGGGCACCTGGTCGAGCAGCCCCTGCAGGGCGGACAGGGCTGCGGACACGACGCCCGCCGTGCCCAGAATCGCCAGGATGATCTGCAGATCCACGCTCGGGTTCCTCCCACGGATGGCGGGTGGCCGAGCTGAGTGTGCGGCACATGCGGGAGGGCAGGTCTCTCAGGTCGACCACCCGGGATACGGATGACCAACTGAGGCCCTGCCGACGCACAGGCCGAGTGTGCAGTTGTCGTGATTGACGCGGGGGCGGCTGCGGCCGACCCTCGCGCCCGAAAGGGACGTCGGACCCATTCCCGTCGCAGCCGGCGGTGCCGGCCGTGCGGTGTCAACCGTACCCGTGGGCCCTGGGATTGTCCGGCGAACCGTCGAGTCCGAGGCCTCGCGGAACCGCACGGGCCCGGGCGGGGCGCCCCGCCCTCTGGACATCAGGTGAGGTTAGGCTAACCTACATTTGACCTTGTCCGGCGGGCGCTCAGCCCCGTTCGAAAGCAGTCATACCCATGCCCCACGCCCGTGCCACCCACCTCTCTCGCCGCGGTCTGCTCGCCGCGGGCGGCGCCCTCGGACTCGGCGCCGCGCTCGCCGCCTGCGGGGACGACAAGGGCGAAGACACGGGCTCCGGAGGACAGGCGAAGGGCGGCAAGCCCGGCCCCTGGTCCTTCAAGGACGACCGCGGCACGACCGTGAAGCTGGACCGCGTGCCCGCGAACATCGTCGCGTTCACCGGCGCCGGCGCCGCGCTGTACGACTACGGCGTCCAGGTCAAGGGCGTCTTCGGCCCGACCAGGACCTCGGGCGGCAAGCCGGACGTCCAGGCCGGCGACATGGACGTCAGCAAGGTGACGGTCCTCGGTAACACCTGGGGGCAGTTCAGCATCGAGAAGTACGCGGCCCTCGCGCCCGACCTGCTCGTCAGCACCATGTTCGATGGCGCCGGCACCCTCTGGTACGTGCCGGAGGAGTCGAGCAAGAAGATCGCCCAACTGGCCCCGAGCGTCGGCATCTCCGTCTACGACCGGCAGCTCACCCGGTCACTGGAGCGCATGGCGCAGCTCGCCGGGTCGCTCGGCGCCGACCTGAAGGCCGCCAAGGTGACGCGGGCCAAGAAGCGCTTCGAGGCGGCCGCCGCCCGGCTGCGCGCCGCCGCCAAGGCCAAGCCCGGCATCAGGGTGCTGGCCGGCTCCGCGAGCGACCAGCTCTTCTACGTCTCCGGCACCGACCTCTCCATCGACCTGGAGTACTTCAAGGCCCTCGGCGTGAACTTCGTCGAGCCGCCGGAGAGCGCCAAGAAGCAGGGCGGCGGCTGGTACGAGTCGCTGAGCTGGGAGAACGTCGACAAGTACCAGGCCGACATCATCATGATGGACGACCGCACCTCGGCGATCCAGCCGGCCGACATCACCAAGGCGACCTGGAAGAAGCTGCCCGCCGTCAAGGCCGGCCAGGTCATCCCCCGTTCACCCGAACCGATTCTCTCGTACGACAAGTGCGTACCCCTGCTCACCGGGCTGGCCGAGGCCCTGGAGAAGGCCGAGAAGGTCGCCTAGTCCGTCCCGCCCTGACACCTCCCGCACCAGGAGCCCCCATGACGACGGCCGTAGCCGCCCCGTTCCGCTTCTTCTCCCTCCGGGTCGCACGGACGAGGCGGCTCGGCCCGTCCCTGGTCCGGGTCACCTTCACCGGCGCGGACCTGCACGCCTTCCACTCCGACGGGCGGGACCAGTCCCTTTCGCTGTTCCTGCCGCACCCGGGGCAGAGCGAGCCGGCCGTCCCGCTGGAGCTGGGGGACGCGTGGTGGCAGGGCTGGCGCGAACTCCCGGACGACGTACGGGCCGTGATGCGCTCGTACACCCTGCGGGCCCTGCGCCGGGACCCCGACGAGATCGACATCGACTTCGTGCTGCACGGGGTCGGCCCCGGCGCGGCCGCCCCGGCCGGACCCGCCTCCCGCTGGGCCTCCCGGGCGGCCGCCGGCGACCGCGTCCTGCTGCTCGGGCCGGCGATCGCCGACAACCGCGCGATCCGCTTCCGGCCGCCGGGGGACGCCGACCTCGTCGTCGTCTGGGGCGACGAGACCGCGCTGCCCGCCGCCACCGCCATCCTCGAGTCCCTGCCGGCCGGCACCCGCGCCCGCGCCTTCCTGCAGGTGCCGCACACCGGGGACGTCCAGGACGTGGTGACGGAGGCGGACGCGGAGATCACCTGGCTGGTGCGGGACGACGACCGCCGCCCGGCCCTCGACGCCGTCCGGGCCGCGGTGCTCCCCGCCGCCGAAAGGCCGTACGTGTGGATCGCGGGCGAATCGGGTCAGGTCAAGGAGCTGCGGCGGCACTTCGCCGGCGAGCGCGGGGTCGACCGGCGGCGCGTCACCTTCGTCGGCTACTGGCGACAGGGGATGACGGAGGAGCAGCTGCGCGCCGCCGAGTGACCAACTCCTGACTCATTCGGGCCGGTTGCCGCACAGGCACGCCTTGATCCAGAAAACTTAGGATAGGCTAACCTAAGTTCACCCCCTCGCGGATCGTCCCCTCGGAGGACCCCCACATGCGCTCGCACCTGCTCAATGGCCTCACCGCGGAGCACTACCGCCGCTCCGTGACCGAAGGAGTCGAGCGGGTGGCGGCCAAACTCGCCACCACCGACCGTCCGTTCACCGGCGTCACCGTCGACGCCCTCGCACCCCGCATCGACGCGATCGACCTCGACCGGCCGCTCGGCGACACCGCGGCGGTCCTGGACGAACTGGAGGACGTCTACCTCCGGGACGCGGTCTACTTCCACCATCCCCGCTACCTCGCCCACCTCAACTGCCCGGTCGTCATCCCGGCGGTGCTCGGGGAGGCCGTGCTCGCCGCCGTCAACTCCTCGCTCGACACCTGGGACCAGTCGGCCGGCGGCACCCTCATCGAGCGCAGGCTCATCGACTGGACGGCCGCCCGCATCGGCCTCGGCCCGGCCGCCGACGGCGTGTTCACCTCGGGCGGCACCCAGTCCAACCTCCAGGCGCTGCTCCTCGCGCGGGAGGAGGCCAAGAGCGACAACCTCGCGAAACTGCGGATCTTCGCCTCCGAGGCCGGCCACTTCAGCGTCAGGAAGTCGGCGAAACTGCTGGGGCTCGGCCCGGACGCCGTCGTCACCGTCCCCGTCGACCACGACAAGCGCATGCAGACCGTCGCACTCGCCCACGAGCTGGAGCGCTGCGAGCGCGACGGGCTGATCCCCATGGCCGTCGTCGCCACCGCCGGCACCACCGACTTCGGCTCCATCGACCCGCTCCCGGAGATCGCCGGACTGTGCGCCCAGTACGGCGTGTGGATGCACGTGGACGCGGCCTACGGCTGCGGACTGCTCGCCTCGCTGAGGAACCGGGACCGCATCGACGGCATCGAGCGCGCCGACTCCGTCACCGTCGACTACCACAAGTCGTTCTTCCAGCCGGTGAGTTCCTCCGCCGTGCTGGTCCGGGACGCGGCCACCCTGCGGCACGCCACCTATCACGCGGAGTACCTCAACCCGCGCCGCATGGTGGCGGAGCGCATCCCCAACCAGGTCGACAAGTCCCTGCAGACCACCCGCCGCTTCGACGCCCTCAAGCTGTGGCTGACCCTGCGGACGATGGGTGCCGACGGCGTCGGGCGGCTCTTCGACGAGGTCTGCGACCTGGCGCGGGAGGGCTGGCGGCTGCTGGCGGCCGACCCGCGCTACGACGTCGTCGTCGAGCCGGCGCTCTCCACCCTCGTCTTCCGCTACATCCCGGCGGCCGTCACCGACCCCGCCGAGATCGACCGCGCCAACCTGCACGCCCGCAAAGCCCTGTTCGCCTCCGGTAACGCCGTCGTCGCGGGCACCAAGGTCGGCGGCCGCCACTACCTGAAGTTCACCCTGCTCAACCCCGAGACCACGACGGCCGACCTCGCGACCGTCCTCGACCTCATCGCCGGCCACGCCGAGCAGTACCTGGGAGAGTCCCTTGACCGCGCGTCCTGAAGCCGCCCACCGCATCCACGACTTCGTGGGAATCGGGCTCGGCCCCTTCAACCTCGGCCTGGCCTGCCTCACCGAGCCGATCGCCGGACTGGACGGCGTCTTCCTGGAGTCCAAGCCCGGCTTCGAGTGGCACGCGGGCATGTTCCTGGACGGCGCCCACCTGCAGACCCCGTTCATGTCGGACCTGGTCACGCTGGCCGACCCGACCTCGCCGTACTCCTTCCTCAACTACCTGAAGGAGAAGGGCAGACTGTACTCGTTCTACATCCGCGAGAACTTCTACCCGCTGCGCGTCGAGTACGACGACTACTGCCGCTGGGCGGCCGGCAAGCTCGGCAGCGTCCGCTTCGGCACGACGGTCACCGAGGTGACGTACGAGGACGAGCTCTACGTCGTCCGCACCCGGGACGGCGACCTCTACCGGGCCCGGCACCTCGTCCTGGGCACCGGGACGGTCCCCTACGTCCCCCCGGCATGCCAGGGGCTGGGCGGGGACTTCCTGCACACCTCCCAGTACATGCACCGCAAGGAGGAGCTGCGGGCGAAGGAGTCCGTCACGATCGTCGGCAGCGGCCAGAGCGCGGCCGAGATCTACTACGAGCTGCTCTCCGAGATCGACGTCCACGGCTACCGGCTGAACTGGGTCACCCGCTCCCCGCGGTTCTTCCCGCTGGAGTACACCAAGCTGACGCTGGAGATGACCTCCCCGGACTACATCGACTACTTCCGCGCGCTGCCCGAGGAGACCCGCTACCGGCTGGAGAAGCAGCAGAAGGGCCTGTTCAAGGGCATCAACTCGGACCTGATCGACTCCATCTTCGACCTGCTCTACCAGAAGAACGCCGTCAGCGGCGACCGCCCGGTCCCCACCCGCCTGCTCACCAACTCCACGCTGAACACGGCGGCGTACGAGGACGGCGCGTACACGCTCGGCTTCCGGCAGGACGAGCAGGGCAAGGACTTCGAGATCCGCACGGAGGGCCTGGTGCTGGCCACCGGCTACCACTACGAGCCGCCGGCCTTCCTCGACCCGATCCGCGACCGCCTCCGCTTCGACGGGCACGGCCGCTTCGACGTCGCCCGCAACTACGCCATCGACGTCACCGGCCGCGGCGTCTTCCTGCAGAACGCCGGGGTCCACACCCACAGCGTCACCAGTCCGGACCTGGGCATGGGCGCCTACCGCAACAGCAGCATCGTCCGGGAACTGCTCGGCACGGAGTACTACCCGGTCGAGAAGACCATCGCGTTCCAGGAGTTCAGCGTATGACCTTCACCATCCGCCCCCTCGACCCCCTGAACGACGCCGAGCTGCTGCTGGGCTGGGTCACCCACCCGAAGGCGGCGTTCTGGATGATGCAGGACGCGAAACTCCAGGACGTCGAGCGCGCCTACATGGAGATCGCGGCCGACGAGTACCATCACGCCTTCCTCGGACTGCACGACGGCGAGCCGGCCTTCCTCATGGAGACGTACGACCCGGCCCGCCGAGAGCTGGTCGGCCTGTACGAGCCGCGCCCGGGGGACGTCGGCATGCACTTCCTGGTCGCACCCACCGACACCCCCGTGCACGGCTTCACCCGGGCCGTCATCACCGCCGTGATGACGCACCTCTTCGAGGACCCGGCGACCCGGCGGGTCGTCGTCGAGCCGGACGTGCGCAACACGGCCGTGCACCGCCTGAACGAGGCCGTCGGGTTCGTGGCCGAGCGGGAGATACGCAAGCCGGAGAAGCGCGCCCTGCTGAGCTTCTGCACGCGCGAGCGGTTCACCGCGGCGGTGGCCGCATGAGCCTCGCCGACGCCGTCGCCCACCTGTCCCCCGGGCGCTGGGCGACCGCCAACCGTCTGCTGATACGCAAGGCGCTCGCCGAGTTCGCGCACGAGCGCCTCATCACGCCCGAAACCGAGGGCGACGGGTACGTCGTGCGCACCGACGACGGCCTCACCTCCTACCGGTTCCGCGCGGTCCGCCGGGCCCTCGACCACTGGGAGATCGACACCGGATCGATCACCAGGCACCGCGACGGCACGGAACTGCCCCTGGAGGCGCTGGACTTCGTCATCGAGCTGAGGGACTCGCTGGGGCTCTCCGACGAGATACTGCCGGTCTACCTGGAGGAGATCTCCTCCACCCTCTCCGGCACCTGCTACAAGCTCACCAAGCCCGAGGTGACCTCCGCCGAGCTGGCCCGCGGCGGCTTCCAGGACATCGAGACAGGGATGACCGAGGGACACCCCTGCTTCGTCGCGAACAACGGACGGCTCGGGTTCGGCGTCCACGAGTACCTGGCGTACGCCCCGGAGACCGCGAGCCCGGTCCGGCTGGTGTGGCTGGCCGCGCACCGCTCACGGGCCGCGTTCACCGCCGGGGCCGGCATCGAGTACGAGGACTTCATCCGGCAGGAGCTGGGCGGGAAGACCGTCGAGCGGTTCCACCGGGAGCTGACCGGCCGGGGCCTCGACCCCGCCGACTACCTGCTCGTCCCCGTCCACCCCTGGCAGTGGTGGAACAAGCTCACCGTCACCTTCGCCGCCGAGGTGGCCCGGGGCCATCTCGTCTGCCTCGGCGAGGGCGACGACGAGTACCTGGCCCAGCAGTCCATCCGGACCTTCTTCAACACCGGCGACCCGCGCAAGCACTACGTGAAGACGGCCCTGTCCGTCCTCAACATGGGCTTCATGCGCGGGCTCTCGGCCGCCTACATGGAGGCGACCCCGGCCATCAACGACTGGCTGGCCCAGCTGATCGAGAACGACCCGGTGCTCAGGTCGGCCGGCCTGACGATCATCCGGGAGCGCGCGGCCGTCGGCTACCGGCACCTGGAGTACGAGAAGGCCACCGACCGCCACTCGCCGTACCGCAAGATGCTGGCCGCGCTGTGGCGGGAGAGCCCCGTGCCCTCGCTGCGGGACGGCGAGTCCCTCGCGACCATGGCGTCCCTGCTGCACGTGGACCACGAGGGCGCCACCTTCGCGGGCGCCCTGATCGCGCGCTCGGGCCTGCCCCCGGCCGAGTGGCTGCGGCGGTACCTGCGGGCCTACTACACCCCGCTCCTGCACAGCTTCTACGCCTACGACCTGGCCTTCATGCCGCACGGCGAGAACGTGATCCTGGTGCTGGAGGACGGGGTGGTGCGGCGGGCGGTCTACAAGGACATCGCCGAGGAGATCGTGGTGATGGACCCCGACGCCGTCCTGCCGCCCCCGGTGCGGCGCGTCCGCGTCGACGTCCCGGACGACCAGAAGCTGCTGTCGATCTTCACCGACGTCTTCGACTGCTTCTTCCGCTTCCTCTCCGCCCGCCTCGCCGCCGAGGGCGTCCTGGCGGAGGACGACTTCTGGCGCACCGTCGCCGAGGTCACCCGCGAGTACCAGGGGGCGCACCCCGAGCTCGCCGACCGGTTCCGCCGGTACGACATCTTCGCCCCCCGGTTCGCCCTGTCCTGCCTCAACCGGCTCCAGCTGCGCGACAACCGCCAGATGGTGGACCTCGCCGACCCGTCCGGCGCGCTGCAGCTGGTGGGGGACCTGGAGAACCCCATAGCGGGCCGCTGACGGCCCACCGGTGCGCACGGGCACCCCGCGGTACGGTCCCGCGGGGTGCCCGTGGCGCGTCCGGGCGGCCGTTCAGCGCTTCGGCCAGGGGACCTGCGGGGAGCGGTAGTAGTGGATGCCGAGGGCGTCCCAGCGCGGGGCCTGGGCGGCCAGCCGTGCCTTGTAGGCGTTCCAGTCGTGGCGGGATGCCGGCGACCAGCCCAGTTCGGCCGCGCCCGCCAGACGCGGGAACGCCATGTACTCGATGTCGGCGGACGTCTTCAGGGTCTCCGACCACAGGGGTGCCTCGACGCCCCTGACCGCCGAGGCGGGGGCGCCGGCGAGGTAGGCGCCCGGGTCCCAGTCGTAGGCCCGCTTCACCTCCACCAGGCCCGCCCAGGTGAGGCCCAGTTTCGTGTTCTTCGTGTACTTCATGTCGAGGTAGACCCGGTCGGCCGGGGACAGGATCAGCCCGGTGCCCTTCCGGGCGGCCTCGGCGACCCGGGCCTTCTCCGCCGCGCTGGTGCCGTCCAGGCCCCAGTACTGCGCCAGGGCGCCCTTGGCGGGGTGCGCGCCGGTGAGCTGGTGCCAGCCGATGACCGTCTTGCCGTACTTGGCGGCGACCGGCTGGACCCGGTCCATGAACGTGACGTAGTCGGCGTGGCTCGTGGAGTGCGCCTCGTCGCCGCCGATGTGGAGGTAGCGGCCGGGGGTGAGGGCGGCCAGCTCCCGGATCACGTCGTCCACGAAGTCGTAGGTGACCTTCTTGGGCACGCACAGCGAGCTGAAGCCGACGTGGGTGCCGGTGTACAGCGGGGGCGCCACGCCGTCGCAGTTGAGCCGGGCGTAGGAGGCCAGGGCGGCGTTGGTGTGGCCCGGCATGTCGATCTCGGGGACGACTTCCAGGTAGCGGGAGGCCGCGTACCGCACGATCTCCCGGTAGTCGGCCTTGGTGAAGTACCCGCCCCTGCCGCCGCCCACCTGGGTGGAACCGCCGTAGCCGGCCAGGCGCGGCCACGAGTCGACGGCGATGCGCCAGCCCTGGTCGTCGCTGAGGTGCAGGTGCAGCTCGTTGACCTTGTACAGGGCCAGCTGGTCGATATAGCGCTTCACCTGGGCGACGGTGAAGAAGTGCCGGGAGACGTCGAGCATGGCGCCGCGGTAGGCGTAGCGCGGGCGGTCCTCGACGGTGCCGCCGGCGACCGACCAGGGGCCGGGCTGGACGGTCCTCCTCTCGACGCCCGCCGGGAGCAGCTGACGGAGCGTCTGGACGCCGTGGAAGAGGCCGGCGGGAGTGCTCGCGGTGATGGTGACGCCGTCCGCGCCGCTGTGCAGCCGGTAGCCCTCGGCCCCGAGATCGCCGGGGGCCAGGCTGAGCCGGATGCCGCCGGCGCCGTGGTCGGTGACCGGCAGCGGATAGCCGGTGGAGGGCCGCAGGATGCCGGCGAGGTACGCGCCGATCCGGCGGACCTCGGCGGAGCCCTCGACCCGGACGCCGGTGGCGCGGGTGATGCGGTACGGGGTTCCGCCGGGCTTGACGGAGGTGGGTGCCGGAACCACCCGGTCGAGCGGGGTCGGTGTCGCGGCGGGCGCGGCGGGGGCCGCCGGGGCCGTGCCGACGGCGCACACGCCGGCCGCCGCCACGAGCAGAAGTGATCCGAGGATGCGGGCCGTTCGGGGAGTCGTGCTGTGGTTCCGTCTCACCTGCGCTCCCTTCAGATGTGGTCGAGACCACCATCCCGCAGATCCGGTGAAACAATCCCCGCATGGCGGAAATCATCCAGAAGGGCGGCACCTGGGTCTTCGACGGCGACGCCCTGCGGCTGACGCCCGGCCGGGACAGGAACGTCAGCCCGCTCCGTCGTGAGCTGGGGGAACTCGGCGTGCCTCTGGGTGCGTTGGCCGGGGTCGCGGCGGCGGTCCAGGCCCGGCTGCCGCACCCCTCGGCCACGGCCCGTGACGCCTCCCCCTCCGCCTCCCTCGGGACCGCCGCCCCTCCCGAGGCGCCGCAGCTCCGGGAGGAACCGGCCGGGGAGGACCACGACGCCCTGCTGCGACGACTGCGCGAACTGGGCGAGCCGCACCGTGCGGGGGTGCTGACGGACGAGGAGTTCACGCTGGCCAAGCAGGCGGTCCTCAAACGCATGTGAGGTCCGCCCGCGGTGACGTGCACCACACCCTCGGTGCGGCGTGCGCACAGCGCCCCACAGGAGACCCGCCTGGAGCCTGCCCGGAAACGGGCACGATTCTTGCGAAACTCACGGCCATACTCCAGGATCTACCGGGTGCACGACGAACTCCTTGATCACCTGACGCGTTCCACGCCCCTGAGCCGGGGCGAGGCGCTGCGGGTGGTGCAGGACGTGCTCGCCTTCTTCGACGAGACGACGCAGGAGTTCGTCCGCCGCCGCCACCGCGAGCTGCAGGCCCAGGGCCTGGTGAACGCGGAGATCTTCGAACGGATCGAGGCGGACCTGAAATACCGGGCGGTGGCGCCGCCGGAGCTGACGCTCAGGCAGCTGCGCCGCATGGTCTACGGCTGACGACAGCCGACGGACCGAGCGACAGCCAAGGGATACGTCTATATATGTGCGGAATCGTCGGATACATCGGGAAGCGTGACGTCGCGCCCCTCCTGCTGGAGGGTCTGCAGCGGCTGGAGTACCGCGGCTACGACTCCGCGGGCATCGTGGTCACCTCCCCGAAGACGCCCGGCCTGAAGATGGTCAAGGCCAAGGGCCGGGTGCGCGACCTGGAGGCCAAGGTCCCGGCGCGTTTCAAGGGCACCACCGGCATCGCCCACACCCGCTGGGCCACCCACGGCGCCCCCTCCGACGTGAACGCCCACCCCCACATGTCGGCCGACAGCAAGGTCGCCGTCGTGCACAACGGCATCATCGACAACGCCGCCGACCTGCGCCGCAAGCTGGAGGCGGACGGCGTCGAGTTCCTCTCCGACACCGACACCGAGGTCCTCACCCACCTCATCGCCCGCTCCCCGGCCGAGAAGCTGGAGGACAAGGTCCGCGAGACCCTGCGGGTGGTCGAGGGCACGTACGGCATCGCGGTGATGCACGCCGACTTCAACGACCGCATCGTGGTGGCGCGCAACGGCTCCCCGGTGGTCCTCGGCATCGGCGAGAAGGAGATGTTCGTCGCGTCCGACATCGCCGCGCTGGTCGCCCACACCCGGCAGATAGTCACGCTGGACGACGGCGAGATGGCCACCCTCAAGGCCGACGACTTCCGCACGTACACCACCGAGGGCACCCGCACGAGCGCCGAGCCGACCACCGTGGAGTGGGAGGCGGCCTCGTACGACATGGGCGGCCACGACACGTACATGCACAAGGAGATCCACGAGCAGGCCGACGCCGTGGACCGTGTGCTGCGCGGCCGCATCGACGAGCGCTTCTCCACCGTGCACCTCGGCGGCCTCAACCTGGACGCCCGCGAGGCGCGCCGGATCCGCCGCGTGAAGATCCTCGGCTGCGGCACCTCGTACCACGCGGGCATGATCGGCGCCCAGATGATCGAGGAGCTGGCCCGCATCCCCGCCGACGCCGAGCCCGCCTCCGAGTTCCGCTACCGCAACGCGGTCGTGGACCCCGACACCCTGTACGTCGCCGTCTCCCAGTCCGGTGAGACCTACGACGTCCTCGCCGCCGTGCAGGAGCTCAAGCGCAAGGGCGCCCGCGTCCTCGGCGTGGTCAACGTGGTCGGCTCGGCGATCGCCCGCGAGGCGGACGGCGGCATCTACGTGCACGCGGGCCCCGAGGTCTGCGTGGTGTCGACCAAGTGCTTCACCAACACCACGGTCGCCTTCGCCCTCCTCGCCCTGCACCTCGGCCGCACCCGTGACCTCTCCGTCCGGGACGGCAAGCGGATCATCGAGGGCCTGCGCAGGCTGCCGGAGCAGATCACCGAGATCCTCAAGCAGGAGGAGGAGATCAAGCAGCTCGCGGAGAGCTACGCCGACGCCCGCTCGATGCTCTTCATCGGCCGCGTCCGGGGCTACCCGGTGGCCCGCGAGGCCTCCCTGAAGCTCAAGGAGGTCTCCTACATCCACGCCGAGGCCTACCCCGCCTCCGAGCTGAAGCACGGTCCGCTGGCCCTGATCGAGCCGGCCCTGCCGACGGTCGCGATCGTGCCCGACGACGACCTGCTGGAGAAGAACCGCGCGGCCCTGGAGGAGATCAAGGCCCGCAGCGGCAAGATCCTCGCCGTGGCCCACCAGCACCAGGAGAAGGCCGACCAGACGGTCATCGTCCCCAAGAACGAGGACGAGCTGGACCCGATCCTGATGGGCATCCCGCTCCAGCTCCTGGCGTACCACACGGCCAAGGCCCTGGGCCGGGACATCGACAAGCCGCGCAACCTGGCCAAGTCGGTGACGGTGGAGTAGCGGCTCCCCCGGCCCGACGGCGCGAAGAACGGACCCCCATGTGTGCCACCTGTCACATGGGGGTCCTTTCCGTGCCGCTGTGGGATCAGCCTGACCTCCACCCTGAGCCGGCGGCCGTCACCCCCCGGCCCGCGGCACGCCTCGGTGCGATGACCGGTGTATGCCCTTCACGCCAGGACGCGAACACCTCTACGCGCGAGTAGTTCCGCGCTGCACAAAGGGAGTTGACGGGCCGTCAGGAGCTACGGGACGACGATCACGGGACGCTGCGCCCGCTTGGCCAGCCGCCCGGCCACGGAGCCGAAGATCCGCCCCACGATGCCGTGGGTCGAGCCGACCACGATCGCATCGGCCTCGTACTCCCGCCCCACCTCTTCGAGTTCGTGGCAGATGTCCCCGCCCCGCTCGACCAGGATCCACGGCACCTCGGCCAGATAGTCCGCGCAGGCCAGTTCGAGTCCCAGCACCTCGGTGCGGTGGTCCGGCACGTCGACGAAGACGGGCGGCTCGCAACCCGCCCACACCGTGGTGGGCAGCCGGTTCGCGACGTGGACGATGATCAGGCCGGAGTGGGAGCGGTGGGCCATGCCGATCGCGTAGGCCAGGGCGCGCTCACTGGAGGTCGAGCCGTCGAAGCCGACGACGACTCCGTGCCGGAAGGCGGGATCGCACGCCCGGCGTGGCTCTTCCGCCGCCAGGGGATCGGCCGCCGTGGGATCGGCGACCGGCCGCTTGCGGTCCGCGGGTTCGGAGAATTCGTGACCGGCCATGACTGTCTCGGCGTTGTGATCCTTCATCGGGTGGGTGAGAGCGCGCTGCGGAGCGGTGTCCGGGAAACGTCTTCCCCACCCCTTACCCCCAAGGGTACGGCGGCAAGCCTCCCTCGCCCGAATCTCGCGCACGCTCCGTGAGCGCTACCCCGACTTCCGTGGGGGTTCACCGGAGCATGCACGAGCCGCGCCCGTAACGCAATGGTTGCTGCCCCGTACAGCGGTTTGCACGGGATTCACAGATGCGCGGCCGGTGACCGCCGCGTCGAACGCGCGTTGAACCGGGGTGAGCCACCGCCACAGGGAGTACGAGATGTCCGGACCCCGACCGACCTCCGACCCGCGCGCCGCGCCGGACACGGTGAGCGATGTGATCCGCTGGGCGGCCTTCAGCTGCGTCCTCGTCCCCGTGGTCCTGGTCTGGTACGGCACCTCGCTGGCCGGCGCGACGGGGGCCGCGCTGGGCCTGGCGGCCGTCACGGCGGTGTGCCGGGTGCTGCTGCGCCGCTCGGAGCGGTGCGCCGCGCGTTGCGCCAAGCAAAGAGGCGGACGTCACACCCGGGGGCAGACACCGGTCGACTGACCGGTTTCCATACCCTCGAACGCATCTTTTCAGCCAACTTCCGGGTACCGGCCAGGAGGGCCCCCGACCACCCCCGAACCCCCGTTCCACCTGCACGGAAAGGGTCTGTGAGCCGTCGCGCACCCTACGCGGTTTGGCCACCGGGACAAGGCGCACTTCCCTGCACGGCCCGCGAGTGCAACGCTTCGTGATCGAATGCTTCACGCCAAGTTGTCATGTCGACAATGTGCCGCTGTGGAACTGGTCACCGTAAGACCGCGGTAGCCAGTAGATTCGATCTTGACTGTCTTTATGGCGGGGGACTCGTGCAGGACCGAGGGGAAACGTGCAGGAGCGACACAACCGAGGAGCCGCGACCACCGAGGGGGGCTTAGCAGGATGAGCCACGACTCCACCGCCGCGCCGGAAGCCGTGGCCCGGAAACTGTCCGGGCGACGCCGCAAGGAGATCGTCGCGGTGCTGCTGTTCAGCGGCGGCCCCATCTTCGAGAGTTCCATACCGCTGTCGGTGTTCGGGATCGACCGCCAGGACGCCGGCGTGCCGCGCTACCGACTGCTGGTGTGCGGCGGCGAGGAGGGCCCGCTGCGGACCACGGGGGGCCTGGAACTCACCGCGCCACATGGGCTGGAGGCGATCTCACGCGCAGGGACGGTCGTCGTGCCGGCCTGGCGCTCGATCACCTCACCGCCACCGGAGGAAGCGCTCGACGCACTGCGCCGGGCGCATGAGGAGGGTGCCCGCATCGTCGGGCTGTGCACGGGCGCGTTCGTGCTCGCGGCGGCCGGACTGCTGGACGGACGCCCGGCGACCACCCACTGGATGTACGCGCCGACGCTGGCCAAGCGCTATCCGTCGGTGCACGTCGACCCGCGGGAGCTGTTCGTCGACGACGGCGACGTGCTGACGAGCGCCGGTACGGCCGCGGGCATCGACCTGTGCCTGCACATCGTGCGGACGGACCACGGCAGCGAGGCGGCCGGCGCGCTCGCCCGGCGCCTCGTGGTCCCGCCGCGCCGCAGCGGCGGTCAGGAGCGCTACCTCGACAGGTCTTTACCCGAGGAGATCGGCGCCGACCCGCTCGCCGAGGTCGTCGCCTGGGCGCTGGAACACCTCCACGAGCAGTTCGACGTGGAGACCCTGGCGGCACGCGCCTACATGAGCCGCCGCACGTTCGACCGCCGGTTCCGCTCGCTGACCGGCAGCGCTCCGCTGCAGTGGCTCATCACACAGCGGGTACTGCAGGCGCAGCGGCTGCTGGAGACGTCGGACTACTCCGTGGACGAGGTGGCGGGACGGTGCGGTTTCCGTTCACCCGTGGCGCTGCGCGGGCACTTCCGCCGCCAGCTCGGCTCGTCCCCTGCCGCCTACCGGGCCGCCTACCGGGCCCGCCGGCCGCAGAGCGACAGGCAGAGTGACCCGGAGACGTCGATGTCCATGCCCGGCCAGCAGGGCCCGCCCATGGGTCTGCACGGCCCGGGACCGGTGGGCCACCTGCCGCCGGTGCTGCATCCGGACAGCGGGGTGCCGATGCAGAGCCGCCGCACGGCGGCCGGCGCGGTGAGCCTGCTGCCGGGACCGCGCAGCGGCGGCTGAGCGAGGAGCCCGAGGGGGCGGAGTCCGGCTCCGCCCCCTTTGCCGTGTCCGGGCACCGACAGGTCGCCGCAGGGTCGGTCCAGCTCAGCGCGGCTCGCCGTAAGGTGAGACACATGAACGATCGCATGGTGTGGATCGACTGCGAGATGACCGGCCTCTCGCTGTCCGACGACGCTCTCATCGAGGTGGCCGCCCTCGTCACCGACTCCGAGCTGAACGTGCTCGGCGAGGGGGTGGACATCGTCATCCGTCCGCCGGCGCGGGCGCTGGAGACGATGCCGGAGGTGGTGCGCGCGATGCACACCGCGTCCGGGCTGCTGGAGGAGCTGGCCGGCGGCACCACGCTGGCCGACGCCGAGGAGCAGGTCCTCACCTACGTGCGTGAGCACGTCAAGGAACCCGGCAAGGCGCCGCTGTGCGGCAACTCCGTCGGCACCGACCGCGGCTTCCTGCTGCGGGACATGCCGACCCTGGAGGACTACCTGCACTACCGGATCGTCGACGTCTCCTCGGTCAAGGAGCTGGCCCGCCGCTGGTACCCCCGGGCGTACTTCAACAGCCCGGAGAAGAACGGCAACCACCGGGCCCTCGCCGACATCCGCGAGTCGATCGCCGAGCTGCGCTACTACCGCGAGGCGATCTTCGTCCCGCAGCCCGGGCCGGACTCCGACACCGCCAGGGCGATCGCCGCGCGGCACGTCCTGCCCGCGCAGTAGAGCGCGCGGGGCGCGCTCGCGGGCACGCGGGAAAACCTGTGCGCGAGCACCCCTTGGGACCCTGTAGACTTCTTCTCGGCCGGTCGGGGAGAGCACTCCTCGGACTACCGGTCATGGTGGGTGTAGCTCAGCTGGTAGAGCACCTGGTTGTGGTCCAGGATGCCGCGGGTTCGAGTCCCGTCACTCACCCTGAGTGATCAGCCGGTGACTCCGTCGCAAGACGGGTCACCGGCTGATCGCGTTCACGGCGAACTGCTCGCCTGCCGGGCCCTCTTGCGCCGGTCCTCGTCTTCCGGCTCTTCCACTTCCACTGGGCTCTTCCTCTCCCTTCGGGTCCTCTCCTCCCGGCCGGGCGGAGCAGGCGCCGGGCGCCGCGTGCCGCCCGGCGCCCGGTCCCGCATCTCGACCTCGCCACCCGGTCCCGCCGATTCCGGCCTCCCCGCCTGACCGTGTCGCGGCCCCGGCGCCCTCGTTACGACGACGCGCGCGTCACCAGCTCGGTCGGCAGGACCGCCTGCCGTCGCTCCAGGCCGCGGGATGCCGCGGGACGGCGGTCGGCGACCTCCGCCAGGAGCAGGTCGATCATCGCGCGGCCCATCTCCTCGATCGGCTGGCGGACGCTGGTGAGCGGCGGGTCCATGTGGCGGGCGATGGCCGAGTCGTCGTAACCGACCAGGGCCACGTCCTCCGGGATGCGGCGGCCCTGCTCGCGCAGCACCTGGCGGGCGCCGGCCGCCATCACGTCCGAACCGGCGAAGACCGCGTCCAGGTCGGCGTGGCGGCCCAGCAGCGTCGTCATCGCGCGGCGGCCGCCCTCCTCCGTGAAGTCCCCCTGTTCGATGAGGAGTTCGTCCGGCTCGTGACCGGCGTCGCGCAGGGCGTCGCGGTAGCCGTCGACCCGGCGCTGGGCGCCGTAGACGTCCAGGCGGCCGGTGATGTGCGCGATCCGGCGCCGGCCCCGGGACAGCAGGTGCTCCACCGCGGAGCGGCCGCCGCCGTAGTTGTCCGAGTCCACCGAGGTGAGGGTCTCGCCGGCCGAGCGCGGGCCGCTGATCACCGCCGGGATCTCCAGTTGGGCGAGCAGGTCGGGCAGCGGGTCGTCGGCGTGGACGGAGACCAGCAGGACGCCGTCCACCCGGTGGGCGGCCAGGTACTGCGCGAGGCGCTGCCGCTCGCGGTCGCTGCCCGCGAAGATCAGCAGCAGCTGCATCTCCGTCTCGGCGAGTCCGGCGCCGACGCCGCGCAGCATGTCCGAGAAGTACGGCTCGGCGAAGAACCGGGTCTCCGGCTCCGGAACGACGAGCGCGATGGCGTCGGTGCGGTTGGCCGCGAGGGCGCGGGCCGCGGTGTTGGGCACGTAGCCGAGTTCGGCCACCGCGGCCTCGACCGCGGCGCGGGTGGCGTCGCTGACCCGGGGCGAGCCGTTGATCACTCGCGACACCGTGCCCCGCCCCACCCCGGCCCGGGCGGCGACCTCCTCGAGCGTGGGCCGCCCCCCGCTCCGGCCCCGCCCTCCATGGCTTGCCATGGGCTCCGCCTCTCTCGACCGATTCTGGTGCTGGCCTGGAATGTAACAGCCCGGTCCGACACGGTGACCGGTCCGGGGGCCGCCACCCCGACCCCGCGCGGGCCGCCGTCAGGGCCCCGTCCCCCGTGTGCCGGCCGGGCCCGTCCACCCCCCTTGACCTCCCCGAACCGGACGGCCATGGTCCACTTAACGTCCCGATAACTGAACGCTCTTGCCCTTGTCCGCTCCCTTGACACCCCGCGCCGAACCGGCGACCCTTCAACACATCACTTGTGGGAGCGCTCCCACAGTACCTGGCACATACACATCCCGCACGTTCCCCGCCCGAGCCGCAGCGAGTACGAACGGGCCCAATTCCATGCAGTTGGCCGGGGGGTCGGCACGTCAGGCAACAGGAGGACGTAATGCGCACGAGCATCCGCGGGTCCCGCAGACTGGGGGCCGTCGTGGCCATCGCCGCGCTGACCACAGGGCTGCTGGCCGGCTGCTCCAAGGACTCGGACGACGGCTCGTCCGACGCGGACGGCGGCAGCGGCGGCGGCAAGGGCAGCCTCACTCTGACCATCGGCACCTTCGGCGTCTTCGGCTACAAGCAGGCCGGCCTCTACGACGAGTACATGAAGCTCCACCCCGACATCAACATCAAGGAGAACGTCACCACCCGTACCGACGTCTACTGGCCGAAGGTGCTCACCCGCCTCCAGGCCGGCTCCGGCACCGACGACATCCAGGCCATCGAGGTCGGCAACATCACCGAGGCCGTCCAGACCCAGGCCGACAAGTTCGTCGACCTCGGCAAGGAGGTCGACAAGTCGCAGTGGCTGGACTGGAAGCTCGCGCAGGCCACCACCAAGGACGGCAAGACCATCGGGCTCGGCACCGACGTCGGCCCCATGGCGATCTGCTACCGCAAGGACCTGTTCAAGAAGGCCGGCCTGGAGACGGACCGCGCCAAGCTCGCCGCCTCCTGGAAGGGCGACTGGGCCAAGTACGTCGACCTCGGCAAGAAGTACATGAAGAAGGCGCCCGGCGGCACCAAGTTCGTGGACTCCGCGTCGTCCGTCTACAACGCGGCCCTCGGCGGCGCCGACACCCGGTACTACGACGAGGACGGCAACGTCGTCTGGGACAAGTCCGACGGCGTGAAGACGGCCTGGGACGCCGCCATGACGGTCGCCACCACCGACATGTCGGCGAAGCTCAAGCAGTTCGACAAGCCTTGGGACCAGGGCTTCGCCAAGGGCTCCTTCGCGTCCGTGGCCTGCCCGGCATGGATGATCGGCTACATCGAGCAGAAGTCCGGTGACGCCGGCAAGGGCAACTGGGACGTGGCGGCGGCGCCCACCGCGGCCAACTGGGGCGGCTCGTTCATCGGTGTGCCGACGGCGGGCAAGCACCAGAAGGAGGCCATCGCGCTGGCGAAGTGGCTGACCGCTCCGGAGCAGCAGGCCAAGGTCTTCGCCAAGCAGGCCAGCTTCCCCTCCACCCCGTCGGCCTACGCGGGCCTGAAGCCGGCCGCCGACACCACGGCGTACTTCTCGGACGCGCCGATCACGCAGATCTTCTCCGACTCCGCGAGGACCATCCCGACGCAGTACTTCGGCATCAAGGACCAGCCGATCAACACCGCGCTCACCGACGTCGGCATCCTCCAGGTCGAGCAGAAGGGCAAGTCCCCCGAGCAGGGCTGGGACGCCGCCAAGAACGAGATCAAGGACGTGCTCGGCCAGTGAGCAGCTCCAAGCAGGCTCTCGCGCATCCCGCGTCGAGCGCCGAGGCCGCGCCCGGCACCCCGCCGGGCGCGGCCCGGGGCGCTCACGGTCGCGGTAATCCGGCGGGCCCCGACTCCTGGCGCAGCCGGCTGTACCGCTGGGACATGAAGGCGTCGCCGTACGCCTTCGTCACCCCCTTCTTCGTCCTCTTCGGGGCCTTCTCCCTGATACCGCTGCTCTACACGGCCTGGTACTCGCTGCACGACGTGCAGCTGTCCTCCCTCGACCACCAGACCTGGGCGGGCCTGGACAACTACAAGAACCTGTTGTCGTCGGACTTCTTCTGGAACGCCCTGGAGAACACGTTCACCATCGGCCTCATCTCGACCGTGCCGCAGCTGCTGGCCGCGCTGGGGCTCGCGCACCTGCTGAACTACAAGCTGCGCGGTTCCACCATGTGGCGTGTGGTGATGCTGACCCCGTACGCCACCTCGGTGGCGGCCGCGACCCTGGTGTTCACGCTGCTGTACTCGTGGGACGGCGGCATGGTCAACTGGTTCCTGCACTTCTTCGGGGTCGACCCGGTCAACTGGCGTGAGTCGGACTGGGGTTCCCAGTTCGCCGTCTCGACCATCGTCATCTGGCGGTGGACCGGCTACAACGCGCTGATCTACCTGGCCGCGATGCAGGCGATCCCGGCCGACCTGTACGAGTCGGCGGCGCTCGACGGCGCCAACCGCTGGCAGCAGTTCCGGCACGTGACGATCCCCCAGTTGCGGCCGACGATCCTGTTCACGATCGTCGTCTCCACCATCGGCGCGACCCAGCTCTTCGGTGAGCCCCTGTTGTTCGGCGGGGTCAGCGGGTCCAAGGGCGGCTCCGAGCACCAGTACCAGACGCTCGGTCTCTACATGTACGACCAGGGCTGGATCATCGGCAACCTCGGCAAGGCGTCCGCGATCGCCTGGTCGATGTTCCTGGTACTGCTGCTCGTCGCCGCGGTCAATCTGCTGCTCACCCGACGGTTGAGGAAGTCCCAATGACCACCACTGAACTGACGGCACCCCCGGGGGTGCGCAAGGAGGAGCGGCGGCGGCGCGGCCGGACGGGCGCCGGCCGGCAGATGCACGCGGGCCCGGTGACCTACGTCGTGCTGACCGTCTTCGCCCTCGTCTCGCTGGCCCCGCTGGTGTGGACGGCGATCGCGGCCTCGCGCACCGACGGCCGCCTCGCCCAGAGCCCGCCGCCGCTGTGGTTCGGCGGCAACCTGTTCAAGAACCTGGAGTCGGCCTGGGACGAGGCCGGCCTCGGCACCGCGATGGTCAACTCGGTGGTCGTGGCGGGCACGATCACCGTCAGCACGGTGCTGTTCTCGACGCTGGCCGGTTTCGCCTTCGCCAAGCTGCGGTTCCGGTTCTCCAACCTGCTGCTGCTGCTGACCATCGGCACGATGATGATCCCGCCGCAGCTGGCCGTCGTGCCGCTGTACCTGTGGATGTCGGACCTGGGCTGGTCCAACCAGCTGCAGACGGTGATCCTGCCGAGCCTGGTGACCGCCTTCGGCACGTTCTTCATGCGGCAGTACCTGGTGCAGGCGCTGCCCACGGAGCTGATCGAGGCGGCCCGGGTGGACGGCGCGAGCAGCCTGCGGATCGTGTGGCACGTCGTCTTCCCGGCCGCGCGGCCGGCGATGGCGGTGCTCGGTCTGCTGACGTTCGTGTTCGCCTGGAACGACTTCCTGTGGCCGATCATCGCCCTGAACCAGCAGAACCCGACCGTGCAGGTGGCCCTGAACTCGCTCGGTACCGGCTACGTCCCGGACCAAGCGGTGATCATGGCGGGCGCGCTGCTCGGCACGCTGCCGCTGCTGGTCGCCTTCCTGCTGTTCGGCAAGCAGATCGTCGGCGGGATCATGCAGGGCGCCATCAAGGGCTGACGCCCCTCGCCCCGGGGGCGGGCCCGCGATCCGGGCCGGCGCCCCCGCCCTCCAGGGGCCGGGCCATCGCCGTCCCGGCCCCGGTCCGCCTCACGCGGCTCGACCCGACCGCCTGTCCAACGGTCTCCTACGACCCTTTATGGGAGCGCTTCCATGCCTGACTCCGTTTCCCCCGTGACCTTTCCGCCCTCCTTCCTCTGGGGCGCCGCGACCTCCGCGTACCAGATCGAGGGGGCGGTGCGGGAGGACGGCCGCACCCCCTCGATCTGGGACACCTTCAGCCATACGCCGGGAAAGACGGCGGGCGGCGAGAACGGTGACGTCGCGGTCGACCACTACCACCGCTACCGCGACGACGTGGCGCTGATGGCGGAGCTGGGCCTGAACGCCTACCGCTTCTCCGTCTCCTGGTCCCGGGTGCAGCCCACGGGCCGGGGCCCCGCGGTCCAGCGGGGCCTGGACTTCTACCGCCGCCTGGTGGACGAGCTGCTGGGACGCGGCATCAAGCCGGCCGTCACCCTGTACCACTGGGACCTGCCGCAGGAGCTGGAGGACGCGGGCGGCTGGCCGGAGCGGGACACCGCGCTCCGCTTCGCCGAGTACGCGGCGCTCGTCGGCGAGGCGCTGGGCGACCGGGTGGAGCACTGGATCACCCTCAACGAGCCGTGGTGCAGCGCCTTCCTGGGGTACGGCTCCGGGGTGCACGCCCCCGGCCGCACCGACCCGGCGGCCTCCCTGCGCGCGGCCCACCACCTCAACCTGGCGCACGGCCTGGGCACGACCGCGCTGCGCTCGGTGATGCCGGCCCGCAACCAGATCGCCGTCAGCCTCAACTCCTCGGTCGTGCGGTCCCTCACCCAGGACCCCGCCGACCTGGCGGCGGCCCGCCGGATCGACGACCTGGCCAACGGCGTCTTCCACGGCCCGATGCTGCACGGCGCCTATCCGGAGACGCTGCTCGCCTCGACCGCCTCGGTCACCGACTGGTCGTACGTCCTCGACGGGGACGTCCGCACGATCAACGCGCCGCTGGACGCGCTGGGCCTGAACTACTACACCCCGGCGCTGGTCTCGGCGGCCCCCGGCCGGATCAAGGGCCCCCGGGCGGACGGCCACGGCGCCAGCGACCACTCCCCCTGGCCGGCCGCCGACGACGTGCTGTTCCACCAGACGCCGGGCGAGCGCACGGAGATGGGCTGGACGATCGACCCGACCGGCCTGTACGACCTGATCATGCGCTACTCGCGCGAGGCGCCCGGCCTGCCGCTGTACATCACCGAGAACGGTGCGGCCTACGACGACAAGCCCGACCCCGACGGCCGGGTGCACGACCCGGAGCGCATCGCCTACCTGCACGGCCACCTGGCGGCCGTGCGCCGCGCCCTCACCGACGGCGCCGACGTCCGCGGCTACTACCTGTGGTCGCTGATGGACAACTTCGAGTGGGCGTACGGCTACGGCAAGCGGTTCGGCGCGGTGTACGTCGACTACGCGACGCTGGAGCGCACCCCCAAGTCCAGTGCGCGGTGGTACGGCGAGGTGGCGCGCACGGGCACGCTGCCGGCGGTGGAGCAGCCGGCCGCCTGACGGACCGGAGCGCGGCCTGCCGTGGGGGGCGGGCCGCGCTCTCGCGTGCCGCTGTCAGCCGAAGACGGCCGTCAGCCGAAGACGGTGGTCAGCCGAAGACGGTGGTCAGCCGAAGACGGTGGTCACTCGAAGGTGCCGAACGCCTTGGAGAAGGCGAACCTGTCCTGGGCGATGGAGCTGCACGTGGCGTCGGCGGTGGGCTTGGTGCCGCCGGCGCAGCTCTTGTCGCGGGTAGCGGACCACATGGAGAGCCAGCCGAGGCCCTTGGACTTGGCGAAGTTCACCAGCTGGGTGGCGTCGTCGACCTTGAAGACCTCGGAGGAGACGTCGTTGACGCCGATCATCGGAGTGACGGCGACCGTCTTCCAGGCGGCGGAGTCGGACAGCCCCAGCACGCTCTTGACCTGGGCCTGCGTTGCGGTCGCGGCCTGCTCGGCGTAGGTGCCCATGTCACCGCTGTACGCCGGTCCGTAGTCCATCGCCATGATGTTGACGGTGTTGATCCGGACGCCGTTGGACTTGGCGTCGGCCAGCAGGTTCACGCCGTCCTGGGTCAGGCCCTCGGGCATCACCGGCAGGGTGAAGGAGACGTCCAGGTTCGGGTGCTTGGCCTGCAGCTTGGCGATGGCCTGGGCGCGGCGGGTGTTGGCCGCGGTGTTGGGCAGCGCGCCGCCCTCGACGTCGAAGTCGACCTTGGTCAGCTTGAAGGCGTCGACGGCCTTGCCGTAGGCGGCGGCCAGGGCGTCCGCCGAGGAGCAGGTGGTGGCCAGTTCGGAGCCGGACGCGCCGCCGAAGGAGACCCGGACGTCACCGCCCTTGGCCCGCAGGGAACCGATCTGGGCGGCCACGCCGTCGGCGGTCAGGTCGGTGACGCCGCCCCACTTGGGGGTGCAGCCGCCGCCGTCGGTGACGAAGGCGAGGTTGTAGTTCTTCACGCCGGTCGCGTCGGCGGCGGCCACGAGGTCGAACGCCGGGTAGAGGGAGGTGTCGACGTAGGGCGCGAAGCCGGCGGAGGCGGTGCTGCCGGTACCGGTGCTCTGCGAGGGGGTCGGGCTCGCGCTCCCGGTGGGGGTGGCGCTCTGGCTCGGCGTCGCGGTGGGGGCCGGGGACTGGGGCTGGGTCGGGCGGCCGCTCGGCTCGGGGGTGGCGCCGTCGTCGGCGGAACACCGGGCGTTGTCGATGCGGCAGCCCGTCGGCTCACCCTTGCCGTTGACCACGAAGCCGACGGTGACGGACTTGCCGACGGCCAGGCCGTCCGTGTCCCACTTCGCGGGCTTCACGGTGACGTGGCGGCCGCTGACGCTCGACTCGCCGTTCCACAGGGAGGAGAGCGTGGCGCCCGTCGGGAGGTCGAACTCCAGCGTCCAGGTCTTCTCGGTCTGGCCGCTGTTGTTGGTGACGACGTACTGGGCGCTGTAGCCGGTCGACCAGTCGCTGGTCCGCGTGTACGCCGCGTTCACGCCGGCCGCGTTGGCGGTGCCGGTGAGCAGGACCGCGCCGCCACCGGCCACGGCCGCGGCCACCAGGCCGCCTATCGCCTTGTTCCTGCCACTGATCCTGCGCCGGTGCGTGCTCATGCGCGTGCCTGCCTTCGCTGTTCACGGGGAGTCACAGGGATTTGCCGGCCCTGTGCGATGCGGCAGCACGCTAGCGATCCGGAATCGGACAAACTGCCTGTCGGGGACGGTCGCCGAAGACCTTAGGGTTCGCTTAAGGAAGCGATCGGGAACGGTTAAAGGTCGAGACCAATTTTCCCGCTCTTCTGCCCGTCCGCCGTCTCCGCACGGCTCCCCGGCGCCCCGGTCCCACCGGCCCCCGGCCGTCCAGCTGGAACCAGATCCGCACCTCGGTGCCGCCCAGGACGGAGGAGCCGATGCGGACGTCGCCTCCGGTGGACTCGGCGAGCCGGCGCACGATGTCCAGCCCCAGCCCGGTGGAGCCGGCGCTGCCGGAGCCGCGGCCGCGTGCCATCGCCGCCTCGGGGTCGGGTATGCCGGGGCCCGCGTCGGAGACCAGCACGATCACCGCGTCCTCGCCGTTGTGGACGTCGACCGCGAAGGCGGTGCCCTCGGCGGTGTGCCGGAAGACGTTGCCGAGCAGGGCGTCGAGCCCGGCGGCGAGGTCGGCGCGGGCCACGGGTACGCGTACCGGGCGGTCGGCGCCGGCCACCCGCCACTTGCGGCCTTCGTCCTCGGCGAGGGCGGACCAGAACTCCATCCGCTCACGGACGACTTCGGCCGCGTCGCACCCGGTGCCGGGGCCGGCCGCCGCGGTCTGCGGTCTGGCGTCCCGGGCCGTGCGGATGATGGTGTCGACCTCGCGTTCCAGCTGGGCGACGGCGGCCCGGGTCTGCTCGGCGGCCGGTCCGGAGCCGAGGGAGGCCGCGTTGAGGCGGAGCACGGTGAGCGGGGTGCGCAGCCGGTGGGAGAGGTCGGCCGCCAGTTCCCGTTCGTTGGCGAGGAGCTGCACCACCTGGTCGGCCATGGAGTTGAACGCGACCGCCGCGAGCCGCAGTTCGGTGGGGCCCTCCTCGCGCACCCTTGCGCCCAGCCGGCCCTCGCCCAGTTCGTGCGCGCCCTCGGCCAGCCGCTGCGCGGGCCGCACCATGCGCACGCCGAGCCGGTCGGCGACGGCGACCGAGCCGACGATCAGGGCGAGGCCGACGGCGGCGAGCACCGCCCAGGCCGTGCCCACGCCGTTGGTCATCGCGGATTCGGGGACGTAGACCTCGACGACCGCGATCGCCGTCGAGCCGAGCGCCACCGGCTGCAGCAGGGCGGAGCCGCCGGGGACGGTGGCCGTCGAGGCGCGGCCCAGTCTCCGTACGGCCTCGATGTCGCGGTCGGCGGCGCGCCGGTGCCCGAGGTCGAGCGCGGTCCGGCCGCCGTCGGCGGGCAGGTGGACGGCCAGGCCCGAGCCGGCGCCCGCGGAGGCGACCACCCGCTCCAGCTTGTCCCGGTCGGTGGTGATGGACAGGGCGGGCGCGACGGCGGCGGCCTCCCGCTCGGCGCCCGCGAACGCCCGGTCGCGGGCCATCTCCTTGACGACCAGTCCCAGCGGTACGGCGAAGGCGACCACGACCATCGTGGTGACCGCCAGGCAGACCTTGACCAGAGCCCATCTCATCGCGGTGGCTCCCCCTCCGCCGCCACCGGCGGCTCCAGCTTCACGCCCACACCGCGCAGGGTGTGCAGATAGCGCGGCCGCGCGGCGGTCTCCCCCAGTTTCCGGCGCAGCCAGGACAGATGGACGTCGATGGTCTGGTCGTCGCCGTAGGACTGCTGCCAGACCTCGGCGAGCAGTTCCCTGCGCGGGACGACGACGCCTGGGCGCCCGGCGAGGAAGGCCAGCAGGTCGAACTCGCGGCGGGTGAGGTCCAGCCGGGCGCCGTCCAGCTCGGCCTGGCGGCGCAGCGGGTCGACGGTCAGCCCGCCGACGCGGAGCACGGACGAGGGCGCGGCCTCGCCTCCGCCGGTGCGGGCGCGGCGCAGCACGGCCGCGATGCGGGCGGAGAGGTGCTCGACGGAGAAGGGCTTGGTGAGGTAGTCGTCCGCGCCGGCGTTCAGCAGCCGGACGACCTCCGCCTCGTCGTCCCGGGCGGTGGCGATGATGACGGGCACGTCGGTGATGCCGCGCAGCATCTTCAGGGCCTCGGAGCCGTCCAGGTCGGGCAGTCCGAGGTCCAGGATGACCACGTCGAATCGGAAATGGGCGACCTCGCGCAGCGCCTCCAGCGCCGTGCCGACGCTGCGCACGGTGTGCGAGGCGTCGGTCAGATGCCGGATGAGCGCCGAGCGGACGAACTGGTCGTCCTCGACCACGAGCACACTTGCCATGCGCCGCACCGTACGCCATGCGGCCAACACCGGTGCGGTGCCTGTGGATAACCCCGGGCAAGTGCGTACGGCGGTCCCCCTGAGGCAGTATGGCCGCGATGCGCAGAGGACTCGTACACGTACTGGCCTGGCTGCTCGCCACGGGCGCGGCGGTCACGCTCTCGTGGTGGGGTGTGCACACGGTGATGGCCGGCACGGTGTACGACCCGCCGCGCGCCCTGCCGGTCACGGCGGCGGACACGAGCACGCAGCGCCCGAAGCCGCTGGATTCCCGGACCGTGCGTCCGTCGCCGTCGAAGAGCCCGTCGGCCGGGCCGTCGGCCCCGCCGTCCCGCACCCCGGCCCGCTCCGCCGGCCCCTCCCCCGCCGCTTCCGCTTCCGCCACCGCCTCGGGCCGGGTCGAGGCCTACGACACCGACGGCGGGCGGGCGGTCTTCGACCTGGGCACGGCCGACGCGAAGCTCGTCTCGGCGACGCCTGGGACCGGCTGGTCGATGCAGGTGTGGAAGACGCAGAGCTGGATCCGGGTGGAGTTCAGCCGGGGCGCGGACCGGGTGTCGGTGTTCTGCACCTGGCACGACGGCCCGCCGCGCGTGGAGGTCGGCACCTACTGACCGGGCGGGTGCTCAGCGGAACACGGAGGGCGGCGGGGCCGGGGAGGCCACCGCCGCCTCGTCCGTCACGGGGCCGGCGCCACCGGTGAAGTCGATGAGCTGCCTGCCGTGTTCGACCCGTCCGGGGTGCGGGTCGGAGGCCGCGCGGCGGGTGAGTTCGGCGAGGGGCAGCGACAGGTCGGAGGCGACGAGGACGGCGTTGCCGAAGCGTTTGCCGCGCAGCACGGCCGGGTCGGCGATCAGCGCGAGTTCGCCGAACCGGGCGGCGGCGGTGGCGATCTGGCCGCGCAGGTGGGCGAGCGGCGGCCCGTCGGCGATGTTGGCCGCGTAGACGCCGGACGGCTTCAGGGCGCGGCGGACCTCGTCCAGGTACTCGACGGAGGTGAGGTGGGCGGGGGTGCGGGCGCCGCTGAAGACGTCGGCGACGACCAGGTCGGCCCAGCCGTCCGGCACCTTGCCGAGCCCGGCGCGGGCGTCCGCCGACCGCACGCGCACACGCGCGCCCGGGTCCAGCGGCAGTTCGCGGCGGACCAGTTGGACCAGTTGGGCGTCCCGCTCGACGACCTGCTGGGTGGAGCGGGGCCGGGTCGCGGCGACGTACCGGGCGAGGGTGAACGCGCCGCCGCCGAGGTGCACCGCGTGCACGGGCCTGCCGGCCGGGGCGACGAGGTCGATGACATGACCGAGGCGGCGCTGGTACTCGAAGGACAGGTGCGCGGGGTCGTCCAGGTCGACGTGCGACTGGGGCGCCCCGTCGATCAGCAGTGTCCAGGCCCGGTCGCGGTCGGGGTCGGGGACGAGCTGGGCGAGCCCGCCGTCGACCGCCTCCACGACGGCTTCGACGGCGGCCGACCTGCGCCGCGTGTTCCTGGACCTGCCCATCGGTCCAGTCTCGCAGGTGCCGTGCGCACGCGCTTCACCGGCAGTTGTCGGCGGCCTCCAGGAGCCTGGCCGCTTCTCCCAGGGCCCGGCGCAGCTCGGCCGGGTCGGTGGCGAGGTCGGCTTCGCCGGGGGGCAGCAGCCAGTCGGAACCCTCCACCGGGGGCACGGGGTTCAGGCGCAGTCCGCGGCCGTTCGTCTCCGTGCAGGTGCTGCCCGGCACGTCCCAGCCGGCGGCGGTGCCGGCCGGGACCAGGAAACCGAGGGTGTCGCAGCCGCCGTCGTGCAGAACGGGACCCACCGCGTCCACGGCCCCGCGCCGCAGGATGTCGACCGCCTCCAGCCCCTGCCGGGCGGGCACCGTGACGAGGTCGCATCCCGTGTCGCGTCCGGGTGTCCGGAGCGCCGACAGCGGCGACGTCGAAGGATCGTTGCTCTGGATGGTCTCCATGCCGGCCTCCACCACACAGCCCTGTTGCGGTCCATGGAGTCCAACGCACGAACGCGTCAACGAGGCACGGCACAAGTGTGCCGCAAAGGATGGCACTTCATGGCAGATCGTGGTTGAGATATCCGGTTTGTAGCCAAACACAGCGTGGCGGGACCTTCACAGCCGGTACGTTCTCACCGCCGGAACCAGGGCGTCACACGGACGGCTCGTCCCGACTCCGCCCCGGCGCCGGCATGGTTCGACGGTTCGCACGAGAGGACCCGGCCATGGCGTCGTCAACGGTGACCTCGTCACAGCCCGAACGGCCACCCCGGCCGAACCTCGCCTTCCGGCAACTGCGCGGCAGCCGTTCACCGGCCGAGTTCGCGGCGCTCGTACGGCGTGCCGCGCGCGAGATCGGTGAGCGGGTGAGCTGTGACGCGCGTTACGTCGGCCGGGTCGAGGCGGGCGAGATCCGTTGCCCGAACTACGCGTACGAGCGGGTGTTCCTGCACATGTTCCCCGGCCGCACGCTCACCGACCTCGGCTTCGCGCCCCGCTCGTCCGTCCGCGGACGTGCGGCGCGCGCGGCTCTTGAGACGAGGGGGGTGGCGGAGCCGTATGACACACCGGGACCGTCCGCGCAGCGGGACACGTACGACCCGTCTGATCCGTTCGACCCGTCTGATCCATTAGACCCGCACGGCCCGCACGGCCCGCACGGCCCGCATGACCTGCATGACCTGCATGACCTGCATGACCTGCATGACGCACTGAGCACGTACGACCCGTGTGACCCGTTCGGCCCGTACGGCGCACCACCGCACCCGTGCGACCCGTACGAGCCGTACGAGCCGCACGCGGAAGACCACCTGAACCACGAGGAGAGCGACGTGCTGCGTCGCGCATTCATGACCGGCGGAGGCGCCACGGTTGCCGCCGCCACGCTGGGCCCACTGGGGCTCACCACGGAGGCGGCCGCCGCGGCGGCCCGGCCCACGCGACGACCCGGTGCCTCCGAGGCGAGCGCCCTGGAGGAAGCCGTCCGCTGCATCCGGCTGCTCGACGACCGGCACGGCGCGGACGGCCTCTACCGGCGCGCGTCGGCTCCGCTGCGCGCGGCCTACGCGCTGCTGGACGCCGGCGCGACCCGGCAGACCACCACCGACCGGCTGCACGCGGGCGCCGGTGAACTCGCCATCTCCGTGGGCTGGCTCGCCCACGACTCCGGACGCTTCGACGACGCGCGCTCGCACTATGCGGAGGCGCTGGCCACCGCCCGCATGAGCGGGGATGCGGCGCTGGAGGCGCACGCCTTCTGCAACACGGCGTTCCTGGCCCGTGACGCCGGCCGCCCCCGGGAGGCGGTGCGGGCCGCGCAGGCCGCCCAGCGTGCCGCCGGCCCCCTCGGCTCCCCGCGTCTGCTGTCCTTGCTCGCACTGCGCGAGGCGGGTGGCTGGGCGGGGCTCGCCGACCGCACCGGCTGCGCACGGGCGCTGGCCCGGGCCCAGGCCCTCTTCGGCCGCGGCCACTCGGACGCCGACCCCGAGTGGATGAGCTTCTACGGGGAGGCGGAACTGGAGGGGCTGGAGGCTCAGTGCTGGTCCACGCTGGGCGACTGGCGGCGCGCGTCCCGGCATGCGCGCCGTGCGGCGGACCTGCAGGATCCGCACTTCACCCGGAACATCGCGCTGTACACCGCGGAGCTGGCCGACGACCTGGCCCGCGAGGGTCGTCCCGACGAGGCGGCTCAGGCTGGGCTGCGGGTGCTGTCCCTGCTGGACCAGGTCCAGTCGTCCCGCATCCACACGATGCTGGCGGGCACGGCCAGGGTGCTGATGCCGCACCGGCGGGCTTCGGGGGTGTCCGAGTTCCTGGACCGCCACGCGCGGGGGTGACGTCGCCGGGCCGCCGCGGGCCGTCCGCGGCCGCTCGCGCAGTTCCCCGCGCCCCTGAGGAGTCGCGGTCGCCGGTATCCGCACGTCACCACCCGCCGCTGCGGGCAGTCGTGCCGCTGGGGCGGCACGGGTGGGCGCCGCGGCACCCCGCACGCGCGGGCAAGCCGCCACCCTGGCCGGAACAACCGCGGGCCGTCCGTGGCCGGTCGCGCAGTTCCCCGCGCCCCTGCGGGGCTGCAGGCACCGACGCCGCACCGCCGCCCCGGGGCCCAACCGCCCGGTCCGCGGCCGCGGGCCGTCCGTGGCCGGGCGCGCCCCGCGCCCCTGGGGAGTCGCGGTCGCCGGCACTTGCACGGCACCGGTCCGCCGTTGCGGGCAGTCGTGCCGCTGGGGCGGCACGGGCGGGCGCTGGGGGTACCCCCTCACGCGCGCATACCGGCCCCCCTGCCCGGACCAGTCGCCGGTCGCGCTTCCCCGCGCCGCCGCGGTGACCGGCGATCCGGTGCGGGCGGTCAGCCCGCCAGATGGCCCAGGTCGTTCCAGCTCTCGATCGCCGGCTCCCCGTACGCCCAGCCCAGCACGGACAGCGACGTCGGGTTCAGCCGTATACGCGCCGCGAAGGACAGCGGCAGTCCCAGCCACCGCGCCCCGATCGACCGCAGGATGTGCCCGTGGGCGAAGACCAGGACGTCACGGTCGGCGGACCGCGCCCAGTCGACCACCTCGTCCGCGCGCGCCGCGACCTCCGCGAGGCTCTCGCCCTCCGGGACGCCGTCCCGCCATATCAGCCAGCCGGGGCGGACGGCCTGGATCTCGGCCGGGGTCATCCCCTCGTAGGCGCCGTAGTCCCACTCCATAAGGGTGTCCCACTCCGTGGCCCGGTCGCCGAAGCCGGCCAGCTCGCACGTCTCGCGTGCGCGGACCAGCGGACTGGTCCGCACCTCCACCCCCGCCAGCCCGTCCAGCGGAGCGCGGTGCAGCCGCTCCCCGAGCAGCTTGGCCCCGCGCCGGCCCTCCTCCAGCAGCGGCACGTCCGTCCGGCCGGTGTGCTTCCCGGACAGCGACCAGGCCGTCTGTCCGTGCCGGGCCAGCAGAATGCGCGGTGCCATGGGAGACCTTTCCGGAACGCGGACGCCGCGTGGACGCCGCGGAAGCAGGGGGGACGGGGTCCCTCCATCATCGCTCACCGCCCACTGGAGCAACCCGGCGGTCGATCCCGACGTCTTCGAGGACTGAGCGCCCGCACGAGCGAGACGGGATCCCCTCATGGGCGCTTGTGAGGACACCGTAAAGTGGCACGGTCGCCCGCCCGGGCGCCGCACAGCCGAAGGGGGAGGGCGATCGGATGCCGCAGACCGAGACACCGGGCACCGAGGTCGCCCCTGGCCCCCGGCTGCGCTGGTGGACCGAGCTGCCGCTGATCCTGCTGGTCTACGGCTGCTACTCGGCGGGCCGCCTGCTCGCGCGCGGTGACGTCAACAGCGCCGTCGACCACGGTCTGGCGATCCTGCGCGTCGAGAAGCTGCTGTACCTGAACGCCGAGCACCCGCTCAACCGGTTGTTCACCCGTGAGCCCTGGCTCGGGGTGCCGGCCGACTTCTGGTACGCCTCGCTGCACTACCTGGTCACGCCGGCCGTCCTCATCTGGCTTTTCCGGGCCCGTACCCGGCACTACCGGGCGGCCCGCACCTGGCTGATGTCGTCCACGTTCATGGGCCTCATCGGCTTCACGCTGCTGCCGACCTGCCCGCCGCGCCTGCTCTCGGCCGGGAACGGCTTCGTGGACACCATGGCCCACTACAGCTCGTACGGCTGGTGGGGCGGCGAGGCGAGCGCGCCGCGCGGCATGGGCGGCATGACCAACCAGTACGCGGCCATGCCCAGCCTGCACGTCGGCTGGGCGCTGTGGTGCGGCGTGATGCTGTGGCGCCACGGCGGCACGCGTCTCACGAAGGTCCTCGGCGTCGCCTACCCGCTGCTGACGGCGCTCGTGGTCATGGGCACCGCCAACCACTACTTCCTGGACGCGGCCGCGGGCGTCCTCGTGATGGGCATCGGCCTGCTGCTGGCGCCGCGTGTGATGCGGGCCGCGGACCTGCTGCGGGCCCGCCTGGTCCCGCGCCCCGCACCGGTCGCGAGCGGGACGGGTTCCCCGGTTGTCAGTGCCGGATGCCAGACTTCCGCGGGTGAGCGAATTCCACGGCAGCGCGAGTCGCCGCTCGACGCCGCGGGCGGACCGGACCTCTCCCCCGCCGACGCGGGCGAAGAGGCTCCGGCACCGGCTCGCTGAGCTGCGCGGCCCCGACGTACCGGCCAAGGCCCTGGACGCGCGCGCCCTCGCGGCGCTCGCCGCGAACCCCGGGTGCCGCAGGCGGGCGATCCTGGACGGCGCCGGGGTGGACAAGGCGCGGCTGGCGAGCGCGCTGGGCACGCCGTCCGGTTTCGGGCAGTCGCAGTTCGCGCTGACCCGGGGCAACGCCTTCGAGGCGAAGGTGAAGGCGGACGGCGGCGCCGAGCTGCTGCGGCTGGCGCACGCCCGCCTGGACCCGGGCGCCGTGCCTCCCGAGGGAGCCGCCGTGCCCGACCTGACCGCGCAGGGCCCCGAGGGGCGCACGGCCCGTACGGCGCTGGCGCTGCGCGAGGCCGTGGACGCGGGCGGCTGGACGCTGCTGGACCACCCGATGCTGGCGCTGGACGTGGCGGGCTCGCTCGCCTTCCTGGAGCCGGACGCGGTGGTGGTGCACCCGGACGGCAGCTGGTCCGTGGTGGAGATCAAGTCCTTCCCCATGCTGGACGGCTCGGCGGACCCCGCGAAGGTGGGCGCCGCCGCCCGGCAGGCGGCGGTGTACGTGCTGGCGCTGGAGGACGTCGCCGCGCGCCTCACCCCCGCCCCGCGCGTGCACCACAGGGTGCTGCTGGTGTGCCCGAAGGACTTCTCCAACCTGCCCGCGGGCCGTGCCGTGGACGTCCGCAAGCAACGCGCCGTCACCGCGCGCCAGCTCGCCCGGCTCACCCGGATCGAGGAGATCGCCGACTCCCTTCCCGAGGGCACCTGTTTCGCGCCCGACCGGCCCTCCGACGAGCTGACCGCCGCCGTCGAGGCGGTACCGGCGACGTACGCGCCCGAGTGCCTGTCCGCATGCGAACTGGCCTTCCACTGCCGGGAGCGCTCGCAGGCCGCCGGCGCCGTCACCCGCCTCGGCCGTTCCCTGCGGGCCGAACTGGGCGGTCTGACGACGGTCGAGGACGTCCTGTCCGCCGCCCGCGGAGAGAGCGGCGACCCGGACGACCCGGCGGTCGCGGCCCTGCGCCGGGCCGCCGCCCTGCGCGCGGAAGCCCTCCGCGAGCCCGGCGGCCGGGCGCAGGCTCTCCGTACGGCAGACGGCACGGCGCAGGCTCCCCGCACGGCGGACGGCACGGCCGGACCGCGTGCCGCGGCCCCGGCGGACGCCGCCCGCCCGGAGGTGAGCCGGTGTCGCTGATCGATGCCCTCGCCCGGCTGGAGGCCGTCAGCAGCGGCCGGGCCCAGCCCGCCGCGACCGTCCGGCACCGGCACCTGTCCGGCCGGCCGCTGGTGTTCGTGCCGCTCACCACCGCCGGCGAGGCCGGCGCCCCGCTCGGCGCGCTCGTCGGCACCGACCGGGACGCGCCCCGCCTGCTGGTCGTGCCGCAGCCCCGCGACCGGGACCTGCGGTTCGCGTTCCTCGCCGAACTCGCCGACGTCGTCCTGCCGTACATCGACTCCTACGCGGAGTCGGTCGAGGCGGCCGAGCGCACCGAGACCGACCCGGAGACCGGCAAGCGGGTCAAGGTCGAGGTCGAGCTGTGCGCGGACGCGCCCCAGCTGATCGTGCCGAGCCGCGGCGGCCTGGACCTGGTACGGCTGCTCGGCCGCTCGATGCGGTTCCGCCGCACCGCCGAGCAGGAGCCGGAGGCCCCCTACCCGGCACCGCCCCGGGTGCCGCTGCTCGGCCGGTGGCTGACCCACTACGGCGAGCGGGCCCGGGTCCCCGGCTCCGCGCTGCTGCTCGCCCTCACCGACGTGCTGTCCCGGCACTGGGCCACCGGCCAGTCCAGCCTCGAGGACCAGCACCTGGGCGCTCTCCTCGCCTGGATCGACCCGCCCGGCGACGCGAGCGGCGCCGATGCCGCCCGGCGGGCCGAGCTGGAGCGGGACGCGGCCGGGCAGTTGCTGTGCCCGCCCGCGGGTCCGGCCACCGACCCGGCCTTCGACAACAAGCTGCTGGCCCCGGCTGTCGAGCGCTACGACCGCGCGCGCGGCGCCCTCGCCGCCGCCGAGGACGCCCTGGCCGCCGACGACCGGCTGGCCGCGCTGACCGCGGCCGAGCGGGAGATCCGCGACCTGGTGGAGAGCCGCACCCGGCCCACCTGGGACGCGGTGTGGCGCGGCCTGGACCTGCTGCGGGCGCTGCCGGAGGGCGCGCACGTGGAGGAACGCTGGACCCGGGACCGCTGGTCGTTCACCGGCCACCGCGACCGGGTGCTGGCCGGCGAGCCGCCGCAGCCGCGCCGGGACGACGCGGTGACGGCGGCGAACAAGCTGGCGACGCGCGAGCGCGAGCAGGCTCGTCTGGAGGCGCAGGAGGCGCTCGACGACCCGCTGGTGATGGCCGGGCGGCGGCTGGCCGGCGAGGCCTTCGCGGGCGAGGTGACCGACGTCGTGATGGCGTACAGCGAGGGGAAGCGGCCGAGCCCGCGCCCGCTGGTGACGGTCCGCACGGACGACCGTCCGCACCTGGCGGAGCGGGCGAAGGTGTACCGCTCGCTGGGCGGGAAGCCGCAGTCGGCGGAGTTCGCCGGCCACGAGTCCGCCCCCGACGGGGACCTGCTGGTGCTGCGGATCGTGGACAAGATGGGCCGCGGCAAGGAGCCGGAGCCCGGTTCGGTGCCGGAGAAGGGCGACCGGGTCCTGTTCACGCTGTTCGAGCACGAGCAGCGCGGCGGCGCGAAGCTGCCCGACCCGGAGGAGACCCCGTGGACGCACGGCGGCCCGCCGGGCGAGCCCGCGGCGGAGGCCCCCGACACGGTGACCGAGGAGGACGTGCTGTGACGACCGTCGACTTCGACCCGGCGGCCGCGGCCGCCCGCGCCACCGACGCGATCCTGCGCGACACCCTGCACGGAACCGAGCGGGGCGTGGTGGTCGACTCCCCGCCGGGCGCCGGCAAGTCCACCCTGGTGGTGCGCGCCGCCCTGGAGCTGGCGGACGCGGGCCGCCCGCTGATGGTGGTGGCGCAGACCAACGCCCAGGTGGACGACCTCGTCCTGCGGCTCGCCGAGAAGGACCCCGAGCTGCCCGTCGGCCGCCTGCACAGCAGCGACGCCGACGCGTACGACAAGGCGCTGGACGGCCTGCCGGGCGTCCGTACGTCCGCGAAGGCGGCCGACCTGAACGGCCTGCCGGTGGTGCTCTCCACGGCCGCGAAGTGGGCGCACGTGAAGGTGGACGAGCCCTGGCGGCACGCGATCGTCGACGAGGCGTACCAGATGCGCTCCGACTCCCTGCTGGCCGTGGCCGGCCTGTTCGAGCGGGCGCTGTTCGTGGGCGACCCGGGGCAGCTGGACCCGTTCGCGATCGTCGGCAGCGAGCAGTGGGCGGGCCTGTCCTACGACCCGTCGGCGTCCGCGGTCACCACTCTGCTGGCCCACAACCCGGGCCTGCCCCAGCACCGTCTGCCGGTCTCCTGGCGGCTGCCGGCGTCCGCGGCCCCGCTGGTGTCCCATGCGTTCTACCCGTACACGCCGTTCCGCAGCGGCACCGGCCACGGCGACCGCCGCCTCACCTTCGCGGTGCCCTCCGACGGCTCCGGCCCGGACCGGGTGATCGACGAGGCCGCGGAGTCCGGCTGGGGCCTGCTGGAGCTGCCCGCCCGGCACACCCCGCGCACGGACCCGGAGGCGGTGCGCGCGGTGGCGGCGGTCGTGCGCCGCCTGCTGGACCGGGGCGGCGCGGCGACCTCGGAGCGCTCACCGGACCCGGCCCCCGTCACCGCCGACCGCATCGCCGTCGGCACGGCCCACCGCGACCAGGCGGCGGCGGTCCGCGCGGCCCTCGCCGACCTGGGCGTGGCGGACGTGACGGTCGACACCGCGAACCGGCTCCAGGGCCGCGAGTACGACATCACGGTCGTCCTGCACCCGCTCTCCGGCCGCCCCGACGCCACCGCCTTCCACCTGGAGACCGGCCGCCTGTGCGTCCTGGCCTCCCGGCACCGGCACGCGTGCATCGTGGTCTGCCGGGCCGGCGTGGGCGACCTCCTGGACGACTACCCGTCCACGGAACCGGTCCAGCTGGGCACGCTGGTGAAGTTCCCGGACGGCTGGGAGGCGAACCACGCCGTCCTGGCACACCTGAGCGAACACCGGGTGAGCTGGGCACCGTGACCGACGGCACACCCGCGGAAGAGGCCGGCACCCGGCACCCCCACCCCGCCGGACGCAGTCCGGCACGCCGCCGCAGGCGGCCGACGGACACAGCCCGGACGGCTGGGAGGCGAACCACGCCGTCCTGGCACACCTGAGCGAACACCGGGTGAGCTGGGCACCGTGACCGACGGCACACCCGCGGAAGAGGCCGGCACCCGGCACCCCCACCCCGCCGGACGCAGTCCGGCACGCCGCCGCAGGCGGCCGACGGACACCGCCCGGACGGCTGGGAGGCGAACCACGCCGTCCTGGCACACCTGAGCGAACACCGGGTGAGCCGGCAGCCCTCGTGAACCCCGGGTGAGCCGGCAGCCCCGATGAACGGCGGCCGAGCCGGGAGCCGTAGAGAACGACACCGGGTGAGCCATCGGCCAGGGCCGCCCCTTGCGTGGGCGCGGGACAATGGACGGTGGCCCACCTGAAGGCGGCGCCCAGCGAACCGTACGAGGAGGAGACAAGACATGGCGGAGCCCACGCCGCGTCGTAACGAACCGCGGCTACGCCCCGCGCCCCTGCTCTTCGAGCCCGCGGATGCGGCCTCCGACCCGGAGCACTTCTTCGACCTGGAGTCGGTCGAGGACCCCCGGGCCCTGCTGACGCGCGCGACGGAGCTGGCCCAGGCGTTCCGTGCCGCCGCCGACCGGGCCGTGGAGTTCCAGGCGATCGCGGCTGCCCAGCTGGCCGACCCGCGCCGGTTCGACCGGCTGACCCCGGGGGACATCGCCGAACGGGCCGAGTGGACCGAGGACTACGCGAAGAAGATGGTCGAGTTCGGGCGGGACCTGATGCGGGGCGGCAACGAGGGACGTACGTCGCCGGATCCCGTGTAGCCGCCGTGCCGACCCACCTGGCATATGCCGGGTGGGCAAGATACTCCTCGCCCCGCCACCCTGTCCGGCTTTTCGGCAACTCAGGGGAACCGCGCATGCACGGCGGGTACATGTAGTCGTCATGAGCAGCGCACCGAACGTCACCCGCGCGACCCGCGACGGCGCCGTCTGGCTCGCCTCAGCGGCGACGTATCCACGGAGCACGCTGTCGCTCTGGGAGGAGCGGCCGGACGCCCCGGTCGTCCTGCCCTGCGGCACGGTCTTCGACGTGGTGAGCGCCCCGGCGGTCTTCGGGCGCCGGATGCTGGACCGGCTGTGGGACGGGGGCCTCGGATCGGGCCCGGTCGCCTTGTTCCGGGGCCGGGTGCTGCTGTTCGCCGCCGTGGGCACGGCCCAGCGGCTGCCCTCGCTGCTGGCCTGGGAGGAGTGGGGTTCCGCCCGGACGGAGGCGGTGCCGCCGCTGTTGTGCCACGGCACCGGGGACGCCGTGACCGTCCCGGCGCCGGCCGCGGGCGAGGCCTGCGGCGGTGCGCGCTGGCTGGTCGCCCCGGAGACCCGGCACCCGTGGCTGCCGGGCCCCGAGGTCGTCCTGTGGGCTGCCGTACGAGCCGCCCGCGCGGCCGTGCGGATATCGATTTTTCCTCCCGCCGATCAGGATGCTAATGTCTACGACGTCAGCAGGCGCCGCTAGCTCAGTTGGTTAGAGCAGCTGACTCTTAATCAGCGGGTCCGGGGTTCGAGTCCCTGGCGGCGCACGTTGGCGATGGCGAGTCATGACCACGGAAACGCGGTCGGGACTCGCCATCGTTGTTTTCCGGCCGGTTCGCCGCCCGGTCAGGGATCACGCCGTCATGGCCGGGGTGATCTTCACGGTCCAGGCACCCGATGCCGTGCGCCCCTCCACCTCCACCTTCACGCCCTCCCCGGGGACGGTGAAGCTCTCGCCGAGGGCGACCGGGGCGTCGGCGAGGGGCGGGTAGACCGAGTTCTCCCAGCAGGCCTCGCTGTGCGGGTGGGAGTCCACCACCTCGACCGGGCCGCCGCCGGACTCGGCGCCGCCGCGGACCCGGTAGACCAGGACGCCCTGCCGGCAGGACGCGCCGTCGTTCCCGGCCGATCCGCGCGCCTCGAAGGCGACGGCGCTGTCCTCGCCGGTGCGGACCACGGCAAGCTTCACTCCGCTGCCGAGACCGAACGCGGGCGCGCCGCCCGTGCCCTGCACCGGCACCCCCGGTCCGGCGGCGAGGGGTTCCAGGGTGAGCCGGGTCGGTTCGGTGCCGCGCACGCATGCGACCTGGCGCGGGTCGAGCCAGCCCAGCCTCCACTTGTGCCAGGCGAACAGATCCGGTGCCATCCCGAACTGGCTGCCCATCAGGTCCCAGTCGCCGACGTAGGTGTCCCAGTCCCCCTTGCCGTCGGCCGGCCGGTGGTAGAGGTCGGGCAGGTCGAAGACGTGGCCGGTCTCGTGGGCGAGGACCAGCCGGTCCGGCGGGTGCCTCTCGAACACGGTGACGACCCGGCGGACGTCCGTGCCGTCCACGCGCAGGGGCGTGTCGAGGTTCACGACCTTGGTGGCGTCCGAGTCCACGCCGGGCGCGTCCGGGTCGGCGACGAAGTACACGACCGGGTAGCGCGAGAAGTCGACCTCCTTGTCGGCCAGCGCGAACGCGTCCCGCAGGTAGGCGGCCCGGTCCTCCGCGCTCCAGTCCCGCCTTATGGCGTACGAGGTCGACGGGCGCGGCATGCGCAGCCAGTGCTTCAGCGGGTGCGGGCGCAGCGTGAACCTGCCGTACGAGGCGCGCTCGTAGAAGCGGCTGGTGGCCGGGAAGTGGTCGGCGGTCAGCTCGGCGGGGGTGGTGCGCGGCTCGGCGTCCGGGAAGGAGAGGAAGACCAGCACCGCGTCCAGCGCCCCGGTCGGCCGGGGATAGGCGGTGTTCCAGCTGTCCACGCCCTCCGAGTGGTGGGCGGCGGTCCGGTGCAGGGCACAGGGGGCCGTCGAGAAGGGCTCGGCGACCGACGGGCCGGTGAGGATCGAGGTCGCGGCGAGCGCCGACAGCGTGGTGCACACGGCGGCGGTGCTGCGCAACTTGGGCACGGACATGACCTCCGGAGACGGTTCACTTGATCCGCACCCAGATTGCTGTGGTTTGTCGCTCTATGCCCTGTTCGCCTGCACCAGAAGAGTGAGTACGCCCCATCGGAGCACCGGCGCACGCCCGCGCTCGACACCCCGGAACATTCACGGAACGTCACAACTGGTCGGAGGCCTGAAGAAGCCGTCCAGGTGCGGGCAGAAACGATCTGTCAGAACCTGTACTCCGTCCGGGAGACTGGAGAGCGGCTGGAAGGCCCCGGGGCCAGCCTCTATGATCGGCACACTTTCCGGCACGGACAGGGATCGAGTGCACTGCGGGAGCGAGCGGTGAGCGGAACGTCCGAAGGGCCGACGCCCGCGGCAGACCTCGACCGGTCAGCCGTAACAGACAGTGACCAATCCACCTACCACCGTGTCTTCGCGGCCGCACCGCTGTCCATGGCGGTCGTGGACCCCGAGGGCATCGTCACCGGCGCCAACCCCGCCTTCGGCGAGCTGCTCGGCACGGATCCGGAGCTGCTCACCGGGCAGCTCGCCGCCGACCTGATGGACCTGGCCTCCGACGCCCGCACCTGGCACGCCTACCGGGAGGTGCTGCGCGGCGGGCAGACGAGGATGCGCTGCACCCGCCGGCTGAAGCGCCCCGACGGGCACGCGCTCTGGGTGCAGGTCACCGTCACCCCGCTGGCCGACCGCGCCCCCGGCGTGCTGCTCTCGGCCACCGACATCAGCGTCCGCCGTGAACTCCAGGCCCAGTTGCGGCACTTGCAGATGCACGACCCGGTGACCCGGCTGCCCAACCGCACGCTGTTCTTCGAGCGGCTGACGACCGCGCTGGAGACCGAGCCGTCCGAGAGCGGCACCGGCCGGATCGGGCTGTGCTACCTGGATCTCGACGGGTTCAAGGCCGTCAACGACACCCTCGGCCACCGCATCGGCGACCGGCTGCTCGCGGCCGTCGCCGAACGCCTGACCGGGGTCGCCGACGAGGCCGGCCGCACCCGCGCCGTCACTCCCCTCGTGGCCCGGCTCGGCGGCGACGAGTTCGCCCTGCTCATCGAGGACTCCACCGGCACCGAGCAGCTCGCCGACCTCGCCGAGTCGGCGCTGAAGTCCCTGGAGGAGCCCTTCGACCTGGCCGGGCAGCGGCTCTCGCTGACCGCGTCCATCGGCGTGGTCGAGCGGCGCGTGGCCGGCACGACCGCGACCGGCCTGATGCAGGCGGCCGATACGACCCTGTACTGGGCGAAGGCCGACGGCAAGGCCCGCTGGACGCTGTTCGACCCTGAGCGCAACGCGCACCGCATGACCCGCCAGGCCCTCTCCTCCACCCTGCGCCCCGCCATCGAGCGCGACGAATTCGCCCTGGAGTACCAGCCGTTGGTCGGCATGGAGGACGGCCGGCTCAGCGGGGTGGAGGCGCTGATCCGCTGGCACCACCCCCAGTTCGGCACCCTGACGCCGAATCGGTTCATCGGACTGGCCGAGGAGGACGGTTCGATCGTGCAGCTCGGCCGCTGGGCGCTGGCCACCGCCTGCCGGCAGGCCCGCCGCTGGCAACTGGACCACCCGGGCGAGCCGCCCATCTTCGTCAGCGTCAACGTGGCCGTGCGCCAGGTGTGGGACTCGGACCTCGTGGCCGACGTGGCGCAGATCCTCGCCGAGACCGGACTCGCCCCTCACCTTCTCCAGTTGGAGCTGACCGAGTCCGCCGTGATGGGCTCGTCGGGCCGGCCGCTGCAGGCTCTGCAGGCCCTGAGCGACATGGGGGTGCGCATCGCCATCGACGACTTCGGCACCGGCTACTCCAACCTCGCGTATCTCAGCCGCCTCCCGGTGTCGGTCCTGAAGCTGGACGGCTCCTTCGTACGCGGCTTCCAGTACGAGGGCGACAAGAAGGCGATCGCCCCGAACCCGGCCGACGAGGTGATCGTGGAGGCGATGATCCAGCTGGCGCACCGCCTCGGCCTGACCGTCACCGCGGAGTGCGTGGAGACCTCGGCCCAGGCCACCCGGCTGCGCCGGATCGGCTGCGACACCGGACAGGGCTGGCTGTACTCCCGCCCGGTGTCACCGGACCGCATCTCCGAACTGCTGGGGACGCAGACCTACGCGGTCGGCAACCCGTAGGCGTCCGCGATCAGTTCGTAGGAACGCAGACGCAGTTCGCCGCGGTGGGCGTGCGAGGTGATCATCAGCTCGTCAGCGCCCGTGCGCTTGCGCAGATCGTCCAGGCCGGTGCGGACCTCGTCGGCCGTACCGTGCACGACGTTGGCCGTCCAGGAGCCGACGAAGTCCTCCTCCAACGTGCTGAACTCGTGCCGCTCGGCCTCCTCCGGGTCCGGGAACAGGCCGGGGCGGCCGGTGCGCAGCCGGAGCATGTTCAGTGCCATCGCCCTGGTCTGGCGGCGGGCCTCGCGCTCGTCGTCGGTGGCGAGGGCGGAGACGCCGATGAGGGCGTAGGGCTCGTCGAGCACCGCGGAGGGGCGGAAGGTCTGCCGGTACAGGTCGAGCGCCGGGATGGTGTTCTGCGCGGAGAAGTGGTGCGCGAAGGCGAACGGCAGCCCGAGCATCCCGGCCAGGCGGGCGCTGAAACCGGAGGAGCCGAGCAGCCAGACCGGCGGGCGGTGCGCGGACTGGACGCCACCGGGGGCGGTGCCCTGGACCGGTCCGGGGATCGCGTGGATCCGGCGGTAGGGGTGGCCGTCGGGGAAGTCGTCGTCGAGGAAGCGGAGCAGTTCCGCGAGCTGCTGCGGGAAGTCGTCGGCGCCCTCGTTCAGGGTGTCGGTGCGGCGCAGGGCGGCGGCGGTGGCGCCGTCGGTGCCGGGGGCGCGGCCGAGGCCCAGGTCGATCCGGCCGGGGGCCATCGCCTCCAGCGTGCCGAACTGCTCGGCGATCACCAGCGGGGCGTGGTTGGGCAGCATGACGCCGCCCGAGCCGAGCCGGATGCGGTCGGTGTGGGCGGCGAGGTGGGCGAGGATCACGGCGGGCGAGGAGGAGGCGACGCCGGGCATGGAGTGGTGCTCGGCCACCCAGTACCGGTGGAAGCCGCGGGACTCGGTCAGGCGGGACAGCGCGACGCTGGTGCGCAGGGCGTCCGTGGCGGTGCTGCCCGCGCCGACGGTCACCAGGTCGAGTACGGAGAGGGGGACGGGGGCGGTCCCGTGCGTCGTGCCCCGGATCTCGTCTGCCGACACGGTGTGGGCCTCCTGGTTGCGAGCGTGTGCTGTCCTTCGCTCCGCCAACAGGAGGGGGCCTCCGCTTATTCCGTGACCGCTTATTCCGCGGCCGCTTGTCCGTGACCGCTCACTCCGTGGCCGCTTGCCCCGTGGCGCTTGCCCCGTGGCCGCGGCCTCCCGTCCGGCTACGCCTGCACCAGCGGCTCCCGCGTGAACAGCGTCCCCAGGGTCGGCGCGTTCACCCGCCGGTCAGCCAGCCGCAGCCCCTCCCACACGGTCACCTGGCTGGCGGTGAGCACCGGCTTCGCCAGGACCTTCTCCAGCAGGGCCACGTGTGCGGCCGTGCGCAGTTCCGTGCCGGGCAGCAGTACCGCCTCCGCGTCGGGCACGTCGGCGGCACGCGCCAGCGTCAGCACGTCCTCCTCCCCCCACGTGGCGGCCTCGGCCGCCGTGATGCCGCAGGACCGCGTCCCGGTCACCTCCAGGCCGCCGGCCCGCAGGAAGTCCGCGAACAGGGCCGTGACGTCCTCCGGATAGGTCGCGCCGACGGCTACCCGCCGCACGCCGATCTCCCGGGCCGCGTGCACGAAGGCGAAGGAGGTGCAGGAGGCCGGCATCCCGGCCAGCCGGGCGAGTGCCCGCACCTGCTCCTGGGCGCCGTCCCAGCCGTGCGCGAAGCTGCCGCTCGTGCTCGCCCACACCAGCGTCTCGGCCCCGGCCAGCCGCAGTCCCTCCATGCCGGCGGCGAGCCGCTCGGCGGGAACGGCGGCACGCGGCGCCCCCGCGCCGTGCGCGTCGCCGCCCGCGTCCGTGTGGGCCAGGTCCACCCGGATGTCGCTGCCCAGCAGCTGCTCGATGCGCGGATAGTCGTCCTCGGCGGCGTGGCCCGGGGAGAGGAATCCGAGTGCGGTCATGTCCAGCCTTCCTGCGTCTGTGCGGGCGGTACGGGCCCCTGCGGCCCATGACCCGGGTACCCAGCCGACGCGGCCCAGCCCACCGACTCGCAGGAGAGGCCACGTCTGCGGGGTGCCGCCGGCCCGGGCCGGCTGCTCGTCGCCCCACCGGGCCCACCCGCGAAGGGGGGAGGGCGCCGCGCCCGCGCCGGGAGACAGCGGGGCAACGGACGGCCGGCCGGAACGTGTTGACGGGATCGGGTCCGGGTGCCAGCGTGGTCAATCCGCGCATGTCGGACGCCCGGAGCCGCCCCGTATGACGCCCACGGTCCTCGTTCTCGACGCCGATCCGCCGCCCCGGCTCGGCCGCCTCACCGGCCGTGCCCGGATCGTGCGCACCGACGCCGCGCACCTGGCCGAGCGGCTGCCGGCGGCGGACGTGCTGCTGGTGTGGGACTTCACCTCGCACGCGGTGCGCGAGGCCTGGCCGGGCGAGGGGCCGAGGCCGCGCTGGGTGCACACCGCGAGCGCGGGTGTGGACCATCTGCTGTGCCCGGAGCTGGCCGCTTCCGGCACGGTGGTCACCAACGCGCGCGGGATCTTCGAGCAGCCCGTCGCGGAGTACGTGGCGGCCCTGGTCCTGGCGGTGGCCAAGGACCTGCCGCGCACCCTGGAGCACCAGCGGGAGCGCACCTGGCGGCACCGGGAGGGCCGGCGGGTGGCGGGCACGCGCGCCTGCGTGGTCGGCTCCGGGCCGATCGGCCGGGCGATCGCCCGCACGCTGAAGGCCCTGGGCGTGACGACCGCGCTGGTCGGACGGGTGCCACGGACCGGCATCCACGGCCCGGCCGACCTGGACCGGCTGATCTCCCGCGCGGACTGGGTGATCGCGGCCGCTCCGCTGACCGAGCAGACGTACCGCATGTTCGACGCCCGCCGGTTCGGGGTGATGCAGCCCTCGGCGTTCTTCGTGAACGTCGGCCGCGGGCAGCTCGTCGACGAGGACGCCCTCGCCGGTGCGCTCGGACGGCGCTGGATCGCGGGCGCCGCGCTGGACGTGTTCACCGCCGAACCCCTGCCCGCGGAGAGCCCGTTGTGGGACCTGCCGGGGCTGATCGTCTCCCCGCACATGAGCGGGGACACCGTCGGCTGGCGGGACGAGCTGGGCGCCCAGTTCGTGGAGCTGTACGAGCGGTGGGCGGCCGGCCGGCCCCTGGTCAACGTGGTCGACAAGAAGCGCGGCTACGTGCCCGGTCACTGAATCCGACGTTCCGTGCGGGTCCTTCGCGGATCCCGTGACGAAGCGACGCGGCGGATTCCAGGGGGGCATGGGCCGGATCCGCCTGGGTAGCGGCGCCGCCATGGTTCCCCCACCTGAGAACGGCAGACACAGATCCGGGCCCGAACACGGCCACAGCAGACGCTCGCTCCTCGCCGGCGTCTCCGCGATCGGCGTGCTGGGCGCGCTCGGCGCCGCCGGCTGCACGCGGGTGGCGTCGGCGTCCGGCAGAAAGGGCGGCGCCCTGCTCGACCGGCTGCGCGCGCAGGGCGTCGTACGGCTCGGGATCGCCGGTGAGATCCCCTTCGGGTACATCGACAGGGACGGCCACCTCACCGGGGAGGCGCCCGAGCTGGCCAAGGCGGTCTTCAAGCGGCTCGGGGTGGACCGGGTGCAGCCGGTGCCGACGGAGTTCGGCTCGCTGATCCCGGGGCTGAAATCGCAGCAGTTCGACGTCGTGGCCGCCGGCATGTACGTCAACGCGGACCGGTGCGAGCAGGTGATCTTCGCCGATCCCGACTACCGGATGCTGGACTCCTTCATCGTCCGCAAGGGCAACCCCATGGGGCTGCGCACCTACCAGGACGTCGTGCGGAAGAAGGCGAGGTTCGCCACCGGCACCGGCTACGCGGAGATCCAGTACGCGGTGGACGCCGGGCTGGAGGAGAGCGACATCGTCATCGTCCCGGACCAGGTCGCGGGGCTGAACGCCGTGGAGACGGGCCGGGCCGACGTGTTCGCGGGGACGGCGCTGACCACCCGTGAGGTGGTGAAGAAGTCCGCCAGGGCGGAGGCCACCGAGCCCTTCGCCCCGCTGGTCGACGGCAAGCCGCACGTCGACGGCGGCGCGTTCGCGTTCCGGACGGGCGAGACCCGGCTGCGCGACGCCTTCAACACCGAACTGCACAAGCTGAGGAAGAGCGGTGAACTCTTCCGCATCCTGCGGCCGTTCGGCTTCACAAGGGCCGAGATGACGGACATGACCGCGAAGGAGCTGTGCGGCGGATGACCCCGGGACTGTGGGAACTCGTACTCAGGGGCGTCGGCACGACGCTCCAGCTGCTCGTCTACAGCGCCCTGCTGGCCACCGCCGTGTCCTTCGCCGTCGGTGCCGCGCGCACCCACCGGCTGCGCGTCGTCCGCTTCGTCGCGGGCTTCTACACCGAGGTGTTCCGCGGCATCTCGGCGCTGGTGATGATCTTCTGGGTGTTCTTCGTGCTGCCGGTCGCCTTCGGCTGGCAGCTGGTGCCGATGTGGGCGGGAACCCTCGCCCTGGGCCTGACGTACGGCGCGTACGGCGCGGAGATCGTGCGCGGCGCCCTGCGGGCGGTGGAGCCCGCGCAGCGGGAGGGCGGCATCGCGCTCGGCTTCTCCCCCTGGCAGCGGCTCAGGCTGATCCTGCTGCCGCAGGCGGTGCCGGAGATGATCCCGTCCTTCTGCAACCTGCTGGTGGAGCTGCTCAAGGGCACCGCGCTGGTGTCCATCACCGGCATGGGCGACCTGGCCTTCAGCGGCAACCTGGTGCGCCTGGCGTTGCAGGAGAGCGGTGAGATCTACGCGTACCTGCTGCTGATCTACTTCGTGATCGCGTTCCTGCTCACCCGCGGCATGCGGATGCTTGAGCGCCGGCTGAAGGCGGGGGTGGCCCGGTGAAGTGGGACTGGGGAGCGGTCGCCGACTTCATGCCGCAGTTCTGGCAGGGTCTGCTCGTCACGCTGGAGGCACTGGCCCTGGGGTCGCTGATCTCGTTCGCGCTGGGGCTGGTCTGGACGCTGCTGATGCGGGTCCCCACCCGCTGGGTGCGCTGGCCGGTGGGGGTCCTCACCGAGTTCGTGCGGGACACCCCGCTGCTGGTGCAGCTGTTCTTCCTCTTCTACGTGCTGCCCGAGGCGGGGGTGACCCTGTCGCCGCTGGCCACCGGGGTCGCCGGGATCGGGCTGCACTACTCGACGTACACGATGCAGGTCTACCGGGCCGGTATCGAGGCGGTGCCGGTGGGCCAGTGGGAGGCCGCGACGGCGCTGAGCCTGCCGGTGCACCGGACCTGGGCGGCGGTGATCCTGCCGCAGGCGATCCGCCGGGTGGTGCCGCCGCTCGGCAACTACGTCATCTCGATGCTGAAGGACACGCCGATGCTGATGACGATCGGCGTGCTGGACATGCTGGGCCGGGCACGGCTCGTCTCCCAGCAGCACTTCCAGTTCACCGAGCCCCTGACGGTGATCGGAGTGGCTTTCATCGTCGTCTCGTACCTCGCCTCCCTTCTTCTGCGCACCCTGGAGCGACGCCTTGTCCGTTGAGACCAGCACACACGACGACGGCAAGCCCGCGGCCGGCACCCGGCGGGGCGAACTGATCCGCCTGGAGGGAGTGACCAAGCGGTTCGGGGACAACACCGTCCTCGACGGCCTGGACCTGTCCGTGGACGCGGGCCGGCACGTCACCCTGATCGGCCCCTCCGGCTCCGGCAAGACCACGATCCTCAGAATGCTGATGACCCTCACCAAGCCGGACGAGGGCACGATCACCGTCGACGGCGAGCACCTGTTCCCGGCGCCGGAGAAGCGGGTCCGGGAGGTCCGCAAGAAGATCGGGATGGTGTTCCAGCAGTTCAACCTGTTCCCGAACATGTCGGTGCTGCGCAACATCACCGAGGCGCCGGTACGGGTGCTGGGAATGCCGAAGGACGAGGCCGAGGCGCGCGCCCGGGAGCTGCTGGACCTGGTGGGGCTCGCCGACAAGTGCGACGCGAGACCCACCCGGCTCTCCGGCGGCCAGCAGCAGCGGGTGGCGATCGCGCGGGCGCTGGCGATGCGGCCGCGGGTGCTGCTGCTGGACGAGGTGACGTCCGCGCTCGACCCGGAGCTGGTCGCGGGTGTCCTCGATCTGCTCAGGGACATCGCCCGCAGCACCGACATCACGATGCTGTGCGTGACCCACGAGATGGGTTTCGCCCGTGACATCTCCGACCAGGTACTGATGTTCGACTCCGGCCGCGTCATCGAGGCGGCCCCGCCGGAGAAGATCTTCAGTGATCCGGAGCGGGAGCGCACCCGGGAATTCCTCAGCGCGGTCCTGTGACTACATCCCGTGAACAGCGGAACGGCGGAGGTCCGGCCTCTGGGTCATGACTCCGGCATATGCCAGAGGGCCTGCGCCGCAGTTGGGAGGGAGGGCGGCACGTGCATAATCTCGCCAACCCTCTCTCCCCGGTGGGCCTTTGGCGGCTATCGTGGAGACGATCCGCCGACCGGATCCGCGGCTTCGCGGCCCTAAGTAGCGAGCGCAGGGGGAAACACCGTGGCGCTGATGCACGAGCCGACCGCCCCGTACCACTCCGCCCAGGACGCGCTGCGCGTGCTGGAGAACGTGGCGCGCCACCGCGCCGGCGTCACCGACACCGAGCTGGCCCGCCGCACCGGCCTCGGCCCCGAGCGGCTCACGGCCCTGCTGCGCATGCTGCGCCGCGAGGGGTACGTCGAGCAGGTCACCGGCGGGGCGTACGTCACCGGCGACACCCTGCGCCGCCTCACCTCGGCGCACGAGAGGGAGCGGGCCCTGCGCGACAAGCTCCAGCACACCCTGGACCGGCTGCGGGACTCGGTCGGCGCGGCCGTGTACATGAGCCGGTACGTCGACGGGGAGGTGAAGGTCACCCAGTACGCCGCCGGGCCGGGCACCCCGGCGGTCAACGAGTGGGTCGACTTCCGCTGCTCCGCCCACGCCACCGCCGTCGGCAAGAGCCTGCTGACCCAGCTGGACCACGACGCCCGCCGCGACCACCTCTCCCGGCACAAGATGGCCCGCCTCACCTCGCGCACCATCACCAGCGACAAGCTGCTGCTGTCCCGCCTGGAGTCCCAGCCGCCGACGGTGCCGGTCCTCGACCTCCAGGAGTACGCGGTCGGCACGGTCTGCGCCGCCGTCCCGATCACGGCGGGCTCGTCGGTGGGCTGCCTGGCCCTCTCGCTCCCGGTGGAGCACGCCCACCGCCTGAAGCGGGCGGCGGAGACGCTGAACAGGAACGCGGCCCCGGTGCTGCTCTCCCTCACGATCTAGGCATCCAGGCTCTGATCGCGGCGGTCACGAGCACGCCCCGGGACCAGGTAGTATTTTCTTCGTCGCCGACCGCGGGGGAAAGTCCGCGGAGGGCGGGAGTCATGCGCCGCTAGCTCAGTTGGTTAGAGCAGCTGACTCTTAATCAGCGGGTCCGGGGTTCGAGTCCCTGGCGGCGCACGGATGAAGGGTCCCTCACCGAGGTGAGGGGCCCTTCTGCGTGTCCGGGGCCGGCCGGCGGGCGGCCCCGGGCGGAGGCCGCCGGCCGGCACGGGTCACGGCATCAGGCCGGCCGACTCCGTGAAGATCTCGTGGGCCACGACGATGAAGACCGTGCAGAAGGCGACGCACACCCCGATGAAGGCCAGCCCGAAGCCGGTGCCGACGGCGAGGCTGCCCTGGGCCGGCGGGAGCGCGGTGGCACGCTGGGGCTGCTCCGGGAGGTACCGCACGGTGACGAAGTCGCCCTCGATGACGGTCGCGGGGCCGTCCTCCTCCTCGAAGCGCTGGGTGCGGCCGTCGCGGGTGGTGAACTCGTAGACGTGGTGCACGGCCGTCCGCACGGACGTGTCCCCGCCGCCCCCGCTGGTCGTCGTGTACATCCGCAGGCAGCGCCCCTCGGCGGTCAGTCCGTGCCGCCACGTCCTGCTGATCCGCCGGGCGCGGCGCACCAGCAGGTAGGCGGCGGACCCGAAGCCGGCGATCATGAGGCACGGCACGACGTAGAAGAGCAGTTCCATGAGGTTCCCCCGAGGTCGGTGCGCCGCTGAGGCAGATCGGCGTGGCGTGAACCTACCCGGCGGTAGCGGCGGTCGGCCTCAAGGGAACCTCAGTTTCCGAGCCGTACCGGAACGGGGCTCAGAAGGTGACGTCGGAGCAGGCGTAGAACGCGTTGCCCGTGTCCGCGATCGTCCACACCGCGAGGATGACGTGGTGTCCGCTCAGGCCGGCCGGCAGGGTGCCGCTGTGGCTGAGCGTGGCCGGCGGGCGCTGCCCGTTGTACGGCACCGTCAGGAACGGGGTGAGGTTGAGGTCCGAGCGGGCGAGGGCGTGGCTCTGGTTCCAGCCCGGCTTGGTGACGTAGTACTTGAAGTCCGTGGTGGCGTGCATGGCCGTGAACTGCCAGCGGAAGGTGTACGTCTGGCCGCCCGTCACCCGCGTGGTGGGCCAGGCCGCGCCGGACGGTGTCCTCGGCGAGCTGAGCTGGGAGAACTGGCCCAGGCCGGCGTTGCAGAGCTGGCCGTCGGCGGGTCCGGCGGCCGGGAAGCCCTTGGGGCCCTCGACGCTCTGCGGCTCCCACTGGATCTGGCCGCAGTTCGTCACGGTGCCGTTCTGGCAGAGCTTCTGCCTGCTGATGGGGAGGTCGGTGTAGCCGTGCCCGCTGGCGCCGCCGGTGGAGAGCGCGAAGGCTCCGGCGGTCGCCGCACCCAGTACGGCCGCGGACAACTTGGTCCTGGTACGCATGCTGCCGCTCCTCGGGAACGTGGGGAGTTCGGTGAGCTGTGCAGGGAGGTAGGTCTAGACCAAGTGTCAGATTATTGCCACGAGTTGAACATGTCCATACCAATCACACCTCCGGCCCGGAAGCCTCCTCAGACCGGCTCCGCGCGCCCCGAGCAGAACGCCACCGTCAGGTCACGGACCAGCACCTTGCGCTCGTAGTCGTCCAGTTCGACCAGTCCGCGCACGGTCAGCCGGGTCACCGTGTCCTCCACCGAGTCGACGACCGAGCTGAGCATGCTGGCCCGCTGCCGGGCGTCCAGCGCGGCGATCCGGCGCCGGTTCATCACGGCGGCGACCTCGGGGGCGTACTCCACCCGGACGGGCTGCACCGAGAACACCTCCACGCCGACGCCCCCGGCCTCCTCCGCCACCAGCCGGGTCAGCGCGTCCCCCGCCGCCGTCACCCCGCCCCGCGTCCCCCCGGCCGGCTCCACCGGCACCCGGGCCAGCGCCGCCTCCACGCACTCGCGCAGGTACGTCTCGTGGTCCTCGATGCCGAGCAGGGCCCGCGCGGTGTCCCGCACCCGCCACACCACCATCACCACCACCCGCAGCGCCATGCCGTCGGGATCCGTCGCGGCCATCGCCTCGCTGCGCCAGTGCCGCAGCCGCACGTCCACCCGCCGCCGCAGCACCAGCGGATTCACCCACAGCAGCCCGGTGCGCCGCACGGTCCCCCGGTACCGGCCGAACAGGCCGAGCACCCAGGCCCGCCCGGTCCGCCCCCGGGCCAGCCCGCCGAAGCCGCAGATCCCGAGCGCACCGGCCCCGGCGTACGCCGCCCACTGGGCCGGACCGAGGCCCGCGCCCGCCCCGGCCGGCAGGCACAGCGCCCCGGCCAGGACCGGCGGGAGCAGTCCCGCCCACCAGGTGGTGGCGAGGCATCCGGTGAGCCCGCAGGCCCCCGCGAGCAGTCCGGCCGCCCCGGGCAGCACCCGCCCCGGGCGCTCCGCCAGTTCCGGGTCGACCTGCGGGAGGGGCCGTCGGCGCACCGGCACCGGGCGCCTGTGGCGCGGCTGTTCGCCGGTGCCCTGGCGGCGGCCCACCACGGCGGGCCTGAGCGGCACCGCCACCGGGTCGGGGTCGTCCCGGAACAGCAGGTGGACGGGGATCTCGGTGGTGGTCTCGTTCTGGATCAGCCGGGCCGGGCGGGTGCCCGCACCCGCGGCGCCCTCCGGCCGTCCCTCGGGTACGGGTGGGGTGTGTGACGTGGTCGTACTCATGCGTGCCTCCAGCCTCCGCGCCAGACGCGTCATGAACGGGGGGTGGGATGTACGGGAGCTGTCGCGGGACGGGCGCCGGTCAGGCGAACAGCCGCCGCCACGTCTCCGGTCCGGGGTAGCCGTCCGCCGCGCCGCCCCGCCAGCCCTGGGTGCGCTGGAACGCCTCCACGGCGCGCCGGTCCGCCTCGCCCCAGCGCGGGCCGGGACCCGTGGCGTAGTACCTGCCGAAGCCTCTTCTCACCAGCTGGGCGCCGAGCCGGGTGACGTGGTCGTTGACCGCCCCCGGCCGGAAGAAGCCGCGGCCCGGATAGCCGGGCACCGCGTGCGGTGCCGGCCCCGCGGCGCCCGCCGCCTTCCGGGCCGCTCGCGGGTCCGCGACCGCCGCGGGCACGCCCTTGTAGCGGTAGGGGACGTACTTGTCGGTGTGGTTCCAGTAGGGGTAGGGCGTGGTCTGCGTCCGGGTGTGCGGGGGTGTCTGCTCGTAGACCGTGTAGTAGGTGTGCGTGTAGTCGGTCCAGCCGCCGAAGATCACCACGTGGGAGCCGCTCTCGGGGTTGTCCGGGTTGTGGTACAGCAGGATGTCGCCGGGCTGCAGCTCCTCCTTGGTGATCTTCGTGCCGAACTCGCCGAGGCTGCCGGTCCACTCGTTGCCGGGCAGGCCCCAGGCCATGGAGACGTAGCCCGAGCAGTCCTGCCGGTAACCGTCGGACCAGTAGGCGGTCATGCTGTACGGCACCTTCGCGGCCACCCAGAGCTTGGCCCGGTTGATGATCGCGGTCCTGGTGGTGGCCGGAATGGGCACCGTGCCGGGCTTGGCCGCCGTGCCGTGCAGCGGGGACTTGGCGCCCTGGGGGGTGGCGGGCCCGTCGTCTCCGGGATCCGCCTGCCGGTGCGGGGACTGACCGGGGGCGGCGGACGCGGCCGGGGGCACCGCGCCGAGGGCGGCGGACGCGGCGGCGACGATCACGATGCCCCGGCCTGCCGGGTGGCCGCCGAAACGGCGGGGCGACGGGCGGGGGCCCAGCCGGCGCCCCTGGACACAGCCGGGGCAGTCACAGTCGCTCGCGGGAACGAAGTCCTCGAACGCCGGAGTGGTCATGCGATCTGCCTCACATTCGGGTGGTTTTGTCCGCGAGCGTGCACGTTGATCAGTTTCACAACTGTCCCCGGTGTACGCATGCTGACGGTCCGAATGATGTACGCGAGCCCCATCCGGCCCCATCCGGCCCCTTCCGCGCCACCTCCAGGTGTCGGGAGCACCCTCCCCGGTCAGGTAGAGTTCTCTTCGTCAGCAGGCGCCGCTAGCTCAGTTGGTTAGAGCAGCTGACTCTTAATCAGCGGGTCCGGGGTTCGAGTCCCTGGCGGCGCACCGACCGGAAGGCCCCTCGCGTGAGCGGGGGGCCTTTCGCATGTCCGAGGGTCCGCGTGGCCCGGAACCGCGCCCTCCCCCGATTGGCCGGATACCCTCTCGCCATGGCAGCGCGGGACCTCCAGGAGCAGATCAAGAAGCTGATCGTCGACCGGCGGCTGCCCTCGGGCGCCCCGCTGCCGACCGAGCCCGAGCTGATGGAGCACCTGGGGGCCAGCCGGAACTCGGTGCGGGAGGCGCTGAAGGCGCTGCAGGCGATGGGCATCGTGGAGATCCGGCACGGTTTCGGCACCTACGTCGGCTCGATGTCGTTCGCCCCGATGATCGAGGGTCTGGCCTTCCGCACCGTCGCCGGGCACTACCGCGGCGAGGACTCCCTGCTGCGGCTGCTGGAGCTGCGCGAGGCCGTGGAGACCGGGCTGGTGTCCCGGCTGGCAGGCCGGCTGCCCGAGGCGGACCTCGTTGAACTGGACGCGCTCGTGGACCGTATGGAACAGGAGGCCGCGCAAGGGGCCGGCCTCGCCGAGACCGACCGCGCCTTTCACGCCACCCTCTACCGGGGGCTGGACAACGTGCTGCTGAGCGAGGTGCTGGAGGCGTTCTGGGACGCCTTCCACCGGGTGCAGCGGGATCTGGTGGACGTGCCGCAGGATCCGCGGGTCACCTGCCGCCAGCACCGGGAGATCCTGGACGCGGTCCGGTCCGGTGACGTGCTGCGGGCGGAGGAGGCCATAAGGGACCACTTCGGCAACATCCGCACCCGCCTCTCCGGCTGAAAGCGCCGCCGAGGGCGGCGGCGTGCAACCGGAAGGTCGCCGTCCCCTGTCTACAGGGTGGGTAGGACGCGATGACCGCGAAACTCACCGCTGCTTTCCGTGCGCGCGGGCCAAGGGGGGCCGGCCGGACGGAAGCGAACGACAGGAACACGCGCCGGCCGGCGCGTGGGGGGAAAGACTCATGACGTCGACGCCATCCGGCGCCGAACCCGACCATGCTCACAAGGACCCGTCGCAGGCGGCACGACCCGGGGCCACCGGCCACCGGACGGGACAGTTCCGCAGGATCAGGAAGAGCCTGCCCAGATACGACTACGAGCACCACAGCCGGCTCGCGGGCCCCCTCACCCAGCCCGACCCGGCACAGCCGTACCGGGTGCGGTACCGCTCGCTGCTCTCGCAGGAGCCGCACCGCGTACGCGCCGCGCTGATGCTGGGCGCGGCCCCGGTGCTCTCCCTGGTGCTGCTGTTCTGGCTGCTCCAGCCGGCGCACTGGACCGAACGCGACCACCCGGCCCACGGCTACCTGCCGGCGCTGGACGTCGTCATGCTCGTCTCGATCGGCCTGATCGAGTTCTTCCGCTGCGTGAACGTGCTGTCCAACGCGCACGCCACGCTCGTCGCCCGCGACCCCGTCCCGGTGGTGCCCGAGGCCGGCACCCGCGTCGCCTTCCTCACCTCCTTCGTGCCCGGCAAGGAGCCGCTGGCGATGGTGACGAAGACGCTGGAGGCGGCGGTACGGGTGCGCCACCGGGGGCTGGTGCACGTGTGGCTGCTGGACGAGGGCGACGACCCGGCCGTCAAGGAGGTCTGCGCCCGGCTCGGCGTGCACCACTTCTCCCGCAAGGGCGTCGCCGAGTGGAACCGGCCCTCGGGCCCGCACCGCGCCAGGACCAAGCACGGCAACTACAACGCCTGGCTGGCGGCGCACGGCGACGACTACGACCTCTTCGCCTCGGTCGACACCGACCACGTCCCGCTGCCCAACTACCTGGAGCGGATGCTCGGCTACTTCCGCGACCCGGACGTCGGCTTCGTCATCGGCCCGCAGGTCTACGGCAACTACGACAACTTCGTCACCAAGGCCGCCGAGTCCCAGCAGTTCCTCTTCCACGCCCTGATCCAGCGCGCCGGGAACCGCTACGGCGCCCCGATGTTCGTCGGCACCTCCAACGCCGTACGGATCAGGGCGCTCAAGCAGATCGGCGGCCTCTACGACTCGATCACCGAGGACATGGCCACCGGCTTCGAGATGCACCGGGCCGAGAACCCGGTCACCGGCCGCAAGTGGAAGTCGGTGTACACCCCGGACGTCCTCGCCGTCGGTGAGGGCCCCGCCGCCTGGACCGACTTCTTCACCCAGCAGATGCGCTGGTCGCGGGGCACGTACGAGACGATCCTCAAGCAGTACTGGAAGGGCTGGTTCTCGCTGCCGCCGGGCCGGCTCCTCAACTACACGATGATGATCGTCTTCTATCCGGTGTCCGCCCTCAACTGGCTTCTCGCCGCTCTGAGTTGCGCACTGTTCCTGGGCCTGGGCGCGTCGGGCGTGAACATCGACCCGACCGTGTGGCTGATGCTCTACGGCAACGCCTCCGCCCTGCAGATCGGCCTGTACGTCTGGAACCGGCGGCACAACGTCTCCCCGCACGAGCCGGAGGGCTCCGGCGGCGTGGCCGGCATGGTGATGTCGGCCCTGTCCGCGCCGCTGTACGCGAAGGCGCTCATCGACTCCCTGCTGCGCCGCAAGAGCAGGTTCGTGGTCACCCCCAAGGGTGATTCGGCGAGCCCGGACACCTGGTTCGCCACCTTCCGGTACCACTGGTACTTCATCGGGGTCTTCGGCGCGTCCGTCGTCGCCGGATTCGCCCTCGGGCACTTCCACCCGGCGATGGTGACCTGGGCCGCGTTCGCCATGCTCGTCACGGCGTTCCCGGTCGTCGCCTGGCGTCACGAGACGCGGCGGGCGCGGAAGCGGACCGCACGCGCGGCGGACACGCCCGCCCCGGTCCCCGCCCCACCCCCTCCCCCGCCCCCGGCCCCGGCCCCGGCCCCTGCGGTGGCGCAGCCGCGGGACGCGGTGGCGGCGCGGCCGCGGGAGCGGCACACGGCCCGGCCCCCGCGGCGGCCACGGCCCAGCTGGGCGCATTCGCGCGGCGGACCGGGCGGAGCCCCGGACGGGCACGGTGAGCAGGCCGTGCGGGAAGCCCTTGGCGGACTTGGGGGACGTGAGGAATGAAGGACCAGGCCGGCCGCCGTCGCGCCCGTCGGCTCACGACGGGTGCGGCGGTGGTCATCGCGCTCGCCGGGATGAACGGGCCGTGGCTCTACCGCTTCGGCACCGCGCAGTACCACCAGTACAAGATCAACAAGGCGGAGTACAAGGCCGCGAACGGCCACTGGGACATCGTCCGGTTCCCGAAGGAGTACCGGCAGAACACCATCCACGCGGCACTGCTGCACACCGGCAAGGTGCTGCTGGTCGCCGGGTCGGGCAACAACCAGGCCAACTTCGACAGGAAGAGGTTCGACACCCGGCTCTGGGACCCGGTCAAGGGCACGATCAAGAAGATCCCCACGCCCAGCGACCTGTTCTGCACCGGCCACACCCAGCTGGCCGACGGCAAGCTGCTCATCGCGGGCGGCACCAAGCGGTACGAGAAGCTCAAGGGCGACGTCACCAAGGCCGGCGGCCTGATCATCGTCCACAACGAGAACCCCGACAAGCCGATCACGCTGCCCGCAGGCACCAGGTTCACCGGCAGGAGCAACGGCAGGACGTTCGTCTCCAAGGACCCGGTGCTGGTGCCGCGCGCCAAGAAGGTCTACGACCCGGACACCGGCGCCTTCCTGCGCAACGACCCGGGACTCGGCCGCATCTACGTGGAGGCGCGGAAGAGCGGGGCCAGGTACGAGACCGGCACCCAGGACAACTACCGCGTCCAGGGGCTGACGGGCGCCGACGCCCGCAACACCTACGGCATCGCCCAGAAACTCGCCCTGGACAAGAAGGACTTCCAGGGCATCCGCGACGCCTACGAGTTCGATCCGGTCGCCGAGCGGTACATCAAGGTCGACCCGATGAACGAGGCCCGCTGGTACCCGACGCTCACCACGCTGTCGGACGGCCGGGTCCTCAGCGTCTCCGGGCTGGACGACATCGGGCAGCTGGTCCCGGGCAAGAACGAGATCTTCGACCCGAAGACCGGGAAGTGGGCCTACACCCGCAAGCTCCGCCGGTTCCCGACCTACCCCGCGCTGTTCCTGACGCAGAACGGGAAGATCTTCTACTCGGGCTCCAACGCGGGCTACGGACCGGACGACGTCGGCCGGGAACCCGGCATCTGGGACGTCGGCACGAACAGGTTCACCAAGCTGCCCGGGCTCGGTGACGCCGACCTGATGGAGACGTCCGGGACCGTGATGCTGCCTCCGGCCCAGGACGAGAGGTTCATGGTCGTCGGCGGCGGCGGGGTCGGCGAGTCGAAGCGGTCGAGCAGGAAGACCCGGATCATCGACCTGAAGGCCAGGAACCCGAAGTTCGTGGACGGGCCCGCACTGGCGAAGGGGACCAGGTATCCGCAGACCTCCATCCTGCCCGACGACACCGTGCTGGTGTCCGGCGGCTCGGAGGACTACCGGGGGCGCGGGGACTCGAACATCCTGCAGGCCCGGCTGTACCACCCGGACAGCGGCACCTTCACCTCGGTCGCCGATCCGCTGGTGGGCCGGAACTACCACTCCGGGTCGATCCTGCTGCCGGACGGACGCGTGATGTTCTTCGGGTCCGACTCGCTGTACGCGGACGCGGCCGGCACGAAGCCGGGCACGTTCGAGCAGCGGATCGAGATCTACACGCCGCCCTACCTGTACCGGGACTCACGGCCCACGCTGAGCGGCGGCCCGCGGACGATCGCCCGCGGCGCCTCGGGGACGTTCACCTCCGAGCACGCGGCGGCCGTGAAGAAGGTGCGGCTGATCCGGCCCAGCGCCTCGACGCACGTGACGGACGTGGACCAGCGGTCCATCGCCCTGGACTTCAAGGCGTCCGGTGACAGGATCACGGTCACGGTGCCGAGGAACCGGAACCTGGTGCAGTCCGGCTGGTACATGCTGTTCGTGGACGACGCCCGGGGGACGCCCTCCAAGGCGCAGTGGGTCAGGGTGCCGTAGTCACCACGCTGTGGCTACGTGCTGTTCTCCGCGAGGGCGAGTGCGTAACTCGCCCACCACCGACCCGCCTTCGGGCCTCCCTTGCACGTGCCGTCGGACTCCCCGGGGCGTTTGACCCACAGGTAGGCGTCCGCCAGGGGGTCCCGGGTCCTCGTCGTGGGGGTCTCGCCCAGGGACCGGCCGGGCGGGTTGCACCAGCGCTCGGCCGGATCACCGGACGTGTAGGGGCCGTTGCCGTTCCGGCTGGTGTCGACGACGAAGTGCTTGCCGCCCACCCTGGACGACAGCTGCCTGCCGAAGCCGAGGGAGTCCTCGGTGGAGTAGAAGTTGGAGACGTTGACGGAGAAGCCGTCGGCCTGGGCGACGCCGGCCCGCTGGAGGGGCCCGGATATCCGGTCGGGGTGACCCCAGCCGGCATTCCCGGCGTCCAGGTAGACCTTCGTGTTCTTCAGGGCCGCCAGCTTGGCGACCGCGCCCTTGAGGAGGTCGTAGCGCTCCTCGTGGAACGCGTCCGGGGTGCAGCCGTCCGCGAGGTGCAGGACCGCGTCGGGTTCCAGGACGACCAGGGCGGAGCGGTCGCCGATGCCCCGGGCGACCCCGTCGATCCAGGCGCGGTAGGCGTCGCCGTCGGCGGCGCCGCCCTTGGAGTACTGGCCGCAGTCGCGGTGCGGGATGTTGTAGAGGACGAGCACGGCCGTGCGGTCGGCCTTCCCGGCGGCCTCGGTGAAGCCGCGCGCCTCGTCCTCCGGGTTCTCCGGGCCGATCCACGCCCCCGTCGGCTGTTCGGCGATCTTCCGGATCTGCGCGGCCTGCGCCTTCCTGCCGGCCTCGGCGTAGGCGGCGACCTGGCGGGCCGCGCTGCCGTCCGGGTCGACCCAGAACGGGTCGGCGGACCTGGGCCGCTGGGTGATCCGGGCGTCCGGTTCCGGGCCCTCGTCCCCGGCGGAGCACCCGGCGAGCAGCAGCGCCGCCGCCCCCAGCACCGCCCCGGCCGCCCTGGTGCGGGTGACGGCCCGGGACCGGGCCGAAGACCGGGCCCGCCTGCTGTCGTACATGCGTCTCCCCCCGAGCGCGCACTGGTCCGGCCGCCAATCCTGGCACATCCGCCGCGGCCGTCGCGGGATCGCCCGGCCGGGGGGGGCGGGGCACGGGGTGGTCAGCGGGCGGTGCCGGTGAGGTAGGCGGAGACCACCACGTTCGCCGTGTAGCCGCGGGAGGCGCGGTCGAAGGTGCCGCCGCAGGTGATCAGCCGGAGTTCGGCGCGGCCCCGCTCGTGGGGGCCGTAGGCCAGCCGGGCGTCGAAGTCGTCGCGGGGCAGGACGCGGACGTCGTCGATGGTGAACACGGCGACGGTGTCGTCCGAGCGGACCACCCGCACCGTCTCGCCGGGCCGCAGGGTGCTGAGCCGGTAGAAGACGGCGGGCCGGGTCTCGGTGTCGACGTGGCCGACCAGCAGGGCCGCTCCAGCGGCGCCGGGCGCGGTGCCGGAGCCGTACCAGCCGACCACGCCCGGCTGGTCGAAGGGCGGTGGGTCGACGGCCCCGCGCGCGTCGAGGCCCCGGGTCACCACAGGGGCCTGGACGCCCAGTCGGGGGATGTCGACGCGCAGGGGCCGCGCGGCGCCCAGCGGGTGTGCCGGGCGCGGCAGCAGCGCCGGGTCGGCGGGGCGGCCGAGGGCGAACACGTCTCCCGTGGCGGGTCCGTCCGGGCCGTGCGGCACGCCGGTCACGTCCCGTCCCCACAGCCACAGTCCGAGCAGCAGGACCGCCCAGGCGAGGCAGGTGACGAGCCGTCCGGTGCCGGTGGTGGGGGCGGGTTCGGGGTCGACGGTCATGGGGCGTCAGCGCGGGTCACGGCTCCGGCGGGCGCGGAGCCCGACGGCGACCGCGGCGATCCCCGCGAGCGTCAGCCCGGTCACCGCCTGCAGTGCGCCGGGGCCGGACCCGCTGGTGGCCACCGTGGCGAAGTGCGCGGTGCCGCCGCCGCCCGCGTCGACCGGGGCGACGGGCGACGCGGACACGGAAGACGGCCCGGTGGACTGCTCGGTGGACTGCTCGGCCTGTCCGGCTCCCGCGTCGTCCACGACCGTGACGCGGCCGGTGACCGTGCGGTCGGAGCAACTGATGCTCACGGGATACGCGCCCGGCGCGAGGGAGGAGCGGATCCGGGTCTCACCGGCAAGGCCGCCCTGCGTGCCTGCCAGGCGGGCGTCGGCGACGAAGGCCGGTGACACGGCGGTGGCCTCGGTGCCGGTGCAGCCGCTGACCCGCAGGGACACGTCGGCGCCCCGCAGCGGGGAGGCGGGGGTCACGGTGACCGAGCCGCCGTCCGCCGCGTGCGCCGCCGGGCCGAGCGCGGCCACGGCCAGGACCGCCGTACAGAGAGTGAGGCGAAGTGAGCCCATCGTGAACCTCCAGTACCAGGAGGTTCTCCCGGCCGGTGCGCCCCCGCATCCTCGGGAGGCGCTCCGCTGCGCCGAACGGGTGAGGCCGGGTTTCGGACGCCCGCTCACCCGTCGCGGCGGGCTCAGACGAGGTCGACGAGGTCCGCGATGGAGTCGACGACCTGCGAGGGCCGGAAGGGATAGCGGTCGACGTCCTTGGGCTGCGTGACGCCGGTCAGCACCAGGAAGGTGCGCATCCCGGCCTCCAGGCCCGCCAGGACGTCGGTGTCCATGCGGTCGCCGATCATCGCGGAGGTCTCCGAGTGGGCGCCGATCGCGTTGAGGCCCGCACGCATCATCAGCGGGTTGGGCTTGCCGACGAAGTAGGGCTTCTTGCGGGTCGCGGCGGTGATCAGGGCGGCGACCGAGCCGGTGGCGGGCAGGTCGCCCTCGGTGGAGGGGCCGACGTTGTCGGGGTTGGTGGCGATGAACCGGGCCCCGTCGTTGATCAGGCGCACGGCCTTGGTCAGGGCCTCGAAGGAGTACGTGCGGGTCTCACCGAGGATCACGAAGTCGGGTTCGTGGTCGGTGAGGATGTAGCCGATGTCGTGCAGCGCGGTGGTCAGGCCGGCCTCGCCGATGACGTAGGCGCTGCCGCCGGGCCGCTGGTCGTCCAGGAACTGGGCGGTGGCCAGGGCCGAGGTCCAGATGTTCTCCACCGGCACGTCCAGGCCCATCCGGCGCAGCCGGGCGTGCAGGTCACGGGCCGTGTAGATGGAGTTGTTGGTGAGCACCAGGAAAGGCCGGCCGGACTCGCGCAGCTTCTTCAGGAACGCGTCGGCGCCCGGGATCGGCACGCCCTCGTGGATCAGGACGCCGTCCATGTCGGTGAGCCATGACTCGATGGGCTTGCGGTCTGCCATGTTGTGCGTCTCCTGGCGTACGTACGGTCGGGGAGCGAGGGCGCCGGAACCACGGCGTACCGACGGCACCCAGCCTAGTCAGAAGGACTGGACACGTACCCCGGCTTGTCGTACGTAGGCCGACGCCTCTGCGTACGTGGGCCGCGCCTCTGCGTACGTAGGCCGACGCCTCAGCGGCGCCGGCGGATGAGCAGGTGGGCGCCGCCGCCGACGGCGACGAGCGCGGCGGCGGCGAGCAGTGCGTGCGCGAGCCCGGGTCCGGTGCGGGCGAGCTCCCGGGCGCGTTCTCCGGCCGCACCGGCCTCTCCGGCCTCATCGGCTTCACGGTCCTCATCGGCGTCCTCGGCCTCATCGGCGGAGGGGAGGGAGGCGTCCGGGCCGGTGTCGCCGACGGAGGTGGGAGCGGGGGTGGGGGCCGGCGAAGGAGCACCGGACGGGCCGGCCGTCTCCGTGCCCCGCGGTTCCTCCGTGCTCCGCGGGGTCCCCGTGCCCGTGCTCCGCGGCTCCTCCGTGCCCTGTTCGTACTCGCCGTCCGCCGCGTCCTCCGCGATCGCGAAGCGGTAGTCGTTGGACTGCCCGACCCAGTCGCCGTCGTCGCCGCGGCGCTGGACCACCGCCGCGTTGGCGGTGACCCGGTCGGGTACGGCGTCGGAGGTGAGCGAGAGCCTGACCTTGACGGTGACCGTCTTGCCCGGTGCCACGGTGAAGCCGTCGAAGTCCTCCGCCTCCATGACGCCGACCAGCTCCTGCTCGTCGGTGCTCTCGAAGGTGACGGGCTCGGCATGCGAGCCGTCGTAGAAGTCCAGCTGGGGCTGGGACGGCCTGAGGGTGCGCTTGTCGTCGACGAGGACGACGACGGGGTGGATGCCGGCGCAGGTCTGGCGGGTGGTGTTGGTGAGGTCGATGTACCAGGTGCCGTACCCTCCGCCCGGCTCGTAGGCGGTGGGCCCGCCGTGGATGCGGGTGGTCAGCGGAAAGGCCCGGTCGCCGACGGCCGCGCAGGAGGGCGTCGCGTCCGCGTGGGCGGCGGCCGACGACACGGGTACGAGGACGGCGGCTGCGGCAAGGCAGAAGGACAGGGACGTACACCGTCGCAGTCGCAGTCGCAGTCGCATGAACACATGAGATGCGTGGCTGGGGGTGGAAGCCGGGGAGGCCACTCCGGGGAGTCGACGCGGTCCGCCCGATCGGCGGACCGACCGGTCCCTCCGTCAGCCGTCCGCCCGCCCGAAGAGCGGTGCCAGCAGCAGCTGTGCCGCGCCCTCCGCGACGACCCGGTCCCCGCCGGGGGCCAGCCGCACCGGGACCGTGCCCCCGAGCACGCTCTCCCGCCGTGTCCGGGCGGCCAGCACCTCGGCGACGCCGCCGGTGAACGCCTCCGGAGCCGCGGCCACGGTCCGCCCGCCGAGCAGCACCCGGTCGAAGTCCAGCAGCCCCACCAGGTTCCCGGCCGCCACGCCCAGCACCCGTGCGGCCTCCCGGGCGTCGCCCCTGCCGACGGCCGCCAGGCACAGCGCCTCCACGCACCCCTGGTTCCCGCACTCGCACGGCGGCCCGTCCAGCTGGACGACCTGGTGCCCGAACTCCCCCGCCCCGGTGCGCGGCCCCCGGTGCACGCTGCCGCCGATCACCAGCCCGGCCCCCAGCCCCGTGCCGAGGTGCAGGTACGCGAAGGAGCCGCCCTCGCCGGCCACCGACAGTCCGAGGGCCGCCGCGTTGGTGTCCTTGTCCACCACCACCGGCAGCCCGAGCCGCTCGGCGAGCGCGTCCCGCAGCGGAAACCCGTCCCACTGCGGGAACCCGGTGACCCGGTGCAACACACCCCGCGTGTGATCGAGCGGACCGGGCAGCGCGACCCCGATGCCGAGCAGCGAACCCGCGTCTGCGGGCCCGGCGCCGCCGAGGACGTCCGCGACCAGTCCCGTCGTCTCCCGGGCGACCACCCCGAGCACGGCCCCGGCCCCCGCCCCGAGGTCCAGCGCCCCGCGCCGCTCCCCGACCACCACGCCGTCGAGATCCACCAGCACCGCGCGCAGCTCGTCGCGGTCCAGGTGCACCCCCACCGCGTGCCCGGCGTCCGGCACCAGCCGCAGCACGGTGCGCGGCTTGCCGCCGGTGGACGCCCGGTGCCCGGCCTCCGTGGCGAGGCCCTCCTCGCGCAGCCGTGCGGTGATCTTGCTGACGGCCTGCGGGGTCAGCCCGGTCCCCTCGGCCAGCTCCAGCCGGCTTATGCCCTCCGCCCCGGCGCCGCGCAGCAGGTCGAGCACGAGCGCGGCGTTGTGCGACCGCACCGCCAGCAGATTGGCTCCGGCCTGACCGCTCTTCGTCCTGTTCACGCGACCTATTCTGCCCACCGCTTGCACTTTGGCAACAGCGTTGCGAAAGTAGGGGGCATGACTGCAACGCCCCTCCGCGTCGGCCTGATCGGCTACGGCCTCGCAGGATCCGTCTTCCACGCCCCGCTGATCGCCGCCACCGAGGGCCTCACCCTGGACACGGTGGTCACCTCGAACCCCGAGCGGCAGGAGCAGGCCCGCGCCGAGTTCCCGGACGTGCGCGTCGTCCGCGCCCCCGAGGAGCTGTTCGACCGCGCCGGCGAGCTGGACCTGGTCGTCGTCGCCTCCCCGAACCGGACGCACGTGCCGCTCGCCAGGACCGCGCTGGAGGCGGGCCTGCCGGTGGTCGTCGACAAGCCGGTCGCGGGCACCGCGGCCGAGGCACGGGAACTGGCCGCACTCGCCGAGCGGCGCGGACTGCTGCTGTCGGTCTTCCAGAACCGCCGCTGGGACAACGACTTCCTGACCCTGCGGGAGCTGGTGGAGAAGGGCGAACTCGGTGACGTGTGGCGCTTCGAGTCCCGTTTCGAGCGCTGGCGACCGCGACCCAAGGGCGGCTGGCGCGAGTCCGGCGACCCGGCGGAGATCGGCGGCCTGCTCTACGACCTCGGCAGCCACGTCGTCGACCAGGCCCTGGTCCTCTTCGGCCCGGCCGCCGAGGTGTACGCCGAGACGGACGTGCGCCGCCCCGGCGCCGAGACCGACGACGACACCTTCATCGCCCTGACCCACGCGAGCGGTGTCCGCTCCCACCTCCACGTCTCCGCGACGACCGCCCAGCTCGGCCCGCGCTTCAGGGTGCTGGGCTCGCGGGCGGGCTACGTCAAGTACGGCCTCGACCCGCAGGAGGCGGCGCTGCGGGAGGGCGCGCGGCCGGGTGCGTCCTGGGGCGAGGAGGACGAGGCCCTGTACGGCCGCATCGGCGCCGGGGAGTCCCCGGCGACCGGCGGCGGCCGGCCTGTACCGACCCTCCCCGGCGACTACCCCGCCTACTACGCGGCCGTCGCGGCGGCCGTGACCGGCGCCGGCCCCAATCCGGTGACCGCGCTCGAAGCGGCCTCGGCCCTCGACGTCCTGGAGGCGGCCCGCCGGTCCGCCCGCGAGAAGGTGACGGTGACCCTCTGATGCACCACCCGCAGATCACCCCGAAGTTCGTCCCCGAGATCACCCCGAGCGTGGAGGAGCTGGAGGCGCAGGAACGCCGCCTGGTCTTCCGGCAGTTCACCTACGACGACGCCTGGGCACTCGGTTCGCTCCTGGTGGGGCTGGCCAGGGAGCGCCAGGCCCCGGTCGCCATCGACATCCACCGCGGCGGCCAGCAGCTCTTCCACGCGGCGCTGCCGGGTTCCACCCCGGACAACGACGCCTGGATCACCCGCAAGCGCCGGGTGACGGAGCGCTACGGCGCCTCCTCGTACCTGGTGGGCGCCCGCTTCCGCGCCAAGGGCACGACGTTCGAGGAGTCCTCCCGCCTCGACCCCGACACCTACGCGGCGCACGGCGGCTCGTTCCCGGTCACCGTGGAGAACGTCGGCGTCGTCGGCACGGTGACGGTGTCGGGGCTGCCCCAGCTCCAGGACCACCGGTTCGTGGTGGAGGCGCTGGAGCGGTTCCTCGGCATCTGAACCCCGGCCGCGGGATTACCGTGCGGCTCCCTCCGGTTGGCACCGGCGTGCGCGAAGATCACGGCACGGCAGCCACCCGGAGGGAAGGACCCCGATGAGCGAGTCGACGAGCAACGCGAGCACCGCCGAGGACGCCAGGACCGCCAAGGACGCCAGGACCGCCAAGGAGCGGATCGGCCGGTACGGCGTCTGGAGCGTGGGACTGCGCTCGGAGGACCCTGCCCTGCGCGGCGGGATCGGCGAGGCCGCCGCGGAACTCGAACAGCTCGGCTATGGCGCCGCCTGGCTCGGCGGCAGCAGCGCCGCACGGCACGCCGCACCGCTGCTGGAGGCGACGTCCCGACTGGCGGTCGGCACCAGCATCCAGAGCATCTGGCAGTACGACGCCGACGCGAGCGCCGCCGCCTTCGCCGAGCTGGAGGCGGCCCACCCCGGCCGCTTCCTCCTCGGCCTCGGCGCGAGCCACGCCAAGCTCGCGGACCAGTACCGACGCCCCTACTCGTCCCTGGCCGCCTACCTCGACGCGCTGGACGAGGCAGGGGTCCCGGCCGGACGCCGGGTGCTGGCGGCCCTCGGCCCGAAGATGCTGCAGCTGTCCGCCGACCGGGCGGCGGGCGCGGTGCCGTACCTGGTCACCCCGGAGCACACCGCCGAGGCCCGCGGCGTCCTGGGCGAGGAGCCGCTGCTGGCCCCGGAGTTCAAGGTCGTACTGGAGACGGACCCGGTCAGGGCCCGCGCCCTGGCCCGCGAGAGCCTGGCGATGTACCTGGCCCTGCCCAACTACACCAACAGCTTCCTGCGTCTGGGCTTCACCGAGGACGACCTGGCCGCCGGCGGCAGCGACCGTCTGATCGACGCGCTGTACGCCTGGGGCGACGACGACCGGATCCGCGAGCGGATCACCGCCTTCCACGAGGCGGGCGCGGACCACGTCGCCCTCCAGGTGGTCGACGGCGGCACGCGGGACAGCCTGCCGCGCGAGGCGTGGCGCAGGCTCGCCGCCCTGCTGGCCTGACGGGACGTGCCCAGGGGCCCGGGGAACCGCGCGACGGCCACGGACCGCCCGCGGCCGGCAGGCGGCGGCCGGCGGCCGGTCCCCCCGGTGACTCCCGGGTGCGTCCCCGCGGAGCGTCAGGCGTTTTTCAGCTCCTGCCGCTGACGCCCGAGCCCCTCGATCTCCAGCTCCACCACGTCCCCGGCCCTGAGGAACGGCTTGGGCTCGGGCCGGCCCAGCGCGACTCCCGCCGGCGTCCCCGTGTTGATGACGTCACCGGGATACAGCGTCATGAACCGGCTGACGTAGCTCACCACTTCCCCCACCGGGAAGATCTGCTCGGCCGTGTTCCCGTCCTGCTTCAGCTCCCCGTTGACCCACAGCCTCAGCGGCAGCCGCTGCGGGTCCGGCACCTCGTCCGCCGTCACCAGCCAGGGCCCGAGGGGGTTGAACGTCTCGCAGTTCTTTCCCTTGTCCCAGGTCCCGCCCCGCTCGATCTGGAACTCCCGCTCCGAGACGTCGTGCGCGACCGCGTACCCGGCGACGTGCGCGAGCCCCTCCTCGGCGGACTCCAGGTAGCGGGCCGTACGGCCGATGACGACGGCCAGTTCCACCTCCCAGTCCGTCTTGGCGGACCCGCGCGGCACCAGCACGGTGTCGTTCGGCCCCACGACCGTGTCCGGCGCCTTGAAGAAGACGACCGGCTCGGCGGGCGGCTCGGCGCCCGTCTCGCGGGCGTGGTCGTGGAAGTTCAGCCCGATGCACACGATCTTGCCGATGCGGCCGAGGGGAGGGCCGATCCGGAGCCCGTCCGCCTCCAGCACGGGCAGCTCCCCGGTGCCGGCCGCCGCCCGGATCCGGCCGAGCGCGCCGTCGTCGGCGAGCAGCGCCCCGTCGATGTCGTCCACGATCCCCGACAGGTCCCGCAGGGTCCCCTCGGCGTCGAGCAGCGCGGGCCGCTCCGCTCCGGCCGTACCGACTCGCAGCAGCTTCATGGTCACAATCTCCCTCGATCGCGCGGCGCGCCCGGCCGATGGGTGCGGTCATCGGAGGGCTGGTCGATCCTCCAAGCGCCCGATCCAGTCCGCAAGACCATGTTCACGTACTGGACCACGCCTTCACCTTTCCGGCCGCCCGCACCTCACCGGTACAGGGCGGCCCGCTCCAGCGCGCTCCACGTCGTGCTGGTGACGACGTACAGCGCCGCGGCGAGGGGGACGACCGCGGCGGTGACGAGCGTGAAGAACGACATGAACGGCATCATCCGGTTGACCGCGCCGAGCCCCGGCACCTGCTCCCCCTCGGCCATGACCGGGTTCCCGGCCGCCATCTCCTTCGTGCGCCGGTAGTTGAAGGCGGCGACGGCCGCGACGAGGGCGAAGAGCGCGAGGTAGACGAGCCCGGCCGGCCCGAACACCCCGCCGTCGGCGAGCGCGTCGGACCACCGCCCGCCGAGCGGCGCCGCGAACAGCCGGTGCGAGAGCAGCCCGTCACCCGCGCCGCCGCCCGAGAAGAGGTGGTACAGCAGGAAGAAGGCGGGCATCTGGAGCAGGCTGGGCAGGCAGCCGGACAGCGGTGACACCTTCTCCTCGGCGTGCAGTTCCAGCACCGCCCGCCGCAGCCGCTCGGGGTCCTTGCCGTGCTTGCGGCGCAGCTCGGCGACCTTCGGCTGCAGCGCGGCGCGGGCCCGCTGGCCGCGCGCGGCGGCCCGGGACAGGGGGTGGACGAGGAGCCGTACGAGCGCGGTGAACAGGACGATCGCCGCGGCGGTCGCGGAGCCGTGGAAGACCGGCTCCAGCAGGTCGGCGAAGTACTCGACAACGTGGGCGAAAGCGGAGAAGACGGACATGGATGAGCCCTCCGGGGGTCTCGTCGTACCGAAAAGGAGCGAAGTTCGGCATGACGACCCGCGCGGGGTCACGCGTGTGGGAGTACGTGCCCTACGCGGCGGTCGCCGGGAGGGCGTGCCCAGGTGCCCTGGGCCGTCGCCGGCCGGGCGCGTCGGGATCACGCTGGGGCAGGAAGGCCGTACGCCGGGCCCGGTCGCGCAGTGCCGTACGCACCCGGGTGGGCGGCACGGCGGGCACGGAGCGGGCGGCCAGCAGGGCGCAGGCGATGAGCGCGGACCCGGCGGCGGCGGTCGCGGCGAGCGCCACGGCCGCGGAGAGACCGGCGGTGTCGAGCAGCAGGACCGGCAGCAACAGGAGCAGCAGCGGCGCGAGACGACGGGACCCGGCGAGCCTGTGCATAGGACTCCCTCCCTCTCCACGCGTCAACACCCCACCTGTACCCGCCCTTTATACCCGATGAGATCTACTTGCCCTCCGTGCACCGCATCCCGACCTGCGTCCTCAGCGACGCGGCTCCACCCCGGACCGGCGACGGCCACGCGGTGGACCGCTTCGTCGAGATCGGCTCCTTCACGAAGGTGCTCACCGGCACCGTGCTCACCCGCATGTCCGCCGCGGGCCTGCTGGACATCGACGACCCCCTCGAACGCTGGCTGCCCGCACCCCGCGGCACGGGCATCACACTGCGGCACCTGGCCGAGCACACCTCCGGCCTCCCGCGCCTGCCGCCCGGCACCGCACGCCGCGATCCGTACGCGGACTTCGACCGCCCCGCCCTGCACCGGCTGCTCGGCCGCCTGGACGGGCTGCTGCTGCGCCCGCCGGGCCGGGAGGAGGAGTACTCCAACCTCGGCTACGCCGTGCTCGGCGAGGCGCTGGCCGACGCGGCCGGCACGCCGTACGAGGAACTGGTCGCCGAACACGTCCTGCGCCCGCTGGACGTGCATGAGGTGACCGCCCGCCCGCCGGCGGAGCGCCGCCTGGCCGCCCCCGGACTCTTCGGACGCCCCCGCAGGCCCTGGACGATGACCGGGGCGATCCTCCCGGCGGGCGGCCTGTGGGCGACCCCGCGCGCGGTCGCCGACCTGCTGGTCCGGCTGGTGGTGGAACGGCGGCTGGGCGACCCGGCGCCCTCGTGGCAGACGGCGGGCCCCGTGCACTGGCACAACGGCGCGACCCGGCACGCCTCGGTGTTCGCCGGGGCGATGGCGGACGGCAGATGGGTGGTGGTCCACCGCCTGGGCGGCGACCCGGAGGAGACGGACCGGATGGGGGTGGACGCGCTGAGCACGGGGGGTCCGGCGACGTGAGCCCGCCGGACTCCCGCCCGCTTCCTACGTCCCCCAGGCCTCACCGGCTCGCTTGCCCCGGGCGTACCGGGCGAGGGCGTCGTCGAGCGCGGCCCGCTGCTGTTCCGTCATGGGCCCGAGGACGCAGACGGGGAGCATCCCATCCCGTTTCATCGCACGCCGCGGGAACGGCCACCCTGCCGGACGGTACCGGTCCAGATCCCTGCGTTTGTCGCCCTTCAGGAACTTGACGTAGAGGCCGGCGTTGCACCAGTTGCCGGCGTCATTGGTGACTTCCTCGGTGGCATACGTCTGCACCTGGTTCCATCGGTACTCGCGACTGTCGGGTCCGTGAGTGGTCCTGATGCCCGGCGGCCCGATCTGGAGCGTCCAGGGGGACGTGACGCGCGGAAACTGGCAGGCGGCCTGCACGAGGAGCATGAGAAGGCTGAAGACGCCGATGACGCCAAACACCACGAGCATGGCCATCCATCCGTTGCCGGGCTCGTCGGACAGCGTCTCACCGGGCTTCAGGATCACCGGGACGAGGGCGCCCGCCAGCCCCACTGCCAACGCGATCCCGAGCCCGATGGCCGCCCGCCGCACCTTCCGGGAGTCGGCGTATGCCGACAGAGGCTCCTCCCCGGTCCAGGAAACGGTGAACGGCCCGCCCCGGTCGAGCGGTTGCCGCGTGCCGTCCGCGCGACGCGTGCGCGGCGGCTGCACCCTCGTGGGGGGCAGGTCCGACGTGCCCTCTTCCGACGGTCCGAGAGCGGCACGTAACTCCCGCAGCCGTTCCCGGACGAGCCGCGCCGACGCGGGACGTCGCCGCGGATCGCGGTGCAGAAGCTCGGCGACCAGGTCGGCGACCGCGGGCGGCAGGCCGGGGCGGAGCGCATCGGCGCGTGGCGCCTCCTCGTCCAGTTTGCGCCGCATGACCGCGAGGCCGTTGTGGCCGGTGAAGGGCGGCTGACCGGTGAGCAGGGCGAACAGCACCCCGCCGAGCGCGTACAGGTCGGAGCGTTCGTCACCGCGCTCGGTGAGGAACTGTTCCGGGGCGCCGTACTCCGGGGTGCCCGCCGGCGTCAGCTGAGAGGAACGCGCCAGGGTGAACGCGCTCTGGACGAACCCCGCGATCCCGAAGTCGACGACCTTCACCTGCCCGTCCGGGGTGAGCATCACGTTGTGCGGCTTGATGTCGTAGTGGATGACGCGGGCCTGATGTGCCGCCACCAGCGCCGTGCAGATGCCTTCGGCGATCTCAAGGGCGCGCCCCAGGGGCACGGGACTCTCGGCATGGATGTACTCGCTGAGCGTCAGCCCCTCGACCTTCTCCATCACCAGGAACAGCAGGTCCTCGTGGACGCCCCGGTCGTACAGGGCGACCACGTTGGGGTGGTTGACCTGCGCGGCGGCCACCGCCTCGCGCTCGAACCGCTGGGGCAGCTCCGGATGTACGGCGGCGTCGAGATCGAGCGACTTGAGCGCGACGTCACGGTGGAGAGTGCGATCCCGTGCGGCCCACACCTCCCCCATGCCGCCCCGGCCCAGCCGCTTCAGCAGTTCGTAACGCCCCGCTATCAGCTCACCGCGCTCCACACCCGCCTCCAGTGGTTCGGTGCCTGGTGTCAGAGTACGGTCGGCGGCCACCGCGGCACCGGCGAATGCCCACACCTTCTCCCCCCGGGAGGCGCCGGCCACCAGCGCATACTCCCTCCCGTCACCGCTCGGCAGTACGGTGTCCCCCATGCGCCCCGACACGCCTGCCGAGAACGTCGACCACACCGCCGAGGCGGCACGCCTGGAGCGGACCGCCGGACTGTACCCGGAGGACGCCGAGGCCCTGCTGCTGCGAGCCGCGGCCCACCTGGAACTGTCCGGCGACCGCCCCGCCGCCACCGCGCTCTACGACCGCCTGCTGTCCACCGCCGAAGGCCTGGCGAACCCCTCCCTGGTCCGCGCCCTGAAGGCGTCCAACCTCTGGGAGTACGACCACGAGGCCGAGGCCAGGGCGATCATCGACGGCATCCGCGCGACCGCACCGCGCGACCCGGCGCCCTGGGTGATCGTGGCCGAGGCCCTGGAGGCCCACGACGAGCTGGAGGCGGCGGAGGCGGCCTTCACGGAGGCGGCGACGCTCCTGCTCCCCGAGGGGACGGAACCCCCGCACCCCACCCATCCCCTCCTCTACGGCCGCCACCGCGTCCGCCGCATGCGGGGCCTGCCCCACGACGACTGGGACACCCTGGCGGACACCCTCCACACCTCCCCGATCACCCTGGACGAACTCCACGACCCCAAGCGCGTCTGGTCCCTGGGCTCGGAGAACCCGGCGGAGCTGGAGGCGGAGATCCAGCGCCTGCGCGCGGAACTGGGCGCCTACCGCGAGGCCCTGTCCCGCCCGTTCCCGGTCGCGGTCCTGCACTGGCCGGCCCCCGAACTCACGGAACTCCTGTCGGCGTACCCGGCCCTCTCCACGGAGTACGACTCCCACGAGTCCCACCTGTCGACGATAGAGGCGTCCCTGCGCGAACTGGCCTCCTCCGGCACCCCCAACCTGGGCATCGTGACGGGCACGGTCCCGTCCTACGAGGCCTTCGCGGCCTCGGAGGGCTCGTCCCCCGAGGACACCGCTCTGCTGCCGCAGTACGCGACGACGCTGGCGGCACGGGGGCGGGCGGTCGCGTGGCCGCCCCAGCGGGGGGCGGACTGCTGGTGCGGGGCGGGCCGCAGCTACGGCGACTGCCACGGAACGCCGCCCCCGGCGACAGCCGTCTGAGGAACTGGCCCACCGGAGCGAGGCGAAGGGGGCGAGACCTGCCATGTCCCAGCCCTGGCGCACCGCCCTTCTCCTCTTCTCCGCCTTCTGGACGTTCATCGGCGCCCACGGCACCCACGCCGCCCTGCGCGCCCGCCGGTCCCTGGCCCGGCTCGGTGCGCGGGGCGTCCGGACAAGGGGTGAGGTGGCCAACTCCCCCCGCCGCGTCGGCACGTCGTACCACCCACCCCAGATCCGCTACCAGGCCCCGCCCCTGGGCCACCCCGCGGCCCCCACCACGCAGACCTACCGCCAGGTGCCCCTGAACTGCGACTCCCCCAACGCCCTGTACCGCGGCACTCCGGTGATCCTGCGCTACGACCCGGAGGACCCGCGGCGCGCGGTGGTGATCCGCACAGCGAAGTCGTACTCGCCCACGGCGAACCTGGTGTGGTGCGTGTTCTCCATGGCCTTCGGGATCGGCCTGGGAGTCCTCTCACTACTGTGACCGGTCGGCGTCTCCTTGCCGAGTCCACCAGGCGGTAGGACACGTGCGCGGTCCACCCGGCTCAAGCTCTGTCAGTACCCCCTGCTACAACACATGTGCATCGCCCATCGACGTGGCCAACGGGGGTACGCGCGGATGTCCGGGAACCAGCGAACCACCTCCAGCCTGTCCGATGGGCTGTACGAACAGCTCATCACCCTGCGTCTCGCGCAGCAGTTGGAGGAGCTCGCCGGCGCCGGCTGGCATCCCGTGAGTGACACGGTGGGCCCCGAATCCGTACCGCACGTGCTCGCTAGGCACGTCGCGGGCACCGTTCAGCGCGTGCTGCAGAACGTCCCGGCCGGCGAGCGGGTCTACGCCGCCAACCACATCCTCGAGTCCATCAGCACGCTGGACGGTGCCCGGGAGTGGGTGGACCTCGTCGCCGAGGGGCCCCGCCAGTTGCTCGCCCTCACGCGGCAGGAGGCACCGGGCGTCTATGCCGTCCGGCCCGGTATCCCGCTCTCCGAGACGGCGCTCATCACCAACGCGCCCGAGGACCCGAGCCTCGGCTTCGAGCTGCGCGCCGAGCTTGCCACGGCTGACCGTGTCGACCTCATCTGCGCCTTCGTCAAGTGGCACGGCCTGCGGGTCATAGAGCATTCGCTGCGGGCGGCCCACGAGCGAGGCGTGCCGATCCGCGTCATCACGACTACCTACATCGGTGCGACCGAGCGGCGTGCCCTCGATCGGCTGGTCGAGGAGTTCAACGCCGAGGTCAAGGTCAACTACGAGACCCGGTCCACGCGACTCCATGCCAAGGCTTGGCTCTTCCGCCGCAGGAGCGGCTACGACACCGCCTATGTCGGCAGCTCCAACCTGTCCAAGACCGCGTTGCTCGACGGCTTGGAGTGGAACGTACGGCTGTCGTCCGTTGCCACACCGGACGTACTGCGCAAGTTCGAGGCCACCTTCGACGCGTACTGGAGTGACCCGTCCTTCGAGACGTACGACCCGGTCGCCGACGGCGACCGCTTGCAGGAGGCGTTGGCGATCGCGGGCGGATCGTCGTCGGCCACCGCCGCCGAACGCAGGATCACACTGTCCGGTCTCGAGGTACGGCCGTACCCGCATCAGCGCGACATGCTGGAGCGGCTGCAGGTCGAGCGGGCGGTACACGGCAGGCACCGCAACCTTCTCGTCGCCGCCACCGGCACCGGCAAGACGGTCATGGCTGCTCTCGACTACAAGGAACTGCGCAGGAAGCACGACCGTGACCTGCGGCTGCTGTTCGTCGCTCACCGCAAGGAAATACTGCAGCAGTCCCTTCGCACCTACCAGGACGTCCTGGTAGGTGCGCACTTCGGCGAGTCCCTCCACAGCGGTGAGATCCCGGAGCGCTGGACGCACGTGTTCGCCAGCGTGCAGTCCCTGAACGCGCGGGCTCTCGACCGGCTCGCACCCGATCACTTCGACGTGATCGTGATCGACGAGTTCCACCATGGGACGGCACCGACCTACCGGAAGATCCTGGACCACTTCGAACCGTTGGAGTTGCTGGGGCTCACGGCTACGCCGGAGCGCATGGACGGCAGGAACATCCAGGACGAGTTCTTCGATGGCCGGATCGCTGCCGAGATGCGGCTGTGGGAGGCGTTGGAGAACGACCTGCTCAGCCCCTTCCACTACTTCGGGATCAGCGACAACACCGATCTCAGCACCGTGGAGTGGAAGCGCGGGGCCTACGACCCCGGTTCGCTGAGCAACCAGCTGTCGAGCGACGTGAGGCGCGCGAAGCTGGTCGTGAAGGCAGTCAGGGAGAAGATCGTTGAACCCGGTGCCATGCGTGCGCTGGGCTTCTGCGTGTCGGTGCCGCACGCGCACTTCATGGCGGAAGCCTTCCGTACCGCCGGCCTCAACGCCGTCGCCCTGTCCGGTGAGACTCCCGCAGAGCAGCGCAAGCAGGCCCTGACCGACCTGAGATCAGGGGCGCTACAGGTGATCTTCTCGGTCGACCTCTTCAACGAAGGGCTCGACATCCCGGACGTGGACACGCTGCTCCTGCTCCGACCGACCTCCAGCGCCACCGTCTTCCTCCAGCAGCTCGGCCGGGGGCTCCGCCGTTCTGAGGACAAGGCGGTCCTCACGGTGCTGGACTTCATCGGACAGCACCGCAAGGAATTCCGCTTCGAGAACCAGTTCCGGGCGCTCACCAACCTGACCCGTAAGCGCCTCCTCGACAACATCGAGCACGACTTCCCCCAGCTGCCTTCCGGCTGCCAGATCATCCTTGAGGAGAAGGCGAAGAGAATCATCATCGCCAACATCAAGGAGCAGATCGGCGTCAACGTGACGGTGCTGGCCCGTGAGGTCGCTGACTACGCCGAGCCGAAACTCAGCCGCTACCTGTCCGAGAGCGGTCGCGAACTGAAGGAGCTGTATCGCGGCAACGGCAACTCCTGGACCGGCCTCCTCCGCCGCTCCGGTCTGCTCAAGGGTGACGCACCCGAGGGTGAGGCAGCGCTGCTCAAGCGCGTTGCTTCCTTCCTGCATGTGGACGACCCGCTGCGCGTAGCCGCCTACACCCGCATGCTGGAAGATGACGCCCCCGCGTACAGCGAGCTCGACGAGCAGGGGCAGGCATACGCTCGCATGCTCTTCTTCCAGCTGTGGCCGCTCGGTGGCGTTACGCGGAAGGGGTTCGCACGCTATGACGCCGGGTTCGCGATGCTGCGCAGGCACGACGCGGTGAGAAGCGAACTGCGTCAGGTACTCGAGTACAACCTCGCCCGCACGGAACACGTCCCCATCCCGCTCCTGGGAGTGGGCGGCCAGGCCGGCATCCCCCTCACCGTGCACGCTTCCTACACCCGCGAGGAAATCCTGCCCGCCCTCGGCCAGTCCGCCATCGGCGGCTTCATGCCGGGAGACTTCCGGGAAGGCGTGAGGTGGTGCGAGTCGGTGAGAACCGACGCGCTGCTCATCACCTTGGAGAAGGACGAGAAGGACTTCTCCCCACAGACCCGGTACCACGACTACGCCTTGAGCGAGTCCCTCTTCCACTGGGAGTCCCAGAACACGATCTCGGATACCTCGCCAACCGGCTTGCGTTACCAGCGCCACGCCACGGGGGGCAGCCACGTGCTGCTCTTCGTCCGCCGTCACAAGAACACGGACATAGGCGGCGCACAGCCGTGGATGCTGCTGGGTCCCGCCGAGTACGTGGAGCACACCGGGAGCAAGCCGATGGCGATCACGTGGAAGCTGAAGCACGAGATCCCTGCGGAGGTCTGGACATACTCGGCGATCGCAACCGGGTGACCCGTCACAGCGGTGCGCCGACGCTGGTGCGTCATCGATGCGGCTGCTCTACGGCGCCAGGTAGGAGGCCGTGACGTCATGCGTGAGCAGCTTCAGCACCTGCTCAATTTGTCGCAGCGCCCACTTGTCACGGTCCAGGTGCTGTCGTTCTCATCAGGGGCGCATACAGCGGCAGTTGGCGGCTTCGCCGTCCTACGGGGTCCGAAGGCACTCGACGCCGAGTCCTCGGCCGAGATCATTGACCGCATAAGCAAGGAGCTCTGATGACAGCACCCTCGGAACAGCAGTGGTTCAAGTCGTCCTACAGCGGCGGCAGCGGTACCGAGTGCGTCGAGTGCGCGTATGTCCGAGACCGCACTCTCGTACGCGATTCGAAGTGTCAGGGTGACTCCCCGATAGGCGTCCGGGCCCAGACCTGGCAGGCCTTCACACACGCTCTCAAGCGAGGCGACCTGGCGCTGCGCTGAGCCCCGGCTCCTCAGGCCACCCGGAGACGGTCGGGGTCTTGCGGGTGCGCCTTGAGGTCAGCTTCCCCCCAGCGAGGGGAGTGCCTGGACCCGCGTAGTCGAGCACGTTGGCGACGAGGTCACTGACGCACAGCAGGGCGGCTTCGGTCGGCTTGGCCAGACCCCAGTGAGCCAGTGGGACGCGCCAGCGGGGGGCGGGCGCGCCGCCTTGTCCGCCCTGATTCGACAGCAACATACTGTCGCGATGTCTGACCACGACAGCTGGATCGACCAGCTTCTATACCTTCCGCGTAACTACAAGCGGGGCTCGAAGAGCGTCCTGCAGTTACTTGACGAGACAGGCCTGCCTCACCCGTTGCCGACGGACTTGGCGCAACTCGTGGCCCACCGCCTGCGCCGTTCCCCTGAGCTGGTCGATGACTGGCAGCTCTACTCCTATGACAAGCGAGCGGGCGGCCCGCAGCCGTACCTGAAGGAGAGGGAGGTCGGAATCTACGACGACGATTTCCGAGACGTCGTCCACTACGACGACGCGGTCGACGCCTGCGCCGACTTCGTCGTCCGCGAGACCGAGCAACTGCTGCAGGTTGCCAGGGCTCGCAAGCGCCGATGACGCCGACAGGACACGTCAATGCCTCCACCCCGCCGGAAACTCAGGTGGTCCCACCGCACCGCATCGGTAACGTTGGCCGGGTGCCCGAGCTGAAGCAGCTGCATGCCGATCACGCCCCCGCGGTCCTGGCGTTCGAGTTGCAGAACCGTGCCTACTTCGCCGCCTCGATCTCCGACCGGGGTGACGACTACTTCAGCCGGTTCGCCGAGCGGTTCAGCGCGCTGCTGGCCGAGCAGGAGGCCGGTGTCTGCGCCTTCTACGTGCTCGTCGACGATGACGGCTCGGTGCTCGGCAGGTTCAACCTCGTGGACATCGAGGACCACACCGCGGAACTCGGCTACCGGGTCGCTGAGCGCGTCGCCGGGCGCGGCGTGGCGACCGCCAGAGTCGGGGAGCTGTGCCGGCTGGCTGCCGAGCGGCACGGGGTGCGGACGCTGCGGGCCGCTGCCGCCAGTGGGAACGTCGCCTCCCGGGCGGTACTGGTCAAGTCCGGGTTCGTGCCCGTCGGTCCGGCCGGTCCTGCCGATCTCGGCGGCAAGCACGGCACCTGGTACCAGCGTGAGCTGGTAGCCCCGCCCGAGGGGGCAGCGCCGTCGCCCGAGCTGGGCACGAGCGGTGCGTGATCGTCGGGCGACCTCTCACATGAGTTCTTCCCGAGGTCGGCCCAGACACGAGACCCCTGTGTAGTGCGGAAGTTACGCTCTGACTCTGTCCTGTTCAGCACAACGCGCGGGGGTTGGCATGGGTGCGGCAGTCACGGCCGTCAGCAGCAACGGGGAGTACTCCTTCTCCAAGCCCAACCGGGAGAGCATCACCCTGCTCACGGGGCTCGGGGTGGAGGGGGACGTGCACGCCGGGGTGACCGTCAAGCATCAGGTCCGGGTGAAGCAGGATCCGGCCAAGCCGAACCTGCGGCAGGTGCACCTCATCCACGAGGAGCTGTTCGAGGAGGTCGGCAAGGCCGGGTTCCAGGTGGTCGCCGGCGACCTCGGGGAGAACATCACCACCCGGGGGATCGACCTGATCGGGCTGCCGACCGGAGCCGTGCTGCGGATCGGGGACGAGGCCGTGGTCGAGGTGACCGGGGTGCGGTACCCGTGCGCGCAGATCGACGACTTCCAGTACGGGCTGCTGAAGGAGGTCGTGGGGCGCGACGAGGACGGGGAGGTCGTCTTCAAGAGCGGCATCATGGGGGTCGTGCTGGCCGGGGGCGTCGTACGGCCCGGGGACGCGATCGCGGTCGAGCTTCCGGAAGGGCCCTTCCGGCCGCTCGGGCGCGTCTGAGGACGGGCGGGGGCGGGCGCCGCTCCTCCGTCGTGCGGCGCCCTCTGCCCGTGACGCAGCGGCCACCCGCTCACCGGCCGCCAGCCGTGCGTCAGGCCGTCGGTGACAGTTCCGCTCGGCCGAAGAGGAGGGCGTAGCCCGGCGGGAGCTGGGACAGGACGCGGGCTGTCAGGGGCTCGCCGATGCGGTCCGCCAGCACGGTCAGGACCGAGCTGACGTCCCAGCGGGCCGTCGCGGGGGTCGAGCCCTCGATGCGGGCCGCCACCGACTCCACGAACTCCCGCGCCGTCAGCGCCTGCGCCGCGGGGATCTGGGACGCGATCACCCGGCCCGCCTCCCGTGGGAGGGCCTGCGCCAGGGCCACCCGTTCCTCGCCCGTGACGTGGCCGCCCAGCGCCGTCAGAACGGTGCGAGTCACCCGCTCCGCCTGCTCCCCGGTCGGATACAGGCCCACCTCGCGCACCGCGTCCGTCAGCTCCCGCCAGCCGGCGTCCTCGACCGCGGTCCCGGCCGCTGTCCCGGCCGCCGTCTCTGGCGTGGTCTCGGCCGCCGGGGTCTGGGTGGTACCGGGCCGCGGGACGCGCAGGGACGGGGACGAGGCGGGGATGGTGGCTCTCGGCTGCGAGGTCGTCGCGGTCGTCGGCTGCGGGGTCGTCACGGTCATCGGGGTGGCTCCTCCTCCGGGTCACTTCGGGACACCGGAAGCCCAGTACCCCGTAATGAAGCGGGCATGAGCGGGAGTTCGGCCAATGTGCGGCATGTGGTGTCATGCGGCACGTGTGGCCACAGTGCGGCACGTGTGGTCACATTCGTCGCTGTGCCGCGAGCGCGCCGCGGCGTCCCGGGCCCCGCTCGGGCCACGGGACGCGTGGCTGTGATCAGGGATGAGCAGGCAGCTGGTCGGCGGCGGTGCCGTCAGCCGCTGAGCTGCTTGCGGTCGCCGGTGCCGCCGCTGATCTCGATACGGCGCGGCTTGGCCTGTTCGGCCACCGGGATGCGCAGGGTCAGGACCCCGGCCTCGTACGACGCGTCGATGCGGTCCGTGTCGAGGGTCTCGCCGAGGAAGAGCTGGCGGGTGAAGGTGCCCGTCGGCCGCTCGGCGACCAGCAGCTCGGCGTCCTCGGGGGCGGGGCTGCGGCGTTCGGCGCGGATGTTGAGGACGTTGCGCTCGACGTCCAGCTCGATCGTCTCCGGGTCGATGCCCGGGAGGTCGAAGTGGACGAGGAAGTCGTCCCCTGAACGGTAGGCGTCCATCGGCATGGCGGACGGCCGGGCGGTGCTGCCCAGGACCTGCTGCGCGAGTCGGTCGAATTCGCGGAACGGGTCGGTACGCATGAGCATCACGGGTCACTCCTCTCCTCAGGAACCGGGGTGCGATGCCCTACTGCTTCTTATATAGCCCTCCGCCGGAAAGTTGACAAGCCCGGACTCAGGTTGAGTGATGCTCCTGCCGTGTGGTTAGCCTCGGAAGGCGTACGAACTGGATGTCGTCATCGAGTCGTCGACTGGATGACGTCATCGCAGGTACCTCACTGAGGAGGCACTCATGGCCAGCAGGGTTCCCAGCGCGGTCGTCGCCGCCACCGGTCTCGTCGGCGGCTACGGCGTCGCCCGCTGGACGAAGAAGCGGCAGCTCGGCGGCGCGGTCCTCGCCGTAGCGGGCGCCGCCGCCGCGCAGCAGTGGCGCAGACAGGCGGGCGGCAGGGCCGCGAGCGCGCTCACCGCCGCCTACGTCGCCGCGTTCGCCGGATCCCACCCGCTGGCCAAGAAGGTCGGCGCCTGGCCCTCCGTGTTCGGCGTCGCCGGCGCCGTCGCCCTCGCCTCCTGGGCCGTCGCCGACCGCAAGAGCGCCTGAGCAGCCCTCGCCCCGGCAGCAGCACCTACACCCCCGCCCGGAACGCCCTCCGGTACGCCTGCGGGCTCGTGCCCACCACCCTCCGGAAACGCTCCCGGAACGCCGTGGGCGAGCCGAAGCCGGCCTGCACGGCGATGCGGTCCACCGTGTGGGCCGTCGTCTCCAGCAGGTACTGCGCGCGCCGCACCCGCGCCCGGTGCAGCCACTGCAACGGCGTCGTACCGGCCTGTTCCCGGAAGCGGCGGTTGAGGGTGCGGGTGCTCACGCCCGCCCGCACGGCGATCTCCTCCAGGGTCAGGTCGCGGTCGCAGTGGTCCTCCAGCCAGCGCAGCAGCGGCTCCAGGGCCGCGCCGGCCGGCGCGGGAGGCAGGTCGTGCACGATGAACTGGGCCTGCCCTCCCTCCCGTTCCAGCGGCATCACCGACATCCGCGCCGCGTGCGCGGCGACCGCCGAGCCGAAGTCCCTGCGGATCATGTGCAGGCACACGTCCATCGCCGCCGCCGCGCCCGCCGAGGTGAGGAACTGGCCGTTGTCGACGTAGAGCACGTTGGGGTCGACGGTCACCTCCGGATGGCGCTCGGCCAGGTCCGCCGCCGCGATCCAGTGGGTCGTCGCCCGCAGGCCGTCCAGCAGGCCCGTCGCCGCGAACAGGAACGCGCCCACGCAGATCGAGGCGATCCGCGTACCGTTCGCCGCCGCCGCGCACAGGGCCTCCGCGACGCCCGGGGGCAGCACCTCCGGCGGGTCCGCCACCCCGGGCAGGATGATCGTGTCCGCCTCCGCGAGCGCGTCGAGGCCGTACGGCGCCCGCACCGTGAAGGCGCCCGCGCTCACCTCCTCCCGCACCGAACACACCCGCACCCGGTACGGCGCCCGGCCGTCCGGCAGCCGCGCCCAGCCGAAGGCGTCCACGGGGACGGAGAGGTCGAACGGGATGACGCCGTCCAGCGCCAGTACGGCCACGGTGTGCATGGCCAGATCGTAGGGCTACGACGGATCAGGGCAACGGCGGATCACGGCCGGGTGATGGCGCGCGGCGCTCGCCGGCCGGCCCTCACCAGCACCTCACCCGGCAAGTGACCGCATCCAGCACCCACACGCTCGCTGGCGAGAATCCGTCGGACCCTGGCAATCGCGCCACTTCTGCAAGATCCCCGCGGCCCCTACCGTCACCGGCGTGACCAAGTTCCTCCTCGCCGTCCACGTCATCGCCGCGATCGTCGCCGTCGGGCCCGTCACCGTCGCCGCGAGCATGTTCCCGCCCGCCGCGCGCCGGGCCCTCGCCGCGCCGGGCGACGCCGAAGCGGCCGGGACGCTCCGGCTGCTGCACCGCATCTGCCGGGTGTACGCCGTCGTCGGCGTCGTCGTCCCGGTCTTCGGGTTCGCCACCGCCGGTCAGATGGGCGTCCTGGGCAGCGCCTGGCTGATCGTGTCCATCGCGCTGACGGCCGCCGCCGGCCTCGTCCTCGCCGCCCTCGTACTGCCCGCCCAGAGCACGCTCGTCGAGGGCGCGCTCCCCGAGAGCCCCCGTGCAGCGGGCGCCCTCGGGGAGAACAGCGGAACAGTCCGGCACACCGCGCGGCTCGCGATGTACACCGGACTGTTCAACCTGCTGTGGGCCACCGTCACCGTGCTGATGATCGTCCGCCCCGGATCGACCACCGGGGCCTGATCACCGGCCCGGTCCGACCGGCACGCGGCCCGACCGGCACGCGACCGGACCCGCCCGAGGCCCGTCAGGGATCCGTCAGGGCCTGCTCGCCGCCGGCGGAGCCGCCGGACCCTGCGGGCCCCGCGGGCCCGGCGTGCCCTGCCTCCCGCCCGACGCCCGGCCCGGCCGCGCCGCCGCCTTCGCCCGGCTCGCCGCCGCCGTCAGCGGGCGGGCGATGTCCTCCAGCGACCGGCGCTCCGCCGGCACCGCGAGCACCGCCGCCACCAGACCCGCCACGCACATCAGCGCCGCACCGATCGAGAACGCCAGCACCGTGTCGCCCACCTTGCCCGTGCCCGTGAGATCGGCGAACAGCAGCGGCCCGCTGATACCGCCGGCCGCCGTGCCGAGGGCGTAGAAGAAGGCGATGGACATCGCCCGCGTCTCCATCGGGAAGATCTCCGACACCGTCAGGTACGCGCTGGAGGCACCCGCCGAAGCGAAGAACAGCACCGCGCACCAGCAGGCCGTCAGCGTGCCCGCGCTCAGCGAACCACGGTCGAACAGCCAGGCCGTCCCGAACAGCAGCACACCCGACAGCAGGTACGTCGAGGAGATCATCACCCGGCGTCCCACCGTGTCGAACAGCTTGCCCAGCAGCAGCGGACCGCAGAAGTTGCCGACCGCGATCACCGCGAAGTAGTAGCCCGTGTGATCGGCCGGCACGTCGAAGAACTTGGTCAGGATCGCGCCGAAACCGAAGGTGATCGCGTTGTACAGGAACGCCTGGCCGATGAACAGGGAGAAACCGAGCACCGCGCGCCTGCGGTACCGGCCGAACACCGTGCGCGCGATCTCCATGAAGCCCACGCTCTTGCGCTGGTGGATCTCCAGCTCACCGTGCGGCGCCGGAAGCGACTCGCCCCGCTCCGCCTCGACCTTCCGCTCGATACCGGCGACGATCTCCTCCGCCTCACCGTCCCTGCCGTGGATCAGCAGCCAGCGCGGGCTCTCCGGAACGTGCCGCCGCACCAGCAGGATCACCAGCGCGAGGAAGGCGCCCAGCGCGAACGTCAGCCGCCAGCCCACGTTCGCCGCCAGCAGGTCGGTGTCGAGCGCCACGATCGACAGCAGCGAACCGCCCACCGCACCCAGCCAGAAGCTGCCGTTGATCATCAGATCGACCCGGCCGCGGTAGTCCGCCGGGATCAGCTCGTCGATCGCGGAGTTGATCGCCGCGTACTCACCGCCGATGCCGAAACCCGTCAGGAACCGGAACAGGAAGAACCACCAGGCCTCCCACGACACCGCCGTCAGAGCCGTAGCCGCCAGATACACCGCCAGGGTGATCATGAACAGCTTCTTGCGGCCGAAGCGGTCCGTCAGCCGGCCCCAGAACAGCGCGCCCAGGCACGCGCCCGCCACGTACAGCGCCGCCGCGACACCGGTGATCTGCCCGGAACTGATGGCCAGGCCGCTGCCGGGCTCCGACAACCGGCTCGCGATGTTCCCGACGACCGTGACCTCCAGGCCGTCGAGGATCCACACGGTCCCCAACCCGATCACGATCGTCCAGTGCCAGCGCGACCAGGGCAGCCGGTCGAGCCGGGCGGGAATGTCAGTGGTGATGGTCCGGCCGCTCGCGGCCTCAGCTGTGGTCATGGACTCCCTCCTCGTCCTGAGGACGGGAGACCGGGTGCCCCCGGCTCGGCCGAATAGGCCGGTCAGGCCCCCACACCCCGCGACACCGCGAAGATCACCAGACCCGCCAGCGAACCCACCACCGTGCCATTGATCCGGATGAACTGCAGGTCACGGCCGATGTGCGCCTCGATCTTCCGCGTCGTGTGCTCGGCGTCCCAGCCCGCCACCGTGTCCGTGATCAGGGAGGTGATCTCACCGCGGTACGTCGTCACCACGTGCACCGCCGCACCCTGCACCCAGCTGTCGACCTTCCCCTGCACCTTCGGCTCCGACGCCATCCGCGCGCCCAGCGACAGCAACGCCGCCCGCACCCGCGACCGCAGCTCACTGCGCTCGTCCTCCGCCGCCGCCACGATCATCGACCGCACCGCCGTCCACACCGACACGATCAGGTCCTGCACCTCGCCCCGGCCCAGCACCTCACCCTTCAGCCGCTCCACCCGCGCCCGCACCTCCGAGTCGGACTGCAGATCGGAGGCGAAGTCCGTCAGGAACCGGTCCAGCGCCCCACGCGCCGGATGCGACGGCATGTCCCGCATCTCCGTCACGAACCGCAGCAACTCCTTGTAGACCCGCTCGCCCACCTTCCGGTCCACGAACCGCGGCGTCCAGCCCGGCGCACCCCCCTCCACGGCCACCATCACATCCGCCCGGTGCAGCACCAGCCAGTCGTGCGCGCGGCCCACCACCAGATCCACCGCCCGCCGGTGACCCCCGTCCGCGACCACCTTCTCCAGCATCTTGCCGAGCCCCGGCGCGATCTCCTGGGCGTTCGCCCGCCGCGTGATCGCCTCACCGACCACCGCCTGCACGTCCGAGTCCCGCAACACCGTCAGCGCGCCCCGCAACGCAGTCGCCAGCTCCGCCGTCACCCGCTCCGCGTGCTCCGGCTCCGCCAGCCACGCGCCCAGCCTGCTGCCGATGCCCACCGCCCGCAGCCGCTGCCGCACCACGTCCTCCGACAGGAAGTTCTCCCCCACGAACTCCCCCAGCGACACACCCAACTGGTCCTTCTTCGTCGGAATGATCGCCGTGTGCGGAATCGGCAGACCCAGCGGATGCCGGAACAACGCCGTCACCGCGAACCAGTCCGCGAGCGCGCCCACCATGCCCGCCTCCGCCGCCGCGGCCACGTACTCCGCCCACGCCCCCGCACCCTCGTGCGACGCCAGCTTCGCCAGCACGTAGACCAACGCCACGAACAACAACAGCCCGGTCGCCGTCAGCTTCATGCGCCGCACCCCGGCCCGGCGCTCCTCGTCCGCCGGGGTGAACGCCGTCATCGTCCGGTACGACGCCGCCCGCACCCCGGTGCCCGACGCCTGTGTATCCGTCTCCGTAGGTTCCATCAGCTCCACCCGCTCGGTGATCCCGAACACAATTGTCCCTTCCCGACCGGATTCCGGAACGGAACGGGCGGTCCCCGCGTCTGAGCGGACGGGAGTCCTGGGCAGGGCCCTGTCAGACATCCCCCACCCATGCCTCATCATGGGTGCAACGGATCGGAGCCCCGGGCTCCCATCTCCCGAGGAGAACGACAACAGCGTGACCAAGCGTCATGACGGGGCCGCGGGGCCCGCAGCGGAGCAGCCGGAAACCACGGCACCCGCGAAGCACGGCACCGTACTCGGTGCACTCGTCGCACTCGTCGTCGCACTGTCCACCGCCATATACCTCACCGTGGCGGCCGACGACGGCACCGACCGCACCACCTTCGCCGACAACCGCCCCCACCGCGACTCCGCCGCCGCCCCCGCCTCCACCGGCACCTGGGTCGGCTCCTGGGCCACCGCCCCCGTCGGCGGCGAACCCGGCACCGAAGCACGCGGCATGGCAGGCCAGTCCGTCCGCAACGTCGTCCACGCCGACACCGGCGGCACCGCCGCCCGCATCACCCTGTCCAACCTCTACGGACAGACCGCCCTCACCATCACCCACGCCTCCCTCGCCCTCGCCGCCGGCGACAACACCCCCGCCGCCGACCCGGCGACCATGCGACGCCTCACCTTCAACGGCAGCACCACCGCCGTCATCCCGGCCGGCCGACAGATCGTCAGCGACGCCGTACGCATCGCCCTCCCCCACGGCAGCGACGTCCTCGTCACCACCTACTCCCCCACCCCCTCCGGCCCCGTCACCTACCACCGCCACGCACGCCAGCTCTCCTACGCCGCCAACGGTGACCGCACCGAGGACGCCACCGGCATCCCCTACACCCAACAGACCACCTACTGGCGGTACCTGACGGGCCTGGACGTCCTCAGCCACGAAGCCGACGGCACCGTCGTCGTCTTCGGCGACTCCATCACCGACGGCGTCACCTCCACCATCGGCGCCAACCACCGCTGGCCCGACGTCCTCGCCGACCGCCTCCGCACCGCACTCGGCAGCGGACGCCAACTGCCGCGCTACAGCGTCGTCAACGAAGGCATCAGCGGCAACCAGGTCCTCGCCGACGGCCTCGGCCGCCCCGCCGAGAACCCCAGCGGCCTCGACCGCTTCGGCCGCGACGCCCTCTCCCGCACCAACGCCAAAGCCGTCGTCATAGACCTCGGCATCAACGACATCCTCCGCAACCCCAGGCTCGCCGACCCCGACCGCATCACCGCGGGCCTGCGCACCCTCGTCCGCCAGGCCCACGCCCACGGACTCAAGGTCGTCGGCGCCACCCTCATGCCCTTCGAAGGCCACCGCGGTGCCACCCCCGCCCGCGAAGCCGTACGCCAGCAGGTCAACGCCCAGATCCGTGCCGGCCAGGTCTACGACACCGTCGTCGACTTCGACAAGGCACTCCGCGACCCCTACGCCCCCCGCCGCCTGCGCCCCGAGTACGACTCCGGCGACCACCTGCACCCCAGCGACCTCGGCTTCGCCAAGATGGCCGAGACCTTCGACCTCACCACCCTCGAAGGCGCCGGCCAGGCCGAGCTGTAGCGGGCCGCACGGAACCACCACCACCCGGCGAGGAATACTGGCGGGCATGACCCGCCTGATCCTCGCCACCCGCAACACCGGAAAGATCACCGAACTCAGGGCGATCCTCGCCGAAGCAGGCCTGCCCCACGAACTCATCGGCGCCGACGCCTACCCCGACATCCCCGACGTCAAGGAAACCGGCGTCACCTTCGCCGAGAACGCCCTGCTCAAGGCCCACGCCCTGGCCCAGGCAACCGGCATCCCCGCCGTCGCCGACGACTCCGGCCTCTGCGTCGACGTCCTCGGCGGCGCCCCCGGCATCCTCTCCGCCCGCTGGGCCGGCCGCCACGGCGACGACCAGGCCAACCTCGACCTGCTGCTCGCCCAGCTCTCCGACATCGCGGAGGAACACCGCGGCGCCCACTTCGCCTGCGCGGCGGCCCTGGCCCTGCCGGACGGCACGGAACGAGTGGTCGAGGGCCGGCTCACGGGCACCCTGCGCCACGCCCCCGCGGGCACGAACGGCTTCGGCTACGACCCGATCCTCCAGCCCGACGGCCAGACCCGCACCTGCGCCGAACTGACCCCGGCCGAGAAGAACGCGATCAGCCACCGGGGCAAGGCGTTCCGGGCCCTGGTACCGGTGGTGCGGGAACTGCTGGGCTGAGACATGAAGAAGGGCCGTCCTTCCGGACGGCCCTCCACGCGTGCGGCCGGTGGGACTCGAACCCACACGGGATTTCTCCCACGGCGTTCTAAGCGCCGCTTGGCTGCCAGTTACAACACGGCCGCGTGCACGGCCATGGTACCGGTCACGCGGTGCTGGGCAGAGTGGTACGTCGTCCGCCTCCTCTGCACCAGGTGCTGGTGATCGCGTGGCAGTTCGGGCAGAGCAGCCGCAGGTTCTCCCGCCGGTCGTCGCTCCAGTCACCGTTGACGTGGTCGATCTCCAGCGTCATCGGCTCGCCGAGCCATTCCGCCCCGACGCCGCACTCGGCACATCGCTCCGGTACGCCGACCTCGGAAAGCGCTCGGCGCAGAAGATGCGTCCGCGTCCGGCGTCGGCCATCGTGCCGGACCAGGATGTGCTCGGCGGACCTCGTGCGGTCCACGTGTGTTCTGCCTCGCTGATGCGCCTGACCCAGGAAGTGCCCGGTCGAGATCCCCTCCTCGGCCACCCACCGGCGCAGAAGGGCACGCTGGGTGCCGGGGTCCGGGCGCCCGAGGCGCCGCAGCGTCTCGGCGATGGAGATCGACTCGGCAATCGCCGCACGCAGTTCCTCGGGCGCGTTCATGCGGCACGCCCTCCCGTGCGGGCCTTGCCGCGCCCACGGTAATTGTCGGTCGTGGAGTGGCAGTTGGGGCAGAGGAGCCGTAGGTTCTCGATCCGGTTGTCGCGCCGGTTGCCGTCGATGTGGTCGACCTCCAGCGGGAGCGGCCGGTCTCGCCACACCGGCTCCGTGCCGCACCTCGGGTCCCCGCGCGTTCGCGGCTCGTACGGAGTAACGAACCGGTTATCGGACAGTCACGCCCGGAAAGGGAACGGCCCGCGCCGGGAGGTTCCGGTGCGGGCCGTCGGCGGGGTGCGGGCTCAGATGCCCAGGTCCTTGATGATCTTGGCTACGTGGCCCGTGGCGCGGACGTTGTAGAGGGCGTGGGAGACCTTGCCCTCCTCGTCGACGACGATCGTGGAGCGGATGACGCCCAGGTAGGTCTTGCCGTAGTTCTTCTTCTCGCCGTAGGCGGCGTAGGCCTCGGTGACCCGCTTGTCGGGGTCGGCGAGGAGGGTGACCTTGAGGGACTCCTTCTCGCGGAACTTCGCCAGCTTCTCGGGGGCGTCCGGGGAGATGCCGATGACGTCGTAGCCGGCGGAGGCCAGGACCTCCAGGTTGTCGGTGAAGTCGCAGGCCTGCTTGGTGCAGCCTGGGGTCAGGGCGGCGGGGTAGAAGTAGACGATGACCTTGCGGCCCTTGTGGTCCGCCAGGGAGACCTCGTTGCCGTCGGCGTCGGGGAGGGTGAAGGCGGGGGCCACGTCCCCCGGCTGGAGTCGCTCGCTCATCGGGCCAGCGTAACCGGGGGGCCTTGCGGCGCGGCGCGGCGATGTGCTGACAGACTGTCCGGAACAGCATCAGGAGATTTCGGAGGCCGTACGGTGGCGGAGACGTCGGACACGAGAACCCCGGCGCAGATCGAGGCGGACATCAGGCGCCGCCGTGAAGTGCTGGCCGAGACGCTCGACGAGATCGGGGTACGCGTCCACCCGAAGACGATCGTGGGGGACGCGAAGGCGAAGGTGGTCGCGCAGGTCGATCACACGGTCGGGCGGGCGTACGTGCAGGTCAACCGCGCGGTGACCGAGGTGCGGGCGCAGTTCGTGGACGAGGACGGCGCGCTGCGGCTGGAGCGGGTCGTGCCGGTCGCGCTGGTGGCCGTGGGGGTCGTGGGGCTGCTCGCTCTCGGGGTCCGGCGGCGTGGGCGCTGACCCGGTCGGGTACGGACGGGTCCAGGACAGGTAGGTTCAGGGTGTGAGCGCCAAGAGAAACGAGCACAGCACCCCTCATCACGACAAGCTGCCCATTCGGATGCTGCATGACCGGGTGCTGGTCAAGCAGGAGACGGGTGAGGGCGAGCGGCGGTCGGGCGGGGGCATCCTGATTCCCGCCACCGCGGCGGTCGGGCGGCGGCTGGCGTGGGCCGAGGTCGTCGCGGTCGGTCAGAACGTGCGGACCGTGGAGCCGGGTGACCGGGTTCTGTTCGATCCGGAGGACCGGGCGGAGGTCGAGGTGCGTGGTGTGGCGTACGTGCTGATGCGGGAGCGTGATCTGCACGCCGTCGCGGCGGACCGGTTCGAGGGGTCGGAGGACTCCACGGGTCTGTACCTGTGATGCTTCCCGGTTTTCAGTAGATCGTCCTGCGTCCGAACGTCGGAGAGGGCCGGTGACCACGGTCACCGGCCCTCTTTGTCGTCTCTTTGCTATGTTCGGGGGCGAACCCGACGAGACGCGCCGTACCGGGTCAAGGCAAAGACGACGCGGCTGAGTGGACATCGGTCGTCGTTCGTCTTGGAGGTTCGCCGTGGCCTGGGTCGCGCTGGTCGTCGCCGGTCTGCTGGAAGTGGGCTGGTCGGTCGGGATGAAGTACAGCCACGGGTTCACCCGGCTCGTTCCGAGTGTGTTCACCGGGGTTGGCATCGTCGCGAGCATGGCGTTGTTGTCGTACGCCGCGAGGTCCCTGCCCATCGGTACCGCGTACGGCGTGTGGGTGGGTATCGGTGCGGCCGGTGCGGCGGTGCTCGGCATGGTGGTGCTGGGTGAGCCGGTCACCGCCGCCCGGGTGTTCTTCGTGTGTCTGCTGCTGGTCGCCGTCGTGGGGCTGAAGGCGACCGGCGGTCACTGACGCCGGCCGGTCAGCTGGGGGCCTCCGGGGCCTCCGGTGGCGGTGCCGCCTCCGGTGTCGGGGCCACCGCCGATGTCGCCGCCGGTCGTCGTCCCGCCTCCGGTGGCGTCGCCGCCCGTGGCCGTGCCGCCGCCGTCGGTGGTGGCGCCTCCGGTCGTGTCGCCGCCGGTGGTGGTGGCGCCTCCGGTGGTGTCGCCGCCCGTGGTGGTGGTTCCGCCGTCGGTGGTGGGACCGCCGTCGGTGGGCGTGCCGGTGGTGCCGCCGTCGGTGGGGGTGGCCGTGGGGCCGCCGTCGGTGGGCGTGCCGGTGGTGCCGCCGTCGTCCTGGCCGCCGGTGTCGGGCTCGGCCGTGCCGGTGGAGGTGGGCGGTTCCTGGGTCTGGTCGGCGCCCTGCTGGAGTTCGAGGTCGAAGTCGGTGGCCGGCTTGCCCTTGAGCGCGTCGCGCGTGTACTGGGCCCAGATCTGGGTGGGCGGGCCGCCGCCGTTCATGCGGGGCTGGCCGAGGGCGTAGTAGAGCGGCTTCTGCTTGGCGGTGACGGGGTCCTGGCCCATCACGGAGACGACGGTGGCGAGGTCGGGGGTGTAGCCGGCGAACCAGGCGGCCTTGTCCTCCTCGGCGGTGCCGGTCTTGCCGGCCGCCGGGCGGCCGGCGGCCTGTGCGGCGACGGCGGTGCCGTTGTCGACGACGCTCTGCAGGACGGTGGTGGTGGTGTCGGCCGCTTCGCGGCTGACGGCCTGCTTGACGGGCTGGTGGGGCAGCTCGATCGGCTGGGTGCCGTTCTTGGTGACCTTCTCGACCATCGTGTAGGTGCCGTGCTTGCCGTGGTTGGCGAGGGTGGCGTAGGCCTCGGCCATGTCCAGGACGCTGGCGGTGGCGGTGCCGAGGGCGATGGAGGGGTAGGGCTTGAGGTCGGGGGTGGCGGCGGGGACGCCGAGGTCGACGGCGGTCTGCTTGACCTTGGCGGGGCCGACGTCGACGGCCATCTGGGCGTACACGGCGTTCACCGACAGGTCGGTGGCCTTGCGGACGGTGATCTCGCCGTAGGACCTCTCGTCCTCGTTGGAGGGGGCGTAGGGGCCGCCGCTCCAGCCCTGGATGGGGCGCTGGCTGGTGCCGTCGTAGACGGTGTTCGGGGTGACGAGGCGGCCGTCCTGGGTGGTGGAGTTGTTCTCCACGGCGGAGGTGAACACGAACGGCTTGAAGGTGGAGCCGACCTGGTAGTCACCGCGGGTCGCGCCGTTGGTGTACTGCTTGACGTAGTCGATGCCGCCGTACATGGCGACGACCTTGCCGGTCTTGGGGTCGACGGAGGCGCCGCCGGCGCGGACGTACGTGTCGGCCTTGCGGTTCTTCTTGTCGAGCTTGGAGATCAGCTGGTCGTCGACGGCCTTGACGAAGGCGTTCTGCTTGTCCTTCTGGATGGTGGTGGTGATGCGGTAGCCGCCGGCCTGGAGCTGGTCGGCGGTGACGATGTCGTTGGCGATCAGGTAGTGCCGGACGGCGTCGACGAGGTAGCCGCGCTGGCCGGAGAGGCCGGCGGAGATCGTCTGTTCCTTGGGCATGGGGAACTTCAGGCCGGTGCGTTCGGACTTGCTGAGCCAGCCCTTGGTGACCATGCCGTCGAGGACGTAGTTCCAGCGGGCGAGGGCGGCCTTCTTGTTCTCGGGGTGGGCGATGACGTCGTACTCGCTGGGCGCGTTGACGAGGGCGGCGAGGTAGGCGGCGCGGGCGGGGTCGAGGTCGGCGGCGTCCTTGCCGTAGTAGGCCTGGGCGGCGGCCTGGATGCCGTAGGCGCTGCGGCCGAAGAAGCTGGTGTTGAGGTAGCCCTCGAGGATCTCGTCCTTGGTCTTCTGCTGGTCGAGCTTGATGGAGATGAAGAATTCCCTGGCCTTGCGGGTGACCGTCTGTTCCTGGCCGAGGTAGTAGTTCTTGACGTACTGCTGGGTGATCGTCGAGCCGGACTGCTTGCCCTTGCCGGTGACGGTGTTCCAGCCGGCGCGGATCATGGCCTTGGGGTCGACGGCGGACTCGGAGTAGAAGTCGCGGTCCTCGGCGGCCAGTACGGCGTGCTGGGCGGCCTTGGAGATCTGGGCGAGGCTGACGTTCTCGCGGTTGACCTGGCTGTCGCGGGTGTCGCGGGCGAGCTGGGAGCCGTCGGCGTAGAGGTAGACGTTGCTCTGCTTGGTGGCGAGGGCGTTGGCCGGCGGGATCTTGACCAGGGAGTAGCCGAGGACGAACAGGCCGACGATCAGCAGGATGCAGGTCACGAAGGTGCCGAGCACCATGCGCCAGGTGGGGATCAGGCGCCGCCAGCCGGTGCGCTTGGGGCGCTTGGGCTTCTTGCCCTTCTTGCCGTCGAGGGCGGTGCCGTCGGAGGCGGCGAGGGCGGTCGTCTCCTCGTCGGGGTCGGTGCTGGTTCCGGGGGCGGTGGTGCGGGCTGCGGTGGCGGCGGCTCCCGCGGGGGAGGCCTGGGCGGCGGTGGCGCCCGCGCCGGCGGCGCCGGCCGCGCGTGCGGCTCGGGCTGCCCGGGCGGCGCCGGGGCTGCCGACGGCGCTCGCGCCGGCGGCTCCCGCACCGGCGGCTCGGGCTGCTCCGGCTGCTCCTGTGGTCCGGTTCTGGGCTCCCGTACGGGGGCCGGGGGTGCGGGGGGTACGGCCGCCGGTGCCGGCCGGTGCCGCGGGGGAGGCCGCGGTCGCGTCGCGGGGGCCGTCGGGCTCGCCCTTGCGGGGTGCGGCGACGCGCCGGAGGACCTGCGTGGTCTCGGGCGCGCGGGTGTCGCCGGCCGCCTTGCCGGACGGGGAGGCCTTGGTGCCGTCGCCGCCCTTGCCGTCCTTGCCGTCCTCGGCCGGCGGGATGCGCCGGAGTACCTGGGTGCTCTCGGCCGACTGGGCGTCGTCGGCCTCGGCGGGGCGCTTGGCCGCGGCACCCGGGGCGGATGCGCCGCCGACGGCCGTGCGGGGGCCGGCGGGCGTCTTGGAGGAGGTGTCGCCGTCCGTCGTTCCGCGCTGGTCGGTACGGGCGTCGCGGGCCGCCTGGCGGGCCCGGGCCCGGGCGATGGACGTGGTGCGGTCCTGGCCCTGGGTGTCCTGGGCGGGGAGGCTCGGCGTGGCCGTGCCGCGGGAGCCGTCCCGCCGGTCGCTGCCGGTCCTCTTCGCGTCGGCGTCCTCGGCCGGCGCAGTGGTGCCCTGGACCTTCGGCTCCTTGGTGCCCGAGCTCTTCGGCGCCGTGCCCGCGGGCCGGGTGTTCCTGGTGTCCGCGCCCGCGCCGGACGTGCCCTTGGCGCCCGGCCTCTTCGGATCGGCGGCCCCGGGTGCGGCCCCCTCGGGCCCCGCGCCCTTGGACGCGGCCCTCCTGGCGTCCGTGCCCTCGGCCGGCGCCCGACCGGCATCCGGCCCCTTCGGCGCGGCCCCGGCCCCCTTGGGCGCGGCCCCCTCGGACCCGGCGCTCCCGCGGCCCGAGCCGGCGGCCGGCGCTTCGGCGCCCGCGTCCGCACCCGCGTCCGCGCCCTCGGCGGCGGCCGGCGCGGGCTTCCGCGTCCCCTTCCCCCTCTCGGTGGCCGTCTCTTCACGGCTCCGGGGGCCTGCGGGCCCGTCAGCCGGCAGCGGCTTGTCCGGTGCCACGCCTTCGTTCGGCTGCTGCGGCTCGTCGCTCATCTCGTGCACGGACTCCTGTTTCGCGTCGTACGTTCCCGTACGCCTCGTACGCTCTCTGCGCCCCCTGATTGAAGACTCTCGCACCTGGCGTTCCGTTCCCGGATTCCGGCACGCTTCCGGGGCGGGAAATGCGTGGCCGGTCGCCGGGCCGTCGGACTAGGCTCCTGCGCTTCGGTGTCGAGTTGTCCAGGGAGGTCGACTGGCGTGGGCGCGGGACGGTTGTACGCGGCCGTCGCGGTAGGGGGATTCAGACGGTACGCGACGTATCGGGCCGCCACGGCGGCAGGGGTGTTCACGAACACCGTGTTCGGGCTGATCCTCGTCTACTCGTACCGGGCGTTGTGGGACGAGAGGCCGCACCTGGGCGGGTGGGACCAGGCGCAGGTCGTGACGTACGTGTGGCTGGGGCAGGCGTTCTTGTCGACGCTCGCGATCGGCGGCGGGGGCGTCGAGGGCGAGCTGATGGAACGCATCCGTACGGGGGACGTGGCGATCGACCTGTACCGGCCCGCCGACCTGCAGTTGTGGTGGCTGGCCGCGGATCTGGGGCGGGCGTTCTTCCAGTTGCTGGGGCGGGGGCTGGTGCCGTTCGTCTTCGGTGCGCTGTGTTTCCCGGTGTACCTGCCGAGCGACGCCGGTACCTGGGTGGCGTTCTTCGTGGCCGTGCTGCTGGCGATGCTCGTCGGGTTCGGGATCCGGTTCCTGCTGGCGCTCAGTGCGTTCTGGCTGCTGGACGGGACGGGTGTGTCGCAGATCTCATGGCTCGCCGGGTACTTCTGCTCGGGCATGCTGCTTCCGCTGAACGTGTTCCCGGGGGCGCTGGGCGAGGTGGTGCGGGTGCTGCCGTGGTCGTCGCTGCTGCAGGCGCCGGCGCAGATCCTGCTGGGGGACGCGGATCCGTGGGGGACGTTCGTCTTCCAGGGGGCGTGGGCGGTGGCGCTGCTGGGTGCCGGGCGGCTGCTGCAGTCGGCGGCGACGCGGCGGGTGGTGGTCCAGGGTGGGTGAGCGGGGCCGGCCGGTGGCGGGGCTGCGCGCGTACCGGCTGGTGGCCGGGATGTGGGTGCGGTCGACGATGACCTACCGGGCGTCGTTCGTGATGACGACGTTCGGGAACTTCGCGGCGACGTTCTTCGACTTCGTGGCGATCATGCTGATGTTCTCGCGGGTGGACGCGCTGGGCGGCTGGTCGCTGCCGGAGGTGGCGTTCCTGTACGGGCTGTCGGGTACGGCGTTCGGGCTGGCGGACCTGGTGATGGGGTCGGCGGAGCGGCTGGGGCGGCGGGTGCGCGACGGGACGCTGGACACGATGCTGGTGCGGCCGGCGCCGGTGCTGGCGCTGGTGGCGGCCGACCAGTTCGCGCTTCGGCGGCTGGGGCGGGTGACGCAGGGGGCGCTGGTGCTGGGCTGGGCGGTGTCCCGGCTGGATGTGGCGTGGACGCCGGCGAAGGTGCTGCTGATGCCGGTGATGGTGGTGAGCGGCTGCGGGATCTTCTGCGCGGTGTTCGTGGCGGGGGCGGCGTTCCAGTTCCTGGTGCAGGACGCCGCGGAGGTGCAGAACGCCTTCACCTACGGAGGTACGACGCTGTTGCAGTATCCGCCGTCGGTGTTCGGCAAGGAGCTGGTGCGCGGGGTGACGTTCGTCCTGCCGCTGGCCTTCGTCAACTGGGTGCCGGCGACGTATGTGCTGGGGCGGCCGTACCCGCTGGGGTTGCCCGGGTGGGCGGCGTTCGCGCCTCCGCTGGTGGCGGTGGGGTGCTGTGCGCTGGCGGGGCTGGCCTGGCGGGCGGGACTTCGTTCGTATCGGAGCACGGGGAGCTGACGGATGGCGGACGGTGACTCGATGGGGTGCGGGGACGGCTTCATCGTGCTGGAGGGTGTGGAGAAGGTCTTCGAGGTGCGCAGGAAGGCGGGGTTCCTCAGGCGGGAGCGGCGTGCGGTGCGTGCGGTGGACTCGATCTCGTTCTCGGTGGCACGTGGGGAGATGGTGGGGTACATCGGGCCGAACGGCGCGGGGAAGTCGACGACGGTGAAGATGCTGACCGGGATCCTGACGCCGAGCGCGGGGCGGTTGCGGGTGGCGGGGATCGATCCGTCGCGGGAGCGGGGGCGGCTGGCGCACCGGATCGGGGTGGTGTTCGGGCAGCGGACGACGCTGTGGTGGGACCTGCCGCTGATCGACTCGTACCGGCTGGCGCACCGGATGTACCGGATTCCGGACGCCCGTTACCGGGAGAACCTGGACCGTCTGGTGGAACTGCTGGAGCTGGGTTCGCTGTTGGACGTGCCGGTGCGGCAGTTGTCGCTGGGGCAGCGGATGCGGGGGGACATCGCCGCGGCGCTGCTGCACGATCCGGAGGTGCTGTACCTGGACGAGCCGACGATCGGCCTGGACGTCGTGTCGAAGGCGAAGGTGCGGGGCTTTCTGCGTGAGTTGAACGCGGAGCGGGGCACGACGGTGCTGTTGACCACGCACGATCTGCAGGACATCGAGCAGTTGTGTTCGCGGGTGATGGTGATCGACCACGGGCGGCTGGTGTACGACGGTGCGCTCGCGGGGCTGCACGAGGTGGGGGAGGGCGAGCGGACGCTGGTGGTGGACCTGGAGCGGGAGTCGCCGCCGGTGGAGGTGGCGTCGGCGCGGGTGGTGCGGGTGGAAGGGCCGCGGCAGTGGCTGGCGTTCCCGGCGGGGCGGTCGGCGGCCGCGGTGGTCGCGGAGCTGGCGGCCCGGTACCCGCTGGTGGACCTGTCGGTGCGGGAGCCGGACATCGAGGCGGTCATCGCGAAGATGTACGCGGAGAAGGCGGTCTCGTAGGCTGCTGCCATGACCGACGACGCAGTCCCGGATCTGAGGGCGTCCGACGCCGACCGTGAGCGGGTGGCCGAGGTTCTGCGGGACGCCGTGGCCGAGGGCCGGCTGGACATGGCGGAGTTCGAGGAGCGGCTGGAGGCGGCGTACACGGCGCGTACGTACGGTGAGCTGGCGCCGCTGACCCGTGATCTGCCGGCGTCCGGCGCGGTGGCGCCGGGTCCGGTGTCCTTCACCAAGGAGCCGGTGGAACGCGGGGGTTGGGCGGGGCGGATCGTCGGGGGCGAGGGGTCGTCGACGGGGGCGGTCGCCGTGATGTCGGGTTTCCAGCGCAAGGGCCGCTGGACGGTGCCGAAGCGGTTCACGTGCTTCGCCTTCTGGGGCGGCGGCGAGATCGATCTGCGGGAGGCGGACTTCGCGGACCGCGAGGTCGAGATCAACTGTGTGGCGATCATGGGCGGGGTGCAGGTGATCGTGCCGCCGGGCGTCGAGGTCGTCGTGCGCGGGATCGGTGTGATGGGCGGCTTCGACCATCCCCGGGGTGACGAGCGGGTGGAGCCGGGGGCGCCCCGGGTGGTCGTCGGCGGTCTCGCGTTCTGGGGCGGTGTCGGGGTGGAGCGCAAGGTCACCCGGGCCGAGCGGCTGCGGCTGAAGGAGCAGCGCCGTCAGGAGCGGCTGGAGCGTCGGGACTCGCGGCGCGAGGGGCGGGGAAGGCTCGGGCGGGGGGAGCGCTGAGCGCACTCCCCCGGGCCCCGTCGATCGCCCCCCGGGTGTTCGGGGTGCCGCTACGACGTGCAGACCTTGGTGAGTTCGCCGGCCGCGTCGGTGACGGGGCCGACGTCCGGTGTGTTGTCGCCGTTCCTGACGGCCGTGCGGACGTTGTCGACGGCCTTGTCGAGGTCGTCGACCGCCTTGTTGACGTCGGTGTCGTCGGTCTTGTCGCCGATCTTGTCGAGGTTCTTGTCGATGGCGGCGAGGGAGGAGTCGAGCTGCGAGGGGTCGTCGGCGGCGTTCTCCACGGCCTGCTGGAGGTCGGTGACGCTGTCGGCGATGGTGTCGGCGGTCTGGACGCAGTCCAGGGCCTTGTTCACGGCGTCGCAGCCGGTGGTGAGGCCGGCGGTGAGCGCGGCGGCGGCCACGGCGGCGAAGGTGGTGATGACGCCGCGGCGTCGGCGTCGGCTGGCGGCCATGATGGTGGTTCCCTCCCCTGGTACGGCTGACCGGGCGCACGGCGGTGAGCCGTGCGCCCGTCCGTAGGACGCTGGGGAGGGTGTGCGGGTTGCCCCCGCGGACCGGATGTCTTGGCGGTCCCTTTACTCGCCGAGGGTGGCTTCCAGGGCGGTGCGCTGGTGGGCGGCCAGTTCGGTGCAGCCGTGGACGGCGAGGTCGAGCAGGGCGTCGAGTTCGTCGCGGGCGAAGGGCTCGGCCTCGGCGGTGCCCTGGACCTCGACGAAGCGGCCGTCGCCGGTGCAGACGACGTTCATGTCGGTCTCGGCGCGGACGTCCTCCTCGTAGCGGAGGTCGAGCAGGGGGACGCCGCCGACGATGCCGACCGAGACGGCGCTGACGGTTCCGGTCAGCGGCTGCCGGCCGGCCTTGATCAGTTTCCTGCCCTGGGCCCAGGCGACGGCGTCGGCCAGTGCGACGTAGGCGCCGGTGATGGCCGCCGTGCGGGTGCCGCCGTCGGCCTGGAGGACGTCGCAGTCGAGGACGACGGTGTTCTCGCCGAGCGCCTTGTAGTCGATGACGGCGCGCAGGGAGCGGCCGATGAGCCGGGAGATCTCGTGGGTACGGCCGCCGATCCTGCCCCGGACGGATTCGCGGTCGCCGCGGGTGTTGGTGGCGCGGGGCAGCATGGCGTACTCGGCGGTGACCCAGCCCTCGCCGCTGCCCTTGCGCCAGCGCGGGACTCCTTCGGTGACGGAGGCGGTGCACAGGACCTTGGTGTCGCCGAAGGAGACGAGGACGGAGCCCTCGGCGTGCTTGCTCCAGCCGCGTTCGATGGTGACCGGGCGGAGCTGTTCGGGGGTACGGCCGTCGATGCGAGACATGGCGACGAGCCTAGCCGTAGAGAAGGAAGGGGCTCCTCCCGCGTCGGGAAGAGCCCCTCAGGGGTGAACCGGGATGGTTCACATCATGTCTTCGATCTCCGCCGCGATCGGGTCGGCGTCGGTGCCGATGACGACCTGGATGGCGGTGCCCATCTTCACGACGCCGTGGGCGCCGGCGGCCTTCAGGGCGGTCTCGTCGACCAGCGAGGGGTCGGACACCTCGGTGCGCAGCCGGGTGATGCAGCCCTCGATCTCCTCGATGTTGTCGATGCCGCCGAGGCCGGCGACGATCTTCTCAGCCTTGCTGGCCATGTTCCCTCTCCCTGATCCGAACCGCTTTGTCGCAGTAACCCACAGTTGGCCCATCTTCGCGAGCGGTCATGCCGTGCGTGCCGGATGATGGCGGTCACGACAGCGGAACCGTCCGCGGACTGGTCTACACCACCGCGTGGAGGGTCGCCAAACGTACGGGTGCCGCGCTTCGCGCACATGTATTACATTTTCTTCCGGTTCGTCATCACGAGGTTCGGCCTGAGGACGCCGGGACGGGAGCCGGCGGACGAGGCCGAGGACGCCACCGAGGTCCGGTTCGCGCACCCCCACCGCCCGCGCCGCGCACCGGCCCGCCGGGGCCTTTCGGCGTGCCCGCGCGGGCGCCCCGCGCGCACGTACTGCGCGTAGTGCGGCGGTAGCGGATTTAGCAGTTCCTTATGCCCTCGCATCGTGCTAGAAACAGGTCTACACCACTGAGTGGTGTAGACCACCACCCGATGGAGGAAGCATGAGCACCGCCACCGCGACATCGGCGGCTCCCGCGAAGAAGCGGGGATCCGGTCTGTTCCAGGGCCTGCAGAAGGTCGGCCGCAGCCTGCAGCTCCCGATCGCCGTCCTGCCGGCGGCGGGCATCATGGTCCGGCTCGGCCAGGACGACATCTTCGGCAAGGACGGCCTGGGCTGGGACAAGGTCGCCACCGTCTTCAACGCCGCGGGCGGCGCCATCACCGGCAGCCTGCCCATCCTGTTCTGCATAGGCGTGGCCATCGGCTTCGCCAAGAAGGCGGACGGCTCCACCGCCCTCGCCGCGCTGGTCGGCTTCCTCGTCTACAGCAAGGTGCTGCAGGCCTTCCCGGTGACCGAGGAGCACATCGAGAAGGGCGGCATCGTCCAGGCGACGTACAACGACCCCGGTGTCCTCGGCGGCATCATCATGGGTCTGCTCGCCGCGGTGATGTGGCAGCGGTACCACCGCACCAAGCTGGTGGACTGGCTCGGCTTCTTCAACGGCCGCCGCCTGGTCCCGATCCTGATGGCCTTCGTCGGCACGCTGGTCGGCGTCGTCTTCACCCTGGTCTGGGAGCCCATCGGCAAGGGCATCACGCACTTCGGCGAGTGGATGACCGGCCTCGGCTCCGCGGGCGCCGCCCTGTTCGGCCTGGTCAACCGCGGCCTGATCCCCATCGGCATGCACCAGTTCGTCAACACCGTGGCGTGGTTCCAGCTCGGCACCTACAAGAACGCGGCGGGCGAGGTCTTCACCGGTGACTACGGCCGCTTCCTGCACGGCGACCCGAGCGCCGGGATGTTCATGTCCGGCTTCTTCCCGATCATGATGTTCGGTCTGCCGGCCGCCGCCCTGGCCATGGCGCACTGCGCCCGCCCCGAGCGCCGCAAGGCCGTGCTGGGCATGATGATCTCGCTGGCGCTGACCTCGTTCGTCACCGGCGTCACCGAGCCGATCGAGTTCTCCTTCATGTTCATCGCCCCGGTGCTCTACGTGATCCACGCGGTCCTGACGGCGGTGTCCATGGCGCTCACCTGGGCCCTGGGCGTCCACGCGGGCTTCAACTTCTCGGCCGGCGCGATCGACTACGTGCTCAACTGGAACCTCGCGACCAAGCCGTGGCTGATCATCCCGGTCGGCCTGGTGTTCGGCGCGGTCTACTACGCGCTGTTCCGGTTCGCGATCCTGAGGTTCGACCTCAAGACCCCGGGCCGCGAGCCCGAGGAGGAGGTCGAGGACCTCACCAAGGCGTGAGGCCGGCCCGCCCGGCATGACGAGGGCCCCCGAGTCACCGCTCGGGGGCCCTTTCGCGTGCCTCGGCGTCAGATCTCGTACGTGACTCCCGCAGCGGCCAGGTCCACCGGCCCGCCGAACGCCTCGCGGGCGTCACGGAGGTTGACCTGCGGGTCCGTCCACGGCGGGATGTGGGTGAGGACCAGCCTGCGCACGCCCGCGCGGGCCGCCGTCTCACCCGCCTCACGGCCGTTGAGGTGCAGGTCGGGGATGTTCTCCTTGCCGTGCGTGAACGCCGCCTCGCACAGGAACAGGTCGCTGTCCCGGGCCAGCTCGTCCAGCGCCTCGGTGACGCCCGTGTCGCCGGAGTACGTCAGCGACTTCCCGCCGTGCTCGATGCGGATGCCGTACGCCTCCACGGGATGGCGGACCCGCTCGGTGTGCACCGTGAACGGGCCGATCTCGAACGTGGACGGCTTGACCGTGTGGAAGTCGAAGACCTCGCTCATGGACGAGGCGGAGGGGGTGTCCGCGTACGCGGTGGTCAGCCGGTGCTCCGTGCCCTCGGGTCCGTGGACGGGTATCGGAGCGCAGCGGCCGCCGTCGTGACGGTAGTAGCGTGCGACGAAGTACGCGCACATGTCGATGCAGTGATCGGCGTGCAGGTGGCTGAGGAAGATGGCGTCGAGGTCGTAGAGACCGCAGTGGCGCTGCAGCTCGCCGAGGGCGCCGTTGCCCAGGTCGAGGAGCAGCCGGAAGCCGTCGGCCTCGACGAGGTAGCTCGAGCAGGCCGATTCCGCGGACGGGAACGACCCCGAGCAGCCGACGACGGTGAGCTTCATGAAGCAGAAACCTCCGTTGGCGGGAAGACCGGTGGGCGGGGCGAGGGCCCGAGGACGGGCCTCGCGAGGGGGCTGACGGGGGTCGTGCGGTCCGTCGAGCCTAAGGCGCGAAGACGCGGGTCGCTCCTCCGCCAGGGGCCGTTGTGGGCGAACTCACCTGTGCTGTCACCGGTTCGGCTGGACCCGGAGCGCACGAGTGTGGCCGGAGGGCGCGCGACGCGAGACGCGCGCCGGTAACGTCTTCGTATGGACACGTCCTGGTGGCTGGCGCTCGCCGCGGTGGTACTGCTGGCGCTGGTCGCCACGCTCGTCGACGGCTGGGGAGGCGGCCGCCGGCCCGGCGGGCGGCGGCTGCGGCCACCGGGCCGGCCGGGTACGCGTACGGCGCGTGCCGCGCGGCCGGCCCCGGGGGACATCTGGTGGGCGAACGTCCCCTACGAGGACCGCCCGGAGGCGAAGGACCGGCCCTGTCTGGTGCTGGCCGTGCGCGGCGACCGGGCCACCGTCGCGAAGATCACCAGCAAGTACCACGACGAGCGCGCCGGGGTGATCCCGCTGCCGCCCGGTGCGGTCGGCGACGCCCGGGGCCGCCCCAGCTTCCTGCGGACCGACGAGCTGCGCGAGGTCCCGGTGCGCGAGTTCCGGCGCCGGGTGGGCGTGGTCGACCCCGTGCTGTGGGACCAGGTACGGCACCTCGCCGGCTAGACCGTGTCCGCGAAGTCGCGCCTGCGCCGCGACGCCCGCACTGCGGGCGAACGACGCGACTTCGCGGACACGGTCCAGCGCCGCCGGCGTGGTGCCGCGGGCCGGCGTCAGCGCACCCGCACGGTGACCGTCCACTCCTCGATTCCCTTGCAGGAGACCTTCCCGGGGGCGGTGGGCTCGGCGCACAGGGGGCGCGAGGACGAGAGCTTCACGGTTCCCGGGGACACCGCCTGGTAGGCGGCCGTGGCGTCGCCGGGCAGGATGACGAAGCCCGGGTTGATGGCCTTCAGTGCGGTGCCGCTCGCGGCGACCGGCTTCCACGGGCGCGCCTTGGTGCCGTCCAGGGTGAGCCGCACCTCGCCGCCCTTGGTGACGCAGACGGTGCGGCCGTCGTCGCCGGCCTTCAGCTCGGCGTGGTCCTCGCACGCCCCGGCGGACGGGTTCGCCGAACGCGTGGTGGGCGCCGGTGACACCTTGCCGTCGCTGCCGCCGTCGTCGCCGCTCTGGGAGCCGCAGCCCGCGAGGAGCAGCGTCGTGGCCGCGAGAGCGGTGAGGGTCGTACGGCGCATGGGTCCGCCTTTCTGCCGTCCTGTCCGATGTGGCCGGCCGTGCGGCCGCCTGGTACGGGTGTGACGTACGGGCGGCCCGAACGGATCCTCAACGGCAAGGATCCCGCACGCGGAGCAGGTCCGCGCGCGGGATCCCGGATGGCTCGGCCGGTCGGGTCAGGCCCAGAGCTGGCCCTGCAGCGCCTCGATGGCCTCTTCGGTGGTGGCCGCCGTGTAGACGCCGGTGGACAGGTACTTCCAGCCGCCGTCGGCCACGACGAAGACGATGTCGGCGGACTCCCCCGCCTTGACGGCCTTCCTGCCGACGCCGATCGCGGCGTGCAGGGCGGCGCCGGTGGAGACGCCCGCGAAGATGCCCTCCTGCTGGAGGAGTTCCCGGGTGCGGGTGACGGCGTCGGCCGAGCCCACCGAGAAGCGGGTGGTGAGGACGGAGGCGTCGTACAGCTCCGGTACGAAGCCCTCGTCTAGGTTCCGCAGCCCGTACACCAGGTCGTCGTAGCGCGGCTCCGCTGCGACGACCTGGATGCCCGGCCGGTGCTCGCGCAGGTAGCGGCCGACGCCCATCAGGGTGCCGGTGGTGCCGAGGCCCGCGACGAAGTGGGTGATCGAGGGCAGGTCGGCGAGGATCTCCGGGCCGGTCGTGGCGTAGTGGGCGCCCGCGTTGTCCGGGTTGCCGTACTGGTAGAGCATCACCCAGTCCGGGTGCTCGGCGGCCAGTTCCTTGGCCACGCGCACGGCCGTGTTGGAGCCGCCGGCGGCCGGGGAGGGGATGATGTCCGCGCCCCACATGGCCAGCAGCTCCCGGCGCTCGGCCGAGGTGTTCTCCGGCATCACGCACACCATCCGGTACCCCTTGAGCTTGGCCGCCATGGCCAGCGAGATACCGGTGTTGCCGGAGGTGGGCTCCAGGATCGTGCAGCCCGGGGTCAGCCGACCGTCCTTCTCCGCCTGCTCGATCATGTGCAGGGCGGGCCGGTCCTTGACCGAACCGGTGGGGTTGCGGTCCTCCAGCTTGGCCCAGATGCGGACTTCGGCGGACGGCGACAGCCGCGGCAGGCGCACCAGGGGGGTGTTGCCCACCGCGGCCAGCGGGGAGTCGTAGCGCATGCGGATCAGGCCATGCCGCCGGCCACGGCCGGCAGGATCGTGACGGTGTCGCCGTCGGACAGCTTGGTGTTGATGCCGTCGACGAAGCGGACGTCCTCGTCGTTCAGGTACACGTTGACGAAGCGGCGCAGCTGGCCGTTGTCCACGATGCGGGCCTGGATGCCCGTGTGCCGGGTCTCGAGGTCGGCGAACAGCTCGGCGAGGGTGTCCCCGGTGCCTTCCACGGCCTTCTGGCCGTCGGTGTACTGACGCAGGATGGTGGGGATGCGGACCTCGATGGCCATGGTTGCGGGCTCCTGTTCAGGAAATGGTGGTCGGTGGGCGCGATGGGGGTCCCCCGGCCCCTGGCCTGGGGGAGCGCCGCGGCGCACGGCCGTACGGCGGCAGGGAACGTCAACAGATGGCGCTGTTCAGCCTGCACAGGTCGACGTGCAGCCGCGCCACGAGCAGGGTGCCCGGCGTCTTCTCGCTCACGTCGTAGGAAACCATGGGCTCATCGTATCGATTCCCGGTCCGGTCCCCGGAATGTGATCTCGCATGCTGGATGCACAGCGACCGGCTGGCGAGATCAGTAGGTTTCCACCACCTTGACCTCCTCCTCCGTGACCTCGCCCTCCACGATGCGGAACGAGCGGAACTGGAAGTCGCCGAGGCCGTCGGTGTCGGCGGTGGACACCAGGACGTAGTGCGCGCCGGGCTCGTTCGCGTAGGAGATGTCGGTGCGGGAGGGGTACGCCTCGGTCGCCGTGTGGGAGTGGTAGATGACCACCGGCTCCTCGTCGCGGTCGTCCATCTCGCGGTAGAGCTTGAGCAGGTCGCCGGAGTCGAACTCGTAGAACGTCGGCGACATGGCCGCGTTCAGCATGGGGATGAAGCGCTCGGGGCGGCCGGATCCCGCCGGTCCCGCCACGACGCCGCACGCCTCGTCGGGGTGGTCCTTGCGCGCGTGCGCGACGATCTGGTCGACGAGGGCCTGGGTGATGGTCAGCATGCCCGCCAGGATAAGCAGAGGGCCGTCCCGTACCGGGGAGTGGTACGGGACGGCCCACATGCCGGACGTCCTGAGCGGCGGCCTCCGGGGGTGCCACGAGTACTCCCGGGGGCCGGACGTCCGTGAGGGAGGTCAGCCCACCTTCTCGAGTTCCGGCTCGCGACGGTCGGCGATCTCCGGGATGCGGGACTTCAGGACCGTCCAGCCGATGCCGAGGGCGACCGCCCAGCCCGCCATCACGTACAGGCAGATGCGGGAGTCGGCGTCGTAGGCGATCAGGCCGGTGACGAAGAGCAGGAACGCGATGGCGACGTACGAGCTCACCGCGCCGCCGGGCGCGGGGAAGGCGCTCGCGGGCAGCCGGCCCGCGGCGACCGCGCGGCGGTACAGCACGTGGCTGACCAGGATCATCAGCCAGGTCCAGATGCCGGCCGCGGTGGCGACGGAGGTGACGTAGCCGAAGGCCTTCTCCGGGACGACGTAGTTCAGGACGACGCCGATGCCCATGAACAGCACCGAGACGGTGATGCCGAAGGCCGGGGTCTTGGTCGACGACAGCCGGTTGAACACGCGGGGCGCCTCGCGGTTGTCGGCGAGGGTGCGCAGCATGCGGCCGGTGGAGTACATGCCCGAGTTGCAGGACGACAGGGCGGCGGTGAGCACCACGAAGTTGACGATGCCGGCGCCGGCCGGGATGCCGATCACGGCGAACGCCTTCACGAAGGGGCTGACGCCGTCGGTGAACTCGGTCCACTTCACCACGCACAGGATGACCGTGAGGGCGCCGACGTAGAACAGGCCGATGCGCCAGGGCAGCGTGTTGATGGCCTTGGGGAGGGTCTTCTCCGGGTCCTCGGACTCGCCCGCGGTGACGCCGACGAGCTCGACGGCGAGGTAGGCGAACATGACGCCCTGCAGGGTCATCAGCGAGGAGCCGATGCCCTTGGGGAAGAAGCCGTCGAACTGCCACAGGTTCGACACGTGCGCGGTGTCGCCGGCGGCGCTGAAGCCGAAGGTGAGCACGCCGACGCCGATCACGATCATGCCGATCAGGGCGGTGACCTTGACCATGGAGAACCAGAACTCCAGCTCGCCGAAGAGCTTCACGGAGATCAGGTTGACCCCGAAGAGGACCACCAGGAAGACGAGTGCCGTCACCCATTGCGGGATGGCCGGGAACCAGTAGTTGATGTAGATCGCGGCGGCCGTCAGCTCGGCCATGCCGGTGACGACCCACATCAGCCAGTAGGTCCAGCCCGTGAAGTACCCGAAGAACGGGCCGAGGAACTCGCGGGAGTAGTCCGCGAACGAGCCGGAGACCGGGCGGTAGAGCAGCAGCTCGCCCAGGGCCCGCATGATGAAGAAGATGATCACGCCGGCGAGGGCGTACATCAGGATGAGGCTCGGACCGGCCTTCTCGATGTTCGCGCCTGCCTTCAGGAACAGACCGACACCGATGGCGCCGCCGATCGCGATCATCTGGACCTGACGGCTGCCGAGCCCGCGCTCGTACCCCTCTTCAGGGGCTGCGGTGACCTTCTCAGAGGTCATGTGTGGTGCGCCTTTCTCCATGCCGACCCGGACCTTTCGTCGGCCTCGGATCGGGTTTTCGATCCCCCCGGATTGCTGGAGCTGTTGCCTGGCCGACGGTCGTCGGCTCGGTGGCGCACCCGGCCGGACATGGGTGGTGTCGGCCGGGCGGTCGTGAAGATTTATCACGGCCGCAATATTGATCACAGAGGGGCGTTGTGGCGCACCCCACAGGAAGAACCGGACAAAGAGCGCCCGAATGCGGCAAAACAGGCCGCAACGGTGACTGGATCGTTATCCGGATTTGAGCGTCCTCTGAGCGAACGCGTCCGGACGGTCAAACCGCCCGGATCACGGCATAAGGGTCGTCACCAGGGTCTCCTGGAGGCCGCCGAGCCACAGGTACGCCATCACCATCGGCTTGCGGGGGTCCTCGTCCGGGAGCCGGTAGAGCAGATCGGTGTCGTCCTCGTCGGTGATCTCCAGCCGCGCCCCGATGGCGAGCCGGAGGTCGTTGAGCGCGCCCAGCCACCGCCGCGACTCCTCGGGGGCCAGCTCGAGCACGGCCCCGCCCTCGCCCACCGGCGCGAGCGCGTCCAGCGAGCGGATCACCGCGAGGGCGCTGTCCCGCTTGCCGGCCCGGAGGTCGTTCTCGGTGTAGCGGCGGAACTCGGCGGAGTGCGCCCGGCGCTCCTCGGCCTCGGCCGGCGAGCCGGGGGCCCTCTCCGGGTCGCCGTAGGCGTCCGGGAAGAGCCTGCGCAGCACCGGATCGGCGGGCGGCTCGCTCGGGCCCTCGGCGAACAGCTCGGCGAGCGGGTCGCCCGGGGCGTCCGCGCCGGGGCCGGGGCCGATGAGCTCCAGGAGCTGGACGGCCAGCGACCGGATGATGGAGATCTCGATCTCGTCGAGCGCGACGGCCGCGCCGCCGCCGGGAAGCGGTTCGAAGTGTCCGGGCATGGAAATGGGTTCGCTCGCTACTTCCGGTCCTGCTGGAGGGTGGCCCACAGACCGTAGCCGTGCATCGCCTGCACGTCGCGCTCCATCTCCTCGCGGGAACCGCTGGAGACGACCGCCCGGCCCTTGTGGTGGACGTCGAGCATGAGCTTCGTGGCCTTGTCCTTGGGGTAGCCGAAGTACGACTGGAAGACGTACGTCACATAGCTCATGAGGTTGACCGGGTCGTTGTGGACGATGGTGACCCAGGGGACGTCGGGCTCGGGTACGGCGAAGACCTCCTCCGCCGACTCGGTGCGTTCGATCTCTACGGGCGCGGGTGACGTCACAGTGACCATGCTGCCACGCGGGCCAGAAATCGTCACACTGACGAAATGGGGGTACCCTTATCGTCATGAACACAGCGGACCTTGGGCTGCCGGTGAGCGTTCCCTCGACGGCGCTCTTCACGGACCAGTACGAGCTGACGATGCTGCAGGCCGCCCTGAAGGCCGGTACGGCCGAACGGCGGAGCGTGTTCGAGGTCTTCACCCGGCGGCTGCCGGACGGCCGCCGCTACGGCGTCGTCGCCGGCACCGGGCGTGTCCTGGACGCGGTGGAGAACTTCCGCTTCGACGGGGACGTCCTCGGCTTCCTGCGCGAGCGCGGGATCGTCGACGAGGAGACCCTGGAGTGGCTCGCCGGCTACCGCTTCGCGGGGGACGTCTGGGGCTACCCCGAGGGCGAGGTGTACTTCCCGGGCTCGCCGATCATGCGGGTCGAGGGCACCTTCGCCGAGTGCGTGCTGCTGGAGACCGTGCTCCTCTCCATCCTCAACCACGACTCCGCGATCGCGGCCGCCGCCTCCCGCATGGCCTCCGCCGCCGGTGACCGCCCGCTGATCGAGATGGGCGCGCGCCGCACCCACGAGCTGGCCGCCGTGGCCGCCGCCCGGGCCGCGTACGTCGGCGGCTTCGCGACCACCTCCGACCTCGCGGCCGGCTTCCGCTACGGCATCCCGACCGTCGGCACCTCCGCGCACGCCTTCACCCTGCTCCACGACCGGGAGCGGGACGCCTTCCAGGCCCAGGTGGACACCCTCGGCCGCGGCACGACCCTCCTCGTCGACACCTATGACGTCGCCGAGGCCGTCCGCACGGCCGTGGAGGTGGCCGGCCCCGAGCTGGGCGCCGTCCGCATCGACTCCGGCGACCTGCTGCTGGTGGCGCACCGGGTGCGCCAGCAGCTGGACGAGCTGGGCGCGCGGAACACGAAGATCGTCGTGACGTCCGACCTGGACGAGTACGCCATCGCCTCCCTGGCCGCGGCACCCGTGGACGCCTACGGCGTCGGCACCCAGCTGGTGACCGGCTCCGGGCACCCGACCGCGTCCATGGTCTACAAGCTGGTCGCCCGCGCCGAGACCGCCGGCCCCGGGGCACCGCTGGTCCCGGTCGCGAAGAAGTCCAGCGGCGGCAAGACCTCCGTCGGGGGCCGCAAGTGGGCGGCCCGCCGGCTGGACCGGGACGGGATCGCGGAGGCCGAGGTCGTCGGCACCGGACCGGTCCCGGACGGGCTGGCCGGGCGGCAGCTGCTGGTGCCCCTGGTCAAGGAGGGCGAGGTCGTCGCGCGGGAGCCGCTGGACCTACCGCGACAGCGGCACATCGCCGCCCGCGCGGGCCTGCCGCTGTCCGCCACCCAGCTGTCCAAGGGGGAACCCGTCATCCCGACGGAGTACGCACAGCCCGGCTCGGGTAGCTAGGGCCTGCCCGGTCACGCCCGCCGTCCGCCCCTTCGAGCCCTCTGCCCCCTCCCCTGAAGGCCCGTGAGTCTCTAGGCTCAGTTACTTAACTCCTCGTCGAAGGACACCCATCATGCGCCGCGCCTTGATCGTCGTAGACGTGCAGAACGACTTCTGCGAGGGGGGCAGCCTCGCGGTGGCCGGCGGCGCGGACGTGGCCGCCGCCATCACCGAGCTGATCGGCCAGGCGGCGGGCACCGGGTACCGGCACGTCGTGGCCACCCGCGACCACCACATCGCGCCCGGCGGCCACTTCGCGGACGACCCGGACTACGTCCGCTCCTGGCCCGCGCACTGCGTCGCGGGCACGGAGGGCGTGGGCTTCCACCCCAACTTCGCCCCCGCCGTCGCCTCCGGCGCGGTGGACGCCGTCTTCGACAAGGGCGCGTACTCCGCCGCCTACAGCGGCTTCGAGGGCACCGACGAGAACGGGGTGCCCCTCGCCGCCTGGCTCCGGGAACGGGAGATCACCGAGGTGGACGTGGTGGGCATCGCCACGGACCACTGCGTGCGCGCCACCGCGCTGGACGCGGCGGGCGAGGGCTTCCGCACCCAGGTGCTCCTGGACCTGACGGCCGGGGTGGCCGCGGAGACCACCGACCGCGCCCTGGAGGAGCTCAGGGCGGCCGGCGTGGAGCTGACGGGCAAGCCCGTGGTGAGCGGCTAGGTCGTGCCCGCGAAGTCGCGTCGTCCGCCCGCGGGGCGGGCGACCTCGCGGATCACACCCGGCGCCCGTCTGCCTGAGGGGTGGGGCAGACGGGCGGACCGGGGGCCTTTCGTCAGAAGTCGTCAGCGCCGTTGCGCAGCTCGGGGGTCCAGTAGCCGGTGAGGGCCTTCGCCGGGTCGACGGCGACGCCGCCCTTGCCGGGCGCGGAGACGGCGATGACCGTGGAGTCGCCCTCCAGCGTGACGGAGAACGCCGACACCGGCTCGTTCTCCTCGTCGACCCCGCCGTCCGACAGCCTGACCAGGGCATAGGCGGGGGCTCCCGCCGTGAGCACGACCGGCGTGGCCGGCTTGCTCCTGTCGACGACCGGGACGTCCTGCTTGTGGCTCTCCAGGAACTGGATGTGCGGGGCGCCCGCCAGCCGGCAGGTGTGCCCGGAGGTGTTCTTCGCCGTGAGGACGAGGTGGGTGTAGGGAGGACCACCCTGTGTGGCGGCGGTGACGGTGAGGTCCCGCGCTGCGCAGACCCGGGTGGCCGCGCTCGCCTGCTCGCCGGTCGAGCCCGCTGAGCCGCCGGTGCCGGTGGCCTTCGCCGGGCTCTTCGACTCCGCCGGGCGCGCCGCACCGGTCGGGCCCTTGGTGCCGGACGCGCCGGCGTGCTCGCCGCCCGCCGTCTTCCCGGCCGCCGAGGAGGTCGCCGAGGAGCCCGTCGCAGGAGCCGACCCGGTGTCCGAGTCGCTCTGGCAGGCGGTGAGGGACAGGGCGAGGGCCGTGCCCGCGGTGGCGAGCAGCATGGCGTTGGTGCGCACGATGTTCATGGAGAGTTCCCCCGTCGGTGGTGCGGGGCCGCGGCTCGGTGCCGTCGGCCGAGGGTCTTTCGTTCGGATCAGGCCGGATCAGGTGCCAGGGCCCGCGAGCCCGGCATGATCCGAACGAGATGCCCTGCGTGGTCCTGGTCGGTGTCGTGCGGTTCTCAGTTGCCCCTGCCCGGCCGGTAGTCGGACGGCAGGGTGTACACGAACTCGCGGGGATCGGCGTGCGCGGCCTCCAGCAGGTCGGGGACGCTGTGGTAGCCGAGGGCGTACAGGTTCCGGCTCGGGTCCCACGTGTTGTAGGCGTACATCGCGTTGCGCTTGGTCTTCATGTGGGAGCCGGGGATGTCCAGCACGTACGCCGCGCCGTCCGCGCGCCGCTCGCGGGGGCGCCCGTAGGCGTAGACGTGGTTGAAGCGCACGTCGGAGATCGTGCCGTCGTTCATCAGGCGGTAGGCCACGTCGCTGCACGCCTTGTGGGTTTCGGTGCGCTCCAGCCAGCCGGCCGTGAACTTGTGCGACGCGCCGGGGTACTGCGCGGCGAGCGCCCTGACCTTGGCGTCGATCCGGTCGACGAGCTTGTTGTAGGCGGAGTTGCTGTCGAAGCCGTCGTCCACGATCTTGAGGTTGACGACCTTGTCGACGCCCAGTGCCTTCGCGGAGGCCATGAACTCGGCCGTCCGGGCGGCGACGACCTTGGAGGTCCCGTCGGTCGGCCAGGACAGGTTGTGCCTGCCGCCCGCCGCGCACGGGTGCGGGCTGTCCCAGGTGGTCAGGGGGCAGGGGTCGGTGTTCATGAGCTGGGCCAGATCGGGGTTCCTGCCGTTGCTCACCAGTACGAGGTGGACGGGCCTGCCCGCCGCCTTGTGCTCCAGGATCGAACCGGCCAGGCCGATCGCGTCGTCGTCCTGGTGGGGGGCGTAGAAGATGGCGGGCTTGGCGGCGGCGGACGCCGCGGGGGCCCGGCCCGCCTGGTACGCCACGGCGGCGGCGGTCAGCGCACCCGCCGCCAGCACGCTCCGCCGGGAGATCCCGGTGGTCTGCTCGTTGCCACTGCTCATGTGAGGTCTCCCCGATTCGCGATCGCCACGTGTCTTCGGTGGTCGTCCGGCGGCGGGTGGTCTGTGCCGCTCCCCGGCCCGCACAGGGGGGTAGGGGCGTCCCGCGCCTGTCCTCAGTCGACCACCAACTGCCCACGCGTCCCAGGCAGTTCCCCCGGCAGAAGTGCGGTCCGCCATACTTCTGCCGGGGCTCGCGTCCGGACGGGCCGGATGATCGGGGGACGTCGACGGTGCGCGGTGGCTCGCCTTCCACGGAGGACTTCGGGCAGCGGCTGCGCCTCCTGCGGGCCCGTGCCGGACTCAGCCAGGAGGCGCTGTCCCATGCGGCCGGCGTGAGCGTCCGGGCCCTGGCCGACATGGAACGCGGGCGTACCCGAGGACCGCAGCGCCGTACCGTCCAGGCACTGGCCGAGGCGCTGGGGCTGGACGCGGACGACGCGGCGGGCCTGGAGGAGTCCGCCGCGCTGGGGCGTCCGCGCCCCCGGACGACGGACGGACCGGCCGCGCCCGCCGCCCTGCCCCTGCCGCGCGACATCCAGGACTTCACCGCCCGCGACGCGGCTCTCGCCCGGCTGCTGGACCTGGCGCGGGACGCCGGCCCGGACCGGCCGGTGGTCACCGTGGTCGCCGGGCAGCCCGGCCTGGGCAAGACCGCGTTCGCGGTGCACGCCGCACACCGTCTCGCCCCGCACTTCCCGGACGGGCGGTTCGCCCTGGACCTGCAGGGCATGGACGCCGAGCCGGCCACCCCCCGTGACGCGCTGGCCCGGCTGCTGGGCGCCATGGGCGTCGCCGACGCCGCGATCCCGGCCGGCACCGACGACCGCGCGGGCCTGTGGCGGTCCCTGACCGGCGGCCGGCGGCTGCTCCTGGTGCTGGACAACGCCGCCGACGAGTCCCAGGTCGGTCCGCTGCTGCCCGGCACCGGCCCGTCGCTGACCATCGTCACCAGCCGCCAGGCCCTGGCGGGTCTGACCTCCGTCCACCGCTGCGACCTGGCCCTGCTGCGGCGCGAGGAGGCGGTGGAACTGCTGACCCGCATCGTCGGTCCCGAACGGGTGCGGGCGGAGGCGCAGGCCGCCCGCGACCTCGCCGATCTGTGCGGGCACCTGCCGCTGGCCGTCCGGATCGCCGGGCAGCGGCTCCTCAGCCGGCCGCACGAGCGCCTGGGCAAGCTCGCCGCCCGGCTCGCCGCCGAGGGCCGGCGGCTGGACGGCCTCCAGGCCGGGAACCTGCGGGTACGCGCCGCCTTCGCGCTCTCGTACCGGCAGCTTCCCGCGGACTCCAGGGCGTTCCTGCGCCGCGCCTCACTGGCCGCCGGGGCGGACTTCAGCCCGGAGACCGGCGCGCTCCTGGCCGGGCTCCCCCACGACGAGGCGGTCGCCCGCGCCGAGGAGCTGACCGACGCCGGACTGCTCCAGAGCGATCCCGCCGCCGAACGCTACCGGTTCCACGACCTGCTCAGGCTCTACGCCGCCGAGCAGGTCGCGGCCGAGGACGGCCCCGCGGTCCGCGACGCCGCCCTGGACCGGACCGCGCGGTGGATGCTGCGCCGGGCCACCGCGGCCGCGCTCCACTTCGACGTCGACCACGACCGGGCGGCGCCGTCCGGCGACCCGGACCCGGACGGAGCCCCCGCCGGCCGGGAGGAGGCACGGGCCTGGCTGGAGGCCGAGCGGGCCCAGTGGCTCGCCGCGCTGCGCCGGGCCCACGACTCGGGCCGGCACCGGGAGGTCCTGGACGCGGCGGAGGCGATGCACTGGTTCTCCGACCTCAACAAGCACTGGGAGCAGTGGGTGGAGGTCTTCCGGCGCTCCTCCGGCTCCGCCCGCGCGCTCGGCGGCAGGCGGGAGGAAGCGGTGCACCTCAACTACCTCGCCTGGGCCCACAACTCCTGCGCCCACGATCCCCGGGCCGCCCTGGCGTCCGCCGACGCCGCGCTCGTGGCGGCCCGTGACAGCGGGGACGGGCTCCAGCAGGGCTGGGCACTGGGCTACGGCGCGCAGGCGCTGGACCGGCTGGGCCGGATGGAGGAGGCCCACACGCGGCTGCGCGAGGCGGTCCGCCGCCTCGCCTCGCAGACCTCCCCGCAGGCCAGGCTGGCGGAGCTGACGACCCTCAACACCCTCGGCACCCTGCTGCGCCGGATGGGCCGGGCGGCGGAAGCCCTGGACATCCACCGCCGCAGCGAACGGATCTGCCGGGCGGGCGTCCCGGGCCAGGCGGACGAGCTGATCGCCATGTACCACGCGGTCGCCCGGCAGCACATCGGCAACGACCTGGCGGCGCTGGAGCGCTGGCACGAGGCCGAGCCGTCGCTCCGGCACGCCGTGGCCTTCTTCGAGGCCTCGCAGATGCCGGCCTGGGCCGAACCTGCCCGGCTCGACCTGGGCCGGGTGCTCGCCGCTCTGGGGCACCCGGAGGCCCGGGAGACGCTGCGCGCCGCCCGGGACGCCCTCGCCGCGCTGCGCAGCCCGCGCCAGGCCGAGGCCGCCACCGCACTCGCCGCGCTCGGCCGGGCCGCCACCGGCACGTGAGCCCCGGCCGGCCCGTGCGCGCCGGCCCGTCGACGGGGCGCGCGCCGGGCCGCGTCACCCCTGCTGGACCACCGGGGGCTGTCTCAGCAGCGCGCGGATCGGGTGCCACAGCTCGTTGGCGACGACACCGCTGTCCGCCGGCGCCGTGCGCCATATCAGGCCGTCGGGGTGGTGCAGCACCGCCGTGATCTCGTCCGGCGACGGGGGCGCGGCGTTTCCTCGCAGGTAGATCGCCCGCAGGCCCAGGTTGCGGAGCCTGGTCAGGGCCCGCGCCCGGTTCTGGGCGTGTACCAGCACACGCACCGCGGCGGAGCCGTAGGGCAGGTTCAACGCCACCACCACCGTGCCGTTCGGCAGCTTGCAGAAGCCTCCTGCGGCCATGCGGTCACATCCCCGTTCCGGTCGGTGTCAATAAGCGGTTCACAGGACGCACCTAAACACGATCGGCGGCAGCCCGCCAAGGGGCTGCCGCCGATACGCCTGTGACCTGCGGTGATGGAGACTACTTCACCGCGGGACCGACCTTGAGCTGGATCGTGGAGCCGTCCTTGGCCTCCTTGGCGATCGAGATCTTGGTGTTGGTGTCAGTGATCTTCACGCCACCGGTCGGGTTCGTCGGGTCGTAGTAGGAGCTGGTGTGGTCGTTGAAGACCGAGACGCCCTTCGACGCCTTGATCTTCGTCACCTTGTCCGCCTTGTGCAGGGTGAGGCCGTCCGTGCCGTAGAGGCTGAACGGGGAGTCGTAGGCCTGCATGCGGTTGCGCATCAGCGTGCCGTCGGACCACTTCAGCGCCTTCCAGTGCGAGTCGATCGGAAGGATCAGACCCGTGCCCGGGTGGCCGTTGGTGCTGTTGGTGTTGTTGTCCGCCTGGGAGGTGTCCCACTTCCAGATCAGCAGACCGTTCTGGTACGGGTAGTGCTCCACCCAGTCCGGGCGCGACGCGAAGCCGAAGTTGTACGGGCCGGTCTTCAGCGTCTTGTCGTACGAGACGTACTGGCGGTTCTCGGCGAGGTAGTACTGCTTGTAGTCCTTGGTGAAGGACGCGCCGATGCGGGAGAAGCCGTTCGCGGTCCAGGCGGCGTCCGCGGTCTCGGCGTTGTCCGAGAAGAGCGGGGTGCCGTCGGCGGTCACGCTGATCTGGTCGGCCGTGAAGCCGTTCTCCGCGACACCGCCGTCGCTGGCGTAGCGGAAGCGCAGGTCGATCTTCTGGCCCGCGTAGGCGTCCAGCGAGTACGACAGCTTCTTGTGCGTCTGCGAGAAGCCGCTCAGCGCCGGCTTGCCGCTGCCGTCACGCGGGATGGCCTGGCCGTCCGCCGTGCCGTCCAGGGCGGTCCAGTTGGCGCCGCCGTCGGTCGACACCTCGGTGTAGAGGTAGTCGTAGCCGTCCTCGATGGCCCACCAGCCGTCGAGGTCCAGGCTCGCCTTCGCCTTGCCCGTCAGGTCGACGGAACGGGTCAGCGTGTTCTTCAGGTTGTCGCCGCTGCCGCTCCACCACTGGGTCGAACCCTCGGCGGGCTGGGTGATCGTGGTGGTGACCGCCTTGTCCGGCAGCGTGACCACGAGGGCCTGCTTGTCCCAGGTGTTGTACTCGGCGACGCCCAGCTTGTGCGTGGACTGCTTGCCGGCCTTGGCGGTGTCGTAGTTCAGCCAGCCGAGCTGCATCTTGTCCCAGGCGTTCATGTCGCCCGGCATGTCGCCTATGGACTCCTTGCCCGTGCCCAGCCAGGAGCCGGAGGACATCAGGGTCCAGAAGCCGGTGGAGTTGTCACCGCCGGCGGTGTCGTACTCGTCCGGCAGACCGAGGTCGTGGCCGTACTCGTGGGCGAAGACACCGAGGCCGCCGTTCTCCGGCTGGATGGTGTAGTCGCCGACCCAGACACCGGTGCTGCCGACCTGGGTGCCGCCGAGCTTGTTGCCGGCCGGGCCGGTCGCGCCGGCGTCGGTGCCGAAGGCGTACCAGCGGTGGGCCCAGATGGCGTCCTTGCCCTCGGCGCCGCCGCCCGCGGACTCGTCCTCACCGGCGTGCACGATCTGGAAGTGGTCGACGTAGCCGTCGGGCTCGTTGAAGTTGCCGTCGCCGTCGAAGTCGTACCGGTCCCACTTGTCGTACTTGGCGAGGTCCTTCTTGATGTCCGCGTCGGACTTGCCCGCCTTCTTCTGCTGGGCGACCCAGGCGTTCAGACCGTCGCTGACGACGTTCCACACGCTCGGGCAGTTCGTCTGACCGCAGGCGTTGTTGCCGTAGCGCGCCTCGTTGTACGGGACCTTGACCCAGTCGCTGACCTCACCGCTGACCGAGTAGCGGCCCGAGGACTGCTTCTCGTAGTACTTCTTCAGCGACTCGGTCTTGGTGCCGGTACCGAAGTACAGGTCCTGGAAGTGCTTCTGGTTGTAGTCCTTCTGCCACGCCGTGGAGTTGTCCTTCTTGCGGTCCGGCGCGGCGATCTTGTTGTGCAGCGGCCCGTTGGAGCCCCCGAACTTGGGGTCCTTCTGGTTGCCGAACTCGACGAGGATCGTGAAGATCTTGTCGGTCTTCTCGCGGCTCAGCTCGACGTACTTGCTCTGGCCCTTGCTGCTCTTGAGCGCGACGACCTTGGAGCCGTTGCGCTCCTGCGCCTTGGCCTTGCCCGCGATGAGCTGGTTCAGCGCCTCGCGGCGCTGCGCGTCCTGAGTCTTGCTCAGGGGGCCGTCGAGGTCGTGCTTGCGCTGCTTCACCGGCGCCGGGTCGTGCCGGTTCGCGGCGGCCGACGACGCGGTGGTGCTCGCCTCCGCGACGGCGAAGGTCGCGAAGCCGGCGGACGTCGCCGCGAGCGTCACACCGATCGCGGCCGCTCTGAACATCCAGGATCTGCTGGTCACTTGAGTTCCTCCCCTACGCGCCGCGCACACGGACAGGGGGCCCTGGGTCATGGAGGAATCCGTGCGCGCTCGATCAGCGCGTGTTCAAGTGACGACATTTGACTAGAGGTTTAGAAGAAAAGACAGACCTTGACTTGAGCAGGACAAGTGCACTATGCGGAGCGGGCGTCCGCTTTGCGAACGCCCGCCGACCCGCTCGTGAACAGTGCCGATCCCCCAACGGGGGCCTGGGGCCCGCCGGGGGGACCCATGACTCCGTGCGCCCCCTGTGCACCGGTACCGTGGGTTAGGTCACGCTTACCGGGCGTTCGGCCAGGGCATGCACGCGAAGAGAGTCGAACGGCACCCCCCACAACCGACCCCGAAGACTTCCGAGGACACGATCGCCATGCCTCGTCCGACTGCCGCCCAGCTCGCCTACGGTTCCTGCACCGTGGTCCTCTCGACGCTCGCCATGCTGCTGCTGTCCCAGGCGAGTTCGGTCCTCGCGATCACCGTCATCGCCCTGGCGGCACTCGCACTGGGGCTCCTGGTCGCCATGACGGTACCCGCACCGCGCACCACCGAGGCGCCCGCCGGGGCGCCGGTGGACGAGGAGGAGCGCGTGCCCACCACCCTGTGAGCGCGACCGGCTCCCCGGCTCAACGGGTGCTGACCACCACCGTCTTGGCCGCTTTGTCGTGCAGACCCTGTTTGTACGGCTTGTCGAAGAAGCTCCAGCCGCCGCAGATCGCCGTCCAGATGCAGGCGCAGCAGAAGGCGAACGGCAACCACAGCACCAGGGCCCGGAGCAGCGAGGTCTGCGCGGACGGGGTGGCGCCGTTCTCCAGGTTCGCCACCCGCATGCCGAGCCACTTCTTGCCGAGGGTCTGCCCCGACCTGCTGATCAGGATGGTGTCGTAGGCGACGTAGAGGACCGCCGCGATCAGGGACTGCGCGAAGGACCTGCCGACCTCGACGCGGTCGCCGTTGATGTTGTACTCGCGCACGCCGAACGCCCAGGTGAGCAGCCAGACGACGATGCCGACGAGGATCATGTCGACGATCCGGGCGAGTGTCCGCCTGCCGCTGTCGGCGAGCGGGGGCATGCCGGCCAGGGGGTCGCCGGGGTGACCGCCCGCACCGGCTCCGGCTCCGTAGGGGCCATCGCCGTACGGGCTGCCGTAGGGGCTGCCGCCGGCCGGAGGCGGCTGCTGGCCGCCGTACGGGGGCGGCTGCTGTCCGCCGCCCGGGGGTGGGGGCTGACCGCCGCCGGGCGGCGGGGGCTGCTGGGCGCCGCCGTACGGGGTGTCGTACGGCGAGCCCGACCCCTGGTCCGACGGGGGCCGCTTCCTGAACGGGTCGTCCTCGGGGGGCTGCTCTCCGGAGCCGGGGGGCGGTTGGCTGCTCATGGCCCGAGTGGAACCCGGACGATTCGTCTCCGCACGCGGCGGGCGGCCGTACGGAGTACGCGCCCGCCGCGGTCAGCCGGCGACGAACGTGCGGGCCGCCTTGTCGTGCCAGCACTGGTGCCAGGGACGGTCGAACACGCACCACAGCACGCCCACGACCCCGACGCCGAGCAGACCGGGGACGCTGTAGACCAGCCAGCGGCGCAGGGCCGCGCCGAACGTCGGGGCCTCGTGCGCCTCGATGTCCCGCACCTCCAGACCGCACAGCTTCTTGCCGAGGGTCCGCCCCCACTTGGCGGTCGGCAGCACCTCGTACACGAGACCGGAGAGGAGGAGGACGCCGAGGACGATGCCGAGGCTGGTGCCGGTCGTGCCGTCGAGCAGCCACACGGTGACGGTACGGCCGGACAGCCGGGCCGCGTCGATCTTCTGCTGGATGTGGTCGGCGGCCTGGAGCCCGAGGGGCACGGCCGCCGCAGCCGTCACCGCCGCCACGACCAGGCTGTCGATCAGCCGGGCGGCGAACCGCTTGCCGAGCCCGGCGGGCCGGGCCGCGGCCTGGCGCCGCGCCGCCGCCTGGAACGGGTCCTCCACCGGCGGCTTCCACGGCGCCACGGGCTGCTCTTCCGCGCCCCCGGCCAGCTGGTGCACCTGCTGGGCCCAGGAGCTCTGCCCGCCCCCGGGACCGGCGCTCAGGGGACCGGCTGCTCCGCCCTGCCCCGGCCCGGCCTGCTGCGGCACCGGGGGCGACACGGAGGCGGGCGCGACCGGTGACTGATGGGCGGCGGGCGGCGGGTAGCCGTAGCCCTGGGAGCCCTGCGCGGACTGGGGATAGCCGTAGCCCTGGGAGCCCTGCGGGGCGTGCGGAGACTGCGGGGTCTGCGTTGACGGCGGGGACTGCGGATAGCCGTAGCCGTGGGAGCCCTGCGGAGGCTGCGCGGACTGCGGGTAGCCGTAGCCCTGGGAGCCCTGCGCGGGCTGCGCCGTCTGCGGGGGCTGCACGGCGGCGCGGGCCGCAGCGGCCTTTCCGGCGCCGAAGCCGGGGCCGGTGGAAGGGGCCGAGCCGGGCGGGGCGGGCGCGGGTGCCGGGGAAGACGACGGCATGGAAGACGACGGCATGGACGTGCTGACCGGCCCCTGAACGCCGAAGCCGGGCACACCGGAGCCGGTGCCGCCGGTGTGCCCGCCGGGACCGGTTCCCTGGCCGGGCACGTGTGCACCCCCGGCCCCCGGGGCGTCGTTCCGGGCCCCCGGGGCGTCCTGGCCCGGTACCGGGCGGAACGTCATCGTGCCCTCGTCCGGAACGGCCGCGGGGCCCGGGACCGGGCGGCGGAAGAGGAAGGTGCCGCTCGGGTCGGGGCCCTCGTCGGCCGGCCCGGCCGGGGCCTGCGCCGCGCGCCTCGGGTCGGACCCCCAGGGCTCGCCGCCGGGACCGGCGTCTCCCGCGTCGGCCGCGTGCGGCTGCGGGTCCTCGTCGAAGAAGTGCGGACCCGTCTCCTCCACGGCCGGGGCCGCCGGGCGGACGCCGGGCGGCGGGTTGAGCGGCTCGCCGTCCTTCGGCGCCGGCCGGCTGGTGCCGGGCACCCAGGAGGCGCCGTTCCAGTACCGGACGTAGCCGGGAATGGACGGGTCCGGGTAGTAGCCCTCGCGGGGCCTGTCGTCACCTGGGGCCGGGGTTGGGGCGCTCATGTCCGTCGTCCCGTATCTGCTCGGGGGTGGTATGGGAGCCTCCACATCTACCAGACGCGGGCATCCCCCACCGCCAGTCCAGCCGTACCCACCCCTTTCCGGGCAACGCCGTGCCGGGCGCTCACGGGTCCGCCGGGAGCGCGGAGGAAACCTCCCCGGACCCGCGTAATGGCCGGCCCCCTGCCCCCTCTCCCCCGGTGCGGGCGTCCACCGAGCGGCCCCGCCGAGCGCCGACGAGAGAGGAAACGCAGGTCATGCGTCACACCGTGGTGGAACGGGAGCTGGAACTCAGGCTCATCCTGTCGCCGGAGCACGCCGTCCCGGTCCCGGCCCGGCTCGCCTACCGCACCGACGACCCCTACGCCGTGCACATCACCTTCCACATCGACTCCGAGCACCCCGTCGACTGGACGTTCGCCCGTGAGCTGCTGGTGGAGGGGGTGTTCCGGCCGTGCGGGCACGGGGACGTGCGGGTGTGGCCGTCCAGGACCGGCCGGCGCGGCGTCGTGCTGATGGCGCTGGACTCCCCCGACGGCGACGCCCTGCTGGAGGCGCCCGCCGCCCAGGTGTCCGCCTGGCTGGAGCGGACGCTGCGGGCGGTGCCCCCGGGGACGGAGGGCGGGCGGCTGGGCATCGACGACGCGCTCGACCACCTGCTCGCCCGGTGAGCGGGCCGGAGGCGAGGTCAGAAGAGCTTGCCGGGGTTGAGGATCCCCAGCGGGTCGAAGGCCCGCTTGACCGCCCGCTGCATCTCCATCCCCACCGGGCCGATCTCCCGGGCCAGCCACTCCTTCTTCAGCACGCCCACCCCGTGCTCGCCGGTGATGGTGCCGCCCAGTTCCAGGCCGAGGGCCATGATCTCGTCGAAGGACTCGCGGGCCCGCCGTGACTCGTCGGGGTCCTTCGCGTCGAAGCAGACGACCGGGTGGGTGTTGCCGTCGCCGGCGTGCGCGCAGACCCCGATGGTCAGCCGGTACTTCTCGGCGATCCGTTCGGTTCCCTCGATCATGGCGCCGAGCTTCGAGCGCGGCACGCACACGTCGTCGATCATCGTAGTGCCGGTGGCCGCCTCCAGCGCGGGCAGCGCGATCCGCCGCGCCTGCAGCAGCAGTTCGGACTCGGCGGGGTCCTCGGCGGGGACCACCTGGGTCGCTCCGGCGGCCTCGCACAGCGCGCCGAGGGCGGCCAGGTCGGCCGTCGGGTCCGGGGTGTCGAAGGCGGCCAGCAGCAGCGCCTCGGTGGTCTCCGGCAGACCCATGCGGGCGAAGGCGTTGACCGCCTTGACCGTCGTACGGTCCATCAGTTCGAGGAGGGAGGGGACGTGACCGCTCTCCATGATCCGGCACACGGCGTCGCAGGCGGCGGTGGCGGAGGCGAACTCGGCGGCCAGCACCAGCTGCCGCGGCGGCTTGGGCCTCAGGGCCAGCACCGCCCGGACGACGATGCCCAGGGAGCCCTCGGAGCCGACGAACAGGCGGGTGAGGTCGTAGCCCGCGACGCCCTTCGCGGTGCGGCGGCCGGTGGACATCAGGCGCCCGTCGGCGAGGACGACGTCCAGACCGAGCACGTACTCGGCGGTGACGCCGTACTTGACGCAGCACAGGCCGCCCGACGCCGTGCCGATGTTCCCGCCGATGGTGCACGTCTCCCAGCTGGAGGGGTCCGGCGGGTAGTACAGGCCGTGCTCCTCGACCGCGCGGGAGAGCGCCGCGTTGACGACGCCGGGTTCGACCACGGCGATCCGGTCGACGGTGCTGATCTCCAGGATGCGGTCCATCCTGGTCAGCGACAGCACGATGCAGCCGTCGGTGGCGTTGGCGCCGCCGGACAGACCCGTGCGGGCGCCCTGCGGGACGACGGGGACGTGCAGCTCGGTCGCGGTCCGCATGACGTGCCGCACCTGCTCGACCGTGCGCGGCAGCACGACCACGGCCGGGACGCCCGCGGGGCAGAAGCTCGCCATGTCGTTGGCGTAGGAGGCGGTGACGTCGGTGTCGGTCAGGACGGCCTCCGGCGGCAGACCCGCCAGGAGCCGGTCGGTGAGGTTGCTCGTCGCTTCGTCGCAGGGCGCTTCGATACGGCTCATGATCACAGCGTGACACTCGCCGCCATCGGTGTGAACCCGCCCGCGCCGCCCCTTGGGCCACCCGGCCGCGCTCGTCGTATTGACGCACAGTGAGCGCCATGGACAAGCGACTGAGGGTGCCGGGTACGTCCCCGGCCGCTGGGCCGCCCGCGCCGCGCCGGCCGTTGCGGTGGCTGCGGCGGGTGCTGGCCACCGCGCTTGCGGGCGGTGTCGTCGCGGGCGCGGTGCTGACGCTGCTGCCCGGCGAGCGGCGGCACGGGGCGGCCGCGCCGCCGGCCGCCGGCCCGCGGGCGCAGGCGCCGGCCGCGGTGACCTTCGGGGTGCCGGCGGCGCTGCCCCGGCTGACGGCGCTCATCGGGGAGCAGGAGCGGCGGGTGCGGGTGCGGCCGCGGGACGCCAGAGCGTGGGCGGTGCTGGGGTCGGCGTACGTGGAGCGGGGGCGCGCGGCGGCCGACGCGGCGGACTATCCGAGGGCCGAGCGGGCGCTGCGGACCTCGCTGGAGGTGCGCGGCAGCGGGAACGCCGAGGCTCTGGACGGCATGGCCGCGCTGGCGCTGGCGCGGCGGGACTTCCCGGTGGCGAAACGATACGCCGAGCAGGCGCTGAAGCCGGCGCCCGGGCGGTGGGCGGCGTACGGGCCGCTGATCGACGCCTACAACGGGCTCGGCGACTACGAGGCCGCCCGCAAGACCCTGGACAAGCTGATGGAGCTGCGCACCGACGGGGCCGCGCGCCCCGCCGTCAAGGCGCGAGCGTCGGCAGTGTACCGGGACCGGGGCTGGCGCGAGGACGCGGTGGCCCAGCTGACCGACGCGGCGGCGGCCGCCGGCACGCCCGTCGAGCAGGCCGCCTACCTGACCGGGCTGGGGCAGCTGGCCTGGGAGCGCGGGGACCTGCCGGACGCGCTGCGGCACTTCGAGGCGGCCGTACGCCTCGACGCGGGCCGGCGGGCGGCACTGGCCGGGCGGGGGCGGGCGCTGGCCGCGCTGGGCCGCACGCAGGAGGCGCTGACCTCGTACCGGGCGGCCGTGGCCGGGCGGGCGAGAGCGCAGGACGTCCTGGAGCTGGGCGAGTTGTACGAGTCGCTGGGGCGCACGGACTCCGCCGAGGCGCAGTACGACCGGTTGCGGACGCTGGTGCGGGAGGCGGTGGCGGGCGGGGTCGACGAGGAGCTGCTGATCGGCCAGTTCGAGGCGGACCACGGGGATGCCCGGGAGGCCGTGGAGCGGCTGCGCCAGGAGTGGCGGCGCCAGCCGGGGATCGAGGTGGCCGACGCCCTCGGCTGGGCGCTGTACCGGGCCGGAGAGGACGCGGAGGCGCTGACGTACGCCTCCGTCGCCACGGACAAGGCCAAGGGCGGCGGGGTGCGCAGTGCGCTGTACGCCTTCCACCGGGGCGTGATCGAGGGCGAGCTGGAGCTGACGGGGCCGGCCCGGCGGCACCTGGAGGAGGCGCTGCGGATCAACCCGTACTTCTCCCCGTTGTGGGTTCCCGCAGCGCGGTCCGCGCTGCGGGAACTGGGAGACGTGCCGGACGAGCCGCTGCCGGAGCGGTGACCGGGCCGGCGGGGGCTCCGGTGACCTACAGGTTGCCGCGCTTGGCCTGTTCGCGCTCGATCGCCTCGAACAGGGCCTTGAAGTTGCCCTTGCCGAAGCCCATCGAGCCGTGCCGCTCGATCAGTTCGAAGAACACGGTCGGCTTGTCCTGGACCGGCTTGGTGAAGATCTGCAGCAGGTAGCCGTCCTCGTCGCGGTCGGCGAGGATCTTCAGCTCACGCAGGGTCTCGACCGGGACACGGGTGTCGCCCACCCACTCGCCGAGGGTGTCGTAGTAGGAGTCCGGGGTGTCGAGGAACTGGACGCCGGCCGCGCGCATGGTGCGGACGGTCTGGACGATGTCGTTGGTGTTCAGCGCGATGTGCTGGACGCCGGCGCCGCCGTAGAACTCCAGGTACTCGTCGATCTGGGACTTCTTCTTGGCGATCGCGGGCTCGTTGATCGGGAACTTGACCTTGAGGGTGCCGTCCGCGACGACCTTCGACATCAGCGCGCTGTACTCGGTGGCGATGTCGTCGCCCACGAACTCCTTCATGTTCGTGAAGCCCATGACCTTGTTGTAGAACTCGACCCACTCGTTCATCCGGCCGAGTTCCACGTTGCCGACGCAGTGGTCGACGGCCTGGAAGGTGCGCTGCGCGGGCGGCTCGACGATCGGCTTGGCGGCCGCGTAGCCGGGCAGGTAGGGGCCGTCGTAGCCGCTGCGGTCGACGAGGGTGTGGCGCGTCTCGCCGTAGGTGGCGATCGCGGCGAGGACGACGGTGCCGTGCTCGTCCTTCACCTCGTACGGCTCGGCGACGGAGCGGGCGCCGTGCTCGATGGCGTACGTGTACGCGGCGCGGGCGTCCGGGACCTCGATGGCCAGGTCGATGACGCCGTCGCCGTGTTCGGCCACGTGCTGGGCGAGGAAGTGGCTCCAGGTGGTGCTCGGCTTGATGACCGAGGTGAAGACGAAGCGCGCGGAGCCGTTCTCCAGCACGTAGCTCGCGGTCTCGCGGCTGCCGTTCTCCGGTCCGGAGTAGGCGACCAGCTTCATGCCGAAGGCGGTGGAGTAGTAGTGCGCCGCCTGCTTGGCGTTGCCCACGGCGAAGACGACCGCGTCCATTCCCTTGACCGGGAAGGGGTCGGCCTGCCGAGCGGTCGCGCCGGGAGTGTCGTGTGTGGTCTGCGTCATAGCCGAAGGGTGACCCCGGCCTGCAAGGTGCGCAATAGTTTGCGTGTTCACTGGGCAATGTGCTCAGCGGTACGGCCGTTCCGTCGGCCTTTCTGTACAGGATGACCACCTCCGGAGGGTTCGGAAATGGCGATCGACCGGCTGGACGGACGGATCATCGTGCTCCTGGCCCGGGAGCCGCGCATCGGCGTGCTGGAGATGTCCCGGCGGCTCGGGGTGGCCCGCGGGACGGTGCAGGCCAGACTCGACCGGCTGCAGTCGAACGGGGTCGTCCGCGGCTTCGGCCCGCAGGTGGACCCGGCGGCGCTCGGCTACCCGGTCACCGCGTTCGCCACGCTCCAGATCCGGCAGGGCCAGGGCGCCGACGTCCGGGCACATCTGGCCACCGTGCCGGAGGTGCTGGAACTGCTGACCACGACCGGCAGCGGCGACATGCTGTGCCGGCTGGTGGCCCGCTCCAACGCCGACCTCCAGCGGGTGATCGACCGGGTCGTCGGCTTCGAGGGCATCGTCCGGGCGTCCACGACGATCGTCATGGAGACCCCGGTTCCGCTGCGGATCATCCCGCTGGTGGAACAGGCCGCCGGGGGCGAGTGAGAGGTCCTCACCTGAGGAGCTCCAGACGACAGGGCCTAGCAGCTCGGTACCTTGCCCTTGCCCTTCTCCAGGGAGACCAGGGCGTCGACGGCGCTCCTCAGGGTGGTGACCGGGACCAGGCGCAGGCCCTCGGGGAGTTCCGAACGGGCGTCGGCGCACTCCGCCTTCGGCACCAGGAAGACCGTGGCGCCGTCCCGCCGGGCGGCCTGCGTCTTCAGGGCCACCCCGCCGACCGCGCCGACCTTGCCGCCGGCGTCGATCGTGCCCGTACCGGCGATGGTGCGGCCTCCCGTGAGGTCGCCGCCGCTGCCGTCGCCGTCCAGCTTGTCGATGATCCCCAGGGTGAACAGCAGGCCGGCGCTGGGCCCGCCCACGTCGGCGAGCTTGAGATCGACCTTGACCTTGTCGGCGCTCAGGTTCAGGTACTTCAGCGCCGCCCGGGTCGCCGCGTCCTGTGACTCACGCATCTGGGCCGCGTTGTGCTTCTCGATCTCCTTGACGGTGTCGCCGCTCGGGTACACCGAGTCGCGCGGCATGACGGCCCGGTCCGTGCGGAACCAGTTGCCGGCCACGTCGCCCAGGGACATCTGGGCGTCCGGGCCGGTGGCCTCGATGGTGGTCATCCGCAGCTGTCCGCTGGTCTTCCGGGTCGCCGCACCGGAGACGGTGATCACCGGGGTGCCCTTGTTCTCACCGAGCACGTCGGCCGTCATGCCGGGCTGGGCCACCGAGAACGGCAGCGGAGCGAACGCCGCCGTGGCGATCAAAGCCACGACGGGCAGGGCGCAGACGGCTACTGCCTGGGAGCGTGTGAGACGTGAGAGCACGGAGTCAATCTAACCCGGCGGCCCCACGCGGCCACCGGCCCCTCACCCCGCGTGGAGGACCCGTAGCTCAGAGGTGGCGGTGAGCGTATCCGGACGAATGCCGACAGGCTGGATCTCGCCTTGCCCGGATTCTGGACGAAGCCTTCCGCTCAGCGAACCGGCTTCGCTACTGTCCCGCTACGCACACGCCCCGTGGCAGCGCCGCCGCGGAGCGCAGCCGTGAAGCGACTGGGCCCGGAGCCGCCGGGCCGTCCTGCCGATCGGCGGCCTCTGAGGCGCGTCGCCGACGGGACTCGGCGACGAGTACGACGCCCAGGGGTTGCCGACCTCACCACCAAAGGAGTGGGCGTCGTGACCGCGGAGACCTCTCAGACGCTCGACCGGGGACTGCGCGTCCTCAAGCTGCTCGCCGACACCGACCACGGGCTGACCGTCACGGAGTTGTCCACCAAACTGGGCGTGAACCGGACCGTCGTGTACCGGTTGCTCGCCACGCTGGAACAGCACGCGCTCGTGCGACGTGACCTCGGCGGCCGCGCCCGGGTCGGGCTCGGGGTGCTGCGGCTCGGCCGGCAGGTGCACCCGCTGGTGCGCGAGGCCGCGTTGCCCGCGCTGCGGTCGCTGGCCGAGGACATAGGGGCGACGGCGCACCTGACGCTGGTGGACGGGACGGAGGCGCTGGCCGTGGCCGTGGTCGAGCCGACGTGGACGGACTACCACGTGGCCTACCGGGCCGGATTCCGGCACCCGCTGGACCGGGGCGCGGCCGGGCGGGCGATCCTCGCCGCCAGGCAGTCACCGTCCACCGACCCCGGCTACACCCTCACGCACGGCGAGCTGGAGGCGGGCGCGAGCGGTGCCGCGGCGCCGCTGGTCGGCGTGACGGGCGTCGAGGGCAGCGTGGGCGTGGTGATGCTGGCGGACGCGGTGCCGGAGCGGGTGGGCCCGCGGGTGGTGGAGGCGGCCCGGGAGGTCGCCGAGGCGCTGCGCTGACGCGGGGCCGGGGCGGGGCCGACGGCCGGGGGCCGGGGCCTCGGGCTCCCGGAACGGACAGCGGGCACCAGGCAGCGAGCACCAGGCAGCGAGCACCGGGCAGCAGGCAGCAGGCAGCAGGCAGCAGGCAGCAGGCAGCAGGCAGCCCAGGCTCAGCGGGTCAGCGGGTCAGCGCATGCGCGTGGCCCACTCCCGTACCTTGTCGATCCGCTGGCGCAGCTGGCCCGCCGTCGCCTCCGCGCTCGGCGGGCCGCCGCACACCCGGCGCAGTTCGGTGTGGATCACGCCGTGCGGCTTGCCGCTCTGGTGCACATAGGCGCTGACCAGCGTGTTCAGCTGCTTGCGCAGCTCCATCAGCTCCTTGTGGGTGACCACCGGCCGCCGCTCGGCCGGCAGTTCCAGCAGGTCCGCCTCGGAGTCCGGCTTCTTCTTGCTGTGCGCGATCTGCCGGGCCTGCCGCTTCTGCAGCAGCAACTGCACCTGCTCGGGCTCCAGCAGCCCCGGGATCCCCAGGTAGTCCTGCTCCTCGTCGCTGCCGGGGTGGGCCTGCATGCCGAACTCGGCGCCGTCGTACAGCACCCGGTCGAAGACGGCGTCGGACTCCAGTGCCTCGAAGGGCAGCATGTCCTGCTCGCCGGTGTCCTCGTCCTGCTGCTTGTTCGCCTCCTCCATCTCCTTCTCGGATTCGGCGTACGGGTCCTCCTCGCCCTCCTTCTTCGGCTTGTCGAGGGCGTGGTCCCGTTCCTTCTCCATCTCGTTGGCGAAGGTCAGCAGGTCGGGCACGGTCGGCAGGAAGACGGACGCGGTCTCGCCGCGCCGCCGCGACCGTACGAAACGCCCGACGGCCTGCGCGAAGAAGAGCGGGGTCGAAATGGTCGTCGCGTACACGCCCACCGCGAGCCGGGGCACGTCGACGCCCTCGGACACCATGCGCACCGCGACCATCCACCGGTCGTGGCCGTCGCTGAACTCGTCGATCCGTTTCGAGGCGCCGGCGTCGTCGGACAGCACGAGCGTGGCCTTCGTACCCGTGATCTCCCGGATGAGCTTGGCGTAGGCGCGCGCGGAGTCCTGGTCGGAGGCGATGACGAGGGCGCCGGCGTCCGGGATCGCCTTCCTGACCTCGGTCAGCCGCTGGTCGGCGGCGCGCAGCACGCTGGGCATCCACTCACCGCGCGGATCCAGCGCCGTGCGCCACGCCTGGCTGACCGCGTCCTTGGTCATCGGCTCGCCGAGCCGGGCGGCGACCTCGTCACCGGCCTTGGTGCGCCAGCGCATGTTGCCGCTGTAGGAGAGGAAGATGACGGGCCGGACGACGTGGTCGGCGAGGGCGTTGCCGTATCCGTAGGTGTAGTCGGCGGCGGAGCGCCGGATGCCGTCCGTGCCCTCCTCGTACGTCACGAAGGGGATCGGGTTGGTGTCGGACCGGAACGGCGTACCGGTCAGCGCGAGCCGTCGCGTGGCGGGCTCGAACGCCTCCAGGCAGGCCTCGCCCCAGGACTTGGAGTCGCCGGCGTGGTGGATCTCGTCCAGGATCACGAGGGTCTTGCGCTGCTCGACCCGGTTGCGGTGCAGCATGGGCCGCACACCGACGCCGGCGTACGTGACCGCGACGCCGTCGTACTCCTTGCCGAGGGGGCCCGCGCTGTACTCGGGGTCGAGCTTGATGCCTATCCGGGCCGCGGCCTCCGCCCACTGCTTCTTCAGGTGCTCGGTCGGCGCGACCACGGTCACCTGCTGCACGACGTGGTGGTGCAGCAGCCAGGAGGCGAGGGTCAGCGCGAAGGTCGTCTTGCCGGCGCCGGGCGTGGCGACGGCGAGGAAGTCACGCGGCTGCTCCTGGATGTACTTCTCCATCGCCCCCTGCTGCCAGGCACGCAGCCTGCTGGCGGTACCCCAGGGGGCCCGGCCCGGGAAGGCGGGCGAGAGGTGGTGGGAGTGGGTGGAGGAGGAAGCGGCGGTGGTAGTCACGGTCTCCGGGGAACGGGTCGGGCGGGCTCGGCTACGTATGACAACCGGGCCACCCTACCGGCGGCCGGGCGGTGTCCCCGCGCGAACGAGGCCGCGCCCCCTCGGGTGCGATTCAGCTCACAGTCAGCGCGCGAAACGGGGCAACCGACCGGCGATCTTGGGCACGTCCAGGGCGCCCTGGCAGACATCCAGCACGAAGCGCTCGGCCTCGTCGACGTCGAAGTCCGGGTCCAGCGGATGCCCGTTCACGTGCAGGAAGACCCAGGTGGCGTACCAGGCGATGCGCTTGTTGCCGTCGACGAGTGCGTGGTTGCGGGCCAGGGACTCCATCAGGGCCGCCGCCTTCTGCCACACGTCCGGGTAGGCGTCCTGCCCGAACACGCTCGACTGAGGACGTGCGAGCGCCGAGTCCAGCAGCCCGTAGTCGCGCACCTCGTCCGCCCCGAGCCGCTGCGCCAGGTTCAGCAGTTCGGGGAGCGTGAGGTAGTACATCAGGCGAGCCTCCGGTTCAGCTCGGCGCTCGCCCTCAGTACATGCTCGGCCGCCTCGTTGAACAGTCGTGAGCGCTCGTTTACGGCCGCCATCACGGCGTCATGGGCGAAGGCCTGCATGCTGCGTCCCTCCGCCGCAGCGCGCTCGCGCAGTGCCTCGAGCTCTTCGTCCGTAAACCGCAGGTTCAGTCCAGCCATGGCGCCATGGTACTAAGTGGTACCACGTGGTGTCAGGCGGAAGACCGCAAGCGCCTCGTCACCCACGCCCCCACCAGCGCCACCCCCGCCATCGGCAGGAACACGGCGGCGAAGGCCGCCGGACGGGCGCCGCCCGCCGTCTCGGCCGCGGTGGTGACCGCCGTGCTGCCGCCGCCCAGGGACGCGAAGGCCGCGCCGGTCGCCGCCAGGAGGACGACGTTGGAGAGGGCGTCGGAGATCTGCAGCGCGGCCGAGTTGGCGCCGGCCTCCTCCGGGGCGGACAGCCGGAGCAGCAGGACACTGGTCGCGGACATCACCAGTCCCATGCCGAGGCACCCGAAACCCCAGGCGACGGCGACGGTCCATACGGGCACGGAGTGCAGCAGCACGCTCGGGGCGGTCACGATCGCGGCGGCGACCAGCACCATCCCGGCGGTCATCAGCCGTTCCCGGTACGGCGCCACGCGCGGCCGGGACTGCACCCAGGAGCCCAGCGCCCAGGTGACGCCTCCCGCCGCGAGCGAGAACCCGGCGAGCGTCGGGGAGAGGCCGCGCTGGGTGACCAGCATCAGCGGCACGAAGGACTCGGCGACGATGAAGGACCCCGCGGACAGTCCGCGCAGCAGCACGACGGAGGGCAGGCCGCGGGCCGCGCGGTAGGTGCCGTGCGGCAGGAGACCGCGGACGGCGGGCACGAGCAGGGCGGCGCCGGCGAGGCCGGGGAGCAGGGAGAACGGGCGCAGGTCCTGGGCGGCGTACTGGAGGAGTCCGGCGCCGAGGGAGATGGCGAGGGCGAGCCGGATGCGCCGGCGGTCGAAGGAGGCCGCGCCCGCCTCCGCGTCGACCGGTCCGGACGCCCGCCTGCGTATCTGCGGCAGGGCGAGGGCGAGCGGGAACACGACGAGGGCCGGTATGCCGAGGAACACCCAGCGCCAGCCGAGGTGCTCGGTGACGGCTCCGGAGGCGAGGGGGCCGACGATGGAGGGCACGACCCAGCCGGCCGCGAAGGCGGCCAGGATCGCGGGCCGCAGCCGTTCCGGGTAGGCGCGGCCGACGACGACGTACAGGGCGACGATCACCAGCCCGCCGCCCAGGCCCTGGACGGCCCGCCCCAGGATGAACACCCACATCGTCCGCGCGGTCCCGGCGACGACCAGTCCCGCGGCGAAGGCGCCGATCCCCGTGGTCAGCGCGCCGAGGGGACCGCGCCGGTCGGACCACTGCCCCGCGAGCACCATCCCGAAGAGGCTGGTCGTGAAGTACCCGGAGAAGGCGAAGGCGTACAGGGCCACGCCGTCCAGTTCCCGTGCGGCGACGGGCATCGCGGTGCCGACGGCGGTCGCCTCGAAGGCGATCAGCAGGACGACGGAGACGATGCCGACACTCAGCGCCCGGTACGACCGGCCCAGCACACCGCCGTCCGGCTCGACGGCTTGCTCGACGACAGCGGCGTCACGGGATTCCAGGGCACTCATGGCCGACAGCGTAAGGCCCATGACAGACTTTGACCCCTGTCAAAAGCCGCACCGTGCCTGCGACCTTGGTCGTACGTCCCGGAAGGGGCCGGCGGACGCCGCCGTCGCATCCAGCGGGTGATCCCTGACAGGCCATCAGGGGTGGCTCAGGGTCGAGGCGGGGGAGTCACCGATGGCGGGCGGGCGGTCGTGGCCGGAAGGCTGTGGGTCATGTCGAACACCACTGCCGACGGTCTCCGGACGTCCCTCGCCCGCCGTGCCACGGTCGCCCTGGCCGGTGCGGCCGCCCTCGTAGGTCTTGCGGGGGTGTGCGCGCCGGGTTCCGCGTACGCCGCTCCGCACGCCACCACCGCGCGATCCGCGGCCGATTTCGGCGACTGCCCCGCCCTGCCCGCCGGGGTCGACCGGGCCCGCTGGAAGTGCGAGGTCCACAGTGCGGCACCGCGGTTGACGATGGGCGAGGTCACCGTGGATCTCGCTCCGATCACCATGACGCACGCCGAGGGCCCCATGCCGGACGGTAGCGACGGGCAGGTGTGGGGCGCGATGCACACGACGCCGACCGCCGTCCCGGGCGGGCTGACCGGAACGGCGGCCGGGGACCGCTCGCGACCGCTCCAACTGGCGATACGGCCGGAGTACGGCGGCCGGTCCGACTTCTACACGGGCCGGTTCAGCCTGCGCTTCCGGCTGCTGAGCCCGCTGCTGCCGCGGGGATGCGTCATCGGGGCGAGCACTCCGGTCGACTTCGGGCTGAAGCGGTCGGGCCCCTCGCAGTGGATCTCGCAGGATCCACCGCTGATCAAGTTCTCCGCGTACGACGACACCTTCACCGCCCCCGCCGCGGAGAACTGCGGGCCGCTGACGGCACCGCTCAACCGGCGGCTCGGGCTGCCGGCCGCGAGCGGGAACCTGATGTCCTACGACGCGACCTACACCTTCCGGAAGTACGTCCAGCTGCCGACACCCTGAGACGCCGTCACTCCGTGCGTGAACGGCGTATGGCAGTCGCGTTGCGGCCCCCGCCCTTCCCTTGAGCCACTCCCCCGCACCGCCCTACGGTCGTGATGTCAACACGGCCGTGTGCCCGAGTGGCTCAGGGGCTCGCCTGCGCTGCACCCATCAGCGAGCTCCGCTCGCGGGGAGTCACGCGGGTCCGATTCCCGCCACGGCCGTGTGAGACGTGATCACGGCCGTGTGCCCGAGTGGCTCAGGGGCTCGCCTGCAAAGCGAGTTACGCGGGTTCGAATCCCGCCACGGCCTCTTACTGCCTGACCAGGCGATAGCGAAGGGCGGCATCCCCGTGGATGCCGCCCTTTTGATCGCCCGTCTCAGTTCCCGTCTCAATTACGGTGCCGGGCGCCCAGCGCCTCCACTCGCCCGACTTCCAGATGAAAGCGTCAACCTGCCACCGAGATGAGCAGCTCCGTCGCAGCAGTGTGGCGCAGATCGTGCAGACAGCCATCCCGGACCAAGAGGTCGCGGAGATGCGCGGTTCACACAGCGGGGTCACCCTGGAAAGGGGTGACCCCGCCTCGGGGGAGTTAGTGGACCCGACACGAATGAGAAGGCTCGCTACTCATGGTTCAGCAGTTCGATTGGCGTTCCTGCGGCAAATGTCAGGTTCTGGCTTTCGATGGCTTCTTGACCAAGGGCCCATGTCCAGCGGGCGGCGTACATAAAGCCTGGGGCTTCAACTACAGCGTGTGGGGTGGCGACCAAGAACCCGTGGAATCTCCTGTGCTGCAGGCACGGTGGCGCCACTGCGGCCCATGTCACGCGTTCTTCTACGACGGATTCTCGGACAAGGGTCGATGTCCTGCCGGCGGTGGGCACACTGCGGCGGGTTGGCACTTCGGTGCTTACCACGGACCCATGACCTCTCCCCCCAGTCCGAGAGAGCAGGGTGATTGGCGTTACTGCGGCAAGTGCCACGCACTCTTCTTTGACGGATTCCCGACCAACAAAGGCCGGTGCCCCACCGGTGGTGGGCACGAAGCGGCAGGCTGGACCTTCGTCCTGGGGCACATCGAGTCGAACGCGACAGACGTGATGGACACCCAGGAACGCAGGACCTGGGAGCTGGTCAAGGACGCGCACCTCGTACAGGGGGGATGTTCGCGCCTTGAAGTCGATCCGCGGCTCGTGCTCGTAGCACGAGCCCACTGTGAAGACCTGGCTGCTCATCCCGGCCTCTGGGACAAACTGTCACCGGAAGGCTTTCCAGGACATTACGGGTCTGACGGTGGTTTGGCTTCTGGGCCCGATGGTCGAATCGCAAAGGCCGTGGGTTCCTCCGGCGCCGAGAACGTCTTCCGCGGAAGATTTCGGGGCGATGCTGCCCCACCTGGGCCGGACACGGCTTTCAACGCCTGGTGGAACAGTCCTAGCCATAAGGCGACCATGCTCAACTGCACGCACAACACGAGCGGTGTGGGCATCGCTTTCGGCCATGACCCTGACGGCTGGACTTCCTACTACTTCACCCAGGTGTTCCACTCCTGACTCGTATCCCGCCACGGCCTCTCCGCGTTCCGCCCATGACGCTGCGCCGCAGGCCTCCGGGTGCCTCAGAGTACGCCGCCCGCCTCGTCCTGGAAGGCGTCCGTCCAGTAGTGCCAGTCAGTGTCCGGCAGGAGGCCCGTGGGGTCCAGGGCGGACAGGGTGTGGATCATGGCCGCGGCCAGCTGGTCGTAGGTGGCCGTGGTCAGTTCGTTGCCGAGGTGCCCGTCGATGGTGCGCTCGTGGTGCAGGAGCCAGAGGGTGAAGGCCAGGGTGGAGACGTCGGTGTTGAGGGCGTAGAGGGTCCTCTCCGGCTCGCTGTACGTGAGGACCGCGCCCGTTCTGCCGTCCACCACCAGGCTGTTGTCCTCCACGAGGTGTCCGAGGCGGATGAGGTGGTCGCAGTGGGCCGGAAGGGCGTCCTGGGCGTGGCGGGGGCGGTCGGCGAAGTACTCCCGCAGGGTCGGCAGGGGGACGTCCGTGTCGGCGTGGAAGAGGACCGCCTCCTCCGGCAGTCCGGTGTCGCGCAGGAAGCGGCGGGTCGGCTCGTGGGTGAGCGTGGCGGGGAAGTCGACCTCCTCGTAGCGGACCACCCGGCCGTGGCCGAACTCCTGGTCCAGCACGCGGCCGGGGACGTCCAGGGCGAGGCCGGACGCCGTACCGGGGCCGGCGACGAGGGCGAGGGGGCGGATCAGGGCCGCCGCCTTCCAGTACGGCGGGACCCGACCGCCGGTGCCCTCCTCGAAGAGGGCGAGGAGGCGGCGGGAGGCCTCGGCCACGGTGCTGGGGCCGTACTCCCCGGCGAGGGAGGCGAAACGGCCGCGCAGGCCCGTGAGTTCCTCGGCGACCGCGGCGAAGCGCAGGAGGGTGTCCAGGGAGGGCGCGAAGGGGCGCGGCTCGGGCGGCTCGAAGAGGTAGGCCGTCGTGATCTCGCCCGTGGCTCCGTCGAGCAGGATCGACTCGCGGTCCATGCGCTCCGGGTTGAGGAGTTCGCCGATCACCAGGCGGTCGCGCAGCTCCTCCGCGACCTGGAAGGGGCCGCCCGCGGCGTCGGCCAGGGTGCGCAGCCCGTGCGTGCGCAGCGGTGAGAAGGTCAGCAGGTCGGTGCGGGCGGGCAGTCCGGCGCCCGTGAGCAGGCCGCGCGTGGGCGGGTGCGTGACGTATCCGTCGAGTTCCGCCTCGGTCAGCGTGATCGCCGGTCCCCCGGCGTCGGTCGTGCTCATCGCTCCCCCGCGATCTTTGCCGTGCGTCCGCGTGCACACGTCGCCGTGTGCGTGGTCGGGCAGGCGGCGACCACTGCTCGGCACACTACGCCCACCCACTGACAACTGCCGTCACCTGCAAGGACGTCAGGCGGACCGGGTACGTTGCGCGGGGGCGTGCGCGGGCGCGGTCACTGCGTGGTGACCACGGCCGCCTGGGGGCGGATCGGGAGGCGGTTGACCGGGCGGCCGGTGGCCGCGCGGACGGCGGAGGCGATCGCCGCGGGGGTGGTGACCACCGGGACCGCGCTGACCGACTTGGCGCCGAAGGGGGCGACCACGTCCCGTTCCTCGACCAGTTCGACGATCCGGATGTCCGGGGCGTCCAGGGCGGTCGGCAGGGCGTACCCGGTCAGGTCGGGGTGGCGGACCAGGCCGCGCGGGGCGCGCAGGTTCTCGGTGAGGGCGATGCCCACGCCCTGGGTCACGCCCGCCTCGATCCGGGCCGCGAGCTGGGCCGGGTTGAGGATGCGGCCCACGTCCTGGGCGACCGCCAGCTCCACCACCCGGACCGAGCCCAGCTCGATGTCGACGTCCACCACCGCGCGGATCGCGCAGAAGGCGAGGCCCACGAAGGCGTCGCCCTGGCCGGCCGCGTCGAGCGGCTCGGTGGGGTGCGGGCGGCACTGGGCGGTGGCCCACAGTTCCTTGCCGTCCAGCGCCTCGCCGACGGTCGTCGACAGCACGCCGTCGTAGGAGGTGATCTTGCCGTCGGTGATCTGCAGCAGCTCGGTGGACATGCCGAACTTGTGGGCCAGGGGCTGCAGGAGCTGGGCGCGGACCATCTTCGCCGCGCGTTCCACCGCGCCGCCCGACACCCAGGTGTGGCGGCCGCGGCAGCCCGCGCCGGCCGGCGGCTGGTCGGTGTCGACCGGGGCCACGTGGACTTCCTCGACGCCGAGGGTCTCCTGGACGATCTGGCGGGCGAGGGTGGTGAAGCCCTGGCCGGTCTCGACGGCCGCGCAGAGCACGGTCGCGACGCCGTCGTGCACCTTGACCGTCGCCGTGGACACCTCGTCGGCGCCCTCCGCGCCGAGCATGTGCACCATGCCCAGGCCGTAGCCGACGCCGCGGCGCACCGCGCCCGGTTCGCCCGCGCCCTCGGGGCCGCCGGGCAGCAGCCACTCCTCCTCGGGCGTGTCCTTCGGCAGCGCGGGCAGCGGGAAGTCCTGGACGGCGCGCAGGAGTTCGGCGACCGGCGCGGGGCAGGTCACCGTCTGGCCGATCGGCAGGACGTCCCCGGTCGCGAGGGCGTTGCGCAGGCGCAGTTCGGCCGGGTCCAGGCCGAGCTTCTTCGCCAGCTTGTCCATCTGGGCCTCGTAGGCGGCGCACACCTGCATGGCGCCCTCACCGCGCACGTGGCCGGAGGGCGGGTTGTTGGTGCGTACGGCCCAGCCCTCGATGAAGGCGTTCGGGACGACGTACGGGCCGCAGGCGAAGGAGACGGCGGCGGCCAGGGCCTCGGCGGAGGTGTCGGCGTACGCGCCCGCGTCGAGCAGGATCTGCGCCTCGACCTTGACCAGCGTGCCCTCGGCGTCGGCGTGGTGGCGGTAGCGCAGCAGGGTGGGGTGGCGGTGGGCGTGGCCGAGGAAGGACTCCTCGCGGGTGGCCGTCAGCTTCACCGGGCAGCCGGTCTTCAGGGCGAGCAGGCCGAGCGGGAGCTGGAAGCCCTGGTCCTCGCGGTCGGCGGTGGCGCCGGGCACCCCGGTGACGACGATTTTCACCCGGTCGGGGGACAGGCCGTAGCAGGCCGCGGCCGTGTTGCGGTCGGTGTGCGGGTCGGTGGAGGCCAGGTACAGCTCCACGCCGCCGTCGGGGCGGGGCACGGCGAGGCCGGCCTCGGCGCCGATGGGGGCCGGGTCCTGGCGCCCTATCCGGTACAGGCCCTCGACGACGACCTCGCCGACCGCGTCCGGGTCGCCGTGGCGCAGCGGGATGTGCCGGATCAGGTTGCCGTCCGGATGCAGCGGCTCCGCCTCGAAGGCCTGCTCGGGGTCGGTGACCGGGTCGAGCACCTCGTACTCGACGATGACGGCCGCGGCGGCCATCCGCGCGGTGTCCGGGTGGTCGGCGGCGACGGCCGCGATGGGCTCCCCGTGGTGCCGTACGACCTCGGAGGCGAACACCGGCCGGTCGGGGGTGCCGCGGCCGTGGCGGGGGGTGCCGGGCACGTCCTCGTGCGTGATGACGGCGCGTACGCCGGGCATCTCGCGCGCGTGGGTGGTGTCGATGGAGACGATGCGCGCGTGCGCGTGCGGGGACCGCAGCACGGCCGCCCACAGCAGGCCCTCGGCCCACAGGTCGGCGGCGTACGGGAAGGTGCCCTCGGTCTTGGCGCGTGCGTCGGCGTGCGGCAGGGCGGCGCCGAGTCCGTGCGGCGCCGGCTCGGTCTCGGGGGCGGGGTCCGCGGCGGTGGTCGCGATGCCGGCTTCGTTGCTCACGCCTGGCCTCCGTCCTGGCCGTAGTGCTGGTCGTGCGGTCCGGGGGCGCCGTACGGATCGCCCGGGCCGCCGTAGGCGTCCGGGGCGTCGCCGTAGGGGTCGCCGTAAAGGTCGGCGGGGTCGCCGTAGGGGTCTTGGGGAGCGGGGTGGCCGCCGGGGGTGCGGGGTGTGTCGAACGCGCCGGGCGCCTCGAACGCCGACGGGTTGACGCCACCGGAGCCGGGGCCCGCCTGGTGCGGGATGCGTGCCTGTTCGGCGTCCGGCTCGGGGGCGGCGTGCGAGGCCTCGCGTTCGGCGACGACCTCCTTGACGGCCTCCAGGACGCCCCGGTAGCCGGAGCAGCGGCAGAGGTTGCCGCACAGGGCCTGCCGGGTCTCCAGCTCGGTGGGCGCCGGGTTGCCCTCCAGCAGGTCGTGCACGGTCATCGCCATGCCGGGCACGCAGAAGCCGCACTGCACGGCGCCGCACCGGGCGAGCGCGCGCTGCACGTCGGAGGGCTGCCCGTCGGCGGCCAGGCCCTCGACGGTGCGCACCTCGCTGCCGGCCGCGGTGACCGCCGGAACCAGGCAGGAGGCCACCAGACGCCCGTCGACCTGCACGTTGCAGGCGCCGCACTCGCCCTGTGAGCAGCCGTCCTTGGCGCCCGCGAGGCCGAGCCGTTCACGCAGGACGTAGAGCAGGGACTCGCCGATCCAGGCGTCGGTCACGGGCCGGTCGGCGCCGTTGACGCGCAGCACGTAGGAGGCGAGGGGGTGTTCGTCGTGCGGCGCGGGCGGCGCGGCGGCCGGGTCCCCGGCCTCGTCGGCTTCCCCGGGGCGTGCCCCCGGGAGGTCGTCCGGCCCGGGGGCCGCGCCGTCGCCGGTCGGGTCCTCCGGTTCGGCCGCTCCGCCGTCGGCGGGCGCGGCCGCCGGCTCGGCCGTTTCCGGCCTCGTGGCGGTCTCCGGCCCGGTCGCCGGGCCTTCGGCCTTGTCGGGGGCCGTGGAGCCTTCAGCGGGGCCCTCAGAGGCTTCCACGGGGTGGTGGGCGTTGATCCTGGGAACCGGGGCGGGTTCGGGCGCGCCGTCCTGCGCGGGCGCGGCGTGCGCGCCCGGCTCGGTCCGCCCGGACACCGCGCCGGGCGTGTCGCCCTCACCGGCTCCGGCCTGACCGGCTCCCGCGTGGGCGGTCGGCGCGGGCCCGGTCCCCCCGTGACCACCCTGGCCACCATGGCCGCCCCGGCCGTCCTCGTCGTGGCCGCCCTCGCCGTGACCCTCGGCCGCATGACCGGCCGGGCCCCGCTCATGACGTTCTTCGACCGCGTACCCGTCCGGCGCGGCACCGGCGTAGGCGTCCGGCGCGGAGCCCGCCGGGTGGGCGCCGGTGTGGTCGGGCAGCGGTGCGTCCACCCGGTCCGGTGCCTGCGGGTCCGCGTGCCGCACGTCGCCGGTGTGCGGCTCCGCGTGCCGCGCGTCGCCGGTCCGCGGTTCGCCGGGCTGGGTCCAGGTGTGGTCCGTGCCGTCCGTCGCCCAGGGCGCGGGCGCGCCGCCGGGCAGCGTGGGCGGCGGGGTGCCACCCCACTGCTCGACCAGCGAGGACGTGGTGAACTCGCCGGACTCGTCCGGGAGGTCACCGCCCGCGACGGGGATGGACCACTGCCCGGTGACGTCGTGCCCGGGGGCCGCCGGGGCCGGGGGCTCCTCGAAGGTCCAGTGCTGGGTGGCGCCCGGCTGGTAGGTGAACCGGTCGTCCGCGTCCCCGGGCCGCGCCTGGCCGGCGGCGTTGGGGTCGGGCCACTGGGCGCCGCCCGCGGGCGCCGCCCAGGTGCCGGTGGCGGGGTCACCGGTTCCCGGCGCCACCGTTATCTGCGGCGGCACGTAGCCGTGGCCCGGTGCGGCCAGCGGGCTGTCGCCGGACAACAGGGCGTCGATGCCGCCCTCGGGGAGCTTGACGAAGGCGGTGGCGCCGTCGTCGTAGTCGCCCTGGGGCAGCGGGTCCCAGCGGCCGCCGCCCTGGGACGTGCCCTCTCCGTGCTGGTCGTCGCTCACGACAGCGCCCTCCCCAGTGCTCGTCGGGCCAGTGCGGCGACGGTGCGCCGCAGGTGCAGTACGGCGGGCGGAAGCGCGGGCACCGAACCGTCGGGCTCGGGCGCCGGATCGGGGATGCAGGCCGCGGCGACGTACTCGCCGAAGGCGTGCAGCGCCTCGGGGACGAGCGCGCGGTCGTTGTCCCAGTCGATCAGCTGGGCGACCCACTGCTCCGCGTCCAGCGGCCTGAGCGGCATCGGCGCTATGGCGCCGACGGCACAGCGCACTCCGCGCCGGGCGGGGTCGAGGACGAGGGCCACGGAGGCCAGCGCCCGGCCCGGACCGGTGCGCCCGGTGGCCTTCAGGAAGACCTGCGGGGCGTGCAGCAGCGGCACGCGCACGAAGCCGATCAGTTCGCCGCCGTTCAGCATCTCCACGCCGGCCAGGAGGTGCGACACCGGGATCTCCCGGCGGGCTCCGCCCGGGCCCGCGATGATCAGCGTCGCCTCCAGGGCGGCCAGCACCGGCAGCGCGTCCCCGGTGGGGGCGGCCGTGGCGATGTTGCCGCCCAGGGTGCCGGCGTTGCGGATGTGCGGCGGGCCCGCGGCGCGCGCGGCGGCGGCGAGCGCCGGGATCAGGGCCGCGAAGTCGGGGCGGCCCATGCGCGCGTGCGTGAGACCGGCGCCGAGCAGCGCGTGGCCGTCCTGGTACTGCCAGCCGCGGATCTCGCTGATCCGCCCGAGGCCCACGAGAGCGGCGGGACGGAGCTGGCCGGAGTTGACGGCGGCCATCAGGTCGGTGCCGCCGGCCACGGGGACGGCGGCGGGCATGGCGGTCAGTGCCGCCACGGCCTCGTCCAGTGTCGTGGGCAGCGTGACGGCCTGCGCCGCCTGCGGTGCGTGCGTGGTCAAACCGGCTGCCCCTTCCCGCTGCCCCACCTGGTCCCGCCTGTGTGGCCGTACGGTACGTGCTCACAGGGCGGACGTGGCAACTCTGGCACATCTTCGCCGGGGCCGAACGCGGGGGTCCGCTAGGAGGCATTCGCCCGCCTCACCAGGGAGATGGTCCGCTTTGCCACGGCATCACCGGTGCGCGCCGATTGCCACTCTTCGGTGACCGTTCGAGGCTTTTTGCCTCACATGTTCGGAGGGAGCCCCTCGATCGGGCGACCGGGCACTCCGGGGCGCTTCTGCCAGGGCCGGGGTCCGGTGGGCGGCCGGTAGGCGACGCCGAGGGCGTCGAGACGGGCGTAGTGGGCCGTCATGCGGCGCTCGAAGTCCGCGAAGTCCCGGTCCTCCGGCGCGGGGAGCCGGCTCCAGGCCACCTCGGCGAAGGCCGCGAGCCGGGGGAAGACCTGGTAGTCCACCCGCGCGCTGTCCTCCATGACCTCGGTCCAGACGTTCGCCTGGGTGCCCAGGACGTGCGCGGCCTCCGGCCCGGTGAGGCCGGGCGGAACGGGGTCGAACCGGTAGACGTCCTCCAGGGTGCGCACGAAGCCGATCGGCACCGGCTCGTCCTCGCCCGGGGCCTGGCGGTGGTCCAGGTACACGTACTGCTCGGGGCACATGACCACGTCGTGGCCGGCCCGTGCGGCCGCGACGCCGCCGCCGTAGCCGCGCCAGGAGGACACCGCCGCGTTCCTCGCGAGGCCGCCCTCCAGGATCTCGTCCCAGCCGATGAGGCGCCGTCCGCGCGCGGAGAGCCACGCGTCGAAGTGCCCGATGAACCAGGACTGCAGCTGCTCCTCGTCGGCCAGGCCGAGTTCGGCCATGCGGTTCTTGGCGGTCACCGAGTCGCTCCACTGCTCCTTGCGGCACTCGTCGCCGCCGACGTGGACGAACTCCGAGGGGAACAGCTCCAGCACCTCCTCGAACACCCCCTCGTAGAAGCGCAGGACGGTGTCGGTGGGCGCCAGGACGTTGGAGGAGATCCCCCAGGTGTCCCAGACGGAGAGGGCGGTGGTGTCGACGACGTCGGCGTTGCCGAGTTCGGGGTACGCGGCGATGGCGGCCTGCGAGTGGCCCGGCACGTCGATCTCGGGGACGACGGTGATGTGCCGCTCGGCGGCGTAGGCGACGATCTCCCGGATGTCGTCCTGGGTGTAGTAACCCCCGTGCGGCTTCTGCTCCCACAGGGGTGAGGCCCGGTGGCCGAACTTGGTCCGCGCCCGCCAGGAGGCGTCTTCGGTCAGTTTCGGATGGCGCCGGATCTCGATGCGCCAGCCCTGGTCGTCCGTCAGGTGGAAGTGGAGGACGTTGAGTTTGTGGGCGGCCATCAGGTCCAGGTAGCGCAGCACGCCCTCTTTCGGCATGAAGTGCCGGGCCACGTCGAGGAGGAGACCGCGCCAGCCGAAACGCGGGCCGTCCTCGACGGTGACGGCCGGGAGGTCCCAGTCGCGGCCCGGCCGCACCGGCGCGCGGCGGAACGCGTCGGGGCCGAGGAGCTGCCGGAGGGTCTGGGCGCCCCAGAAGACGCCGGCGGCGCTGCCACCGTGGATGCGGACGGGATGGCCGTCGGCGACGAGGCGGTAGCCCTCCGGGGGCAGCTCCGGGTCGATGCCCAGCTCGATGCGGTGGGGGCGGTCGGCGGCCTCGGGGAACGGCAGTCCGGTCGCCGCGCCGAGCGCGGCCCGCAGCCAGCGGGCGACGCCTTCCGTGCCCGGCCCGGCCCGCAGCGCGGTTCCGGCGTCCAGGCGGGTGCTGCCGGACGGGGACCGGCCGGTGCTCACCGGCGCGGGGATCACATCCACCATGTTCCATCCTCACGACGAGTGCGTTGCAGGACACGCGATGGCCGTTCCGCCGCGCACGCCCCGGTGCGTGACCCGGGAAGCGTAGGGACCGCGCGAACACGCCGACAAGAGGTCTGTACCACTTCGTGGCCGGAAGACGCGGCAGGCCCCCGGAACGCGCTGTGGCGCGCCCCGGGGGCCTGCTGGAGAACCTCAGACGGACAGGGGGACCGCTACTTGTCGCCGCCCTTGTCGTCGCCGCCGCTGCCCATGGACTCGTAGATCTCCTTGCACATGGGGCACACGGGGTACTTCTTGGGGTCGCGGCCCGGCACCCAGACCTTGCCGCACAGCGCCACGACGGGAGTGCCGTCGAGGGCGCTCGCCATGATCTTGTCCTTCTGGACGTAGTGGGCGAAGCGCTCGTGGTCGCCGTCGCCGTGGGACACCTGCGGCGTCGGCTCTACGAGGGTGCCCGTACCAGTCCCGCGCTCGGGCTCAAGAGTGCTCATACCGTTCAGGGTACTGAAGCCCGCCCGTATCAGTTGAGCGACGGGTCGTCCGGATACGTGGCCACCATGGCCAGCTCTCCGCGCTGCCGGCGCAGCACCTCGCGCCACAGCCGCTCGGGGGCCGGCGAGGAGACGTCGCCCGGCTCGGACTCGACCACGTACCAGGCGCCCTCGACCAGCTCGTCCTCCAGCTGGCCGGGGCCCCAGCCCGCGTAGCCGGCGAAGATCCGCAGGCTCCCCAGGGCCGAGGCGAGCAGCTCCGGCGGCGCCTCCAGGTCGACCAGTCCGATCGCGCCGTGCACCCGCCGCCAGCCGAGAGGGGCGCGGTCGCCGGCCGTGCCGCCCGGGATGACCGCGAGGCCGAGCGCCGAGTCCAGCGACACCGGACCGCCCTGGAAGACGACTCCGGGCTCACCGGCCAGGTCGGCCCAGCCCTCCAGGATGTCGCCCACGTCCACCGGGGTGGGACGGTTGAGCACGACACCGAGGGAGCCCTCCTCGTCGTGGTCGAGGAGGAGCACCACCGCGCGGTCGAAGTTCGGGTCCGCCAGGGCGGGCGTGGCCACGAGCAGCCGCCCTGTGAGCGAGGACACCTCGGTCATGCCAGACATGATCCCGCATCTTGCCCCGAAGTGGGGAGCCAATCAGAGGTGCGGAGGTGGACGCGGTGCGGGCGCACCGGGGCGGGGCGGGCGCACACCGCCGATCCGGTGACCCCATGTGCCCGAAAGGGAACGGTTCGTGTTGTGACACAGCTATGACGTGGTTGAGCGGTCCTCGGGCTTACGGACGGGGGGCGATGGGCGATTACCCTGTCTTCCCGGCCCCTGCGCACAGTGATCGGCCGGCCCCTGCCCAACTCATCGGAACGCGAGATACATGACCGTCAACGACGATGTCCTGCTTGTCCACGGCGGAACCCCGCTGGAGGGCGAGATCCGTGTCCGCGGTGCGAAGAACCTCGTACCGAAGGCCATGGTCGCCGCCCTGCTGGGCAGCGAGCCGAGCCGCCTGCGCAACGTTCCCGACATCCGTGACGTGCGGGTGGTGCGCGGCCTGCTCCAGCTGCACGGGGTGACGGTCCGTCCGGGCGAGGAGCCCGGCGAGCTGGTGCTCGACCCGACGCACGTCGAGAGCGCCAACGTGGCTGACATCGATGCCCACGCGGGCTCCAGCCGCATCCCGATCCTCTTCTGCGGTCCGCTGCTGCACCGCCTCGGCCACGCGTTCATCCCGGGCCTGGGCGGCTGCGACATCGGCGGCCGGCCCATCGACTTCCACTTCGACGTGCTGCGGCAGTTCGGCGCGACGATCGAGAAGCGGGCCGACGGACAGTACCTGGAGGCGCCGCAGCGGCTGCGCGGTACGAAGATCCGGCTGCCGTACCCGTCGGTCGGCGCGACCGAGCAGGTGCTGCTGACGGCCGTGCTGGCCGAGGGTGTCACGGAGTTGTCCAACGCGGCCGTCGAGCCGGAGATCGAGGACCTCATCTGCGTGCTGCAGAAGATGGGCGCGATCATCGCGATGGACACCGACCGCACGATCCGCATCACCGGTGTGGACAAGCTCGGCGGCTACACCCACCGCGCCCTGTCGGACCGGCTGGAGGCCGCGTCCTGGGCCTCGGCGGCTCTCGCGACCAACGGCAACATCTACGTCCGCGGCGCCCAGCAGCGCTCGATGATGACGTTCCTGAACACCTACCGGAAGGTGGGCGGTGCCTTCGAGATCGACGACGAGGGCATCCGCTTCTGGCACCCGGGCGGCCAGCTGAAGTCCATCGCGCTGGAGACGGACGTGCACCCCGGCTTCCAGACCGACTGGCAGCAGCCGCTGGTGGTGGCACTGACGCAGGCCACGGGCCTGTCCATCATCCACGAGACGGTCTACGAGTCCCGGCTGGGCTTCACCTCCGCCCTGAACCAGATGGGCGCCCACATCCAGCTGTACCGCGAGTGCCTGGGCGGCTCCGACTGCCGCTTCGGCCAGCGCAACTTCCTGCACTCCGCGGTCGTCTCCGGCCCGACCAGGCTCCAGGGCGCCGACCTGGTCATCCCCGACCTGCGCGGCGGCTTCTCGTACCTGATCGCGGCCCTGGCGGCCGAGGGCACCTCCCGGGTCCACGGCATCGAACTGATCAACCGCGGCTACGAGAACTTCATGGAGAAGCTCATGGAGCTGGGAGCGAAGGTCGAGCTGCCGGGCAAGGCACTCGGCTGACCCGGGCCCCACGGCTCCGGCCGGCACGACACCGCCCCGGCTGGGGGTCCGGGGGTCATCCCCCGGGCAGGCACAGCATGGAGAAGCTCATGGAGCTGGGAGCGAAGGTCGAGCTGCCGGGCAAGGCACTGGGCTGACCCGGGCCCCACGGCTCCGGGCGGCACGACACCGCCCCGGCTGGGGGTCCGGGGGTCATCCCCCGGGCAGGCACAGCATGGAGAAGCTCATGGAGCTGGGAGCGAAGGTCGAGCTGCCGGGCAAGGCACTCGGCTAGACGTACGAACGCCGAAAAGGGCTGCCCCTCTCATGGAGGGTGCAGCCCTTTTCGGCGTCTTCTGCTGAGGCGCCCTGACAGGGGCGCGGGGAACTGCGCGACCGGTCGCATGCCGGTCCGCAGCCGCCCCGGCGCTCCAGTGGGCCGGCGCTCGAAGCGGAGCGCTTACTTGCCCTTGGCCGCTTCCTTGAGCTTGCTGCCCGCGGTGACCTTCACGCTGTAGCCGGCGGGGATGTTGATCGGCTCGCCGGTCTGCGGGTTGCGCGCGGTACGAGCGGCACGGTGGGTGCGCTCGAAGGTCAGGAAGCCGGGGATGGTGACCTTCTCGTCGCCCTTGGCGACGATCTCGCCGACGGTCTCGGCGAACGCGGCCAGCACGGCGTCGGCGTCCTTGCGGGTCACCTCGGCACGGTCGGCCAGCGCGGCCACCAGCTCACTGCGGTTCATGTTGTTACTCCCGTGTTTTCTTGCCGTTGGGGTGTGCCACGCGGCCAGGCCGCCGCGGCACTGCGATGCCGATGCGCTCGCGCCCAGGACCGCATCCTGCCCCTACCTGCGGCGGGAAAGCCAATCCGGCACCCGTAGGAGTCGTGAGAACACCCTGGGGAGTCACACGAAAAGCGCCTGCTCGGCCGTCACCCTAGAGCGCGCCCGGCATCCGGTGGTTCCACGACGCGCCGGTACGGGGGTCGCCGTGGTGATCCTCACAGCCCCCGCACCGTACGGCGTGAAGCCGTCAGGCCGTCGCCCCGGCCGCCTTCGCGGCCTCGCGGACCGCGCCGGCGACGGCGCCGGCGACCTTGTCGTTGAAGACGCTCGGGATGATGTAGTTGGGGTTCAGCTCGTCCTCGGTCACCACGTCGGCGAGGGCCTTCGCGGCGGCGAGCATCATCTCCGTGTTGACGGTACGGGACTGCGCGTCCAGCAGGCCGCGGAAGACACCCGGGAAGACCAGCACGTTGTTGATCTGGTTCGGGAAGTCGGAGCGGCCGGTGGCCACAACGGCCGCCGTCTGGCGGGCGATCGCGGGCTCCACCTCGGGGTCGGGGTTCGCGAGCGCGAACACGACGGCGCCGTCGGCCATGGCGGCCACGTCGTCGCCGTCGAGGACGTTCGGGGCGGAGACGCCGATGAAGACGTCGGCGCCGCGCACGGCCTCCTTCAGGGTGCCCGTGAGGTTCTCGTGGTTGGTGTTGCCGGCGATCCAGCGCAGCGGGGAGTCCGCCGGGGCGTCCACCAGGTCCTCGCGGCCGGCGTGGACGACACCGTGGATGTCGGCGACGACGGCGGTCTTCACGCCCGCCGCGAGCAGCAGCTTGAGGATGGCCGTGCCGGCCGCGCCGGCGCCGGACATCACGACGCGGATGTTCTCGATCGCCTTGCCCGTGACGCGAAGCGCGTTGGTCAGGGCGGCGAGGACGACGATGGCGGTGCCGTGCTGGTCGTCGTGGAAGACGGGGATGTCGAGGGCCTCGCGCAGCCGGGCCTCGATCTCGAAGCAGCGGGGGGCGGAGATGTCCTCCAGGTTGATGCCGGCGAAGCCGGGGGCGATCGCCTTGACGATCTCGACGATGGCGTCGGTGTCCTGGGTGTCCAGGCACAGCGGCCAGGCGTCGATGCCGGCGAAGCGCTTGAAGAGGGCCGCCTTGCCCTCCATGACGGGCAGCGCGGCCTTGGGGCCGATGTTGCCGAGGCCGAGCACGGCGGAGCCGTCCGTCACGACCGCAACGGAGTTGCGCTTGATGGTGAGGCGGCGGGCGTCCTCGGGGTTCTCGGCGATGGCCATGCAGACGCGGGCCACGCCCGGCGTGTAGACCATGGAGAGGTCGTCACGGTTGCGGATGGGGTGCTTCGACGCCATCTCGATCTTGCCGCCGAGGTGCATGAGGAAGGTGCGGTCGGAGACCTTGCCGAGGGTGACGCCCTCGATCCCGCGCAGCTTCTCGACGATCTCCTCGGCGTGGGCCGTGGAGGTGGCCGCGATGGTGACGTCGATACGGAGCTTCTCGTGGCCGGACGCGGTGACGTCGAGGCCGGTGACCGAGCCTCCGGAGGACTCCACGGCGTTGGTGAGCTGCGAGACTGCGGTTCCGCTCGCGGGCACCTCCAGCCGGATCGTCATCGAGTAGGAGACGCTGGGCGCCGTTGCCATGGCCGACTTCCTCTGCTTTCACCGTGTCGCGGGTAGTGCCGTCCGATCGTCGCACCTACCGATCAGTACGTGGTAGCCGCCCCGGGTTGCGGACGTTTTGTTCACGCGGAGCTCCCGGCAGGTGCCACGATTTCGGAAAGCGACTTCCACCATACGAGAAGTGATCGGGCAAAGGAAGAGGCCCACGTCACGTGGTGACGTGGGCCTCTCACACGTTCATGACACCGACCCGCCATGCTCGCCTCGCGGCAAGTGGTCCCTCTGAGGGACGAAGGTTGGGCCCGGGGGCTTGGATCGAGCCGGTGCCACGTACCAGGCTAACAAACGGATGCCGAAAGCCCTTCCCACTGCGTCCGGTCGCCCGCGAATCAGTCCCTGAGCAGGTCCGGGACCCCCGCCGCGTCCGGTTCGTCGCGGTCGCCGGAGACCACCGTCAGCTGCTGGGTGGCCCGGGTCAGCGCCACGTACAGCACCCGCAGGCCCGCCGGGGACTCGTCGGCGATCTCCGCCGGGGAGACGACCACCGTGGCGTCGTACTCCAGGCCCTTGGCCTCCAGGCTGCCGAGCGCCACGACCCGGTCGCCGAGCCCGGCCAGCCAGCGGCGGGCCTCCTCGCGCCGGTTCATCGCGACGACCACGCCGACGGTGCCGTCCACCAGCCCGAGCAGCCGCTCGGCCTCGGCCCGCACGGTCCGCCCGGGCGAGTCCGCCACGACGACGAAGCGCGGCTGGACGCCGGTGGACCGGACGGCCGAGGGCGCCTCGGAGCCGGGCATGGCGAGCGCGAGGACCTTCGCGGCCAGCTCGGCGATCTCGGCCGGGTTGCGATAGTTCACGGTGAGCTGGAAACGGCGGCGGGGGCGCGTGCCGAGGGCCTCGTCGCGGGCCTCGGCCGCCTCGTCCGGGTCGGACCAGGACGACTGGGCGGGGTCGCCGACGACCGTCCAGGTCGCGTGCCGGCCACGGCGGCCGACCATGCGCCACTGCATCGGCGTGAGGTCCTGCGCCTCGTCCACGATGACGTGCGCGTACTCGACGCGCTCCTGCGCGAGCCGCTCGGCCCGCTCGCGCTGCGACTCCTCGCGCACCGGCATCAGCTCCTCCAGGCCGGTGAGCTGGTCCAGCGGGTCCAGCTCGCGCTTCCTGCGCGGGCGGGCCGGGGCGCCGAGGATCGCCTGGAGCTCGTCCAGCATGGCGATGTCGTGCACGGAGTGGCCGTCCCGCTTCAGGGAGCGGGCGACCCTGCGGACCTCGCCGGGGTTGAGGATCCGGCGCGCCCAGCGGCCGAGCCGCTTCTCGTCGGCCATGGCGGCGAGCACCGCCCCCGGGGTCAGCTCGGGCCACCAGGCGTCGAGGAAGGCGATGAAGGCGTCCTCCGTCGTGACGTCCTCGTCGAAGGAGGAGCGCAGCTCGGCGGCCAGCTCCGGGTCGGTGTGCCGGGTGCCGGCGCCGGACTTGGCCCACAGCGCGTCCAGGAGCAGCCTGCGGGCACGCGGGCGCAGCAGGTTGACCGGCGCGGTGCCGCCGAGGGCGGTACGGCGGATACGTTCCAGCTCCGGGGCCTCCAGTTCGAGGCGGCGCCCGAAGGCGACCACGCGGAGCCGGCCGGGCGGGCCGTCGAGGCGCTGCGGCTCGGCGTCCTCGTCCAGGGCGAGCTGCTCCGCCGGAGCGGACGCCCCCAGCTCCAGGGCGCCCCGGGCGGCCTTGCGCAGCACCTTCAGCATCCGGTACGAGCCCTTGGCCCGGGCCACGGACGGGGAGTCGTACAGGGTGGCCTCGGCGCCGTCGACGAGGGAGCCGATCGCACGGATCGCGACCTGGCCCTCCTCGCCGAGCGAGGGCAGCACGCCCTCGGTGTAGGCGACGAGCAGCGGGGTCGGGGAGACGATCAGGATGCCGCCGGCGTAGCGTCTGCGGTCCTGGTAGAGCAGGTAGGCCGCGCGGTGCAGGGCGACCGCGGTCTTGCCGGTGCCCGGGCCGCCCTCCACGTAGGTGACGGAGGCGGCGGGGGCGCGGATGACCATGTCCTGCTCGGCCTGGATGGAGGAGACGATGTCCCGCATGGTGTGGCCGCGGGCCTGGCCGAGGGCGGCCATGAGGGCGCCGTCGCCGATGACGGGCAGCGCGTGGCCGTCGAGGAAGGCGGTCAGCTCGGGCCGCATCAGGTCGTCCTCGACGCCGAGGACCCGGCGCCCCTTGGAGCGGATGACGCGGCGCCGCACGACCCGTCCCGGTTCGACGGGCGTGGCCCGGTAGAAGGGCGCGGCGGCCGGCGCCCGCCAGTCGATGACCAGCGGGGCGTAGTCCGCGTCGAGGACGCCGATGCGGCCGATGTGCAGGGTCTCGGCGATGTCGGCGGTGTTGTCGCCGCGCACGGCGCCCTCGGCCGGTTCCACCGCGGTGTACGCGCCGTCGGGGCCCTTCTTGCCGTCCTTGCCGGGCAGCAGGTCGATGCGGCCGAAGAGGAAGTCCTCGAACTCGTTGTTGAGCCGGTTCAGATGGATGCCGGCCCGGAAGACCTGCGCGTCCCGCTCGGCCAGCGCGCCCGGGGTGCCGACCTGGCCGCGCTTGGCCGCGTCGTGCATCAGGAACTCGGCCTCGTGGATCTTCTCCTCCAGCCGCCGGTACACCCGGTCCAGGTGTTCCTGTTCGACGCTGATCTCCCGTTCACGGACGGAGTCGTGTCCGTCGTGTACCGAGCCGACCGCGGACTGCTGAACCTGAGCGGCCACCGGGCCCCCTTCTGACGTGCTGGGCAGCCGTCAACCGTACGCGAAAGGGGGCCACGGAGGCTACGGGAGAAACGGCGCGGCACCAAGGGCCACGGGAAACCGCGCGACCAGCCCAACCGACCCGCACAAGGGGCGCGGGGAACCGCGCGGCCAACACGACCGCCCCGCACCCGAAACAACAAGGGCACCAAGCCCAAGGGGCGCGGGAAACCGCGCGACCAGCCACGACCGCCCCGCACCCGAAACACAAGGGCACCAACCCCAAGGGGCGCGGGGAACTGCGCGACCAGCCACAGCCCACCCGCACCCGAAAAACAACGACTCCGAGCACCCGCCCCCGCCGAGCCGCCGAGCCCGCCGCAGGCGCTACGCGTCGACCTGCACCAGCTTCTTGCCCTCGAACGTCACCACTTCGAAGTGGTCGATCTCGTTCGGCTGGAAGGCCGCCGCTCCGCCGATGTACAGCGGTTTCTTCGACTCCTCGGTCTTGCCGTCCGGGAGGCCGTAGCCCCAGTCCGGGACCGACCAGGACGACATCGTCACGCGCTGGCCGTTCTTGGCGACGAGAACCAGGGAGCACTTGAGCGGTCCCTTGACGTTCTTCAGCTCCAGGACGGCCTGGGTGCCCCAGTTCTTGCGCTCCATGCCGACGGTGGCGCTGACGTGGGACGACGGGTCCGTGCCCGACGCCTTGTCGGACATCGTCTCGAAAGCGGACTGGGCCGGCGAGGCGGTGACCTTCCCTCCGTCGTCCGAGCCGCCGTTGACCGCCACGGCGGCCAGCGGCCCGGCGATGATCAGCGCGGCGGCCGCGGCGATCATGTAGAAGCTGCGCCGGCGCTTCTTCGCGTGGTGGTCGGCGACCTCGTCGACCAGCTTCTCCACCACCCGCGGGCTGGGCCTCGCCGACAGCGACTCGCCGATCGCGGGTGTGCTGCCGGAGCCCGGCAGGTCCGCGAGCGCGGCGAGCATCGGCTCCATTCCGGCCAGCTCGTCCAGCTGCTGGGCGCACCACTCGCATCCGGCGAGATGCGCCTCGAAAGCGGTTGCCTCGGCGTCGTCGAGAATCCCGAGGGCGTAGGCGCCCACGGTCTCGTGCTCGCTCGGCACCGCGGATCCCTGGCTGGGGCTCATGGGTCCAGACATACCCGGACCACCCGTGCCGAACCCTTGCATACCCCCGTACCCGCTCATCACGCCGTCACCCCCCGCTCCTCCAGTGCCAGCTTCATCGACCGCAGGGCGTAGAACACCCGGGAGCGGACCGTGCCACTGGGGATGCCCAGCGTCTCGGCCGCCTCATTGACCGTACGCCCCTTGAAGTACGTCTCGACCAGAACCTCCCGGTGTGCCGGGGTCAGGTCGTCGAGCGCGTCCGACAGCGTCATCAGCCACAGCGCTTTGTCGATCTCGTCCTCCGCGGGGATGACCTCCAGCGGCGACGGATCGACCTCTTGCGGCCGGGCCTGCCGGCTGCGGTGGCCGTCGATGACGATGCGGCGCGCGACCGTCACCAGCCAGGGGCGTACCGATCCGGTCGCACGATTGAGCTGACCGGCGTTCTTCCAGGCACGGATGAGCGTTTCCTGCACGACGTCCTCGGCGCGCTGCCGGTCTCCGGCGACCAGCCTGAGGACATACGCGAGCAGAGGTCCGGCGTGCTCCCGGTACAGGGCACGCATCAGCTCCTCGTCAGGTTCCGAGGGCTGCGAGGACATGCGATGTCGGGCCCTCGTTCCACGTTCATTGGCCACGGCCGCATCCTTGCGCACGCCCACCTCCGGTGTCCGGGGGTTCCCCCAGTCGGTCGCTCGCCCACCCGTACGGAAGAGGGCCTCGTGATGTTCAAAGGGAGGTGGCACTTTTCTCGAGGTCGACGTGACGAGCGGGACATGCGCGCACATTCCCACCGCGCTGTGTTTACATTTCCGACACATCGACACCGCGCGCCGGGTTGCCCGTGACGCCGCACCACCAAACTGGATGTAGCGGAAATCACTCCGGGCACACTTCGGCCGCTATGCCGCACAGGGCGCATACCGGGCGACTCAGGCCCGCGTGAGGGCCGCCCGCCTCCGGTGCCGGGCCACCCTTTCCCGGTTGCCGCAGACCTCGCTGGAGCACCAGCGCCGGCGCCGGCCGCGGGAGGTGTCCAGGTACAGCAGCGGGCAGTTGTCCCCCTCGCACTCCCGCAGGGCGGCCCGCGCCACGGGGTCGGTGAGCAGCTCGACCGCGTCCCGGGCGAGGACGGCGAGCAGCGCGGCGCACTCCGGCGGCCCGGCCAACTCCCGCACCAGCGCCCCGTCCGCACCGCGCACCGCGCGCGGCACGGGGGTCGGGACGCGGGCGGCCTCGTTGAGCCGTCCGAGCGCTGAATCGTACGGCTCCGTCAGGACCGTGTGCCCCAGGCGCACCAACTGCCCCACATGTCCCCGCAGTTCCCAGAACCCCGTCAGCCACGAGGCGTCGGCGTGCCCCAGCGGAGTGCCGGGCGGTACCAGTCCCGCCCCGGCGATCCAGGCCCGCAACGGCCCGACGGCGTGCAGCCGTTCGCCCGGGTGCGTGGTCGCCAGCAGATCGAGGCAGATCCGCCCGCTGTCGAACCGCGACTCGTAGGGGGCCGGGGCCGTACGCAGCGCCATGCGCCTGTCACCGCCTAGGACCGGGGACGGTTCCGTCACTCCCCTACACAGTGCCCGGCCCTCCGGGCGGCCGGAACCCCTTCGGCGGGGGTTGGTGGGCAACCCTCCCTCAGGCGTCCGCGTACTTGGCGTCCGTCGCCGGGTCCAGGGCAAGGCGGTAGCCGCGTTTGACCACCGTCTGGATCAGCTTGGGGGTGCCCAGTGCCGCGCGGAGGCGGGCCATCGCCGTCTCCACCGCGTGTTCGTCGCGGCCCGTGCCCGGCAGGGCGCGCAGCAGGTCGGCGCGGCCGACGACCCAGCCCGGGCGGCGGGACAGGGCCCGCAGCAGGGACATGCCCGCCGGCGGCACCGGCTTCAGCTCGCCGTCCACCAGGACCGCGTGGCCCCGGATCTCCAGCCGGTGCCCGGCGACGGGCAGCACCCGGGCCCGGGCGGGCAGTTCCTGGCACAGGAGCTGGACGAGGGGGCCGAGGCGGAACCGCTCCGGCTGGACGGTGTCCACCCCCAGCGACTGCAGCGGCAGGGCCGTGACCGGGCCGACGCAGGCCGGCAGCACGTCATGGCCGAGGGCGGTCAGCAGCTCGCCGGTCAGTCCCCGCGCCTCCGCCCGGTCGAGCAGCGAGGCGGCGGCGGGCGCGCTGGTGAAGGTGAGGGCGTCCAGGCCCCGGGAGACGGCCGCGTCCAGCAGCCGGTCGAGCGGGCCGGTGTCCTCCGGCGGCAGCCAGCGGTACACCGGCACCGGGACGACCTCCGCTCCTGCGGCCCGCAGCGACTCCACGAACCCCGGCAGCGGTTCCCCGTGCAGCTGGACGGCGATCCGGCGCCCGCCGACGCCCTCCTCCAGCAGCCGGTCGAGCACCTCCGCCATGGACTCCGACGACGGTGACCACTCCTCGGTCAGTCCGGCGGCCCGGATGGCCCCCTTGACCTTCGGCCCGCGGGCCAGCAGTTCGGCGCCGCGCAGCCGCCCGAGCAGCTGCTCGCCGACCCCCCAGCCCTCGGCCGCCTCGATCCAGCCCCGGAAGCCGATGGCGGTGGTGGCCACGACGACGTCCGGAACCTGGCCGATGATCTCCTTGGTGGCGGCGAGCAGTTCGCCGTCGTCGGCGAGCGGCACGATGCGCAGGGCGGGCGCGTGCAGCACGGTCGCACCCCGCCGCTGCAGCAGCGCGCCCAGCTCCTCGGCGCGGCGCGCGGCCGTCACTCCCACGGTGAACCCGGCGAGGGGTCCGTGTTCGGGTTGCTGCAGTTCGTCGTCCATGGCTCTCCTAGCTGACCCGCATGCCGAACGAGCCTGTCAACGGCGCGTGACAGGCTCGGTTCGGGCTGATGTCCGCGGTGTTACGTCACACCTCGGCGTAGCTGAGCTGCGGCTTCGCGTCGGCGGAGGCTGTGGCGTGGGCCTCACCGGCCCCCCGGCGAAGGTATACGGCCCAGGTGACCACGAAGCAGGCGCCGTAGAAGGCGAGGAAGGTGACGAAGGCGCCGGTGCCCGAGCCGTACGACAGGAAGGACTGCCGGAAGGCCAGGTTGATGCCGACACCGCCGAGCGCTCCGACGGCCCCGATGAGCCCCATGGCGGCACCGGACAGACGCCGGCCGTAGGCGGCCGCCTCCTCCCCCTCGAGCCCCTTGGCGACGGCCTTGGCCTGGAAGATGCCGGGGATCATCTTGTACGTCGACCCGTTGCCGAGTCCGCTCAGCACGAACAGCACGACGAACACCGGAACGAACAGCGGCAGCGACTTGCGCATCCCGGCGAAGACGAGGAGACCCGTGGCGGCGGCCATGGCGACGTAGTTGTAGAGGGTGATGCGGGCGCCGCCGTAGCGGTCGGCGAGCCATCCGCCCACCGGCCGGATGAGGGAGCCGAGCAGCGGGCCGATGAACGTGAGGTACGCCGCCTGCAGCGGGGTGCGCCCGAACTGGTTCGTCAGCACCTGGCCGAAGGCGAAGCTGTAGCCGATGAACGACCCGAACGTGCCGATGTAGAGGAAGGCCATGATCCAGGTGTGGGCGTCCCTGGCCGCGTCCTTGGCCGCGCCGGTGTCGTTCTTGACCGAGGCCAGGTTGTCCATGAACGAGGCGGCGAGGACGGCGGCGACGACGATCAGGGGGATGTAGATCCCCAGCAGCACGCGCGGTCCGCCGCCCGCGCCGATGATCGCGAGCGCGATCAGCTGGATCACGGGCACGCCGATGTTTCCGCCGCCGGCGTTGAGCCCGAGCGCCCAGCCCTTCTTCCGCAGCGGGAAGAAGGCGTTGATGTTGGTCATGGAGGAGGCGAAGTTGCCGCCGCCGATGCCGGCCAGCATGCCCACCAGGAGGAAGGTGGAGAAGGACGTCCCCGGCTCCATCACCGCGAACGCGGCGACGGCCGGGACGAGCAGCATGCTCGCCGAGATGATCGTCCAGTTGCGGCCGCCGAAGAGGGCCACGGCGAAGGTGTACGGCACCCGGACCACCGCGCCGACCAGCGTGACCACCGAGGTCAGCAGGAACTTGTCGGCCGGGGTGAGTCCGTACTCGGGCCCCATGAAGAGCACGAGCACGGACCACAGGGTCCACACGGAGAACCCGATGTGCTCGGAGAGCACGGAGAACCAGAGGTTGCGGCGGGCGACCCGCTCCCCGCCGGCCTGCCAGAATGCCTCGTCCTCCGGATCCCAGCGCTCGATCCAGCGGCCACTGCGACGGGTTGGGGCCGGGCCTGTCATGACGCCTCCACGGTGCTCCGGGACTCGGGTGGTTCGCGGTGATGAGTCCCGAAGGTAGGGAGGACGCGTTTCCTGGCTGTGGCTGTGGGTGACCGGAAGGGAACGTTGCTCTCACGATGCCCGCGGCCGGGATGAGAGGTCAGCCGCGGGGCACCGGGAGTCACCGCGTGTCGATGCCGGACGTCATCACGCTGTCGTCACTGGCCGGAATCCACCCGTCGGCGGGCCGGTCCAGCCAGTTCTCCGCCCGCGCCAGCTCGGCCGCCGCCCTGCGCAGCGCGTCCAGTCCGGGGTGGACGAGCCCCTTCCGCCAGACCAGGGAGACAGGGGAGAGCGGCACGGGATCGGCCAGGGGCCGCCGTACCGTCCCGGGCATGGCCGGGAAGTCCACCACGGCCAGCACCGGATTCCGGGTCTTCGTCATGATCCGTTCGAACTCCTCGTCCCCGACGGCCAGCGGAAGCGGCGCCGCCAGCCGGACGCCGCGCCCCTCGAAGAGCCGGCGGGCCAGGTCGGTCCACTCCCGGGTGCGCGGGTTGCCGGCGCCCGCGTACACCTCCTCCCCGGCCAGCGCGGCCACCGGCACCTCGTCGAGGGCGGCCAGCGGATGGTCCGCGGGCAGGACGACCGCCATCGGCTCCAGGCGCACCGGCTGCTGCTCCAGACCGGAGCGCAAGGCCGGGTCCAGGCCGGCGAAGCGGCCGAAGGAGGCGTCCAGCCGGCCGGACAGCAGGTCGGCCGCGGCTCCGGTGAGGCCGCTCTCGTAGCGGGCCATGAGCTCGCAGTCGGGGGCGAGTTCGCGGGCCCGGTGCAGCACCCGGCGGCCGGTGCCCAGGCCGGGCGAGTTGACGTCCACGAGCAGCGGACGGGCCTGCCCGAACGCGGCGAGCAGGTCGTCCTGGGCGGCCAGGACCCGCCGGGCGTGGGCCAGCAGGCGCTCGGCGTCGGCGGTCGGCGTCACCTGCCGGGTGGTGCGCACGAACAGCTCCACGCCCAGCTCCCGCTCCAGCCGCCGTACGTCCCGGCTGAGGGCCTGCTGGGCGACGTACAGGCGGGTGGCGGCCCGGGTGAAGTGCAGCTCCTCGGCGACGGCGACGAAGGCGCGCAGCAGGCGGGGGTCGATGTGGGCGGGCGCGGGCATGGCGGTGAACTTACAACACGGGTGCGTCAATCGGCGCCGAGAAGGTGTTGGACCCGGCGGCCGCCTCCGGGTGACCGTGGAGCCATGCCGCAACAGACCGCCGAGGAACGGCACATACCGGCGGACGTCCCGCGAAGTGCCGGATACCGCCGCCTCTTCTCCCTTCCAGGCGCCCGCGCCTTCACCGCCGGCAATCTCCTCGCCCGGCTGCCGATCGGCATGTTCGGCGTGAGTGCCGTCGTGATGATCGCCGCCTCCCGGGGCTCGTACGCCCTGGCCGGCGCCGTCACCGCGACGGGTCTCGGCGCGACCGCGCTGGCCGGCCCGTGGGTCGCCCGGCTCGTGGACCGGCACGGGCAGGCCCGGGTCGCCGTGCCGGCCACGCTGGTCTCCGTGCTCGGCAGCCTGGCGTTGCTGCTGTGCGTCCGCTGGGACGCCCCCGGCTGGACCCTCTTCGCCGCCTACGCGGCCACCGCGGCGACCCCCAACATCGGCGGTCTCTCCCGTGCCCGCTGGGCCCATCTGCTGCACGACGACCCGGGTGCGCTGCACACCGCGAACTCCTTCGAACAGGCCGCCGACGAGCTGTGCTTCATGCTCGGACCGGTCCTCGCGTCGTTCCTGACCGGCACGTTCTTCCCGGAGGCCGGCACGCTCACGGCGGCGGTGCTGCTGCTGTCCGGCATGCTGCTGTTCACCGCCCAGCGGGCCACCGAGCCGCCGCCGCTCACCCGTTCGAAGGCGCCCTCGCCGCTGCGCGGCCCCGGCATGCCCGCGCTGCTCGCCTGCTTCGCGGCCACCGGCGCGGTGTTCGGGTCGATGGAGGTCGTCACGATCGCCTACGCCGACGCGCAGGGGCACCGGGCGGCGGCGGGTGCCGTGCTCGCCCTGCAGGCGGCGGGCTCCTGCGCGGCGGGGCTGGTGTACGGGACGCTCAGACCGGCCGGCGTCACGCTGACCCGCTGCCTGGCGGCGATGGCGGCGCTGATGACCCTGCCCTGGCTGTCGGCGGCGCTCACCGGTTCCCTGCCGGTGCTGGCCGGGACGCTGCTCGTGGCGGGCATGGCGACCGCGCCGACCATGGTGACGGCGATGACCCTGGTGCAGCGGCGCACCCCGGCCGACCGGCTCAACGAGGGCATGAGCCTGATGGTGACCGGACTGCTCACCGGCGTCGCCTGCGGTTCGGCGACGGGCGGCTGGGCGGCCGAGCACCTCTCCCCCGCCACCGCCTACGCGATCCCGGTCGCGGCGGCCTGCCTGGCCCTGCTGATCCACTCGGGGGCGGGGCGGGTGCGCTCGCCGCGGCAGGTGGCCTGAGGCAGGATCGCAGGCGGGATCAGGCAGGGACCGCGCTCGGGGGCACCGAGGTCCTGCGCTCGGCGAGCAGGCGGCGGATGGTGCGGACGCGCCAGGCGGTGAAGGCGAGGATGACGACACCGGTGAGCGCGGGCCACTTCCAGCTGCCGGAGGTGTCCTGGAGCGCGGTGTGCGCGGAGGGGCCCTCGACGCGTGCGGCCACGGTGGCGTCGGGCAGGTCGTCGAAGACGCCGTCGACCGCGACGCTGCGGATGCTGACGCTGTGGTCGTCCGCCTCGAACGCGCCCTGGCAGGCCCATCCGTCGGTCCACAGGTCCCGCCAGCCGCCGTGGGCGTGGTCGCAGTTCGCGATCCGGACCGTCCCGGCGACGCCGGTGACCTCGCCGTAGCCGTGCAGGGCGCCCATGACGGCCAGGAAGAGGCCCGCGCACAGCCCGACCACGCCGAGGCTGATCTCACGGGGCAGGGGCGGCAGGAGGCGGAGCAGGAACATGAGGGGTACGTCCTTCACGGGCGGACGGGCGGCGCTTGCAGGCGGATCATGCCATGGACATGAGGAAGCTGCACCGCTTCTCGTGACCGGCACCGCGCACGCGAAGGCACACCGCGCATGGCGAAGGCCCCGTCGCTCGCGAGCGGCGGGGCCTTCGCCCACATGGGTGGGAGGCTCGCAGAGCCTCCCGATCGTGGAGATGGCGGGAATCGAACCCGCGTCCAACGGTGCGGAACCAGGGCTTCTCCGTGTGCAGTTCGCTTCGCTTTTCTCGGCCCCGGCGATCACGCGAACAAGTCGCCGACGGGCCCAGTCACTGTTTGGTTTCCCTCTTCACCCCGTGACCGGGATCAAGGTTTAGTTCCCTAGCTGATGCCAGGATCCGGGACGGGAACAAGCCCGGGCTGACACTCCTATGAGAGTTCGCTAGCTGCTAATTAGGCAGCGAGGGCGAACGAGGAGGAATCGCGCTTGGTGTTGGCGATTATTTTTTGCGACATATGGTTTACGAGATCATTGCCGCTTCCTCGACACGCTTCCCCTGCTTCGACAGCCGCTGTCGAAACCGATCATCCCCATGTTGTTTTTTCAATCCCCTCCGGGCGACCGGAGAGGCTCGCGCACCTGCTGTGCGGTGCAGATGCCATCGTACGTGACCAACGCGGTTCCGTGCCAGCGTATTCCCCCGGCCGGGCCGGCCTAGCCGCGCTGCTTGCGCCGCACCGCCGCGATCGCCCGGTCCGACTCCCGCCGGTCCTGCTTCTCACGCAGGGTCTGCCGCTTGTCGTACTCCTTCTTGCCTCGTGCGAGGGCGATCTCGGCCTTCGCGCGGCCGTCCTTGAAGTACAGGGCGAGCGGCACGATCGTGTGACCCGTCTCCTGGGACTTGGCCTCCAGCTTGTCGATCTCCTCGCGGTGCAGGAGCAGCTTGCGCTTGCGGCGCACGGAGTGGTTCGTCCAGGTGCCCTGGTAGTACTCGGGGATGTGGGCGTTGTGCAGCCAGGCCTCGTTCCCGTCGATCTGGACGAAGCCGTCGGTCAGCGAGGCGCGCCCCTGGCGCAGCGACTTCACCTCGGTGCCGGTGAGGACGAGCCCGGCCTCGTAGGTGTCGACGATCGCGTAGTCGTGCCGCGCCTTCTTGTTCTGCGCGACGATTTTGCGCTTGCCGTCCTTGGCCGTCTTCGCGGCCCCCCCGCCCTGCTTGGGCTGGGACTCCTTCGGTACGTACATTCCCTTGCTCATAGTGCCGTCCATTTTCGCACTACGGAGGGGGTCCGGGGGAAGCCGTTTACGACGGGTCGCCCAGGCCCGTCAGTACCGTCTCCGCCCGCCGCAGCGCGTCCGGCCCCGCCTCCAGGTCGGGGGTGACGCCCCGGCCGTCCACCGCGTGCCCGGACGGGGTGCGGTAGTGGCCGACGGTCAGCTCGGCGACGGAGCCGTCGGGGAGCTTCGTCGGCATCTGGACGGAGCCCTTGCCGAAGGTGCGCGAGCCGATCACCACCGCGCGGCCCCGGTCCTGCAGGGCGCCGGTGAGCATCTCGGCCGCGCTCATCGTGCCGCCGTCGACGAGGGCGACCAGGGGCCGGGTGGTGTCGCCGCCGGAGTCGGCGTGCAGGGCGCGCTGGGCGCCGTCGACGTCGTAGGTGGCCACCAGGCCGCCGTCGAGGAAGCCGGACGCGGTGTCCACGGCCTCGGTGACCAGGCCTCCGGAGTTGCCCCGCAGGTCCAGGACGACCCCGGCGTCGGCCGGAGTGTCGTGCAGCGCCCCGCGGACGGCCTGGGCGGAGCCCTTGGTGAACGCGGCGATCTTGATGACGGTGACCCCGCCGGGCAGCCTGCGGACGGTCACGGAGTCGGTGGACAGCCGGGCCCGGTGCAGCTTCTCGGTCCACGCGCGCGTGCCGCGCTGCAGACCGAGGGTGACCGTCGTGCCGGCCGGGGCGTCCTCGGCGTCGCCGCGCAGTAAGGAGACCACCTCGGTGACCGGCCGGCCGTCGACCTCGCCGCCGTCGACGCTGCGCAGCCGGTCGCCCGCGTGGATCCCCGCGGCGGCCGCCGGCGAGCCCGGCTGGACCTTCGTCACCTCGATCCGGCCGTCCCGCTCCCGTCGCGCCCACAGGCCGACGCCGGTGTACCGGCCGTCGAGGGAGTCCCGGAACTCCTCGTACTCGTCCTCGGAGTAGACGGCGCCCCAGCGGTCGCCGCTGCGGCTGACGGCCCGCTCGGCCGCCTCCATCGGGGACTTGCCGTCGGCCATCGCCTCGGCGGCGGCCCGCTGCACGGCCTCGTGCCGGGTGCGGGGGCCCGCCGGGCCGGAGGCGGCCTCGCGCGCGGGCTCGTCGGACTGCGGGAAGGAGCCGGTGGCGGCGCCGGTGACCAGCACGCCGGCGAAGACCAATGTCAGGGCTGCCCCGCGGCGGATGCGACGGGGCTGACAGAACAGGTCACGACCTGACATGGCGGTGAGTCTAGGCCAACGCGCAGGGCCGTACGGCTCGATGACCGTACGGCCCGCGTTGGCGTGCGTCACACCTTCAGGTACTTGCGCAGTGCGAAGAACGCCGCCAGCGATGGCATCAGCACACTGGTGGCGAGGATCAGCGGCAGCTTGGTCAACACCGCGTCCCAGCCGACGAAGTTGATCAGCTGGAGCTTGGCGGACAGGGCCATGCCGTGGTCGATGGTGAAGTACCGCCCGGCCACCAGGAACACGCAGGCCAGGCTGCCGCCGATGAGACCGGCGACGGCCGCCTCGGCGATGAAGGGCGCCTGGATGTAGAAGCCCGAGGCGCCGACCAGGCGCATGATCCCCGTTTCGCGCCGACGGCTGAACGCCGAGACGCGCACGGTGTTGACGATCAGCAGCAGCGCGACGAGCAGCATCAGCGCCATCACGCCGAGCGCGGCCCGGTTCATCAGGTTCAGCAGCTGGAACAGGTTGTCCAGGATGCCCTTCTGGTCCTGCACCGACTGCACGCCGTCGCGTCCGTTGAACGCGGACGCGATCACCTTGTACTTCTGCGGGTCCTTGAGCTTGATCCGGTACGACTCCTGCATCTGGTCCGGGGTCAGCGAGCCCACCAGCGGGGAGTTGCCGAACTGCTCCTTGTAGTGCTTGTACGCCTGGTCCTGGGACTCGTAGCTGACCGTCTCGACGACCGGCATCTTCTTCAGGTCGACGAGGATCTGCTTCTTCTGGTCCTCGGTGACCGCGCCCTTGGCGCAGTTGACGTCGGAGTCGGCGTCGTGCTTGTTGCACAGGAAGATCGAGACGTTGACCTTGTCGTACCAGTAGCCCTTCATGGTGCTGACCTGGTCGCTCATCAGCAGGGAGCCGCCGAAGAGCGCCAGGGACAGGGCTACGGACACGATGACGGCGAAGGTCATCGTCAGGTTGCGGCGGAGACCCACACCGATCTCCGACAGGACGAACTGGGCGCGCATGGCGTCTGGTCGAGCCTTTCCGTCGTGAACTTGCTTAGTGCTGGTAGCCGTAGACGCCGCGGGCCTGGTCGCGGACGAGGCGGCCCTTCTCCAGCTCGATGACGCGCTTGCGCATCTGGTCCACGATGTTCTGGTCGTGCGTCGCCATGATGACCGTGGTGCCCGTCCGGTTGATGCGGTCGAGCAGCTTCATGATGCCGACGGAGGTCTGCGGGTCGAGGTTGCCGGTGGGCTCGTCGGCGATCAGCAGCTTGGGCCGGTTGACGAAGGCCCGCGCGATGGCGACGCGCTGCTGCTCACCGCCGGACAGCTCGCCGGGCATCCGGTCCTCCTTGCCGCCGAGGCCGACCAGGTCGAGCACCTGCGGCACGGACTTGCGGATCTCGCCGCGGGACTTGCCGATGACCTCCTGCGCGAAGGCCACGTTCTCCGCGACCGTCTTGTTCGGCAGGAGCCGGAAGTCCTGGAAGACCGTCCCCAGCTGGCGGCGCATCTGCGGCACCTTCCAGTTGGACAGGCGCGCGAGGTCCTTGCCGAGCACGTGCACCTGGCCGTGGCTGCACCGCTCCTCGCGCAGGACCAGCCGCAGGAAGGTGGACTTTCCGGAGCCGGAGGAACCGACGAGGAAGACGAACTCGCCCTTCTCCACCTCCAGGGAGACATCCCTGAGGGCGGGGCGGGTCTGCTTGGGGTAGACCTTGGAGACGTTGTCGAATCGGATCACGGATGCACCACGGGTCGCCGGGGGTAGATGAGCGTGACCATACGCGAACCGGGTGTGCACGTGCAGGGCCCGTACGGCGTTGAGGACAGGTTGTGCGCTTTTGTACCGGGCGTGACCGAGACCACGCCTGCGGAAGCGACCCGGCGGGCGGCGCGGGAACCTGGCACAGTGGAGGGGGGAACGTTCCCGTTCCCCTGAGCGTTGTACGCGTGATGGCCGGTGCAAGGAGGGCGAGCGCATGACGTACGACCGGTTGGTGTGCGCGAACTGCGCGGCGCCCGTGAGCGAGGGCCGGTGCCCCGTGTGCCGTGCGAACCGCGCGCGACTGCAGCAGGAGGGCTTCTTCGCGGGTATGAACCCGATGGCGCTGATCGCGCTGCTGGCGGTGCTGATCGCCGCGGTGGCGCTGCTGGCGCACCAGACCGCGTAGGGCGGCGGGAGCCACGGACGGCGAAAGGGCCCGGAGCGCGAGCTCCGGGCCCTTTCGTACGCGGGTACGCGCCGTGCGCGCGGTGCGTGACCGTGCGGCTACGCTCAGGCGGCCGCGCCGCCCCGGCCGCCGGCCAGACGCGGCAGGACGCGGAAGCCGATGCCGCCGGCGATCATCGTCGCGGCGCCGATGAGCAGGAACGCGGTCTGACCGGCACCGGTCTCGGCGAGCTGCTTGTCGCCGCCCTGGGCCGTGGTGTCGGAGCCGGTGTCGGTGAGGGCCGAGGAGCCCTCCTCCTGCGAGCTGTTGTTGTTGCCGCCCTGGGGCGTGTCGTTGTTGCCGCCGCCGGTGGTGCCACCGTCCCCGGAACCGCCCGAGGCGCCGTTGCCACCGGAGTTGCCGTTGCCGCCCGAGTTGCCGTTGCCACCGGAGTGGCCGCCACCGTTGCCACCGCCGGAGTGGCCGCCACCGTTGCCGCCGCCGGTGTTGCCACCGTTGCCGGAGCCACCGCCGTTGTTGCCGCCCTGAGTGGTGCCCTGGGTCGTGCCCTCGGTGGTCCCCTGGGTCGTACCCTCGGTGGTGCCCTGGGTCGTCCCCTGAATCGTGCCCTCGGTGGTGCCCTGGGTCGTGCCCTCGGTGGTGCCCTCAGTGGTCCCCTGGGTCGTGCCCTCGGTGGTGCCCTGGGTCGTCCCCTGAGTCGTGCCCTCGGTCGTCCCCTCGGTGCTGCCCTGGGTCGTGCCCTCGGTCACGCCGACGATGGCACCTTCGGTGGTCCCCTGCGTGGTGCCCTCGGTCGTGCCCTCGGTCTCACCCGGGGCGTTGCCGTCGGTCGTCACGCCGATGCTGAGCGGGCCCGCCTGGACACCGAGGTCGAGGGCGGAAGCCGCACCCGCCGCGGTCAGCGACGCACCGGCCGCGATCACGGCGCCCGCGGCTATCCGCGCGACCCGGATCCGCGTCTTCTTCGTCATGTGGTTGCTACCCCCAGTAGCTGATCGTCAATGAGGCGGAGCGTGGGGCTTGCCGTGATCGACGGAGGCAGCTGGTGGCGAAGTGCGCGTCAACTCGATCCCCCGGTTCACATGCGCCCCTCGAGTACGCATGCCGCGCCCCACCCTCGCGATTTTTCAAAGCGACGTCAAGGACGTTGCGCGCGCAATGTCCGACCGAGGGACGTTTGAGGGGAGTTGAAGCCTGTGAGTGTGACGTGAATCCCGGACAAACGACAACTGCCGCCTCAAGGGCGGCAGTTGTCATGTCGACAAAGTTACTTCTCCTGCTGCTTGCGCCAGCGAATCCCGGCCTCCAGGAACCCGTCGATCTCACCGTTGAACACGGCCTCGGGGTTGCCCACTTCGTGCTCGGTGCGCAGGTCCTTGACCATCTGGTACGGGTGCAGCACGTACGAACGCATCTGGTTGCCCCAGGAGTTGCCGCCGTCGCCCTTGAGGGCGTCCATCTTGGCCTGCTCCTCCTGGCGGCGCCGCTCCAGCAGCTTGGCCTGGAGGACGTTCATGGCGGTGGCCTTGTTCTGGATCTGCGACCGCTCGTTCTGGCAGGAGACCACGATGCCGGTGGGCAGGTGGGTGATGCGGACCGCGGAGTCGGTCGTGTTCACGCCCTGTCCGCCCGGACCGGAGGACCGGTAGACGTCGATGCGCAGGTCGGACTCGTCGATCTCGACGTGGTCGGACTGCTCGACCACGGGGAGCACCTCCACGCCCGCGAAGGAGGTCTGGCGGCGCCCCTGGTTGTCGAAGGGCGAGATGCGCACGAGGCGGTGCGTGCCCTGCTCGACGGAGAGGGTGCCGTAGGCGTACGGCGCCTGCACGGAGAAGGTGGTCGACTTGATGCCGGCCTCTTCCGCGTACGACGTCTCGATCAGCTCCGTCTTGTAGCCGCGCTGCTCGGCCCAGCGCAGGTACATGCGCTGGAGCTTCTCGGCGAAGTCGGCGGCGTCGACGCCGCCGGCCTCGGCGCGGATGTTGACGAGCGCCTCACGGGAGTCGTACTCGCCGGACAGAAGCGTGCGGACCTCCATCTCGTCCAGCGACTTCCGCACCGCGGCCAGCTCGGACTCGGCCTCTGCGCGGGTGTCCGGGTCGTCCTCCTCCTCGGCCATCTCGAAGAGGACCGCGAGATCGTCGATCCGGCCGCGCAGCGCCTCCGCCTTCCTGACCTCGGCCTGGAGGTGGGAGAGCCTGCTGGTGATCTTCTGCGCCTCGTCCGGGTTGTCCCACAGGGACGGCTCGGCCGCCTGCTCCTCGAGCACGGCGATATTCGCCCTCATCGCATCGAGGTCCAGGACGGCCTCGATCGACTCCATGGTCGAGGAGAGGGACTTCAGCTCTTCGGATACATCGACGACTGCCACGCCTCCAGCGTAACGGCTCCGCCGAGCGCCGAGTGAGCCCTTGCCCCCGGGTGCCCGGCACCGTGACGCCGGACACCCCGGGACCGCCGCCGGCGCAGCCCCGGCTCAGGGCCGTACGGCCCCGTCCGCGCGCGCCGGGCGCCGGGCGCCGGCGGGCCGGTGACGCCGGCCGTTCGGACGGGCGGCCGGAGGGGGACCCGCCGGCTCAGGGCGTCGACGTGCTGTGGGTGTGCTGCGGGGACTCCGTGTCGTCTCCGTCGGAGATCAGCCACGCGCCGACGCCCACCGCGGCCGCCACGACCACCGAGGCCACGCCCAGCGTGATCCGGCGCCGCCGCACCGCGGCCCGGTGGCGGGCCGACCCCGGCCGCGGAGCGCCCGCCGCCCGTGGCGCCCGTGCCGTGCCGTGCGCCCCGCCCGCCAGCTCGTCCGGTCCCGGCACCCGCATCGAGGTGTGTGTGTCCCGGTTGGAGTCCGGCCTGGCCCCGGGGACCAGGGAGACCGCGCCCCGCCGCCGTACCGGCTCGCCCTCCGCCTGAGCCGACGGCGACTGCGGTTCAGCCTCCGCCTCCTCGGCGGGCTCCGGCTCGTCCACCTCCAGCGGCGGCATCCCGGCCAGTACGGGCAGCTGCTCCCGCAGCCGGGCCGCCAGCTCCGAGGCGCGCAGCCGGGAGGCCGGCGCCTTGGCCAGGCACTGCACGATCAGCTGCCACAGCTCCTCGGGGATGCCGGGCAGCGGTACGACGGTCTCGGTGACGTGCCGGCGCAGTACCGCGCCGGGGTGGCCGCCGCCGAAGGGGGTGAAGCCGGCCAGCAGCTCGTACAAAACCGTCGCCAGCGCGTAGATGTCCACGGAGGCCCGCGGGGGCAGGCCCTCGACGATCTCCGGCGCCAGGTAGTCCGGCGTGCCGATGATCTTCGTGGCCCGGGTCCGTTTCGGCGAGTCGATCAGCTTGGCGACGCCGAAGTCGGTGAGCAGCGCGGGGTGGGCGCCGCCGGGACCGAGCGGCCCCTGCATGTCGAGGAGGACGTTCTCGGGCTTGACGTCCCGGTGGACGACGCCGGCCGCGTGGGCCGCCGCCAGCGCGTCGGCGACGTCGGCGGCGATCGCCACGGCGGCCTCGGGGGCGAGCCGCCGTTCGCGTTCGAGCCGCGTGCGCAGGTCGGTGCCCCGGACCAGGTCCATGACCAGCGCCAGGTCGTTGCCGTCGACCACCAGGTCGCGCACGGTGACGATGTGCGGGTGCTCCAGGCCCAGCAGTGCGGTGCGCTCCTGGACGAAGCGTCCGACGAGCTCCTGATCGGAGGCGAGGTCCTCGCGCAGCAGCTTGACGGCGACGGGACCCTCGGGACCCTCGCCGAGCCACACCGTGCCGGCGCTGCCCCGCCCCAGGATCTGGTTCGCGGTGTACCGGCTGCCGATCTTCCGTGCCAAGACTGCTCCTACCGACGCGTGTTGTCGTTAAAACTACGCGCCGAACGAGCCGGCCTTCACGGGGGAGGCGGAAATCACCCGCCAGATGTCGACAAGTCCCCAAACCGGGGATCGGTTTCCGGTGCTTCGCCCGCTCAGTTCCCGCCGCCGGCGGAACCGCCCAGTTCCTTGGCCCAGTGGCCGATCCTCCCGGCCCAGTCGCTCAGCTGGTCCCAGTAGCCCTTGCCGGTGCCGATCCAGTCCTGCAGCGGCGTCAGCTCCCAGATCAGCCAGCTCGCGACGACCAGGATGACGATCGTGAACAGGCAGCCCTTGAGGCAGCCGAGTCCGGGGATCTTCGTCGGGTTGGCGCTGCGCTGCCGGGGCGCCCGGGGCTCGGGCGCGGGCCGCCGCGGCTCCGGCGCGGGCGGCGCGTAGCGCTGGGGCTGCTGCGGCGGGGCGTAGTGCTGGGGCTGCTGCGGCGGGTAGCCGTAGTCGGCCGCCGGCTGCTGCCGGCCGCGCGGCTGGGGCCGCTGCGGACGGGGCTGGGGGGCCGGGCGCGGCTGCTGCTGGGGCCGGGCGACCTGCCGCTGGGGGCGGCGACGCAGCGGGTCCTCGTCCGGGGCGAGGTACTGGATCTGCGTCTGCTCGTTGCGGTCCCGGGCGGCGCGCAGCTGGGACTGCCAGGGGTGCGGCTGGTCGGGCTGCTGTCCCTGCGGGCCCGTGTTCGGAAGCACCGCCGTCGGGTCGGCCGCGCCGGTGTTCGGCAGTACGGCGGTGGGGTCGGCGGCGCCGGCCGGACCACTGGTGTACGGCAGGACGCTGGTCGCGGCGTTCGGGTCGTAGGCGCCCTGCGGTGCGTTCGTGGGCAGCACCTGGGTGGGGTCGGCCGCGCCGGGCACTCCCGGGACGGCGGCCGGGGCCGGGTCGGGGGCCAGCAGGGCGCCCACGCCCTCGGCCGCGGCGATCTGGGCGGCGTTCGCGTGCACGCCGATGCCGTCGGCGACGACGCGCAGCCCGCGCGCGAGGTTCTCGGCGCTCGGCCGCTCGGCCGGGTTCTTCCGCAGGCAGCGCTCCATGACCGTCCACAGCGGGTCCGGGACGGTCGAGGGACGGCGCGGCTCGGCGCTCAGGTGCTGGTGCAGCACCTCCAGGGCGGTGCTGCCGGCGAACGGCGGGCGGCCGGTGACCAGCTCGTACAGCAGGATGCCGGCGCCGTAGACGTCGACGGCGGAGGTCTGCGGGCGGCCCTCGGCGGACTCCGGCGCGATGTACGCGGGCGTGCCGACGAACTCGTGGGTGCGGGTCAGGCCCGGGGAGTCGGCGAGGCGGGCGATGCCGAAGTCGGTCAGCATCGGGTGCAGCTGGCCGTCGTGCTGCTGGAGCAGCACGTTGGCGGGCTTGAGGTCGCGGTGCACCACGCCGTCGGCGTGGCTCGCGGCGAGCGCGTCGGAGATCTGGGCCGTCATCAACGCGGCGGCGACCGGGGTGAAGGGGCCGTTCTCCCGCAGGTGGCGGTGGAGGTCGGGGCCGTCCACGAGGTCCATCACCAGGGCCAGCAGATCGCCCTCGACGACCAGGTCGCGGACCCGGACGATGTTGGGGTGGGTGAGGCGCAGCAGCACGGAGCGTTCCCGCAGGAAGCGCATCACGATGTCCGGGTCGCTCGCCAGCTCCTCCTTGAGGACCTTGATGGCGACGGTCTCCCCGGGCTGGCCCGGCACGGCCGCCTCGGCGCCCGCGGTCTCGCGCTGGCGGGCACGCCAGACGGTGCCTGTGGCGCCGCGTCCGAGCGGCTCCTCAAGCAGGTACTTGCTGCCGACTGGCCGCACGTCACGCGCTCCCTGCTGCTTGCTTGCCTGCGTTTCCGGTGTTCCGTCGTCCGGTGTCCCGGTGTCCTGGTGTTCCGACCCACTCTAGTGCCGGTCCTCGGGGCACCGCGCAGGCGTTCTGGTGCATGTTCGAAGGAAAGACGCGCGTCCCGGTCGAGTGGTTGCCGGAGCCGGACGTGACCGATCTCAACTGATCGCGTGTGCGGCACTGGTCAGGCACTTTTGGGGGCAGAGCCGACCAATCAAGATCACTTGTTCCCGGGTGCCGGGCGCGCTGTCGGTGGCAGGTGCGAGGATGCCTCCCAGTACTGGCCGACGTGCTCGTGTGGGGTGGGGGGAAGTCCGCGCCCGCGCAGACCCGCGCAGAAGGGACCGCTGACGCCGATGCAGATCCGGCTGACCGTCGTAGACCCGCCGGGCCCGTCTCCGCAGCGGGGCCGCGCCGCGAGCCGCGACGTGCTGGTCACGGCGCCCACGGGCACGGACCTGGCCGCGGTCGCCTCGGCGCTGGCCGGTGCGGTCACGGGCGAGGGCGGTACCGGGCGTGACGCGACCGGCTCCCCGGTGGTCCTGTACGCCGGCACCGACCGTCTGGACCCCCGCCGCTGTGTCCTCGGCGAGCCGCCGCTGGTCGATGGTGCCGTACTGTCCCTGGGCGCCCCGGCGGCCCCGGAGTCCCATCCCGAGCTGGACGACGCGCCGACCCAGCTGCACGTGGTCGCGGGCCCGGACGCGGGCGGGGTCCATCTGCTGCACGGCGGCCGGATCACCGTCGGCCGCTCCGCCGACGCGGACGTCCCGCTGGACGACCCGGACGTGTCCCGGCTGCACTGCGTGGTCACGGTCGCGGCCGACGGCGGTGTCTCGGTGGCCGACCTGAACTCCACGAACGGCACGGTGCTCGACGGCACGCGGGTGACCGACCGCCCGGCGCGGTTGCCCGCGGGGGCGCTGCTGAGGATCGGGGAGTCCGCGCTGCGGGTGACTCCGTCCGGGGGGCCGGGGGCTCGGGTGCGGACCGTCGCCGACGGGGAGGGGTGCCTGCGGGTCGGCCTGGCCGGCGGGGGCGTGTCTTCGGGGGCGGGGGCGGTTTCGTCTTCGGGTACGGGTGTGTCTTCGGGTGCCGGTGCGTCAGGGGATGCCCGGCCTTCGGCCGGGTCCGGGTTCCCACCCGCACCACCCGTGCGGGAAGCGTCGTCGGGTGCGGGTGGCCCTGGTGGGGCGCAAGCGCCGTCGGCGGGTGCGGGGGGTGCCTGGGGCGGGCGGCCGTCCGGCGCGGGAGGTGCGCCGGCTGCCGGCGAAGGCCCCTCCGGCGATGTGCGCCACGCCTACGGCTCGGCCGGCTGGGAGGCCTTCCCGGAGCACCGGCAAGGGGAGCCCCCGGTGATACCGGGGCACGCCGGAGCGCCGCGCGGCGGGAGCAGGGGTGACGACGCCGCGACGTCCGGTGCCGCTTCGGGCGAGACTCGCACCCATGCCGGGCGGTTCGGCGTCGCGGGGCCCGGCGGACCCTTCGGGGAGCCCCCTGCCGGTCCTACCGCGCCGCGCCCGGCGGGCGGCGGCACGCCCGACGTCCCGCAGGTCCTGCGGCGGCGCGGGCTCGGCGCGTGGGCGCGCCGGCTGACCGGCGGGCGCGGGGAACAGCCGGCCGGTCCGGAGACGTACGAGGCCGCGGCGGCCCGTGCCGCCGAGGTACCCGCCGCCGGTGCGCCGCAGCAGACCGAGACCTGGCCTGACCCGGCCGCGCTGCTGCTGACGGCGCTCGGCCCGGGGCCCCGGCTGTGGGAGCGGGGGCCGGGTCACCCGGAGGTGCTGACCCTCCGGCTCGGCACGGCCGACCGGAGCGCGCCCGACGGCTCGGGGCTGCTGCCCGCCGTGCCGGTGACGGCGGCGCTGCGCGAGGCGGGCGCGCTGGGCCTGGCCGGCCCGCGCCCCCGCCTGTCCGGGCTGGCCCGCGCGGCACTGGCCCAGCTCGCCGCGCTGCACTCCCCCGATCTGCTGGAGATCGTGCTGATCAGCGCGGACCGCTCGCGTCCGGTGGAGGAACGCACGGCGGAATGGTCCTGGCTGGGCTGGCTCCCGCACGTCCGGCCGGGCCACGGCCAGGGCTGCCGGCTGCTGCTCGCCTACGACCGCGAGCAGGCGGCGGCCCGCACGGAGGAACTGCTGCGCCGGGTCGACGACCACGCGGCGACGGGCAGAAGCGCGGCGCATCCGGCACCCCGCCCCGACGCCCCGGCCCGGGACACGGCTTCGGGCCGGACCGGCGCGTCCGCTGCCGGCGCGGCCCCCTCGCCGCACGGCGCCTCGGCACGGGGCCCGGTCCCGACTGCCGCCGACGGACCCTTCAGGGCCTCCGCCGACGCCCCCGCCCACGACACACGCCCCGGTGTCCCGACCGCAGGGGCCGCGGGCCCGGCCGGCGCGTCCATGCCCGGCCCGGCACCCTCACCGCACGGCGCTCCCGCGCACGACCCGTACCCGGGCGGCCCCGCCAGGAACACTCCCCCCGGCCCGGCCGGCGCATCCATGCCGGGCTCGGCACCCCCACCGCACGGCGCTCCCGCGCACGACCCGTACCCCGGTGGCATAGCGACCCCCGGCCGGCGGCCCTCCTGGGCCAGGGGGGACGCCGAACCGGTCGGTGCCGGGGGTGGGTTTCCGGGGCCGTACACCGTCGTCGTCGTGGACGGGGATCCCGGCGGGACCGCCCTGCGCGACGCCCTCGCACGGCTGGCCGTGGCCGGGCCGCGGGCCGGGATCCACGTGCTGTGTCTCGCCGAGACCGAGCCCGCCTCCCCCGCGTCCCCCGCGACACGGGTGTACGAGGCCGCGTGCGCGGCGACACCGACGTTCCGGCACTGCGGTGCCGTGGCGCTGCTGGGCGGCGATGTCGCGAGCGCGCTGCACCTGATGCGCGTGGCGCCGGGCGGACCGGTCGGCCCGGGCACCGTCGCCGCCGTGGACGCCGTCTCCGCCGCCTGGGCGGAACGGTTCGCGCGGGCACTGGCGCCCCTGCGACCGGACGGCCCCGCCGGCGAGCGGCACCCGCGCGTCGCCACGCCGTTGCCGCGCTCCGCGCGGCTGCTGGACGAGCTGGGACTGGCCCGGGCCACCCCGGCGTCGCTGATGGCCCGCTGGGCGGACGCGGCGGACGACACCGAGTCGCTGGGCGGCCGGGCCCGGGCGGTGCTCGGTGCCGGACCGCGTGGCCCGCTCACCGCCGACCTGGTGGCCGACGGTCCGCACCTGCTGATCGAGGGGCCCGCGGGCAGCGGCCGTACCGAGCTGCTGCGGTCCGTGGTCGCCTCGCTGGCCGCCGCGGAACGGCCGGACCGGCTGGGCGTGGTGCTGATCGACGGCCGGGACGGCGTCGGCACGGGCGTCGGCCGCGACGAGGGCCTGCGGGTCTGCACCGACATACCGCACGTCACCACCCACCTGGGCGCTCACGACCCGGTCCGCATGCGGGAGTTCGCGCAGTCGCTGAGCGCCGAGCTGAAACGGCGGGCGGAGCTGCTGGGCCGCTGCGACTTCACCGAGTGGCACACGAGCCGCGAGGTGTCGGGCCGGATCGTCGCCCAGCGCACGTCCGCCACCGGTGATCTCGACACCCCGCCCAGCTCCACCCTGCGGCTGCGCCCGGGCGCGGCCGCACGCCGGCGGGCCGAGACCGCACCGCCCCTGCCCCGGCTCGTGGTCGTCGTCGACGACCTGGACGCGCTGGTCTCCCCGCCCCTCGGCTCACCGGGCCGGCCCGCCGCCGGGTCGGTGATGCGGGCGCTGGAGGCGGTGTCCCGGGAGGGCGAGCGGCTCGGCGTGCACCTGGTGGCGGCAGCCGGGACCGGCGGCCGTACGGAGGAGACGGAACCGGCCCGCCGGGCCACCCTGCGGGTGACCCTGGACGCTCCCGAGCCGGGACCGGAGGAGGTGGCGCCCGGGCGGGGCCGGCTGACCTGCGCGGACGGACGGGTCACCGAATTCCAGGGCGGCCGGGTGACGGGACGCATCCCCCGCACCGCGACCCAGCGCCCCACGGTCGTCCCGCTGGACTGGCAGCGCATGGGCGACCCGCCGACCCGCCGGCCCGTGCGCGAACTCGGCAACGGCCCCACCGACCTCGCGCTGCTGGCGAGCGCGGTGGAGCGGGCGGCCCGCCAGGTCTCGGCGGCGGAGGTGCCTTCGCTGCTCTAGCGCCCCGCCACCCCTTGAAGGGTTCACCGCCGCCTCAGGAGACCGCCACCGCTTCAAGGGCCCACGCCGCTGCGGCGGGCCCCCGCCGCGTCCAGGGGCCCGCCACCGCTTCGGGCTCCCGCCGCCGCCTCACCGGGCCCTGGCGGAATCCGCACGCATACCCCCCTGATCACGAGCCGGTCACGATGGACCGCTGGACGGCGCAGGCGCTCTTGCCGCCTTCGCGCGGCCCGGCGTAGACCGGACCGGACGGGACACAGTTCTGACGTTCAACGGAGAACGACGAACGGGGAAGTGATGCGCAGCAACAGCAGCACCATCCGGACACACAGGGCCGTCACCACACTCGCCGCGCTGCTCGCGGGAGCCCTGGCGCTGACCGCATGCTCCGGCTCCGACAACGACAAGAAGGACGACGGCGACACGAGCGGCGGGGCCACCGGCTCCACCGTCACCCTGCCGAAGCTGAACGGCGAGAAGCTGGAGGTCGCCGCCGTCTGGACCGGCACCGAACAGAAGAACTTCAAGCAGGTCCTCGCGGAGTTCGAGAAGCGCACCGGCGCGAAGGTGACGTTCGTGCCCGCCCAGGACCCGATCATCAACTTCCTGGGCTCCAAGATCGCGGGCGGTCAGCCGCCGGACGTGGCGCTGCTGCCGCAGCCGGGCGCCATCAGGCAGGCCGTGCAGAAGGGCTGGGCCAAGCCGCTCGGCGCGGACGCGCTCAAGGAACTGCGGAAGAACTACTCGCCGGGCTGGCAGGACATCGGCAAGGTCGACGGCAAGAGCTACGGCGTCTACTACAAGGCCGCCAACAAGTCGCTGATCTGGTACAACGCCAAGGCCTTCGGGAACGCGGGCGCCAAGGAGCCCAAGAGCTGGCAGGACCTGCTGACCGCCGCGCGGGCGGTGTACGACTCCGGGGTCACCCCGTTCTCGGTCGGCGGCGCCGACGGCTGGACGCTGACGGACTGGTTCGAGAACGTCTACCTGTCCCAGGCGGGCCCGGAGAAGTACGACCAGCTCGCCCAGCACAAGATCAAGTGGACCGATCCGTCGGTGAAGCAGGCGCTCACGACGCTCGCCCAGATCTGGGGCAGGAAGGACTACGTGGCGGGCGGCGCGGACGGCGCGCTGCAGACCGAGTTCCCGGCCTCCGTCACCCAGACCTTCACCGGTGGCGACCAGCCGAAGGCCGCCATGGTCTACGAGGGCGACTTCGCACAGGTCAACATCGGCGACACCAAGGCGAAGGTGGGCACCGACGCGAAGGTGTTCCCGTTCCCCGCCGTGGGCTCCAGCGCTCCGGTGGTCTCCGGCGGTGACGCGGCCGTCGTGCTGAAGGACTCCAAGGCGGCCCAGGCCCTGGCCACCTTCCTGGCCTCCCCGGACGCGGCGACCATCCAGGCCAAGCTCGGCGGCTACCTCTCCCCGAACAGGAACGTGCCCGAGTCGGCCTACCCGAACGAGGTGCAGCGCACCATCGCCAAGGCGCTGATCGCCTCCGGCGACGACTTCCGCTTCGACATGTCCGACCAGGCCCCGCAGGCGTTCGGCGGCACCCCCGGCAAGGGCGAGTGGAAGGACCTGCAGGACTTCCTGAAGAACCCGAAGGACGTCGCGGGCACGCAGGCGCGGCTGGAGAAGGACGCGGCGGCCGCGTACGGGAACGGGAGCTGATCCGGCCATGGCGTCGGCAGCGGCGGCCGGGGCCCCACCGGGCCCCGCCGCGCCCAAGAGCCGCAAGAGCGTGACCGGCAGCCGCCGGACCGTGGCAGCCCTGTTCCTGCTGCCCGCCCTGGTGCTGCTCGGCGCGCTCGTGGTCTACCCGATCGGGTACTCGGTCGTCCGCAGCTTCTACAACGCCTCCGGCGACGGCTTCGCCGGCGCCGACAACTACAAGGCGCTGTTCACCGACGACGGCATCCGGACGGCGCTGAAGAACAACGTCATCTGGGTGGTGTTCGCGCCCACGGTCTCCACCGCGCTCGGCCTGATCTTCGCGGTGCTGACCGAACGGGTGCGCTGGGGAACGGCGTTCAAGCTGGTCGTCTTCATGCCGATGGCGATCTCGATGCTGGCGGCCGGCATCATCTTCCGGCTCGTGTACGACCAGGACCCGGACAAGGGCGTCGCCAACGCGGTGTGGGTGGGCGTCCACGACACCTTCGCCCAGTCGTCGGCGTTCCCGAAGGCGCACCCGGGCCGGCAGTCACCGCTCGTGGCGCGGGACGGGGGCTTCGTCACCAAGGCCGCCGTACGTGCCGGGCAGCCGGTCGCCCTGCCGCTCGTGGGCGTCGCCCCGGACCAGATGCCGGACGGCGCGAAGAAGGCCGCCGCCGCCACGGCGGAGTCCGGCAGGATCACCGGCACCACCTGGCAGGACTTCACCCGGGGCGAGGGCGTCGGGAAGCTGGGCGCGCCCGACCCCGCCGAGCTGGGCTACGCCGGGATGCGGATCGAGGCGGTGAAGGACGGCAAGGTGGTCGCCTCCACCGAGGCGGCCGGCGACGGCACCTTCACGCTGCCCGCGTCGGCCGACGGGGCGCTGCTCCGGCTGCCCGCGAGCAACTTCAAGGAGCCGTACAACGGCGTCGACTGGCTCGGCCCGGCGCTGGTCACCCCGGCGGTCATCGGGTCGTACGTGTGGATGTGGGCGGGCTTCGCGATGGTCCTGATCGCGGCCGGGCTCGCGGGCGTGCCCCGGGAACTGCTGGAGGCGGCGCGGGTGGACGGCGCCAACGAGTGGCAGGTGTTCCGCAGGGTCACCGTGCCGCTGCTGGCGCCGGTCCTCGCGGTGGTCGTGGTCACGCTGATGATCAACGTGCTCAAGGTGTTCGACCTCGTCTACATCATCGCGCCCGGCTCCTCCCAGGACGACGCCAACGTGCTGGCCCTGGAGCTCTACCGCAAGGGATTCGCCGAGGGCCAGCCGGGCGTCGCCAGCGCGATCGCCGTGTTCCTGCTGCTCCTGGTGATCCCGGTGATGCTGTTCAACATCCGTCGGCTCAGGCGGGAGGTGCGGCGATGACCACCACCGCCGGAAGCATCGGCAAGACCGCGCCGGTCCACACGGTCAGGGCCCGGCGGTCCCTCGGTTCCCGCATCGCGGAGAAGCTGAGCGGCGGCCTGGTCCGTGTGGTCCTCGTGCTCGTCGGCCTGTTCTGGCTGGTGCCGACCGTCGGGCTGCTCGTCTCCTCGCTGCGCGCGCCGCAGGACATGAGCGCGAGCGGCTGGTGGACGGTGTTCTCCGAGCCGTCCAGGCTGACCGTCGACAGCTACCGCAACCTGCTGGAGAACGGCGACATCACCGACTCCCTGGTGAACACCGTGCTGATCACGGTTCCGGCGACCCTGCTGGTCGTCGTGATCGGCTCACTCGCGGGCTACGCGTTCGCGTGGATGGAGTTCCCCGGGCGGGACTGGTGGTTCCTGGGCGTGGTCAGCCTGCTGGTGGTGCCCGTGCAGGTGGCGCTGATTCCGATCGCCGAACTGTTCGGGAAGATCGGCCTGTTCGGGACGATCCTCGGGGTCGTGCTGTTCCACACGGGCTTCGGCCTGCCGTTCGCGGTGTTCCTGCTGCGGAACTTCTTCGCGGAGATCCCGCGCGAGCTGCTGGAGGCGGCCCGGCTGGACGGCGCCGGTGAACTGCGGCTGTTCACACGTGTGGTGATGCCGCTCGGCGGGCCGGCGATCGCGAGCCTCGCCATCTTCCAGTTCCTGTGGGTGTGGAACGACATGCTGGTCGCGCTGGTGTTCACCAAGTCGGGTACCCAGCCGATCACGGTCGCGTTGCAGACGCAGGTACGGCAGTTCGGCAACAACATCGACGTGCTGGCGCCCGGCGCGTTCATCTCCATGGTGATCCCGCTGGCCGTGTTCTTCGCGTTCCAGCGGCAGTTCGTGTCCGGTGTGATGGCGGGCGCGGTCAAGTAGGCGCCCGGCGGGCACTCTTCGGGGGGCGGACCGGCATCGGTCCGCCCCTCGGCGTTCACCTGATGGAGCCCGGTTGCCCCGTGGGCCGTAACCAAGCCGCTTCCCGGGCCGTTGCCGGGCATGACGCCCGCGCCGTCCGACCCATGGATGTCCCATGCCCAGGTTCAGTGTCATCGTCCCCGCGTACAAGGTCCAGGCGTACCTCGCCGAATGCCTGGACTCGGTGCTCTCGCAGTCGTACCCCGATCTCGAACTGATCGCCGTGGACGACTGCTCCCCCGACGCCTGCGGCGCGATCATCGACGAGTACGCGGCCCTGGACGCGCGCGTGAAGCCCGTGCACCTGGCCGAGAACCGGGGACTCGGCCGCGCCCGCAACGCGGGCATGGCCGAGGCGAGCGGCGACTACCTGGTCTTCCTGGACAGCGACGACACGCTCACCCCGGACGCGCTGCGGGCGGTCGCCGACCGGATCACGGTGACCGGTGAGCCGGACGTCCTGGTCTACGACTACGCGCGCACCTACTGGGACGGCCGGACGGCGCGCAACCAGCTGTCGGCCCAGCTCGCCGAGGAGGGGCCGGCGCCGTTCCGGCTCCAGGACCGGCCGGGGCTGCTCAGGGTGCTGATGGTGGCGTGGAACAAGGCCTACCGGCGGGAGTTCGTCCAGGAGCACGCCTTCGCCTTCCCGCCCGGTTACTACGAGGACACCCCCTGGACCTTCCCGGTGCTGATGACGGCGGAGTCGATCGCCACCCTGGACCGGGTGTGCGTGCACTACCGGCAGCGACGGCAGGGCAGCATCCTCGGCACCACGAGCCGCCGGCACTTCGACCTGTTCGACCAGTACGACCGGGTCTTCGCCTACGTCGACGAGCGGCCGCACCTGGCGTGCTGGCGGCCCGAGCTGTTCCGCCGGATGGTCGACCACTACGCCGTGGTCTTCACGCGGCGGGGCAGGCTCCCGCGCGGAAGTCACGGCGAGTTCCTCCGCCGGGCCCGAGCCCACTGCCGCCGCCACCGCGTCCCGGGCGTCCGGACGGGGCCGCGGCAGGCCCTGGTCCGCTACGGCCTGCACCGCACGTTCCGGGCGTTGCGGCTGGTCTCGGCCGTCCGCCGGCGCGCGCTGAGGTCGGCGGTGCGGCCGGTCCGCGCCCTGCGCTCCGGCGTGCTCCGGCTGCACTACCGCGTCCAGCTGCGGCTGCCGCTGCGGGCCGACCGGGCGGTGTTCACCGCCTCCTGGGGACGCGGCGATCCGGGGGCGCTGGAGGAGGCGTTCCGCGCGTACGCCCCGCACATCCGCACCGCCTGGATCGTCCAGCCCGGGTGGGAGCACGCGGTCCCGCCGGGCCCGCGCCCGCTGCGCCCCGGCACGGCGGCCTTCTGGACGGCGCTGGCCCGCTCCAAGTACCTGGTGCACGACGCCCTTCCCGGCCCCGGGCCGGGGAAGCGCCGCGGCCAGGTCGTGGTGCAGACACGGCAGGGCACGCCGCTCAAGCACACGGGTCTCGACCTCCAGGAGCGTCCCGCGGCGGCCCGGGGCACCGACTTCGAGGAGCTGCTGAGGGACGTCGACCAGTGGGACTACGTGCTGTCCGGCAACCGGCACTCCACCCTCACCTGGGAGCGGGTCTTCCCGGGCCGTTTCACCACCCTGGAGTACGGCCGCCCGCGCAACGACGTCTTCCAGCGGGCCACGTCGGCCGACGTGGCCCGGCTGCGCGAGTCGCTCGGCGTTCCCGAGGGCGCGGTCGCGATCCTGTACGCGCCGACGTACCGCGACCACCGCCGCACCCAGCAGCCGCTGCTCGACCTGGAGCGCGTCCTGCGCCGTCTGGGCCCGCGGTTCGTGATCCTGGCCCGCTCCCACCCGGTGCACGGCGGTCCCCTCGGGACGGGTGCCCGGGTCATCGACGTCGGCGACCACCCGAGCGTGGAGTCCCTCTGCCTGGCCTCGGACGCGCTGCTCACCGACTACTCGGCCCTCATGTTCGACTACGCCAACCTGGACCGGCCGATCGTGGTGCACACCCCGGACCGGGAGGCGTACGAGGCGTCCCGCGGCACCTACCTCGACCTGCGTTGCTCGCCGCCGGGCGCGGTCGCCCACAGCGAGGACGAGGTGATCGACGTCTTCGCGACCGGCCGCTGGCGCGACGCGCGCTCCGACCTGCTGCGGGCGGAGTTCCGGCGGCGGTTCTGCCCGTACGACGACGGACGCGCCGCCGAACGGGTAGTACGGCACGTGGTGCTGGGCGACACGGAGGGGCGGCCGCACGTCGTCCCGCTCGGCCGGCGCAGACCGGTGCCGTCGGCGGCATCGGCGGTGCCGCGGCCGGCGCGCGCCCCGGCGGCCGCCCCGCCGCAGCCCACCGGCGCGCTCCCCGTCACCGAGACCCGCTGAAGACCGTCGGACCCCCAGGGAGTTCCCATGCCCTTCGGCTCGACGCGGCCCACTCCGAGCCGGCCGTCCACCTGGCGTCCCGCGGGACGGCCCGGCCGATGACCGAGCCGGGCGCCGCGCCGCGGTTCCCCGGGCGGACGGCGTACTGAGAGCTCCGCCGGCGGCGCAGCGGACACACGCGGCGGTGCCGGCCCCTGTACGGGACCGGCACCGTCGCGGCGCGCCGTCCGCCTACTCGATGACGAGGTCGACGTCGATGTTGCCGCGGGTGGCGTTGGAGTACGGGCAGACCTGGTGCGCGGTCTCGACCAGCTTGCGGCCGGTCGCCTCGTCCACGCTGTCGGGCAGCTCGACGCGCAGCGTCACCTTCAGCCCGAAGCCCTCGCCCTGCTTGCCGATGCCGACCTCGGCGGTCACGGCGGCCTCGCTGACGTCCACCTTCGCCTGGCGGCCGACGAGGCCGAGGGCGCTGCCGAAGCAGGCGGCGTACCCGGCGGCGAAGAGCTGCTCCGGGTTGGTGCCCTGGCCGTTGCCGCCCAGCTCCACCGGCATGGCCAGGGCGAGGTCGATCCTGCCGTCGGAGGAGACGGCACGGCCCTCGCGGCCGTGGGTGGCGGTGGCGACAGCGGTGTAGAGCGCGTCCATGGAAGACCATCCCTCTCGGTGTGGGTGCGTCACGGGATCCGGTTGTGCGGTCCGTTGCGAGCACAAGTAGAGCACACAATTAAGTTGTGCACAACCAAATGGCCCGCAAGGGCTACCCTGGACCCATGACCGCATCCCCGACCCCGCACGGCTCGCACGAAGTCGCCGCCGCCGACGCCGACTGGCTCCGCCTGGAGAACCAGATCTGCTTCTCCCTGCACGCCGCGTCCCGCGCCTTCAACGGCGTCTACCGCCTGATCCTCAGGGACCTGGGGCTCACCTACCCGCAGTACCTGGTGCTGCTGGTGCTCTGGGAACGGGGCGACCAGCCCGTCAAGAAGCTCGGCGAGCATCTGCGGCTCGACTCCGGCACGCTGTCGCCGCTGGTCAAGCGGCTGGAGGCGGCCGGTCTCGTGCGGCGCGAGCGCAGCGCGCAGGACGAGCGGTCGGTACGGGTACGGCTCACCGAGGAAGGCTCGGCGCTGCGCGGGCGCGCCCTTGAGGTGCCGCGCCGGATCGCGGCGGCGACCGGCTTCGAGCTGACGGAGATCATCGAGCTGCGGGAACGGCTCGACCGCCTCACCACCGCCCTGGACGCGGCGACGCTGACGGAGGCCCAGGGCGCGCCGTAGCCCGAGCCCGGCGCACGTAGAGCCGTACGGTCGTCCGGTGCCGTGCGGCCTCCGCCCGGACGGAGTACTCCCGTCGCAGCACAGCGAGTTTGGCGCGCTCGGTGGGGCTGTGGGAGGTCCAGCGGCCGGCGAGCAGGTCCTGGTCCGCGACGACCCACACGCGCTCCAGCCGGGCCAGACGGCGGCGCAGCCCGGCGGGGCCGGCCTCCCGCCCGTACAGCGTCCCGGACGTCGCCGCGCCCTCGGTCAGGGCCACGTCCCGGGCGCCCCGGAACGCCCGCGGGTAGGCGAGGGCCGCGCCGCGCGTCTGCGCCGGCAGGAACAGCACCGGGTCCCCGGGCCCCAGCTCCCGTGCGGCGAGCCGGGAGACGGCGGCGATGTCGTCGGGCCGGCGGCCGGGGTCGCGGTCCGCGCTCAGCAGGGACGACTGGTGCAGGAGGGACGCGGCGACGGCCAGCACACCGGCGAGGGCGACCGGAGAGGACCGCCACGGACCGGCGGCCCGTCGCGCCCGCCCGTCCAGCCCGCCGCCGGGCCGAAGCCGACCGACGACCACCCGGGCGCCGTACCGCCGCAGGCCGCCCAGCGCCGCCCGGCCCCCGGGCCGCAGCCGTCCCACCACCACCCGGCCGCCGTACCGCCGCAGGCCGCCCAGCGCCGCCGCCACCCGCTCCGCGCCGCCGGCCACCAGCAGCGGCGCCCCGCCCAGCGCGTACAGCACGTACCGGTCGACGTACAGCGGGGAGTGCTGCGAGACGAGCATCAGGACCGCCGGCGGCACCACCGTCAACGGCAGGGCCACCCCCGCACGGGTGAATTCGCCCCGCGGTCCGACGACCCCCGCCAGCCCGAGCAGCGCCAGTCCCAGGCAGATCCAGTACACCCCGTCGGAGGGTCCCAGGAACTGCCGTGCCAGCCCCTGCGCCGCAGTCGCCGTCGGCCTGTGCAGCCAGGCGACCTGCGCGGCCTGCGCCCGTGACACGAAGACCATCGGCAGCAGCGACAGCACGACCGCGGCCGCCGCCCGCCCCCAGCCGCGCCACACCCGCGCCCCGGCCCGGCCCAGCGCCAGGGACACCCCGTGGGCGAACAGCAGCAGGACCGCGAACTCGTGCAGCCAGCAGGTGAGGGCGACGACGGCGCCGTACGCCCACCAGGAGGTTCCCCGCGCGGCACGGACGAACAGCAGCGTCGCCCCGGTCGCGCCGGCCGCCACCAGGGCGTAGGAGCGGCCCTCCTGGGCGTAGTGGCCGGCCATCGGGGTGACGGCGTAGAGCAGCCCGGCCCACAGCCCGACGCGCGGCCTGGCCAGCCGGGTGCCGAGCGCGGCGACCAGTCCCGCCGTCACGGCCGCCGCGCACACCGACGGCAGCCGCAGGACGACCTCGCCGGGGTGGACGGCGAGGACCGGGCGCATGAGGAGGTAGTAGAGGCCGTGCACCGCGTCCACGTCGTGCAGCAGCCGCCAGATCTGCGGCACCGTGCGCCGCCCGACCTGGAAGGTGACCGCCTCGTCGCGCCACATCCCGCCCCGGTCGAGCCCCCAGAGCCCGACGGCGAGCATCGTCACCGCGGGCACGCCCACGGCGACCGCGCGCCGCACCCGCACCCGCACCCGCGCCCGCACAGGGCTCGGCGCGTCCGCTGTCGCTCCGGCCGCCCGGCGCGACGGCGGGCGCACACGCACCCCGGCGTTCACCACGCCCCGATCTTTCGCGATCAGGTGCCTTTTGCCACGTATTGACGGCGTATCGCCGGGAATACACCATCCGTACCGCTTAGGCTCGCGGCTGATGAACCGCCTCCGTGTCACCCCCGGCCCGGTCCTCGCCCTCACCGCCTGCTGGCTCGCCACCCGCGCCCTGACGCTGTGGCTGCTCCTGCACGACACCGCCTCGCTGCTGGGCGGGGGCTCGGTGACCCGTGAGGTGTGGCGGCTGTACGTCCACTGGTACGGCGTCCTCGCGCACGGCTCCTTCCCCGCGCACGACCCGATGTGGCAGTACCCGCCGGGTGCGGGCGGAGTGCTGCTCGCCCCGGGGCTGCTGCCGGGGCTGACGTACTTCCAGGCGTTCGTCGTGCTGTCGCTGGCCACGGACGCGCTGGTCGGGGCGGCGCTGGTCCGCGCGGGCACACGGCCGGGGCGGAGCGTGCGCGGCGCGGCCCTGTGGACGGGCGGCCTGCCGCTGCTGCTGCACCTCCCGCTCGCCCGGTACGACGTGGTGGTCACCGGCCTGGCCGTGCTCTGCCTGCTGACGCTCTCGCGCTCCCCGCGCGCGTGCGGTGTGTTCGGGGCGCTGGGCGCGCTGGTGAAGGTGTGGCCGGCGCTGGTGCTGCTGGGCACGCCGCCGGGCGGGGCGACCCGCAGGTCATGGGGCTGGGCGGCGGCCACCGGGACCGCGGCCCTCGCGCTGTTCGCCGTCCTCTTCACCGACCCGCTGTCCTTCCTGCGGCAGCAGGGCGGCCGGGGGGTGCAGATCGAGTCGCTCGGCGGCACGGCGCTCAGCCTCGCGCGGCACGCCGGCTGGACCGGCCGGACCCGCTACCAGTACGGCGCGATCGAACTGGTCGGCCCGCACGTGCAGGCCGTCGCGAACGCCTCCCTCGCCCTCACGGCGGCCGCCTTCGGGCTCCTGGTGCTGTGGCGGGTACGGGCGCGGCGCTGGAGCGAGGCCACGCCGTACGACGCGGCGCTGAGCGCGGTGCTGCTGTTCACGGTCACCAGCCGGGTGATCAGCCCCCAGTACATGATCTGGCTGCTCGGTCTCGCCGCCGTGTGCCTGACCTCGCGGTCCACCAGCCAACGGCCGGTCGCGGCACTGGTCCTGGCGGCGTCCGCGCTGAGCACGGTGGCGTACCCGGTGTGCTACCGCGAGGTGGTCGACGGCAGTTGGAGCGGCTGCCTGCTGATGCTGTCCCGCAACGCGCTGCTGGCGGGTGCCGCCGGGCTGTCCTTCGTGCGGTTGTGGCGGGCCGCGCGGCCACCGGCCGAAAAGAAGGTACCGCCGAGGCAACCTCGGTCCGATTCCAACCGTCTTCCGGACCGAGCACTAAGTATCTCTTAACCGGGTATTACCGAACTTTCCTACGCTGCCGGCCCGTGGACCCCATGCATTCGAATCCGTCAGACCCGCCAGACATCGAAGGCCCGCCCGATCCGACGGACGTGCCCGACCTCCAGAACGCGCCGGACCCGGCGGACAGCCGACCGGCGCCGCAGGTCGCCGTCGTCGTCATCGGCTTCAACGACCGTGCCCACGTGGGCGATGCGGTGCGCTCGGCCCTGGGCCAGGGGCCCGCCGTCGCCGAGGTGATCGCCGTGGACGACTGCTCCACCGACGGCAGCGCCGAACTGCTCGACCGGCTGGCCGCGCGGGAGCCCCGGCTGCGGGTGGTGCGCCGGGAGGTGAACAGCGGCGGCTGCGGCAGCCCGCGCAACACCGGGGTCGACGCGGTGACCGCGCCGTACGTGATGTTCCTGGACAGCGACGACGTCCTGCCGCCGGGCGCGGTGGACGCGCTGCTGGCGGCGGCCGGGGACGCGCACGCCGAGGTCGTGAGCGGCCTGTGCGTGCGCCGGGAGCTGCCCTCGGGGACCGAGCAGCCCTGGCAGGCGCCCCTGTACGCCACGCACGCCGTACTCGCGCGTCCCTCCCAGCGCCCGCGTCTGGTCCACGACACGCTGTGCGTCAACAAGCTCTACCGCACCGACTTCCTGCGCGAGCACGGCATCCGCTTCCCCGAGGGCCGCTTCCTCTACGAGGACTTCGTGTTCACCGCGCGTGTGCTGGCCGCCGGCCCGCGCATCGCGCTCGTACCGGACCGGGTGTACGTGTGGCACGTGCGCCGGTCGGCCGAGCAGCTGTCCCTCTCCCTGGACCGGGCGCGCATAGACAACTGGAAGGCGCGCGTCGAGGCCTGTGCGATGGCGTACGACATCCTGCTCGGCGCCGGGCAGAAGGAGCTGGCGCGGGCGGCGCGGGGCAAGTTCCTCGACCACGAGATGCGCATGTACGCACGCGAGCTGGGGCTGCGTGACGCGGACTACCGGCGCGAGTGGTGGGCGCACACGCGTGAGTACCTCGAACGCTACGACGCCGCCGACTGGGAGACGAACCCCGCCGCCCCCGGACGGCTGATCGCCCGGGTCGTCGCGGAGTCGCCCGAGCCGCGCGACCTGCCCCGGCTGCGGGAGCTCGCCGCCCGCCCGGCGCGCCTGCTCCCGCCCTACGCCCGCACCCCGGACGGCGTTCCCATCTGGTCCGCCGACCTGCCCCAGGTCGGCCTGGCCCCGCTGCTTGGCCGTCCCACGGGCACCCTCCCGCTCGCGGTGGACGCGGAACTGCGCCCCCGCGCGCGTGCCTCACTGCTGCGCCTCACGCTGCACGAGCTGTACGGAAAGGTGGCCGAGGCGAAGCCCGGCGAGCTGGTCGTGCAGTGGCGGTCCCGGCAGGACGACCGGCCGGCCGGGCACGTGACGGCCACCCTCTCGCCCTCCGGCGCGGACACCTGGTCGGCAGAGGTGCCCGTCGACCTGGCGGGACTCGGCGACGGCACCTGGGACCTGCGGCTGACTCTGCGCTTCGCGGACGGCACCCACCGGGACCTCACGGCGCACGCCCTGACCGGCGCCGCCCGGCTGCGCCGGCGCGTCGTCCCGAGCGTCCGGCACGGCGTGCTGCTGGCGCAGCCCTACGCGACGCACTCGGGTGCGCTCGCGCTGCGCGTGGCGGCCGGACCGCGCGGCGTCGTCAAGGTGCTCCGCGGCCGGCTCCGCCGCCTGCTCCGCTGAGGGACGCCGCCTGCTTCACTGAGACACGGAACCACGGACGAGGAGACGGCCGCACATGACCTGGCTGATCACTGGCGGCGCCGGATACATCGGAGCGCATGTCGTACGGGCGATGACCGAGGCGGGAGAGCGCACGGTCGTCTACGACGACCTGTCGACGGGCGTCGCCGAGCGGGTGCCGGCCGAGGTCCCACTGGTGCGGGGCTCGACCCTGGACGCGGACCTGCTGGCCCGTACGCTCGCCGAGCACGAGATCACCGGGGTGGTCCACCTGGCGGCGAAGAAGCAGGTCGGCGAGTCGGTGGAGCGCCCGCTGCACTACTACCACCAGAACGTCGAGGGCCTGCGCGTGCTGCTGGAGGCGGTGACCCGGGCGGAGGTCCCGTCGTTCCTCTTCTCCTCCTCGGCGGCCGTCTACGGCATGCCGGACGTGGACCTGGTGACGGAGGAGACCCCCTGCCGCCCCATGTCCCCCTACGGCGAGACCAAGCTGATCGGCGAGTGGCTGGTCCGCGCCGCCGGCCGGGCGACCGGCCTCTCGACCGCGTCCCTGCGCTACTTCAACGTGGCGGGCGCGGCCTCACCCGAACTCGCCGACACCGGCGTGTCCAACCTGATCCCGATGGTCTTCGAGAAGCTGACGGAGGGCGCGCCGCCGCGCATCTTCGGCGACGACTACGCGACCCCCGACGGCACGTGCGTGCGCGACTACATCCACGTGGCCGACCTGGCCGAGGCCCACGTCACCGTCGCCCGCGCGCTGGAGTCCTCCCCCGGCACCGACCTGACGCTGAACATCGGCCGCGGGGAGGGCGTCTCCGTCCGCGAGATGATCGACCTCGTCAACGCGGTCACCGGCTACGACCGCCCTCCGACCGTCACCCCCCGCCGCCCCGGCGACCCGGCCCGCGTCGTGGCCTCCGCCGACCGCATCGCCACGGAACTCTCCTGGCAGGCCAAGTACGACGTCCAGGACATGATCACCTCGGCCTGGGACGGCTGGCTCCACCACCACCCGGAAGCGGCGCGTTCGTAGGACCTCCGCGCCCCCGCGACCGCGGCGGCCGCCCCCCTCTTCCGGGCACCGCCGCCGCGCGCGCCCCGGGGGGACCGCCGCCGCGCGCCCGGGCCGCTCACAGGGCCCTGAGCGCCCCCGCGGTGGCCCGGGCCAGGTTCTGCAGGTAGCCCTTGGGGAGGTTCGGGGAGCGGGTCACCACCGCGCGCCAGTACAGGGGGCCCGAGATCAGGTCCAGGGCCAGGTCGGGGTCTATGTCCGGGCGGATGTCGCCGCGTTCCTCCGCCGCCGCCACGATCTTGCTGGCCACACCATCCTGGCCGTCCCGCAGGGCCTTCTGGAAGGCCTCGGCGAGGTCGGGGTTGCGGGCCGCCTCGGCCTGGAGGTCGGGGATGATCTGTGAGGCGACCGGGTGGCGCAGGGCGCGCGAGGTGACCCCGTAGAGCAGACGCAGGTCGTCCTCCAGGGAACCCGTGTCCGGCACCGGGAAGCCCGAGACCGCCATCGCGGAGACGACGTCCAGCACCAGGTGCAGCTTCGAACGCCAGCGCCGGTACACCGCGGTCTTGCCGACGCCCGCCCGGCGGGCGATGCCCTCGATCGACATGCGCGCGTAGCCGACGGCCGCCAGTTCCCCGAACACGGCCGCCCGGATGGCGTCGGTCACGTCCTCCCGGAGCACGGCGGCCCCCGCGGGGGCCCGGCGGCGCGGACGCGCCGGCGGCTCGTCGGCGGACTCGTCGGCGTTCGTCGTCATACGAACAGCATAGGCCGCTACGACGAAACGGTTGCGTTCCGACGTCCGTTGCCCCTACGCTCACGTTGCGACGATACGGTGCCGTCCCGACGTAAGAGAACGCGAAGAGAACCGTAAGGAAACAGCGGGCGACGGGACACCGCCGCAGCCCGGCGGCAGCCGGACGCAGCACTCCCTTCCCCGAGCGAAAGCAGCGGATGTGAGCCAGGTACTCCACACACCGCCCCCGACCCAGGCCCCGGCCGAGGACGACCTCGCGGCGCTGGCCGCCCGGCACGGCCTGTCGGTCAGCGGCGCCCGCCCCTCCCTGCCGGAGTACGTCCGCCAGCTGTGGGACCGGCGCCACTTCATCACCGCCTTCGCCACCGCCAAGCTCACCGCCCAGTACAGCCAGGCGAAGCTCGGCCAGGTCTGGCAGGTGATGACCCCCCTGCTGAACGCGGCGGTCTACTACTTCATCTTCGGCGTGCTGATCGGCACCAAGCACAACGTCCCGGACTACGTGCCGTTCCTGGTCACCGGGGTGTTCATCTGGACGTTCACGCAGAGCTCGATCATGGCCGGCACCCGGGCCATCTCCGGCCACCTCGGCCTGGTCCGCGCCCTGCACTTCCCGCGCGCCGCCCTGCCGATCTCCTTCGCGCTCCAGCAGCTCCAGCAGCTGCTGTTCTCGATGGCCGCCCTGGTCGTCATCCTGCTCTGCTTCGGCGTGCCGGTGGCCGCCTCGTGGCTGCTCGCGATCCCGGCGCTCGTCCTGCAGTTCACCTTCAACGCGGGCGTGTCGATGATCGTGGCCCGGATGGGCGCCAAGACCCCGGACCTCGCGCAGCTGATGCCGTTCCTCCTGCGCACCTGGATGTACGCCTCCGGCGTCATGTTCTCCATCAGCAGGACGCTGGAGGGACGGCCCGAGTGGATCGCCCGCCTGCTGCAGGTGAACCCGGCCGCGGTGTACATCGACCTGATGCGGTTCGCGCTCATCGACAGCTTCCGCGCCGGATCCCTGCCCCCGCACGTGTGGGCGGCGGCCACCGGCTGGGCCGTGGCCGCCGGCGTCGGCGGCTTCATCTACTTCTGGAAGGCTGAGGAGACGTACGGCCGTGGCTGAGCACACCGAAGCGAGGATCCCCACCGTCGTCGCCGACCGCGTCGACATCGTCTACCGCGTCAACGGCACCGGCGCGGGCCGCGGCACCGCCACCGCCGCCCTCAACCGCATACTGCGCCGCAAACAGGCCGAGAAGGCCGCCGGCGTGCGCCGGGTGCACGCGGTGAAGAACGTGTCGTTCGTCGCCTACAAGGGCGAGGCGATCGGGCTCATCGGCACCAACGGTTCCGGTAAGTCCACCCTGCTCAAGGCGGTCGCCGGCCTGCTTCCCGTGGAGAGCGGGCACATCCACACCGGCGGCCAGCCCTCCCTGCTCGGCGTGAACGCGGCCCTGATGAGCGACCTGACCGGCGAGCGCAACGTCTACCTCGGCGGCCTCGCCATGGGCATGTCCCGGGAGCAGGTCAAGGAGCGCTACCAGGACATCGTCGACTTCTCCGGGATCAACGAGAAGGGCGACTTCATCACCCTGCCGATGCGCACCTACTCCTCCGGCATGGCGGCCCGGCTGCGTTTCTCCATCGCGGCCGCCAAGGACCACGACGTCCTGCTCATCGACGAGGCGCTGGCGACCGGCGACCGCTCCTTCCAGAAGCGTTCGGAGCAGCGGATCCGCGAGCTGCGCGAGCAGGCGGGCACGGTGTTCCTGGTCAGCCACAACAACAAGTCGATCCGCGACACCTGCGAGCGGGTCCTGTGGCTGGAGCGCGGTGAACTGCGCATGGACGGGCCGACGGAGGAGGTCATGAAGGAGTACGAGGCCTTCACCGGCGACAAGAAGCCCGCCGCGAAGAAGCCCGCCGCGAAGAAGGCGGCGGCCGGGAAACCGGCCGCGAAGAAGCCCGCACCGCAGGCGGACGCCGCGAAGCCGGGCGCACCGCTGCCGCAGGCGGACGCACCGGAGCCGGACGCACCGCTGCCGCAGGCGCCGCAACCCGAAGCCCCCAAAGCCCCTCTTCCCTCATGAGCCCGGTGCCCGCCTCCGGCTCTTACTTGAAGCGTGGTTATCCCTTTCATCCGCTTAATATCGGTATGTTATGCAGGGTGCCCGGAGTCGACGAGTCAAAGGAGTTCCCTGCGATGCCCCACCTCAGCGTGATCGTCTACGGACCGAACGCACAGGGGCGTTTGAATGAGCTACTCGGCTCCCTGGAATCCCACCCGCTGGCCGGCACCGAGGTGATCGTCGCCGCGGTCGGCGACTGGGCACGGGAGACGGCCGAGGGCCACGCGCCCGAGACGGTTGTCGTGCCGCTGCCCGAGGGCACCGGCGACGCGGCGGCGCGGGCGGCCGGCGCCGCCCACGCGTCGGGCCGCTGGCTGCACTTCGTGCACGCCAAGGACGGCCTGCCGGCGGGCGCGCCCCGCCTGATCGCCGAGCGGATCGCCGAACTCGAGGACACCGGCGCCACCGGTACCGACGGCGCCGCCTTCGACGTGCTCCTCCTCGACCACGTCACCACCACCTGGCGGACCAGCGCCGCCCCGTCCCGCGACGGCCGCTTCCTCGCCGCCGTCGGGCGCGACGCCCTCACCCTGAACCAGGGCGCCAACCTGCTGCGCATCGCGCCGCTGCTCGGCAACCGCGTGCTGCGGGCCGACTTCTGGCGGGCGCACGAGCAGTTGCTCGACACCGACGACGAGCCGCGCGCCGCCCACGCGGCCCTGCTGCACGCCGACCGGGTGGCCTGCCTGAACCAAGTCGCGTACGACAACCGCGTGCTGCGCCCCGAGAGCCTGCCGCCGCTCGCCCCCGAGGACCGGCTCGCCCTCATCGACCGCTACGAGTCCCTGCTGCCGCTCGCCAGGGACCGCCGCGCCGTGCACACGGTGCTGTACGACCTGATGGTGCGCGACCTGGTGCGCACCTTCGCGCGCGAGGACATGCCCGACCCGGTGGCCCGCGAGTTCTTCCGCCGCGCCTCCCTGGCGGCCGTCCGCTGGCGCCCCGAGGGCCATCAGCGGCCACCCGGCCTCGAAGGCGTACGGCACTCCCTGCTGGAGGAGGGCGCCTACAGCAAGTACCGGGCGTTCCAGGCCGCCAACCGCACCCGGCGCGCCGCCCGCAAGGCCGTACGGACCCGCAAGCGCCAGGTGAGCGCGAAGGTCCGCGACCACCAGTACCGCCGCGCCCTGAGCCGCCCGGTCGACCCGAACCTCGCCGTGTTCGCCGCCTACTGGGAGCGCGGGGTGTCCTGCAACCCGGCCGCGGTCGCCGCCAAGCTCGCCGAACTCGCTCCGCACATCCACAGGGTGTGGGTGGTGAACAAGGAGAACGCGGCCCTGCTGCCGCCCGGCACCGACCACGTCGTCCCCGGCACCCGCCGCTACTGGGAGACCCTGGCCACCGCCAGGTACCTGGTCAACAACGTCAACTTCCCCAACGCGATGGTCAAACGGCCCGACGCGATCCACCTCCAGACCCACCACGGCACCCCGCTCAAGCGCATGGGCCTGGACCAGATGGAACACCCGGCCGCCGCCAAGGGCCTCGACTTCGCCGCCCTGCTGGCCCGCATCGACAAGTGGGACTACAGCGTCAGCGCCAACAGCCACTCCACCCGCATGTGGGAACGCGCCTACCCGGCCCGCTACACCTCCCTGGACTACGGCTATCCGCGCAACGACGTCTACTACACGGCGACCGCCGCCGACGTCCGTGCGGCCCGTGAGCGCCTGGGCATCGCCCCCGGCAGGACCGCCGTCCTCTACGCCCCCACCCACCGCGACTACGAGGCCGGCTTCACCCCGCGCCTCGATCTCGCCGCCCTCGCCGACCGCCTCGGCGAGAACACGGTGCTGCTCGTCCGCGCCCACTACTTCTACGGCGGCGCGGCCTCCCCGCTGACCGGGCTGCGCCGCTCCGGCCGGATCATCGACGTCTCCACCTACGACCCCGTCGAGGAACTGTGCCTGGCCGCCGACGCGCTGGTCACGGACTACTCGTCGATCATGTTCGACTACGCCAACCTGGACCGCCCGATCGTCGTCTACGCCGACGACTGGGAGACCTACCGGACCACCCGGGGCGTCTACTTCGACCTCATGGCCGAACACCCCGGCCAGGTGGCCCGCACCCAGGAGGAGCTCACGGAGGTCTTCCTCTCCGGCGCCTGGCGGGACGAGAGCGCGGCGAAGGCACGGGCCGCGTTCCGGCGCCGGTTCTGCGAGTACGACGACGGACGCGCCGCCGAACGGGTCGTACGCCGGGTGTTCCTCGGCGAACCCGAGGAAGCCCTGCCCCCGGTGCTCCCGATCGAGGAACGCACCCCCGCCCCGACCCCCGAGGAGGCCACGGCATGACCACCCCCGACGTCACCGTCACGGTCATCGTCTACAACGACGCGGCCCGCCTCCCCCGTGCGGTCGCCTCGCTGCGCGCGCAGACCCACGCCAACATCGAGATCATCATCAGCGACGACCACTCCACGGACGACACGCCGTCCGTGGCGCGGGAGCTGGCGGCGCAGGACGAGCGTGTGCGCTACCTGCGCCTGCCGGAGAACAGCGGCGGCTGCAGCGCCCCGCGCAACCGGGCCATCGAGATCGCCCGGGCGCCCTACCTGATGTTCCTCGACAGCGACGACGAACTCCCGCCGCGCGCGGTGGAGTTGCTGCTGGCCGCCCACCGGGAGCGCGAGGTCGACTTCGCGATGGGCGCGGTACGGCGGGTACGCGTCGACAACGGGCGCCGCTCGACGTGGATGCCGCACCTGGTCGCCGAACACCGCACACTGGACGGCATCGAGGCGGATCCGGGACTGCTCTTCGAGCACCTGTCCACGAGCAAGATGTACGCCCGCTCCTTCCTGGACCGCCACGAACTCCGCTTCCCCGAGGGCATCCACTACGAGGACCAGCTGTTCTCGGCGCAGGCGTACTGCCTGGCGAAGGCGTTCACGATCATTCCGGACCCGGTCTACGTCTGGTACATCGAGCCGTTCGCGGCGGCGGCCTCCGCCTCCATCTCCAACCAGCGGCACAAGATCTCCAACGTCCGCGACCGCGTCCACGTGCAGCACCTCATCGACGACTTCCTGGTGAGCAGCGGACACGCCGGGCTGCGGGGGGACAAGGACTACAAGTTCCTCAAGCACGACTTCCGGATGTACGCGGGCGACCTGCCCTACCGGGACGAGGAGTGGCTGCGCTCCTTCGCCGAGATCATGAACCCCTACCTGGACGCCCTGGCCCCCGGCGCCTACGCCCGGCTGCCGCGCCAGGAGCGGGTCGTGCTCCAGCTGCTGCGCGACGGCCGCCTGGCCGACGCCGTGCTGGCGGCGCGCGGCCTGGGGCACGCGGTGGCGCCGCGGCACATCACAGCCGACGCGGCCGGCGTGCCCTACTGGGGCGACCGCGTTCCCGGCTCCGAGCAGGCCCGGCGTGAGCTGGACGTGTCCGACCTGGAGCTGGACACCCGCCCGTTCACCAGCGCCCACTTCCGCCACGAGATCACCGAGCTGACCGCCGGCGCCGGCGCCCGCCTCACCCTGGCCGTGCGCACGTACGACCCCGGGCTGCGGCTGCCCGTCGGCCCGCAGCGGGCCGGCCTGCTGCTGTCCCCCGGCGGGCGCCGCATGACGGTGCCGTTCCGCCTGGACCCGGTCAGCCCCGGCGTCTTCGAGGGCACCGTCCACCTGGACCTCGCCGCGGCCACGCTGCCGGTGCAGGGCTTCGAGGGCGTACGCCACCCGATGATCCGCCTGGACCAGCAGGGCCTGTCCCACTCCGGTCTGCTGCTGGCCCCCCTGGACTTCCCGGTCCGCAGGGCCCGCATCGACTACCGCTCGGGAGCGGCCCCCCACGAGGTCACCGTCGAGCCGGAGGGCCGCAACCCCGGCCGTCTGCAGCTCCGCTGGCGTCCGGTGGGGGTGACGGCCCACGTGATCCGCCCGGTGGTCCGGAAGGTGGCGCCCCCGAAGGTCCGCAAGGCGGCGAAGCTGGTGTCGAGCCTGCTGAAGTGAGCGGGCGGCCACGCACCGCCGCCGCACTGCGGGGAGCGTGCGCGACCGACGGCCCGTGACGGGCTGGTCGCGCAGTTCCCCGCGCCCCTGTGGCACTGCGCCCACCACCCACCCACAACCACGGCACCCTCGCCACCGCAGCTGCGGGCAGTCGCGCCGCCGTAGCTGCGGGCATGCACGCCACCGCAGCTGGCCGGGCACCGGCGCCGCCGTAGCTGCGGGCAGTCGCGCCGCCGGGGCGGCACGGGTGGGCGCAGCGGCACCCTGCGCGCGCCGGCAAGCGCAAACCCACCCCGCCCCCTCAGCCGCGGCTCAGGGCACCACCCGGTACAGCACCTGCCCGCCCGGCCCACCGGTCGCCTTCCGCAACCCGGTCCCCGCCCCAGCCAGCCCCCGCGGCCCCACGACCCACCGCACCCCGTACTCCCGCAAGATCCCCCGCCGCTCCCCCACGGACGTCCCCCCGTCGAAGTACCGCGACACCGCGGCCTCCCTCCGCCCCGCGTCCGCCAGGAACACGTCCGGATACCCGGGCGCCACCGTGTACGGCCCGTACGCCGGAATCTGCCGCGCGGGAAACGTGCGAGCCATCACCACGTCCCCGTACCGCACCCCCGCCCGCATGATCCACTGGTATCCCACCCACGGCGTCCGGTACTTCGCCGCCACCACCCCGGGCAGTGCGTCCGGCCCCACCACGTACCCGAGCGTCCCGGCCTGCGTCCACGCCCCCACCGCCAATGCCACGCCCAGCACGCACGCCCATCCCGCCCGTACCGCCCGCCGCCCGGCCGACACGGCCTCCAGCGCGGCCGCCAGCTGGGCCGGGATCAGCGCGGCCGGCAGGGCCCGGCCCCATGAGTAGTGCCCGGTCAGCCCGCCCGCGGCGAACACCAGCACGCCGAACGCGAAGAACAGCACCAGGGGGTCCCGGCGGTCCCGTCGCCACCGCAGGCCCAGGGCCACGACCCCGAGCAGCACCAGCCCGAACCGGGCCGCCAGATGCCCGTACAGCGGGCGGTGGATGGCCTCCAGGTCGGCTCCGGCGGTGAACAGCGCGAAGAAGTCGTAGTACGGCCACAGCCACAACGCCGCCAGGCCCGGCAGCAGCGCGGCGCCGAGCCGCGGCAGCACCGCCCGGCCGGGCCGCGAGGCGACCACCACGGCCAGCGCGCCGAGGGACGCCACCACACCCGTGAACTGGTGGCACAGCAGGATCGACGCCCACAGCAGCCCCAGCGCCGGCCACCTCCACCAGGCGGCAGCGGCCCGCAGGGCGCACGCGCCCGTCAGCCACGCCCAGAAGTGGAAGGTGAGCCCGAGCGCGAACACGCTCGGGTACGACACCGTCAGCGCGAGGGAGTTCAGGCCCAGGAAGCCGCTCCAGTTGAACAGCTCCGGGCCCCACAGGAAGAGCAGGGCGAGCAGCGCCAGGGCGGGCGCGGCGCGGTGCGCGCTGAGGGTGCGGACGTACCGCCACACCCCTGTGGTCAGCAGCCCGAGGCCGGCGACCGCCGCGAGGCGCAGGACCACGAACACCGACAGGCCCGTCACCCGGGCCACGCAGCCGAGCACGAGCATCCACGGCGAGTAGTACGGGCTGGGCGTGCCGGCGTCGACGAGCGGGTTGCCCGGGTGCGCCAGGCTGTGCCGCAGCCGCTGCACGGTGGCCGCGTGCATACCGAGGTCGCCCGCCCACGGCAGACGGACGACGACCAGGAGCAGCAGCCCCAGCACGAGCCCGGCGGCGACCAGCGGCAGCGACCGGCCGGCGCGTGTCGCGCCTCCCGCCGGCGTCGTACGGCTCACCGGTTCGAGGTCAGACGGCGCGGCGTACATGCAGACGGGTCCTGGCGAGGTTCACTGTCACATCGCAGACCCTATCCGAAGCGCACCGATCAGCCGGAAACGGTAAATTCACCGCACGTTTTTCCTACTCTTCTCCCACGCCTTTCCCCAAGATCCGGTAAGAACGAAGGCGCCCCGGGCCGCTGTCGCGGACCCGGGGCGCCTCGGGACGCCGTACGGCTACGAGTGCGTGCGCAGCAGCGTCCGCATCGTGCGCATCGCCACCGACAGGTTGGCGAGGTCGAACGAGTCCGACCCGCGGATCTCGTCCAGGGTGGTGCGGGCACGGCTCAGGATCGCCGAGTTCTTCTGCTCCCACGACTTGAAACGCTGCTCGGGCGTCGACGTGCCGTTGCCGACGGCGAGGACGTCCGCGGTGAGCGCCGCGTGGGCCGCGTACAGGTCCTCGCGGATGGAGGCGCGGGCCATCGACTGCCAGCGGTCCTCGCGGGGCAGCTCGATGATGCGGTCCATCAGCTGGGTGATGTGCAGCCGGTCGGCGAGGTCGTAGTAGATCTCGGCGACGTCCAGCGGCTCCTTGCCCATGCGGTCGGCCACCGACACGATGTCCAGCGCCGGGAAGGCGGAGGAGAACCCGGCCACGCGTCCGGCCACCTCGTCCGGGACGCCGGCCGCGGACAGCTCGTCGTACACGTGCTGGTACCACTCCAGGTCCGCGCCCTTGAGCAGCTTCGGCATCTCCTGCCAGACCCGCTCGACCCGCTCGGCGAAGAACTCGACCGTCTCGGCGAGCTCCAGCGGCTGCGGCCGGTTGTTGAGCAGCCAGCGGGTGCCGCGCTCGACCAGGCGGCGCGAGTGCAGCCGGATGCGGGTCTGCACGGCGGCGTCGACCTTGTTGTCGAGGGCCTCCACCGCGTCCCACACCGGGGCCGAGCGGAAGATCGCACGGGCCGCGGTCTGGGCGCGGACGATCTCCTCCAGCGAGGCGCCGGTCTCCTCGCGCAGGCGGTGCAGATACGTCGTACCGCCGGTGTTGACCGTGTCGTTGACCAGGACGGTCGTGGTGATCTCACGGCGCAGCGGGTGGCCGTCGATGGCCTCCACGAACCGCTCGCGCAGCGCCGTCGGGAAGTAGGCGTGCAGCAGGCCGCGCAGGTACGGGTCGTCCGGCAGCGAGGTGTGCAGCAGCTCCTCCGCGACCGTGATCTTCGTGTACGCCAGCAGGACGGCCGTCTCCGGGCCGGTCAGGCCGTGGCCCTGGTTGAGGCGCTCGCGGATCTGGCGGTCGGTCGGCAGGAACTCCAGCGCCCGGTCCAGGTGGCCGTCGCGCACCATGTGGCGGATGAACCGCTGCTGCGCGTGGAGCATGTCGCGGGACTGGGCCAGGGCGTTGGCGAGGGCCGTGTTCTGCGCGTAGTTGTTGCGCAGGACCAGGGCGCCGACCTCGTCGGTCATCTCGGCGAGCAGCTTGTTGCGCTGCTTGACGGTCATGTCGCCCTCGGTGACCAGGCCGTTCAGCAGGATCTTGATGTTCACCTCGTGGTCGGAGGTGTCCACGCCGGCGCTGTTGTCGATCGCATCGGTGTTGATCTTGCCGCCGTGCGTGGCGAACTCGATGCGGCCGAGCTGGGTCAGGCCCAGGTTGCCGCCCTCGCCGACGACCTTGACGCGCAGGTCGCAGCCGTCGACGCGGATGGCGTCGTTGGCCTTGTCGCCGACGTCCGCGTTCGACTCCGCGGACGACTTGACGTACGTGCCGATGCCACCGTTCCACAGCAGGTCCACCGGCGCGTGGAGGATGGCCTTCATCAGGTCGGCCGGGGTCATCTTGGTGACCTTGTCCTCGATGCCGAGGGCCTCGCGGATGTGCGCGTTCAGCGTGATCGCCTTGGCGCTGCGCGGGAAGACCCCGCCGCCGGCCGACAGCAGCTCGGTGTCGTAGTCGGCCCAGCTGGAGCGGGGCAGCTCGAACAGTCGGCGGCGCTCGGCGTAGCCGGTGGCCGCGTCCGGGTCGGGGTCGATGAAGATGTGCCGGTGGTCGAAGGCGGCGACCAGGCGGATGTGCTCCGACAGCAGCATGCCGTTGCCGAACACGTCACCGGACATGTCGCCGATGCCGACGACCGTGAAGTCCTCGCTCTGGGTGTCCACGCCCAGCTCGCGGAAGTGCCGCTTCACGGACTCCCACGCGCCGCGGGCGGTGATGCCCATGCCCTTGTGGTCGTAGCCGGCCGAGCCGCCGGAGGCGAAGGCGTCGCCGAGCCAGAAGTTGTACTTCTCGGCGACCCCGTTGGCGATGTCCGAGAAGGTCGCGGTGCCCTTGTCGGCCGCGACCACCAGGTAGGTGTCGTCCCCGTCGTGCCGGACGACGTCCTGCGGCGGCACGACCTCGCCGGCGACCATGTTGTCGGTGATGTCGAGCAGCGCGGAGATGAACGTCTTGTAGCTGGCGACGCCCTCGGCCAGCCACGCGTCGCGGTCGACGGTCGGGTCCGGCAGCTGCTTGGCGACGAAGCCGCCCTTGGCGCCGACCGGCACGATGACCGTGTTCTTCACCATCTGCGCCTTGACCAGGCCGAGGATCTCCGTGCGGAAGTCCTCGCGCCGGTCGGACCAGCGCAGACCGCCGCGGGCGACCTTGCCGAAGCGCAGGTGCACGCCCTCGACGCGCGGCGAGTACACCCAGATCTCGTACGCCGGGCGCGGCGCGGGCAGGTCCGGGATGGCCCGCGGGTCGAACTTCATGGAGACGTAGTCGTGCGGCTGTCCGCCGAGCGTCTCCTGGAAGAAGTTGGTGCGCAGGGTCGCCTTGATGACGGTCAGGAAGGAGCGCAGGATGCGGTCCTCGTCCAGGCTCGCCACCTGGTCCAGCGCCGCCTCGAGCTCTTCGAGGAGCGCGTCGATCAGCTCCAGGCCGGCCTTCTGCCGGTCCGGCGACATCCGGGCCTCGAACAGGGAGACGAGGAGCCGGGTGGTGTGGACGTTGCTGCGGAGGGTGTCCTCCATGTAGTCCTGCGAGAACGTCGAGCCGGCCTGCCGCAGGTACTTGGCGTACGCCCGCAGCACCATCGCCTGCCGCCAGGTCAGCCCGGCGCTCAGGACGAGGGAGTTGAAGCCGTCGTTCTCCGCCTTGCCGGTCCAGGTCGCGGCGAACGCCTCCTGGAACCGCTCACGGCCGTCGTCGCCCAGGTAGTCGCCGCCGCCCGGCGCCTTCGGCATGCGCAGCCCGAAGTCGTAGATCCAGGCGGTGGTGCGGTCCGCGCACCGCAGCTCGTACGGCCGCTCGTCGGTGACCTCGACGCCCAGCTGGCTGAGCACCGGCAGGACCTTGGAGAGGGAGACCGTGCCGCCCTTCTGGTAGATCTTGAAGCGGCGCTCGTCGGGCGCCGCGCCCACCGGCTCGTACAGGCTGAGGGAGAAGGTCTTGTCCTCGCCGAGCGCCTCCAGGTGGACGATGTCGGCGACGGCGGCCCGCGGGGGGTGGTCGGCCTTGTAGCCCTCGGGGAAGGAGTGGTTGTAGCGGCGCAGCACCTCGGCGGCGTGCTCCTCGCCGCACTCGGCGGTCAGCGCCTCGGCGAACGCGTCGGTCCAGGACCGGGCCGCCTCCACCAGCCGGGCCTCGATGCGCTCCTTGTCGGAGTCCGACAGCTCGGGCAGCTCGGTGCCCTGCGGGACGCGGACGACGAAGTGCAGCCGGGACAGGATCGACTCGGTGTTCCAGGCGGTGAAGTCGACGCTGGTGCCGCCGAGCTCCTCCTTCAGGATGTCGATGATCCGCAGCCGGACGCCGGTGGTGTACCGGTCGCGCGGGAGGTACACGAGGGCCGAGTAGTAGCGGCCGTACTCGTCCTGGCGCAGGTACAGGCGAAGCCGCCGCCGCTCCTGCAGGTAGAGGACGCTCGTGACGATGGACTGCAGTTCGGCGACCGGTGTCTGGAACAGCTCGTCGCGCGGGTACGTCTCCAGGATCTGGAGCAGGTCGCGGCCGTCGTGGCTGTGGGGCGAGAAGCCCGCGCGCACCAGCACCTCGTCGACCTTGCGGCGGATGACCGGGACGCGGCGGACGGACTCGGTGTACGCGGCGGAGGAGAACAGGCCCAGGAAGCGGCGCTCACCGACGACTCGGCCGTCCGCGTCGAACTTCTTCACGCCGACGTAGTCGAGGTACGACGGCCGGTGCACGGTGGAGCGGCTGTTGGCCTTGGTCAGCACGAGCAGCTTGTGCTCACGGGCCTTGGCCCGGGCGTCGGCGGGGAGCCGCTCGAAGGAGGGGCTGACCGGGTGCTGGTCGTCCTCGGCGTGGTGCGGGTCCGAGCGCAGTATGCCGAGACCGGTGCCGGGCACGGCGGCGAGCGTGTCGTCGTCGCGGAGCTGGTACTCGCGGTAGCCGAGGAAGGTGAAGTGGTCGCCGGACAGCCAGCGCAGCAGCTCGCGGGCCTCCTCCACCTCGGCCTCGGGCAGGTCGCCGGGGGTGGGCTCGCTCTCCAGGCCGTCGGCCATCCGCGTCGCCGTGTCCCGCATCTTCTCCCAGTCCTCGACGGCCTCGCGGACGTCGGACAGGACACGCAGCAGGTCGGCGGTGATCTGCTTCAGGTCGGCGCGGTCGGTCTCGCGGTCGATCTCGACATGGATCCAGGACTCGACGTGCGCGTCGTGCGGGAGGTCGCCGGTGGGCGGGGTCGGCAGGACCTCGATCAGCCTGCCGGTCAGGTCACGCCGGACGACGAACTGCGGGTGGATGACGACGTGGATACCGCGGCCCTGCCGCGTCAGCTCATTGGTGACCGAGTCGACGAGGAAGGGCATGTCGTCGGTGACCACCTCCACGACGCTGTGGCTGCAGGTCCACCCGTTCTCCTCGACCGTCGGGGTGTGCACCCGGACGTTCGCGGTGCCCTGGGGGCGGTTCTCGGCGAGACGGTGGTGCGAGACCGCGGCGCCGAAGACGTCGACCGGGTCGCGGTCGGCGAGGTCCTCCGGGGCGGTGTGCAGGTAGTAGCGCTGGAGGAACGCGAGCACGGATGCGCTGTCCGGGGTGCCGGGGGTGCCCTCGCGCGTCGTCCCGGTCGGTAGGTGCCCCCCGACCGGGCTGTTCTCAGCTACCCGCGCGGCCCTCTCGAGCAGCTCGGCCTTGGCTTCGTCCAGCTTGGTCTGCATTGTCCTCTGGCTCCTGTCGCGCGCCGTTGCGTGACTTTGAAGGAAGTACGGTCTCTCCCCCTCCGGCGTGACGCCACGGCCCGGGATGTCCGGTCCGTTCAGACGCTATGCCGCGAGGTGAGATGAGCGGGGGGGATTCGGCCATTCTCCGCACGCCCGTCGGTCTGGACGCCGCTGTCGGCGTCACCATGTCCGGGGGTGTCCTCGGCGTCGGGGAGGCGTCCGCGCCCCCGTCCCGCCCGCGAAGACCAGCGACCGCCGCCCGGTCACGGAGGTGTTCCGTGCGGCCCGGGCGCAGGGCAGGGGCAGCACTGCCCCCGCGAACTATCGCGCTGATCACGCCACAAGGCTATCGCTCCTCACCCCGGAGCCGTCATGAGCCGTATGTGTACAAAACCGAGCGGGTAACTTTGACGTTCTGCACAGCACCGGTAGGCGGGTGAGTGGCGTATCCGCTAGCGCTCTCCGGCCGTCGGCCGCACCCTGAAAACGACGGGCCCCCTTGGCAAGCACGCCCGACGGAGGCACGTTGCCCGGGACGGCGCGCACGGTGCGCCCTCCCGGAGTCCGCCCCCCCGAGGAGCCGACATGCCCGCGAAGATCCTGATCGTCACCGGAGACGCAGCGGAGTCCCTGGAAGTCCTCTATCCCTACCAGCGCCTGCGCGAGGAGGGGTACGAGGTCCACATCGCGGCCCCGACCCGCAAGACCCTCCGCTTCGTCGTGCACGACTTCGAGCCCGGCTACGACACCTACACCGAGAAGCCCGGCTACACCTGGCCCGCCGACCTCGCCTTCGCCGAGGTCGATCCCGGCGAGTACGCGGCCCTCGTCATCCCCGGCGGCCGGGCCCCCGAATACCTGCGCAACGACCCCGAACTGCGCAAGATCCTCAAGGCGTTCTTCGACTCCGACAGGCCGGTCGCCCAGATCTGCCACGGCCCGCTGCTCACGGCCGCGATCGACAGCCTGCGGGGGCGCCGGGTCACGGCCTACCCCGCCCTGGAACCGGACATGCAGGCAGCCGGCGCGGGGTTCCAGGACACCGAGGCGGTCGTCGACGGCACCCTGGTCTCCTCCCGGGCCTGGCCGGACCACCCGGCCTGGATGCGAGAGTTCCTGAAAATCCTCCGCACCAAGGCCCCGGCGTAGCCGAAGCATCAACGCCACCCGGCTACGCCCAGTCCCGCCTAGCTGCGGGCAGTCGTGCGCAGCTGGGCGGACAGTCCCGCCTAGCTGCGGGCAGTCGTGCGTAGCTGGGCGGACAGTCCCGCCTAGCTGCGGGCAGTCGTGCCGCTGGGGCGGCACGGGTGGGCGCAGCGGCACCCCGCAGGCACGGGCAGACCCCCCGCCGACCCCAGCACAGGGCGCTCACACACCGCCCGCCCCCCCGGCGGCAGCCCTACGCCGCGATCCGCTGAGCCTCAGCCACAGCCTCCTCCAGCGTGTCCACCACCGGCACTCCTGCCCCCACCAGACTGGCCCGGCTGTGCGACCCCCCGGTGTACAGCACGGCCCGCGCCCCCACGTACCCGGCCGCCACCGCGTCGTCCGCCGCGTCCCCGATCACGACCGTGCGCGCGGGCTCCACCGCCCCCGCCAGCGCCCGCAGGTGCCGCACCATGTGCTCGGCCTTGCTCCCACCGGACGGCCCCGTACGCCCCTCGACCCGAACGAAGTGGGTCTCGATCCCGAAGCCGCGCACGAGCGGCACCAGTTCATCGTGCACGTACATGCTCAGCAGTGACTGGCTGTGCCCCGCCGACCGCCACCCCGCGAGCAGCTCGGCCGCCCCGTCGGTGAGCCCGCACCGCACCCGGTGCTCCGCGTAGTGCCGATGGAAGACGCCGTCCATCAGCTCCCACTCCGCGTCGGTCGGCAGCCGGCCGAGCAGCCGCTCGTAGAACTTCGGCACCGGCACGCAGTACAGCGACCGGTACTGCTCGAGCGTGATCGGTGCGAGCCCCAGCTCGGCGAAGGCCGCGTTCGTCGCCCCGATGATCGCGTCGTTGTCGTGGAACAGGGTGCCGTTCCAGTCCCAGACTATGTGCGCGCGCGCCTTCGTCCCCATGTCCAAGACCGTACCCGCCTCCACTGACGAACCCGTAGCGGGAACCAGGGAGGGCGGACCGTCCGGGACCCGGGTCAGGCCTGTCCGACCAGGTTGGGGATCTCCTGCGTGGCGTACCACAGCAGCTCGTGGTCGTCCGCCCCGTCCACCACGAACCGGGCGTCGTCGTCCCCGCCCTCGGCCGCCTCCAGGGCGTCCGCGGCCGCGGTCACGTCCGCCTCCGCGTCGTCGGCGTCGACGTGCACCGCTGCCGCCTTGGCGAGCGGCACCGTCACCGTCACCGTCACCTGGCCGAGCGCGGCCGGGTCGAGTCCGCGGTCGGGGTCCACGGTGCAGGCTCCGTCGGGCACGTCCACCGCGACCACGACCCGGCGCCGTGCCGCCGCGCGGTCGGCGGCGAGCAGGCGCAGCGAGGCGAGCGCGGCCCGGCCGAGCGCCGCGTACTCCAGCTCCTCGATGTCGTCGGAGAGGTACCACTCGCGCAGCGCGGGGGTGACGGCGTACGCGAGGAACGGGCCGCTCCCCAGCTCACCCGTCCTGTGCGCCTCGGCGAGACCGGGGAGGGTCAGGGGGACGTACACGCGCATGGCCGGCCGCTCTTTTCTGGTCGTCTGCTCCGCTGGGCGCCCCGGTCCGCCGCGCCACGACGCGCCTTCCGAGGGCCTTCAGGATACGTGCGGGCGTCCCCTTTCGAGTCCCTGTCCCCGCCCCCGCCGGCGTCCACTCCCCGCCCCGGAATTCACCCGGTACCCCACCCGCCACCTGGAGCTTTGCCCGTCCTCATCCCTCGGATAGGTGAACTCTCCGGGGCCGCGGACACCCGCCGCCGCCTTCCTTGCTTCCGTCTCCTCCGCCCCGTACAAGGTCTCCGACTGCTGGTTACCGCCCGGTATCTCCTGGGCCCGCCGAACGGGGACCCCCCTTGAACAAGGTCATGAGCCGCACCCCCCAGACCCGCCCGCGCCACCGCCCCCCGACCCGTCACGACACCCGGCGCCCGGCCGGCGCGCCACCGCGCACCCCCGCCAGGAGCACCGTGCGCACGGCCGCCCGGCCGGAGACGGCCCGTACGCTGCCCGCGAAGGCCGTACGGCAGCCCCGGCCCACCGACCTCTTCGCGGACCGTCTGCTGGCCGTTCTGAGCGGTCAGCGACCCGTTCACTGGATGCTCCGCCACACCGCGGGCCGCGCCTACGACGACCTGGTCCGCCTCGCCGAACGCCGCCCCCTGCGGGCCCTCGGCCCCCGGCCGGTCGTCCACGACATCGGCTACTACGTCCCCAGCGACGGCGCCCTGGAGGTCTTCGCCCGCATCGCCGCCGGCGACCGGCTGCGCGCCATGGCCTTCCGCCTGGAGCTCGGCAACGACCTCCGCTGGCGCTGCACAGCAGTGGAAACGGGCCCAACCCCCACCTGACCCCCACACACCCACGGGCAGCCGTACCGCCTCAGCCGCCATCACTCGTACCGCCTCAGCCGCGTGCACTCGTGCCGCCTAGCTGCGGGCAGTCGTGCCGCTGGGGCGGCACGGGTGGGCGCAGCGGCACCCCGCAGGCGCGGGCAAGCCACACCCACCCCACCGCCCGCACACCGCACCGCAACACACCGCACCGCACCGCACCGCAACACACCGCAACGCAGAAAGGCCGGCCCCCCGAAAAGGAGACCGGCCCTGCCGAACCGAACGGCGAAAGCGCCGCAGGCAACCCGCTACTTCTTGCGGCGCCGCCCACCCTTCGCCTGCCGACGCCGCTCCGCACGCGTCAGCCCGTCCGACTCGGACCGCACGGGCTCGTCGTCCTCCAGGTCACGCTCGACGATGCCGCCCTCACCGTCCACGGTCGGCGCGGAGAAGTGCAGGTCGCGCCGCTGCGGCACGTCCAGCCCCTTCGCGCGGATCTCGGGACGCGCCCCGGCCTGCGCCGGCACCGTGTCCTGGACGCCCTCGCCCACCGGCTGGGCCTCCTCGACCGGCACCTCCTCGACCTGCTGTTCGACCTGGACCTCCAGGTTGAACAGGTAGCCGACGGACTCCTCCTTGATGCCGTCCATCATCGCGGTGAACATGTCGAAGCCCTCGCGCTGGTACTCGACCAGGGGGTCCTTCTGCGCCATCGCGCGCAGGCCGATGCCCTCCTGGAGGTAGTCCATCTCGTAGAGGTGCTCGCGCCACTTGCGGTCGAGGACCGACAGCACGACCCGGCGCTCCAGCTCACGCATGATCTCGGAGCCGAGCTGCGCCTCACGGGCCTCGTACTGCTCGTGGATGTCTTCCTTGATGGACTCGGAGATGAACTCGGCGGTCAGACCGGCCCGGTCACCGGCCGCCTCCTCCAGCTCCTCGATGACGACCTTCACCGGGTACAGCTGCCGGAAGGCGCCCCACAGCCGGTCCAGGTCCCAGTCCTCGGGGAAGCCCTCGGCGGTCTCCGCGGCGATGTAGGCGTCGATGGTGTCGTCCATGAAGTGCTGGATCTGCTCGTGCAGGTCCTCGCCCTCCAGGACGCGCCGGCGCTCGCCGTAGATGACCTCGCGCTGCCGGTTGAGCACCTCGTCGTACTTCAGGACGTTCTTACGGGTCTCGAAGTTCTGCTGCTCGACCTGCGACTGCGCGGACGCGATCGCCTTCGTGACCATCCTGTTCTCGATCGGCACGTCGTCGGGCACGTTCGCCATCGACATCACGCGCTCGACCATCTGGGCCTTGAACAGGCGCATCAGGTCGTCGCCCAGCGACAGGTAGAAGCGGGACTCGCCCGGGTCGCCCTGACGGCCGGAACGACCGCGCAGCTGGTTGTCGATGCGGCGCGACTCGTGCCGCTCGGTGCCCAGCACGTACAGCCCGCCGAGCTCCTCGACCTCCTCCTTCTCGGCCTTGACCGCCTGCTCGGCCTTCTCCAGGGCGGCGGGCAGGGCGTGCGCCCACTCCTCGATGTGCTCCTCGGGGTCGAGGCCGCGCTGGCGCAGCTCCGCCTCGGCGAGGTCCTCGGGGTTGCCGCCGAGCTTGATGTCGGTACCACGGCCGGCCATGTTCGTCGCCACGGTGACCGCGCCCCGGCGGCCGGCCTGGGCGACGATCGACGCCTCGCGCTCGTGCTGCTTGGCGTTCAGCACCTCGTGCTGGATGCCGCGCTTGCTGAGCTGCTGCGAGAGGTACTCCGACTTCTCGACGGAGGTCGTGCCGACGAGGATCGGCTGGCCCTTCTCGTGCTTCTCGGCGATGTCGTCGACGACCGCCTCGAACTTGGCCACCTCGGTGCGGTAGATCAGGTCCGACTGGTCCTTGCGGACCATCGGCCTGTTGGTCGGGATCGGGACCACGCCGAGCTTGTAGATCTGGTGGAACTCGGCGGCCTCGGTCATCGCCGTACCGGTCATGCCGGAGAGCTTGCCGTAGAGGCGGAAGAAGTTCTGCAGGGTGATCGTGGCGAGCGTCTGGTTCTCGTCCTTGATGTCCACCCCTTCCTTCGCCTCGATCGCCTGGTGCATGCCCTCGTTGTAGCGGCGGCCGGCGAGGATACGGCCGGTGTGCTCGTCGACGATCATGACCTCGCCGTCGATGACGACGTAGTCCTTGTCGCGCTTGAAGAGTTCCTTGGCCTTGATGGCGTTGTTCAGGTACCCCACGAGCGGGGTGTTCACCGACTCGTAGAGGTTGTCGATGCCCAGCCAGTCCTCGACCTTGCCGACACCGGACTCGTGGATGGCGACCGTGCGCTTCTTCTCGTCGACGTCGTAGTCGCCGGTCTCCTCGACGCCCTTGAGCGGGTTGCCCGCCTCACCGCGCTTGAGGCGCGTGACCAGCTTGGCGAAGTCGCCGTACCACTTGGTGGCCTGGTCGGCCGGGCCGGAGATGATCAGCGGCGTACGGGCCTCGTCGATGAGGATGGAGTCGACCTCGTCGACGATGGCGAAGTTGTGGCCGCGCTGCACCAGCTCGTCCTTCGACCACGCCATGTTGTCGCGCAGGTAGTCGAAGCCGAACTCGTTGTTCGTGCCGTAGGTGATGTCGCACGCGTACTGCTCGCGGCGCTGGGCCGGCGTCATGTTGGCGAGGATGCAGCCGACGTTGAGGCCCAGGAACTTGTGGACGCGGCCCATCATCTCGGAGTCGCGCTCGGCCAGGTAGTCGTTGACCGTGATGAGGTGGACGCCGTCCCCGGACAGGGCGTTCAGGTACGCGGGCAGCGTGCCGACGAGGGTCTTGCCCTCACCGGTCTTCATCTCGGCGACGTAGCCGAGGTGGAGCGCGGCGCCACCCATCAGCTGCACGTCGTAATGGCGCTGGCCGAGGACGCGCTTGGCGGCCTCGCGGACGGTGGCGAACGCCTCGGGGAGCAGGTCGTCCAGGCTCTCGCCGTCGGCGTACCGCTGCTTGTACTCCTCGGTGAGGGCCCGCAGCTCGGCGTCGGAGAGGTCGACGAAGTCCTCTTCGATGGAGTTGACCTGGTCCGCGATGCGGTGCAGCTTGCGCAGGATCTTGCCTTCGCCTGCACGCATGATCTTCGAGAGGACGGACACGGGGGCTGGTCTCCTTGCCGGTCGGGCCTGGGACGGTCGGTTTTTCCTTCTACGTACTGAGCAACCGCCATCGTATGCGAGGACCCGGCCGCGTCGGGAGGCCTGTCGGCTCGACGGCTGCTTCAACCGGGACAACGGACGGGCCGCTCGGATAGTGCCGCACCGTAGCGGGGAATCGCACGAAATGTGATCGCGTGCTCACGCAACGCGCAAACGGATGGCTCCGGGCGTGTGTTGCGAGCAGAATCGGCCGATGGAACCCGTCACCCTCACCACCGACCGTCTCTTGCTGCGCGCCGTCGGCCCGGACGACACCGAGGCGGTGTACCGGGCCGCGCAGGACCCGGACATCCAGCGCTGGACCACGATCCCCTCGCCCTATCTGCACGAGCACGCCCGCGCCTTCACGGAACAGATGGTCCCCGACGGCTGGTCGCAGGGCTCGATGTTCACCTTCGGCGTCTTCCTGACCGGCGGCGGGCTGGCCGGCATGATCGGCCTGACGATGCACTCGCTGGGCGCCGCGGAGGTCGGCTACTGGGCCGCCAGGGAGCACCGCGGCCACGGCTACGTCACCGAAGCCGTCCTCACCGCGTGCCGGTGGGTCTTCACCGACGTCGGCGTCGACCGGGTCGAATGGCGCGCCGAGGTCGGCAACCGGGCCTCCCGCGCGGTCGCCGAGCGCGCGGGCTTCACCGTCGAGGGCACCCTGCGCTCCGGCGTCAACAACAAGGGCGTACGCCGGGACTGCTGGGTCGGCTCCCTGCTCCCTTCGGACCTGGGCCTGCCGTCGACGGCGCCGTACCTGCCCGCGCGTACCTAGGAGCAGGCGAAGTCCCAGCTCACGCCGGGCTGTCAGTGGCAGCCTCTATCGTCCGGGGCATGACGACCCTGCCGCGCCCCACCACCACTCTCACCGCGGACGACGCCCGCCGTCTCGCCCTGCGGGCCCAGGGGTTCCTCGGCGCGCCCGACCGCCGGGCCGGTGTCCGCGGAGTGCTGCGCCACCTCGGCGCGGTCCAGCTGGACACGATCTCGGTGCTCGCCCGCTCCCACGAGCTCGTGCCCTACGCCCGGCTCGGCGCGGTCGGCCGCACGACGGTCGAGGCCGCCTACTGGAAGGACGCGCACGCCTTCGAGTACTGGTCGCACGCGGCGTGCATCCTGCCCGTCGAGGAGTGGCCGCACTTCGCCTTCCGCCGTCGCGCCTACCGCAACCGCCCGCACTGGAACCACGAACTGCCCGACGGCGCCTACGACCAGGTCGTCAAACAGCTGCGCGCGGAAGGTCCCCTGACCGCCACCGAGCTGGGCGGTGCGAAGAGGACCAGTGACTGGTGGGACTGGTCGGGCACCAAGGTCGCCGTGGAGCGGGCCCTGATGTACGGCGAGGTGGTGTGCGTCGAGCGGCGCGGCTGGAAGCGGGTGTACGACCTCGCCGAGCGAGCGGTCCCGCAGCCGCTGCTGCACGACGAACTGGACGACGCGGAGTGCCTGCGCCGTCTGGTCCGGCTGGCCGGCGAGTCCCTCGGTGTCGGCACGCGCGCGGACATCGCCGACTACCACCGCCTCAAGGGCGAGCAGGTCGACGCGGTGATCGCCGACTCGGGTCTGGTTCCGGTCGAGGTCGAGGGCTGGGGCAAGCCGGCCTGGGCCGACCCGGCCGCCCTGACGACACCGGCGCGCGGCCGCCACCGCACCACTCTGCTGTCGCCGTTCGACTCGCTGATCTGGGAGCGGGCGCGCACGGAGCGCGTCTTCGGCTTCACCCACCGCCTGGAGGCCTACGTTCCCAGGCCCAAGCGGGTGTACGGCTACTTCGCGATGCCGGTGCTCGCCGGCGGCCGGCTGGTCGGGCGTGTCGACCCCGCTCGCGAGGGCAGCACGCTGGTGGCCAAGCAGGTCACCCTGGACGGGCCGAAGGCGGTTGCGGCGGTCGCGCAGGCCCTGGTGGAGGCGGCCGGCTGGGTGAACTGCACGGACGTGCGCGTGGAGCGGGTGGACGCACCGGAACTGCGCGAGCCCCTGGCGCGGGAACTGAGCCGCGCCCTCGCCTGACCGCTACCGGATCTCCAGGATCTTCTCCCGCATCGCGTAGACCACGGCCTCCATGCGGGAGTGCAGCTGCAGCTTCTCCAGGATGTTGCGGACGTGGTTCTTCACGGTGTTCTCGGAGATGAACAGCTCCTTGGCGATGTCGCGGTTGTTCATCCCGGTGGCGACGAGTTTGAGGACTTCCAGCTCCCGGTCGGTCAGCCGCGGCGCGGGCACCAGCCGGCGCTCGTCGGTGCGCTGGATCATCGACTTGAACTCGGTGAGGAGCTTCGACGCCATGGACGGGCTGATCTGCGACTGGCCGTCGGCCACCGCGCGAATGGCGGTGGCCACCTCGTCGGTGGAGATCTCCTTGAGGAGGTACCCGGTCGCACCGGCCTTGATCGCGTCGTAGAGGTCGGCCTCCTCGTCGCTGATCGTCAACATGATGATCTTCGCGCTGGGGGCGACCTCCTTGATGGAGGTACAGGCCTCGATCCCGCCGCGCTTGGGCATCCGGACGTCCATCAGCACGATGTCGGGGAGCAGGTCGGCGGCCTTGTCGACGGCCTCGGCCCCGTCGCCGGCCTCGCCCACGACCTGGATGTCCTCCTCGGCCGCGAGCACGATCTCCAGGCCGCGCCGGAAGAGGGCGTGGTCGTCGACCACCAGGACCCTGATCGGCTCCGCGTCTGGACGGACCGCATCCGGGCCCGTGCCGATGACATCGTCGTCGGCGTCCTCGTCCCGCATCGGTCCGAAGGTGTCCGCCATCGTTCCTCCCCCTGAGGCTGTGGCCTGTGGTCCTGTGCCATCGCCAACCCAAGGCAGCGGCCCACCGGTTGGGCCGGTGCCGTCATGATTTCATGCCCGGGCGTCCGCGAGGTGCCGTGCAGGGCGCGAAGTGGTCGCACACCGGTGCCCCTGGGGGCGCACACGCGCACCAGGGGCACCTGACCGGCTTGGACGGGCGGGATCAGCCGCCCAGCGTGCCTCCGGCCGCGGGAGGCTCCCCCTCGGCGACCATCGGGTCCGTGCTCAGGTGGATGACGCCGTAGTCGTAGGCGTGCCGCCGGTAGACGACACTCGGTTCCTTGGTCTCGGAGTCGACGAACAGGTAGAAGTCGTGGCCGACCAGTTCCATCTCGTAGAGGGCCTGGTCGAGCGTCATCGGGGAGGCGACGTGGGTCTTCTCGCGGACGACCAGGGGGCCTTCACCCTTCACCTCCAGCGAGCCGATCCGCTTGGTCGGCACTCCGTCCGTCTCCTCCTGCGGGACGGGGAGGCCGTTGCTGCCCAGTGTCGCCGCGTCCGGCACGTGGTCGGCGACCTCCGCCGCCGGGATCCGGCGGGCGCCGCGCCGGGAGAAACGCTTGTCGTGCTGCTTGCGCAGCCGGGCGTCCAGCTTCTCCGCGGCCAGGTCGAGTGCCGCGTAGGGGTCACTGGCCGCTGCCTCCGCCCGGATCACCGGACCGCGGGAGCGGAGCGTGATCTCCACTCGGTCGCAACGGTCCGCCTGTCGAGGGTTCGGCTCCTTGGACACCTCGACGTCGAGGCTCATCACCTTGGCATCGAGCCTCTGGATCTTCTCCAGCTTCAGCTTCTCGGCCACGTGCTTGCGGAACCGCTCGGGCACCTCGGTCTTGCGGCCCTTGACGACGATGTCCACGCAGAACTCCGTTCCCGGATCACTCCGCCGCACGGGCGGAGCATCTCCCTTTTGCACCAGGTCCGGTGATCACCGGACCTCGGACTCGGTGACTTCCACCTCCTCCTCCCCCATGGGCGAGATCTCCACCCCACCGCCACGGGTGATTGCGGAAAACCCGTGGCACGGCATTCCGATTAGAGAGGTGTGGCCTGCGCCTTTCCTCACAACCGAACATATCTCGCCCGGACGGATGGCGTCACCCTCTACTGCTGCGTACCTCCGTACAGGTGAATTACCCCTGTCACTACCTGCAACGATGCAGGTCGGCGGTCAGTTCCTGTCCATTTCGAAAGAATCCCGAGGAGCGGCGACCACGGCCGCATGGAGCATCGGCCCGAGGGTGTTCACCGCCGCCTTTTCCGGTGCACCGTGCATCCACTTCCCCCTCTCCTCTCGCACTCCGGTCCTTCGTTCTCCCCTACCTTCCCGACTTACGGCGCGGTACACGACTTGTCTCACCCGGTTCCCGTCCTCGTGTCTCGCTTCCCGGTGTGATCCGGCCACCTCCCGCAGGGCGCGCGCCGCCTCGGCGAGAGTCGCGCCCGTGGTGATCAGGTCGTCCACGAGGACGATCCGGCCGCCGTCGAGAAGCCGTCCACCGCCCGCCGTCACCTCCAGAGCGCCCGCGAGGTTCTCCAGCCGCTGCCGCGCGTCGAGCCTGGCCTGGTCGGCAACGGCGCGCCGCTGGCGCAGTACGGCCGCCACCCGGGCCGGCGTCCCGGTGCGCCGCAGCTCACCGGCCGCCGCCAGGGCCATCCGCCGTACCGGATCGTGCCCACGCGCCCGTACGGCCCACCGTGCGGAGGGCACGGGCACGAGCAGCACGGCCCCGTGCCCACAGGCCCGGTCCGGTCCGGCCGGTTCCGTGCCCGCACCCGCCGTGTGCCGCCCGAGGCCCGCCCGCACGGCTTCCGCCAGAGCCGTGCCCAGCACTCCGGCGAGGGCCAGCGCGCCCCGCTCCTTGTGGGCCAGAATCAGCGCCCGCACCCTCTCGGCGTACGGAGCGGCCGCGTGCACCACCGGCAGCCCGGCCGGCTCCGGCACCGGTCGCACCCGTAGCGGCGCGGCCCGGTTCAGCGCGGACCGGCATCGCGCGCAGAGCGCCGTACGAGGTGCCCCGCAGCCCGCGCACTCGGCCGGCAGCACCAGGTCGGTGAGGTCGTTCCACCACCCCCGCATGGCCTCCACTGTGCCAACGGCGGGGACGGCCTGCCACCCCTGTGGAAAACCCCCTGTGGACAACTCGGGGCGAGCGGCACCGCCCGCCACTCGCACGAGTGACGGGCGGTCGCCCGAACGCCCTGCGGCGACGGGGGGGCGGCGCCTCGGAACGGCCGCTCAGCCGGGATAGACGGGCGCCGTCCCGTCCTTGTCCACCTTCTGCCACTGCGCTCCGGACGGCAGCCGGACTATCCCGTCGTCCGAGTACGCCACCAGCGGTACCCGCTCGTCCTCGGAAGCGGCTATCGCCTTCACCCCCGGCAGCGAGCCGGGTGCCGGGCCGTCCAGTGCGGAGCCGTCGACCTGGACGTACCGCATCTGCTGCACGCCGCCCTGCTCCCTGCCGACGGCGAGGAGCCTGCTGTCCCCGGCCCAGGAGATGGCGCTCACCTGTTCCAGGTCGGGTGCCGCCGGCCGCAGACCGTCCACGGAGATGCCCTCTCCGGTCCCGCCGTCGCGCTGGATCCGCCCGAGGAGCAGGGACTGCTTGCCGTCCTTCTCCTCCACGACGAGCGCGATCCGCACGCCGTCCGCGGCCACCCGCGCGTCCGTGATGCGCCCGGGCAGGTCGGGCACGGCGACGTCCTCGGGTTTCGAGACGCCCTGTTCCAGGACCTTCAGCCGCGGACGGTCCGGGTTGCGGTCGACCACCCACAGATCGCCCCGGGCGTCCCAGCCGGGCGTGGCCAGCCGGTCGGCGGGGGTCGCGCCGGTGCTGGTCACCAGGGCGTCCCCGAGCGAACCGTCCGCCGTCAGCGACGTCACGTACAGGGACCTGCCCTCGTCGCCGACCCCGGCCGCGGTGTTCTCGTCCCGCGACACCGCAACCGACTGCAGCCGCTTGCCGCCCTCGCCCAGCGCTCCCGGCACCGCGACGGCGCCGGTCCCCGTGCTTCCCGTCGTCATCCGCACCAGCCGGTGCTTGCCGTCGAGGTAGTACAGGAAGTCGGGGCGTTTGTCCGCCCCGTGCCAGGCGGCGGACTCGGCACGCTCCTCGGGCAGATCACACAGCCGCGCGCCATCGCGCCCCTGCAACTCCACGGACTCGAGCGTCGGCGCAAGGTTCCGCAGGGTGAACAGCATCTGCGTCGCCATCTCGGCGCACTTGCTGGCCGCGACCTGCGACGCCTTCAGGTTCAGCGGCACCGTCAGCTTGTTCTGGTCGTCCGGAGCAAGGCCCGTGACGTCGTCCTGCAGGGCCGTGCCGGTGGGGAAGCTGGACCTGACCACCGGTCCGAGCCAGGCGGTGGGCCCCTTCAGCAGCGAGCGGACCACCTGTGTCATCGGGTCCACCTGGCCGCGCACGAACACCGGGTCGGCGACCGCCACCGGCTGCCCGCTCGTCCCGACCGCCGTATTGGAGGCGAAGTAGTACTTGTCGACGGACGTGTAGTTCCGCTGGAAGTCGGACTTGCCCATGACGACGCCGTCGGGCAGCCCGTCGATGCGCCACTGCCCACTCTTGGCGTTCCGCACGAGCTGAAGCTTCTTGCGGTACGGCCCGTCGGCCGGCCGGTACGCCTGCTGCGCGTCGACCGTGGCGACCCGGCTGCCCGTCAGGACGCAGCTGACGCTGTTGTCCTCCTTCTGGCCGGCCTGACAGTCGGTCTCGATGCCCGGCCCGTTCGTGAGGACCGTGGTCGACAGCTCCGGCCGCCAGCGGTGCGCCGCGTCGGCCGTCAGGTACTTGCGAGCCGTGTCGTACTGCGGATCATCACTGGTCAGCGCCTCCAGGAAGCCCTGCATGATCTCGCCCGGACCGGCACCGTCGGCCGGTGGCATCGCGAACACCCGCACCCCGGTGTCCTGCCGGGGTGTCGACTCCACGTCCCGCAGGTCGCCCCTGTCGGGCATCGAGGCGCACCCGGACAGCAGTACGACCCCCAAGGCGGCGAACGCCACCGCGCGTCCCGGCCGCCGCCGGGCGCCCCCCTTGCGGTCAGCGCCCACGAAATTCCTCCCCTGGCTCGGTCGGGTCACCCGGCTGCGCCGTGTCCGGCCGGGCCGCGTTCGTATCGGGTGCGGGACTCTCGGCGGTCCTGTCCCCGGGGCGCCGTACGCCCCCGGCCGGCCTGGGCACCACGCGCGTGCCGGTGCCGTTGCCGGGCAGCGCGGTCGGGTCGGCGGCCGGGGTGACCGTGGCCAGCCCGGGCGCGACAGAGGTCCGCGGCGGCAGCGCGGGCACCTGGGCGCCGCTGTGCTGCACCGGAACGGTGGCCCGCTTCTCCTCGCCGCCACGGGGCAGCCCGGCGTCGTCGAGGCCCCGGTTGCGGCGTGAGTCCTTGGGCTCCAGCGGTATCGGCGAGCCGCGCAGCGGTTCGTCGGCGGTCCTCGGCAGTGTCAGCCGGAACTGCGAGCCGCCGCCCGGCTCGCCCCAGGCCTGCAGCCAGCCGCCGTGCAGCCGGGCGTCCTCCAGGGCGATCGAGAGCCCGAGGCCCGTACCGCCGGTCGTGCGCGCGCGTGCCGGGTCCGCCCGCCAGAAGCGGCTGAAGACGCGGGTCGCCTCGCCCGGCTTGAGCCCGACGCCGTAGTCGCGCACGGCGACGGCGACCGCGCCGCCGGCGGCGGCGAGCTTGACGACGACGTCCTTGCCGTCACCGTGCTCGACGGCGTTGACCACCAGGTTGCGCAGCACTCGCTCCACGCGCCGGGCGTCGGCCTCGGCGACGACCGGCTGCTGGTCGCCGACCACGCGTATCCGCGTGCCCTTGCGTTCCGCGAGCGGCTCGGCGCCGCTGACCACACGGCGCACGACCTCCCTGAGGTCTATCGGCTCGGCCTCCAGGGCCGCCGCGCCCGCGTCGAAGCGGCTGATCTCCAGCAGGTCGGCGAGCAGCGACTCGAACCGGTCCAGCTGGTCGGCGAGCAGTTCGGCCGACCGTGCGGTCACCGGGTCGAAGTCCTCGCGCGCCTCGTGGATGACGTCCGCCGCCATGCGGACCGTCGTCAGCGGCGTCCGCAGCTCGTGCGAGACGTCGGAGACGAACCGGCGCTGCATGCGCGACAGGTCCTCCATCTGCTGGATCTTGACCTGGAGGTTCTGCGCCATTTTGTTGAAGGCCTCGCCGAGGCGCGCGATGTCGTCCTCGCCGGTGACCTTCATCCGCTCCTGGAGCCGCCCGGCGGACAGCCGCTCCGCGATCCCGGCCGCCATCCGCACCGGCGTCACGACCTGCCGCACCACCAGCCACGCGATGGCGCCGAGCAGGACGACGACGAACAGCCCGGCGGTCGCCAGGGTGCCCTTGACCAGACTGAGCGACTTCTCCTCCTGCGTGAGCGGGAAGAGGTAGTACAGCTCGTAGGGACGCCCGTTGGGGTCGTTGACCTGCTTGCCGATGACCAGCGCCGGCTGGGACTCCTTGCCGTTGTAGTAGACGATCCGCGTGTAGCTCTGGGCGGCCGTCGTACCGCTGTTGACCCGCTCGCGCAGGTCGGCGGGCACGCTGGAGGCGGGGTCGACGTTCCCGGAGCCGCGGGGGCTGCGGCCGCCGCCGCTGTCGTCGCCCACGGGCAGGGTCGCCACGTCGAAGGCGCCGGCGCCGCCACTGGCGAGCGACGTCACGAGGTCGCTCATCCACTGGATGACGTTCTGCGACTGCCGTCCGTCGGGGGTCGAGGTGCCGTCGGCGGCGCCGGTCCCGGCACCCGTACCGCCGCCGGTTCCGCCGACCGCCTCGTCGGCTTTCTGCTTGGCCACGGCGAACCCGCCCGTGGCCTGGCTCTGCGAGGCCCTCACCTTGGCGTCCAGCAGGCCGTTGCGGACCTGACCGATCACGACGAAGCCGAGCAGCAGGACGACGCCCAGCGACATCAGCAGAGTCGTGGCGACGACCCTGAGCTGGATGTTGCGCCGCCACAGCCGCATCACCGGCAGCAGCGGCCGGCGCATCCAGCGCAGGAACAGCCGCAGGACCGGGCTGCCCTTGGCACCGCCCTGCAGCAGCCCGCCCTCGAAGAGGCGCCTGAAACGCGCACCCGCCGTCGCCCGGCCGACAGGCCGCCCCGGACGGGACCCGGACCCGCCGGGAGCCGAAGCGGCACTGTCCCCGGTCATGTCAGCTCGGTCCGGCCTTGTATCCGACACCACGGACGGTCACCACGATCTCCGGCCGCTCCGGGTCCTTCTCGACCTTGGAGCGCAGCCGCTGGACATGCACATTGACGAGCCGCGTGTCGGCGGCGTGCCGGTAGCCCCACACCTGCTCGAGCAGCACCTCGCGGGTGAACACCTGCCACGGCTTGCGTGCGAGCGCCACCAGCAGGTCGAACTCGAGCGGGGTCAGCGCGATCGACTGCCCGTCGCGCTTCACCGAGTGCCCGGCCACGTCGATGACCAGGTCACCGATGGTCAGCTGCTCCGGTGCCGGCTCCTCGGACCTGCGCAGCCGCGCCCTGATCCGGGCCACCAGCTCCTTGGGCTTGAACGGCTTCACGATGTAGTCGTCGGCGCCCGACTCCAGGCCCACGACGACGTCGACGGTGTCGCTCTTGGCCGTGAGCATCACGATCGGCACGCCGGACTCGGCCCGGATCAGCCGGCACACCTCGATGCCGTCCCGACCGGGCAGCATGAGGTCCAGCAGCACCAGGTCGGGCTTGGACTCACGGAAAGCGGCCAGCGCCTTGTCGCCGTCGGCTACGAAAGACGGCTCAAAACCTTCACCACGCAGCACAATGCCGAGCATCTCGGCCAGTGCGGTGTCGTCGTCGACGACAAGGACTCTTCCCTTCATAAACGACATCATCCCATTCTCGTAACGACGACAGAGGCGCAGGTGAGCAGGCTCACTGGCCTGTGACGATAGTCGTACGGCGCCGTCACTGTCTGCCCCTGGCGACCGACGTCGACGGCAGCGGGGGATGACGGTCGGTGCACGACGACGCCGGTCCGCTCCGGCAGCCGGCCGGGTCGAACCGACATCAGCCCATCAGTTGATCGTCACCTGGCCCGACCTGGCACACAGCTCGGCTAGCGCCTGGGCCGTCACGGGTGAGACGGCGCCCTCCTCGGTGACGATCGCCGTCACCAACTCGGGCGGCGTCACGTCGAACGCCGGGTTGTACGCCTGGGTTCCCAGGGGCGCGACCGGGATCCCGCCTCCCGCTCCCGCCACCGGCACCTGCGGCGCTGTGACCTCGGTCACCTCGAAGGGGGGGCGCTGCTCGACCTCGATGGACGCCCCGTCGGGAGTGTCCGGATCGACCGTCGTCAGCGGCGCCACCACGATGAACGGCACATGGTGGTAGCGCGCGAGCACGGCGAGCGGATAGCTCCCCACCTTGTTCGCCACCGAACCGTCGGCCGCGATCCGGTCCGCCCCGATCAGCACCGCGTCCACCTCGCCCGCCGCGAACAGGGATCCCGCCGCGTTGTCGGTGAGCAAGGTGTACGCCATCCCGTTGCGGGCCGCTTCGTACGCCGTCAGGCGAGCGCCTTGCAGCAACGGACGCGTTTCGTCCACCCACAGCCGCCGCAGCCGCCCCACGCGGTGCGCCGCGAGAGCCACCGCGAAGGCGGTGCCCTCCCCGCCCGACACCAGCGATCCGGTGTTGCAGTGAGTGAGGATCCGGTGTCCGCCGCCCGGCAGCAGCTCGTCCAGCAGCGCCAGGCCGTTCACCGCCATCCGGGCGCTGGCCTCGGCGTCCTGCCGGTGCAGCGCCCGCGCCGCGGCCAGCGCCGCCGCGGCCGCCGCGGTGGGGTCGCCGGTCCTGCCCAGCGCCGTCTGGTGCGCGACCTGGGCCCGGCGCACCCCCACGGCCAGATTCACCGCGGTGGGCCGGGCGCCCTCGAGCGCCGCTGCGGCCTCGGTCACGTCGAAGCCGCGCGCGGCGGCGAGCGCGACGCCGTAGGCCCCCGCGATCCCGAGCAGCGGCGCCCCACGCACAGCGAGCGACCTGATCGCCTCCACCAGCGCCGACGCGTCCGTGCACACCATCTCGACCTCTTCGGTCGGGAGCCTCGTCTGATCGAGAAGGACCAGTACAGGACCCTCGGGTGGTTCCTCCCAACGGATAACCGGTATCTCGCTCGGCCGCTTGTCCCCGTCCGTTCGCGCCTGCTGATCAGCCATGCCGTCAGTCTGCCCCGGAACCGGCGGACAATTGAAGGTGTCCCGCCCCCACCGCGGCCGGTCCGCCGGTGACCACCCCATGGCACGATGGCTGCCAACCTGCCGCCGCGTGCGCGGAAGGGCACCGAGAAGGAGCTTCGATGACAGACACTCCGGGCTGGGCCTCGCCCGGATCCGCCTCTTCGTCCGAGGGGCGGGAACCCGGTGCGTCCGGCTCCACCGAACCCGCCGACCGCCCCGGCCCCTCCGAGCCGGCACCGCAGCCGGGCACTGAGCCGCAGCAGCCGGGCGCGAAGTGGTCCGAGAAGCAGCCGCCACCCGGCCAGTGGTCCGCGCCCACCGGGGCCCCCGGCCCCGACCGGACCCCGCCGCCCCCGCCTCCCGGCCCGGGCTGGAACGGCCCCCAGCACGGCGGCCCCGGCCCCGGCGGCCACGGAGGCCCTCCCGCCGGCCACGGCGGCTACGGCACCCCCGGCGGTTACGGCACCCCCGGCGGTTACGGCACCCCCGGCGGCTACGCCCCCTGGGGCGGCGGCTGGGGCGGACCTCCGCCCGCGGCCAAGCCCGGTGTCATCCCGCTGCGCCCGCTCGGCGTCGGCGAGATCCTCGACGGCGCCGTCTCCACCATGCGCACCCACTGGCGCACGGTGCTCGGCATCTCGCTCGGAGTCGCACTGCTCGTCGACACCGCGCTGGTCGTCGTCCAGGGCTTCCTCATGAACGACGCCCTCGCCCGGACGTCGTTCGACGACCGGACCGCCACCGCCGACGACGTCCTGCCCGCCCTGCGCGACGTCATGGTCGGCGCCGGCATCGTCGCCGTGATCTCCATGGTGGCCATCCTCGTCGCCACCGCCCTGCTGACGACCATCACCAGCCGCGCCGTCCTCGGCAAGCCGGTCAGCACCGGCGAGGCCTGGCGCGAAGCCCGCCCGCAGATCCCCAGACTGTTCGGCCTGCTCCTCCTCCTGGGCCTGATCACCGGCGGTGTGATCCTCGCCGGGACGCTGCCCGGACTCCTCGTCATGCTCTCCGGCAACCACAACGGCGGTGCGGCACTGCTCGCCCTCGGCATCCTCGCGGCCTTCGTGGTCGCCGGATGGCTGATGATCCGCTTCTACCTGGCCACGCCCGCCCTGATGCTGGAACGGCAGAGCATCCGCAAGGCCCTTGGCCGCTCCGCCAAGCTGGTGCGCGGCTCCTGGTGGCGCGTCTTCGGCATCGTGCTGCTCACCGGCCTCATCACCAACATCGTCGAATCCGTCGTCACCATCCCCTTCGCCCTCATCGGGGCCCTCGTGAGCGACGAGAGCACGAGCAGCCTGTATGGCACCGGAGGCGGAGACGTCGGCTGGGCCTTCCTGATCATCCGCGGGATCGGCTCGCTGATCGGCACCACGCTCACCCTCCCGATCAGCGCGGGCGTCACCGTGCTGCTCTACATCGACCAGCGCATCCGCCGCGAGGCCCTCGACCTCGAACTGTCCCGCGCCGCCGGCGTACAGGGCCATGTGACCGGCGCCTCCGGTCCCACGCCGGGGAGATGATGCGGTGAGCCTCTCGGGGGGAATGCTCACAGCGGCGGCCTCGTCCGGCACCGGCAGCACGTTCGTACGAGGACTGCTGCGCGCCGCGGACACGACCGTCCTGGCAGCCGGCGGCTCCGGGGACGAGCCGCCCGTGACACTTCCGCGCGATCCCGCGCGGGAGGCGGCTCGGCGCGAGCTGTCCAAGCGGATGTACCACGAGAACGACCCGGGCCTGCTGCAGCGTGCCCTGAACGCGTTCTGGGACTGGCTGGACGGGCTGTTCGGCGCGGCCGCCTCGGCGACACCCGGCGGGACGGTCGGCCTGCTCGTCGTCGTCCTGTTCGTCGTCGCCGTGCTGGCGGCGCTGTGGTGGCGCCTGGGTACGCCCCGCCGCGCCGCCTCCTCGGCCCCCGTCCTGTTCGACGACCGCCCGCGAAGCGCCGCCGAACACCGGGCGGCCAGCGAGGCACACGCCGCCCAGGGCCACTGGAACCAGGCTGTCCAGGAACGCATGCGGGCCATCGTGCGCGCGCTGGAGGAACGAGCCCTGCTCGACGCCCGCCCCGGCCGCACCGCCGACGAGGCGGCGGCCGAGGCGGGCCGGGCCCTGCCCGGGCACACGGACCGGCTGCGCGCCGCGGCCCGCGAGTTCGACGACGTCACGTACGGCGGACGCCGGGCCGGCGAGCAGTCGTACCGCCGCCTCGCCGAACTCGACCGCGACCTGGAGCGCACCAGTCCCGCCCTCGCGGACAGCACCGCCCGCACGGCCCACAGCACCCGCCAGGGGGCCGCCGAGTGACCACCGAGGCCACCCTGCCGGCCACCTCCACCGCGCCCACCGCCCGCCGGCTGTGGACCCGTGCCCGAGGCATCACGCTCGCCGTCGTGCTGATCCTGGCCGCGGCCGTCGCCATGGCGGCCGTACGCTCCACCACCCGGCACGGCGCCCTGGACCCGCGCTCCGCCGACCCCTACGGCAGCCGCGCCGTCGCACAACTCCTCGCCCAACGGGGCGTGTCCACGCGGGTGGTCACCACCCTCGACGCGGCACGCGCCGCAACCGGTCCCGACAGCACGCTCCTGGTCGCCGCTCCCGACCTGCTGACCCCCGGTCAGCAGACCCGGCTGCACCGGGCGGCAGCGGCCTCCGGGGGGCGCACCGTCCTCGTCGCGGCAGGCAGCCCGTCCGTCGAGCGGCTCGCGCCCGGAGTCACCGCGGACCCCGCGAACAGCGGCCAGTCCACCCTCGAGCCCGACTGCACCCTGCCCGAGGCCCGGCGCGCGGGCAGCGCCGACACCGGTGGCATCCGCTACACCACCACCCACCTCGACGCCGACTCGTGCTACCCCAGCGCGCGCCTCGCCACCCTGCTGCGCATCCCCGCGGCGTCCGGGGGCGGCGACACCGTCGTCCTCGGTGCGCCCGACATCCTCTACAACCACCGCCTCGACGAGCAGGGCAACGCCTCGCTCGCCCTCCAACTCCTCGGCTCCCGCCCGCATCTGGTCTGGTACCTCCCCTCGCTGTCCGACGCCTCCGCCACCGACACCGACGAGCAGAAGAACTTCCTCGACCTGCTCCCGTCGGGATGGCTCTGGGGCACCCTGCAACTCTTCTTCGCAGCGGTCCTCGCCGCCTTCTGGAGAGCGCGGCGCTTCGGCCCCCTCGTGCCGGAAGGGCTCCCCGTCGCGATCCGTGCCTCCGAGACCGCCGAAGGACGCGCCCGCCTCTACCGCAAGGCCAATGCCCGCGACCGCGCTGCCGCCGCTCTTCGCTCCGCCACCCGCACCCGCCTCGCTCCCCTCGCCGGCGTCCCCGCCGCCCGCGCGCACACGCCCGAGGCCCTGCTCCCCGCCCTGTCCGCCCACCTCACCGGTGACGTCCAGGCCCTGCACTCCCTCCTCTTCGGACCGCCGCCCGGCGACGACGCGGCGCTCATCGCCCTGACCGACCAACTCGACGCCCTCGAAAGAGAGGTACGCCGTTCATGACGGACCCGACCACTGACAACGCCGGGCGGAGCGGAGGCGCGGGCGACGCCCGTGCCTCCCTGGAAGCCCTGCGCGCCGAGATCGCCAAAGCCGTGGTCGGCCAGGACCCCGCCGTGACCGGTCTCGTCGTCGCCCTCCTCTGCCGCGGACACGTACTACTGGAAGGAGTCCCTGGGGTCGCCAAAACGTTGCTCGTCCGCACACTCGCTTCCGCACTGGAACTCGACACCAAGCGTGTCCAGTTCACCCCCGACCTGATGCCGAGCGACGTCACGGGCTCCCTCGTCTACGACACCCGCACCGCCGAGTTCTCCTTCCAGCCCGGCCCGGTCTTCACCAACCTCCTCCTGGCGGACGAGATCAACCGGACCCCGCCCAAGACCCAGTCGTCCCTGCTGGAGGCCATGGAGGAACGCCAGGTCACGGTCGACGGCACCCCCCGCCCGCTCCCCGAGCCGTTCCTGGTCGCCGCGACCCAGAACCCCGTCGAGTACGAGGGCACCTACCCCCTCCCCGAGGCCCAACTGGACCGGTTCCTGCTCAAACTGACGATCCCTCTGCCCTCCCGGCAGGACGAGATCGACGTCCTGACCCGACACGCCTCCGGATTCAACCCGCGCGACCTGCGCGCCGCCGGTGTACGACCCGTCGCCGGCCCCGCCGACCTGGAGACCGCCCGGGCCGCGGTCGCCAAGACGACCGTGTCCCCCGAGATCACCGCCTACGTCGTGGACCTGTGCCGCGCCACCCGCGAGTCGCCCTCCCTGACCCTGGGCGTCTCCCCGCGCGGTGCCACCGCCCTCCTCGCCACCTCACGCGCCTGGGCCTGGCTGACGGGCCGCGACTACGTCATCCCCGACGACGTCAAGGCCCTGGCCCTGCCCACTCTGCGCCACCGTGTGCAACTGCGCCCCGAGGCCGAGATGGAAGGTGTGACGGCCGACTCGGTCATCAATGCGATCCTCGCCCACGTGCCGGTCCCCCGCTGATGGCGCTCACCGGACGCGCCGCTCTGCTCGCGGCCCTCGGCTCGGTCCCCGTCGGCATCCTGGAACCGGGCTGGACGGGGATCCTGGCGGTCAACGGCCCGCTGGCGCTGGCCTGCGCCTGCGACTACGCCCTTGCCGCGCCCGTGCGGCGCCTCCGCCTCACCCGCTCGGGGGACACCTCCGCCCGTCTCGGGGAGACCGCCGACGTCACCCTCACGATCTCCAACCCCTCCCGCCGGCTCCTGCGGGCGCGGCTGCGGGACGCGTGGCCGCCCAGCAGCTGGCAGTCCGGCACCGAGGTCGAGGCTTCCCGCCACCGGCTCACGATCCCCCCGGGGGAACGCCGGCGGGTGACCACGCGGTTGCGCCCCACCCGCCGCGGCGACCGCCGGACCGACCGCGTGACCATTCGCTCCTACGGTCCCCTCGGCCTCTTCTCCCGCCAGGGCGCCCACAAGGTGCCCTGGACGGTGCGCGTCCTGCCGCCGTTCACCAGCCGGAAGCACCTGCCGTCGAAGCTCGCCAGGCTGCGTGAACTCGACGGCCGCACCAGCGTGCTCACCCGCGGTGAGGGGACGGAGTTCGACAGCCTCCGCGAGTACGTGCCCGGGGACGACACCCGCTCGATCGACTGGCGTGCCACTGCCCGCCAGTCCACCGTGGCCGTCCGCACCTGGCGCCCCGAACGCGACCGTCACATCCTCCTGGTCCTCGACACCGGGCGTACGTCGGCCGCCCGGGTGGGCGACGCCCCACGTCTGGACGCCTCCATGGACGCGGCCCTGCTGCTGGCGGCGCTCGCGTCCCGCGCCGGCGACCGGGTGAATCTGCTCGCCTACGACCGCCGGGTCCGCGCGCTGGTACAGGGCCGTTCGGCGGGTGACGTCCTGCCGTCCGTGGTCAACGCGATGGCCACTCTCGAACCGGAGCTCGTCGAGACCGACTCCCGGGGTCTCGCGGCGACCGCTCTGCGCGCGGCACCTCGCCGCTCGCTGATCGTGTTGCTCACGACGCTGGACGCGGCACCGGTGGAACAGGGTCTGCTTCCTGTCCTGCCGCAGCTCATCCAGCGCCACACCGTTCTGGTCGCCTCGGTCGCGGACCCGTTCATCGCCGGCATGGCGAAGTCGCGGGGCACCGCCGAGGCGGTGTACGAGGCCGCTGCGGCGGCACAGGCGCAGAGCGAGCGGCACCGCACCGCGGAGGAACTTCGCCGTCGTGGGGTGTCGGTGGTGGACGCGACTCCCGATGGTCTGGCGCCGGCGCTCGCGGACGCCTATCTGGCCCTCAAGGCGGCGGGAAGGCTCTGAGCGGGTGCGTCCCGCCGCCCCGCGAGGGTGGTAAAAGACCCCTGAACGCAGAAAACCCCCGCATCAGATGATGCGGGGGTTTTCCCAATATTTGTTC
>NZ_BMUE01000001.1 GCF_014650035.1 Streptomyces lucensis JCM 4490 | reverse complement strand
AGGACGACCTGGTGCTGTGCGTCCACAACTTCTCCCGCTTCGCCCAGCCCACCGAGCTGGACCTGCGGCGGTTCCGCAAGCGGCATCCGGTCGAGCTGTTCGGCGGGGTGCGGTTCCCCGCGATCGGTGAACTGCCCTACCTGCTCACCCTCCAGGGGCACGGCTTCTACTGGTTCCGGTTGCGGCGGGACGCCGCGTAGGCCACGCCCCGGTGGGGCGGTTTCCTCCGTCCCACCGGGGGCACGCAACAGTGACACCCCCGACGATCCGGGGAAAGGACGCGACGCCCATGGCGGAAACGGTCACCCCCTTCGGCACCACCAGTACCCATGCGCACCTCCTGGCCTCGCTCGACCCCCTGCTGCGCGAATGGCTGCCCCGGCAGCGCTGGTTCGCGGGCAAGGGACGCCCGGTCACCGGGTTCACCCCGGTGGCCGTCACCGAACTGCTGCCGCCCGACGGTCGGCTGGGCCTCTACCACCTGCTGGTCCGCGTCCACCAGCCGCCCGCACTGGGCGCGCCGGCGCACCCGGGCGACTGCTACCAGCTCCTCATAGGCGTGCGCGAGGCACTGCCGCCCCGGCTGGCGCCCGCGCTGATCGGACACGTCGCCGACGGACCGCTGGCCGGACGCACGGTGTACGAGGCCCTGCACGACACCCGGCCCGCCGAGGTGCTGCTGGAGGCCCTGCGCGCCCGGGCCCGCGTCGGCGGGCTGCGTTTCGAGCGGGACCCGCACCACGAGATCCGCGAGGGGCTCGTGCCCCGGCTGATGACCGCCGAGCAGTCCAACTCGTCCGTCGTCTATGGCGATACGTTTATTCTCAAGCTGCTGCGCCGGGTCGTCCCCGGCGTCAACCCCGATCTGGAGATCCCCCTCGCCCTGGCCCGCGAGGGCTGCCCCCGGGTGCCGGCGCCGACGGCGTGGCTCCACGCCGAGCAGGCCGGCGAACCGGACGGGGCGTACGTCCTGGCCGTCCTCCAGCCCTACGTCAGCGGCGCGGCCGACGGCTGGGAGCTGGCGCTGCGCGAGCTGGCCAAGGGGGAGGACTTCACCGCCGAGGCGCGGGCGCTGGGCCGGGCCACGGCCGAGGTGCACACCGCGCTCGCCCGCGCCCTGCCGACGGTCACCCTCGGCCACACCCAGCTGCGGCTGCTGGTCGACGGCATGACGGAGCGGCTGGCGGCGGCCGTGCGGGCGGTGCCGGCGCTGCTGCCGTACGAGCGCGGGCTGCGGTCCGCGTACGAGGCGCTGGCCACGCTCGCCGCCGAGGGCCGGACCTGGACCGCCCAGCGCATCCACGGCGACCTGCACCTCGGGCAGTGCCTGCGCTCGCCGTCCGGGCAGTGGTCACTGATCGACTTCGAGGGCGAGCCGGCCCGGCCGCTGGCCGAGCGGCGCATGGCGCAGCCGCCGGTGCGCGACATCGCGGGGATGCTCCGCTCCTTCGACTACGCGGCCCACTCGGCGGCGGCGCCCGCCGCGGACTGGGCGCGCTCCTGCCGGGCCGCCTACTGCTCGGGGTACGCGGAGGTGGCCGGGCGCGACCCGCGCACCGATCCGGTGCTGCTGCGGGCCCACGAGACCGACAAGGCGGTGTACGAGGTCGTCTACGAGGCCCGCCACCGCCCCGACTGGCTCCCCGTACCGCTGTCGGCGATCCGCCGCCTCGCCGCGTCCGAACCGATCTGATCCTCGCCGGGAGACCCGCTCGTGACGTCCAAGAAGTCAGCCCCCTCGAAGAACAAGTCCGGCAAGACCAAGGCCGAGAAGGCCGGGAAGGGGAAGCCCGAGGAGAAGCGGACGACCGGCCGGGCGCCGGCCGCGCAGGTGCCGGGGCAGCCGGCGCCGCCCGTCCTGGAGGCCGTCCAGAAGGCCGTCCCGGAGGCCGCCGTCTCCCCCGCCGTCGACGCCGGCGACCGCGAACGGCTGCTGCACGGCACCCACCACGACCCGCACGCCGTGCTCGGCGCCCATCCGGTGCCGGGCGGGGTGGCGTTCCGGGCCTTCCGCCCGTACGCGCGGGCGGTCACCGTGCTCACCGGTGACCTGCGCGCGGATCTGCACGACGACGGCGACGGCTTCTTCTCCGGGCTCCTGCCGCTGGCCGGGGTCCCGGCGTACCGGCTGCTCGTGACGTACGACGGCGCGGTGCACGAGACCGAGGACGCCTACCGTTTCCTGCCCACGCTCGGCGAGCTGGACCTGCACCTGATCGGTGAGGGCCGGCACGAGCAGTTGTGGCAGGCGCTCGGCGCGCACGTCACGACGCACCAGGGCGTCACCGGGACGCGCTTCGCCGTGTGGGCGCCGAACGCGCGGGGCGTGCGGGTCACGGGCAGCTTCAGCTTCTGGGACGGCACCGCCCTGCCGATGCGCTCCCTGGGCTCCACCGGCATCTGGGAGCTGTTCGTGCCGGGCGTCGGCGAGGGCGAGCTGTACAAGTTCGAGATCACCCGTCCGGACGGCTCGCGCACCCTGCGCGCCGACCCGCTGGCCCGCCGCACCGAGACCCCGCCGGCCACCTCCTCGGTCGTGCACGCCTCGCACCACGAGTGGGGCGACGAGGAGTGGATGGCCCGTCGCGGGGACACCCCCGTGCACGAGGCCCCCTTCTCGGTCTACGAGGTGCACCTGCCGTCCTGGCGGCCGGGCCTCACCTACCGCCGGCTGGCCGAACAGCTCCCGGCGTACGTCAGGGAGATGGGCTTCACCCACGTGGAGCTGATGCCGGTCGCCGAGCACCCCTTCGGCGGTTCCTGGGGCTACCAGGTCACCGGCTTCTACGCCCCGACGGCACGCCTCGGCACGCCCGACGACTTCAAGTACCTGGTGGACAGGCTGCACCAGGCGGGGATCGGCGTGATCATGGACTGGGTGCCGGCTCACTTCCCGCGCGACGAGTGGGCGCTCGCGGAGTTCGACGGGCGTCCGCTCTACGAGCACCACGACCCGCTGCGGGCCGCCCATCCCGACTGGGGCACGCTGGAGTTCGACTTCGGCCGCCGCGAGGTGCGCAACTTCCTGGTGGCGAACGCGGTGTACTGGTGCGAGGAGTTCCACATCGACGGCCTGCGGGTGGACGCCGTCGCCTCGATGCTCTACCTGGACTACTCGCGCGAGCCGGGCCAGTGGACGCCGAACGAGCACGGCGGCCGGGAGAACCTGGACGCGGTGGCCTTCCTGCAGGAGATGAACGCCACCGTCTACCGGCGCTGCCCCGGCGTGGTGACCGTCGCCGAGGAGTCGACGGCCTGGGACGGGGTGACCCGGCCCACCCACCACAAGGGCCCGAGCGGGTTCGGGGGCCTCGGGTTCGGCCTGAAGTGGAACATGGGCTGGATGCACGACTCCCTGCAGTACATGAGCCACGACCCCGTGCACCGCGCCTACCACCACGGCGAGATGACGTTCTCGATGGTGTACGCGTACAGCGAGAACTACGTCCTGCCGATCTCCCACGACGAGGTGGTCCACGGCAAGCGGTCCCTGGTCTCCAAGATGCCGGGCGACTGGTGGCAGCAGCGCGCGAACCTGCGCGCCTACCTCGGCTTCATGTGGGCCCATCCCGGCAAGCAACTGCTCTTCATGGGCCAGGAGTTCGCCCAGGGCGCCGAGTGGTCCGAGGCGCACGGCCCGGACTGGTGGCTGCTCGACCCGTCCTACGGCGCCGAGGCGGACCACCGGGGCGTACGGGACCTGGTGCGGGACCTGAACGCGCGGTACCGGTCGACTCCGGCGCTGTGGCAGCGGGACACCGACCCGGCGGGGTTCCAGTGGATCAGCGGGGACGCGGCGGACGACAACGTCCTCGCGTTCCTGCGCCTCGACGCGGAGGGCAGCCCGCTGCTCGCCGTCTGCCACCTGGCCCCGGTGGTCCGGCACGACTACCGGCTCGGGGTGCCGGAGGACGTGCCGGCCTGGCTGGAGGTGCTCAACACCGACGCCGGCGGCTACGGCGGCGGCGACGTCACCAACCCGGACGTCGTCAAGCCCGAGCCCCAGCCGTGGCACGGCCGTCCGGCGAGCATCCGGCTGACCCTGCCACCGCTGGCCACGGTCTGGCTGCGACCGGCCTGACCCCGAGGGCGGACGGGTGAGCGCCTTATAGTGCCCCCAGGCCCGCATCGACGCATCACGGGGGAACGAGGCACGTGCGCACCTGGAGATCAGTGACCGCTGTGCTGTGTGCCGTCGCCGCCCTGCTGCTGGGCGGCTGCGGCACGCAGAAGGCCGGGCGGGGGGCGTCCGCCACCCCGCTCCCGTGGACCGTCGGGCAGCCCTCCCAGGTCACCGGCGCCCGGCTCGCCGGCGACCACCGCACGCTGAGTCTGGCCACCCGGGTGCCGAGCGGCCCGCGCCCGTGTGTGCGGGGGCTGAAGGCGGCGGTGACGGACACCGTGCCCGAGCACGTGTGGGTGCAGATCACCTTCGAGTCGCCGTCCGGGGACCGGCGTTCGGGGTGCACCGGGGAGAAGCCGGCCACGGCGCGGGTACGGCTGCCGCACCCGCTGGGCGGGCGGACTCTGATCGTCGACAACAGCACGGTCTTCACCGCCGACGGCGCGAAGCCGCCCGCACTGCGGCTGTGCGGGCGGCTCGGCTGTCACCCGCCGGCCACCGGCTGCACCACCGCCTCCTACGAGCAGGCGCAGATGGACGCCGACGTGCCCCTGCACAGTTACCGGAGCGCCGAGCACTGCGACGGCAAGTGGCTGGTGCTGGACCTCTCCTGGCGCACGGGACCGGCGTGCGGTGACGACAGCGAGTCCTCGGCCTGCTCGTCCCGGCTGGGCGACCGCGTCTTCTTCCGGGCCGGACGCTCCGGCTGGCAGCCGTTCCTGCACAGCGCGGCCGGCGGCTGCCGGGAGGTCCGGCGCAGGGAACCGGACTTCCCGGCCGCGCTGTGCGCGTCGCTGGCCCCGCTGCCCTCCGCACCGCACCCGAGCCACCCGCCGGCCGCCTCGCCTTCCGCTACGGCCTGGTGACGCCCTCGGCCAGCCCCTCGGGCAGCCGCTCCGTGTAGAGCACCCCGAGCCGCTGGGTGGCGCGGGTCAGGGCGACGTACAGGTCGCTGGTGCCGTACCGGGACGGCTCGACCACCAGGACCGAGTCGAACTCCAGGCCCTTCGCCTGCCGCGGGTCGAGGAGGACGACGGTCCGGGTCAGGTCGGGCTCGGCGCCGGCCGTGACCCCGTCGAGCCGGGCGGCCAGGGACCGGTGCAGCTCGCGCGGGGCGACGACCGCCAGCCGGCCCTCGGCCGGGGTGAGTTCGGCGACCGCCTTGGCCACGGCCTCCGGCAGACCGCCGTCGGCCCGCCGCACCCAGGGCCGCACGCCGGTGGAGCGGACGGAGCTGGGCGGTTCGAAGCCGGGGTCGACGGCCCGGACCACGGCCGCCGCGAGTTCCATGATCTCGGCCGGGGTGCGGTAGTTGACGCCGAGCCGGGTGTGCTCCCAGCGGTCCTCGACGTAGGGGGCGAGGATGTCGGCCCAGGAGCCGGTACCGGCCGCCTCCGCGGTCTGCGCCGGGTCGCCGACCAGGGTCATCGAGCGGGTGGGGCTGCGGCGCATGAGCAGCCGCCAGGCCATCGGGGACAGTTCCTGCGCCTCGTCCACGATGATGTGCCCGAACGCCCAGGTGCGGTCGGCGGCGGCCCGCTCGGCGGCGCTGCGGTGGTCGGCCTCCTCGTGCCGCTCGGCGAACCGCTCGGCGTCGATGATGTCGTGGGCCGACAGGACCTCGGAGTCCTCGTCCTCCAGGCCCTCGAACTCGTAGGTGCGGGAGGCGTAGGAGACGTCCAGCACGCCCTGCGCGTAGGCGACCTGGGTCTCCCGCTCGCGTTCGGCGCGGGCCCGGGCGAGCCGGCCGTCCTCGCCGAGCAGTTCGGCCGCCTCGTCGAGGAGGGGCACGTCGGCGACGGTCCAGGCGCGGGTCACCGGGCGGCGGATCGCGTCGGCGTCCGCCTCGGACAGGTAGCCGTCCGGTTCGGCGAGGAAGTCGGCGAGCAGCCGCCGCGGGCTGATCCGGGGCCACAACCGGTCGATGGCGGACCAGACCTCGGGGTTCTCGGCGATCTCGTCGCGGATCTGGGTGATGTCGGAGGCGTCGAGCAGGCTGCTGCCGTCGTACGGGTCGGTGCCCACGCGCTCCGCGTACAGCTCGGTGAGGGTGTTGAGGATGTGGCCCTCGAAGTGCTCGCGGGCCGCGTTGTGCGGCAGCCCGGCCGCGCGGGTGCGGTCCCGGGCGACGCCCACCAGGCCGTCGTCGAGCATCAGCACCTCGCGGTCGTGCTCGATGGCGATGACCGGGTCGGGCAGGGCCTGCCGGTCGCGCACGACGGCGGCCAGCACGTCGGCCATGCCGGCGCGGCCCTTCACGGCCGCCGCCTCGGGGGTGTCGGCGGCGGTGGCCCGCACGCCGGGGAACAGTTCGCCGACCGTGGCCAGCAGGACGCCGGTCTCGCCGAGTGAGGGCAGCACCTCGCCGATGTAGCCGAGGAAGGCGGGGTTGGGGCCGACGATGAGCACGGCGCGGCGGGCCAGCAGTTCCCGGTGCTCGTACAGCAGGTAGGCCGCCCGGTGCAGGGCGACCGCGGTCTTGCCGGTGCCGGGGCCGCCCTCCACCACCAGCACCCCGCGGTGCGGCGCCCGGATGATCTCGTCCTGTTCGGCCTGGATGGTCTGCACGATGTCGCTCATCCGGCCGGTGCGCGCCGAGTTCAGCGCGGCCAGCAGGACGTCGTCGCCGCCCGGGTCCTCGTGGCCGGTGCGGGTGGCGTCGCCGAGGTCGAGGATCTCGTCGTGCAGGGAGGCCACGGTCCGGCCCTCGGTGGCGATGTGCCGGCGGCGGCGCAGGCCCATGGGGGTGTGGCCGGTGGCCAGGTAGAAGGGGCGGGCGACGTCGGCCCGCCAGTCGATGAGGACCGGGGTCCGCTCGGTGTCGTCCTCGCGCAGCCCGATCCGGCCGATGTGGTGCTTGGTCCCGTCGGCGAGGTCGATCCGGCCGAAGCAGAGCGAGCCGTCCACGGCGTTCAGCGCGGCGAGCAGCCCGGAGCGCTCGGCGACCAGGATGTCCCGCTCCAGCCGGGCCTGCATGGGCTTGTCGCCCTGCGCGAGCGCGTCCGAGACCGAGGTCTCGGCCTCGCCGCGCAGCACGTCCACGCGCGCGTACAGTCCGTCGATGAATTCCTGCTCGTGCCGCAATTCATCGTCCGGAAATTCGGTGTTTGACAATTCCGCTCCCGCCCGGATACACTGTGCTCACTGAACTTCTCCGCGGCTTCTCTAATGGAAGTCGCGAACCACCGAATATACGCACAGAAATCCCCCGAGCGCAATTGCCCGGGGGATTTTTTCGTGGGGGTTCCGCGCTTTACAGCACGTCGGCCAGCTCTTCCAGCAGGCGACGCTTGGCCCGCGCGCCCACCATCGCCTTCACCGGCTCGCCGCCCTGGAACACCATGAACGTCGGCATCGAGAGAACCTTGTACGCGTTCGTGGTGTCCGGGTTGGTGTCCACGTCGAGCTGGACGACCTTGAGCCGGTGGCCCTCCTGTGCCGCGAGGTCGCTGAGCACCGGGCCCATCTGCCGGCACGGGGGACACCAGTCGGCGGTGAACTCCACCAGCACCGGCAGTTCCGATTCCAGGACCTCGGTCGCGAAGTCCGCGTCCCGCACCTCGGCCACACCCGCCGCTTTGATCATCTCTCCTGCCCTCCCAGTTCGCACAGGGGCTCCGGACCTCCCGGAGCCAGCGCTTCGGCGGCCAGCTCGTCCCGCGCCCGCTCGGCCCGCGCCAGTTGCCGCGCGACCGTCTCCCGCACCGCCGTCAGCTGACCTATGAGCCCGTCCAGCTCGTCCAGCTTGCGCCGGTAGACCACGAGTGAGGCCGGGCAGGCGTCGCCCTCCGGGTGCCCGGCGCGCAGGCACTCCAGGAACGGCCGCGTCTCCTCCAGGTCGAACCCGGACTCCCGCAGCGTCCGGATCTGCCGCAGCAGCCGCAGATCGCTCTCGTCGTAGCTGCGGTGCCCGTTGCCGTCGCGCCGGGCGGGCAGCAGTCCCCGTGTCTCGTAGTAGCGCAGCGTGCGGGTGGTGGTCCCGGCCCGCGCGGCCAGCTCGCCGATTCGCATGACCACGACCGTAGGCGTTGACGTCGGCGTCAGGGCAAGACCCGTGTCAGACCGGCACCCCGGCCGCCTCCTCGACCTCCAGCAGGGAGGCGCTGTGCCGTTCCTCGTCGAACTTGCGGCGTCCGCCGCGCAGCCCGAACAGGCGCTTGGTCAGGGCGATGTAGAGGACCGCGAGGATGTTGAGGACCAGCGTGGTGATCTTCAGCCAGCTGACGTGCTCGGTGAGTTCGTAGATCTCCAGCGGGAGGAAGGCGGCGGTCGCGACCACCGTCAGGTACTCGGCCCAGCGCTTGGCGTACCAGAGGCCGACCGCCTCGACCAGTTCGACCAGGGCGTAGGCGAGCAGCAGGGCGGCCACCAGCAGGAGCGTGGAGTGCTTGTAGCCGAAGGCCTTCTGCACCGAGCCGACGACCGGCGAGTGGTCGAGGTCGTAGTGGAAGTGCCGGAACACCGGGCGGAAGACGTCCAGGTACTCGTCGAACAGGCGCCGCACCGCGTTCTGGCTGTTGCTGAACTTCCAGACCGCGACCGCGACGAGCACGATGAACACCCCGCGCACCGCCCGCTCGATCGCGAGGAAGCGCAGCACGAACAGGTCCCGCAGCACCTTGCCGCGCGGTACCAGCGGGGCGTCGTCGGCCGGCCCCGAGCCGTGCGGCTCGCCGAGCACGAAGTCACCGCAGCGCAGGCAGCGCCACACCTCCCCGAGCGCGGTCTGGGCGTGCAGCCGCACCCGCAGCCGCGGATCGTCGGGCGCATAGGTAACGTGCCCCTTGCGCGCGCAGGTCCGCCGGTCCCAGTCGATCGTCATCCCCCGTGCCTCCATGCACTCACAGACGCCACGCGCGAACGTGCCGTTCCGGTTGATCCGGAGCGGCACGCTAGCGGACCCGGGTGAGGAGCGGTCACCCGGCCGCGCTGCCCGCCGGTTCCCTCTCCTGCGCCTCGGCCTCCGCCCGGGCCGCGGCACCCTCGTTGCGCGGCAGCAGGAGGACCACCAGCACCGTGCCGACGCCCAGGATGGCCGCGCCGACCAGGCTGGTGTGGGCCACGGCGTCGGAGAAGGCGGAGCCGACCGCGTCGGCCATCCGGCGGGCGCCGGAGGCGAGTTCGGCGGCCTGCTGCTTGAGCTGCGCGGCCTGCTGCGGATCCGACGCACGGGCCGCCCGCGCCGCCGCCTCGTGGGCCTTGTCGCCGATGCCCTGCGCGACGGCGTATCCGGCGCCGGCCGAGTCCCGCGCGGTGTCCAGGGCGCTCGCCGGGAGTCCGCTGCCGGCGGTGGCGTCGCTCAGGTGGTCGCCGTAGGAGGTGGCGAGCAGCGAGCCGAGGAGGGCGATGCCGAGCGAGCCGCCCAGTTCCAGCGAGGTGTCGTTGACGGCGCCGCCCACGCCGAGGTCGGACTCCGGGAACGCGCCCATGATGGCGTCGGTGCAGGGCGAGAGGGCGAGTCCGATGGCCAGGCCCAGGATGATCAGGGGCGCCACGAAGTCGCCGTACGTGGAGCCCGCGTCCACGCGGGTCAGCAGGGCGAGGGCGGTCGTGCCGCCGGCCATGCCCGCGCCGACCGTCCACTTCATGCCGACGCGCGGGGTGAGCCAGCCGGTCAGGGCCGAGCCCACGAAGACGGCGCCGGCCAGCGGCAGCATGCGCACGCCGGTCTCCAGGGCGTCGTAGCCGAGGACGAACTGCAGGTGCTGGGTGAGGTAATAGAAGGCGCCGAAGACGGCGAGGAAGAACAGGGCGACGGCGAGGTTGGAGCCCGCGAACCGGCGGTGCGCGAAGCGCCGGACGTCCAGGAGCGGGCGCGGGTGGCGCAGCTCCCAGAGGACGAAGGCGAGCAGGCCCGCACCCGCGACGACCGCGGCGGTGACGGCCTTGACGCCCCAGCCGAAGTGCGGCCCCTCGATGATCATGTAGACCAGCGAGCCGGTCCAGATCACCGACAGCAGCCCGCCGACGTAGTCGATGCGGTCGTGATGCCCGGCCCTGGACGGCGGTACGAGGACGAGGGCGCCGACGATCGCGACGGCCGCGACGGGCACGTTGATCAGGAAGGTCGAGGACCAGCCGTGGCCGCGCAGCAGCGCGCCGGCGACCACCGGACCGGCGGCGATGGCGAGCCCGGCGGTGGCGGTCCACAGGGTGATGGCCTTCGCCCGCTCGGCGCGCGGGAAGGTCGCGGCGAGCAGGGAGAGCGTGGCGGGCATGATCAGCGCTGCCCCGACGCCCATCACGGCCCGGGCCGCGATGACGGTGCCGGAGCTGTCGGCGAGGTACCCGAAGACGGCTCCGCCGCCGAAGACCACGAGGCCCAGCAGGAGGGCCCCGCGCCGGCTGTACTTGTCGCCGATCGCGCCGAGCAGCAGCATCAGCGCCGCGTAGGGGACGGTGTAGCCGTCGATCACCCACTGCAGGTCGGAGCTGGAGAGCCCGAGGTCCTTCGTCATGTCGGGCGCCGCGACCGTCAGGGCGGTGTTCGCCATCACGATGATCAGCAGGCTCAGGCACAGCACCAGCAGCGCCCACCAGCGCCGGGCGTAGGGCCGGTCCATCCTCTCGACCGGTTCGGTCATGACGAGTCGCATGGGTCGCCTTCCTCGGGTGTGCGACGAGAACGTGCAGGTGGTCGCATCAGGGAACTGCACAACAGCGTGCAATTGCACAACAGTGTGCAATGTACGCCGTTGCACAGTGCTGTGCAACTCGAACCGGGAAGGCACAATGACGGCCATGACCACGGGTAACCCCAGCCGCGCCGACGCCAACCGGCGCCGCATCCTCGACGTCGCCCTCGCCGAACTGCTGCGCGACCCCGATGTCTCCATGGACCAGATCGCGCGCGCCGCGGGCGTCGTACGGCGGACGGTGTACGGCCACTTCCCGAGCCGGGAGGCGCTGATCAGCACCTTGGTGGACGGGGCCGTGGAGGCGCTGGCGGACGCCGACACACGCGCCCGGGATGCCGTGGGCGACCCGGCGGAGGCGGTGGCCCGCTCGGTGCTGGCGGTCTGGGAGATCGCCGACCGCTACCGGCTGCTGGTCGCCCTGGCCCAGCGCACGGTCACCGTGCAGGGCATCCGGGAACGGCTCGCCCCCGTGCGCGAGACCAGGATCCGGGTGCTGCAGGAGGGCCTGGACAGGGGCGTGTTCAGCTCGCCGCTGCCCGCGCCCGCCCTGGCGTACGTGCACGAGCAGATGCTGTTCGCGGTGATGGAGGCGGTCAACGACGGGCTGCTGGCAGCACAGGAGGCGGGCCGCTCCGCCGCGGTCAGCGTGCTGACCGCGGCGGGCGTACCCGCCTCGCGGGCCACCGAGCTGGTGGCCGAGGTGTCGTAGGGCCTGCCGGACGAGGCCCGGAAGAGGCCGTGGACGGAAGCCGTCGGCGTACGCCGCTCGCGGTGCTCCCGTCGCCGAGTACCGCTCGGGGAAGTCGGGAGCCGGGCGGCTGAGACACGGGGGGAGACTCAGCCGCCCGGCGGCGGTGACCGAACGCCCGGCCCGGGTTCAGGCGGGGCCGGACGTCCGGTGTCCTTGCGGCGGATCAGGCCTTGGCCAGCTCCTCGTCCCTCGTCCCGGGAACGTCGGCAACCGTAACCCGGCCCTCGTCCATCAGCGTCGTCTCGTCGAACGGCAGGTCGCCCGCGAGCACCCGGCGCACCCGGACCATGTCGATCTCCTTGGTCCACGTGCCCACCAGCACCGTGGCGACGGCGTTGCCCGCGAAGTTCGTCAGGGCCCGCGCCTCGCTCATGAACCGGTCGATGCCGACGATCAGGCCGACGCCGTCGACCAGCGCGGGCTTGTGGGACTGCAGGCCACCGGCGAGGGTGGCCAGACCCGCGCCGCTGACACCGGCCGCGCCCTTGGAGGCCAGCAGCAGGAACAGCAGCAGCGGGATCTGCTCGCCCACCGACATCGGCGTGCCCAGCGCGTCGGCGATGTACAGCGACGCCATGGTCATGTAGATCATCGTGCCGTCGAGGTTGAAGGAGTAGCCGGTCGGCACGGTGATGCCGACGACCGGCTTGCTGACACCCAGGTGCTCCATCTTCGCGATCAGCCGCGGCAGCGCGGACTCGGAGGAGGAGGTGGACAGGATCAGCAGGAACTCCCGGGCCAGGTACTTGAACAGCGAGAAGACGTTCACGCCCGTGACGATCCGCAGCAGCGCGCCGAGCACGACGAACGCGAACAGGAAGCAGGTGACGTAGAAGCCGAGCATCAGCACGGCCAGGCTCTTCAGCGCGTCCACACCGGCCGAGCCGGTCACCGCCGCGATGGCTCCGAAGGCGCCGATCGGCGCGGCCCACATGACCATGGACAGGATGCGGAAGACCAGCCGCTGGATGTGCTCGACGCCGCGCAGCACGGGCTGCCCGGCCGCCCCCATGGCCTGCAGCGCGAACCCGGCGAGCAGCGCGACCAGCAGCGTCTGCAGCACCTGGCCCTCGGTGAAGGCGGACACGAAGGTCTTCGGGATGATCGACAGCACGAAGTCGACGGGCGGCAGCGCGTCCGCGGACACCTGCTCGTGCCCGGTCGCCTTGACGGCGCTGGTGATGTCCAAACCGTCACCCGGGTGCAGCACGTTGCCGACGACGAGCCCGATCGCGAGGGCGACCAGCGACATCACGAGGAAGTAGCCGAGGGCGATGCCGCCGACGGCGCCGACCTTGGCGGCCTTCCGTACGGAACCGATACCGAGCACGATCGTGCAGAAGATGATCGGCGAGATCATCATCTTGATCAGGTTCACGAAGCCGGTGCCCAGCGGCTTGAGCTCGACCGCGGCATCGGGCCAGATCAGCCCCACGGCGATGCCGAGCGCGACCGCCACGATGACGGCGATGTACAGATAGTGGGTCCGGTCCCGCTTCACGCGGGGTGCGGCAGGTGCCGTATCGGGAGTGCTGGCGGCCACGACTGCCCTCCTTGACGTCTTCGTCGGCGAACAACCGGCGTGCGGCTCACGTCCGGGCGTTCCGGGGAACGCCGTGACTATCTCCCGGCCCTGTGAGGGCGGTCACCCTTCCGTTCATTTAGTTCACGCCGGACGGCGGACGGCGGAGGCACACTGCTGACATGCGCCTCCCCACCCTCCCCCGACCCCGCAGCCTGGCGGGCCAGCTGTTCGCCATGCAGGCCGTGCTGATCGCGGTGGTCGTGGCCGGATACGCGCTGTTCACCTACATCAGCGACCAGCGGCAGGCCGAGGACGCGGCGGTCCGCCAGGTGACGGCGGTGGCCCGCTCCATCGCGGACGCGCCCTCGGTCCGCTCGGCGCTGCACACGCCCGACCCCTCGGCCGCGCTGCAGCCGTACGCCCTCCAGGTCATGCGGGACGCGGACGTCGACTTCGTCACGATCATGAACGCGGACGGCATCCGCTGGACCCACCCCGACCGCGCCGAGATCGGCAAGCGCTTCCTCGGCCGCATCGGCCCCGCCCAGCACGGCCACACCTTCACCGAGACCTACACCGGCACGCTCGGCCCGTCCGTCCGGGCGGTGACCCCGGTGGAGGAGAACGGCCGGGTCGTCGCCCTGGTCAGCGCCGGCATCAAGGTGGAGGCGATCAGCGCCCGGGTACAGGACCAGGTCACGGCCCTCCTCGGGGTGGCCGGCGCGGTCCTGCTGCTGGGCGCGGTCGGCACGTACGTCGTCAACGCCCGGCTGCGCCGCCACACCCACGGCATGAACGCCACCGAGCTGAGCCGGATGCACGACTACCACCAGGCCGCGCTGCACGCGGTGCGCGAGGGCCTGCTGATGCTGGACGGGCGGTACCGGGTCGCGCTGATCAACGACGGCGGACGGGAACTGCTGGGCGTGGGCGACGCCCCGGACGCGGACGTGATCGGCCGCCCGGTGACGGACCTGGGCCTGCCCGCCCCGCTGACGGGCGCGCTGCTGTCGGCGCAGCCCCGGGTGGACGAGGTCCACCTGACCGCGTCCCGGGTTCTGGTCGTGAACACCTCCCCGGTGTCGGGCGGGGAGCGGCGCGGCACGGTCGTCACCCTCCGGGACGTCACCGAGCTCCAGTCGCTCATGGGCGAGCTGGACTCGGAGCGCGGCTTCACGCAGGCGCTGCGCTCGCAGGCGCACGAGGCGGCGAACCGCCTGCACACGGTCGTGTCGCTGATCGAGCTGGGGCGGGCGGAGGAGGCGGTGGAGTTCGCGACGGCCGAGCTGGAGCTGGCCCAGGCGCTGACCGACCAGGTGGTCGCGGCCGTGAGCGAACCGGTGCTGGCGGCTCTGCTGCTGGGCAAGACGGCGCAGGCCAACGAGCGGGGCGTCGAGCTGGTGGTGTCGCCGGACAGCCGGCTGGACGACGGACTGCTCCCGGCCGGCCTGTCCGCGCGGGACCTGGTGACCATCCTCGGCAACCTGATCGACAACGCGGTGGACGCGGCCCAGGGCAGTGCCGGGGCCCGGGTGACGGTGACGGCGTACGCGTCGGACGCCGAGGTCGTGCTGCGGGTGACGGACACGGGCCCGGGTCTCGACCCCGCCCACGCCGACCTGGTATTCCAGCGGGGGTTCTCGACGAAGCCGGCCGGGCCGGGCGGGCGGGGGCTCGGACTGGCCCTGGTCCGGCAGGCGGTGCACCGCCACGAGGGCACGTTGACGGTGGCGGAATCCGGTGAGGGCGGAGCGGTGTTCGAGGTGCGGTTGCCGTTGCGCACGGCTGCGGTCGGTCCTTCCCCGCTGCCGGCGGGCGGTGGGGCATGACCGGCCCCAGACCCATCAGGGTCCTCGTGGTCGAGGACGACCCGGTGGCGGCCGACGCCCACATGCTGTACGTGGGCCGGGTCCCGGGCTTCGTCGCCGTCGGCAAGGCCCACACGGGCGCCGAGGCCCGCCGCTTCCTGGACCGCACACCGGTGGACCTGCTGCTGCTGGACCTGCACCTGCCGGACGTGCACGGCCTGCAGTTCGCCCGCTCGCTGCGCGCGGCCGGGCATCACGCGGACGTCATAGCCGTGACGTCGGCCCGGGACCTGGCGGTGGTCCGCGAGGGCGTCTCCCTCGGCGTCGTCCAGTACGTCCTGAAGCCCTTCACCTTCGCCACGCTCCGCGACCGCCTCGTCCGCTACGCCGAGTTCCACGCGGCGGCCGGCGAGGCGAGCGGCCAGGACGAGGTCGACCGCGCCCTGGCCGTGCTGCGCGCCCCGGCCCCGGCGGCCCTGCCGAAGGGGCTGAGCGGGCCGACGCTGGAGCGGGTGACGGGCGCCCTGCGGGAGGCCGCGCAGGGCCTCACGGCGGCGGGCGTCGCGGAGGCGGTCGGCATCTCCCGGATCACCGCCCGGCGCTACCTGGAGCACCTGGTGGACGCGGGCCGGGCGGGCCGCAGCCCGCAGTACGGGCAGGTGGGCCGGCCGGAGCTGGTGTACCGCTGGGTACCGCAGAGCCGGTGAGTCACCGTGGCGCGTCCGGCCGCGGGTCCGTGGGGGCCGGTCGCGCAGTTCCCCGCGCCCCTGAGGGGACTGCAGCGCCGTCGGCGTTCAGGTGCCCCCGCCGCTTAGGGCCACCGTCTCCGGCCGCGGGCCCGTGAGGGGCCGGTCGCGCAGTTCCCCGCGCCCCTGGGGAGCTGCAGCACCGTCGGCCTGCCGCGCCCCCGCCGTTGCGGGCAGTCGTGCCGCTGGGGCGGCACGGGTGGGCGCGGCGGCGGCCCGGCAGCGCCGGCGAGCGAACCGCCCACGGTCCGCGCGGGGTCTAGAAGACCGACTCCGCCTCGTCCATGCGGTCCTTCGGCACCGTCTTCAGTTCGGTGACCGCCTCCGCGAGCGGCACCATCACGATGTCGGTTCCGCGCAGCGCGGTCATCCGGCCGAACTCCCCGCGGTGCGCCGCCTCGACGGCGTGCCAGCCGAAGCGGGTGGCGAGGACGCGGTCGTAGGCGGTGGGCACGCCACCGCGCTGGACGTGTCCGAGGATGACCGGCTTGGCCTCCTTGCCGAGGCGCCGCTCCAGCTCGTAGGCCAGCGCCGTGCCGATGCCCTGGAACCGCTCGTGGCCGTACTGGTCGATCTCGCCCTTGCCGTAGTCCATGGTGCCCTCGGCCGGGTGGGCGCCCTCGGCGACGCAGATCACGGCGAACTTCTTGCCGCGGGCGAACCGCTCCTCGACCATCTTCACCAGGTCGGCGGGGTCGAAGGGGCGCTCGGGCAGGCAGATGCCGTGGGCGCCGGCGGCCATGCCGGACTCCAGGGCGATCCAGCCGGCGTGCCGGCCCATGACCTCGACGACCATCACGCGCTGGTGGGACTCGGCGGTGGTCTTCAGCCGGTCCATGGCCTCGGTCGCGACGCCGACGGCGGTGTCGAAGCCGAAGGTGCGGTCCGTGGAGGAGATGTCGTTGTCGATCGTCTTGGGGACGCCGACCACCGGGAGGCCGGCGTCGGAGAGCATGCGGGCCGCGGTCAGGGTGCCCTCGCCGCCGATCGGGATCAGCGCGTCGATGCCGAACGACTCGACCATGTCGGTCGCCCGCTCGCAGGCCTCGCGCAGCCGGTCGCGCTCCAGGCGGGAGGAGCCGAGGATGGTGCCGCCGCGCGCCAGGATGCCGCTGACCGCGTCCAGGTCGAGGGTGCGGTGGTGACGGTCGAGCAGACCCCGGTAGCCGTCCTCGAAGCCGATGACCTCGTCGCCGTACTGCGTCACCGCCCGGTGCACGACCGACCGGATCACGGCGTTCAGGCCGGGGCAGTCGCCGCCTGCGGTGAGAACTCCGATGCGCATCGTGCTGTGTCTCCTGCTCGCTGTCGGTGCCGGTGAGCCAGTGCCGATTGTTTCACGTCTGCCGGACGGGTGAAATCTTGACGGGCGCCTTAACCGGCAGCGGGGGTACTGTCAAGAGGGTTCTGCTCACCTCGGTGGGCGATTTTTGTGCCGACGACGCATTTACGCGACATGGACGTACGCGGACATGAGGAACGGAGTGGACACGTGACGCGCAGCGTGTACGTGACCGGCATCGACCGGGGGGACGGCCGTCAGGTCGTGGAGCTGGGGGTCATGGAGCTCCTGACCCGGCAGGTCGACCGGGTGGGGGTCTTCCGTCCGCTCGTGCACGACGGCCCCGACCGGCTGTTCGAGCTGTTGCGGGCCCGCTACCGCCTCGCACAGGATCCGGCGACCGTCTACGGCATGGACTACCAGGAGGCGTCCGCGCTCCAGGCCGAGCAGGGCACCGACGAACTGGTCTCCACGCTCGTCGACCGCTTCCACCTGGTCGCCCGCGACTACGACGTCGTCCTGGTCCTCGGCACCGACTTCGCCGACACCCAGCTGCCGGACGAGCTGTCCCTCAACGCCCGCCTCGCCAACGAGTTCGGCGCCTCCGTGATCCCGGTGGTGGGCGGCCGCCGGCAGAGCGCCGAGGCGGTGCGCGCCGAGACGCGCAACGCCTACCGGGCCTACGACGGCCTGGGCTGCGACGTGCTCGCCATGGTCACCAACCGGGTCGCCCGGGAGGACCGCGACGAGATCGCCGAGCGGCTCGCGAACCGGCTGCCGGTGCCCTGCTACGTGCTGCCCGACGAGCCCGCGCTGTCCGCGCCGACCGTCTCCCAGATCGCCCACGCCCTCGACGCCAAGGTCCTGCTCGGCGACGACTCGGGCCTGGCCCGGGACGCGCTGGACTTCGTCTTCGGCGGCGCGATGCTGCCCAACTTCCTGGCCGCCCTGACCCCGGGCTGCCTGGTGGTGACCCCGGGCGACCGCGCCGACCTGGTCGTCGGCTCGCTGGCCGCGCACAGCGCCGGCACCCCGCCCATAGCCGGTGTGCTGCTCACCCTGAACGAGGTGCCGAGCGACGAGATCCTCACCCTGTCCGCCCGCCTCGCCCCCGGCACACCGGTGCTGTCCGTGACCGGCAACAGCTTCCCCACCGCCGAGCATCTGTTCTCCATGGAGGGGAAGATGACCGCGGCCACCCCGCGCAAGGCGGAGACGGCGCTCGGTCTGTTCGAGCGGTACGCCGACACCGGCGACCTGGCCCGCCGGGTCTCCGCGCCGAGCAGCGACCGGGTCACCCCGATGATGTTCGAGCACAAACTGCTGGAGCAGGCCCGCGCCGACAAGCGCCGGGTCGTCCTGCCGGAGGGCACCGAGGAGCGGGTGCTGCACGCCGCCGAGGTGCTGCTGCGCCGTGGCGTGTGCGACCTGACCCTGCTCGGGCCGGTCGACCAGATCCGCAAGAAGGCCGCCGACCTCGGCATCGACCTCGGCGACACCCAGCTGATCGACCCGGCCACCTCCGAACTGCGCGACGCCTTCGCCGAGCAGTACGCGAGGCTGCGCGCCCACAAGGGCGTGACCGTGGAGCTGGCCTACGACGTCGTCTCCGACGTCAACTACTTCGGCACCCTGATGGTGCAGGAGGGCCTGGCCGACGGCATGGTGTCCGGGTCGGTGCACTCCACGGCGGCCACCATCCGGCCGGCCTTCGAGATCATCAGGACGAAGGAGGCCGCGCCGAGCACGCCGGACGCGGTGGCCGCGGGAGCGGGGCGGGCCACGCCGCACTCCTCGATCGTGTCGTCGGTGTTCTTCATGTGCCTGGCCGACAAGGTGCTGGTCTACGGCGACTGCGCGGTCAACCCGGACCCGGACGCCGAGCAGCTCGCCGACATCGCGGTCCAGTCGGCGGCCACGGCCGCGCGGTTCGGGGTGGAGCCGCGGATCGCCATGCTGTCGTACTCCACCGGCACCTCCGGCTCGGGCGCCGACGTGGAGAAGGTGCGCGAGGCCACCGAACTGGTGCGCGACAGGCGGCCGGACCTCAAGATCGAGGGGCCGATCCAGTACGACGCGGCCGTCGAACCGTCCGTCGCCGCCACCAAGCTGCCCGGCTCCGAGGTCGCCGGACAGGCCAGCGTGCTGATCTTCCCCGACCTCAACACCGGCAACAACACCTACAAGGCCGTGCAGCGCTCGGCCGGCGCCATCGCCGTCGGCCCGGTCCTGCAGGGCCTGCGCAAGCCGGTCAACGACCTGTCCCGTGGCGCGCTCGTCCAGGACATCGTCAACACCGTCGCCATCACGGCGATCCAGGCCCAGACGTCCGCCAGCTGAGCACAGAGAGCATGCCCATCACCGTGACCGCGACCCGTGTCCTCGTCCTCAACTCCGGCTCCTCGTCGGTGAAGTACCAGCTGCTCGACATGCGCGACGCCCGCCGGCTCGCCGTCGGCCTGGTGGAACGCATCGGCGAGCAGACGTCCCGGCTCCAGCACACCCTCGTCGGCAGCGGCGACACCCGCGAACGCAGCGGTCCGATCGCCGACCACGACGCCGCCCTCAAGGCCGTCGCCGAGGAGCTGCGCCGGGACGGCCTCGGCCTGGACTCACCCGAACTGGCCGCGATCGGGCACCGGGTGGTGCACGGCGGCATGTTCTTCACCGAGCCCACCGTCATCGACGACGAGGTGCTCGCCGAGGTCGAGCGGCTGATCCCGGTCGCCCCGCTGCACAACCCGGCCAACCTCACCGGCATCCGCACCGCGCGGGCGCTGCGCCCTGACCTGCCCCAGGTCGCCGTGTTCGACACGGCGTTCCACACGACCGTGCCGGAGCCGGCGGCGCGCTACGCGATCGACCCGAAGATCGCCGACCGCCACCGCATCCGCCGGTACGGCTTCCACGGCACCTCGCACGCCTACGTCTCGCGGGAGACCGCGCGGCTGCTGGGCAAGGAGCCGTCCGAGGTGAACGTCATCGTGCTGCACCTGGGCAACGGCGCCTCGGCGTCGGCGGTCGAGCGGGGCCGGTGCGTGGAGACCTCCATGGGGCTGACGCCTTTGGAGGGGCTCGTGATGGGTACGCGATCCGGAGATCTGGACCCGGCCGTCATCTTCCATTTGGCCCGTGTCGGCGGAATGTCCATGGAGGAGATCGACACTCTTCTCAACAAGAGGAGCGGCCTGTTCGGTCTGTGCGGGGACAACGACATGCGGGAGATCCGCCGCCGGATCGACGACGGCGACGAAGAGGCCGCGCTCGCCTTCGACATTTACATTCACCGGATCAAGAAGTACATCGGCGCCTATTACGCCGTGCTCGGCACCGTCGACGCGGTCGCCTTCACCGCGGGCGTCGGCGAGAACGCGGCGCCGGTGCGCCAGGCGGCGATCGCGGGCCTCGAAGGCCTGGGGCTGGCCGTGGACCCGGAGCGGAACGCGGTGCGCGGCGGCGGGCCGCGACTGGTCTCGCCCGGGTCCGCACGGGTGGCCGTGGCCGTGGTGCCGACGGACGAGGAACTGGAGATCGCGACGCAGACCTACGCACTGGTCGGAAAGAACAAGGAATAGCACCTGAGCGCCGTGGCACTCATTTGTATCTTCCGCCAGACGGAATATTCCGTTGCGAAACAAACCGATAGGATCGCCCCATGCGCCGTTCGAAAATCGTCTGTACTCTCGGCCCCGCGGTCGACTCCCACGAGATGCTCGTCGCCATGATCGACGCGGGCATGAATGTGGCCCGGTTCAACTTCAGCCACGGCACCCACGCCGAGCACCAGGCGCGGTACGACCGCGTCCGGGCCGCGTCCAAGGAGACCGGCCGGGCCATCGGTGTCCTCGCCGACCTGCAGGGCCCGAAGATCCGCCTGGAGACCTTCGCCGAGGGTCCGGTCGAACTCGAGCGTGGTGACGAGTTCGTCATCACGACCGAGGACGTGCCGGGCGACAAGAACATCTGCGGCACGACGTACAAGGGGCTGCCCGGCGACGTCTCCCGCGGCGACCAGGTCCTGATCAACGACGGCAACGTCGAGCTGAAGGTCCTGGACGTCGAGGGCCCGCGCGTGCGGACGATCGTCATCGAGGGCGGTGTCGTCTCCGACCACAAGGGCATCAACCTGCCCGGCGCGGCCGTCAACGTGCCCGCGCTCAGCGAGAAGGACATCGAGGACCTGCGCTTCGCCCTCCGCATGGGCTGCGACATGGTCGCCCTGTCCTTCGTCCGGGACGCCAAGGACGTGCACGACGTCCACCGGGTGATGGACGAGGAGGGCCGCCGGGTCCCGGTGATCGCCAAGGTGGAGAAGCCGCAGGCGGTCGAGAACATGGAGGACGTCGTGGCGGCGTTCGACGCCGTCATGGTGGCCCGTGGCGACCTGGCCGTCGAGTATCCGCTCGAGAAGGTCCCCATGGTGCAGAAGCGCCTGATCGAGCTGTGCCGGCGCAACGCCAAGCCGGTGATCGTGGCGACCCAGATGATGGAGTCGATGATCACCAACTCCCGCCCGACCCGCGCCGAGGCCTCCGACGTGGCCAACGCGATCCTGGACGGCGCCGACGCGGTCATGCTGTCGGCCGAGTCGAGCGTGGGCGCGTACCCCGTCGAGACGGTCAAGACCATGTCGAAGATCGTCGCCGCGGCGGAGCAGGAGCTGCTCTCCAAGGGCCTGCAGCCGCTGGTGCCGGGCAAGAAGCCGCGCACCCAGGGCGGCTCGGTGGCCCGCGCGGCCTGCGAGATCGCCGACTTCCTCGGCGGCAAGGGACTGATCGCCTTCACCAACTCCGGTGACACCGCGCGCCGGCTGTCCCGCTACCGCGCGACCCAGCCGATCGTCGCCTTCACCACGGAGGAGGCCACCCGCAACCAGCTCACCCTGAGCTGGGGCGTCGAGTCGCACGTGGTGCCGTTCGTGAACACCACCGACGAGATGGTCGACCTGGTGGACCAGGAGGTCGCCAAGCTCAACCGGTTCGACGCGGGCGACACCGTCATCATCACCGCCGGCTCGCCCCCCGGCGTCCCGGGCACCACCAACATGCTGCGCGTGCACCACCTCGGCGGCGGCAACTGACCCAGCCCGCCCGGGTCGCGGACACGGCCGAGGGCCTCGTACGGCGCTGAGGGCGCCCCCTGTGACAGGGGGCGCCCTCAGCTGTGTGCGGCTCCCGGAGAGGCTCGTACGACCGCTCAGCCGGTCGTGTACACGTGCATGCCGGGCACGTGCAGGTTGCCGCCGAACTGCGCCGCCTGGACCACCTTCACGTTGGTGAAGTAGATCAGCGGGATGTTCAGCGGGGGCGGGCTGTCGGGGCTGAACGTGACCGGGATCAGCCCGAGCAGGTTGCCGGAGATGCTCTCGGTGTACATCACGGTCTTGCCGCCGGTGATCGTGGACTTGGATCCCTTGGCCGCCTGCACGTGGTACGTCTTGCCGGCCTGCTTGTCGTTCACCGTCTGGTGCAGGTCGCCGATCTCCGTGCCGTCGGAGATGACGTACTTCAGCACCTTCTTCTTGGTGCCGTTGGCCGTCTTCACCTCGACGATGCCCTGGTAGTCGGCGCCCTTGAGCAGCAGCGAGCTGGCGTTGAGGTACCAGGGGTCGTCCGCGACCAGCGTCTTGTTGTCGACGCCGCCCTCGTCGTCGGTGGCCACCGGGCAGTCCTCCGCGGACGTGGAGGCGCTCGCGGACGGTGCCGGCGTCGCCGACTCGGTCGCGTCCTTCACCTTGCCGGTGGTGTCCTCGGCCGTCCTGGAGGCCTTGTCGGTGGTGTTCTTCACCGTGTCCTCGACCGTCTTGCCGGCCTTGGAGGCGGTGTCCTTGACGGTGTCGGAGGCAGTGTCCGTGCCGGACTTCGACGTGTCGCTCCCGGGCTGCGGGGCCGAGGACGCGTCCGCCGAGGGGGAGGCGGACGGCGTCGGGCTCGCGGACGCCGTGGCGGAGTCCTTGTCCCCGCCGGTGAGGATGTCACCGAGGGTGTCGCCGATCTTGTCCAGCACACCGCCGCCGCTGCTCTGGGACGCGGACGGGCTGGGCGTGGCCGTGTCACCACCGGAGCCCGTGCCGGAGCCCGAGTCGGAACCCGTGCCGGAACCCGTGCCGGAGCCCGAGTCGGAGCCCGAGTCGGACGAGCCGGAGCCGGAGGTGCCGGAGTCCGAGGACCCGGAGGTGTCGGCGGGCTTGGGCGCGGCCTTGTCGTCGGAACCTGAATCCGGCGAAGAGGTCTTGCCCGAGGCCTTGGAGTCCTCGGCACCGGTGTCCGTCGACGGCGTCGCGGTGTCCGGCGTCCCGGTCGTCTCCGAGGCGGACGGCGACGGCGAGGCCGAGGGGTCCTTGGCGTCGTCCAGCGCCTTGACGCAGTCCTTGTACTCGTCGGCCGTGAGGCTCTTGGCGGTCGTCGACGGGGACGGGCTGCCGTTGTCGGCCAGCGCGAGCGTCGACGTGAAGCCCATGCCCATGAGCACCGCGGTCGGCATCGCCACGGAGGCTATCGCCTTGCCGGCAGGCATGTGGAACCTGGTGAACAGCGGCTTCCTGGGTGCCGCGTGGCGGGGCCCGGTTCTCGCGCGGGGCTCCTCCACGTCGCTCCCGCGGGTCACCTCGTCAGCCGGCACTGTGCCTCCCGTTCGCCCCGTTGGCCGGGCTCGTTCCTGACAGGTCGTTCTTCTCCAGTGCCACAGCGGCCTGGGAGGTGTCCCCGTCGCCGACCGGCTCCGTCCCCTGCCGGGGCAGCGGCGCGGTCCCGGGAGCGCCGCCCTCGGCCGGCGCGGCCTCGGCCGGCGGCTGCGGCTGCTCCGGTGCGCCGGGCACCCAGGCGATCGCCATCGCTCCGCCGATGAGGGCGAGCAGGAAGCCCATGAGGAAGCCGCCGAAGTTGGACACGGGGAGCGACACCAGCGCGAGCAGGATCGCGGCGACTCCCGCGAACGTGCGCACGTGCTTCTGGAACCAGAGGCTGATGCCCAGAACGACGAGCAGCACGCCGATGATCAGGGAGCCGGCTCCGGCCGTGGTCGCCATCGCCAGCGTCAGGTGACCGAGCTGGAGGTGGAAGTACGGGAAGTACATGATCGGAAGACCGCTGAGCAGGACGTACAGGCCGGCCCAGAACGGACGCGTGCCCCGCCAGGCGCGGAACTGCAGCTTCCGGCTGGTGTGCTGGCCGGATTCGGCGGCAGGAGTCTCGGCGCTCATGGAAAACAGCTCCCTGGTGCGGCGTTGCTGTGGTGGTGATGTGTGCCGCGCGTGAAGGCACGGCCGGTGATGGAACGGGCGGGGGCGCCGTCGGCTCCCCCGCCCGATCACCGAGTGCCTAGTAGCACTCGATTCCCTTGCCGTCGCCCTTGTGCAGCGACATGTGGAGACCGCTGAGCTTGAAGGTTCCGGCGGTGGTCGCCCACGCCGTCTGCTTCACGTTGGTCAGGTCGGCCGAGTCGGCCTGCTGAGCGAAGCCGTAGGGGTTGGCCTGCTCGCCGTTGCCCTTCATGCCCGGACCCTTGCTGGCGTCCTTGGCGGCCACACCGATGTCGATGCCGTTGAACGTGGCGTCCGCGTTCAGGTCGTCGACGTCGATGTACAGGTTGTGGGCCGAGACCGCGTCGTGACCGGCGCCACCAGCCTCCAGGCGGAGGGTGATCGAGCCGAGGAACGGCACGTCCGGGGTGACCACGGACTGGCACATGTTCTTGATCGTCGCGTCCTTGAAGGACGAGACGGCGACGGCGTGGGCCGTCTTCTTGCCGTCGAGCGTGTAACCGCTGTCGACCGCTCCGTACTGCGCGAAACCCTCACCGTGCAGGGTGTCGGCCGTGACCTTGAACTCCTGGCCCGACACGCTGAACGAAGCAGCGAGAGCGCCCTGCGCGAGGGCGACACCTATCGCGGCCGTAGCGGCGACGCTGGGGACCATGACCACAGCGAAGCGCTTCCATCTGGTCCCGCCACGCACCTGGGACTCCATATTTCCTCCTTCTCGGACGTACATCTCCTGGCCCGGACTCGCCCCAGTCGGCGGCTCAGCCAGGCAGGGATGGGAGAAGTGCTACGTCCTCGGGAAGGAGAGCGCCTGCACTCGGCGGCGCGAACCGCGCCCGAATCACCGGCGATCACCCCCGAGCGACAACCACTGGTCGCGCCTGACACGCATCACGCACAACCTTGCTGGACAGGCTTCACCGGACGGCGAAGACCCCCCTGCCCAAGAGCCGGCACCACTGCCGCCGGCTCTGCTCGGTGGGGACCCAGAGTCTCCCGTGACCCGACCGGCTGCCGGGGTATTGGGATAGGACCGAGCGTCGCCGATCGTGGTGCATTCTCGGCCCGGACACAAGGGGGTTCGTTACTGGCTAGTAACGGCCGGATAACCGGAGGACGACCGACCGGTCTCGGAAAGCCACCCTGGGTGGCACTTCAGGGCAGAACAAAGCCGTTGATCCCTGGACGAATCCAGACAGACCAACGGCTCGGATTTACTCGGAGTAACAGCGACCGCGATTACCAAGATTTGGTAAAGCGCGGTCGCCTCGACGCCTCTCGGCGAATGTTTCACCCCGGCATCACAAGCCCGTGGCGTGTCCGGCGCCGGTCAGAACAGGGCGCGTGCCAGCGCCCGGCGCGCCGCGATCACCCGCGGGTCCTCGGGGCCCACCACCTCGAACAGCTCCAGCAGCCGGCGCCGTACCGTGTCACGGTCGTCACCCGCCGTGCGCCGCACGGTCTCGATCAGCCGCCCGAAGGCGTCCTCGACATGACCGCCCACCAGGTCCAGGTCGGCGGCGGCGATCTGGGCGTCCGCGTCGGCCGGCTTCTCGGCCGCCTCCCGGCGCACCTTCTGCGGGTCGAAGTCCTGCACCCGCTGGAGCAGTTCGGCCTGTGCGAGGCCGAGCTTCGCCTCGGGGTGGGCCGGGTCGTCGGCCAGCACGTTCTTGTAGGCCTGGACGGCGCCGCCCAGGTCGCCCGCGTCCAGGGCCTGTGCGGCGGCGTTCAGGAGCGCGTCGTACGGCCCCTCCGGCGCGGCGGTCGCGACGGGGGCGCCGCCCGGCTCCGCGTCCGGGTCGACGGTCAGACCGGTCAGGCCGAAGCGCTGCTCGGCGACCTGCACGAGCTGGTCCAGCGTCTGCCGGATCTGCTGCTCGCCGGCCGCGCCCTGGAACAGCGGCAGGGCCTGTCCCGCCACCACGGCGAAGACGGCCGGGATGCCCTGCACCCCGAACTGCTGCATCAGCATCTGGTTGGCGTCGACGTCGATCTTGGCGAGGAGGAAGCGCCCGTCGTACTCGACGGCCAGCCGTTCCAGGACCGGGCTCAGCTGCTTGCAGGGCTGGCACCACTCGGCCCAGAAGTCGATGACGACGGGTACTTCGGCGGAGCGCTGGAGGACGTCGCGCTCAAAACCGGCTTCGTCGACGTCGATGACGAGATCGGCCGGGGAGACGGCCCCCGCGCCGCCCTGCCGGGCGGCTTCGGCGCGCGTCTGCTCGGCCTTGGCCTTGGCCTCCTGGGCCGCCTTCACCGCGGCGAGGTCGACGACGCCGCTCATGGACATGTTCCGTGGCTGCATGCGTCTATCCTCCCCCGTTCCCGCGCCTGAATGAAAAACCGTGTGCTGCGGCGCCGGGTCCCCACCCCACGCCATGGTCGTCGCCCGCGTACGTCCCTCGCGAGCTTTCGCTACGACCCGTAGCGTAATGGCATGAGGGCGCCTCGCGACACCACAGCCCGGTGATCTCCCTCACCACGCCACAGGAACCGTCGGTTTATGGTCAGGTCATGCAGAGCCGCACCCCCGCCAGCCGTACCGGACGCCCGCGCAGCGCGGCCGCGGACGCCGCGATCCTGGCGGCGACGCGGGAGGCGCTGGTCGAACTGGGCTGGTCGAAGCTCACCCTGGGGGACGTCGCCACCCGGGCCGGGGTCGCGAAGACCACGCTCTACCGCCGCTGGGCGGGCAAGAACGAACTGGTCGTGGACGCGGTGGCCGAGCTGTTCGACGAGCTGGAACTGCCCGACCGCGGCAGCCTCGCCGCCGACATCGAGGGCGTGGTGCTGCAGTTCGCGGCCATCCTGGCCCGCCCGGAGGCCAAAAGTGGCCTGATGGCGGTGGTCGCGGAGTCGACCCGCGACGACGCCCTGCGCGAGCGCATCCGCGCCTCGATCGTCGAGCGCCAGATGCGCCTGGTCCTGGAGGGCCGCGCGCGGGCCCAGCGCCGCGGCGAACTCCCCTCTGTGCCGGACCCCGCCGAGGCCACCCGTACGGGGGACCTCATCTTCGACGTGGTCGCGGGCGCGGTGGTCCACCGCACCCTGGTGAGCGGCAAGCCGGCCGACGAGGAGTGGGTGCGCTCCTTCACGCGCGTCCTGCTGCTGGGCCTGGCCTCCTCGGCCTGAGCGGGGCCGCGGGGTCTCAGATCCCCGCCGGGTCCCAGAACCCCGCCGCGTCTCAGAACCCCGCCGGCTCCGTGTACACCCCCCACTCGTCCCGCAGCACCCCGCAGATCTCGCCCAGCGTGGCCTCGGCGCGGACGGCGTCGAGCATGGGCTCGATCATGTTGGCGCCGGAGCGGGCGGCGGCCAGCATGCCGTCCAGCGCGGCACGCACCGCGCCCTCGTCCCGGGCCGCCTTGCGCTCGGCGAGCACCCGCACCTGCTCGCGCTCCACCTCGTGACTGACCCGCAGGATCTCCAGGTCGCCGGTGACGGAACCGGTCGCGACGTTGACGCCCACGACCCGCTTCTCGCCCTTCTCCAGCGCCTGCTGGTAGCGGAAGGCGGACTCCGCGATCTCGCCGGTGAACCAGCCGTCCTCGATCCCGCGCAGGATGCCGGAGGTGATCGGCCCGATGGGGTGCCGCCCGTCCGGGTGCGCCCTGAGCCCCCGCTCCTTGATCTGTTCGAAGATCTTCTCCGCGTCGGCCTCGATCCGGTCCGTCAGCTGCTCGACGTACCAGGAACCGCCCAGCGGGTCGGCGACGTTGGCGACCCCGGTCTCCTCCATCAGCACCTGCTGGGTGCGCAGCGCGATCTCGGCGGCCTGCTCGCTGGGCAGCGCCAGGGTCTCGTCCAGGGCGTTGGTGTGCAGGGAGTTGGTGCCGCCGAGCACCGCCGCGAGCGCCTCCACGGCCGTGCGCACCACGTTGTTGTACGGCTGCTGCGCGGTCAGCGAGACCCCGGCGGTCTGCGTGTGGAAGCGCAGCCACTGCGCCTTCTCGCTCTTCGCGCCGTACACGTCCCGCATCCAGCGGGCCCAGATCCGGCGCGCGGCGCGGAACTTGGCGATCTCCTCGAAGAAGTCCACGTGCGCGTCGAAGAAGAAGGAGAGGCCCGGGGCGAAGACGTCGACGTCCAGCCCGCGGCTGAGCCCCAGCTCGACGTAGCCGAAGCCGTCGGCGAGCGTGTACGCCAGCTCCTGCGCCGCCGTGGCGCCGGCCTCGCGGATGTGGTAGCCGGAGACGGACAGCGGCTTGTAGGCGGGGATGCCGGCCGCGCAGTGCTCCATCAGGTCGCCGATCAGGCGCAGGTGCGGCTCGGGCTGGAAGAGCCACTCCTTCTGCGCGATGTACTCCTTGAAGATGTCCGTCTGCAGGGTGCCGTTGAGCACCGCCGGGTCCACGCCCTGCCGCTCGGCCGCGACCAGGTACATGCAGAAGACGGGCACGGCGGGGCCGCTGATCGTCATGGAGGTGGTGACGTCGCCGAGCGGGATGTCCTTGAACAGGACCTCCATGTCGGCGGCCGAGTCGATGGCGACCCCGCAGTGGCCGACCTCGCCGAGGGCGCGGGGGTCGTCGGAGTCGCGCCCCATGAGGGTCGGCATGTCGAAGGCGACGGACAGCCCGCCGCCGCCCGCGGCCAGGATCATCTTGTACCGCTCGTTGGTCTGCTCGGCGTTCCCGAACCCGGCGAACTGCCGGATGGTCCAGGTGCGCCCGCGGTAGCCGGTCGGATGGAGCCCGCGGGTGAAGGGGTACTCACCCGGCCAGCCGATCCGCTCGAATCCCTCGTACGTGTCGCCCGGTCGGGGCCCGTACACCGGCTCCACGGGATCGCCGGAGAGCGTGGTGAAGTCAGCGTCGCGCTTGCGCGCGGCGTCGTAGCGGGCCTGCCAGCGCTGGCGGCCCTCCTCGATGGCGTGAGCATCGTCCATACCCTCGAATTTACTTGGACGTCCTAGTAAATGTCGATGGGAGACCGCCGTACGGTGCCGTACGGCGGTGCGGGCTAGGCCTTGGCGACGGCCGGGGCCTCGTCGGCGACCCGGTCCTGCAGCTCGTGGCTGATCTTGCGCTCGACGAAGAAGGCGGCGGTGGGAACGGTGCCCGCGAGCAGCACCCACAGCTGCTTGCCGACCGGCCACTTCGCCTTGGAGCCCAGGTCGAAGGCGAAGACCAGGTAGACGACGTACAGCCAGCCGTGGGCGATGGCGACGACCCGGGTGAAGTCGGCGGCACCGTCGATGTCCAGCCCGTACTTCGCGATCATGCCCAGGCACAGCAGCACCAGGAGGACGCCGGTGAGGTAGGCCATGACGCGGTAGCGGGTCAGCACGCTTTTCTTCATGCGGTCGAGCGTAACCACCCGTTCCGGGAGATCTTGCCCGGGGTCACCCCTCGTCGAAGTCGTGTGCGGAGACCCGCAGCGGACGCAGCATGGCGAAGATCTCCTTGCACTCCTCCGCGTCGTACACCCCGAGCCCGAAGTCCATGGCCATGAGGTCGCGGGTGGCCGCGTCGACCACCTCGCGGCCCTTGTCGGTGATGACGGCGAGGGTGCCGCGGCCGTCGTTCGGATTGGGCCGCCTGGCCACCAGACCCGACTTCACCAGCCGGTCCACCGTGTTCGTCACGGACGTGGGATGCACCATCAGCCGCTCACCGATCTTGGACATCGGCAGCTCGCCGGCCTTGGAGAAGGTGAGCAGCACCAGCGCCTCGTAGCGGGCGAACGTCAGCCCGTACGGCTTGACCACCGCGTCCACCTCGCCGAGCAGGATCTGCTGGGCACGCATGATCGAGGTGATGGCCGCCATGGACGGCACGTTCCCCCAGCGCTGCTTCCAGAGCTCGTCGGCGCGGGCGATGGGGTCGAAGGGCAGGCTCAGTGGCTTCGGCACGTCATCAGACCCTACCGGCCGGTCATTTTCCGGGCAGCCCCGTCTCGGCCTTCGGTCGCCCTCCCCACGCGGCCCGCCCGCCGCTCCGGCTCCCCGGCCGCCTCGCGTTCTGCGGTCGCCCGGGCCGCCGCGGCCAGTCCGCAGCAGCACAGGGCGCCCAGCACCCCGGCGCCGGCCACCGCCGTGCGCACCCCCGCCGCCTGCGCCACCACCCCGGCCAGCGCCATGCCGACGCCCTGGACGGTCATCAGCCCCGCGCTCAGCACGGTCATGGCCCGCCCGCGGACCTCCTCCGGAACGGCCCGCACCAACCACTGGTCCAGGCCCAGCGTGTACGCCGACCCGGCCCCGGACAGCAGCAGGAGCAGCAGCGAGACGCCGAGCCCGGGGCGCAGGGCGTAGCCGAGGTACGGCAGCAGGGTCAGGCACAGCAGGGGCAGCGCGACGCGCTCGCGGGCCGCGGGCCCGAGTCGGGCCCCGGCGAACAGCTCGCCGGCCACCGTGCCGACGGGCAGGGCGCACATCAGCAGCCCGAGACCGGCGGACCCGCTGCCCAGCTGGTCGGCGTACGGCGCCGCCAGCGCCTCGGGGACGACGGAGAACGCGGCCGGCACCCAGAACATCGGCATCAGCGTCCGGACGCGGCGGTCGGCGAACAGCCGGCGGACGCCCGGCGGGGTCTGCGCGGCCGGGCGGGTGCGGCCGGGGCGGTGCCGGGTGCCGCAGCGCAGCAGCGCGGCGGAGGCCAAGAAGGTGGTGACGGTGATCAGCAGCGCGTGGCGCGGGCTGACGGCGGTCAGCAGCAGCCCGCCGACGCCGTAGCCGACGAGCAGGGCGCTCTGGGCGACGATCCGCAGCAGGGAGCGGCCGAGCACGAACAGGTCTCCGGCGCCGAGGACGTCGGCCAGAGTGGCCATGCGGGTGCCGGAGAAGACCGGCGAGACGACGGCGAGCGCACAGCGCAGCGCGAGCAGGACGCCGATGCCGGTGCCCGGAACCGTCATGACGGCCACGCACCCGGCGCACACCAGGTCGCAGGTGACGAGCACGCGCCGGGCCGGGAAGCGGTCGGCCACGGGTGCGAGGAGGGTGCCGCCGACGGCGTACGGCAGGAAGCCCAGCGCGAAGGTGAGCGCGCTCATCAGCGGTGAGCGGGTGAGGTCGTACACGAGGACGGACAGGGCGATCTCGCTCACGATCACGCCGAGCATGGACAGCACGTGAGCGGCGAACACGGCCCGGAACTCGGGCACGGCGAGGACACGGCCGTAGCCGGCGGGCGCCGGGGCGGTCCCGGGGGCGGCGGAAGGGGCGGACATGCGGGGCAGCGTGCCGGGAGGCGGCCGGGGAGCCGTAGAGTTTCGGCTCCAGGCGAATCTTCCGGGAGGCGGGCCGTGCCCTCACGACTGCGCTTCGGCGACGACGACTTCCTGCGCTGCCGGTTCGCGATCTCCCCGCTGTGGGAGACGCAGGACGCGGTGCGCACCCTGCGCCGGCCGGACCGGCACGCCTACCAGGCGCCCTGGCTGCGCCGGATCAGGGGCGCGGCGGCCGGTCTCGACCTGACCCCGCTGTGGCTGCTGATGCCCCGCCGCGGCCACTCGCCGGACTGGCTGGGCGCGCCGCCGATCGGCCCGGCGGCCACGTTCGCGGAGGAGATCGCGGCCGTGCGGGCGTCCGACCCGGAGGCGGCCCGCGAGGACACCGCCCGCGCGCTGGCCTGCACCCCGGGGGCTGCCGGCACACCGCAGGCCCGGGCCTGGCTCGCGGACCCGGAGCGGATGATCAGGGAACTGGCGGACGCCCTGGAGGAGGCCTGGCAGGCGCTGATCGCCCCCGACTGGCCCCGGCTGCGCGCCCTGCTGGAGGCGGACGTGGCCTTCCACTCCCGGCGGCTGGCCGAAGTGGGTCTCGGCACCCTGCTGCCCGAGCTGGACACCCGGCTGTCCTGGGACGGCCGCACGCTGACGCTCGCCCTGGACACCGAACACACCCGCGACCTCGGCGGGCAGGGCCTGGTGCTGATGCCGAGCGTGTTCGCCTGGCCCGACGTGGTGACCGGCTTCGAACCGCCCTGGCAGCCCACCCTGGTCTATCCGGCACGGGGCATCGCGGGTCTGTGGACGGAGCCGGCCGAGCGGCTGCCACAGGCCCTGGTACGGCTGCTGGGCCGCAACCGGGCGGCGGTGCTGACCGCGCTGGACGAACCGGCGACGACCAGCGCCCTGGCCCACCGCTCGGGCCTGGCTCCGTCGTCGGTCTCGTCCCACCTGACGATCCTGCGGGACGCGGGCCTGCTGGTCTCCCGCCGCTACGGCCACCAGGTGCTGTACGAACGGACGCCTCTCGGGACCGCCCTGGCCCGGCCGGCCTGAGCCGGACGTCAGGCCAGGTGCCGCTCCACGGTCTCCACCTTGGAGGTCAGCCCGTCGGTCACGCCGGGCCGGATGTCGGCCTTGAGGACGAGCGACACGCGGGGAGCGCGCTCCTCCACGGCGGCCACGGCCCTCCTGACCACGTCCATGACCTCGTCCCACTCCCCCTCGACGGACGTGAACATGGCGTCGGTGCGGTTGGGCAGGCCGGACTCGCGCACGACGCGGACGGCGTCGGCGACGTACTCCCCGACGTCCTCGCCGACGCCCAGGGGCGTTACGGAGAAGGCGACGATCACGCGTTCACGACCCCTTCCTTGCGGGCGCGCGCGGCGATGACCGCGTCCTCGGCCTCGCGGCGCAGCCTGCGCTCGGCGAAGAAGCCGCCGGTGGGCAGCACCGACAGGGCGAAGTAGACGGCCGCGGTCGTCAGCGGCCACTTGGTCCGGTTCCAGGCGTCCGCCCAGAAGAGCACGTACAGCACGAAGAGGACACCGTGGATCGCGCCCATCACGGGCACCGCGTTGAAGTCCGTGGTCCGCTTGAGCACCGAGCAGACGATCAGGATCAGGAAGGACACGGCCTCGGGGGCCGAGACCAGGCGGAGGCGGCGGAGGGCGGTGGCGGTCTTGATGTCCACGGGTCACCTTCGGGGGGAGTGTCGACGACGGTCTGCCGGGGTGCGGCCCGCCGGTTTGTGAACGCACGCACAAGCGTCCCCCCATTGTGGCAAACGGCGCCCGTAAGGGTCCGCTCAGGGTGGCTCTCCACCTACGGGACCTGTTCCGTCCACCCGCCCGGCCGCTACTTTCGCAGCGTGGCGATGTTCCGACTCCAAGGCAGCAAGGTGCTCGCCGTCGACATGACCGGGGACGCCGTCAAGGCGAAGAACAGCTCGATGGTCGCGTACGACGGGCGGATGTCCTTCAAGAAGCTGAGCGGCGGCGGCGAGGGGCTGCGCGGGATGGTGACCCGGCGGCTCACCGGCGAGCAGATGACGGTGATGGAGGTGAGAGGAGAGGGGACCTGCTGGTTCGCGGACCGGGCGTCCGAGATCAACCTGGTGCACCTCCGGGGCGACAAGCTCTGCGTCGAGTCGAGCAATCTGCTGGCGACGGACGCGGCGCTCAGAACGGGCACGACGTTCACGGGGCTGCGCGGCGCCTCGCAGGGAAACGGGCTGTTCACGACGACCGTCGAGGGGCACGGACAGGCGGCGATCATGTCCGACGGGCCGGCCGTGGTGCTCCGGGTCAGCCCGCAGTACCCGCTGACCGTGGATCCCGGCGCCTACATCGCCCACCAGGGCGACGTGCGGCAGTCCCTGCAGTCCGGTGTGACGTTCCGCACGCTCCTCGGGGAGGGCGGCGGCGAGGCCTTCCAGATCCGGTTCGAGGGCGACGGGCTGGTGTACGTGCAGCCGAGCGAGCGGAACACGATCGCGGGGGACCTGTGACATGACCTTCCGAGAGATCAACTCCAAGATGGTCGAGGCCACCCTGCTGCCTGGGCAGCGGCTGTTCAGCCAGCGCGGGGCCATGCTCGCCTACCGCGGGGACGTGTCCTTCACGCCCAGCGTCCAGGGCGGGCAGGGCGGGCTGATGTCCATGATCGGCCGCCGGGTGGCCGGCGAGGCGACCCCGCTCATGTCGGTCGAGGGCAGCGGCACCGTCTTCTTCGGGCACGGCGGCCACCACGTCCACGTCATCGGCCTCTCCGGCGACACCCTGTACGTCGAGGCCGACCGGCTGCTCGCCTTCGAGGGCACGCTGCGCCAGGGCACGATGTTCATGGGCTCGCAGGGCGGGGTCATGGGACTGGTGCGGGGCCAGGTCACCGGGCAGGGGCTGTTCACCACCACCCTCCAGGGCCACGGCTCCGTCGCCGTGATGGCGCACGGCGGCGTCTTCGAGATCCCGGTCACCCCGCGGCGCCCGGTCCATGTGGACCCGCAGGCCTACGTCGCCCACCACGGCGACGTCCGCAACAGACTGTCCACCGCGCTGGGCTGGCGCGACATGGTGGGCCGCGGCTCGGGCGAGGCCTTCCAGCTGGAGCTGAGCGGCGATGGCACGGTGTACGTCCAGGCCTCGGAGGAGAAGCTGTGAGCGCGTACGGAAATCCCGGCGGCCCGGTGGTGCACGACCCGGTGACGCTGCCCGCCGACGACAACGTGAACCCGTACACGTTCTGCGTGGAACTCAAGAGCGGGCAGTGGTTCCTGCAGAAGGGGAAGATGATCGCCTACTACGGGGCGATCGAGTTCGACGGCATCGGGCACGGGCGACTCGACCGACTTGTCCGTACGTCGTTCCATTCGCCACTGCACGCGAGCGACTGGGTCGTGGCGCAGGGCTCGGGGAAGATGCTGCTGGCCGACCGGGCCTTCGACGTCAACTCCTATGACCTGGACGACGGGAACTTGACCATTCGCGCGGGCAATCTGCTCGCTTATCAGCCAAGTCTCGCACTCAAGCAATCGATCGTGCCGGGCTTTCTGACCCTGATCGGAACCGGGAAGTTCGTGGCCGCATCTAACGGTCCGGTGGTCTTCGTCGAACCCCCGGTCCGGGTGGACCCCCAGGCGCTGGTCGGCTGGGCCGACTGCCCGTCCCCCTGCCACCACTACGACCACGGGTACCTGACGGGGATCATGGGCGGTCTACGTGCGATGACGGGCCTGGGCGGGGCCTCCGGCGAGGAGCACCAGTTCGAGTTCGTGGGGGCGGGGACGGTCCTTCTGCAGTCGAGCGAGACACTGATGGCGGAGCAGGCCACGGGTCTGGTTCCGGCGGAATCGGGGGTGCCCGGCGGTGGCGTAGCGGCACCGGTCGGACACGGTCCGCAATCGTCGGGTGCACCGCGCCTTCCCGGACAGCTGGGGGACCTCCAGCGTCGCTTCGGGCTGTGAGCGGTAGTCTGCGGAGTGTGACGTCGAACGCGTGCGCACTGTCACACCACCCGAAGTAGTTCGTCATTCAACTTCTTAGGTAGACTTCATTCATGGAGACCGAGACGGCCACGCGCTGGCTGACCGATGCGGAGCAGTGCGCCTGGCGCACCCACCTGGAGGTCAACAGGCTGTTGACGTACCAGCTCGAAAAGGATCTGCAGCCGTTCGGCCTGACAATGAACGACTACGAGATCCTCGTGAATCTCTCCGAGTCCGACGACGTGCGGATGCGGATGAGTGATCTCGCCTCGGCGACCCTTCAGTCCAAGAGCCGGCTGTCGCACCAGATCACGCGCATGGAGAACGCCAACCTGGTGCGCCGGGAGAACTGCGAGTCCGACCGCCGGGGGCTCTACGCCGTGCTGACCGAGCACGGCATGGAGACGATGCGGAAGGTGGCGCCGCACCACGTGGCGTCGGTGCGGCGGCACTTCATCGATCTGCTCTCCGCGGAGTCGCTGATGGAACTGGACAAGGCGCTCAAGCCGATCGCCGAGCATCTCAGAGGGCAGCGGGGGCGTCCCTGACGTCGGCCGGGCCTCCGGGGTACGGGTGCGACCCGGGCTCCGGGGGCCGGCGCCGCCACGGCGCCGCGAGCAGCGCGGCCGACACCGCCACCGCGCCCGCCAGCAGGAAGCAGACCACCAGCGGCAGCCGCCCGACCAGCAGCCCCGCCACCATCGCTCCCGCCGAACTTCCGGCGTTCACGGCCATGTTCACCCAGGCCCCGGCCTGAGTGCGGGCCTCTTCGGCCGCCGTTTCGTCGGCCAGGAGGTACGCCGTGGTCAGAGCCGGGGCGATGAACGCCCCCGCGCAGGCCATGGCCGCCGTGAGCGTCCACAGGCCGGGGGCCAGGCCCGCCGCCGCGATCACCAGGCCGAGGCCGGCGGTGAGCCGGCACAGCCGGGTGCGGGCCGGCGCCCGCCACGTCACCACCCCGTTGGCCAGCCCGCCCACCGCGCTGCCGGCGGAGAGCGCGCCCAGGACCCAGGGCACGAGCGTGGTGCCGTGGGAATGTTCCGCGGCGAAGGCCATCACCAGCAGGTCCACGCCGCTCAGGGCCAGCCCCACCCCGGCGGCCACGGCGACCGGGGCGAGCAGCCCGCGCACCGCGCCCAGCCGCCTGCCGGGGACCGATGGGCGCGGGCCGGTCATCGCCGGTGACGTGACGAAGACCCAGGTGCCCACCACGACCAGCACCGCGCTGAACAGGATGCCGGACGCCGGGGGCGCGACGCCGACGAGCGCGCCGACCAGGGCGGGGCCGGAGACGAACAGCAGTTCCTCGGCGACTCCGTCCAGGCTGTAGGCACGTTGCAGCAGGTCCCGGTCGTGCACGAGTTCGGACCACAGGGCGCGCATGGTCGGGCCCAGCGGGGGCGCGCAGCAGCCCGCGAGGGCGGCCGCGGCGCCGACGGCCACCGCCGGCGCCCCGGGCCGCCAGGTCAGGACGGCCAGGACGCTCAGCAGGGCGCCGTACAGCGCCGCCATGGGCAGCAGGGCCCGGCGGGGGCCGTGGCGGTCGATCAGCGAGGCCCTGAGCGGCATCAGGAACACCGTCGTGGCGCCGAACAGGGACAGCACGACGCCGGAGACGGCGTAGGACCCGGTGGAACGGGTGACGGAGAGCATGACCGCCAGGGAGACCGTGCCGTAGGACAGGCGGGCGGTCAGGGCGGCGGCGAAGGTGCGGCGCGCGTGCGGGACGCGCAGGACGGCGGCGTACGACGGACGCCGCTGGGGATGCGTGGACACGCTGGAGTTCCTCTGCGGGAGGCGGGAGAGGGGACACCGAAGGACGCGGTGGCTCCGTGCGGGGCCCCGCGATCCGGTGCGCGCTCTACGCCAGGGAGAGGAACATGCCGGTCAAGCTAGCAGCTTGATCACCGGCCGGCCACCCTCAGCCCTGGGTCAGGCCCGCCACCAGTTCGTCCGCCGCGCGGTAGGGGTCCAGTTCGCCGGCGACGATGCGCTCGGCGAGGGAGCTGAGGCGGCGGTCGCCGTGCAGGTCGCCGATGCGTTCGCGCAGGGCGGTGACCGCGATGGTCTCCACCTCGCGGGCCGCGCGGGCCCTGCGGCGCTCGGCGAGAACGCCGCGCTCCTCCATCCAGGCCCGGTGCTTCTCCAGGGCCTCCACGACCTCGTCGACGCCCTCGGCGCGGGCCGCGACCGTCTTCACGATCGGCGGGCGCCAGTCGCCGGGGCCGCGGGCCTCGCCCAGGCCCAGCATGTGGTTCAGTTCGCGGGCCGTGGCGTCGGCGCCGTCCCGGTCGGCCTTGTTGACGACGTAGACGTCGCCGATCTCCAGGATTCCGGCCTTGGCGGCCTGGATGCCGTCGCCCATGCCGGGGGCCAGGAGGACGACGGAGGTGTCCGCCTGCGAGGCGATCTCCACCTCGGACTGGCCGACACCGACCGTCTCGACGAGGATCACGTCGCAGCCCGCCGCGTCCAGCACCCGGATCGCCTGCGGCGCCGCCCACGCGAGGCCGCCGAGGTGGCCCCGGGTGGCCATCGAGCGGATGTAGACGCCGGGGTCGGAGGCGTGGTCCGACATCCGGACGCGGTCACCGAGCAGGGCGCCGCCGGAGAACGGCGAGGACGGGTCGACGGCCAGGACGCCGACCCGCCTGCCCTGCTTGCGGTACGCCGTGACGAGCGCGGAGGTCGAGGTGGACTTGCCGACGCCGGGCGAGCCGGTGAGGCCCACCACGTAGGCGTTGCCGGTCAGCGGGGCCAGCGCCGCCATGACCTCCCTGAGCTGCGGGGACGCCCCCTCCACGAGGGAGATCAGCCGGGCCACGGCCCGCGGCCGGCCTTCCCTGGCCTGGGTCACCAGAGAGGAGACGTCCTGCATCACAGCTCCGTTCAGCTAGAAGAACTCGAAGGCGCCGTGAGGCGCCCCGGAAGGAGGGCTCAGGCCTTCGGTACCCGCACGATCAGCGCGTCACCCTGGCCGCCGCCACCGCACAGCGCGGCCGCGCCGACACCGCCGCCACGCCGCTTGAGCTCGAGCGCCAGGTGGAGCACGAGACGGGCGCCGGACATGCCGATCGGGTGACCCAGGGCGATCGCACCACCGTTCACGTTCACCTTTTCGGTGGACACGCCGAGGTCCTTCATCGACTGCACGGCGACGGCGGCGAAGGCCTCGTTGATCTCGACGAGGTCGAGGTCGGAGACCTCCAGGCCCTCCTTCTTCAGGGCGTGGGCGATGGCGTTGGAGGGCTGGGACTGCAGGGAGTTGTCCGGGCCCGCCACGTTGCCGTGGGCGCCGATCTCGGCGAGCCACTCCAGGCCCAGCTCCTCGGCCTTGGCCTTGCTCATCACGACCACGGCCGCCGCACCGTCCGAGATCTGCGAGGAGGAGCCGGCGGTGATCGTGCCGTCCTTGGCGAAGGCCGGGCGCAGCTTGCCGAGGGACTCGGCGGTGGTCTCGCCGCGGATGCCCTCGTCCTTGCTGAAGACGACCGGCTCGCCCTTGCGCTGCGGGATCTCCACCGGGGTGATCTCGGCCTCGAAGATGCCGTTCTTCTGCGCGGCGGCGGCCCGCTGGTGGGACAGGGCGGCGATCTCGTCCTGCTCGGCGCGGCCGATGCCGAGGCGGGTGTTGTGCTTCTCCGTGGACTCGCCCATGGCGACGTTCTCGAAGGAGTCGGTCAGACCGTCGTACGCCATCGCGTCGAGCATCTGGACCGCGCCGTACTTGAAGCCCTCACGGGACTTCGGGAGCAGGTGCGGGGCATTCGTCATGGACTCCTGGCCGCCGGCCACCACGATGTCGAACTCACCCGCGCGGATCAGCTGGTCGGCCAGCGCGATGGCGTCCAGGCCCGAGAGACAGACCTTGTTGATGGTGAGCGCCGGGACGCTCATCGGAATGCCGGCCTTGACCGCAGCCTGGCGCGCCGGGATCTGCCCCGCCCCGGCCTGCAGCACCTGGCCCATGATCACGTACTGCACCTGGTCGCCGCCGATACCCGCGCGGTCGAGGGCGGCCTTGATCGCGAAGCCGCCCAGATCGGCCCCGGAGAAGGACTTGAGCGAGCCCAGCAGTCGTCCCATGGGCGTACGGGCGCCCGCGACGATCACAGAGCTGGTCGTTCCTGAAGACATGAGCTGCGATCCCCTTACCGGCCTGCACAGCCGAGGAGTGAACGAGGGTTTACTTCGAATGTACTGAGCGGTAGAGCGCGCCGTCATCGGCCTGTCGGTGTGATCGCGCGCACGTTGCGTAACCAACGCGGGAGCGCTGCACTGAAACCATGCTGACGCGAATCGACCACATCGGGATCGCCTGCCACGACCTCGACGCCACCGTCGAGTTCTACCGGGCCACGTACGGCTTCGAGGTGTTCCACACCGAGGTCAACGAAGAACAGGGCGTGCGCGAGGCCATGCTCAAGATCAACGAGACCTCGGACGGCGGCGCCTCCTACCTCCAGCTGCTGGAGCCGACCCGCGAGGACTCCGCGGTGGGCAAGTGGCTGGCGAAGAACGGCGAGGGCGTCCACCACATCGCCTTCGGCACGGCGGACGTCGACGCGGAGGCCGCCGGCATCCGCGACAAGGGCGTTCGCGTGCTGTACGACGAGCCACGACGCGGTTCCATGGGGTCGCGGATCACCTTCCTGCACCCCAAGGACTGCCATGGCGTCCTCACGGAACTGGTCACTTCGGCCCCGGTTGAGTCGCCCGAGCACTGACCCCCGTACATAAGGGCCGGTAGGGTTGGGGGCGGTCGCCCTCGAAGTGCCGGGCGACCGCATGCCGGGGTCCGGGTTTCGGGGGACGAGCGTCGGGGCAGCAGCCCGTGCTCCGCCGTTGATCTGACACCATTCCCCGGGGGCCCCGTTCGGCGGATGGACGGAGCTCGTAGGAGAAGCTGACCAGGGGACGGATGGGACCGCGCAGTGCGGGGCTACGAGAGCCAGGAGCGAGAGCCGGCGGCTGACGTCGACCACCTCTCTCGGTTCGAGGCCGAGATGAAGCGGCTGAAGACCGAGCGGGAAAAGGCGATCCAGCACGCCGAGGACCTCGGCTACCAGGTCGAGGTGCTGCGCGCCAAGCTGCACGAGGCGCGGCGCACCCTCATGACCCGGCCCGCCTACGACGGCGGTGACATCGGCTACCAGGCCGAGCAGTTGCTGCGCAACGCCCAGATGCAGGCCGAGCAGCTGCGCCAGGACGCCGAGCGCGAGCTGAGCCAGGCCCGCGCGCAGACCCAGCGCATCCTGCAGGAGCACGCCGAGCAGGCCGCCCGCCTCCAGACCGAGCTGCACCAGGAGGCCGTGACCCGGCGCCAGCAGCTCGACCAGGAGCTGGCCGAGCGCCGTGCCACCGTCGAGTCGCACGTCAACGAGAACGTGGCCTGGGCCGAGCAGCTGCGCGCCCGCACCGAGCAGCAGGCCCGCCGGCTGCTGGAGGAGTCCCGGGCGGAGGCCGAGCAGGCCATGGCGGCCGCCCGCGCGGAGGCCGAACGGCTGACCCGGGAGGCCCGGGAGCGGCTGCAGAACGACGCCGAGTCGGCCCGGGCGGAGGCCGAGCAGATCCTGCGCCGGGCCCGCACGGACGCCGAGCGGCTGCTGAACGCCGCCTCCACGCAGGCCCAGGAGGCCACCGAGCACGCCGAGCAGCTGCGCACCGCGACGGTCAGCGAGTCGGACACCGCCCGCCGCCAGGCCGCGGAGCTGAGCCGGGCCGCCGAGGAGCGGATGGCGGCGGCCGAGGAGGCGCTGCGCAAGGCGCAGGCCGAGGCCGAGAAGGTGGTCACGGAGGCGAAGGAGGCCGCCGCCAAGGCGCTGACGAGCGCCGAGTCCGCCAACGAGACGCGCACGCGCACCGCCAAGGAGCAGGTCGCCCGGCTGGTCGAGGAGGCCACCAAGGAGGCCGAGAACACCAGGTCCGAGGCCGAGCAGCTGGTCGCCGACGCGCGGGCCGAGGCGGAGAAGATCCTCGCCGAGGCCGCCGAGAAGGCCCGCTCCGCCACCGCCGAGGAGACGGCCACCCAGTTGTCCAAGGCGGCCAGAACCGCCGAGGACGTGCTGAACAAGGCGTCCGAGGACGCCCAGAAGACCACGCGGGCCGCGACCGAGGAGGCCGAGCGGATCCGCAGCGAGGCGGAGGCCGAGGCCGACCGGCTGCGCGCCGAGGCGCACGACATCGCCGAGGAGCTCAAGGGCGCGGCGAAGGACGACACCAAGGAGTACCGCGCCAAGACGGTCGAGCTGCAGGAGGAGGCCCGCCGGCTGCGCGGCGAGGCCGAGCAGCTGCGCGCCGACGCGGTAGCCGAGGGCGAGTCGATCCGCGCCGAGGCGCGCCGCGAGGCGGTCGCGCAGATCGAGGAGGCGGCCAAGTCCGCCGAGGAGCTGCTGGCCAAGGCCAAGGCGGACGCCGACGAGCTGCGGCAGAAGGCGACCACGGACAGCGAGAAGGTCCGCACCGAGGCCATCGAGCGCGCCACGGCGCTGCGCCGGCAGGCCGAGGAGACCCTGGAGCGCACCCGCAAGGAGGCCGAGCGGCTGCGCGCCGAGGCCGACGAGCAGGCCGAGACGGTCCGGGCGGACGCCGAGCGGGCCGCGCGGGAGCTGCGCGAGGAGACCGAGCGGGCCGTCGAGACCCGCCGCGGCGAGGCCGCCGAGGAACTGACGCGGCTGCAGACGGACACCCGGGAGCGGCTGGAGGCCGCCGAGCAGGCGCTCACCGACGCGCGCGAGGAGGCCGCCCGGATCCGCCGGGAGGCCGGCGAGGAGACCGAGCGGCTGCGCGCGGAGTCCGCCGAGCGGATCCGCGCGCTCCAGCAGCAGGCCGAGGCCGAGGCCGAACGCCTGCGCGACGAGGCCGCGGCCGACGCGTCCGCCTCCCGCGCCGAGGGTGAGGCCGTCGCCGTACGGCTGCGCTCCGAGGCCGCCGCCGAGGCCGAGCGGCTGAAGGTGGAGGCCCAGGACACCGCGGACCGGGTGCGCGCCGAGGCGCAGGCCGCCGCGGAACGGCTCGGCACCGAGGCGTCCGAGACGCTGGCCGCCGCGCAGGAGGAGGCCGCCCGGCGCCGCCGCGAGGCCGAGGAACTCCTCGGCTCCGCCCGCGAGGAGGCCGACCAGGAGCGCGAGCGGGCCCGCGCGCAGAGCGAGGAGCTGCTCGCCGTGGCGCGCGGTCGCGTCGAGGAGGCGCAGACCGAGGCGACCCGGCTGGTGGAGGAGGCCGACCGGCGCGCCACCGAGATGGTCGCCGCCGCCGAGCAGCACGCACAGCAGGTACGCGACTCCGTCGCCGGGCTGCACGAGCAGGCGCAGGAGGAGATCGCCGGGCTGCGCTCGGCCGCCGAGCACGCGGCGGAGCGTGCGAGGCGGGAGGCCGAGGAGGAGGCGGACCGCGTCCGCGCCGACGCCTACGCCGAGCGGGAGCGGGCCAGCGAGGACGCCTCCCGCATCCGGCGCGAGGCGAACGAGGAGTCCGAGGCCGCCAAGGGGCTGGCCGAGCGGACGATGGCGGAGGCGATCACGGAGGCCGAGCGGCTGCGCTCGGACGCCTCCGACTACGCGCAGCGGGTGCGTACCGAGGCCTCGGACGCGCTCGCCGAGGCCGACCAGGCGGCCGCCCGCACCCGCGCGGACGCCCGCGAGGACGCCAACCGCATCCGCTCGGACGCGGCCGCGCAGGCGGACACCCTCATCACCGAGGCCCGCAGCGAGGCGGAGCGCCTGCAGAACGAGACGGTCGCGGAGGCCGAGCGGCTGCAGACGGAGACCGCCGCCGAGGCCGAGCGGGTGCGCACCGAGGCCCTCACCGAGGCGGACCGGGTCCGCGCCGAGGCCGTCGCGGGCGCCGAGCAGCTCCTCGGGGACGCCACCGGCGAGGCCGAGCGGCTGCGCGCCGCGGCGGCCGAGACGGTCGGGACCGCGCAGGCGCACGCGGAGCGGCTGCGGGCCGAGGCCGAGCGGGTCAAGGTGGACGCCGAGGCCGAGGCCGACCGGCTGGTGAGCCTGGCCCGTGAGGAGGCCGAGCGGACCCTGGACGAGGCCCGCAAGGAGGCCAACAAGCGGCGTTCGGAGGCGGCCGAGCAGGTCGACACGCTCATCACGGAGACCGCGGCCGAGGCCGACAAGCTGCTCACCGAGGCCCAGCAGCAGGCCCAGAAGGCCACGGCCGACGCCGAGGCGCAGGCCGACACGATGGTCGGCGCGGCCCGCAACGAGGCCGAACGGATCGTGTCCGAGGCGACCGTCGAGGGCAACTCCCTGGTGGAGAAGTCCCGTACGGACGCCGACGAGCTGCTGGTCGGCGCCCGCCGGGACGCGACCGCGATCAGGGAGCGCGCGGAGGAGCTGCGCGACCGCGTGACCTCGGAGATCGAGGAGCTGCACGAGCGGGCCCGCCGCGAGGCCGCCGAGACGATGAGGTCCACCGGCGACCGGTGCGACGCGCTCATCAAGGCCGCCGAGGAGCAGCTGGAGAAGGCGCAGGCCAAGGCCAAGGAGATCCTGTCCGACGCCAGTTCGGAGGCGGGCAAGGTGCGCATCGCCGCCGTCAAGAAGGCGGAGGGGCTGCTGAAGGAGGCCGAGCAGAAGAAGGCCAGCCTGGTCAAGGAGGCCGAGGAGCTGAAGGCCGAGGCGATCCGCGAGGCGCGGCGCACGGTCGAGGAGGGCAAGCGGGAGCTGGAGGTCCTGGTGCGCCGGCGCGAGGACATCAACGCCGAGATCTCCCGGGTCCAGGACGTCCTGGAGGCGCTGGAGTCCTTCGAGGCGCCGTCGGCGGGCAAGGACGGCGGGGTCAAGGCGGGCGCGGCCGTGGGCGCACCCCGATCGGGTGGGAAATCGCCGGACGGCTAGCGGCCGGGAGGCGTTCCGGTGTCTTCTGGGGGGCTTTGCCCGAGTCGTTGGCAAGCCGTCCGCCGGTCAGCCACTCAAAAGAGGTGCCATTCTCCAGATCAAAACCGTATCCGCTCGATGACACACCGCTTCGGCCCCTAGGATTCCCCTTATCACCTCACCGGTCTCATTCGACAGGAACCCCATGAGCGACACTTCCCCCTACGGCTTCGAGCTTGTGCGGCGTGGGTACGACCGCGCTCAGGTGGACGAACGCATCTCCAAGCTCGTCTCCGACCGTGACAGCGCTCTCGCCCGCATCACCGCTCTGGAGAAGCGCATCGAGGAGCTGCACCTCGAAACGCAGAACGCCCAGGCCCAGGTCACCGATGCGGAGCCGTCGTACGCGGGCCTCGGCGCGCGGGTCGAGAAGATTCTGCGGCTGGCCGAGGAAGAGGCCAAGGAGCTCCGTGAGGAGGCCCGGCGCGCCGCCGAGCAGCACCGCGACCTCGCCGAGTCGGCGGCCCAGCAGGTCCGCAACGACGCCGAGGCCTACGCCGCCGAGCGCAAGTCCAAGGCCGAGGACGAGGGCGTCCGGATCGTCGAGAAGGCCAAGGGCGAGGCCTCGCAGCTGCGTGCCGACGCGCAGAAGGACGCGCAGTCCAAGCGGGAGGAGGCGGACGCCCTCTTCGAGGAGACCCGCGCCAAGGCCGCGCAGGCCGCCGCCGACTTCGAGACCAACCTGGCCAAGCGCCGTGAGCAGTCCGAGCGCGACCTGGCCTCGCGCCAGCAGAAGGCGGAGAAGCGCCTGGCCGAGATCGAGCACCGTGCCGAGCAGCTGCGCCTGGAGGCGGAGAAGCTGCGCACGGACGCCGAGCGCCGCGCCCGCCAGACGGTGGAGACGGCCCAGCGCCAGGCCGAGGACATCGTGGCCGACGCCAACGCCAAGGCCGACCGGATCCGGTCGGAGTCCGAGCGTGAGCTGGCCGCCCTCACCAACCGCCGCGACTCCATCAACGCGCAGCTGACGAACGTCCGCGAGATGCTCGCCACGCTGACCGGCGCCGCTGTCGCCGCGGCCGGCACGTCCACCGACGACGAGCCGGTCTCCCGCGGCGTTCCGGCGCAGCAGACCCGCTAGGGTCCGGCACGCACGACGCCTCGAGGGGCGGTGGGGCATGGTCCCGCCGCCCCTTCTCGCGTGCGCGGTCCCGGCGGCGGACGCCCGCGGCGCCTTGGTCCGCGGACGGGCCGTCCGGGGCGCGCGTAGCCTGACGGAGGAAGCGCGGGCCGTCCGGGACCGGGCGCGGGCCGACCGGCGCGGGCCGACCGGGAAGGGGCCGTTCGTATGCCAGTCACCGATCGGGCCCTCGAAGACGCCATCCTCGGCCTGCTCGACCGGCGGGCCCCCGGTGCGTCCGTCTGTCCCTCGGACGTCGCCCGCGCGGTGCACCGGTCCGCGGACGAGGGGTGGCGGGAGCTGATGGAGCCCGTCCGCCGCGCCGCGGCCCGGCTCGCGGCCCGGGGCCAGGTGGAGATCACCCAGCGCGGCACGCCCGTCGACCCCGCCGGAGCCCGCGGGCCCATCCGGATCCGGCGGCCGGCCCGGTGACCCCCGCGAGCGGCCGTGCCCGCCGGCGGCCCCGAGTGGCAGGGGCCCCGAGCCCGTCCTAGCGTGGCCGCATGATCGAGCTGGAGGGACTGACCAAGCGGTACGGCGACACGGTGGCGGTCGACCGTCTCACCTTCACGGTCCGGCCGGGCGTCGTGACCGGGTTCCTCGGGCCCAACGGTGCCGGCAAGTCCACGACCATGCGGATGATCCTCGGGCTCGACCACCCCACCGCCGGCGACGTCCGCATCGACGGCAGGCACTACGACCGGCTGAAGGACCCGCTGACGTACATCGGCGCGCTGCTGGACGCCAAGGCGGTGCACGGCGGGCGCAGCGCCTACAACCACCTGCTGTGCCTCGCGCAGAGCAACGGGATCCCCGAGCGCCGGGTGGCGGAGGTGCTGGACACCGTCGGGCTCACCTCGGTGGCGCGGAAGAAGGCCAAGGGGTTCTCGCTGGGCATGGGGCAGCGGCTGGGGATCGCCGGGGCGCTGCTCGGCGATCCGCGGATCCTGATGTTCGACGAGCCGGTCAACGGGCTCGACCCGGAGGGCATCCACTGGATCCGGACGCTGATGAAGTCGCTGGCCGCGCAGGGGCGCACGGTGTTCGTGTCGAGCCATCTGATGAGCGAGATGGCGCTGACGGCGGAGCACCTGGTCGTCATCGGGCAGGGGCGGCTCCTCGCGGACACCTCCATGGCCGACTTCATCCGGCAGAACTCGCGCAGTTACGTCCGCATCCGCTCCCCGCAGCGCGAACGGCTGCTCGACGTGCTGCACGAGGCCGGGATCACCGCGGTGCAGGCGGGCGGCGGGGCGCTGGAGGTGGAGGGCGACAAGGCCGAGCGGATCGGCGAGCTGGCGGCCCGCTCCGGGTTCGTGCTGCACGAGCTGAGCCCGCGGCAGGCCTCGCTGGAGGAGGCGTTCATGAGGCTGACGGCGGACGCGGTGGAGTACCACGCGCACTCCCGTCCCGATCCGGCACCGCAGGACTGGGGCGCCGGCTGGAAGGGGGCGTGAGCCATGGCGGCCGTCCAGGTCATCCGGTCCGAGTGGACCAAGATCCGGTCCGTGGCGTCCACGGTGTGGACGCTGTCGCTGGCCGTGGTCGTCACGCTCGCCCTGGGCATGCTGATCTCCGCCCTGACCCGGAGTCAGTACGGCGGCATGCCCCTGCGCGAGCGGCTCTCCTTCGATCCCACCGTCATCAGCTTCGCGGGCATGACCCTCGGCCAGCTCGCCATGATCGTGTTCGGGGTGCTGGTCGTCTCGAACGAGTACAGCACCGGCATGATCCGGGTCTCGCTGGCCGCCGTGCCGCAGCGCGGCACCTTCCTGTTCAGCAAGATCGCGGTGGCCGGCGCGCTGGCGCTGGTCGTGGGCATGGTGACGAGCTTCGCCGCCTTCTTCCTCGGGCAGGCGATGCTGGGCTCCCTCGGCACCCGGATCGGCGACCCCGGCGTGCTGCGCGCGGTGGTCGGCGGCGGGCTGTACATGACGCTGATCGCCCTGTTCTCCATGGGCGTCGCCGCGATGCTGCGCTCGCCCATGCTGTCGCTCGGCATCCTCATGCCGTTCTTCTTCCTGATCTCCAACATCCTCGGCAACGTCGACGCCACGAAGAGGATCGGCCGTTTCCTGCCCGACCAGGCCGGCAGCCGGATCATGCAGGTGGTGCCGAGGTTCGGCGACGACACCCCCTACGGGCCCTGGGGCGGGCTCGGCATCATGGCGCTGTGGGTGATCGCCGCACTGGCGGGAGGTTACGCACTCCTGAAGCGGCGGGACGCCCAGTAGCCCATGGCGTCACGCAAAGTAGCGCTTTGGCTTTACCTTTACTTGAGCGGAACCGTCAGCGCCCCGATATCCTCCTAACCCTTACGGGGGCGTGTGCCCCGCTGTCCTGAACCTTTCGATGGGTGCGGAGCATGATCGAGGCTGTCGGCCTGACCAAGCGCTACGGCGACAAGACCGCCGTGTACAACCTTTCCTTCCGGGTGCGGCCCGGTACCGTCACCGGCTTCCTCGGGCCGAACGGCTCCGGCAAGTCGACGACGATGAGGATGATCCTCGGGCTGGACAACCCCACGTCCGGCTCGGTGACCATCGGCGGCTACCCGTACCGCAAGCTGCCCAACGCCCCTCGCCAGGTCGGCGCGCTGCTCGACGCCAAGGCCGTCCACGGCGGCCGGTCCGCCCGCAACCACCTGCTCAGCCTCGCCCAGCTCTCGGGCATCCCGGCCCGGCGCGTGGACGAGGTGCTCGGGGTCGTCGGCCTCCAGGACGTGGCCAAAAAGCGCTCCAAGGGCTTCTCGCTCGGCATGGGCCAGCGCCTCGGCATCGCCGCCGCGCTGCTCGGCGACCCGCAGGTGCTGCTCTTCGACGAGCCGGTCAACGGACTCGACCCCGAGGGCATCCTGTGGGTCCGCAACCTGATGCGGTCCCTCGCCGCCGAGGGCCGTACCGTCTTCGTCTCCTCGCACCTGATGAGCGAGATGGCGCTGACCGCCGACCACCTCATCGTGATCGGCCGCGGGCAGCTGCTCGCCGACATGAGCGTGCGGGACTTCATCTCGGCCAACTCCGCGGACTTCGCCCGGGTGCGCACCCCCGACACCGAGCCGCAGCTGCGCGAGAAGCTGACCTCCGCGCTGACCGGGGCCGGCGGCCATGTGCTGCCCGAGCAGGACGGCGCCCTGCGCATCACCGGGCTGCCGCTGCCCCGCATCAGCGACCTCGCGCACGAGGCGGGCGTACGGCTGTGGGAGCTGTCGCCGCACCAGGCCTCGCTGGAGGAGGCGTACATGCGGATGACGCAGGCCGTGGTCGACTACCGGTCGACCGTCGACCAGAAGGCGGGCCTTCAGCAGCAGCTGCCTCCCGGCGCCCAGCCGCCGGTGCCGGTGCCCGGCCAGGGCCAGCCCGGCTGGTACGCCCCGCCGCCGCCCCAGCAGGGCGGCCAGCCGTTCGCGATGCCGGGAGCACCGGCGAACCCGTACGGCACCGCTCCCGCCCACGCGTACGCCGCGCCGGGCGCCCCCGCCCCCAACCCGTACGCCCAGCCCCCGGCCCAGCCGGCCCAGGCCCCGCAGGCGGTTCAGGCCGCCGGTGCCCCGCAGCCGGCACAGGCCCCGCAGGCGGGTCAGGCGCCGCAGCAGCCCACCCCGGCCCAGCCGGCCCCGGCGGCGCCGCGCGACGAGGCACCGGCCGCCGCCCCGGGAGCCCCGGCCACGCCGCCGGCCGCGGACGCCGCGCCGCGGCAGACGCCCGCCACTCCCCCGGCCCCCGCGACCGCCACGCCGGACACCCCGGCGGCACCGCCGGTCCCGGCCGCCGCGCCCGCGCCCGCCGCTCCCCCGGCCGCCGGCCCCGAGACCCCTGCCACGGCCCCGGCCTCCGTCGCCGCCCCCGCCGCTTCCTCCCCCGCCGACCCGACCCAGACCGAGGACGCCCGATGAGCACCCACCAGCCTCCGATGCCGCAGGCCCCCGCCGCGACCGACTGGCAGGCGGCGCCCGGCGGGCCGTACCCCGGCTACACGTCGCCGATCCCGGTCGTGCGCACCCACCTCGGGCACGCGCTCGCCTCCGAGTGGACGAAGATCAAGTCGGTGCGCTCGACGATGTGGACGCTCGGCGTCTTCCTGCTGCTCGTCGTCGGCATCGGCCTGCTGACCGGCGCGGTGGTCGAGGCCAACTCCGACTCCGAGAGCCTGAGCGGCGAGAACATGCTGTCCTTCGGGTTCTTCGGACTGCTCCTCGGCAGCATGTGCATCATGACGCTCGGCGTGCTGACCACGGCCTCGGAGTACAGCACCGGCATGATCCGCACGACGGCGACCGCCTGCCCGAGCCGGGGCCGGGTGCTCGCCGCCAAGTCGATCGTCTTCTTCACCGTCGCCTTCGTCACCACGCTGGCCTCCTCCGGCTTCGTGGCCATGCTCCACTCGTCCATGCTGGGCAACGCCGGCGCCGACAGCCCCACCGGCGGGCAGTGGCTCAAGGCCACCGTCGGCGTCAGCCTCTACATCGCGCTGCTCGGCCTGCTGTCGCTGCTCATCGGCTCGATCATCCGGCACTCGGCGGGCGCCATCACGATCATGATCGGTGCGGTGCTCGCTCCGCTCGTCATCGCGCTGTTCATGGCCGCGTCGTCGATGCAGAAGCTCCAGGAGTGGCTGTTCGAGTACTCCATCCCGAGCCAGCTCGGGGCCTTCTACGACAACGGCCTGACCGGTTCCGGCCCCAGCGGCTGGGACCCGCTGTGGATCATGCTGGGCCTGACGGCGGTGGTGTACGCCGGGGCCTACGCGCTGCTGGAGAAGCGGGACGTCTAGGGCCTTACCGGAAGGCTCCGGCCCGCGGTCAGAACCGCGGCGCGTTACGGGACCGCTGCACCCGCGTGGTGCGGCGGTCCCTCGCGTTCCAGCACGCCTTGTGCCAGTGGCGGCGGTCGTCGACGCCCGCGTGCTCCGGCCACGCCACCACGTGCGGGACGCCGGAGGGGATCATCTGTTCGCAGCCGGGGCACCGGTACGTCTTGCCCTCCGCGCCGGCGCCGGCGACGTGGCGCACACTCCAGTCCTCGCCCTGCCAGCTCTCCGTGGACTGCCAGCCGCCGTACCGGCCCGCGCGGTCGTCCTCGGCGCTGCGGCCCGACGATCCGGCTGCCTTCGGTCGGTTGCGGCGCGGCGACACGGGACACCTCTCGGGGCTATACAAGGAGCACTGACTGCCTCCAGCCTACGCGCCGCCGAGAGGGGTACGCGTACGGCTCCAAACCGCACAAGTCACCCTCCCGGGCGACCCATTCTGCAGACAATCCGCAAATCTCCCCGCCAGGCCGTGTCCTGGGCACGTGTCAGACGGTTATGCCGGGTGTGGGGGAGCTCCGGGTCGGAGCCAAGGAAGCAGGAAGAGCGATGCGTGTAGGAAGTTTTGTGCTGGCGGCCCAGTTCCCGGGCCAGGGCCAGGGGGAGGCCCTGCACCGGGCGGTCCGCTCGGCGGAGGTCGCCGAGGAGGCCGGGCTGGACACCGTATGGCTGGCCGAGCACCACTTCGTGCCCTACGGCACATGTCCGTCGGCGGTCACGCTGGCCGCCCTGCTGCTCGGCCGCACCCGCCGGGTGCGCGTCGGCACGGCCGTCAGCGTACTGCCCACCGCGCACCCGGTCGCCCTGGGCGAACAGGCCGCGCTGCTGCACCTGACGAGCGGCGGACGGTTCACGCTGGGCGTGGGCCGCGGCGGGCCCTGGGTGGACCTGGAGGTGTTCGGCGCGGGACTCGGGGCGTACGAACACGGGTTTCCGGAGTCACTCGATCTGCTGCTGCGCTGGCTGCGGGAACCGTCCGTGGCGGCCTCCTCGGAGCGGTACTCCTTCCGCGAGGTGCCGGTCGTGCCCCGGCCGTCGGAGGCGCTGACGGACGCCCCGGGCCCCGAGGTCGTCGTCGCGTGCACCTCGCCGGCGAGCGTCCGGCTGGCCGCCGAGCGCGGACTGCCCATGCTGCTGGGCATGCACGTGGGGGACGAGGAGAAGGCCGAGATGGTGGCCCTGTGGCGGCGCACCGCCCGCTCGGCGGGCCGCACCGCCGACGAGATCACGGGGGCGGCCCACGTGTCGGCCGGCGTCTGCCAGCTCGCGGACCGGCGCACGGACGCGGCGGAGACGCTGCTGAAGGCGATGCCGGGGTGGCTGAGGCAGGGCCTGGAGGCGCACGTGACGGTGGACGGACGGGTACGCGCGATGCGCGACCCGCACGCCTACACCGAACTGCTCTGCGGGCTGCACCCGGTGGGCACCCCGCGGCTCGCCGCCGACCGGCTCGCGGCCACGTCGGAGCGCACCGGCATCTCCCGCTTCGCCCTCCTCGTGGAGGGCTCGGGCGACCTCGCCGCCACGGAGGAGAACCTGCGGCGCATGGGCGCCGAGGTGCTGCCCCAGTTGCGCTGACCCGTGTCCGGACCCACGTCACCGGGGCGCTTGCCGCCCCGGCGCCGATCACGCCTTTCGCGGGTGGAGCGGCAAGCAGGCGGCTCATGGCCTCGGCCGTACCGGAACCGCGCGTCAGCAGTCCCTGAGCTCCGGCGACTGGTTGAGCAACTGGTTGCGCACCGACGTGAAGCGGGCCAACGTCTCGTCCACCGAGGCGTCCAGCGGGAAGACCGCCACGCGGTGGCAGTTCTGGAAGGCCAGCCGCACGCCGAAGTGCCGCTGCAGCGCACCGCGTATGGCGTCACTCGCGAGCGCACGCAGCAGCTGACCGCGTGCCTGCTCGTCCGGCGGGGGCGTCTGGTTGTCGGCGAAGGGACCGCCGTCCACCTTCAGCTGGGCCACCAGGGAGCTGATCATCTCCCATGCGTAGGGCAGGGAGGTCCGGACGCAGTCGACGAAGTCTGCTTCGTCGACCTCGCCTCGCTCGGCCTGTTCGAGTAGGGCCGGTGAGACGTCGAGCGACATGGGTTCTCCTCTCGCACCCCCGCGGAGCAGGGGTTGCCGGACAGGTGAGGGAGTTCGCGATGTCGAACACGCTCAGTACAGACGCCGCGACCTCCCGTTCCCTACGGTAGGCAACGGTCGGTGACCACACCAGCAGATTGCGTATATGGAACGGTCCAGTTACGCCCACAATCGGCCAGGGATGAACAAGAGTTTCCAGGGACAAACGGGGCGATCCACAGGGAGCGGGACGGGCGGATCGCGCCGGGCCTCGGGCGTCGAGTAGCGTTGCCGACCATGCGTCTCGTCATTGCCCGGTGCTCGGTCGACTACGCCGGCCGGCTCACCGCCCACCTGCCCTCGGCGCCCCGCCTGATCCTGGTCAAGGCGGACGGCAGCGTCTCCATCCACGCCGACGACCGGGCCTACAAGCCCCTCAACTGGATGTCGCCGCCCTGCACGCTGAAGGAGGGCACGGGCGAGGACGAGGGCGTGTGGACCGTCGTCAACAAGGCGGGCGAGAAACTGATCATCACGATGGAGGAGATCCTCCACGACTCCTCGCACGAACTGGGCGTGGACCCGGGTCTGATCAAGGACGGCGTGGAAGCCCACCTCCAGGAACTGCTCGCCGACCGCATCGACACGCTCGGCGAGGGCTACACACTCATCCGCCGCGAGTACATGACCGCGATCGGCCCGGTGGACATCCTCTGCCGGGACGCCGACGGCGCGACGGTCGCCGTCGAGATCAAGCGGCGGGGCGAGATCGACGGCGTCGAGCAACTCACGCGCTATCTGGAGCTGTTGAACCGCGACCCTCATCTGGCGCCGGTGCGCGGGGTGTTCGCCGCGCAGGAGATCAAGCCCCAGGCCCGCGTCCTCGCCACCGACCGTGGCATCAACTGCCAGATCCTGGACTACGACGCGCTGCGCGGCATCGAGGACGACAAGCTGCGCCTGTTCTGACACCGGCCCGTCACGCCGCCGCCCGCCGTCACCCGGCGGGCGGCGCCGCCTCACATCACGGAGCCGGCCGTGCCGTAGCCGCTCTGGGGCGCTGACGCGCTGCTCGACGTCCCGGCGTCCGAGCCGGCCGTCGTGCCCGAGTCCGTGCCGGTCGTGGTGCCGCCGGTGTCGCCCGCCGTGGTGCCGCCCGTGGTGGTGCCCCCGGTGGTCGTCGTACCGCCGGTGTCGCCGCTCGTGGTGCCACCGGTCGAGCCCGTGCTGGTGCCGCCGGTGGAGCCGCCCGTGGAGGTGCCGCCCGTACTGCCGCCGGTGGAGCCACCGGTGGTGGAGCCGCCCGTGCTGCCCCCGGTGGAACCACCGGTCGTCCCCCCGCTCGGCTTGCTCGTCGGCGATTTCGACGGCTTGGGCGACTTGGTGGGCTTGCGGGTGGGGGTGCCGGAGCCGGACGGCACGACGCTCTCCGACGGCTGGACGGTGTCCGCCGGCGGCGCGGGGTCGTCGGCCGTGCCGTACGTGCCGTCGGGGCCCGGCGAGGTGGGCCGGCCGGACGCCGTCCGGGTGCCGCCGGAGCCGGTGTCCCCGGGGTCCGTGCCCAGGCTGCCGTCGTCCAGGCCCTGGGTCGCGGACGGGTTGACGTCGACCGTGCCGGCCGGGTTCCTGCCCGCGTTCTCGTCGGACGTCATGCCCAGGGTGACGACCGTGCCGAGCACGGCGACGAGCAGCACGCCCGAGCCTGCCGCCACCAGGTTGCGGCGGGCCAGCCGGCGGAGGCCGCCCCGGGCGCCGGCGGCCGGGGGCTGCCGGGTGATCACCGGACCGCCGGCGGGGGCGTAGGGGGGCGGCGCCGGGGCCTCGTGCCGCACCTCCGGCGTCTCCTCGCCCGCCGCCGGCAGCGCGGGCACCTCGCCCGCGCGGTCGGCGACCAGCGCCAGGGCGCGCCGTCCGGCGACGGTGCCCCGCTTGTCGGCGAGCGCTCCGCGCAGCCCGATGGAGGCCTCCAGCTCGGAACGAGCGCGGTCGAGCCGGCCCTCGCAGAGCGCGAGGATCCCCAACTCGTGGTGGAAGTAGGCTTCTTCTGACACGTCGCCGACCGCACGGGAGGCTTCCGCGCCGGACCGCAGGGCCCGTTCCCAGGCGCTCCAGCGGAGTCCGGCGGCGAAGGCGGGACCGGCCGTGCGGGCGAGCCTGATCGCGCAGGGCTCCTCGTCCTCGGTGGGCGGGACCGTCTGCGGCACGGCGGCGGTGAGCGCGGCGAGGACCGCGTCGGCCTCCGCGCACACCCGCTCGGGCGTGACCGAGGGGTGTCCCGCCCACCAGGCGTAGTGCTGCGCCGCGGCGAGGGCCTGGGCCGGAGCGTCGTCGGCGTACCCGGCGGCCTCCAGCTGGGTCCGCACTCCGGCGGCGAGGCGGTAGCGGGGGCCGGCCGGGGAGACCAGCCCGCAGCCCGCCAGCTCGCCGAGGGCGGCGTCGGCGTGGGTGTCGCCGACCAGGGCCGGCAGATGGGCCTGGTGGGGCACCTCGCCGCCGAGGGCGACGGCGAAGCGGAGGGTGGCGCGGGCGGCGGCGCTGAGCCGGGAGGCGAGCAGCGGAGCCGGGGCCGCGGCCTCTCCGAGGGAGGGCAGCGGGACGTCGTCCTCCAGTGCGGCGGCCGCTTCCGCCGCGGGGGCGTCGGCCGGGTGGCGCACGTCCTCGAAGACGCCGTACTCGTCGACCGCCCCGGTGCTGGCCCGCAACTGGTCGCGCTGCAGCAGCAGGGCGCCGGCCTGGACGAACCGCAGCGGCAGCCCCTCGGACTCGAACCACAGGTCGCCGGCCCAGTTGGCCTCGTCCTCGCTGAGGACGCGGCCCACGGACCGTTCCAAAATCTCCACCCCGGCGGCGCGGTCGAGGCCGCCGAGGAAGACCTCCTCGACGTCCGACTCGGCGGAGGGCGCGGGAACGTCGGGGGTGGCGCCCAGCAGGAAGGCGCACTCCGGGGTGGCGTCGAGCAGTTCGTCCAGGGCGGCGCCGCCGAACTCCAGGTCGTCCACGACGACGACCGCGCCGATCTCCCGGACGAGGGCGAGCAGTTCGTCCTGTTCCGGGCGGTGTCGCGGGGCCTCGTGGACCGCGTGGAACAGGTCGTCCAGGAGGTCGCCGGCGGTGCGGTGCAGGCCGTTCAGGCGGACGACGCCGTCGGGGGCGAGGTCCAGGCAGTCCTCGGCCACCAGGTCGAGGAGCGCGGTGCGGCCGGAGCCGCCGGGGCCGGTCAGCCGTACCGAGCGGCCCCGGGCCAGCAGCCGGACCATGCGCTCGCGTTCGTCCTGGCGCTCCAGCAGGGAGTACGCCGGCCGGGCGGGTCCGGCGGGTGCCGGCGGCCGGGCGGCGCGCTCGGCCTCGGCGCGCTCGGCGGCGGTGCGCTTGCGGGGGCGCCCGGGCCGCTCGGCGGGCGGGCAGGGCTCTATCTCGCTGCCGTCGACCGGGTTGACGGTCAGCAGCAGGTCGCCGACGGCGAGCCGCGCCGTGCGGGCCAGTGCGGGCGAGTGCGGGACGAGGTCGGAGGCGAGGGGATCCCGGGGCGGGCGGCGGCTGTGTGACTGGCCGTGCTCCTCGGGTCCCGGGGTGTTCGGGTCCATGGGTTCAAGCCCCCCAAAGCGTCGTGCGTGATCCGGCCCCTCCCGGCCTGCCGCACACCGCGCCGTCGCTTCTGGTCCGGGCCCGCTCGGTCGAGGGTTGGAGGCGGCGGGCACCGAACCCTAAACCTTCGCTCAGTATCTCCGACAGGGCGGGGTGCCGTGCCGTCCGAGACATCACGGTCTCGTGAGGATTGCCCCCGACGTGCGCTTCGCTGGCTGCGTCCGGTTCCCGCCCGCGCCCGTCGGCGTGTTCACACCCGGGGCAGCGACTCCACGCCGATGCCGCCCTCGATCGCGAGGATGCGGTGCAGCCGGGTGGCGACCAGCAGGCGCTGCATCTGCGGCGGCACGCGGCGCAGCACCAGGCGGCGACCGCAGCGGCCGGCCCGCCGGTGGGCCCCCATGATCACCCCGAGCCCGGTGGCGTCCCAGGAGTCCAGTTCGGACAGGTCGAGCACCAGGTCGCCGACTCCGCCGTCGACGGCCGAGTGCAGGGCCGTACGGGCGTCCGCCGCGCTGCGGACGTCGAGGCGGCCCCCGACGACCAGCTCGGCGTGGTCGCCCCTGATGTACATAAGCGCTCCCCGTTGAGTGCGGTTGGCGTACTCGTGACGATGCTGTGCAACGTCTGACTGCGTGAGTGGCGATGCGGTTGCTGCTTGTAAGCGAACCGATACCGAATTCACCCCAGGGGGTGATGTTCCCGGGGTGAATGTCCGGTGTGTGCGCGTACAGGTGGTGTGCGTACGTCGTTCCGACGGGTCCCGGTACGACGCCCGCGCGGACCTCAGTACGTGTAGAAGCCCTGCCCGCTCTTGCGGCCGATGTCACCGGCGTCCACCATCCGGCGCATCAGCTCCGGCGGGGCGAACTTCTCGTCCTGGCACTCCGTGTAGATGTTGCCGGTGGCGTGCATCAGGATGTCCACGCCGGTGAGGTCGGCGGTGGCGAGCGGGCCCATGGCGTGGCCGAAGCCCAGCTTGCAGGCGAGGTCGATGTCCTCGGCCGTGGCGACGCCGGACTCGTAGAGCTTGGTCGCCTCGACCACGAGGGCCGAGATGAGGCGGGTGGTGACGAAGCCGGCCACGTCCCGGTTGACGACGATGCAGGTCTTGCCGACGGACTCGGCGAACCGCCGGGCGGTGGCGAGGGCTTCGTCGCTGGTCTTGTAGCCGCGGACGAGCTCGACGAGCTGCATCATCGGCACCGGCGAGAAGAAGTGCACACCGACGACCCGCTCGGGGTGCTCGGTGGCCGCCGCGATCTTGGTGATCGGGATGGCGGAGGTGTTGGAGGCGAGCACGGCGTCCTCGCGCACGAGCTTGTCGAGCGCGCGGAAGATCTCGTGCTTGACCTCGAGCTTCTCGAAGACGGCCTCGACGACGATGTCGGCGTCGGCGGCGGCGTCCAGGTCGGTGGTCGGGGTGATGCGGGCCAGGGCGGCCTCGGCGTCCTGCGCCGCCAGCTTGCCCTTGGCGACGAACTTGTCGTACGACGCCTTGATGCCGTCGGTGCCACGCGTGAGTGCCTCGTCGGTGACGTCACGCAGGGCGACGTCCCAGCCGGCCTGCGCGGCGACCTGGGCGATACCGGACCCCATGAGACCGGCCCCGATGACGGCGAGCTTCCCTGCCACTCCGACTCCTTGAACGCTGTTGACGTCTGCCTATCGGCGGACCATAGCGCTCCGGAGCCGCTGTGTGACCGGTAAGTAACGCGCGTCACGTCTCATTTGACGGACATCACACCGCCACGGCTCAGAACGAGCCACGGACGGCGTAGTTGAGCACCTTTTCACTCAACAGGTCCTCGATGTCGTCGAGGAGGACCAGTACCTCTCGTGACACTTCGGCCGGTTTGCGCCCGGCGAGCATCTCGCGGCCGATGGCGACGAAGGCGGCCTGGTGGATCCAGCAGATCTGACCGGCCATCAGGTCGGGCAGCGGGTCGCCGTCGGCGGCGCCGGTCTCCTCGCGCAGGGCCGCCTCCAGGGTGTCGTGGATCTCCTGCTGCAGGCTCCACAGCCGGGAGCGCAGCGACGGCGCCTCGTGGATGACGCGCATGAACCGGTCGTAGCCCTCCATCAGCCCGACCCGCGGCGAGACGGCCTCGACCTCGCCGCGCAGTTCGCGCAGCACGGCGCGCGCGGCGGACTCCCCGACATCCCGGCCGCGCACCCAGCGCGCCAGCCGCTCGGTCATGCCGGCCGAGCGGTCGAGGAAGAGGTCCTCCTTGGCGGGGAAGTAGTTGTAGACGGTGTTGACGGAGACGTCGGCGGCCTCGGCGATCTCGGCGACCGTCACCGCGTCGAACCCGCGCTCCAGGAACAGGCCCGTGGCGACGTCGGAGATGTACTGCCGAGTCTGCCGCTTCTTGCGCTCCCTGAGCCCCTCTGCCATGCCCGCATCCTAACTTCGGTGCTCCGGCTGAAATTTTGGAGTCATTGCAAAATTTTAGTGTCTCTGTTTTTCTGGGGGCATGGCAGCAGTCATCAGTGCGGCGGGCCTCGCCCGCACCTTCCAGACCAAGGCCGGGCCCGTGGAGGCCGTGCGGTGCGTCGACCTGACCGTCCGGGAGGGCGAGATCGTCGGCCTCCTCGGACCCAACGGCGCCGGCAAGACGACCACCCTGCGGATGCTCACCACCCTGCTGCGGCCGACCGGCGGCGCGGCCACCGTCGCCGGGCACGACCTGACCGCCGATCCGGCCGGGGTGCGCCGGGTGATCGGCTACGTCGCCCAGTCCGGCGGGGTCGATCCGCACGTCACCGTGCGGGAGGAGCTGGTCACCCAGGGCCGGATGTACCGCCTGCCGAAGGCCGAGGCGGTCGGGCGGGCGGGCGAACTGGCCCGGGAGCTGGACCTCGCCGGCCTGCTCGACCGGCGCACCGGCGCACTCTCCGGAGGCCAGCGGCGCCGCCTGGACATCGCGATGGCGCTCACCCACCGCCCCAGGGTGCTCTTCCTGGACGAGCCGACGACCGGCCTGGACCCCGCGAGCCGCGCCGGCCTGTGGGACCTGGTCCGCCGGCTGCGCGACAGGCACGGCACCACCGTCTTCCTGACCACCCACTACCTGGACGAGGCCGACGCCCTCGCCGACCGCCTGGTCGTCGTCGACCGGGGCGTCGTCGTGGCCGACGGCACGCCGGGCGCGCTCAAGCTGGAGCACACGGGCTCGGCCGACGCAACGCTCCAGGACACGTTCCTCGCCATCACCGGGCGCGGCCCGGCGCCCGCCGACGGCGCCCCCGTCGCCGTCTAGCCCCGCCGCCGGAAAAGGACCCGGAATGCTTCTCCACGACACGGCCCTCGTCTACGGCCGTTATCTGCGCCAGTCCCTGCGCTCCCGCTTCGCCCTGCTCTTCGGGGTGCTGACGCCGTTGCTGTACCTGCTCTTCTTCGGTCCGCTGCTCACCGGCCTGCCGCTGGGCGGCAGGGGCACTTCCTGGCAGGTGCTCGTGCCCGGCCTGCTGCTGCAACTCGGCCTGCTCGGCGCGCTGTTCGCGGGCTTCACGGTCATCGTCGAGAAGGGCCAGGGGGTGGAGGAGCGGATGCGGGTGACCCCGGTCAGCCGCCTCGCGCTGCTCCTCGGCCGGGTCCTGCGCGACGCCACCGTCTTCGTGTTCCAGGCGGTGCTGCTGGTGCTGGCCGCGCTGGCGATGGGGCTGCGCGCGCCGGCCGGCGGCGTCCTGATCGGCTTCGCCTTCGTCGCCCTGCTCACCCTGTCGCTGGCCTCGCTGTCGTACGCGCTGGGCATGAAGGTCGCCTCGCCGCAGGAGTTCGGCCCGCTGATCAACGCGGTGTCGATGCCGTCGATGCTGCTGTCCGGTCTGGTGCTGCCGATGACCCTCGCCCCGGGCTGGCTGGACGTCCTCTCGCACTTCGTGCCGTTCCGCTACCTGGTGGACGCCGTGCGCGACGCCTACGTCGGCCGGTACACGAGCGCGCACATGCTCTGGGGCGTCCTCGTGGCGGTCGCTTCCGCGGTGGGTGCCGTGACGGTGGGCACACGAGTGTTCCGGAGGGCCGGGGCGTAACTACGCTGGGCTCATGGTCAATCTGACGCGCATCTACACCCGGACCGGCGACAAGGGCACCACCAACCTCGGCGACATGAGCCGGGTGCCCAAGACGGACCTCAGGATCTCCGCCTACGCGGACGCCAACGAGGCCAACGCGGTGCTCGGCACCGCGATCGCCCTGGGGAACCTCCAGGAGGACGTCGTCGAGGTCCTCACCCGCGTCCAGAACGATCTGTTCGACGTGGGCGCGGACCTGTCGACACCGGTGGTGGAGAACCCGGAGTTCCCGCCGCTCAGGGTGGAGCAGTTCTACATCGACAAGCTGGAGGCGGACTGCGACCGCTTCAACGAGCGCCTGGCGAAGCTGCGTTCCTTCATCCTGCCGGGCGGGACGCCGGGCGCGGCGCTGCTGCACCAGGCCTGCACGGTCGCCCGCCGGGCCGAGCGCTCCACCTGGGCGGCCCTGGAGGCGCACGGCGAGACCATGAACCCGCTCACCGCGACCTACCTCAACCGCCTCTCCGACCTGCTGTTCATCCTGGCCCGGATCGCGAACAAGCAGGTCGGCGACGTGCTGTGGGTGCCGGGCGGGGAGCGTTAGGGGGCCTCTTCGCACCGGAAGGACGCCCCCGGGCCGCCGGCCCGTTCAGACGCCGGTGCGCCCGTCGGCCAGCTCGCGCAGGATGTCGAGGTGGCCGTTGTGCCGGGCGGTCTCCTCGATGAGGTGGAGCAGGATCCAGCGGAGGTCGACCGCGCGGCCGTCGCTCTGCTTGCGCCGGGCGCCGGTGTCCAGGTCGTGCGCGGCGATCAGCTCGTTGTGCCGCGCGGACTCCTCGGCGTACTCGGCGAGCAGCTGGGACAGCGGGAGGTCCACGGCGATGCGCATCTCGCGGTCCGGGTCCTCGTCGGTCCAGGGGCCCTCGTCCTCCTCCCCGAGGAAGACGACCCGGAACCAGTAGTACTCGACCCAGCGCAGGTGGTTGATCAGCCCGCTCAGGGTCATCAGCGGAGAGTCCGGCAGGAGCGCCTTGCGGGCGTCCTCGGCGGAGAGGTCCTCGCACTTGTCGCGCGCGGTGGCGCGGACGTAGTCGAGGAAGGTGGTCAGCTGCGTGCGCTCGTCCCAGGCGGGAGGCATGTCGGTGCGTGTCATCGCGACGATCATGTCCGGTCGCCCGCTGGTTGTCGACCGTGTTTTCGAGCGCCCGTCCCTCGCGTTCGCGCATCGGAGGCCGCCGACGCCGGGGGCGCGGCGAAGGCGCACGTCAGCCGTGTGCCGACCGGGCCGGAGTCGTGCGCTCGGGGTCAAGCGGACGCTCCGGCCGCGTAGTTGGGGGCCCGATCGGGCGTCCGGGGTGAGTGGTCCAGACCTATTGACCTGTGGTCCAGACCTTTCTACTCTCGCAGCACCCGGGGCGTGAAGGCTCAGTCATGCCCCTGACACTCACCCCATGACGAGGGAGGCGCAGCATGCGCTTCAGACACAGAGCCGCGGCAGGGTTCGCGACCCTGATGCTCCCCCTGGCCGGCCTGGTCGGTCTCGCGAGCCCCGCACAGGCCGCGACGAACGCGACGGCCACCTTCACCAAGACCAGCGACTGGGGAACCGGCTTCGGCGGTCAGTGGACCGTCAAGAACACCGGCACCTCAAGCATCAGTTCCTGGACCGTCGAGTGGGACTTCCCCTCCGGTACGTCCGTCACCTCCGCGTGGGACGCGGACGTCACGAACTCCGGCACCCACTGGACCGCCAAGAACAAGTCCTACAACGGCACCCTCGCTCCCGGCGCCGCCGTCTCCTTCGGCTTCAACGGCGCGGGCTCCGGCTCCCCGTCCAACTGCAAGCTGAACGGCGACAGCTGCGACGGTGCGACGGTGCCGGGTGACGCGGCACCGTCCGCGCCGGGCACCCCGACCGCCTCCGGCATCACGGACACCTCGGTCAAGCTCGGCTGGAGCGCGGCCACCGACGACAAGGGCGTCAAGAACTACGACGTCCTGCGCGACGGAAAGGTCGTCGCCACGGTGACGACCACCTCCTACACCGACACCGGCCTGAGCGCCGGCACCGACTACTCCTACTCCGTGCGGGCCCGCGACACCGCCGACCAGACCGGCCCGGCCAGCGGCGCGGTCGCCGTCCACACCACCGGCGGCGGCACCACTCCCCCGCCCCCCGGCGACAAGGTCAAGCTCGGCTACTTCACCGAGTGGGGCATCTACGGACGCAACTACAACGTCAAGAACCTGGTGACGTCCGGCTCCGCCTCCAAGATCACGCACATCAACTACGCCTTCGGCAACGTCACGAACGGCAAGTGCGCGATCGGCGACTCCTACGCCGACTACGACAAGGCGTTCACCGCCGACCAGTCCGTCAGCGGCGCCGCCGACACCTGGGACCAGCCGCTGCGCGGCAACTTCAACCAGCTGCGCCAGCTCAAGGCCAAGTACCCGAACATCAAGGTGCTGTGGTCCTTCGGCGGCTGGACCTGGTCCGGCGGCTTCGGCGAGGCCGCGAAGAACCCGGCCGCCTTCGCGCAGTCCTGCTACGACCTGGTCGAGGACCCCCGCTGGGCCGACGTCTTCGACGGCATCGACATCGACTGGGAGTACCCGAACGCCTGCGGGCTCAGCTGCGACACCAGCGGGGCGGCCGCCTTCAAGAACCTGATGTCCGCGCTGCGCTCCAAGTTCGGCGCGAACAACCTGGTCACCGCGGCCACCACCGCCGACGGCTCGGCCGGCGGCAAGATCGAGGCCGCCGACTACGCGGGCGCCGCCCAGTACGTCGACTGGTACAACGTGATGACGTACGACTTCTTCGGCGCCTGGGACGCCAAGGGCCCGACCGCCCCGCACTCCCCGCTCACCTCGTACTCCGGCATCCCGAAGGACGGCTTCACCACCGCCGACGCGATGGCCAAGTTCAAGGCGGCCGGTGTGCCCGCGAAGAAGCTGCTCATCGGCATCGGCTTCTACGGCCGCGGCTGGACCGGCGTCACCCAGGACGCCCCCGGCGGCACGGCCACCGGACCGGCGGCCGGCACCTACGAGCAGGGCATCGAGGACTACAAGGTCCTCAAGTCGTCCTGCCCGGCCACCGGCACCGTCGCCGGCACGGCCTACGCCCACTGCGGCAGCAACTGGTGGTCGTACGACACCCCGGCCACCATCGCCGGCAAGATGACCTGGGCCAAGAACCAGGGCCTCGGCGGAGCCTTCTTCTGGGAGTTCAGCGGCGACACCGGCAACGGCGAGCTGGTGAGCGCCATCAGCAGCAACCTGTAGGCGAGTGTCAGCCGAGCCGCATTCGCTCCCCCGGCCCCGGCCGGGCGAGCGGATGCGGCTACGCCACGTTCACCCGCTGCCCGGGCGGGGCCGCCTCAAGCCACGCGAGGAACCCGGTCAGCGCGTCCTCGCTCATCGCCAGCTCCAGGCGCGTGCCCCGGTGCGTGCAGGCGAGGACCACCGAGTCGGACAGCAGCGCCAGCTCCTCCTCGCCGTCGGGCAGCCGGCGCCCGGCCACCTCGATCTGCGCACGCTCCAGGGTGCGGCGGGGGCGGAAGGCGTAGGAGAAGACGCGGTACCACTCGATGCGGTCGCCGTTGTAACGGGCGACGCCGTAGCTCCAGCCCTTGCCGCCCGTGTCCGGTTTCTCGGGCACGTCCCAGCGCAGGGAGCAGTCGAAGGTCCCGCCGGAGCGCTGGATCAGCCTGCGGCGCAGTCCGAACAGGAACAGCCCCACCACCACGAGCGCGACCACGATCCCGCACACAGTCAGAGCGAGGATCATCGGCACCGACCTCCTCGTCTCCTAGGTAGCGAAGCTGCTTCTATGACTGAGTAATGAAACGGAAAAAACACCTACATCTGCCTCAGCCGCGACCGGCACCGGATTGCTCCGGGCCGGCCGCGGCTGAGTGACGTCAACGTACAGCGCGGCTGGTTCAGCGCGCCGCCGCGGCACGCAGTCGGACGTCCGCGCGGCGCTCGGCGGCGGCGTCGCCCTCCGCCTTCGCGCGCTCCAGCTCCCGCTCCGTGCGCTGGACATCGATCTCGTCCGACAGCTCGGCGATCTCGGCCAGCAGGGACAGCTTGTTGTCCGCGAACGAGATGAAACCGCCGTGCACCGCGGCGACGACCGTTCCACCTTCACTCGTACGGATGGTCACCGGGCCCGACTCCAGCACACCGAGCAGCGGCTGGTGACCGGGCATGACGCCGATGTCGCCGGACGTGGTGCGCGCGACGACCAGGGTGGCCTCACCGGACCAGACCTGGCGGTCGGCGGCGACCAGCTCGACGTGCAGCTCAGCAGCCAAGGGTGGCTCCTCGGGTCACCACCCGGCGGTAGTGCCGGGTGTTGGGGTCAATTCTAATGGGCGTGGGAGAGGGGGCGGGACGCGCCCGCCCCCTCACACGAGCGCGGGGCTCAGGAGACGCCCAGCTCCTTGGCGTTGGCCTTGAGGTCCTCGAGGCCACCGCACATGAAGAACGCCTGCTCCGGGAAGTGGTCGTACTCGCCGTCGCAGATCGCGTTGAACGCGGCGATCGACTCGTCCAGCGGCACGTCCGAACCGTCCACGCCGGTGAACTGCTTGGCGACGTGGGTGTTCTGGGACAGGAAGCGCTCCACGCGACGGGCACGGTGGACGACGAGCTTGTCCTCCTCGCCGAGCTCGTCGATACCGAGGATCGCGATGATGTCCTGGAGGTCCTTGTACTTCTGCAGGATCGTCTTCACGCGCATGGCCGCGTTGTAGTGATCCGCGGCGATGTAGCGCGGGTCCAGGATCCGGGACGTGGAGTCCAGCGGGTCCACGGCCGGGTAGATGCCCTTCTCGGAGATCGGACGGGACAGAACCGTCGTCGCGTCGAGGTGGGCGAAGGTGGTGGCCGGGGCCGGGTCGGTCAGGTCGTCGGCGGGGACGTAGATCGCCTGCATCGAGGTGATCGAGTGACCGCGGGTCGACGTGATGCGCTCCTGGAGGAGGCCCATCTCGTCGGCCAGGTTCGGCTGGTAACCCACCGCGGACGGCATGCGGCCGAGCAGGGTGGAGACCTCGGAACCGGCCTGCGTGAAGCGGAAGATGTTGTCGATGAAGAACAGCACGTCCTGCTTCTGGACGTCACGGAAGTACTCGGCCATGGTCAGGCCGGCCAGCGCGACGCGCAGACGGGTGCCCGGGGGCTCGTCCATCTGACCGAAGACCAGCGCGGTCTTGTCGATGACGCCCGAGTCGGTCATCTCCTCGATGAGGTCGTTGCCCTCACGGGTGCGCTCACCGACACCGGCGAACACGGAGACACCGTCGTGGTTGTTGGCGACACGGTAGATCATCTCCTGGATGAGCACCGTCTTGCCGACGCCGGCGCCGCCGAACAGACCGATCTTGCCGCCCTTGACGTACGGGGTCAGCAGGTCGATGACCTTGACGCCGGTCTCGAACATCTCGGTCTTCGACTCGAGCTCGTCGAAGTTCGGGGCCTTGCGGTGGATGCCCCAGCGCTCGCCCTCGTACCGCTCGTCGACGTTCAGCACCTCACCGAGGGTGTTGAACACCTTGCCCTTGGTGAAGTCGCCCACGGGCACCGTGATGGAGTTGCCGGTGTCCGTCACCGGGGCCTGGCGGACCAGACCGTCGGTGGGCTGCATGGAGATCGTGCGGACCAGGCCGTCACCCAGGTGCTGGGCGACCTCCAGGGTCAGCGTCTTCTTCTCGCCGGCGTTGGCCGGGTCGGCCACCTCGACGTGAAGGGCGTTGTAGATGTCCGGCATCGCGTCGACGGGGAACTCCACGTCGACGACCGGGCCGATGACCCGGGCGACGCGGCCCGTAGCCGTCGCGGTCTCAACAGTGGTGGTCATTTATCGGTCACTCCCCGCGGTCGCGTCGGCCAGGGCGCTCGCGCCACCGACGATCTCGCTGATTTCCTGGGTGATTTCGGCCTGGCGGGCCGCGTTGGCAAGACGGGAGAGCGTGTTGATCAGCTCGCCCGCGTTGTCGGTGGCCGACTTCATCGCGCGCCGCGTGGCGGCGTGCTTCGAAGCGGCCGACTGGAGCAGCGCGTTGTAGATCCGGCTTTCCACGTACCGCGGCAGCAGGGCGTCGAGGACGTCCTCCGCCGAGGGCTCGAAGTCGTACAGCGGCAGGATCTCGCCCTTGGGCGCTGCCTCCGCGGCGACCTCGTCCAGACGCAGCGGCAGCAGCCGGGCGTCGAGCGCGGTCTGCGTCATCATCGAGACGAACTCGGTGAAGACGATGTGGAGCTCGTCCACGCCGCCCTCGGCCGTCTCCTTCTCGATGGCCTCGATCAGGGGCGCCGCGACCTTCTTGGCGTCCGCGTACGACGGCTCGTCGGTGAAGCCCGTGAACGACTCCGCGATCTTGCGCTCGCGGAAGTTGTAGTGGGCGACACCGCGCCGGCCGACGATGTACGTGTCGACCTGCTTGCCCTCGCGCTCCAGGCGCTCGGTCAGCTGCTCCGCGGCCTTGATGGCGTTGGAGTTGAAGGCACCGGCCAGACCGCGGTCGCTCGTGAGGAGCAGGACCGCGGCACGGACCGGGTTCTCCGCCTCAGTGGTGAGCGAGTGCTTGGTGTTCGAACCCGTACCGACCGCCGTGACCGCGCGCGTCAGCTCGGTCGCGTACGGCGTGGAGGCCGCCACCTTGCGCTGCGCCTTGACGACGCGCGAGGCGGCGATCATCTCCATCGCCTTGGTGATCTTCTTGGTCGCGCTGACGGATCGGATGCGACGCTTGTAGACCCGGAGCTGGGCTCCCATGAGTCAGGTCCCTTCCTTACGTCACTTGGAAGCAGCGGCAGGAGTGTCCTCGCCGAGCAGCTTGCCGTCCGAGGTCTCGAACTGCTTCTTGAACTCCGCCACCGCGTCGTCGATCGCCTGGATCGTGTCGTCCGACATCTTGGCGCCCTCGCGGATGGAGGTCAGCAGGCCCGACTCCTTGCGGTGCAGGTAGTCCAGCAGCTCGCGCTCGAAGCGGCGGACGTCGGCGACCGGCACGTCGTCCATGCGGCCGTTGGTGCCGGCCCAGACGGAGACGACCTGGTCCTCGGTCGACATCGGCTGGTACTGGTCCTGCTTCAGCAGCTCGACCATGCGCTGGCCGCGCTCCAGCTGGGCCTTCGAGGCCGCGTCCAGGTCGGAACCGAAGGCTGCGAACGCCTCCAGCTCACGGAACTGGGCGAGGTCGACACGGAGGCGGCCGGAGACCTGGCGCATCGCCTTGTGCTGCGCGGAACCACCGACTCGGGAGACGGAGATACCGACGTTCAGCGCGGGGCGCTGACCGGCGTTGAACAGGTCCGACTCCAGGAAGCACTGGCCGTCGGTGATGGAGATGACGTTGGTCGGGATGAACGCCGAGACGTCGTTGGCCTTGGTCTCGACGATCGGCAGACCGGTCATCGAACCGGCGCCCATGTCGTCGGAGAGCTTGGCGCAGCGCTCCAGCAGACGGGAGTGCAGGTAGAAGACGTCACCCGGGTAGGCCTCACGGCCCGGCGGGCGGCGCAGCAGCAGCGACACGGCGCGGTAGGCGTCGGCCTGCTTCGACAGGTCGTCGAAGATGATGAGGACGTGCTTGCCCTCGTACATCCACTGCTGACCGATGGCCGAACCGGTGTACGGCGCCAGGTACTTGAAGCCGGCCGGGTCGGACGCCGGGGCGGCGACGATGGTCGTGTACTCCAGGGCGCCGTTCTCCTCCAGCGCGCGGCGCACGCCGGCGATGGTGGAGCCCTTCTGGCCGATGGCGACGTAGATGCAGCGGACCTGCTTCTTCGGGTCGCCCGAGCGCCAGTTGTCGCGCTGGTTGATGATCGTGTCGACGGCCAGGGCGGTCTTGCCGGTCTGGCGGTCACCGATGATCAGCTGACGCTGACCACGGCCGATCGGGGTCATCGCGTCGACGGCCTTGTAGCCGGTCTCCATCGGCTCGTGCACCGACTTGCGCTGCATGACCGTGGGGGCCTGCAGCTCGAGGGCGCGGCGGCCGGACGTCTCGATCTCGCCGAGGCCGTCGATCGGGTTGCCGAGCGGGTCGACGACACGGCCGAGGTAGCCCTCGCCGACCGCGACGGAGAGGACCTCACCGGTGCGCGTGACCGGCTGACCCTCCTCGATACCGCTGAACTCGCCGAGTACGACGGCACCGATCTCGCGCTCTTCCAGGTTCAGCGCGAGACCGAGGGAGCCGTCCTCGAACTTCAGCAGCTCGTTCGCCATGGCCGAGGGCAGACCCTCGATCTTGGCGATACCGTCGCCGGCGACGGTGACCGTACCGACCTCCTCGCGCGAGGCCGCGTCCGGCTTGTACGACTGGACGAAATTCTCCAGCGCGTCCCGGATCTCCTCCGGCCGGATCGTGAGCTCCGCCATCTGGGTTCCCTGCTCTCCTTGTTGGGCCCGAAGTTTCACTTGGGGGGGATGGGGACTCCCCCCTGAAAGAGGTGAATCCTCTGCACGGCCCAACCAGGGCCGTAAGTACGTCTTGCGTTTTCTCGAATTACCGAGGTGCTGCTAGCTCGCCATGCGGCGGGCCGCGTCCTCCAGCCGGTCCGCGAGGGAGCCGTTGATGACCTCGTCACCGACCTGCACCCGGATCCCGCCGACGACCTCGGGGTCGACGTCCAGGTTGAGGTGCATCCGGCGGCCGTAGAGCTTGGTCAGGGCGGCGCCGAGGCGCTGCTTCTGCCCGTCGCTCAGCGGCACCGCCGAGGTCACGACGGCGACCATGCGGTCCCGGCGGTCGGCGGCGAGCTTGGACAGGGACTCCAGTCCCGTCTCCAGGCTACGTCCACGCGGCGCGGTCACGAGGCGGGCGACCAGGCGCTCGGTGGTGGGCTTGGCCCGTCCGCCGAGGAGCCGGCGCAGCAGCTCGTTCTTGGCCTGCGCTCCGGCGCTGCGGTCGGTCAGTGCCGCGCGCAGCTCGGTGCTGGAGGAGACGATCCGGCCGAACCGGAACAGCTCGTCCTCGACGTCGTCGAGCGTGCCCGCCTTCTGCGCGGCCGTGAGGTCGGCGATGTTCGCCAGCTCCTCCAGCGCGTCCACCAGGTCGCGGGGCTGCGACCAGCGGGACCGGGCGGTCCCGGACACCAGGTCGGCGGTCGTACCGCTGACCTGGCCGCCGATCAGGCGCTGGACCAGCTGCGCCTTCGCCTCTCCGGGCTGCGCCGGGTCGGTGAGGACCCGTCGCAGGCCGGCCTCGCGGTCGAGCAGCGCGGTGACGGCCGCCAGCTCGTCGGCGAGCTGCGCGGCGTCCACGGACGTGGAGTCCGTCAGCGCGTCGAGACGCTCGAGTGCGGCTGCCAGGGCCTCGCGGCTCGCTCCGTTCATCGCGTGGCCTCGGCCTTCTCCTCGAGCTCGTCGAGGAAGCGGTCGATGACACGGCTCTGGCGGGCGTGGTCCTCGAGGGACTCGCCGACGAGCTTGCCGGCCAGGTCGGTGGCGAGCTTGCCGACGTCCTGGCGGAGCGCGCCCGCGGCGGCCTTGCGGTCGGCCTCGATCTGGGCGTGACCGGCGGCGACGATCTCCTCGCGCTGCCGCTGGCCCTCGGCCCGCATCTCGGCGATGAGCGCGGCGCCCTGCTCCTGCGCCTCCTGGCGCAGACGCGCGGCCTCGTGCCGGGCCTCGGCGAGCTGGGCCTTGTACTGCTCAAGGACGCTCTGGGCCTCGGTCTGTGCGGCCTCGGCCTTTTCGATACCGCCCTCGATGGCTTCGCGGCGCTCTTCCAGAACCTTGTTGATGTTCGGGAGGAGCTTCTTAGCGAGGAAGCCGAAGACGATGACGAAGGCGATGAGGCCGATGACGAGCTCTGGGATCGGCGGGATGAGGGGGTTTTCGGCCTCCTCAGCCGCGAGCTGAACCAGGGGGCTCATATCAGTGCCTTTCGTCTAAAGGGCGACGGTCGGGTCAGGAGCTCGGGTAAACGAACGGCATGACCAGACCGATCAGGGCGAGCGCCTCACAGAAGGCGAAGCCGAGGATCTGGTTGGCGCGGATGAGGCCGGCCGCCTCGGGCTGGCGGGCGAGAGCCTGCGTGCCGTTACCGAAGATGATGCCGACGCCGACGCCCGGGCCGATGGCGGCGAGGCCGTAACCGATGGAGCCGAGGTTGCCCTTGATCTCGACGCCGGCGGCAAGGGTCTGGAGAGCGGACATGCCGGTTCTTCCTTCTCTTTCAAGGACCGGTGGGGGTTGGCCACCGGATGTCTGGATGGGTGTTCGGGGTGCTCAGTGGTGCTCGGCGAGCGCGCCCTGGATGTAGCTGCAGGTCAGTAGCACGAAGACGTACGCCTGGACAGCCTGGATGAAGAGCTCGAAGGCGGTCATCACGATGACCATCACGAACGAGACACCGGAGTAGGCGATACCGATACCGTTCAGCATGTACCAGCTGGCGATCGTGAAGAGCAGGAGCAGCGTGTGACCGGCGAACATGTTCGCGAAGAGTCGCACGGCGTGGGTGAAGGGCCGCACCAGGAGGTTCGAGAAGAACTCGATCGTCATCGACAGCGGCAGCACCGGGCCGAGCGTCTTGTCGTAGCCGGTGAAGTTCTTGAAGGCGCCGACGAAGCCGTGCTTCTTGAACGTCAGCGAGACCCAGAGGACGTAGACGATACCGGCCAGGACGGCGGGGTACGAGATGATCGCCGTGACGGGGAAGGCGGCGACCGGGATGATCGACCAGAGGTTCATCATCCAGACGAAGAAGAAGAGCGAGACGACCAGCGGGACGTACTTCTCGCCTTCCTTCTTGCCGATGGTCTCGTAGACGACACCGCGGCGCACGAAGTCGTAACCGGCTTCGGCCACCAGCTGGAGCTTGCCCGGGACGACCTTCGGCTTGGCGAAGGCGGCCCAGAAGAAGCCCACGATGATGATGGACCCGAGAAGCGCCAGCAGCATCGTCTTGTTGAAGTACAAGTTGCTGTCCGCGTCGCCCCAGAGCGGCTGGAACAGGAACGAGTGCAGGCCCGGAGCCGGGAAGCCGCACCCGTCGAACAGGTGGCAGCTCGTGTCGAAAGCGAGCGTCTGCGTCGGATCAGCACTCACCGCGGGCTCCTTCATCGTGGCGCATAGATACGGCAACCTCGTTGTGTCGGCGCGGCACACGGCCGCGGATCGGCACCGGACTGGTGTTACGGATGTGGGGGCGGCTAGGGGGCATTGAGCCTCGCGATTGAGCAGGCGTCAGCTCTGTTGCCCGCGCCCGCGATGCCGCAGTTGGCACCGGACGATAGCAGGAGATCTCACAGGCCTTTATCCCGCCCCTACCCCTCACGACTTCGGCCCTGACTTCTCGGGCTTCTCACTCTTCGCGGAGTCGGGGTCGACATAGAAGATCTTGGCCTTCATGTACGCCCGGGCCTGCGCGGCCATCCACGCGACCGTCGTGACGACGAGCGACACGGCGAACGCCTTCGCGTTGAAGAGAGAAGTGCCCTTGAAGACGGCGAGGAAGATCAGGAGGAGCAGCAGCTGAGCCATGTAGAGCATCAGCCCCATGGCCTGGAACAGCTGCGGGAGCGTTTTTGCCGTCCACTGCAGCACGAAGAGGCCGATTCCCATGAACAGGATGGCCAGCACCGTGCCGACGGCCGCACCGAGCGCACCCTTGCCCCCCGCGACAGCAGCGCTCACGGCGACTGCGATCGCGCCCGCAGCCGCTGCGGGCACAGCGATCTGCAGAAGGTTCCGGGCGTCTTTGGACGGCATGGCGGCAACTCCGCTTTCACAGGGGGCAGGTGTCGTCATGGACGAGCGTAGTCCCGGGCCGAGTGATCGATACCTCACGCCGGCGGACCGTCGCATCACGGTCCTCGACTCCATCCCGGGTTCTCGTGAACGGTATCACAAACTATTTGATGAGGTCTTTACCTGCTGGGTGTGCTGGCTGTCACACATGAGAGTGAGGGCGCGCGTCTGTGCAGAAACCGCACCCCTTTGTCTGGTATTAGGGGGCATTGCTCCCCCACGAGTTGGCAATGCTCTAGTCAGATTCTTACCTTGGCCGTCTCAGCGGCGGTCAGGGAAACGCGAACGGGGGCCGACCGCGGTCGCCCCGTTGACGCCGGACACACCGGCCGTGACGGGGGCGCGCTCCTCGGTCTCCACGGCCTCCTCCACCTCGGCCTCCGCCGTCGCCGCCGGCTCGGCGGTGCCGCGGCGCCTGCGGTACCGCGGGGGCACGAAACGCTGCGCCCACACCGGGACGCGCGGGGTGAAGCGCGGGAGCAGCAGCAGGACCAGGCCGACCGCGCTGAGGAACACCACGCCCAGCACGATCCACATCGACGCCGAGTTCACCGAGTAGGCGAGCGCCCCGAAGCCGATCAGCGCCGACCAGAAGTACATGATCAGCACGGCCCGGCTGTGCGAGTGGCCGATCTCCAGCAGGCGGTGGTGCAGGTGGCCGCGGTCCGCGGCGAACGGGGACTGGCCGCGCCAGGTGCGCCGGACGATCGCGAGCACCAGGTCGGCGGCCGGTACGGCGATGATCGTGAGCGGCATCAGCAGCGGGATGTAGACCGGAACCATCTGGTGCACCGAGCTCCGCTCGGAACCGGTGAACAGGTTCATCAGGTCCGGGTCCACCTGGCCCGTCACCGAGATCGCGCCGGCGGCGAGCACGAGGCCGATCAGCATCGAGCCGGAGTCGCCCATGAAGATGCGCGCCGGGTGCATGTTGTGCGGCAGGAAGCCCAGGCACATGCCCATCAGGACGGCGGCGAACAGCGTGGCCGGGGCGGCGGCCTCGATGCCGTACGAGTACCAGACCCGGTAGGCGTACATGAAGAACGCGGCGGCGGCGATGCACACCATGCCGGCGGCCAGGCCGTCGAGGCCGTCGACGAAGTTGACCGCATTGATCGTGATGACGACCAGGGCCACCGTCAGCAGGGTGCCCTGCCACTGGGTCAGGGCCACCGTGCCGACGCCGGGCACCGGCAGCCACAGGATGGTCAGACCCTGCATCACCATCACGCCCGCGGCGATCATCTGACCGCCCAGCTTGATCAGGGCGTCGATCTCGAACTTGTCGTCCAGGACGCCGATCAGCCAGATCAGCGCCGCGCCGGAGAGCAGCGCCCGCGGCTCGTTGGACTTGTCGAAGACCCAGTTGAGGTTGGGCAGGTGGTCCGCGACCAGCAGGCCCGCGCACAGTCCGAAGAACATCGCGATACCGCCGAGGCGCGGAGTGGGTTCCCGGTGCACGTCACGTGCCCGGATCTCCGGCATCGCCCCCGCCACGATCGCGAACTTGCGTACCGGCCCTGTCAGCAGATACGTCACCGCGGCCGTGATGCAGAGCGTCAGCAGGTATTCACGCACGGGCTTCCCCACAGGTCTCGCTGGCCATCACAGCCCCACACCCTAGCGACGGACGCTTACCGATGAGGACTTCCGGGTAGCGACGATGGTTGCACGAGTGGCTGTGGGCCACGCGGCGCAACAGGACACACCGGGACGTACGGAAGTCCGCCTACCCTTTCTCAGCCGGGATACGGCGGGAATCCGGCGGTCAGGTCGCGCACCTCCTCCCGCGCCCCGGCGGGGTCCCGCTCGCCGCGCAGGACGGCGGCGAGCAGCGCGGCGATGCGCACCATCTCCGCCTCTCCCATGCCCTGGGTGGTCACCGCGGCCGTGCCCAGGCGCAGTCCGCGGCCGTCGCCGTGCGGCAGCGCGCAGCAGTCCAGCACCAGTCCGGCCGCGAGGAGCCGGCCGCGCGCGGTGCGGCCCTCCACGCCGAGCGGGGCGGGGTCGGCGGTGATCAGGTGGGTGTCGGTGCCGCCGGTGGTGACGGCGAGCCCCTCGGCGGCGAGGTGGCCGGCGAGCACCCGGGCGTTGGCGACCACCTGGTGGGCGTACGCGGCGAACGCCGGTGTGGCGGCCTCGCCGAACGCGACGGCCTTGGCGGCGATGGTGTGCATCTGCGCGCCGCCCTGGGTGAACGGGAACACGGCCCGGTCGACGCGTTCGGCCAGTTCGTCGCCGCACAGGATCATGCCGCCGCGCGGGCCGCGCAGCACCTTGTGCGTGGTGGCGCACACGATGTCCGCGTACGGGACCGGGCTGGGCGCCGCTCCCCCGGCGACCAGTCCGATGGGGTGCGCCGCGTCCGCGATCAGATACGCCCCCACCTCGTCGGCGACCTCGCGGAAGAAGGCGTAGTCGATGTGGCGGGGGTAGGCGATGGAACCGCACACGATGGCCTTGGGCCGGTGGTTGCGGGCCAGGTGGCGCACCTGGTCGTGGTCGACGAGACCGGTCTCGGCGTCGACACCGTAGCCGACGAAGTCGAACCAGCGGCCGGAGAAGTTGGCGGGCGACCCGTGGGTGAGGTGACCGCCGTAGGGGAGCCCGAGGGCGAGGACCGTGTCGCCGGGGCGCAGCAGGGCCGCGTAGGCGGCCAGGACGGCCGAGGAACCCGAGTGGGACTGCACGTTGGCGTGTGCGGCGCCGAACAGCGCCCCGGCCCGCTCGACGGCCAGCCGTTCGGCCATGTCGACGAGCTCGCAGCCGCCGTGGTGCCGGGCGCCGGGGTAGCCCTCGGCGTACTTGTTGGCCAGCGGCGAGCCGAGCGCGGCGAGGACCGCGGGCGAGCAGAAGTTCTCGGCGGCGATCAGCTGGAGCGTCGTCGACTGCCGCGTGAGCTCTCCGAGCAGGATGTCGGCGAGCGCGGGGTCCTGCTGCCGCAGGACGTCGGTCTCGAGGGCAGGCGTGACCGCCATGATGGGCTCCCGGGCGTCTACGGGGACTGGGGCCCGCGAACCCGGCGGGATGCGGGAGCGGGGCCCTGCGTCCCAATGTAGGCCGGGCGGGTGCGCGGCGCCCGGTGGTGGGGCCGCACGGGTTCCAGGGCCCTGGGTGCGCGCCTTCCAGTTCTAGGCGCGCGCCGGCACGCCCGTGAGAGCCGTGACCACCGGGTCCAGTGCCTGGTGTATCTCGTCGCCGATCGACCGGAAGAACGTCAGGGGCGCCCCGTACGGGTCGTAGACCTCGTCGGCCTCGGCGGTCGGGGCCAGCAGCCACCCGCGTAGAGCGGCCGCCGCGCGCACCAGGGCACGGGCTCGGGTGACCACGCCGTCCTCCAGGGGCGGCAGCGTCGCCGGGTCTATCGCGCGGACCAGGCGGGTGAACTCCTTCAGGGTGAAGGTGCGCAGGCCCGCCGAGTGGCCCATGGAGATCACCTGGGCGCGGTGGTCACGGGTGGCGGTCAGGACCAGGTCGGCCATGATCACGTGCTCGTCGAGCAGCTCGCGCCCGGTGAAACCGGAGGCGTCCGCGCCGAACTCGGCCAGCACGGTCTCCGCGTTGGCCTCCATGGGCGCGCCCTCGTGACCCCAGGTGCCCGCGCTCTCCACGATCAGCCCGCCGCCGAGGACGCCGAGCCGCTCCGCGACGAAGTGGCGGGTCAGCCGCTCGGTGATGGGCGAGCGGCACACGTTGCCGGTGCTGACGTGGAGGATGCGGAAGGCGTCGCGCGGCAGCCCGACGAACGTCGTCGTGATCTCCGCGGCGCTCTCCCCGACGCCTATGCCACGCCCCGCTTCGGGGGCCGTCAATTGGCCACCTCGAGGTCGGGTACGACCTTGCGCAGTTCGTCGGGCGAGATGGCGCCCTCGCGCAGCAGCAGCGGCACCTCGCGGGAGACGTCCACGATGGACGACGGCACGTTGCCCGGGGTGGGGCCGCCGTCGAGGTAGACGGAGACGGAGTCGCCGAGCATCCGCTGGGCGGCGTCACAGTCCTCCGGCGCCGGGTGGCCGGTGAGGTTGGCCGAGGAGACGGCCATGGGGCCGAACTCGGTGAGCAGCTCGATGGCGACCGGGTGCAGTGGCATGCGCACGGCAACCGTGCCCCGGGTGTCGCCGAGGTCCCACTGCAGCGACGGCTGGTGCCTGGCGACCAGCGTCAGGGCGCCCGGCCAGAAGGCGTCGACCAGCTCCCAGGCCTGCTCGGAGAAGTCCGTGACGAGACCGTGCAGCGTGTTCGGGGAGCCGATGAGGACGGGCGTGGGCATGTTGCGGCCCCGGCCCTTGGCGGCGAGCAGGTCGGCGACCGCCTCCGAGGAGAACGCGTCGGCGCCGATGCCGTACACCGTGTCGGTCGGCAGTACCACCAGCTCGCCCCGGCGGACGGCGGACGCGGCCTCGCGCAGACCCGTCTGGCGGTCGGTCGCGTCGTTGGTGTCGTATCGCCGTGCCATCTAACGGGCCTCCTCGTACACGTACTGCGGGAAATGAGTCTGCGGGCTCACGGCAGCGCCTTGCGCGCGGTCGCGAAACGTGGCCGCTTGTTGAGGTCCGGGTGGTCGGCCGCGTCGGCCCAGCCCCGCTCCTCGGTGAAGATCCACGGCACCTGGCCGCCCTGGGTGTCGGCGTGCTCGATGACGACGACCCCGCCGGGGCGCAGCAGCCGGTGCGCGGTGCGCTCCAGGCCGCGGATCAGGTCGAGGCCGTCCTCGCCGGAGAAGAGCGCCAGCTCCGGGTCGTAGTCGCGGGCCTCGGGGGCGACGTACTCCCACTCGGTGAGCGGGATGTACGGCGGGTTGGAGACGACCAGGTCGACCTGGCCGTCCAGGTCGGGGAAGGCGGTCAGCGCGTCACCCTGGCGCAGGTCCACCCTGGAGCCCGCCATGTTCTTGCGCGTCCACACCAGGGCTTCCTCGGACAGCTCCACTGCGTGCACCCGGGAGCGCGGGACCTCCTGGGCGAGGGCGAGCGCGATGGCTCCGGTGCCGGTGCACAGGTCGACGATGCACGGCTCGACCACGTCCATGGCGCGTACGGCGTCTATGGCCCAGCCGACCACGGACTCGGTCTCCGGCCGGGGCACGAAGACGCCCGGCCCGACCTGCAGCTCCAGGTAGCGGAAGTAGGCCCGCCCGGTGATGTGCTGCAGCGGCTCGCGCTGCTCGCGCCGGGCGATGACCTCCCAGTACCGGGCGTCGAAGTCCGAGTCCTTCACGGAGTGCAGGGCGCCGCGCTTCACGCCGTGCACGAACGCGGCGAGCTCCTCGGCGTCGTTGCGCGGCGAGGGCACGCCGGCGGCGGCCAGCCGCTGGGTGGCCTGGGCCACCTCCGCGAGCAGCAGGTTCACGCGAGTCCTCCGTGTCGTACTCGTACTCGTGCGCGTACGTGCGTACGTGTCTTACGCGGCCGCCAGCTTCGCCGCCGAGTCGGCGTCGACGCAGGCCTGGATCACCGCGGCGAGGTCGCCGTCCAGGACCTGGTCCAGGTTGTACGCCTTGAAGCCGACGCGGTGGTCGGAGATGCGGTTCTCCGGGAAGTTGTAGGTGCGGATCTTCTCGGAGCGGTCCACGGTGCGGACCTGGCTGCGACGGGCGTCGGCGGCCTCCCGCTCCGCCTCCTCCTGCGCCATGGCGAGCAGCCTGGAGCGCAGGATACGCAGCGCCTGCTCCTTGTTCTGCAGCTGGCTCTTCTCGTTCTGGCAGGAGGCGACGACACCGGTCGGCAGGTGCGTGATGCGCACCGCGGAGTCGGTGGTGTTGACGGACTGCCCGCCCGGGCCGGAGGACCGGTAGACGTCGATGCGCAGGTCGTTCGGGTTGATCTCGACGTCGACCTCCTCGGCCTCGGGCGTCACGAGGACACCGGCGGCGGAGGTGTGGATGCGGCCCTGGGACTCGGTGGCCGGCACGCGCTGCACGCGGTGCACGCCGCCCTCGTACTTCAGCCGGGCCCACACGCCCTGACCGGGCTCGATCTGGCCGCGGGCCTTCACCGCGACCTGGACGTCCTTGTAGCCGCCCAGCTCGGACTCGGTGGCGTCGATGATCTCGGTCTTCCAGCCGATCCGCTCCGCGTAGCGCAGGTACATGCGCAGCAGGTCGCCGGCGAAGAGCGCGGACTCGTCGCCGCCGGCGCCCGCCTTGATCTCCAGGATGACGTCCTTGTCGTCGCTCGGGTCACGCGGGACCAGCAGCAGGCGCAGCCTCTCGGTCAGCTCCTCGCGCTGCTTCTCCAGCTCCTTGACCTCGGCGGCGAAGTCGGGGTCGTCGGCGGCCAGTTCGCGCGCGGTGTCGACGTCGTCGCCCGCCTGCTTCCAGGAGCGGTACGTGGCGACGATCGGCGTCAGCTCGGCGTAGCGCTTGTTCAGCCTGCGCGCGTTTGCCTGATCGGCGTGGACCGACGGATCGGCGAGCTTCTTCTCCAGGTCGGCGTGCTCGGCGACGAGTTCCTCGACGGCCTCGAACATCTTTCGGCTCCTGTACTGCGAACGAATGGAAGGGCGGGCGACCAAAAACGCCGGTCCCGGGCACACCCCGGCGAGGGCGTGACCGTGGACCGGCGAATGGGGGCTCGCTACTTCTTGGAGCCGGCGGCCTTGCCGAAGCGGGCCTCGAAGCGGGCCACACGGCCACCGGTGTCGAGGATCTTCTGCTTACCCGTGTAGAACGGGTGGCACTCGGAGCAGACCTCGGCCCGGATGGTGCCGGAGTCGATGGTGCTGCGGGTGGTGAACGACGCGCCGCAGGTGCAGCTGACCTGCGTCTCGACGTACGCGGGGTGGATGTCGCGCTTCAAGGTGTCTCCTAGATTTCGGGAGGGCGCCGGGTCGCCACCGCGGGATACGGGGGCGTGAACCGGAGCCGACGTACCAGTCTGCCAGGACTGGTGCCATCCACCCAAACCGGGGGGTGCCGCTTTCTATTCCGGCGCCGGCGCGGGCCTCAGCTCAGCACGCCCCTGGCCTCGCCGGTGGCCGTGTCCTTCGTGGCCGACGCCGGGATCGGGCGGTCGTTCCTGAGGGCGTCCCAGACCAGGTGGGCCTTGTTCTTCTCCAGCAGGACCCGGTTGGGGTTCGCCGGGTCGTAGCGGACCGGCATCGTCACCATCTTCAGATGGGACGAGCCGATGCCCTGCAGACCCTTGGCGAAGCCGTACAGGTCGCTGACCGAGCCGAGGTCGGAGTCGGTGGTGACGGCCTTGGTGGCGGTGTCGGCGAGGTCGTACAGCTTCTTCGGGCTCGAGAACACGCCGACGTGCTTGACCTGGTCGATCAGTGCCTTGATGAACGCCTGCTGGAGCTGGATGCGGCCCAGGTCGGAGCCGTCGCCCACGCCGTGCCGGGTGCGGACGAGGCCGAGGGCCTGCTCGCCGCCGAGGGTGTGGGGGCCGGCCTTGAGCTTCAGGTGGCTCTGCGGGTCGTCGATGTCCTTCGTCGTGGTGACCCGCACGCCGCCGAGGTCGTCGATGAGCTGCTGGAAGCCCGAGAAGTCGACCTCCAGGTAGTGGTCCATGCGGATGCCGGTGAGCGATTCGACGGTCTTCACCGCGCAGGCCGCGCCGCCGGTGGAGTAGGCCGAGTTGAACATCACGCCGGAGGCCGCCGCGTGGGCCGTGCCCTCGGTGTCGGTGCACGCGGGGCGGTCGATCAGGGTGTCCCGCGGCACGGAGACGACACTGGCCTTCCTGTGGCCCTGGTAGACGTGGACGATCATCGCCGTGTCGGAGCGGGCACTGCCGTCGTCGGTGCCGCCGCCGAGCTTCTTGTTCTTGCCGGAGCGGGTGTCCGAGCCGAGGACCAGGATGTTCTCCGAGCCGTTGTCGATCTTCGTGGGCCGGTCGTCGCCGAGCGCCTGGTTGATGTCGACGCTGCGGAGGTTGCCGTTCATCTTGAAGTACACGAAGCCGGCGCCGGCACCGCCCAGCACGACGACTCCGGCGGCCGTCCAGGCCGTGATGCGCAGGGCCTTGCCGCTCCTGGGGCTCTTGCGGCGGCGCCCCTTGCCGCGGCGGCGGGGGGCCGTCTCGGCCGGCTCGGGTATGCCGGGCCCTGGCGTGCTCTCGGCGGACACATCGCTCCTAGGTCTCGTCGGTCGGTTACCCCCTGTTGTCAGGGTCAGGCGCGGTCGTCACCGCTCCATCGTCGCTCCACCCGGTCAGACGGGGAAACCCGGGAAAGGGTTGCACGACGCACCGTGCCCACCGCGTGCGGCGGTGGGCACGGTGCGTGACGGTGTCACCGCGGGTGAGCCGTGCTCACCTGCGCTTTCAGCCCCAGATGTCGTACGCCCGGAATCCGGTGCCCACCGAGATCCTTGTGGCGAAGATCTCGCTCGTGGCCTTTCCGGTGCCCTTGTACAGGTACAGCGTGCCGCCGGGGGTGCGGGCCAGGAAGTCGGCCCTGCCGTCACCGCTCACGTCACCGACCGCGTCGAAGGCGTTGTATCCGGTCCAGGCGCTGCGCACCTTGATCCGGGCGGAGAAGGCGCCGCTGCCGGAGGTGCCGGTGCCCTTGTACAGGTACAGGTCGTCGCTGCTGGACTTGCGGGCCAGCAGGTCGGCCTTGCCGTCGCCGGTGAAGTCGCCGTGGCCGCGCACCGAGTTGTACTGGTTCCAGCCGGTGCCGACCGAAACGCGGGAGGAGAAGGTGCCGTTGCCCTTGCCCGGGTAGATCCACAGCGTGCCGCCGGAGTCGACGGAGAGGAGGTCGGGCAGGTAGTCGCCGGTGACGTCGCCCGGGACGATGATCCGGGTGCGGGTCTTCCAGCCGGAGAAGAGCTTGGTGGTGCTCCAGGTGCCCTCGGTGCGCGCGCTGTTGAGCACGACGTGCTCCCAGTACACGTCGCCGGTGGAGCTGACCCGGTAGACCAGGTCCTGGTAGCCGTCCCGGTTCAGGTCGGTCTGCAGGACCAGGTTGGTGCCGCCCCAGTCGCCCCAGGAGATCCGGGAGCCGAACGAACTGCCCTTGGAGTCCTTCTCGTAGCCGGTCTTCGTGGACGAGGCCCGCACGAAGAGGTCGGCCCTGCCGTCGGTGTAGCTCAGGTTGCCGTCGTCGGTCTGCGGGTAGACCGCGCCGACGTACGTGGAGACCTTGCTGAAGACGCTGTAGGCGCCCTTCGCCACGCAGTTCTCGACGCCCCAGGAGACCACTCCGGCGATCCGGCCGCCGACGACGAGCGGGCCGCCGGAGTCGCCGTTGCAGGCGGAGGTCGTGCCGCTGTCGCTGCCGCTGGCCGGGTCGCCCGCGCACACCATGTGGCCCTTGACGAAGGCGCCGCCGTAGGCGCCGGAGCAGGTGGTGTCCGACTGGACGGGCAGCGTGGCCGTCTTCAGCGTCTGCGAGATGTCGCTGCTGGTGGAGCTGGTGCGGCCCCAGCCGTAGACCTTGGCGCTGGTGCCGGCGGCGTAGGCGGAGGTGGTGCCGGAGGTGACCATGCGGATCGGCGTGGCCTTGACCGGGACGGCCAGGGTGAGCACGGCGATGTCGTCGTCGATGGCGTCCGGGTCGTAGGACGGGTGGTTCCACTGGCGCAGCACACCGGTGGCCTGACCGCCGTGCAGGTCGGTGGTGCCCGTGCTGTCGGTGGTGGGCAGCTGGTCGGTGCCGGTGATGACCGCGCCGTAGGCCTTCCAGTCGTAGGCCTTGCCGTTCTCGTCCCGCAGGCAGTGCGCGGCGGTGAGGATCTTCGTCGGCGCGACGACCGAGCCTCCGCAGAAGAAGCCGACGTCGTCGCCGGTGGCGGTGGTGCCCTTGTCGTCGAAGTACCAGAGCTGGGCCATCCAGGGCGCCGAGGAGATGGTGGTCTCCTTGCCGCCGATGATCTTCGATGAGACGGCGCCGCCGGTTTTCGGGGCTTGCTGCGCGGGGGCGTCCGTGTCCGAGGCGCCGGCGATGCGCTTCACCAGGGTGGCCTGGGAGGGCTGGGCGACGACGGGGGTGACGCCGGGCTTCGGCAGCGCGGTGGCGGCACCGGCGGAGGAGGTCATCAGCGCGGCCGTCACGGCGGCGGCGACACCGGCGGCGGCCAGGGGCAGGGCAAGACGGACGCGCCGTCTGTGCCGCCCGTGCAGGGGCGTGGGCAAGGGAGTTCTCCCCGGGGAAAGTGAGGTGGGAGGGACGCGTGATGCGGTCCCGTACCTCACAGCGCCAAAAGGCCGCCTCCCGTCACTGCGGTGACGGGAGGCGGCCTCGGCGCCCTGGGGAGCGGGGTGTCAGTCCCCGTTGCCCGGCGTCGGCGTCGTCTTCTGGATCTGCATCAGGAACTCGACGTTCGACTTGGTCTGCTTCATCTTGTCGAGGAGCAGCTCGATCGCCTGCTGCTGGTCCAGCGCGTGCAGGACGCGACGGAGCTTCCAGACGACGGCCAGCTCCTCGTTGCCGAGCAGGATCTCTTCCTTGCGGGTACCGGACGCGTCGACGTCCACCGCCGGGAAGATGCGCTTGTCGGCGAGCTTGCGGTCGAGCTTGAGCTCCATGTTGCCCGTGCCCTTGAACTCCTCGAAGATCACCTCGTCCATGCGGGACCCGGTGTCCACGAGAGCCGTGGCCAGGATGGTCAGCGAACCGCCGTCCTCGATGTTGCGCGCCGCACCGAAGAACCGCTTCGGCGGGTACAGCGCGGTCGAGTCGACACCACCGGACAGGATGCGGCCGGAGGCGGGCGCGGCCAGGTTGTAGGCACGGCCCAGACGGGTGATCGAGTCGAGCAGCACGACCACGTCGTGGCCCAGCTCCACCAGGCGCTTGGCGCGCTCGATGGCCAGCTCGGCGACCGTGGTGTGGTCCTCGGCCGGGCGGTCGAAGGTCGAGGAGATGACCTCGCCCTTGACCGACCGCTGCATGTCGGTGACCTCTTCCGGACGCTCGTCGACCAGGACGACCATCAGGTGGCACTCGGGGTTGTTGTGCGTGATCGCGTTGGCGATCGCCTGCATGATCATGGTCTTGCCGGTCTTCGGCGGGGCCACGATCAGACCGCGCTGGCCCTTACCGATCGGCGACACGAGGTCGATGATGCGGGTGGTGAGCACGCCCGGGTCCGTCTCCAGGCGGAGGCGGTCCTGCGGGTAGAGCGGGGTCAGCTTGTTGAACTCCGGTCGGCCGCGGCCGTGTTCGGGCGCCATGCCGTTGACGGAGTCGAGGCGGACCAGCGCGTTGAACTTCTCGCGGCGCTCGCCCTCCTTCGGCTGGCGGACCGCACCGGTGACGTGGTCGCCCTTGCGCAGGCCGTTCTTGCGGACCTGGGCGAGCGAGACGTACACGTCGTTCGGGCCGGGCAGGTAGCCGGAGGTCCGGATGAAGGCGTAGTTGTCGAGGATGTCGAGGATGCCCGCGACGGGGATCAGGACGTCGTCCTCGGCGACCTGCGGCTCGGCGATGTCGTCGCGGCCACGGCGGCCACGGCGGTCGCGGTAGCGGCCGCGACGGCCCCGGCGTCCGCCCTCGAAGTCGTCGTCGTCCTGCTGACGGTCCTGCCGGCCGCCGCCCTGCTGCTGGCCCTGCTGCCGCTGGCCGCCCTGGCCCTGCTGGTCGTCGCCCTTGCCGCGGCGGTCACGGTCGCGGTCGCGGCCGCGCTCACGGCGGTCGCGGCGGCCGCGGCCCTCGCCGTCACCGGCGTCGCCCTTGGCGTCACCCTGCTGCTGCGCGGGCGCCTCGGCCTTGGCCTCGCCCTTCGCCTCGGCGGCGACGGTCTCGGAGCTGTTCGCGGCCGGGCTGCCCGCCTCGGCGGTGGCACGACGGCGACGGCGCTCGGCCGGGGCGTCGGCTCCCCCGCGCTCGGCTTCGCGGGCGGTGCCCCCGTCCGGCTGGCCGGGGATCTCGATCTGCTGCTGGGCCACTGCCTTCTCGGCGGGGGCCTCGGCCTTGGCCTTCTTCTCCGCCTCCTCACCCGTGCGGGCCTTGGAGGTGGCCCGGCGCTTGGGCTTGGTCTCAGCGGCCTCGGCGGGGGCGGAAGCGGCCTTGGGGGCGGCACCCCCGGCGGCCTGCGCCTCCTTGATGACCTCGATCAGCTGGCTCTTGCGCATCCGCGCGGTGCCCCTGATGCCGAGGCCCGAGGCGACCTGCTGCAGCTCGGCCAGCACCATGCCCTCGAGGCCGGTACCACGGCGCCGCCGGGAGCCGGCACCGGTGGCAGGCGCGGAGGCGTCCGTGGCGGGCGCGGCAGCGGTCTCCTCGACACGTGCGCCCATCAGATCGGTGGTGTCGCTCACGAAGGGTCCTTCCCTGGAGCGGACGTCGGCCTGTCTGGCTCGGCGACCGGTTGTGCTGTCCGGCTACGGTCCTGTCTTCGGTGAACCGTGCCGGGGCGGTGGTCCGCCAACGGCGGAGAGAGATTTGCTGGTGATGGCGCTTCCGCGAGCCGTGACACCCGGTGTCACGTGGCGTGGCAGCACCGATTCCGGAGCGTGCCCGGCGGTCCGCTCAGTGCCCGCATACGACGTACTGCCCAGGTACGGCGCAAGGAACACGGAACGGTGCGGGAGACTCCCGGAAGAATGTCTGTCCCGGACGGGGACACGAGGCACCTCGCCATGGTGGGGTCGGGTGCAGACTTGAGATTAACACTACCGGATCCAACAAACATTCCCCCTCTCCAAATCCGGCAACCGTGTGTCAGGGCGCAAGCGGCAGCACGCTCGCTCCCTGCGCGTCGAGGTCCAGCCGGTTGGCGGCCCAGCCCTCACCCGCGAGGTGCGACACCTTGTCCGCGGTGCCGGGGTCGGCGAGGGCCATGACGGTGGGTCCGGCGCCCGAGATCACGGCCGGGACGCCGTCGGCGCGCAGCCGCTCGACCAGCGCGGCGCTCTCGGGCATGGCCGGGGCGCGGTACTCCTGGTGGAGCCGGTCCTCGGTGGCGGGCAGCAGCAGCTCGGGGCGCCTGGTCAGAGCCTCGACGAGCAGGGCGGCGCGGCCCGCGTTGACGGCGGCGTCGACGTGCGGCACGTTGCGCGGGAGCAGGCCGCGGGCGGTCTCGGTGAGGACCGGCTTCCCGGGCACGAAAACCACCGGAACGATGGAACTGTTCGGCTCCATCCTGATCGCCCGGGCGGCGCCGGACTCCATCCAGGACAGGGTGAATCCGCCGAGCAGACAGGCGGCCACGTTGTCCGGGTGGCCCTCGATCTCGGTGGCCAGCTCCAGCAGCGCGGTGTCGTCCAGGCGGGCCTCGCCGCCTATGGTCACCGCGCGGGCGGCGACGATGCCGGCACAGATGGCGGCGGAGGAGGAGCCCAGGCCCCGGCCGTGCGGAATGCGGTTCGCGCAGACGATCTCCAGGCCGCGGGGCTGCCCGCCCAGCAGGTCGAAGGCGGTGCGCAGGGAGCGGACGAGGAGGTGACTCTCGTCACGCGGGAGGGTCTCACTGCCCTCGCCCGCGATGTCGATGTGCAGCCCGGAGTCGGCCACCCGGACGACCACGTCGTCGTAGAGCCCCAGCGCGAGGCCCAGGGCGTCGAAACCCGGGCCCAGATTGGCGCTGGTGGCGGGAACGCGCACCCGGACGGCGGCGGCGCGGAACGCTGGACCGGCCATCGCTCGTTGACTCTCCTTGAGCTGCGTGACGGTCGAATGGCGCTCGATGAACTCGATGGACATTCGACCGAAGTTCGGTGGACATCCGATGACGTACGAAGACCCGTCGGTCCGCGGAGACGGCACGGTGCCGTGCCACACGCGGGGGGCATATGCGGTGGGCGGGTTGAGTACAGCCTATCGAAGGAAGGTTCTGTGGCGACATAGGGCGCACAGGAGGCGCACGATGCGTGTCGCAGACCTCTTGTGCACCCCTGTCAGGGGAAACCCGGGCTGGGCCCGGATTGTCCGGGGCCCGGCCCGGAAGCCGCACGGCTGCCCGGGGCTCGGACCGGACGGTCGCACGGCCGCCAGGGCTCGGACCGGGGCGGCCGCACGACGGCCCGGGCTAGGACCGGACAGCCGCACGGCCCGGAACCCGGACCGCACTGCCGCACGACGACCCGGAACCCGAACCGGACAGCCGCACGGCCCGGAACCCGAACCGGAGGGCCGCACGACCCGGAACCCGAACCGGACAGCCGCACGACCCGGAACCCGGACCGGACAGCCGCACGGCCCGGAACCCGAACTACCCGGGAACCCGGGGCTCGGGCCGGCGAACCGGGGCCCGGGTCGGAGGAACCGGGGACCCGGGTCACCAGGGCCGGCCGCGCTCGGTCGAACGCGCGACGCGACGCTCAGGCGAGGCCGAGGCGCTCGGCCGCGGTGGCCGCGTCGACCGGGACGGTGACCGGCTGCGGAGCGCCGGCGACGGCCCAGTCGGGGTCCTTCAGGCCGTTGCCGGTGACCGTGCACACGATGCGCTGCCCCGGGTCGACCTTGCCCTGCTCGGCGGCCTTGAGCAGACCGGCCACGGAGGCGGCGGAGGCGGGCTCCACGAAGACGCCCTCCTGTGCGGCCAACAGCCGGTAGGCGCGCAGGATCTCACGGTCCGTCACCTCGTCGATGGCGCCGCCCGACTCGTCGCGTGCGGCCAGCGCGTAGTTCCACGAGGCGGGGTTGCCGATGCGGATCGCGGTGGCGATGGTCGACGGGTCCTTGACGACCTCGCCGCGCACGATCGGGGCACTGCCGGAGGCCTGGAAGCCCCACATGCGAGGGGTCCTGGAGGAGATGCCGTCGGCGGCGTACTCCTTGTAACCCTTCCAGTAGGCGGTGATGTTGCCCGCGTTGCCGACGGGCAGGACGTGGATGTCGGGGGCGTCGCCGAGCATGTCCACGATCTCGAAGGCGGCCGTCTTCTGGCCCTCGATGCGTACCGGGTTGACCGAATTCACCAGCGCCACGGGGTAGTTCTCGCTCAGGGAGCGCGCGAGGGTGAGGCAGTCGTCGAAATTGCCGTCGACCTGGAGGATCTTGGCGCCGTGGACGAGGGCCTGGCCCATCTTGCCGAGGGCGATCTTGCCCTGCGGCACGAGCACGGCGGAGACCATGCCGGCGCGCACGGCGTAGGCGGCCGCGCTGGCGGAGGTGTTGCCGGTGGAGGCGCAGATGACGGCCTTCGCCCCCTCCTCCTTGGCCTTGCTGATGGCCATGGTCATGCCGCGGTCCTTGAAGGACCCGGTCGGGTTGGCGCCCTCCACCTTCAGGTGGACCTCGCAGCCCGTGCGCTCGGAGAGCACCTGCGCGGGTACGAGAGGCGTGCCGCCCTCGCGGAGCGTCACGACCGGCGTCGTGTCGGACACCGGCAGCCTGTCCCGGTACTCCTCGATGATTCCGCGCCACTGGTGGGTCATTGCTGGTTACTCTCCTTCAACCCGCATGATGCTGGCGACACCCCGCACGGTGTCGAGGTTGCGCAGTGCCTCGACGGTCCCGGACAGGGACGCGTCGGAGGCCCGGTGGGTGACGACGACGAGGGAGGCCTCGCCGTCCTTGCCCTGCTGCCGAACGGTGTCGATCGACACGCCGTGTTCGGCGAAGACGGTGGCGACCTGGGCGAGCACACCCGGTTTGTCGGCCACGTCGAGGCTGATGTGGTACCGGGTGACGACCTCGCCCATCGGGGAGACGGTCAGGTCGGCGTACGCCGACTCGCCGGGCCCGGTGGCGCCGTTGAGCCGGTTGCGGCAGACGGCGACGAGGTCGCCGAGGACGGCGGAGGCGGTCGGGGAACCGCCGGCGCCGGGGCCGTAGAACATCAGCTGCCCGGCCGCGTCGGACTCGACGAAGACGGCGTTGTACGCGCCGCGCACGGAGGCGAGCGGGTGGCTGAGCGGAATCATCGCGGGGTGCACGCGCGCGGTGACGGACGCGCCGTCCTTGGACCGCTCGCAGATGGCGAGCAGCTTGATGGTGCAGCCCATCTCCTTGGCGGAGCGGAAGTCGGCGGCGGTGACCTCGGTCATGCCCTCGCGGTAGACGTCGTCGAGGCGCACGCGCGTGTGGAAGGCGATGCCGGCGAGGATGGCGGCCTTGGCGGCGGCGTCGAAGCCCTCGACGTCCGCGGTCGGGTCGGCCTCCGCGTACCCCAGGGCGGTGGCCTCGTCGAGCGCCTCCTGGTAGCCCGCTCCCGTGGAGTCCATCTTGTCGAGGATGAAGTTGGTGGTGCCGTTGACGATGCCGAGCACCCGGTTGACCTTGTCGCCGGCGAGGGACTCGCGTAGCGGCCGGATCAGCGGGATGGCGCCGGCGACGGCCGCCTCGTAGTACAGGTCCCGGCCGTGCTCCACGGCGGCGGCGTGCAGGGCGGCCCCGTCCTGGGCGAGCAGGGCCTTGTTGGCGGAGACGACCGAGGCGCCGTGCTCGAAGGCGGTGGTGATGAGGGACCGGGCGGGCTCGATGCCCCCGATGACCTCCACCACGACGTCGATGTCCCCGCGTTTGACGAGCGCGGTGGCGTCGGTGGTGACGAGGCCCGGGTCGATGCCCTCGCGCACCCTGGACGGGCGCCGCACGGCGACCCCGGCCAGCTCGACCGGAGCCCCGATCCTGGCGGCGAGGTCGTCGGCGTGCGTCGTCATGATGCGCGCCACCTCTGAGCCGACCACTCCACAGCCCAGCAGCGCCACCTTCAGCGGACGCGTACGCATCATCCGACCTCGTTTCCTCATACCGTCTACGGTTCGACCAGTCTCACTCACCGGACGGGAGTTTCTACCCTTCGTCCGGATCGTGAGACATCTATTTCATTTGTACGGGGGTGGGGGACCGCAGATCTTCCACCCCCGGTTTCCGGTGCCCGGCTTGTTCAGCCGACGTCGAGACGCAGGAGGTCCTCCTCCGTCTCACGCCGGACGACGGCCCGGGCCTCGCCGTCGCGCACGGCGACGACGGGCGGCCGGAGCACGTGGTTGTAGTTGCTGGCCATGGACCGGCAGTAGGCGCCGGTGGCCGGCACGGCGAGCAGGTCGCCCGGCGCCAGGTCGGCGGGCAGGAACGCGTCCCGGACCACGATGTCGCCGCTCTCGCAGTGCTTGCCGACGACCCGGGCGAGCATGGGCTCGGCGTCGGAGGTGCGGGAGACCAGGGCGACGCTGTACTCGGCGTCGTACAGCGCGGTGCGGATGTTGTCCGACATGCCGCCGTCGACGGAGACGTAGGTGCGCAGCCCCTCGAGGGGCTTGACCGTGCCGACCTCGTACAGGGTGAAGGCGGTCGGCCCGACGATGGCGCGCCCGGGCTCGACGGAGATCCGGGGCGTCCGCAGCCGGGCGGCCTCGCACTCACGGCCGACGATCTCGGTGAGCGCCTTGGCGATCTCGTGCGGCTCGCGGGGATCGTCGTCGCCGGTGTAGGCGATGCCGAGCCCGCCGCCCAGGTCGATCTCCGGCAGTTCCACCCCGTGCTCGTCGCGGATCTCCTTGAGCAGCCCGACGACCCGGTGGGCGGCGACCTCGAAGCCGGACATGTCGAAGATCTGCGACCCGATGTGCGAGTGGATCCCGATCAGCTCCAGCCCGTCGAGCTGCAGCGCCCGCCATACGGCCTCGGCGGCCTGCCCGCCGGCCAGCGGAATGCCGAACTTCTGGTCCTCGTGGGCGGTGGCGATGAACTCGTGCGTGTGCGCCTCGACGCCGACGGTGATCCGGATCTGCACCTTCTGCCGGGTGCCGAGCGACTGCGCGATGTGCGCGACCCGCGCGATCTCCTGGAAGGAGTCGAGCACGATCCGTCCCACCCCGGCCTCGATGGCCCTGGTGATCTCGGCGACGGACTTGTTGTTGCCGTGGAAGGCGATGCGCTCGGCGGGCATCCCGGCGGAGAGGGCGGTGGTCAGCTCGCCACCGGAGCACACGTCGAGGTTCAGCCCCTCCTCGTTCAGCCACCGCACGACGGCGCGCGAGAGGAAGGCCTTGCCGGCGTAGAAGACGTCGGCGTCGGTGCCGAAGGCGGTGCGCCAGGCACGGGCGCGGGCCCGGAAGTCGGCCTCGTCGAGGACGTAGGCGGGCGTGCCGAACTCCTCGGCGAGACGATTGACGTCGATCCCGCCGACGGTGACGACACCGTCGGCGTCGCGCGTGACGGTCTGGGCCCACACCTTCCGGTCGAGCGCGTTGAGGTCGGCGGGCGGCGCGGTGTAGTGCCCCTCGGGCAGGACGTCGGCGTAGCGGGGCCCGGCGGGGTGGGCGGAACGGCTCATGACGTGACTCTCAGACTCTCTGTCTCTCTCCGGGGACGTCCCATGGGTGCCCTCAGAGGTGTTCGGGTGCGTCGATGCCGAGCAGGGACAGGCCGCCGGCCAGCACCACCCCGGCGGCTTCGGCAAGCGCCAGCCGGGCACGGTGGGCGGCCGAGGGTTTCTCCTCGCCCAGGGGCAGGACGGCAGGCAGAAAGGGCAGCACGGCATCGGCGACGGTGACGAGATGCCGGGCGAGCCGATCCGGGGCACGGTGGGTGGCGGCCGCGGCGAGGATGCGGGGGTGGTCGGTGAGGGGGGTCAGGAGGGTGCGGGGGGCGGGGAGCGCGGGAATCGGGCCGGGGGCACCGGTGCGGGCGAAGGCGACGTCGGGGGCGCCGGTGCGGGCGAGGGGGCCGTCGGGAGCGCCGGTGCGGGCGAGGGCCACGTCGGGAGCGGACGACTCGGCGGTGACGACGAGGGGCGCGGGGGATCCGGCGCGAACGAGGTCGCCCTGATCATGGCCCTGATCGTGGCCTTGGTCCTTGACCTGGCCCTGACCGTGCCCGTGACCTTGGAGACCGATCGGTCCCGGCTCGGCGGTGAACCCGAGGCGGGCGGCGTTGCGGCTGAGGGAGCGGACGCGGGCGTGGGCGTACCGGACGCGGAAGAGGGGGTTGCCCTCCCGCTGGACCAGGTGATCGGCGGTGATCCGGGGCCGGTCGTGCGGGGCCGGGTGGAGCAGGGCCCACTGGGCGGCGTCGGGGCCGAGCGGGGCGGGGTCCTCGGGCGCGGGCACGGGCCGCAGATTGACGGGCTCGCCGTGCTCGACGGTGGCCCGCCCGCCCTGGGTGGCGACGATCCGCACGACCGCGTCGGCGACGACCTCTGCCCGGACCTCGTAGGGCACCCGAAGGGCGACGACCTGCCCCGCGAGAGCCTCACCATGCCCGTAGCCGGCGCCGCGGGCGAGGACCTCCCTGACCAGACCGGTGACCAGGTCGTCCTGCGCGTCGAGGCTGATGTTGAGGAACCCGGGCCCGGTGACGACGACGTCGCGGATGCCGTCGGCGCCGACGAGACGGGGGCGCAGCACCTCGGCCACCCGCAGGGGCGGCTGCCCGGCCGGCCGGGCGAGCTGAAGGGCGATGTTGGTGGCGAAATCCCCGCACCCCCCGGGCCCCGGCTCGGTCACCACGACCCGCTCGGGCACGGTCACATTCAGCTCCCCGTCATCGACAGCACAGCGCACGGCGTGCAGCACGGTGCGGGAGAGCTCGACGGGGGTCACGGGACAAGCGTAGGGGAGGAGGGGGGTGGGTACGCGAGGCGGTTTCAGTCTGCGGACGGGGGGCGGGGCCGGGGGGACCTGGGTCGGGGGCGGGCAGCGGGGCCGGGGCACTGGGCGTGGGTCGCAACGGGACTGGGCGGGGCCGACGCGGCGCAGGTTGTGACCGGTGGGCCACCGGTCACAAACGCCGACGAGCGGCGCTGTCTGCTGGGGGCAGCGCCGCTGGATACGCCAATGAAGGCAGGTCGCAGCACCGCGGCGACCGCCACTCGCACTGCCGGCACTGCAACCGCGCGGCCAGCGGGGCTTGTGCGGCCCCTGCGCCCCAGGAGAGCCCATGCGACCGTCAGGCTGTCGATGCCCCTGCTACGCCGTCGACAGCACCTGTCAGATCATCGAGGCCGCCCGGCAGGCCATCGGTGATACCGCGACCGCGACCGCCGCTGCCCTCTCCCCCGTCAACAGGCGAACCTTCCCGGTCCGACTCAGGGCCACCACTCCGCCCCCCACCCGGATCGCCGCCCCCGCCCCGATGCGGATCGCTGCCCCCGCCTCCGCCGCCTCCGCGCCCCTCTCCTCCCCCGCCACGCCCGATGCCGCCGTCCCCGGTCCGGTGCTCGATCAAGTGCTTGACGAGTCGCACGAGTTCGTCGGGTTCGAAGGGCTTGGCGAGAAAGGCGTCCACGCCGACATCGAGTCCGGTCTCGACCTCATGCTGCGTGCACGCGCTGATGATGGCGAGAGGGAGATGGTGCGTGCGGGGATCGGCACGGAGCCGGGCGGCGGTCCGCAAACCGTCCAGCCGAGGCATGACGACATCGAGTGTCACGACATCGGGCCGCACCTGGTGAACGACGTCCAGACACTCGGCACCATCGGCCGCGGTCACGACCTCGAGCCCTTCCAGCTCAAGGTTGACCCTGATCAGCTGCCGGATGACCTTGTTGTCGTCCACAACAAGCACCCGGCCGGAGGCGCCTGGCACAACTCGAGAGTAGGTCCGCACCGGTCACCGCGTCCGGGTTTTCCCCACTTCCACCCCGTACAGGGGACCCACCACCGCCCACCAGGGAAACGGGTTCCTGATCACCCCGTGAGACCTGATAGTGTTCTACCCGTCGCCGCGAGCGAGCAGCTCAGCAGCCGACACGCCCCCGTAGCTCAGGGGATAGAGCAACGGCCTCCGGAGCCGTGTGCGCAGGTTCGAATCCTGCCGGGGGCACTCGCCGGTCAGAGACCCAAAACCACGTTCTGACCAGGGCGGATGCCGACAGCAAAGGGCGGGAGTCAGTCTCACTGACTCCCGCCCTTTCTCGCTGTCTCTCACGGTTCGCGTGTGAGGGGCGTGTGAGCCACGCGCGAACGGTAGGCCCACGACGTCGCGCACCCAGGGAGAGGCAGCCACCCGTATTCGGAGGCGTCCGCGGCCCTGGGGTTGCCAGAATGGCCGCCATGGCACGACGGCGAGCCCCTGCATACGCCTGGCCCGGTCACCTAACCTTAGACGGGCCGCTCTCGGTATATAGCTCCGGTATCGTGCATCTGGTACAGGTGACCACCAGATGTCTCAACTTTCGCGGTTTTATTGTTATCGTCGCGCAGGAGCCACGTCGACCCGGTGTATCCGAAGATAAGCCCGTTGAAGTGCCGCTTGTAGAGCAGCCCGTCGCCAGTAGCGATCTCGACCACGGCACGGTTGTTGTCCAGGTTCCGCCACCCCGACCCCGTGTATTCATAGATTGCACCGTTGTGGTGTCGCTGGTACAGACGGCCGGCGTCAGCGACGATGTCGGCCGTCTCCGGCCTGTTGTCCAGAGGCCGCCACGTATGCGGCGTGGACCTTACCAATTCATAGATGGCACCGGTGCTGTGCCGCTGGTACAGACGGTCGCCGTCGGCGACGATATCGACCGTCTTCGGGAAGTTGTCCAGGTTCTCCCAGGGACCAATTTCGTCTCCTGTGTATTGGTAGATCGCGCCGCTGTCGTGCCGCTGGTACAGACGGCCATCGGATGTCGCGATCTGCTTGGTGCCCGGGAAGTTACCCCCAGGCAGAGGCCGCCAGTCATCACCGCCTATGTATTGGTAGATCGCGCCGCTCTTGTGCCGCTGGAAGAGGCGGCCGGCGTCAGCGACGATGTCGGCCGTCTCCCGCCTATTGTCCCGGTTCTCCCACGAGGACCCTACGCGCTGGTAGATCGCGCCGCTCTTGTGCCGCTGGTAGAGACGGTCGCCGTCGGCGACGATGTCGGCCGTCTCCGGCCTGTTGTCCAGGTTCTCCCAATCAGGGACAACTTGGAACTCCAGAACGTAGTCCGCCTCGTCGGCGGTGAACCGGGCGCGCTGCGTCCCCAAGCCAACCAGACTGGGACGGATCGTTTCGCCGCCTAGGTTGTCGTCCTGATCAATGGTGTCGTAGTCCCAGAGTTCGACACGAGCATCCCGTGAAATGCTCTTCTCCCAGCCGACGTCTCTGTCCCATCCTTCCTCCATCCGCATGCGCCATATCTCTATGCCGTCCCACGTCAGGTACGCCGTGTCATAGTCCGAGTCCTCCGTCACGCTGCAGTGCAGATTCCCAAGTTTGACCTTGACTGGCATGACTCCTCCTTGACGCAGCTCCCCCTAATACCATGCAACCACTACCGAGTTGTTTCTGAAACTCGAGACTGGAATCCAGCTCTTGATGGTCACGGATCATCGCCGGTCTCACACGGATAGAGAAAGGTGACTTTTGTTGAAGCGACGAAAATTCCCAATTCAAGCGAACGCGCCCCTATCCCGGAGTGGCGTACAGAGCCAGACCGTACCCGTCTCGACATGGACGCGGACCACGTCGGCGGGCGGGCGGACTTCTTGCCCCAAGGCAACAGCAGCTCCAACACCGCGCGCTGCGCGTCCGTCAGATCTCCAGGCGCCGCGCACCAAAATCAGCTCATGCTCAAGATCCCCTTTCGCAACCGCCCTAGGCCCGGACTTCGCAGGTCACCCGGTCGTGAAGGTCACCCAATCGTGGCTGATCACTTGCCGGTCAGAACCGTAGCGGTGACAGCGGACCCGACCCGGCTCGATCGAGATCGGACGCAGGAAGGCCGCTGCGGCGAACCTTTTCGGTGACCCGGGAAGTCCGGGTCTAGATGCATCGCCAGTGAGTGTGCGGCCGCCCGACCGCACACTCACACGCAGAGCTCCCTACCCCCAGCCCATGGCCTGTTCGATCTTCTTGTTGTTTTCCTCCTCGCTGTCGTCGATGACGCCCGCGTAGCGGCGGTGGATGACCTCTGGCGAGTTGCCGGCGCGCCGGGCCGCCTCGGCTACCGGGAGGCCTGCGCGGAGCCAGTTCGTGATGCAGGTGGCCCGCAGGTGGTATGGCTTCCGAGCCAAGGGCGAGGCCACCTTGTCTGGCGGGAGGGCGAGTGGCCTGGCTTCCTGCCACACACGCCAGTAGCTGGACGTGCCGAGCAGGTCCCCCCGCTCGTTGGGAAAGAGTCGCCCGTCCTTGGCGGTGCCGAACTCCTTAAGGTGCGCGCGGAGCATCGCCACCAGAACGGGCGGAATAGGCACCGGCCGGTCCGAGCCCGGCTGCCGTGACTTCAGCCCCCGTTTGTCGTGCCGCTCACCCGAATCAGTCCACTTCTTACCCGAGATGGGACGCGTCTCCCAGAGAGTGAGCGTCCCCCACCCCTTGTCAGGGAGATGGCAGTCAGACAGTCGGAGTCCGACCACTTCGGCCGGACGCATCGCCGCGTACAGGATGCAGCCGAAGAAGGCGACCAGGCGTCGCCCCCGATTGCGGTGCACCGAGCCGACATAGGAGACAGCCGTGAGAAGCTGCCTTCCCTGCACCTCGTTGACCAGGACTCGCGGGTCCACTGCATCCCTCCCGCTGGAAGTGGGTCGCTTGACTCCCGCCAGCGGATTCCCTTGTAGGTATCCCTCCTGAACCGCGTAGTCCATGGCCGTGTTGAATCCGCGGCGGCGCCGCTTGTAGGTATCCGCAGCCGCCGGCTTACCGTCCAGCTTGAACGACAGCCGATAGTGGACGTCCCGCACGACCTTTGAGTCCCTGAGAGCGGACAGAGGAAGAGAATGGGTCGCCAGCCACACACAGACCTTCTCCAGGTCCGGCGGGGGTTCTTCGTCCTTGTGTGCCGGTACGACGGCCCACCGCACGGCACGCCGTACGTCCTCCACGTCCGGCGCCCCTGGGCTCTCCCTCATCATGCCGAGAGCTGCGGTAGCGAGGCTGTCCGCCAGCCCCTCACGCGTCTTCGCCGCGGCAGTGCGCCAACGCATTGCCATGTACTCGCGGGAGAAGTCCCACCATGACGGGTCCGGCTTGGTGCTCGCCTTCTCTGCCGCTGCCCGAAGCTCCGACTCTGGCAGTCCGGTTTCCACGTCGAAGGCTTCGCCTTTGCGCATGGCTCGCCAGAGTTCCGAGCGGCGGCTCTCTGCGAGCGCCGACGTCGTGAAGGTCGCGTGGCGGACCTTTCCAGCGACCACCCAGCGAAGTTGGTAAGGCGCCGTCTTGCTGGAGATCTTGCTGACTTTCCAGACACGGACGTCGGTGGAGAGATTGGGCTCTTCAGGCCCGGCCGGGCGCTCGTCTTCACGAGCGCCCGGAGTCGCGCCAGTCTTGCGATTGGTCACGCGGCTTCCTCCAGAGCTGCAATCCACCGCTCCAGTTCCGAACGGCGGATTCGTACGGCGCCGTTCGGGAGCTTGATTGCTTTCGGCCCTTTCCTCTGCTGTCGCCAGCGGTAGAAGGTCGACAGCGGTACGCCGATTTCCTCAATCACCTGAGGGATCGTGAGCATCTCGTCACGCGCCACGGTCAGTTCCCTCCGAGTTCTCGCCAGTGGGACGGGAGTCGGACAGCTGGGACAGTCCCGATTCCGCCTGTCCCACCTGTTCGTGCAGGTCAGAAGGGGGTTGGGACAGTCGGACAGCTGAGACACCTCAGGCGTGCCCTGTGTCCGACTCTCGGTGTCCGGGTAGTACCGGCCCCCGGCGTCCTTGCTCAGTTGCCCATCCGCAGCCATGCGCGAGCAGGTACGACGGACGTTCTCGGCATCGAGCTGCGGCAGCGCGGCCACGATGTCCTGGGGCGGGCGCCGGGGTGGGCACGGACGTGCCGAAGGATGACCGCGCGGGTGTCGCCGATGGTGTGGTCGGTGACCGGGCCATCGAGCATCTGCCAGGCGCCGGAGGCGGCTTGGAATTGGAGCGCGTACTCGGCTTCGTCGACGTCGCGTCCGGTGACGTGCAGGATGCCGTCCGCCTGCCCGCGGGCCCGCTTGAGCACGAGAGTTGCGTCTGCGGCTCCGGCGATGCCGTTGGTGCCGGAGACCTCGGTCAGGAAGTCGTCGGAGCCTGCCTTGCGGACGTGGTGGACGAGCACCACGGCGATGCCGTAGTGGTCGGCGATCCGCTTGGCGTAACCGACGGCCACGTAATCCGCGTCGTACGCAGACACGCCCTGCGGGGCGGGGCCGCGCATCTTGGCGAACACGTCGATGACGACCATGCGGGCGGCCGAGTTGCGGCTTAAGGGTCCGGTACTCGCTCGCCTCCCGAGGGCATCGTCCACCGACAGCGACACAACGGACCCGCTCCCTGGGTGTGGGCGGTTGAAGTTCTCCACTCTCTCGCGCCTTCCGCCACCTAATCACCGTTGAGGCATAGAGGCTGTACTGCTTCAGTACGGCCTTCTTCGTACCGGGCGGAGCAGCATCGTAGGCGTCGAGGACTTCGATCTTGAACTCGTAAGGATGGTCTCGATACGGCACGACCTCAGACTCTCATCCGCGACTGACACGCAGTCCACTGCACGCTCGGCCGGCACGGGCAGCGGACCAGTGAGGGGCTCGGAGTGCCAGCCACCTGAGAGCCGATCCGGAGGGCCGATGCTTCGTCCGGTGTTGGTGTGCGGGCGCATACCGTTTCCCGGACGGATGCCAGCGACGAGCCCAGAATGGCGAGTCGTAGCGTGGTCTCCTGCCAGGAGGGTTCGTCGTCCAGCGCCGCGGCCGGGACCAGGGCGCGCGGAATGTAGATGCAGGCCAGTCCGCGCGGTGACTCCTCCTCGTGGCTGACTGGAAGAACAAGGCCTCCGGAGGAACCACCATCGCCGGCGGCTACCGGGGCACCGTCTTGATCATCCTGAACCGGTGCCCCTCCAGCGGCAACCTCTGCGACTGGAGGAAGGCGCAGCCACACACAAGCAGGTCCGTGCTCGCGTCGAGCACTTCCTCACACGCATGAAGACATGGAAACTCCTTCGCGATTGCCGCCTGAACGGCGACGGCGCCCACACGACGGTGATCCGCATCGCCCGCGTGCACAGCCCACACCAGGCCGCGTAGCACACCCACGCGGACAAACCGCAGACGCGTCAAAACTCCATTGCGGGACACCTTCACGTAGTCCTCATGAACGGCACGACAGTTGGCCTCGACTGGACGACTGTCAGTCTCCGTCCACTGTGCGCAGCAAACCATGTACCGCGGCGCGCATGAGAGAGGCTGAGCCACTCCCGTCCGCGTAGTCGATGACGCTTGCTTTCGCGTGCTGGGTAATGAAGCCCGTTGCGGCATGTTTGGCGCAGCGGGTGGCCAACACAACCACATCGGCCTGCCGGGCCTTTTGACGTAGTGCCGGGCTGCCGACGCTGTCATGCGCACAGGCGACTTTGACCCCAGGCGCAAGTTGCTGCAGGCCTTCGCTGACGCGGTCCAGCACTCGCTGGTCAAGGGAGTAGAGCAGAACGTTGCGACCAGCGGCCTTCTGCAGGCTGGCCTCGGTATCCTGCGCTAGGTCCTCGTCAGGCTGCTCGTGCCAGTCGAGTTCGATGCCGAGTTCCAAGGACAGGCGCCGGGCCATGGCGATGTCTGCGACGTCCAGACGTCCCTGGTGCACACTGAGCGGCAGGAGCAGTGCCAACGCGAGGGAGTCGCGGGCGTCCCGGTCGGGACATGCCTCCAGGATCAGCCGGTCTACGAAGTCCAGTGCAATAGCCGCCCGTTCAGGAGCGACCCAGCGCTCGCACGTATCGGCGAGTTCTCCCAATAGTTGCCCGTATACAACGGCGGAAGGGCTCGAACGCAGCACGATCTCGGTCAGTGCCTGCACAGCCAGCAGGTCACCGGGCCCTAGCCAGTCGTAGGCCAGCGCACACGTGATGAGAGCGCGCGCGCTGAGCGGTGCTGGCTGGTCGTATCCAACGCTTTCGATGAAGGCCCCAACACAGCGCCAGACCTTCCTTTGGCCCTCGTCGTGCAGTTCTTCCAGCAGGGCAGCGACTGCCCGGTCGTCAGAGGCGGGTGAGGGCCACGCGGTCCAGACCTCATCCTCCAGGACGGCGTTCAGGCCGGTGTATCCGTCGGCGATCGCGTTGAACAAAGCCGCCCACGAAGCGGGTATTGGTTCGACCGCGGCCGGTTCAGTGTCCTGCAGCAAGGACGGCGGGGTTGACGGCTTCGGCGAATCAACTGGGGTACCTGCCGCCTCATGGGCGGGCTTGTTCTGGGGAGCGTTCTGCGGCCTGAGAAGAGTCGTTGCGGCTTCCCTGAGGACAGGCGGCAGAACGTCGCGCGACCCAGTGTGCTCGATGGTGGCGAGTATGCGCTGGCTGCTGTGAAGGGCGCCACGCGTCACCGCTGCCAGGAGCAGGACGACCAGTGCGTCGGCGGAGTAGGACTCCATGTCGTTCTCGAAGGGAGCCAGCGCAAGGAAGCCCCTATCGCGGAGAGCCTGTTGGGCGCCGGGCAGATCGTCGCGGCTCAGGGGCTCCTGCACGTCGCAGGAAAAGACGGCATCCAGCACCGCTGCTTTCACTGGGGCGGGCGGGTCTTGCCGCAGCACGTCGCCTAGGCCGGGGTAGTCGAGCAGTTCTCGGTCGAGTCCGAGCCGGGTGAGTCGCTTGATGTGCAGGTGGGCGAGGTTGGCGGCGGTGATGCCTCCTTGGCCGACCAGTTGATCGAGTACCGCTTGGGAGGCGGCTTGACCGCCAGCCGCCAGGGCGGCGTCGAATTCGGCCAGCAGCCGTCCTGTCGGCTTCACTGCCCGCCACAGTCGCGGTGGACGATGAGCCAACGTGTGCTGCATGAGCAGGGCCACGTCTGTCAGCCTCTGGCGGAAGCGGCGGTTGGGGTGGGTCTCGAGCCGGAAGGTGGTCGTCGCCGTTCCGGCGAACTCCTGCACCGCTGCTTCGATTGGATCGTTGGAGTCCAGGGCGCAGGGGTGCACGCCGGCGCCGCTGAGGTAGGTGGCGCCGGCGAAGGCAGTGATGATGTTGCCGACGAGAGTCGCGTGCGCATCATCGCGGGCGATGACATAGATCGCGAAGAGGTCCTGGGCCTGCTGGTAGCGCGGCAGCACGATCGGGATGTCGCTGCCGCTGCGCAGCAGATCCACGAAAGGTCGAGCTCGATCGCCCTTGCCCGGGTCGGGATCCATGTTCGGCCAGGCGTCGTTTCCCCGGCCGAAGAAGCGCTGCAGGAACGCTTCCAGGTCTTGGGTGCTTGGGGCGGGGGCAGCCGGGCCCTGGGCGGTCACTGGTGTTCCTTCCATCGCTGGGCGAGTTCGAGGCGTGCCTGGCCCGCGTCACTGCCTCCCACCTTGTAGCTCACCGCCTCGTCGTTCTCCAGCAGGCCCCGCACCGTGAAGTTCATGGACCCGGTGAGCATCCAGTCCCGGCCGCAGATGGTCTTCTCGTGCACGGCGGGGCTCTGGACGACGCGCACGGTGTGACGAGGGGCCAGGCGATGTAGTCGTCCGAGGAATTGGACGTTGTGCGTATCGGGACGCGTGACCACGGTCAGGGAGGTACCGGCCACCGTGATCCGTGCCAGTAGGTCGGCCAACGAGCAACTGCTGGGAGGGTTGTCGTCGAACAGGTCGTCGTATGTTCCCTGGCTGTTGTCGAGGATCTTCACATCGCTGATCCATGGTGAGACCAGCCACATCACCGGTCCGGGAGACATGAGTTCTCCGACGAGGGCCATGGCCAAGATGGCGTCGGCGCGCACGCCGGTATGCCCGCCGGTGCGTACGGGGCGCTCCATGCCGCTCACTGCGTGGCCTCCCGGATGTCCACTCGGACTCGCCACTGCTGACCGTCGCGTCGCATTCCTTGCATCTCTCCGTACAGGCGTAGCACGTCCCAGTCCACGGTCAGTACGGGCACACGGACGATGGCGTCGGACAGGGCCGTTGCGGCGTTCGTGTCGGCGGTCAATTCCACGGCGGCATGCTGGGATATGGCGGCCTGATAGCGCTGTTCCCAGCCGTCTTCGGTGACGTCGATGCAGGGCAGTTGCTCGTCGTGTGCTGCGGCAGCAAGGAGACGGTCCAGCACGGGTGGCCGATCGAGGTAGGGCTGGTAGTGCTGAAGATGGTGGGTTCGGGCGTCCCGTCCCCGCGGCCAGAGCAGGCTGAATGCCTGGTCGGCCGACAGGCCTGGGCCTGGGCCGGTGGGCAGGCGCCCGGAGCCGACGGCGTAGGCGATGACCCGGGCGTCGACTTCCACGCCCAGCCGGTGCTCGAGGGCCTGCCATGCGTCGATCAGGGCCAGTGCGCTGGCATCGGTGGTGGGGCTGCTGCCCGGCCGGAGCAGTCGGGTGGACAGGGCTGCCACGGCGCTGTGGCGTGGCGGTCCGTCGAGTGTGCTCCACGCCTTGCGAAGGTCGGTGAGTGCTTGGCGGGAGTCGGCTGCGGAGGTGCGGGCCCGCAGAACTGCCATGGCTTGTGCTGCTGGGCCGGTCGGTGCTGTGGTCACGTGGCGCAGGAGTCGGGTGACGGTGGTGTCGACGTATTCGTAGTCGTTGGGGGTCAGGGCTGTCTCGACCAGGCGCCAGAATCGCCGTGGGTCCTCGGCGTAGTAGCGGGAGAGTTGTTCGATCACTCCCAGGCCGCCGATGGAGGTCTCGCTGAGCCATACGGTGGCCGGATGTCCGTCCTGGGGGGCAGGGGCTACGTCGACGATCAGATCGCCGTCCTGTGCGTCCGGGCAGGCACGCAGTGCTGCAGCGAGGACGGCAGCGGCCACGGTGTCGGTATAGGCCCGCCGTGCCAGGTCGGTGGTGCGGACGGCGATGTCGGGTGTCACCAGGAGGTGTCCGGCCCGGTCCAGGGCGTCCATGACGGCGGGGACGTCGCTCAGCTCGGTGAGTGTGGCGATGAGCCGTTCGTTGGTGTGGGCGGGCTGGCCGGTGGGCTCGTCGCGGTAGAGCACAGTGAGGATTTCGGCCAGGTCCTCCCGCCAAATGCCGTCCGCCAGGGCGGCACGGATCGATGACGGATCGGGGCTGTCGTCGCTCATGCCTCGTAGGGAGAACGCCGTCAGGTAGACAAGGGCGAGCCAACCGCGCTGGAACTGGTTGGTCACCTCTGCCAGTGCCCGATCGTCGTTCACCGCCTGGAAGAAGGCCAGGGTCCGCCATTGGGGAGAGGCAAGGTAGCGGGAGATCTCGGGGCGGGTGGTGTCCAGCGGGGCGAGGGTGAACGACGCGGCGTCCACGCTGAGCCGGAATCCGAGGGCTGCAGGTTCCCCGTTGCAGGTGTAGTGCACGGTTCGGGCATCTGTCGTGCCCGAGTCGTAACTCACCTCGAAGCGGGCTCCGGCAGTCATCCGGCGCACTTCGACGGGGTTGCCTGCTGCGTGCAGGGAGAAGCCGACGGCAGCGATGCGGTCCTGCCACGAGGACGGGCGTGGAACGTCCCCGGGCAGGGGCGAGGTGTTGGTGTCGACGACGATCTGCGAGGCCCACAACGGAAAGCCTTGTGACCGGTCGGCGACCGGTCTGGGCGGCTGGCTCAGGTGCAGGCGATGGGGGCGTAGTACGACCAGACCCGTCTGGTCATATCCCGGAGGGAACCATCGGCCTTCGGGTGTGGGGTCCGGGACGAGGCTTTCGTCGAGTTCCAGGGTGTCCTGGCCAAGTGGGGGGACGGCCAGCCAGGTGCGGTGGTCGTTTCGCTGGTAGCCGTAACGGCGGCTGACGCGGCCGGGTACGGCTTCTCTGAGAGCCCTGGCGATCGGCAGCAGTTCGTCGGTGTTGTCCTGCACGGCGTCGCCGGCGGCCTGGCGCGCAGCGAAGGGCAGGGTCAGCGCGACCTCGGGCACGTTGAGCGGGTCGAACAGGGCGCGGGTCACGAACTCCGGCAACATGGTTCCGGGTTCGGCGCCGGGGTCCTTGTCCTGGAGGGTCTGCCAGTTGCTCTTCAGGCGGCGGGTCGCGGTGGGTACCACGCTGAGCAGCAGTGATCGCGGCTCCTCCCACAACAGGGCCTGCACCTCGTCGGCGCTCAACTGGAGTGCCGTTTTGAGGTGCCGTGCCAGATCGTCCTGGAGGGTGGCATTGGTCAGGAGACTCTCCAGCAGATGCGCGAACTGCTGGCGGGCGCCGTCGTCCTGAGTTTTGATGCCGTTTCGTGGCGCAGTCAGCAGTTGCCTGGGGTCGTTCCAGATTTGGCGGGAGCGCAGTTTCCGCCCGGCCCAGTCCAGCAGCGACTGCGCTCCCTGGATCTTGATTACAAAACGGTTGTTGACCGGGAGGTGGCGCGCGGCCACCTCCGGCTGGAACAGCGTCTCGTATGCCTGATAGGCGAGCCGGTCCCGGCCGTAGTCGGAGAGGGTGATGACCGTGATGGGGCGCATGGCGCGCTGACGGCCAGCGCGGCCGCGTCGCTGGATGAAGGCCGCTGCGTCGTGGGGTGCCTTGTGCTGGAGGACCAGTCCGACGCGCGGGTCGTTGAAACCGACTTCGAGGGAGGCGGTCGCCACCGTCAGGTCGGCGTGCAGATCGACTCCGACGTCCTGCGACGACGTGCGAGCCACGCGCAGGGCATGGCTGCCCGCACCGGGGGCGAGTACATGGCCGATCTTCTCCATGAGGTCCCATGACTGGCCGTCGCGGTAACGGGCGCGGTGCTGGGGGCTGGCCGGAGCGCGGAGGGCGGCGAGGGCGGGATGGCGGCCGCTAGGCCGGCCGTAGCGGTCTTGCCTTCCCTCGGCGTCGCGCAGGTCGTCGTAGAAGCGGTTGGTGACGTCCAGGTCGTCGGTGAAGAGGAATCCGGTGGACCCGTACAGGGCGGCGTCTTCCTCGGGGTCGAGCATGCGCCCAAAGAGCATGGCCGTTTGGATGGAGGTGGACAGCAAACTGCTGCCGGCGATCGGATCGCCGCGCAGTGCGAGGGCGTATTCGCGGCCTTCCTCGTCCATGCTGTCGTCGAGAGGCTGGATGTACTCGACGTCGTTGTCGCGCAGACCCACCAGGCGGCCGAAGAACGCGTTGGCGTCGCGCAGCGTGGCGCTCAGTCCGACGAAAGTGACCGGTTTACGGACTGCCTGCTGCCATCGGCGCAGCAGGAGGGCCGTCTGTGCTCCGTGAAGCCCAGCGTAGGTGTGCACCTCGTCGAGCAGGACCAGCGAGGGGACCGCGCCTGCCTGCCAGCCCAGCAGTCGGCCGATGCCTCCTGCGGCGCTGTAGAGGTTGAGCATCTCGGTGGTGGTGAACAGCAGGTCCGGTGGCTGCTCGCGCTGGCTTTGGCGGGTGAGAGCCAGGCGCCCCTCCTGGATCACGCTTTGGCAGGTGGGGTTTAGGCATGTCAGTCGTTCTTTGTTGTTGCGGCGGTCGGTGTCGTGCCACAGGAGTTCACCGCGCTCGCATTGCGGGCACGTCAGGTAGGGGCAAATGGCGCCTTGCTGGGTCCGCTTCCAGGCTGTGCGGCCGTTGGCGCCGGCTTCAAGGCGTTTGTCCTGGGGGTCGTAGGGCGTGTCTCCGTAGAGAGCTCCCAGGCGAAGCGGTCGGCGCTCGCAGCTTTGTAGGGTGGGTTCCAGTGCGTGGGCGGTACTCAGTGCCTCCCGCAGTTGGTCACGCAGCAGTTCCTTGCGTGGATACAGCGCCAGGGTATGCAGTCGGAAACTGTTCGGGCGGGCGCGTTCGGCCATGGCCGCGAAGGCGGGCAGGTAGAAGGACAGTGTTTTGCCGCTGCCGGTGCCGGCGCCCACGATCACACCGCTGGAGTGCGGGCGCTTGAGGGCATTAGTCACCGCTGCGGCGGCATCGATCTGGAACCGTGCGAGGTCGCGGGAACCGATCTGCGCCTGGGCTACGCACTGCTGGAGGTGACTCCACCCCGGCAGGTTGGCGAGTTCCTTCAGTGCGGTCGCCGCGGGGATGTTGCGCTGAGGGTAGCGGCGCGGCGCAATGTGCAGGCGGTAGTCGGCGACGAGTCGTTTGCCGCTCTGCCACCACGGCGTGGCCTCGTCGCGGACCTGCCAGGGGAAGAGTTGCCGCAGTTGGGCTGCCAGGCGGACGGTCTCGGCCAGTCGCGTGCGATATTGCGGGGGCGAGGTGTCCGGCACCTTGAACAGCCAGGCGCGGTCGCGGAATTCGTACAGCAGGTCTTCGCTCGATATGCCTGCCGCCTCCTGCGGGGTGTCGCGCAGGCAGAGATCGATGGCCTCGAGGACTTCACTCTCGGTCAGCGCGCCGTCGGTGATGCCCCAGGACACGAGGGGCAACTCGCGGTCCTCGAGGGTGTTGAGGACGTGGTTGTAGAAACGAGCGCGGGACGGTGTGATCACGTGCGCCTCCTGCGGACTTCCAGGTCAGCGTCGAGATCGACGCGACGCAGCAGCGCGATCTCCTCGTCCGTGATGTCGCTGAGCAGCAGGGCGGTGCCGGAGGCCAGGCGATCCAGGAGCGTCTGCAGTCCTTCCGGCGGCGGTGGCGCGGTCTCGAGCAGTTCAGCCAGTTCGGCGTGGGCGTTGGCGAACAGAGTGATCACAGCTGCGTCGACGTCGGCGCGAGCAGTCTTGATGAGGTCCTGGTGCAGTGCCTTGGCCCGTGCCTGGTCCTGCAACGAGAGCATGGCTTGCCGCGCCATCTGCAAGGCCTCCAGTTGGGCTTGTGTCCACTGCCGCCATGCTTCCTGACTGTCCTGTGCTATGCGGTCGGCGACCTTTTGTACGGCTGTCGAAGCCCTGGTGAAGGCGGGGTTGGGAGGCAGTCCGCCGCCTTCGCAGTGGCGAGTGAACGCTGCCAGGCCCGTGTCGAGCCCGGAGAGGTCGATGTCGCCCGCCGCTGGCTGGGCCATCAAGGAGCGGGCGATACGCAGGCGGCGCTGCAAGGACATCAACTGGTTATGCAGGACGCTGATGCGTTCGCTGATGCGCCTCGCTTCCTCCTCTCCCTTCTCTCCCTCGTTGAGCCGGCGTGCCTCCGCCTGCAGGCGCTCAGCCTTTTGCAACACGGACAGGGGCGCGCTCATCGATCCTCCTCCGGGGCGCTCAGCGACCGCCACTCGGTCAAAAGTTCCTGGACACCCCTGGCCGCCTCATCGCCATGGGTGTTGGTGCGGGATGCAGCGTGCTCCAAAGCGGTGGTCAGCCATGCATCGCTGGCCTGCAGGAGGCCGCTGATCACCTGGATGGTGACCCCTCGGTCACGCACGGCCGCCGTGATGCGCGCCGCCTCGGGAGCCTCGGGCTCTTCCGCCCGCAGGAGATCGTCCTCGAGTTGGTTCAGGATCTTCCAGTCGGCATCTTGCGCCCGCGCCAGACGTTCGGTGATTTCCGCCCTGATGGCCAGCGGAACCGGGATGCTGGCATCCACGGCCGCAAGGAGCGCATCGCGCACGGCGGCCAGCACCTGCGCCCCGGTCGTACCCCGCGGATGGTGCCGACGTATGCCGTCCAACTTCCGGCGCAACGACGCATTCTGCGCCTCTACCATGTCCGTCCAGTCGGCGAAGTTCCTGACGGCCTTCTTCACCCACTCCGGTATGTCCGATCCCGTCACCTGCCAGTCCCACTGTGCTACGGCTCGGCGCAGCAACGGGAGCGCCCTCGCCGCGTCGATCATCCGTGCCTTCCCTTCGCCCTGGGCCACGCCCAAGGCGTCGCGCAGCCGCTCGACGAGGGGGGTCCGGTACTGGAGGTGGCCCTCCAGGGCCCGACTCCATGCGCTTTCGCGGTCCGCGGCGTCCTGGCGCGCCCAGGAGCGTCCGTCGGCGAATGCGATCGCCAGCAGTTCGGCCTCGTCCATGCCGGGCCACGCCAGCCCGGCCAGAGCGGCCCCGATCAGGGCTGCCCGCAATCCGAGGACCAAGTCGTCATCGGTGATCTGCAGGTTCTTCTGCAGGGCGGTGGTCAGCGACGCGGTGTAGCGGTCGGCGTCTGTGCTCAGCCGGCGCACGTGTTCGGCACGCTGGGCGGGCTGGCCGTTCTTGAGCAACAGCACGCTGCGCAGGTAACGGCTGTTTCGTGCCGTCCGCTTGAACTTGATCGGGGCTGTGTCCGCGCCCTGGATGTTCTCCGTTGCGCCTTCGATCGAGACCACACGGGCATTGAGAGGCCAGGCTGAGCGGATCGTCGCCTGTGTCTGTTCCCGCATCAGCGGATTGACCCAGCGGTAGCGCTGCGCAACGGCGGTCGCGATGACGGTGCGCAAGTCGCTGGCCACAGCCTGCGGCAGTACTTGTTCGCGGGTAAGCCAGTCCTCCACGGCACTGACCTTGGCCTGGAGAGAGCGAGGCAGCTTTTCAGTGGTGGTTTCCGTCTCGGCCTGCTGCTTTTCCCGCTCCTCCGGTTGGACTCTGACCGGCTGCCGAGGAGTGGCGCTAGTCCCCGAGAAGGTGCGGGCTTCAAGAGCAAAGGCTTCTATGACCGCGGACGGCAGGGCACCAGCGTGGTCGGGGGCCCCGCCCCAGAACTCTAGGACAATCTTCCGGCGGTCGGCGTCGAGATGGTCCTCTGCCTCGACGACTTCCTGTACGTCGGTGGACAGCGGCTCGTCGATGTCCGCGGTGGGGAACTGGGTACGGAAACGAGTGTCCGGGAAGGTGCCTTCCTTGAGTGCGCCGGCGTGGTCGACCAGGACGGGGCGAATCACGCTGCCGAGCACGGTGCGCGGGACGAAGGCGTAGGGGTCGTTGCGCGGAGCCGTCGCGTGGATGGTGCGGACCAGGGCGGAGGAGTTGAACGGATACAGGCCATAGCCCTCGGAGGTCACTCCGAACTGCTCATGGCATCGGGAGACCAGGTCGCAGGTCTCACAGGGATTGCGCACCTGCTGCCCGCCCTCGTTCTCCAGGGCGTCCCGCCCGACCCGGGCGGCGTTGAGATACCGTCCGACGAACGAGGTGATCTCGGATTCACCGCGGTCGTCCCTGGTGAAGGGGACGTTGAGGTTGTAGACGTAGCCAGCGGTGGCCCGGACACGGGTGAGTGCGGTCTCCGGGAGGTCGCTGAAGTAGCCCGTGGTGACCGCCATGAGGGTGCGGATCGGGGCCAGGGTGGTGCTGCCGTAGCGGTTGGCGGCCTCGATGACCGCATCGAGGAGGTCTTTCTGCACGCCTTGGATCAGCGCGAAGTCCTCGATGAGCAGGATGATCTCTTTGCCCTTGCGGGCGTACTCCCGCCGCACCTGCAGCATGGCGTCCTGCAGGCGGCCCGCTCCCAGGCTCGCCACCCGTTTGACGGCCGCTTCCAGATGCTGGTTCAGCAGGTCGACGGCGGCCTGCTGCAGCTGCGTGTTGCCCGAGATCACATTGATCAGCTTGATCGTGACCTGGGCGGCACGGTGGAGGTCCAGCAGGTCGGTGGGGAGATCATCCATGGTGAACGCCATCGGGCGGTCCGGCTCGCCGTCCATGCGGTCCTGCAGCAGTTGTTCCGCCAGCCTGGGAATGAACTTGCCCTGTCCGAGCATGAAGGCGCTCACGTGGGGGTCCTGCAGGACGACCGTGAGACCGCGCGGACCGGCGAGCGGACGGGCGTGCTGAGGTACGTCCCGGGCCGTCGTAGCGGCCAGGGACTCGCTGAGGGCGTTCACCAGACGCCTGCTCAACGTGGCCGAGTCCACGCCGTCGGTGAACCGGTGGATGTCAGCGCGCAACTGAGCCAGCGCGCCGCTGTCCGCGTCGGCCAGCAGGGCGTCGATCACAGCGCGGAGGCTGGTCTTGGCCTTTTCCAGATAGATGACCTTGTATTTGTCCGAGGGGGGCAGGTTCTCGCGCACCCAGCGCACCAGGTGCGACTTTCCGGTCCCGGAGTCACCGACGATCGGCAACAGGAGCGCGCCGGTGTCGGACTGCAGCGACAGGAAGTCCTTCAGGACGGTGTTCTCGTCGATGAGCGGGCCGTCGGAGACGATGGCACGTCCGTCCAGGCCAGCCCGGCGGATGCGCAGCGGCGCATGCGTGGCCAGGAAGACCGCACGAGAGGGGCTGACCGCCTCGGTGTTGATCGTCGCGGCCGCAGTTTCGGGCGTCCAGCACAGGAAGCCGCGGAAGTCAGCCATGCTGGTCCTCCGAGATGACGATGTCGGACACGTAGTGCGACGGACGGTCGGGGTCATGAAGGGTCAAGACGCGCTGGGCGTCGGCGTCCTGCTGCAGGACGAGCCAACCCTCGTCTTCGCCGCGCAGCAGGGCGTAGGACAAGGCGGCCCCTGCTGACTGGGCGCCCGGATCGGAAATACCCATGGCATTGGCGTAATCCCCGCCCGGCAGGACCGGCAGGGCGGTGCGCAGGGCTCGGGCAGCGTCGACGGCGTTGACGCGTTCCCCGACAGGCCACAGCCTTTGCACCGTCTGCTTGACGGCCTCTGTGCAGTCCGGCAGCAGCGGGCCCACGCCGCTGGTGGGCAACAAGGGGGCTGCGGCCAGGCCCAACGCCGGCACCCAGTGCACGAAACGGTTCCAGCGCGTGTCGTTTCGCGACGCAGTGCCCGCGTCGGGATTGAGGTCGATGGACTGCTCGCGTTGGACGATGGCCCAGGTGGCCGGTCCGTCGAGCGGATCGCACGAGAGGAACCACACGAGGATGCGGGTGAGGTCGCGCGAACCGGTCTGTCCTGCGTCGTCAGCCAGTCCGACATTGAGCTCACCGGCCAGGACAGCCTGGCGCAGGGCGCTGCTGAAGGACGGGAAGTCCGTGCCGTCGAGGTCGCCGGCGTGTCCGGCGAGCGAGAGGGGGTCTTTCTCTTCGGCGATCAACTTCAACTCGCGCAGAGTACGCAGGGCTTGGTCGAAGGCCTTGTTCTCCTTGCCCTCGGTCAGGGAGGGGGGAGTTAGAAGAGCCCGCGCACGATCGGTCGCCAGCGGCTTTCCCTCTGCGGCAAGAAGGCGAACGACGGCCCACATAAAGGGTGGTATCGAGGACTCGGCGAGAAGCAGGGCCACTAGAACGACTCCAAGGCAGTACGCACCCACAAATGGGCGCGGTGGATTGCAACAAGTGGGGCGTCGGGACGATCCGGGTGCGCCAAAGACCGTGGATGCAGCAGGTAGGTTACATCCTGGGAATCGAAGCGCATCGCCAGATCGTCTCCCATGTGGGAGGCGGAAGAGTCGAGCAGCCAGACCATCGGGTTGGTATAGCGGCCCAGGAGGTCCTCATCCCTGTCAACGATGAGGGGGTGCGGGCGCACATCGCGTTGCAGCCGTCGGGTGGCCAAGCGGGCAAGCCCCGGACCGCCGAGCACCGACATCCCCCGCACGGCCAGGTGCTCGAGCAGTTCGGGCATCAGGTCGATGAATTCCTGCTCGGTCTCCCAGTAGATGGAAAGGCACGGCAGGTCACCGCGGAACCGCTTCAGGGGGTCCTCGCGTCGGTTCGGCCACGACGGCACGGCGGGCCAGGGCTCGACCGCGAGTCGGTAGTAGCCCTCCGGGGCGGTGCGCGGCGGACCCTGCTTCCGGCAGGGCGGGCATCCGCGGCAGGTGACTCCGGTGGTCAGGACGCCTTGGCGGTACGGCACGCGGTAGTGGTCGGCGAGCGCCTCGCCCCAGCAGCGGTCGCCGCGCAGAATCTTTCGCAGCCGGCCGGCGGCATCACGTTGGTCGTTGATGATCAGCCGACGGACGTCGTTGAATCGCTGCAGGAAGTAGGTGCGGTCGTTGGTCTGCCCGTCCACGAGGAAGACGTCGAACTGCTTGCCCAAGGACGTATAGAACGCGTCGAGGCGTCCTTGCCAAGTCGTGTCGGTTTCCCTCTCGCCGCGCTGCGGGGGTTCGGGGATGGTCACCTTGATGAGACCAGCTCTGACCATGAAGTTGAGTATGCGTTCGTTCCAACTGCGGTGCCGACCAAAGCCTTCGGGCATGTCGGCAGGCAGGGCTTCGAGGCTGAGCCGGTGAGCGCCGTTGTCCGTGGCGGTGCGCCCCACCCACATGGCACGCCACCGGGCCCAGGCCCGTTCGGCGGTCAATTGCGGGCTGCGATTGATGCTTTCGGCCAGCGCCTCGTCACCGGGGGCGGTGGCCATGTAGGCAATGCAGGGGTTCCCGTCCCGCCCGGCGCGGCCGACCTCCTGGTAGTAGCGGTCCGTCGTTTCCGGGAGGCAGGCGTGGACCACGGTGCGCACGTCGGGGAGGTCGACTCCCAGGCCGAAGGCCGAGGTGCCCACGACCACGTCGAAGCGTGTGCGCTCGGCTCCGACTGGAGTCGATCCCGCCCAGCCCTCGAGAGACTGCCGCCGCTGGTCGTCGGTGGACTTTCCGGTGACCTCAGTCACGCGGTGAAAGCCGGCCTGGCGAAGCCGTTCAGCCCAGTCGACGGCGTCCTTGACCCGGGTGGTGTAGAGCGCCAGAGGCCGAGGCAGCATGGCAACTGCGTCGATGACGGCTTGGTCCCGGCTCTCGTCGTCGGGACAGGTGTCGACGTAGTAGCTGGGCTCGTGGCGGAGTTGAGACGCCCATACCACCTGGGCCTGCCCCTCCTCGGCGAACAACTGCTCCAGAAGGCTGACCTGCTGGTGGGTGAGAGTGGCGCTCATCGCCACGGTCACCGGCGCCTGGTCCTGGGGCGCCTTGCGCAGCCAGGTACGCCGGTGGCTGGCCATGGTCTGGAACTCGGGCCGAAAACCGGTGCCCCACTGTTCGACCAGGTGCGCCTCGTCGATGACGAAGTACTGCAGCAGTCCGGCTTCGGCGGCGTCCTCAAGCGGCTTCTTCAGCGCCGTCACCACCGCTTCGGGGGAGGTGAACAGCACGCGCTGTCGGCCGGTTCGGACGTCGTCGCAGATCTGTCGCTTGGTCTCCTGCGGCATGCCGCCGGTGTAGGCGTAGTGGCCGGTCGGACTCTGCCTGCCCTGGCGTGCGAGGGCTGCTTGTGTTCTGGCCTCCATGTCCAGGGCGAGAATGACGGTAGGGACGACTACGACGGACACTCCCCCGCGGGCGCCTGCCAGCAGGGCGGCGGCTTGGGCCACTGCGGTCTTGCCGTGGCCGGTGGGCAGACACACGATCGTGGTGCTGCCCGCGGGAGCTAGCGCGACGGCCCGTGCGGCCTGCTGCTGTCCGACGGAGACGTACTCCTGGTAGCCGAGCGCCTCTGCCCAATAGGGGTCGGCCGACTGGGATTCGAGGTGCCGTCGGTGCGGTGAGTCCTCCCCCAGGTGGATCTGCTTCAGATCTTCCCGTGCGCTCTGCTGTGCTTGAGGGGTAAGGGCTCGTGGGTGCCACTCCAGGGCAAAGACGCGCAGTCCGCCTCCGGTGGGCAGCGTCCTGCACGCCATCTGCTCCCACTGCTCTCGGCTGGGCAGGGCCGCGTCCAACGGCACCTTGAGGCCAGCATGGTTGCCCCTGACCGCGGCCTCCAGCAGGACTTGGCGCGTCAGGGCGGCGATGTCGCGCCAGCCGACCGCGTCCGTGCGGTGGGCCGCTCGGTCGGCCAGGGCGTCCCTCAGCCGCCGCAGCGTCCCCGTCGCAGTCGTCGCGGGAACCGCAGGCCAGGCCGAAAACAACTCCTGTGCATGGGCCCACAGATCACCCATGGTGGTTCACCGTCCGGTATCCACCGCGCACGATGCAGGTGGCGGCCACCACGCGCACCGACGGGCGGCTCAGTCCCTCTGTCAGATCCCGGGCCACGGCGACGTCCAGCAGGTAGCTTTCCGTGTCGCCCAGCAGGTGGCCAGCCGCACCTCGCGCCTGCGCCTGCGCGCTCATCACGGCAAGTTGCTGTTGTGCCTGTTCCTGGGCCTGGGCGCACTTGCTGACCAGATCGGTTGCCTGGACGAGGTGGGCGCGGGCCACGTCCTGGGCTGCTTCAGCCGCCCGGCGGTACTCCTGCCCGCCTCCGAACAAGGCAAGCAGCTGCTGATGGTTGGTGAAGTTGTAGTTCTGATCGCCCTGTTTGCCGTACGGCTTGTCCAGCCACTCGCACGCCTTGGGGTTGGTGAGAGCCTCTCGGTGACCGGCCGGCACCCAGACCTTGCGGGTGAACGGTGCGAGCAGGCGGTCGGCCTGGCGCCGCAGTGCACGACCGGCTTCCGGTACGTCGTCGACGTGCTGCAGGGCAGAGCCAATGTCGGCCTCCACGAGGTACTCGAACCCGAAGTACGCCTCGTCGGCGCCCCGGCAGGCCGGGTCGAAGCGCCGGAAGGCCGTGGCCTGCCCGCGTTCGTCGGCGAAGACGATACCGCCGAGCATGTCGACGAAGGGGTTGCCCGAGCGGAAGAGCCGGGTCCCCGGTGCGCGCAGGGCGGTGGAGCGGTTGAACACGCCCTGGGACATGTGGGGGTGGATGCTTTCGGTGGCCGCCTTGTGGCGTCGGGGATCGATCAGGGGACGCGAGGAGACGACATCGAAGCAGTCACGCTGGTGACCGGCGACGGTACGCAGGTCATGCCGGAAGCGCAGGCCGCCGCTGCTGTCGTCGGCGTAGTGCACCAGGCTCTTCCGCAGCGTGCGCCAGTCCTGTTCCAGGCGGTCGAGCGCGCCCGTGGTCTGACGTGCCTGTTCCGACGTCTCGTGGATGGAGTCCAGCATGTCCATGGTGTCGATGTCCCGTTTGGCCTGGCGGAGGTCCTCACGCAGGGCAGGTGCCAGCGCCGTGAGTCCTGCGGGGCCGTCGGTCAGCGCCTGCCGCCACACCCGGGCCAGCCCTTCGGCAATGATGTCCTGCAGAGTCGAGACCGACGCCGTGAACAGGTCATATCCCTCATGGAGGAGGGTGGCCCAGGCGCCGCAGAACATCTCGTTTCCTTCGCGGTCGCCGATGCGGAACTGCTGCGCCGGCCGATTCTGCCGCAGCGATTCCACCCCCCGGTAGCGGTCCACCCGTCCGATCCGCTGCTCCAGGCGGTTGGGGGACCACGGCAGTCGCATGTGCACCACCGTGTCGGCGACCTGCAGGTTCAGCCCGTCCTCGGCCGAGGTGTCGGCGACGAGGACCTGGCACAGTCCCGCGTCCTGCGGTGCACGCCATGCCTGCACCGCACGTTCGCAGGCGTCCGCGCCGGCTTCCGCCGTGTGCAGGCCCACAACCGCAGTTGCCGCGTGAGCGGCGATGAGGGCGGTCGCCAAGTGCGCGGCCAGGGAACCCGGACCGCAGAAGATCACCACCTTGGTCCCGGGACGCATCACCGCTGCCAGTACCTGGGCAAGCAAGGCGTAGGCGGTGGCTTCGGAGGAGTCGGCGCACTGGTTGCTGTAGGTCTCCACCAGGCTGTCTTCGGCCGGCAGGGCGCCTGGCGCCGCGAGCAAGTGCCGTTCCTGTTCGGTAAGTCCGGCACTGTCAGCGGCGTGCTCGTCGCGGTGGGTGCGCCAGCGCAGTGCGCACAGCAAGTCCAGGGCCGGGCCTCCAGCCCGGGAGGCCAGCACCGCCAGTGCCATGGCGAAAGCCGCGTACTGGTCGTCGTCTGCTTCCGTGTCCATCAGGTGGTCGGCGGCCAGCGTGCGCCACGCGAGCAACATCTCCTGGCCCAGGTGGTGTCCTTCCAGATCCACCGCGAGCAATCGCGGGCGGGTCCGCCCCCTGACCTCATAGGGCACCAGGTCCGTCTCCTCGTCCTCCGTTAGTACGGAGGCACGACGATGGCGGATGACCCTGCGGTGCAGACGGTAGGTCTCGCTGAGGTGAGCTCTGAGGCTCTCCACGCGCAGGCCTAGTTCAGGTTCTTGGTCCTCGTCCGCCAGATCAGCGTTCTCGGTGAGCAGATCCAGCACTCCGGCAGCCAGGTCTTCGAAGTGTGCATCGGGCGGCAGGAGGTCTCGCAGTCTTTCGATGGTCATCGGCAGCAGTGCGGGGAAGTAGGCGTCCAGTTGGAACACGCCGTCGGCCAGGTCCTTGCGCCGCCGGTAGCGTTCCTCGAACGCGGCACGGTCGTCCCACCTGTACAGGTCCTTGTCCAGCAGATGCAGCAGGCCGAGGTGGGTGACGTAGTGAGAGGTCAACGGTGTGGCCGACAGCAACAGCAGTCGGGCAGCCGAGTGGGCGATGCCGCACAGTTCCCGGTATGGCGATTGCGCCGAGTCGGTGATGCCGTGGACGAGGAGGTGTGCCTCGTCCACGATGAGCAGGTCAGCGCCTCGGTAGGTCTCCCACTTGCGGGGGGTCTCGTGGGCGGTGAAGGTGATGCGTGCATCGGGGAAGTCGTCGATGAAGAACTTCTCCAGCATCTCACTGCGCCACTGCCTCACCAGGGGTTGGGGCGCGACGACGACGATCCTGGCGCGGGGGTTGTCGATGAGGGTCTGCCGCATGACGTAGCCGGCCTGGACCGTCTTCCCGAGCCCCACCTCATCGGCCAGCAAGTAGCGCTGAACCGGGTCGGAGAGGACCGTCAAAGCGGCCTGCACCTGGTGGGGGTAGATCTCCACGGCGGCGGAGAGCAGAGCGGGGATGCTGCCGCTGGCACTGCGCTGGGCGATGAGGCTGTGCAGCATCGGCAGGCGGGCGTCGTGGAAGTAGCCGGACTCGTTTCCGCCGGCCCCGAGTGTGGCCACCGGATTGCGCACCGGTTCATCCCAGCGCACATGCAACTCCGCCACCTTGACAGGCAGGTGCACGTCCGGATGGTTGGGGAACTGTACGTAGTACACGCCCGGGTCGCTGCCGCGCACCCGTCCCACGATCCACACGCCCGTGCTGGGATCGCGCCGGTAGACCCGGGTCTCCTCTGACAGGGTCACCGGCGTGCACAACCGTGCAGCGATGCGCTGCTGTAGCGCAACAGGTTCTGCTATCGACTCGAAGAAGTCGACCTGGACGCTGTCTTCTTCGAGCGCCCCTACCCGCCCCACCCCCGGCGAACCGGCGAACCGGACAAAATCCCCCACCCTCAGCCCCGACATCGCACTTCCTTCACAAGATGCACACATCCAGCCGGTTGAAGCGTAAACCGTGTCACCGAGAATGCCCTCGCGGGTGGGCGATCTTGGGCGATCACGATTCAATGACGCTAGGTCACCGCGCCGAAGTCGTAACTCGGGCCACTTCACCGCCGCCTCGTCCAGCGCCGCCCTGCAGCCGCCCCACCATCCTTTCGCGCCACCCCGCAGAGACATCGGGGATGAGATCACGATAAGGATGATCACCTAGTTTCATAACCCATGCAGTCGGTCCGGTCAATACTGAGCGCAAGCGGTCAGTACCTGACGCTGCAGGAACATAGCGGTGCCCGCGGCTTCGGGACGCTGCAGACCTCCAGGCCGAAGAGGAGATCCAAGCTGCCCCGCCTGACGGGACCGGAAGGAGAAGGTGCGGCGCAAAAGTTGCCGCACGGACGGATGCAAGTGCGGCGGACGAGACGTCAACCGGTCGGCGGCTACGTTGGAGTGAGCCCGCTGCTCATCATCGTGTTGACGACTGCGACGGGGTACTGCTGCAGGTCTATCAACACCAGCGACCAGGGCCTCGGTCCCGCCAGCGGCCCGGGCCGACACGCGCTGGCAGCAGCACCGCGCAAGCGGCCGGCTACTGCGGCCCCGAAAACGGATTCGCCCGCCACCGGATGCCGGCGGCGGGCGAATTGTTGCCATTTGCGGTGCCCCGGAGGCAGGGCCCGAGGAACGGTCAGGTCAGCTGTGTACGGCGCGGACTAGCAGGTCGGTCAGGAGGCGGACGTCGTTGGGGGTGTTCTGCAGACCGTTCCAGCGGCGCTGCTCGCCGTCGGCGAAACGCCACATGCCGGAGGTCCAGGCAGTGATCGGCATCAGGCCCAGGACGGCGTTGCGCACCGCGTCGCAGTCGACGTCTTCGGCAGGCATGCCATCGGTGAGGCTGTCCATGACGAAGCCCATGGCTTGGATGCCGGCGCCGTGGGTGAGGCGGGACTGGCGGGGCGGGAGTTTCCAGGCGTCGCTGAAGGTGTCCTTGACGATGGTCCAAAAAGACCGTAGATGCAGCAGCATGCGGTCGACGTCGCCGGAGCCGTCTTCGGGGTTGCGGTACTGGTAGAGAGCGCCCTCGAAGAGGCTGTGCTCCAGCATGCGGAGAACGGCCGTGTCTTTGATGTTGCCGTCGGGCGAGGTGGGGCTGGCGATACGGCCGTAGAAGGGGCCCTGGCCGTCGGTGTTGAGGCGGGTCATCAACTGGGCGGGCAAACGCTTGCGGGCGTAGGTGGGCGGGAGGTGGCCACTGGTCTCGGGCAGCAGCTCGTGGATGAGGCCCTTGGGGAGCGGCTTGGTGGAGTTGACCAGGATGAACTGGGAGCGCTGATCGTCGTGGTTGTCGGCGATGAACCCGACGGCAGCGACAGGGAATTCGACCAGGTCGGCGTCGCGGATGGCGGCGCTGCGCTGCTGACCGTCGACGATCAGGGCGGGCTTGTCCTCGTCGGAAAGGGACTCATCGACAGGGATCACCAACTCGCCGGGGACGGAGTAGTCGACGCCGGCCACCCGCCGCGCCCCGCTCTCGAACCTGACGCTCTCGTCGAAGGCCAGGACCAGAGCGTTGGGGAGCATGGCGTTGTCGGACTCGAGGTAGCGGCGGATGCCGCGAATGTGGCTAAGGACCTCGGGGCGCTGGTAGCCCTGGAGGTTGCTGTCGTCGTCGCGGCGTACGCGGGAGACCGCGGCGAAGCTGTGAACCTTCTTGCCGTCGACGGCGAAGCAGTAGATCTTTCTACCGCCCTGGCGAATCTCGAGCGCCGGGAGCCTGAGTTCGTATCGGTCGGCCATTGCATCTCCAGACATGTCAAAAGAAGAAAAGTGGGGTTCACCCGAAGGTGAGGGAGCGCATCTTGGCCTCGAGCACGGTCAGATTGTGGAACCCTCGGCGCTTGTTCCGCTCGGTTCCCCGGAATATTGCGATCTCGATGCCATGTTTCTTGCACAGGGCGCAGGGGCAGGCGCGCCAGGGAGCGTCGCTGAGGATGCGCTCGTAGTATGCGAGGTAGCTCTTCTTCTTCGGGCCGAGGACGAGCGACTCGTAGGCAGCGAGGGCGTCGAGTACTTCTTCGAGCGAGTTCTCTCCGCTGTCGAATTCCCGCAGTGCGCGCAGGCAGGCACGTTCGGCGGTGATGGCCTGTGCCTGGGAGACGCTTCCGGACAGGATGAGGCGTTTGAGTGCGGGGTTGCCGTCGACTTGGGGGACTCTGATGGCGGTATAGGCACCGGTAGCGGTGTGGTAGTTGTTGCGGTCGTCCATGAAGGCCTGGCGGAAGGCGGAGGTGCTGTCGAAGCTTGTCACGCCGTGGCGGGCGAACTGCTCCATGCTGTCGACGCGATTGATGCCGAGCAGGTGTAGTTCGGTGTCGTGGTTGCGTACTTCGTCGATGGCTCGCAGGCAGGCCAGGATCTCGTGGGACTTGAGGGGGACCATGCCGCCGAGGGCGATACGCCGGTATCCCATTTTCTGCAGTTGTGCGACGGAGTGGGCGTAGCTCTCAGGTCCCCACCCCTGGGCGGCGCCGACGGGTTCGAAGCGGGTACCAGACCTTTTTGCCGCGGCGAGAAAGTTTTCGGCGAGTTCCAGGGAGATCTGCTGGCGTTCCACCCACGCCGCTTCTGGTTCCGTGTCGGATTCTTGAGGGATGTAGCCGAAGATGATGTGGTCGATGCTGATGCCGGCGTCGAATCCGCATCGGCCGTAGAAGTCAAGGACTTCGTCGACTTCGTAGGGTGGGCGCTCTTCATCGATGTAGTTGAAGGCGCCACAGTCTCCGATGGTGGAACATTCGTCGGGGAGACGGAAGAAGTTCCTCACGCCCAGGCGGTAAAGGCGCTCGCGCTGGGGGGCAGAGTATTTACCTGCACCCTTCATGGATCCGTCGACAACCGCCTTGCTGACAAGGATCCCGTCGTAGGGGATCGGTGTCACGGCCTGGTGGGCGTAGACGTCATCACGCTGACGGACTCGGTAGGGCGAGTACTCGTCGTTGATGAAGTCGTATGTGGGGCTCACCAGGTCCTGACTGTCAGGGAAATAGAATTTCACGCGGCCTTTGCCTTTTCCTGCACATAGATACGGAGGAGGTAGTTCGACAGGGTGCTGATGTGGCGGGGGTTGTTCTGGAGTTCGTTCCAGGGGGTGTTCAGGTCGGGCCAGCGTCCCTGGGTCCAGCGGCAGTGCGGCGCGATCAAGGCAAGTTCGTCCCGCGCCAACTCCACGGCATGGGGTGAGGCGGGGTCGATGGCCATCATGACGCGATCCATCAAGCGTCCCATGGAGCGGATGCCGACGCCGTGCATCAGCCGACTCTTGGTCGCCGGCAGTCCCCACGCGTCGGGGAAGGTGTCGCGCACCGCGGTCCAGTAGACGACGAGGATCTGACGGATGGTGGCCGTGTCGACCGTGCCATTGGACAGATTTTTGTAGGGAAAGAAGGCGCCCGACGGGGAGTTGAGGGATTCCTGGATGGCCGTGGTGAGGCTGTTGTCCGTGACGACGGCGTCCGTCTTCTGCTCGGCCGTGGTAGACGGGCGGCGCACCAGGCCTCGAAAGGGTGAGTCCTTGTCGTGGTTGAGGGCCTCGACCAGCACGGCGGGGAGTTTGCGGGCGGAGAGCTTGGTCGGCAGCAGGGTGCCGACTTCCGGGAGGAGTTCGGTGACGAGATTGGTGGGCAGCGGGGACACCGTGTTCACGCGCAAGAACTGGTCGCGCTGGGTTTCCAGGTCTTCGGCAACGAAGCCGGCGATGGTCACAGCCAGGCGGGTGTTGCGGGTGCGAGCCAGGGCGAGACTGCGCTGCTGACCGTCGACGATCCAGGCGGGCCGGGGGGCGTCGGGGGCATCGGGTAGCGTGATCTCCAGCGTGCCCGAGGTGCACAGCCCGTCGCTGCTGCCCGGGCCCGGGCTGGACTTGAACCGCACGCTGGAGGGCAGCGCCATGATCAGCCCGTTGGGAAACAGGACCTCCTCGCCGTCGAGGTACTCGAGAATCTGCTTCACGTGCTGCTTCTTCTCGGGGCGTTGGTAGCCGATCAGTTTGCCCGCTTCGTCTCGGGAGATTCGGGCAACGTCGGCGACCTGGTGGACCTCTTCCGCCGCCAAGGTGAACACATACAGCGGGATCGTGGGGTGCTGATCGATCCGCAGCGCCCGGCGCTTAAGCACAGTGGAGGTCATCGTTGGCCAATCGTTGACGAGTACAGGCCTGCGAAGCGCTTCTGTTCGCAGGCCATCCCCTTGTCTCTCAGTAGGCGTAGTAGGCGCGTGCGGGACGAGTCTGGGTAGCGGCTTTTCATGTCTTTGATGAAGTCGATCACTGCAGCGTCCGACATCGGGGTGCGGGCGTAACGTTCTGGGCGGGCCGCCTGGCCGACCCAGGCCGTCCAACGCTCTTTAGCGGCAGGGGTGATGAGGCGGCCGGGTGTGCAGTGCTGCAGCCAGGCTGCCGCCATGCGGACGTTGAGGCTGGTAAGGGTGCCGCCCAGGGCGTTACGCAGGGCGGCGTTGGCTGGGATGCGCAGCACGCCGTCCAGGTCGCAGGCGCCTCCGATGAGCACCGTGTCGGCTCCGCTGGCCGCCAGGGCGAGCAGCTCGCGGTGCATGGCTTGGGCGTACGTCTCGGACAGCACCACCAGGATTCGTCCGACAGAAGCCGCAATCTCGGACAAGTTGCGACTTTCGTCCATGCGTTGCAGATGATCCCACCAGTCGGCCGCCTGAGAGGTGGAGGAAGCCACGGAATCTGCGTGTCGGGTCATGAAAGTGGCCGCATAGGAGGGGGCGAGACTGGAGACTGATCGCAGACCCAGTCCGGCCGAGGCCACATACAGGCGGGGCGCGAACCCGGCATGGGTAGCAACGGCAGCCAGGGCTTGAGCACGCCGCCACTGGTCCCCTTGGTAGAGATGCGCCAACTCCACCCGCGCCTCGGAGGCGGTTCGAAGGCGGCGTTCCCATTCCGCGGCCCTCTCGGGCAGATCCGCGGCGGACAGATCGCGGGCCCGCAGGGCGGTCACGGGTGGTGAAGCCTTCCGGTCCGTGCACGTGACCACGATGGGCAACTCGTTCACTGCGGATCGACCTCTGGCTTCTCTAACTCGTCTGTTGTCGTGATTACTGTAGCCGGTAGTTACCGGGGTAGGCTTCGCCTGCCTCAACTGAGGCAACTGGACATCAGACAAGGGAGTGACAGCATGGATCGTCCCGCGATCGTGTTGCTGAGCGGCGGCCTGGACTCGACCACGGTGCTGGCCATCGCCAAGGACCAGGGATTCACTCCCTACGCGCTCAGCTTCCGCTACGGTCAGCGCCACTCCATCGAACTGGAGGCAGCCCAGCGAGTCGCCCAGGCCCAGGGGGTGGCCCGGCACGTCATCGCCGACATCGATCTGCGGGTCTTCGGCGGCTCTGCCCTGACCGCCGACATTGAGGTGCCCAAGCACGAGTCGCTCCAGGACACGCCCCAGTCCGGGGTACCGATCACGTATGTGCCGGCCCGCAACACAATCTTCCTGTCGTTCGCGCTGGCCTTCGCCGAGACCGTCGGCGCCAGCGACATCTTCACCGGGGTCACGGCCGTGGACTACAGCGGCTACCCCGACTGCCGCCCCGAGTACATGGAGGCCTTTGCCACGATGGCGAACCTGGCCACCCGAGCCGGCGTCGAAGGCACCTCCAAGATCACACTGCACTCCCCCCTGATGACACTGTCCAAGGCCGACATCGTCCGCGAGGGCCTGCGTCTGGGCGTGGACTACTCCCTGACCTCCTCCTGCTATGACCCCGACGAGCAGGGACATGCCTGCGGCAAGTGCGAGACGTGCCTGCTGCGCCTGAAAGGCTTCGCCGAGGCTGGCGTGAAGGACCCGGTCCAGTACCAGAGCGCCTGATGACCTACCTGATCAAGGAAATCTTCTACACCCTCCAAGGGGAAGGCAGTCACGCAGGACGCCCTGCCGTCTTCTGCCGCTTCTCGCGCTGCAACCTGTGGACCGGCCGGGAGCGCGATCGCGCCCGCGCCATCTGCCAGTTCTGCGACACCGACTTTGTCGGCACCGATGGCGAAGGAGGCGGCCGCTTCACCACCGCCGACGACCTGGCCGCCGCCGTGGAAGCTGCCTGGCCCACTGCCGATCGCGCACACCGGTTCGTGGTGTGTACCGGAGGAGAACCCCTGCTGCAGTTGGACGAGGACGCCGTCAACGCCCTCCACGACCGCGGCTTCGAAGTCGCAGTGGAAACCAACGGCACCCGTCCGGCGCCCCAGGGTATCGACTGGCTGTGCGTGAGTCCCAAGATCGGCTCCACATTGGTCCTCACTCACGGCGACGAACTCAAGCTGGTCTATCCCCAGGTCGGCGGTGACCCCGCCCAGTTCGAAGACCTCAACTTCCGCCACTTCAGACTGCAACCGCTGGATGACGCTCATCGCGAGGCCCACACTCGCGCCGCCGTCGAGTACTGCATGAAGAACCCGCGCTGGACACTTTCCCTCCAGACGCACAAGTATCTGGGAATTCAGTAATGGAAATCTTTCGCGAGTTCACCTTCGAAGCAGCCCACCGCCTGCCACGTGTCCCCGAAGGACACAAGTGCGCCCGCCTCCATGGCCACTCCTACAAGATCACCGTGCACGTCGAAGCGCCGGTGGATGCAGAAGCCGGCTGGGTAATGGACTTCGGCGACGTCAAGCGCGCATTCCAGCCCATCGACGCACAACTAGACCATTACTACCTGAACGACATCGAAGGATTGGAAAACCCCACCAGCGAGAACCTGGCCCGCTGGATCTGGGACCGGATGATCGCCGAACTCCCCGCCCTGTCAGCGATCACCGTGCGCGAGACCTGCACCTCCGGTTGCACCTACCGAGGCGAGTAGCGGCATGCACGACATCCAAAACGAGGCCGACCCCCGCGGCATCGCCATCGACGAAGTAGGGATCAGCGGCCTGCGCTACCCCGTCACGTTCGATGACGGCCACACGCGCCAGAACGGCATCGCCGACATCAGCGTCACCGTCGGCCTTCAGGCCGACCGGCGCGGCACCCACATGAGCCGCATGATCGCCCTGGTACACGAGGAAGCAGCCACCCTCGCCCCCCAGGAGTTGCCCATCACCCTCAAACGAGGGCTGGAGCTGCTCGAAGCCCCCACCCTGACACTGACGCTGTCCCTGCCCATCGCCACGACCGTGACCGCACCCGCCAGTAAGCGACAGTCGTGGCAAACCCACGACGTCACCATTACCGGCCGCATCACCGCCGACACCTGCACCGTCGCCACCACGGTGACCACCGACGTCACCAGCCTGTGCCCGTGCTCCAAGGCCATCTCCGACTACGGTGCCCACAACCAGCGCAGCGAGATCACCCTCACGGTCACCGGGACCACCGATGCGCCCTACCCCCTGGCGATCCACGAAATCGTCGACCTGCTGCGCAACGTCGGCTCCGCCCCTGTCTTCCCCCTCATCAAGCGGCCCGACGAACGCGTCGTCACCATGCAGGCCTACGACCATCCCGTCTTCGTAGAAGACATCATTCGCGACATAAGCCTCCAATGCCGCGAAAAGGGTCTTAACCATGCGATCCGGGCGAAGAATCTGGAAAGCATTCACAGCCACGACGCCATCGCCAGCCTGACCCACACCGACTGAACCCACGTCCTCGCCCGCGCCCCAGGCCGGAACGGGGGTTACCATCCCTTCCCCACGCCGTACCTGCCGCGGCGAGGCGCGTGGTTCCGCCCGAGCCCGCGGAAGGCGTCCACTGGCGGCTATGCACGCGCCCGGCGCCGCGTAAAGCGAGCCAGCACCCGCGACGCTGTCCGGCGCACCCGCCGTCGAGAGACCCACCCGAGTCCCTCAGCGCGACATCGCCGTCTGATCACGCGTTCCTTGCACACCCCGGAACCAGGCACTTGCCCCAGCACTGCAGCACGGACCTACGCCTTAAGGATGTCAGTGCCGTGCGCTGTACTGTCTGCACGTTCGCCCCACCGCCCGTCCGCCGCTGGAGCCGAGCGCAGCACCCCACCACCGAGACAGAAAGTAGATCGTGAAAGCCCCCGCTCCTGCCGGCATCGCCACACTCATCGCCTACATCGCCACCATCCCGGCCGCCAACATGGCCGTCACCCACTTCGGCGCAGTACCCGTCGGCCTCGGCTACGTCGCACCTGCCGGCGTCTACCTCGTCGGCCTGGCGCTTGTCCTGCGCGACTTGGCACGCGAGGCGACCGGCCGTGGCGCCATCCTCGCCGCCATAGCCATCGGCACCGTTCTCTCCTATCTCCTCGCCGATCCCAGCCTCGCCACTGCCTCAGCGGTCGCCTTCGCCGTCGCTGAAACCATGGACTTCGTCGTCTACGAACCCCTGCGCAAGCGAGGACTACTCGTCGCCATACTCGCCTCGAACACCGTCGGACTTCTCGCCGACAGTCTCCTGTTCCTCCACCTTGCCTTCGGCTCCCTCAGTTACCTGCCTGGACAGATCCTCGGCAAAACGTGGATGACCCTCGCGGCCGTCATAGTCCTGGCTCTACTGCGCCGCCGTGACCGCGTTATCGCCTGAAGGTCACAGCCTGCCATCCACGCATGGCAGGAAACCTCACCGCAATCGCCTTCGCTCAGGTCTCCACAGGACAGGCCCTGTCGCTCAAGCGGCCGCCCGCAGGCGTACGCCTCAGGGCCCCTGATCGGGGGCGAGCTACCGCACCCTGGCCATCCGCGAACTCCTCGCGCTGCTGGACCCCAGTCTGCTGGCCTCGCAAGCGTGCCTTCTGGCGTCTGCTTGCCCTGGGGTGACACAGACTCTGCTCTCGGCCTCCATCCAGGCACACTAGGTGGAAGGTAGGCGAGGCGGCCTTCGAAGCCGCGCCGTAATCCTTGGCCGCCGACCACGCCCGGTAGACGACAGCCTGGCTGCGAGAGGCTTTGGACGGTGTCCAGTTACGATCACCCCTCGCGCCACGCGGGTCTGGGACGTGCGCCAACTGCGTGACTACGCCGACGAACAACCGCGGACGTCTGCGGACCATCAGTTCAGGTGAAGAACACGTCGCCCCTAGGCACCTCTCCCACCCAAGTTGCTTCGGGACGAAGATGTCGTCATGCGGCTCTCACGGGGAAGGGACCTCCGCGCGTGTGCCGTCGTCGCAGAGACGCGAAGCCGCAGACAAGGGGCTGCAACTTGGCTGCGAGTAGGGGGAGTTGACCTACTTCTCGGTAACTCGCTACCGTCTCAGTAGCATTGAGGGGCCCCACTCTGGCTTACCAGGGTGGGGCCCCTTTTTGTCCTCTTCTGCACAAGCTGGAGAGGGGCGGGGGCGTCGCCGTCATCAGGTTCCTAGGCCGCGAGAGCGGCGACGCCCCACCACGAAGGGGGTTACCTATCAACTACCAGCATGACATGTCTGTCAACGCGAGCCAGGACGGCCAGGCCGGTGTCCAGGGACGCCCGGCTTCCACCCCCAGGCACATTCGCGTGTCCGTCGGCAAGCACTTCGACCTGTCCGTGTCTCTGTCGGTGTCGCCGGCCTTCCTCACGCTGCTGGCTGCGGCTGCGGGGGTCGCGGGCGGAAACTACTGGTTCCTGCTGTGAGACTGAACTGTGTTTGAGCGCATGGCCTGGCGCAGGTATCGGCGCCAGGCCATGGACCATTCGTGGACGACGTGAGCCCGGCAGTGTGATTTTGGCTCTGTGACCAGCAGGTCTTCTGCTAGCCGAAGCGCCCTCCGGAGCCGTGTGCGCAGGTTCGAATCCTGCCGGGGGCACTCGCCCAGGATCAGCAGAGATCAAGCGCTGACCAGGGCGGATGCCGACCGGAAAGAGCGGGAGACAGTCTCACTGTCTCCCGCTCTTTCTCGTTGTTGCGCACCGATCACCTGTGAGGAGCGTGTGGGCCACACACGCCGGCCACCACCCTTCCTCGTGACCCCCCGCTAGATCTGGCACAGGTGTGACATGAAGACTTCTGATCCGTTTTGACACACCGGTAACGACGGCCCTGAGCAGACCTTGACGGCGGAACCCTGCCGGTCAGGGCATCGAGGCTACTCGGCTACGCTCCCGCGCCGCACGGATGGATCTGGTTCTCTGCGACTACAGCGAAGCGGGAGTTAGCCTGGAAGTCAGTTTTTTATTGTCGGATCGGTAAACATCGCAGATCACGTAGTGGAACCCGTGTTTCCAGGTTTCTTCGTCAGGCAAAATGGTTCCAATTGTGTACCTACTGGAGTCGTAAGCGGATCCATACTTTTTAGCACAATCATCGCTTTGTGTGGATTGCTCTGTCGAGTAGCTTCTGCCGTCAGGCGCCTTCCAGAAACCCGCCACTTGCACATCGTGCGAGGTATTGCACCTTGCTAGGTATAGGTACTCCCAACTTTTGTCTTCCGTGACCTTGTAACAGTCGCCTATTTCTGCGTTCTGCGGCGAGATCTGGTCGTCGACCTTCCGGAAAGTTCCTACCGATCCCCAAATATTTGCCGCCTTGTTGAAGATAAGGCATGCGGTGCTGTGTACGCCACTCCTCCACCCTTGTTCCGTTGGCGGCAATGAGTAGTATTCGGCGTCGGCCATCGCATTGACTGTACTCATCGACTCCGACTCGCAGCGATAGTATCCATTTGCTTGCGCATCCGAGAGCGAGCTTGCCGCGTTGGATGCGAGTACCTGACCATCTGGGGTACCGTTCGCGCAGTCTGCGAAGGTCAACCGTGGTGGCTTAGTTTCAAATCTAATTCCTGTCCACTGGGCCTTGACGCAGTCGCCGGGGCGAAGTCCTCGGGTCAGCCCAACAGCGTCACCGTATGGTTTAATAGGGCCAGTTGCGGAGTGACTTTCGGCAGGACTAGCATTCGGCCTCCTTGTTGAAGGGCTGGAGTTCGCTATTACAAGCCACGAAACAAGGCCAAGGACGAGTACTGTGGCGACGATGATGCAGCGAGTCCTGCGCCCCTTCGCCCGATTAGATCTGGGCTCAGTACAATTGCGGTGCCGTCGCGACCAAACCGCTCTTGAGCGTGGTTTCCCTGGAGGCGCTTCGGGCTCGTACTGGGGTTCGAGGGGAGAGCGCTTCGCAGACGGATGACTTACCTGTGTGACGGTTGCTTGCTGCGTTTGGGGGCCTTCCGTCGTAAGTTGGGTGAGCAGCTGTGCTGCTGTGTCGGGGCGGAGTCTCTGGTGCGGGTCTTTAGCTAGTAGGTCGAGAAGGATGGGTGCTAGATTGCCCGCCCGGCGCAGTGGTGTGGGCTCTTCGGTGAGAAGCGCCGTAAGCGTGCCTACGGGGGAGCCACGATCAAAGGGGCCATGGCCTTCGACTGCAAAGTAGAGAGTCGCTCCAAGTGAGAACAGGTCCGATGCGGGCGTCGGTTCCTCACCGCGGGCACGCTCCGGAGCGAGGTAGCTGGGGGTTCCGATGATTCCCGAGACGGTGGTCAAGCGAGGCTCGCCAGCGTCTTCCCGAAGCGAAATGCCATAGTCGGTCAACAGCACCCGTCCGTACCCCTGACTGCTGAGTTCGTAGGGATCGGTACTTGTGACCAGGACGTTGGAGGGCTTGACATCCCGGTGCAGAATTCGCAATCGGTGGCCCGCGGCCAAAGCATCAAGCAGCGCCAAGCCAATGCGGGCCGTAGCAGTCCGAGGCACCGGACCATCATCGCGGACCACTGCCTCAAGGTCTCGGGCCCCCGGCACGTACTCCATGACGATCCACGGCAAGCCATCGTCGACGACGCAGTCATACACGGTCACCACGTGTGGATTGCCGCGGAGCCGGGCGGAGTGTCGTGCCTCGCTGCGGGCTCTGGCGATGCGTGCGTTCAGCTCATTTTCGGGGAGATCGGGTGGTACGGCTAGTTCCTTGAGCACGACGTCGCAGTCGAGTTCTTGGTCGTTGGCGAGCCAGACGCGGCCCATGCCACCGGCACCTAGGCTGCCTAGCAGTCGGTAGCGCCCGGCGACCACGCGGCCTGCGCCGTCACCTGTCTTCGCCATACCAGCTTCCGCCTGGTCGAACATGAACGGCTCTACAACAATCTTCTCTCTGCCTCCAGCCAAGTGCATATTGAGGCGCATTGCCCCACCGATGCGCCTCACGACGGAACCGCGGTTTGGCACGCGTCCGACTTCCTGCGTCTGCCGACGCAGCCGCCCTGCGCACGGTCACCTGTGCGCCGAGTAGCAAGCAGGGCGGTGGCGCGTGGGTCTCGTGCCCTGCGACTCGCCACCGCCGCCCGGGGCTGTCCCGAAGGGACGGGTCAGCGTGCCAGCCACGTGCCGAACATGACGCCCTTCTCCGGTGCGCCGAGTGCCTTGGGGCCGAACGACGTGATGCCGGTGACCGTCAGGCCGCCGGCCGCGCCCCGCAGGTGCCAGGCGGCGCCGGAGTCGGCGTAGGTGTTGTCCTCCAGAGGCGCGGTGGCCGTCAGGTCGGCCTTGCCGTCCTTGTTGGTGTCCGACAGCAGGACCTGGCTGCCGAACTTGTCCTCCTTCTCGGAGACGCCGGGCACGCCGGTCGTGGACTGCTGGAAGGCCTGCGCGCCAGTGCCGGTCAGGCCGGTGCGGGAGCCCTTGAGCAGCACCGTGCTCCCCGCGTCCGCGACCGACCCGATGTCCTCGCCGGGGATGCCGACCGCGACGTCCGCGTAGCCGTCGCCGTTCACGTCGCCCGCGCTGATCGAGGAGCCGAACTCGTCGCCCTTCTCGCCGACGCCGGGCACGCCCGCCGTGTCCTGCGTGATCTTCGCGGTGCGGGTCGTCGAAGGCCCGTTCGCGGTGCCGTACTTGATGAGGATCGTGCCCTTCTGGTACGGCATGTCCTCGAAGTTGTTGCCGATGTCGCGGACGATCAGGTCGCCGTAGCCGTCCTTGTCGACGTCCGCGATCGCCCCGCCGACGGAGGCCGCGAGCGGCTTCGGGGTGGTGCTCACGCCGTCCTTGCCGCCGGCCCAGAACTTGCTGCCGTACGCCATCTCCTCGAAGCCGTGGTTGGAGACGATGTCGTCGGCGCCGTCGCCCGTGATGTCGCCCGTGACGAAGCCGCCGGGGCCGAAGGTCCGGCTGGTGGTGATCGCCTGGGTGCTCGCGGCCTTGCCCTCGCGCGTGAAGGGGCCGTAGGAGATGAGCATGCCCTGGTCGTCGTTGTCGGGGTCGTCGCTGCGCGGGAAGTCCACCGTGACCAGGTCGCGCTTGCCGTCGCCGTTGAAGTCGCCGGCGGTGACGTGCCCGCCGTTCCAGAGCAGCTCGGTGCTGCCCTGGCCGGACAGGCCTGTGGCGGAGCCCCACAGGACCACGGCCTTGCCGTCGTAGCCGTTGACGACGAGGTCGGTGTACCGGTCGCCGTCGAGGTCGGCGGCGGCCGTCTCCTGACCGAAGCGTCCGCCGTTCCGCGGGTCGCCGGGCACGCCAGGGGTGGCGCGGCTGAAGGTCTTGGCGTGCGCGGTGTCGGGGCCCGACGCGGAGCCGTAGACGACCGTCACCCGGCCGGGCGTCGTCTCCTCGTAGCCGCCGACCGCGGAGAACACGAGGTCGGCGTACCCGTCGTGGTTGAAGTCGACGAGCGGCGTGCGCGCCGCCGCCGCCGGCGCGGCCGAGGCCGAGCCGGTGGCGGCGACGAGCACGAGGGGCGTGACGAGCGTGGTGACCGCGAGAGCGGCCGCGAGAGAGCCTCGCACTGATCCTCCAGAAGAGAGAAAGGCAGGGAAAAGGGAAAGTGAGGGAAGGGGAGGGGGTCAGCCGCCGAGCGTGTGGCCGAACTTGGCGTCCTTCTCGGGGGCGCCGAGCTTGGCGGGGCTGAGCGTGCCGGCGCCCGTCGTGGTCAGGCCGCTCGCGGAGCCGTAGAGGTTCCACAGGGCCCCCGAGTCGGCGAAGGCACCGTCCTCGCCGGGGGCCGTCGCGGTCAGGTCCGCCTTGCCGTCCTTGTTCAGGTCGGAGAGGCTCACCTGGCGGCCGAAGTCGTCGCCCGACTCGGAGACGCCGGGCACGCCCGCGGTGGACTGGCTGTAGGCGATCGCGCCCTTGCCGGTCATGCCGCCGGCGGCCTTGGACGCGCCCTTGAGCAGGATCACCGCGCCGGTACCGGTGGCGGCGCCGAGGCTTTCGCCGGGAACGCCGACCGCGACCTCCGCCCTGCCGTCGCCGTTCACGTCACCGGCGCTGAGGGACGCGCCGAAGGCGTCGTTCGCCTCGCTCGCCCCGGGAACCCCCGCGGTGGCCTGGGTGATGACCTTCTTGCGCGTGTTGCCCGGCCCGGTGGAGCTGCCGTACTGGATGGTGATGCTGCCCGGGGCGGAGTCGATGACCTCGGTGACGGAGCCGATGTCGCGGGTGATCAGGTCGCCGTAGCCGTCGCCGTCGACATCGCCGACGGTGCCGCTGTACGCCGTGCCGAGGGTCTTGGAGGTGTGGCCGACGCCGGTCCTCGACCCCTTCCAGAAGCGGGCCTCGTGCTGCATCTCCTCGAAGCCGTGCGTGGTGACGATGTCGTCGACACCGTCACCCGTGAGGTCACCGGTGATGAAGGAGCGCAGACCCGAGGGGCCGTCGCCCGTGGTGATGCTGTCCTGGGTGCGCGTCTTGCCGTCGCGGGTGAACGGACCGTACTGGATCGTCATCCCGGAGACGTCCGGGTCGTCGCTCGGGTCGGAGTTCACGACGAGGTCGCGCTTGCCGTCGCCGTTGAAGTCACCGAGGGCGAACTCGGAGTACCGGTAGGGCAGAACGGTGTTCTGGCCGGTAAGGCCGTCCTTGGAGCCCCAGAGCACGGTCGGCTCGCCTTCGTCGCCGCCGCTCGTCACGAGCAGGTCGGTGTACGAGTCGCCGTCGAGGTCACCGGGGAGCGTCTGGACGCCGAAGGCGAAGGTGCCCTGGAGGTCGCCGGGGACGCCGGGCGTGGCCCGGCTGATCATCTGGTGGCGAGCCGTTCCGGGTCCGGAGGCGGTGCCGTACACGACCGAGATGTAACCGGCCTTCTCCACACCGCCGACGGTGCCGAAGGGCGCCGCGACCGCGAGGTCGGCGTGTCCGTCGTGGTTGAAGTCGGTCATCGGCGTACGGGGCGGCACGGGCGCGGCCGACGCCGTGCCGGAGGCGGCGAAGAGCGCGAGGGGGGTCGCGAGCACGGTGACGGCGATCGCGGCGGTGAGAGTGCGGCGGGGCACTGTGCCTCCTGTGCGGAACGTGTGTGACGTAACGGGAGACGGACCACTTCGACTGAAGGTTGTACGTCGCAGTAACTCCGTTGCGAGATGCGGACGTTCCATCGAGTACGGCGGCCGTTCACCTCGCGACCGCCCAGGCGCGCGACACCGGCCCGCGGGGCGAGGCCAGGGAAGGGGCGGGGTGGCGCGGGCGAGGATGTCGATGCAGGAGTCGCTCCGGCGCGGGCGGCGGGCGGGCTTCGTGGGTGGACGCGAGGAACTGGGGGCGTTCCGGGAGAACTTCGACCTGCCGGTGGACGACGACCGCCCCCGGTTCCTGTTCCACGTGCACGGCCCGGCGGGCGTCGGCAAGGTCCAGGTCTTGGATGATCTTCAGCCCTCGCCGATCAGGACCTCGACCAACTCCTGATTGCAGCGCTGCCGCGGCACTTCGGTTCTACGTAACCGGTCAAGGCGGCTCTCTCCTGTCCCCGCCACGCTCCAGCGCGGCCAGCGGCCGTGCCGAGCGAGCACTGCAGCCGCTCACAGGTTGGAGCGGTGGCCTCCAGAGGGGCCTTCCAACTTCCTTAGGGGTCATCATGACCCGTCCGGCCGAAGTTCCTTCTCGCCCGGGTGCGTGCCCGCCCCATTCCCTGCACGCTGAGTACGCGTCACCCCTTCCGTCTCCCAGAAAGGTAGATCGACTATGGCTGTGGATACGCAGGAGCAGTCGCTGCTCCAGGTCCTGGACGAAATCTGCACGCCGGATTACTTCGGTCGCACCGTACTCTCTTCGGTTCTCCGGAATGCCGCCGGCAAGATCCGCGGAAACGGTGGTCACGTCGAGTTGTCGGCCAAGATCTTTGTGTCCTTCTCGGAGCCGGAGGCCCGCTCCGCCGGCACTATCTGTTTCCACACTGATGGCGTCTGGATCTGCATTACCCCAGACCAGTGATCCGCCCGGCCCGTGTGGCTGTGAGATCTGGCTGCGATGCTTCGTCGCAGGCAGTCCAGCTACTGAACAGGCTCTGGTCGGCACCCCGAAAGCGTGGCTGAGGCCGGTACCGATGCAACGGGGCACGCGTGTGGTCAGTCGGCGCCCTGTGCCGCTTGCAACGAGCGCATGTGGCGGTCTGTGGAACGGGAACTTGAGAGTTCCCTCCAGTGACACCCCGAGTGCGAGGACCTTGAAGCTCGGTCCTTCGCGGGCCAAGCCCGTTCACCATAGTCGCGCCAGTCGCGTCGCCTTCCATCCCGCCTCACGCTCCTGTCCGGACGGGACGACCAGGCGTCCTGACATGCCGCGCGGGCCCAGAGGCCCCGGCGGGGCGGGGCCTGCCTCCCCTCTGCGGCGAGGCAGGCGGTCCCGTACTCACACCCCGGCTGGGGCAACGAGCTGAGACGCCGGCTACCGGTAGAAGACAGCCACGCCGCCGTGGTGCGAGCAGGCGCCCTGATGGTGAGCGGCGTACGAGTACGTACCGTCATTGCACAGAGCCGTCGCACCTCCGCCCGCAGAGCCGGAGCCGCCCGACGAGCTGGACCCGCCGCTGGACGACGAACCGCCGGACGTCGAACCGCCGGACGTTCCCGACCCCGCTGCAGCGGCGTGCGCGGTGACGGTCACCTTCACCTTGACCTTGACCGTCTTCGTCACTGTCGGCGCGGGCTTCGGCTTCGCGGTCTTCGTCGCCGTGGCTGTCGCGGTGGCTGTCGCGGTGACCGTCGCCGTGGCCGTCGGCCGCGTCTTGTCGTTGGCCACCGTCTTCGTCGCGTTCCGGTTCTGGCCGTCGGCGCCGGCACTGCCCAGCCCGATGATGAACGCAAGACCCAGGGCGGGAAGTACGAAGCGCTTACGGGCCCACTTGGGAGCGGGACGGACGGCCGGTGGTCCAGGCGGAGGCTGGAACGGCGGCGGTTGAGGCTGGTAGTGACTCACAGGACCCCCCCTGCTTAAGCGCGTGAGGGGTGAAACTACCTATGCCGGTCCGTCAGATGTGAGAGAGTGGTGAAGAAAGTGATCCAGTTGTGACGTTGCGACTCTCGTCCGTCCCCGCAGGCCGCCATCCCCCGTGCGCCCGAGCCGTCGCCCCGCCGCTCAGTCCCCTCCGGTTTGATGACAACCGGAGAAGTGGCCCAAGAGGGGCGGCTCTTACAGACGAGCGCCCCGTCCACCGCGGGGCCGGCCGATGGGCGGGCTCTGGCGTCCTACACGGCGCATGAGCTGCCTCGTCAGCCGGGTTGAGGCTCCTGGACAGGACGTCAGGGGCCTCGGGTGCGGGCACGCTGTCCGCGTCCCTGCGTCGTACACGGCGATCCTGGTTCATCTCATCGCGCCGGCCGTTGTCAGCGCGAGAGGGAGAACAGCTCCAGGCATTCCTCCCTGCGGACCTCTTCGTGCAGCTCGAGGAAGGGGAGTCCGGCTTGGACGACGTCTCTCGCCGGCATGCGGATCTGGCGCCACGTGTACTTCTCGTCAGGGTGTTCGCGCGACCAGTTGATGGCGTCCGTCTGCGTCGCCCCGTAGGCGATGCCGCGCATCTTCGCCCAGATCGCCGCGGAGGTGCACATGGGGCACGGCTCCAGCGTGGTCACCAAGTAGGCGTCTGGTAAGTACCTGGAGCCGAGCCGTTCGGCGGCTTGCCTGATCGCGGTGATCTCGGGGTGGCCGGTGGGATCGTGCCCCTGAATCAGCGCACTGCCCGACTTTCCGATGATCTCCCCTTCCCTGATCACCACGGCCCCGAGGGCATAGTTTCCGGACGCCGCCGCCTGCCGGGCCAGACGGAGACATTCGTCCATCCCTTCAAGGACTTCGATGTCGATTGTGCCGGCATTCACCTTCATCACAGACCCCGCTCAGACGTTGGGCAACAAGTGCTCTCTGTCGCAGATCTTCAGGTCCTCACCCTCCGTGGCGCGTTCGATCCAGAGAGAGCCATCGTTCTCCACTACCCAGTAGTCGCGGTTCCGGATGTCGATGCAGTGCACTTTTATGATTCCCGCAAAAAGCTCGGACAGTTCCGCCACACCCTTGTATACCGCCTCCAGCTCGTCAGGCAGGAAATTGAAGGCGCCACTGCGCCTTGCTCGGCCGCGACTGACCACCGGGATGAAGCTTATCTTCGCGGCTCCGACCTCGCACGCAAAATCGACCATCTCCCTCATGCCGTCCGCATTACTGGGGGTGACGACCGTATTTATGGACATCCCTACCTTTCTTTTTATCACTTTGTCGATATTTGCCATGATCTGAGTAAACGATGTGCGATGCAGTATCTGATCGTTCTCGGCGGACGGCCGGTGGATGCTGAATTTGAACTCGCCGCCGCATAATTGCGCGGCAGTCACGGCTTCGTCCGGTACGTCGAAGCCGTTGGTGATCACTACTGGTTTGAGGCCGGCTTGGCCGATCGCGTCAATGATCTCCGCGAGATCACTCCGCACGGTCGGCTCTCCCCCTGACAACTTGAGCGACCGCACTCCTCGCGCCGCGAAGAACCGCGACAATGCGATGATGTCCGGCAGTGAGAGTTCAGTGCGGCCGGGTGGCGGAGCCTGGCAGAATGAGCACGCGACATTGCAACGGCGCGTGACACGCAAGCAGACCGAGCTAGGAAGTGCCCGAAGTATTTCCATGGCTGCTGCTCTCCAGTTCTGTAGAGAGTTCGAGCATGTTGAATACATGGGACATCTGTTCGGCGAACTGCTCGGCGTACCCGAGGCAGACCTGGACCGCGTCGGCCGAAGCGGCCTCGTCCGGGAGCTGGGTGCCGTAGAAGACGATCACGCCACGCGGTGCGTGACTCATCTCGTGGCTGTTCGTCAGTGAATCCAACCGGAGGACCGGGCATGCGAGCACCCACCGCTGCTGGGGCTCGATCATTCTTCCCACGTCCGGCTCGTACCAGTTCGAGTGGTCGTCAGGCAGCTCTTCGTAGAGCGGTACCCGGTCTCGGAACGCCTTCCCGCTCACGATATGAGGGGTGTCTACGTAGATGCGAGTGAAACCGAACTCGCGCGGCATCCGGATGTTCAGAACAGCAAGGTCGCGGTCCTGCCTGATGTAGTAGCGCCCCTCCTGATCCTTTTCCGCGACGAAGTAGCGCGCATTGCATGGGATATTGAGGGTCTTGGCCACCAGTTTGCAGACGATCGTCAGCATTCCCTCGAGAATGCGCCGCTGCCGTTGCTGGAGCGTCGCGTAAAGTCGCCTGAACTCGTCTTCCTGCAAAGTACGCCACCTCCATGCAGCGGTTTCCCCGGCTATCAGCGAAGCGATACCCAGACCCAGGAGCAGGTTACTCCACCGTAATGAGGTGAGCGAGGTCATGTAGCCGTTATGAGCCAACTGATCGGTGTAGACGTTGATCCAAAGACCCACGAGTGTCGCAGAGGACACGGATGCACACAAGCGCACTGCTGCCATTTTGGGTAACATCACGGAGATCTTTCTCTGGCCTTACGTCAGTCCAACATGTGATCCGCCTTTCATGGAGGGCGCACAGGGGGCGTGCGGTCACATGTGAGAGCACTCGCACGTGGTCGATCTCGTCCGCCTGACGCTGCCGTCACTTCCGCAGCTGGGGCAACGCCTGAATCCGGGATTCCGGAGCAACGGGCACGGTCGCGTGAAAGCGGGCCACCCCGCACAAGGGGTGGCCCGCCCATCAGCTCGTACTCCCTCACCGACCGGCGTCAGCCGCCGGTCCGGGGGTCAGTGGCGGTGTCCGCCGCGGTGGTCGCCGTCGTGGTGGCGGTTGTCGCCGTCGCGGCGGTGGTCGCGTCCCCAGGAGACGGCGTCGACGAGGCGGCCGCGGTCGTTGCGCAGGATGGCGGTGTCGCGGTTGTTGTCCCACACCTCGTGGCGCCTGGCCTGGAACAGGTCGGTCCGGGTGTCCCGGCCGTAGCCGGTGTGGACGCGGACCGTGGCCCGGCCCGCCAGCCATACGTGGCGGAAGGTGTAGGTGCGGCCGTCGGCGTCGGAGAGCGTCCAGCCGCTCAGGTTCACTGCCCTGCGCGTCGAGTTGGTGACGTCCACCCACTCCCTGTTCAGGGAGCGGCTGGAGCGGTCGTCCATGCCCGGGGCGTCGGCCTGCACGTGGCTGATGTAGACCGCCGTATGACGCTGGTGGCCCCAGTGCTGGTCGGCCGCCCCGGCCGGCAGGGCCACGGCGCCCACGGCGGCGGCCGCGATCGCGGTGGTGGCGGTCAGGCGACGGACGGAAGAAGCAACGGACACTTCGGTCCCCCTTCGAGGGTGCCCACACCAGCCGGCCAGCCGTGAAACGGCAGGTCAGGCGGGTGCGTGGTGCTGGTGTGTGGCCGGCTGGCCGCACACCCACACCCTGCACCCCTCACCCCCACACTGTGAGGTAAATGCGAAGGGTATTACTGATCCGACAGATTTCTGTAACTGTCGCCTGCAATGTCCATCTATGTTCTGAATGCGCGGCGTTGACGGGAGCGGAGTGAGCCGCGCCCGGAATTGAGGGTTCCAGGCAACCACCCGCCAGCATCCGCCACCCCACCAGCGGGAACGCGTTCACCCGAAAGTGAGTAACAACGGACGCCCTTAGGCAGGATCGGTGTCGAGGCTGCGGAGCGGCGGGCCGTGGGCGTTCGCCGGGCGGCTGACCAACAGTCATGGGAGAGACGTATGCCGGAGCACGTCGCGCAGGTCACGCACCGGGTGGTCCCCTCGCCGGGCGGCCGGATCCATCTCGTGGAGCAGGGGGCCGGGCCGTTGGTGCTGCTCCTTCACGGCTTTCCGGAGTCCTGGTACTCCTGGCGCAGGCAACTGCCGGCGCTCGCGGCCGCGGGGTATCGCGCGGCCGCCATCGACGTCCGCGGTTACGGTCGTTCCTCCAAGCCCGCCGCTGCGGACGCGTACCGGATGCTCGACCTGGTGGAGGACAACGTCGCCGTGGTGCGCGCCCTGGGTGGGGAGCCGGCGGTGGTCGTCGGCCACGACTGGGGCTCGGTCGTCGCCGCGAACTCCGCTCTGCTGCGGCCGGAGGTCTTCCGTGCGGTGGGCTTACTGAGCGTTCCCTACGTCCCGCGTGGCGGGCCCCGGCCCAGTGATGTCTTCGCTCGGATGGGCGGGGACGAGGAGTTCTACATCTCGTACTTCCAGGAGCCGGGCCGCGCCGAGGCCGAGATCGAACCCGATGTGCGCGGTTGGCTCGCGGGGTTCTACGCGGCTCTCTCGGCCGACACCATGCCCGCGCCCGGCGCTCCCGTTCCGTACCTCGTCAGCCGGGGCGGCCTGCTGCGGGACCGGTTCCCCGTGGGTCGGCTGCCGGCCTGGCTCAGCGAGCGGGACCTGGACTTCTACGCCGCGGAGTTCGAACGCACCGGTCTGACCGGGGCTCTCGACCGCTACCGGAACATGGACCGGGACTGGGAGGACCTCGCGGCCTTCGACGGTGCTTCCATCGCGCAGCCGGCCATCTACATCGGCGGCGGCCTGGACGCCTCCACGGCGTGGCTGGCCGACGCCGTCGCGGCGTTCCCGGTCACGCTGCCGGGCCTCGTCTCCTCCCACCTCCTCACCGGTTGCGGCCACTGGGTCCAGCAGGAGCGACCCGCCGAGGTGAACCGGCTGCTCGTCGACTGGCTCGCCGCGCTGCCCTCCTGACGGCTGCGTGCACCGTCCGGTGGCGGACGTTGTGTTCGGCGGCCGAGTACCGCCCGTCCTTCAGCGCCGCTTGGAGGCCTTGCGGCCCTTCGCGGGCTTGCGGCCGCGTTGGAGCTTGTGAGCCTCGCGCAGCTTGCCCCTGGCAATCAGTACCGTGGCGAGGTTCTCCGTCAGTCCCTTGGACAGAGGATGATCAGCTCCAAGAGTTCGGCAGCTCCGCGTGCGCGCGTCCCTGAGCAGTTGTTCGGCCTCCGGGTACCTCCGCGAGCTCGCCAGGCTGACGCCCAGGGACTGCGCCGAGAGCAGGGTGTCCGGGTGATCCACGCCGAGGACGCGGCGGCGCCGTTCGAGATTGTCCTCGGCGATCCGGTGGTCCTCCGCGAGTTCACCGAGACTGTGCAGGGCGTTGCTCAGGTAATGCGCCGAATCCAGAGTGTCGGGGTGATCCGCGCCGAGGAGGCGGCGACGCTGCTCGAAGATCTCCTCGGCGATGCGCTTGGCCTCGTCGTACTCACCGAGACTGTGCAGAGTGACACCGAGGGACTGCGCTGAGTTCAGCGTGTCGGGGTGGTCCGCGCCCAGGACGCGGCGACGGCGTTCGAGAGTGTCCTCGGTGATGCGGCGGTCCTCCGCGTATTCCTCCAAGTGGAACAGGGCGCTGCCCAGAGCGTGTGCCGAGGCCAGGGTGTTTGGATGATCCGGTCCGAGGATGAGGCGACGCCGCGCGAGGATGTCCTCGACCATGCCCCTGGCCTTCTCGTATTCACCGAGGTAGAACAGAGCGCTCGCCAGGGACTGAGCCGAGTGCAGGGTGTCGGGGTGGTCGGCGCCGAGGGTACGGCCGCGGCGTTCGAGGATGTCCTCGGTGATGCGTCTGGCCTCGGCGTAGTCACCGAGGTTGCCCACGGCGAAGCTGAAGAGCTGGGCGCAGGTGAGGACGTCCGGGTGGTCCGGGCCGTGGACGGTGGACCAGGTGGTGTGCAGGCTGCCGGCCAAGTCGTGGGCCGCGCGCGACTGACCGCTCTCGATCAGGTAGTCGAGTGCCTGGAGTATGGTGCGGCGCAGCTCCGGGTGCTCGGTGGCGGTGTCCTGGAGTGCGACGAGGTGGGCGGTGAGAGCGGCCCACTTGGGCCAGGACGCCGGCGTGCCGGGGTCTCCGGGGTCGACCGTGGCGAGGATCGTGCTGACGTCGGCGTTGATCCGGGCTCTGTCGGCGGTGGGGGTGTGGTCGCGCAGGATGGCCTGGGTGAGCCGGTGCACCTGGAAGGTTCCGTAGCCGAGGCGGGCGAGGCCGAAGCGGGCCAGGGCCTGGAGGTCCTGCTGGGGCCACAGGATGTCGTCGGGGTCGACAGTGACCGTGGCGAGGTGCGGGCCGGCGTTCTCCAGCCAGTCGGTGGGGATGGGATCGGGGCCGAGGAACGCACCGATACGGAGGAGGGCGGCCGCGGCGGGGCAGTCGTCGGCCAGGCGTGTGGCGGCGATGGTGACGGTCGCGGCGAGGGGTGAGGAGTACTCGGCCGGCGCGCCGTGGGCCAGCAGTTCCCTGGCCTTGCCCGCGAGCAGCTGGCGGTACCTGTCCAGGCTCACGCCGGTGGTGAGGGTGCCGGCTGCCTGAGCGAGGGCGAGGGGGAGGTCGCCGAGGTCGGAGGCGAGCGCGTCCGCCTGGTCGGGGGTGATGTCGGGCAGGCGGGTGGTGAGGTAGGCGGTGGATTCGTCGCGGGTGAAGACGTCCAGGTTGTGATCGGCGGCGCTGCCCTTCCAGCCCGCACTGCGTGAGGTGATCAGGACGTGGCCGGGCCCCGTGGGGAGCAGGTCGCTGAAGTGGTCCGGGTTCTGCGCGTTGTCGAGGATGATCAGCCAGCGGTCGTGGGTGCGCAGGTGGTCCATCAGGGCGCGCGTGTTGTGTTCGGCGCCGGCGTCGGGTTTGGCGATGCCGAGGCGCGTGGCCAGTTCGGTGTAGTGGACGGGGAGCTGGTCCGCCTGTTCGGCGTCGATCCACCACACGATGTCGTACTGGCCGGCGAAGCGGTGGGCGTACTCCAGGGCGATCTGCGTCTTGCCGATGCCGCCCAGTCCGCGCAGGATGAACCGGCCGCCGCGCAGGCCTTCGCGCACCTGCGAGATGACCTCCTCCCGGCCCGTGAAGTAGGGGGTGCGCCCGACCGAGACCTCCCACACCTCGGGGCGGTCCGGGGCGGCGGAGGGGCCTGGGCCGTCGGGGGTACGCGCCCCCGGGAACGCCGGGGTGCCCGCGGGATTGGGGGCGTCCGGGGCGTTGGGCGGGAAGGCGGGTGTGTCGATGTCCGCGGTGGGACCGTTCACCGCTCCCAGCAGCGCCTTGGCGGCGGCGCTTTCGCCGAGGCCGTACAGGTCCGTCCAGAGCAGGGGCGCGAAGTGGGCGGGTACGTCCACCGTGAGGGGTGCCAGGACGAGGGGGACCATGCGGCCGCGCCGCGCTGCCACCGCGTTGCGCTCCTCACGCGTCCAGCGGTCCGGGCCGAAGTAGTCGTCGGAGTAGAGGGCGACCACCACCGTCGCGCGTGCCACGGCGTCGCTCATGCGCTGGATGAAGTCGTCGCCGGTGCTCCAGTTCCACACGTCCAGCTCGACGCGGTGGCCGGCCTCGCGCAGGTGCCAGGCCACCCACTTCGCCCAGGCCCGGTCGGGCTTGGCGTAGCTGATGAAGACGGACTCCGCTTCCTCGGTCACCAGTTGCCCCCCTGCCTGTCTGCGACCGCGCATGCGTCCCGCGCACTCACGACGCTGCGGATGGTTCCCTGTATACCGTGGACACGGCCCGCGGATCACGCGGATCACGGCAATCCCGGCTTCGGGTAACGGTGTTGTGGTCGGGGGCGGGCGGCGTCGGGGGCGGATGAGGGCGCGGTCGGGGCGGGCACGGGCACGGGCAGGAGCCGGCGCGGTCAGGAGCCGGTGCGGTCAGGAGCCGGTGCGGTCAGGGGCCGGCTCGGGCAGAGGCGTGCGCGGGCACGGTCAGGGGCGGACGGAGTGGTGACCGGGTGTCTGTGCCGCGCCCTTCGATGCCGTCGGCGACGCCTCACGCCGAGCGTTTGCGCGACACCGTCTTCTTCGCCGCCGTCTTCTTCGTGGTCGCCGCGCTCTTCGCCGTCGACTTGGACGTGCTCTTCGCGCTCGCGGTCTTCTTCGTGCCCGCCGTCGCCTTGGACGTCGACTTCCGAGCCGGGGCCGTCTTCTTGGCGGCCGCCTTCGTCGACTTCTTGCCTCCGGTCTCCTTGGGCGCGGACCGGCCTTGCGGGAGGGATCTGACCTCGGCCTCTGCGGCTGGCGTGTCCACCCCGCGCGACTCGCGGGCCGCCCGCACGCTGTTCTCCAGGGCCGCCATCAGGTCCAGCACCTTGCCGCCGGTGGCCGGGGCCGGCGCCTCCGGGGGCGCCTCGCCGGAGGTCTTCGCCGCGATGACCTCCTCCAGTGCCTCCCGGTACTCGTCGTGCAGGTCCTCCAGGTCGACCTCGCCGAGGGTGTCCATGAGGGCGTCCGCGAGGTCGAGCTCCTTGTCGCGGATGGTGACGTCGGTGTCGGGGGCCACGCCCTCGGGGGCGCGTACCTCGTCCGGCCAGAGCAGGCCGTGCATGGCGATGGCCTCGCCGACCACGCGCAGCATGCCCAGGCGCTCCCGGCCGCGCAGCGCGTACTTGGCGATGGCGACCTTGTTGCTGCGTTTGAGGGCCTCGCGCAGGAGGGTGTACGGCTTCGCGGCGGGCGCGCCTCCGGCCGCGAGGTAGTAGGCCGCGCCCATCTGGAGCGGGTCGATGCGGTCGGCCGGCACGAAGGCGACGATCTCGATCGTGCGAGCGGTGGGGATGGGCAGGTGGGAGAGGTCGTCGTCGCTGATCGGAATGATCGATCCGTCGGCGTCCTCGTAGCCCTTGCCGATCTCGGCCTGGCTGACCTCGCGGTCCTCCAGTTCGCACACCTTGCGGTAGCGGATGCGGCCGTTGTCCTCGGTATGGATCTGGCGGAAGGCGATGGAGTGGCTCTCCGTCGCGTTCACCAGCTTGATCGGGATGCTGACGAGGCCGAACGAGATGGCGCCGTTCCAGATCGATCGCACGTGCCGCACCCTCTCTTTCCCGGTTTGCTCCAGTTCATATGGAATTGTCATCCTATGACGCCTATCACGGAGGTGGAGGGGCGGCGGGTCGCGCTCAGCAATCTGCAGAAGGTGCTCTATCCGGAGACCGGCTTCACCAAGGGGGAGCTGCTGCACTACTACGCGACCACCGCCGGCGCCCTGCTGCCGCATCTGCGCGATCGCGCGGTGTCCTTCCTGCGCTACCCGGACGGCCCGGAAGGGCAGCTGTTCTTCGCCAAGAACGTGCCGCCCGGTACGCCCGAGTGGGTCACGACCGCCGAGGTCGTGCGGTCGTCCTCCGAGGGGCCGGCCCGGATGGTGGTGGTGCAGGACCTGCCGAGTCTGGTCTGGGCGGCGAACCTGGTCACGGAGTTCCACACGCACCAGTGGCTGGTGCGGAACCCGGACGAGGCCGATCGGCTGATCTTCGACCTCGACCCGGGCGCGCCCGCCACCGTCGTCGACTGCTGCGAGGTCGCCCTGTGGCTGCGGGAGCGCCTGGCGGCCGACGGGATCGAGGCGTATCCGAAGACGGCCGGGTCTAAGGGGCTGCATCTGCTGGCGGCGGTGCGCGGGAGTTCGTCGGAGCGGACCTCCGAGTACGCGAAGGCGCTGGCGGTGGAGGCGGAGCGGGCGATGCCCCGGCTGGTGGTGCACCGGATGACGAAGAGTCTCAGGCCGGGGAAGGTGTTCGTGGACTGGAGCCAGAATGCTGCGCGCAAGACGACGGCCACCCCTTACACGCTGCGCGCCCGTGCGCTGCCGATGGTGTCCGCGCCGGTGACCTGGGGGGAGGTGGAGGAGTGCCGGGCGCCCGGCCAGCTGGAGTTTCTGGCGGACGATGTCGCGCCGCGGCTGCAGGATCACGGGGATCTGCTGGCGCCGTTGCTGGATCCGGGGCGGGCGGGTGAGTTGCCCTAGGGGTGCGTGGGTTCCCCAAGCTTTTCGGTTCCATGGGAGCTCTGGGAGTTACGGGGGTTTCCGCGGATCTTCTCGCCCCCGCCGCCCCTGCCCGTCCCGACCAGGGGACTGCCGTCCCCTGTGACCCCCCTGCTGGGGCTACCGGCCAGGGCCGCGTCACCCTGAACGGGGGGTGTCCTCGAACGCCGGACGGGCTGATCCCTTCACAGCCTGCCCCACGTGTTCCGGTCCCGGGCGATCGCGTGGAGTGCCTCCACGTCCGCCGGTTTCAGTACGCCGCCGAGGCGGCCCAGGGCGTCGAGTTCGGGGTCCTGGAGGATGCGCACCCCGCGCGGCTCGGTGGTCAGCGTCAGTGTGGCCGGGCCCGCCAGGGCCAGGAGGGGGCGGACCTCGGCGGTCAGGGCGTGGGAGGCGCGGTCGGCGACCGCACGCAGGCGGCGCAGCAGCGGTTCGGCCTCGCGGCGGCCCACCGTGACCATCGGGTCGGCGACCAGGACCCTGGCCTTTCGGGCGTACAGGGCGTGGACGGCGTAGAGGCCGCCGGGGCCGATCAGCAGGTGGTGGATGCGGGTGCCGCCGGGGAGCTGGACGGAGTGCAGGGTGCGCCAGCCGGCGCCGTCCAGGCGGTCCAGGGTCTCGCCGACGGTCTGCTCGGCGGTGAGGGCGTGGCGGCGCGGGTCGGGGCGCAGCCGGCGGACGGGGCCCGGGTCGCGGTCGAGGGCGACGAGGAGCGCCTCGCCGGGGCGGTTGGGCGCCAGGTCGTCGTCCGGGTGCAGGGTCAGCCGGGCGAGTTCGGCCGGGGTCGGGACCGGAGGTGGGCCCACGGTCACCGGGCCGGTCACGAACGGTCGGAGGACGGCGAGCACGGCGTCCCTGCTGTCCTCGCCGAGCAGGTTGATCCGGCCCGCCTCACGGTCGTACCAGGCGACGTTGCTGCCGTCGGGGCGGCAGACGTACAGCCGTTCCCGTCCGTGCCGGAAGGCCGGCACCACGCGCAGTCCGCTCATGCGCCATCACCCCTCGACCATGGGAACAGGCGGGGTGCTCCCGGGGCAAGAGCGGTTACCTTGGATGACGGCCCTGCGTGGGGGAGTTGGGGAGGCGCCCGTGCGGACCCGCGGAAAGCAGCCCGACGTGCCGGTTCCGGAGCGCCCGTGGAACGAGATCGTGCCCGGCCTGTGGATGGGCGGGCACGAGTTCCGGGGCCGTTCCGGGCGGCTGGAGCTCGCCGTCGTGCGTGACGAGTTCGATCTGGTGCAGTCGCTGCTGCGGTTGCCGGGGTACGGGCCCGATCCGGGTGTGGAGCACCATGTGTGGCCGATTCCGGACGGTCCGCTGGACGGGACGCAGCTCGCCGGGGTGATGCGGCTGGCCCGCGCGGTGAACGAGGCGCTGGACTCCGGCCGGCGGGTGCTGGTGCGCTGCTATCACGGGTACAACCGTTCGGGGCTGGTCGTAGCGCACGCCCTGGTGCAGCTCGGGCGCTCGCCCGACGAGGCGATCCAGCTGATCCGCGCCCGGCGCTCGGCGTGGGCCCTGCACAACGAGCTGTTCGTGGACTACCTGCGGGCGGGCCTGCACACCGTGCGGCTGCTGGAGGAACTGGCCGAGTAGCCTCTGTCCAGGCACCACACCGGGTGCGCGGAAGAAACTTCTCCTGGAATCTGGGAAACCTCTCGCCGGAACGCCTTTCGCCGCCACGCCACCCTTCCGTACCTAACCCCGCCGTCACACCCCGCCCCCACGTTCCCAGGAGCACCGTGCCAGCCCGTCCCCCGCGTACCGCCCTCGCCGTGGCCGCCGTCGCCCTGCTGGCGGCGTCGGCGACGGCGTGCGGGGACACGGGCGGGCTGCGAGGCGCCGGCACGACCCCGACCGCCGTCAGCCCGGCCAGGCTCTGGCCGGACCTGCGGCCGGCGTCCAGCCCGGCCTACCCGTACGACGTGGCGACCCGGGCGACCGTCAAGGGGGTCGCCGTCCCCGGTGACGACATCCGCGGGGTCGACCCGGTGGACGTCGTCGAGGCGGAGATCGCGGCGCATCCCGGCGACTACGGCTCGAAGGGCGCGTTCCACGGGACCGTGGACCGGATGAGGGACTGCCGTCCGGGCGGGAACCGGGACCGCTGTCCGCTGCTGAAGCCGTACTACCGGGACCTTACGGGAGACGGGCGGGCCGATCTGACGCTGGGCTTCCGGCTGTACCCGACCAACCAGACGGCGGTGCGGGTCTACACCGTAGAGGGCCACAGACTCGTGCAGGTGCTGGCGGACAACGACGCGATCATCGGGGTGGAGCTGGCCGGGCGGGCGCTGATCGAGCGCTCACCGGCCGACATCTCCGGGTACGAGTACCGCACCACCTGGGTGTGGGATCCGGGGCAGCGGGCGATGGCGTTCTCCCGCGACGAGTACCTGCACACGGGCGGCGGGCGGCACAGCAGGAAGCCGTCCCCGGCGCCGTCGCCGTCCGTCGCTCCTTCCGCGTCTCCGTCACCCTCCCTGTCGTCGCCCCCGGCCCCTTCCCTGTCGCCGAGTTCCTCCGCGAGCCCGCGATGAGGCTCGCGCTGCCCCGGTGGGCCGGGACGCTCGCCGTGAAGGCGGCCGCGTTCATCACGGTGATGTGCTGTGCGCTGGCCGCGCTGCTCGGTGTGCTCGTCCATGTCTCGGTGACGAACCAGACCGTCGGCCAGGCCCGCGGCCTCGCGCTGTCCCGGCTGACCGACGCCACCCGGGCGTACGAGGCGGGCGACAGGCTGCTGCCGGGCGCCGGGGTGAACCCCGAGGGGCTGCCGGCGGCGCTGCGGACTCTGGCGGTGTCCGGTGAGCGCGGCACCATGGTCTCGACGCACCGGGGGCGTCCGACCATGTGGGCGGCGGGTCCGGCGGCCGGGCGCCGGGCCCTCGCCGTGGAGGTGGACTACTCGCAGCAGTCCCGCACCATCGCCGGGCTCGACCAGTCGATCCTGTGGTCCTCGGGCCTCGCGATCGGCGCGACGGTACTGGTGGGCGCGTTCGCCGTGACCCGGGTGACCCGGCGGCTGCACGGCACCGCGCGCGTGGCCCGGCGGATCACCGCCGGGGACCTGGACGCCCGGGTGAACGATCCCCGCACGAAGGACCCGACCCGTCCGCAGGACGAGGTGGCGGCGGTGGCGGCGGCCCTGGACTCCATGGCGTCGAGCCTGCAGGGCAAGCTGCTGAGCGAGCAGCGGTTCACGGCGGACGTGGCGCACGAGCTGCGCACGCCGCTGACGGGACTGCACGCGGCGGCGGAGCTGCTGCCGCCGGGCCGGCCTACGGAGCTGGTCCGGGACCGGGTGGCGGCGCTGCGGACGCTCACCGAGGACCTGCTGGAGATCTCGCGGCTGGACGCCGGCCGCGAGCGGCTGGAGGTCGACACCGAGGAGCTGGGGGCGCTGGCCGGGCGGGTGGTCCGGGCCTCGGGCACGGACACCGAGGTGCGGATCGTGCGGGACGCCCTCGTGGAGACCGACCGGCGGCGCCTGGAACGGGTGCTGGGCAACCTGGTCGCCAACGGGCACAAGCACGGTGGGGCCCCGGTGGTGCTGACGGTGGACGGGCCCGTGGTGACGGTGCGGGACCACGGGGGTGGATATCCGGAGTACCTGGTGGCGCACGGGCCGCAGCGGTTCCGCACGGAGGGCGGGGCCAAGGGGCACGGACTCGGGCTGACCATCGCGCTGGGGCAGGCGGAGGTGCTGGGGGCGCGGCTGACCTTCGCGAACGCGGCGGACGGGGGCGCGGTCGCCACGCTGACGCTGCCCGCTGCGGGGTAGGCCCGGGGTCCGGTCACCCGGCTGACGCCGCCCGCGGCCGGGTAGGCCCGGGGTCTGGTCACCCCGCTGGCCCTGCCCGCGGCCGGGTAGGTCCGGGGTCTGGTCACCCGCTGACGCCGCCCGCGGCCGGGTAGGCCCCGGGCCTGGTCACCCCGCTGCGACCCCCGCGGCCGGGTAGCCCGGTGCACGGTCGCCGGGCTGGGCCGGCCGGGGTCGGGGTGGTCGCTCACGCGCGTGCGGTGCCGCCGCGCCCACCCGTGCCGCCCCAGCGGCACGGGTGCCCGCGGCTACGGCGGTGTGGCGCCTGCCGCCCCGAGCCCGGTTGTGGACGGTCCACGACGGGGCGCGGCGCAGTGGCCGCCCCACCACCGGACGGGACCGGTGCCGCGGTCACCCCTCGCACCGCGTCCCCGGGGTGGGCGAAGCCCCGCATGCCCCGCGTGCACCGCCTGCACCGCGTGCACCGCCCCGGCCACCGCATGCCCCACGAGCACCGCGTGCACCGCCTCGGCCACCGCCTGCCCCGCGTGCCCCGCATGCCCCGCGTGCCCCCGCAACGCTCCTCAGCCCCGCCAGCCCCGCCAGCCCCGCCAGCCCACAACCTCGTAAGCCCCGCACTCCGTAAGCCCGCGCTCCGCAAGCTCCGCGCGCCGCATGCCGCGCGCGCCCCGACCGCAGACCCCCGCGGCGCGAGTCGTTTCCGACGCGGACGCGGCGTTTGGGTAGGTTCCGGGCATGACGAAGGCCGGAACCACCGTGGCGGCCGCCCGGGATCACGCACGCGCCGTACGCCTCCCCCGGCGCCGGGGCGTCGAGCTCGCCCTGATCGTGCTGGCCGTCCTGCTGTCCGTGTACGGCTACTGCGCGGTGGGGCTGGCGAGGACGGGTACCGTGCCGCCGGGTGCCGTCGGCTACGGCGCCGGGCTCGGCGTGCTCGCCCTGTTCGCGCACGTCGCGGTCCGTATCCGGGCGCCGCACGCCGATCCGCTGCCGCTGCCGATCGGCGTGCTGCTCAACGGTCTCGGTCTGGTGCTGATCTACCGGCTGGACCTGGAGACGCCGGACGACCGGGCGGCCCCGGCCCAGCTGGTGTGGTCCACGCTCGGGGTGGGGCTGTTCATCGCCGTCGTCCTGGTCCTGCGCGACCACCGCGCGCTCCAGCGGTACTCGTACGTCTGTGTGGTCGCCGCCCTGGTGCTCCTGCTGCTGCCGATCCTGTTCCCCGCGGTCAACGGCGCCCGCATCTGGATCCGGGTCGCGGGGTTCTCCATCCAGCCGGGCGAGTTCGCGAAGGTGCTGCTCGCGGTGTTCTACGCCGCGTACCTGGCCGCCAACCGCAACGCGCTCGCGTACACCGGCCGCCGGGTGTGGCGGATGCAGTTCCCGACCGGCCGGGTGCTCGGTCCCATCGTGACGATCTGGCTGCTGAGCGTCGGCGTGCTGGTCCTGGAGCGCGACCTCGGCACCTCGCTGCTGTTCTTCGGCCTGTTCGTGGTGCTGCTGTACGTCGCCACCGGCCGCACCGGCTGGATCGCGGTGGGGCTGCTGCTGGCCGTGCTCGGCGCGTTCGCCGTGGGCCGGCTGGAGCCGCACGTGGGGGGCAGGATCGAGGACTGGCTGCACCCGTTCGCCACCATCGAGGCTGGTCGGGGCCCCAACCAGCTCTCCCAGTCGCTGTTCGCCTTCGCCGCCGGAGGGGTCCTCGGCACCGGTCTGGGACTGGGTCACTCGACCCTCATCGGCTTCGCCACCAAGTCGGACTTCATCCTGGCCACGGCGGGCGAGGAACTGGGGCTGGCGGGGCTGGCCGCGATCTTCCTGCTGTACGCCCTGCTGGTGGAGCGCGGATACCGGTCGGGTCTCGCCCTGCGGGAGCCCTTCGGCCGGCTGCTCGCCGTCGGACTCGCCTCGCTCGTCGCGCTGCAGGTGTTCGTGATCGCGGGCGGGGTGACCGGGCTGATCCCGCTGACCGGCATGGCGATGCCGTTCCTCGCCCAGGGCGGCTCCTCGGTGGTCACCAACTGGGCGATCGTGGCGCTGCTGATCCGGGTGAGCGACTCGGCAAGACGGCAGTACGACGGGCGGGACGCACCGTGACCGACCACGACCGACCGGAGGCGCCGTGACCCACCACGCGACCGACCGGGGGCACCGTGACCGACCACGACCGACCGGACGACCGACCGGAGGCGCCGTGACCGACCACGACCGACCGGACGACCGGCGGGAGGCGCCGTGACCGACCACGACCGACCGGAGGCACCGTGACCGACCACGACCGACCGGAGGCACCGTGACCGAGTACGGCGGCGGACGGCCGATGGCCCGCTACATCCGGCACGCCTGCGCGTTCTGCGTCCTGCTGCTGGCGGCGCTGCTGGTCAACGCGGCCCGGGTGCAGGTGGTGCAGGCCCGCGTCTACACCGACAACCCGGCCAACCGCCGTGCCACGATCGCCCGTTACCAGCAGCCGCGCGGCGACATCCTGGTCGGCGGTGCGCCCGTCACCGGTTCCCTGGACACCGGCGAGCAGCTACGCTACGAACGCACCTACCGCGACGGCCCGTTGTACGCACCGGTCACCGGCTTCGCGTCGCAGACGTACGGCACCACCTTCCTGGAGCACTCCGAGGACGGGGTGCTCGCGGGCACCGACGCGATGCTGTCACCGTTGCCGCTGTGGCACGACGTGACGCGGGGGCGCAGCCGCGGCGGGGACGTCGTCACGACCCTCGACCGCCGGGCGCAGCAGGCGGCCTATCGGGGGCTGGCCGGGCGCAAGGGCGCGGTGGCCGCGATCGAGCCGGCCACGGGCCGCGTCCTCGCGCTCGTGACGAGTCCGTCGTACGACCCGTCGTCGCTGTCGGGCAACGGTGAGGCGGTGGCCTCGGCCTGGTCCCGGCTCATCCACGATCCGGAGAAGCCGATGCTCAACCGGGCGGTGCGGCAGACGTATCCGCCGGGGTCGACGTTCAAGGTGGTCACCGCGGCGGCCGCGCTGGACGCGGGCGTGGTCACGGACCTGGACGAGCCGACCCGCTCCCCCGACCCGTACCGGCTGCCCGGCACCAGAACCCGGCTGACCAACGAGGCCGACGGCTGTCGCGACGCCTCGCTGCGGGCGGCCTTCGAGTGGTCCTGCAACACGGTCTTCGCCAAACTGGGCGTGGACGTCGGCGTGTCCGCGATGGCGGGCACGGCGGAGGCCTTCGGGTTCAACGACAGCGGCCTGCGCATTCCCTTCTCCGTCTCGCCCAGCACCTTCGACCGGCACGTGGACAGGGCGCAGTTGGCGTTGTCCTCGATCGGGCAGTACAACACGCGGGCCACGCCGTTGCAGATGGCGATGGTGGCGGCGGCCGTCGCGGGCGGGGGCCAGTTGCGGACGCCGTACCTGGTGGAGCGGACGACCCGGCACGGCGGCGAGACGGTCGAGGGGGCCGGGGCGCATCCCGCGAGGCAGGTGATGAAGCCGTCCACGGCCGCGCGGCTGCGGGAGCTGATGACCGACGTGGTCGAGGAGGGCACCGGTACCCAGGCCGCCATCCCCGGCGCGACCGTCGGCGGCAAGACGGGCACCGCCCAGCACGGGGTCGGCAACTCCGGTGTTCCGTACGCCTGGTTCGTGTCGTGGGCGCAGGCGGAGAACGCCATGGAGCCGGGGGTGGCGGTCGCCGTGGTGGTGGAGGACGCCTCGGCGAACCGGGGCGAGATCAGCGGCGGCGGTGACGCGGCGCCGATCGCGAAGGAGGTGATGCGGGCGGTTCTCGGCCTGTGAGACGGGGGGTACCGCACGTCTCGGGGGCCGACCTACGGTGCGGGCATGACGGATACCGCAGCCGCGTACGAACTCGCCCAGGTCAACATCGCCCGCCTCAGATTCCCGCTGGACTCACCGCAGTTGAAGGACTTCGTCGACGCACTCGACTCCGTGAACGCCACGGCGGACGGCTCGGCCGGGTTCGTGTGGCGGCTGCAGAGCGATTCCGGCAACGCGACCGACATCCCCGTCCTCGGTGACGAGTGGCTGATCGTCAACATGTCGGTGTGGCGGGACACCGACGCGCTGACGGCGTTCATGTACCAAGGCCGGCACCGGGAGTTGCTCGGCCGGCGGAGGGAATGGTTCGAGCGGCTGGAGGAGGCGGTGACCGCCCTGTGGTGGGTGCCGGCCGGCCACCGCCCGGCGGTCGCCGAGGCGGAGGACCGGCTGCTGCACCTGAGGGCGCACGGCCCGACGCCGTACGCCTTCACGCTGCGGACGTCGTTCCCTCCGGGGGAGGCCGTGAGGTCCGGGGACCCCGGAGAGACGGTGGCCGTCAGCCGATCGGCTTGACCGCCTCGTCGCGGATCTTGAGGGTCTGCTGCGCCAGCGCCTCCAGGTCCACCTCCGACGGGTCCTGCGACACGCCCTCCGTGGTCACCTCGGCCACGGTGGCGCCGGTGTTGCCGTCGGCCCAGGCGCACATCGGCAGGGTGACCTTGGAGCCGAACTGCTCCTGGGACAGCACCTCGCAGGTGATGGTGACGTCCAGGTCGAAGTCCTTCGCGGGGACGGCGACCTTCGCGCTCGCGCCCTGGGCGGCGCCCTTCATCATGTTGCGGCGGGCCGCGTCGCCGTTCTTGAACCGGCCGTACATCCCGGACACCACCAGGGTGCCCTTGTTCTGGTCGCCGCCGAGCGCGTAGCTGCCGACGACGCCGTGCATGTCCTTGGCGTCCCAGGCGCCGTCGGCCTCGTCCTCGATCTTCTTGCCCTCGGTGGCCGAGAGGTCCTTGTTGAGCTCGTACTTGCCGTCGAGCAGCGTCTGGGGCAGCGTGAGCTTGTTCTCCGCCTCGGGGAAGCCGCTCTCGGCCACCACCCCGAGCAGGATGAGCACCGCGACACCGGCCGCGATCACACCGCCGACTATGCCGAGCACCAGGCCGACGCGGCGCTTCCTGGGCGGCGGCACCATGGGCGGCGTACCCCACCCGGGGTACGGCTGCTGGGGGTAGGGACCCTGCTGCGGAGGGTACGGCTGCTGCTGCGGGTACGGGGAGCCGTACGGGCCGGGGGCGGCCGGGGGCTGCTGGCCGTACGGGGGCTGCGGCTGGTTCGGATACTGCGGCTGCTGCGGCGGCGGAGGCATGGACACGCCCGCACGCTACTGCACGCGGGTGAACGGAGCGGCACCGCACCCCGTGCGGAGCCTCGACACGCCGCCGGCCAGGCCTCCGCCCGCGCCGTCAGCCGCCTCCTCCGCCTGCCCCGTCCGCCTCTTCCTCTCCCTGCCCGTCAGCCTCCTACTCCCCTGCCCGTCAGGCCCCCTCCGCCTGCCCCATCGGCCTCTTCCGCCCCCTGCCCCGTCAGGCCTCCTCCTCCGTCGCGGAATCGATCGCCTGCCGCACCTCGGCCACGCGCTCACGCTCCTCCGCCGCGAACCGCTCGGCGTCCAGCCGCTCGGCCAGTTCCTCGTCCTGGGCCATCAGCAGGTCCAGGCTGGAGTCGCCCAGCTCGAAGACGCCCATGTCGACGTACGCCTGCTGCAGCCGCTTGCCCCACAGGCCGATGTCCTTCACGCAGGGCACGATGCGGCTGAACAGCAGTCTGCGGAAGAGCTGGAGGAACTCGGAGCGCTCGCTCAGCGCCTCGGCCTCGGCCTTCGGGATGCCGAAGTTCTCCAGCACCTCCACGCCGCGCAGCCGGTCGCGCATCAGGTAGCAGCCCTCGATGACGAAGTCCTCGCGTTCGCGCAGTTCGGCGTCGGTGAGCTGCTTGTAGTAGTCGCGCAGCGCCATCCGGCCGAAGGCCACGTGCCGGGCCTCGTCCTGCATGACGTACGTGAGGATCTGCTTGGGCAGCGGCTTGTCGGTGGTGTCGCGGATCATGCCGAAGGCGGCCAGCGCGAGGCCCTCGATCAGCACCTGCATGCCCAGGTAGGGCATGTCCCAGCGGCTGTCGCGCAGGGTGTCGCCGAGCAGGGACTGGAGGTTGTCGTTGATCGGGTAGAGCAGCCCGATCTTCTCGTGCAGGAAGCGGCCGTAGATCTCGGCGTGCCGGGCCTCGTCCATCGTCTGCGTCGCGGAGTAGAACTTGGCGTCCAGGTCGGGCACCGACTCCACGATCCGTGCCGCGCAGATCATCGCGCCCTGCTCGCCGTGCAGGAACTGGCTGAACTGCCAGGAGGCGTAGTGCCGGCGCAGCTCCCCCTTGTCCTTGGCGGTGAGCTTGTCCCAGTGCTTCGTGCCGTACAGGGACATCGCCTCGTCGGGCGTGCCGAGCGCGTCGCAGGGGTCGACCTCCAGGTCCCAGTCGATGCGCTTCTGGCCGTCCCACTGCTTGTCCTTGCCCTTCTGGTACAGGGCGAGCAGTCGGTCGCGGCCGTCGTCGTACTCCCAGCTGAAACGGGCGGCGCCGCTCGAGGGAACCTGCCAGGAGGGGTCTCGGGGGGCGTTGGCGTAGAGGTCGTGCGTCGGCATACCTCGCAGGCTCACACGTAGACGCGCGGTCAACAAGTCATGCGCGGGGGATTGACGGTCTTGCTGACAGGCAGTCTCATAAGAGGCGGAAGACTACCCCCGGGTAACGAGGTGAGGGAGCCATGACGACCCTGACGGAAGCGGACGCGCTGGACGGCCTGCGCGACGCGCTCGGCCTGCTCAAGGACCGGGAGCAGGTGGCCGAACGGCTGCTGGTCTCCTCCGCCAAGCACTCCTTCGACCCGGACAAGGAGCTCGACTGGGACGCGCCCTTCGAGGAGGGCAAGTGGTTCTGGCCGCCGGAGCTGGTGTCCCTGTACGACACCCCGCTGTGGAAGCGGATGAGCGAGGAGCAGCGGATCCTGCTCTCCCAGCACGAGGCGGCGGCGCTCGCCTCGCTCGGCATCTGGTTCGAACTGATCCTGATGCAGCTGCTCGTCCGGCACGTCTACGACAAGGCGGCGACGAGCGCGCACGTGCGGTACGCGCTGACCGAGATCGAGGACGAGTGCCGGCACTCGAAGATGTTCGCCCGGCTGATCTCGCAGGGGGGCACGCCCTGGTACCCGGTGAGCCGCGCCCACCAGAACCTGGGCCGCCTGTTCAAGACCATCTCGACGACCCCCGGCTCCTTCACGGCGACGCTGCTCGGCGAGGAGGTCCTGGACTGGATGCAGCGGCTGACGTTCCCGGACGAGCGCGTCCAGACGCTGATCCGGGGCGTCACGCGCATCCACGTGGTCGAGGAGGCACGCCACGTGCGGTACGCCCGGGAGGAGCTGCGGCGCCAGATGCTGACGGCGCCGAAGTGGTCGCAGGAGTTCACCCGGGTCACGTCGGGCGAGTTCGCCCGGGTGTTCTCGGTGGCGTTCGTCAACCCCGAGGTCTACACGAACGTGGGCCTGGACAAGCGGGAGGCGATGGCGCAGGTGAAGGCGAGCGGCCACCGCCGGGAGGTCATGCAGACAGGCGCGAAGCGCCTGACGGACTTCCTCGACGACATCGGGGTGCTGCGGGGCGTGGGCCGGCGGCTGTGGAGGTCGTCGGGGCTGCTCGCCTGAGACGGACGGCGGGTCCGTCCCCCCGTGCGGGCGGAGGGACGGCGGACGGGGGCGTGCGGCGATTAGGCTGCCGTTCATGACCCCGTCCGCCGCCACCCCGGCCTACCGTCGCCTGAGCGTCGAGGAGCGACGGAGTCAGCTCCTCGACGCCGCACTGTCCCTCTTCGCGCACCGCGCCCCGGAGGACGTGTCCCTGGACGACGTGGCGGAGGCGGCCGGGGTGTCCCGCCCGCTGGTGTACCGGTACTTCCCCGGCGGCAAGCAGCAGCTGTACGAGGCCGCGCTCCGCTCCGCCGCCGAGGAGCTCCAGCACTGCTTCGACGAGCCCCGCGAGGGTCCGCTGCTGCCCCGGCTGGCCCGGGCCCTCGACCGCTACCTGGCCTTCGTGGACGAGCATGACACCGGCTTCAGCGCCCTGCTGCAGGGCGGGAGCGTGGTGGAGACGTCCCGGACCACGGCGATCGTGGACGGGGTGCGCCGGGCCGCCGCCGAGCACATCTTCCGTCATCTCGGCGTCTCGGCCGCCGAGCCGCGGCTGCGCATGACGGTGCGGATGTGGATCACGTCCGTGGAGGCGGCCTCGCTGATGTGGCTGGACGAGGACAAGCAGCCCCCCGTCCAGGAGCTGCGCGACTGGCTGGTGGAGCAGTTCGTGGCCGCGCTCACGGTCACCGCCGGCCGCGACCCGCAGACGGCCGCCGTCGTCGGCGGGCTCGCCGGGGAAGGCTGAGACTGGAGCCGTGAGAAGCCAGAACACCCCCTTCGAGGGCGGCCCGATGGACGGGCGCGTGCTGCCCGTCCTGCTCGGCCCGACCGGACACCCGCCGAAGACGTACCGCATCCCCCTGCCGGACCCGGACGGCGGCCCGCCCACGGTGCTCGTCTACCACCGCGTGCCACGGGGCCACAGCAGGAGGCTGGGACTGGTCCAGGGCTGGAAGTACCGGTACGACCCGGACGACACGTCCGGCGGGCGGCTGCGGTGGCCCTGGTCGAAGCCACGTGCCGCGCCGTCCGGCAAGCCGGGTGACGCGAACGGGTGAAAGCGCTGCGCCGAACCGCGCGTGCTTCGTGCACAGCCGCCATCTGCACGTCTGATTATCACCTTGTCGACGTCGACGTCGACGGGAAGCGGAGCGCCCGCTTCCCCGCTCCGGAGGTGATGACGTGGCAGGAAGGTTTCCCCGCCTGGCCTGTACGGCCGCGGTGGCGGCCCAGGCCGTCCTCGCGCCCGTGCCCGCGGCGGCCGCACCGGAACCGCAGCGGTCCGTCGCCCAGTTGCTGACGGACCTTCAGCGGCTGTACCGGCAGACCGAGCAGGCCAGCGAGTCCTACAACGCCACCGCGGAGAAGCTGGAGCGGCAGCGCGCCGAGGTGACCCGCCTCGACGGCGAGCTGGTCCGCGCCCGCCTCGACCTGCGCGGCAGCCGGACGGACGCCGGGCGCCTGGCACGCCAGCAGTACCAGAGCAGTTCCGGCCTCGGCCCCTACGTCCGGCTGCTCCTCGCCCACGATCCGCAGCACGCACTGGACGAGGGCCATGTCATCGGCGAGCTCGCGCGCGAGCGCACCCGGACCGTGGCCCGGCTGACCACGGCCGAGAAACGCAAGGACGCCGTGGCGCGCGCGGCCCGCAAGGCCCTCGACACCCAGCTGAGCCTCGCCGGCAGACAGCGGAAGCAGCGCGACGAGGTGCGGACCAGGCTGGCCGGCGTGGAGCGCCTGCTGGCCGCGCTCACGCCCGGACAGCTCGCCGCGATCGCCCGCCTGGAGCAGCAGGGCGCCACCGAGGCCCAGCAGAAGCTCGTCACGGCGGGCGCCCTTCCCGACGACCGGCCGCCCTCGGTCGAGGGCGGCCGCGCCGTCGACTACGCCATGGACCAGCTCGGCAAGCCCTACCAGTGGGGTGCGCAGGGTCCTTCGTCGTACGACTGCTCGGGTCTGACGGCCGTGGCCTGGTCGCACGCGGGCACCCCGATCCCCCGCACCAGCCAGGAGCAGTGGCGACGGCTGAGGAGGGTGCCGCTCAGGGAGCTGCGGCCCGGGGACCTGGTGATCTACTTCCCCGAGGCCACCCACGTGGCGATGTACGTGGGCGGCGGCAAGGTCGTACAGGCCCCGAGGCCGGGCGAGAGGGTCAAGGTGTCGCTGCTGGCGTCCGCTCCGGTGCTCGGCGCCGTCCGCCCGGACGGCGACCCACGGGAGCGGGGCGCCGTTCGCCCGGTCGCGGCGCAGCGGGAGGCATCGTCGCCGCGGCCCGGCGGCTGAGCGGACGGGGCACGGGGTCAGGCCTTCCCGTGCGGCAGCCGCCGGCCCGTCGTCCCGTCGGTCACGGTCCTCGATCCGAGCGCCTCGCGCAGGGTCACGCGGGCCGGCCCGGACCGGGCGTCGGCCGGGCAGACGACGCCGCGGCCGGTACGCGTGGTGACCCGCACCGTCAGCGAGACGGTGGTGGAGGTCTCGGACGCACGGAGCCGGGGCGCCTCGTCGCACCCGCCCCAGTCGGCGGTGACCGTCAGGACGCTGCCGTCACGGCTCACGGTGACCGGTCCGGTGACCGGATCCGTCCTCGTCTCCGTCTTCCCGGATCCTCCGGATCCCGAGCAGCCGGTGAGGGCGAACAGGGTGGCCATGGCCAGTGGCACGGCGCGGTGGGTGAACTTCTGCCTCTTCATGTGACGTCGACGCCGTAAGGGGCGTTCGGGTTCGGTCTTCCCGGCACTAAACCGCGCGCTTCACTCCTTCTTGCCGACGGGGCTTCCGGCTTCCGCGGGCGGGCGGCCCCGCTGCGTAGGCGGCCCGGGCGCCGTGGGTGTGCGGACCGTGGACGGCCCCGGTGCGAGCGTGGCCGTCCGACGGCGGCCGGCGTCGGTAGGCGACGACGGCCGGAACCGGGGTCAGCGGCCCCTCATGCGCCGGCGACCGAGGCCAGGTAGGCGGACGTCTTCTCCGGGTCGTAGAAGAAGTTCTCGAAGTCCGCGGGGTCGTCGAAGGCGTTGGCGAAACGATCAGCCACCGGCTGCAGCTGGCCGGCCGCGCCGATGAGGTTCAGGATGTGCTCCGGCGGGGGCGCCAGCATCGCGTTCGTCCACTTGGTGACGTGCTGGGCGGTGGCCCAGTACCGGTCGAAGGTGGCGCGCATCCACTCCTCGTCGAACGGCTTGTCCTCCCGTTCGAGGATGGACGCGAGGTACGCCGCCGCGCACTTCGAGGCGGAGTTGGAGCCCTGTCCGGTGATCGGGTCGTTGGCGACGACCACGTCGGCCACGCCGAGGACCAGGCCGCCCGAGGGCAGCCGGCCGATCGGGTTGCGCACGGTCGGGGCGTAGCGGCCGGCCAGCGTGCCGCCGGCGTCGGTCAGTTCGACCTTGGTCGCCCGGGCGTACTCCCAGGGCGTGAACCGCTCCATGAGTTCCAGGGTCAGGGACAGGTGCTCGGCCGGGTCCTTGACGCCGTTGAAGACGTCGAGGGGGCCGCCGGGTATGCCCTCCCAGAACAGGATGTCGGCGCGGCCCGAGGTGGTGAGCGTCGGCATGACGAACAGCTCGCCGACCCCGGGGACGAGGTTGCAGCGGACCGCGTCGAACTCCGGGTGCTCCGGGCGCGGGCCGAGGCCGTGCACGTACGCCACCGCGAGGGCGCGCTGCGGCTCGCTGTACGGGGAGCGCTCCGGGTCGCGGCCGAACATCGACACCAGTTCGCCCTTGCCGGCGGCCACGAGGACGAGGTCGTAGGTGCGGGAGAAGTAGTCGAGGTCACCGACCGCCGCGCCGTGGATGACCAGCTGGCCGCCGCGCTGGGCGAAGGTCTCCATCCAGCCGGCCATCTTCACCCGCTGGTCGACCGACTGCGCGTACCCGTCGAGCTTGCCCACCCAGTCGATCGCGCGCTGGGAGGGGCCCGGGTCGAAGGAGCCGGGGGCCGCGACCGAGACGCCGAGCCCCTCGATCCTCGGGGCCTGGGACTCCCAGAAGTTCAGCTGGAGATCGCGCTCGTGCCCCAGTGCCGTGTCGAACATGCACTGCGTCGACATGACCCGGCCGGCGCGGATCTCGTCCGCGGTCCGGTTCGACATCAGCGTGACCTCGTAGCCGTGCGACTGCAGGCCGAGGGCGAGCTGGAGCCCGGACTGGCCGGCTCCGACGACGAGTATCTTCCGCATGCGGGTGGTGCCTCCTACGGGTGAGGACTACTCGGGGGTTTCGTCCAGCGCGTGGGCCACCAGGGCCAGGAGGGTCTCGATGGCCGAGATCCGCCGTCGCGCGTCCATGATCATGACAGGGATGCGCGCCGGTATGGTCAGCGCCTCCCGTACGTCCTCGGCCTCGAACCGCTCGCTGCCGTCGAAGTGGTTGACGGCGACCACGTACGGCAGCCCGCAGCTCTCGAAGTAGTCCAGCGCGGGGAAACAGTCCTTGAGCCGGCGCGTGTCGGCCATCACGACGGCGCCTATCGCGCCGCGCACCAGGTCGTCCCACATGAACCAGAACCGCTGCTGGCCCGGCGTGCCGAACAGGTAGAGGACCAGGTCGTCGTCGAGCGTGATGCGGCCGAAGTCCATGGCCACGGTGGTGGTGAGCTTGCCCGGGGTCGCGGACAGGTCGTCGGTGGCCTCGCTGGCCTCGGTCATCAGCGCCTCGGTCTGCAGCGGCGTGATCTCCGAGACGGAGGTGACCAGCGTGGTCTTGCCGACGCCGAATCCCCCGGCGACCACTATCTTCGTGGCGATGGGGGCCCGGGTGCGGTCCGTCTGCCAGGATCTGACGTCCTCGTCGGGCTCGGTGACGAGGGGGGCGACGCCGGTGGCGTCAGAGACGGCGGAGTCCACTCAGCACCCTTTCCAGCAGAGCGCGGTCCGGGCGGCCGGTGCCGTGACCGGTTCCGGTGCCGTACACACGGATCTTTCCCTGGTCCGCGAGGTCGCTCAGGAGGACGCGGACCACACCGAGCGGCATCCTCAGCAGCGCGGCGATCTCGGCCACCGTGCGCATACGGCGGCACAGTTCGACGATGGCCCGCATCTCCGGCATGACCCGGGTGGCGGTCGAACCGCTCGTCAGTTCCCTGCGCTCCTCCGGGGCCTCCAGCGCCGCCACGAACGTCTCCACGAGGAGGACGTGGCCGAAGCGGGTACGGCCGCCGGTGAGCGAGTAGGGGCGGACGCGGGCGGGCTTGCGGTCGCCGCCGCGCACGGGGAGTTTCGCCGTACCGCTCATCGGGCGCTCCCGGCCGGCCGGGCCTCGAGCGACTGCCGCAGCTCCGAGCGGAGTTCGGGGGTGAGGACGTGACCGGCGCGGCCCACGAACAGGGCCATGTGGTACGCCACCACGCTCATGTCGCACTCGGCGGAACCGTGCACGCCGAGCAGCGAGCCGTCGCTGATCGACATCACGAACAGGCTGCCCTCCTCCATCGCCACCATCGTGTGCTTGACCCCGCCGAAGTCCATCAGCTTCGCGGCGCCGACGGTGAGGCTGCCGATGCCGGAGACGATGGTGGCGAGGTCGGCCGAGGAGCCGCGGGGGCCCTTCACCGGGTTCGCCCGGCGGGACTGCTCCGTGTGGCCGGGGTCCGACGACAGGAGCAGCAGTCCGTCCGAGGAGACCACGGCGACGGACTGGATGCCGGGTACCTCCTCGACCAGGTTGGTCAGCAGCCAGTGCAGGTTGCGGGCCTCACTGCTCGGTCCGTGGGCACTGGCGGTACTGGAGGTACTGGGCGCGGTCAACTGCTTGCCTCCTCGGTTGTTCCCCCGGTTGCTTCTGTGGTGTGTGCGGTGATCTCCGCCTCCACGTCGCGGTAGCCGGCCTCGGCTCCGCGGCGGAAGCCGCCGAGTCTGCGGCGCAGGGCTTCGGCGTCGACGGTGGTGTTGCGCTGGCGGGGCGGTGCGGCGGGCGCGGTGATCTTGGGGGTGCGCTTGGGCAGGCCCTTGCTGGTGACCGCCTCGTCTTCGGCTTCGGCGGTTCCGTTCCCATCCGCACCGTCCGCGCGGCTTTCGTCGCCCGCACCGCCCGTGCGGCTTTCGTCGTCGGGTGCGGGTGGCCCCAGTGGGGCGTCCCCGCCGCCGGCGACCGCGGCTCGGCGCGGCGGCGGGCCGTCCGGCCGTTCGACCGGACCCGTCGGTGCTGCCGGCTCCGCCGGACCGGTCGGCTCGGTCTGGGCGGTGTCCTCCGGCGACAGGTCAGGGAGGAGGAGCTCCATCGTCGTCTCGGCGAGGGTCTCCACCGGCTGCTTCGGACGCGCCGGGGACTCCTCGGCCCGCTGGTGCTCCGTGGGCTCCGCGCGGGTGTGGGTTCCGGTCTCCTCGGGTTCCGGGGCCGACTCCGCGCGGGTGTGGGTCTCCGGGGCCTCGGGTTCCGGGGCCGACGCCGCTCGCGTGGGGGTCCCGGTGTCCTCGGGTTCCGGGGCCGACGCCGCCCGCGTGGGGGTCCCCGCGTCCTCGTCCCCCGGGGCCGGCTCGTCGGCGTCCTCGGGTTCCGGGCCGGTGTTCCGCGCGGGGTCGCCGGAGGCCTGGGCCGCCTTCTCCGCGAGCGCCACCAGCGGGTCGGCGTCCGTGCCGCGGCCGTGCAGGACGTTGGAGTTGGCCTCGGCGTCGGCGCCGGGGAGGGAGAACGTGCCGGTGCTGCTCATGGCGGCGGACCGGGGCGGCAGCGCGGCCGCGGACGCCTCGACGAACAGCGTGGCCGGCAGGACCACGACCGCCGCGATGCCGCCCTGTTTCTGCTCGCGCAGCTGGACGCGGACGCCGTGGCGGTGGGCGAGTCGGGCGACGACGTAGAGACCGAGCCCCAGGCCGTCGTCGCCTTCCTGGTCGTAGGGGGACTCGGGGTCGAAGTCGGTGAGGCGGGCGTTGAGGCGGTCGAGGCGGTCGCCCGCCATGCCGATGCCCTCGTCCTGGACCGACAGCATGACCTCGCCGGATTCCAGGAGCCAGCCGGAGACCTCGACGGGCAGGTCCGGCGGGGAGAACGAGGTGGCGTTCTCCATGAGTTCGGCCAGCAGGTGGGAGAGGTCGTCGGCGGCGAAGCCCGCCACGTGGGCGTGCGGGGGCAGGGCGGCGATGCGGACGCGCTCGTAGCGCTCGATCTCGCTGACCGCCGCGCGCACCACGTCGACCAGCGGCACCGGACCGTGGTGCTGCTGTACGTGCTCGGTGCCGGCGAGGACCAGGAGGTTCTCGCTGTGGCGGCGCATGACCGTGGCGAAGTGGTCGAGCTTGAAGAGCGTGGCGAGGCGCTCGGGGTCCTGCTCCCGGTCCTCCAGGCCCTCGATGACCGCCAGTTGCCGCTCCACCAGGCCCAGCGTGCGCAGCGCGAGGTTGACGAAGGTGCCGCCGATGCTGGTGCGCAGGCGGCCCAGCTGGGTCGCGGACTCGGCGAGTTCGGCACGCAGCGCCTCGCGGGCGTCGGCCATCTGCTGCCGCTGGCCGACCAGGTGCTTGCGGTCGGTCTCCAGGGTGGCCACGCGCTCGTGCAGGGCCGCCGCGTGTGCGTGCAGGGCGTTGACCGAGCGGACCACCTGGGCGAACTCGTCGTTGCGGCCGGTGAAGGCGATCGGTTCCTGGGCCGCCGGGTCCTCGGCCTCCGCCAGGCGGGCCGAGCCGCGGCGCAGCACCGACAGCGGGCGGGTGAGGGTGCGGGCCATGGCGGTCGCGATGCCGATGGCCGCCAGGATGAGCGCGCCGAGGACGGCGATGCGGATCTCCAGGGCGGTGACGTCGTCGTCCCGGAGCTTCGCGAGGTCCTTGGTGCGGTGGTCGTAGAGCGCGGACTCGGCGCCGCGCATGAGGTCGACACGGGCGGACAGGGCCGCGTCGAGCTTCTTGGCGCTGGTGGTCAGCTCGCTGCCGGTCAGCGTCGGCTGGTCGGTGAGCGTGGCGAGGTACTTGTCGGCCGAGTTGACCTCGGCGCCGGTGACCGTGGAGTCGTAGGAGCCCACGGCCGCCTCGGGGGCGGTCGCGCGGAAGTCGGCGAGGGACGCGTCGGCACGCAGCCGGGCCTGCTGGGCGGCGACCGTGAGGGCGTCGCGCTGCTTCCTGTCGGCGTCGGTGGTGGTGGACGTCGTGGTGGGCAGGCCGGTGGTCGGGCTGATCACCGTCTGGGTCTTCGACGGGACGTTCAGCGCGGCCAGCAGCAGGCCGCGGGCGGCGGCGGACTGCTGGACGGCGGAGTCCAGTTCGGCGAGGGCGTAGGCGCCGGAGCCCGCGCCGGGGGGCGTCTGCTCGGCCAGGCGCTCGGCGAGCCGGTGCAGCTCGGTGATCGTGGCCGAGTAGGCCTGGTGGGCCTGGAGGGCGGTGCTCTTGCCGGTGAGGGCGGCCCGCCGGACGGCCGCTATGGCGTCGAGGTCGGTGCGCAGGCTCGCCGGGGTGCCGTCGTCGGCGCGCAGGTCCTCGACCTGCCGGTCCACCCGGGCGCTGCGGTCCTCGGAGGGCGCCTTCGACTTGGGGCGGCCGGCCGCGATGTAGGAGGTGACGTCGTCGCGCTCGTCGGCCAGGGAATGGGCGAGAGTGAGCGCGTCCTGCGTGCGGGCGGCCAGCGACACCAGGTCCTGGGAGTCGCTCACGTCCTGGGAGGCGGTCAGCAGCGCGGGCGCGCCGGCCCCGGCGACGGCTGCCGCCACCACTGCGACGGCGATGATGAGCCGGGTGCGCACATGGGTGGGGCGGCCGGTGCCCACGGGGGTCTGCTGGGCGGTCCCCGCGGGGGCCGTCTGCCTGCCTGTGCGCCGAGGCCACTTCTTTCGCACCGGTGCTCGCAATCCTGAACTCGTCTACCCAAGGGCCCGGGTGGCGCCCCGTTCGGGTCCTGTCGTCCAACTCCCGTCGTCCGCCCGGGAGGTGGGCGGAAGTACGGCGACAGGCCCAGGTGCCAAGTGGTGCGTACACCCGGTTCGTACGGTTCCCGACCCTCCCAGCGCCGGTGGGCAGTGGTCGCACATCACCTGACCCGCCACCCGAAGGAGTGAACATCGGAGGGGAGTTGGCGGGCAAGTTCCCGTGGCGCGTGCCGCGCCCTTGTGCGGCGGGCCGGTTGGACGCGCGCGGCAGGCTTTGGCAGGATTCGCCACCACGCCTTGCCGGAGTGCCTCATTCTCCCTCAAATCAGGCGCTTGACCTGCGAGGTCGTGTTCCCGCGGCGACGCATGCCAGCCTTTGGCGTGGCCTGTGAAGGCCTGGTGCAGACTGGCCGGATGCGAACCGAACTCGTCTCGGAACCAGGCGACGCCGCCCGCCCCAACGAGGACTTCGCCGGTGTCGGACTACCCGCCTCCGGACAGGGAGGTTGCGTGATCACGCTGGACGGCGTGACTCCGCCCAGCGGTGGCACCGGCTGCCTGCATTCCGTCCCCTGGTTCACCGCGCGGCTCGGCGGCGCACTGACCGAACTGACCCTTTCGGACCGAGATCTGACGCTCCCGGAGATTCTCGCGCGGGCGATCGGGCGCACCGCCGAGGCCCATGCGGACACCTGTGACCTTTCTCACCCGCGCACGCCTCAGGCAACCGTCGTCCTGGCCCGCTGGTCCGCGGACGTGGTCGAGTACCTGGTGCTGTCCGACTCCGCGCTGCTGCTCCAGGGCGCGGACGGCGAGGTGACCCCGGTGCTGGACGACCGGCTCGGCCGGCTCCCCGCGTCCGCGCTCGCCACCGACGCCCTGGTGGACGCCACCCTGCGCAACAGGGAGGGCGGCTTCTTCACCGCCGCCGCGGACCCCGCGGTGGCCGCCCGCGCGGTCACCGGCTCGCGACCGCGGCGCGAGGTGCGCGCGCTGGCGGCGCTGACGGACGGCGCGGCCCGCTGGACGGAGAAGTTCCACGAGGGCGACTGGGCCGACCTGTTCGGGCTGGTCGCGAAGGAGGGCGCGCGGGCGCTGGTCGACCGGGTACGGGAGTTGGAGACGGCGGACTACGAGGCGCGGGCGCTCCTGGGGCGGAGCAAGACGCACGACGACGCGACGGTGGTGTACGTGGAGCTGTGAACGTTCGCGCCCGCGGCCCGCTCGCGTCCTACTTCTCCATGACGCCGTTCAGCCGGTGCAGCAGCCGGGCCAGTTCCGCCACCTCATGGCGGTCCCAGTGGGCGAGCTGGCTGACGTAGCGGGCGCGGCGGGCCTCGCGGACCTTGCCGACCCGGCCGCGGCCCTCGTCGGTGAGGGTGACGAGCCAGGCGCGGCCGTCGGCGGGGTCGGGCTGGCGGGTGATCAGGCCCAGCTCCTCCAGGGCCCGCAGCTGGCGGGACATGGTGGCCTTGCCGACGCCGATGTAGGCGGCGAGTTCCGTGGCCCGCTGGCCGCCCTGTTCGTCCAGCCGGATGAGCAGGCCGTAGGCGGAGGACTCCAGGTCGGGGTGGACCTCACGGGCCATCTCGCCCTGGTTGGCCCGGGCGCGCCGGAGCAGTACGGTCAGCTCGCGTTCCAGGGACAGGAATTCCTGGTCTGCACCACTGGGTGTCACCTGCCCGGCGACGCGCTGTGCGCCGCCGTTTCCGTCCTCGTGCACGTCAGCACCCCTGATCGGTTTCGCGGTTCTGAAAGTTTCTGCCAAAGGCCACCGTTGCCGCAGCTCCGCCAGTATTTCGCAGGCTTAGACCAACGGCGGAGTCCGGACCCCCTTCCCAGGCCGTCATCTACGTGCGTAGCTTCTTTACGAGGCAACCAATGGCATGCCCACGCCAGCGTCGTGCTGCCCCACCCCCACCCCCCACCCCCACCACCGTCACTGCCACGGTCCCCCCACTCCCCGGAGGCACGCCATGTCCGTGCTCAGACCCGGCCCCATCCGCCCGCGCCCCTTCGCCGTCCTGCTCACGGCCCTGCTCGCGGCACTCTCCCTCACCCTGCCCCTCACCTCCGCCCACGCCGTGACGACACCCAGCCGCGGCTCCGCCTACATGGGCATGGGCGTCCCCACGCACGACGGCACGCACGGCACGCCCAGCACGGGTGACGCCACCCAGACCGAGGGTGTGGACGTCGCCGGCTACCAGGGCAACGTCGCCTGGTCGACCCTGTGGGGCAGCGGGGTGCGCTGGGCGTACACGAAGGCCACGGAAGGCACGTACTACACCAACCCGTACTTCGCCCAGCAGTACAACGGCTCCTACAACGTCGGCATGATCCGCGGCGCGTACCACTTCGCGACCCCGGACACCACCAGCGGCGCCACCCAGGCCAACTACTTCGTCGACCACGGCGGCGGCTGGTCCCGCGACGGCAAGACCCTGCCCGGCGCCCTCGACATCGAGTGGAACCCCTACGGCGCCGCCTGCTACGGAAAGACCACGAGCCAGATGGTCAGCTGGATCGCCGACTTCATCAACACCTACAAGTCGCGCACCAGCCGGTACCCGGTGATCTACACCGCCACCAGCTGGTGGACCCAGTGCACCGGCAACTACGCCGGGTTCGCCGCCAACAACCCGCTGTGGATCGCCCGCTACGACACCACCCCGGGGACGCTGCCGGCCGGCTGGTCGTTCTACACGATGTGGCAGTACACCTCCTCGGGCCCGACGGTCGGCGACCACGACAAGTTCAACGGGGCCCTGGACCGGGTGCAGGCGCTGGCCCTCGGCTAGGTCGTGGCCGCTGAGCCGCAGGTGAGACTCAGCGGCCACGGCTCGCGCGGCATTTCCCCGCGCACCCGGCGAGACCACGGTCCGTGCCGGGCCGGCCGCTCCGGAGCGGTCCGTGCCGGCGCGGACCGCCGGCTCGCACGGACACCTCCCGGGCGCGGACCGACCGGCTCGCGCCCCCACCTCCCGACCCGGATCCGCCGACTCGCGCCCCCACCTCCCGACCCGGATCCGCCGACTCGCGCCCCCACCTCCCGACCCGGATCCGCCGACTCGTACGACCGTGCTCCGCCCGTCCCGGTCCTGCGTTGGTGCTCCGCGCCGGCCGGGATCATGCTGGTCAGGGAGAGCCTGCCGAGCAAGGGCGAGATGAGCGGCGATGGAGCGACAGTCGACGTACACGGCCACGGCCACCATCGATGAGCACGGCATCCTCACGGGCTGGAGCGAGGGCGCCCAGCGGTTGCTCGGCTACGACTCCGCGGCGGTCGTCGGCCGGCCCGCCACCGCCCTGCTCGCCGCCACCGGCTCGGCGGCCCGCCGCGCCCTCGCCGGACGTGAACGGTGGAACGGCACCGTCCCACTCAGGCACAGGGACGGCCGGTCCGTGGAACTGGGCGTACTCGCGCACCGGCGGACCTCCGACGCCGGGGTCACCGACTGGCTGGTGGTGAGCGCCGTGACGGCCCGGCCGCAGCCGCCCCGGGGCGAGCCGCTGGAGGAGTGGACGTTCCTGCAGTCGCCCTTCCCGCTGGCCATCTTCGACCCCGGCCTGCGGCTGGTGCGCGCCAACCGCCGCATGGAGCACGCCCTCGCCCTCCCCGAGGCGGCGATGCGCGGGCTGCGTCTGGTGCACATCGTGCCCGGGGCCGCGAGCGAGGAGACCGACCGGTCGATGCGGCTGGCGCTGGAGTCGGGACGGCCGCAGGAGGTGCGGGCCCGCCTCGGCCCGGCGCTCGGCCGCGGCAGCGTCCTGACCCCCCTGAAGGACGCCGGCGGCCGGGTACGGGCCGTCTGCCTGTCCACCCAGCACCCCGCCCAGGACTCCGCCGTCCGGCAGCGCCCGCCGGACGAGGCCGGCGCGCGCGGCGGCACGGCGGCCGAGCAGGCCCGCGCCGCGCAGGAACTCGGCGAGGTCACGGTTCCCCGGCTGGCCGACGTCATGGCGGTCGACCTGCTCGACATGCCCCGGTCCGACGTCACCGGGGAGCCCCGGTCCGGTGCCGCGGAGCCCGCTTCGCAGCCCGGACCGGTCGTCCTGCGCCGCGCCGCCCTGCGCGCGGTACCGGACGACGGCGGCTCCGCCCACGGCACCACCGTGGGCGAGGCGATCGTCTGCCCGGCGGACTCCCCTCCGGCGCACTGCATGGCGGCGGCCCGTCCGCTCTTGTACGACACCGCGGACCCGGCCGTCGCCGCCTGGGCCGCACTGGACCCGGGCACCGCGTGGCTGCGCGCGTCCGGGGCACGCTCGCTGCTCGCCGTGCCGCTGCTCGCACAGGGCAGCACCCTCGGGGTGGCCCTCTTCGGACGCCTCCGCGACCGGGAGCCGTTCGGGCCGGAGGATCTGCGCCTCGCCGAGGAGTTCGCGGCCAAGGCGGCCGTCGGGATCCAGCAGGCGCGCGCCTACTCGCGGGCCCGTACCACCACCATGGCCCTGCAGCACAGCCTGCTGCCGCACACCCTGCCCGCGCAGGGCGCCCTGGACATCGCCACCCGCTACCTGCCCGCCGCGACCCGGGCCGGCGTCGGCGGCGACTGGTTCGACGTGATCCCGCTGTCCGGCGCGCGGGTGGCACTCGTCGTCGGCGATGTGGTGGGCCACGGCATCCGCGCCTCCGCCACCATGGGACGGCTGCGCACGGCCGTGCGCACCCTGGCCGACGTCGACCTGCCGGCCGACGAGCTCCTCACCCACCTCGACGACCTGGTCCTGCGGCTCGCCGCCGACGAGGGCAGCGCCGACCCGGCCGCCGAGACCGCCGGCGGCATCGGCACCACCTGCCTGTACGCCGTCTACGACCCTGTCTCGCGCAGCTGCACCCTGGCCCGGGCGGGCCATCCGCCGCCCGCCGTGGTCACCCCGGACGGCACGGTCCGCTTCCTCGACGTGCCCGCCGGGCCGCCGCTCGGCCTGGGCGGGCTGCCCTTCGAGGCCTTCGAGACGGAGCTGCCCGAGGGCAGTCTGCTCGCGCTCTACACCGACGGGCTGTTCGAGGCCCGCGACCACGACATCGACGAGGCGCTGGACAAGATGTTCGCCGCGCTCGGCCGCCCGGCGACATCGCTGGACTCCGTCTGCGACCGGGTGCTCACCGAACTGCTGACCCACCGCCCCGACGACGACATCGCCCTCCTGGTGGCCCGTACCCGGGCGCTGCACGAGGACCGGGTCGCCCGCTGGGAACTGGACGACGATCCCACCGTGGTCTCGGTCGCCCGCCACCTTGCCGGCGACCAGCTGTCCGCGTGGGGCCTGCACGACGCGGTCTTCACCACGGAGCTGATGGTCAGCGAGCTGGTCACCAACGCCATCCGCTACGGCCGCCCGCCCATCCAGCTCCGCCTGATCCACCAGGGCGGCACGCTGATCTGCGAGGTGTACGACTCCAGCGGCACCACCCCGCACATGCGGCGGGCCCGCATCTTCGACGAGGGCGGCCGGGGCCTGCTGCTGGTCGCCCAGCTGGCCGAGCGCTGGGGCACACGGCACGACCGGGTCGGCAAGACGGTGTGGGCGGAACAGACGGTCGCCCGGATCTGAGAACGCGCCCCGCACGGAATGGCGCCCCGCCGCGGGAAGCGGCGGGGCGGGGCGGGCGGTGCGGTCACTTGACGATCGGACCGGGGTCGGAAGGGGGCTCAGGGTTCGCCGGCGGCTCCGGGCCGGAGGGCGGCTCCGGGTTCGCCGGGGGCTGCGGGCCGGAGGGCGGCTCGGGGGCCGGCGTGGAGGAGCCGCCGGGCGTACCCGGGTGGTGCGGCGGGGGCCCCTCGGGGCACTGCGGCCCGTTCTTGCCGTTGGTGCCCTTGCCGTTCTGGCTGCGGCCCCCGCAGCTGCCCCGGCCGGTACCCCCCGTGCCGGTGCCGCCAGGGGCTTGGCAGATCGGGGCGTCGCCGCCGGTCCCGTCGCCGCCGGTGGCGTTGCCGGCGCGGCAGTACTTGTCGTCGCCGTGGCCGTGACCACCACGACTGCCGTGACCACCGGGACCGCCACGGTCCTTGCCGCCGTGCCGTGAGTGGTCGTCGTGGTGTGCGTGGTCGCCCCTCGCGATCGTTCCCAGGGCGGGGGCGGCGAAGGCGGTTCCCGCCGTCACCATGACACCGCCGCTCAGGAGGGCGGACGCGGTTACCACGACCAGCCGGCGGGTCCAGGTGTTTTCCTTCATGGTGGTCAGGCCTTTCTTCTCGGGTGCCGGACACACATCGAAATGACTCGGACGGCGTGGCGGCGGATCGGACGGCGCGGTGATTCGACGGCGAATTCGGATGACGATGTGGACGGTGACGCGATGGGAATGACGCGGATGCGGTGGCCGGTCCGCCGGGGCCCGTGCCGGCCGGCTGGGCGTTGTCGACCTTGCGTGGTCCGCCCGGCCGGCCGGCACTTCACCCGTTGCCCCGGCCGCTCGGATCAGTCGGCCACGGCGTCACCTCCGTGGGCGTCACCCCCGTTCTCGCTCGTCGCGCCCCCGCCCTGGGCGTTGCCGCCGTTCTGGGTTTCGGCATTACCGCCCCGGGCGTTGCCGCCGTTCTTGGTCGTCGCCGCACCGCCGGTGGCGTCGCCGCCGCTCTTGGTCGTCGCCGAACCGCCGGTGGCGTCACCGCCGTTGTCCGTCTGGGCGCTGCCGCCAGTGGCGTCACCCCCCTTGTCGGTCTGGGCGCCACCACCAGTGGCGGCACCACCGTTCTTGGTCTCGGCGCCACCGCCCTTGGCGTTGCCGCCGTTCTCCGTCTCGGCGCTGCCGCCCTTGGCGTTGCCGCCGTTCTCGGTCGTCGCGCTGCCGCCGGTGGCGTCGCCGCCGCTCTTGGTCTTCGCCGAACCGCCGGTGGCATCACCGCCGTTCTTGGTCGTCGCCGAACCGCCGGTGGCGTTCCCCGGCTTGTGCGGAGTGCCGCCGTGGTGGTTGCCGTGGTGGTGGTGGGCCTGGACGTTGGCCGGCATCGCCGGGGCCGCCATCGCGGAGGCCGCCGGAACGAGCACCCCTCCGGCGATCGCGGCGGAGGCGACAATCGTCGCGATGGAGAAGCGACGCTTGCGACCGGACTCTGCGTTCTTGAAGTTACGGTTCATGATTCTGCTCCTGTTTCCTGAATGGGAATGTGACTGACATGCTCCGAATATTCGGGGCACCGAGCGGCGGAATTCCTTTCCGCCTTACCCTGCGGTTCCCTTTTCCTTTCGGTGGGGGCCGCACAACCAGTAGGCATGATCGACACGATGCGGAGCACGTTCCGAGGATTCGGGGCTTGACGGAACCGTCGGCAGTATCTATAAACGCCCGCCCGGCGCGGGGTGACGGACGGGCGTATCCGCGGCGGAGGAAACGCGGGAGTCGCCGCAGCGGCCCGGATCAGTTCCGCTGCCCGGTCACCGGCCCGCGGAGGACGGGGCCGGCCCAGGAGGGCGGAGCGGGCAGGGGGCGCGCGTCCGGGCGGGCCGGCGGTCCGGATTCCGCGCGGCTGTCCGTGCGGGGAGCGGCGGCATCGGCCGCGACCCGGGCGTCCACCAGCGTCGGCGTACGCCCGCGCGGGCCGACCTCGCCGGTGACGGCGCGCAGAGCCGCCACGAACTCCAGGCAGGAGCCGTACCGGTCGTCCGGAATCTTCGCCAGCGCCCGTCCAAGGACGTCGTCCGCGGCCCGCGGGACGTCCGGCCGCCGCTCGCTCAGCGCGGGCGGCGGGTCGTACTGGTGGGCCCAGAGCAGTTCGAGGTGGTCCTCCCGCTCGAAGGGCGGGGCGCCGGTGAGGGTCTCGTGCACCACGCAGGCGAGGCTGTACAGGTCGGCCCTGCCGTCGACCGGGCGACCGGCGATCCGCTCGGGCGCCACGTAGTCCAGGGTGCCGACGAACTCGCCGGCGGTGGTGAACCCCGTGAGCGACAGGGACTTCTTGGCCAGCCCGAAGTCGGTGAGGTAGACGTGCTCGGGGTGGTCGCTGTCGATGCCCTCGGCCACCAGCACGTTGCCGGGCTTGACGTCCCGGTGCACCAGGTCACGCGCGTGGGCCGCGTCGAGCGCGGACGCCAGCTGGGCCGCGATGCGCAGCGCGGCGGGCACCGGCAGCGGGCCCTCCCGGTCGATCAGGGCACGCAGATCGCAGCCGCAGACGAAGCACATGGCGATGTAGAGGATGCCGTCGGTCTCGCCGGCCTCGAAGACGGGGACGATGTTGGGGTGGTCGATGGCGGCGGCGACCCGCGACTCCTGGGCGAACCGGCGGCGGAAGGCGTCGTTGCGCGTGAACTCGGGGGCCAGCAGCTTGAGGGCGACCGTCCGGCCCAGGCGCAGGTCCTTGGCGCGGTAGACGACGGCCATGCCACCGCGCCCGAGTTCGCGCTCGACCCGGTAGCCCGCGATCTCCGTCCCGATCAGACCGGAGGGCCTGCCGTCCTGCCCGCTCACGTCCGAATTCTACCGAGTCACCCCCTGCGCCCGCCCGGTCACGGCGCCACGGCGAAGGCCCGGGCCTCCCTCACGGGACCCGGGCCTCGCCCTTCCGGCCGCGTCCGTCACGCCGCGACCGGAACCTCCGGCGTCGCGCCGTTCGCGGCGGGCGCGAGCGCCAGCTCCAGGACCTGGCGTACGTCGGTCACGGCGTGGACGTCCAGCTTGTCCAGCACCTCGGCCGGGACGTCGTCCAGGTCGGGTTCGTTGCGCTTGGGGATGATCACCGTGGTCACCCCGGCGCGGTGCGCGGCGAGCAGCTTCTGCTTCACGCCGCCGATGGGCAGCACCCGGCCGGTCAGCGAGACCTCGCCGGTCATGGCGACGTCCGTGCGCACCAGACGGCCGGACAGGAGCGAGGCGAGGGCCGTCGTCATCGTGATGCCGGCGCTCGGACCGTCCTTCGGGACGGCGCCCGCCGGGAAGTGGATGTGCACGCCCCGGTCCTTCAGGTCGCCCACGGGCAGCTCCAGTTCGGCGCCGTGGCTGCGCAGGAAGCTCAGCGCGATCTGCGCCGACTCCTTCATCACGTCGCCCAGCTGACCCGTGAGGGTCAGGCCGGCCGCGCCGGTCTCCGGGTCGGCGAGGGAGGCCTCGACGAAGAGCACGTCGCCGCCGGCGCCGGTGACCGCGAGGCCGGTCGCCACACCGGGGACGGCCGTACGCCGCTCGGCCGGGTCCTGGGCGGACTCGGGCACGTGGTGCGGGCGTCCGATCAGGCCGCGCAGGTCCTCGGCCCGGACGGTGAACGGCAGTTCGCGCCGGCCGAGTTCGTGCTGCGCGGCGATCTTGCGCAGCAGCCTTGCCACGGACCGCTCCAGGGTGCGCACGCCCGCCTCGCGCGTGTACTCGCCGGCGAGCCTGCGCAGCGCGCCCTCGTCGATGGTGACCTCGTCCTCCGCCAGGCCGGCCCGCTCCAGCTGGCGCGGAAGCAGGTGGTCCCGGGCGATGACGATCTTCTCGTCCTCGGTGTAGCCGTCCAGGCGGACGATCTCCATACGGTCGGCCAGCGCCTCCGGGATGGCCTCCAGGACGTTGGCCGTGGCGAGGAACACCACGTCCGACAGGTCGAGTTCGACCTCCAGGTAGTGGTCCCGGAAAGTGTGGTTCTGCGCGGGGTCCAGGACCTCCAGCAGGGCGGCGGCCGGGTCCCCGCGGAAGTCGGAGCCGACCTTGTCGATCTCGTCGAGGAGGACGACGGGGTTCATCGACCCGGCCTCCTTGACGGCCCGCACGATCCGGCCGGGGAGCGCGCCGACGTAGGTGCGCCGGTGGCCGCGGATCTCGGCCTCGTCCCGGACGCCGCCGAGGGCGACCCGGACGAACTTGCGGCCCATGGCGTGCGCGACGCTCTCGCCCAGGCTGGTCTTGCCCACGCCCGGGGGACCGACCAGAGCGAGCACGGCACCGCCGCGCCGCCCGCCGATGACGCCGAGGCCCCGGTCACCGCGCCGCTTGCGCACCGCCAGGTACTCGGTGATCCGCTCCTTGACGTCCTCCAGGCCCGCGTGCTCGGCGTCGAGCACCGCCTTGGCGCCCTGGATGTCGTACGCGTCCTCGGTCCGCTCGTTCCACGGCATCTCCAGGACGGTGTCCAGCCAGGTGCGGATCCACGACCCCTCGGGCGACTGGTCGGAGGACCGCTCCAGCTTGTCGACCTCCTTCAGGGCGGCCTCGCGCACCTTCCCGGGCAGGTCGGCGGCCTCCACGCGGGCGCGGTAGTCGTCGGACTCCTCGCCCTCCTGCTCGCCGTTCAGCTCGCGCAGCTCCTTGCGGACGGCTTCGAGCTGACGGCGCAGCAGGAACTCCCGCTGCTGCTTGTCGACGCCCTCCTGGACGTCCTTGGCGATGGTCTCGGCCACGTCCTGCTCGGCGAGGTGCTCGCGCAGCTGCTGCGTGGCGAGCCTGAGCCGGGCCACCGGGTCGGTGGTCTCCAGCAGTGCCACCTTCTGCTCGGTGGTGAGGAAGGGCGAGTAACCGGAGTTGTCGGCGAGCGCGGAGACGTCGTCGATGGCCTGGACGCGGTCCACGACCTGCCAGGCGCCGCGCTTCTTCAGCCAGGCGGTGGCGAGCGCCTTGTACTCCTTGACGAGTTCGGCGGCCTGGCCCGGCAGCGGGTCCGGGACGTTCCCGTCGACGCGGGCACCCTCGACCCAGAGCGCCGCGCCGGGACCGGTGGTGCCGGCGCCGATGCGCACCCGGCTCCGGCCGCGGATCAGAGCCCCGGGGTCGCCGTCGGCCAGCCGGCCGACCTGCTCGACCGTCCCGAGCACACCCGTCTTCGCGTACGTGCCGTCGATGCGCGGCACCAGCAGCACCCTGGGCTTCCCGGGCTCCGACCGGGCGGCGGCCTGCGCGGCCTCCACCGCGGCCCGCACCTCGGCGTCGCTCAGGTCCAGCGGCACCACCATCCCGGGCAGCACGACCTCGTCGTCGAGCGGCAGCACGGGCAGGACGAGCGTGAACGCCGTGGACTCAGCAGCCATGATCTCCCCTTCGGCAGTCAACTTGAGCTATGCCGACTCAATGTCCGTGAGTCCTTGATTGTTCCCCAAGGGGTGTTCGCTGTCAGCGATCACCGGCTCCGGCGCCGGGCGCCTCCGTCACCAGGGCCCACTGGAAAAGCAGTTGCCGCCCGCCCGGTCATTCCTCGTAGCGTGCCCGTGATGACGACCGACACCGCGGCGCTGCTAGCCGCCTACGACGCCCAGATACGCGCCACTCCGCCCGCCCCGCCGCCGGGGGTCACCCACGAGTACGACGGGAGGCTGCTGCGGATCGTCGGAGAGTTCCGCGGCTTTCTCGGCACGCCGCCCGACCTGGGCCTGCGCGGGCGGGACCTGGACGAGCTGATCGCCAGGCAGCGGGACTTCTTCGCGGCACGCGGGGAGGCGGTGGAGTGGAAGCTGCGCGGCCACGACGTCCCGGCCGACCTACCCGACCGGCTGAGCGCGGCGGGGTTCGTACCCGAGGAGGAGGAGACGGTACTGATCGCCCCCGTGGCCGAACTCGCCGCCGGGGAGCCCGCACCGCCCGACGGAGTCACGCTGCGCCGGGTCACCTCCGCCGCGGACGTCCACCGGATCGCCGCCCTGCAGACGGCCGTCTGGGACCAGGACATGAGCTGGCTCGCCGAACACCTCCTCGGGCGGCTCGCCACCGAGCCGGACGACCTGTCCGTGCACGTCGCCGAGGCCGACGGCGAGATCGTCAGCGCGGCCTGGCTGTCCTTCCGCCCCGGCACCGAGTTCGCCGGCCTGCTGGGCGGCTCCACTCTCGCCGAGTGGCGCGGCAAGGGCATCTACCGCGCCCTGGTCGCCGCCCGCGCCGGCCTCGCCGCCGCCCGCGGTGTCAGGTACCTCCACGTCGACGCCTCCGCCGACAGCGCCCCGATCCTGCGCCGCCTGGGCTTCCGGGCGGTGACGACGACCACGCCGTACGTGTGGTCACCGTATGCCGAAGCGACGGGCTGAGCGGGGGCGGCACCCGAGGAGGCCGATGCGCACAGGCCGATCCGGGGCCGATGCGCGCAGGCCGGTCCCGGGGCCGATGCGCGCAGGCCGGTCCCGGGGCCGATGCGCGGGGCCGATGCGAGGACGCCGGCTCCCGGCAAGCCGATGTCGCATCGGGCGCTGTGCCACGCGGGCGCGACGCGGTCGACATCGCGACGCGGTCGACATCGTGAGCCGGAGTGCGCGCCGGTTCGGCGGGGCCGTCGGCCGTGTGCGCCGGTACTCGGCACCGCCGAATCAGGCGGTACGGCACCGTTGCCGGCGCCTGACCAGAGGCCAGGTGCCGACTCCTATGGCCAGGGATATCAGGTGGCCCCAGTCGGTCACCGGGTCGGTGAAGGCGATCAGGTTCCGGACCAGGACCCCGCCGAACAGGACGAGCAGCGGACGGCGCAGCCAGGGTCCGAGCAGGCCGGCCAGGGCGCCGATGCTCGCGGCGACGCCGAAGCTGACGCCGTAGTCCAGGCGGTGCAGCGAGGTCTGCGGAAGGTGGCCGGACAGGACCGCCAGACCGACGGGCACCTCGGTGGCGAGCGTGGCCAGGACGTGCCCGGCGAGGAACACACAGGCCGTGCCGGTGCCGCCTATCCGCCGCTCCAGCGCGGTGAGCACCAGCACGAGGGCCAGCGCGTACGGCGAGACGACGCCGCCCGCGATCCACAGCGCGCTCGCCAGCAGCACCGGCGCAGGGGCGTGCAACAGGTGGGCGACGTCCGTGCTGGAGCCCTGGTGGAGGGTGTGGACGATGTGCGGGTCGGCCAGGGAGGCGACCGTCGAGGTGACGGCCAGGACGGCCACGTAGGCGAAGGTGAACGGGGTGCCGGCCGGCGTGGGCAGCAGGCGCCACCACCGCGCGGCCCGAGCGGCCGGACGCGCTTCGGCCGGCACCGAAGCCTGAGTCGGAGGTGGAGTCGGCGTCGGCGTCGGCGTCGGCGTCGGCATCGGAGCCGTGACACCGCGCTGGCGCGGCAGGCCGCCCAGCAGGCCCGCGACCGTGCCGGCCGGGACGGCGACCGTGCGGGCCGGGACGGCGGCGGTGTCGCCGGGAAGGGGCGCAGGCGGCGGGGACGCGGCCTCCGCAGCGCCCGTAACGGTCCGTTCCACGAGGGCTCCTTCCGTCGCGTCCCACCTTTGGCCGTCACCCGGGCCGCTGTCCATGAGCGGCGTCACGCGCGGGCGCGATTCACGTCAACCTCTCACGCCCCGCGCGCGTCCGCGCCGGGACGCCAGGCGGGTACGACGTCCCACGAACGGGTGTACCGCGCCCGCCCCGCGCCCCGGCGCGCAGCGGGCGGCCCGCGGGACGCATCGTCCCGTCATCCGTAATTCCGGTGAAGGCCAGGCCCCGTTCGAGCAGGATGGGCGCATGACTGCCGTGTACGACTCCCCCGTGGTCCTGGACCGGCGCGACGGCCCGTACGGCGAGGTGGTGCTGCGCAGGCACGGTCCGCTGCTCCAGATCATCGCCAACGGCTGCTTCCTGATGGACACCTCCGACGGCCGCTCGGAGCGGCTGCTGGTCGACGCCGCGTACGGCGCACTGGACGGGCGCCCGGGGCCGCACGTGCTGATCGGCGGACTGGGCGTGGGATTCTCGCTCGCGCACGCGGCGGCCGACGCACGCTGGGGGCGGATCACCGTCGTGGAGCGTGAGCCGGCCGTCGTCGACTGGCACCGCGAGGGGCCGCTGGCCGAGCTGTCCGCCGACGCGCTCGCCGACCCCCGGACCGAGATCGTGGAAGCGGATCTCGTGACGTACGTCAATGAGACATCGGACACGTTCGACGCACTGTGTCTCGACATCGACAACGGACCGGGCTGGACCGTGACCGAGGACAACGGCGGTCTGTACTCGGCGGCAGGACTCGCCGCCTGCGCACGGGCGTTGAGACCCGGCGGAGTGCTGGCGGTGTGGTCCGCGCAGCCCTCTCCGGAATTTGAAGGAACCTTGCGGAATGTCGGGTTCCGGCAGGTGCGTACGGAAGAGGTGCCCGTTGCCCGGGGCGTTCCGGACGCCGTGCACCTCGGCATCCGCCCTGGATAGCGACAGCGCGGTGAGTCCCCGTAATGTGCTGCCCTGACGCGGATCACCGAACGATCATCACAGCGTCGATCGCAGACATGGGATCACCCCACGGATTCCCGGAAAGCAACAAGCAGGGGCGGGCGATGGAGCAGACACACACCTCCCAGAGCGGCGCGGCGACGACCACCCCGGGCGCGCAGCGCCGGGTGCTGGTCGTCGAGGACGATCCCACGATCGTCGACGCCATCGCGGCCCGGCTCCGCGCCGAGGGATTCCTCGTGCAGACGGCGGCCGACGGTCCGGCCGCCGTCGACACGGCCGAGGCCTGGCAGCCCGATCTGCTGATCCTCGACATCATGCTGCCCGGCTTCGACGGACTGGAGGTCTGCCGTCGTGTGCAGGCCCAGCGTCCGGTGCCGGTGCTGATGCTCACCGCGCGCGACGACGAGACCGACATGCTGGTCGGGCTCGGGGTCGGCGCCGACGACTACATGACCAAGCCCTTCTCGATGCGGGAGCTGGCCGCGCGGGTGCACGTCCTGCTGCGGCGGGTGGAGCGGGCGGCCGTCGCCGCGTCCACGCCCCGCTCCGGGATCCTGCGCCTCGGCGAGCTGGAGATCGACCACGCCCAGCGCCGGGTGCGGGTCAAGTCCGAGGACGTCCACCTCACGCCCACCGAGTTCGACCTGCTCGTCTGCCTGGCGAACACCCCGCGCGCGGTGCTCTCCCGGGAGCAGCTGCTGGCCGAGGTGTGGGACTGGGCGGACGCCTCCGGCACCCGCACGGTCGACAGTCACATCAAGGCGCTGCGGCGGAAGATCGGCGCCGAACGCATCCGCACGGTGCACGGCGTCGGGTACGCCCTGGAGACGCCGACGCCATGAGCGCTGACGGGCGGGAGGCCGCACGGAGGAGCCCCGGGGAGGAACCCTGGGGCGGCGTACGCCCGTTCTCGATCAAGACCAAGCTGGGCACGCTCGTCGTCGTCTCGGTCCTGATCACTACCGGACTGTCGATGATCGCGGTGCACACCAAGACGGAGCTGCGCTTCATCACGGTCTTCTCGATGATCGCCACCCTGCTGATCACGCAGTTCGTGGCGCACTCCCTCACCATGCCGCTGGACGAGATGAACACGGTCGCCCGCTCGATCTCGCAGGGCGACTACACGCGCCGGGTGAAGGAGAACCGCCGGGACGAACTCGGCGACCTGGCCGAGACGATCAACGTCATGGCCGACGAGCTGGAGGCCCAGGACCAGCAGCGCAAAGAGCTGGTGGCGAACGTCTCGCACGAGCTGCGCACCCCCATCGCCGGGCTGCGCGCGGTGCTGGAGAACATCGTGGACGGGGTCACGGAGGCCGATCCCGAGACCATGCGCACGGCCCTGAAGCAGACCGAGCGGCTCGGCCGGCTGGTGGAGACCCTGCTGGACCTCTCCCGCCTGGACAACGGCGTCGTACCGCTGAAGATGCGGCGGTTCGAGGTGTGGCCGTACCTGTCGGGCGTGCTGAAGGAGGCCAACATGGTCGCCTCGGCTCGCGCGGGCATGGCCTCCGGCTCGGGCAGCCACACGCGTACGGACGTCCATCTGCACCTCGACGTCTCACCGCCGGAGCTGACCGCACACGCGGACCCCGAGCGCATCCACCAGGTCGTCGCGAACCTGATCGACAACGCGGTCAAGCACAGCCCGCCGCACGGCCGGGTGACCGTCAGGGCGCGGCGCGGGCCGCAGCCGGAGTCGCTGGAGCTGGAGGTCCTGGACGAGGGTCCCGGGATTCCCAGGTCGGAGTGGCGCCGGGTGTTCGAGCGGTTCAACCGCGGGGCGGTGCGCCGGCCGCACGGACCGGGCAGCGACGGCGGCACCGGGCTCGGGCTCGCGATCGCCCGGTGGGCGGTGGATCTGCACGGCGGCCGGATCGGGGTGGCCGAATCCGAGCGGGGCTGCCGGATCATCGTCACTCTTCCGGGACTGGCTTCCGTCTCAAGTTGACGTAAAGTTCGAGCGGAAGCACAAGATCCACGTCGGTCGCCGCGGTTCCCGCGCGGCGGGACTCGTGTGATCGGGGCAGGCCCGCGCCACCCGTCGAACGAAGGCGCGCAGGGCCCGGTCCGGTGCACCCTCCCACCTGCCGAACCACGCTTGTTTCCCGCCATTTCAAGCCCTGAAACAAGATTTTCGGTGTGACTTACGCGACGATGAACGGGCCCGACCTGACCTTCGCGGTCTTGGAGGCGTAGCCTTTATTCCCGCTGTCCATCACCTTGTGAAGCGGAAGAGGGCGGTTGCCGCCGTGTCGCCACAGTCCCCCAGTAACTCGAGCATCTCGACCGACGACCAAGCCGGGAAGAACCCCGCTGCCGCGTTCGGTCCGAACGAGTGGCTCGTCGACGAGATCTATCAGCAGTACCTCCAGGACCCGAATTCGGTAGACCGAGCCTGGTGGGACTTCTTCGCCGACTACAAGCCGGGTGCTCCTGCCACCCCGGCTCCGGCGGGTACTGCGGCCGCGGGGGCCGCAGGGACCACCACCACGGCTCCCCAGCCCGCGGCCCCGGCTCAGCCGGCGGCTCCGGCCCAGGCCGCTCCCGCGCCCGCGGCCGCCCCCAAGCCCGCCGCGGCCCCGGCCGCCGCGCCCGCGGCGAAGGCCCCGGCCCCCGCCCCGGCCAAGCCGGCGACGCCCGCACAGGCGCCGGCCCAGCCGAAGGCCAAGGCCGCGCCGGCCACCGAGGCCCCCGGCGGTCCGGAGTACGTGACGCTGCGCGGTCCGTCCGCGGCCGTCGCGAAGAACATGAACGCCTCGCTGGAGCTGCCGACGGCCACCTCGGTCCGCGCGGTCCCGGTGAAGCTGCTGTTCGACAACCGGATCGTCATCAACAACCACCTCAAGCGCGCCCGGGGCGGGAAGATCTCCTTCACGCACCTCATCGGGTACGCGATGGTGCAGGCCATCAAGGCCATGCCGTCGATGAACCACGCCTTCGGCGAGAAGGACGGCAAGCCGACCCTGATCAAGCCGGCCCACGTCAACCTCGGCCTGGCCATCGACCTGGTCAAGCCCAACGGTGACCGCCAGCTCGTCGTGGCCGCCATCAAGAAGGCCGAGACGCTGAACTTCTTCGAGTTCTGGCAGGCCTACGAGGACATCGTCCGCCGCGCCCGCGACGGCAAGCTGACGATGGACGACTTCACCGGCGTCACGGTCTCCCTGACCAACCCCGGCGGTCTCGGCACCGTCCACTCCGTGCCGCGTCTGATGCCCGGCCAGTCCGTGATCATGGGCGTCGGCTCCATGGACTACCCGGCCGAGTTCCAGGGCACCAGCCAGGACACGCTGAACAAGCTCGGCATCTCGAAGGTCATGACGCTCACGTCGACCTACGACCACCGGGTGATCCAGGGCGCCGCCTCCGGCGAGTTCCTGCGCCAGGTCGCGAACCTGCTGCTCGGCGAGAACGGCTTCTACGACGACATCTTCGAGGCGCTGCGCATCCCCTACGAGCCGGTCCGCTGGCTCAAGGACATCGACGCCAGCCACGACGACGACGTCACCAAGGCCGCCCGCGTCTTCGAGCTGATCCACTCCTACCGGGTCCGCGGCCACGTCATGGCCGACACCGACCCGCTGGAGTACCGCCAGCGCAAGCACCCCGACCTGGACATCGTCGAGCACGGCCTCACCCTGTGGGACCTGGAGCGCGAGTTCGCCGTCGGCGGCTTCGCCGGCAAGTCGATGATGAAGCTGCGCGACATCCTCGGCGTGCTGCGCGACTCGTACTGCCGCACCACCGGCATCGAGTTCATGCACATCCAGGACCCCAAGCAGCGCAAGTGGATCCAGGACCGCGTGGAGCGCGGCCACTCCAAGCCGGAGCGCGAGGAGCAGCTGCGCATCCTGCGCCGGCTGAACGCGGCGGAGGCCTTCGAGACCTTCCTGCAGACCAAGTACGTCGGCCAGAAGCGCTTCTCGCTGGAGGGCGGCGAGTCCGTCATCCCGCTGCTGGACGCGGTGATCGACTCCGCGGCCGAGTCCCGCCTGGACGAGGTCGTCATCGGCATGGCCCACCGCGGCCGCCTGAACGTGCTCGCCAACATCGTCGGCAAGTCGTACGCGCAGATCTTCCGCGAGTTCGAGGGCAACCTCGACCCGAAGTCGATGCACGGCTCCGGCGACGTGAAGTACCACCTGGGCGCCGAGGGCACCTTCACCGGCCTGGACGGCGAGCAGATCAAGGTCTCGCTGGTGGCCAACCCCTCGCACCTGGAGGCGGTGGACCCGGTCCTGGAGGGCGTCTCCCGCGCCAAGCAGGACATCATCAACAAGGGCGGCACGGACTTCACGGTCCTGCCGGTGGCGATCCACGGCGACGCGGCCTTCGCGGGCCAGGGCGTGGTGGCCGAGACCCTGAACATGTCGCAGCTGCGGGGCTACCGCACCGGTGGCACGGTCCACGTCGTCATCAACAACCAGGTCGGCTTCACCGCGGCCCCCGAGTCCTCGCGTTCCTCCATGTACGCGACGGACGTGGCCCGCATGATCGAGGCCCCGATCTTCCACGTGAACGGCGACGACCCGGAGGCCGTCGTGCGCGTCGCGCGGCTCGCCTTCGAGTTCCGCCAGGCGTTCAACAAGGACGTGGTGATCGACCTCATCTGCTACCGCCGCCGCGGTCACAACGAGTCGGACAACCCGGCCTTCACCCAGCCGCTGATGTACGACCTGATCGACAAGAAGCGCTCGGTGCGCAAGCTCTACACCGAGTCCCTGATCGGTCGCGGCGACATCACCCTGGAAGAGGCCGAGCAGGCGCTGCAGGACTACCAGGGCCAGCTGGAGAAGGTCTTCACCGAGGTCCGCGAGGCCACCTCGCAGCCGGCCGCCGGTGACGCCCGCGCGCCGCAGGACGGCTTCCCGGTCGCGGTCCCGACCGCGATCTCCTCGGAGGTCGTCAAGCGGATCGCCGAGTCCCAGGTCAACGTCCCCGACCACATCACCGTCCACCCGCGCCTGCAGCCGCAGCTGCAGCGCCGGGCGTCGATGGTCGAGGACGGGACGATCGACTGGGGCATGGGCGAGACCCTCGCCATCGGCTCCCTGCTGCTGGAGGGCACCCCGGTCCGCCTCGCGGGCCAGGACTCCCAGCGCGGCACCTTCGGCCAGCGCCACGCGGTGCTGATCGACCGGGAGACCGGCGAGGAGTACACGCCGCTGCAGTACCTCTCCGAGGACCAGGCGCGCCTGAACGTCTACAACTCCCTGCTCTCCGAGTACGCGGCGATGGGCTTCGAGTACGGCTACTCGCTGGCCCGCCCCGACGCGCTGGTGATGTGGGAGGCCCAGTTCGGCGACTTCGTCAACGGCGCCCAGACGGTCGTGGACGAGTTCATCTCCTCGGCCGAGCAGAAGTGGAACCAGACGTCCGGCGTCACCCTCCTGCTCCCGCACGGCTACGAGGGCCAGGGCCCGGACCACTCGTCCGCGCGTCCCGAGCGGTTCCTCCAGCTCTGCGCGCAGAACAACATGACGGTGGCCATGCCCACGCTCCCGTCGAACTACTTCCACCTCCTGCGGTGGCAGGTGCACAACCCGCACCACAAGCCGCTGGTCGTCTTCACCCCGAAGTCGATGCTGCGCCTGAAGGCGGCGGCCTCGAAGGCGGAGGAGTTCACGACGGGCGAGTTCCGCCCGGTCATCGGCGACAGCACGGTCGACCCGGCCGCGGTCCGCAAGGTCGTCTTCTGCGCCGGCAAGGTCTACTACGACCTGGAGGCCGAGCGGCAGAAGCGCGGCGTCACGGACACGGCGATCATCCGCATCGAGCGCCTGTACCCGCTGCCGGGTGCCGAGCTGCAGGCGGAGGTCAACAAGTACCCGAACGCCGAGAAGTACCTGTGGGCGCAGGAGGAGCCGGCGAACCAGGGTGCCTGGCCGTTCATCGCGCTCAACCTGATCGACCACCTGGACCTGGCGGTCGGCGCCGACATCCCGGCCGGCGAGCGGCTGCGGCGCATCTCGCGCCCGCACGGCTCGTCCCCGGCGGTGGGCTCCGCCAAGCGCCACCAGGCCGAGCAGGAGCAGCTGGTGCGTGAGGTGTTCGAGGCGTAGCGCCTCCGGCGGTCCGCCTCGCACGGCGCGAAGGGCCCGGTCCGAGTCTTCCGACTCGGACCGGGCCCTTCGCCTTGATCGCGCCTTGATCGTGCCTTGATCGCGCCTTGATCCTGCCCTGATCGCGCCTACTCGTCGTCGTCTTCGTCGTCCAGGCGGGCGAGCCAGGTGGCCAGCCGCTCCACGGGCACCTCGAAGTCGGGGTTGAGATCAACGAACGTGCGCAACTGCTCGGCGAGCCACTCGAAGGTGACCTCCTCCTCGCCGCGCCGCTTCTCCAGCTCCTCGATACCGCGGTCGGTGAAGTACATGGGGTGCGTCTCTCCTGCGTGAACATCCAGGCCGATGGTGCCTTCCCCAACAGCCTAAGCGCACCGCGCCACCCAGCCGCGCCGTAGCCGCGGGCAGTCGTGCCGCGCTGGGGCGGCACGGGTGGGCGCTGGTGCCACCCCCTCTGGGGGGAGGCACTCCGCAAGCGCGGACCAGCGCGGGCAAGCACCGGCACCGGAACCGGCGCACACGAAAGAGTGTCTTGACTTCCCAAGGCCGCGATATATCGTGTTTATCAAGCGGACGCGATATGGCGCGTCGCAGCCGACGCCCGGCCCCCGAGGAGGCCCCATGTCCGAGTACTCCGTCGCAGAGCCCCGGAAGCTGACCTTCGACACCCCGGTCACCGACCTGCAGGTCCGCATCGTCAACGGAACGGTCAACGTGGTCGGCACCGACGAAGGTTCCGCCCGTCTGGAGATCTCGGAGATCGAGGGCCCGCCCCTGAAGGTGACACACAAGCGCGGCACCCTCACCGTGGCCTACGACGACCTGCCCTGGAAGGGTTTCCTGAAGTGGCTCGACCGCAAGGGCTGGCGCCGCAGTGCCGTCGTCTCCCTGGCGATCCCCACCGGCACACGCGTGGAGGTGGGCGTGGTCGGCGCCGCCGCGGTCGTGTCCGGCGTCCACGGCCCCGCGGTGATCAAGGGAGTGACCGGCGACACGACGCTGGTCGGCGTCTCGGGCCCGGTCCGCGCGGACACCGTCTCGGGGAACCTGGAGGCACAGGCCGTCACCGGTGACCTGCGGTTCAACTCGGTCTCGGGAGACCTGACCGTGGTCGAGGGCTCCGGCCGCTCCGTGCGCGCCGACTCCGTCAGCGGCTCCATGATCGTGGACCTGGATCCGGAAGGCCCCACGGAGGTCAGCCTCACGAGCGTCTCCGGCGAGATCGCCATCCGCCTGCCGCACCCGGGGGACGCCGAGGTGGAGGCCAACACGGCGAGCGGCACGATCTCCAACGCCTTCGACGGACTGCGGGTGCACGGCCAGTGGGGCGCCCACAAGATCACTGGCCGGCTGGGCGCGGGCACCGGCAGACTGCGGGCCACGACGGTCTCCGGTTCGATCGCCCTGCTGCGCCGCCCGCACGGGGAGGACGAGGACAGAACAGGCACGGACTGGGAGACCGACCCCTCACGAAGCCACGGAGCCACCTCCGCGCATGACCCGGCCGACGAGACACCGTCCTCCCCGGGGGACAATGCCGTCTCCGGCCAGGGCACCGACGCCTCCGATGCCCCGGCCGACGGCACGACCGACAAGAAGGTGCTCTGACATGCCCCCCGTCTTCGCCCACGGCCGCCTGCGCCTGTACCTGCTCAAGCTGCTCGACGAGGCCCCGCGCCACGGATACGAGGTGATCAGGCTCCTGGAGGAACGCTTCCAGGGGCTGTACGCGCCGTCGGCGGGCACGGTCTACCCCAGGCTCGCCAAACTGGAGGCCGAGGGCCTGGTCCGGCACACCACCGAGGGCGGACGCAAGGTGTACTCCATCACCGACGCGGGCCGGGCCGAACTCGCCGACAGACGAGGCGAGCTGGCCGATCTGGAGCTGGAGATCCGCGAGTCGGTCGCGGAACTGGCCGCCGAGATAAGGGCGGACGTGCGCGGAGCGGCCGGCGACCTGCGGCGCGAGATGCGTGCGGCGGCTTCCGAGGCCCGCCGGGGCACCAAGGCGGCAGGCGGCGGGCCGAGCCCCTTCGGGGAGTACGGCGACGCCGGGGAGGCCGGCGACAAGGAGTCCTGGCGCGCGGCCAAGGAGGAGATGCGCCGGGCCAGGCAGGAGTGGAAGGAGCAGGCCCGCCGCGCCAAGGACGAGAGCCGCCGGGCCCGGGAGGAGGCCCAGCAGGCCCGCCGCCAGGCACAGGAGGCACAGGCGCGGGCCCGGGCGCAGGCGCAGGAAGAGGTGCAGCGCATCGCCCGGCGCGTCCAGGACCGCGTCCAGGACCACTTCTCGCGCGGCGACTGGCCGACCGGCGTCCGCGAGGGCCTGACGGAACTCGCGAAGGAGTTCGGCGAGTTCGGCAAGGACTACGGCAAGGCCCGAACCGCCACGTCCGAACCGCACTACACGTCGTCCCCGGAGGACTTCCCCGCCGGGTACGAACCCTCCTGGGCCCACGAGGACTCCACCGGCGACCCGGCCCGCGACCTGGACCGCCTGCTGGACCGCTTCCGCGACGACATCCGCGATATGGCCCGCGACCACGGCGTCACTCCCGACCAACTCCGCGACACCCGCCACCACCTGTCGACAGCGGCAGCCCACATCACAGCCCTGCTCCGCCACCCGACCCCCTGAGCACCACCGACCGACAGCAACGGTCAGGAGGGCTCACCGGGGTCCGGGGGAGAGCCCCGCGTCACCCGCCTTCCAGCCGACAGCAACGGGCGGGCGGGCAGACCGGGGTCCGGGGGCGGAGCCCGGGGTGGTCCACCTTCCAACCGACCGAGTCGGTCGGGCGGGTGGGCAGACCCAGGGCCCGGCCCGAGGGGACGGACCCCTCACCCCACTCCCACCCCGTACAACACCCGCGTCACCGACGCATACGTCACCCCCACGTCGGCCAGCACCTCGCCCGACACCCCCGGCAGAGCCGTCAACGCCAGCAACAGGTGCTCGTCACCGATGTGCCGGTCACCACGAGCGAGAGCGACCCGCAGGGACCGCTCCAGCACATCCTTCGCCCCGCGGCCGAAGCCCGGCCGGCGCCCCGGCCGCCGGCCCCAGCCCCTCCGCTCGCCGGACATCGCCCCGACGCCGTGCGCTTCCTCCACTCGGGCCACGATCTCCGACACGTCGATCCCCAGCCCCGCCAGCGCATCCGCGTCCGCCCGGGTGAGCCCGGCATGCCGTTGCGCCTGCGCCAGGGCCCGTCGCACACCCTCCCGGCGTTCCGCGAGCCCGAGGGCGGACAGCGCGAAGGAAGCGCGGCTGCCCTCCCGGTCGAGGAGGGCGAGCAGCAGGTGCTCGGCGTCCACCACCCGCGCCCCGCCGGCTTCCGCATGCTCGAACGCCCCCTTGACCACGGCCCGGGCGTCCTTCGTGAACCGCTCGAACATCAACGCCTCCCGTACTTCTTGTGCACGGCCTGCCTGCTGACACCGAGCTCCGCGGCGATCTCCTGCCACGACCAGCCCTGATTGCGCGCGCTGCGCACCTGCACCGCCTCCAACTGCTCCAGCAGCCTGCGCAGTGCGGCCACGGCCCGCAGGCCGACCCGCGGATCGCGGTCGCCGGCACGCTCGGCGAGATCGGTTGCCTCTGTCATGACGTCAACCTATGTTGACGATCTCTGCATGTCAACCACAGTTGACGAACGCGGCGCGGAAAAGGCGGGTCCGGTACCCCGGACCCGCCTCACAAGCCCTGCTCCGGCGGCGTCAGCCGTTCGTCAGCACGATCTTCCCGAACTGCTCCCCGGCGGCGAGCCGCTCGAAGCCCTCACGGGCCCGGTCCAGCGGCAGCTCCTCGTCGATGACGGGCCGTACCCCGGTAGCCGCGCAGAAGGAGAGCAGGTCCTCCAGTTCGTCCTTCGTGCCCATGGTGGAGCCGACGACCTTCAGCTCCAGGAAGAAGATGCGGGTCAGCTCGGCGTGCGAGGGCCGGTCGCCGCTGGTGGCGCCGGAGATGACGAGCGTGCCGCCGGGCCGCAGGGACTTCACCGAGTGGGACCAGGTCGCGGCGCCCACGGTCTCGATCACGGCGTCCACCCGCTGCGGCAGCCGCGCACCCGGCTCGACCGCCTCCACGGCCCCGAGCTCCAGGGCGCGCTTGCGCTTCGCCTCGTCCCGGCTGGTGGCGAAGACCCTGAGTCCCGCCGCCTTGCCGAGCACGATCGCGGCCGTGGCGACACCGCCGCCCGCGCCCTGCACCAGCACCGAGTCACCGGGCCGTACCCCGGCGTTGGTGAACAGCATCCGGTACGCCGTCAGCCATGCGGTGGGCAGACAGGCGGCCTCGGCGAAGGACAGCTCCTTCGGCTTGGGCAGGACGTTCCAGGTCGGCACGGCGACCTGCTCGGCGAAGGTGCCCTGGTAGCGCTCGGTGAGAATGGAGCGCGGCTCGTCCGGGCCGACGCCGTGGCCCGTCTGGCCGATGACGGAGTGCAGGACGACCTCGTTGCCGTCCTCGTCGACGCCGGCGGCGTCACAGCCGAGGATCATCGGCAGCCGGCCCTCCGGGAGGCCGACGCCCCGCAGGGACCAGAGGTCGTGGTGGTTGAGGGAAGCGGCCCGCACGGTGACGGTGCTCCAGCCGGGACGGGCCTCGGGAGCCGGGCGCTCCCCCAACTCGAGGCCGGTGAGCGGCTGGTCGCGGTCGATTCGGGCGGCGTAGACAGCGAACATGGGCTCGACGATAGGTGCGCCGCGCAGCGGACGGAACCAGGAACCCCTGTGACACATGCCCTCTTGCGCACCGGCACCCGTACAGCGCAGTCCGGTCCCCGCCGGCCGAGGAGAACGTGCCGTCAGCGCCCGCAAGGCGGGGCGCGGGCAAAGAGAATGGCCCCGTCCGGCACGGACGGGGCCATCGAGCGCCGGGTCAGCGCCGGGCGACTCCTTCGGCACGGGCGGCCGCGGCCACCGCCGCGGTGACCGCCGGAGCGACCCGCTCGTCGAACGGCGACGGAATCACGTAGTCGGCGGCAAGGTCGTCACCGACCACCGCCGCCAGCGCCTCCGCCGCGGCGATCTTCATTCCCTCGGTGATCCGCGTGGCCCGCACCTGCAGGGCACCCGCGAAGATGCCGGGGAAGGCCAGCACGTTGTTGATCTGGTTCGGGAAGTCCGAGCGGCCGGTCGCGACGACCGCCGCGTACTTGTGCGCCACCTCCGGGTGCACCTCGGGGTTCGGGTTGGCCATCGCGAAGACGAAGGCACCCTCGGCCATGGAGGCGACGGCCGCCTCCGCGACCGTACCGCCGGAGACGCCGATGAAGACGTCCGCGCCCGCGAGCGCGTCCTCCAGCGAGCCGGTGACGCCGGCCTTGTTGGTGAAACCGGCCAGCTCACGCTTGACCGGCGTCAGGTCCTCCCGGTCGGCCGACACGACGCCCTTGCGGTCCGCGACGGCCACATCGCCGATGCCGGCCTCGACCAGCATCCTGGCGATGGCGACACCGGCCGCGCCGGCACCCGAGATGACGGCCCGCAGCTGCCCGATCTCACGCCCGCTCAGACGCGCCGCGTTGCGCAGCGCCGCGAGCGTCACGACGGCCGTGCCGTGCTGGTCGTCGTGGAAGACCGGGATGTCCAGCCGCTCCTGCAGCCGGCGCTCGATCTCGAAGCACCGGGGCGCCGAGATGTCCTCCAGGTTCACTCCGCCGAAGGACGGGGCGAGCCGGACGACGGTCTCGACGATGTCGTCCACGTCCGTGCAGTCGAGCGCGATGGGCACCGCGTCGACGCCGCCGAACTGCTTGAAGAGGATGGCCTTGCCCTCCATCACGGGGAGGGAGGCCTGGGGACCGATGTCCCCCAGTCCGAGCACGGCGGTGCCGTCGGTGACGACGGCGACGACCGAGGACTTCCATGTGTAGTCGTTGACCAGTTCCGGCTGCTCCGCGATCGCGGTGCACACGCGCGCGACTCCGGGCGTGTACGCGAGGGAAAGGTCGTCCTTGTCGCGGACCGGCACGGTGGCCTGCACGGCCATCTTGCCGCCACGGTGCAGCGCGAACGCCGGATCGAAGGAATCGAGGGGCTCGGCCCCGCCGTCCTGGTCCGTACTGTCGCTGCGAGGATTGACGATCTCCGCTGCCACTTTGTCTTACCCCTTAGGTATGCATGGTTGAGGGTCGACCACTCCTGGTGAGGGGTGGGCGGGCACCGCGCACGGCTCGATTGCGGATACGGGCGAGCACATACGCGACGGGCGCGCCGCACACGCGCCCTGAGCCCCGGATGAGGGGTGTAAAGAACCTTCTTACCGGACGGACGGCACCCACGACGAGTCCATTAGGTGCAAGGTCACATCGAGGAACCGCAAAGCCACCGGCAGGTGACGCCTGGCCGACGGGCCGGCCACGCCTTCGCGCGGGGCGCGCCGAGGGCGTCACGGCCTGCCACGGAGGGCGTCGAGGCGCGCCGGAGAGGCCGTCACGGCATGCCGGAGAGGGCCCGAACAGCACGAAACCGGCAGAAAGTCGACGACCACATCGTGAGATGCGCCGAAGATTTTCCGGCTGGATGGCTGGATTCCCGCAGAAGGTCCGGTAGTGGTAGACCGAAGATGTACCGACCTGATGGGGTTCGAGCGTCGCCCGTTATCCGATTTTGACATAGTGACGCCCCTGAATGGCGTAGTCCGAATGGCAAGATGCCGTAAACCCACGAGGTCGCGACACCCGAAGGTGTGTGTTTCCGTCGACCCATCGCACCTCTTCCCTTCCGCCGGAGGAACCACGATGACCGCAAGCTCCACCCGTCGTACGACCGCCGCGCACTCCCGCCTGGCCGCGGTCGGTGCGATCGCGGTCGCAGGGGCGCTGCTGCTCACCGGCTGCGGTGACCAGACCAAGGACAAGAACAACGACTCCGGCAGCGCGTCGACGACCAGCGCACCGCTGGCCGACAAGCTCCCCTCGGACATCCGCAGCGCGGGTGTCATCAAGGTCGGTTCCGACATCGCGTACGCCCCGGTCGAGTACAAGGACGACTCCGGCAAGGTCGTCGGCCTGGACCCCGACCTGGCGGCAGCCCTGGGCAAGCAGCTCGGCGTGAAGTTCGACTTCCAGAACGGCACCTTCGACACCCTGCTCACCGGTCTGCGGTCGGACCGCTACGACATGGCGATGTCGGCGATGACGGACAACAAGAACCGTCAGGAGGGCGTGGACCCGGACACCGGCAAGAAGGTCGGTGAGGGTGTCGACTTCGTCGACTACCTGACCGCCGGCGTCTCGATCTACACCCGCAAGGGAGACACCCAGGGGATCGCGACCTGGGAGGACCTGTGCGGCAAGAAGCTCGCCGTCCAGCGCGGCACCACCTCGGAGGACCTGGCCAAGCAGCAGGCCAAGAAGTGCCCGGGCGGCAAGAAGCTGGCCATCGAGGCCTTCGACGACAACCAGCAGGCCCAGACCCGGCTGCGTTCGGGCGGCGCGGACGCCGTGTCCGCCGACTTCCCGGTCGCCGCGTACGCGGTGAAGACCTCCGGCGGCGGCAAGGACTTCGAGATCGTCGGCGACCAGGTCGAGGCGGCCCCCTACGGCATCGCGGTGGCCAAGAAGGACACCCAGCTGCGGGACGCCCTCAAGGCCGCGATGGACGCGATCATCGCCAACGGCGAGTACAAGACCATCCTCGAGAAGTGGGGCGCCCAGGACGGCGCCGTCAAGGAGTCCGTGATCAACGGCGGCAAGTGACCGCGTAGTTCCAGCGGCCACTGAGAGGCAACACCTGTGACAGACATCAAGAAGACGGCCGGGGAGCCGGGCACTCCCCCGGCCGGTCCGGAGGCCGTCAAGGCCATCCCGGTCCGGCACTACGGACGATACGTCTCCGCCGTCATCGCCATCGCGATCCTCGTCGCGATCATCTACGCGTTCGCGCAGGGTCAGATCAACTGGGGCGCCGTCCCGGACTACTTCTTCGACGACCGGATCCTGACCGGCGTCGGCAAGACCCTCCTGCTGACGGTCGCCTCGATGGCGATCGGCATCTTCGGCGGCATCGTCCTCGCGGTGATGCGGCTGTCGAAGAACCCCGTGACCTCGTCGATCGCCTGGTTCTACATCTGGTTCTTCCGCGGTACCCCGGTCCTGGTGCAGCTCGTCGTCTGGTTCAACCTGGGCCTGGTCTTCCAGTACATCAACCTCGGTCCGCTGTACAAGGACGAGTGGTCGGACTTCATGACCCCTCTCCTGACCGCGCTGCTGGGCCTCGGCCTGAACGAGGCCGCGTACATGGCGGAGATCTGCCGTGCCGGCCTGCTCGCCGTCGACGAGGGCCAGACCGAGGCCGCCCACGCGCTCGGCATGAGCCACAGCCGGACCCTGCGCCGGATCATCATCCCGCAGGCCATGCGGGTGATCGTGCCGCCGACCGGCAACGAGGTCATCAACATGCTGAAGACGACCTCGCTGGTGTCGGTGGTGCAGTATCCCGAACTGTTCCGCTTCGCCCAGGACATCGGCCAGAACTCCGGCGCCCCGGTCGAGATGTACTTCCTCGCCGCGGCCTGGTACCTGATCATGACCTCGATCCTGAGCGTGGGCCAGTACTACGTCGAGCGGTACTACGCCCGCGGTTCCAGCCGCAGCCTTCCGCCGACCCCGTGGCAGAAGGTCAAGGCGCACCTGACGACCTTCTCTAGCAGGAAGGTCACGGCAGCATGACCGAGAAGCTGAGCAAGAAGCAGGACTCCCCGTCGCAGGGCACCGTCCCGATGGTCAAGGCGGAGGGCGTCCACAAGTCCTTCGGCCACGTCGAGGTGCTCAAGGGCATCGACCTGGAGGTGAAGCCGGGCGAGGTGTTCTGCCTCATCGGCCCCTCCGGCTCCGGCAAATCGACCTTCCTGCGGTGCATCAACCACCTGGAGAAGATCAACGCCGGGCGCCTGTACGTCGACGGCGAGCTGGTCGGCTACCGCCAGCAGGGCGAGAAGCTCTACGAGCTGCGCGACCGCGAGGTCTCCATGAAGCGCCGGGACATCGGCATGGTCTTCCAGCGCTTCAACCTGTTCCCGCACATGACGGCGCTCGAGAACGTCATCGAGGCGCCGGTGCAGGTGCGGGGCGTCTCCAGGACGCAGGCCCGGGAGCGGGCCATGCAGCTGCTGGACCGCGTGGGCCTGGCCGACCGGGCGGGGCACTACCCCTCGCAGCTCTCCGGCGGCCAGCAGCAGCGGGTGGCGATCGCCCGGGCCCTCGCCATGGACCCGAAGCTGATGCTGTTCGACGAGCCGACCTCGGCCCTGGACCCGGAGCTGGTGGGTGACGTCCTGGACGTCATGCGCGACCTCGCCGAGTCCGGCATGACCATGGTCGTCGTCACCCATGAGATGGGCTTCGCCCGCGAGGTGGGCGACAGCCTCGTGTTCATGGACAACGGCGTGGTGGTCGAATCCGGTCATCCGCGGGACGTGCTGACCAACCCGCAGCACGAGCGGACGCAGTCGTTCCTGTCGAAGGTCCTCTGAGCCTCACCGGTAGCGCACGCAGGGCGGTACGGAGACACTCCGTACCGCCCTTCGCCGTCGGCGGCGCCGAACCGCCCGGGGGCGGCGCCCCCGCGTCACTTCAGTGCGAGCAGCAGCGTGTCCGACGGCGAGCACCACACCGGCCGGGCTTCACCGAAGCCGCGCGCCCGCAGTGTGCGCGCGTGCCAGGCCGCGGAGGGCATGTCGCCGTCGGCGTGGGCGCCGTAGATCTCGAAGCGGCGGGCGGTGGGCGCCGCGAGGACGGGGTCCTCGGCCGCCAGCGCCCACCACTCCGCCCAGTCGAGGGCGCCGTCGCGCATGGCCTGATCCATGCGGGTGCGCCGCAGGGTGCTCTCGGCCGCGTTGATCCGGGGCGTGGTGTCGTCGATCATGTGGTCGGCGTTCAGGAAGACGCCGCCGTAGCGAACGAGATCGGCGACCCGGCCGTAGAGAGCATCGAGGGCGTCCGTGCGCAGCCAGTGGAGAGCCGTGGCGGTGAGGACCGCGTCGTACGTGTCGTGCGGCAGCCGCGCCGGCCAGCCGGGGTCCGTGAGGTCGGCCTCGACGAGGGTGACGCGGTCGTCCCCGGCGAACGTGCCCCGGGCGATGGTGAGCAGCGCGGGGTCGAGGTCGACGCCGGTGCTGACGGCGCCCGGGAAGCGGGCGAGCAGCCGGGCGGTGATGCTGCCGGTGCCGCAGGCCAGGTCGAGGACGCGCGGTTCGGGCCCGGCGAAGGCCTCGACCATGTCGAGCATGATCCGGAACCGTTCCTCGCGGTCCGGCATGTACCACTCCTGCTGCCGGTCCCAGCTCTCCTGCCAGGCCTGCCAGTCGGTGTCCGCCGTGGCGGTCATGCAGCCCCCCTCCTCAACCGCGCGTAATACCCTGTAAGCGCAGGCATCTGTTACGTCTCCGCTCTCACGAAGATAGAACGCCTCCGTAAGGACTACAAGTGGAACTGGCCTATTACTCGGATTACGCCGTGCGTCTCGTGAACAGTGAGGAGCCGGTCCGGGGCAAGGACACCCTCACCTCGGTCGAGGCCGTCCGCGACCTCTTCGGCGTCAACGCCTCGGCCGCCCGCCGCGCCACCGACGCCGACGTCACACGCTTCCGCTCGGTCCGGGCCCGGCTGCGCGCGGTCTTCGAGGCGGCCGACAAGGGCGACGAGACCCTCGCGGTGGACCTGCTGAACTCGCTGCTGCTGGAGTTCCCGGTGAGCCCGCAGATCTCCGGTCACGACTTCCGCGACGACGACGGCCGTCCGCTGTGGCACATGCACCTGGCCGACCATCCGTCCAACGCCACCGCGGGCTACGCGGCGATCGCGGCGATGGGCCTGGCCTTCCACCTGACCGAGTACGGCGTCGACCGCCTCGGCCTGTGCCAGGCGCCGCCGTGCCGCAACGCCTACCTCGACACCTCGACCAACCGTTCCCGGCGCTACTGCTCCGACCGCTGCGCCACCCGTGCCAACGTGGCCGCCTACCGGGCCCGCAAGCGCCTGGAGGCCGACCGGTCGGGCAGCAGCGGCCTCGCGGCCGAGACCGCCCAGCGCGCCAGCGCCAGCGGCGAGCGCTGACCGGGCCGCAGCGGCCGGTACCTGAACCGGGCCGTGCCGAGGACCAGCTCGTCCGGCACGACCCCGTAGTCGGTGCTGTCCCCGCCGGCGTACGGATTGTCGCCGAGCACCCACCAGCCGCCCTCGCGCCGCTCCACGGCCCGCTTGACGACCAGCAGGTCCTGCTGGAAGGGATGCCGCAGGACCACGATGTCACCGTGCCGGACCGCGGCGCCGTAACGGACCAGCAGCCGGTCACCGTGCTGGAGGGTGGGCACCATGGACGGGCCGGTCACCTCGGCCAGCCCCCAGGGCGCCACGGCCCTGCCCCGCTCGCCCTCCTGCGACAGCTCCGGCATCTCCGGCACCTCCCCGGTCCGTTCCTCCACCAGTCTCAGTCTCACCCTGGACTTTTGCCCTAAGCCCCAGGGGGCACCCGAGAAATCGCCTTCCGCAGGGAGTAATGTCGCACCTGAGAAGACGATCACGAGGAAGGAATGCTCCATGCTTTCCCGCCTGTTTGCCCCCAAGGTCAAGGTCAGCGCCCACTGCGACCTGCCCTGCGGCGTGTACGACCCGGCCCAGGCCCGCATCGAGGCGGAGTCGGTGAAGGCCGTCCAGGAAAAGATGGCCGGCAACGACGACCCGCACTTCCAGGCGCGGGCCACCGTCATCAAGGAGCAGCGCGCGGAGCTCGCGAAGCACCACGTCTCCGTGCTGTGGAGCGACTACTTCAAGGCCCCGCACTTCGAGAAGTACCCGGAGCTGCACCAGCTGGTCAACGACACCCTGAAGGCCCTCTCGGCCGCCAAGGCGTCCACCGACCCGGCGACGGGCCAGAAGGCGCTGGACTACATCGCCCAGATCGACAAGATCTTCTGGGAGACCAAGAAGGCTTGATCTCCGATCATGCCGTTTGACCTGCGATTTCCTTGATCGTCTGGTCTTCCGGTCCGCACCCGGTCCGCAGGCCGCCGAGCACGGCGTCCATGACGGACCGGGTGCGGTCTTCTTCACCCGGCCACAGATGGGCGTAGATCCGCAGCGTGATGACGGCGGACGCGTGGCCGAGGACCAGCTGGACCTGCTTGACGCTCGCCCCGCCGGCGATGTTGGCGGAGGCGAAGAAGTGGCGCAGGTCGTGGGTCACCATGTGCGGCAGTTCGACGGGCTTGCGGCCCTCGCGCTGGGCCGCCTCGTTCTCCGTCGCTTGGAGCGTCCTGCGGGCGCCGTTCCACTCCGTCTTCCAGCGGCGGTAGTTCAGGGGCTCGCCCTCCTCCATCGTGAACAGCCACTCCTTGGAGGGGCGTGCCGCGAGGTGCGTGAGAAGGGCGTCCGTGACAACCTCCCCGACGGGGACCGTGCGCCGGGACTTGGCGGTCTTCGGCGGGCCGATCTTCCCGGACTGGAGGCGCTGCCGCTCGACACGGACGGTGCCGGCCTTGAAGTCGACGTCGGACACCTTGAGGCCGAGCAGCTCGCCTATTCGCAAGCCTGAGCCGGCGAGCGTGACGATGGCCGCGCGGAGGTACGGCGGCATCACCCGAGCCATGGCCTCCACCTGCGCGACCGTGGGCGGGCTGACCTCCTCGTCCGGCATGGGCGGAAGGGTGATCCGACGGCATGGGCTGGACGCGATGACCTTGTCCTCGACGGCCGCGGTCATGACCCGCACGAGGACGTCGTAGACGTTGCGCACGCTGCCGGGGCCGAGCAGTTCGGACAGGCTCTTGAACAGCACCTGTATGTCGTTGCGGCGTATCGCCGCCATGGCGCGGGAGCCGAGCGCCGGGACGAGGTGCAACCGTAGCGCGTTGTCGGTGATGCGCTCGGCCGCCTCACCGGCGATGAGCGACTCCGCCCACTTCGTCGCGTACTTCTCGAACGAGATCCGTCCGGCGCGCGGGTCGACGTACTGCCCGGTGACGATGCTGGCCGTGACCTCGTCGAGCCAGCGCTGGGCGTCGAGCTTGCGCTCGAAGTGGCGGGCGTGCTCCTTGCCGTCAAGGTCGCGGTAGCGGGCCCGCCATTTGCCGTTGGGGCGCTTCTGGATGTTGGCCAAGTTGCTCCTCCTTCGAGTTTGTTATCGGTAGTAACCGCCGCCCTCGATGTAGTCGGTGAGGGTGCGGGCGTCGCGCTCTTCGCCCATGAGGCGAAGGCACTGCTCGTGGATGGCCCGTGAGCTGTCGGGGTGGGCCTGGATGTGCTCGGCGATGCCGACGACGGCGTGATGCAGGCGGTCTTCGGCATCGCGGGTCTCGTAGTACGCCTCGACGGCTTCCTGGACGAGCCGTCTGCTGTTGAGGTCCAGCCCCTCCAGGGGCGGGGACATCAGCTCTTCGAGGGGCAGCTCGAAGACGCGGGCGAAAGCGAGCGCCTCGTCGACGTTGATGCGGCGGCGCGGGGTGCCGTTCTCGATGCGCCAGACGGCGGTCTGGTTCATCTTGACGCCGGCTTTGGAAACCCGGTCCGCCAACTCCGTCGTGCTCCAACCTCTGACCTCGCGCTCCAGCGCCACCCGTGCCGCGATGTTGCCTTCGCTGTAGAGCAGCGGCACGTCGCCGCCGTCGCGCTTGTCGCCTGCCATCACACCTCCACCACGATCGTCGCTATCCATATTGAAACACACGCTCTCCTATTTGGTTAACCGGCGATCGTCGGGTACAACCTATGCAGATCGAATCGCAACCTAGTCGATTGGGAATCCATGCGATACCTGACCACCGCCGAGGTCGCCGAGCGCTACCGCACGGCCGAGAGCACCGTCCGCTACTGGCGCCAGATCGGGAAGGGTCCGCGGGGCATCAAGATCGGCAAGCGGGTGCTGTATCCCGAAGCCGAACTGCTGCGATACGAGCAGGCGCTGGCCGAAGGCCGAGACGAGTGGGGCCTGGCCTCCTGAGACATCGGACGCCCCGACACGGCTCCGGCCTTCGGCGCGCCAACGCCGAAGGCCGGGGAGTCCCTCGCACATCGCCCATCCCTGAAAGAACAAGCCGGTGAGGGGCGGGACCTTGCCCGTCCTGCCCCCACCTGAGAGGAACGTCTATGGAGGACTCTACGTCCCCCACCACTCCCAACACGGTCCCCAAACCCAAGTGGCCCGATGTCGCGGTCCCCGGCCAGGGCGCCGCCCTGCGCCGCGCGGACCAGGCAGACGCAGCTTCTGCTGCGTTGGGGACCGTCGGCCAACCACGTGATGCGGCCGGTCCGAAGGAAGCCTGGGACCGCTCCCCTGTTGAGTCGCGAACCGATATTCCGGTCACTGACCGGATAGCCACCGGTATAGAACATGTGCAGGTCGGCGGCCTGCGGACGGAGCCAACGGGCGTGCACCAGGCTGGTCCTGGCGGACCGACCGCCGCTCTGAGCATGAGCCAGGCCGCGCATAACGGTCGGTCGGTCCCTGGGACCGGTCCCCGAATCCCGGTCGTACCGAGCATGCATGGGGACCGCGATGGGGATCACGGCCCCCACGACACTTCAGGGACAGGGGCCCGGCTCCCCGACGGCGGGTCGGGGACCGGGGACCGTGCCGGCGTCGGCGGTGAGCTGGCCGACGAAGGCGCCGTGCTGCTAGACGAGGTCCGGGCGGCGATCGGTCGGTACGTGGTGCTGCCGAGCGAGGAGGCACTGACCGCGGTCACTTTGTGGGTGGCGGCTACCCACATCCAACCCGCCCTGCAGCACGCCCCCCGGCTGGCGGTGGTCGGGCCGACCAAGGGATGCGGCAAGTCTCGAGTCCTGGACGTGCTCCACGAGACCGTCCACAAACCGATGATGACGGTGAACACTTCCCCAGCGGTGGTCTTCCGCGTCATCGGCAAGAATCCGCCGACGCTGCTGGTGGACGAGGCCGACACCATCTTCGGCCCGAAGGCGGGCGAGAAGGAGGACCTGCGCGGTCTGCTGAACGCCGGGCACCAGCGCAACCGGCCCGCCTGGCGGATCTCCGGACCGGAGCAGAAGCCGACGGCGTTCCCCACCTTCGCCATGGCCGCGCTGGCGGGGATCGGCGATCTACCAGACACGATCATGGACCGGGCGGTCGTCCTCCGCATGCAGAAGCGCAAGCCGGGTGAGCGGATCACCCCGTTCCGCTCGCGTCACTCGGTGCCCGAACTGAACGCGCTGCGCGACCGGCTGGCGGCCTGGCTGACCCCTCTGCGCCGAGCGGCTGCGGGCTTGGTACCGAAGATGCCGGTCGAGGACCGCGCAGCGGACACCTGGGAGCCGCTGGTCATCATCGCCGACCTGGCCGGCGGGCACTGGCCCGCGCAGGCCCGTGCCGCCTGCCTGGCGATGACGCGCAACGAGGTGGTCCAGGATGAGCAGACGACCCTGAAGACGCGGCTGCTGCGTGACATCCGCCGCATTTTCGAGCGGGAGGACAACAGGGAGGCCCTGCGCAGCCAGGACCTGCTTGCCGCCCTCATCCAGGACGCTGAAGCGCCGTGGGCCGAGTACGGCCCCAAGGGCATGAACGCCTACCACCTGGCCAACCTGCTACGGGACTTCGGTATCAGCCCGGCCAACCACCGCTTCGAGAACGGCAGGCAGGCCAAGGCATACGCCCGCAACCAGTTCCTCGACGCCTGGGCCCGCTATTGCCCCGACCCTGCCCAAATGGCCCCCGCGCCATGGCAGGAGTCCGCACCCGCACGCCCGACCGAGGGCAAGCCCCCCGCCACTCCGTCCGGCACGCGGCCCGTCGGTCCGCCCGGCAGCGCCACCGGCCCCAAGCGCACTCGCTGACCATCCTCCCTGGGTCCGTAGCACTCCGTCGCATCCGTCCCCGCGCAGGTCAGCGCGGGGACGGATCTCCTCTCCAAATACGGATCACTCCGTACCTGCGGCCGTGTCCGTACCAGCTCTGACCAGCAGAGCGACGGATGCAACGGACGTGACGAAGCCCCAGCCCAGACCGCTACCGGAGCACCACCATGCCCGACACGAACACCGACAGCACCCTCACCCGCCGCCGCAGGGGACTGTTCAGCCTGACCCACCGAACAGCAGCAAGCTGGAGCGTTCGAGCCCCTAACGGGGCTTCGTCCGCGCTTGCCCCCGCCCCTGGAGTGGCGGAGGAGGAGGCCGGGCGCCAGCGGGCGCCCGAGCCGGGGGAGGCGACGACCGAGCCCAACGCCGCGTCCGTCGCCGATGCCCCCGCCACACACGACAAGCTGCCCGCTGATACCACCGCTCCGCAGCCCGAGTCGTCTGCCCGCCCCCCGTTGCCCGTTGAGCAGCCCTCTTGGCGTGAGCCCGACGCCCCCACGCTGCCCGCGCGGATGAACCGCAAGCGAACCACCGAGAACCGCGACCAGGAGAAGAAGATCCGCTTCACCCCGACCGCCGTCCGGATCATCGACGAGGCGGCCGAGCGGCGCCGTCTGACGTTCGCCGGGTTCGTCGGCGACGCCGCCCTGGCGGTCGCGCTCGGCAAGGCGAACATGGCGGGCAGTCCGGAGGACGATCCGATCCGCCCGCTGGTGGAAGCCGTCGAGGCCCACACCAAGGCGCTGAACCGCGTCGGCAACAACCTCAACCAGATCACCATGGCCATCAACAGCGGCGCTGTCCCCGACCGGGCCGAGGCCGTACTCGACCACCTCGACCAAGCCGTCCAGCGCAGTTACCAGTTGCTGGACGACCTCGTGGCGGCAGGCGGCAGCCATGGTGCCTGACGTCTCCACCGGCTCCGACACCCTCGGTCTGATCAACTACCTCTTCGGCAAGGGCCGTCGGGACGAGCACACCGACCCGCACATCGTGGCCGCCTGGGACATGGCCGGCGCCCCCGACCCCGGCCGCGACCCCGACGCCACCTACACCCAGCTCGCCAAGCGCCTCGACCACCATGTCGACCTGCGTACCCGTGAGCTGGGCGGGAAGAAGCCGCCGAAGCACGTGTGGCACTGCCCGGTGCGGACCGCGCCAGGTGACCGCTACCTGACCGACGCCGAGTGGGCCGAGGTCGGTCGCCGCGTCGTTGCCGCCACCGGCATCGCGCCCGAGGGCGATGACCAGGCATGCCGGTGGATCGCGGTGCGGCACGCGAACGACCACATCCACATACTGGCTACCACCGTGCGCGCCGACGGGCGCCGCCCGCGCACGAACCGCGACGGCTGGCGGGCGCAGAAGGAATGCCGCAAGATCGAGGCCGAGTATGGGCTGCGCCAGCTCAAGTCCGGTGACCTGACCGCACCCAAGACACCCACCGGGGCAGAGCGGGCCAAGGCCGAGCGCCTGGGCCAGGAGGTGACCGCGCGGCGGTGGCTGCGGGAGCGCGCGTACGCGGTCGCCGCTGCCGTGCGCAACATCGACGATTACTTCACCGTGCTGCAATCGCTCGGTATCCAGGTCAAGCCGCGCCTCAGCGCCAAGACCGGCGAGGTGGACGGCTACAGCCTGGCCGCCCCTGGCGACGCCATCTTCTTCGGTGGCTCCAAGCTCGCCCCCGACCTGTCCTACAGCCGCCTGCTCGAACGCCTCACCACTCAGGACGTGGCCGACCGCCCACAACCGGTGGCCGACCCGGCCGAGCCGTGGCGTCGGACGGAATCCGCAGTGCGTACAGCTCTCACCGCGCTCGATTCGGGCGATGATCCCGTGGCCCAGGGCCACCTGGACGCCTTCGCCGACACTCTGCACAACCTGGCTCGCTCCACCTCCGGCCCGCACCAGGCCGAACTGCGAGCGGCAGCCATGGCTTTCAACCGGTCTCGCCGCTCGGCGATCCGGGCCGACCACCAAGCCACCACAGAACTACGCCAAGCCGCCAAGGAACTCGCCTACGCCCCCACCATTCCCGGCGGCCTCGCCATCGCGCTCATCTTCACCGCCCTGCACCTTGCCCGCGCCGCCGCCAAGTGGCACGAGCAGCGCGGTCACGCGCAGCAGGCGGCAGCGGCCGAGGAATCCTTCCGCAACCTCCAGGAGAGCTACCGCCACGTCGCCGAGCCCGTCCTGGCAGACCTCGCCCAGCGCGCACCCCGCTCCCAGACCATCCATCGGTTCGAGGCCGACGTGCGCCAGGCCGTACCCGACCACGCCGACCGCATCCTGGCCGACGCCGCCTGGCCAGCCTTGGCCACTACTCTCGCCCGCGCGAAATCCGCCGGCCGCAACCCCCGACGCCTCCTCGCCGAGGTGGCTGCCAGCCGAGAGCTGGGCACAGCCGAGCGCCCCGCCGAGGTCCTGATCTGGCGCATCACTGCCCAGCCGAACCGGCGTGCACAAGCGGCCCGCGCGCAAAGCGCCCGCCGCACCACGACGGTTACGTCGGCACCGCAGCCCGTCTCCACCCCGACGCGCGGGCACCAAACGGAACGTGCCCGCCGCCGTTAACGGCGGCAGACGAGGATGCCTCCCCGGCAGTGGATCTCGAACGCCCCATGCCGGGCGATGTGTTCGTCCAGGATGGTGCGGGCCCGCTCGATCGTGGCCTCGAAGGGCACATCGTGCTGATCCGCCCATGCCTGGTACGAGGCCATGTGCGCAACCACGGGTTCGGCGTCGCCGACGGTGATGGTGCCGGGCAGTTCAATCGTCTCGACGCGGCCGAACTCCTCCCCCAGGAAGGCCGGGGCCTTCTCCAGGGAGAAGCGGGCGCTGAGCGAGATGCGGGCCGGGCCGCGTCCGGTGCCGAGCACGTCGCCGGCGGCCCGCTGCCACAGGTCGTCGAGTTCAGCTTTGTCCCGATCGCTGTTGGTGGAGGCGATCACCAGCCCGTCACGGGCGACCACGCGAGACAGCTCCCTGACCGCCTGAGGGATGTCCGGGACGTGGTAGAGCATGTGCAACGCCAAGGCAGCATCGGCGCTCTGCGTGGCCAGCGGCAAGCGGGTGGCGTCCGCAACGGCGACCAAGCCGTGGACACCGGCGAGGATGCCAGGAGCGATGTCCAGGCCCAGCAGAGTAAGGTCGGGCCGGTCCCGGCGGAGACGCTGGATGAACTTGCCGTTGCCGCAGCCGACATCGACCACGCACCCGTTCACGCCCCTCAGCTGCTCGGCGACGATGCCAGGCAGGTCGTAGCGGGGCGTCTGCCACTGATAGAGCGACTGGCGGGCGGCCAGATCCCGGTCACTGCTGTAGGCACTTCCGGCGAGACGGCCCCGGTCGGTGACAGCGGCGTCGTGTGCGGCGGACAGTTCGGTCACGTCGGCAACTCCGGAGGGTGGGCGGCAGGTGCGGCCGCGAGGACGGCCGTGTGCTGGAGTCGTTCGCGCAGGTGTACGGCCTGCGCGGCTCCACCGTACTGCGGCTCGCTCAGCTCATGGCCCAGAGCAGTGAGCCGGCGCACGATGCTGGCCGACATGCGCTCCGGCGGGGAGCCGAGGACGAAACCGAGCATCGCCTCGGTACCGTCCAGGTCGCCGAGGAGCATGTGGCCGCGGGCGAGATCAACATGGGCGGCGAACAGGTCACCGACCGACTGGTCGTCGTCTTCGGCGCTGCGGTAGAGCCGGATAGCGGTGTCCGCGCTGGCGATGGCCTGCTGGACGTGCTCCCGCCCACCCACGGCCAGATGGCTCGTCCCCGCGTACGCGAACTGCTTGGCGGCCGGGAAGGCGAAGATGCCCGGCACTTCGTCGTGGCCACGCATCGCCTCGCGGGCGCACTCGGCGCCAGCAAGCGCTGCTACGGCACCCGCCCGGTCTCCGACTATGGCCAGCGCCCGCGCCTCCAGGCTCGCCAACCGAGCCCCGATACTCCCGCCCGCCCGGTGCTGGCGACCGGCCTGCGCCAGCCGAGCCGCCCGCTCGTAGTGCCCGGTCCAGTAGGCGATCAGGGACTCCACAGCGCGTACCCAGGCCAGCATCCCCTCGTGGCCGACCGCTTCGGCACACGCCCTGGCGGTACGGCTGTGCGTGGCGGCAGAATCATAGTCGCCCAGGTCCAAGCAGACGTGCGCTGACAGCCCGCACAACCGAGAGGCCGTGACGTACAGGTCGGTGGTCTGCCGGGGATGCTGCCGCCCGCGCAGCAACTCGAACACCCCGTTCCGAAGCCGCTTGATCTCGACGTACACCTCCAGCAGCGGATGGCTGACGTAAGCACGGGCGAGCCGAGCGACATCGGCCTCCAACTGCTCTACGACGAACTCGTCGGCGTTGCGCTGCGCGATGAACCGGGCGAACTCCGCCGAGGCCACCGCATCCGCCGACACAGCTCCGGCGACGGTGCGTGGACGCGCCGTGGGCCACGCGAGCGGTGCCTGTCCCACCTCATCCGCGCCCTCCCCACTCCGTCGGCTCTTGCTGACAGCGACCGCCTGGTCGAGCACGGCGGCATCGACACCGAAGACCTGCGCCAGGTACTTCCGCGTGTACGGCACCGGGATGCGCACCTCGCGCTCGTAGCGCCCGATCTCCTTGCCCGTCTTGGTGGCCCGCCCCTCCAGGGTGTTGCACTCGTCGGCCACCCGCTGCTGGGACCACCCACGCTCTGTGCGCAGCCGGACGAGCAGAGCACCGATCCCTGTGTCGCCCATCCCCTCACCCCGCAGCACGCGAACTCTGGCCCCCATAGTGGCCCCCGGCATGGCCCCCATGCCGGCTCCCGACCCAAACGAGCTACAGCGGTTGGCTGTTGACCATGCCCAGCACACCGCCCGGCAAGCCGGACACTCTCACCCTGGCCCCGGCACCTGCCCCCAACGCCGACGTCGAGCGCCGCAGGAAGCTCTTCGACCGACGCCGGACCACACCCGGCGCCGCCCGGAGGTTCGTCGCCGAGACCCTTACCCAATGGGGCCGGACCGAACGCCTCGACGACGTCCAGCTGTGCGTCTCCGAACTCGCCACCAACGCCATCCTGCACGGAGCCCCCTCAGGTGGACTGGTGCTGGTGCGCATCACCCTCGCCGACACCCAACTCCGCATCGAGGTACACGACAGCGGCGACGCCCCACCCCACAGACGACACGTACCAGGCACCGCCGAGACCGGCCGCGGCCTACTGCTCGTCGCCGCCCTCGCCGACGACTGGGGCGTGGAGGAACGCCAGGGCCCCGGCAAATGCGTGTGGGCCGCCTTCCAGCACAGCACGGTGCCGGCATGCTGACTCCCGCCAGCACCAGATCCCTCACGATCTCCGCCGGGCTGATCACTTCCCTGGCCACCGTCACGTGGCTGGACACCGCCCCGACCGGCGCCACTCTCTGCTGCCTCCTGCTGGTGCCCCAGCCACCCCGCAGCCGCTACGAGACGCAGATGGTAGTCGAACAACGCATGCGGACGATCGCCGAAGCCCTCCACCTCGGCCCGGCCACCGCGCCCCCGCCAGACATCGGGTCACGCCTGCGCCCGATCACACCCACCGAGGTCGCCCTGCGCTTCGACAGCACCCCCTACCGCAAGCGCATCCCGGCAGGCCCTTCCTGGACGCTCCTGCTCGGCCGACGAACCCCGGTGGCCCTGATCCTCGGCCTTGACCCGCTCGCCCGCAGCGCCACTCCGGCCGAGATCGAGAGCTACCTCGACCTCGGCGCCCTCCACCAACGTCTCCTCTTCGGCCACACCCGAACCGAATGAACCCCAACCCACTCCAGGGGGACTTCCCGTGACGACTCACCCGGTTTCACCGAACACCGTCCTCGCCAACGCCCTCCACCGGGCCGAGGACGTCCTGACCCCGCGCATCCTGGCCGCCCCGCCGGAACGGATCGTGCTGGTCGTCGGCACCCAGATCAACGGCGCCCCGCACATCGGCACCTCCCTCGTCCAGTCGCTGGCCTTTGCCATGGCCGCCCGCCTGCGTGACCGCTTCGGCTTACCTACCGAGGTCCTCTTCAGCGCCCTCGACAACGCCCCATACGAGCTGGCTACCGACCCAGTGACCGGCCACCGTTACCAGCGTGCCTACGCCCAGGTCCTCGGGGAACAGGCTCTTGGCGATCTCGTCTCAGCCCTCTACCAGCCCCTGTTCACCGCGCTGTCGCGGCGCCTGGGCATCCCCTTCCGGGTCGAGACCTACACCCAGCAGCAGGCCGGCGAGCACTTCCGCCGCACCTGGCTGCGTCTCCTGCCCCGCCTCGACGCAGCCCGCTGGTGGCTCGCACCGTCCACCGGCACCCCGCACCTCCGCATCCCTTGCCCGCACCCCGGCTGCGGCTGGGCCGAGAAACACGCCGAACGCACCCGCGTCCACCTCACCGACCACGAGGCGGCGCAAGTGGCCGCCGTCTGCCTCCACCACGGTCCCTACCGGGCCGCCATCACACCCGACCCGACCGGGGGCTCCTACCTGGACCTGGCCACCCTGTACCGCAACTTGGTCAAGGAACTCGCCCTGTCCAGCCCCCAAGGCACCCTGCACGTCATGGTCAAGGGCGGCGACTGGGTCTTCGGCTCTCACCTGGTCGACGAGGCCCTCCAGGCCGTCGGCCTCACCCACGGACAGCTCCCGGCCCGCCTGTTCTGCCCCCAGGTCGTCACCCACACCGGCGCCAAACTGTCCAAGTCACTGATCCGCGAAAGCCGCGCTCCGTTGCCCGCCGGCACCGCCAACTGGATGCTCGACACCCAGGACTGGCCCGGCACCATCGCGGAGTACACCGAGCGACTGCTGGCCATGACCGATACCTTGCTGTCCGACCCCCGCCACTTCTTCCGCTCGTACTCGGCCGCCGAGATCGGCCGCATGATGACCGCACCAGCCACCAGGAGCATCCCCGTCCCATGAGCGACACCACCGCCCGCGTCCGCGAGCTCAACCTCTACCGCCATTACTTCGACCTCGTCGCCGCGGGTACCAAGACCATCGAGGTGCGGGTGAAATACCCGCACCTCGCCGACCTCGCCGCTGGTGACACCATCCGCTTCCGCGTCAAGGGCACTGATGAGACCTGCGAAGTGAAGGTCAAGCGGGTCACCGAGTACCCCGACTTCGAGACACTGCTGGACGGCGAAGGCCCGGCCAACGTCAACCCCACCGCGACCCGCGAACAGCAACTGGCCAACATCCGCGCCATCTACCCGCCCGAGAAGGAAGCCCTGGGCGCCCTCGCCATCGAGATCACTCACGTCTGATCGCCACAGCTCTGGCGGGTCTTCCGACAGGAAGAACACGGTCTACAACACTTGCAGCACGGGGTGAAAGCCACCTGTCCTGATCACATGTGACATGCCACGTCTGGCGTAATGGGCGCTTTGGGTCGGTCGGCCGCGTCACTCTGGAAGGGTCGATCACGGTCGTGTCAGGAGCCCTGTGTACGGATCGCGTAAGCGTTTGAGCGGATCGGCCACGACCGCCGGACGGCCCCGAGCGTTTCGGGGCGGGCGCCGCATCCGCGGCACGAGGTGAGCAGGGACACGGTGACCGGGACTTTGAGGACACCGGTGCAAGGGCGCGGCGATGACACAGGGTGAGCGGCGGCCGGACAACGGCATGATGGACCGCTCGGAAGGGTTCGGTGAGCGGCTGCTGGGGGTGCTGCTGGACCGAGCCCACGAGATGCCGCCGCAGCTGATCGCACCGCTGATCGCGGAAGAGGTGGCCAGGGTCGGTGGCCGCGACGTCTCGATCCTGCTGCAGGACTATGCCCAGTTGGTGCTGGTGCCGCTGCCGGGTCGGCGGCTGGTGGTCGGCGAGCCTGAGCCGATTGATGGTTCTCCCGCCGGCACGGCCTTCCTGCAGGCGACCACTGTCGAGGTGCCGCAGTCCGACGGTGTACGGATGTACCTGCCGTTGCTGGACGGCAGCGACCAGGTGGGAGTACTCGCCCTCACTCTGGACGCCGTCGATGACAACGACCGGCGGCTACTGCGCAGGCTGGCCGGCCTTGTCGCCGACATGCTGGTCACCAAGCACCACTACACAGACCAGTTCTTCCTGGCCCGGCGCCGCGAACCGATGAGCGTGGCCGCGGAGATCCAGTGGTCCCTGCTGCCGCCGCTGGCGATGTCCGTCCCCCAGGCAGAGGTGGCCGGCATCCTGGAGCCCGCCTACAGCGTCGCAGGCGACAGCTTCGACTACGCCCTGAACGAGGACATCCTGCACCTGGCCATGGTCGATGCGATGGGCCACGGCCTGGACGCCGCCACGATGGCGACCGTCGCCGTCGGGGCCTACCGGCACGCCCGACGTGCCGACATCGGCCTGTCCGAGATCTACGCGTTCATGGACCGGGCCATCGCGGATCAGTTCGGGCTCGACCACTTCGTCACCGCGCAGATGATGCGTCTGAATATCGCAACGGGCCACCTGCAGTGGGTCAACGCGGGCCATCCCGCACCGCTGCTGATCCGCAATCACCAGGTCGTCCGGCAACTGACAGGCCCGACCACCCTGCCGGTCGGTTTCGGCGGTGAAGAGCCCCGGATCAGCGAGCAGACGCTCCAACGCGGCGACCGGGTGCTGTGCTTCACCGACGGCCTGATCGAGGAACACGAAGCCGGTGAAGAGCAGTTCGGCGAGGAGCAGCTCATCCACTGGGTCAACCGCATCGAACACACAGAGAAGGGAGTACGCGCGGTGGTGCGCGCACTCTCCCACGCTCTGATGCGGCAACGGGGCGGCCGCACCAGCGACGACGCGACACTCTTCCTGATCGAATGGCGCGGTGGCGCCGCCGACCACCTCACCCTCCTGGAGTGAGCCGACAGCCGCACCACCAGGGCCACGGCCGACGGCACGCACACCGGGCCCCCTTGCCCGCGAACGCCCTACCGGCAGAGCCGACTCCGCGATCCTCCTTGGGCGGGTTCACTTCTCTGCGCGGTGCCACGTCCATGGCCGCCGCTGCCGGGGGCGGCCGAAGGGCGAAGTCGCCATGCGATCACCGTGGCTCGCAGTGAACAGCTGAATCACGATCGCACCCAAGGCGGTCCTGACGAGGAGCACGCTCACCGTCGCGACGGTGTCCATGCCTCTCACGTGCCTTCTGCCGAGGTCGGCACGTGGCCGATGACCGCTCCGGTAGGGGTACGTGCGTCGTGTCCGCCTTCGGAGTCCCAGACCGCCTCCCGGAGCGAGTCCCAGGCGGCCGCTGCCTCTGCCGCGGTGCGGAAGCGTTCGGCCTCAAGGATCAGGCCGGTCGCCGTGAGGCTCCGCGACGGGTCGGTGGCCGTGGCCATCATCCGGGCCGCGGTGGCCGGCTCCGTCTCCGGTGGGATCACCAGCAGGTCCCAGCGGCCGACGGTGTAGGAGAGCAGCAGCAGCTTGTGCGGGTCTTGCTCGGCCTCGAACCAGCCGACGTGTACCACGTGCCCGTGAACGGGCACCTTTCGCGGGATGACCGGCCAGAACGTGGGGTTCACCGTTACCCGGGTGATCCGCCCCCACAGCGGGTCGAGGACCTCGATGAGCGCCGGAAGCTCCGCGTTCAGGTCGCGGGAGCGGGGCCACCAGGCACCGTCGATCAGGGCCGGAGCGGTGTCGGCGGGTGCCAGTACGAGTCGGGTGGGCAACGAAGAAGGGGTCCGCTCCTCGACCGCGGGCGTCAACAGAATGGTCGCGGTCATGATGCGGACCCAACCCCGGGCCGGTCACGGCCGGCCCGGTTGTCATGAATCGCCGAGAACGACCCCGGCGTGGAACCGGTGTACGAGATGCTCTCGGTAATCACCAGGATACTCCTCGCCCACGCCCGGCGGACCGATGGGGAGCGACGGGCTGAACGAAACACGAGGGACACCTCCCACGCAACACAGCCAAGGAGTGCTGGACCAGGGCATGCGTGCGGTCGGGCGTGAGACCGGTCTGGCAACCGGCATACGACACACCCCTGGCGCCTTCAGCCGGCCCCACCGGTATCGACAGCCGCTTCGCAGCATGCGGCGTCGTCTCCACAGCCGCCCCGGCCTGTGCGGAGTACCGTGGACAACACCGAGGGCATTTCGCACACCGGCTTCCACGTCGGGGTCGTTCTCGGCGAGAGATGAATCCCGGGGTCGCCGCGAAGGCGGCCCGGAGACGGGTCCGCATCATGTCGGCGACCTTGCACCAACCCCTGCCACAGCACGAGCCCGTCGCAGCCCCGGCCGCGCGTCTCGCGCTGAAGAGCGACGGGCCGTCCCGCGGCCTCCTGGACGGTGCCTGGTGGCCCCGCTCCCGGGACCTGCTGAGCGAGCTGCCCGCACTGACCGATGTGCTGGACCCCCTGTGGGGCCGCATCACCCGCATCGCCGTCAACCCGAAGTACTGGCCGGTCATCCCGCACGACATTCCCGTGGACGGTCATGTCGTCAAGGCCGGCTGGTTCACCCCGGAGATCGACCCGCACAAGCTGCTGCTGCTCTCCTATGGCACCGGCCGCTGGGATCTGCTGGTCATCCCACCCGAGACCGGGGCGGAGTCGGCGGCCCGCCTGATGGCGGCCGCGTCCGACTACGACGGTCCGCCGCTGACCGCGAGCGCGCTCATCACCGCGGACGAGGCCCGGCACGCCGTTTCCGCGGCCGACCGGCCACTCGATCGGGACGAGGCATGGGAGTACGAGGGCGGCGCCTCCTCGACCTCCGCGGCCGTTCCCGCACAGGCCGGTGGCGTCAGCCGCCTGATCATCGGCATGTGAGACGGCCGTCATGAACACCTTCCTGACGACCGCCGCCTTCCTGGTCCTCATCGCAGCCGCGGCATTCGTGATCCACCGGCTCAACATCGAGCACGCGGAGAGAATCGCCGTGCACCGGTACAGTCGCGCCCTGCCCGGCGGCCCGCGCCGCGGAACCGACGCGGCACAACCTCCTGCGGGACCGGCACTGTCCAAGTCGCCGACCGCCGGCGAACGACGTGACCACCGCGACGGGGGCCGCGGCCGCTTCCCAGCGCGCCGCCGCCGCAACCGCACCACTCACCACACATGACGAGGCGACGTTCCCGGCCTCCGCGCACCGACTGCCGGCGCGGGCCCGTATCGACGGGCTTCGGCCCCGCCTCACAAACGACGCAGCCATGTGCGGGGATCTCGACCGGCGGGTCCCCGCACCACGTGGCCATGGGCCTCGTGCCGAGGAGCAGCACATGCAAGTCCCGATCGTTCTCATCGTCGTGATCGGCCTCTTGGCCGTCCTGGCCCTCGCCCTGTCCGTGAAGGTCGTCAAGCAGTACGAGAAGGGAGTGCTGCTCCGCTTCGGCCGACTGGTCGGAACACGCTCCCCGGGGCTGCGGTTCATCATCCCGTTCGCCGACGTCCTGCACCGGGTGTCGCTGCGGGTCGTCACCATGCCGATCCAGTCCCAGGGCATCATCACCCGCGACAACGTGAGCGTCGACGTGTCGGCCGTCGCCTACTTCCGGGTCGTCGACGCCGTGAAGTCGGTCGTCGCCGTCGAGAACGTCAACACGGCGATCAACCAGATCGCCCAGACCACCCTGCGGAAGGTCGTCGGCCGGCACACGCTCGACGAGACGCTGTCGGAGACGGACCGTATCAACCTGGACATCCGCCAGATCCTCGACGTCACCACCGTCGACTGGGGTGTGCAGGTCACGCTGGTCGAGCTCAAGGACATCCAGCTGCCCGACACCATGAAGCGCGCCATGGCCCGCCAGGCCGAGGCGGAGCGGGAGAAGCGAGCGAAGATCATCAACGCGGAGGGCGAGTCCCTGGCCGCGGCCGCGCTCGGTGACGCCTCGGACACCATGATGGCCCACCCCCTGGCGCTTCAACTGCGCAATCTCCAGAGCCTGGTGGAGATCGGTGTCGACCAGAACACCACCGTAGTCTTCCCCGCCCCCCTCATGAGCACGATCGGCGAGCTCGGCTCCTTCCTCGCCCGGGAAACCGCGGCCGCCGCACCTACCGCGTCTACGCCACTGGCCGGCGCCGGCCGCACCGCCAAGTCCGTCAGCCCGGCCGACGACGCTCCCGACACCGCAGCGTGACCCGACTGCCACCATCACTGCATCCCGCGGTGATGGCGCGGCCGAGCGGTCCGTGCCACCGGGACGGACTCGTGGCCGACGCCTGTCGTGCGCACCCTTCGGACATCGGCTGATGATGGAAGTACGGCCGAACACGCGGAGCTGATCATGACGGGCTGGCGGGTCAGGGACTACACCCAGGACGATCTCGAAGCGGTGATCCGAGTCGACATGGAGAGCGGCACGACCGAGGAGCCGCCGCTCTTCCCGCTCTCGGACGCCGTGACGGCTCTCCAGGCCCGCCACCCGGCTGTGGTGGCCACGGCCGACGACGTGCTGATCGGCGCCGCGGTGAGCAGGGTGGAGGGCGAACGGGCATGGATCCTGCGCATCTGCATGGCGCCCGCCTGGCGGCAGCGCGGGCTGGGCAGTGCCCTGGTCACCGCCCTTGAGCAACGGCTCTTCGCCGCCGGCGTCCGAGCGGTGCACGCCGTCCTGCCCGAGGGCGAGACCGGTGCCACCGCCCTTCGCAACTGCGACTTCGGCGCCCGCCCTGGGCTGGTCTTCTTCGAAAAGCGCGGGCCGGTGACCCCGCAGTCGGCCGGCACGCTGTCCTCGCTCGGAGCGGAGCTGCCGCCAGGGGGACTGTGGCAGAAAGTCGCGGGCATGCAACGGGAGAAGCAGCTCATCGAGCGGCGCCTGGTCCTGCCGCTGGCCCATCCCGAACTGGCCGCCCAGCACGGAGTGGAACTGCCACGGGCGGTGATGCTGTTCGGCCCGCCCGGGACCGGCAAGAGCACCTTCGCGCACGCGATCGCCAGCCGCCTGGTATGGCCCTTCCTCGAACTGTTCCCCGCCCGTCTTGCCGCCGAGTACGGCCTGGCGACCGGGCTGAACCGACGTTTCGAGGAGATCGCCCGGCTCGACCACGTCCTCGTCTTCATCGACGAGGTCGAGGAGATCGCCGGCGAACGCGGCGGCGCGGACGCGACCGCTGTCGGCGTCGTCAACGAACTGCTCAAGGCGATCGTCCGGTTCCGAAGCCAGGACGGACGGCTGCTCGTCTGCGCCACGAACAACGTGACCACGCTCGACTCCGCGTTCCTGCGGCACGGCCGCTTCGACTACGTGCTGCCGATCGGCCCTCCCGACCACACCGCCAGGACCGCACTGTGGGAGAGCTACCTGGCCCGAGCGGGCGCGCGGGCCGACAGCGCGGCACTCGCGTCCGCCAGCGAGGGGTTCACCCCCGCCGACATCGCCCACGCGGCGCGCACCGTCTCCCAGGCCCAGTTCGAGCGCACCTTCGACACCGGAACCCGGACCACCCCCACCACCGACGACTACCTGGACACCATCCGCGACACCAAGCCCACGGTCAGCGCCGCCATGGCCCAGGAATTCGCCCAGCAGACGGAGAAGTTCGCCCGCATCTAGCATCCAGGCCGGCGGGGAGCCGATCTGCGACGGACGTGTCAGGCCGGCGTAGACGGCGTGTCGCCGCCCGTGTCGATGAGGATCTGCCTGGCCTCGGTGACGTTGTCCGCCCGGACGGCCCGGGCCATCGCGGCGCGTGCCGCGTCGGGCGACGCGTCCGGAGGGACCAGCAACAGAGAGAAAAGGTCCCCTTCGCCTCGGGTGATGAGGACGGTGTCGTCACCGACCGGGAAGGAATCGATGCGCACGACTCGGCCGTCGACCATCACCCGGGTCGGCAGTCCGTCCCATGCACTGTCGTCCAGACCGACACGGGTGACAGGCCCGAGATGCTCGGTCAACGCGGAGATCAGCGAGGGGAGCTCGGCACCGATGTCCCGGGACCGCGGCCACCAGGCACCGTCCAGGATTCCCTCGCGTGCGTGTGTCGTCTCCAGCCTCAGCAGGGCCGTCCCCGGTCTCACCGACCGGTGAACGGCGTCCGGCAGGAGCCTGGGGAGGCCGGGGGTGTCTGAGTCGGCCATGATGTCCGCCCATCCGCAGAGAGCAGTGCGACCGCAGAGCGTGCGACCGCGATACAGCCCTGCTACCTCACGGTACTCCGCACGACGCTCGCGCGAGCGCCTCGCCGCACGGCGCGGTTACGGAAACAGGCAACGGCTCCGGCGTATACCCGCCGGAGCCGCCCTTCCGGGTCATTGCACGTGAGCGTGCGCCGACCCGCTTTCGCGGCGGCTCAGCCACGCCCTTCCTCTTCCGTCTCCATCTGCCGGATCCCCTGGTGCGTCAGCGTGATCATCGCGGGCGTGTTGCCCCTCCCCCAGTCCACGACGACCCAGCCTTCGCCCGCCAGGTACATACAGGCAGCGGCCATGTCCTGCTCAGGGATACCGAGGTCGTTGCGGAGCTTCGCCCCATCGACGCCCAGGAGGCGATTGCCCTCGGCGGCTTGGTACAGAGCCTGCATGATCCTCTCGCGGTACGTCTTCCGGTCTCGCAATATCGCCATGACGCGCCTTCCTCTACTGCCCTCGGTCGGGCCGAAGTCGATGTCATCCGCGGTCGCCGTCGCGGTGGGTCGCGGCGGAGCGCCCGCGTCCACCGCCGACCGACGGTGCCTCCGGGGCCGACGCCCGATCCCCGGCAGAACATCGCTGTAGTGGAAGGCAGCGATCCGTTCGTCGTGCTGACCATTGAGCTGGTGGATCAGAACGACTCCGACGGTGATCAGAAGGAGCAGTACGGCCACGGCGATGACAGTCATGGTTCTCTCACCTCCGCCGACCGCCGGGCGAAGGCCCTGTCGAGCCGATGGGCCGGGGCAGGGACGACGGCCGACCCGCTCCGCCGTCGGTCTCCCACGCTTCTTCCCTGATCCGGGCGTCGATCCTGTCTGCTGCTTCCTCGCGGGCCGGGGCATCGATGCCGCCGCCCGCCATCAGCTGCGCGGCGGCATCCGCACCGGTCTCCGGCGGAATCACCAGCACGTCCCGGCGGCCATCGGCGGAGAAGAAGGTCAGTCTGTGCGGATCCTGCTCCTCGGTGGACCAGCCCACGTGCACCGTGCGCCCGGCCACGGACACCCGACACGGGATGACGGGCCAGTGGGCAGGGTTCACCGCGATACCTGTGATGCGGCCCCAGAGATCACCCAGGGCGGCTGTCAAGGGTGGCAGCTCACGGGTGAGGGCACGGGAGCGAGGCCACCACGTGCCGTCCAGCCCGCCCGGCGCGGGCGTCAGGGACAGCCGAGCCGGCTGCGGCGGCGCGCGCCAGCTCGATGTCGTACGGTCAATGGTCACGGCCATGGCGCGGACCTGTCCCCGGGCTCGTGGGTGCGGCCCGGCATTGTCGATCACCGGAAACGGCACCCGCAGCGGAGCCGGTGCGCGAAGGCCTCCCGGTGCCTTCACACTACTCCGCTCACCGGCTCGAAAAGCCCGGGATGACCAGGTAGTTTCCTGCCTTCGGGGCCTGGTCGCCGGTGCCGATGCCGGTCAGAGCCAGTCCTTGCGCTTGAACGTCAGATACAGCAATGCGGACAGGAGCACGATGACGGCGGCGGAGGTGATGAATCCCGACTCGCGGCCGAAACCGGGATAGGGGAGATTCTGGCCGTAGTAGCCGGTGATCGCGGTGGGAACGGCGATGATCGCGGCCCAGCTCGTCACCTTCTTCATGATCAGGTTCATGCTGTTGGCCTGGACCGAGAGGTTCGTCTCCATGACCGAGGCCACCAGGTCCCGCAGTGATTCCGTCCACTCGGTCGCACGCAGCACGTGGTCGTAGACGTCCTGGTAGTACGGGACGAGAGGGTCGGTGATCAGATGCAGGCCGGGGCGCATGAGCCCGTTGACCACCTCGCGCATCGGAAGCACGACGCGGCGCAGCTGGACGAGCGACTTACGCAGTGCGAAGACCCGGCGCTGCACGGCTTCGATCTCGCGGCGCCCGGCCGCGAAGAGCAGGCCCTCCAGCTCCTCGATGCTGTCGTCCAGTTGCTGGACCGCGGCGAAGTGTCCGTCCACGAGATGGTCGAGCAGACCGTGCAGCAGGAATCCGACGCCGTGGCCGGCCAGGTCCGGGCTCTCGTCCCAGCGGGCGACGACGTCCTCGATGTCGAGGCCGTCGTCCTTGCGGACGGTGATCATGGCCTGACTGGTGAGGAATACGGCGATCTCGCTGTACGTCAGCTGCGCACCGTCCGGGCTGATGGTCACGGCATAGGCGCTGAGGAACTCGTGGGTGCGATAGCGGTCGAGTTTCGGCCGCTGCCCACGCTGCGCGGCATCCTCCAAAGCCAGTTCGTGGATGCCGAACTCCTGACCGAGCATGGTGAACTCGGCGTTCCCGGGCCGGTACAGGTCCAGCCACAGGACCGACGCCGGATCAGCGAGATGCGCAGAGACGTCACTGGCGGGAAAGTCCTCCAGGACGAGAGTGCCGTCGTGATACAGCCGGGTGCGCGTCACCATGGCCCGAGGCTAGTCTCTTGCGCCTCGACCATCCCGTTTCGTCCCGATTGCCAGCGCGGCAGGCTCTGGAGATCACCGGCGGTCGGCACAATCCGTGACACGTCGGCTCCGGCCCGCCAAGGGTACGGCGTCAGCCGCCTATACCCCCGGGCCGGGACAGCAGTCCGCGCACAGTCCGCAGGACACCCGCTCAAGACCGTCGCGCCCCATCGCCACCAATCACCAAAAGGCCAGGTCAGCGCCCCACAGGAATGATCTCCGCAGGTCACCGACCTGGCCCGCTACTAGGAGACCAAGAAGGCCTGATCCCCGATCACGCCACGGACCCGGGATCCCCCGGATCCTCCGGTCCCCCGGCCCGCACCCGGCCCGCGGCCCCGCCGAACACGGCGTGGTCCCGGCGGTCCGGGTGCGGGCTTCTTCTGCGAAGCTGGGGGCATGACCGCCCTGGAGGACCTCAGACGGCTGCGGCGGGTGCGCGACCGGATGGACCGTGAGTACGCCGAGCCGCTGGAGATGGCCGTGCTGGCCCGCGACGCCCTGATGTCGCCGGGTCACTTCCAGCGCAGTTTCCGCAAGGCCTTCGGGGAGACCCCCTACAGCTATCTCATGACCCGCCGGATCGAGCGGGCCAAGGCGCTGCTGCGCCGGGGCGACCTGAGCGTGACCGAGGTGTGCCTCGCCGTCGGCTGCACCTCGCTCGGCTCCTTCAGCTCCCGCTTCACCGAACTGGTCGGCGAGACGCCGAGCGCCTACCGGGCCCGGTCCCACGAGGCGAGCGCGGTGATCCCGTCCTGCGTCGCCCGGACCTTCACCCGCCCTCGCCGCCGGCCCTGGTGAGGCCCCGCGCGTCAGGACGCGAAGGAGCCTAGCGTGACCCCATGGACGTGAAACTCAAGCAGTGCTTCATCGCGGTGGACGACCACGACAAGGCCCTCGCCTTCTACCGCGACGTGCTCGGCCTGGAGGTCCGCAACGACGTGGCCTTCGAGAACATGCGCTGGGTGACCCTGGGCTCGCCGCTCCAGCCGGACGTGGAGATCGTGCTGGAGCCGCCCGGCGCGAACCCGGACGCCTCCCCCGCCGACCGGCAGGCGATGGCCGAACTGCTCGCCAAGGGCATGCTGCGCGGCGTCATCTTCACCACCGAGGACTGCGACGCGCTGTTCGAGCGGGTGCGGGAGTCCGGCGCGGATGTGCTGCAGGAGCCGACGGACCAGCCGTACGGCGTGCGCGACTGCGCCTTCCGGGATCCGGCGGGGAACCAGCTGCGCTTCCTCCAGCGGCCCGCGGGATGATCTCCCCTGCGGCGGGCCGGGGTTCACGCCTACACTTCCGGCCGTGACCATCCGCTGGACCTACGCCTTCGCCGACCGGCCCGCCGCCCGCCTGACGGGGGCGCGCGCCTTCTGGACGGCCGTCACCGGCACCCGTCTGTCCGAAACCCCGGGGCGAGCACGGCGAGTTCGTGACGCTGCTGCCCGGCGAGGGCCAGGGGGCGGATGCGTGCGTGAAGCTCCAGGGCGTGGGCGAGGGTGACGGCGGGGCCCATGTGGACCTGTGCGCCGAGGACGTGCGGGAGCTGGCCGGGCTCGCCCGGACCCTTGGCGCGGAGCCGGTGGCGGACCACGGGGACTGGGCCGTGCTGCGGTCGCCCGGGGGGCACTTGTTCTGCGTCGTGCCCTGGCTGGGCGAGTCGGTGCGGCCGCCGGTGGTGGCGGGCAGCCGCCTGGACCAGGTGTGCCTCGACATCCCGCCGTCCGCGTACGGCACCGAGACCGAGTTCTGGGCCCGGCTCACCGGCTGGCGGCAACGGGCGGGGTCCCGGCCGGAGTTCACGGTGCTGGAGCCGCCGCCGGGCCTCCCGGTCCGGCTCCTGCTCCAGCGGCTGGACGACGAGCGCCCCGCCTCCGCCCATCTCGACCTCGCCTGCGCGGACATCGCCGCGGTCCGCGCGCGGCACGAGGAGCTGGGGGCCGTCTTCGTACGCCAGGGCGCCCACTGGGCGGTGCTGCGCGATCCGGCCGGCGGCACGTACTGCCTGACCGGCCGGGACCCGGTGACGGGCGGTCTGCCGGAGGGCGGCCGGCGGTCCACCGTCGCGTAGCCCCGGGAGGACCCGTGCGCCGCCGGTGTGCGGTCGCGCGTCGTTGACCGTACGTTGGCCGGTTGTTGGCAGCGCCACCGAGACTCTTCCCTGTCCGACCGCGGGGCCACGAGGCCCCGTCTTCCGCCCGGGAACGGCCACCATGTGCCGTCCGGGCTCCGGCTGACAGTCGGGTCACGAGAAAACAGAGGGTCCCTTGAGCAACATCTCCATGCGTCGGCGCGGTGCGTTCCTGTCCGCGGCCGCCGCGCTCGTCACCGTCGGCGTCCTGAGCGGCACGGCGCAGGCCGTGCCGAACTCCGGTTCCCTCTATGTCGGTTACGGCAGGAGCAACGCGTACGCCAGCGTCAAGTGCGTCCAGCAGATCTCCAACTCCCTGCACTACCAGACCGGCTACCACACGGTCGCCGTGGACGGCTCGTTCGGCCGCGACACCTACGGGGCGATCCTGGCCGTCCAGAAGTGGGCGGGACTGCAGCAGGACGGCGTCGTCGGTCCGCAGACCGGCAACGTCATGATCGAGGCCACCAAGGACGAGTACGGCTGCTACCCGTACCTGCCCACCCTCAGGTGACGTCCGGCACCCGGCCCGGTCACGCCCACGGCTCCACGTCGACCACGGCGTCGACCGGCACCGGGCCGTACACGTGCGGGAACTCCTCCCCGCCCGGCTGCACGGCCTCGTACTTCACCGGCACGCCGACCCTGGCCGGGTCGACGACGAGGACGACCAGTTCGTCCGGGCCGTCGTAGTCGCCGTAGAGGAAGGCGGCGACGCGCGGAAGCTGCTCACGTGTGGAGAAGTGGATGAAGCCCTCCTCCGCCAGGGTGCGGCCGCGTGTCGACGTCTCGAAGGCGCCGCGCTCGCGCGCCGCCTCCCACACGGAGCGTTCGGTGACGTGGAAGATGCGGGGCAGTTTCGGCATGCGCCCACGCTACGACGGCGCCGGCACGCGGCGCGCGGGCGCGTTTCCGGACCGGGCCGGGGGTCACTTGCCCGCGGGCTCCCCGGGGTGCTGCCGGGCGGTCGGGCCGGCCTGCGGGGCGGGGGCGGCGTTGGACGCGCAGTCCGGGCTGCGGCACGGGCCCGGGCTCCACACCGGCACCCAGGCGCCCAGCGTCTTGTGCCGCCGGACGACGGTCGCGACCGGCTGTCCGCAGACGGGACAGACGGCTTCCTCCCTGTCCATGCCCCCAGGGTAGGACGGCCGCGCGGCCGGCGCTTCCCGGCGCACGTCCGCGCGCTCAGCGCTTCCTGGTGTACGTCCGTACGACCACGCCGTTGGCGAAGGTGCGCACCCCGTCGAGGGTGAACTCCTTGATGTCGAGGCCGGTGGTGAACATCGGCATGCCCATGCCGTAGACGATCGGGTAGGACTTGATGACGAGTTCGTCGATCTCGTCGAACAGTTCCCCGGCGATGCGCGAGCCGCCGCACAGGTAGATGTCCAGTCCGCCTTCCTCGGCCTTGAGCGCGCGGACCCGTTCCACCAGGCCGTCGGCGATGATCTCGACGTGCGGGTCGGGTGAGGCGCCCAGGGTCCGGGAGGCGACGTACTCGCGCAGGTGGCCGTAGGGGCTGGTGATGCCCGCCCTGAGCCCCTCGTCGTAGCTGGCCCGGCCCTGGACGACGGTGTCGAACCGCTTGTTCGGGAGGTGGTCGGCACCGAGGTGGACGCGACCCTGGGTGGATATGGTCTCGGGGAACTCCGCCTTGAGGAACGCGAGGTACTCCTCGTCCAGGAAGCGGAGCATCTCCGAGGCGTCGCCGTGCTCGTCCCCGATGAAGCCGTCGAGCAGGCGATGAAGTACGAGAGCTTGCGCAAGCTGATCTCTTTCGGTGGAGATTCGGCGCGATCGGTTGACCACTCCGGTTGCAGTGCTTCAGTTGTAGTACCGCGATGGGGGTCAGCGCAAGGCTTTTCCGAACACACGGCGACGGGCCCCGCACACCGTGGGGATGTGCGGGGCCCGCCCGACCGGAGTGTCCGGGTGTCCGTGCGGGGTCAGGAACCGCACGGACCCGGTGACTCCGGGGTCCTGCCGGGCTGCCGGGTGGCCCGGCGGCGTTCAACTGCTGCGCCGGGTCACGAACTCGGCGAGTGCCAGCAGACCGCCCGCCGACTCCGGGTCAGCGACCGCGCGGGCGAGTTCCTGCATGGCGCGGGCCATGCGGTCGGCCGCCTCCGCCTGCGCCCAGTCCCGGCCACCGGCCCGCTCGACGGCCTGCGTCGCACGTGTGATCTCCTCGGCCGCGTCCGCCGCCTCCTTCACGTGGGGCTTCCCGTACAGCGAGGCGAGTTCGGCCGCCGCCGGGGTACCGGCGGCGAGCGCCGCCACCACGGGCAGGGACTTCTTGCGGGCCACGAGGTCCGCTCCGGCCGGCTTGCCGGTGCGGCGCGGGTCGCCCCATATGCCGATGACGTCGTCGATCAGCTGGAAGGCGAGCCCGGCCTGGCGGCCGAAGCCGTCCAGCGCGGCCACGTCCTCCTCCCCGGCGCCCGCGTACAGCGCGCCGATGGCGCAGGCGCAGCCCAGCAACGCGCCGGTCTTCGCCTCGGCCATGACGAGCACCTCGTCGAGGGTGACCTCGTCCGGGGCCCGCCGCTCCAGATCGGTGTCGGTGTGCTGGCCGGCGCACAGCTCCACCACACAGGCCGTGAGCCGGGCGGCGGCCGGTACGGCGGCGGGGTGCGGGTCCTCGGCGAGCAGCCGGAGGGCCAGTGCCTGCAGGGCGTCCCCGGCGAGGATCGCACCGGTGTCGCCGAACACCGTCCAGGCCGTCGGCCGGTGCCGTCTGGTGGTGTCCCGGTCCATCACGTCGTCGTGCAGCAACGTGAAGTTGTGAACCAGTTCGACCGCCGCTGCCGCCCGGACGGCCGCCGCCCCGGCCGCCGGGCCGCCGAGCGCGGCGGCGGCGGCCAGGACGAGCGCGGGCCGTACGGCCTTGCCGGCGCTGCCCGCCGCCGGGGTGCCGTCGGCCTGCCGCCAGCCGAAGTGGTAGAGCGCGATGCTGCGCATGGCGCCGGGCAGCGACTCGACGGCCGCGCGCAGCTCGGGGTCGACCAGGGCTCGCGTGCGCTCCAGCAGCGCCGCGGCCTCCTCCTGCCCGTCGAGCGGACCGGTGGCGTTCTCCCCCGTCCCGCCCCGGCGGCCCTCCGCCGTCCCGGCACGCGGCACGGCGGGCGCGCGGTGTTCCGTCTCCGTCATGAACCTGGCCATGCCTCCCCCTCGTCACGTCCGCCGGCACCGGCGCCGCCGGCCCGGGCGGACGCGTACCCCCGGGGTCTACCCGCCCCGGAAGGCCGGGACACGGCCACGGCGTGCGGGGACGTCACCGCCATCGGCCGATCTCGACGTTCTCCAGCACACCGAGCGCGTCGGGCACCAGGACGGCGGCCGAGTAGTAGGCCGTCACGAGGTACTTGATGATGGCCTGTTCGTTGATGCCCATGAACCGGACGGACAGGCTCGGCTCGATCTCGTCCGGGACGCCGGACTGCCTGAGGCCGATCACGCCCTGCTCGGCCTCGCCGGTACGCATGGCGATGACGGAGGTCGTGCGGGCCTCGCTGATCGGGATCTTGTTGCACGGGTAGATCGGCACGCCGCGCCAGGTGGGGATGCGGTGGCCGGCGATGTCGATCGTCTCCGGGACCAGTCCCCGCTTGTTCAGCTCACGTCCGATCGCGGAGATCGCGCGCGGGTGGGCCAGGAGCAGCTTGGTGCCCCGGCGGCGGCTGAGCAGCTCGTCCAGGTCGTCCGGGCTCGGCACGCCGTCGTGCGGCTGGATCCGCTGGTCGTACTCGCAGTTGTGGAGGAGGCCGAACTCCCGGTTGTTGACCAGTTCGTGCTCCTGACGCTCCTTGAGCGCCTCGACCGTGAGCCGCAACTGCTGCTCGGTCTGGTTCATCGGCTGGTTGTACAGGTCGGCCACGCGCGTGTGGATGCGCAGCACGGTCTGGGCGATGCTCAGTTCGTACTCGCGGGGCCGGGCCTCGTAGTCCACGAAGGTGTGCGGGATGTCCGCCTCCCCGGAGTGGCCGGCCGCCAGCTCGACCTCCTTCTCGCCGTACTTGTTGGTGCGTTGCCGGGGGATCGCGCGCAGCCCTTCCAGGTGCTCGCGGAGGGTGGCGGAGCGCTCCGCCACCTGCTCGAAGTCCTGGCGGCCGAGGATGAGCACCGTGGTCGCGGTGTCCGCGCGGAGGGTGTACTCCCAGATGGCGTCCGAGTCCAGCAGCGCCTGGTCGCCGAAGTAGGCGCCGTCGGCGAGGACCCCGAGGACGGCGTCGTCGCCGTACGGGCCGGTGCCGACCTTCTCCACCCTGCCGTGGGCCAGCAGGTACACGCCGCTCGTCTGGTTGCCGAAGTCGGCGATCACCTCGCCGGGCGCGAAGTCGCGCTGCCGGCAGCGCCGGGCCAGCTCCGTCAGCACCTCGTGGTCCTCGTACGACCGCAGGGCCGGCAGCTCGCCGAGTTCGGCCGGGATGACCTCCACCTGGTCCCCGGTCTTGACGAAGGTGATGCGGCCGTCACCGACCGCGTAGGTCAGGCGCCTGTTCACCCGGTACGTGCCGCCCTGGACGTCCACCCAGGGGAGCGTGCGCAGCAGCCAGCGGGAGCTGATCTCCTGCATCTGCGGCGCGGACTTGGTGGTGGTGGCCAGGTTCCGCGCTGCCGCCGTCCCGAGGGACTGCTGCGGCCTGCCGTCATCCGTGCGGACCTCTTCGCCTACCGACATAAGGAAACGCCCTCTCATGTATGCCCGGCGCCGACTCGCACACCGGTCTCACACACCAGCGTTCCATCACGCAACGTGCCCGCACCATTACCCGAAAGAGCGGGAATGGATCATCGCACTACTGGGCAGAAAGAGGGATCTTGTCCATGACCGGCCCGGATGCCCGTCATGTCCGGATCGGCTCGCACGCCGTCCGAACGATGTGTCCGCGACGTCCGGTTTCGGTAGAAGCCCGCGGTACGGGGTGGCCGCCGCCGGCGGTCACCGGGCACGGCACGGCACGAAGGAGTCGGTCATGGCCCCACCCATGTCCGCCGGCGAGTTCCTGGACGCCCTCGGGGCGGAGGGCCTCACGGTCGTCGAGGTCGGCGACTGGCGGCACCACAACCGCAACCACAAGGGCCCCTGGGGTCCCGTCCACGGCGTGATGATCCACCACACGGTGACCCGGGGCAGCGCGCGCACGGTGGAGATCTGCCGCGACGGCGACCCGGCGCTGCCGGGCCCGCTGTGCCACGGCGTGATCACCAAGGACGGCATGGTCCACCTCGTCGGCTACGGCCGCACCAACCACGCCGGGCTCGGTGACGACGACGTCCTGAGGGCCGTCATCGCCGAGAAGGGCCTGCCGCCGGACACCGAGGCGAACACCGACGGCAACCGGCACTTCTACGGCTTCGAGTGCGAGAACCTGGGCGACGGCGAGGACCCGTGGCCCGAGGCCCAGCTTGAGGCGATCGTGCGGGCGGCGGCCGCGGTGTGCCGGCGGCACGACTGGACGCAGCGGTCGGTGATCGGCCACCGGGAGTGGCAGCCGGGCAAGGTGGACCCGCGCGGGTTCTCGATGGCATGGCTGCGCAGGCGGATCGAGAAGCGGCTGCGGGAGGCGGGCGGGGAGTAGGGCGTGCCCGCCACGGGCCGCCCGTCCCCGCTGGCCGGTCAGGCGGTTCCCGGTGCCCCTTCAGGGCGACGATCCCGCGGGTGACAATGAACCGTGACCAGCACCGCCCCGCTCGCTCCCCGCCTCCCCTCCCCGCTCCAGGAGGTGCGCGACGACCGTTTCGACCGCCACGGCGTCCGTCTCCTCCTCAAGCGCGACGACCTGATCCATCCGGAGCTGATCGGCAACAAGTGGCGCAAGCTGGTGCCGAACATCGAGGCGGCGGGCGGACGGCCGCTGGTCACCTTCGGCGGCGCCTACTCCAACCACCTGCGGGCCACCGCCGCCGCGGGCCGCCTCCTCGGCTTCCCCACGGTCGGCGTGGTCCGCGGGCAGGAGCTGGCGGACCGCCCGCTCAACCCGTCCCTGGCCCGGTGCGCGGCCGACGGCATGCGCCTGCACTTCGTGGACCGGGCGGCGTACCGGCGCAAGACCGAGCCGCGGACGCTGGCCGGCATGCTCCGGGCGGCCGGTGCGCGGGACGCGTACGTGGTGCCGGAGGGCGGCAGCAACGCGGCGGCGGTACGGGGCTGCGGGGCCCTGGGCGAGGAGCTGCGGGGGCGGGCCGGCGTGGTGGCGATCGCCTGCGGCACGGGCGGCACGCTGGCCGGTCTGGCGGCCGGGCTGGGCGCGGGGCAGCGGGTGATGGGGGTGCCGGTGCTCAGGGGCGGGTTCCTGGAGGGTGACATACGCCGCCTGCAGGAGGAGGCCTTCGGCGGCCGGCGGGGTCACTGGTCGCTCGACGAGCGGTTCCATTTCGGCGGGTACGCGCGCGTGCCCGCCGAACTGGAAGCGTTCGCCCAGGATTTCGAACAGCGGCACGGGGTGCCGGTGGAGCGGCTGTATGTCGCCAAACTGCTCTACGCGCTCGCCGCGCTCGCCGGGGAAGGGGCGTTCCCGCGCGGTACGGCCGTGGCGGCCGTGCTGACCGCCTGATCACGGCCGGCGCGCCCGCCTCACGCCTCCTCCCGGAAGGCGGCGGCCTCCTCCAGGTCGAGCCGGCGCAACAGGGTGCGGAGCATCTCGTCGTCGATGTAGCGGTGGTCGCGGAGCTTGACGAACACCTCGCGTTCGGCACCGATCATCTCGCGGGACAGCCGGCGGTAGGTGTCGTCCACGGACTCGCCGGTGACCGGGTTGGTCTGGCCGAGGCGCTCCCAGACGGCGTTGCGGCGGCGTTCCAGGACCTGGCGCAGCCGCTCCGCGAGCGGTGGGGGCAGGGTGTTGCGCTCGTCGGTGAGGAGTTCGTCGAGGCGGGTCTCGGCGGCCCGGGAGGCCTGCGCCTGGGCGTTGGCCTCGGCGAGCGTCTCGGCCTGCCGGTCGCGGCCCGGGAAACGGAGCAGGCGGATCAGCGGGGCGAGGGTCAGGCCCTGGACGACCAGTGTGCCGATGACGGTGGCGAAGGTCAGGAAGAGGATCAGGTTCCGCTGCGGGAAGGGGCTGCCGTCGTCCACCGTCAGCGGGATCGAGAAGGCGATGGCCAGCGAGACCACTCCCCGCATCGCGGCCCAGGAGGTCACGATCGGCGCCCGCCAGGTCGGGTTCTCCTCCCGCTCCCGGACCCGTCGGGACAGCAGGCGCGGCAGGAACGCGGCCGGGTACACCCACACGAACCGGGCCACGACCACCACGGCGAAGACCGCGACCGCGTACCAGAGCGCGTCGATGCCCTGGTACTGCCGGATGCCGCGGATCACCACCGGCAGCTGGAGGCCGATCAGCGCGAAGACCGCCGACTCCAGCAGGAAGGCCACCATGCGCCACACCGCCTCCTCCTGGAGCCGGGTGGCGAAGTCGACCTCCCACGCGTGGTGCCCGAGATAGACCGCGACCACGACGACCGCGAGGACGCCGGAGCCGTGGAACTGCTCGGCCACGCCGTAGGCGACGAAGGGGATCAGCAGGGAGAGGGTGTTCTGCAGCAGCGCCTCGGTCAGATGCGTGCGCAGCCAGTGGATCGGCATCATCAGCACGAGACCGACGACGACCCCGCCGACCGCGGCCCGCAGGAACTCACCGATCCCGCCGGCCCAGGTGGCGCCCGCCCCGACGGCGGCGGCGAGGGCCACCTTGTAGGCGGTGATCGCGGTGGCGTCGTTGAGCAGCGACTCGCCCTGCAGGATGGTGGTGATCCTGGACGGCAGACCCACCCGGCGGGCGATCGCGGCGGCCGCGACCGCGTCCGTCGGCGCCACCACCGCGCCCAGCACCAGGGCCGCGGGCAGCGGCAGCCCGGGGACGACGAGGTAGGCGACCCAGCCGACGGCGAGGGTCGCGAACAGCACGTACCCGATCGACAGCAGTCCCACGGGCCGCTTCTGCGCGCGCAGGTCGAGGTACGAGCTCTCGGTGCCCTCCTTGTACAGGAGCGGAGGCAGCACCAGGGGCAGCACGACCTCGGGGTCCAGCGCGTAGTGGGGGACCCCGGGGAGATAGGAGACCGCCAGGCCGGCGGCGACCAGCAGCAGGGGCGCGGGCACCGGCGTGCGCCGCGCGGCCCCCGCCACCGCCGCGCTCCCCGCCACCAGCAACAGCAGCGGCATCACGTCCATGTCGTCCCCGCCTCTTTTTCCGCGCGGTCACCCGCACACCCGTCGTAATCTGGCAATCATGAAACAGTGCACGCACGCCGACGCGCTGCCGCACCCGGAACCGGAGGCGCTGAACCAGACCTGCCCGGAGTGCCTGCGGGACGGCACGCACCCGGTGCAGCTGCGGCTCTGCCTGACCTGTGGTCACGTCGGCTGCTGCGACTCCTCCCCGGGACGGCACGCGACGGAGCATCATGAGAAGTCAGGGCATCCGGTGATGCGGACCTTCGAACCGGGCGAGGACTGGCGGTGGTGTTTCGTGGACCACGTACTGGTCTGAGCGCGCCGCCGTCCACCGCGTTCCCCCTCGGCCGCCATTTCGTGTGACACTGCATTGCGGCCGCGGCCGCACGACGGTTCGAGCGCCTGACGCCTGGGTACGTCAATCCGGCGCGCGCTCTTCCCATTTGGTCACGCGAACCCTCTAGACACGGAGCGTATCCACAGCTTTACTGTGAGTGACGCCAGGGGGTTGGGGTCCCGGGACAGGAACGTTCGGAGCGCGATAGCGTCACCGCGGAACCACGTACGCGTTACCCCGGGGGGCGACCCTCGGCCCCGTAGAGCTTGTACCACCATGGAGGTGAGGGTGTCCCAGATCGCAGGCGAGCCCGCGGCGAACCAGGACTTCGTGGAAGTCCGGCTTCCGGCTGCGGGTGCCTACCTGTCGGTGCTGCGGACGGCCACGGCCGGTCTGGCGGCCCGCTTGGACTTCACCCTGGACGAGATCGAGGACCTGCGCATCGCCGTGGACGAGGCCTGCGCGATCCTGCTCCAGCAGGCCGTCCCCGGCTCCGTGCTCAGCTGCGTCTTCCGGCTGGTCGACGACTCGCTGGAGGTCACGGTGTCGGCGCCGACCACGGACGGGCACGCCCCCTCGCGGGACACCTTCGCCTGGACCGTGCTGTCGGCCCTCGCCGGCAAGGTCTCGTCCGCCGTCGACGAGGACAAGACCGTGTCGATCAGCCTCTACAAACAGCGCGGCGCGGGTCCCGGGCCGGCGTGAGGAACGGGGACGGTCCGGTGCGGGACGAAGAGCGCGGCACACGCGAGCTGCCGGCCGGGGACGGGGGTGCCCCCTGGCCGACCGCGGCCGAGACGTCCGGGGAGACTCCCCGGGACGGTTCCCGGCGCACGGCGGAGGGCATCGACGGCATCCCCGAGCAGGCCAGGCCGCACCCGGAGGACGACTCCGCGCGCAGCGACGCCGACACGGCCGCGCCGGGCGTGCCGCCGACGGGGGCTGGCGGTGCCTCCCCCGCCGGCCGCTCGGGGGCGAGGGCTCGGGGAAGGGCTACGGGCGGGACCATGAGCGAGCACGAGCGGTACGCCGGGGACGACGCGGTGCGCGCGGAGGCCGTGCAGGCCCCGCACCACGACCCCCAGGACCGCAGCGGGGCGCGGGCCAAGTTCGTCGAGCTGCGCGGACTGAGGGAGGGCAGCCCCGAGTACGCGGAGCTGCGCAACCAGCTGGTCCGTATGCACCTGCCGCTCGTGGAGCACCTGGCGCGCCGGTTCCGCAACCGTGGCGAGCCGCTGGACGACCTCACCCAGGTCGCCACGATCGGCCTGATCAAGTCCGTCGACCGGTTCGACCCGGAGCGCGGGGTGGAGTTCTCCACGTACGCCACCCCGACCGTCGTCGGCGAGATCAAGCGGCACTTCCGCGACAAGGGCTGGGCGGTCCGTGTGCCGCGCCGGCTGCAGGAGCTGCGGCTCGCGCTGACCACGGCCACGGCGGAGCTGTCCCAGCTGCACGGCCGCTCCCCCACGGTCCACGAGCTGGCCGAGAAGCTCGCCATCTCCGAGGAGGAGGTCCTGGAGGGCCTGGAGTCCGCGAACGCGTACTCCACGCTGTCCCTGGACGTTCCCGACACCGACGACGAGTCCCCGGCGGTCGCCGACACCCTCGGCGCCGAGGACGAGGCGCTGGAGGGCGTGGAGTACCGCGAGTCCCTCAAACCGCTGCTGGAGGACCTGCCGCCGCGGGAGAAGCGCATCCTGCTGCTGCGCTTCTTCGGGAACATGACCCAGTCGCAGATCGCGCAGGAGGTCGGCATCTCGCAGATGCACGTCTCCCGGCTGCTGGCCCGCACACTGGCCCAGCTGCGGGAGAAGCTGCTGGTGGAGGAGTAGGACGCCCCCCTACTCGGTCCGGCCCGGTCCCTTGATGCCGAGGGCCCGGGTCGTCTCGCCGTTGACGAGGAGCACCAGCGCCGTCAGCGCGGCCGCCGCCAGGGCGATACCGACCGGGATGGCCATGCTGTCGGCCTGGAGCAGGCTGTAGGCCACCGGGAGGGCTATCACCTGCGTGATCACCGCGGGACCACGGCTCCAGCCACGGCGCAGCAGCAGCCCGCGTGCGGCGAGCAGCGGCAGCAGCGCCAGCACGGCGAGGGTGATCCCGAGGGTGACGGCCTGCTGCCGGCCGTCCGGTTCGCCGGTGAGACCGAGGACGAGCACCCACAGGCCGCCGGCCAGCAGGCCGGCCCCCTCGACGGCGGCCAGCGCGGCCGCGTACGTCAGCCGGCGCGGGCGCGGCCCGGCGGCGACGGGTTCGGGGGTGTCCGTGGTGTCCTGGACGGCTTTCCGCTCACTGCTCACCCCAGCAGGGTAGCCCTCGTGCTCCGGGGTGCCCTCCCGCACCCGTGTCCCCGGCGCCCGCCGACCCCGGCACACACCGAGTGTCCAGGCTCACGCCCTCTCCTCTTACCCGATCCCTACCTCGGTATGGGCCGGGTACCACCCAGTAGGTACGCTGCCATGCATGCGTGCACTTCTCGTGGTCAATCCGGCGGCAACCACCACAAGCGCACGCAGGCGTGACGTTCTGATCCACGCGCTGGCCAGCGAGATGAAGCTGGAGGTCGTCACCACCGAGTACCGGGGTCACGCGCGCGACCTCGGCCGGCAGGCGGCGGAGACCGACGACATCGACATGGTGGTGGCCCTCGGCGGCGACGGCACGGTCAACGAGGTCGTCAACGGCCTCCTGCACGCGGGCCCCGCCCCCGAGCGGCTGCCCGGTCTCGCCGTCGTCCCCGGCGGTTCCACGAACGTCTTCGCCCGCGCCCTGGGTCTGCCCAACGACCCCGTCGAGGCCACCGGCGCCCTGCTGGACGCCCTGCGCGAGGGCCGGGAGCGGATCGTCGGCCTCGGGCTGACCTCCGGCACGCCCGGCACCGAGGACGAGGCCGTGCCGGACCGCTGGTTCACCTTCAACGCCGGGCTAGGGTTCGACGCGGGCGTCGTCGGCCGGGTCGAGCAGCAGCGGGAGCGGGGCAAGAAGTCGACGCACGCGTTGTACGTGCGTCAGGTGATACGTCAGTTCCTCGGCGAGCCGAACCGCCGGCACGGAAAGATCACGCTCGAACGGCCGGGTGCCGATCCGGTCGAGGACCTCGTGGTCGCCATAGTCTCGAACACGTCGCCCTGGACGTATCTCGGCAATCGCCCCATGTACACGTCACCCAGGGCCTCGTTCGACACCGGCATCGACGTACTCGGTCTCAGCCGCCTGTCGACGGCCGCGGTTGCCCGGTATGGCACCCAGTTGCTCACTTCGTCCCCCGAGCGGGGACCCCATGGCAAGCACGCCCTCTCCCTGCACGATCTGGACCGTTTCACCTTGCATTCGAAGGCTCCGCTGCCCCTCCAGATGGACGGTGACCACCTGGGGCTGCGAACCAGCGTGACGTTCACAGGCGTACGCCGTGCACTGCGTGTGATTGTGTGAGCGGAAGGGGCGAAAGTCCTTTCACTCGAACGTTTAGGCCAGGATCCACCCCATGGAAGTACGGCTGTGACCTAGTCGACACCGAGGAATCCAAAAAAACTTTCCGGAAGGGGTTGTATCCGCCGCTGAGGTTTGCGAGTCTCTACGTGGCGATCAGGACGGCCCGCAGGACCGGCCTCCAGTGATCACCGGAACCCCTCTTCAAACCAAGGACCACGCCGGGGAAGACTCGGCGGTCGGCCCTTCACTTGTTGAGGGATTCGTGAAAGCGTTCACATTCACAAGCAATCCGCACGTAATACCAAGGAGAGGTAGCAGCCATGGACTGGCGTCACAACGCCGTTTGCCGCGAGGAAGACCCCGAGCTCTTCTTCCCCATCGGCAACACCGGTCCTGCGCTGCTGCAGATCGAGGAAGCCAAGGCCGTCTGCCGTCGCTGCCCGGTTATCGAGCAGTGTCTGCAGTGGGCGCTCGAGTCCGGTCAGGACTCCGGCGTCTGGGGTGGTCTCAGCGAGGACGAGCGCCGCGCGATGAAGCGCCGCGCCGCCCGCAACCGGGCCCGTCAGGCCTCCGCCTGACAAACCCACCCCTGCTGACAGCCTGAGCTTGGCGGCGCGTACAGCACGTACGCATCTCCCGCCCCCGAGCCGCAGCGCGCAGTATCCCCCGATGCGCTTAGCGACATAGCGGAGCAGCAACGAGCATCAGCCTCGGACCGAATACGGTCCGGGGCTTTTTGCTGTGCCGGCCAATGCCACCTCCCAATTCGGGGACGGCACGGCCGACTTGGCCTACTTCTGCGCCCGCACCGGAATGTCCAGGATGACTCGCGTGCCTCGTTCCGGGGCCGGCACCATGTCGAAGGTTCCGCCCATTTCGCCTTCCACCAGGGTCCGTACGATCTGCAGACCGAGGTTGCCCGAGCGGTGCGGATCGAAGCCCTCGGGCAGGCCGACGCCGTCGTCCTGGACGGTGACCAGGAGACGGGCCTCCTTCGTGGTGCCGCCGCGGACGGCGGACACCTCGACCGTGCCGGTGTCCCCCTGGCGGAACCCGTGCTCCAGCGCGTTCTGCAGCACCTCGGTGAGGACCATCGACAGCGGGGTGGCGACCTCGGCGTCGAGTATGCCGAACCGGCCGCTGCGCCGGCCCGTCACCTTGCCCGGGGAGATCTCGGCGACCATCGCGAGCACCCGGTCGGCGATGTCGTCGAACTCCACGCGCTCATCCAGGTTCTGAGAAAGCGTCTCATGGACGATGGCGATCGAACCGACCCTCCGTACGGCTTCCTCCAGCGCCTCCCGGCCCCGCTCGGAGTCGATGCGCCGGGCCTGCAGACGCAGCAGGGCGGCGACCGTCTGGAGGTTGTTCTTCACCCGGTGGTGGATCTCCCGGATGGTGGCGTCCTTGGTGATCAACTCGCGTTCGCGGCGGCGCAGTTCCGTGACGTCGCGGCACAGCACCAGCGACCCGATGCGGGTGCCCTTGGGCTTGAGCGGAATGGCCCGGAACTGGATCGCCCCGTCGTTGCCCTCGATCTCGAACTCGCGCGGCGCCCAGCCGCTGGCCACCTTGGCGAGCGCCTCGTCCACCGGGCCGCGGGTCGGGGCGAGTTCGGCCGTGGTCCGCCCGAGGTGGTGTCCGACCAGGTCGGCGGCGAGACCGAGGCGGTGGTAGGCGGAGAGGGCGTTCGGGGAGGCGTACTGGACGATGCCGTCCGCGTCCAGCCTGATCAGCCCGTCGCCGACGCGGGGCGAGGCGTCCATGTCGACCTGCTGGCCGGGGAAGGGGAAGGAACCGGCCGCGATCATCTGCGCGAGGTCCGAGGCGCTCTGGAGATACGTCAGCTCCAGGCGGCTCGGGGTGCGGACGGTGAGCAGGTTGGTGTTGCGGGCGATCACACCGAGGACGCGGCCCTCGCGCCGCACGGGGATGGACTCGACCCGTACCGGGACCTCCTCGCGCCACTCCGGGTCGCCCTCGCGCACGATCCGGCCCTCGTCCAGCGCCGCGTCCAGCATGGGCCGGCGTCCGCGGGGGACCAGGTGGCCGACCATGTCGTCCTGGTAGGAGGTCGGGCCGGTGTTGGGGCGCATCTGGGCGACCGAGACGTACCGGGTGCCGTCCCGGGTGGGGACCCACAGGACGAGGTCGGCGAAGGACAGGTCGGAGAGCAGCTGCCACTCCGACACCAGCAGGTGGAGCCACTCGAGGTCGGAGTCGTCGAGGGCTGTGTGCTGGCGTACGAGTTCGTTCATGGAGGGCACGCTGCGAGCGTACCCGGGGCTTCGCGGTGGCCGGAAAACACCCGCGGGCCGCGGCGCCTGGAAGGGACCCTCAACCCTGCCGGCACCGCAGCCCGGAGCATCATCGGCCGCGGGGTGTGCGGTCCCGGCCGGCCGAAGGTCGAGGATCCGGGGCAGTCAGGGCAGAGAGCTCCGGTTCCTCGGTCCGCCTTCCTGTGCGGGGAGGGCGGAGGCTTGTTCACTTGAGATTGTGGACTAGACCATGAAGGCGTGTCCATGGTGCTGCGGGCTTCTCCGAAGACGCCCGCGCCGCATGGCACGCGATGCCACGCAGCCTAGCCCGCCCGGGTCGGTCGTGGGGCCAGATGTCCATGGCAATTTTCGCGAGCGCCCCCATTTCTTCCAGGCCCGGCGAACGCCGCTTCTGTTAGATTGGTCTAAACCACATGGAGAAGCACAGAGTCCTCTTCAGAACGGCAGGCCCAGCGTGGAAGTTGTCATCGTTCCGGACGCCGCGGCGGGTGGCGAGCTGATCGCCGAGGCCATGGCGCAACTGCTGCGACGCAAGCCCGACGCCCTGCTCGGCGTGGCCACCGGCTCCACCCCGCTGCCCGTCTACCAGGCGCTGACCGCGAAGGTGCGCTCCGGCGCCGTGGACGCCTCACGGGCGCGGATCGCACAGCTCGACGAGTACGTCGGACTGCCCGCCGACCATCCCGAGTCCTACCGCTCGGTGCTGCGCCGGGAGGTGCTGGAGCCGCTGGGGACGGACCTGGAGGCGTTCCTCGGCCCGGACGGCACGGCACAGGACGTGCAGGCGGCCTGCGAGGCGTACGACCGGGCGCTCGCCGCAGCCGGCGGGGTCGACCTGCAGCTGCTCGGCATCGGGACCGACGGGCACATAGGGTTCAACGAGCCGTGCTCCTCGCTCGCCTCGCGCACCCGGATCAAGACCCTGACCGAGCAGACCCGGGTCGACAACGCCCGCTTCTTCGGCGGCGACATCACGCAGGTCCCGCACCACGTCATCACCCAGGGCATCGGCACGATCCTGGAGGCCCGGCACCTGGTGCTGCTCGCGACCGGCGAGGGCAAGGCGGACGCGGTCGCCGCCACGGTCGAGGGCCCGGTCGCGGCCGTCTGCCCGGCCTCCGCGCTCCAGCTCCACCCGCACGCGACGGTGGTCGTCGACGAGGCGGCGGCGTCCAAGCTGAAGCTCGCCCACTACTTCCGGCACACCTACGCGCACAAGCCCGACTGGCAGGGCATCTAGCGGACCGGACCAGAAGCGGGCCGGCGGACCCCGCCGCCGGCCGATGGACTAGACCAACCCCGGGTGCGACGGTATACAGGAGATCACGGAGCGTGCGGGGGGATTCCTGGGACACGAAGCCGTGCCACGATGTGAGCCGTGGCCGATGCCAGGTCGGTCGCTTCGGCATCCGGAGCCGGGAAGGCAGAGCATGAGCACCGACGTCAGCAGTGCGGAGAACGAGGCCGGCACGACCGTCCGTACCGCGCGCGTGCCCAAGTACTACCGCTTGAAGAAGCACCTGCTCGACATGACGGAGACGCAGGCGCCCGGCACACCGGTCCCGCCCGAGCGGACGCTGGCGGCGGAGTTCGACACCTCCCGCACCACCGTGCGCCAGGCCCTGCAGGAGCTGGTCGTGGAAGGGCGGCTGGAGCGCATCCAGGGCAAGGGCACGTTCGTCGCCAAGCCCAAGGTGTCCCAGGCGCTGCAGCTCACCTCCTACACCGAGGACATGCGCGCCCAGGGTCTGGAGCCCACCTCCCAGCTGCTGGACATCGGCTACATCACGGCCGACGACCGGCTCGCCGGGCTGCTCGACATCACCTCCGGCGGGCGCGTGCTGCGCATCGAGCGGCTGCGCATGGCCAACGGCGAGCCCATGGCCATCGAGACCACGCACCTGAGCGCCAAGCGCTTCCCGGCGTTGCGCCGATCGCTGGTGAAGTACACGTCCCTGTACACCGCGCTCGCCGAGGTCTACGACGTCCACCTCGCCGAGGCCGAGGAGACCATCGAGACCTCCCTGGCCACTCCGCGCGAGGCAGGGCTGCTCGGCACCGACGTGGGCCTGCCGATGCTGATGCTCTCCCGGCACTCCCTGGATCGCGAGGGCAAGCCGGTGGAGTGGGTGCGGTCGGTGTACCGGGGGGACCGGTACAAGTTCGTGGCCCGCCTCAAGCGCCCGGAGGAGTGAGGGCGAAGCACCCGGGGGCGCAAGGGAGTCGGCGTCTTCACACCGCCACCCCGAAATCGACATGCCGATATGCGGACGAGGTCTTCCCGTGCCCTGACGCCGTCACCTAGATTGCCTGCGCATTACAGGTGATCAGCGAGGGGACGGAGCCGTGCCATGTCCGAAACACCTGAAGTGAGACCCCCGGTCGTCACACCGGCCCGGGTGATCATCGGCCTGTGTCTCGTCGCGCCCTTCGTGGCGATGCTGTGGGTCGGCTCGTTCGCCAAGACGGATCCCACGTTCATCGGGATCCCGTTCTTCTACTGGTACCAGATGCTCTGGGTGCTGATCTCCACCGCGCTCACGGTGCTCGCGTACCGGCTGTGGCAGCACGACCAGCGCTCCCGCGCGGCGGCGAAGGGAGGTGCGGCGAAGTGAACAACGATGTCAACGGCGTCGCGCTCGGCGTCTTCATCTTCTTCTTCCTGGCCGTGACGGTCATGGGCTTCCTGGCCGCCCGCTGGCGCCGTGCCGAGAACGAGCACTCGCTGGACGAATGGGGCCTGGGCGGAAGGTCGTTCGGGACCTGGGTCACCTGGTTCCTGCTCGGTGGCGACCTGTACACGGCGTACACCTTCGTCGCCGTGCCGGCGGCCATCTACGCGGCGGGCGCGTCCGGCTTCTTCGCGGTGCCGTACACGATCCTGGTCTACCCGCTCATCTTCACCTTCCTGCCGCGTCTGTGGTCGGTCTCGCACCGCCACGGGTACGTCACCACCTCGGACTTCGTGCGCGGCAGGTTCGACTCCAAGGGCCTGTCGCTGGCCGTGGCGGTCACCGGCATCCTGGCGACGATGCCGTACATCGCGCTCCAGCTCGTCGGCATCCAGGCGGTACTGGACGTGATGGGCGTCGGCGGTGGCGAGAACACCAACTGGTTCGTGAAGGACCTGCCGTTGCTCATCGCCTTCGGCGTGCTGGCGGCGTACACGTACTCGTCGGGTCTGCGCGCGCCCGCGCTGATCGCGTTCGTCAAGGACGCGCTGATCTACATCGTCATCGCGGTGGCGATCATCTACATTCCGATCAAGCTGGGCGGGTTCGACGACGTCTTCGCCAAGGCGGGCGAGAAGTTCACGAAGGCGGGCGCGGGCGGACTGGTGCCGGCCCCGGCGGGCCAGTGGACGTACGCGACGCTCGCGCTCGGCTCGGCGCTCGCGCTGTTCATGTACCCGCACTCGATCACGGCGACGCTCTCCTCGCGCAGCCGTGAGGTGATCCGCCGCAACACCACGATCCTGCCGCTGTACTCGCTCATGCTGGGCCTGCTGGCGCTGCTGGGCTTCATGGCGATCGCGGCCGGGGTGAAGGTCACCAACGGCCAGCTGGCGATCCCGCAGCTGTTCGAGGACATGTTCCCGGACTGGTTCGCCGGCGTGGCCTTCGCCGCGATCGGCATCGGTGCGCTGGTGCCGGCGGCGATCATGTCCATCGCGGCGGCGAACCTCTTCACCCGCAACATCTACAAGGACTTCATCAAGCCGGACGCCACGGCCAAGGAGGAGACCCGGGTCTCCAAGATCGTGTCGCTGCTGGTGAAGGTGGGCGCGCTGGTCTTCGTCCTGACCATGGACAAGACGGTCGCCATCAACTTCCAGCTGCTGGGCGGCATCTGGATCCTGCAGACCTTCCCGGCCCTGGTCGGCGGCCTGTTCACCCGGTGGTTCCACCGCTGGGCGCTGCTGGCGGGCTGGGCGGCCGGCATGGTGTACGGCACCGTCGCCGCGTACGGGATCGCGTCGCCCACCCAGGCGCACTTCGGCGGCAACGCCAAGGAGATCCCCGGCATCGGCGAGATCGGCTACATCGGCCTGACGGCCTTCGTCCTCAACGTCGTCGTCACGGTGGTCCTGACGTTCGTGCTGAAGGCGCTGAAGGCCCCCGAGGGCGTCGACCGGACCCGGCCGGAGGACTACACGGCCGACGCGGGCGACCCGGGAGTGGAGGTGGAGCTCCCGCCGGCCACGGCGGGGTCCGCGCACTGACGGCGGCGCCGGGCGCACGGGCCCGTCAGCCACGCGTGCGCCCGGACGGTGCGCCGCCGCCGGGGCCCGCTGATCCTCCGGGGTCGTCACGTCACCCTGCAGACACAACATGTGGGGGTGCCACGGCAGCCCGGCACTAGATGTATGCTCATCCTCGCTGTCGCCGCAGGGGAATCCGGTGTGAATCCGGAACTGTCCCGCAACGGTGTACTCGCGTGCGTCCGCACGCCTGTTCAGTCCGAGGACCTGTCGGCAGCGCGCCCGGCCGTCCGGTCCGGGCGCTGATGACGTCCGGGCCTCGTGGAGTGGGCCGGTGGACGCGGCGCCCCGCGCGCTCGCGGCTGCGCCCTGCCCTCCGCCAGGCCCTGTGCCGAGCGAGGGAGAGCCCCACGTGACCATCGCGCCAGCCGATCCGGCTTCAGTCAGCGAGCTGGAGACCGACGGTCCCGGTGCCGCGCTGCTGCGGACCCTGACCGAGCTGACCGCCGACCTCCCCGACGCCGACCCCGGCCGGGTCGCCGCCGCCGCGCTGCGCGGCCGGTCCGCGCGGGCCGCCGCCGAAATGGCCGCGGAACTGCGCGAGCTGGCCACGGAGGCGGCCGCCGGCCTGATCGCGGAGGACCCCGCCTACTCCCGGCTGGCCGCCCGCCTGCTGACGCTCACCATCCGCGAGGAGGCCGCCTCGCAGGGCGTGACCTCGTTCACCGGGTCCGTCGCCGTGGGGCACCGGGAAGGGCTCGTCTCCGACCGGACCGCCGAGTTCGTGCGGCTGCACGCCGGGCGGCTGGACGCCCTGATCGACACGGCGGCCGACGACCGCTTCGGCTACTTCGGCCTGCGCACGCTGCACAGCCGCTACCTGCTGCGGCACCCGATCACCCGCAAGGTGGTCGAGACGCCCCAGCACTTCATGCTGCGGGTCGCCGCGGGTCTCGCCGAGGACGACACCGCCCGCTCGGTCGACGAGGTCGCGGCGCTCTACGGGCTCATGAGCCGCCTCGACTACCTGCCCTCCTCCCCCACGCTGTTCAACTCCGGCACCCGACACCCGCAGATGTCGTCCTGCTACCTGCTGGACTCCCCGCTGGACGAGCTGGACTCCATCTACGACCGCTACCACCAGGTCGCCCGCCTGTCCAAGCACGCCGGCGGCATCGGTCTGTCGTACTCCCGCATCCGTTCGCGCGGTTCGCTGATCCGGGGCACCAACGGGCACTCCAACGGCATCGTCCCGTTCCTGAAGACCCTCGACGCCTCGGTGGCGGCCGTCAACCAGGGCGGCCGGCGCAAGGGCGCCGCCGCCGTGTACCTGGAGACCTGGCACTCCGACATCGAGGAGTTCCTGGAGCTGCGCGACAACACCGGTGAGGACGCCCGCCGTACGCACAACCTGAACCTCGCGCACTGGATCCCGGACGAGTTCATGCGCCGGGTCGCCGCCGACGGGCAGTGGTCGCTGTTCTCCCCGGCGGACGTGCCGGAGCTGGTGGACCTGTGGGGCGAGGAGTTCGACGCCGCCTACCGCAAGGCCGAGGCGGCGGGCCTGGCCCGGAAGACGATCCCGGCCCGTGACCTGTACGGCCGCATGATGCGCACCCTCGCGCAGACCGGCAACGGCTGGATGACGTTCAAGGACGCCGCCAACCGGACGGCGAACCAGACGGCGCTCCCGGGCCACGTCGTCCACTCCTCGAACCTCTGCACGGAGATCCTGGAGGTCACCGACGACGGCGAGACCGCGGTCTGCAACCTGGGCTCGGTCAACCTGGGCGCGTTCGTCGACACGGCGTCGGGCGACCTCGACTGGGAGCGGCTGGACGCCACCGTCCGCACGGCCGTCACCTTCCTCGACCGCGTCGTGGACATCAACTACTACCCGACCGAGCAGGCGGGCCGCTCCAACGCCAGGTGGCGCCCGGTGGGCCTCGGCGCGATGGGCCTGCAGGACGTCTTCTTCAAGCTGCGCCTGCCCTTCGACTCCCCCGAGGCCCGGGCCCTGTCCACCCGGATCGCCGAGCGCATCATGCTCGCCGCCTACGAGGCCTCGGCCGACCTGGCCGAGCGCAACGGCCCGCTGCCGGCCTGGGAGAAGACCCGTACGGCCCGGGGCGTCCTGCACCCCGACCACTACGACGTGGCGCCGGCCTGGCCGGAGCGCTGGGCGGCGCTGCGCGAGCGGATCGCCTCCGTCGGCATGCGCAACTCGCTGCTGCTCGCGATCGCCCCGACCGCGACCATCGCCTCCATCGCGGGCGTCTACGAGTGCATCGAGCCGCAGGTGTCCAACCTGTTCAAGCGCGAGACGCTGTCCGGCGAGTTCCTGCAGGTGAACTCGTACCTGGTGAGGGATCTCAAGGAGCTGGGCGTGTGGGACGCCCGTACCCGCGAGGCGCTGCGCGAGGCCAACGGCTCCGTGCAGGACTTCGCCTGGATCCCGGCCGAGGTACGGGCCCTGTACCGCACGGCGTGGGAGATCCCGCAGCGCGGTCTGATCGACATGGCGGCGGCCCGCACGCCGTTCCTGGACCAGGCGCAGTCGCTCAACCTGTTCCTGGAGACGCCGACCATCGGCAAGCTCTCCTCGATGTACGCGTACGCCTGGAAGCAGGGGCTGAAGACGACGTACTACCTGCGCTCGCGCCCGGCGACCCGTATCGCCCGTGCCGCCCAGGGAAAGGCGCAGCCCCCGAAGACCGTCCCCGTCCAGCAGGCCACCGACCCCGAGGCCGTCGCCTGCTCCCTTGAGAACCCCGAGTCCTGCGAGGCCTGCCAGTGACGAACCGATCCCAGAACCTGCTCGACCCGGGCTTCGAGCTGACCCTGCGCCCCATGCGCTACCCCGACTTCTACGAGCGCTACCGGGACGCCATCAAGAACACCTGGACCGTGGAGGAGGTCGACCTCCACTCGGACGTCGCCGACCTGGCGAGGCTGACGCCGGCCGAGCAGCACCTGATCGGCCGTCTGGTGGCCTTCTTCGCGACGGGCGACTCGATCGTCGCGAACAACCTGGTGCTGACGCTGTACAAGCACATCAACTCCCCGGAGGCGCGGCTCTACCTGAGCCGGCAGCTGTTCGAGGAGGCCGTGCACGTGCAGTTCTACCTGACGCTGCTCGACACCTACCTGCCCGACCCGGACGACCGGGCGGCGGCGTTCGCGGCCGTGGAGAACATCCCCTCCATCCGCGAGAAGGCCGGGTTCTGCTTCAAGTGGATCAACGAGGTCGAGAAGATCGACCGCCTGGAGTCCCGGGCGGACCGGCGCCGCTTCCTGCTCAACCTCATCTGCTTCGCCGCGTGCATCGAGGGGCTGTTCTTCTACGGCGCGTTCGCGTACGTCTACTGGTTCCGCAGCCGGGGTCTGCTGCACGGTCTCGCCACCGGCACCAACTGGGTGTTCCGCGACGAGACCATGCACATGTCCTTCGCGTTCGACGTGGTCGACACCGTCCGCAAGGAGGAGCCGGACCTCTTCGACGACGAGCTGGAGCGGCAGGTCGCCGACATGCTGCGGGAGGCCGTCGTGGCCGAGCTGCAGTTCGCGCGCGACCTGTGCGGTGACGGTCTCCCGGGCATGAACACCGACTCGATGCGGCAGTACCTGGAGTGCGTCGCCGACCAGCGCCTGACGCGCCTCGGCTTCGCTCCGGTGTACGGCTCGGAGAACCCCTTCTCCTTCATGGAGCTGCAGGGCGTTCAGGAGCTGACGAACTTCTTCGAGCGCCGCGCGTCGGCGTACCAGGTGGCGGTGGAGGGCACGGTCGACCTGGACGAGGACTTCTGAGCCGTCCTCTCTCCCCGGGCCTCCTGGGCCTGCCGGATCCGGCGGTCGGTACGCCAGTCGTGCACGGTGCCGATCGCCGACGGGAGGATCATGAGGACCAGGAGTCCGAAGGTGAGGAGCATTCCGATGAGGGCTTCGATCTGGTTTCCGTTCATGGACACCACTGTCGCGCCTGATGCCCCTTACCGGGAGTGGCAGGACTGCCGCACACCCTCGAATTGCTGCCACTTCCGGGGCACACTGGTGCCATGCTGAAGAACGTGGCCGCAGTGCTGCTGGACGGGGTGCATCCCTTCGAGCTGGGTGTCGTGTGCGAGGTGTTCGGCATCGACCGCAGCGACGAGGGGCTGCCGGTGTACGACTTCGCCGTGGTCTCGGCCGAGGGTCCCGAGCTGGGCACCCACTGCGGGTTCACCGTGTCGACGCCGTACGGCCTGGAGCGGCTGGAGGACGCGGACCTGATCGCCGTGCCGGCCGGCGAGACCTACGCGGTGCGCGAGTACCCCGAGGAGCTGCTGGCGGCGCTGCGGCGGGCCGTCGACCGGGGCGCCCGGGTGCTCAGCGTGTGTTCCGGGGTGTTCGTGCTCGCGGCCGCCGGGCTGCTGGACGGCCGCCGGTGCGCGGTGCACTGGCACCACGCCGAGCAGCTCGGCCGGCGCTATCCCCGGCTGCGGGTCGAACCGGACGTCCTGTACGTGGACGAGGACCCGGTCATCACCTCCGCCGGCACCGCCGCCGGGATCGACGCCTGTCTGCACCTGGTGCGCAAGGAGCAGGGCCCGGAGGTCGCCAACAAGATCGCCCGCCGGATGGTGGTGCCTCCGCACCGGGACGGCGGACAGGCGCAGTACATCGAGCGGCCGCTGCCCAAGACCTCGTGCGACACCGTCGGGGAGGTCCTGGCGTGGATGGAGGCCCACCTCGACGAGGAGTTGACCGTCGAGCAGCTCGCCGCCCGCGCACACATGGCACCGCGCACCTTCGCCCGCCGCTTCCAGCAGGAGACGGGGACCACCCCCTACCGCTGGATCCTGCGGCAACGTGTCCTGCTGGCACAGGAGTTGCTGGAGGGTACCGACGAGACGATGGACGCGATCGCCTGGCGCACCGGCTTCGGTACGGCGGCCGCGCTGCGGCACCAGTTCGTGCGGGCGCTCGGGACGACCCCGAACGCCTACCGGCGCGCGTTCCGGGGCCCTGAGGCCGCCTGAGCGCGCGCCGGTACCGGGCCGGCGTCCGCCGCCCCCTGCCGCGGCCGACCGGGTCCCGCCGCTGTCCCGCCGCCATCCCGCCGGGTGCCCTACCAGGGCGTCGGCCGCAGCAGCAGGTCGTGCGGGCGGAGCGTGATGCCCACGCGGGTGCCGTCGTCCGAACCGCCGGCCTGCTCGAAGCGGTACTTCGCCGAGACCGCCGCGGTGATCAGGGTCAGCTGGGCCATGGAGAAGTGGTCGCTGGGGCACTTGCGGTTGCCGACGCTGAACGGGCTCATGGCGTACTTGGGCACCTCCCCGGCCCGCTCGGGCAGCCAGCGGTCGGGGTCGAACTCGAGGTGGCGGTCGTAGGACCGGGCGTCGCGCTGGATGGCGTAGGGGCTGTAGACGATGTCCGCCCCGGCCGGAATGCGATAGCCGCCGAGGGCGGTGTCTTTGATCGCGCGCCGCGTCAATATCCATACGGCGGGCCGCAGCCGCATGGCCTCGACGACGACATTGTTGGTGTGGGTAAGGGCGCGGACGTGCTCGAATCCGACGGGTCGGCCACCGGTCACGGATTCGACCTCGGTCCGTACCTTCTCGGCGTGTTCCGGATGCTCCGCGAGGACCTGCAGCAGCCACATGACCGTGGACGCGACCGTTTCGCTGCCGGGGGTGAGGATCGCGACGACCTGGTCGTGGATCTCCTGTTCCCCGATGGGGTCGCCATTGTCGTCCTTCGCCTCCAGCAATGCCGTCAGCAAATCGTCCGGCTTTTGACCAGATGCCCTCCGTTCGGCGACGATCTCGTCGACCAGCAGATGCAAATCGGCCAGCGCCCGGTTGAATTCACGGTTGGCCGGGAACGGCAGCCGGTACAGCGGTCCGAGCGGGACCACCATCCTGCGGTACATACCGCGGAAGACGGTGGCGAGGTCGGTGCTCAGCCGCTCGGCGCGCTCGTCCATGTACTCGCCGCGCAGCAGGCAGCGGGCCGCGATGCGGACGGCGACCCGGAAGGACTCGGAGGTGCAGTCGACGGTCTCGCCGGGCTTCCAGCGCTCGGTCAGCGCGTGCGCCTCCTGCTCCATGACCGGTCCGTACCGCGGGATCGCGTCCAGCCTGAACGCGGGCTGGATCGTGCGCCGCTGACGCCGGTGCCGGGGGCCGTTCGCGGTGGCCACGCCCTCCTTGCCGAGCAGCCCTTCGAGGGACTCCCACAGAGGTCCGTCGATCCGGAAGTCGGGGCTCAGGGCCAGTGCGCCGGTGAGCGCCGGCGTGGTGACGGCGTACACCGTCTTGGGGCCGAGCCGGAGGCGTACGACGTCCCCGTGGTCGCCCAGCCGGGACATGAAGGCGAGCGGGTCGCGGACCAGCTTCAGGCCGTGTCCGAGGACCGGCACGGCGCCTGGGGCCAGGGGCGGTTCGCGCAGTCCGGCCGTCTCGGGGGATGCGGGCCGCACGGACTCGACGGTCATTTCTCACCTGCCGCTTCGTTGGTGACGTACGGGGGTGTGGACCGGTCGTCCCAGCTGTCGACCCGGTACCGGCCGGACTCGTGGTGGAACCAGTAGACGGTGCTGAACCAGTTGCGCATATTGCCGACGCAGGTACGGACCGCGGAGCTCAATTCCTTGCCGTGGACGGTTCCGTCGGCCAGGTCGTCGGCGAGCCGCAGTACGTCCCGTTCGGCTTCGGTGAATTCACTGACACACCGCTCGACGCGCCGCCTGACTTCGTCCACGGCTTCCTCGAGTGTCAGCCCCTCGTGGGTGATGAGACTGATGCCGAGATTGTGGACCTCGTCGCCCGCGATTTCCTTCGGCAGCGAACAGAGGTCGTTGTACCAGGCGGCGAATTCCTGACTCAGCAGAGCGGCCCGGCGATAGGCGGGTTTTTTCCTCACCGCGTCCGGGAATTCATATCCGGCGCTCGGTTCCAGCAGGTCCGTCCATATCCAGTGAGCGAAGGTGTGCCGGCGCAGGGTCAGGTATTCCTCGACACGGGGAACGCGCCCCTCGTTGCGATTGCGGAACTCGCGGTCGTAGGCCTCGATCACCGCGTGGAAGTGCCGGGCGAAACGCTGGTTCCAGGTGCGGGACAGGAAACCGTAGAGCCGCAGCACGCTGTCGGCGAAGGCGCCGACCAGTGGGTCCGGATGGCGCAGGTGGTGCCTCGGCGCGTCGAGGGCCGCGTGCAGGCGGTACCTCAGCCGACGCCAGTCGCCGGTCCGGCCGTGGACGACGTAGCGGTCGTGGCGGTCGTCCCAGACGAAGAACCAGGCGCTGTAGTCAGCGATGGCCTGCAGGACCTCGTCCGGGGCGCCGAGGTAGTACCCCGCCATGAGGTCGGTGTAGCACAGTCCATCGGCATATTCCCGCACCTTGTCCGCCGGCATGAGGCGTTTTTCCAGCAGCCACTGCCGTGTCTTCTCCTGAAGCCTGGGCCAATACGGGTGCAGTCGCCGGGGAAAGGCGGACTCGACCACCGGGAGTGCCAGTGAGGGTGGGACCACGACCGCCGTCGGTGTCGCTGTCGTGCCGCGTGGGAAAGCTTGCACAGAACAACCCCTTCCAGCCGCCAGGAGCGCACGCCCCGCCCGATCGCCGGGCGTGCGCCGTTGCGTATCTCCGCACTCCATTCAGCAACACAACTGACCGCCGTGGGAACGGATTTGCATCACTCACCACCCCAAGGTGCCGAGATTCCCCCCTTGCGTGACCGATTAGGGATCTTTAGGGGCGCAACGACGGCAGGTTGTACGACGCACATATGAACGAATGCACGTACACGAAGGGGCGCCCGGCCGGGATCGTTCCCGGCCGGGCGCCCCAACGGCCCGGCTCCGTCTAGTCGTTGGCGACCACGGGGTAACGGGGCTCGTTCTCGGCCATCTGCCGCAGCGCGTCCTTGCGGTCCCGCTTGGACAGACGGTCGATGTAGAGCGAGCCGTAGAGGTGGTCCGTCTCGTGCTGCAAACAGCGTGCGAAGTAACCGGTACCGCGCACCCTGACCGGGTTGCCCTGCTCGTCCTGGCCGGTCACCTCGGCGTAGTCGGGGCGCGCGAGCGGCGCGTACGCGGTCGGCACGGACAGGCAGCCCTCGTTGCTGTCGTCCAGCCGGCGCTTCTCGGCGGGCAGGTCGACGAGTTTGGGGTTGCACACCACGCCGACGTGCCGCACGCCCTCGTCGTCGGGGCAGTCGTAGACGAAGACCTTCAGGTCGACGCCGATCTGGTTGGCGGCCAGGCCCACGCCCTCGGCGGTGCGCTGGCTGGCGAACATGTCCGCGACCAGCTGCTGCAGCTCCTCGCCGAACTCGGTGACGTCTCTGCACTCCTTGTGCAGCACCGGGTTGCCGACGACCGTGATCGGGCGCGAGGTCCCGCGCTGCCGCCAGGACGTCTCGCGCTCCTCGCAGTCCTCCGTGTCGACGACGTAACCCTCGTCGTCGACGGGGAGCACGCCCGCGTGCTGCTGATCGGTGTCCTGCTGCGCCATGACCGACGTATGCCTTCCTGCAAGCCTGGAAATCTCGGGTACAGCCTAAAGGTGGCCGGTCACCGGTGGTCAGCAAACCTCTTCGAGATCCCGCCAGTCCCGCGAGTCCGGGCTGTCGGCCACCCAGCCGTCCAGCAGCCCGCGGACCAGCGCGGCCGGTGCGGCCAGCCCGCACTCCCGCTCCGGCACCCACAGCTGTCCGTCCGTCCGGTGGCCGAGCGGTCCCGGGTGACCGGGCTCACTGTGGTCGTGGGGGTCCAGGTGCACACCCTCGCCCTCGTCCGAGGGCATCCGCGACTCCGAGCACATCCGGCACAGCAGCCGCACCGACGAGGACCAGTCCTCCGCCGCGAACCCGGCGTCGGCCGCGAGCTGCTCCAGCGCGTCCCGGTCCGCCTCCGTGGCCGCCTCCAGCAGGACCACCCAGGTGGGGACGGGGGACGGCGCCCACAGCTCGATCTCGTCGAAGACCGGGTAGGCAGGCCCGGCGGAGGTCGTGCGCTCGCCGTGCGGGACGCCGTCGTGCAGGACGACCTCGCCCCAGCGCCGTCCGGACGAGGGGAGCGGGATGGACAGCACCTCCATCCGCGCCGGGTCCAGCCTGCGCCCCCACACCACCTCGGCCTCCCCCTCCGGGGAGAGCCGCACGGCCGCGCTGCCCAGCTCCATGCCGACGGGCTCACCGGACGCGGCGCCCGCCCCGGCCTTCGGCCGTGAGGCGCCACCGGGCACCTTCAGCCCGTACGCCTGCCAGGCGCGGCGGGCCAGCGGCCAGTCCTGCAGGGCGGTCGCGGCGATGCCCACGTTCCACCAGTCGGGGGCGCCGGTCTCCCGGTCGAGCAGGGCCACGGCCCGCAGTCCGGCAGCCCGCGCCTGCTCCCAGTCGTGCCGGAACTTGTGCAGCAGGGCGAGGTTGAACCAGGACTCCGACAGCCAGGGCTCCAGGTCGGCGGCCCGCGTCAGGAGCTCGCCCGCGTCCTCGTACCGGCCGTCGCCGATCAGCGTGAACGCCCGGTCGGTGGCCTGCCGCCAGGAGGCGGAGGGCCGGTGCCGTCCCTTGCCGAAGATCCTCACGATTCCCGCCTGCCAGTTCCAGTTCCGCACAGTGGGCTGGCTTGTGCCCCCGGACACCCTCTCCCTCGCATCCAACCACGTACGCCGGGAGAGTCGCTCATTACCCATGGGTTACCCAGCCGGGGACGGGGTCAGACAGTGCTGTCCGTCTCTCGCCGGCCCCGGCCGGCGAACCCTCACGCCACAGCCGCGGCTGCGCGAGGACCCGGGCGAGTGACTCCACCACGTCGGGAGCGTAGTCCCCGGCGGTGCCGAGGCGCAGCTCCTCCAGCGCCCGCAGGGCGTCCTCGGGACCGGCGTCCCGGGTCCTCTCCTCGTAGGCGTTCACCGCCCGGACGATGCGGGCGGCGAGGGGCTGCTCGCCGCAGGGGTCGGCCTGCCGTTCCACGACGACGGCGACGGCCGCGTCCACACCGGTCTGCCGGACGACCGCCCCGCCGAGCAGGGCGATGCGCCGCTGTTCCTCCGGCGGCAGGCCGGCGGTGGCGCCGGCCGGGACGGGGTCGACCAGGCTGAGCTGACCGATGTCGTGCATGAGGGCCGCGTGCTCCAGCACGGTCAGCTCGTGGCCGGTCAGGCCCAGGTCGCGGCCGACGGCGAGGCTGAGCGCGGCCACCCGACGGGCGTGCCCGGCCGGGGTGCAGCCGGCGATCTCGGTGGCACGGGCGAGGGAGGCGATGGTCTGCCGGTAGGTGGCGCGGACGGCCGCGTACCGGCGGACGGACAGCTGGGTCAGCAGCAGGGGCAGGCAGAACACCGGCAGTGCCCACAGCCCGACGACGGCGACCGCGAGCGCCATCACGCCACCGGTGGCGCTGACGGCGAAGCCGATGCCGAGCAGACCGCGCAGTTGCTCGCGCAGGCAGGCGGCGAACGGCCAGCCGGTGCGGCAGCGGGCCAGCGCGGCGGCCAGGACGGCGTCGCACAGGGCGGTGAGGGTGAGCAGGGTGATCAGCAGGAGGGCGTAGGCGGAACCGCTCCAGGAGGCGAAGGCCCCTTTGTTGTAGAGGGGCTGGAAGCAGACGGCGGCGAAGCCGACGGTGAGGACGCGGCGGGCGAGATGGTCGGGGGTGGCGGTGCGGCCGGACCAGATGTGGGGTACGGCCCCGAGCAGGGCGGCGGCCAGCACGACGGTGACGACCTGGGCGGCGCCGTGCGGGGTGGGCCGCCCGGCGTCGGGGCCGAGCAGGGCGTAGGACAGCGATCCGGCGGTGCCGAGGGGCGCCGCCTGCCGTACCTGGGCGCCGCCCCACCGGGTCAGCTCGCCGACGGCTATGAGCGCCCCGAAGGCGAGCGCGACGCCCCGCTCCCCGAGTCCGGTCCACAGGGTGACGCCCAGGGAGCCGGCGGCGGCGAGGGCGGCGGCGCCGTGGACGAGCCGCAGGAGGCTCACCGGGGTGCTCCGGTGCTGGGGACGGGCTCGCCGGGTGGGGTGCGGTACGCCGGCTCGTCGGCGGTGACGGCGGGATACGCCCCTGGTCCGCCCGCGGCCCCGCTCGCGCGGGGGCACCCCCACCGGCGCAGGGCGCGCCCGAGCGCGGTGACCATGCGGGGGTCGAACTGGGCGCCGGCGCAGCGCTCCAGCTCGGCCATGGCGGCCTCGGGGGGCCGGGCCCTGCTGTAGGAGCGGGTGGAGGTCATGGCGTCGAAGGCGTCGGCGACGGCGACGATCCGGGCGCACTCGGGGATCTGGCCGCCGGCCAGGCCGTAGGGGTAGCCGCTGCCGTCGAGGCGCTCGTGGTGGTGCAGGATCGCCGCCCGGGCCTCGCCGAGGAAGGAGATGCCGCGGACCATCTCGTGGCCGTACTCGGGGTGCAGTTCGATGATCCGCCGCTCCTCGGGGGTGAGGGGGCCGTCCTTGCGCAGCAGCCGGGTGGGGACGCCGAGCTTGCCGACGTCGTGGAGGATGCCGGCGAAGCGCAGCACCTCGACGCGCTCGTCGTCCATGCCGAGTTCGCGGGCGATCATCACGGAGGCGTGGCCGACGCGTTCGCTGTGCCCGCGGGTGTAGCCGTCCTTGATGTCGACGGCCTGCACGAGGGCGCGGATCGTGGCCTGGTGGGCGGCGCGTTCGCGGTGGTACTGGTCGAACGCCCACCAGGAGACGCACATCGGCGGCAGCACGAGCAGCGCGGCGACGGGGCCGTACGGGCTGCGCCACAGCACGGCCATCATCAGCCCGGCGAGTCCGTGGACGGCGACCGGTGCGAGCGAGCGGGACAGCAGCCCGCGCCAGGCCCGGTGCGCCGGCGCCTGCCCGGCGGCCGCGAGCAACCCGCCGTCGAGGGCGGTGAGGATGAGGCAGAAGGCGAGCACGGCCGCGCCCGCGGGCAGCAGCGCGTGCGGGAAGTCCGGGGCGACGACGGCGTCCGGGCCGCCGAGCGCCCAGTGCACCCGGGCGGCGCCGAACACGGCGAGCGAGGGCCGCGCGGCCCGCCACACCCGCCGCGCCGGGCCCGGCCCGCGCCCGGCGGGGACGAACAGCGCGGCGGGCAGCGGGACGAACGCGGCGGCGGGCGGGGGCAGCAGGAACGCGCCGGCGAGGAGCACGGGGTAGAACGTGCCGCCCGGGCGACGCCGTACGACGTGCTCGCAGGCCGCGTAGAGGGCCGCGAGCAGGCCAATCGCCCACCAGGGGGCGCGGGTCACCGGCAACGGCAGTACGCACAGCAGGGCCAGCAGGGCGACACCGGCCACGTAGCCGCGTGCCCTCGCCGGTACCGCCTCCATCGCGCTCCTCCCGACCGTGCCCGTCCAGGCTGGGAGCCTAGGACGGGGTGCCGGGGGTGCGGGGGCTACGACCTGAGGATTAGCACGTTCGGGTGATGACGCGGTTTCAGTTCTCCTGGGCGGTGGCGGTCACGTCGTGCTCGGGCACGGTCTGCCCGGAGCGGATCAGTTCGAGCCGCCCCATGACCTTGGCGCGCAGGTCGGCGGGCACGTCGTCATGTCCGCAGCACCGCTTGACCAGCTTCTTCACGGCCTGCTCCAGGCCGTACTTCTCCAGGCACGGCGAGCATTCCTCGAAGTGGTGCTGGAACTTGTCGCGGTCGACGTCCGGCATCTCGCTGTCGAGGAACTCGTACAGATGGTCGAGGACCTCACTGCAGTCCGTCTCGTGCGGCTCTCCGCAGCTCATGAGCCCGAGCCTTTCGCTTCGTCCGACTCTCCGGCGCCGGCCGGGACCAGTCCGCGCTCACGGGCGTAGTCCTCCAGCATGCCGCGCAGTTGACGGCGGCCCCGGTGCAGCCGGGACATCACCGTACCGATGGGTGTCCCCATGATGTCCGCGATCTCCTTGTACGCAAAGCCCTCGACGTCCGCGAGATAGACGGCGATGCGGAACTCCTCGGGGATCGCCTGCAGCGCTTCCTTCACGTCCGAGTCGGGCAGGTGGTCCAGCGCCTGCGACTCGGCGGAGCGCAGACCCGTCGACATGTGCGACTCGGCCCGGGCGAGCTGCCAGTCCTCGATCTCCTCGGCCGCGCTGCGCTGGGGCTCGCGCTGCTTCTTGCGGTACGAGTTGATGAAGGTGTTCGTGAGGATCCGGTACAGCCACGCCTTGAGGTTGGTGCCCTCGCGGAACTGGTGGAAGGACGCGTACGCCTTGGCGTAGGTCTCCTGCACGAGGTCCTCGGCGTCGGCCGGGTTGCGCGTCATCCGCAGCGCGGCCGAGTACAGCTGGTCGAGGAATTCGAGCGCGTCCCGCTCGAAGCGCGCACTGCGCTCCGCGCTCGACTCGGAGGACGCCTCCGCGCTCACGCCCTGGCCCTCGGGCTGCTCCGCCTGGCCGTTGTCGGTCCCTGCGTCGGTCCCAGTGACCGGACCCACCTCCTCAAGATCCCGGGCGGGACCGAGACCGGCCCCACTCGTTTCGGAGGATAGAACACGACCTGTGCCTGCCGCCGCTCGAATAGGAGCGGTCCTGGCCGCGTGCAGCACCGTCCAGTCCAGGTCAGTACGGCTGCGGTGGCTCGGGCATACGGTCGAACCCATGCGGCGGACTTCCTCTCCTGCGACGTCTGTGCCGAGGCCTCAGCACTTCTGTCCGCCACAACAGCGCCCCGGGGCCGGGCATTCCCCGGTCACCGAAGTGACGCGACCCACTCCACGACACCGCCGGTGATGATCTCCAGCGCCTGCTCCTGGGTGAGTTCCGCGCGCTTGGGGACGGCGAGACCGTGATCGCCGCCGGGCACCTCGACCATCCGGTGGGCGCCCTCGGGAAACTCCTCCGGCTTCCCGAAGGGATCGTTCCCGCCCTGCACGACCAGGGTGGGCACCCCGGCCCCGAGCAGTTCCCCGGCGCGGGACCTCTCCGGCCTGCCCGGCGGGTGCAGCGGGAAGCCCAGCGCGAGGACGGCGCGTGCGCCCAGTTCGCCGGCGGTGCGGCAGGCGACCCGGGCGCCGGCGCTGCGCCCGCCCGAGATCACCGGCATTCCCGCCCCGGCGAGCGCGGGCCACACGCCCCGCCATCCGGTGTCCAGTGTCTTCGGCGCGGGCGCGACCTTCCTGCCCGCGACGCGCCAGGGCTGCTCCACGAGGGCCACGGTCACCCCGTGCCCGGGCAGCGCCCGGGCGAGGGCCTGCAGGTCCCGCGCCTCGATGCCGCCGCCCGCGCCATGGCCGAGGGCCAGCACGAGCCGGGCCCCCGTCGCCCTGTGCCAGGTGATCCGGGCATCCCCGGCGTCCGTCGTGACGATCTGTGCGGTCATGTCAGAAGAGTGTGCCGACTTCCGGCGCCTCCAGCTCCTTCAGCAGCTCCGCCCCGTTGTTGCGGACGTTGCTGACGGCCGTGGAGACCGGGTAGGCGCGCATCAGGCCGGCCGGGGGCGGGGCGAGCAGCTCGCGCAGGCCGTCCGGGTCGGTGCGGGCGGGGTCGAGCCAGGCGTCCCAGCGGTCCGGGGTGAGCATCAGCGGCATCCGTGGGTGGATGTCGGCGAGGGAGTGCGGGCCGTCGGCGGGGGCGACGGCCAGCGGGGTCCGCTCCGCCTCCGTGGTGAGCACCGAGCAGGTGACCCACCAGGCCCGCGGGTGGTCGTCGGGCAGGGTCCGGTCGCGCCAGAACTCGTACAGCCCGGCCATCGCGAACACCGAGCCGTCGGCGGGCAGCACGAAGTACGGCTGCTTGCGCGGCCGCTTCTTCCGGCCCTCGACCTCCAGATCCCGCTCCTGCTCGCCGGTGACCCACTCGTAGTAGCCGTCGGCGGGCAGGATGCAGCGCCGGGCGGCGAAGGCGCGGCGGTAGGCGGGCTTCTCGTGGACGGTCTCCGCGCGGGCGTTGATCATCCGGGCTCCGCCCTCGGGGGTCTTGGCCCAGGACGGCACCAGGCCCCACGTCAGCCTGCGCAGCTGGCGAACCGGGCGCGGGGAGTCCGCGTCTTTCAGGGGGCGGTCCAGGACGGCGTAGACCTCCTTGGTCGGCGCCACGTTGTAGTCCGGCTCCAGGGTCTCCTCGGGCTCCCACTTCTCGATCTCGAAGATTCCCGCGAGATCCCCGGGCCCACGACTCGATGCATACCGTCCGCACATACGTGCCACACTGCCAGACTCCGCACGACAAGAGGGAGCCACTCGCACCCATGCACAGCACCGCCGCCGCCCTCGCCCTGCCCGACCTGTGGGACCGGCTCACCGGCACCCAGCCCGATCCCGACCTGTGGGTGGTGCTGGCCACGCTGGTGGCGGCACTCGCCGTGGTGGCGCCGCACGCCCTGTGGCGGATATCCCGCAACGCGATCACCATCGCGCACGAGGGCGGTCACGGCCTGGTGGCCCTGCTGTCCGGGCGGCAGCTCACCGGTATCCGGCTGCACTCCGACACCAGCGGTCTCACGGTCAGCCGGGGCAAGCCGTACGGCCTGGGCATGATCCTGACGGCCGCCGCGGGGTACACGGCGCCCTCGCTGCTCGGGCTCGGCGGCGCCGCCCTGCTGGCGGCGGGCCGGATCACGGTGCTGCTGTGGGCGGCGACGGCGCTGCTGGTGGCGATGCTGGTGATGATCAGGAACGCGTACGGGGTCCTGACCGTGGTGCTGGCCGGGGGCGCCTTCCTGCTGGTGTCGTGGCTGGCGGGGCCGCAGGTGCAGGCGGCGTTCGCGTACGCCGTGGTGTGGTTCCTGCTGCTGGGCGGGGTGCGGCCGCCGTTCGAGCTGCAGCTGAAGCGCTCGCGGGGCGGGGCCGGCGACTCGGACGCGGACCAGCTGTCCCGGCTGACGCACGTGCCGGCCGGCCTGTGGCTGTTCCTGTTCCACGCGGTGTCGCTGTGCTCGCTGATCGGCGGCGGGCGCTGGCTGCTGGAGGTCTGAGCGCGCGTGCGCCGGTGCGCGAGCCCGGCGACAGCGCCGCTCGCGCCCCGGGCGCCCCGCTCGGCCGTGGACGGGGAACGCCCGTCCCGCACCCTCCTTATACAGTGGCCCCATGGCCCCGAACACCGCTTCCACCGCCCTCTGGCCCGCCCCGCACGCGAGCGGAGCCGTCGACGCGACGGTCCACGTGCCGGGGTCCAAGTCGGTGACCAACCGCGCCCTCGTCCTCGCCGCCCTGGCCTCCGAGCCCGGCTGGCTGCGCCGCCCGCTGCGCTCGCGCGACACCCTGCTGATGGCGGGCGCGCTGCGCGCGATGGGCGTGGAGATCGAGGAGGGCGTGGGCCCCGACGGCACCGGCGAGGCCTGGCGGGTGCTGCCCACCGGACTGCGCGGCCCGGCGACGGTCGACGTCGGCAACGCCGGCACGGTGATGCGCTTCCTGCCCCCGGTGGCCGCGCTGGCCGACGGTCCGATCCGCTTCGACGGCGACCCGCGCTCGTACGAGCGTCCGCTGCACGGTGTGATCGACGCCCTGCGTCAGCTCGGCGCCCGCATCGACGACGACGGCCGGGGGGCGCTGCCGCTCACCGTGCACGGCGGCGGGGCCCTGGACGGCGGCCCGGTGTCGATCGACGCCTCCTCGTCCTCCCAGTTCGTCTCCGCGCTGCTGCTGTCCGGCCCGCGCTTCAACCAGGGCGTCGAGGTCCGGCACACCGGCGCGTCCCTGCCCTCCATGCCGCACATCCGGATGACGGTGGACATGCTGCGCTCGGTCGGCGCGCAGGTGGACACCCCGGAGTCCGGTGGCGAGCCGAACGTGTGGCGGGTGACGCCGGGCGCGCTGCTCGGCCGGGACCTGACGATCGAGCCGGACCTGTCCAACGCCCAGCCGTTCCTGGCGGCGGCCCTGGTCACCGGCGGCAAGGTGCTGATCCCGGACTGGCCGGAGCGGACCACCCAGCCGGGTGACCGGCTGCGGGAGATCTTCACCGAGATGGGTGGCTCCTGCGAACTCACCGAGTTCGGGCTGGTGTTCACCGGATCGGGTGCCATCCACGGCATCGACGTCGACCTGGGGGACGTCGGCGAGCTGACCCCGGGCATCGCGGCGGTCGCGGCGCTCGCCGACTCGCCCTCCACCCTGCGGGGCGTGGCCCATCTGCGGCTGCACGAGACGGACCGGCTGGCCGCGCTCACCAAGGAGATCAACGAACTCGGCGGCGACGTCACCGAGACCGCCGACGGCCTGCGCATCCGCCCGCGCAAGCTGCACGGCGGCACCTTCCACACCTACGACGACCACCGCATGGCGACCGCCGGCGCGATCATCGGCCTGGCGGTCGAGGGCGTCCGGATCGAGAACGTGGCGACGACGGCGAAGACTCTGCCGGACTTCCCCGAGCTGTGGACCGGGATGCTCGGGCAGTAGGGACGTACGTCATGCGCCGCTACGGCAAGCACACCGACGAGGACGACATCCGCAGCCGCCCCAACCGCAAGGGCAACCGGCCGCGGACGAACATCCGGCCCAAGCACGAGGACGCGGCCGGGGGCATGGTCCTCACCGTCGACAGGGGGCGGCTGACCTGCCTGGTCGAGGACCGGGTCGTCATGGCGATGAAGGCACGCGAGCTGGGCCGCAAGGCGGCCGTGGTCGGCGACCAGGTGGCCCTGGTGGGCGATCTGTCCGGCCGGAAGGACACCCTCGCCCGGATCGTGCGCATCGAGGAGCGCTCGTCGGTGCTGCGGCGCACGGCCGACGACGACGACCCCTACGAGCGGGTCGTCGTCGCCAACGCCGACCAGCTGGCGATCGTCACCGCGCTCGCCGACCCCGAGCCCCGCCCGCGGCTGATCGACCGCTGTCTGGTCGCCGCGTTCGACGGCGGCCTGGAGCCGCTGCTGGTGATGACCAAGTCGGACCTGGCCCCGCCGGACAAGCTGCTGGAGCTGTACGGTGACCTCGACATCCCGTTCGTCGTCACCAGCCGCGAGGAGCTGGAGAACGGCGACGCGGCGGGCCGGGTGCGCACCCACCTGGACGGCAGGGTCACGGCGTTCGTCGGTCATTCGGGCGTCGGCAAGACGACCCTGGTCAACGCGCTGGTCCCGGAGGACCGCCGGCGTACGACGGGACATGTGAACGCGGTGACGGGGCGCGGCCGCCACACCACGACGTCGGCCCTCGCCCTGCCCCTGTCGGGCGCGGGCGGCTGGGTGGTCGACACCCCCGGGGTCCGTTCCTTCGGCCTCGCGCACATCGACCCGTCCCGGGTGATCCACGCCTTCCCCGACCTGGAGCCGGGCACGGAGGGCTGCCCGCGCGCGTGCAGTCACGACGAGCAGGACTGCGCGCTGGACGCGTGGGTCGAGGAGGGTCACGCGGACCCGGCGCGGCTGTACTCGCTGCGCCGGCTGCTGGCCACGCGGGAGCGCCGGGAGGGCGACTGAGCGGCTCTCGCGTTGTTTGCGGGGGTGCGGGTCCGGTAAGTGCATAAGCGCACGAGCCGGAGATCCGGACCTACGGGAGGACCGCACATGGCGTGGCTGCTGGTCATAGTGGCCGGGATTCTGGAGACCGGTTTCGCCGTGTGCCTGAAGCTCTCGCACGGGTTCACCCGGCTGTGGCCGACGATCGCGTTCGCCTCGTTCGCGCTCGGCAGTTTCGGTCTGCTGACGCTGTCGCTGAAGAAGCTCGACGTCGGTCCCGCCTACGCCGTGTGGACCGGCATCGGTGCGGCGGGCACCGCGATCTACGGCATGGTCTTCCTCGGTGACCTGGTGTCCACCCTGAAGATCGTCTCGATCAGCCTCGTCATCATCGGGGTGATCGGCCTCCAGCTGTCGGGGTCCGCTCACTAGGGCGGCCGTCCGCGTCCGGGACCGCGTCGCGCACCGCCTGCCGCGGGAACACCGCCCGCACCAGCTCCGCCATGCCGCCTTCCCCCGGTGGCGCCGCCACGCAGGACACGGCGAGGCGTACGGCCAGTTCGCAGGCGCGGGCCAGCTCGGCGGTGTCCGCGGGGGTGACGCCGGGACCGGCCAGCGCGGCCACCGCGCGGTCCCGTACCGCCCGCAGGAGGTCGCCGGGCGCCGGCAGCGGCCCGTCGGCCCGGCGCTGCGCCGGCACCGCGCAGGAGGAGGCCACGGCGGCGAGCGGCGGCGCCGGCAACCGCTCGCTCCAGCAGCCGGTGAGCATGGCCCGCACCAGGGCGTTGTCCCGGGCGGCCGCGGCCGTCCACTCGGCGGCGGCGGTGAGCCGCTCCCGGGGAGCGGCGGGGCCGGCGAGCGCCCGCTCCACCCCGGCGAGGTAGCCGTCGGCCTCGCGCCGCACCAGCGCGCGGGCCAGCCCGTCCTTGCCGCCGAACTCGTTGTACAGGGTCTGCCGGGACACGCCCGCCGACGCGGCGACGTCGACCATCCGCACCGCGGACCACGGCCGGCGCGCGAGGGCCGCGGCGGCGGCGTCCAGTAGTGATTCCCGGGCAGCAGGCATCCTCGCCTCCCTGGGTCGAGCGACTCAGCGCCCAGATTTGACGCGCTTGTATGCACTGTCAAGGGTTCGCGGGGGTTCGGGGCGCTCTTCGGCTTGTATGACACCTGGGGGCCTGGGTCGTGACGCCTCCCGTGCCACGCCCGAACCGCCCCCTGTGGCCCCGTACCGGTGACGGCCGATACCGTTCGTCACATGCCGGACTACCTCGACGACCTGCGCCTCGCCCACGTCCTCGCGGACGCCGCCGACGCGACCACCATGGACCGCTTCAAGGCTCTCGACCTGAAGGTGGAGACGAAGCCGGACATGACGCCGGTGAGCGAGGCGGACAAGGCGGCGGAAGAACTGATCCGCAGCCAGCTCCAGCGCGCCCGCCCGAGGGACGCGGTCCTCGGCGAGGAGTACGGCGTCGAGGGCACCGGCCCCCGCCGCTGGGTGATCGACCCCATCGACGGCACCAAGAACTACGTACGCGGCGTCCCCGTCTGGGCCACCCTCATCTCCCTGATGGAGGCGGGCGAGGGCGGGTACGAGCCCGTCGTCGGCGTCGTCTCCGCCCCCGCCCTCGGCCGCCGCTGGTGGGCGGCGAAGGGCCACGGCGCGTTCACCGGCCGCAATCTGACCTCCGCGACCCGCATCCACGTCTCCCGCGTCGGCGACCTCGCGGACGCCTCCTTCGCGTACTCCTCCCTGTCCGGCTGGGAGGAGCGGGGCCGCCTCGACGGCTTCCTGGACCTCACCCGCAAGGTGTGGCGCACGCGCGCGTACGGCGACTTCTGGCCGTACATGATGGTCGCCGAGGGCAGCGTCGACCTCTGTGCCGAGCCGGAACTGTCCCTGTGGGACATGGCCGCCAACGCGATCGTCGTCACCGAGGCCGGCGGCACCTTCACCGGCCTCGACGGCCGGTCCGGCCCGCACGGCGGCGACGCGGCCGCGTCGAACGGCCTGCTGCACGAGGAGCTGCTGGGGCACCTCGGCGGGCGCTCCTGACGGGGGGAGGCTCGCGCGCGCCCCCAACTGGCGCCGCACGCCCTCTTGTTGACCCTCCCTTTGCCTGCCACTCTGAGGCTACCCCCACTTGTGAACTTGTGAATCCCGGCACAAAGGCCGGAGATTCCTAGGAGGTGGCCTCATCCATGCTCGTCCGTGACGCCATGAGCACGGTGATCCTCACCGTCGGCCCCGCTCACACCCTTCGCCAGGCAGCCGCCCTGATGTCCGCACGCCGCGTCGGCGCGGCCGTGGTCCTCGACCCGGACGCCGGAGGCATCGGCATCCTCACCGAACGCGACATCCTCAACTCCGTCGGCCTGGGCCAGAACCCGGACGCCGAACACACCCACGCCCACACCACCACCGACGTCGTCTTCGCCGCCCCGACGTGGACGCTGCGGGAGGCGGCCCGCGCCATGGCCCACGGCGGCTTCCGGCACCTGGTCGTGCTCGACCGCGGCGAGGTGGCGGGGATCGTCTCGGTCCGCGACATCATCGGCTGCTGGATCCCGGCAGCCGAGCCCGAACCCGTGCCCTGACCCCGGACCCGCGAAGGGGGCCGGACCCCGAGCACCGTGGGGTCCGGCCCTGGCCGCGGGAGCGGCCGGCTCAGCCGCGCAGCGCCCGCACCGCCGCGTCCAGCCGCTTGCCGAAGTCGGCGTCGGCGTTCGCGAAGTTGCCGATCGCGCGCTCGGCGATGTCGTCGCGCGAGACCTGGGAGAGCGCGCCGGCGAGGTTGGCGATCAGGCGCTCCTTCTCCTCGTCCGACATCAGCCGGTAGAGGTCGCCCGCCTGCACGAAGTCGTCGTCCTCGGCGTGCGCCGGCGTCGGGTGGTCACCGGTGCCTGCGGTGAAGCCGTCGAACGGCTGCCACAGCGGGCGGCCGGTCTGCCCCGGGCCCCCGAAGCTGTTCGGCTCGTAGTTCTTCGCGCCGCCGTGCCGGCCGTCGTAGAGCTGCCCGTCGCGGGAGTTGGTGCGCGCCTCGGTGGCGTGCGGACGGTTCACCGGGAGGTGGTCGGCGTTGATGCCGACGCGGTAGCGGTGCGCGTCGCCGTAGGCGAAGAGCCGGCCCTGGAGCATCTTGTCGGGCGAGGGGCCGATACCCGGCACGAAGTGCGCGGGCGAGAAGACCGACTGCTCGACCTCGGCGAAGACGTTGCGCGGGTTGCGGTTCAGCTCCAGCCTGCCGATCTCGACGACCGGGTAGTCCGCGTGCGGCCACACCTTGGTCAGGTCGAACGGGTTGAAGCGGTACGTCGCCGCGTCCGCCGCCGGCATGATCTGCACGCCCACGGTCCAGCTCGGGAACTCCCCGCGCTCGATCGCCTCGCGCAGGTCGCGCTGGTGCGAGTCGGGGTCCTTGCCCGCGAGGACCTCCGCCTCCCCGGCGGTGAGGTTCCTGATCCCCTGGTCGGTCTTGAAGTGGTACTTGACCCAGAAGACCTCGCCGGCCTCGTTGTTCCACTGGAAGGTGTGCGAACCGAAGCCGTCCATGTGCCGGTACGACGCCGGGATGCCGCGGTCGCCGAACAGCCAGGTCACCTGGTGCGTGCTCTCCGGGCTCAGGCTCCAGAAGTCCCAGACGTTGTCGGCCTCCGTGGAGCCCGTGTAGGGGTCGCGCTTCTGGGTGTGGATGAAGTCCGGGAACTTGATCGCGTCCCGGATGAAGAACACCGGGGTGTTGTTGCCGACGAGGTCGTAGTTGCCCTCCTCGGTGTAGAACTTCAGCGCGAAGCCACGCGGGTCCCGGACGGCGTCCGCCGCGCCGAGGTTCCCGGCCACCGTCGAGAAGCGCAGGAAGACCTCGGTCTCCTTGCCGGCCTCGGAGAGGAAGGCGGCGCGCGTGTACTTCGTGACGTCGGCGGTCACCGTGAAGGTGCCGTAGGCGCCGGCGCCGCGGGCGTGCACCACGCGCTCCGGGATGCGCTCGCGGTTGAAGTGGGCCAGCTTCTCCAGGAGCAGCTGGTCCTGCACGAGCACCGGCCCGCCGACGCCCGCGGTCTCGCTGTTCTGGTTGTCCGCGACCGGAGCACCGGCCTCGGTGGTGAGCGGTCCCTGCGTCACGTGCGCCTCCTGCGTCCTCGCTGCTTGTCCTGCGACCAAAGTCGTTCCCGATCCTACAATGGACTTTGTCTAAGTCAAATGTCGTTCCAATCTCACACAGGTTCCCAAGCTGGTCAGTGCTGCTGTTACGCTGGTGGCCATGAGCGACCTTCTGGAACGGCTGCGTGGACGCGGATGGCGGATGACCGCGCAGCGACGCGTGGTGGCCGAGGTCCTCGACGGCGAGCACGTCCACCTGACGGCCGACGAGGTCCACGCGCGGGCTGTCGCGAAGCTGCCGGAGATCTCCCGGGCGACCGTCTACAACACGCTGGGTGAGCTGGTCTCGCTGGGCGAGGTGCTGGAGGTCACGACCGACCGGCGCGCCAAGCGGTACGACCCGAACGCGCACCGGCCGCACCACCACCTGGTGTGCGCCCGCTGCGGCGCGATCCGCGACGTCCACCCGACGGGCAACCCGCTCGCCGACCTGCCCGCCGCCGAGCGGTTCGGCTTCACGGTGTCGGACGTCGAGGTGACGTACCGCGGACTGTGTCCGGACTGCGCGAGCGCGTGACGAAGGGGGGCGCGAGCCCCCCTTTTTCTTCTGGCTTTCTTTCTTCTGGCTTTTTTCTTCTGGGCGTGCCCGGGAACGACCGAGGGCCGGAACCCATTTCTGGATTCCGGCCCTCGGGCTTCAGTAGCGGGGACAGGATTTGAACCTGCGACCTCTGGGTTATGAGCCCAGCGAGCTACCGAGCTGCTCCACCCCGCGTCGGTGAATATGACACTACGCGAGAGGAACGCCCGGAAGCAAATCGCTCGGCCGCCGCCGCGCCCACCGCCCGGGGGCACCTCACGCCGACAGCTCCTCGCGCAGCGCGTCCCGCAGCCGCCCCGCCCGCTCCGCGACCTCCGCGGGCCCCAGCGCCACCGCCCGGTCGGCCCACCTCTGCCCCTCGGCCAGCTCACCGCGACGCGCGTAGACCAGGGCCAGCCGCAGCGCCGCCCGCCCGTGCCCGGCGTCGGCGGCCCGCGTCCACCACAGGGCGGCCTCCGGCTCGCTCCCCTCCCGGGCCAGCAGGAGCCCCAGGTTGAACGCGCCGTTGCGCGAGCCGGCCTCCGCGGCCTCCCGGTACCAGCGCGCGGCGTCCACGACGTCACCGCGGGCGGCCGCCAGCATGCCCACCCGCACCTGCGCCCGCCGGTGCCCCTGGGACGCGGCCCGCTCGTACCACTCCTCGCACTCGGACTTCTCGTGCACGATCTCGCCCAGCTCGTGCGCGGGCTCCGGCGGCCGGCGCGCGTCCAGCAGGGTGGCCAGCCGGTAGGCGCCCTCCGCGCTTCCGCCGCCCGCGGCGCAGCGCAGATGCCGCTCCGCCTCCTGCTCGTCGCCGTCGCGCAACCGGGCGATCCCCACCTGCAGCGCGGCCTCGGTGTGCCCCGCCGCTGCCGCCTGCTCGTACCAGCGCAGCGCCGCGCCGTCCTCGCCGCGCCCGGCGTAGAGGATGCCGAGGTTGAACGCGGCGTCCACGCTGCCGGCCTCGGCGGCCTTGGAGAACCACGGCTCGGCCCCGGTCGTGTCGCCGCCCTGGAGCAGCAGGATGGCCAGCGCGTTCGCCGCCTCCCGGTGCCCGGCGTAGGCGGCCCGCCGGTACCACTGCTCGGCCTGTGCCGTCCGCCCCTGCTCCGCGCTGAGCAGCCCGAGGTTGTAGGCGCCGTTGTCGTCGCCGGCGTCCAGTGCGGCCCGGTACCAGCGCTCGGCGGTCTGCGTCTCCCCGCGCTCGGCGTGCAGCGCGCCGAGCGCGTTGGCCGCGTTGCCGTCACCCTCCTGCGCGGCCCGCAGCCACCACACGGCGGCGCTCTCGGTGTCCCCGGCGTCCCTCAGCAGGAAGCCGAGGGCGCAGGCGGCCTGCGGCTCCCCGTCCTTGGCGGAGGTCAGGTACCAGCGTCCGGCCTCCTTGAGGTCCCCGCGCTTCTCCAGGATCGCCCCGAGGTGCAGGGCGGCCCGCCGGTGGCCGCGCGCGGCGGCCTGCCGGTACCACTGCTCGGCCTCCTCGACAGCGTTGTCGGCCCCCTCCCCGTCCTCGCACCCGGCCCGGCCGTCGAGCGCACGCGCCAGCCGGTAGGCGGCCTCCCGGTGCCCGCGCTCGGCGGCGGCCCGCATCCAGCGCTCGGCGCCGGCGTCACCGCGGTGCTCCAGCAGGTCGGCGAGCGCATAGGCGCCGAGGGCGTGGCCCTGCTCGGCGGACTGGCGCAGCCAGTACTCGGCGGCCGGCTCGTCCCCGCGCTCGCGGTGGTGGCGGCCCAGCGCGTGCGCCGCCGCGGCGGAGCCTGCGACGGCGGCGATCCGCCACCACCCGGCGGCCTCGTCGGCGTAGCCCCGCTGGTGCAGCAGGACACCCAGGTTGTTGGCGGCGGCCCGGTCGCCGTCCGCGGTGGCGGCCCGCAGGTGCGGTTCGGCCGCGTCGAGGTCGCCGCGGCGCAGCAGCATGGCCCCGAGGACGCTCACCGCCTCGGTGTCACCGGTGTCGGCGGCCAGCCGCAGCCGCAGTTCCTCGGCGGCTTCCCCCATGTCGTCCCGTTCGCCCCGCGACGCCTCCTCACCGGAAGGCTGCACAAATCGCCCTGTCCCGTACAGAGTTGCCTTGTCCCCCATAACGTCCATCGTCGCACCACCTGCAACCTGGATACACCCGGTATACCGCAGCCCGTGAGGTCACTTGAGCGTTTTGTCGACATGCCCACAGAGAGACAAGTCAAACACAGATGGCCCAACTCCCCACGGCGGCGCGGCCGTCCCTCCCCCTCCGGACATGAGTTCGCACACCACGAAGGCCCGGATCCCTGTAGGATCCGGGCCTTCGACCGCAGTAGCGGGGACAGGATTTGAACCTGCGACCTCTGGGTTATGAGCCCAGCGAGCTACCGAGCTGCTCCACCCCGCGCCGTTGTTCTGCAACCGTACCACGGCGCGGAGTGTCCTTGATCAACTCCCGCTCTTGTCGCTGTTCTTGTCACCGCCCTTGTTCTTGTCGGCGGCCTTGCTCTGTGCGTCCTGGGCCCGCTTGAGCGCGTCCCGCAGTTCCTGCTGCGCCTTGGCGTACGCGTCCCAGTCCGGCCCGTCCGCCTTCTTCAGCGCCTCCTGCCCGGCGTCGAAGGCCTTCTGCGCGTCGTTCAGCGCCTGCTGGACGGTCGGGTTGTTCGACTGCGGCGGCTTGGTGGTGCCGGTGTCCGGTGGCGTGGTGGTCGTGGGCTTCGTGCCGAAGACCTTGTCGAGCGCCTCGCCGAGCGTGTTCTCGAACGCGGTCCTGCCCTCGAACGTGACCAGCACCTTGCGCAGCAGGGGGTACTTGAGTCCACTGCCGCGCACGTAGACCGGCTCGGCGTAGAGGAGTCCCCCGTCCAATGGCACGGTCAGCAGGTTGCCGTACTCGACCTCCGAGTCACCGCCCTTGAGGAGCTTGATCGCGGCGGCGATGTCCTGTTCGGAGTTGAACTGGGACTGGACCTGTTTGGGTCCGTCGACGTTCGTGCTGGTCGGCAGCTTCAGGATTCTGATCCTGCCGTAGTCGCCGCTGCCGGCCTCGGCGTCGACCGACATGAAGGCGCTCAGGTTGTAGCGGCCGTTCGGCGTGAACGTCGTCGAGAGGGAGAACGCCTGCTCGCTCTGGTCGGGCATCTTCATGCTCAGGTAGTACGGCGGCACCGCGTCGCCCGACTTGTTGGTCGGGTCGTCCGGCACCTGCCAGACCTCGCTGCCGGTGAGGAACGTCTGGGCGTTCGTCACGTGGTAGCGGGTGAGCAGTTCGCGCTGCACCTTGAACAGGTCCTGCGGGTAGCGCAGATGGTCCAGCAGGGCCTGGGAGATGGCGCTCTTCGGCTTCACCGTGCCGGGGAAGGCCTTCATCCAGGTCTTCAGCACCGGGTCCTTGGTGTCCCACTCGTACAGCTTGACGTCGCCGGTGTACGCGTCGACGGTCGCCTTCACCGAGTTGCGGATGTAGTTCACCTGGTTCTGCTGGGCCACCACGGTGCGCGAGTTGTTGTTCGCGGTCAGTGAGTCGGCCGTCGTGTCACCGAGGGTCGTACGGGAGGAGTACGGGTAGCCGTTCGACGTCGTGTACGCGTCGACGATCCACTGGATGCGGTGGTTCACGACCGCCGGGTAGGCGTCGCCGTCGATGGTCAGCCAGGGCGCGACCGCCTCGACGCGCTCCTTGGGCGTCCGGTTGTACAGGATCCGCGAGCCCTTGCCGATCGCGCCCGAGTACAGGATCTGCGGCTCGTTGAACGCCACCGCGTACGCGGCCCGGTTGACCGGGTTGTCGAGGTTGACCCCGCTGCCGCCCCGGTAGCTGGTGGTCTTCTCCTGGTCGTTGTCGGAGTAGTCGATCTCCTTCTGGGGACCGCCGACGATGGAGTAGGTGGTGGTCTTCTCGCCGTAGTAGACCCGCTGCTCGTACGTGCCGAGGTCGCCCTGCGACGGCAGGTCGTACTCGGTGAAGACCGGCTCTCCGTTGCGCGTGGCCTCGGTGCCCTTGGCGGCGACCACGCCGTAGCCGTGCGTGTAGCGGAAGTGGTCGTTGATCCAGTTGTTCTTCGGCACGCCGCTCAGGTTCAGCTCGCGCAGCCCGAGGACGGTGTCCTGCTCCTTGCCGTCCTTGGCCGGGTACCGGTCGACGTCCAGATTGGCCGGGAACCCGTAGTAGTTCTTCATCTGCTGGAGCACCTGGAACGTCGGCGAGACGACGTTCGGGTCCATGATGCGCAGGCTGGCCGCGTCGTCGGCGTCGTCACGGAGCTTCGTCATGTCCGTGGTGGGCGACTTGCCCGCGTACTCCGTGACCTCGGTGTCGTCGATGTCGTACGCGTCGCGCGTCGCCTTCAGGTTCTTCTGGACGTACGGCGCTTCCTTGGCCTGCTCGTTGGGCTGGACCTGGAACTTCTGCACGATGGCCGGGTACAGCCCGCCGATCAGGACCGCCGAGAGGACCATCAGGCCGAAGCCGATGACCGGCAGCTGCCAGGTGCGCCGCCACAGCGTGGCGAAGAACAGCAGCGCGCAGATGACGGCGATGCAGAACAGGATCGTCTTGGCCGGCAGGTAGGCGTTGGCGTCGACGTAGCGCAGGCCGGTCCAGTTGTCGGTCGCCTTGAAGTCGCTGGACTTGACGGCGAGCCCGTACCGGTCGAGCCAGTAGGCGACCGCCTTCAGCGCCACGAAGACGCCGAGCAGCACCGACAGGTGCCCGGTCGCGGCGGCCGTGGCTCGCGCGCCGGGGCTGGTCACGCGCAGCCCGCCGTACAGGTAGTGGGTGAGCGCCGCGGCGATCAGGGACAGGATCGTGGCGGCGAAGCCGAAGGCCAGCAGGAACCGGTACCAGGGCAGGTCGAAGGCGTAGAAGGCGACGTCGAGGTGGAACTGCGGGTCCTTCTGGTGGAAGGGCACGCCGTTGACCCACATCAGCCAGAGCCGCCACTGGCCCGACGCCGAGGCGCCGGCGATCAGCCCGACGACGGCGGTCACCGCGAGCAGCAGCCACTTCTTGTACGGCGCGATGCCCATCCGGTACCGGTCGAGGCTCTGCTGCTCCATGGACATGGCACTCAGCGGGGGCCGCAGCCGGTGCGCGAGCCAGATGTTGAGGCCGACCGCCGCGGCCATCAGCAGGCCGAAGACGAAGAAGAGGCCGATCTTGGTCCACAGCATGGTGGTGAACACGGACGAGTAGTGCACCGACCGGTACCACAGCCAGTCCGTCCAGAAGCCCGCGAACATGGTGAACGCCATGCCGAGCACAGCGAGGACACCCAGTGTCATGAGCAGGGTCCGGACGCGCCGGGACGGGCGGCCCGCTCTGATCCGTGGCCCGGTCGGGCCTCCGCCCCGGTCCGGCATCTGGAAAGCCAAGGTGCGCACCTCGAAGTCGCTGTCGATCCGTCAGGCCCCCGTGTTCGCGGGCCCGCCGTGGCCCCCCGTGATCGTGGGCCCACACCTATGCAACTTACTCACGGTTTACTCGGTTCCCGATTCCGGCCGGGAACGAGGCAGGATTGTGACCATGTCCAACACTCCCATGGCAGCGAGCCCGCTCACCCGGGCCGTACTCGAGATCGACGAGTACGTCTCCGGCCTCGGCTGGGACCAGCCCGCTCGCCTCTTCGCCCTTGTCGACACCGCACGGCTGCGGGCCCAGGAACCCTCCCTCGCCGCCCAGCTGGGCCTGGCGGACGACGACGGCACCACCGGTCTCACCCCGATCGAGCAGGACGAGATCCCGTCCGGCAGCCCGCTGGACGAGTTCCTCGGCACCATCGCCTGGCCCGACGCGGTCACCGGCTGCGCACTCTCGGTGGAGCGCCTGATGCTGCCTCCGTCGGCCGAGGCGCAGGTTCCCAAGGGCCTGAGCGAGGCGAGGCTGGCCAAGTGGGTGGCCGATCACCCCGAGCGCCAGGAGGTCCGCATGACGGTCGCGGTGCTGCGCGACGGCAGCCGCGAGTCGGCGCTGCGGCTGCGCGAGAAGGACTCTTCGACGGAGGTCCTGACGGGCCCCGCGCTGGTTCCGGGCCTCGCCGAGGCGCTGGCCGCGACGTTCGCGGACTGACGTCCGGCCGGTACGGCGACGGGGGCGCCCCCATCCGTGGGCGCCCCCTCCGTGTCCCGTGCCGGTCAGCCCTTGGCGGTGCACTTGGGCAGGGCCGCGGTGTTCCCGCCGCGGATGTCCTTCAGGGCGTCGAGCGCGTCACCGATCGTCTTGACCTTGACCAGGGTGAGCCCGCTCGGGGTGTCCTTGGCGGCGGCCGCGCAGTTGTCGGCCGGCGTCAGGAAGTACCGGGCGCCCTTGTCGCGCGCGCCGACGGTCTTCATCTCGATGCCGCCGATCGGCCCGACGGTGCCGTCGTCCTCGATGGTGCCGGTTCCGGCGACGAACGAGCCGCCGGTGAGGCTGCCCGGGGTGAGCTTGTCGTAGATGCCGAGGGCGAACATCAGACCGGCACTGGGCCCGCCCACGTCGGCGAGCTTGATGTCGATGGTGAACGGGAAGGAGTGGTCGGTGCCGGCGGAGATCCCGACGATGGCCCGCTTGGCGCCGCTGTCGGCGGACGTGGTCGTGGTGATGGTGACGTCGCGCGTGCCGGTCGCCGTCCGCTTCGCCTTCTCGGCGGCGGCCTGCTCCTTCGCCGGCACGACGGTGAAGACGACGTCCTGACCGGGCTTGTGCCTGGTCACCAGCTTGGCGACGTCGGAGGGCTGCTTGACCGCCGTGCCGTCCACCGCCTTGATCACGTCACCGGCGTGCAGCCTGCCCTGGGCCGGGGAGCCCTTGACGACGGTGGAGACGATCACCCAGGACTTCACCGGGATGTGCAGCTCCTTCAGGGCGGCGACCTTCGCGCTCTCCTGGGACTGGCTGAACTCCTCGGCGTTCTCCTGGGTGGACTGCTCCTCCGTCTTGCCGTCCGGGTAGAGCGTGTCGTGCGGGACGATCTTGCTGTCGTGCGCCAGCCAGCCGTAGACGGCCTCCACCAGGTTCATCCGGAAGTCCGCGCTGGTGACCCGGACGGTGGTCATGTTGAGGTGACCGTTCGTCGGGTAGGTCTTGCGCCCGGAGATCTGCAGCACCGGCTCGCCCTCGTGGTCCGCCAGCGTGTTCACGGTCGGGCCGGGGGACATCTCCGCGTACGGCACGGGGATGAGCACTCCCGCGCACAGGAGCGCGATCAGCATCAGGGTGGAGGCGAGCATCGTCGCGGTGCGGCGTGGCATGCCACGACAGTACGGGACACCCCTGTCAGCGCACCGTGAGGGCTCCCCCGTCACGCACCACGGGCGCCCGAGTCGGACTTCTCCATGGCCGCGCGGAAGCGGGCGTACCCGTCCAGCTCGGGACCGTCACCGCGCACCTTGCGGGTGCGATTGGCCCAACTGCCCCACAGTCCGGCCGCTATCGCAGCCACCAGCGGAATCAGCAACCAGGCAAGCGCCGCCATGCCGACCTCCCAACCCCATGAGCGTCCGCGACTGACTGATCAGCAGATTAACCATTCGCACGGACAACGCTCACGCCAGGGTGCCGGTTACGCAACCGGAGAGCCCGTTCGGCCGAACGTGACGGAAGGCGCGACAGAGGTCAGCAGGCCGCCCCCACCCGCCCTCCCCCCGCCCGGCCACCACCCCTCGACGACGGCGCTACGCGCCGACCCACTCCTCCGTGCCGTCGGAGAACTTCTGGTGCTTCCAGATGGGCACCTCGTGCTTGAGGTCGTCGATCAGTCTGCGGCAGGCCTCGAAGGCGTCGCCGCGGTGCGGGCACGCCACGGCGACGACGACGGCGAGGTCCCCGACCCGCAGGTCCCCCACCCGGTGGACGGCGGCGAGCGCGCGCACCGGGTGGTCCGCGACGACCTTCTCCGCGATCCGCCGCATCTCGGCCTCGGCACTGGGATGGCAGGAGTACCCGAGCGCGTCCACGTCGGCGCCCCCGTCGTGGTTGCGCACGGTGCCCACGAACAGCGCGATCCCGCCGGCGGCGGCGTCCCCGACGGCCTGGAAGACCTCGTCCACGGAGAGGGCGGTCTCCCGGACGCCGATCAGCTTGATGGGCTCCTGGGCCGCCTGCTCACCGGGGTGCTCGTTCGTGTGTGCCATGCCCCCATCGTGCCGCACGCGTCCGGTCCCCCGGAATACGGGTTCTCCCCCGCACGCGCGCGGGCGCTTTCGGATGCTCCTGCAGCGCCGCTCGCCGCCTCACACGCGCCGCCGGGCCTTGCGGGCCCGCCGGACCACGGCGGCGGCGCCGAGCAGGGCCACCGTCGCCCCCGCGGCTCCCGCGGCCGTCGCGTCCTTGCGCCCCAGCCGCCGCCCGGCCACGGTGTGCCGTCCGGAGACCTCCTCCAGCAGCTCCGCGAGCACGTCCTCGTTGGTCCACTTCGGCCGCCACCCGGCGTCGTGCAGCCGGCTTCCGGAGACCACCCAGGGGTACATCGTGTAGGCCAGGTCCCCCGCCGGGGACGGGGTGAGCCCGATCCGGTGCAGGCGGGCCGCAGCGCCGAGCGCGACCGCCGACGGCAGTTCCATCCGCCGGATGCCGCTCAGCTCCTCGACCTCCTCCTGCTCCAGCCATCCGTCGCAGCCGACGGCCAGCTCCCCGTCGACCTTCTCCACGACGGCGTACTCCAGGGCGCTGCACAGGTCCTCGACGTGGCAGAACTGCCACGCGGGCCGCGAGCCTGCGACGACGAGGAGCCGCGGCGACTCGAAGTAGCGGGTCAGCGCGGTGTCCGTGCCCCCGACGAGGACGGCCGGCCGCACCACGGTGACGTTCAGCCCGGGATGGGCCCGCGGCGCCCGGCGCGCCAGCCGCTCGATCTCCAGCAGGTCCCCGACGCCCGTCGCCTCGGCCGTCGCGCGCAGCTCGGCGTCCTCCGAGAGGGGCAGCTCGTTGTCCGGCAGCGCGCCGTAGACCATCGCCGAGGTGCACAGCACCACCCGGTGCACCCCGGCGGCCGCGGCGGCCGTCAGCACGGTCTGGGTCCCCCGGACGTTGTAGGCCGTGCGGGCCGCCGGATCGGTCTCCAGGTCGAGGTCGAGGGCGAGGTGCACGACCACGTCGGCGCCGCGCAGCTTGTCCGCGATGGCGGGGTCGCGGACGTCGAGGATGTGCCACTGGGCGTCGGCGCACTCCCCGCGCCGCTCGTCGATGGCGACGACCTGCTTGATCTCCTCACTGGCGGCCAGCCGCTCGGTGAGCAGGGCGCCCACCCCGGTGGCGGCGCCGGTGACCGCGACGACGGGCCCGCGCACGGCGGGAGGGGTTGAACGGTTTCGCGCTGCGCGAACCTGCGGATCTGGGGAACTCACCGGGCGTCTCCAGCGGTTGTCTTCTGTACGGGCGCGAGTGAGGCGCACGTACCAGGTGCATCCATCCTGCCGCAGGCCTGTCGTGGGCGAAGCACCGAGGCCCGATCGGGCCGGGGTGTCTACGCTGGGTGGTGACGTCGGGCAGCCGCGCCGCCGGAGAACCGGTGGCCTTACCAGCCGAGGAACCCCGTGAGTGACACCCCATTCGGATTCGGCCTTCCGCCGGAGGAGCCGGAAGACGGCGACGAGGGCAAGAAGAAGGACCAGCAGAGCGGTGGTGAGCAGGGACCGGCCAACCCGTTCGGTTTCGGGCTGCCCGGAGCCGGCGGCTTCGGCGGCCCCGGCGCCGACAACCCGCTCGCAGCCATGTTCGGCTCCCTGAACCCCACCGACCTGGGCGCCGCCTTCCAGCAGCTGGGCCAGATGCTCTCCTACGAGGGCGGCCCGGTGAACTGGGACATGGCCAAGCAGATCGCCCGCCAGACGGTCTCCCAGGGCGCCCCGGACGGCACGAAGGACGCCAGCGTGGGCCCGTCCGAGCGCAGGGCGGTCGAGGAGGCCGTGCGCCTGGCCGACCTGTGGCTGGACGACGCGACCTCCCTGCCGTCGGGTTCCGCCTCCGCGGTGGCCTGGTCCCGCGCGGAATGGGTCGAGGCGACCCTGCCCGCCTGGCAGGAGCTGGTCGACCCGGTCGCCGAGCGGGTCGGCGCGGCCATGGGCGATGTCCTGCCCGAGGAGATGCAGGCCATGGCGGGCCCGCTGATCGGCATGATGCGCTCGATGGGCGGTGCCATGTTCGGCACCCAGATCGGGCAGGCCGTCGGGGTGCTCGCGGGCGAGGTCGTCGGCTCCAGCGACATCGGCCTGCCGCTGGGCCCGGCCGGGCGCGCGGCGCTGCTCCCGGCCAACGTCGAGGCCTTCGGCAAGGACCTCGGCGTCCCGCAGGAGGAGGTGCGGCTGTACCTGGCCCTGCGCGAGGCCGCCCACCAGCGTCTGTTCTCGCACGTGCCGTGGCTGCGCTCGCACCTGTTCGGCGCGGTCGACGGCTACGCGCGCGGCATCAAGGTCGACACGGCCAAGCTGGAGGACGTGGTCGGCCAGTTCGACCCGCAGAACCCCGAGCAGCTGCAGGACGCCCTCCAGCAGGGCATGTTCCAGCCGGAGGACACTCCCGAGCAGAAGGCCGCGCTGGCCCGCCTGGAGACCGCTCTGGCGCTCGTCGAGGGCTGGGTGGACGCGGTTGTCCACGCGGCCGCGAAGCCGCGCCTGTCGTCCGCCGACGCACTGCGCGAGACCCTGCGCCGCCGCCGCGCCACCGGCGGCCCGGCGGAGCAGACGTTCGCCACGCTGATCGGCCTGGAGCTGCGCCCGCGCCGGCTGCGCGACGCCTCCCGGCTGTGGGCGTCCCTCACGGACGCGCGCGGGGTCGACGGCCGGGACGCCCTGTGGCACCACCCGGACATGCTGCCGACGGCCACCGACCTGGACGACCCGGACGGCTTCGTGCACCGCGAGCAGCTGGACTTCTCCGAGCTGGACAGGATGCTCGGCGAGGCGGCGGGCGGCTCCGCGGACGGGCCCGACCTGCGCAAGAAGGACGACGACGACAAGGGCGACGACGCCGAGTGAGCCTTCACGACGACGCGGTCCTCGTGCTCAAGGCGTACGAGGGCCAGGAAGAGCTGCGCCAGGCCTACCTGGACCACCTTGCGGCCCACCCGGACGGCATGTGGAAGGCCTGCGGGGACGGTCACCTGACGGCGAGCGCGCTGGTGGTCGACCCCGAGGCGGGCCGGGTCCTGCTCACCCTGCACAGGAAGCTGCGGATGTGGCTGCAGATGGGCGGCCACTGCGAACCGGCCGACACCACCGTGGCGGCCGCCGCCCTGCGGGAGGCGACGGAGGAGTCCGGGATCGCGGGGCTGTCCCTGCTGCCCGGCGGCCCGGTCCGCCTGGACCGGCATCCCATCCCGCCGCCCTGCCACCGCCACCTCGACGTCCAGTACGCGGTCCTGGCCCCGCCGGGGGCCGTCCAGGCGATCAGCGAGGAGTCGCTGGACCTGCGCTGGTTCGCGTACGACGAGGTGGCGGACGTCGCGGACGGGTCGGTCGTACGCCTGCTCGAAGCAACCCGCGCCCGGCTCTGAAGCGGTGAGGGGCGACCGCCCTCGCGGTCGCCCCTCGCGCGCCTCTCAACTCCAGACGTTGCCCTGGTTCTGCCCACGCGCGCCCTGCTGCCCCATGCCGAACTGCGCGGCGATCCCCTGACCGATCTGCGCGTTCTGCGGCGGCAGCAGCTCACTCGGCTGGACGAGCGCGAACCCGGAGCCCATGAAGCTCAGCTCCCAGCCCTCCCCGGTGCTGCCGCGCCTGCGCCACACACCGGACGAGTGCGTCTGCGCCTGCATCTGCACGCGCAGCCCGGTGGACCAGGCGACGATCGCGTCCGCGTCGCAGTTGACGTACCTGTCGGGCGTGACCTGCATCAGCAGCGGCGCGCCCGAGGTCATCAGGGCGACCCTGCCGCGCCCGGTGATGTTCAGCTGGTACTTCCCGGAGCCGGAGATGCCGTAGAGGCTGTCGACGGCGATGACCTCGTGGTGCAGCGAGGAGTCCATGGCGAGGACGTAGGAGCTGTCGACGGTCAGCCCGTCCTGCTCGACGTCCATGAGGTGCACGTGCTGGGCGAGGTTGGCGAGGTAGACGATGCCCTGGCCGTGACAGCGCATCAGGTCCAGGCCCTCACCGGTGTGCGCACGCGCGCGTGCCTGGTTGTTGCTTCGGTACTCGGCGTCGAACTCGACGAGTCCCTGGTAGGCCACCATGGTGCCCTTGCGGGCGAGGATGTCGTCGTGGCCCTCCAGGGTGACGCGGAGCATCTGCTTGTTCTGCAGGCTCCAGCGCTCCTGGGTCTGCGAGTCGTTGTGGGCGAAAAGCGGGCTCTGCATGATGTTCTGGCTCCCCCTCAGCCCCGGACCCGGAGGCGGTCGGTGCTGTCCTCACTGGGCTGGACGACGACGATGCCCTGGCCGGAGAAGGCCATCTGGTAGGCCTCGCCGCTGCCCCGGCCGATCAGCGACTGCGCCTTGAAGCTGCGCTTGCCCTTCACCTTCAGGTTCGGGGACCAGGCGACGAGCGCGTCGGGGTCGACGTAGGTCTCGTCCTCGCCGCCGCCGCAGTCGACGACGATCGGCTTGCCGCGGGAGGTCAGCGCGACCCAGCCCTGCCCGGAGATCTTCGTGTTCCACAGGCCCTGCCCGGCGAACTTCGCGAGCCCCTTCACCCGCTCCACGCCCCAGCTCAGGTGGGCGTCGAAGGCGAGGAGGTTGGTGGCGTTGACGGAGATGCCGTCGCCGTTGAGGTTGATCACGACCACGTCGGCGCCGTAGTCGGCGAGGTAGAGCAGGCCGTCGCCGGAGCACTTCATCAGCGGGGCGCCCTCGCCGGTCATCCAGTCACGGGCGATCTGGCGGACGGCCGGCGGGTTGGGCTCGTACTGGATGAAGCCTTCGTAGGCGACCATCGAGCCCACGCGCGCGAGGAGGTCGTTGCCGGTCTGCATGGCGACCTTCAGCATGTGGTTGCCGTGGTTCTCCATGCGGGCGGTGACGGGTGCGGGGGCGTAGCCCGCGAGCGGCTGGTTCATGACGGGCTCCCTCAGACCTCGTACGGCTGGACGACGATGAAGTTGCCGGGCGCGCCCCGGAACTGGAGGTTGACGCTCTCTCCGGTGTCGCCCGGGTAGGCGTTGCGGCGCATCCGGACCTGGCTGGAGACGATCACCTGGGAGGCGGCCGACCAGGCGACGACGGCGTTGCAGTCGGCGAAGGTGGTCGGCGTGACCGGCAGCACCACGGGCGTGCCGTGCGTCTTGACGACGATCGTGCCGGTGCCCTGGAACTGCATGGTGAACAGCGCGCCGCCGGGGATGCCGTGGCCCTCGACGCGGCGGACCTCGTAACTCAGGCTCTCGTCGAAGGCGAGGACGTTCTCGGCCGACACGCAGATGGCGTCGCCCTGCAGCTCGACCGGGTGCAGGTGGGCGGAGTTCTCGGCGAGGAACACCTGGCCCTGGCCGGTGCAGCGCATCAGCTGCATCTCCTGGCCGGTGGCGTTGCCGACGATCCGGCCGGCGAACCCGGCGCCCTTGTAGCCGAAGTCGACCTTGCCCTGGTAGAGCACCATGCTGCCCTGCCGGGCCAGCACCGGCTGGCCGCCGATGCCGAGGTCGACGCGGATGAGCTTCTTGTTCTGCTGCGTCCAGCGCTGGCCGGTCGGCGTCTCCTTGAACGCCTGGAGCGCGGCCGTCACTCCGGCACCGCCCTGCGGGGCGGCCTGCGGCACTCCGTAGGGCGCGGCCTGCTGGCCGGGGACCTGGCCGTAGCCGGGGGGCATGGGCGCGGCCGGCTGGCCGCCGTGGGAGGGCGGCTGCCGGCCGTATCCGGGCGGCAGCGGCGCGCCGGGCTGTCCGCCGTACGACGGCTGCTGGGGCGGCTGGCCGTAGGGCGCCGGGGGCGGGACGGCGGCGCCGGCCGGCGGGGCCAGCGGGGCGATGACCGTCGGCGCGGCGTGCATGTTCGGCGCGGGGGCCGGGGGCGGCGTGTGGCCGGGCGGCGGCGCGAAGCCCTGCGGCGCGGGGGCCGGGGCGGCCTGCGGCACGGGGGCGGGTGCCGGAGCGGGAGCCGGGGCCGCCGGGGCTCCGAACGCGGGCGGTGCCGCGGCCTGGGCGGGCGGCGCGAAGCCCGGCGCGGCGCCGGTCTGCGGGGCTTGCGGGGCCGCGGGCGCCTCCTCCTCCAGCACCTCGCCGCCGAAGTTCCTCAGCAGCGCGTCCAGACCGCCGTCGAAGCCCTGGCCGACGGCCGCGAAGCGCCAGCCGTCCTTGAAGTAGAAGTCGCCGAGCATCACGGCCCGCTCGGTGGAGAACTCCGAGCCGCTGAAGGAGTACCGGGCGACCTCTTCGCCGCCCGCCACGATGCGCAGGTGTCCGGGTGCGATCTGCGACATCTGCCCGGCGCCGTCGAGGGTCGCCGTGAACGACAGCTTGCGGATGTGCGACGGGATCCGGTCGAGCGTGACCCGGAAGGACTCCGTGTCGCCCGCCTGGGCACCCAGCAGCTGGACGGACTCCTCCGGCGTCTTCGGCTGGTTGAAGAAGACGAAGTACCGGTCGTCCGACAGGCGCTCGTCGGCGTCCAGACCGAAGCAGCTGATGTCGAAGGTCAGTCCGGGGGCGGAGATCTGCACGCCTACGTACAGATCCGTGCCCGCCGTGAGGTCACTGATCCTGGCCTTGTGGCCGCGTTGGAATTCCCTGGCCATGCGTTACGACCGTCCCCCATCCCGAATGCGAGTGCGTCGCGCCAGGCTAACGGCAATGGCCGGTATCGGCCCCCGCCGGGGCTGGTCGGTACAGAGCCGGTACACAATCGCGGTCGGCCGCTCACCTGTGCCGGGCGGCCGGGACGCTCACCGGCCGCGCGCGCCGGGCACGTGCGGCAGCCGTTCGGCGGCGACCACCCCTTCGAGGTAGCCGCGGGCGCGCTCGGTGCGCGGATAGGCCTCCAGCAGCCGCCAGAAGCCGGGGCCGTGACCGGGCACCAGCAGATGCGCCAGCTCGTGGCAGAGCACGTAGTCGATCACGTACTCGGGCATGCCCTGCAGGCGGTGCGAGAGCCGGATGCTGCCCTCGGCCGGGGTGCACGAGCCCCAGCGGGTGTTCTGGTTGGTGACCCAGCGCACGGAGACGGGCCGGGCCCGGCCGCCGAAGTACTGGGCCGACAGCCGCTCGGCGCGCTCGGCCAGCTCGGCGTCGCCCAGTTGGCGCTTGCTCTCCTGGGCGGCGAGCTTGTCGAGCATGACGGTCACCCAGCGCTGCTCCTCCGCCTTCGTCATCCGGGCGGGGATCAGCACGACGGTGCGATCGCCCTCTCGGTACGCGGAGACCGTGCGGCGGCGCCGGTCACTCCTGCGGACCTCGATCGGGCTCGCCCCCGAGCCGCCGGGCGGCTGGCTCGTCGTGCTGCGCTGTTGCTGTCCGGCGCGGTGCAGGGGGTCGGCGGGCACGCCCCGACGTTACCCGCTGCGCACGGCCGAAGTCCCGGCTCCCGGGTGGTTGGCTGCCGATGCCCCACCATGCGTTTGATTCGTACGACCAGCCCTAGAGTCCTTTTTGCACCATCTCATCCCGAATGATTCATATGACGAACATCGCGCACTTGTGGACAACTCTCGGCATGCGGGGCCCGGGCCGTGCATGCTGGCAGGCGTCGGCGGAGCCTCACCGGTCGCGCCGGCGGACGGATGTTCCGTGATGTGCCGACGGGAAAGGGGGTCAGTCATGCATCCGATGGTGAAGACGGCGCTGCGGCGCGGCTGGCGCGATCTCGACACCGTGCAGTTCGGGATGACCCCGGCGCACGCGGTGACGCTCGGTCCCGTGGACAAGCCGACGGGCGGCTTCCTGGAGCTGCTCAACGGCACCCGCGGGCTGCCCCTGCTGCGCGAGGAGGCCCGCCGCATGGACCTGCCGGAGGGCCGTGCCGACGAACTGGTGCGGCGGCTGGCCGGCGCGGGCCTGGTCGACGACGCGCGCGGCGGCGGGCCGGCCGCCGAGGCCATGCGGGGCAAGGAGGACGTCCTGCGCCGGCTGCGCCCCGATATCGCCTCCCTGACCCTGACCACCTCCGAGCCGGGCGGCGCGCTCGCCCGGCTCGCCGCCCGCCGCACCCTGCGGGTGCGGGTGCGGGGCGCCGGGCGGGTGGGCGCCCTGCTGGCGTCGGTGCTGTCGGGCGCCGGCGTCGGCGAGGTCGACGTACGCGACGCCGGCCGTGTCGAGCCCTGGGACGTGGCACCGGGCGGACTGCCCGCCGAGTCCCTCGGGGAGCGCCGGGACGCGGCCGCCCGTGCCGCGGTCCGCCGCGCGGCACCGGACCGGCCGCCGCGTCACCCCCACTCCCGCGGCTCGGGCGCCACGGACCCCGGCCTCTCCCTGGTGGTCTTCGCGCCGCGGGACGACGTGGCCGTGCACGCACCGGACCCGCTCACCGCCGAGCCGCTGATGGCCTCCGGAACGCCGCACCTGTACGCCGGTGTCGTGGAGGGCACCGGGGTGGTGGGTCCGCTCGTCCTGCCCGGCGAGTCGGGCTGCGCGGGTTGTCTGCACGAGGACCGCACGGACCGGGACGCGGCCTGGCCCAGACTCCTCTCCCAGTGGCGCTCCGGCCGCGCCCGCCGGACCGGGGCCTGCGACCTGACGCTGGCCTCGGCGGTCGCCGGGCTGGCCGCGGCGCACGCCCTGGCCTTCCTCGACGGCGGGTCGCCGTCGAGTCTGGGAGCCCGCTGGGAGATGTCCGTACCCGGTCTGAACTGGCATTCCCGGCCGGTCGAGCCGCATCCGGCGTGCGGGTGCGGCGCGGCGCGCAGAGCTGACCGGGAGCACTCCCCAAGCGGCGGACAGCCGCGCGGGACAATGGCGGTGCAAAGGCCGTCGACGGAGCGGCGACGCGCGGCAGGTGCGGCGCGGCCGACTGTGACTTGGAGGGCGCATGTCTGATCTTCCACGGAAGGCGGTCACCCGGACCGCCAAGCTCGCCGCGCTCCCGCTCGGCTTCGCCGGCCGGGCCACCTGGGGGCTGGGCAAGCGGATCGTGGGCGAGTCCGCGGAGATCGTCGGCCGGGAGCTGCAGCAGCGCACGGCCGAGCAGCTGTTCAAGGTGCTCGGGGAGCTCAAGGGCGGCGCCATGAAGTTCGGGCAGGCGATGTCCGTCTTCGAGTCCGCGCTGCCCGAGGAGATCGCCGGCCCCTACCGTGCGGCTCTGACCAAGCTCCAGGAAGCGGCGCCCCCGATGCCGACCCGCACCGTGCACGCGGTGCTGGAGGAGCGGCTGGGGCCGGACTGGCGGGAGCTGTTCGAGGAGTTCGAGGACAAGCCGGCGGCGGCCGCCTCGATCGGCCAGGTGCACCGGGCGGTCTGGCACGACGGCCGCGAGGTGGCCGTCAAGGTGCAGTACCCCGGTGCCGGCGAGGCCCTGCTGTCCGACCTCGGTCAGCTGAGCCGCTTCGCCCGGCTGCTGGGACCGCTCATCCCCGGCATGGACATCAAGCCGCTCATCGCGGAACTGAAGGACCGCGTCTCCGAGGAGCTGGACTACGGGCTGGAGGCCCAGGCCCAGGCCGCGCACGCGGAGGAGTTCGCGGACGACCCGGACGTGGTGGTGCCGTCGGTGGTGCACCAGAGCGATCAGGTCCTGGTGACCGAGTGGATCGACGGCATCCCGCTGTCCGAGGTCATCGCGGACGGCACCGAGGAGCAGCGCGACCGGGCCGGCCAGCTCCTGGCCCGCTTCCTGTTCTCGGGACCGGCCCGCACCGGCCTGCTGCACGCCGACCCGCATCCGGGCAACTTCCGGCTGATCCCCGGCGGTCCGGCCGGCGAGGACGACTGGCGCCTGGGCGTCCTGGACTTCGGCACGGTCGACCGGCTCCCCGGCGGCCTGCCCTCGCCGATCGGCGTCTCGCTCAGGCTGACGCTGGACGGCGACGCCGAGACCGTCTACGAACTCCTGTGCGCGGAAGGCTTCGTGAAGGAGTCCATAGAGCTAGACCCCGACGCGGTGCTCGACTACCTGCTGCCGATCATCGAGCCGGCCCGGGCCGAGGAGTTCACCTTCACCCGCTCCTGGATGCGCGGCCAGGCCGCCCGCGTCGCCGACCCCCGGTCCCCCGCCTACCAACTGGGCAAGCGGCTCAACCTGCCGCCCGCCTATCTGCTGATCCACCGGGTGACGCTCAGCACGATCGGGGTGCTGTGCCAGCTGGGCGCCACGGTACGGCTGCGGGAGGAACTGGAGGAGTGGCTGCCGGGATTCGTCCCCGGCGGCGAGCCGGCCGAGGAGGAGTCGGCGGCGGAGGCCTGATGCGGGGGTGCCCGGCCGCCGGGCACAACGCACCGCGGGGGCCGGTCCGTTCGGACGGACCGGCCCCCGCGGGAAGGCTTCGCCTCCCTGGGCCGGGAGGCCACCGCTTCTTCGGGTGTGAGGCTTACTGCATGACGGCCATGGCGAGCGCGCGGCGGGCACGCAGCGAGGCGCGCTCGGCCCGGCGCTGCATCCGCTGGGCGACCACCAGGCGCATGGCCCGGCGCTCGCGCGCGGCGCCGTCGAGTCGCTCGTGCATATGCGCACGGGCCAGGGCTTCTTGCATGAGTTGCATTTCTCGGTTCCTGTTCTGACGCGCTTCGGTAGCGCCGGTGGTGGTGAAGTCTGTGGTCGCGGAGCCTGCGTGCTCGCTGGTGGACGGCTTCATCGGGGCCTGCTTCTTGGGGTCGTGCGTGAGGGGGCGGTCGATCGTTCCTGCGGTGTTCATGCCGTGACCGGGTTCTTGCGCGGGCGGCCACGCGGCCGCTTGCGGGCGACGACGACACCCTGGACGAACAGCTCGCCACCCCAGACGCCCCAGGGCTCACGCCGCTCCTTGGCGCCGGCGAGGCATGCCTCCATCAGCGGGCAGGTACGGCAGAGGGACTTGGCGTACTCGACGTCCGCGGGCGACTCGGCGAAGAAGACCTCCGGGTCGTAGGAGCGGCAGGGGACGGGTACGCCGAGGTTCTCGATGGCGTCGTCGAGCGCGGTGAGCGCGGTGAGGGGGGTCAAGGTGGAGTCCTCCGTGAGGCCGGGCGGGGGGATCGTTTGTGAAGGCGGTACGGACGGGGCGTGCGCTTCGAGTTGCACGGTTGGTCTTCCTCGTCTGGTCGTTCCGGCCGGTTGACCGGGTGTCGGCGTGGTACCGGGTTCTTTTCCTGTCCCGAGGCCCCTTCGCTCCGTCGTCCCGTTTGAGGGAAAACAGAAGGGCCGCGGATCCCGGGTGGGGTTCCGCGGCCCTGAAGGCGCCGGCCTGATCGAGATCAGGCTGGATCACTCCAGGGTTCTGGCCCACGGAAGGCCCACATCAGGTGGTGCTGCGTCGTCTGCTTGCGGAATCCGGCACCGGCCGCCGCGAAGGCATAGGCATGCGCCCGTGCCTCTACCGCTTCCAGTGCCTTGGTCGGTCGCTCATTGCCCTCGCGAACGGGAAGGCCCGCGAGAGACAGGGAGGACTCCGGACGCACGGCACGAATGCCGGACAGACCGGTGCCCTTGCCCGAGACGCCGAGCATGCACGTGGAGACGGCCGAGCGATCGGTCAGTTTGGCCGTGCTGATGGTGCTGGCGTAGATGCTGATCACTGGACTCGCCTCCTCTCGGCGTCTCAAGGACTGGGGTCAACCAGCCCGTTCGGATATGCAAGTACAACACGGAACCGCGGTCTTGGAGAAGGCCGCTGCTTCCGTGCCTAGAACCTATGGGGATTGCCGGGGCATGCGCAAACTATTTTTTCGACGAGTTCGCATCAGTCGCTCCCGCCGTCCCCGACGGGCTCCCGGCCTGCGCAGATGGCCAGAACGTCGGCTCCGTAGCTGCGCAGCTTGCGGCTGAGGACGCCGGGGATGCGGGAGAGTTCGGCGGGGCTCTCGGGCTGCGCCTCGGCGATGGCCACGAGGGTCCGGTCGGTGAAGACGCAGAAGTCCGGCTGCCCGCTGCGCTCGGCCTGGACCGCCCGCCACGCGCGGAGCCGTTCGTAGAGCCCTTCGTCCATGTCCGAGGGGCAGTCCTCGCACCGCATCAGCTTCATCTCGCCCGCGTCGGTGAGGGTGCGTCCGCAGACCCGGCAGCGGGCCGGGGTCCGCTGGGCGCGCCGGGGAGCGGCGCCGGGGCCCCCGGCGCTTCCCCGCTCGACGCCGCCGCCACCCGCGGGACCCGTACGGCCGGCCGTGGGCGTGGTGCCGGGGCGCAGCCCGTCGAGGAAGCGGCTCGGCCTGCGGTTGGCGCGCCCCCCGGGCGAGCGGGACAGGGCCCAGGAGACGTGGAGCCGTTCCCTCGCACGGGTCACGCCGACATAGAGGAGCCGGCGTTCCTCCTCGATCTGCTCGTCGGTCCTGGCGTAGGTGATGGGCAGCATGCCCTCGGCGACGCCGACCAGGAAGACGACGTCCCACTCCAGGCCCTTGGCCGCGTGCAGGGAGGCGAGGGTGACGCCCTGGACGGTCGGGGCGTGCTGGGCGCCCGCGCGCTCGTCCAGTTCCGTCACGAAGTCGCCGAGGGTGGCACCGGGCCTGGCGGCGGCGAGGTCGTGGGCCAGGTTGACCAGCGCGGCCAGTGACTCCCAGCGTTCCCTGACGGCGCCCGAGCCGGCCGGCGGCTCGCTGGTCCAGCCCTCACCGGACAGCACGGCACGCACCTGCGAGGGCAGGTCCACCGCGTCGTCCAGCAGGGAGTCGTTGCCGCCGAAGCGGGCAGCGCCGCGCAGGGCGACGCCCGCCTTGCGCACCTCGGGCCGGTCGAAGAAGCGCTCGGCGCCGCGCAGCTGGTAGGGCACCCCGGCGTCGGCGAGGGCCTGCTCGTAGGTCTCGGACTGGGCGTTGGTACGGAAGAGGACGGCGATCTCGGCGGCCGGGACGCCCGCGTCGATCAGCTCGCGGATGCGGCGGGCGGCTCCCTCGGCCTCGGCGGGCTCGTCGGTGTACTCGGTGTAGCCGGGCTCGGGGCCCGCGGGCCGCTGGGAGACCAGTTCCAGCCGGTGGTCGGCGGCGCGGCCGCGGGCCTGCGCGAGCAGCCCGTTGGCGAGGCGGACGACCTGGGGGGTGGAGCGGTAGTCGCGGACCAGCTTCACGACGGTGGCGCCGGGGTGCCGGGCGCAGAAGTCGAGGAGGTGGTCCGGCGTTGCTCCCGTGAACGAGTAGATGGTCTGGCCGGCGTCGCCGACGACGCAGAGGTTGTCGCGGTCGCCGAGCCACAGCTCCAGCAGCCGCTGCTGCAGGGGGCTGACGTCCTGGTACTCGTCGACGACGAAGTGCTGGTACTGCGCGCGGACCTGTTCGGCGACGTCGTGCCGGTCCTGGAGGACGGCGACGGTCAGCAGCAGGACGTCCTCGAAGTCGATCACGGCGCGGTCGCGCTTGAGGTCCTCGTAGGCGGCGTAGAGGTGGGCGATCTCGGCGGGGTCGCGCGGGGCCTCGCGGCCGGCCTTCGCGGCCGCGTAGGGGTAGTCGGCGGGGACGGTCTGGGTGACCTTGGACCATTCGATCTCGGCGGTGACGTCCCGCAGCTCGTTCCGGTCGAGCCGGGTGCCACAGGCGGCGGCCGCGTCGGCGACGAGCTGGATCTTGCGGTCGACGAGCCGGGGCATGCCGCCACCGATCGCTTTCGGCCAGAAGTACTGCAGCTGGCGCAGGGCGGCGGAGTGGAAGGTGCGGGCCTGGACGCCGTGCGCACCGAGCTGGCGGAGCCGGCCGCGCATCTCCCCGGCGGCGCGGCTGGTGAAGGTGACGGCGAGCACGCTCGACGGCTGCAGGATGCCGGCGCGCACCCCGTAGGCGATGCGGTGGGTGATCGCCCGCGTCTTGCCCGTGCCCGCTCCGGCCAGCACGCACACCGGCCCGTGCAGGGCGGTGGCCACTTCGCGCTGCTCGGGGTCGAGCCCTTCGAGCACCGCGTCGGCCGACTCCGGTGCCTGCGGGAAGAGGGTGGAAGGCGTTGCTGCTGTCACACCGCCATGCTGCCAGGTCGCCGGAGAGTGCCGTGCCGGTTGTCCACAGGGGGGTGCCGATGGTCGTACGAATGCGGCAGATGTCACAGTCGGGGATGTATACCCCCCGCGGGAATGGCGGGCCGACGACTTGTGTTCTTCCCCGTGGACGATCTGTTTTACGAGCTGCCTGAGGAGCGCGAGCATGCAGGGCACTGTGACGATGTACAGCACGACTTGGTGCGGCTACTGCCGGCGGCTGAAGAGCCAGCTGGACCGGGAGGGCATCGCCTACACCGAGATCAACATCGAGCAGGACCCCGAGTCCGCCGCGTTCGTGGAGAAGGCGAACGGCGGAAACCAGACGGTTCCCACGGTGCGCGTGGTCCCCGGCTCCGGCAGCAGCGAGGTCGTGATGACCAACCCGAGCCTCGCCCAGGTGAAGCAGGCCCTCACGGCCTGATCCCCGCACACACGGAACCCCCGACGGCGCCTGACGGCGGTCGGGGGTTTCGTGTGCCGCCCCTTGTCGGACCCTCCGTCTAGTGCTGCGACCGGGAAGGTTCACCGGCTCGCGACGCCCGGCACGGCACCTCGCCGCGTTGTCGCAGCACCCGAGTACATCCAGTACGCGGATGATGCTCCGCCTTGCGATGCACCGCACCGGACGTCGCGAGCTTCCCGGCGAACCTTCCCGGCCGCAGCACTAGTGTGCGCGGCATGGACATGAACAATCCGCAGGACGTGGGCGCCGCGTTCTGGGCGCAGATCCTGGGCTTCACGATCAGCGAGGAACCGCCCCCGCCGGACAGCCCTCTCGGCCGGGTGCGGGCCTTCGTCGCCGAGCACGGTGAGGACGCGCTCCGGGACGAGCACTTCGAGGCCGCGAGGGAGGGGCGCCCCCTGCTCCCCTGAGACGGCGGGACCCCGCCTGCCCCGAGGGGCGGGCGGGGTGTCCGCGGTCGCGGGTCGCCGGTGACAGGATCAGAACGCGCTGCGCGTCGGCAGCGGCTTGCCGTACCACATCTCGATCAGGCGGGCGGCGATGGAGATGCCGTAGGGCGGCAGCACCTCGCCGGTCTCGAAGGCGTCGTGCAGCTCCTCGCGGGAGAACCAGCGGGCCTCGTGGATCTCGTCGCCGTCGACGGTGATCGCGGTCGAGGTGGCGCGGGCCGTGAAGCCGAGCATCAGGCTGGACGGGAAGGGCCAGGGCTGGCTGGCGACGTACTCGACCGGGCCGACGGTGACGCCGACCTCCTCGCAGACCTCGCGGCGCACCGCCTGCTCGACGGACTCGCCGGGCTCGACGAAGCCGGCGAGCGTGGAGAAACGGCCCTCGGGCCAGTGCACCTGGCGGCCGAGCAGGATGCGGTCGTCCGCGTCGGTCACGGACATGATCACGGCCGGGTCGGTGCGCGGGTAGTGCTCGGCGCCGCAGGCCGGGCAGCGGCGGATGTGGCCGGCCGCGGCGATGACGGTGCGCTCGCCGCAGCGGGAGCAGAAGCGGTGGGTGCGCTGCCAGTTCTCCAGGCCGACCGCGTGCACCATGAGCCCGGCGTCGCGCGGCGGCAGCAGCAGGCCGGCCTCGCGCAGACCCGCGGGGCGGGCGGACTGGTCGATGCGGCCGGGCAGGGTGTCCTTCTGCAGCGCGAAGTAGCTGACTCCCTCCTCGTCGATGCCGAGGAAGTAGCGGTGTGCCTCGGTGAGCGGGGCCTCGAAGGACGGCGTCATGACGAGTTCGGTCCGCCCGTCCGCGGTCTCGTCGATGAGCACCTGGCCCCCGGAGACCACGAAGCAGCGGGTCGTGGGGTGGCTCCACGCCGCCGCGAGCCAGGCCTCGTCCAGCCGGTGGTGGGCGGCGCGGTCGATGCCGCTCGGTGCGGTCAGCGAGATGGGTCGGTCGGCTGTGTCGTCGGTCCAGGTGGTCACGGGTGCTTCCAACTCCCCCAGTGCGGCGGTTCGTATCGGCGGACGGTTCGGCGGGACGTAGGGCGCGGGGCACCGGGCCGGGCGGGGGCGGGACGCGCGGGACGGTTCCTTCCAGTGTGCCCCGCGCGTGACGCCCGTCCGTACGGCGCCGGACGGTCAGGGCGTGGGGCGCCAGGTGCCGGCCAGGTCGCCCCAGAGGTGGGCACTGGTCTCGACGCCTTTGAGGAGGAGGTCCAGTTCCACCTTCTCGTTGGGGGCGTGCCAGCCGTCGGAGGGGACGGAGATGCCCAGGAAGAGCACGGGCGCGCCCAGGACCTCCTGGAGATCCGCCGCGGGTCCGGAGCCACCCTCGCGGGTGAAGCGGACCGGTCCTTCGAAGGCTCGGCCCATGGCGCGGACCACGGACTGCAGGGCCGGGTGGTCGAGCGGGGTCAGGCACGGGCGCGTGGCCGACCCGAAGTCGATCTCGCACCGGATGCCGGCGGGCACCTGCTCGGCGGCCCAGTCGCGGACGGCCTTCTCGATGTGGTCGGGGTCCTGGCCGGCGACCAGCCGGAAGGACAGCTTCACCATCGCCGAGGAGGGGATGATCGTCTTGCTGCCGGGGCCCTGGTAGCCGCCGCCGATGCCGTTGACCTCGGCGGTCGGGCGGGCCCAGATGCGCTCCAGGGTGGTCAGCCCGGCCTCGCCGTGGGTGGCGTGGGACTTGGCGGTGCGCAGCCAGCGCTCCTCGTCGAAGGGCAGCTCGGCGAACAGCTCGCGCTCGCGGTCGGTCAGCTCGACGATGCCGTCGTAGAAGCCGGGGACCGCCACGCGCGCGTGCTCGTCGTGGAGGGCGGCGACCAGGCGGGCTGCGGCGGTGGCCGGGTTGGGCACGGCGCCGCCGAAGGACCCGGAGTGGATGTCCTGGTCGGGGCCGTACAGGCGGATCTCGCACTCGGCGAGGCCGCGCATGCCGGTGCACACGGTCGGGGTGTCCTCGGACCACATGCCGGTGTCGGAGACGATGACGGCGTCCGCGGTGAGCCGCTCCGCGCGCTCCTCCACCAGGGCCCGGAAGTGCGGGGAGCCGGATTCCTCCTCGCCCTCGACCAGCAGCTTGAGGTTGACCGCGGGGGCGGTGCGGCCGGTGGCGGCGAGGTGGGCGCGGACGCCGAGCGTGTGGAAGAACACCTGTCCCTTGTCGTCGGCCGCCCCGCGCGCGTAGAGGCGGTTCCCGCGGACGACCGGCTCGAAGGGGTCGCTGTCCCAGCCGTCCTCGCGGGCGGCGGGCTGGACGTCGTGGTGGCCGTAGACGAGGACGGTGGGCGCCTGGGGGTCGCCCGAGGGCCACTCGGCGTAGACGGCCGGGGCGCCCGGGGTCTGCCAGACCTCGGCGGTCGGGAAACCGGTCTCCCGGAGCTTGGCGGCGAGCCAGTCGGCGCTGCGCCGTACATCGGGCGCGTGATCGGGCTGTGCCGACACGGAGGGGATGCGCAGCCATGCGGAGAGGTCGTCGAGGAAGGCGGCGCGGTGCTGCTCGATGTAGGTGCGGACGGCGCTGTCCGGGGTCTCGCTCATGCTCACGAGCCTATCCGTCCGCAGGGGCATGCTCGGCGGGCGGTTCGTCACACCCGCGTGGTCTGCCATGTCACTCCCGCCACCCCTGGCAGTCGCCCACGGACCGCCTTTGCCACGTCACTCCCGGGCCGCCTCCCGCGCCGCCCCAGGCTCGCCCGTGAGCAGCCGCTCCAGCGCGGCCCGGTCCGGCAGGCCCGCGGGGCGCACCACCTCGCCGGTGCGCACGTACAGGAAGGCCGCGGTGACGGACTCGGGCGGCACGCCCTGCTGCTCGGCCCAGGCCAGCCGGTAGACGGCCAGCTGGAGCGGGTCCGCGGCGCCGCGGCCGGTCTTCCAGTCGACGATCTCGTACGTGGCCCCGGCGCCGTCGCCGTCGCGGTAGACGGCGTCGATGCGGCCCCGGACGACGCGGCCGGCCAGGTCGAGCTGGAAGGGTGCCTCCACCCGGTAGGGGGTGCGCCGGGCGTACTCGGTGCGTTCGAAGGCCTCCTTGAGGGCTTCCAGGTCGCGTTCGTCGGCGATCTCCGCGTCGCCGCCGGGCAGCTCCTCCGGTTCGAGCAGGGGCAGGGTCAGTTCCTCGAAGCGGGCTTCCACCCAGGCGTGGAACCGGGTGCCTCGGCGCGCGGCCGGTTGCGGGGGGCGCGGCATGGGGCGCGCGAGTTCCTGTGCGAGCCCGTCCGGGTCCTCGGCCAGCCGCAGCAGCTGGGAAGCGGTCAGGGTGACGGGCAGGGGGACGTCCGTGACGGTCTGCCGGGCGCGCAGCAGCTCTCCGGCGAGCGCGTCGAGGTCGCGGTCCCAGGAGGCGATCGCGCGGGCTTCCTCGGGGGTGAGGGACGTGTGCGGTCGCGGCTCGACGGGCCGTCCGGGGCGGTCCCGCGGCGGGGGCGCCTGACGGGGGACCGTCGGCCGGCGTGCGTGCCGGGCGTCGCGGTCGGCGGGGTCTTCCCGGTCGGCCGGGTCCTTGGGCTCGTCCGGCTCGTCCGGCTCGTCCGGTGAGGGCGCGTCGGTGTCGTGCGGCGGCTCCGCACCGAAGGCGTCGTCGTACGGGAAGCCCTCGGTGTCCTCGTCGTAGGGGAAGTCCTCTTCGTGAGGGAGGTGCTCGTCGTGCGGGAAGTACCCGTCGTACGGCGCGTCGCCGTACGGGTCGCCGGGGAGGTCGTCGTCGGGTGGCGTGGGCCAGTCCGGGTCGTCGAAGGCGGCGGGGGCATGGTCGGCCGGCGGGCGCTCGCCGCCCGGGGCGGCGAGGGCTTCGAGGTGGGCGAGGACGGTGTCGGCGGCCTCGCGGCGGCGGGCCAGGGCGGCCTCGTCCAGCGGGAGCGGCCACACCTGGTCCGCGGTGGCCGTGTGCAGGGCCGGGTTCTCCGCGTCCTCGGCGGGCCGGTCCACCCACGCCTCGATCTCGCCGTGGCCGGCGGCGCAGTGGTCGTGCAGGGCCTGGAGGAAGCCGGAGGGGCCGCGCGGCTTCTTCTGGCTGGGCCCCCACCAGTGACCGGAGCCGAGCAGCAGGGAGCGGGGACGGGTGAAGGTGACGTAGCCGAGACGGAGCTCCTCGGTGTGCTGGTGGTCCTTCATGGCCTCGTGGAAGGCCTTCATGCCGCGTGAGTCCCACGAGCCGACGTCGGGCAGCGTGTCGGTGTCGCCGCGCAGGGCGTGCGGCACCACCTTGGCCTGCGCGGTCCACTTCTCGCGGCCCTGGGCGCTGGGGAAGGTGCCGTTGACCAGGCCGGGCACGGCGACGACGTCCCACTCGAGGCCCTTGGACTTGTGGGCGGTGAGCACCTTGACGGTGTTCTCGCCGCCGGGCAGGGCGTTGTCCAGACCCTTCTCGTACTGCGCGGCGGTGCGCAGGAAACCGAGGAAGGCGAGCAGCGTGGCCTCGCCGTCGCCCGCCGCGAAGGACGCGGCGACGTCGAGGAAGTTGGACAGGGTCTCGCGGCGGCGGGCGGCCAGGGCGTGCGGGGACGCCGACAGCTCAACCTCCAGGCCGGTGACGGCGAGAACCCGGTGCAGCACGTCCATCAGCGGGTCGGCCAGGGAGCGGCGAAGGTCGCGCAGTTCGGCGGCGAGGCGGGCGAAGCGCACCCGCGCGTCGGGTGAGAACGGCAGGCCGTCGTCGGCACTCGCTGCGAAGTCACCCTCCCACGGCGTCTCCAGGAAGGTGTCGAGGGCGTCCGCGAGCGATATCACCTCGGAGGGGTCGGTTCCCTCGACGGCCGCGGCGAGCCGCCGGTCCGGGTCGCCGTCGTCGTCCACACGCGCGTGGGCGACCAGCAGCCGGGCGCGGCGGCCGAGCAGGGCGAGGTCGCGGGGTCCGATGCGCCAGCGCGGTCCGGTCAGCAGGCGCACCAGGGACGCGTTGGCGCCGGGGTCCTGCAGGACCTCGCAGACGGCGACGAGGTCGGCGATCTCCGGCAGGTGCAGCAGCCCGGACAGGCCGACCACCTCCACGGGGATGTCGCGGGCCACCAGAGCACTCTGGATCTCCCCGAAGTCGGTCGCGGTGCGGCACAGTACGGCGATCTCGCCGGGGGCGGTGCCGGTGCGGACGAGATGGGCGAGGGAGTCGGCGATCCAGTCGATCTCCTCGGCGTGGGTGGGCAGCAGGGCGCAGCGGACCACGCCGTCGCGTTCGGCGCCGGGGGCGGGGCGCAGTGCCTCCACGCCCGCGTGCATGGCGCGCAGGGGCTCGGCCAGGCCGTTGGCGAGGTCGAGGAGACGGCCGCCGCTGCGGCGGTTCTCGCTGAGCGCCTGCCGGGTGGCGGGCCGGCCGTCGGCGTGGGAGAAGTGCGCGGGGAAGTCGTCCAGGTTGGCCACGGAGGCACCGCGCCAGCCGTAGATGGCCTGGCAGGGGTCGCCCACGGCGGTCACCGGATGGCCGGTGCCGCCGCCGAACAGTCCCGCCAGCAGGACGCGCTGGGCCACGGAGGTGTCCTGGTACTCGTCCAGAAGCACCACGCGGAACTCCTCGCGCAGCAGGCGGCCCACCTCGGGGACGCCGGCGAGGCGGGCGGACAGGGCGATCTGGTCGCCGAAGTCGAGCAGGTCCCGCTCGCGTTTGGCGGTCCGGTAGCGCCGGACGAGTTCGGCGAGTTCCCGGCGGGCCGCTGCCGTCTCGGGGACCTTGCGCAGGTCGGCGTTGGAGAGCCTGGCGCTCTCCAGGGTGCGCAGCAGACCGGCGTCCCAGGCGCGCAGCTCCTCGGGGTCGACGAGGTGCTCGGCGAGCTCGGAGTCGAGGGCGAGCAGGTCGCTGACGAGGTCGGCGAAGGAGCGGGTGAGCGCCGGGTAGGGGCCGGGTGCCTCGCGCAGCACGCGCGCGGCGAGCTGGTAGCGGGTCGCGTCCGCCAGCAGGCGTGAGGTGGGTTCCAGGCCGAGCCTGAGGCCGTGGTCGGTCAGCAGGCGTCCGGCGAAGGCGTGGTACGTCGAGATGACCGGCTCACCCGGTGGGTCGTCCGGGTCGATGACGTCGGGGTCGCTGATCCCGGCCCTGATCAGGGCCTTGCGGACGCGCTCGGCCAGCTCGCCGGCGGCCTTGTTGGTGAAGGTCAGGCCGAGGACCTGTTCGGGCGCGACCTGCCCGGTGCCGACCAGCCAGACCACGCGGGCCGCCATCACGGTGGTCTTCCCCGATCCGGCTCCGGCCACGATCACCTGCGGGGCGGGCGGCGCGGTGATGCAGGCCGTCTGCTCCGGGGTGAACGGGATGCCGAGGAGCTCCTTGAGCTGCTCGGGGTCGGTGATACGGGCGGGCATGTCGGAAAAGGCTAGCGGCGGCCACTGACACTCGCTGACGGATCGACCGGCAGATAGGGAAAAGCCGCAGGTCAGCGCCTATGGTGCCGTACGTCACCCCCGCGCGGCCCTGCTCGTCGCCGCCTCCGCCGCGCGTCACTCGACCACGTGGCGTCCCTCGGGCCGGGCGCTGCACGAGGCGCGGAACGCGCAGTGCGTGCAGTGCTGGCCGGTGCTCGGTGTGAACCGCTCGTCGAGGACCTTTCCCGCGGCGGTGGCCAGCAGCTCGCCGACCCACTCCCCCGTCAAAGGCTCCTGCGACTGCACCTTGGGCAGGCTGTCACCGCCGTCGCGCCGGGCGGCGCCCTGTCTGAGGTGCACCAGTTCGGCGCCGCCGGGTTCGGGGCGTGCGCCGTCGAAGGCCGCGTCGGCGGCGCCCTCCCGGACGGCGAGCTGGTAGACGGCGAGCTGGGGGTGGCGGCCCACCTCGGCGGCGCTCGGCGCCTGTTTGCCGGTCTTGAAGTCGACCACGTAGGCCCTGCCCTCGCCGTCCGTCTCCACCCGGTCCATCTGGCCGCGGACGCGGACCGCGTAGTCGCCCGCTTCGAGGGTGACGTCGAAGTCCTGCTCGCTGGCCACCGGTGTGCGGCCGGTGCGGTCCAGTACGTGCCAGTTGAGGAAGCGTTCGAGTGCCGCGCGCGCGTTGTCCTTCTCCTGCTGCGACTTCCAGGGCGCGTCGAAGGCGAGCGCGTTCCACACCGAGTCCAGACGTTCCATGAGGACGTCGAGGTCGGCCGGGGTCCGGCCGGAGGCGACCTCGTCGGCGAGGGCGTGGACGACGTTGCCGAAGCCCTGCGCGGTGGTGGCGGGCGCGTCGGCCTTCACCTCGCGGCCCAGGAACCACTGCAGCGCACAGGTGTTGGCGAGCTGGTCGAGGGCGCTGCCGGAGAGCACCACGGGCTGGTCCCGGTGGCGCAGCGGCACCTTGCTCTCGGTCGGCTCGAACATGCCCCACCAGCGGTAGGGGTGCGCGGACGGCACCAGCGGGCGGCCGTCCTCGTCGGTGAGCGCGGCCAGCCGGGCCAGACGGCGGGCGGCGGCCTCCCGCAGGGCGGCGGACGCGCGCGGGTCGACCGTGGTGGCGCGCAGCTCGGCGACGAGCGCGGGTACCGACAGGGGGCGGCGGGGGCGCCCGGTGACGTCCTTGGGCTCGACGCCGAGTTCGGTCAGGAACCGGGAGGGCTGGTCGCCGTCGTCGGCCGGTGCCTTGACCGCGGTGACGACCAGGCGTTCACGCGCGCGCGTGGCGGCCACGTAGAACAGGCGGCGCTCCTCGGCGAGGAGCGCGCCCGGGGTGAGGGGTTCGGCGAGTCCGTCGCGGCCGATGCGGTCGGCCTCCAGCAGCGAGCCCCGGCGGCGCAGGTCGGGCCACAGCCCCTCCTGGACGCCGGCGACGACCACCAGCCGCCACTCCAGTCCCTTGGAGCGGTGCGCGGTCATCAGGCGGACGGCGTCGGGGCGTACCGCGCGGCGGGTGAGCGTGTCGGCGGCGATGTCCTCGGCCTCGATGCCGGCGAGGAAGTTCAGGGCGCCGCGGCCTCCGGTGCGTTCCTCCGCGCGTGCGGCGGTGGCGAACAGCGCGCACACGGCGTCCAGGTCGCGGTCGGCGTTGCGGCCGGCCGCGCCGCCGCGGCGGGCGGCCCGCTCCAGACGGGTGGGCCACGGGGTGCCCTGCCACAGGTCCCACAGCGCCTCCTCGGCCGTGCCGCCGCCCGCGAGACGTTCGCGGGCCTTGCGGAGCAGCGCGCCGAGGCGCTGCGCTCCGCGCGCGTACGCCGGGTCGTGCACGGCCAGGCGCTCGGGCTCGGCGAGGGCCCGCGCGAGGAGGTCGTCGGAGGGGGGCGGCAGCGGGTTCCCCGCGGCCCGCTCCTCCTCTCGCAGGGCACGCCCGAGGCGGCGCAGGTCCGCGGCGTCCATCCCGGCGAGGGGGGAGCCGAGCAGGGTGAGGGCGGTCTCGGTGTCGAGCCAGCAGCTGCCGTCCGCGACGGCTTCCCCGGCGGGAGCTTCCCCGGCAACGGCGTCCTCAGGACCGGCGTCCCCGGTGGGAGCCTCCCCGAGAGCAGCTTCCCGAAGCCCGGCGTCCCCGGCGACGGCGTCCCCAGCACCGGCGTCCTCGGCAGGGACGTTTCCGACGGAGCCGTCCTCAGAAGCGGCGCCCCCGGCCGGGGTTTCCGTGGTGGCGTCCGCGGCGGGAGTGCCCCCGGGAGTGGCGTTTCCGCCCGGAACCTCCCGGTGAGCGGCGTCGGCGGATGGCGCCCCCTGAGCCACGTCGCCGGCGGGAGCCGCCGCAGGAGCCGTCTCTCCGGTCGGTGGCTGCCTCCGGGCCGGGAAGGCGGTCGGGCCTTCCTCGCGGTGGCGTGCCTCCGCCGTCGCCACCGCGCGCAGGGCCGCCAGCAGCGGTGCGACCGCAGGCTCGTGCCGCAGGGGCAGGTCGTCGCCGTCGATGTCCAGCGGGACGCCGGCCGCGGTGAGGGCCCGGCGGAGGGTCGGCAGGGTGCGGGCCCCGGCACGGACCAGGACGGCCATGTCGCTCCAGGGGACGCCGTCCTCGAGGTGGGCGCGGCGCAGGATGTCCGCGATGTTGTCCAGTTCCGTGCCGGGCGTCGGGTAGGTGTAGACCTCGGCGCGGCCGCCGTCCCGTACGGCGGCCGGCCCGCGGTGGGCGCGCACCTTCTCGGCGGGCAGCCGGGGCAGCGGCATGCGCTGGGTGATCAGGCGGGTGGCGGCCAGCAGGGCGGCGCCGGAGCGGCGGGAGGTGCGCAGCACCTGGACGGCGGCCGGGCGGCCGTCCGCGCGCCGGAAGGCCTCCGGGAAGTCGAGGATGCCGTTCACGTCGGCGCCCCGGAAGGCGTAGATCGACTGGTCGGGGTCCCCGAGGGCGACCAGGGTGCGCCCGCCGCCGGCCAGTGCCCGCAGGAGCCGTACCTGGGCGGGGTCGGTGTCCTGGTACTCGTCGACGTACACCGCGTCGTACCGGGCGGCCAGGCGCGCGGCGGTGTCGGGCCGGCCGGCGAGCAGGACCGCGCGGTGGACCAGTTCCGCGTAGTCGATCACGCCCTGCAGGTCGAGTACGTCGAGGTATTCGGCGAGGAACGCGGCGGCCGCCCGCCAGTCGGGGCGGCCGATGCGGCGGGCGAAGGCGTCCAGGGCGCCGGGGCTGAGGCCGAGTTCGCGGCTGCGGGCGAGGACCGCGCGGACCTCGTCGGCGAACCCACGCGTGGTCAGGCAGGCGCGCAGCTCGTCCGGCCAGCGCACATGGGCCAGTCCGAGCCGCTCCAGCTCGGGCTGGCCGGCGAGCAGCTCCCGGACGGCGACGTCCTGCTCGGGGCCGGAGAGCAGGCGCAGCGGCTCGGCGAACAGGCCGCTGTCCTGGTGGGCGCGCACGAGCGCGTAGCAGTAGGAGTGGAAGGTGGTCGCGCGGGGGGCACGGGCGGCGCCGATGCGCAGCGCCATACGGTCGCGCAGGTCGACGGCTGCCTTGCGGCTGAACGTCAGCACCAGGATCCGCTCCGGGTCGCCGCCGCGGGCGATCCGCGCGGCCACGGACTCGACCAGGGTGGTGGTCTTGCCGGTGCCCGGGCCCGCGAGGACGAGCAGCGGTCCGGACCGGTGATCAACCACGGCGCGCTGAGCCGCGTCCAAAGGAGGGGGATCCACTGTGGCCGGCGGGGTACGAACCAGTCGGTAAGCGCCACGGCTCCCCTGCCGCACCTGGGGGTGCGGCAGGCGCCTGGTGGAGGGGGAGGAGCTCACGTGGTTGGCCGGTCCTGGTGGTCGTGCTGGCGGGGCGTCGGTCACGCGTACGGGACGGTGGCCGCGGGATGAGGGTGACGCGCGCAGTCGACGCTACGCCGCCGCCCGGGGCGGAAGCGGTGCTTCCGCTCCTTCCCCCGTGGCACTCGGGCCACGTGCGTACAACTCACGAACGTACGTCATGCCACGGACGTCCCCCGTGTCCCCCTTCCGGGCCACAGGCCCTTGCCGGTGGCGTCCGATGGCCGAAGCTGTCAGGTGTGACCCTCCGCACGCGCGACGCCGTCCCACCGGGCCCGCCGCATGTCGAGCCGCGGCAGGTGGCCCTCGGTGCTCCTGCCCGCCTCCCTCAGCGGAGTGCCCTCCGCCCGGTAGTGGGCGAGCGCGCGCAGCTCGTGCCCCGGCAGCAGCACCCCGTCGGCGCGCACGACGCGCCACCACGGCACGGGGCCGCCGTAGAGGGCCATCACCCGGCCGACCTGGCGCGGTCCCCCCTCCTCGAGCCACTCCGCCACGTCGCCGTACGTCATGACCCGCCCCGGCGGAACCCGCTCGGCGACGTCGAGGACCCGCTCGGCGTACTCCGGCAGCGCGTCCGCGTACTCCTCGCGGGTGTCCTCGGCTGGCCTGTGGTCGCTCATTCGCCCCATCCTGCCGCACCCCACCGACATCGCGCCGTGGCCGGTGCGCATCGCTCCCCTCGCCTGCGGGCGGAGCTTCCGGCAGACTGTGCGCCCGCGCATCCTGACCCTGATGCCCGCGTGCGCCGGTGGGACATGCCACCATCGTGCGGGCGGTGACCGGTGATACGAGACCAAGAAGAGATCATGAAACAGCAGGGCGTGCACCCCGACGGCGCGGCGGGCACCCCTGGCGCCGCCGCGCGCCCCGGCACCGCTCACCAAGCGGGCAGGGATGACCTGGGCCCGCACCGGGAAGAGGCCGGTCCACCCGAGGACGATCCCACGCGCACGCGTGGGAAGGACGACAACAACACAGGCGAGGGGGCGCACGTGCCGGAGAACCCGCCTGACGACCTCCGTGCGGACGCCGGGGGCGACCCCCACGCCGAGGCGGTCGAGGGCGACGAGCCGCTGCTCCCCGCGCGCGTGCACCGCCCTTCCGACCTCATGCGGCTGCTGGTGGGCGTGCTCGCCGTCGCCGTGCTGCTCGCGATCGCCGCGTTCGCGCACGGCACCACCTCGGGGCTCGAACAGGACATCAACAAGGGCACCGGACAGGCCCCGGACCTGCTCATCAAGATCGCCGGGCTGGCGTCCAGCATCGCGATCCTCCTGGTCCCGGTCGCCTTCGCGATCGAGCGGCTGATCAAGCGGGACGGGCTGCGCATCGCCGACGGCGTCCTCGCGGCCGTCCTCGCGCACGGAGTGACCCTCGCCACCGACCTGTGGGTCGCGCGCGCCGCCCCCGGGTCGATCCAGGAGGCGCTCACCCAGCCCTCACCGGGCGACGTCCACGCCCTGACCGACCCCGTGCACGGCTACCTGGCGCCGGTCATCGCCTACATGACCGCCGTCGGCATGTCCCGCCGGCCCAGATGGCGCGCGGTGCTGTGGATCGTGCTGCTGCTCGACGCGTTCTCGATGCTCGTCACCGGCTACACGACTCCCTTCTCGATCATCCTGACGGTGCTCATCGGCTGGACCGTCGCCTACGGCACCCTGTACGCGGTCGGCTCCCCCAACGTCCGCCCGACCGGGCAGACCCTGATGGCGGGCCTGCGGCACGTCGGCTTCCACCCCGTCAGCGCGGCCCGCGAGGAGGTCTCCGAGTCCGAGACCGGCGACCGCGGCCGGCGCTATTTCGTCACCCTGGAGGACGGCCCGCCGCTGGACGTCACGGTCGTCGACCGGGAGCAGCAGGCGCAGGGCTTCTTCTACCGCGCGTGGCGCAATCTCACCCTGCGCGGCTTCGCCACCCGCTCCAGCCTCCAGTCGCTGCGCCAGGCGCTGGAGCAGGAGGCCCTGCTCGCGTACGCGGCGATCGCGGCCGGCGCCAACGCGCCCAAGCTGATCGCCACCTCCGAGCTCGGCCCCGACGCGGTCATGCTGGTCTACGAGCACACCGGCGGGCGCACGCTGGACTCGCTGGCCGACGAGGAGATCACCGACGAACTGCTGCGCAACACCTGGCACCAGGTGCGGGCCCTGCAGTCGCGGCGCATCGCGCACCGCAGGCTGGCCGGCGACGCGATCCTGGTGGATCGTTCCGGCAGGGTGATCCTCACCGAGCTGCGCGGTGGCGAGATCGCGGCCGGCGAACTGCTGCTGCGCATGGACGTCGCCCAGCTGGTCACCACCCTCGCCCTGCGGGTCGGCGCCGAACGCGCCGTGTCCTCGGCGGTCGGCGTCATGGGCCCGGACGCGGTCGCCGGCTGCCTGCCGATGCTCCAGCCGATCGCGCTGACGCGCTCCACGCGCGCGACGCTGCGCAGGCTGGCCCGGGAACGTGCGCAGCGCGAGCGCGAGGCGGTGCTGGAGGCGTCCCGGCAGGCCAAGGCGGCCCGTGCGGAGGAGACACCGGAGCCGGCCGGGCCCGTCCCGGAGAAGCCGGACAAGAAGGCGGTCCGCGCCGAGCAGCGCGCGGAGCGGCGGGCCATCGACGAAGCCCTCGAAGAGGCACGTGAGGAGGACCTGCTCACGCAGATCCGGCACGAGGTGCTGCGGATGCGGCCCGAGGCCCCGGTGGAGCCGGCCCGGCTGGAGCGGGTGCGGCCGCGTACCCTCATCAGCTTCATCGCGGGTGCGATCGGCGCGTACTACCTGCTGACCCAGCTCACCCACATCGAGTTCGGCACGCTGTTCGCGCAGGCCCAGTGGGGCTGGGTGGCCGCGGCGGTGCTGTTCTCGGCGCTCAGCTACTTCGCCGCGGCGATGGCCCTGCTGGGGTTCGTGCCGGAAAGGGTCCCGTTCCCGAGGACGGTGGCGGCGCAGGTGGCCGGATCGTTCGTGAAGATCGTGGCACCGGCCGCCGTCGGCGGTGTGGCCCTCAACACCCGCTTCCTGCAGCGCACCGGCGTCCGCCCCGGGCTCGCGGTGGCGAGCGTCGGCGCCTCGCAGCTGTTCGGGCTCGGCTGCCACATCCTGATGCTGCTGTCCTTCGGCTATCTGACCGGCACGGAGAAGACCCCGTCCCTGTCGCCGTCCCGCACGGTCATCGCGGGTCTGCTGACGGTGGCGGTACTGGTGCTCGTGGTGACCTCGGTGCCGTTCCTGCGGAAGTTCGTCGTCACGCGCGTGCGGTCGCTGTTCGCCGGTGTCGTCCCGCGCATGCTCGACGTGCTCCAGCGGCCGCAGAAGCTCGTCACCGGCATCGGCGGCATGCTCCTGCTGACCGCCTGCTTCGTGATGTGCCTGGACGCCTCCGTCCGGGCGTTCGGCGACGGTTCGGCCTCGCTGAGCATCGCCAGCGTCGCGGTCGTCTTCCTCGCCGGCAACGCGCTGGGCTCCGCGGCGCCGACCCCGGGCGGCGTGGGCGCGGTGGAGGCGAGCCTCACACTCGGCCTGATCGCGTTCGGGCTGCCCAAGGAGGTCGCCGCCCCGGCCGTGCTGCTGTTCCGGCTGCTGACCCTGTGGCTGCCGGTGCTGCCGGGCTGGCTGGCCTTCAACCACCTGACCCGCAAGGGCGCTCTGTAGTCGCGGCGGCGCGGTGCGCCAGGGCATACCTCGTACGGCCCGCGCCCCGCGCGCGCCCCGGTCCGCGCGCCCCCAGGATGGAGGCATGGCGAACCCCTCCCGGCTGCGCGCCGCCGCCCTGACCACCACCACCGTGCTGCTGACCGCCCTGCTCGCCGGATGCGGACAGAGCGCCGAGCACGTGGACGTCACGGCGCAGAAGCTGGAGTGGAGCGACTGCCCGGCCCCGTCCGAGGCGGAGGGCGGCGGCAGCGCGCCGTCCCCGCTGCCGAACGGGGCCAAGTGGAGTTGCGCCACCATGAAGGCGCCCCTGGACTGGGCCAGGCCCAAGGGGGACACCATCGACATCGCCCTGATCCGGGCCAGGGCGAGCGGGCCCGCGAGCGAGCGGATCGGCTCGCTCGTGTTCAACTTCGGCGGCCCCGGCGGCAGCGGAGTCTCCACACTGCCCGCCTTCGCCGGGGACTACGCCGCCCTGCGCACCCGCTACGACCTGGTCAGCTTCGACCCGCGCGGGGTCGGCCGCAGCGAACCGGTGAAATGCCTGAGCGACTCACAGCTGGACGCGTTCTTCCAGCAGGACGCGACCCCCGACGACGGCGCCGAGCGCACCGATCTGCTGAAGCGCACCAAGGGGTTCAACGCGGCCTGCGAGAAGAACTCCGAACAGGTCCTGCCGCACGTGCGCACCACGGACGCGGCCCGTGACATGGATCTGATGCGCCGGCTCCTCGGTGACGACAAGCTGCACTACTTCGGCATCTCCTACGGCACCGAACTCGGCGGCGTCTACGCCCACCTGTTCCCCGACCGCGTCGGCCGGGCGGTCCTCGACGGCGTGGTGGACCCCACGCAGAACCCCGAGCAGAGCGCGCTCGGACAGGCCAGGGGTTTCCAGCTCGCCCTCGACAACTTCGCCGAGGACTGCACGTCGAAGACCACCGAGTGTCCGGTCGGAGACACCCCGCAGGACGTGAAGAACCGCATCGCGAAGCTGCTGGGGGACCTGGAGAGGAAGCCGATCCCCGGCATCGTCCCGCGCCAGCTCACCCAGACCGCCGCGACCAACGGCATCGCGCAGGCCCTGTACTCGAAGGACTTCTGGGAGTACCTCACCGAGGGGCTGGAGCAGGCGTACGACGGCGACGGCAAGATCCTCATGCTGCTGTCCGACTCGATGAACGGCCGCGGCGAGAACGGCGAGTACAGCAACATCGCGGCCGCGAACATCGCCATCAACTGCGCCGACGAGAAGCCGCGGTACACCGCGGACCAGGTCGAGCGGAAGCTGCCCGAGTTCCGCGCCGCATCCCCGCTGTTCGGGGACTACCTGGCCTGGGGCATGCTCAGCTGCACCGACTGGGCGGTGCCCGGCGCGGCCGACCATCCCGACGTCAGCGCGCCCGGCTCCGCCCCCATCCTCGTCGTCGGCAACACCGGCGACCCGGCCACCCCGTACGAGGGCGCGAGGAAGATGGTGGAGGCGCTCGGCGAGGGTGTCGGCGTGCAGCTGACGTACCAGGGCCAGGGACACGGCGCGTACGACAGCAAGAACAAGTGCGTGCAGAGCGCGGTGAACGGCTACCTGCTGGACGGGAAGGTACCGAAGCCCGGCATGGTCTGCTCCTGACCCGCGCTGACCTGACCCACACTGACGGCCACAGAGAAAATGCGCAGGTCAGAGCGTTTTCCACAGGCCTCAACGGGCTCGGCCCGCAGCACCTACCATGGCTTTCACGCCCGGCGCGGCACGACGCGGAGGGCCTGTGAGGGGGGTGCGCATGCGGCGACTGCTGCGATGGACGGCCGCCGTGGCCGCGGCACTGCTGGTGGCCGGCTGCGGCGGCTCGGCGGGCGGGGACGCGCCGGAGGGCAAGGGAGCGGGCACCGCCACCCCGCCGGCATCGGCGCCGGGGCCCTCGGCGTCACCGGCCGGCGCCGGCCTGCCGGCCTCCCTCACCTCCCAGCACCTCGACTGGCGCCGCTGCGAGGCCACCGGTGACTCCCCCGCGCCGGGCGGCGACTGGCGGTGCTCCACGCTCAGGGTGCCGCTCAGCTGGTCCGATCCGCGCGGTGCGACGATCGGCATCGCCCTGATCCGCGCCCGGGCGACGGGGCGCGACCGCATCGGCTCGCTGCTGTTCAACTTCGGCGGGCCGGGCGGCTCGGGGGTGTCGATGATGCCGTACTTCGCGGCCACGGCCTCCTCCCTCCGCGCCCGCTACGACCTGGTGAGCTGGGACCCGCGCGGGGTCGGCGCGAGCGGGGGCGTCCGCTGCCGCGGCGACCGGGACATCGAGGCGGCCGAGGCCGTGGACGCCACCCCGGACACCCCGGCCGAGGAGAAGGCGTACTTCCAGGACGCCGCCGACTTCGGCAAGGGCTGCCGCAAGGCGGCCGGCCGGCTGCTGGCCCATGTGTCCACCACCGACACCGCACGCGACATGGACCTGATGCGCCAGGTGCTCGGCGACACGAGGACGCACTACTTCGGCATCTCCTACGGCACCGAACTCGGCGGCGTCTACGCCCACCTGTTCCCCAAGCGGGTGGGGCGGCTGATCCTCGACGCGGTGGTCGACCCGACCGCGGACACGGTGGGCCACGCCGAGAACCAGGCCCGTGGCTTCCAGCGGGCGCTGGACGACTACCTGAGGTCCACCGGCCAGGACCCGGCACGGGGTTCGCGGAGGATTGCGGCCCTGCTGAGGCGGCTCGACGCCGAACCGCTGCCGACTTCGTCGGGACGGAAGCTGACCCAGACGCTCGCGGTCACCGGGATCGTCCTGCCGCTGTACAGCGAGTCCGGCTGGCCACGGCTGACCAGTGCCCTCGAGTCGGCGGAGAACGGCGACGGCTCGCAGTTGCTGGCGCTCGCGGACGACTACGACGAGCGGGACTCCGCCGGACACTACGGTACGACGTCCCACTCCCAGCGGGTCATCTCGTGCCTGGACGACAGGCAGCGGCCGACGCTCGCGGACACGAAGCGGCGGCTGGCGGCGTTCGAGCGGATATCGCCGGTCTTCGGCGACTTCCTGGGCTGGGACACGGCCGGCTGGTGCCATGCCTGGCCGGTGCCGGGCCAGTTCGACACCCCGCGGGTCAGCGCCCCGGGCGCGGCCCCGATCCTGGTGGTGGGCAACACCGGGGACCCGGCGACGCCGTACGAAGGAGCCCGCAAGATGGCGGACGAGCTGGGCAGAGGCGTCGGTGTCGAACTCACCTGGAAGGGCGAGGGCCACGGGGCGTACGGCAGCGGCAGCGACTGCGTCGACTCGGCGGTGGACGCCTACCTGCTGAGGGGGACGGTGCCCGAGGACGGCACGGTCTGCTCGTGACGCGGACGGGGCCCCGGGCGCCTGTCGCACCCGGGGCCCCGCACCAGGACTCACCTGGCGGTGACTTCGGCGATCAGCTCCAGCGCTGGGCCTTGAGGCCGCCGTCGAAGCCCGTGTAGAGGACGCTCTCGTGCTGGCCGAGAGTGAGCTTGGTGGCCTTGTTCTGCAGCCGCCAGCCCGCCGTGTCCTTGATCTCGTACCACTTCTGGTGGGCGCCGCCGTTGCACTTCAGCATGTAGACCTTGCCGTCGGCGTTGCTGTCGAGGCAGTAGTCGTAGCTGGTCTTGAGCGTCCAGGTCCCGTCGGACTGCTTCGTCTCGGTGAACTTGGCGATCGGTGTGTCGCAGTCGGCCGCCGCCTGCGGGATGTTGTTGACGACGCCGATGCACTTGCCGTTGAGCTTGTTCTTCCAGGTGACGGTGCCGTTGGCGAACGCCTGCCCGGCGCCCGCGACGATCACCACCGGGGTGAGGACCGCCACCGCGAGCCTGCCCAAAAGGCGCTTCTTCATCAAACTCCCCCTGTTCTCATGTCGGTTCGTGACGACAGCGACGGCGCGGGCCCGCGGGGATGGTCGTGCCCCGCTCCGGCCGGCGGCCTTCCGTGACCATGGTCACGCGCCGTTCGTCAACCCCAACGCGCCGGTCAGCGCGTTAAGTTGACGCCACGGTAACCGACGTGATCAACACCCTGCAACGCGCATTCCCCCACAACGGACACAGGGTGTGAACCGTCACACTTTCGCTGCCCGTGCCACTGGTCAGCCGACGGAGACGCTGTGCGTTCCGGGCACCTGCACGGCCAGCCCGGGCGGGAGGACCTGGACGATCCCGCCCCCGCAGCCCGGGACGTTGTGGATCAGGACGGGTATGTCCGTCATGTTGAAGACGGTCGCCAGGCGCGGGACCTCGAAGCAGCCGCTCGGTTCGGGGTACACGGCCCCGCCGATCTCGAGGAACCCGTTGGCGGCGAGCGCCGAGCCGGGAACGGCGAGCGCGAGCAGCCCGGCGGCGGCGAGTGTGGCGAGTGTGGAGCCGATGCGGCGCATGAGGACCTCCCGACGTGCGGGCCGGGCAGCTCCCGGCCCTGCAACCGACCGTACGGAAACGTGCACGCACTGCATCCCGGTGTGCTCCAGGTGGGCGACCACCGCGCCGGCAGCGGCCGGGACGGCGAGAAGCCCACGGCCCGACCTCGTCGGAGCCGTGGGCTTCCTCGCTTGTACGCTTCCGCTCGCCGCCGGAAGGGTGGTCAGTAGACCGGCTTGCTCGGTTCGATCTGGTTGACCCAGCCGATCACGCCGCCGCCCACGTGTACCGCGTCCGAGAAGCCCGCGGACTTCAGGACCGCGAGGACTTCCGCACTGCGGACACCCGTCTTGCAATGCAGGACGATCTTCTTGTCCTGCGGGAGGCCCTGGAGGGCGGTGCCCATGAGGAACTCGTTCTTCGGGATCAGCCTGGCGCCCGGGATGGAGACGATCTCGTACTCGTTCGGCTCGCGGACGTCGATGATCTCGATGTTCTCGCCGTCGTCGATCCACTCCTTGAGCTGCTTGGGAGTGATCGTGGAGTCGGCCGCCGCCGCCTGGGCCTCCTCGGAGACGACGCCGCAGAAGGCCTCGTAGTCGATCAGCTCGGTGACGGTCGGGTTCTCGCCGCACACCGCGCAGTCCGGGTCCTTGCGGACCTTGACCTGGCGGTACTGCATCTCCAGGGCGTCGTAGATCATCAGGCGGCCGACCAGCGGCTCGCCGATGCCGGCGAGGAGCTTGATGGCCTCGTTGACCTGGATGGAGCCGATGGACGCACACAGCACGCCCAGGACGCCGCCCTCGGCGCAGGAGGGGACCATGCCCGGGGGCGGGGGCTCCGGGTAGAGGCAGCGGTAGCAGGGGCCGTGCTCGGACCAGAAGACGGAGGCCTGGCCGTCGAAGCGGTAGATCGAACCCCACACGTAGGGCTTGTTCAGCAGCACGCACGCGTCGTTGACCAGGTAGCGGGTCGCGAAGTTGTCCGTGCCGTCGACGATCAGGTCGTACTGGCTGAAGATGTCCATCACGTTGTCGGCTTCCAGCCGCTCCTCGTGAAGGATCACGTTCACGTACGGGTTGATGCCCTTGACGCTGTCGCGCGCGGACTCGGCCTTGGAGCGGCCGATGTCGGACTGGCTGTGGATGATCTGGCGCTGCAGGTTCGACTCGTCGACCTCGTCGAACTCCACGATGCCGAGCGTGCCCACGCCCGCGGCGGCCAGGTACATCAGCGCCGGCGAGCCCAGGCCGCCGGCGCCCACACAGAGCACCTTGGCGTTCTTCAGCCGCTTCTGCCCGTCCATCCCGACATCCGGGATGATCAGGTGGCGGGAGTACCGGCGGACCTCGTCTACGGTGAGCTCAGGAGCTGGCTCGACCAGGGGTGGCAGCGACACGGGGACTCCGTTGGTCGGTCTATCACTACGGTTGTTCTCCTCGTAACAGTGCCACGCCCTTTTTCATTCCGAGACACCTGTTCCGATCCGCGAGACGATGTCGTCCCAGTAACCGGGCATCGTCTCCCAGGGGTCCAGGCGGCCGCCCCCGTCCGTGTGGTCCGTGAAGTAGACCGTGGCCGCTCCTTGCCAGCGGGCGATGCGCAGTGCCTCGTCCAGGTGGCCGCGGGGAACGCCGTGCACGAAGTGGCAGAAGCGGTCGGGCGGGTAGTCGGCGGTCCACTCGGCGACCTGCGACCAGCGGTAGGCGGACCAGGAGCCGGCGAAGGTCACCAGCTGGTCGGCGCTCTCGGCATAGCCCGGGTACGGGTGGCTGCCGTGGCCGAGGACGATGTGGGCGGTGTCACCGGTCGAGCGGAGCGTGGCGATCGTGCGCCGGACCTCCGCGAGCAGGGCGCGCTCGGTGGGGCAGCGGTCCAGCAGGAAGCCGTCGACGCGGTACCAGTCGCGGTAGCGGTGGGCGTCGGAGAGCAGGTCGGCGGGGATCCGGGCGCCGTGGACGAGGTCCAGGCGGCCGAGGACGCGGACGCCCGCGGTGCGCAGCCGGGCCGCGGCTCCCAGGCAGTGCGGGTCGGGCCGGGAGCCGGGGCCCGCCGCCACGTCGAGGACCACCCAGTCCAGCGGGGTGCCGGGGCGGGCGAGTTCGGCCCACTGGGCGGGGGCGACGAGCGGGTGGGCGTATCCTGGGACGCCGAGGGCGGTGCGGACGCCGGTGCTCCGGGCGTCCGCCGTGGTGCTGGTCAGATGCGGCATGCCGCCTCCATCCAGATGTCCGCCAGGGACTCCTCGAGGTTGATCCGGGGCCGCCAGCCGAGCCGGTCGCGCGCGGTGCGCACGTCGGCCTGCTGCCAGCTGCCGCAGCCGTCCGGGTACGGGTACGCGACCGGGGCCGCGTGGTCGGGGTCGACGCGCGGGTGGCCGAGTGCGCCGCGGAGCGGGCCGGGCGGGGTGTCGAGTTCGTGCAGGGCGCCGCCGTAGCCGGCCACGCGCGCGAGGACGGCGGCGGCGTCCCGGAGGCGGACGGCGCGTCCGGAGCCGATGTTGATGACACCCTGCGCCGCGGAGAGCGAGGCGGCGTGCACGGCGCGGGCGACGTCGCGCACGTCGATGAAGTCGCGCTGGACGCCGAGGCCGGCGAGCTTGAGTTCGCCGTCGCCGGACTGCATCGCGCGCCGCATGGCCTCGGCGAGCCTGCCGAGCGGGGAACCGGCCGGGGTGCCGGGGCCGGCCGGCGAGAAGACGCGCAGCACGACGGCGTCCAGGCCGGAGCCGAGGACCAGTTCGGTCGCGGCGAGCTTGCTGACGCCGTACGGGCCGCCGGGGCGGGGCACGGCGTCCTCGGCGGTGGAGGACCCGGGCTGGCTCGGGCCGTACTCGGAGCTGCATCCGATCTGCACCAGGCGGGCGCCGCAGCCGCTGCGGCGCAGCGCCTCGCAGACGGTGGCGACGGCGACGGTGTTGTGCCGGACGAGGTCCCGGGCGCCGCCCCGGGTGGCGCCGGCGCAGTTGATCACGACTCCGGGGTGGACCGCGTCGAGGAAGCGGGTCAGGGCGCCCGGGCTGCCGGTGGCGAGGTCGAAACGGACGTCGGCGTCGTCGCCGCGGCCGAGCGCGGTGAGCTGGACGGCCGGGTCGGCGAGCAGCCGCTCGGCGACGAAGCGACCGAGGTATCCGTTGGCTCCGATCAGCAGAACCCTCATCGGGCGGCTCCCGGGGTGTGCGCGCCGGCGGTTCCGGCGGCTCCGGACGCTCCGGATCGGGAGGTGGTCATCTGGTGTTCTCCTTCGAACGGGTGATGCGGGTGCCTCCGGCGGCGGTGCCGGGCGCCGGCACCGCCGCCCGGTGCCGTGGCGTGGCCGGAACGGGCGGTACGGGGCTCGGGCCGGACCGGTGGCGGAAGATTCACTCGGGTGCTCCCGAGGGCGCGTGGGCCGAGGCGCCGGTGAGGGTGCGCACGGCGTGCAGGAGCAGGCTCAGGGCCGCAGCGCCGCAGGCGAGGGCCGGGACGGCGGCCTCGCCCCACGCGTTCACGACCGTCTCCACCGGGGTGGTCAGGAAGGCGCAGCCGGGCAGCCGGCCGGCCGCGGGCAGGGCGACGGCCATCGCCTCGGCGGCCGTCGCCGCGCCGAGGGCGAGGGCGGGGGCGTGCCGGCGGTGGTGCACGACCAGCAGGCGGGCGAGCAGGAGCAGTGCGCCCAGGCTGAGGCCCTGCGGGTAGGCCGCGTCCTCGCGCAGGGCGGTGCCGCACAGCAGGAGCAGCGCGGTGAGCGCGCCGAAGAACAGCGTGACCGTGCCGAACAGCAGCGGTTTCGCGGCCGCCGCGAAGTCCTCCAGGCCACGGCTTCCGGCGAGCCTGCGCCGGGCGCCCGCGGTGAACAGGTGGGCGCACCAGGCCGCTGGGGCGCAGGCCAGGGTGAGGGCGAGGACGGACGCGCAGGCGGTGGGCCAGGGGCCGTCCGGGGTTCCGGTGGGCAGGGTGTCGGGGCCGCCGGTCATGACGGCGTGCAGCAGACCGTCGCCCAGGAGTGCGTATCCGAGCAGCCAGAGCGTGCACGCGCGGGCGCCGTTCGACGTGCGCCACGCGCGCGTGCCCGGCTCACCGCTCAGCGGTCCGCGGCGCAGTGCCGCGCGCGTGGCGAGGGCGACGGCCAGGAGGCCGCCGAGGGCCACGAGCGGGCGGGGCTGTCCGTGGGCGAGCCGCAGGCCGGCCACGGTGGCCGCGGCCAGGGCGCCGGGCAGGAGCGTGAGCAGGACCCATCGGGCGCGGACGCGGGGCACGGGCGGGGCGTCGGTGTCCTGGTGCGGTTCGCCGTCGCGCGGCACGCGCGCGTACAGCTCCTCGGCGAGCGAGAACACGTCCCGGTGCCGGAAACGGGCGGCCGCCCGGTCGGTGACGCCGTGCGCCTCCAGCCCGGCCGCGATCTCCAGCGGGTCCACGGCGCGCTCGCACAGCTCACGGTGCCGGTGCAGCAACGCCTTGACCGGGTCGACGGCTCCGCGGCGGGGGGCGGGGGCGGGCCGTTCGCGGGGCCCGGCGCCCTGAGCCGTGCGGACGGACGGCCCCCGTGGCGGGGGTACGGCGGCGGGCGGAACCGTCACCGCGGTCTCTTCGGGCGGCGGCCACTCCCCAGCCCGCTGGTCCCATGGGTCGGCGCCGCTCGGCGTTCGCGGCCTGTCCGGTGCCCCCGGCACGCTCGCGGCGCGGCGGTCGCCGCCGGGCACGGCGTCTTCCCGGGTGCCGTCGCCGCGGTGGCCCGCACCGGTGTCCTGGGCCCGTCGCCCGCTCATCGCGCCCCCTCCGCCGCGGTCGGCGGTGTCGCGCGCACCGGTGCGCCGGTGGCCCACGCGGGGACGGCCCGGGGCAGCGGGCGGACGGTGGGGCCGGTCCAGCGGCCGGGGATGCGGGACTCGGCCGGGGTGGCGAACGGCAGGGGGTCCCCGGCGTCGTCCAGCAGGACCCGGCGGACCGGGCAGTGCGAGACGATCTCCAGGTAGATGCCGTGGAACGCGGCGATGTTCTGCTCGACGGTGAACAGTTCGAGTGCCCGGGCGCGCGCGGCGGCTCCGAGGCGCTCACGGCGCTCGGGGTCGCGCAGCAGAGCCACGCACGCCTCGGCGAGCGCCCGGGGATTGCGCGGAGGGACGACGAGACCCGTGCCGCCGATGACCTCCACCACCGCGCCGGCGTCCGTGGACACCGTGGCGCGGCCGCAGAACATCGCCTCGATGAGGCCGATCGGGAAGCCCTCCACCACGCTGGACAGCACGACGACCGCGCCGGACGCGTAGGCGTCGGGCAGGGTCGGGACCTCCGGGCCGCCGATCCGCTCGAAGGAGACGGGGTTGTCGCCGACGGCGTGGACGCCGTCCGCCTCGTCCGGGAAGAGCTGTGCGGCGAGCGCCCGGCAGTGGCCGAGGTAGGCCTCGCCCTCCGGGCCGGCGGGTGCGCCGACGATCCTCAGGCGCGCACCGGGTTCCTCCTTGCGTACTTCGGCGAAGGCGTGGAGGAGCGAGAACAGGTCTTTGGCGGGTTCGACGCGCCCGACCCAGACCAGGGTGTCCGGGTCGGAGCGGTCCGGGCACTCGCCGACCTCCGTGAAGCGGGCGTCCGCCATGCCCGGGTAGACGGTGCGGATCCTGCTCCGGTCGGCGCCGCACCGTTCCTGCCAGCGGCGGGCGTGCGCGTTGCCCGGGGTGAGCACCTCGGCCCGGCGGTACACCTCGGCCGTGAGCCGGCCGTGGAAGGACGCGAGCAGCGCGCGTACGGCGGGGGCGGCGGTGTCGGGGCCGAGGGTCAGGTAGTGCGTGCGGAGCTGGACGCCGTACTCGGTGACCAGCAGCGGTACGCCGGCGAAGTGCCGGGCCACCAGGCCGGGGAGGGCGGCGGTACCGCCTGCGGTGGCATGGCAGAGGTCGGCCGCGCCGAGGCCGTCCTCGTCGTACCAGTCGAGGGAGAGGGGGCGCAGGGCGCGTTCGAGGTGGGTGGCGACGGTGAGCAGGTCCGGTACGCGCGCCTCGTGCGCCGTGCGCAGCGCGCCGGGGGCGCGGCAGGCCCGTTCCAGGGTGCGTACGGCGGCGTCGGAGCGCAGGGCGCCGACCAGTCCGCCTTCCTCTCGGGCGAGTTCGGCGAGACCGTACAGCGCGTTGGCGAAACGGTCCGCCAGATCGGCGGAGCCCGCCTCGGGCCCGGTGTCGGGTCCGGTGCCGGATCCGGCCTCGGCTCCGGCGCACACCGCGGCGACCAGTTCGGCGTAGCACTCGGTGAAGCGCCGGCGTGCGCGCCGCCCGTGGGCGACCCCGTCGTCCTCGGCCGTCCACAGCGGCGCCGTGCGCACCCGGCGGGCCTGCGGCGGGAGCGGGACGAAGCCCTCGTCCCGCTGCCGCCGGCTGCGGCTGAGCGCGTGGATGTCGAACTCGTGCTGTTCCAGCCCGCGCACGAGCCGGTCGCACCAGAGTCCGGCGTCACCGCTCACAAACGGGTAGCCACCCTCCGTAAGCAGTCCGATGCGCACGTGTGCACCCCCGATCTCCCGTCTGGGGAGCCGCCGTTGTCCCGGCGGCCCGCGGCGGGAAGAACGTAAGCGCACAAGGCGGTGGTGCGACGGACGGTTGTCCGTCGCACCACCAAAAGGGGTGAACGGTCGTAACTTTCGCGTGCGGGCCACGTTGCGCCACGCTAAGGGATCAGACGGTGACGACCCCCTCACGAACCGTCACACCGCTGCGGGTTCCCCGCGGGCCGCGCGCCGCCGGGCCGCCAGCTCCGGGTCGAGCGCGGGCACGGCGGCCAGGAGCTGCCTGGTGTACGCCTCGCGCGGGCTGTCGTACACCTCGTCGGCCGGCCCGTACTCCACGAGCCGGCCCCGGCGCATCACCGCGACCCGGTCGCTGACCTGCCGGACGACGGCGAGGTCGTGCGCGATGAAGACCAGGGCGAGGCCCAGTTCGCGCTGCAGTTCGCCGAGCAGGGCGACCACCTGGGCCTGTGTGGTGACGTCGAGCGCGGAGACCGGCTCGTCGCAGACGATGACGCGCGGCTCGGCGGCGAGCGCCCGGGCGATGCCGATGCGCTGGCGCTGTCCGCCGCTGAACTCGTGCGGGTAGCGGTCGTAGTGTGCCCGGTCGAGCCCCACGCGCTCCAGCAGTCCGGTCACGCGCTCCCGGATGCGCTGCTCGTCGCGTTCCCCACCCGCCCGGAGCGGATCGGCGATGGACTCCCCCACGCCGCGGCGGGGGTTGAGGGAGGAGACGGGGTCCTGGAAGACCATCTGGACGGCCGGGTCCACGCCGGTGTGCGGGCGCCCCGCGTAGCGGATGCCGCCGGCGGTCGGTTCCAGCAGGCCGACCAGCATGCGGCCGAGCGTCGTCTTGCCGCTGCCGCTCTCCCCGACGACGCCGAGGGTCTCGCCGCGCCGGACGGTCAGCGAGACGTCGTCCACGGCGGCGAACCTCCGCTTGCCGCGCCCGAACTCGCGCCGCACCCCGGTCGCCTCCAGCACGACCTCGCCCGCGGCGGCCGGGGAACCGGTCCGGCGGGCGTCCACGCGCGGGACGGCGTCGAGGAGTTCGCGGGTGTACGCCTGGGCGGGCGCGGCGAGGACCGAGCCGGCCGGCCCGTACTCGACGGCCCTGCCGTGCCGCATGACGAGGACGTCGTCCACGCTCTCGGCGGCGACGCCCACGTCGTGGGTGACGAGCAGCAGGCCCATGCCCGTCTCCTCGCGCAGCGTGTGCAGCAGGTCGAGGATCTGCGCCTGGACGGTGACGTCGAGGGCGGTGGTCGGCTCGTCGGCGATCAGCAGGTCCGGTCCGCAGGCCAGGGCCATGGCGATGAGGGCGCGCTGGCGCATGCCGCCGCTGAACTCGTGCGGGCGGGACCGCGCGCGCCGGGCCGCGTCCGGGATGCCGACCCGGTCGAGGACCTCGACGGCACGCGCGCGTGCGGCGCGTCGCGACACGCGCGTGTGGACGCGATGCACCTCGGCGATCTGGTCGCCGACCGCGTAGTAGGGGTCGAGGGAGGACAGCGGGTCCTGGAAGACCATGGCCGCTCTCGCGCCGCGCAGCCGCCGCAGCTCCTCGTCGGAGGCGTGCCGGACGTCGGTGCCGGCGACGCGGACCGAGCCGGTGACCCGCGCCCCGGTGCCCCGGTGCAGGCCCAGCAGGGCGCCGGCGACCGTGGACTTGCCCGAGCCGGACTCGCCGACGAGGGCCAGGGCGGCGCCCTCGGCCAGGGTGAAGGAGAGTCCGTCCACGGCCCGCAGGGAGCCGAACCCGACGCTCAGGTCCGTCACTTCCACCAGGCTCATGCGAGCACCACCCGTCGGTCGGCCACCGCGTACAGCACGTCCGCGACGGCGTTGGCGAGGACCACGAAGAAGCCGATGACCAGGACCATGCCGACGACCACCGGCAGGTCGACGACCTTCACGGCGTGCACCAGCTCCTGGCCGATCCCGGGCAGGCCGAACAGGGTCTCGGTGAGGACGGCGCCGCCGACGGCCGAACCGACGTTGTTGGCGTTCAGCGCGATGACCGGCGCGAGTGCGCCGCGCAGCGCGTGCCGTCCGACGACGGCGCGCTCGCCGACGCCGTAGGCCCGGAAGGTGCGGATGTGGTCCTCGGCGAGTGTCTCCAGCATGGCGGCGCGGGTCAGCCGGGCGAAGGCGGCCGCCTCGATCAGGGCCAGCGAGAGCCAGGGGAGCAGAAGGTTCCACGCCCACTGTTCGGGGTCGTCGGTGAGGTTCACGTACTGCGGGAAGGGCAGCAGCTGCAGTTCGCCGCAGACCACGATCATCAGGACCAGGCCGATGACGAACACGGGCGTGGCCGTGCCCGCCAGGGTGACCGCGGTCAGGACGCGCTCGCTGAGCCGGCCGCGCCGCCAGGCGGAGAGCACACCGGTGCCGACGCCGAGGACGAGCCACACCACCATGGCGCCCAGGACGAGCGACAGGCTGACGGGCAGCTTGGTCGCGATGATGTCCAGGACCTGCCGGCCGCTCTGGTACGACTGCCCCAGACAGGGTGCCGTGCAGTGCTCGACCGAGGTGCCTGTGGAGAAGTCCTGGCCGATGAACAGGCCCTGGAGGAAGTGCCAGTAGCGCAGGTGGAGGGGGTCGTCCAGGTTCAGCTGTCGGGCGACCTGGTGCACCTGTTCCGGTGAGCAGCGCGGGCCGCAGGTGATCTGGGCGACGTCGCCGGGGGTGGCGTAGAAGACCACGTAGACGATCACCGAGACGACGAACAGCGTGATGACCGCGCCCAGGGCCCGCCGCAGCAGGAATCCGCCGAAGCCGCTCATGCGGTCGTCTCCTTCCCGGTTCGGCCGGCGTCCCCGCGGCCGGTTCCGACGCGCAGGCGGGAGGCGGCGCGCGGGTCGAGGGCGGTGCGCACGCCGTCGCCGAGGACGGTGAGCGCCAGGACGGTGACGAACAGGGCGCCGGCCGGCAGCAGCAGGTACTGCGGTGCGGCCTGGTACCAGACGTCGGCGGCGGTGAGCATCTGTCCCCAGCTGGGCGTGGGCGGCTTGACGCCGACGCCCAGGAAGGAGAGGGCCGCCTCCACGGAGATGTTCATGGGAACGAGCAGCGCCGCGTAGGTGATGACGGGCGCGGCGAGGCCGGGCAGCAGCTCGCGGCGGGCGACCTGCAGGGTGTTCCAGCCGCTCAGCCGGGCGGCCGCGACGTGGTCGAGACCCTTCAGGGTGAGCGTCTGCGCGCGCACGATCTTCGCGGTGTTGCCCCAGCCGATCAGGCCGATGACCAGGGTGACCAGGACGGTCCGCGGGAAGCCGGCCGGCACGATCGCCAGCAGGGCCAGTGCCATGATCATCAGCGGCATGGCGACGATGACGTCCGTCGCGCGGCTCAGCAGCTGATCGACCGAGCGGCTGCCGAGCGCGGCGGTCACGCCGACCGCGGTCCCGATGCCGACCTGCAGCACCGTCGCGGCCAGCGCCACCCCGAGCGACACCCGCGCCCCGTACACGAGCCGGGCGAACAGGTCGCGGCCGGTCTGCGGTTCGACGCCCAGCCAGTGGTCCGCGCCGATGCCGCCCAGGGGGCCGACGGGCACGCCTCCGCGCGCGGAGTCGATGAGGTCGGGGTGGTAGGTGGTGGGGTCCTGGCCCTCCAGGGCGGTGAGCAGCGGCGCGGCGAGCGCGATCAGGACGAGCAGCGCCACGACGGACGCGGCGGCCAGGGCGGCGCGCTGCGCTCGCAGCCGCCGCCAGAACCGGCGTGCCCCCGGGGCCGCCGGGGCGGACGCGTCCGCCCCGGCGGCGACGAGTGTCTCGCTCACGGCGTCACTTCACCGCGACCTGGGAGATGTCCAGGACGCCGGTCCAGTCGCTGATGACGACGTTCTTGACGGCGGAGCCGTACAGGCGCTTGTAGACCGGGTGGAACAGCGGCACGACGAGGGCCTTGGCACCGATCTTCTTGTCCAGCGCGCCCCAGCGTGCGGCGGCCGCGTCGAGGTCGGTGAGCTTGTTGATCGCGTCGATCTCGGCGTTGACCGACTTGTCGTTCAGCAGGCCGGTGTTGAAGTTCGCTCCGTCCTTGACGATCTGCCGGCCGTCGAAGATCGGGGCGAGGAAGGGGCCGCCGGAGGGCCAGTCGGCACCCCAGTGGGCGAGGAAGAAGCCGGGCTCGGTCTTCACGCCGTGGATCCGGTCCCGGTAGTCGTTGTCCTCCAGGCCCTGGAGCCTGACCGTGATGCCGGCCTTCTTCAGGGCGTCCTGGACGGCGGTCGCGATCTCCGGGCTGGTCTCGAAGTCCTTGTTGTTGGAGTGGGTCAGCGTGACGGTGAGCCCGTTTTTGTGGCCCGCCTGCGCGAGCAGCTCCCTGGCCTTGGCGGCGTTGCCGGACCGGCCGGCCGGGAACGGGTCGTAGGGGGTGTACCCGAAGGACTTCTGGTCGGGCAGGAAGGTGGTGGCGGGCTCGGCGAGCGCGCTGCCGCCGGCCGCGTTGACCACCGAGGAGCGGTCGACGGCGTAGGAGATCGCCTGCCGCACCCTGGGGTCGTCGAAGGGCTTCACGGTCGGGTTGAAGGCGATGTAGTCCGTGTAGCCGAAGTGGCCGGTGCCCACGCGCGCGGCCAGCTTCTCGTCACCGGTGACCTTGGCCAGCTCGGCCGGGCCGAGGTTGGTGTCCGTGGTGACGGCGGCGGCGTCCGCTCCCTGGGACGCGGAGAGCCGCTGGTTGATCACCGAGGAGTCGAGCCCGGAGCGCACGTCGATCGAGTCCGGGTAGGCCTTGCGCTCGGCGTCGACCGCGGTCGACCAGTACGTGTTGCGCTCCAGGACGAGGTGCTCGCCGTCGTTCTCGTTCCTGACGACCTTGTACGGGCCGGACGAGACCGGGTGCGACTCGTACGTCGTGCCCGTGTCCTTGCTCTTCGGGACGGGGGTGAACTGCGTCTGCGTGGCGAGGTAGGGGAACTCGCCCTCGGGCTTGTTCAGATGGAAGACGATGGTCCGCGAGTCCGGCGTCTCGATCGCGGACAGGCCCTTCTTGTCCTTGTAGGGGCCCTGGTAGCCGGCGGCGCCGGCCAGCCAGTCGCGCAGATAGGGCGCGCCGCCGGAGAGCTCGGGGGCGAAGGAGCGCTCGACGCCGTACTTGACGTCGGCGGAGGTGATGGGGCTGCCGTCCTCGTACTTGAGGCCCTTCCTCAGGGTGTACGTCCACACGGTCGCGTCCTTGTTGGGGCGCCCGGTGTCGGTGGCGAGGTCCGGCACGACCTCGGCGCCGGCCGCGCCGTTCTCGCGGTTGCGCGTGGTGAGGGTGCGGAAGACGAGCGAAGGGACGTTTCCCCCGCCGGAGGTGTAGAGGCGGGCGGGATCGAAGTCGGTCTGCGGCTCGGAGTTCAGCACCGTGAGCGTGCCGCCCTTGTGGGGCGCGGAGTCGCCACCGGAACCCTTGGCATCGTTGTCCTTCGGGCCGCAGGCGGCGGCGCCCGCTGCCACGATCAGGCTGACGGATGCCGCGGCCACGCGGCGCGCTGTGACGGACGGTTGACGCATCGGAAAGACGACCTCTCGGGGCTGATCGAGGATTTCTCGAAAAGTGAGACAGATGGACGAGGAGTGAGACGTCTGCGGGCAGACGTCGGCCCCGGGCGCCGGTCGTCGAGATGTCCGCGACAGGGTCACGGACGGAGAAAGGGAAGGTTGTCGCGACGCGAACGCCAGGGGGCGGCGTCAGCGACAGTGGTTGTCGGCCACGCAGAGTGCGGTCACGCCGATGAGCGCCAGCTCGATGGCGGCGCTGTCGGAGACGGCGTGACGGGACCACATGCGCAGAAATATGTATGACTTGACGGCTCATGTCAATCTGACATGAGCGGCGCCCGTCAACTCTTCGGGTAGGGCCAGGGGTTGGGCAGGCAGTGGATCCCGTCGTGGTCGAGGAACTTGGTCTGCTGCTGCATGACGGGCGCCGGCTCGCCGTCCTTCTGGCAGGTCACATGCCCGTGGCCGAGCCGGTGGCCGACCTCGTGGTTGATGAGCATCTGACGGTACGCGTGGATCTGGTCCCCGTACGTCTTGCTGCCCTGGGCCCAGCGGTACGCGTTGATCATGACGCGCTCGGTGGCGGCCGAGTCGCAGGACACGTTGTCCTCCGTCGTGTCCAGGCCGGACTTGGCGCACCACTTCGCGGTGGTGCCGGGGCTGGCCAGCGTGATCACGAAGTCGGGTTTGCCGGACGAGACGCGCTCGAACGTACGGGCGCCGCCGTGGGACCAGCTGCGGTCGTCGTTCAGGGTCCTTTGCACGGCCTCCGCGAACAGTGCGCCGTCCAGGCCGAGTCCCCGCTCGACGTCCACACGGTAGGTGTACTTCTGCCCCTTGCCGGGCGCCTTGTCGAGGCCCGGGACGGCGTCGAACGTCCCCGAGCCCTTGAGTCCGGCGCCGAGCGGATACCGCTTGGCCATCTTCTGCTCGTACGTCAGCGGCACCCGGGCGGAGGGAGCCACCCCTGCGGGACCGCGCGCGTCACGCGCCTGGCCGGTGCCGGTGCCGGCCTGCGCCCGCACGGCGCCGCCGTCCCGCCCCCCGGTCACCTGCCCCGCGACGACCACCGCGAGCACGGTGGTGACGGCCGCCGCCGCGACACCGGTGAACGCCCGCCCCTTGCCGCCGCCCCGCTGGGCGGGCACCGCGGGACCGTCCGCCGCGGCGGTACCGGTCTTCCGCTCCCCGGCGTCGGCCGGCTGCCGCGCCCCGGCGTCCGGCCGCTCCTGCGTGCAGCGCTCCCGACCGGGGCGGGGAGCGCGGACGTCCTCGTCCTCGGCCCCGTCACCCGTGCCCTCGAACGCGTCCAGATACTCCTGCCGGGGCCCGGAACGCCGCCGCCCGGAACCACCCGGCCCCGCCCCCCGCTGCCGTGGCAGCGTGACACCCGGCCCCGAGCCGTCCCCGGCGGTACCGGCGAACTCGCCCCAGGCCCCGCCCGCTTCGCGCTGCTCGGGGTGCCCACCACGGGCGGGCCCCCCGGCACCGGCCCGGAACCCGGGCACGCCGTGGGCGGGGGTGCCGTCGGGAAGCCGAGGCACGCCCGGACGGCCCGCCGTCGGAGCGGACGGAGCGCGCGCCCCCCTGGGCATGCCCGGGGCGACACCCTCCTGGTACGGCGGCGCCGCCGTACCAGGGCCACCCCTCTGACCCGGTATGTCCGGGACGTCCCGGGGGTTCCCCGAGTCCGTGTCCCGCTGTGGCGCCCGGCGGGCTGCTCGCTCCGCGGAGTCGTCCTTCGCCTTCGGTGCCGGTCCGCGGCGGCTGTGGCGTCCCACCCCGGCCCTCAGCTCCCCGAACCCGTGGTGGAGGCACTCCCGGCGGCGCCGCGCGGGCCGGTGCCTGGGGTGTCCGTGGCGTCCGTGGCGCCTGCGGGATCCGCCGGACCGCGCCGGACCGCGTCATGTCCGCTCACCTCACGCCCGTCCGGTCCGCCGGCGTCAGCCAGCAGTTCACGGAACGCCCTGGCCAGCACGTCCGGGTACTCCATCATGGCGACGTGCCCGGCGTCCGGCAGGGTCAGCAGGCGGGAGTCGCGGAACGCGCGCGCGGCCCGGCCCGCCATCCGGAAGCCGACCAGCTGGTCGCGGCCGCCGTAGACGAGCAGGGTCGGTGCGAGCACGCGCTCGGCCTGGCGCCACAGCCCGTGCTGGCCGCCGAGCGTGTAGGCGTCGACGATCCCGCGCGCGGAGCGGACCATCGCGTCCCAGAAGTACGGCAGCCGCAGTCGCCGCTCCAGTTCGTCGACCGCGTGCCGGAAGGCTTCCGGCGACACCCGCCCGGGGTCGCCGTAGCAGAGACCCATCACCCCGCGCACCCGCTGCTCCGCCGTCCATTCCCTGGTGAAGCGGGTGAAGAGGGCGGCCACACCGGGCACACCGAGCAGGCCGGTCGGCACGGCGGTGCGCTGGATGCGCAGCTCGGGCAGGGCGGGCGAGACGAGGGTGAGTGTGCGGACGAGGTCGGGCCGTACGGCGGCCACGCGCGTGGCGACCGCGCCCCCGAGCGAGTTGCCCAGGAGGTGGACGGGGCCGCGGCCGGCCGCGTCCAGGAAACGGATCACCGCGCGCGCGTGCCCGGTGACCGAGTAGTCGCCGTCGTCCGGTGGCGGGGAGTCGCCGAAGCCCGGCAGGTCGACGGCCTCGCCGTCGACCACGCCGTCCAGAGCGGCCATCAGCGCGGACCAGTTCTGCGAGGAGCCGCCGAGCCCGTGGACGTACAGCGCGGGCGGCAGGCCCTCGCGCGCGGGGGGCCGGGAACGGACCGACAAGGTGACTCCGGGCAGGCCCACGGTCCGCAGCCGCTCGCCCTCACCGACCCGGACGGGCGCCACCCTCGGAAGCACACTGGCGGCCGACACGGACGGCGACTCGGTCGAAGACATGCGGCAATGTTACGAGGTGATCACGTCGTGGCTCATGTGTTCGCCGTCACAGCATGGACCGCGGGCGACGGGTGAACCCGGCAGCGCGGGGACGCACGGGTGGAACCGGGCGGAGAACGGGCGAGACGGCATGGCGTCCGGATCAGCCGTCTCCTAGGCTCGTACATGGGCACCCGCGTGTGGCCCCTGCTTCTTCCAGGGACGTTCGTAGGAAGGGAGCCCGCCATGGCCTATGACTCCAACGAGGACCCCATCGAGCCCGACGCCGTCGAGGACCTGGACGCCGACGCGAGCCCGGACATCGACGTCGAAGCCCCCGACGCGGACGCCGCCGAGCAGCACACCGACGTCTCGCCGGACCGCGACGACCCGTTGACGGCCGTGGATCCGGACCGGGCGAACGTGGCCGATCTGGTCGAACAGGCACGTGTCGTCCAACTGGACGAGGACGACTACCGCTGACACCGCGGGACTCCTCCGGCCGCGCCGGAACGGGTGAGGACCTCTCCGCGGCTTTCGCGGCCGTCCGGTACGTGAAATTCTGCGTTCGCACCGCGCACAGCACGGTTACCGAAAAGTACGATGGCCGCGCGGTCGACACCGCATGTGGACGACATTGGGAGGCGGCGTGACAGCCATCGAGCAAACTGAGGCGGCCCGCCCGCGTGGCACCCGTCTGCCGCGCCGAGCCCGGCGGAACCAGTTGCTGGGCGCCGCCCAGGAGGTTTTCGTCGCGCAGGGGTACCACGCGGCCGCGATGGACGACATCGCCGAACGGGCCGGCGTGAGCAAGCCGGTGCTCTACCAGCACTTCCCCGGCAAGCTCGACCTGTATCTCGCCCTGCTGGACCAGCACTGCGAGTCGCTGATCCAGGCCGTGCGCGGCGCGCTGGCCTCGACGACCGACAACAAGCAGCGCGTGCGGGCCACGATGGACGCCTACTTCGCGTACGTCGAGGACGACGGCGGCGCGTTCCGGCTGGTCTTCGAGTCGGACCTGACCAACGAGCCCGCGGTGCGCGAGCGCGTCGACAAGGTCACCAACGAGTGCGCCGAGGCTATCTGCGACGTCATCGCCGAGGACACCGGCCTCTCGCGCGCGGAGTCGATGCTGCTCGCCTCCGGCCTCGGCGGCCTCGCCCAGGTGGTGGCCCGCTCCTGGCTGCACAGCGACCGCAGCGTCCCGCGCGACCAGGCGGTGCAGCTGCTGACCTCGCTGGCCTGGCGCGGCATCGCCGGCTTCCCGCTGCACGGCAACGAGCACCACTGACGGCCGTTCGTTCCCGCGGGCTGTTCGCTGATGGCGTTCCGGCCCGCGGGGTGTACGTCCCCTCACCGGGCTAATGTGTGCTGCGTACGGCGCGGAAGATCGCGCACATCACTGACCGTCGGAGGGACAAAGCCGTGGAGGTCAAGATCGGCGTGCAGCACGCGCCCCGCGAGATCGTTCTGGAGAGCGGTCAGAGCGTCGAGGAGGTCGAGCGCCTGGTGTCCGAGGCGCTGGCCGGCAAGACGCAGCTGCTGAGCCTTCAGGACGAGAAGGGCCGCAAGGTCCTGGTGCCGACGGACCGTCTGGCGTACGTGGAGATCGGCGAGCCGACCGTGCGCAAGGTCGGGTTCGGCACGCTGTAGGCCGAGATCGCGTGAGGGGCCCGGTGGGATCTGCCGCCGGGCCCCCGCGCTTGCGGCGCGCACGGACGCTGCACAACTCCTCCACGGCGGAGGATTGCATTTCGCAGGTCACGGGTATGACGGGCTACGACCGTCAGTGACAGGCCGGCCGTGGGAGGGACCTGGAGATGATCCTGGAAGCACTCGGATCCGCTGTGCTCGGCCTGTTCCTCGCGTGGGCGGCGGCGCACCGGCTGTCGCACCGGCTGCCGTCCCGCCCGTTGGTGTACTCGACGGGCCTGGCCGGGGGCCTGCTCGGCGACTTCGTGACCCACAGCGCCCTGGGGCCGCACACCGTCCTGCCGAGTCTGCTGGGCGCCGCCATCGTCTCCGCGGCATCCCTGTCCCTGCTGCTCCGCCCGACGGGCCGTCTGCGCCGATCAGCGACGGCGTAGCGGGCGCCACCGGCAACGCCCCGAGGGGCGCGGGAACCGCGCGGCGGGCGACGACGCCCCACGGGGACGCGGGGACCGCGGCCGGCCACGACGCACCCGCGGCCGCGCGACCCCCGCAGACACCCCTGGCCAGGCGCTACGCGGCCAGACCCAGCGCAGCCATCCGCTTCGTGTGGGCCTCGGTGATCCGCGAGAACATCTTCCCGACCTCGGCGAGGTCGAACCCGTCGGCCACCCCGCCCACGAGCATGGTGGACAGCGCGTCCCGGTCGGCGACCACCCGCTGCGACTGCGACAGCGCCTCCCCCATCAGCCGCCGCGCCCACAGCGCCAGCCGGCCGCCCACGCGCGGGTCGGCGTCGATCGCGGCCCGCACCTTCTCCACCGCGAACCCGGCGTGCCCCGTGTCGTCGAGCACGGCGAGTACCAGCTCGCGCGTGTCGGAGTCGAGGCGGGCCGCGACCTCCCGGTAGAAGTCGCTCGCGATCGAGTCCCCGACGTACGCCTTGACCAGACCCTCCAGCCAGTCCGAGGGCGCCGTCTGCCGGTGGAAGCCGTCGAGCGCGGCGACGAACGGGTCCATGGCGGCCGTCGGCTCCTCGCCGATCTCGGTCAGCCGGTCGCGCAGCCGCTCGAAGTGGTGGAACTCGGCCGACGCCATCTTGGCCAGTTCCGCCTTGTCCGCGAGGGTCGGCGCCAGCTTGGCGTCCTCCGCGAGCCGCTCGAACGCCGCCAGCTCTCCGTACGCGAGCGCGCCGAGCAGATCCACGACCGCGGCGCGGTACTGCGGGTCGGCGGAGGCCTGCGCCCAGTCCCGGGCGGCGACGCCGGTCGGTTCGGCGGAGGCGGCGGAGGCGTTTCCAGGCTTGTCAGAGCTACTCATGAGGCGCACAATAGCCCGCTCGACGCTCCCCGGAAGCCCCTGGCCGATCACTGTGACGACGACTACGTGACCAAATCGGCCATCACATGTGCGCGATTCCGGGGTATGGTGGTAATGCGCCTGCTGAGTGCGTCGACGATGTTCGACGTGTTCCGACAGGGCGCACGCATGAGGATGCCCGGTCGGTGGCCCGATCGGCTCCGACCCGACAGCCCTCCCCGGCCGTACGACCCAGTGCGTACGACGACCGGAGGGACACCCTCAGCGGTACGAGCGCTAGAGCGTCGGCAGTGGTCCCGTGCTTTACGGCTGGCCCGAGTGGTTCGCCCGTATGGCAGCCGACGTCCCCGGCACGGTCCGTCAAAGACCCCCGCGCTCGCCTCGCGCCGCGCCACACAGAAGAGGCAGCACCCTGACTACGACGTTTCGAGACCTCGGAATCCTTCCCGAGACGGCCGAGGCCCTGGAGGCCGTCGGCATCGTCACCCCCTTCCCCATCCAGGAGATGACGCTCCCCGTCGCCCTTTCCGGCACGGACGTCATCGGCCAGGCCAAGACCGGCACGGGCAAGACGCTGGGCTTCGGCCTCCCGCTCCTGGAGCGCGTCACCGTTCCCGCCGACGTCGAGGCCGGACGGGCCGCCCCCGAATCCCTCACCGACGCCCCGCAGGCGCTCGTCGTCGTCCCCACGCGCGAGCTGTGCACGCAGGTCACCAACGACCTGCTGACCGCGGGCAAGGTGCGCAACGTGCGCGTCACCGCCATCTACGGCGGCCGGGCCTACGAGCCCCAGGTGGAGACCCTCAAGAAGGGCGTCGACGTGGTCGTCGGCACCCCCGGCCGGCTGCTCGACCTCGCCGGCCAGAAGAAGCTGAACCTGAAGCACGTCAAGTGCCTGGTCCTCGACGAGGCCGACGAGATGCTCGACCTGGGCTTCCTGCCCGACGTCGAGAAGATCATCGACATGCTGCCGGTCAAGCGGCAGACCATGCTGTTCTCGGCGACCATGCCGGGCGCCGTCATCGGCCTCGCCCGCCGTTACATGTCGCGGCCCACGCACATCCGCGCCACCGCGCCGGACGACGAGGGCGCCACGGTCGCGAACATCAAGCAGTTCGTCTACCGCGGTCACTCCATGGACAAGCCGGAGATGGTCGCCCGCATCCTGCAGGCCGAGGGCCGCGGACTCGCGATGATCTTCTGCCGCACCAAGCGCACGGCGGCCGACATCGCCGAGCAGCTCCAGCGCCGCGGCTTCGCCTCCGGCGCGGTCCACGGCGACCTCGGCCAGGGCGCCCGCGAACAGGCGCTGCGCGCCTTCCGCAACGGCAAGGTGGACGTCCTCGTCTGCACCGACGTCGCCGCGCGCGGCATCGACGTCGAGGGCGTCACCCACGTCATCAACTACCAGTCCCCGGAGGACGAGAAGACGTACCTGCACCGCATCGGCCGCACGGGCCGCGCGGGCGCCAAGGGTACGGCGATCACGTTCGTCGACTGGGACGACATCCCGCGCTGGCAGCTGATCAACAAGGCGCTGGAGCTGGGCTTCAACGACCCGGTGGAGACGTACTCCACCTCCCCGCACCTGTTCTCCGACCTCGGCATCCCCGAGGGCACCAAGGGCATACTGCCGCGCTCGGAGCGGACGCGTGCCGGTCTGGCCGCGGAGGAGCTCGAGGACCTGGGCGAGACCGGCGGGCGCGGTGGGCGCGGTCGCGGTGACCGGGGCGGCCGCGGTGGCCGTGCCGAGTCCGCCGCGGGCGAGCGCGAGCGTCCGGAGCGCACTCCGCGTCGCCGCCGCCGCACGCGTGGCGGTACTCCGCTGGACGCCTCCGCCGCGACGACCGCTCCGGCACCGGCCGCCGAGTCCGGCGCCGAGGAGTCGTCGGCGACCCGAACCCCGCGCCGCCGCCGGCGTACCCGCGGCGGAGCCTCGGCGCAGGCCGCTCCGGCCGCCGTCGTGCCCGCGGCTCCCGAGGCCGCCGTCGAGGCGGTGGACACGGTGCAGGCCCCGGCAGCCGAGGAGCAGCCGCGCCGTCGCCGCACCCGCAAGTCCGCGGAGCGCCGTCCGGCGGACGCACCGGTGGAGTCCACGGTGGTGGACGCCCCGGCGCCCGAGACCGTGACCGCCCCGGCGCCCGAGGCGGCTGTCGCGGCGGAGGCCGCCGTGGACAGCGCGGAGGGCACGGAGGCCAAGCCGCGCCGCCGCACCCGCAAGACGACGGCCGTGGCGGAGGCCGCCGAGCCCGCGCCCACGACCGTCGAGGTCACCGAGGAAGCGGCCCCGGCGGCCAAGCCGCGCCGCACCCGCAAGACCGCCGCTGCCGCCGAGGCCGCCGTGGACACCGCGGAAGGCACGGAGGCCAAGCCGCGCCGCACCCGCAAGACCGCCGCTGCCGCCGAGGCCGCCGTGGACACCGCGGAAGGCACGGAGGCCAAGCCCCGCCGCACCCGCAAGACCGCCGCCACGGCTGCGGACGCCGTGGAGACGGCCGAAGGCACGGAAGCCAAGCCCCGCCGGACCCGCAAGACCGCCGCCACGGCTGCGGACGCGGCCGACGAGGCCGCCACTCCCAAGGTCCGCCGCACCCGGAAGACCGCCGCCGCCGCGGAAGCCGCCGTGGACACCGCCGAAGGCACGGAGGCCAAGCCCCGCCGCACCCGCAAGACCGCCGCCGCACCGGAGACCGCCGAGGCGGAGCCCGCTGCCAAGCCGCGCCGCACGCGGAAGACGGCCGCCGCGGCCACCGCCGAGGCACCCGAGGCCGAGGTCAAGCCGCGCCGCACGCGCAAGACCGCCGCTGCCGCCGAGGCCGCCGCGGACACCGCCGAAGGCACGGAGGCCAAGCCCCGCCGCACCCGCAAGACCGCCGCCGCAGCGGCGGACGCGGCCGACGAGGCCCCCGCTCCGAAGGTCCGCCGCACCCGGAAGACCGCCGCCGCTCCGGAGATTCCGGCGCAGGCGACCGACGAGCCGGAGGTCACGCCGCGACGCCGTACCCGCAAGGCGACGGCCGCCGTGGAGACCGACGAGGCCTGATCCGGCGCCGCGCACGCGGTACGCCGTCAGCCGCCGACGGCCCGGTCCACTCCTGTGGGCCGGGCCGTCGGCGTCGTGCCACGTGCACCCGCGTCCCCCCGCCCGCCCCCCCCGTTTGCGCCGCTGCCGCGCCGATGGCCCGCCCGATACCCTCTCCCCATGAGCAGGCCCGACACCTTCCTCCCGCCTCCCGGCGCCCGTGCGTACTCCCTTCGGACGTCGCGCGGTGCGTTCGCCGTGGTCGACGCTCCTGTGGCCGCCGGGGTCGAGCCCAGGGGGGTCGCCCTGCTGCTGCCCGGGTTCACCGGGAGCAAGGAGGACTTCAATCCGCTGCACGTGCCGCTCGCGGAGCGCGGGTACCGGACCGTGGCCGTGGACGGCCGTGGGCAGTACGAGACCGACGGCCCGGAGACGGACGAAGCCGCCTACGCGCAGCAGGAGTTGGCGCGAGACGTGTTGGCACAGGCGGACGCGCTCGGGCAGCCCGTGCACCTGCTGGGCCACTCACTCGGCGGACAGATCTCGCGCGCGGCCGTACTGACCGACCACGCGCCCTTCCTGTCCCTCACGCTGATGTCCTCCGGCCCGGCGCAGATCTCGACGTCCCAGCAGGAGCGGGTGAAGCTGCTGCGGGACGCGCTGGCCGTGATGAGCATGGCCGAGGTGTGGGACGCGATGCGGGCGATGGAGACGCCCGAGGACACGGAGGCGCCCGCGCTCGACGGCGGCCTGGACGCCCGGGACGATCTGCGCCGCCGCTGGCTGGGCACCAGGCCCGCCCAACTCATCGCGACGGGACGGCAGTTGTGCACGGAGCCGGACCGGATAGCCGAACTGGCCGCCGTACCGCTGCCGTTCCACGTCCTGTCCGGCGTGCTGGACGACACCTGGCCGGTGCCCCTGCTCGACGACATGGCGGCCAGGCTGGGCGCACGGCGGACGGTCGTGGACGGCGCCCAGCACTCCCCCAACACCGACCGCCCGCTCGCCACGGCCCGCGCTCTCGCCGACTTCTGGGACGACGTGGGCTGACGGGTTCAGTACTGCGCCTGCAGGTGGTCCCAGAATCCGTCCCTGAGGGCGCGGCGCAGGTCGGCCTGGCCGCGCAGGGAGTACTGCAGCAGCCCCTCGGCCTCGACCAGCAGGTCCTGGTCGACGGAGCCGGGCAGGTAGGGGTGGCCGGGGAGCAGTTCGACCAGTGCCTCGCGGCCCCGGGAGGCCAGCCACTTGGCCGCGATCTGGGCGCCGACGAAGCGGACGTCCTCACGGGTGGGGCGGGTGCCGGCGGTGGCCTCGTAGGCGGCCGCCGTGCGCCGGGTGACGTACGGCTTGAAGAACTCCAGGTCGAGCGTGCGCTGGCTGTCGACCTCCCAGAGCAGCGGTTCGGCCTGGTTGCGGCCCTCGGGCGCCTCGATGCCCCAGAGGTGGACGCGGGCGCCGTAGCCCTGGGCCGCCTCGACCGCGGAGACCAGGTCCTCGTCACCGCCGAGCAGGGCCGCGTCGCTGATCGCGCGGTGCCGGGCCAGTGACTCCAGATCGCTGCGGATGAGGGAGTCGACGCCCTTCTGCTGGTTGTTGGCGTTGAGGTTGCCGAGGCGGACCTTGACGTCCGGGAGCTCGGCGATGGACTGCTGCTCGGCCGTGTGGATGCGGCGGCGGGCGCCGTCGTACCAGTACACGCGCAGCAGCCGGCTGTCCGCGAAGATCTGGCGGGCCCTGTCGATCAGGGCGTCGATCAGGCCCTCGGCGTCGAGGTCGAAGGCCCGCCGGTCCTCGGTCCCGGCGACCAGCCGTCCCGCGGCCGCGTACAGGTAACCCGCGTCGACGAAGATCGCGTGGGTCGAGGGCGTCTTCGCCACCTCGGCGAGCATGCGTTGCAGCAGCTCGTTCGTGCGGTCGATGCGGGCGCCGAGGGCCGCCAGGTCGTCGTTCATCGGTCCCATTGTCCCGTCGGTCACGCTGCGAACACAACCGGTCCCGGTCGGTCCCCCGAAGGCCGCTTACCGGTCGGTAATTAGCCGTTCGAAAATTTTCTTTAGCGTAGGGAATGTTTGTAACACGCAGCACGTTGACTACGTACGACACCGGATACCCACCCGGTGCACCGAGTAGTTCTCCGCAGGAGGATGACCAGACGAAGGGAGAAGCCCTTGCGCTTCGAAATCATGCGACTCGACGAGGTCGACGGCACCACCGTGGACAGCACCGTCGTGGACGCCGCCTCCGTCAACCGGATCGTTCAGCAGGCCGCCGCCATCGGGCAGCGTCTGTGGATCCGCCCGGCCGAGAGCCCGGCCTCGTAAGCGGGCATCGCCACTCACGCTTTCCGGGGGCGCCGGGCCGGAACCGGCTCAGCTCCCCCGGATCACCTGAGTGACCCCGTTGATGATCTGCTGCACCGCGATCGCGGAGAGCATCATGCCCGCGAGCCGTGTCACCAGCACGACACCCCCGTCCTTGATGACCCGGATGATGAGCAGCGAGTAGCGCATCACCAGCCACAGCACGACGTGGATAGCGAGGATCGCGGTCCACACCGACACCTGCGTGGCCATGCTGTCGGCCTTCTGCACGGCCAGGATCACGGACACGATGGCGCCGGGCCCCGCCAGCAGGGGCATCCCCAGCGGCACGAGCGCCACGTTGACGTCCTTGGTCTGCTTCGGTTCGTCGGTCTTGCCGGTGAGCAGGTCCAGCGCGATCAGCAGGAGCAGCAGGCCGCCCGCGATCATCAGCGCGGGGACGGAGACGTGCAGGTAGTTCAGGATCTGGTGCCCCAGGACGCCGAAGACGGCGATGACCCCGCCCGCCACGCAGACCGCCTGCAGGGCCATCCGCTTCTGCACCTTGCCCGGCCGTCCGGCGGTCAGGGCGAGGAAGATCGGGGTGATCCCGGGGGGATCCATGATGACGAAGAGGGTCAGGAACAGGGAGCCGAAGACGGCGACGTTGAACATGGTGAGCCTTGCAGGGTGAAGCCACGACCGGCGGCGCCCGTCCGGCGGGCGGACACGGCGGCACGGCGGACGTGCGGAAGGAAAGGGAAGGGGGGAAGGCGCGGGCGCGGGGATGCGGGGCGCCGGCCGTCAGACTCCGCCGGCTCCCGGGACGGGGAACGCGCCGGTCGCCCGCCGCGTGATCTCCCCGTACACCTCCGGATCGGTCGTGTAAGCGCCCAGGGACACGGTCTTACGGCTGCCGTGGTAGTCCGAGGAGCCCGTGACCAGCAGGTCCAGCTCCTTCGCGAGGCCCCGCAACCGGGTCCGTGCGTCGGCGTCGTGGTCCATGTGGTCGACCTCGATGCCGTCGAGACCGGCCGCGGCCATCGCGGCGATCGCCGGTTCGGGGACCGTACGGCCGCGCTTGGCGGCTGCCGGGTGCGCGAAGACGGCGACGCCGCCCGCGCCCTTGATCAGCCGGATCGCCTCGAAGGGGTCGGTCTCGTGCTTCTTCACGTGGGCCCGGCCGCCGTCGGCAAGCCACTCCTTCGTGAAGGCGTCACCGACGGTCGGCACGACACCCAGCTCGACCAGCGCGGTGGCGACGTGCGGACGTCCGACGGAACCGCCGGCGGCGATCCGCTCCACCTGCTCCCAGGTGACCGGCACGCCCAGCGCGTTCAGCTTGGCGACCATGCCCTGGGCCCTCGGCACCCGGTCGTCCCGGACCAGCTCGCGCTCGGCGAGCAGGGCGGGCTCCTCGGGGTCGAAGAGGTAGGCCAGCAGGTGCATGGACACGCCGTCGATCCGGCAGGACAGCTCCGCGCCCGTGACCAGGGTGAGTCCCGCGGGCAGCGCGGCGATCGCCTCGGCGTGCCCACGGGTGGTGTCGTGGTCGGTCAGCGCGACCACGTCCAGTCCGGCCGCGGCGGCGTTGCGCACCAGCTCGGCCGGGGTGTCCGTACCGTCGGACGCCGTGGAGTGACAGTGCAGGTCGATGCGCACGGCAGCTCCAGACGGATGACCAGACGGAAGAGGACACCTAAGGATAGACGTATTTCCGCCCCGCCCTGTCACACCCGCAACCGGGGAGCACCCCCTACGGCGATCCCGCGGGGCCGCGAGGAACTGCGCGATCAGCCCCGGCACGCCCGCACCTGCGTCCGACCGGAACCTCCCGTTCCTGGGCGCTACGGCTGGAGCAGGCGCGGCGACAACGCCCCGCAGGGCACCAGTTCGAGCTCCGCCCCCGCCTCCCGCAGATCGGTCAGCACCAGCTCGTCGTACATGAGCAGGCCCGCCTGCTCCGGCCACATCACCGCCCACACCCACATCCCGAGCGCCTCGCCGGCGAAGACGGCGCGGTCGTCGGGGGTGCGGTAGACGTGCCAGAGCGGAGTGGGGCGGCCGGCGGCCAGCACCTTGGCCTGCGGAGGCTTCTCGACGTTCATGTACGACCCCGGGTCCGGGCCGTCGATGCCCGCGTAGCGCGCGCCGAGTCCGACACCGAGTTCCTCGGCGATCAGGATCAGCTCGCCGGGGCCGCCGAGCGGGCCGGGGCCCGAGCAGGCGACGGCGGTCGCACGGCCGCCGCTGCGGTCGTCACCCGCGTAGGCCACACCGGTGAACAGCCATCCGACCGGCAGCGGCCACGGCATCCACACCGGCACCTGTGCGCGACGCGCCACGACACCGAGGGCCTCGACGCTGGGCGGGATCACGGGCTGCAGCGGATACACCGGCCCGTGCGCGTCGCACTGCCACGCATCGGAGAAGAGGCCGGGAGCCCTGACCCGGCCACCACATCGCGGGCAACTGGGTTCGCCCCTCATAGGGCTCCACGGTCCTACCCCATCCCGCCCGCGTCAAGGACGATCACCCGTCCGGGGGCACAGCCGACCGGGGGAAACTAGGTGCCTATTGCATTAATTAGCGTAGCTAACTTACTATGTGCATAAGCCAACTATCTGCCAGCCCGAGATGGGAGAAGCACATGGACCCCCTCGACGCGGGAGCCGGGAGCATCCTGCGACAGCCCAAGGCGGTCTGGGCCACGGCCGGCGCCTCCGTCGTCGCCTTCATGGGCATCGGCCTCGTCGACCCGATCCTGCCGTCCATCGCACGGGGCCTGGACGCCACCCCCAGCCAGGTGTCCCTGCTCTTCACCTCGTACTTCCTGATCACCGCGGTCGCGATGCTGCTGACCGGCTTCGTCTCCAGCCGCATCGGCGGCCGCAGGACCCTGCTCCTCGGACTCGCGTTCGTGGTCGTCTTCGCGGGCCTCGCGGGCACCTCCGGCTCGGTCGGCCAGCTCGTCGGCTACCGGGCCGGCTGGGGTCTCGGCAACGCGCTCTTCGTCTCCACCGCCCTCGCGGTCATCGTGGGCGCGGCGGCCGGCGGCAGCGCGGCGGCCATCCTGCTGTACGAGTCCGCGCTCGGCCTCGGCATGGCCTGCGGCCCGCTGCTCGGAGCCGTCCTCGGCAACATCAGCTGGCGCTACCCCTTCTTCGGCACGGCCACGCTGATGGCGGCCGGCTTCCTGTGCATCACCGCGTTCCTGAAGGAGCAGCCGAGGCCCGCCCGGAAGACCTCCCTGCTGGACCCCCTCAAGGCGCTCGGTCACGGCGGCCTGGCCACGGCCGCGGTCTCGGCGTTCTTCTACAACTACACGTTCTTCACCGTGCTGGCCTTCACGCCGTTCGTGCTGGACATGACCCCGTACCGCTCGGGTGCGGTGTTCTTCGCCTGGGGCCTGCTGCTCGCCGTCTTCTCGGTGCTCGTGGCCCCGCGCATGCAGGAGCGGTTCGGGTCGCTGAAGGTGCTCGGCGGCTCACTGGTGCTGCTCGCGGCGGACGTCCTGGTGCTCGGCTACGGCGACCACACCACGGCCGTCGTCTGCACGATCCTGTCCGGCGCGTTCATCGGCGTGAACAACACCGTCTACACGGAGCTGGCCCTCGGCGTGTCGGACGCCCCGCGCCCGGTGGCGAGCGCGGGCTACAACTTCGTCCGCTGGTTCGCGGCCGCGGCCGCCCCCTACTTCGCGCCGAAGATCGAGGAGTGGACCGACATCCACGTCCCGTTCGTGGTCGCGGCGGTCACCGCCGTGCTGGGCGCGGTGGTGGTCGCCGTACGGCGCAGGGCGCTCACCTCCGAGGCGGAGGAGGCGGCGCCGCGCCACGCGACCGAGGACGGCGTCGGCGTCTTCGCCAACTGACCACATCCGGCCGCGCGTTGGTGACTTCGGTCACGTGCGCGTCAGTCCAGCGGGACGGACCTGCGGGAGGGATCCCGCAGGTCCGTCCCGTGCGTGAGCCAGCGCTCCTGGAGGGCCTGGGCGCCGTGCACCCGCTTCCAGGCGGCCTCGTTCGGGGTCATCGGGAGCAGCGGCAGGAACCGCACCGGATCCATCGGGTCGTCCAGCGCCAGGTCCTCGACCAGCCCGCCCGGCTCGCCCACCAGGGCCGAGGTGAAGGGTGCTTCGGGCCACAGCGGCTCGCCGACGTCCAGGGAGGCGCCCGGCGTCACCACCAGGCCCTCCACCTGCGGGGACGCGGCGAGGACGGCGAGCGGACGGAGGACCTTGTCGGTGTCGGCGAGGCCCGCCCGGACCGAGAGGACCAGCTCGGCACGGGGGCCCTTGACGGGGTCGGCGAGCATCGCGGTGGGGTCGGTCATGGGATGCGCGGACATGCCGAGCGTGGCGTAGCGGACGAGGTCCCCCTCCTGGAAGCGGAGCACCTCGATGCGGTCCGTACCGAGGAAGGTGACCGCGGCGCGCGCGTCCGGTTCGCCCAGCGCGGTGTTCAACCGCGCCTCGACCAGAGGAAGAACATCAACCATGCGGTGAGCATAGAACTCGTCAGCACCGGGCAAAGCGGCGCCTTGACACTTCGGGCGGCTGCTACGCTGAGCCGGTGGTTCGGGGCAGCACACACGGCATCGCCGTCAAGTCCCGACGCCGATGAGTCTCCCTTACGAGGGACCGGCCGGAGGAGGTGGGGCTGTCATGGATCGAAGTCGACCGTGCAGTACCACTCGCTCTTCCGGCTGCTGATGTAGTTCCCGGCTGTCTGCCGCCTTCCCTTTCGCGTCGTCATGCGGAAGAGCACTCGTTTCGCTTTGCCTGATCGCCGTCATCCGTCGGATCTGAATCAGTAGCGAAGTCGCGCCACCGCAACGGTGCGGTGCTCCCCGCTTTGTGGACGTGCCAAACATCCTTCCCCCGACTTCCTGGGAAGAGCCCGACAGGACGTCCCCATTCCGGGTAGCTCCACCCGTCGCCGCGCGCTTTCGCTGCCCGCCCGCGAAGGAGCCTGCCCATGTCGATGATCCGTGACCTGCGCGCCGTGGTCCGCCCGTCGTCCCGTGTCTCGCTGCGCAAGGACCAGGGCACGTCGTACGACACCACGCGCGACCCCGCCTCGCCCTCGGCCGTCGTCGACTGCGCGGTCTACCGCGACGGCGCCCGCGTCCAGAGCGGCAAGCCGCTGAGCCCGCAGGAGGCGATGCGGCTGGTGCGCCGCGACGGCGGCTTCGTGTGGATCGGTCTGCACGAGCCGACCGAGTCCGAGTTCGCCGGCATCGCCGGCGAGTTCGGGCTGCACCCGCTGGCCGTCGAGGACGCGGTCCAGGCCCACCAGCGGCCCAAGCTGGAGCGGTACGACGACTCGCTGTTCACCGTCTTCAAGACCATCCACTACGTCGAGCACGACCGGCTCACCGCGAACAGCGAGGTCGTCGAGACCGGCGAGGTCATGTGCTTCACCGGCCGGGACTTCTTCATCACCGTCCGGCACGGCGGCCAGGGTTCGCTCAGGGCGCTGCGCCACCGTCTGCAGGACGATCCCGAGCTGCTCGCCAAGGGCCCCTCGGCCGTGCTGCACGCCATCGCGGACCACGTGGTCGACGGGTACATCGCGGTCGCGGACGCGGTCCAGGACGACATCGACGAGGTGGAGACGGAGGTCTTCTCGCCGGGCCGCAGGGGTGGCGTCTCGCGCGGCGTGGACTCGGCGCGGATCTACCAACTCAAGCGCGAGGTCCTGGAGTTCAAGCGGGCGGTGGCGCCGCTGCTGCGCCCCATGCAGCTGCTGAGCGAGCGGCCGATGCGGCTGATCGACCCGGACATCCAGAAGTACTTCCGGGACGTCGCCGACCACCTCGCCCGGGTCCAGGAGCAGGTGCTGGGCTTCGACGAACTCCTCAACTCCATCCTCCAGGCCAACCTCGCGCAGGCGTCCGTCGCCCAGAACGAGGACATGCGCAAGATCACCGCCTGGGCCGCGATCATCGCCGTGCCGACGATGGTGTGCGGGGTGTACGGCATGAACTTCAAGTACATGCCCGAGCTGCACTGGAAGTACGGCTACCCGGTGATCATGGGTGTCACGGTCGCCCTGTGTCTGGGCATCCACCGCACGCTGAAGCGCAACGGCTGGCTGTGAGCGCGCCCGGATAGGCTGGGCGCATGACAAGCGAGCTGCTCGACCGGGCCCTCATCGAGGAGGCCGCCAAGAAGTCCGGCCTCATCTGGGTCACGGGCCCCGGTGCCGCCACGGCGCGTGCGCTGTGGCACGTGTGGCACGAGGGCTCGGTGTGCCTGGTCGGCGACGGCCCCGGTGAGCAGCCGCTGCCGGGCCTCGTCGACGGGGCCCGCGTCGAGGTGACCGTCCGCAGCAAGGACAAGGGCGGCCGGCTGGTGACGTTCCCGGCGACCGTGTCCGAGCCGGCACCCGGCTCGGAGGAGTGGGAGGCCGCCGTCGCCGAGCTGAAGGGAAAGCGCCTGAACGCCCCCGACGGCGAGGAGATGCCGGCCCGCTGGGCCCGCGAGTGCCGGGTGCTGCGCCTGGTGCCGGCGGGGCCCCTGGCGCCGCTGCCCGACGGCAGCCTGGCGCAGCGTCCGGCGCCGACTCCGGCGACGACACGTCAGCCGATTCCGGCGGGGCTGCCGAGACTGCTGGCCAAGCGGCGGAAGCGGAAGTAGGACACCCGCCGCTGCCACACCGGCGGCTGTTCGCCGTGGTCCCGCGACGCCGGCGGCCGCTTGCCGCGGTCGGTCCTACGACGCCGGGAGCTGCTTGCCGTAATCCACCGTCTCGGACTTGGCCGGCTTCGCCACCGCGAAGTCCTCACCCCAGTCCGAGAAGCGGAGCGTCCCCGCACCGCCCCCGCGCTCCAGGCGGAGCGGATACGGCTTGCCCCGCAGCGAGACGTCCAGGGTGCCGCCGGACCCCTCGTCGCCGGTGATCCGGATCGTCGGGGTACCCGACTGGTCGTGGTGGCCGTCCGTCGCCAGCGTGCCGTGCAGCGTCAGCAGACCGTCGAGGAGGACAGCCTTGTCCGTGAAGCCGCTGAACTTCTTGTACGCGGGATCCCCCTGCGGCACCTTCACGTACTTGCCGTCCAGCTTGCCCGTGGCGCCGTCGCTGCCGTCCGCGTGGTTCCAGAAGTCCGCGTCGGCCTTGAGGTACAGCTGCTCGCCCACCCGCAGCAGTTTGAAGGTGGCCCCCTTCGAGGTCACCGAGCCTATTCCGCCGTCGGTCTTGAGCCGCATGTCCAGCTGGTACGTGCGGCCACTGGTCACCACGGTCCCGGACAGTCTCACCGCCGGTGCCGCGTCCGCCGCCGCCCGGCTCTTCGTCCGGATCTCCCCGGCGGGCAGCTTGCCCACGCCGTTCGTCCCCGCGTCCGGGTCGTCACCGCCGCACCCCGACAGCACCGTCGCTCCCGTCACCGCCAGTGCGCAGGTCGCGGTCACCAACACGGTCCGGCGGATACGGCCCCGGGGATTCGCAGTCACGGATGGCGCTGCCTCTCTGACGGTTCCTGAACGGCGTACGGCAGCGTACCGGTGCCCGGGCCACCCGGCGGAGCCAGTCCGTCCGGACCCCCCACCAGGGCGTATCCGGGCGGTACGGGCTAGCCTGAAGCGCATCCGAGCGGCCAGACACGAGCAGATCCCACGCAGACCACGGCAGTCCCCCAGGGGTGCCCCCAGCGGTCACTCCCAGCGGTCCCCCAGCGATTCCCAGGCAAAGGAAGCACAGCCATGGCAGCCGGCGCCCCCCGGATCTTCGTCTCGCACCTCGCCGGGGTCCCCGTCTTCGATCCGGCCGGCGACCAGGTCGGTCGCGTACGCGACCTGGTCGTCATGCTGCGTGTCGGGCGACGGCCCCCGCGCGTCCTCGGCCTGGTCGTCGAACTGTCCACCCGCCGCCGCATCTTCCTGCCCATGACCCGGGTGACCGGCATCGAGTCCGGCCAGGTCATCACCACCGGCGTGCTCAACGTCCGCCGCTTCGAGCAGCGGCCCACCGAGCGGCTGGTCTTCGGCGAGCTGCTGGACCGGCGCGTGACGCTGGTGGAGACCGGCGAGGAGGTCACCGTCCTCGACGCGGCCGTGCAGCAGCTGCCCGCCCGCCGGGACTGGGAGGTCGACCGCGTCTTCGTCCGCAAGGGGCGCAAGGGCAGCGCCTTCCGGCGGGCCAAGGGCGAGACGCTGACCGTCGAGTGGTCGGCCGTCACCGGCTTCTCCCTGGAGGAGCACGGGCAGGGCGCCGAGAACCTGCTCGCCACGTTCGAACAGCTGCGCCCCGCCGACCTCGCCAACGTCCTGCACCACCTCTCCCCCAAGCGGCGCGCCGAGGTCGCCGCGGCCCTCGACGACGACCGGCTCGCCGACGTGCTGGAGGAGCTGCCGGAGGACGACCAGATCGAGATCCTCGGCAAGCTGAAGGAGGAACGCGCGGCGGACGTCCTGGAGGCCATGGACCCGGACGACGCGGCCGACCTCCTCTCGGAGCTGCCCGAGGAGGACAAGGAGCGGCTGCTGAGCCTGATGCAGCCCGCCGACGCCGCCGACATGCGGCGCCTGATGTCCTACGAGGAGCACACGGCCGGCGGCCTGATGACGACGGAACCCATCGTGCTCCGCCCGGACGCCACGGTCGCCGACGCCCTCGCCCGGGTCCGCAACCCCGACCTCTCGCCCGCCCTCGCCGCCCAGGTCTACGTGTGCCGGCCGCCCGACGAGACCCCCACCGGCAAGTACCTGGGCACCGTCCACTTCCAGCGGCTGCTGCGCGACCCCCCTTACACCCTGGTCAGCTCGCTCGTCGACGACGACCTGCAGCCCCTGGACCCCGACGCCGCGCTGCCCGTGGTCGCCGGGTTCTTCGCCGCGTACGACATGGTGGCCGCGCCCGTGGTCGACGAGTCCGGGTCACTGCTCGGCGCGGTCACCGTGGACGACGTGCTCGACCACATGCTGCCCGACGACTGGCGGGAGACGGAGTTCCACCTGGACGAGGGAGAGGGGGCGCCCGCACATGGCTCCTGAGCGCGAGAGCACGCGTGAGCGCACCCCGGTGGGCGCCACGGCGGCCACCCGGCACCGCACGGCCCGGCTGGACCAGCCGCGTCCGCCCCGCCACCGGATCCTGCCCGAATGGGACCCGGAGGCCTTCGGCCGGCTGTCGGAGAAGATCGCCCGCTTCCTGGGCACGGGACGCTTCATCGTCTGGATGACGGTCGTCATCATCGCGTGGGTGCTGTGGAACATCGCCGCTCCCCGCCATCTGCGCTTCGACGAGTACCCCTTCATCTTCCTCACCCTGATGCTGTCCCTGCAGGCCTCCTACGCGGCCCCGCTGATCCTGCTCGCGCAGAACAGGCAGGACGACCGCGACCGGGTCAACCTGGAGCAGGACCGCAAGCAGAACGAGCGGTCCATCGCCGACACCGAGTACCTGACCCGGGAGGTCGCCGCGCTGCGCACGGGCCTGGGCGAGGTGGCGACCCGCGACTGGATCCGCTCGGAGCTGCAGGACCTGCTCAAGGAGCTGGAGGAGCGCAGGCGTCACGACGGGCACGTCGTATTCCCGGCAGAGCGGGCGGAACGGTCGCCGAGACGTGACGCAGACGACCGCTGAGGGGCTACCCGGAGGCCCCTCGGCGCGCCGTACCATCGTCCTTATGGCTACGGAAGACGCGGTGCGCGAGGCACTGGCGACGGTGAACGACCCCGAGATCAACCGCCCCATCACCGAACTGGGGATGGTCAAATCGGTGGAGATCGGGGATGACGGCGCGGTCGCGGTGACCGTGTACCTGACCGTCTCCGGCTGCCCGATGCGCGAGACGATCACGCAGCGCGTCACCGAGGCGGTCTCCCGGGTCGAGGGAGTCACCCGGGTCGACGTCACCCTCGACGTGATGAGCGACGAGCAGCGCAAGGAGCTGGCGGCGGCGCTGCGCGGCGGCCAGGCCGAGCGCGAGGTGCCCTTCGCCAAGCCGGGCAGCCTCACCCGGGTCTACGCGGTCGCCTCCGGCAAGGGCGGCGTCGGCAAGTCCTCGGTGACGGTGAACCTCGCCGCGGCGATGGCGGCCGACGGCCTGAAGGTCGGTGTCGTCGACGCCGACATCTACGGCCACTCGGTGCCGCGCATGCTGGGCGCCGACGGCCGCCCCACCCAGGTCGAGAACATGATCATGCCGCCGTCCGCGAACGGCGTGAAGGTGATCTCCATCGGCATGTTCACGCCGGGCAACGCCCCGGTCGTCTGGCGCGGCCCGATGCTGCACCGTGCGCTCCAGCAGTTCCTCGCGGACGTCTACTGGGGCGACCTGGACGTCCTGCTCCTGGACCTGCCGCCCGGCACCGGCGACATCGCGATCTCCGTGGCCCAGCTGGTCCCGAACGCCGAGATCCTGGTCGTGACGACGCCGCAGCAGGCGGCGGCGGAGGTCGCCGAGCGCGCCGGCTCCATCGCGGTCCAGACCCACCAGAAGATCGTCGGCGTGGTCGAGAACATGTCCGGCCTGCCCTGCCCGCACTGCGGCGAGATGGTCGACGTCTTCGGCACGGGCGGCGGCCAGCTGGTCGCGGACGGCCTGACGCGCACGACCGGCACGACGGTCCCGGTGCTCGGCTCCATCCCGATCGACGTCCGCCTGCGCGAGGGCGGCGACGAGGGCAAGCCGGTTGTCCTCACCGACCCGGAGTCCGCGGCGGGCTCGGCCCTGCGGGCGATCGCGGGGAAGCTGGGCGGCCGTCAGCGGGGCCTGTCGGGCCTGTCGCTGGGTCTCACACCGAAGAACAAGTTCTGAGAGCACCGCGAGAAGAACGAGTTCTGAGAGCACTGCGAAAGGGCGCCGAGGACGACGGCGCCCTTTTGTCGTGGGCCGGCTACGGCCGTCAGGTGAGCGACCGCGGCCGTCAGGCGTAGGCGGCGATGTCCTTCACCACGGAGAACCCGAGCCCGTACGCGCTCATGCCCCGTCCGTAGGCGCCCAGGTGGACGCCCGCGTCGGTCGTGCCGGCCAGCACCCAGCCGAACTCGGACTCGCGGTAGTGGAACGGCACGGCGACCCCGTCCACCGGCAGCGAGAGCATGGACCACTCCGGCCCCTCCAGGTCGTCGGCCAGCGCCCACGCCGTCTCGGTCTGCTGCTCCAGCCAGTCGTCCCGCAGGCTGTGGTCCATCTGCCCGGGCCAGGTGAACGACAGCAGCCCGACCCCGGCCAGCCACGCCGCCGAGGAGACCGAGGTCGCCTCCAGCAGCCCCGTGCCGTCGGCGCTCCGCCGCGACGGCTGGGCGGCGACGGTCACCACGACCGCGAACTTCTCGCGCGGCTCACCGGCCGCGGAGCCGCTCTCGCCCAGCACGGAGGGCTCGTCGCCGTGCCCGATCGAACCGTGCTCGACGGCGCCGTCGGCCGCCGTGCCGACCTGCATCAGCCAGCGCGGCCCGCTGAACGCCTCGTCGAGGCCGTACCAGGGGAAGGGCGCCTGCAGGTAACCGTCGATCGTGCGCCGGGCGGAGGGGAACTGCTGTCTTCCCTCCGCGGCCGGCGCCTGTTCGCCCGCCCGACTCGTCGTCTCCATCTGCCCGGCGCCTCCTCGCTCTCGTCGGACCGGGGTGGCCCGCCCCCCTTCGGGCGTCGTCCGGTCCGCACAACAACTCGGCAGCATATCCACACCCGTGGGAGCCGCAGGGCAGGCGGCGGGTGCGTGGGTCGTGCGCACGGCCTGTTCAGGCCTTGTGCGGGCGGATCGCGTTATGAAACGCGTCACGTACGGCGCACGCGCGGCACGTGCCCGCGCGCGTGTCGGCGTGGGCGGGGCGCGGGCCGGCTGGGCCGCGGTTAGGTGGCGTCCGCGTCGAAGGGCGGGCGTTCGTCCGTGCCGGGGTCCTCGGGCTTCTTGCTCATGTCGACGCGCCCGCCGTCGGAGGAGGTACCCGACGCCGCGCGGTCACGGCCGTTGACGGCGTCCGTGACCTCGGCCATCTCCTTCTTCAGGTCGAAGCCGTTGCGGATCTCCTTCAGCCCCAGCTCGTCACCGTCCAGGTGCTTGCGGATGTACGTCTTGGGGTTGAGGTCCTCGAACTCGAAGTCCTTGAACTCGGGACCCAGTTCGCTGCGGATGTCGTGCTTGGCGCTCTCCGAGAACTCCCGGATCTTCCGGATCGTGCGCGTCACGTCCTGGATGACCTTCGGGAGCTTGTCCGGACCGAAGACGAGCACGGCGAGCACGATGATGGTCACCAGCTCCAGTGGCCCTATGTCATTGAACACCTGACGCTCCTCGCGAGTCCTCGGTCGCTCAACGGTACCCGGCGTTCCCGTCCGACCGGTACCGTCCCAAGGTGAGACTTCTGTCAGTTCCGCTCCGATGCGCCCAGCACGAGTGAGACCTTCCGTTCGCCGCCCCCGCGCCCGACGGTCAGGCGCAGCCGGTCACCGGGCCGGTGGGCACGGATCTTGACGATCAGCTCCTCGCCGGTGTGGACGCGTTCGCCGTCCACCTCCTTGATGACGTCGCCCGCCCTGAGGCCCGCCCGTTCGCCGGGGCCGCCCTTGATCACGGCCGGTCCGCCGGTCGCGCTCTTGCTGTCGATGCGGGCGCCGTCGCCGCTGTAGCCCATGTCGAGGGTGACGCCGATCACGGGGTGGGTCGCGCCGCCGTCGTTGATCAGTTCCTCCGCTACGCGCTTGGCCTGGTTGACCGGGATGGCGAAGCCGAGGCCGATGGAGCCGGCCTGACCGCCGCCCGTCTCCGAGCCGGTGCCGGCGGAGCGGATCGCCGAGTTGATCCCGATGACCCGGGCCCGCGAGTCGAGCAGCGGCCCGCCCGAATTGCCGGGGTTGATGGGCGCGTCGGTCTGCAGCGCGTCGACGTAGCTCACGTCGCTGCCGTCGCCCTTCTCCCCGCCGGCCGTTATGGGGCGTTCCTTGGCGCTGATGATGCCGGAGGTGACGGTGTTGGCCAGGTCGAAGGGCGCACCGATGGCGACGACGGGGTCGCCGACCTTGACGTCGTCGGAGTTGCCGAGGGGCAGGGGGGTGAGTCCGTGGACGCCGTGCACCTGGACGACGGCGAGGTCGTAGCCGCTGTCCCGGCCGACGACGTCGGCCCTGACGGTCTCTCCGCTGCTGAACGTCACGGATATCCGGCCGTCCGACCCGGCGGGCTCGACGACGTGGTTGTTGGTGAGGATGTGTCCCTCGCCGTCGAGCACGAACCCGGTGCCGGTGCCCGCCCGGTCGGCCCCTCTGACGTGCAGCGTGACGACGCTGGGCAGCGCGCGGGCGGCGATCCCGGCGACGCTGTCCGGGGCCCGTCCGGCAGGCACGCTCCCGGCCTGCGGGAGGTGCACGTCTCCGCCCAGGCCCTCGCGCTGCACGTAGGCGCCCGCGACTCCGCCGACGCCCGCGGAGACGACGGCGACCAGCAGGGTCCACGCCAGTGCCAGCCGCCTGCCCCGCCTGCGGCGCTGCGCGGCCGTCGGCACCGCGGCACCGGTCTGCTGCAACGCCCCCTGACCGAGCACCTGCTCGCCGGCCGAAGCGCCGGCCCAGGGGTCGTACCGCCGCCCGCCTTCCCCGCCCGCCTGCTCCCCGGCCACGGGAGCCGCGGGGGCGGGTACGGGAGCGCCGGCGGCGACGGAAGCGGTGGGCGCCGGAGCGCCGGGTCCCGCGACGCCGGCCGCGGCAGCGGGACCGCCAGACCCCGGAACACCGGCCGCGGCAGCGGGACCGCCAGGCCCTGCAGCGTCGGGAGCCGCGGCGGGAGCGCCGGGGCCCGCAAGGCCGGGAGCCGCGACGGGAGCGCCGGTTGCCGGAGCGTCAGGAGTGGCGGCGGGGGCGGCGGCCGCCGGAACACCCGGCGCGGCGACGGGAGCGGCCGTTGCCTGGGCGTCGGGTCCGCAGGCACCGGGCGCCGGCACGGAGGCCCCGGGCGTCGGCACGGGCGCGGCGAGGCCGGACGCAGCGGACTCACCGGACGCGAAGACCCCAGTGCCCGGCACAGAAGACCCCGGCACCGGCGCCGCGGCGCCGGACTCGAACGCACCGGAAGCCGCGGTCCCGGCGGCCGGCGCGGGAGCACCGGGCGGAGGGGCGGTCGGCCCCTGCGTCGGGACGGGGGCACCGAACGCGGGTGCGGGGGCCGTCGGTGGGGCGAGGTCGGTGCCGTGCGGCGGAGTGACGGAGGGGTGCTGGACGGGCGGTGCCGGCGCCCAGGGGCCCGGCTCGCCGTACGGCGGGGTGCTGTAGGGGTCGGGGTCGTGCAACGGCCTCGGCCGCTCCTCGGCCCCGGCCCAGGCGCTGTCACCGCCCCCTGTCGACGCCGCCACGGCGGCCTCCGCGCCGGTGCCGGCCGCCGGCGTCGGTGCGGATGCCGGCGTCGGTGCCGGCTTGGCCAGTTCGAAGTCGGCGGCGGTCGGGGCCGTGGGCTCGTCGCCCAGGACGGGCTCCGGCGCGGCACTCCCGGTCATGCCGGCAGGTGTCGTCCCCGCCTCTCCCTCCGGACGGTTCTCCGGCGGGACACGGTTCCCCTCGTTCATGTTCTCCCCACGGCTGGCCGCGGCCACCCGCTCGGGCGGCGGACGCGGAACGTCGACCACGCCCGCGGTTCCTCGCCGTGGGCACGGCCCTCACGGGATTCAACCAGGTTCGCGGGCCGTGGCGCAGTGGCCGGTCAGGGGGTCCGGTGCGGCATGGCCGGGGGCACCGCGGAAGCGGAGGCGGCGTCGGGGGCGGAGGCGGCGTCGGGGACGGGGGCGGGGGCGGTGTCGGGGACGGGGGCGGACAGCAGGCCGGGGCCGGTGGCTCCCGGCGCGGACAAGTCGGTGAGCGGGAGGGCCACCGTCTCGCCCAGCGGGCGTATCAGGGGCGACACGGCGGCCGCACCGGCCGACATCGGCGCGGTCAGACCCGGTACCAGCCCGCCGTGGGGCTGCTCGGCGGTGCCCGACGGCACTCCGGGCAGCAGCGGTGCCGACAAGGACGTCGGCGCCACCGGTGTCTGGCCGAGCCGCGCGCTGTCCGGAACCAGCAGCGGTCCCACCGCGCGCCGGCGCTGGGTGTCGGGCGCGGCCGCGCCACCGCCGCCCGAGCCGGTGCCCGGACCCGTGCCGGCCGAGCGTGCCGGGACCACGTTGCTGCCGGTGCCTGAGCCGCGGGCCTCGCCGGTCAGGTCGCCGGGGATGACGGTGGTGACACCGCCGAGGGCCACCGCGGCCAGCGACACCGCGCCGGCGGCGGCGACGGCGAACCGCAGTCCGCGCGAGGCGGAGCGGCCGTCGTCCGGGCGGGCGACGGGGTGGATACGGAAGCCGCGCTCCTCGGGCACGGGGGCCGCGTGGTGCGGACGCGCGGGAACGTAGCCGAACGCGAAGCGCTCGGCGCGCCTCACTCCGAAGACGCCCGCGGTATCCGCGTCCGGGCCTCGGCCGAGGAGTCCGCCACCGGACGGGGGCGTGCCGCCACCGTCCGGGTCGCCTCCAGCGGGAAGGCCCTGCAGGCGGGCCAGGAAGCTTTCCGAGGGCGGGGGCGGGGCCGCCGCCGCGAAGACGTTCTTCAGCGCGCGCTGGGCGTCCGCCTCCGCCTTGCAGCGGGCACAGGTGGCCAGGTGCGCGAGGACGCGCTCACGCGTCTCATGACCCAGCTCTCCGTCCACCAGGGCGGAGAGCCGGTCTCCCAGGTGCTGCTCTGCGAGGCGCGCCTCGACAGGTTCCGGCCGTGATCCACTCACGCGGTCGCGCCCCCTCCCCCCAGAGCGGGGACCCGGGCCATGAAGGAGCGCCGCTCGGCCGCGCGGGCCTCCGGGGAGCGGTGCGCCAGGGCCTTGCGGAGCTGGGAGCGGCCGCGGTGGATGCGGGAGCGGACCGTGCCGAGCTTGACGCCGAGGGTCGCGGCGATCTCCTCGTACGACAGCCCCTCGATGTCGCACAGGACGACGGCGGCGCGGAACTCGGGCGCGAGCGTGTCGAGGGCCTGCTGGACGTCGGCGTCGAAGTGGGCGTCGTTGAAGAGCTGCTGCGGGGTGGGTTCGCGGCTGGCCAGGCGCTCGGCCGCGTCCTCGCCCAGCGCGTCGAAGCGGATGCGCTGCTTGCGCCGGACCATGTCCAGGAAGAGGTTCGTGGTGATGCGGTGCAGCCAGCCCTCGAAGGTGCCCGGCGAGTACGTCGACAGGGAGCGGAAGACGCGGACGAAGACCTCCTGGGTGAGGTCCTCGGCGTCGTGCTGGTTGCCCGTCAGACGGTAGGCCAGGCGGTAGACCCGGGCACTGTGCGTACTGACGATCTCCTCCCACGTGGGCGGAGTCCACGCCTGCCCGTCCGCGTCGGTGGCGAAGGTCGCGGTCTGGGTGTCGCCTGCGGCGAAACCGGCGGCGTGGCGGTCAGCAGCGGTGTCGGTCACGGATTTCGGCCTGCCCGCCGACCCGAGGAAGCGCCGCAGCACTCCGCCCCGGTCCCCAGGCGTAGCCGCACCTCCCCTGTCGGCTCTGGTGGTGTCCAGTGGAGCCCCTACCATAGCCACCTCGCCCGTTAGCTCCGGATAAGCGGTTTTACGAAAATTTGATGTGGGCTGATACGGCTCATCCGGCTGCGTCAGCAGTTGCTCGGCGTCCTGTTCCACCTCTTACCCCCCGTCGCGTCCCGGGCCACCGGCTCGACTCTTTCAACGCCCGGCCTCATCTGCGGGTTCCCGACGCCAACGGATACAGTCACGCCCAGGCAACCATGGGGACGGGAGAGGGTCATTACCGGCAACCGGCAGACGAGCTGGGCGTTCGCCGACGCCTTTGTCGCCGAGGACGAGGCGCTGCGCTGGGCCCGCGACCGGGCTCGCGAGGCAGGGCTGCGCTCGGTGTCGCCCGGCACGGGCGCCGCGCTGCGTCTGCTCGCCGCCTCCGTGGACGCGAAGGCGGTCGCCGAGATCGGCACCGGCTGCGGGGTGTCCGGGATCCATCTGCTGCACGGCATGCGCCCGGACGGGGTGCTCACCACGGTCGACTCGGAGCCGGAGCACCAGCAGTTCGCCCGGCAGGCCTTCCGGGCCTGCGGCTTCGCCAGCAACCGGGCCCGCTTCATCCCGGGCAGCGCCCTGGAGGTGCTGCCACGGCTCGCGGACGCCGGTTACGACCTGGTCTTCTGCGACGGTGACCGGCTGGAGTACCCGGACTACCTCGCTGAATCGTTGCGCCTGCTGCGTCCGGGCGGCCTGGTGGTGTTCGAGGGCGTCTTCGCCAACGGCCGTACGGTCGACTCCGGACCGCAGCCCACCGAGGTGCTGCGGCTGCGGGAGCTGCTGCGCACGGTGCGCGAGAGCCAGGAACTCGTCTCGTCGCTGCTGCCGGTGGGCGACGGACTGCTGTGCGCCGTCAGGCGGTGAGTCCGCCCGGAGCGGGCCGCCGGAACGCGGCTGCCCCGGCACCGCGTATTACGATGCCGGGGCAGCCGGTGAGGACAGGATCGCTGGGACGTCAGACGACGACCTTCTTCAGGGCGTCGCCAAGCGCCTCGGCCTCGTCAGGGGTCAGCTCGACGACGAGTCGACCGCCGCCTTCGAGCGGAACGCGCATGACGATGCCCCGCCCCTCCTTGGTCACCTCGAGCGGGCCATCACCCGTCCGCGGCTTCATGGCCGCCATGCTCGTTCCCCTTCCTGAAACCCAGCTCATCGTCTGCCGACGGACCCGAAAGGGCCCCGCCGCCCGAAACGGACACGCGTCACCGGCATCGAACACATTGCTTCCAGGCCATTATCCCGCATCCCAGGACCCGATGACCAACATCAGTAGGCATCGCTTGGGCAACGCGCGCGAGCAAAACCACTCAATTCGGGGATGTGGCTGCGATACTGCGCCGCCGCACGGACGTCCGCCGCCCGGCTCCGCTCCGGTTTTCTTAGACGCAGGTCACACGTCCGGTCCGGCCCTTGGCCGCCGATCTCCGCCATGCTGTCCTCTGACAAGGACCTACTGAGCGGTACGCGACCGCCACACCGGAGGGGATGCCCCATGGCCGACACCGTGCTCTACGAGGTGAGCGACGGACTCGCGACGATCACGCTGAACCGCCCCGAGGCGATGAACGCGCTCAACATCGCGACCAAGGTCGCCCTCCGGGAGGCGGCGGAATCCGCGGCCGCGGACACGGCCGTGCGGGCGATCCTGCTGACCGCCGCCGGGGAGCGGGCGTTCTGCGTGGGACAGGACCTGAAGGAGCACGTCGGGCTGCTCGTCAGCGACCGGGAGACCGGGTCGCGGCACACCATGAGCACGGTCAAGGAGCACTACAACCCGATCGCGCTGGCCCTCGTCGGGGCGCCCAAGCCGGTGGTGGCCGCCGTGAACGGTGTGGCGGCCGGGGCCGGCTTCGGCTTCGCGCTCGCCGCGGACTACCGGATCGTGGCCGACACCGCCGCCTTCAACACGTCCTTCGCCGGTGTGGCGCTGACGGCCGACTCCGGCATCTCGTGGACGCTGCCCCGGGTGATCGGCCCGAGCCGCGCGACGGACCTGCTGCTCTTCCCGCGCAACATCAGCGCCCAGGACGCGCTGGAGCTGGGCATCGCCAACCGGGTCGTCCCCTCCGCCGAACTGCGCGCCGAGGCCGGGAAGGTGGCCCGGGCACTGGCCGACGGGCCGACGGTGGCGTACGCGGCGATCAAGGAGTCGGTGGCCTACGGCCTGAACCACTCCCTCTCCGAGACGCTGGAGAAGGAGGACGAGCTGCAGACGCGCGCCGGGCAGTCCGAGGACCACACGATCGCGGTGCAGGCGTTCGTGAACAAGGAGAAGCCGAAGTACCTGGGCCGGTGAGCCCGGGGCCGTGGCGACACGGGGGCCGCGGGTCCGCGGTGGCGGGCCGCGCGGCTCCCCGCGCCCCTCAGGGGGCGCTTCTCGCCACGCACGCCTCCAGGTGGTCGTTCACCAGCCCGCACGCCTGCATCAGGGCGTACGCCGTCGTCGGGCCGACGAACCCCAGGCCCCGCTTCTTCAGGGCCTTCGACAGGGCCGTGGACTCCGGGGTGACCGGCGGGACGTCGGCGAGGGTCCGGGGGACGGGCCGGCCGGCCGGGTCCGGGGCGTGGGACCAGATCAGCTCGTCCAGCTCGCCCTCCGCCCAGCCGGCGAGTACGCGCGCGTTGGCGAGCGTGGCGTCGATCTTGGCGCGGTTGCGGATGATGCCGGGGTCGGCCAGCAGGCGCTCGCGGTCCTCGTCGGTGAAGGCGGCGACCTTCTCGATGCGGAATCCGGCGAAGGCCGCGCGGAAGCCGGGGCGGCGGCGCAGGATCGTGATCCAGGACAGGCCCGACTGGAAGGCCTCCAGGCTGATCCGCTCGAAGAGGGCGTCGTCGCCGTGGACCGGGCGGCCCCACTCCTCGTCGTGGTACGACACGTAGTCCACGGTGGACAGGGCCCAGGGGCAGCGCAGGGCGCCGTCGGGTCCGGCGAGGGCGGTCGCGGCGCTCATCGCCGGCCCTCCTGCCCGGGCTTGTCCGCGCGCGCGTGCGCGGCGGCGGCCCTGGCTCCCGCCAGCGCGGACTCCAGGTCGGCGATCCGGGCGTCCCGCTCGGCGAGTTCGGCGGCGAGACGGCCGAGGGCGTCGTCGACGTCGGACATGCGGTAGCCGCGCGGGGCGACGGGGAAGCGCAGGCTCTCCACGTCCGCGCGGCCCACCGGACGATCCACGGGCAGCGGGTCCCGCAGCCGCTCGGGCGCCGCCTCGGGCAGCGGGCCGCTCTCGCCGCCGCCCACCACGGCGAGCGTCACCGCGGCGACCACGACGGCCAGCGCGACGACCAGGAACAAGAACATCACCATCGCCAGGGGTCCCCACGCTCTGTACCGGACGCTGTGCCGGACGCTGAATGTGTCAGGGTCCGATCGTGCCATGCGAGTCTGACAGTTAGGGTCGCAGGCGGCCGCACTGCGGGACGCACTAGGAGAGGTCACAGCGGATGCTCAGGCTGGGCAGGCGGGAATTCGGGCCCCACGAGCCGGTGATCATGGCGATCGTGAACCGGACTCCGGACTCCTTCTACGACCGGGGGGCCACCTTCCGTGACGAGCCGGCCCTCGCGCGCGTGGAACGGGCGGTGGCCGAGGGCGCCGCGATCATCGACATCGGCGGGGTGAAGGCCGGGCCGGGCGAGGAGGTCACGGCCGAGGAGGAGGCGCGGCGGACGGTCGGCTTCGTCGCCGAGGTACGGCGCCGGTTCCCCGATGTGATCATCAGCGTGGACACCTGGCGGGCCGAGGTCGGCGAGGCGGTGTGCGCGGCGGGCGCGGACCTGCTGAACGACGCGTGGGGCGGGGTGGACCCGGGGCTGGCCGAGGTCGCGGCGCGGTACGGGGCGGGGCTGGTGTGCACGCACGCGGGGGGCGCGCAGCCGCGGACCCGCCCGCACCGGGTGACGTACGACGACGTCATGGCCGACATCCTGGAGGTGACCCTGGGGCTGGCGGAGCGGGCGGTGGCGCTGGGGGTGCCCCGGGAGTCGGTGCTGATCGACCCCGGGCACGACTTCGGCAAGAACACGCGCCACAGCCTGGAGGCGACGCGGCGGCTGGACGAGATGGTCGCGACGGGGTGGCCGGTGCTGGTGTCGCTGTCCAACAAGGACTTCGTGGGCGAGTCCCTGGACCGGCCGGTCAAGGAGCGGTTGATCGGCACGCTCGCGACGACGGCGGTGTCCGCGTGGCTGGGGGCGCAGGTCTACCGGGTGCACGAGGTCGCCGAGACGCGTCAGGTGCTGGACATGGTGGCGTCGATCGCCGGCCACCGGGTCCCCGCGGTGGCCCGGCGGGGCCTGGCCTGAGCCCGGGGGGCTCCGGTCGCCGGGAGCCCCACCGGGAGCCTCTCGCCAGGGCTCAGCGGCCCGCCTCCTTGGAGACCAGGGCCACGGCCTCCTCCACGTCGTCCGTCAGGTGGAAGAGCAGCAGGTCCTTCTCCGCCGCCTTGCCCTGGGCCACCAGCGTGTTCTGCAGCCAGGACACCAGGCCGCCCCAGTACTCGCTGCCGAAGAGGACGATCGGGAAGCGGGTGACCTTCTGGGTCTGGACCAGGGTCAGCGCCTCGAAGAGTTCGTCGAGGGTGCCGAGGCCGCCGGGGAGGACGACGAACCCCTGCGCGTACTTCACGAACATCATCTTGCGGACGAAGAAGTAGCGGAAGTTCAGTCCGATGTCGACGTAGGGGTTCAGTCCCTGCTCGAAGGGAAGCTCGATGCCGAGCCCCACCGAGGTGCCGCCCGCCTCGCACGCGCCCTTGTTGGCCGCCTCCATCGCGCCCGGGCCGCCGCCGGTGATCACCGCCCAGCCGGCCTGCACCAGCCCCCGGCCGAGCCGCACGCCCGCGTCGTACTCCGCCGAGTCCACCGGCGTGCGCGCCGAGCCGAACACGCTGATCGCGGGCGGGAGTTCGGCGAGGGTGCCGAAACCCTCGATGAACTCCGACTGGATCCGCAGGACCCGCCAGGGGTCGGTGTGGACCCAGTCCGTGGGCGCGCGCTCGTCCAGCAGCCGCTGGTCGGTGGTGCTGGCCGTCACCTGTCCCCGCCGTCGGAGGACCGGTCCGAGCCGCTGCTCGTCCGGCGGCTGCTTCTTCCCCTCGGGGTTCCCGGTAGCCATGTGCGCTCCCTCCGCTTGCCGGTGGTTCGGTCTCAGACTAGATCTACGCGGGTTACGGAGGGGGGACGTACGCGTGTCCGGGTCGCGGCGGCGCGCCCGGCGCGGTCTACGCGGTCAGCCAGTTCCGCAGCCGCTCCTCGCCCGCGAGGATCTTCCCGGTCTGTACGCGCTCGTCGCGCTTGTGGGCGAGGTGCGGGTTGCCCGGGCCGTAGTTGACGGCGGGGATGCCCAGCGCGGAGAAGCGGGAGACGTCCGTCCAGCCGTACTTCGGCTGCGGGGTGCCGCCCACCGCCTCGATGAAGGCCGCGGCGGCCGGGTGGGAGAGGCCGGGCAGCGCGCCGCCGCTGTGGTCGACGACCGTGAACTCCTCCACACCGCAGTCCGCGAACACCTCGCGGACGTGGGCGACGGCCTCCTCCTCCGTGCGGTCGGGGGCGTAGCGGAAGTTGACCGTCACGACGCACTCGTCGGGGATGACGTTGCCGGCGACGCCGCCGCTGATGCCGACCGCGTTCATCCCCTCGCGGTACTCCAGGCCGTCGATCACCGGGTAGCGGGGCTCGTAGGACGCCAGGCGGGCCAGGACGGGGGCCGCGGCGTGGATGGCGTTGGAGCCCATCCAGCCGCGCGCCGAGTGGGCCCGCTCCCCCTTGGTCCGCAGCAGCACCCGCAGGGTGCCCTGGCAGCCGCCCTCGACCTCGCCGTCCGAGGGTTCCAGCAGGATCGCGAAGTCGCCCGCCAGCCACTCCGGACGGGCCTCGGCGACGTGCTTGAGCCCGTTGAGGTCGGCGGCCACCTCCTCGTTGTCGTAGAAGACGAAGGTGAGGTCGCGGTTGGGTGCGGGGACGGTGGCCGCGATGCGCAGCTGCACCGCCACGCCCGCCTTCATGTCGCAGGTGCCGCAGCCCCACAGCACGCCGTCCTCGTCGAGGCGCGAGGGGACGTTGTCCGCGATCGGGACGGTGTCGATGTGGCCGGCCAGGATCACGCGCTCGGCGCGGCCGAGGTCGGTGCGGGCGATCACGTTGTTGCCGAAGCGGTCGACCGTCAGGTGCGGCAGGGCGCGCAGGGCGGTCTCGATCGCGTCCGCGAGCGGCTTCTCGGTGCCGCTCTCGGAGGGGATGTCCACCAGGCGCGCGGTGAGCGCGGCGGCGTCGAGCGTGAGGTCAAGGGAGGTGTCGGCCATGGCCACGACCCTAGACCCTGTCGTCAGACTCCCGGGGCAGGCGGGAGTTCGACGACAGGGCCTCCAGGGGTGTCCGACGCGCCGGGCCGGCGACGCGGGGTTCGCACCCCCCGCGAGGACTCCGGAGGGCTCCAGTACCTTGTACGCGTGCCAGAGCCGTCCCCCACCCGTCCCAAGCGTCGCGGTCGCCTCCTCCGTTTCATGGCGGCCCTGTTGGTCCTGTGCGGTGTCGCCGCGTACCTCGTGGTGCAGTACGTCACCGGAGGCGGCGGGGCGCGCGGCTGCCGGGTGATCTCGGCGTCGGGCGCCAGGGCGTCGTTCGAGTTCACGCCGGAGCAGGCCGGGAACGCCGCGACGATCGCCGCCGTCGGCACCGGGCGCGGGATGCCCCGCCGGGCCGTGACGATCGCGCTCGCGACCGCCCTGCAGGAGTCGGGGCTGCGCAACATCGAGCACGGCGACCGGGACTCGCTGGGCCTGTTCCAGCAGCGGCCCTCGCAGGGCTGGGGCACCGAGAAGCAAATCCTGGACCCGACGTACGCGGCGGGCATCTTCTACGCCCACCTGGCCAGGGTGCCGCACTACAGCGAACTGCCGCTGACGGTGGCCGCGCAGCGCGTGCAGCGCAGCGGCTACCCGGAGGCCTACGCCAAGCACGAGGCGGACGCCGCACTGCTGTCGGGGGCGCTGACCGGGCAGTCGGCGGCCGCGCTGACCTGCGACGGACGTCCGGAGCGCACGGCGTCGGCGACCGGTCCGGACGCCGTGCGGGACGCGCTGGTGCGTGACTTCGGGCGGGACGCGCTGCAGGAGACCGGCGCGCAGGTGGGCGGCACGCCCGTGCCGTCGCCGTCGCCGTCGCCGAGCGTGACGGCGACCGCGCGCGGGCGGACCGTGACGGTGCCCGTGCGCACGGGCGGCGAGCCGGCCGCGAGCGGGCGCGGCGAACGCGAGCGGGGCTGGCAGCTGGCGCAGTGGGCGGTCGCCAACTCCGGGGCGCTGCACATCGAGCGGGTGTCGTACGCGGGCCGGGAGTGGACCGCCGGGAGCGACGGCGACGAGTGGCGGACGGTGCGTCCGGGCGGGGCCGCCGGGGCGGAGAAGTCCGCGGGGACCGTCCGGATCGTGACCGGGACGCGCTGACCGCACCGCGGCGCCCCTCGTCGTCGTGACCGGACAGCAGTGCGGGGCCTCCCCCCGGCGGGTTGCCGGACCCTGGCCGGCCGGGGGGTCCGGATGGACCCGGTGCCGCGGGCCGTAACCCTTGCGAATCAAGGGGTGTAAGGATTCTGCGGGGCCTCGGCGTGATCTCCTTTGCCCGTTTTTATCCACACCTGATAATGCGATGCATTGCCCATTCTTTACGTGGGGCGTCCGCAACCTTCGCGGGGTTCGAGCGGTAGTCACGGCGTCCGGGCCGGACACCCGCCCGGACGCACACGTTCTCTCCCGTCGAATGGAGCATCATGTCCCTCCCTCTGACCCGCCGGATCGCCCGTGCCGCGCTGCTCGTCGCAGCGGGAGCGGCTGCCGGGGTCGGTGCGGCCGGCTCCGCCGGTGCGGCGAACCTGCCGGCCTCCACCCCGAACGTGGGTGGCCTGACCGCCCTGGACGGGGCGCACGTCGGCAACACCGTCGACGGTGCCGCGCAGAGCACCACCTCTCTCGCGGGTGACGCCGGCAGCCGGGTCGTCGACCAGGCGGTGCCGGCCGCGGGCAAGGCCGGCGGCGGCGCAGTGAAGAAGGCGACGCCCGCGGCGCAGAAGGCCGCGAGGGACACCGCCGGGACCGCGGGCGGCGTCCTCGCGGACACCGCCTCCGGCGCCTCCAGGGGCGGTCTGCCGACGGACACCCTGTCCAAGGGCCGGCTGGCGAACGGCGGTCTGGCGAAGGGTGTGGCCAGGGGCGGGCTGACCAAGGGCCTGCCCACCTCGTCACTGCCGACGAAGGGCGTGCAGCTGGGCGGCTGACGCCGGCACGGCCCGACGGCGGCGGGGTCCGGGGGTTGCCTGGGCCCCGCCGTCCCGCGTCCACCGGGCCGGGCGGCCGCCAGGCCCTTCCGGCCGGCGCGGCGCAGGCGGGAAGCGTCAGACGGGCCCTGGACCGGGTCCGGCCTGGAGGCGGTCCACCGCCGCCCGGACGCGCTCGTCCGTCGCCGTCAGAGCCACCCGTACGAACTTCTCGCCGGCCGCGCCGTAGAAGTCCCCGGGAGCCACCAGGATGCCGAGGCCGGCCAGGTGGGCGACGGTGTCCCAGCAGGACTCGTCGCGGGTGGCCCACAGGTACAGGCTCGCCTCGCTGTGCTCGATGCGGAAGCCGTGGCCGAGCAGGGCCGCCCGCAGCGCCTCACGGCGGGCGGCGTAGCGCTCGCGCTGGACGCGCACGTGCTCGTCGTCGCCGAGGGCCGCCACCACGGCCGCCTGGGTGGGCGCGGAGGTCATCATGCCGCCGTGCTTGCGGATCTCCAGCAGGGGCCCGAGGACGGCCGGGTCGCCGGCGATGAAGGCCGCGCGGTAGCCCGCCAGGTTCGAGCGCTTGGAGAGGCTGTGGACGGCGACGATGCCGTCGTAGGAGCCGCCGTTGACGTCCGGGTGCAGGACCGAGACCGGGTCGGTCTCCCAGCCCAGCTCCAGGTAGCACTCGTCGGAGACGAGCAGGACGCCGTGCTCGCGGGCCCAGGCGACGATGCCGGTCAGGTCCTCCTTGGAGAGGACCTTGCCCGTCGGGTTGGACGGGGAGTTCAGCCAGAGGAGCTTCAGGCCCGCCGGGTCCAGTTCGCGCGGGTCGTCGTAGACCTCGTAGCCGGCGCGGGCGAGGCGGGCGCCGACCTCGTAGGTCGGGTAGGCGAGGCGCGGGTGGGCCACCCTGTCGCCGGGGCCGAGACCCAGCTGGGTCGGCAGCCAGGCCACCAGTTCCTTGGAGCCGACGACCGGCAGGACGTGGCGGTGGGTGACCCCGCGGGCGCCCAGGCGGCGCTCCAGCCAGCCGGTGATCGCGTCGCGCAGTGCCGGCGTGCCCCACACCGTCGGGTAGCCCGGGGAGTCGGCCGCGTCGATCAGGGCCTTCTGGATCAGCTCGGGTACCGGGTCGACGGGGGTGCCGACGGAGAGGTCGACGATGCCGCCGGGGTGGGCCGCCGCCGTCTTCTTGTAGGGCTCCAGCTTGTCCCAGGGGAAGGTGGGCAGCCGGTCGGAGACTGCAGACACGATCTGTGGCTCGCTTTCGTCTGGTGCGGCGAACGCGTCGGTCCCGCACGGCGGTGATCGGACGATCGGGCCGTACGGGACCGGGGCGGCGCGGTGTGCGTGCCGCTTGGCGCCTAAACGGTCACTCGCCCTGCGGCGGCAGCGCGGCGACGAACGGGTGGTCGCGCTCGATCAGCCCCAGCTTGCTGGCGCCGCCGGGAGAGCCGAGCTCGTCGAAGAACTCGACGTTCGCCTTGTAGTAGTCCTTCCACTCCTCCGGGACGTCGTCCTCGTAGAAGATCGCCTCGACCGGGCAGACCGGCTCACAGGCACCACAGTCGACGCATTCGTCCGGGTGGATGTACAAGGACCGCTGGCCCTCGTAGATGCAGTCGACCGGGCACTCCTCGATGCACGCCTTGTCCTTGACGTCGACACAAGGCTGCGCGATGACGTAGGTCACGCTGTCGTTCCTCCTCGATAGGGCGCTGGCGGGCCTCCACAGGCTCCGCCGCCTGGCGCGCGGGAGCGCGGCGTCGTCGATGCCCGCCCCTAGTATCTCCGTTCCGGAGCATGATCCGAACAGGAGGGGTGAACCTGCCAGTGGAAATCTCGGCGACAGGACGTCTGGAAGTCCGTATCACCCCCGCTGACGTGGGCAAACGGGTGTCCGTGCGGTGCTGGCACGAAGCTGCCGCGACGCAGGAGAAGTTCACTGACACGGTGGGAGTTCTCACATCATGGGATGAGGGCGTCCTCATGATCACACGCCGGGACGGGCAAGGCGTCCGCATTCCGGAATCCACCCTGGTCGCGGGGAAGGTCGTACCGGCCGCTCCGGCGCGGCGCCGGGGGCCCGCGGCGTCCTACGCCGAGCTGGCGCGGGTCGTCTCACGCGGATGGCGGCCGGTGGAGAGCGAGCGGCTCGGGGAGTGGGAGCTGCGGGCTGCCGCGGGCTTCACCCGGCGCGCCAACAGCGTGCTGCCGCTCGGCGACCCCGGGCTTCCGCTCGACGCGGCCCTGGCGGCCGTACGACGCTGGTACGGCGAGCGTGGCCTGCCCGCCTACGTCCAGACCGCCACCGGAGCCGAGGGCACGCAGGAACTGCTGTGCGCGGAGCTGGAGCGGCGCGGCTGGGTGCGGGAGGTGACCGCCGAGCTGTGGACCGGCGCCCTGGCGCCGGTCGCGGACCGGGCGGAGGGCGCGGGTGTGGTCCTGTCCCGGGAGGCGGACGAGGCGTGGCTCGCCCGGTACCAGCGCAAAGGGGTGAGCGAGGTGGCCCTGCGGGTGCTCGGCGGCGGTCCGTCGGTGTGGTTCGCGTCCGTGCCCGGAGCCGGGGACGAACCGCCGGCGGCGATCGGGCGGTGTGTCGTGGACGGGCGGTGGGCCGGTTTCGCGGCGGTCGAGGTGGACCCCGGCCGGCGGCGGCAGGGGCTCGCCGTGGAGGTGATGTCCGCGCTGGCGCGGCGCGCGCTGGACGAGGGCGCGTCGGCGGCGTGGCTGCAGGTCGAGACGGACAACGTGCCCGCCCGCGCGCTGTACGCCGCCCTGGGCTTCACCCCGCACCACACGTACCACCACTACCGGGCCCCGCAGGCCCCGTCCGGTGGGCCGGGCCCGGTGCCGGGGGCGTTGTAGGGACGTTGGGGAAAGGCTGGGCCTGTCATGGGGCACTCTCATCTGCCGCCGCCGTATCCGCCGTCGCCGGAGCGGTCCGCCGAGCTGCGGGAGCGGTTCGCCGAGGAGGCGCGCTCGGAGCGGCCGGACCTGTCCGCGCTGTGCCTGCTGATCGGCGCGGACGCGGACGGCTCGCTGGACGAGGCCGGCATCGACGCCGCGCAGCTGGAGCTGGACAGGCTGGCGGGCGAACTGCCGTACCGGCCCGGCGGGCCGATCGCGTGGGCGGAGGCCGTGCGGCGGCTGCTCGGCACGCGCTACGGGTTCCACGGGACCCCGGCCGACTACCAGCGGCTGGAGTCCTCGCTGCTGCACGCGGTGCTGCGGCGGCGGCGCGGGCTGCCGATCCTGCTGTCGGTCGTGTGGCTGGAGGTGGCGCGCCGGGCGGGGGCGCCGGTGTACGGCGTCGCGCTGCCCGGGCACTTCGTGGTCGGGTTCGGCGAGGCGCTGGAGCAGGTGCTGGCGGATCCCTTCGACGGGGGCCGGACGCTGACCGGTGCCGACGCCGGGTTGCTCGTGGCCGGGGCCACGGGGGCGCCGCTGGACCCCTCGATGCTGGAGCCCGCCGCGCCGCTGGAGGTCGTACAGCGCATCCTGAACAACATACGGGCGTGGGCCGCCGCCCGGCCCGAACGCTCCGACGTCGCCCTGCGTGCCGTGGAGCTGGCGCTGCTGGTGCCCTCGCACCCGGCCCGGCTGCGCTACGAGCGCGGGCAGCTCCTCGTCCAGCGGGGGGAGTTCGTCGCGGGCGCCGAGGAACTGGACACCTACGCCGACCTGATCGAGGTCGTCGACGAGCCTGCGGCCCACAAGGTGCGCCGGCAGGCCCACAGCGCCCGGTCGATGCTCAACTGAGCCCTCACAGCCAGCCCTTCTCCCGCGCCGTCCGCACCGCCTCCGCCCTGTTGCGGACCGCGAGCTTCTGTATCGCCGTGGAGAGGTAGTTGCGGACCGTGCCCTGGGAGAGGTGCAGGGTCCTGGCCAGTTCGGCGTTGGTGGAGCCGTCGGCCGCCGCGCGCAGCACCTCGCGTTCGCGCTCGGTCAGCGGGTTGGCGCCCTCGGCGAGCGCGGCGGCGGCGAGCGTGGGGTCGATGACCCGCTCGCCGGCCAGCACCTTGCGGATCGCCTCGGCGAGCTGGGCGGCCGGGGCGTCCTTGACGAGGAACGCGTCGGCGCCCGCCTCCATGGCACTGCGCAGGTACCCGGGGCGGCCGAAGGTGGTGAGGACGACGAGCTTGACCCCCGGGTGCTCGCGGTGCACCCGGGCGGCCGCCTCGATGCCCGTGCAGCCCGGCATCTCGATGTCGAGCAGCGCGACGTCCACGCCGTGCGCGCCGACGGCCGCCAGCACCTCGTCGCCGCGCGCGACCTGGGCGACGACCTCGATGTCGTCCTCCAGGCCGAGCAGCGCGGCCAGCGCCTCGCGGACCATCGACTGGTCCTCGGCCAGCAGAACCTTGATCGAGCTCGTCATGGAGCGGATCCTACGTCCCCGGGGAGGCCGTGGGCACACGGGCGACCAGCCGGAACCCGCGCCTGGCCCGCCCGGCCTCCAGGCCGCCGCCGGCCTTCTCCAGACGCTCCGTCAGCCCCGTCAGACCGTTGCCGGGACCCTTGCCGGAGCCGCCCGAGCCGTTGTCCTCGACGGTGAGTTCGAGCACCGGCCCGTCCAGGGTCTGGCGGTGCGCCAGCTGGACGAGGCAGCGGTCGGCGCCGCTGTGCCGGACCACGTTGGTGACCGCCTCGCGCAGCGCCCAGGCGAGCGCGGACTCCGCCTCCTCCGGCACGCCGTCGAGGCCGGGTTCGGCGGGCACCTCGGCGACCACCCCGGCGGCGGTCAGCGCGACCTGGGCGCCGGCGAGTTCGGCGGCGAGCCGGGGGCGCCGGTAGCCGGTGACGGCCTCCCGCACGTCCACCAGGGCCTGCCTGCTGACCTGCTCGATGTCGGCGACCTGCTGGGCCGCCTCGTCGGGCCGGCCGGGCAGCATACGGCCGGCCAGCTCGCTCTTCAGCGTGATCAGGGACAGGGAATGGCCTAGCAGGTCGTGCAGGTCGCGGGCGAGCCGCAGGCGCTCCTCGTTGGCGGCGAGCTGGGCGACGGTGGCCCGGGCCTTGCGCAGCTCGATGGTCGTCCTGACGAGCTGGCCGACGCCGGTCATCGCGAACCCGATGAGCAGCACCAGCAGGAACAGGCCGCGCGCCTCCGCCTCGTTCGACCGCAGGCCGATCAGGTACATCACCACGGCGGAGGCCGGGATCGCCCAGTAGGCCGCGCGCAGGGGCAGGGTGGCCCCCCAGGCGACCGACAGGTAGACGAACAGGCCCAGCCAGGCGCCTCCCATGGTGAAGGCGAGGACGACGGCGAGGACCCCGAGGACCCCGCCCAGCGTGAGCACGACCCGAGGCGAGAACGGCCGGCCGATGTTGCGGAAGACCAGCGTCAGGTAGACCCCGACGAAGGCGGCGAGGCCGGCCGCGCCGGCCGCGGTGGCGCCGGCGGTGTGCCCGCCGGCGGCCAGGTCGTGGACGGGTGAGCTGAGGAAGACCAGCCAGACGCCGATCCAGAGGGTCTTGACCAGCAGCTCCCGCCGGTTCCGGGGCGGCCAGCCCACGGGCACGTGCTTCTGGCAACTCGCTTGCCGCTCTTCCGTCATGGCGCTCACGCCTTCAGCGTGTCCTTCCGGTACAGCCAGGCCGCGCCGCCCGTGAAGAGGACGAAGAAGAAGACGAGGACGGCCATGTCCTGGGCGCTGGGGGCCTGGCTCTGCTCGATCGCCCGGCCCAGGGAAGCGTACGCGTGCGTGGGAAGCCACTTCGCGATGTCCTGCAGCCACTGCGGGAAGGTCGTGGTCGGCATCCACAGACCGCCGAGTATCGACAGGCCGAAGTAGGTGATCATGGTGATCGGACGGACCGCGTCCCCGCTGGCGAGGTAGCCGAGGGCGACGCCGAGCGCGGCGAAGACCAGGCTGCCCGCCCAGATGGCGCCGGTCAGGGCGAGCCACTGCCAGGCGTCCAGCCGTACGTCCTTCAGGGCCGCGGCGACGACGAAGACGATGACGATCGACGGCAGGCTGACGACGGCCGCGGCGGCGGTCTTGGCGAGCACGTAGCCGCGCCCCGGGAGGGTGGTCAGCCGCAGCTGCCGCACCCAGCCGCTCTCGCGCTCCTTGGCGATGCGCTCGCTGTTGCCCATCAGCACGGCGGTCAGCGCGCCGAAGGAGGCCATGGAGACCATCATGTAGGTCGGCAGGGTGAGGCCGCCGCCGTCCATCTTCTCCTTGGAGTCGGCGCTGCCCGCGATGAGCAGGAACAGGGCCGAGGGGTAGATCACCGAGAAGAACAGGAACTTGCGGTTGCGCAGGGCGCGGACCAGTTCGAGCCTGATGAGCGCGTTCATGACTGCTTGGCCTCCTCGGCCTCCGTGATGGCGACGAAGGCCTGCTCCAGACCGAGGCCGGCGACTTCGAGGTTGCGGGGGTAGACGCCCAGGCCGTACAGGGCGTGGACGGTCGCGTCGGCGTCTGAGGACTGGATGCGGACGGTCTGCCCGGACACGTCGATGGACGTGAGGAACGGCAGAGCGCGCAGGGCGGCCTCGTCGATGGCGCCCTCCAGGTCGAAGGCGACCCGACGCGCCCCCGCCTTGGCCTTGATCTCGGCTGCCGTGCCGTCGGCGAGGAGCCGCCCGCGGTGCAGCACGAGCACGCGGTCGGCGATGGCGTCGGCCTCTTCGAGGTAGTGCGTGGCGAAGAGGACCGTACGGCCCTGGTCGGCCTGCTCCCGCATGGTCGCCCAGAAGGCCTGGCGGGAGGAGACGTCCATGCCGGTGGTCGGCTCGTCCAAGATGATCAGGTCGCTGTCGCCGGCGGTGGCGATGGCGAAGCGGACGCGCTGGGCCTGGCCGCCGGAGAGCTTGTTGACCTTGCGGTCGGCGATCTGCGTGACGCCCGCGCGGGCGAGCACGTCGGACACCTTGTGCGGCCGCGGGTGCAGGGAGCACGCCAGCTTCACCAGTTCGGCGACGGTGACCTCGTCCATCAGGCCGCCGGTCTGCAGCATGGCCCCGACCCGGCCGGCGACGATGGCCTCGCGCGGGCTGGTGCCGAACACGCTCACGGTGCCGCCGTCGGCCGGCTTGAGCCCGAGGAGCAGGTCCAGCGTGGTGGACTTGCCGGCCCCGTTGGGGCCGAGGAGGGCGACGGTCTCGCCCGGGTACAGCCGGAGCGAGAGGCCGTCCACGGCCCGCACGCTCCCGTACGTCTTGGTCACCTGGTCGAACCCGACCACCGGGGTGGTGGTGGCCGGTGCCGCTGTCGTCGTCATGGCGTCCATGCTGGCGGAGCCGCCCCCGGCCCCGGCAGTGTCGGCGGTCCTGACCGCCGGATGACAGATGTCATACGGATCGGGTGACGGGCGGAGCGCGGGAGGTCCGGGAGCCGTGCCGGGCACCCGTACGGCTCCCGGACCTCCCGGACCTCTGCCTCGGTCTAGCTCGGGTCGGTGTCGATGACCGCGACCCGGTTGGTCCTGCTCGTCAGGGCCTGGCGCAGGGCGATGTAGACCTCCTGGGGCGTCACCGGCGTCTTGCTGCCGTTGGCCCGGGTGATCAGCACACCGTCGAAGGCCTTGCCGTAGAGCCGCTTGAGCGCGTCCAGGTCCGGGGAGTCGACCAGCTTGCCGTCGGCCGTCGGCTTGACCCGCAGGAACTTCCACAGCGAGTTCTGCGGGCTCAGCCGGACCGAGTGTGCCGCGTCCGTCTGGACCGTCACGATGGCCGACATCGCCGGCTCCGCGAAGGCCTTCATCTCGCGGTCGACCTCGGCGTTCGAGACCGTCGACCGCTTGGTGGTCGTCGGCACGGTGACCGGGGCCGTCGCGTTCGTCTCGACCAGCGTGCGGTAGGCCTGCTTCACGGCGTTGACCGAGCGGCCCGCGTCGATGGCCTTCCCGCCCTTGCCGTAGACGGCCACGGCCTTGCCGGGCTTGAACTCGATGGTGCCGTCGGCCGACGAGCCGGAGCCGCCGCCGGCCTGCTGGAGGGCGGCCTGCAGCTTCTCCTCGTCCACCGGCATGACCGGTTCGACCACGCGCTTCTGGCCGAAGAGGGAGCCGACGACGTGGACCGGGTTGTAGTCGCTCTTCGCGGCCTCGCCGACCGTGGCCTGGTAGTCGAACTGCAGACCGGCGTTGGCCGGCGTCAGCGTGACCGTCCTGCCGCCCACGGCCAGCTTCAGCGGCTTGTTCACCCGGTCGCCGAAGGCGTCGTCGAGCTTCTTGACGGCGTCGTCACGGGTGCCGCCGCCGATGTCGACGCCGAGCACCGTGGTGCCCTTGGGCACGTCGGTGCGGTTCATCAGCAGTCCGGCGCCGTAGGCGCCGCCCGCGACGACGACCACGCCGACGGCGAGCAGCACCAGCTTGCTGCGGCCCTGCTTCCTCGGCTTGGCCGCCGCCTTGGGCGCGGCGGCCGGCGCGGGCCTGGGCGCCGCCGGGCCGGCCGGGTTCGCGCCGGAGCCGAACGGGGAGGTGCCGGCGCCGGGCACGACCGGGATGCCGCTGGTGACGGTGTGTCCGGAGACGTTGCCGGAGGCCGGGGGCCGGTAGCCGGGCGTACCCGGTTCGGGGGCCGGCTTCTGCGGGGTGAGGATCGCGGTGTCGTCGCTGAGGCCACCGCCGGGGCCACGCCCGCCGGGGGCGCCGCCGGGGGTGGCCGCCGGGCCGCCGGGGACGGCGGGCCCGTCGAGATCGGCGAGGGCGCTGCGGGCGGGCGCGGCACCGGGTCCGCCGTAACCGGCCGGGCCGCCGGGGCCGTCGAACGCTTCACCGGCGAAGGGTTCGCCGGCGCCCCTGCCCGGGCCGCCGGACCGCGGCACGAGGGTGCCGTCGCCGGTGACGGGGCCGCCGGTGGGGCCGGCCGGGCCCTGCGGGCCGCCGTGGCCGCCGGGGCCGCTGAAGCCGCTGGTGCCGCCGGGGCCGTTCGCGCCGCCGGTGCTCGCACCGCCGAAGCCGTCGCGGCCGCCCGCGCTCGCGTCGCCGCCGAAGCCGTCGTGCCGGTCGGCACCGCTGTCACCGGCGCCGCCCTGGCCGCCGCCGTTCTCCGAGAAGTACGGCAGGTCGTCGCGGCGCGGTTCGCCGCCGCCGTTCCCGCCCGGGCGGGAACCGGCGGCCAGCGCCTCGGTCACGTCGAAGGAGCCGGTGCCGCCGCCGTGGCCGGGAGCGACGGGGCCGCCGGTGGCGCCGGGCAGACCCTTGCCGTTCGTGCCGCCACCGCGGGAGGAGCCCGGAACGCTCACGGAGCCCACCACACCACCGGGACGGCTGCCGCCCGGGCGTGCGCCGGTGGTACCGGCCGCGCCCGACGCTTTCGGACCACCCTTGCGGGCAGGAGGATTGCCGGACGCCGCGGCGGAACCGCCGGGCGCTGCGGACCCGTTCGCGCCGCCGGCGCCCGGACCGCCCTTCGCGGCGGAGGACTTGCGGGGCGCGAACCAGTCGCTGGCCTTCTCCTCGGCCGGGGCCGCGGGCTCGGCGGGGGCCGGCTCGGCGGGAGCGGTGGCGGACTGGTCGGGCGCGGGCCGCTGGTCGGCCGCGGGCGCCTCGTCGGCGGTGGCGTCGGTGTCCCCGACGGGCTTGCGCATGACGACGGGTGGGATCGGCCGCGATCCGGGGATGTTGATCCGGATCCGGGTCGTCAGCGTCGTCTCGGTCTTCTTCTCCTCCGGCCGCGTGCCCGAACGGCCCGCGCCCGTACCGTCGTCGGAAACCATGGGGGTCCCGTACGGCGGCGTGCCGGAGGGGTATGCGGCTCCGCCGCGCCCGTCGGGCCCGGAGGACGGAGTGTCAGTTTCACGACTCAAGGCAGGTTCTCCCAGTTGGCTCCACCGCCCGTTACGACCTGAATGCTCGGGCGGCTCGGCGGCGCGCACCACCATACTGGCCGCTTCTGACGCTTATCCCATGACCGCCGGGGAAACCCACACCGGACTCGCACCCGTGTCGCACGGCGAAGTGGTACGTCACTTGCCAAGTCGGGCGGAGCCGTCACCAGGTTGCCGTACGGCGCCGATGGTGGCGCAGATCACAGCCAGAGCCATGCCTCCGAGCAGGAAGAGATAGGAACCGCCTCCCGCGCCGAAGAAGAAGTCGCCCTCGGGGCGTGAGGTGGTGAGCAGGATGACGGCGACGATCCAGCCGGCCGCGGGCGCCACCGCGCCGCCCCGGCCTCGAGTGGCGTACGCACCGCCGAGGAACACCCCGGCCGCGCCGGCGAGAGCGAGGAGCAGCCCGCCGGGGAACCAGGCGGCCTGCACGAGGGTTCCGGCGAGTCCGACGACCGCGCCGAGCAGGAACAGGCCGAGGTACGCGAGGGCCCGCCCGGCGGAGGGCGGACGCAGCGGCTGGGCCAGCATCGAGCCCGGTTCACCGTTGCTCATGACGCCTCCCCGGTGCCGAGGCCCGCGAACAGGTCGGTCTCCCCGGGCTGTCCGGGGCCGCGCACCAGCTCGTAGTACTCGGTGGTGAACAGCGGCTGGGCGAGTTCGTTGGAGAGCGCGAAGCAGGACCCGGCCACCTCGATCTGGGTGGCGTGGGCGCGCATCGCGGCGGCCTTGGCGGCGGCGTGGGCACCGCCGTCGATCGCGGCGGTGATCCGCTCGTCGTCCACGACGCCCGGTACGTCGTCCACGGACGCGCTCTTGTCGAACGGGAGGCCGGGCAGCTCGTCCTGGAGCCGGGCGAAGGCCGCCTCGACCACGGAGCGCGGGGCCCGGTTCCAGTACACCTTGCCGACCTGGTGGCCGCGCCCGGCCGCGAGGTCGACGGCACGCATGGCGACGCGGTGGGCCTGGATGTGGTCCGGGTGGCCGTAGCCGCCGTTGTCGTCGTAGGTGACGAGCACCTGCGGACGGACCTCCAGGATGACGTCGGCGAGGTGGCCGGCGGCCTGGTCGACGTCGGCCTGCCAGAAGCAGCCGGGGTCGTCGTTGTCGGCCAGCCCCATCATCCCGGAGTCGCTGTACCGCCCGGCCCCGCCGAGCAGCCGGACGTCCCCGACACCGAGGGCACGCGTAGCGTCCCTCAGCTCACCGAGCCGGTGCTGCCCGAGAGCGGCGCCGGTCAGGTGCGCGAGCTCCGGCGGGATGACCTCGCCCCGCTCCCCCAGCGTGCAGGTGACCAGGGTCACGAGGGCGCCTTCGGCCGCGTACCGGGCCATGGTCGCGCCGTTGTTGATCGACTCGTCGTCCGGATGCGCGTGCACCAGGAGCAGACGCCGGTCGGGCAGTTCCGTCATGGGGCCAGCCTACGAGGCGCCCGGCCGAGTCCGTCACGCCCTCAGGACGTGGCCTTCTCCCCTCCGTCATCCCGGTAGCGCGGCAGACCGCCCGTCGAGATGGTCCACTCGCCGATGGTGACGTCCTCGCCGTAGACGAAATCCTTGCGGGTCGCGTACCGGGGCCCTTCCGGGGTGGGGTGGATGTCCGTGAAGACCGCGCCGGTGCCGGTGCGGGGGTCGAAGATCGCGTAGACCGGCACACCCATGAGCGGGTAGTCGCGCAGCTTGCCCACCCAGTCGTTGCCCGGGTTGGACCGGGAGACGACCTCGATCGCGGCGACGACCCTGCGCGGGTCGATGGAGCCTTCCACGGTGAGGTCCGCCCACGCGATCACCATCACGTCCGGATGCCGCATGACGCCCTCGGGCTCGTCCTCCACGTCCGGCGTGCCGTTGTGGGCCAGCAACTCGTCCGGCATGACCTTTTCGAGGCGGCGGCTGACGTGCGCGGCCGTGACCTCGTGGGCTCCTCCCGGCGACATCATGTCGTGGACGATCCCTTCCTTGGTGATCTCGAACTTGCCGGGAAGCGTGTCGTCCATGCGCTGCACGAAGTCGCGCATGGCCCGGTAGAGGTGGGAGGCGCCCTGGTGTGCGTCGTCGGGTGCGATGGTCATGGCGCTCGCTCCTCGTCGTCTGTGCCCAGGGGCAAGGATCGTCACGTTCATGCTAGGCGGCCTCCCGGGAAGCGGTTCGGCAGTCGCGACAGCGGGTTGCGGGGCGGGGCGAGCGGAAGGCCCGGTCGCAGCCGTCGCAGTTCCGCATCGGGTACGGCGGCGGCTGTGAGGCAGCCGGCGCCCGGAACGGCGGCGGGAGCTGGGCTGCGAGGCGGTGCGCCAGGAGGGCCGCGGGGCGACGCACCCCCTCGGGCGGCAGGTCGGCGGTCAGGGACCGGCGTACGGCGGCGGGTGTGACGTCCCGCTCCAGCCAGGCGGCGACGCCGGGGGCCAGGTGGGCCGTGTCGCGTGCGGAGAGCAGCAGTCGGGGGGCGTGGCGGTGGAGGCCGGCGAGGAGATCGGCGGCGGCCTCCAGGAGCGCTGGGGCGGCGTACGCGGGCCTGGGCACGGCGGGGAGCGGCTTGGGGGCCGTGCGTTCCCCGTGCGGCCTGTCTCGCGTACGCGGCTCGCACGGTTGCCGCCGCTGCGGTTCCGCCGCCGCCCCGGCGGCCGGACGGTCGGCGGCCGGGGCGGGAGCCGTGCCGGGGTGGCGGGCCGCCATCGGCTGGTTGCAGGAGGTGGTGCGGGTGATGATGCGGCCGGTGGACGTGCGGTGACGCTCTCGGCGCAGGTAGCCGTGGGCCTCCAGCTCACGCAGGGCGGAGGCGATACGGGTGGCCCCCTCGGGGAACCTGGCGGTGAGGGTCTTGATGTCGACCGGGGCGCCCTTGGGCAACGACTGGAGGTGCACACCCAGCCCGATGGCCAGCAGCGTGAGTTCCTCGTGCTGGGCCAGGTGGTTGCCGATCACCGTGAAGCGGGCCGTGTGGCGGGTGTTGTCGTGCTGGAGCCCGCCTGCGTGGTGACCCCGGTTCGGGTGCTTGTTGCCCGCAACGCGGGCCTTGGCGCGCGGGGGCGCGCTAGGGTTCTGGATACCCATCGGGAAGCCCTTATCTTCCTCGGTGGTCAGGCCCTCGCCCTGGGATTGCCGTCCCGGCGGGGGCCGTCTCATGTCTGCGGTTGTGGTGGTGGTGCGTTGCGCTGAGCGTCGGGCCTCAGGGGCCGCGAAATCCAGCCCGTTGGGGAATGTTCACCCGCCCGAGTGAGGCGGGGCCACGGGCGGGAGGGGTGGGGTCTGGTGGGGGTGCTTTCCCCGGTCGTTCTTTGTCCTCTCAGCCGCCGGAGGCACCGGAGCGCGCACTGTCGGGTTCCGGTGACGTGAGACTCAGCTCGGCCCAGACGGTCTTGCGCGGGAACCGCCCTTCGGTCACTCCCCAACGGTCGGCCAGCGCGTCGACGAGCAGCAGTCCCCTTCCCGACTCGGCGCCGTGTCCCGGCTCCCCGAGTGCGGGGCGTCGGTCACCGCGCGTGTCGGTGACCTCGACGCGGAGGGTGCCGCCGATCACGTAGAGCGTCAGGCGGAAGCTGCGGCCGGGCACACGGCCGTGGGTGGCGGCATTGGCCGCCAGTTCGGCGACGACGTGGCTCGCGCTCTCGTCCGGGAGACCCCAGCTCCGCAGCGCGTCCACCGCGAGCAGGCGGGCGAGGCGGGCACCGCGTGGGGTGGAGGACAACAGCGCCGTGAGAGCGGGGACGCCGCCGTCGTGCTGGGTCGCGATCTGGGGCCCGGGCTGGGCGATTTCCTGATTCACGTCACCCAGAGTCGCCGCCGACGCCTACCGTGATGAGTGATTACGCCGTTGCGTACGGTGACTGTCCGCTGCTTGTCCGGTGGTGTCCGGGCCTGTCGGACGAGGCGCACGGGCGTGGACGGTGTGACGCGGTGCTACGACGGAGGGGCGCGCCGATGACGGTGGACACGGGAGCGGGACGGCTCAAGGACGTGGGCGAGGAACCCGGTTGGGAGGTCGAGCCGGACGACGACTGGGGCGTCGCCGTCATCGCCACTGTCGGACGGCAGCTGAAGCTGCGCCGGGAAGCGGTGGGGATGAAGGCCGGTGACTTCGGCAGGGCCCTCGGCTACGGCGAGGACATGGTCTACAAGATCGAGAGCGGCAAACGGATCCCCCGGCCCGAGTACCTGGACAAGGCGGACAAGCTGTTGCGGGCGGGCGGGTTGCTCTCGGCGATGAAGGAGGACGTGGAGAAGGTCCGGTACCCGAAGAAGGTGCGGGAGCTGGCCGGTCTGGAGGCCAAGGCGGCAGAGATCGGCGTGTACGTGTGCAGCAGCGTTCCCGGGCTGCTGCAGACCCCCGATCACGCGCGAGCCCTACTGGAGTGCTGGCTGCCCGCCTACGCGCCAGAGGACTTGGAACGACGAGTAGCCGCCCGGATGGCCAGGCAGTCCATCTTCGAGCGTGTGCCTGCACCTGCCCTCGGGTTCGTCCTGGAAGAGGCGACGCTGCGTCGCAGGGTTGGAGGCACAATGGTGCGGCGACAACAGTTCGAGCGCCTGCTCGCGACAGGACAGTTGAGCAATGTCACGCTGCAGGTGATGCCGCTGGACAGTCCCCCGCACCCCGGCATGAGCGGCAGGATCGAGTTGCTGAAGTTCGAGGACGGCACGGCGGTGGGACGCGCTGACGGCGCCTTCAACGGACGACCCGTCTCGGCCCTGAAGGAGCTACGCGTACTCGAACTGCGGTACGGGACCATCCGGGCCCAAGCACTTCCGCCCGGGGAGTCACTGGCCCTCATCGAGCAACTGTTGGGAGAAACATGATCCGCGAGTCCGCTGCCTGTGGCGCCGTCGGCCTGGTGTGGTTCAAGAGCAGTTACAGCGACGGCCCCGACGGCGACTCCTGTGTCGAGATCGCCATAACGCCCCACACCGTCCACGTGCGCGACTCCAAGAACGTCCACGGCCCCCGGCTCACGCTCGCGCCGGACGCCTGGTCCCGCTTCCTGCCGTACGCGTCCGAGCGCTGACCGGCGCAGCCGGGTGTCGCGGCCGGCGACCCCGTCGAGTCGCCGGTCGTCCGGGTGCAGTCGCCCCCGCCCGCGTCAGAACTTGATGCTGCCGATCATGCTGGCCACGTTCGTCGTCAGCTCGTTGATCGTGGGAGCGACGGTCGAGGAGGCGAGGTAGAAGCCGAGCAGGATGCAGACGACCGCGTGGCCGCCTTTCAGGCCTGACTTCTTGACCAGCAAGAAGACGATGATCGCCAGCAGCACCACCGCCGAAATCGAGAGTGCCACGGCGGCTCACCTCCAAAGATCGTCAGATCCAGATCAGTTGAGCATTCCCACGCAGTCGCCGGCAGGTTCCTACCCACTCAGCGGTAGTGATCATAACTATCCGTACTCGCGCATCGCTCGGCGCACAGCCGCACAAGGGGGCGCATGGCCAATATGGTCGGGGTATGACGACCGAGGCTGACTCCTTCCCCCGTCGGTACGCCCGGACCCAGCGGTTCACGCTCGGCGCGCCGCGTGCGTTCACCGTGGCACCCGATGGTTCGCGTGTCGCGTTCCTGCGTTCGGGCTCCGGCACCGACCGGGCCAACTCCCTGTGGGTGATGGACCTTCCGGAGGGCGCGGAGCGCCTGGCCGCCGACCCGGGCACCCTCCTCGCGGGCGCTTCCGAACAGCTCTCGCAGGAGGAGCGGGCGCGGCGGGAGCGCAGCCGTGAGGGCGGTGCCGGGATCGTCGGCTACGCCACCGACGCCGCCGTCGAGCTGGCGTCTTTCGCCTTGTCAGGGCGGCTGTTCACGGCCGAGCTGCGGGCCGGTACCGCGCGCGAGCTGCCCGTCCGGGGGCCGGTGATCGACCCGCGTCCCGCCCCCGACGGCCGCCACGTCGCCTACGTGGCGCGGGGGGCGCTGCGGGTGGTGGGCGCCGAGGGCGAGGGCGACCGGGCGCTCGCGGAGCCGGAGGCGGAAGGGGTGACGTACGGGCTAGCGGAGTTCATCGCGGCCGAGGAGATGGGGCGTTCGCGGGGCTTCTGGTGGGCGCCGGACGGGCGCCGGCTGCTCGTGGCGCGCGCGGACGACACGCCGGTGCGGCAGTGGTGGATCGCGGATCCCGCCAATCCGGGGCGTGAGCCAAATAACGTCAAGTACCCCGCTGCCGGCACGCCGAACGCGGACGTGCGGCTGTTCGTGTTCGGGCTCGACGGGGAGCGCACGGAGGTCGCATGGGACCGGTCCCGCTATCCGTACCTGGCCCGAGTGCACTGGTCAGAGGCATGTGCGCCGCTGCTGCTGGTGCAGGCACGGGACCAGCGCAGCCAGCTGATCCTGGCGCTGGACCCGGACACCGGGGCCACCCGGATGGTGCACGCGGACGAGGACGCGAAATGGCTTGAACTTTTCCCCGGGGTGCCCTGCTGGAGCCCTTCCGGGCAGCTTGTCCGCATCGCGGACGAGGGCGGCGCACGGGTCCTGGCGGTCGGCGAAAGGCCCTTGACCAGCGCTCAGTTGCACATTCGTGCGGTCCTGGACGTGGGTGCGGACGACGTACTGGTTTCCGCCTCGGCCGGCGCGGAGGCGGAGGCGCCGGAGATTGGCGAAGTTCATGTGTACCGGGTGAACGAACTCGGTGTGGAGCGCGTCTCGCAGGAGCCCGGCGTGCACTCGGCGGTGCGGGCCGGGGAGGTGACCGTTCTGGTGTCCGCGGCGCTGGACAGGCCCGGCTCCCGTGTCCAGGTGCTGCGTGACGGAAAACCGGCGGCCGCTGTCCGCTCGTACGCAGAAGATCCCGGTATGTCCCCCCGCGTGATCCTCACCGAGGGGGGCGCACGTCGAATTCCGTGCGCCGTGCTTATGCCGCGGGACTACCACGGTGACACTCCCCTGCCGGTTCTGCTGGACCCCTACGGCGGTCCGCACGGCCAGCGGGTGACCGCCGCCCACAACGCCCACCTGACCTCCCAGTGGTTCGCCGACCAGGGCTTCGCGGTGGTCGTCGCCGACGGGCGGGGCACCCCTGGCCGGTCCCCGGCCTGGGAGAAGGCGGTGCACCACGACTTCGCCGCCACCCTGGACGACCAGATCGAGGCCCTGGAGGACCTGGCGCGGCGCCACCCGCTCGACCTGTCCCGGGTGGCGGTCCGCGGCTGGTCCTACGGCGGCTACCTCGCCGCTCTCGCCGTGCTGCGCCGTCCCGACGTCTTCCACGCGGGCATCGCGGGCGCCCCGGTCACCGACTGGCGCCTGTACGACACGCACTACACCGAGCGCTACCTCGGCGACCCCGCCCAGGAGCCCGGGACCTACGCGCGCAACTCGCTGGTCACGGACGACGGGTTGGCCGACCCCGCGGAGCCGCACCGCCCCCTGATGGTCATCCACGGCCTGGCCGACGACAACGTGGTGGTCGCCCACGCCCTGCGCCTGTCCTCGGCCCTCCTCGCCGCGGGCCGCCCGCACGAGGTGCTCCCGCTGTCCGGCGTCACGCACATGACGCCCCAGGAACAGGTCGCCGAGAACCTGCTCCTGCTCCAGGTCGACTTCCTGCGGCGGTCGCTCGCGCGGCCCGGTACAACCCTCGCGAACACCCACCAATCGCGTTAACACGCAGGCAACTTGACGGAAGCCGCACCGATATACGGACGCGCGAGGCTGGTCAGCGTACGGCCGTGCGGGTGCCGTGAACGGGCCGGGGTGCGCCATGTCACCCCGGCCCGTTGCCGTTCGCCCCCTCCCGCGGCGCCGCACGGCCCGGCGTGCCGTGCGCGGACGGCAGGGTCTCGGCGAAGTGGCAGGCCGAGTCGTGGGCCGCGGGTCCGGCGGTGTCCCGGAAGACGGCGGGGACCGCCAGGGCAGGAACCTCCCGGGCGCAGCGCTCCTGGGCCTTCCAGCAGCGGGTGCGGAAGCGGCAGCCGGAGGGGATGGCCGTCGGGGACGGGACGTCCCCCGAGAGGATGATCCGGTCGCGGTGTTCCCGGGCCGCGGGATCGGGCACCGGGACCGCCGACAGCAGGGCCTGGGTGTAGGGATGCGTCGGATGGTCGTAGATCTCGGCGTCCCTGCCGGTCTCCACGATCCGGCCCAGGTACATGACCCCGACCCGGTCCGAGATGTGCCGGACGATCGACAGGTCGTGCGCGATGAAGACGTAGGAGAGGCCGAACTCCGTCTGGAGCCGGGCCAGCAGGTTGATCACCTGGGACTGCACCGAGACGTCGAGCGCGGAGACCGGCTCGTCGGCGACGATGACCTCGGGGCGCAGCGCCAGCCCGCGGGCGATTCCGATGCGCTGGCGCTGACCGCCGGAGAACTGGTGCGGGTAGCGGTTGACGTAGTCCGGGTCGAGGCCGACCACGTCCAGCAGGTCCCGGACCCTGCGCCGCCGGTCGCCCTTGGGGGCCGTCTCCGGGTGGATCTCGTACGGCTCCCCGACGATGTCGCCCACGGTCATCCGGGGGTTGAGGGAGGTGTACGGGTCCTGGAAGACCATCTGGATGTTGCGGCGCACGGCCTTCAGGGCCCTGCCGGACAGGTTCGTGATGTCCTCGCCCTTGAATCGGATGGAGCCCGCCGTCGGCCGCTCCAGGTGGCACAGCAGCTTGGCGACGGTCGACTTGCCGCAACCCGACTCCCCGACGATGCCGAGGGTCTCGCCCCTGCCGAGGGTGAAGTCCACGCCGTCGACCGCCTTCACCGCGCCGACCTGCTTCCTGAACAGAACGCCGCGGGTCAGCGGGTAGTGCTTGACGAGGCCGCTGACCTGGAGGATCGGCTCAGTGGTCATGCAGGCACTCCCTCCAGAAGTGGCAGGCGCTGCCCCGTGCCTCGCCGGCCTCGTACAGCGGGGGGACGTCGGTGCGGCAGACGTCCCGGGCCATCGGGCAGCGCGGGTGGAAGGAGCAGCCCGGCGGGATGTGCGTCAGGTTCGGCGGCAGGCCCTTGATGGCGTACAGCTCCCGCCCCTTCTGGTCCAGGCGCGGGATGGAGTCGAGCAGGCCGCGGGTGTAGGGGTGGGCCGGCGCCTTGTAGATGTCGTGCACGGGCGCGGACTCGACGATCTTCCCGGCGTACATCACCGCGATCCGGTCGGCGACGTCCGCGACCACGCCCAGGTCGTGGGTGATCAGGATCAGCCCCATGCGGTACTCGCGCCGCAGCTCCGCGAGCAGGTCCATGACCTGGGCCTGGACCGTGACGTCCAGTGCGGTGGTGGGCTCGTCGGCGATGACGAGCGCCGGTTCCAGGGCGAGCGCCATGGCGATCATGATGCGCTGGCGCATGCCGCCGGAGAACTGGTGGGGATAGTCGCGCACCCGCTGCGCCGCGGCCGGGATGCGGACCCGGTCCATCAGCTCCACGGCCCTGGCCCGCGCGTCCCTCTTCGACATCCCCCGGTGCACGACGAACATCTCGCCGAGCTGGTCCCCCACCGACAGGACGGGGTTCAGGGCCGACAGCGCGTCCTGGAAGATCATCGCCATGCCGGCGCCCCGGATGCGGCGCCGCTCCTCCTCCCTGATGGTGAGCAGGTCCTGCCCCTGGAAGAGGATCCGTCCGCCGGTGATCCGTCCGGGCGGCGTGTCAAGGATGCCCATCACGGCCTGCGCGGTCACCGACTTGCCGGAGCCGGACTCGCCGAGCACGGCCAGCGTCTGACCCGCGTCGACCTCGTAGCTCACGCCGTTGACGGCGTGGGCGACGCCGTCCCGGGTTCTGAACTCCACGTGGAGGTCGCGCACTTCGAGCAGCACGGCACCGTCACCTCAGCTTCGGGTCGAGGGCGTCGCGGACCGCGTCGCCGAGCATGATGAACGCCAGGACGGTGATCGCCAGCGCCCCCGAGGGCCACAGCAGGGCGTGCGGGGCGTTGCGGATGTAGGGCGAGGCGGCGGAGATGTCGATGCCCCAGGAGACGCTGGGCGGTTTGAGGCCGACGCCGAGGTAGGACAGGGTCGCCTCCAGGGCGATGTACGTGCCGAGCGCGATGGTCGCCACGACGATCACGGGCGCGACGGCGTTCGGGGCGATGTGCCGGAGCAGGATGCGGGCGTCGGAGGCGCCGAGGGCGCGGGCCGCCTGGACGTAGTCGTTCTGCTTGGCGGTGATGACCGAGCCGCGCGCGATGCGGGAGATCTGCGGCCAGCCGAGCAGCACCATGAACCCGATCACCGGCCAGACCGTATTGCTGGTCACCACGGAGAGCAGGACGAGACCGCCGAGGACGACCGGGATGGCGAAGAAGATGTCGGTGACACGGGACAGGACCGAGTCCGGGAGCCCGCCGAAGTACCCGGCGAGCCCGCCGAGCACCGACCCGAGCAGGGCCACCCCGAGCGTGGCCAGCACACCGACGGTCACGGAGGTGCGGGCGCCGTAGACGGTGCGCGTGTAGACGTTGCAGCCCTGGCCGTCGTAGCCGAAGGGCGCGCCCGGCCCCGGGCCGTCCTGGGCCTTGGCCAGGTCGCACGTGAGGGGGCTGCCGGAGGCGATCGCCGAGGGCCACAGCGAGATGAAGACCAGGAAGAGGATGACGAGCGCCGACACGATGAAGACCGGGTTGCGGCGCAGGTCCCGCCAGGCGTCGGACCACAGCGAGCGGGGGCGGCCGACGGGGCCGGTGCCTTCGGGCCCGCCCGGCCCCTGCTCCAGCGTGACGGCCTCGCTCGCGCCGAGGTCCATCGCGCCGCCCATACCGGTGCCGGCGACCGCGCGCTCGGGCTCGTACGGCTGTTCAGGCATAGCGGATCCTCGGGTCGAGTACGGCGTAGAGCAGGTCCACGAGCAGGTTGGCGACCAGGAAGACCAGCACGAGGACGGTCACGAAGCCGACGACCGTCTGGGTGTTGTGGCGCAGGATGCCCTGGTAGAGCTGGTAGCCGACGCCGTGGATGTTGAAGATCCGCTCGGTGACGATCGCGCCGCCCATCAGCGCGCCGATGTCGGTGCCGATGAAGGTGATCACCGGGATCAGGGAGTTGCGCAGCAGGTGCCGGGTGACGACCCGGTGCCGGGGCAGGCCCTTGGCGACGGCCGTGCGGACGTAGTCGGACCGCTTGTTCTCCGCGATGGAGGTGCGGGTGAGCCGGGTGACGTAGGCGAGCGAGACGGAGGCGAGGACCAGCCCGGGCACGATCAGCTCGCCGAGGGCGGCGTCCGGCGAGACGGAGGGTTTGATCCACTTCCACTGCACGCCGAGCAGGAGCTGGAGCAGCAGACCGGTGACGAAGGTGGGGACGGAGATCACCACCAGGGTGGCCAGGAGCACCGAGGTGTCGACGGGCCGTCCGCGCCGCATGCCGGTGACGACCCCCAGCGTGACGCCGATCACGATCTCGAAGAGGACGGCCACGATGGTGAGCCGGATGGTGACGGGGAAGGCCGTCGCCATCAGCTCGGTGACCTGCTGGCCGTTGAACGCCGTACCGAAGTCGCCGGTGAAGACGTTCCCCATGTAGGTCAGGTACTGCTGCCAGAGCGGCTTGTCGAGGCCGAACTCCTTCTCGAGCTGGGCGGTGGTCGCCGGGTCGCAGGCCCGCTCCCCGCACAGGCCGGCGATGGGGTCGCCCATCACGTTCACCATGAGGAAGATCAGCAGGGTCGCGCCGATGAAGACCGGGATCATCTGCAGCAGTCGCCGGACGACGTAGCGTCCCATGGCGGCTCAGCCGACCTTGATCTCGTTGTACACGGGGACGCTGAACGGGTTGAGCGCCACGTGGGACAGCCGCTCGGAGTAGCCCGCGCTGCCGTTCTGGTACCAGAGCGGAATGGCTGCCATCTTGTCGCGGACCACCTCCTCGGCCTTCTGGAAGGTGGAGACCGCCTTGGCCGGGTCGGTCTGGGCGTTGGCCTGGTCGACGAGATCGTCGAAGTCCGGGTCGGACCACTTGCCGTCGTTGGAGGAGGCGTTCGTGTAGTAGAGCGGCTGCAGGAAGTTCTGGATGAGCGGGTAGTCCATCTGCCAGCCGGCCCGGAAGGGGCCGCGCAACTCGTGCTGCCCGATCCGGTTGCGGTAGTCGGCGAAGGTGCCGACCGGGTTGCCCACGCAGGCCCTGCTGTCGCCGAGGGCGTTGTTGATGGAGTTGCACACGGCGTCCACCCACTCCCGGTGCGAGCCCGTGTCGGCGTTGTAGGTGATCCTGACCTGGCCGCCGGGGATGCCGCCGCCCTCCTTGACCAGCTTCTTGGCCCGGGCGGGGTCGTACTGGCAGGCCGGGCCGCACAGGCCCGCCTTGAAGCCGCCGGCCGTGCCGAGGACGGGTGAGGTCCAGTCGGTGGCCGGGGTCCGGGTCCGGTCGAAGATCCGCTCGGTGATCTGCTCGCGGTTGATCGCCATGGACAGGCCGGTGCGGACCTTCTCCGCCCCCGGCTTGTTCCACGCCTTGTCGTAGTACGGGAAGGCGAGGGTCTGGATGATGCCGGCGGGCGTGTTGATGTAGCGGTCGCCCAGGTCGCTCCTGACGTTCTTCAGCTGGGCCGCGGGGATGTCGTCGGCGAGGTCGAGGTTGCCGGCCATCAGGTCGGTGTAGGCGGTGTTGTTGTCGGTGTAGACCTTGAGGGTCACGCCGCCGTTCTGCGCCTTGTCCGCGCCGGGGTAGGCGTCCCACTTCCTCAGGTTCATCTGCGAGCCCCTGGTGTAGGACTCGACGGCGTAGGGGCCGTTGCCGACGGGCCGCTTCAGCCAGGCCGCGTGGTCGGTGTAGAAGATGCGGGGCAGCGGGGCGAAGGCGGCGTAGCCGAGGGTGTCGGGGAAGCCGGAGAACTTCTGGTTGAGCCTGACGGTGAAGGTGTGGTCGTCCACCACCTTCAGCCCGGACAGGGTGTCGGCGCTCTGTGCGCCGCCGGCGGGGTGGACCTTGTCGTACCCGTCGATGTAGCCGAAGAAGTAGGCGTTCTTCTGGTTGTTGCGCAGGCTCGCCCCGTAGTTCCAGGCGTCGACGAAGGACCGGGCGGTCACCTTCTCGCCGTTCGAGAAGGTCCAGCCGTCCTTGACCCTGACGGTGAAGTTCTGCGAGTCCTTGGTGTCGATCGACCGGGCGAGCCAGTCCTGGGCCTTGCCGGTCCTCGGGTCGTACTTCTTCAGGCCCCGGAAGATCATGTCGAGGACCTTGCCGCCCTGCACCTCGTTGGTGTTGGCCGGCTCCAGGGGGTTCTGCGGGTCGCCCCAGGAGGAGCTGAGCACTCCGTCGCCGCTGCCGCCGCCGTAGCCGCCGCCCGAGCCGCCCCCGCAGCCCGTGGCCGCGAGTGCCACCACCACCGCGCCGGCGGCCCATCGGGCGTGTGTGACTCCACCCATGGCGTGTCTCCTCCGTGAGCGCTGATCCAGTACCGGTCATATCGACCCATACCGCGCGCGAAGCACGCACACCGTCCGATCGGGGGGCCATTGGAGGGAGAGGTCACCCAAACGGAGGCGGTCCCCGTGGAGGCACCTCCGTGATCTTGCGCGACGAGTGCAATAGATCTTCGGACAACGATGCCGAAACGTTGGATTGAGACGTCCTGATGTACGCATTCCGACACACCACCGTCCGCATATCGAACTCGTTGCCCGATTGGTCCGGTTAGTCCGATGTGAAGCACGGATTGATTACAGCGCACTACCCGCGTAGCTACGGAATGGTCAAGTACGAGCAAAGAAGGTAAAGACGCAACCAAGGCGGCCGAGAATTTATTGACCTTGAATGAATTGCGTTGAAAAAGTCCGGCGTAGCCCGTAGGGGAGTGCCCTGCGGAGTCATCAGACCCCTTGGGCCAGGAGCACCATGACCCTCCCAACTCCATCTGCGGCCGTCCCCCTTGAGGTGACCGACGAGTCCGTCGTGAAGTCGACCACTTCCGGCGACCCGAAGGGCAGCGAGGGGCGCTCCCCCGGGCGACTGGCCTGGAAGCGCTTCAAGCGTGACCGGACGGGCGTCATATCGGCGTGCATCGTGATCTTCTTCTTCGTGATCGGGCTCGCGGCACCGCTCATAGCCAAGCTGTACGGCAAGGACCCGTACACCACCTACGCGAGCGACCGCCCAGACCTGCTCGACGCGTTCGCGTACCCCGCCGGTCCCAACGGCGGCATGAGCTCCGAGTTCTGGTTCGGCATCGAGCCCCAGCTCGGCCGGGACGTGTTCACGTTCCTGCTGTACGCGATCCGGAACTCCCTGGGCATCGCGGCGGCGGCCACGATCCTCACCACGGTGGTCGGCGTCGTGATCGGCGTCACGGCCGGCTACCTGGGCGGCAAGACCGACTACCTCGTCGGCCGGGTCATCGACATCCTGCTCTCGTTCCCGTCCACGCTTTTCTTCATCGCCTTCATGCCGGTCGTCTACGGCATCTTCGTCAATCCGGACGACAACACCCCGACCTCGCTGATCGTCTTCTCCCTGATCGTCGTGCTGGCCGCTTTCGGCTGGGCGTCCATCGCCCGTCTGCTGCGCGGCCAGGTACTCGGCCTGCGTGAGCGCGAGTTCGTCGAGGCGGCGAAGGTCACGGGCGCGTCTCCGATGCGCATCGTGTTCAAGGAGTTGCTGCCCAACCTGTGGACTCCGATCATCATCCAGTCCACGCTGATGCTGCCGGCGTACGTGACCGCCGAGGCGGGACTGGCCTTCCTCGGTGTCGGCGTCACCGACCCCACTCCCGACTGGGGCGTGATGATCGGCCGCGGCGCCACGTTCTACACCGAGGACATCACCTTCATGCTCTTCCCGGGCCTCGCCATGGTGATCTTCGTCCTCGCCTTCAATCTGCTCGGCGACTCCGTGCGCGACGCTCTCGACCCGAAGTCGAAGCGGTAACAACGCAGTACCACCCGGCCCGGGGCGGTGACACCCGGCTGGTCCCGTCTGTTCCGATCAACCTTCTAGGCAGGCTCAGCATGTCCTTTTCTCGTAGAAACTTCCTGATCGCCACTGGTGTGGCGGCAGCCTCCACCTCGGTGCTGAGCGCCTGCAGCAGCAGCGACTCCAAGGGCTCCCGCGACAACGTGCCGTCGGTCAGCAAGTCCGAGGCCGTCAACATCCCGGTCGGCACCAAGGCCGACTCGGCGGGTCCGGCCCCCGAGGTCAAGGGCGCCGTCAAGGGCGGGACGATCTACTCGCTCGACCAGTTCGACATGGACCACATGGACCCGGCCCAGATCTACGTCTCGACCGAGGGCGCCATCACCGTCCCGATCATGCGTGGTCTGACCGGCTACAAGATCGACGACAAGGGCAACTGCACCCTCGTCGGCGACGCGGCCACCGACGCCGGCACCATGAAGAACGGCGGCAAGACCTGGTCGTTCACCCTCAAGGACGGCATCAAGTGGGAGGACGGCGCCGAGGTCTCCATGGACGACCTCCGCCACACCTTCGAGCGTCTCTTCGCGAGCTTCGTCACCGAGGGCCCGCGCTACGTGCAGCAGTGGCTGGTCGGCGGCGACAAGTACAAGGGCCCCTACAGCGGCAAGCACCTCGACTCGCTCGAGATCTCCGGCAAGACCATCACGTTCCACCTCACCGAAGCCCGCACGGACTTCAACTACACCCTCGCGATGCGCGGCTACTCCCTGGTGCCGAAGAAGCACGACACCAAGGAGAAGTACGACAAGCGCCCGTTCTCCTGCGGCCCCTACAAGATCGGTGACCGCAAGATCGGCAAGTCGCTCACCTACGTGCGCAACGAGCACTGGGACGCCGCGACGGACCCGATCCGCAACGCCTACCCGGACAAGTACGTCTTCCAGTTCGGCTTCGAGCTGATCGCCTCCACCGACCGCTACATGGCGGACAAGGGGAACGACCAGTACACGATGTCGATCTTCAACGAGGTCGCCCCGGAGCGCATCGCGCAGGTCCTCACCAACGCGAAGTACAAGGAGCGCGTCCTCACCCAGGTCGACACGGTCACCTACTACTGGCCGATCAACATGACCCGGGTCAAGGACGTCAAGGTCCGCCAGGCTATCAACTGGGCGTGGCCGCACCAGCAGCTGCAGACCATCCGCGGCGGCAAGGCCACCAGCGAGCTGGCCACCACCATCCTCAGCCCGGTGACGCCCGGTTACGAGAAGTTCGACCTCTACGGCGTGGACAAGAAGCCCGGTGGCGACCCCGCCAAGGCCAAGGCCCTGCTGAAGGAGGCCGGCAAGCTCGGCCAGAAGCTGGTCATCGCCTACCAGCACTCCGACAACGCGGTGAAGTCCGCCGTCGCGATCAAGAACGCGCTGGAGGCCGCCGGCTTCCAGGTCGTCAACAAGCAGGTCGACAAGTCGACGTTCTACACGCAGATCGGCAAGGTCGACAACGACTTCGACCTGTTCGCCGCCGGCTGGAGCCCGGACTGGCCGAACGGCTACTCGGTCTTCTACCCCTGCTGGAGCGGCAAGAACATCGGCGACGGCCGCAGCAACTACGCCCAGCTGAACGACCCGAGCGTCAACAAGGCGATCGACGCCGCCGCGAAGATCGCGGACCCGGAGGAGGCCAACAAGGCCTGGGGCAAGGTCGACCGTCAGATCATGGAGCTGGCGGCCGTGGTCCCGGACTACCACTCCATCCGCAACTGGATGCACGGCTCGAAGGTCGGCAACGTCGTGTTCGACGCCGGCAACACCTGCATCGCGCTCTGCAAGCTGTACGCCAAGAAGTAAGCGCGCACGACCCATCGGGGGCGGCCACGACCTGGCCGCCCCCTCCGGCCCACCCCCTCACCCCGGCGACGGCGCCCCGTCCGGAAAGTCACGCCCCATGTTCCGCTTCCTCGTCCGCCGACTCCTCGGCGCGCTGGTCATCTTGCTGATCATCAGCGCGGTCACGTTCTGGCTCTTCTACGCCATTCCGCGTGACCCCGCCATGATGTCCTGCGGCAAGAACTGCACGCCCGACATGCTCAAGCAGGTGCGGCACAACCTGGGCATCGACCACCCGATCCCGGTCCAGTACTGGTACTGGCTCAAGGGCATCTTCGTCGGGCGCAGCTACGGCGACTTCGGCGACTGCAGCGCGCCCTGCCTCGGCTACTCGTTCGCCAACCGCGAGCCCGTCCTCGGCACGATCCTGGACCGGCTCCCGCTGACCCTCTCGCTCGCCTTCGGTGCGGCCGTCGTCTTCCTCATCTTCGGTGTGGGCGCGGGCATGATCGCGGCCCTCAAGCAGGGCAAGTGGCAGGACAAGGTCGCCAGCTCGGCCTCGCTGCTCGGTTCCTCGCTGCAGATCTACTTCGTCGGGTACATCGCGATGTACTTCCTCGTCTTCAAGATGGGCATCCTCGACAACCCGTCGTACACGCCGATCACCGAGAGCCCTGCCGACTGGTTCTCCGGCCTGCTGCTGCCGTGGCTCGTCCTCGCCATCATCTTCACCGCGAACTACACGCGTATGTCCCGCTCGCAGCTCGTGGAGCAGCTCAGCGAGGACTACGTCCGCACGGCCCGCGCCAAGGGACTCTCGCGGAGCAACGTCTTCCTCCGCTTCGCCTGGCGCGGCGCGATGGGCCCGATCGTCACCATCTTCGGCGTCGACCTCGGCACCCTCATCGGCGGCGCGATCATCACCGAGTCCGTCTTCAGCCTCCAGGGCGTCGGCCGGCTCGCGCTCGACGCCGTGAACAAGAGCGACCTGCCCATGGTGCTCGGCGTCACCCTCCTCTCCGCCGGCGCGATCGTCGTCTTCAACATCGTCGTCGATGCCGTGTACGCCCTCATCGACCCGCGGATCCGGCTCGCCTGACCTCCGCCCCCGCCCCCTACCCCTCGCATCATCCCCAGGAGCGTCCCCGTGACGAGCACCGATCAGCAGCCGTTCCTCTCCATCAAGGACCTGAAGGTCCACTTCTCCACCGAGGACGGCATCGTCAAGGCCGTCGACGGGCTCAGCTTCGACCTGGTCAAGGGCCAGACCCTCGGCATCGTGGGTGAGTCCGGTTCCGGCAAGTCGGTGACGAACCTGACGATCCTGGGCCTGCACGACCGCGACCGCACCGCCATCGAGGGCGAGATCCTCCTCGACGGCAAGGAGCTGCTCAGCGCCTCCGAGAAGGAGCTGGAGCGGCTGCGCGGCAACAAGATGTCCATGATCTTCCAGGACGCGCTGGCCTCGCTGTCGCCGTACCACACCATCGGCACGCAGATCGGCGAGACCTACCGCAAGCACACGGGCTGCTCCAAGTCCGAGGCGCGCAAGCGCGCGATCGAGATGCTGCGCCGGGTCGGGATCCCGCAGCCGGACATGCGGGTCGACGACTACCCGCACCAGTTCTCCGGCGGTATGCGCCAGCGCGCGATGATCGCCATGGCACTGGTCTGCGACCCGGAGCTGCTGATCGCCGACGAGCCGACCACGGCGCTCGACGTGACGGTCCAGGCTCAGATCATGGACCTGCTCAAGGACCTCCAGCAGGAGTTCGGCACCGCGATCATCTTCATCACCCACGACCTCGGTGTCATCGCCGACATCGCGGACGACGTGCTGGTGATGTACGGCGGCCGGTGCGTGGAGCGCGGCACGAAGAAGGAGGTGCTGAGCGACCCCCAGCACCCCTACACCCTGGGCCTGCTCAACTCCATGCCGAGCCTGCACGGGGCGGTGGACGTGCCGCTGACGCCCATCCCCGGCTCGCCGCCCTCACTGCTCAACCCGCCGTCCGGCTGCCGCTTCCACCCGCGCTGCGCCTTCGCCGACAAGGTCGTTGGCGACCGGTGCTCCACCGAGCGCCCGCTGCTGGAGCTGGTCGAGGACCGCGGGTCCGCCTGCCACCTCACCGACGCGCAGAAGCAGGAACTCTTCGCCGACTTCGCCGCAACCCGGCACAACTGACGGACACAGACGGGACATCACGACCATGAGCAACAACCCCCTCCTGGACGTCTCCGGGCTGACGAAGCACTTTCCGATCAAGGGCGGTTTCCCGATCCGGCGGACCGTCGGCGCGGTGCAGGCCGTGGACGGGCTGGACTTCCAGGTCGCCGAGGGAGAGAGCCTGGGCCTCGTCGGCGAGTCGGGCTGCGGCAAGTCGACCACGGGCCGGCTGATCACGCGCCTTCTGGAGCCGACCGGCGGCAAGATCACCTACCGCGGTCAGGACATCACGCACGCGGGCCGCAAGCAGCTGGCGCCGATCCGCTCCGAGATCCAGATGATCTTCCAGGACCCGTACGCCTCGCTGAACCCGCGGCAGACGGTCGGCAAGATCATCTCCGGACCGATGGAGATCAACGACGTCAACCCGGCCGGCGGGCGCGAGAAGCGCGTCCGCGAGCTGCTGGAGATCGTCGGCCTGAACCCGGAGCACTACAACCGCTTCCCGCACGAGTTCTCCGGCGGTCAGCGCCAGCGCATCGGCGTCGCCCGCGCCTTGGCCCTGGAACCGAAGCTGATCGTGGCGGACGAGCCGGTCTCGGCCCTGGACGTCTCCATCCAGGCCCAGGTCGTCAACCTGCTGCAGAAGGTGCAGCAGGAGCTCGGCATCGCCTTCGTCTTCATCGCCCACGACCTGGCGATCGTGCGGCACTTCTCGCAGCGTGTCGCGGTGATGTACCTCGGCAAGATCGTCGAGATCGCGGACCGCGAGGACCTGTACGGCAACCCGCGCCACCCGTACACCCGGGCCCTGCTGTCGGCCGTGCCGGAGGCCACGGTGGACGAGGAGCCGCGTGAGCGCATCCGCCTGGTCGGCGACGTGCCCTCGCCGATCAACCCGCCCTCCGGCTGCCGCTTCCGCACCCGCTGCTGGAAGGCGACGGAGAAGTGCGCGACCGAGGCCCCGCCGCTGGTCCAGGTGGACGGCAACAAGCCCGGCCACCTGACGGCGTGCCACTATCCTGAGACCACGGAGACCATCCCGGCTCCCCGTCTCTCCAAGGACCCCGAGGCGGCGGCCTGACACACCCCTTTCCCGTCAGCCGCCCCCTTGCGGAACGGACCTTCCCGGCCCATTGACCCGAGCCCATGAACGTCCGCTCCAGGGGACGAAGGCCCGCGCTTACCCAAGCGCGGGCCTTCTTCGGTCTGCGCCGGTGAACGCGGAACCTCACAACATCAGGAGGCTCAACAGTTGCTCAGATCCCTTTACGCCACTCCTACGTCATGAACATGATTGCAACTGCCAGTGTCCGACCGAACACTGATAGTTGAGGGGAAAACTCTTGAAGCGCATACGGAATTCCGGGCTTCTCGTCGCCGTCCTGGCGCTCGTCTTCGCCATCTTCACCCCGGCCTCACCGGCCCAGGCCTATGCCCATGGCTTCTTCCAGATCATCAACAAGGACACGGGCAAGTGCCTTGAGTGGAACGGCATGAACAAGAAGATCACGCAGGAGAAGTGCAAGGCCAAGCCGGACCAGTGGTGGGAAAACATGGGGTCGAAGCTGTGCAACTACGGCTCCGCCCGCAGTGACTGGTGCCTGGGTGACGCCGGAAGGGACAAGCCCGTGTACGGCCGGCACCTCATGGACGCTCACCCGCTGTTCTTCAGCAGCCTGCAGAACCACGCCACAACCACCCTCGGCGCGCTCCAGTGCGGCACCTTCAAGGTCGTCAGCGGCAAGGTTTCGTGCGGCAAGCGCGTTCTCATCAATCACGGGCGCACCTACTCTCCGAAAATGATGTGGGTCATCAAGTACTGAGAACCGCCCACGGGGAAGAGGTACGGATCCGGTCCCGGCGGTCACCCAGGCCGTGCGCCCCCCGGTGGGAGCGGTGGGGGCGGGCCCTCGTGGTAGGCGCCGTCGGCGAACAGGAGGGTGCGGTCGGCGGTGCGGGCGTGGTGCTCGACCGCGCCGAGGAACACCAGGTGGTCGCCGGCCGGCACCACGGCGGTGCGGCGGCAGCACAGTACCGCCGCGGCGCCGGGGAGCAGCGGTTCTCCGCGGGGGCCGGGCCTCGGGGTGAGGCCCTGGAAGCGGTCGGCCGGGCCGGAGAAACGGGTGGCCAGGTCGCGCTGCCCGGCCGCCAGGACGTTGACGGCGAAGTACTCGGCGGTCGTGAACGCCTCCCGGCTCCGGGAGGAGCGCGCCAGACACCACAGGATCAGGGGCGGGTTCAGGGACACCGAGGTGAAGGAGTTGACGGTCACCCCGGTCGGTGCGTGGAGCGGCCCGCAGGTGACCACGGTGACGCCCGTCGCGTACCGGCCGAGGACCTCGCGCAGCGCTCGCGCGCCGGGACCGGCCGGTGCGGCACGCCGCTGCGTCGCACCGGGTCCGTCCCCGGCCGCCACCGCGCTCCCCGGGGCCGTCGTCACGCGGCGTCCGGGCCGCGCAGCGCGGCGAGCGCCTCGGCGATCTCCGCGTCCTCCGGGTCGAGCACGGCGGCCAGCTCCAGATCGGCGAGGGCCTCAGGCAGCCTGCCCTGCTCCTGGTGGAGGAAGGCCCGGTTGTAGCGCAGCGCGGCGTCCTTGGGGTCGAGTTCGACGGCCCGGGACAGGTCGTCGAGGGCCTCTTCGCGGCGCCCGGCCTCGTAGCGGACCGCGGCCCGCCCGGACAGGGCGCTGACCAGGGCGGGATCGGCCTCCACCGCACGGTCGTAGGCGGCTTCCGCCTCGGCCGCCGCCCCGCTCTCGGCGAGCGCCTGTCCGGCGGCGGCGTGCAGGTGGGCGTTGCCGGGGTCGAGCCGCAGCCCTGTTTGGGCGTCGGCGAGCGCGGCGACGGGGTCGCCGGCGTCGAGGTGGATGCCGGCGCGGTTGATGTAGGCGTCCACGAACTCCGGGTCCTGTTCGATGACGTAGCTGAGGTCGGCGAGCGCTCCCTCGACGTCGCCCTCGCTCAGCCGCAGGTCACCGCGGTTGTAGTAGATCTCCGGGAACGGCGGGGACAGGGTGAGGGCACGGGTGTAGTCCGCCAGGGCCTCCTCGTTCCGGCCGAGGCGGCGGAACAGGTTGCCGCGCTCCAGGTAGTGCTCGGCGTGGTTGGGGTCCTGCTCGACGACCACCGCGTAGTCGGCGAGCGCTTCGTCCAGCCGCCCGAGACCCGCGTACACCCGGGCGCGGTTGTTCCGGAGCACCGAGCGGTGCAGCCGGTGCTCCTCGGGAGTCAGCCGCCGGTCGAGGTCGTCGATGCACTCGGTGACCAGCCGCAGCGCCTCCTGGGGGTCGCCGAGGTTGACCTCCACGAGGGCGCGGCCGTTGCGGTAGAAGGCGCTCTGGAACGCGCGCTCCACCCGGTCACCGAGCAGCGAGGCGGTGGCGATCGCTCCGTTGAGGAGGGCCTTGGCCTTCTTCTCGTCCCGGTCGGCGGCGTCGTTGTGGCGCGTGTAGAGCATGGCGGTGGAGTAGGCGCACGCCATGTGCACCGCCGGGTCGGTCGACAGCAGCCGTGCCTCGTCGTAGACGGCCTCCGCCTCTTTCGTCCGGCCGAGTATGGACAGGGCGAGACCGAGCTGCACGCCGAACTTCCACCACTGTGCGGTGTCCGCGCGGCCGTCGACCAGTTCCTGGCCGCGGCGGCCGAAGTCGGCGACCGCCGTGTAGAAGCCGTTGACGAGGCAGTGGTCCGAGGCGGCCCACAGGGCGGGCACCGCTTCGGCGGCCGGCGCGCTGCCGCGTTCGAGGTGGTACGGGAGCGCGCCCAGGGTGAGCGAGAACTCCCCCGCCTCGCGCAGGTGCGCGGCCCGGCGGTCGTGGAGGGCGGCGCGCCGCGCGGCGGGCAGCGCCTCGTAGGCGGTGCGGGCGGCGTCGCCGTCCGGACCGTCGAGCACACCGTCGGCGGCGACCCAGCGCCACGCCGGGTCGTCCTGGACGGACACGGAGGCGGGGGTGGCCGCCGGGGTGGCGTCGAGGGGGCTCACCGGCACGGTCTTCGTGTGGCGGTCCAGCATGGGCGCCAGTACGCCGCCGGGGTCCGCGGGCCGCGCGCCGCACAGGACCACGGTCAGTACGCCGGGGTCGACGCGGCGCACCAGCGCGGCCAGGAACTCCTCGTCGGTCGTCTCGGCGTGCTCGACGTTCTCCACCACCAGGCGCCGGGGTCCGTCGTGGCCGAGCGCGCGCAGCGCGTCGCGGACGAACTCCACCAGCCCGTTGGCGATCCGCCGGGTGCGCAGCAGGGCGTAGAAGCGGGTGCGCTCCGCGGGCAGTGCCATGGAGGTGAGCGTCTCGCGGGAGTTGGGGACCAGGGCGGCCAGCTCCGGTGCGGCCGAGAGGAGTTCGATGTCGTGGCGCCGCACCAGGTCGGGAGCGACCGCGAGCACGTCGGGGACGAGCGCGCGGGCGATGGTTCCGGCCGCGGTGTACGGGCCGCGCAGCCTTCGGTGGCAGTCCACCGTGGGCAGGAGCGCGGGCGGCAGCGGGAGGCCGTCGACGGCTGTGGCCCGGTCGTGCTTCGTTCCGCCCTGGACGCCGAGATGGGCGAGGGGCACGGACTCAGCCTGCTGCATGTGCGGTCTCCTTCGCGGTGGTGGCCGGAGCCTTGGTGCGGCCACGTCGCCACGCGCGCAGCGCCAGGTAGGCGGCGAGGACCGGCTCCCAGAAGTTGAGGACGAGGAACGTCAGTACGTCGGCGACGTTGGCCGGGGAGAAGTCGGTGCCGAGCTTGTGCACGGCCACCTCGGTCAGGCGTATGCCCGTGGGGATTGCCGCGGTCAGCAACGTGACGGTGAGGAAGACGTAGCCGGCCGGCATCAGCCACGAGTACCAGCGCGCGACCTGCCGGTCACGTTCGCCCCACCCGCTCTCGTCCACGACGCGGCCGGGCATGCGCAGCAGCCGCATCAGGCGGTTGCGGAGCATCTGACGTGCGGTCGTCTGCAGGTCGTTGCAGCCGAGCACGGTGATGGCGAGGTAGTACAGGTCGGTGCGCAGGAAGAAGTAGAACTGCCAGACCAGCCGGAGGACGACCGCGAAGGCCATGGACAGCAGCAGCCGGCGCAGGACGCCGGTGGCGCCGCTGCCGTCCGGCAGGACCGCCGCCCCGAGGGTGAGGGCGCTGATGACCAGCACGTCCGTGATCATTCCGGCGAGCATCGGCAGGTACCGCTTGCGGCGCGGCACGGCGACCAGGCCGTCCAGGGCCGTCACGAAGACCACGTAGTAGAAGCGGCGGTTGATCGACAGCGTCGAGTTCAGGCCGAGGCGGCGCCCGGCGAGCGCGTGGGCCGCTTCGTGCAGCAGGATCCACGGCACCTGGCCGAGCACGATGCCGAGGGTGAGCAGCACCAGCGAGCTGTGCGTGAAGAACAGGTTCTGGTAGTGCGGCGCCAGATCGGGCTGCCGGACCATGGCGACGAGAGCGGCGGCCACGAGCACGCCGTAGACGGCCCATGCGGCCGGGGAGAAGACGGCGGCGCCGAGTCGCTGCCAGCGCACGGGGCCGGTGGGCGCGGCCACCTGCTCCCCGTCGCGCACCACGAGTTCCAGCTCCTCGAGGACTTCGAGGAACTCCGCCATGTCCAGCTGCTCGCCGTACTGCTCGGTGTACCAGCGTGCCGCGGCGTTCGGCGGGGTGCCGGCCTCGAGTCGGCGTAACAACTCGGCGCCGTCGGGCGGGAAGAGGCCGTAGGAGTCGATGTCGGCCCGGCCGACGGTGACTTCCTCCCCCTCCTCCAGGTAAGTCAGCGGATGCAGCCGCACGGGTCGGTCGAAGTCCGGGGACGGCGTTGTCGTCACTGCCTCACCTCACTGGTCGGCGGCCGGTTCGCGGTGCGCGCCGGGCAAGGGGGCCCGGCGCGCACCTGCCCTGGATCAGGCGGTGCCGCAGCAGTAGGTGGACGCGGCGGCGGACGTCAGACGGACGGTCCCGGCCTTGCGGACGGCGATCTTCTTCATGGCGATCTCCTCATCTTTTCGGTGGTGCACTGCGCCGCCGGAGGTCCGGACGACGTACCCGATATCTCGGGTGCTCATGGGAGAAGACGAAAAGGAATGCCAGGAAATAGCAGGATCGATTCCGACCAGGAGTCGACTCACGCAATGAACGGTAGTCGCGATAAAGGACCCGGCGACATAAGTATGAGTCACCGGTTATTTCTTTGGGGACCGCCTCGTTCACACCATCAGGATTACACCCCCCGATCAACGCTCGACAGGTTTACCTCCCTTGGTGCAGGCATGTCAACGGGTCGCGCAAGCGGTGGTGAATGCGCTCGGGAACCGTCCCGCCACCGGTTTCAAGAGGAATTGCACGTTCAGTTATCAGGCCCGCCGGCTGTGGACAGAGCGGCCGTCGTGAGGCCATAGTCGACAGGCCGGGCACGGTTTCGGCACAGCACTGCGTGAATCGCCGTCTCATGTGGTCTCACGCAAAGCACTTGGAGCCGGGAATGCGGAATGGGGAAATCCCGGTGCGGAATGGGGGGACGATGGAATACGAGCTGGCCCGACGGCTGGTGCCGGACGAGATGTGGGCCGTGGCCGAGCCGCTGCTTCCGGGCTTCACGGGACGCCGTCAAGGTGGCGGCACGGCACCGCTGAACGACCGGCGGACCTTCACGGCGGTGGTGTACGTGCTGACCTCCGGCTGCACATGGCGGCAGTTACCGCCGTGGTTCGGGGTCTCCGCCGCCACGGCGCACCGCCGTTTCGCCGCGTGGACCCGCACGTCCCTGTGGATCCGGCTGGAGGCGGCCGCGGCGGGACACGCCGACGAGCCGTGGATCAACGTCGTCGTCACCGCGGCCCTTCGGAGGGCGGCCGCGTGGGCCGCTCCGGGGCCGTCCTGACGCCACCACGTGAGACGCCGGCGATATGCCGCGAATCGGACTCACGGGCGTGGCGGCGGGCCTTCGCGCGGTCACGGAGCCACTTCTCGCCGGGACACGGAGGACACGCGTCCGGCCACCGTGAGTGACAGGCCGGGAGCACCGCGGCGGCCGGCGAGGCCTGCACGCCCGCTCGGGGAGGACACGGCGCGAGGCGTCCATGCGGCGTCAACCGATGGGGCGGCGCGCCGAGTTCGACGAGTGCGCCTGTCCTGACCCACCGTTCAATACGGTGTGACAGACTGCCTCGGTGGTGGATCACTCGTTCGCAGATCTCTCGCTCGCCGCGCTCTACGACAGCCTCAACCCCTGGGGGCCGAGTGACGACTTCTACCTGGACCTCGTGAGACGGGCCCGCTCGGTGCTGGACATCGGGTGCGGCACCGGGCAGTTGCTGCGCCGGGCCCGGGCCGAGGGGCACGGAGGCAGGCTGATGGGGCTCGATCCCGCCGCCGCCATGCTCGTGCAGGCGCGGCGGGGCAGGCCGGACGTCGAGTGGGTGCTCGGGGACACCCGGGTGCGGCAGTGGGACGCGGAGTTCGACCTCGTCGTGATGACCGGGCACACCTTCCAGACACTGGTCGGGGACGAGGAGATCCGCGGCTGTCTGCGAGCGGTCCGGGCGGCCCTCGCCGACGGTGGGCGCTTCGTCTTCGAGACCCGCAACCCGTCCGCCCGCCCCTGGGAGCGCTGGACCCCGGAGAAGGTGCGCCGCGTCACCGCCGCCGACGGCACCGAGGTACGGGTCAGGTACGAGGTCCGGGGCGGCGGACCGCGGGACGGGCGGGTGCCGTTCACCGAGACGTTCGACAGCGACCGCTGGCCCGGCCCCCGGGTCAGTCACAGCGTCCTCCGCTTCCTGGACGCCGAGGCGCTGAAAGGTTTCCTCACGGAGGCCGGCCTGACCGTCGTCGAGCAGTACGGGGACTGGCGGCGGGGGCCGCTCACCCCGGCCGCTCCCGAGATCGTCACCGTCGCCCGACGCGCCCGCTGAGCCCCGGGCCGCGCGGGCGGCCATGCGCGATCCGTGCGGCAGCCGAACAGCCGGCGTGCACCGTGGTGGTCCCAGGGGTCACTGATACGGGGGTACACCATGGACATACAGCTGCTGGGCTGCGTGGAGGCGCGCACCTGCACCGGCCACAAGGTGCCGCTGCCGCACAGCGCGAAGATCCTGCTGGCCACGCTGGTCTGGAACCCCGGCACCTTCGTGTCCGACGAGGTGCTGTGGGAGCGCGTGTGGCCGGAGCGGCGGCCCCAGCACCCACGGGACGCGCTGTACATCCACGCCACCCGGCTGCGCAAGGCGCTGGGGGGCGCCGAGACCGAGGGACGGGCGCCTGAACTGGTGCGCGAACGGGGCGGATACGTCCTGGCCGTCGGCCAGGACAGCGTCGACGTGGCCCGGTTCCGTGACCTGGTACGCGAGGCCCGGCACGCCGCCCGCGACGGGCGGACGGAGGCCGCGCTCGATCTGTTCGGGCGGGCGCTGGGCCTGTGGCGCGGGGAGCCGTTGTCCGACGTGCGCACCGCATGGGCGGACTCGGCCCGCGTGACGCTGCGGCGTGAGCACCGCGACGCGCTGGTCGGCAGCACCGAGCTGTACCTGCGCCGCGGCCGGCACGACGAGTGCCTGCGACAGCTGAACTGGCTGGCCGACATGCACCCCTTCGACGAGAAGGTCGCGGGCCTGCTGATGCTCGCCCTGTACCGGGGCGGCCGGCAGGCGGACGCGCTGGGCTGCTTCCGGACGATGCGCATGCGGATGTCCGATCAGCTCGGTTGTGAGCCCGGCGCCGAACTGCGGGCGCTGCACGCACGGATCCTGTCCCGGGACCCCGGTCTGCTGCCCGCCACCGCGACCCCCACCGTCCTGGCGGGGGCCTCGTGCTGACTCACGCCCGGCGTCCCCCGGGCCCGGCGGTGTCGGTGGGCCCGGCCGTGTCGGTGGGCCCGGCCGTGTCGGTGGGCCCGGCCGTGTCGGTGGGCCCGGCCGTGTCGGTGGGCCCGGCCGTGTCGGTGGGCCCGGCCGTGTCGGTGAAGTGCTCGGACAGGTACAGGCCGATCCGTCCCTCCAGGTCGGGGGGCAGTTCCTGGTGCCGGTGCCGGGCCGCGGGCACCCGTCCTCCGGCGCCGGGCACGGCCGCACGGGCATGGGCGGGCGTGCCTGCCGCGTCGAACAGGGCCGTGGCCTCCTCCCGCGCCGACGCGGCCAACACCAGCTGGCCCTGCGCCTCGTGGACGAGGGCCAGGGCCATGGCCGCACGGGCGTGAATCAGGTGCTGTCCGGAGTCGCGGGCCAGGCCGGCCGCCCGGGTAGCCGCTTCCAGCGCCCCGGCCGGGTCCCCCGCCTCCAGCCGGGTCACCGCGGTGGCGACCTGAACGCGCGGCAGGGTCAGCGGAGTGCCGTCGGCCGCCAGGCCGGCGGCGCGATCCAGGTGGTCCAGAGCCGTCGCGGGGCGCCCGTCCGCGCGGGCGGCGGCGGCACGCTCCAGCAGGATCTCCACATGCCCCGTGCGGTGACCCGTCCTTTCGGCGATCTCGAAGGCCTCGTCGAGATGGCCGGCCGCCTCGCCGGCCGGCCCGGCCCGCAGCTTCACGGACGCCAGTCCCACCAGCGAGTCGACCTGGCAGTTGCGGTTCCCCACCCGCAGCGAGACGGCCAGCGCGTCCTCGTAGGCCGCCAGCGCGCGCTCGTCCTCACCCGCGTCGGCCCGTACCCGGCCCAGGGTCTCCAGGGCCACCGCCTCGGCGTAGGTGGAGCCCGAGTCACGGGAGACGAGGAAGCAGGTGCGCAGCGCCGCCTCCGCCTCGGCGAACCGGGCCTGCTTCTGCCGCACCAGGGCGAGATTGATCAGGGCCAGCGCGCCGTTGTGGTGCGGTGTCTCGCCTGTCAGGGCGAGCGCCGCGGTCACCGCCGCCTCGGCCGCGGCGATCCGGCCCAGTGCCAGATTGAGGGAGGCCGTGTTGATGAGCAGGATGACCTCGCTCTTCACGTTGCCGAGGATGCGCTGGAGGGTGAGGGCGCGCCGGTAGCTGGGCAGGGCGCGCAGTGGTTCGCCCAGCAGCTTCAGGGTGACGGCCTTGCCCTGCAGCGCGAAGGCCTCCCAGTGCAGCCACTCGGCCTCGCGCGCGAGTTCCTCCGCCTTTTCGTACTCGGTCAGGGCTCCGCGCAGGTCCCCGTTGCGCCAGCGGGCGTGGCCGACCGACATGTGCATCGCGACCTGCCCCTTCCGGTCCCCGTCGCGCTCGGCGGCGTCCCGGGCGAGCGTCGCCAGCCGCATCCAGTCGGACAGTGGCCGGCGGTGGTGGAAGAGGTCCTGCAACGCGTCGACCAGCCACCACGCGTACCGGGCGGGACCGTGCTCGGCGGCGTGGCCGATGGCGGCCGCCAGATCGTCCCACTCGGCGTCGAACCAGGCGTACGCCTCCTCGGTCGTACGGAACTCCCGCGGCAGCGAACCCTCGACGGCGTCGGGCCGCTCGCGCATGACGTAGAGGCCCGCGGTGGTGGCCGCGTTGGTGACGCCCTGCAGGTAGTGGTCGAGGACCCGTTCCACGGCAGCGGTGCGTTCGGCGGTGGTGTCCTCGGCCGCCGTGCGGTCGCGGGCGTACTCGTGCACGAGGTCGTGCCAGGCGGGGCGGCCGTGGTCGACGTCGCGCAGCAGGTGCACCCGCTGGGCCAGCCGCATCAGGTCGGCCGCGTGCTCCTCGTCGGTGTGCGCGGCGGCGGCGGCCGCGGCGAGCGAGCGGCCGGTGCCGGGCAGCAGGCCCAGGAGGCGGAAGGCCCGCCGGGCGTCCGGTGGCAGCACGCCGTACGAGAGGTCGAGCGCGGCCCGCACGGCGACGCTCTCCTCACCCTCGACGTGCAGCCGGGCCAGCCGGCCGCGGTCGGCGAGTTCGCGGACGTAGGCGCGGATGCTGCCGGGCCGGTCGCCGATCCAGGAGCCGGCCACGCACAGGGCGAGCGGCAGGCCGTCGCACAGCTCGACCAGTTCGGCGGCGGCCCGCGGGTCCGCCGCGACGGCCTCCGCGCCGACCGCGGCGCCGATCAGTTCCAGGGCGGCGCGCTCGTCGAGGACGTCGCAGGACATCCGGTACGCCCCGTCCAGGGTGACCAGCCCGCTGAGCTTGGCCCGGCTGGTCACCAGGGTCAGCGAGCCGGCGGAGGCGGGCCGCAGCAGCCGTACGGTGGAGGGGTCGGCTACGTCGTCCAGGACCACCAGGACCCGGCGGTCCGCCAGCAGCGTCCGGTACAGGGCGCTCTGCGCCTCGGTGCCGAGCGGGATGTCGCGCGGGGCGCAGCCCAGCCCCTGGAGCAGCAGCGGCAGGGCCTCCTCCGGGCCCATCGGTTCCGCGTTGTCGAAGCCGCGCAGGTCGAGGAAGAGCTGTCCGTCGGGGAAGCGGTCGGCGACGCGGTGCGCCCAGCGCAGGGCCAGGGCGCTCTTGCCGACCCCGGCCGGACCGACGACCAGGGCGAGCTGCTCGGCGCTGTCCAGGCAGAAGTCCAGGCGCCGCACTTCGTCCTCGCGGCCGACGAAACGGCGTGGTGCGGGCGGAAGCTGGCGCGGCACACGGCGCTCGGGTGCGGCCCCCGGCGCGCTCCCGGGCGCCGTGCCACGCGCCCGGCCGGGAGGGGGTGCGGTGGCCGGGGCGTCACCGCGCAGCAGGCGCAGGTGCAGGTCCCGCATCCCGTCCGAGGGTTCCACGCCGAGCTCGTCGACCATCCGGCGGCGCAGCACGGTGTACAGCTCCAGGGCCTCGGCGGTCCGCCCGTCCCGTCGCAGGGCGCGCATCAGCAGGGCGTGCGGGCGTTCGCGCAGCGGGTGGGCCGCCGTCAGGCGCAGCAGCTCGGCGATGGCCTGCCGGTGGCGGCCGGTCTCGATGTCCGCCTCGGCCGCGTTCTCCCTTGCCACCAGGTGCAGTTCGCCCAGGCGCCGGCACTCGGCCTCGCGGACGGCCGAGTCGGGCAGGTCGGGCAGCGGCTCGCCCCGCCACAGGCCGAGGGCCCGCTCGGCGCGGTGCCGTACGGTCTCCCAGTCGCCGCTCGCGGCCGCGCGCGAGCCGTCCTCGACGAGGTCCTCGAAGGCGAGCAGGTCCAGTTCGCCGGGCCCGGCGTGCAGGAGGTAGCCCGGTGGCCGGGTGACCAGCATGCGGGGGCCGGCGGGGCCGAGGGCGCGCCGGACCTCGGCGACGAGGGCCCGCACCCGGGCGGCTCCGGCGCCGGGCGGGCGGTCGTCCCACAGGTGGTCGATCAGGCGGTCGACGGAGACCACCTGGTTCGCGTGCAGCAGAAGGACGGCGCACAGACCGCGCTGACGCCCGGTCAGCGCGACGGGCCGCCCGTCGATCTCGACCTCCAGAGGACCGAGCAGGCGGAAGCGGAGGCGGGGGGTGAGCATCCGCAGAACGTAATCCAGCCACGACCGCCGGGCAACGTCCTTTACCCGTCCTCCTCTTCACACACCGGCTGCGGCGCGGGGCCGCTCAGGCCGTACGAGGTCCGGCCCACCTCCGTACGGTCCGCGCCGCCCGGCGCACCCGCGTGCCGTGCCGGCGCCACCACAGTCGCGCCCACAGCAGCTGCAGCCCGGCCAGGACCAGGACCGTGACCAGGGCGTCCAGCCGCAGCACCGGGTCGGCGGCGGTCACCAGGCGATGGGCGGAGCGGACCAGCAGGGGCCAGGTGACGCTCAGCAGCAGCCGCACCCCGACGAGGACGCAGACCGCCGTGCCCGCCACCGCGCCCACCGCGTACGCCTTCAGCATCCGGCGCTCACCGGGGCGCAGCCCGGCCAGCGGGTCCCGGCTCGGCCGCCGCAGGAGGCGGGCCGCGAGGTGGCGGAGGTACGCGCCGGCGTCGCTGTAGAGGTTGCGGCAGCCGGTGAGGTCCTGGGCGACGAAGTACAGGTCGGTGCGCATGAAGACCAGGCACTGGTTGGCGAAGGAGGTGACCAGGGTCAGCGCCGCGACCGGCAGCAGCGGTGAGCGGACGCCCGCGGCCAGGGCGAGCAGACAGCCGCCCCAGACGGCGCCGTCCACGGCGAGGCCGGACAGGTACACGGTGAGCCGTGCGCGGCGGTCCTTGAGCCAGATCCCGGAGACCTCGGTCTGTGCCACCAGGAACTGCAGCCGGGTGCCGAGGCGCACCCGGCCGGCCACTCCGGCGGCGCGGGCGGTCACCAGGTGGGCCAGTTCGTGCAGGCCGATCAGGCACCAGGCGACGAGGGACTGCACGAGCAGGTTGACGGTGCCGTAGTGCGCCCACACCAGGTCGTCCCAGGAGGGCAGGGCGTGTCGCCGCAGGCCGACGGCCGTGAGGCCGGCGAGCGGCACGGCCAGGACGAGGGCGTGCAGGAGGGGGTGCAGGGACCAGCGGACGTGCCGCTGCCGCAGCCGGGGGAAGGAGACCGGGACGGGTTCGCTCTCGAACCGGCGCTCCCCGATCGCGGCCACCAGCCCGGCCGCGGCGAGCGACTCGGCGAAGGCGCCGACGTCGAGGTCACGGCCGGTGTCCCGGCGCAGGGCGGCCCTGGTCTCCCGCACGGTGCGGCCCTCGCCCAGCAGCCGCAGCGCGGCCAGTCCGGTGTCGGGCAGCGCCACGACCTGCTCGTTGCCCTGCCGTCCGACGATCCACTCGTCCCGGTCCCGGCGCACCTCCAGCGGATGCAGGACGACCGTGGGATCCCGCTCCGCCGTCACGGCCGGCACAGCGGGCAGTCGGGCCGGGCGGGGTGACGGACGAACACGTGCTGGTCGGGGGCGATCAGGTTGACGCCGCGCACGAAGCCGGGCGGGGTCGTGCCGATGCCGGTGAGCAGGGAGATCACCTCATGGGCGATGAGCTGTCCGGAGATGCCCGCGGCGGGGGCGAGCGCGCCGGCGGTGCCCAGGTGGGGCGTCCAGCCCGGCTTGAGCTTGGCCTCCTCCCCCGCGCCGACGCATTCGAAGCAGGGCCCCCCGGGGGCGTACACGCCGACCGTGGCCAGGGGACCGCTGTAGCCGGCGGACACCCAGGGTGTGCCGAGGGCCGCGCAGACCCGGTTCGTCATCTTCCTGATCACGTCGCCGCGTGGCTCGTCCGCGCACAGGACGAAGACGTCGCGGCCCCGGACGAGCTCGGTGAGCTGTTCCTCGGTGTCGGCGCGGCGGGCCTCGTGGGTGTAACGGCCCGCCGAGTTGACGGCGGCGAGGCGGCGGGCGGCGGTCTCCGCCTTGGGCCGGCCGATGTCGGCCTCGGTGTAGAGCGCCTGCCGGCTGAGGTTGGACTCCTCGACGCGGTCCGGGTCCACCAGGTGCAGCTCGCCGACGCCGGCAGCGGCCAGTGACCAGGCGGCGTGGCTGCCGGCTCCGCCCACGCCCAGGACGGTCACGCGGGCGTGCTTCAGCCTCAGCTGGGAGGTCCAGGCGTCGGTGCCGGGGCGCAGGTCGACGTACCGGAAGTAGGTGTGGTTCCTGCTGTAGCGGTCGCGCTCGCGGGCGGTCAGTCCTTCGGGAGGGACGGCGGCGGCGTCCTCGACGTAGCCGGTGGCCAGCAGCTCGGTGAGCAGCCGGTGGGCGCCGGCGGCCCCCAGCGCGGGGTACCGGTCCGCGAGCCGGCGCTCGATGCGGTCCGGTGACGCGGTGCCGTCGAGCAGGGCCAGCGCCTCCCAGATCCAGCCGTGCGGATCGGCGATCTCCGCCGCGACCCCGTAGACCCCGCCGCCGAGCCGGACGGTCCCGTCGTCGAAGCGGTGCGGGGCGTGCTCCGCCTTGATCCGTGGCAGCTTCACGGTGCTCCCTTCCGGAAGACGGCACCGGCGGTGGAGCGGTGCCCCACCGCCGGTGCCGGCCGGTTTCAGCTGTCGATCTGCTTGTTCTGGATCGTCTCGATCTTGTCCAGAAGGCGGACCTGGATGAACTCGGGCTGCTGCTGGGCCTCGACGTCGCCGAGCGCGCCCTGGTCACCGTGCGGATCGGCGTGCGTGGTGTGCTCCACGATGCTCTCCCTTCCGTTGGAACGGATCCGGCGGGTGGGCGGCCGTGAGTGACGGTCGCCCACTCGTGCGCTCCAGCGTCGGGCAGCGGTCTTTCCGAGGTGTTTCAGTCGCCCTTCAGGTCTCCTGCCCGGCCGTTCTCCGGCGCCCCGCCCTCGGCCTGCTCCTCCAGTGCCGCGAGGGCCGGGTCCAGCACGATGTCCTCGTCGCGTGCCTCGGTGGTCGGCTCCTCGGGGAAGTGGCAGGCCGTCAGGTGGCCCGCGTGGTTGCCGGAGATCTGGAGCAGCGGCGGTTCCTCCGTCGCGCACCTCTCCTGCGCCTTCCAGCAGCGGGTGCGGAAGCGGCAGCCGGAGGGCGGGGAGATGGGGGACGGCACGTCACCGGCCAGGCGGATGCGCTCACGTGAACCCGACTCGTCCGTCGAGAGGTTCACCTCGGGCACGGCGGACAGCAGCGCGTGGGTGTAGGGGTGGCGCGGCCGGTTGTAGATGGAGTTCCGGTCGCCCACCTCGATGATCTTGCCGAGGTACATGACCGCGACGCGCTGCGAGAAGTGGCGTACGACCGCGAGGTCGTGGGCGATGAAGAGGAACGCGATGCCGAGTTCGTTCTGCACCTTCTGCAGCAGGTTGACGACCTGGGCCTGGATGGAGACGTCCAGGGCCGAGACCGGCTCGTCCGCCACGATCAGCTTCGGTTCCAGGGCCAGGGCGCGGGCGACGCCGATGCGCTGGCGCTGGCCGCCGGAGAACTCGTGCGGGAAGCGGTTGAAGTGCTCCGGGTTCAGGCCGACGATCTCCAGCAGCTCGCGGACGCGCTTCTCGCGCCCGCCGGCCGGGTTGACGTCGTTGATCTCCATCGGTCCGGAGATGATCTTGCCGACCGTCTGCCGCGGGTTCAGCGAGGAGTACGGGTCCTGGAAGATCATCTGGATCTCGGAGCGGATCGGCGCCAGTTCCTTGCGCGAGGCGTGGCTGATGTCCCGGCCGCGGTAGGTGATGGTGCCGCTCGTCGGCTCCATCAGCCGGGTGATCAGCCGGCCCGTGGTCGACTTGCCGCAGCCCGACTCGCCGACCAGGCCGAAGCTCTCACCGGCCCCCACGGTCAGGTCGATGCCGTCCACGGCCTGCACCGCGCCGACCGTGCGGCGGACGGGGAAGCCGCCCTTCACCGGGAAGTGCTTGGTCAGCCCCGAGACCCGCAGCAGCGGCTCCCCGTCCGCGCCGGCGTTCTTCTCGCGCGGGGCCGGGAGGACCAGGTCCTCTTTCATGACGGTGTCCTCCTATGACGACCTAGCCCAGTCGGGGCTTGATCTCCTCGATGAAGATGGTCCGCTTCTGCTCGGCGGTGAGGTGGCAGGCCGACGCGCGGTCCGGGGCCAGCAGCGGGCGCTCGTTCACACAACGGCCCGTGCCCTCCACCCGGTCCCGGAATCCGCAGCGCGGGTGGAAACGGCAGCCGGTCGGCGGATGGAGCAGCGATGGCGGGGAGCCGGGGATCGGCGACAGCTGGGCGCCGAGGTCGGAGTCGAGGCGCGGCATCGAGTTCAGCAGCCCCCAGGTGTAGGGGTGCCGGGGCGAGCGCAGCACCTCGTCGGTCGTGCCCCGCTCCACCGCGCTGCCCGCGTACATCACCATGATGTCGTCGGCCATGTCGGCGATGACGCCGAGATCGTGGGTGATGAAGACGATGCCGGTGCCGAACTCCCGCTGGAGGTCCTTGAGCAGGTCCAGGATCTGGGCCTGGACCGTCACGTCCAGGGCGGTCGTCGGCTCGTCGGCGATCAGCAGGTCGGGGTCGCAGACCAGTGCCATGGCGATCATCGCGCGCTGGCGCATGCCGCCGGAGAACTGGTGCGGGTAGTCCTTGGCCCGCTCCCGCGGGTTCGGGATGCCGACCTTGCCGAGCATCTCCACGGCACGTTCCCAGGCCGCCTTCTTGGAGGCGCGGGTGTGCTTCATGTACGGCTCGGCGATCTGCCGGCCCACGGTGTAGTACGGCGAGAGCGCGGTGAGCGGGTCCTGGAAGATCATGGCGACCTTGTTGCCGCGCAGCTTCTCCAGCTCCGACTCGCGGGCGGTGGTCAGCTCCTGCCCGTCCAGCAGGATCTCGCCCTCCACCGTGGTGAACATGGGGTTGTGCAGGCCGAGCACGGTGAGGTTCGTCACCGACTTGCCCGAGCCGGACTCGCCCACGATGCCGAGCGTCCTGCCGCGCTCCAGGTCGAAGGAGAGCCCGTCCACGGCCCGTACGACGCCGTCCTCGGTCCTGAAGCTCACGTGCAGGTCCCGCACCGAGAGCAGGGGGCCGGTGCCGGCCGGGTTCGGAGCACCGGCTTCCTTGGTCAAAGTGGTCACGACAGTGCTCCTAGGACAGCCGCACGCGCGGGTCGATGAAGGCGTACGCGGCGTCGACGATGATGTTGAACAGCAGGATCATGCTGGCGGAGAACAGCATCACGCCGAGCAGCAGCGGCAGGTCGCTGAAGAACACCGACTGCACGGCGAGCTGTCCGATGCCCGGCAGGCTGAAGGTGAACTCGGTGATGATCGCGCCGCCGAGCAGGGAGCCGAGGTCGATGCCGAAGATGGTGACGATCGGGATCAGCGAGCCGCGCCAGGCGTACCGGAAGAAGACGTACCGGCGGGACATGCCCTTGGCGCGGGCGGTGCGGACGTGTTCCTCCTGCAGCTGTTCGATCATCGAGGACCGGGACATACGGGTGTACTGCGCCGCGAAGATCGTGGAGAGGACCACCCAGGGGATGATCAGCCCCGAGAACCAGGTGACGGGGTCCTGCGTGAACTCGTTGTAGGCGGGTTTGTCGAACCAGTGCGTCTGGTAGACGAGGATCGCCAGGGCCAGCGGGCCGAGGAAGTAGATCTGCAGGGAACTGACGACCATGGCGCCCGCGGTGGCCGCCTTGTCGACGAGCGTGCCGCGCCGCCAGGCGGCGAGCAGCCCGGTGCCGAGACCCACGAAGAGGAAGACGACGGCCGCGCCCAGGGTGAGCGAGACGGTGGTGGGCAGGCGGTCGATCAGCGTGCCCCAGACCTGCTCGTTGGTGTGGTACGAGTAGCCGAAGCACGGGGCCGGGCAGGGGCCCTGGGCGAACTGGTCGCTGCCCAGGACGAGGTTGTGCAGGAAGATCCCGTACTGCTCGGGGATCGACTTGTCCAGGCCGAGCACGTGATGGATGTTGGCGATGCTGTCCGGATTGCAGGTCTTGCCGCACATCAGCAGTGCCGGGTCCCGGGGCACCCCGAAGAACAGCAGGAACGCGACGATGCTCAGCAGGAACAGAATGACGGCGGCACCGATGATCCGGCGGACGAGGAAGCGCAGCATGTCAGGGCAGCTCTCAGACGTCGGCGGTCCGGGCGGTACCCGGCGCGCCCGTACGGTGGGGGCGCGCCGGGTACCGGCAGGGGACGGTTACTTGATGAAGAGGCGACGCGGGTCGACGCCGCCGATCACGTCGTCGTAGACGAGGCCGCCGACCTTGGAACCGGCGATCTGGGTCTGCTTGTAGTACGCGGTCGGGACGACGTTGACGGAGTCCTTGACGATGTACTGGTCGAGCTTCTCCCACTCGGCCGCCGACTTGACCGGGTCGGTGATCTTGTTGATCCGGTCGATCTCGCTGTTGACCTTCGGGTCGTTGATCTGCGAGTAGTTCTGCGCGCCGTCGGCGATGACGCGGCCGTCGTACAGCGGCGGGATCACGGTCGAGGCGGACGGCCAGTCGGCGCCCCACGCGGTGTGGAAGATGTCGTAGTTGTTGTCGAGCTTGGAGACCTGGTCGTAGAAGGTCTCGGCCGGGATCTCCTGGCGCTGGACGTTGAAGCCGGCCTTCTTCAGGCCCGCCGCCATGGCGGTGGAGTACTGCTGGCCCTCGGGGGTGTTGATGTAGCCGAAGGTCAGCTTCATGTTGAGCTTGCCGGCCTTCTTCAGCAGCTCCTTGGCCTTGGCCGCGTCACCGGCGGGCTTCTTCTTCTTGCCCCACGGGTCGAACGCCGCGTCGTAGCCGGAGACGGTCGGGGAGATCAGGCCGCCCGCGACCTCCATGGCGTCGGTGCCGCCGTAGGCGCGCACGAACGGGGTGACCGGCAGCGCGTAGGCGATGGCCTCGCGGACCGTCTTGTCCTGCATCGCCTGGTGGCTCATGTTGATGTTCATCTGGCCCACGTACGGCTGGTAGCCGGAGACCGTGCGGGACTTCATCTTCGGGTCGCGCAGCACCTGGGACAGGTTGCCCGCGTCGACCTGGTTGTTGAAGCTGATGCCGGCCTGGTCGGCGCCGCTGTCGGCGAGCAGGGCCTTGGTGGAGGTTTCGTACTGCTGGTTGAACTGGAAGTTGAACTGGTCCACGTACTGGTGGCGGATCGGGTCCGTCTTCGGGTCCCAGTTGGGGTTCTTGACGAGCACCATCGACTTGCCGGACTTGAAGGACTGGACCTTGTAGGGACCGGTCACCACCGGGGACTTGTCGTACTTCTGCTTGGTGTCGCCCTTCTCCGAGACCACCGAGTAGCCCGCCATCGCCAGCGCGTAGGGCAGGTCGGGGTGCGCGGTCTTGAAGTGGAAGACGATCGTCTTCGCGTCGGGCGTCTCCAGGATGGAGCTGGGCAGGTGCTTGCCCTTGTACGGGCCGTCCTTGAGCAGCTTGCGGTAGGCGGTGCCCGGGGTGTCGGCCAGCCACTGCTGGAGGTAGGTGGGGCCCTGGTTGATGAACGGCGCGAAGAGCCGCTCGACGCTGTGCCGGACGTCCTTGGACGTGATCGGGGAACCGTCCTGGAACTTGATGCCGTCCTTCAGCGTGTACTTCCAGGTCTTGCCGCCGTCCGTGGTGGTACCGGAGTCGGTGGCGAGGTCGCCGACCACCTCGTGCTTGCTGCCGTCGTTGCTCGTGGCCTTGTAGCCGGTGAGGCCGCGGTGGATCAGCTGCGAGAGCGACATCTCGTCGGAGACGTAGATCTGGCCCGGGTCGAGGTGGGCGTAGCTGTCGCGCTGCAGCACCTCCATGGTGCCGCCGGACTTGGCGCCGGGGACGTCCTGGGCCGGCCCGTTGGATGCGGCCGCGTCGCCGAACTTGATGGACGCCTGCTGCCGCTTGGCGCTGTCCCGGTCCTTCTTGTCGTTGCCGCCGCTGTCGCTGCCGCCCTTGCTGCAACCGGTGAGCACAAGAGCTCCGGCCGCGAGCACGGAGAGTGCGCCGTATGCGTGGCGTCCGCCCCTACTCATCACGAAGATTCCCACCCATCTGTGTGTCACCAGTGCGTTCTGTGTGTCACCAGTGCGAAGAAGAACTGCTGGAAGTGCAGTGCGAGACAACGGAACTGACGTTCCGTACGAAAGGTGGTGCTTGGGTCAGCGCGCGGTCTTGGGATCGAAGGCGTCTCTGACCGAGTCCCCGAGCAGGTTGAACGCGACGACGAAGATGATCATCGAGATGCCGGGGAAGAACATGTAGGTGATGTCGTTCTGCATCACCAGTTCGGTGGACGCCTTGGAGAACATCTGCCCCCAGTCGGGCGTCGGTTCGACGATGCCCACGCCCAGGAAGGACAGGCCGGCCTCGGCAGTCACGAAGCCGGGCAGCAGGTAGGTCGACTGCACCAGCAGCGGGGTCACGATGTTCGGCAGGATCTCCTTGCGGATGATCCGCCACGGCGACGCGCCGCTGACCTTGGCCGCCTCGATGAACTCCCGTTCGCGCAGGGCGAGTGCGGTGCCGCGCAGGATGCGGCCGAGCCCCATCCAGCCCAGGAACCACTGCACGATGATCAGCGCGACCACCCGGACGTACGTGGGCGTCTCGTCGCGGGGGCTGACGAACAGGGAGACCACGACCGGCATGCTCGCGATGAAGAACAGCTGTGCCGGGAAGGCGAGCAGGAAGTCGATGACCCGGCCGATGAAGTAGTCGGTCTTGCCGCCGATGTAGCCGGCGGTGACGCCGAGCAGGATGCCGGTCACGACGACGGCGACGGTGACGGCCACCGAGATCATCAGCGAGGTGCGGATGCCGTAGATCAGCTTGGTGAAGACGTCGTAGCCGTTGCCGGGTTCGAGACCGAACCAGAACTCGCCGCTGATGCCGCCGTTGGGCTGCACCGGCACGCCGGCGCTGTCGAAGAGGTCCGGCCGCTCGTCGGCGTAGACCGTGTACGGGTCCTTGCCGTAGAGCTTGGAGATCAGCGGCGCGAGCAGCCCGATCAGGAAGAAGAAGCCCACGACGTAGGCCGAGATCACACCGGTGCGGTCGCGCTTGAAGCGCATCCACATCAGCTGGCCGGGAGACCGGCCTTCGAGCTTGACGGCTTCGTCCTTCGTCTCCGGCCCTGGTTCGCCGTCGACGACGACCGAAGTCCCGCCGCCCTCAATGTCGGTAGGACTTGTCACGGTTCGTCCGTTTCACAGGTATGAGTGTGAGAGGTGCCCGGGTACTCCGAGGACGCGCGGAACCGCTGCCGGACGCGCGTAGTTCTACAGCCGAATCACACCGCTGGAAGTGACGAACTGGCCCACATGGTGTTCGTGACACCGCACATGGGGGTTCCTCCTCATGACTTCACGTGTTCACCAACAGGAGAGGGTTACCGTCTTCCCTCCGACACCCCTGACGGAGGGTCAGACACCCCCTGGTGCTCGTGAGTCGGCGCTGTCCCCACAGCGCGAGACCCATTGACCCGAGCGCTACGCGGCTAACTATCTGCCATGCGACAGATGGCGACCACCGTCTTTAAATCTCAATTCAGTCACAGCTGGCGCGTAGAACTTCCAAAAATTGGACAAACCGTTCGGTGGGAGAAGGCCGCGAAACGGACGTGTTACATGGCTATCGGTCGAGGATCTCCGCATTACGGACACCTCGCACCGGGCCGGCGGTCACGGGCCACCGGAAAACGGGTTGCAAAAAGCCCGGGCCCCCTCATGACGAGGGGGCCCGGGCCGAAGTGCCCTGCGGGTCAGCCGTGCTTGGCGCGGCTCGCGGCGCGGGCGCGCTCGCGGGCGTCCAGGTTCACCTTGCGGATGCGAACCGCCTCCGGGGTCACCTCGACGCACTCGTCGTCGCGGCAGAACTCCAGCGACTGCTCCAGGGAGAGCTTGCGCGGCGGGACGATGGCCTCGAACGAGTCGGCCGACGAGGACCGCATGTTCGTGAGCTTCTTCTCCTTGGTGATGTTGACGTCCATGTCGTCGGAACGGGAGTTCTCACCGACGATCATGCCCTCGTACACCTCGGTGCCCGGCTCCACGAACAGCACGCCGCGCTCCTGCAGGTTCGTCATCGCGAACGCGGTGACGGCGCCCGAACGGTCGGCGACCAGGGAGCCGTTGTTGCGGGTCTGCAGCGCACCGAACCAGGGCTCGAAGCCCTCGTGGATGGAGTGGCCGATACCCGTGCCGCGGGTCTGGGTCAGGAACTCGGTACGGAAGCCGATGAGGCCGCGGGACGGCACCACGAACTCCATGCGGACCCAGCCCGAGCCGTGGTTGGACATGTTGTCCATCCGGCCCTTGCGGACGCCCATGAGCTGGGTGACCGCACCCATGTGCTCCTCGGGCACGTCGATCGTCATGCGCTCGACCGGCTCGTAGACCTTGCCGTCGACGTTCTTGGTGACGACCTGCGGCTTGCCGATGGTCAGCTCGAAGCCCTCACGGCGCATCTGCTCGACCAGGATGGCGAGCGCCAGCTCACCGCGGCCCTGCACCTCCCAGGCGTCCGGGCGCTCGGTGTCCAGCACGCGCAGCGAGACGTTGCCGATCAGCTCGCGGTCCAGGCGGTCCTTGACCTGGCGGGCGGTGACCTTGCGGTCCTTGACGGCCGACTTCGCGTCGGCGCCCTTGCCGGTGCCGCCACGGCCGACCAGCGGCGACGTGTTGGTGCCGATGACCATGGAGATGGCGGGCTCGTCCACCGTGATCAGCGGGAGCGGGATCGGGTTCTCGGTGTCGGCCAGGGTCTCGCCGATCATGATGTCGGGGATGCCGGCGACGGCGCAGATGTCACCCGGGCCGGCCTTCTCGGCGGGCTTGCGGGTGAGCGCCTCGGTCATCATCAGCTCGGAGATGCGCACGTTGCTGATGGTCCCGTCACGCTTGATCCACGCGACCGTCTGGCCCTTGCGCAGCTCGCCCTGCTCGACGCGGAGCAGCGCGATACGGCCGAGGAAGTTGTCGGCGTCGAGGTTGGTGACGTGCGCCTGGAGCGGCGCGTCCTCGTCGTAGGTGGGGGCCGGGATGTGCTGGAGGATCGTGGAGAAGAACGGCTCCAGGCTGTCGCTGTCGGCCGGGACGGTGCCGTCGTCCGGCTTGGTCAGCGAGGCGATGCCGTCACGGCCGCACGCGTAGACGATCGGGAACTCGATCTGCTCCTCGTCGGCGTCCAGGTCGAGGAAGAGGTCGTAGGTCTCGTTGACGACCTCGTCGATGCGGGAGTCCGGGCGGTCCGTCTTGTTGATGCACAGGATGACGGGCAGGCGCTGCTGGAGCGCCTTGCGCAGCACGAACCGGGTCTGCGGCAGCGGGCCCTCGGAGGCGTCCACGAGCAGGACCACACCGTCGACCATCGACAGACCGCGCTCGACCTCGCCGCCGAAGTCGGCGTGGCCGGGGGTGTCGATGATGTTGATGGTGATGGGCTCCCCGCCGTCCTTGGGGTGGTACTTCACCGCCGTGTTCTTGGCGAGGATCGTGATGCCCTTCTCACGCTCCAGGTCGTTCGAGTCCATGACCCGGTCGTCGACCTGGTCGAGCTGGTGGGCGGCGAACGCGCCGGCCTGCTTCAGCATGCCGTCGACGATGGTGGTCTTGCCGTGGTCGACGTGGGCGACGATGGCGACGTTGCGGATGTCGTGGCGCGTGGCCATATTGCGACGTACTCCCGGGGTGTGAGGAAGGCCCTCTGCGTACGTCCGTGTGACGCGGGCCCTGCCGGGCTTGACATGCCACGGCCTCACCCCATGTTACGTGGCCCTGAGGGTGTCGGCCTCCTCAGGGCCTTTCCGACCCCGGAATCACCTGCCGGAGGGGCTCGCCGACGACGGTGCCGCCTTCGGTCCCTTCGCACCCTTGCGCAGGAAGCCCATGTCCTCGTAGACCGGCGTCTGGAACCCGAACGCACCCGCGTTGACCAGGTCTTTCCGCGCTCCGACCAGCTGCGGTCGCTGGTAGAGCGGGATGGAGCCGGCCGTCGCCCAGATCCGGGCGTCGGCCTTGCGGATCAGGGAGCGCGCCTCGTCCTCGTCGAGCGTCGCCAGGGCCTGGTCGAAGAGCTGGTCCACCTGGTCCGTACCGACCCGGGTGTAGTTCTGCTCGACGTTGACCGAGCCGTCGGCCGCCGGCGCCGGCTTGGCGTAGATGGGCCGGGCGTCGGTCGCGGGGAAGGCGGAGGCCGGCCACGAGTACAGGGCGAGGTCGTAGTCGCCGGAGGCGATGTGGTCCTTGAAGTAGCTCTCGTCCGGGACCCTGCTGATCGTCGTCCGGATGCCGACCCGCTCCAGCATCACCGAGATCCGCTCGGCGACGGTGTCCAGCGTCTCGGAGCCGGGGCCGGCGGGCAGGACGAAGCGCAGTGCGAGCGGCCGGCCGTCCTTGGCGAGTGGTGCGGCCGGCGCGGCGGCCGGGGCGGCCGTGCCCTGCGGGGCGTACGCCCCGGGGGCCCCGCCCTGCCGGCCCTCCTGCGCGAGGTGCTTGCCGCCGTCCTCGCCGCGCTCCTCGCCGGCGGACTCGTGGTGCTTGCCCTTGTCGTCCTCGCCGACGATGTACTCGCCGTCCTTGCCGCCGTTGGACTTGTCCGACTCCTCGTCGCTCTTCTCCTTCTCGGGGCCGGCCGCCTTCTCCGTCTTCTTCTGCTCCTTGACGGGGCCGCCGGGCACCCAGCCGGCGTCCCCGAGCAGCGCCTGCGCCTCCTTGGTGTCCTGGCCGCCGACGGCACCGCTGTTGTCGGCGTAGGCGGCCTGTCCGGCCAGGGCGAGGTGGCTGCCGACCGGGACGGCGGGCAGGCCCAGCGGGGTGAGGACCAGCTTGGCGAGTTCCTCGCGGTCCAGGGCGCGGGCGACGGCCCGGCGGACCCGTTCGTCGGCCAGGGGGCCCTCGGAGCCGTTGAGGGCGAGCTGGGTGTAGGCGGGCTCCAGGGACCGGCGGACGTCGAAGCCGCGCAGGGCCTGCTGCTCCTCCAGGTACGCGGAGATGGCCTTGCGCAGCTTCTTCCTGCCCGCCTTCGCCCCGTCGGAGGCGATGCCGTGCGCGAGGGCCCAGGAGCGCAGCGTCTTGACGGAGGTCTTCCCGCCGCCGCGGAACGGGGAGCCGGCGCCCTTCGCGGCGAGGTCGATGCGCCGGGCGTCGGCGGCGTCGATCGTGGCGAGGTCGACGCTGCCGTCGGCGAGTGCGGCGGCCCGCTCGCCCCGGGGCACGGCGTGCAGCACGATCCCGTTCAGCTTGGCGGGCCTGCCCCACCAGCGCGGGTTGCGGGTGAGGACGACGTCCTTCTTCGCGGTGTCGACCTTCTCCACCCGGAACGGGCCGGCGGTGACCTGGAGCTTGCGGCGGGCGCCGTCGTTGAAGGCGTCCGGGGTGCCCGTGACCTGCTTCGGGTACAGGGGGGAGAACAGCGACTTCCAGTCGGCGTAGGGGCGGGAGAAGGTGACCCGGACCTGGAGGTCGCTGGCGCCGCGCTCGATCTTCTCGATGCGGTCGTAGCCGGCGTTGCGGGCGGTCCAGTACGCGCTGTTCCGGCCGGACAGGGCGCGCCACTGGGCGACGAAGTCGGCGGCGCCGATCTCCCGTCCGTCGCTCCAGACGGCCTGCTGGTTCAGCTTGTACAGCACGACCTGGCGCGGCTCGGTCTCGATGACCTTGGCCGACTCCAGGTAGGCGGGGTCGGCCACCGGGCGGCCGGTCGCGTCGAGGCGGAACATCGACGGCAGCACGGCCTGGGCGACCCGGGTGGTGGCGGAGTCGGCGTCGGCCTGGAAGGTGTTCAGCGTCTCGGGGACCGCGTCGACGGCCCACTTCAGGGTGCCGCCGTCGGCGACCTGGCTCCGGGCGACCTGGGCGATGTCCTGTCCGGCGAGGGGTTTGCCGGCCTCGTCCTCGTCGGAGCCGCAGCCGGCGAGGAGCGGCACCGCGAGGGCGCCCGCGGTGAGGCCGGCGAGGAGGCTGCGGTGGGAGCGCCGCGACGTCAGGGCCCGCCGCGCTGTGCCGTCGTAGGACATCTCTGCTACCTCCAGGACGCTGCGGGCCTTATGCTCACTTTTGTCGGTATGTAGAGCTGATCACTTTTGGCGGTATATGGAGCTGATCAGATCTATGCGGCCACTGAACGGGAAAGGATCCGGCCACAGCGGGCGACACGGCGGCGACGGGCGGTAACCCCACCCGTGCGGCGCAACACGCCACCGGATGCGTCCGTACGCCTCCGGCCAATCGCCGCACACGCCTTCCCAGCGAGACGTGTGAGGCGCAACACTCCTAGGCGCATGAACGTTGCCGCCCAGGGCCCGCCGGACCCACGGAAGTGAGGGCAAGTCATGTCCGTGCACGACGACATCACCTCGGTCCAGCGCTCCCTCGACGATCTGCACCGGTCGCTGGGACGCCTGGAGCACCAGATCGGCACCGAAGGCCTGGAGATGCGCCGCGTCCGGCTGGACGCCGACCATCTGCGGGAGAGCGTGGCGCTGCTGCGGGCGGCCGCGGCCGCGCCGGACACCGCCCGCCGTCCCGACCTCGTCACCATCTCCGACACGCCCTACGACATCAGCCTGTGGACGGACTCGGACGACGAAGGCCTCGGCGCCCGCGACCGCCGCGCCCCCTGACACCCCCCGAACCGACCGGAGGCCCCCTTGGCTACTGGTACGGAACCCCAACAGAACAGCGGCGGCGTACGTTCCGGTGCGCGCGCCGCGATCACCGCCCCGCATCTGCGGACCGACCGCTGGTGGCTGGCGCCCGCCGTCACCGCGGCCGGTCTGTTCGCCTTCGTCGTGTACTCGACCTGGCGGGCCTTCGCGAACGCGCACTACTACGCGGCGCCGTACGTGTCGCCGTTCTACTCGCCGTGCCTGGCGGACAACTGCCGACCCATGCACGCCGGTCCCAACGCGAACCTGTTCGGCGGCTGGTGGGGCCTCTCCCCCGCGATCATCATCCTGATCTTCCCGCTCGGCTTCCGCCTGACCTGCTACTACTACCGCAAGGCGTACTACCGCAGCTTCTGGGCGTCCCCGCCCGCCTGCGCGGTCGCCGAGCCGCACCGCACCTACACCGGGGAGACCCGCTTCCCGCTGATCCTGCAGAACGTCCACCGGTACTTCTTCTACGCCGCCCTGCTGGTGGCGGGGGTGCTCACCTACGACACCGTGCTGGCCTTCCGGGACACCCACTACCGCTGGGGCCACATGGGCCTGGGCACCCTGGTCTTCCTGGCCAACATCGCGCTGATCTGGGCGTACACGATCTCCTGCCACTCCTGCCGGCACATCGTCGGCGGCAAGCTCAAGCACTTCTCCCGGCACCCCGTGCGCTACCGGGCGTGGCAGTTCGTGGGCCGGCTCAACGCCCGCCACATGCAGCTGGCGTGGGCCTCGCTGCTGAGCGTGGCGCTCGCCGACTTCTACGTCTACCTGGTCGCGTCCGGGGTCTTCGACGATCCGCGCTTCTTCTAGAGATTCCAGTGAGGGACTGACTGATGCCCGTGGTGGACCGGCAGGAGTGGGACGTCGTCGTGGTCGGTGCCGGGGGCGCCGGGCTGCGGGCCGCGATCGAGGCGCGCGAGCGGGGCGCCCGTACCGCGGTGATCTGCAAGTCCCTGTTCGGCAAGGCGCACACGGTGATGGCCGAGGGCGGCATCGCCGCGGCCATGGGGAACGCCAACGAGCACGACACGTGGCAGGTCCACTTCCGCGACACCATGCGCGGCGGCAAGTTCCTCAACCAGTGGCGGATGGCCGAGCTGCACGCCCAGGAGGCCCCGGACCGGGTGTGGGAGCTGGAGACCTGGGGTGCGCTGTTCGACCGGACGAAGGACGGCCGGATCTCCCAGCGCAACTTCGGCGGCCACGAGTACCCGCGGCTCGCGCACGTCGGCGACCGTACGGGCCTGGAGCTGATCCGCACGCTCCAGCAGAAGATCGTCGCGCTGCAGCAGGAGGACCACCGCGAGACCGGCGACTACGAGTCGCGGCTGAAGGTGTTCCAGGAGTGCACGGTCACCCGGATCCTCAAGACCGGGCCCGACGGCGGCTCCGCCACGGAGGACCGGGTCGGCGGGGTCTTCGCCTACGACCGCGAGACGGGCCGGTTCTTCGTGCTGGAGGCACCCGCCGTGGTCCTCGCGACCGGCGGCATCGGCAAGTCCTTCAAGGTCACCTCCAACTCGTGGGAGTACACCGGCGACGGGCACGCCCTCGCGCTGCTGGCCGGGGCGCCGCTGCTCAACATGGAGTTCGTGCAGTTCCACCCGACCGGCATGGTCTGGCCGCCGTCGGTGAAGGGCATCCTGGTCACCGAGTCGGTGCGCGGCGACGGCGGGGTGCTCCGCGACTCCGGGGGCAGGCGGTTCATGTTCGACTACGTCCCGGACGTCTTCAAGGAGAAGTACGCCGAGTCGGAGGAGGAGGCCGACCGGTGGTACGAGGACCCGGACCACAACCGGCGGCCCCCCGAACTGCTCCCCCGCGACGAGGTGGCCCGCGCGATCAACGCCGAGGTGAAGGCGGGCCGGGGCTCCCCGCACGGCGGGGTCTTCCTGGACGTGTCCACCCGGATGCCCGCCGAGGTGATCCGGCGCCGGCTGCCCTCCATGTACCACCAGTTCAAGGAACTGGCGGACGTCGACATCACGGCGGAGGCGATGGAGGTCGGACCGACCTGCCACTACGTGATGGGCGGCATCGCCGTCGAGTCCGACACGGCGGCGGCGCGCGGGGTGCCCGGACTGTTCGCGGCCGGTGAGGTGGCCGGCGGGATGCACGGCTCCAACCGGCTCGGCGGCAACTCCCTCTCCGACCTGCTGGTCTTCGGCCGCCGGGCGGGGGGCCACGCGGCCGGGTACGCGCTGGACCCGGCGCGCCGGCGCCCGCAGGTCGCCGAGTCCCAGGTCAACGCGGCGTCCGCGGAGGCCCTGCGGCCCTTCTCGGCGGAGACTGAGGGCGAGGCCGGCCCGCCGGAGAACCCGTACACCATCCACCAGGAACTCCAGCAGACCATGAACGACCTGGTCGGCATCATCCGCCGCGAGGGCGAGATGGAGCAGGCCCTGCACCGGCTGGCCGAGCTGCGGGTACGGGCACGGCGGGCCGGGGTCGAGGGCCACCGCCAGTTCAACCCGGGCTGGCACCTCGCCCTGGACCTCAGGAACATGCTGCTGGTCAGCGAATGCGTGGCGCGGGCCGCGCTGGAGCGCACCGAGTCGCGCGGCGGCCACACCCGCGAGGACCACCCCGCGATGGACCGCGCCTGGCGCAACGTGAACCTGCTGTGCACGCTCGCCGGCCCCGCCGCCGCCCTCGCGGCGGGCGACCCCGCCCGCGGCCAGATCCGCCTCACCCGCGAGACCACCGACCCCATCCGCCCCGACCTGCTCGCCCTCTTCGAGAAGGAGGAGCTGGTCAAGTACCTCGCCGAGGAGGAGCTGTACGAATGAGCAGCTACGAGGCCCGCTTCAAGGTGTGGCGGGGCGATGTGCGGGGAGGCGGCCTGGAGGACTTCTCGGTCGAGGTGAACGACGGCGAGGTGGTCCTCGACATCGTTCACCGCCTCCAGGCGACCCAGGCCCCCGACCTCGCCGTGCGCTGGAACTGCAAGGCGGGCAAGTGCGGTTCGTGCTCGGCGGAGATCAACGGCCGCCCCCGGCTGATGTGCATGACCCGCATGTCGGTCTTCGACCGCGCCGACACCATCACCGTCACCCCCCTGCGCGGCTTCCCGGTGGTCCGGGACCTGGTGACGGACGTCGGCTTCAACTACCAGAAGGCCAGGGAGGTTCCGGCGTTCGTGCCGCCCGCCGGGCTCGGTCCGGGCGAGTACCGCATGATGCAGGAGGACGTGGACCGCTCGCAGGAGTTCCGCAAGTGCATCGAGTGCTTCCTGTGCCAGGACACCTGCCACGTGGTCCGCGACCACGAGGAGAACAAGACGGCGTTCGCCGGCCCGCGCTTCCTGATGCGCGTCGCCGAACTGGACATGCACCCGCTGGACGCGGCGGCCGGGACGGGCGTGGACCGGGCGCGCGCCGCCCAGGACGAACACGGGCTCGGCTACTGCAACATCACCAAGTGCTGCACCGAGGTGTGCCCGGAGGGCATCAGGATCACGGACAACGCCCTGATCCCGCTCAAGGAGAGGGCGGTCGACCGCAAGTACGACCCGCTGGTGTGGCTGGGCTCGAAGATCAGGAGGCGGACTCCGTAGCGGGCGGCACGGGGGCGGGGGCACGGCCGGGGCGCTGGGCGAGCATCTGAACGCCCAGGCTCCCCATGAACACGAACCAGCCGACGAGCGGGACCGCGTCGAACCGCGCGCGGAACACGCCGAGGAACATCCACAGCGACGCCCCGGCCGCTCCGGACAGCTGGCCGTATCCCCACAGCCTCGGCCGCAGGATCCGGCGGCGGGCGAAGGGCGCCACCCAGCCGGTCGTGACGGCCGCGATGCCAGAGGCGGCCATCAGCCCCACGGCCAGCGCGCCCGCGATCACCAGGTACGTGTGCATGACGACGAGCATGGCACGCGCACCGGGCGGTGTACTACGGCTGCGCCCAGTCCTTCCGGTACGCCGTCCAGTCCTCCTCCGTCGCCGCGAAGTCGACGTAGGCGGCCACGCCGAAGTTCTCGCGGCCCGCGTCGGTGCGGGACAGGCCGAGGCGGACGCCGCGGACGGCGGCCGGGACGGTCTCGGCGTGCTCCCAGTGGCCGAAGCGGTTCTCGTGGTAGAAGGGCAGGCCCATCAGCAGATCGGTGGAGTCGGGGGTGACCTCCAGGGCGAGGCTGGTCTGCTGGGCCACGTAGCCGCCGTACAGGCTCTGCAGCGGTTGCATGGTGTCGTACGACATCACGGCGATCTGGTCGACCCGGCGGGCCACCTGCCCGAAGTAGGCCTGCGACCACCACTTGGGGTGCCCGGTGGTCGTGCCCCAGAAGGAGTGGAACCCGGGCAGCGGGTCGATCTGGTGGGCGGCGACGGAGAGCACCGCGTGGTGGGCGTGGGTGAGGGTGCGCAGGTCGTCGAGGAGGGCGAGGTAGTCCTGGTCGCCGGAGTGGAGGGGTTCCAGGTCGAAGTGGGCGCCCTGGAAGCCCGCGTCGAGGATCCGGCGGGTGGAGGCGAGGACGGCGGTACGGGTGGCGGCGCGGTCCAGGCGCAGTCCGTCGGGGCTCTCGCTGGCCAGCTTGTCGCCCAGCCACGCCTGCACCCGGACGCCGGGCAGCTCCCGGTGGACGGCCGCGATGAGCCAACGAGCCTTGCGGTACGCGGAGGCGGGCAGGGTGCCGTCGTGCTCCAGCGGGCCCGAGTGGACGTACAGGTCGCGGATCCCGGTGCCGCGCAGCCGCCCGGCGAGTGCCTCGACGTCCCGGTCGGTCTTGCGGCCGTCCACCCAGGCGTGGCCCAGCCAGAGGGCGTCCCGGTGCCTGGTGCGGGTGCCGGGCGCAGGGTCGCCGGTGTAGTTGAGCCGGAGGGCCGTCTCGGCGGTGAGGAGCGGGAGGAGGAGCAGCGCGAGTGCGACGAGGGTGTACCGCAGAAGACGGCGCCGCCGACGGCGCGGGGCGCCTCGGGGGGCGGGGGCGGAATCGGCTCCGGCCTCGGGATCGGTTTCCGCTTCGGCTCCGGCCCCGGGACCGGCCTCGGCTTCGGCTCCGGCCTCGCAATCGGCTTCGGGATCGGCTTCCGCTTCCGCTTCGGCTTCGGCTACCCGGGATCCACCGGCCGCCTCGGGGGCCGGCTCTGGACCGGGGGCCGGGACGCGATCGGGAGCGGTGCCGGCCCCGAGAGCGGGGGCGGCGCCGGGAGCGGGGTCGGCGCCGGGGCTGTCCTTCTTGTCCGGGCGGGCCCCGGGCGCGACCGGCTGGGTCGGGACGTCGGTCTTCGGCCCGTCCGGCCGAGCCTGGCCACCGGACTCCGCCGCCGTCGGCTCGGCGTCCGGCTCCCCCGTGATCCCGCTCTTCTTCTCTTCGTCGTCCATCCGGCCCCGCTGTCCCCTTCCTCCCCCACCCGTCTCCGTCCCGCTCGCGGAGCCGCTTACCTGCCCATACGCTCCGAAAGGTGACGTCCTCCCTGATCCGGGGCCGGCCCCGGCGTGCCAAGACCCGGATACGGGCGCGGGTCACGCATGCCGTGCTGGGCGCCGTGGCCGGGGTCGGGTGGCTGGTGTCACCGGTGATGACGATCACCGCCCCCGGCCCGGTTCCCCCGGCACCCGCCGGGTCCGCCGGGTCCGCCGCGAACGCGGCGAACGCCGCCGCTCCGCAGCAGGACGGAACGTCCCCCGCCGATCTCGTACTGCCGCTGATCGCGGGCGGCGCGGCCGTCGTCCTGGGCGGATACGGCTACGTGCGCCGCACCCGGCGGCTGCGCTCACGGACGACACCGGGGACCGTCTCCGTGCGGCCGCCCGCGCCCGCGCCGGCCGACTCCGAGCGGCAGGCCCGCGCGGCGCTGGTGCAGGCGGACGACTGCGTGCGCACCAGCCGGGAGGAACTGTCGTTCGTGCGGGAGCGGTTCGGCGAGTCCCGGGCAGAGCCGTTCGCACACGCACTGCGGGCCGCGGAGACGGAGCTGTCGGCCGCGTTCGCGATCTGGCGGCGGTACGAGCAGGGGGTGCCGGAGGAGGCGGATGCCCGGCGGCAGGCGCTGGTGGGGGTGATCGGGCGGTGTGCGGAGACGGGGCGGCGGCTGGACGCCGAGGCTCCCGCGCTGGACCGGCTGCGGGGGTGGGAGCAGGGGGCCGGCGGGGCGCTGGAGGTCGCCGAGGGAAGGTTCCGGCGGCTGACGGCACGGACGGCGGCCGCGCAGGACGCACTCGTGCGGCTGCGGCAGAGGTACCCGGCCGGGGACGTCACCGGGTACCTCGAACAGGCCAAGGACCGGCTCGTGTTCGCCACGGCGCACCTCAACGGGGCCCGGCAGGCGGACGACTCGGGCGACCGGGAGCGGGCGGCGGCACATCTGCGGGCCGCCGAGGGCGCCATCACGCAGGCCGGTGTCCTCACCGGTGCGGTGGAGGGGCTCGCGGACCGGCTGCGGCAGGCTGCGGAGCTGGTACCGGCCGCGCTGACCGGCGGGGAGGCGGAGCTGGCGGCGGTACGGAAGGGAGCGGCGCCCACAGCCCTGACCGCGGCGCCCACAGCCCTGACCGCGGGCGAGCTGCACGCGCGACTGGTCCGTGCCGACGGCGTGCTGGCCGGCGTGCGTGGGGAGTTGACCTCGGGGGCGTACGACCCGCTGGACGCGCTGCGCCGGATCACGCGGGCCGTGGCGCGGCTCGAGGCGGGGCGGTCGGGAGTGCTGGACGCGGCCGCCTCGCTCGTGGCCGGCGGTTCCGTCGCGGCGGCGGAGGAGTTCGTGGCGGTGCACCGGGGCGTGGTGGGCGCCGGCGCGCGGGCCCGGCTGGCCGAGGCGGTTCGGTCGCTCGCCGTGGGGGATGCGGAAGGGGCGGACACGGCTGCCCGGCAGGCCCGTGCGGACGCCGAACGGGACGTGCGGTCGCACGGCACCCCGTACGCCGGCGCCGACGGCGGCTCGGCTGCCCTGGCCGGCGCGGTCCTTGGCGGCATCCTCCTGGCCGAGGACCCGGCGGGCGGCCCCCCGGTGAGTTTCGGCGGCCCGCAGACCCGGACCAGGCACCGCTTCTCGGAGCCTTCCGGGTAGCGCCGGCCCCCACCGATCCCGGGGTGGCCCTTCAGAACAGGCTGAGCAGTGCCTCCGCCGGGTCGGTCAGGGTGTGGTCGCCGCCGGGCAGCGGCAGCTCGAACCACACCGTCTTGCCCCGGGGCGTGCGCCGTGAGCCCCATGCCGCGCTGAGCAGTCCGACCAGTTGCAGGCCGCGGCCCCCCTCGTCGGTGTCGCGGGCCCGTCGTCGCCGGGGCTGGACCAGGCCGGAGTCCCACACCTCGCACACCAGCGTGCGGTCCAGCAGAAGCCGGAGGCGGATCTCTCCCTCGCCGTACCGCAGCGCGTTCGTCACCAGCTCGCTCACCAGCAGTTCAGTGGTGTCGACCAGCGGTTCCAGGTCCCAGCTGAGCAGCTGCCCGCGGGCGTACTCACGGGCCCGTCCCACGCTGCGCGGCTCGCGCGGCAGCGTCCAGTCGCCGACGGACTCGGCCGGCAGCCCCTGGACCCGGGCCATCAGCAGGGCGATGTCGTCCTCGCCGTGGTGGGTGTCCAGGGTGTTCAGGACGTGGTCGCAGACGTCCTCCAGGGGCCGGGAGGAATCGGTGAGCGCGCCGACGAACGCCTGCAGTCCCTCGTCCAGCGGATGGTCGCGCGATTCGACCAGTCCATCCGTGTAGAGCGCCAGCAGGGCGCCTTCGGGGAGTTCGACCTCGACCTCCTCGAAGGGCTCGCCGCCCACGCCCAGCGGCATGCCGGGCGGCACGTCGAGCATCAGCGCGGCCTCGCCGGGCTCGACCAGGACCGGGGGCAGGTGGCCGGCGTTGGCGAACGTGCAGCGCCTGGTCACGGAGTCGTAGACGGCGTACACGCAGGTCGCGAGGTACACCTCGGACAGGTCGGCGTCCCGGGGCTGCCGGGCCGTGCGCGTGGCCTGCTGGACACCGCCGGGGGTGCCCAGGCCGCGCGCGATCTCGTCCAGCGCCGAGAGGACCTCGGCCGGTTCGAGGTCGAGCAGGGCCAGTGTGCGGACCGCCGTGCGCAGTTCACCCATCGCCACGGCCGCCCGCAGCCCTCGGCCCATCACGTCGCCGACCACCAACGCCGTCCGGTGCCCGGGTAGTTCGATGACGTCGAACCAGTCACCGCCGACCTCGGTGGCCGCGTTGCCGGGCAGGTAGCGGCAGGCGATGTCCAGCCCCGAGGCCTCCGGGTCGCCGGGCGGCAGCAGGGACCGCTGCAGTATCAGCGCGCGTTCGTGCTCGCGGCGGTACAGGCGCGCGTTGTCGATGCAGACCGCGGCGCGCGCGGCCAGTTCCACCGCCAGGTCCCGGTCGCGGTCGCCGAACGGCTCGCTGCCCTTCGTGCGCGAGAACCGCGCGAGGCCCACCACGGTGTCGTGGGCGACCATCGGCACGGCCAGCGTGGACTGCACGAGGCCGCCCTCCTCGGCGGGCACCGCCCGGGGGCGGGCGGTGCGCAGGGCGTCGGCGCAGGGCGAGGCGAAGGGGTAGTGGTGCACCGCGCCGACGGCGACGGGGTCGCCGGAGCCGCTGAAGGGCGCGTCGGAGACGGCGCTGGCGAAGGCGACGCGGCGCAGTTCGGCGCTGCCGTCGGCGAGTCCGGGCGGCGTCTCGTCGCCGGCCAGCAGGCCCTGGTAGAGGTCGACGGTGGCCAGGTCGCAGAATCCGGGGACGACCACGTCGAGCAGTTCGCGGGCCGTGGTCTCCAGGTCGAGGGAGTTGCCGATGCGGGCCCCGGCCTCGTTGAGCAGGGCGAGGTTGCGGCGGGCGGCGGCGGCCTCGCGGGCGGCGGCGCGGCGGGCGGTGACATCGGTGCCGAGCCAGGCGATGCCGATGGGCCGGCCGGTGCCGCTGTGCACGCGGTAGAGGTTGACCGACCAGTGCCGGCGTTCCTCGGAGCCCGGGACGAAGCCCGTGACGTGCATGTCGGTGATGGACTGGCCGCTCTCCAGCACCCGCCGCAGCGTGGCCGAGACGCGCTCCGCCTCACCACGCGGCAGGTAGTCGTGCACCTCCTTGCCCCGGTGGTCGTCAGGGGTTCCGCCGAAGATGGAGGCGAACCGCTCGTTGGCCCGACGCACCCTCAGATCGCTGTCGATCAGCAGGAATCCGAACGGTGATTGACCGAAAATGGCCTGCGAGGCGGCGAGATCGGTCTCGATGCTGCGCAGGGTGCGGACGTCCACGACGATGCACACGGCGGCCTTGTCGCCCTCGGCGGTCCTGGTGGGCATGACGTAGACCTCGGCCAGGCCCTCCTCCCCACGCCTGCCGTCCTGTTCGTCCGGCATCCGGAAGGGGACGACCCCGGTCCACTCGCGCCCGTCGAGGATCTCGGCCATCTTGCGCTGTCCGCGGTCGCGCAGGTCGGGGTCGATGAACGCCTCTATGGGATCCATGCCGACGGCGTGCTGCGCGGGGATGCCGAAGAGCTGTTCGGCGCGCAGGCTCCACTGGTCGATCAGGCCACCGGCGCTGATGGAGAAGGACGCGACCTTGATGTAGTCGTAGATCGAACCGGGCGGACTGCTCTGCCACATGGCGTCGCCGGGTGCCGCGGCGGTGTCCGCGGCCTGGTTCCTCGCGCCGTCCGACGGGTCCTCGGACTCCGTGGCCTTCGCTGGTATCTCGCTCACGCGAACCGTCCCCTCCAGCTCACCGCGTCCGGCACCGGTCACCGGGGGCGGCTGCCCGCAGTATCCAGCACTACGGCGCCGCACAACACGGTGTTCACGATCACAGCTCGGTCGAGGTGCTTTTCGGACCGGTCCGTGACAACACTTCCACTCTTCTAACCAGGGAACACGCCCGCGAATCACCCCGGAGGGGTCGGGTAGTGGGCGCTGAGCGCACGGTGGACGGCACGCCGGTGGATGTACACCCCCACGCGACCCGCGCACGCTCCCGCGTCACCCGGGCACCGCCAGTTCGAACCAGACGGCTTTTCCGTTCTCGCCGGGCCGGGTGCCCCAGCGCAGCGAGGAACCGGCCACGAGCTGCAGACCGCGGCCGTTCTCGTCCTCGGGCCGGGCGACGCGCTCGCGCGGCGGGTCGGGAAGCGGGTCGGACACCTCCACCCGCAGGGCGCCGTCGAGTCCGGCGGGGCGTACGAGTCGTACGCCGATGGGTCCGGTGGCGTGCCGCATCGCGTTGGTGACCAGCTCACTGACCAGCAGGGCGGCGAGGTCGGCGACGCCGTCGAGGTCCCAGCCGTGCAACTGGCCGCGCACCGCCGCGCGGGCGGCGCGCACCGCGCCCGGTTCCGCGGGGAAAGACCACTCGGCCCAGTCGCCGTCGGTCTCGATCACGCCGATCACTTCCCAGGCCAGCGGACCCACCCATGCCCGGTTTGGTGGGGTTAATGGGCCCATACCCGATATCCGGTGGGCAGTACCGCGTGGGCCGGCGCGCTGTGGGACGAACGGCGTAGGGGCGGTCGGGCGGTGCGGGTGAAGCCGGTGGCGGCGCGGCCGGTGCTCGTGCCGGGTCAGAGAACGGCCAGGGCCTCGATCTCGCGTACGGCCGCCACGTCCTGGTCCAGCCAGGCCACGTCCCAGAGCTCATCGGCGGTCAGCCAGCGCAGTTCGTCGTGGTCCTCGAGGGGCTGGGGCGCCCGGGAGCCGGGGAGCAGGCGGGTGGTCCACACCCGCAGGACGTACGGCGCCCGCAGCGGCCACTCCCCCGGTACCCGCCGTACCGGCTCGGCGTCGACGCCGAGTTCCTCGCGCAGTTCACGCACCAGGGCGTCCTCGGGCCGCTCGCCGGGCTCGACCTTGCCGCCGGGCAGCTCCCAGCGCCCGGCCAGTTCCGCGGGCGCGCTGCGGCGCGCGGCGAGCAGCCGGCCGCCGTCGAGCAGGGCGGCCCCCACCACCACGATCCGTTCCGTACTGGACGTCATGGGGCGGAGCCTACGGGAGCGCGCGGTCGGTCAGTTGTGGCCGCGGTCCCCGTTCTGGCCGATGCGCTCGACCCAGTAGACCTGCTTGTGCCCGCGGTCGTCGAGGCTGTCGGCGATCTTCTGGGCCTCGGCCCTGGTGGCGTACCGGCCGACGCGGTAGCGATTGCCGCTGTCGTCCTGCCGTATCACGATCCAGGGCAGGGAGACGGTGCCCTCACTCATGGGCCCCACCGCCCTCGTGACTCCTTCTCGCACCGCCCCGCCCTCCTTGTCCCGCCCCGGGCCCCCGCCAGGCCTCGTATAAGGAAACCGCAGTCCGCATATGCCCGAGCGTACGCCCAACCTTCACGGAGCGAATACGCCTTTTCACAAAGAGGTACGCAACCAGCCAGAACGCCGGGGGCGCACGGGACCGAACGCGCCGTCACGCACGGGGCAGCCCGAAGTCGGGGACCTGCCGGCGGGGACCCGGGCCACCTGGGAGAACGGCCGGATAGCGGCGACCGGACGGACCCCGGCCGCGGCCCGGCGACCGGGTCGGCGCCCGCCCGGGGCGGCCAGGGGTGTGCGCTACCTCACTTCGGGGGCGCTCGGCGTCCCGGGAACGTTCCTGCACGGCACCCCCGAAGGCCTCACCTCACCGGCAGGTGGTACGCGGCCCGGTAGCGGTCGGCCGGGATCACCACGTCGGCGGTCTCCACCGGACGGCCGGAGGCGAAGTACGTGCGCTGGATGACCAGGACCACATGGCCGGGGACGCCGCCGAGCACGTGCAGTTCCTCGGCGAGGCCCGGGCGGGCGCCGACCTCCTCGGTGACGTTGTCCACGATGACGTCGATGGCCCGCATGCGCTCGACCACGCCCATGCCGCCGAGCGGGCCCTCCTCGGGCAGCATCACGGGCGTGCGGCCGGTGACGACGAGCGGCTCCCAGGAGGTGGACAGCATCATCGGTTCACCACCCTCCCGGAACAGGTATCTGGTGCGCATGACCCGGTCCCCGGCCTGGATCGCGAGCCGCTCGGCCACAGCGGCCCCGGCCTCGGCCTGCTCGCTGCGGGACTCCCAGGTGCCGCGGACCGCGGCGTCGGACTGCTCCTGCCGGAAGGGCGTGGCGCCGCCGGCCGGGCGGTAGCCGGAGCGCGCGACCCGCCGGGGCACCGGCCGCTCCCGCACGTACGTCCCCGAACCCGAGCGGCCCTCGACCAGCCCCTCGGCCATCAGCACCTTGCGCGCCTCGAGCGCGACCGTGTCCGAGACGCCGTACTCCTCGCGGATGCGGGCCTGCGAGGGGAGGCGGGTATGAGGGGGCAGTGAACCGTCGACGATCTTCTTGCGGAGATCACCCGCGACACGCAGGTACGCCGGCTGCTCACCGAATGTCACTGGCCGCTCCCATCAGGTTGTACAGACAGCAACAGCGTGGCAACCGTGGGTTGAGCCGTGCAAGCAAAGGCCAGGGAATCACTCGATGTGATGACATGTGGTGCGGGAGGGCTTTACCCAGCGCTTTCTCCCCCGTATAGAGGTGCTCGGCGCCGGGCGTGCTCACACATCGAAGCCCCGCGTCCGGGCCACCACGGCAAACCGCGGACCGCGCGCGCCCGTTGCGGGCGCGGCGGGGCCACGCGGGGCCGTGGGGCCGTGGGGCCGTGGGGCCGTCAACCGCGTTGTCCGGTGCGCTCCTTGGGGCCACCGGGCCCGTCACCGCGGGCGCTGTTCCTCCAGCACGCCGACGCAGCGGGCGAGGAGCCCGGCCAGCGCCGCGCGCTCGTCGTCGGTGAACTCGGCGGCGAGGGCCCGCTCGACGCGTACGGCGCGCGCGTCGGCGTCGGCCAGCGCGGCGCGGCCCTCGTCGGTGAGCCGGGTCTCCAGGACGTTCTTGTGCCACTCGTGCGGGGTGCGCGTGATCAGGCGGCGGTCCTGGAGGTTCTTCAGGACCGTGGTCATCGTGGGCGGCGTCACGCCGCAGAGCCTGGCCAGGGCCGCGGCGGAGATGCCGGGCTTGCCGGAGAGGTGGAGCAGCGCCGAGTACTGCGCGACCGTCACGCCCGCCGGCCTCAGCACCGCGGCCTTGGTCGCGCTCAGGGCCTGTTCGGCCTGCTTGAGGTGGGCGCCGAGGCGCTCGGACGGGGGCATGGAGGTCATCACCCGCGCATGGTAACGGGCACGTACACCCATTCGCCCTCAAGCAGTGATTAATGCGTTGACGATCATTAGGGTTCTAATCTACCTTCGCACTCGTACCGAAGTGATGGCTCAACCGATTCGAGAGGCACCGCTACCCGTGTCCCGTTCGATCCACCGCCGTACGTTCCTGACCGCCGGCGCCGGCGCCACCGCGGCCGCCGCCCTGGCCGTCGCCGCCCCGGCGCCCGCCCGGGCCGCCGGCGGGCCCCGCGTCTCGACGGCCTTCACCCTGCCCGGTGAACGCGCCTATCCCGAGGGCATCGCCCTGGACCCGCGCACGGGCGACGCCTACGTCGGCTCGTACACCACCGGCGCGGTCTACCGCGCCGCGGCCGGGAGCCGCGCCGCCCAGGTCTTCCTGCCGGCCGGCGCCGACGGCCGGACCACCGCCAACGGCCTGAAGGCCGACCGCGCCGGCCGCCTGTGGGTCATCGACTCCACGACCGGCGTCGACGTGTACGACCTGCGCGACCGCTCCCTGCTGGCGCGATTCGAGGCGCCGCGGGACGAGACACCGTTCCTGAACGACCTCGTCGTCACCGCCGACGGCACGGCGTACGTCACCGACAGCCTGCGCCCGCTGGTCTACCGCGTCACCCCCGCCGAGGTGGCCCGCGCCCGCGGCGGCCGGGCGCCGCTGACCGTGCGGTACGACCTGAACGGTGCCCTGCCCCCGCACCCGCCCGGTTCCATCACCCTGAACGGCATCGTCGCCGACCGCACCGGGCGCCTGCTGTTCGTCGTCGACATGACCGGCGGGGGCCTGTACCGGGTGTCGGTGGCCGACGGTTCGGTGCGCCAGGTCGCCCTGCACGGCGGCGACATGGTGCACGGCGACGGTCTGGAACTGGCGCACCGCACCCTGTGGGTCGCCCACAACGCCACCAACACCCTGACCCGCTGGCACCTGTCCCCGGACGGCACCGGTGCCCGCCTCACCCGCACCCTGACCGACCCCGGCCTCCGGATTCCGACCACCCTGGCCCACGACCACCACGGACTGCTGGTCGTCCGCTCCCAGTTCGACAAGGGCGGCCCGATGGGACCGGGCACCCCGCGGACGCCGTTCACGGTGGCGCGGGTGACGGGGATGTGACACCGGCGCCCGGGCGGCCCGCCCCGAACTCCGGGCGGCCGTCCGGACGGCTCCGGCCGCGCTCAGGCGAGGCAGGTCAGGGGCCGGCCGCCGTTGAAGGCGACCATGTCCGTGAGCGCCGCGCCGACGTCGACGGGCCGGCCGAGCGGCCCGCCCTCCAGTTCGGCGTAGGCCCGGTACAGGTTGCCGACGATGCGCTCGCTGTCGAGCAGGCCGGCGTACTGGCCCAGGTCGAGTTCGCGGGCGGTCTCCAGTGGGGTGAGTCCGGCGGCACGGCCGTCACGGGCGGCCTTCTGCACGAACCGCAGGTAGCCGAGTACGTCGTCGACGAGGCCGGGGCCGGACACGGCGCCGTGCCCGGGGACGATGGTCGTCGCCCCCAGCGGCGCGACGACCTCCTCCAGGACCCGGATCGCACCGGCCACCGACCCCTGGACGAGAAAGGGCGTGCCGCCGTTGAACAGCAGGTCGCCGCTGAAGAGCACCTTGCGCTCGGGCAGCCAGACGATCGAGTCGTTCGTCGTGTGGGCCGGCAGACCCACGTGGCGTACGTCCGCGCGCAGTTCGTCCGCCCATACCGTCACGGAGTCGGTGTAGGTGAGGAACGGGGGCTCCACCACGACGTCGCCCCAGTCGACATCGGTCCAGTACGGCGCGGACTTCGGCTCCCCCCAGGCGAGGACGCCCGCGCGGGTGGCCTCGTGCCCGACGATCGTGGCCCGGTCGAAGAGGTGGTTGCCGAAGGTGTGGTCACCGTGGTGGTGGGTGTTGATCAGGGTCCGCACCGGCTGCGGCGTGACCGTGGCGATGGCGTCCAGGTAGGCGCGGGTGCGGCGGACCGTGGAGCAGGCGTCCACGCTGATCACCCCGCGCCCGCCGACGAGGAAGCCGGTGTTGTTGATCCACCAGCCGCCGTCGGGCTGGATGTAGGCGAAGACGTCCTCACCGACCTCTTCGACACGGGGCGGAGCGAGGGTGGGGACGTCGTGGTTCACGGTGCTCACTGCGGACTCCTGACGTGGTCGGTCGGCGGTGCGGAGGGTCCCGCCGCCACTCAGCGGCCCTCAAGTACCCCATCCTGCACCGGAGTCGGAGCAGTGCGCCGCCGGTAGTACGCGATCGCCGAAACGGTGAGCAGCGGAGCCCAGGCGAGCAGCGGGGTGTAGCAGACGACGAGGAGGACGGACTGGGCCCTGGTGTCCGTGAGGGCGCCGTCCGCCAGATTGCCGCCCTGGACGAAGCCGACCAGCAGGCTCAGGGCGGACAGCAGGCAGGCCCCGGCGAGCGCCGCGGCCACCACTGCGAGCGGGCGCACCGCCCGGCCCCCGACCAGCGGTATCCAGCGCGGCACCACCTCGCCCCACGGCTGCACCAGGCCGAGCGTCAACAGGGCGAGCCCTTCGGTGACCGCCGTCAGGACCAGGACGTAGGCCACGCCCCAGCCCGTGCGCACGGGCTCCGACGCCACCGGGAGCCCGGCGGCCAGGGCGATGCGCCACAGGCCCGAGGGCAGGGTGAGCAGCGGTACGGCGTAGGCCGCACGGACGGCCCAGCGCGGTACGCCGGAGATCGCGTTCCCCATCATGTGATCCACTTTCCCCACCGCGCCCCCGCCCCGCCTCGGCCTGCGGGCTGGTCCGTCTCCGCCGCACGGTGGAGACACGGCGAAGGGGCCGACCACCGAGGGTGCCGACCCCTTGCCCCCCCGCGAACTGCTCTCGAAACCCGAGTCGGCACAGGATCAGCACCGGTGACGGACGCCGGCCTCCAGGACGCCGGGAACGGCGGTCGCCCCATCGGCGATCTCGTGGCCCCGGTCTCGTCGAGTGGCTACGGTTGAGCCATGACCGCACTGCCCGACTGGATGCGCCCGCCGCGCGAGGAAGGCTGGTTCGCGGAGGACCTGGATCGCCTTCCCGACGCACCCCGCCACACCGAGCTGATCGACGGAGCGCTTGTCTTCATGATGTCGCCGCAGAGGTGGTGGCATGGCCACCTCGTCACCATGCTCACCGTCGCTCTCATGCAGCAGGCGCCCGGCGATGTCAGGGTCGGCCGCGAGATGACCATAAAGCTGGACGAGCGAAACCGGCCCGAGCCGGATCTGCTGTTGACGACGGCCCACTACGACGGAGACCGCACCTGGTTCGCGCCGGACGAGGTGCGACTGGTCATCGAGGTCGTCTCACCTGAGTCCGCGCACCGGGACCGCACGGTCAAGCTGCGCAAGTACGCGGAGGCCGGCATCCCGCACTACTGGTGCATCGAGGACGAAGACGGCGCCCCTGTCGTCCACGTCTACGAACTCGACGAACCGACTGGCGTGTACGCGCCCGCCGGCATCTTCCGAGGCACTCTGAAGCGCCCTGTGCCTTTCGAGATCAGCCTGGACCTCGACAGGCTCACTCCCCGGCGGAGCGAGTAGGAGTTCGCACGTCGACGCCTGGCTGGGCGACGTACCCGCCGTGTGGATCGACGACGACTGCCCCGGTGGGCCCTGCGCCGGGGCTAGTGCCAGAAGTCCGCTCCATCGCGCCCGCTTGGGTCCATGGACAGGAGGTCTTCGTGCAGACCCGAGAGAGCTCGCCCGGTCGGGGAGCCGTCTTCGGCCGACTCCATGACGAGCCATCCGACATCGATGCCGGACACGTTCACATCGCTCCCTGAGTCGAGCTCATCGAGCGTCGCGCACACCGCCTCGAAGGCGATCACTTGCGCCAGGCGAACAAGATCCTCCTCGTTCGCCCCAGCAGCAAGGAGGCGCTGGGCGGCAGGAAGCTGGTCGAAGGCATCCGGACCGGACCAGCTGCCGATCGGACCGCGCCACAGACTTCGCAGCAGCATGAACCGCGCGAGGTGTGGAAGGTCCTCGCAGATCTCCGACTTGGCCCAGTCGCCACCATCGACTGCGCCGAGTGCTTCGAATCGGGCGCGCAGCGACTCCGCTGCCGCCCTTCCACCCGCGTCCAGACTGTTCAGCCAAGCCTGCCACTCGTTCGAGGATTCACCCACCGTGACAGCATGCCCCACGGGTACCTCGGCTGGAGACCCGCCAGCGGTATCCACGGCTTGACGGCCCGGACTGATCGCTATTCTGTTCGCATGTCCGCGGATGGAGATCGCCAGTTCCCCGCCGCGCTCGCCGCTGCCATGGCGGTCCGGCTCGAGCGCATCGGCGAGGACGGTGTCGACTTCGAACCCTGCGAAGGCTTCCTGACCGCCGATGAGACCACCGAGTGGTTCCGCGCGTGGACAGGCAACAGCGAGCTGAACGGCGACGGCTTCCGCGTGTTCGGCCAGGACGGCACCGGCGGAAACGCGGCGATCTGGCTGGTTCGTCCAGGTCGGGAGCTGGTGGAGCAGCCCGTTGTCTTTCTGGGCTCCGAGGGAGAGACAGGCGTCGTCGCTCGCGACCTGGGCGCCTTCCTGTGGCTGCTGGCCGACGGCTTCGGCCCGTGGGAGGCAGCCACCTCGTACGAGCCCGAACCGGACTGGGCTCCCCGGGCCAATCGCGACCTGGCAGCCGTCGCGGAGCGATTCGCCCCGGGCCGCCGAGCCTCGGCGACGGCGATCATCGCGCAGGCCGCACAGGAGTTTCCTGACTTCGACGACACCATCATGAAGCTCTGCCGCTGAGGCAGACCAGGTGCCCCGCCACGAGGGGTGGGCACACGGAGCACAAAGGCCGCCCGACCCGCTCCGTTGCCGAGCAGCACTCCAGACGTTGTAATAGTTTCTGTACTAGACTTGCGGCCATGAAGTCACCCCGTCCCGGTGGCACGGAGAACATCTCCGTGTCGATGCCCTCCGAACTCATCGGCGCTCTGCGCACCCGTACCGGTAAGCGCGGCGTGTCCGCGTACGTGACGGCGGCGGTCCGGCATCAGCTCGCCATGGACGGCCTCGCCGAGATCGTGACCGCCTACGAAGCCGAGCACGAGCCGCTGAGCGACGCCGAGGTCCAGGCCGCGCAGAGCGAACTGTTTGGTGACGCACCGGCGCCCTACGCGTCGAACGACAGCGCCGCGTGAAAGAGCCCGCGGCCAGGTCCCTGGTTCTCGACTCCCAGGCGCTGTCGCTGCTCCTGCGCAACGACCGCCAGATGATCACCCGAATCGAGGCCGCTCGACGCGTGGGCGTGCCCGTCCTCGTATCTGCCCTGACGGTGGTGGAGGCCGTCCACGGCAAAACAGACACCGCTCGGCTGCGCTGGCTGCTCTCCCGCCTTCAGGTCCAAGACGTCACCCAGGCGGACAGTCTCACCGCAGTGCGGCTGCTGAGCGACGCAGGCGGCCTTCACGGGCACAAGTACGCCATCGATGCTCTCGTCGCCGCGATGGCGCTCCGCATTTTGGCACCAGTCCTCGTACTGACCTCAGACCGCGACGACTGGGCGAAACTCTGCGGCGACCGCGTACAGATCAAGGACGTCTGACCCCTCAGCGCGGCAGGTGACGAGGGGTCAGCCATCCCAGCACCATCCCGGCACGGAATGAACAAAGGGCCCGACTCCCAAGAGCCGGACCCTCTCTGATCTGCACATTTGCGAGATCAGCGATGTGGTGACATGTCAGCGGCTACACGTTGAAGCGGAACTCCACCACGTCGCCGTCCTGCATCACGTAGTCCTTGCCCTCCATGCGCGCCTTGCCCTTGGCGCGGGCGTCGGCGACCGAGCCCGCGTCGAGCAGGTCCCCGAAGGAGATGACCTCGGCCTTGATGAAGCCCTTCTGGAAGTCGGTGTGGATCACACCGGCCGCCTCGGGAGCCGTGGCGCCCTTCTTGATCGTCCAGGCGCGGGACTCCTTGGGGCCGGCCGTCAGGTAGGTCTGCAGGCCGAGGGTGTTGAAGCCGACGCGGGCGAGGGTGGCGAGGCCGGGCTCCTCCTGGCCGACGGACTGCAGGAGCTCCAGGGCCTCCTCCTCGTCCAGTTCGGCGAGGTCGGCCTCCAGCTTGGCGTTGAGGAAGATCGCCTCGGCGGGGGCCACCAGGGCGCGCTGCTCCTCCTTGAAGTCCTCGTCGACCAGTTCGTCCTCGTCGACGTTGAAGACGTAGAGGAACGGCTTGGTGGTGAGCAGGTGCAGGTCGTGCAGGAGCTCGTTGCGCTCGGTGCCCTGGACGATGCCGTGCGCGAAGAGGGTGTCGCCCTTCTCCAGGATCTCCTTGGCCTCCTCGACGGCCTTGACCTTGGGCGCGACGTCCTTCTTGATCCGCGACTCCTTCTGGAGGCGGGGCAGGACCTTCTCGATGGTCTGCAGGTCGGCGAGGATCAGCTCGGTGTTGATCGTCTCGATGTCGTCCTTCGGCGAGACCTTGCCGTCGACGTGGACGACGTTCTCGTCCTTGAAGGCCCGGATGACCTGGCAGATCGCATCGGACTCGCGGATGTTCGCGAGGAACTTGTTGCCGAGGCCCTCGCCCTCGGAGGCGCCGCGCACGATGCCGGCGATGTCGACGAAGTCGACCGTGGCCGGAAGGATGCGCTCCGACTTGAAGATCGAGGCCAGCTGGGCGAGGCGGGCGTCGGGGACGCCGACGACGCCGACGTTCGGCTCGATCGTGGCGAACGGGTAGTTGGCCGCCAGCACGTCGTTCTTGGTCAGGGCGTTGAACAGGGTCGACTTGCCGACATTCGGCAGGCCGACGATTCCGATCGTGAGCGACACGTTGCGACTTCCCGTAGATGAGAGGGCCAGGGGCTGCCAGGGGCCAGGGACACTGGCCGATCCACCAGTCTACGGCGTCCCGGGCGGCGGACTCCCGGGAGCGCCGCTCCCTGCGTCAAGGTCCGCCCATCGGCGTGTCTGAGGGCCGACCGGGCACATAAACAGACCTAAGTTGGTCCAATGGAGCAACGCAGAACGCGACCCCCGTACAACGCACGGCGACGCGGCACACCGTCGGCGTCGCTGCCGCCACAGGCGCGGCGGGCGACGGACGCGGGCAGGCCTGCGCGGGGCGCGGAGCGGGCCGGACGACGGGTGCGGGCCGCCCGGCCGGTGCCGCCCGGCGCTCGCCCGCCGGCCGGGCCGCCGGGCGGACGGCTGGCCGGCCTCCGGCTCACCGGGCTCGGCAGCGGGCTGTTCTGCTCGGCGCTGATGTTCCTGCTCGGCCTGCTGGACGAGCTGCTGTTCGGGGCGTCCCTGACGCTGTACGGCGTGCTGTTCCTGCCGGTGTGCGTGCTGACCGCGCTGTGGGTCCGCGACGGCGACGTGCTCACCGCACCCGTCGTCGTGCCGATCGCGTTCGCGGTGGGGCTCTTCCCCGTCTCCGAGGACGGCGGGGGCCTGCTCGGGCGGCTGCTGGGGCTGGTCACGGGGCTCGCGACGCAGGCGGGCTGGCTGTACGGTGGGACGCTGGCCACGGGAGTGCTCGTGCTCACCCGCCGGGTGCTGTGGGTACGGGCCCGCCGGTACGCCCGAGGCTGACCGGCGGTCCCCCGGGCGCCGGCTACTGAGGCCGGCCCTGCGCCTGGGCGGCGTGCATGGCCGCCCCGACGATCCCGGCGTTGTTCTGCAGCTGGGCCGGCACGATCTCGGCCTTGACGCCCTCGACGAGGTGCAGGAACTTGTCGGCCTTGCGGCTCACCCCGCCGCCGATGATGAACAGCTCGGGCGAGAACAGCATCTCGACGTGGGCGAGGTACTTCCTGACGCGGCGCGCCCACTGCTCCCAGCTGAGGTCGTGATCGTCCTTGGCCTTGCTGCTGGCCCGCTTCTCGGCCTCGTGGCCGTTCAGCTCCAGGTGGCCCAGCTCGGTGTTGGGGACCAGGACACCGTCCACGAAGACGGCGCTGCCGATGCCGGTGCCGAAGGTGAGCAGGACGACGGTGCCCCGCCGGTCACGGCCGGCGCCGAACTGCATCTCGGCGACCCCGGCCGCGTCCGCGTCGTTGACGACGGTGACGGGCAGCCCGCCGAGCCTGCCGCTGAACAGCGCGCGGGCGTCCGTGTCGATCCAGCTCTTGTCGACGTTGGCGGCCGTGCGGACCGTGGCGCCGCCCGTGACCACTCCGGGGAAGGTCAGGCCCACCGGGCCGGTCCAGCCGAAGTGGTCGAGGACCTGCTTCACGCCGTCGGCCACGCCGTCGGGCGTCGCCGGGTGCGGTGTCAGTACCTTGTGGCGCTCCTGGGCCAGGTCGCCCTTGTCCAGGTCCACAGGGGCGCCCTTGATCCCGGATCCACCGATGTCCACGCCGAAGATCTGCATGGCCATACGTTACGACGGACGACTGACGGTCACGCTTCGGAGGTGCCGGTCCCGCCGCGCTCGGCGACCAGGGCGGCGGCCTCGTCGCGCAGGTCGCGGCGCAGCTCCTTGGGAAGCGAGAAGGTGATGGACTCCTCGGCGGCCTTGACGATCTCCACGTCCCCGTAGCCGCGCTCGGCGAGCCAGTCCAGCACCTGCTCGACGAGCACCTCGGGAACGGAGGCGCCGGAGGTGACGCCGACCGTGGTCACGTCCCGCAGCCAGGCCTCGTCGATCTCGTCGGCGAAGTCCACCAGGTAGGCCGCGCGGGCGCCGGCGAGCTTGGCGACCTCGACGAGCCGCTTGGAGTTGGAGGAGTTGCGCGAGCCGACGACGATGACCAGCTCGGCCTCGGCGCCCATCTGCTTCACGGCGAGCTGACGGTTCTGGGTGGCGTAGCAGATGTCGTCGCTGGGCGGCGAGACGAGCCCGGGGAACTTCGTCTTCAGGGCGTCGACGGTCTCCATGGTCTCGTCCACGGAGAGCGTGGTCTGGGAGAGCCAGACGACCTTGGAGGGGTCGCGGACCTCGACCTTGGCGACGTCCTCGGGGCCGTCGACCAGCTGGATGTGGTCGGGGGCCTCGCCGGAGGTGCCGATGACCTCCTCGTGGCCCTCGTGACCGATCAGGAGGATGTCGTAGTCCTCGCCGGCGTACCGCACGGCCTCCTTGTGGACCTTGGTGACGAGCGGGCAGGTGGCGTCGATCGTCGCCAGCCGGCCCTGCCTGGCCTCCTCGTGGACGACCGGGGCGACGCCGTGCGCGGAGAACATCACGATGTTGCCCGGCGGCACCTCCTCGGTCCGCTCGACGAAGACGGCGCCCTTCTTCTCCAGGGTCTGCACGACGTACTTGTTGTGGACGATCTCGTGCCGGACGTAGATCGGGGCCCCGTACTGCTCCAGGGCCTTCTCGACGGCGATCACGGCGCGGTCCACACCGGCGCAGTAGCCCCGGGGGGCGGCGAGCAGGACACGGCGGCCAGACGAAGCGGTCATGCGTCCCATCGTAGTGGGGCGGGCACGGCCGCCCGCAGCGGCGGCCGGTGGCGCTTCGCGGGCCCGGCGCGGGACCGTCCTGTCGGAGGCGGCCGATACGCTCGGGCGCATGGCTGTGAACACGTCCCCCGAGGCCCCGCTCCCCGTCGGCGAGGTGTCCCGGATGATCGGGGGCTGGATCGACCGGCTCGGGGCGGTGTGGGTCGAGGGGCAGATCACGCAGTTGTCGCGGCGGCCGGGCGCGGGGGTCGTCTTCCTGACGCTGCGCGATCCGTCGCACGACATCTCGGTCGGCGTGACCTGTTACCGGCAGGTCTTCGACTCCGTCGCCGACGTGGTCGGCGAGGGCGCCCGCGTCGTCGTCCTGGCGAAACCGGAGTGGTACGCGCCGCGTGGCCAGCTGTCGCTGCGGGCCGCCGAGATAAGGCCCGTCGGCGTCGGGGAGCTGCTGGCCCGGCTGGAGCAGCTGAAGAAGGCGCTCGCGGCCGAGGGGCTGTTCGCGGCGGAGCGGAAGAAGCCGCTGCCGTTCCTGCCGCAGCTGATCGGCCTGGTGTGCGGGCGGGCCTCCGCCGCGGAGCGGGACGTGCTGGAGAACGCCCGGCACCGCTGGCCCGCCGTCCGCTTCGAGGTGCGCAACGTACCCGTGCAGGGGGTGCACGCCGTCCCGCAGGTCGTGCAGGCGGTGAAGGAGCTGGACGGGATCGACGAGGTGGACGTCATCGTCGTCGCGCGCGGCGGCGGCAGCGTGGAGGACCTGCTGCCCTTCTCCGACGAGCAGCTCGTGCGGGCGGTGGCGCAGTGCCGTACGCCCGTGGTCTCCGCCATCGGGCACGAGCCGGACACCCCGCTGCTGGACTACGTGGCCGACCTGCGCGCCTCCACGCCGACCGACGCGGCCAAGAAGGTCGTGCCGGACGTGGGCGAGGAGGCGGAGCGGGTGCGGATGCTGCGGGACCGCGCCCGGCGCTGCGTGAACGCGCTCCTGGAGCGGGAGGAGCGCGGCCTGGCGCACGCGCTGGCGCGGCCCTCGATGGAGGACCCGCACCGGATGATCGACGAGCGGGCCGATCACCTGGCGTCGCTGGTCGAGCGGAGCCGGCGCACGCTCGGGCACCAGCTGGACCGCGCGGACTCGGAGCTGACGCACACGCACGCGCGCGTGGTGGCCCTCTCCCCCGCGGCCACGCTCAAGCGCGGCTACGCGGTGCTGCAGAGGGCGGACGGGCATGTGGTCCGGGACCCGGAGGAGGTCACGCGGGGCGAGGCGCTGCGGGCCCGGGTCGCCGGAGGCGAATTCACAGTGAAGGCAGGGGAATGACCGACAGGGTGGACGAGGCGCTCTCGTACGAGCAGGCGCGGGACGAGTTGATCGAGGTCGTGCGGCGGCTGGAGGCGGGCGGTACGACGCTGGAGGAGTCCCTCGCGCTGTGGGAGCGCGGCGAGGAGCTGGCCGGGGTGTGCCGGCGCTGGCTGGAGGGCGCGCGGGCCCGGCTGGACGCCGCCCTGGCCGAGGAGGAGGCCGGCGAGGACGCCGGGTAGCGGGGGAGGGGGAGCGGGGCCGGGCGACGGGGAGCCGGCGGCCGGGGCTGTGAAGCGGATCACCACACGTCCCCTTTGGTTGAAGGTTGAACTTCTCTTGGCGTAGGGTCGTGCCGTCAGCCGGTCCCCGTCCGGGACCGGACGCGCGTCACAGGAAGTCACGCATGTCTCTCGTTCTTGACCCCGCCGCCCAGGACCTGCTGTTCCGCGAGGCCCGCACCGCGAACGCCTTCACCGACGAGCCGGTGACCGACGAGCAGGTCCAGGCGATCTACGACCTGGTCAAGTACGGCCCCACCGCCTTCAACCAGACCCCGCTGCGCATCACCCTGGTCCGCTCCCCCGAGGCCCGCGAGCGCCTGGTGAAGCACATGGCCGAGGGCAACCAGGCCAAGACCGCCGCCGCCCCGCTGGTCGCGATCCTGTCCGCCGACAACGAGTTCCACGAGGAGCTGCCGGCCCTGTTCCCGGCCTTCCCGCAGGCCAAGGACGTCTTCTTCGCCGAGCGTCCGGTCCGCGAGGGCTCGGCCGCGATGAACGCCGCCCTGCAGGCCGCCTACTTCATCGTCGGCGTCCGCGCCGCGGGCCTCGCCGCCGGCCCGATGACCGGCTTCGACTTCGAGGGCGTCCGCAAGGAGTTCCTGGACGACGACCACACCCCGCTGATGGTCGTCAACATCGGCCGGCCGGGCCCGGACGCCTGGTACCCGCGCTCGCCCCGCCTGGCCTACGACGACGTCGTCACGACCGTCTGAGCCGCACCGTCACACAGGAAGAGGCCCCCGGCATCGCCGGGGGCCTCTCGCCGTCGCCGTGACAGGCCGGCTCACCGCATCCGCAGCGCCGCCGCCATCGTCTTCAGGTCGTCGAAGGACGCCGTGCCCGCGACCACCGTCGTGGAGCCGGACGGGCCCCGCAGGACGAGGGCGTCGTAGCGGCCGCCGGTGTAGCGGGTCCAGGTCCGGTCGCCGGCCGTCTCGGTCCGCTCGGTCGCCGACGCTCCCTGACTCGCCTGCTCGATGAACTCCGAGGGCTTGCGCGCCGACTGCTCGACCTGCACGTACTGGCCGTCCGGCGTCTGGAAGCCGAGGTGCCAGCGGTTGGACTTGTCGCCCTGGAAGCGTACGGAGGTCGCTTTCCAGGTACTCGGCAGACCCTCGGGCGCCGCCACCGGGTAGTCCGCCGCGCGCCGGGCCGTGAGCAGCTCGATCCGGTAGTCCACCCGCTTGAGGTCGGGAGCGTGATCGTCGTGCGGGATGCTGATGAAGTAGACGACCGCCGCCGCGATCCCGATGAGGGCCAGGGAGAGGACCATGTCCCGGGCCGTCTTCTGCTTGCCGTTGGAACCTGCCACGTCCCCTATCGTCGCAGGTGCCCCGAGCGCTCATCCGTGGGGTCCCCTGCTCATTTTGTCCGTCCGGCGATAGAGTCGGGGTCCAATACCCTCATCCGGCCGTCGTCGTATCAGAAAGGTGCGCTCCGATGACCGAAAACCATCATCTGCCGTCCGAACTGGACGTTCCCTCCGAGGCCCCCGACCGCAACCTCGCCCTGGAGCTCGTCCGGGTGACCGAAGCCGCCGCGATGGCGGCCGGCCGCTGGGTGGGGCGCGGCGACAAGAACGGCGCCGACGGCGCCGCGGTGCGCGCCATGCGGACCCTCGTCTCCACCGTCTCGATGAACGGCGTCGTCGTCATCGGCGAGGGCGAGAAGGACGAGGCCCCGATGCTCTTCAACGGGGAGCGCGTCGGAGACGGGACCGGTCCCGAGGTCGACATCGCCGTCGACCCGATCGACGGCACCACGCTGACGGCCAAGGGCATGCCGAACGCGATCGCCGTCCTCGCCGCCACCGAGCGCGGCGCCATGTTCGACCCGTCCGCCGTGTTCTACATGGACAAGCTGGTCACCGGACCCGAGGCGGCGGACTTCGTCGACATCGACGCCCCCGTCGAGGTGAACATCCGCCGGATCGCCAAGGCCAAGCGGTCCTCGCCGGAGGACGTCACCGTCGTCATCCTGGACCGGCCGCGGCACGAGGGCCTGATCCGGGAGGTCCGGGAGGCCGGCGCGCGCATCAAGCTGATCTCCGACGGCGACGTCGCCGGCTCGGTGTACGCGCTGCGCGAGGGCACCGGCGTCGACCTGCTGCTCGGCATCGGCGGCACCCCCGAGGGCATCATCTCGGCCTGCGCCGTGAAGTGCCTGGGCGGGACCATCCAGGGCAAGCTGTGGCCGAAGGACGACGAGGAGCGCGCGCGGGCCGTCGACGCCGGTCACGACCTCGACAAGGTGCTCACGACGGACGACCTGGTGTCCGGGGAGAACGTCTTCTTCGTGGCCACCGGCATCACCGACGGCGAGCTGCTGCGCGGGGTGCGCTACCGGTCGGAGACCGCGCTGACCGAGTCGATCGTCATGCGGTCCAAGTCGGGAACGGTGCGCCGGATCGACTCCGAGCACCGGCTGCGCAAGCTGCGGGCCTACAGCGCGATCGACTTCGACCGGGCCAAGTGACACCGCTGCCGGGACGGGCGCGCACCGCGTCCCCCGGGTGAGAAAGCGCCCCCTGTGCGGAGGGGGCGCTCCCTGTCCTTCAGCTGTCGTCCGGCACTCAGCCGGCTATGCGGTTCGCCGTCGCCCGTGCCGCCTTCTTCAGCTCCATCTCCCGGCGCCGGCGCCGGGCCAGGACCACGCGGCGCTCCGCCGCCGTGAGACCGCCCCAGACCCCGTAGGGCTCGGGCTGCAGGAGGGCGTGCTCGCGGCACTCGACCATGACCGGGCAGCGGGCGCAGACGCGCTTGGCCGCCTCCTCCCGGGACAGCCGTGCGGCCGTCGGCTCCTTCGACGGCGCGAAGAAGAGGCCCGCCTCGTCACGCCGGCACACCGCCTCGGTGTGCCAAGGGGCGTCCTGATCCCTGTCCCGCGCCGGCACCCGCGGGGCCGGAACAGCAGCTACCTGCAGGGATGAATGCGGCGGTTGCAGCACGGTCTACTCCTGACGACGGCTTCGCGAGCGAGAGACGATGCAGCAAGCCCTACCCGCTGTGCGCGCGCCTATGCACTGCGTTCCCAACCGCGGGCGCACAACGGCTCTTTCACGCCCCCTGGGCACCGGGCGGGCGGTGCGCCGCCCGGCCGCGGGTTCGCGAGCGTCAACGGTCGAGGTGTTTGCGCAGCTTCTTGTCGACCTTGCGCTGCGCCCGGTCCAGGATGTCCGCGACGACCTTCCCGCGCTTCGCCCGGGCCTCGATGTTGCCGAGCACGGCCCACCCGTCGACGTAGATGACCGGCGCGTCGGACTCCACCGAATCCAGCGTGTCCACCTCGAAGTTGCCCAGCACGCCGCCGCCGGTGCCGCGCAGCGAGACGTTCTCCGGGACGCGTATCTGGACGTCGCCGAAGACGGAGACGGCCTTGATCACCACCTGCTGGTACTCGAAGATCGCCTCGCTGAGGTCGATCTCGACGGAGCCGAAGACCGAGTACGCGTCCAGCCTGCGCCCGGCCCGCCAGCGGCCCCTGCGCATGGCGCTGCTGAAGACGGCCACCACGTTCGCGTCGGCGTCGGCGGGGATCGCGCCGGGCGTCGGGCGGGGCGGGACCGGCGTGTAGGCGGGGGCGGTCGGGGCCCGATGGGCGGCGGGCAGGTCCCGGATGAAGACCTCCAGCTCACCCACGGTCTTGGCGTGCAGCACTCCCTCGACGCGCTCGGCGTGCTCGTCGGCGGTCAGCCGGCCCTCGGCGAGGGCCTCGCGGAGGATGTCGGCGACCCGGTCGCGGTCGGCGTCCGAGGCACGCAGTTCGGAGACGCGCGGTGAGGCGTCCTGGATGGGGGCGGGCTTCTCAAGGTCCACGACGGCAGCGTACCGAAACGCGATAGATCGCGACTAGGGGGTGCGCCCGGGCGTGTCCCCGCCGGTGAGCCGGCCGCTGCGCCCCACCTCACATCCACTGAGCCTTACCTCACAGGTTCCGCCCCGGCGGCAGGTCCTAGGCTGGTGAGGCCCGCCAACGTCGGCGGGCCGCCGTCCGTCAGAGTGAGGAATGGGCTGAGATGCCTGAGTTCGCGTACACCGATCTGCTCCCCCAGGGAGAGGACACCACCCCCTACCGACTGGTGACGTCCGAGGGCGTCTCCACCGTCGAGGGGCCCGACGGGCGGACGTTCCTCAAGGTGGAGCCGGAGGCGCTGCGCAAGCTGGCCGAGGAGGCCGTCCACGACATCCAGCACTACCTGCGCCCGGCCCACCTCGCCCAGCTCCGCCGGATCATCGACGACCCGGAGGCGTCCGCGAACGACAAGTTCGTCGCCCTGGACCTGCTGAAGAACGCCAACATCGCGGCGGCCGGCGTACTGCCGATGTGCCAGGACACCGGCACGGCGATCGTCATGGGCAAGCGCGGGCAGAACGTCCTCACCGAGGGCGAGGACGAGAAGGCCCTCTCCCACGGCATCCACGACGCCTACACCAGGCTCAACCTGCGCTACTCGCAGATGGCTCCGCTCACCATGTGGGAGGAGCGGAACACCGGCTCCAACCTGCCGGCCCAGATCGAGCTGTACGCGACAGACGGCGGTGCCTACAAGTTCCTGTTCATGGCGAAGGGCGGCGGCAGCGCCAACAAGTCCTTCCTCTACCAGGAGACGAAGGCCGTCCTGAACGAGGCCTCCATGATGAAGTTCCTGGAGGAGAAGATCCGTTCGCTCGGCACGGCCGCCTGCCCGCCGTACCACCTCGCGATCGTCGTCGGCGGCACCAGCGCCGAGTACGCCCTGAAGACCGCCAAGTACGCCTCCGCGCACTACCTGGACAACCTGCCCACCGAGGGCTCGCCGCTCGGCCACGGCTTCCGGGACCAGGAGCTGGAGGAGAAGGTCTTCGAGCTGACCCAGAGGATCGGCATCGGCGCGCAGTTCGGCGGCAAGTACTTCTGCCACGACGTCCGCGTGGTCCGCCTGCCCCGGCACGGCGCCTCCTGCCCGGTGGCCATCGCGGTCTCCTGCTCGGCCGACCGCCAGGCCGTCGCGAAGATCACGGCCGAGGGCGTCTTCCTGGAGCAGCTGGAGACGGACCCGGCGCGGTTCCTGCCGGAGACGACGGACGCGCAGCTCGACGACGCCGGCGACGTCGTGAAGATCGACCTGAACCAGCCGATGGACACGATCCTCGCCGAGCTGACCAGGTACCCGGTCAAGACCCGCCTCTCCCTGACCGGTCCGCTGGTCGTGGCCCGTGACATCGCGCACGCCAAGATCAAGGAGCGGCTGGACGCGGGCGAGGGGATGCCGCAGTACCTGAAGGACCACCCGGTGTACTACGCCGGCCCGGCGAAGACCCCGGAGGGCTACGCCTCCGGTTCCTTCGGCCCGACGACGGCCGGGCGCATGGACTCCTACGTCGAGCAGTTCCAGGCGGCGGGCGGTTCCAAGGTGATGCTCGCCAAGGGCAACCGCAGCAAGCAGGTCACCGACGCGTGCGCCGCCCACGGCGGCTTCTACCTCGGCTCCATCGGCGGCCCCGCCGCCCGCCTCGCCCAGGACTGCATCAAGAAGGTCGAGGTCCTGGAGTACGAGGAGCTGGGCATGGAGGCCGTCTGGAAGATCGAGGTCGAGGACTTCCCGGCGTTCGTCGTCGTAGACGACAAGGGCAACGACTTCTTCCAGGACCCGGCTCCCGCGCCGACGTTCACGTCGATTCCGGTGCGGGGGCCCGGCCTGGCGTAGTGCCTCGGGCGCGGCGGCGAGGGTCCGCCCCCGCTGCCGCGCGGCCCGTCCTCACCCGGCGGACGGGCCGGCCGGCGCCGCGGAGAGGACGGGCGCGGCTCATCCGACCTCGGCGGTGACCACCATGGCCGTGCCGGCGTCCGCCTCCGCCAGGAGGGCGCCGCCCGGAGCCCACAGCGCGGAACGGCCGCATCCGGTCCAGGCGCCCGCCGGGCCGACGTGGTTGGCCAGCACGACGTACAGGTTCGCGTCCTTCGCGATGCCCGGGTAGACCCTCGCGCGCTCCTCGGCCCCGCCGCCCGTGCCGTACAGCGAGCTGGCCAGGTGCACCTGGCAGCCGTCGGCGGCGCCGCGGCGGGTCAGTTCGGGGAAGTGGTTGTCGTAGCACGTCGCCAGGGCGAAACGCAGGCCGCCGAGCTCGAAGCGCCCGTCGCTCTCCCCCGCCGCGAACACGCCCCGCTCCTGGTCGTACAGGTGCTGCTTGCGGTAGGTGGTGATCAGCTCACCGCCGGCCCCGTGGACGAGCGTCCCGATGGCGGGTCGCTCCCCGCCCGTGGCCACCGCGCAGTTGACGACGGTGGCGATGCCGCTCCCGCGGAGCGCGTCCAGGCGCGGATCGTCCGCGTCGACCCACAGGCCGGGATCGGCGCTCAGCGCCTCGGGCTCGTACCCGGTCGGCGCCAGCTCGGGGAACACCACCAGCTCGGCGCCCTGCGCACGCGCCTCGCGGGCGAGGGCGGCCATCCGCCGGACGTTGGCGGGTATGTCGGCCGGGACGCAGGTGAGCTGGGCCGTGGCGATCTTCATACGGCCCAGCATGGCAGGAGGTGGCCGGGTGAGTGGGCCGAGTGGGTCACCGCCCGGAACATCGGGGCGTTCTCGATCGCTGTAGCCGGTATGAGCGACGAATACCGCATCGAGCACGACTCCATGGGCGAGGTACGGGTCCCCGCGCACGCCAAGTGGCGGGCGCAGACCCAGCGTGCCGTCGAGAACTTCCCCGTCTCCGGGCAGCGGATCGAGCGGGCGCACATCGAGGCGCTCGCCCGGATCAAGGGCGCCGCCGCCAAGGTCAACGCGGACCTCGGGGTGCTCGACGAGGACATCGCCCGGGCGATCCAGGAGGCGGCCGCCGAGGTCGCCGAGGGCGCCTGGGACGAGCACTTCCCCGTCGACGTGTTCCAGACCGGGTCCGGCACCTCGTCCAACATGAACACCAACGAGGTCGTCGCCACGCTGGCGAGCGAGCGGCTGGGCCGGGACGTGCACCCCAACGACCACGTCAACGCCTCCCAGTCGTCCAACGACGTCTTCCCCTCCTCCCTCCACATCGCCGCCACCGCCGCCGTCACCCGGGACCTGATCCCCGCCCTGGAGCACCTGGCGGCCTCGCTCGCCCGCAAGGCCGAGGAGTTCCGGGACGTGGTCAAGTCCGGCCGGACGCACCTGATGGACGCCACACCCGTCACCCTGGGCCAGGAGTTCGCCGGGTACGCGGCCCAGGTGCGGTACGGGGTCGAGCGGCTGACCGCGTCCCTGCCGAGGCTCGCCGAGCTGCCGCTGGGCGGCACCGCGGTGGGCACCGGCATCAACACGCCGCCCGGGTTCTCCGCCGCCGTCATCGAGGAGGTGGCCCGCACCACCGGGCTGCCGCTCACCGAGGCCCGCGACCACTTCGAGGCGCAGGGCGCCCGCGACGGGGTCGTGGAGACCAGCGGACAGCTGCGGACCATCGCGGTCGGGCTGACGAAGATCGCCAACGACCTGCGCTGGATGTCCTCCGGGCCGCGCACGGGCCTCGCCGAGATCCGGCTGCCCGACCTCCAGCCGGGCTCGTCGATCATGCCGGGCAAGGTCAACCCGGTCGTCCCCGAGGCGGTGCTGATGGTCGCCGCCCAGGTGATCGGAAACGACGCCACCATCGCCACCGCCGGCGCCGCCGGGAACTTCGAGCTGAACGTCATGCTCCCGGTCATCGCCAAGAACGTGCTGGAGTCGGTCCGGCTGCTCGCCAACGTCTCCCGGCTGCTGGCCGACCGGACCGTCGACGGCATCACCGCCGACCGCGAGCGGGCCCGCGAGTACGCCGAGTCCTCGCCGTCCGTGGTGACGCCGCTGAACAAGTACATCGGCTACGAGGAGGCCGCGAAGGTCGCCAAGAAGTCGCTCGCCGAACGCAAGACGATCCGTCAGGTGGTGCTGGAGAGCGGGTACGTGGAGCGCGGCGACCTCACCCTGGAGCAGCTCGACGAGGCGCTGGACGTCCTGCGGATGACGCGTCCGTGACCGCGGGCGGTGGTTTCCGGCCACCGTCGTACAACCGTGACGGGCGCCGCAGCGTCGTATGCCTGTGACACCTAAAATCTGCGCATGGCGGACGACGGAGCGGTGACACGAGTGGAAGCGGGACCTGCCACGTACTGGACGCCCGGGGCGCAGATCCTTTGGCGCTACCGGGAGAACGCGGGTGAGCAGGTCCACATCGCCCGGCCCGTCACGGTCGTCCGCGACGACGCCGAGCTGCTCGCGGTGTGGATGGCGCCCGGCACCGAGTGTGTGCGGCCGGTCCTCGCCGACGGCAGGCCGGTGCACGTGGAACCGCTGGAGACCCGCTACACCAAGGCGCGCACCGTCCAGCGGGACCGGTGGTTCGGCACCGGCGTGCTGAAGCTCGCCCAGCCCGGCCGGCCCTGGTCGGTGTGGCTGTTCTGGGAACCGGGCTGGCGGTTCAAGAACTGGTACGTCAATCTGGAACAGCCGCTGGCGCGCTGGGCGGGCGGGGTGGACTCGGTGGACCACTTCCTGGACATCACCGTCGACCCCGACCGCACGTGGCAGTGGCGGGACGAGGACGAGTTCGCGCAGGCCCAGCGGGACGGGCTGATGGACGGGGCGACCGCCGAACGGGTGCGTGCGGCGGGGCGGGAGGCGGTGGCCGTGATCGAGGGATGGGGGCAGCCGTTCTCGGACGGCTGGCCGCACTGGCGCCCGGATCCGTCCTGGACGGTTCCGTCGCTGCCCGAGGACTGGGGCCGTACGCCCGCGCACGTGTCCTCATGAGACCCTTGATGCGCCCCCCGGCAGGAAACGTAGGATCGTCCTCCGCAGGAAATACGCAAGCGCAACTCCCGGAACATGGGCCGGGCCTGACCGAACGTCACCGAGGGGCGGCAGCACGTGAGCGAGGGGTACCAGGGCAACACCACCGCCGGCTGCCGGGGCCCGGCCGGTGGCACGGCAACAACCTCTGAGCACGCCGGAAATCCGTTCCTGGGGCACGTATTGCGGGTATCGGAATTCTTGCGGGACGGACTGCGCGCCCGGCGCGCAGCCCCGGACGGATGGATGCGACACGCGTGACGGAGCAGCCCACCTCCTTCGAGCGCCCCCAGCCGGGCGCCGACCCCGCGGAGGCCCGCGGGGCGCTCCTGCGTACCCCGAAGCCGCCCGGCAGCCCGGCCTTACCGGTGCAGACCCGGGCCGACGCCGCGCCGTCCGGCCCGGGGACCGCCACGCCCCGTGGCAAGGGAAAGGACGGCAAGGGGAAGGAGCCCCCAGTCAACGGCCCCGAGCACTCCCAGCCCGCCGCCGCCGACCCCGGCGCGCACCGCCCGCGTCCCGCACCGGAGACGATTCCGCCGCAGCCCGGCGGGGAACCGGACCGGGTGACGGGCGGCCAGGAGCGCCGTACCGGACGGGGGCTGCCCCCGGGGCGGCCCATGCCGATGCGGCGTGACGGGGACCGGCTGCGGTTCGTCGGCGCGGCCACCCGGCGGATCGCCCGCGGGCTCGACCTGGACGAGATCGTGATGGGGCTGTGCCGGGCCACCGTGCCGACCTTCTCGGACGCGATCCTGGTCTATCTGCGCGACCCGCTGCCGGTCGGCGACGAGCGGCCCACCGGACCGGTGGTGCTGCGGCTGCGCCGGACCGACCGGATACCCGAGGAGCGGGACACCGACGGGGTGCCGCTGCCGTCGGCCTTCGAACCGGAGCCGGAGCCGGCCGCGCTGACCGATCTGTCCGCGCTGACGACCGAGCTGTGCGAGGTGCGGCCCGGCGGTGCGCTCAACGAGGTGCTGCGCGGGGTGCGGCCGGTGTTCGCCGACGCGCCCGCCGCCCGGGCCGCGCTGCCCGAACTGCTCGGAGAGGGCGGCGAGGTGGTCGTCCCGGACGGGCAGCACGCGATCCTGGCGCCGCTGCGCGGCCGGCGCCGGGTGATCGGCGCGGCCCTGTTCCTGCGCCGCCCGGAGCGGCTGAAGTTCGAGGCGGACGACCTGCTGGTGGCCGCGCAGCTGGCCACGCACAGCGCGCTCGGCATCGACAAGGCGGTGCTGTACGGCCGTGAGGCCTACATCGCCGACGAGCTGCAGCGCACCATGCTGCCCGAGACCCTGCCCCGTCCGACCGGGGTGCGTCTGGCCTCCCGGTACCTGCCGGCCGCGGAGACCGCGCGGGTCGGCGGCGACTGGTACGACGCGATCCCGCTGCCGGGCAGCCGGGTCGCGCTGGTCGTGGGCGACGTGATGGGCCACTCCATGACCTCCGCGGCCATCATGGGCCAGCTGCGGACCACCGCGCAGACGCTGGCCGGGCTCGACCTGCCCCCGCAGGAGGTGCTGCACCACCTGGACGAGCAGGCGCAGCGGCTCGGCACCGACCGCATGGCGACCTGCCTGTACGCCGTCTACGACCCGGTCACGCACCGGATCACGATCGCCAACGCCGGCCATCCGCCGCCCGTGCTGCTGCACCTGGGCGGGCGGGCCGAGGTGCTGCGGGTGCCGCCCGGCGCGCCGATCGGGGTCGGCGGGGTGGACTTCGAGGCCGTCGAGCTGGACGCGCCCGCCGGGGCGACCCTGCTGCTGTACACCGACGGTCTGGTGGAGTCCCGGCTGCGGGACGTGTGGACCGGCATAGAGCAGCTGCGCGAGAAGCTCGCCGCGACCGCCCAGCTGACCGGGCCCGACCATCCGCCGCCGCTGGAAGCGCTGTGCGACGAGGTGCTGGACATGCTCGGCCCGGGCGACCGGGACGACGACATCGCGCTGCTCGCGGCCCGCTTCGACGGGATCGCGCCGAGCGACGTGGCGTACTGGACGCTGGAGCCGGAGGTCGCGGCTCCCGGCCAGGCCCGTCGGCTGGCCCGTCGCGCGCTCGCCCGCTGGGACCTGGAGGAGCTGACCGACTCGGTGGAGCTGCTGGTCAGCGAGGTCGTGACGAACGCGGTCCGGTACGCGTCGCGGCCGGTCACGCTGCGGCTGCTGCGTACGGACGTGCTGCGCTGCGAGGTCGGCGACGACGTGCCGCAGCTGCCGCGGCTGCGGCAGGCCCGGGCCACGGACGAGGGCGGGCGCGGCCTGTACCTGGTCAACAAGCTGGCCCGGCGTTGGGGTGCGACCCGGCTGAGCACCGGCAAGGTGGTCTGGTTCGAGCTGAACCGGGGCTGAGCCCCGCCGCCGCGCCGACGACGCCGAAGGGCGCCCGGGGTTCTCCGGGCGCCCTTCGTGTTCATTCCTGCGGCGGCCGGCCGATGCCGGGTGCGGGATCGAGCGGGTCCTCCGTGGCGGGGTCCGTCGGCGGCTCGCTGCTCGGTGTCTGCGACGGCGTCTGGGACGGTGTCTGGCTCGGCGTCTTCGACGGGGTCTGCGACGGGGTCTTCGACGGTGTCTGCGACGGGGTCGGCGGCTCGCTGCTCGGCGTCTGCGACGGCGTCTCGGACGGCGAGTGGCTGACGGTCGGGGTCCCGGTCGGCTCGACGGCCGCGCCCTGAGTGGCGTTCAGGTCGAACTTGGTCTTGTGGCTCACGCCGAAGGTGTAGGCGGCCCAGATCTTCGCCGGGGGGCCGCCGCCGTTGACCCGGCCGCCGCCCATGGCGCCCGTGAGCGACACGTGGGCGCCCTTCTTGATGGGAACGCCTTCGCAACCGGTGCCGCCGGACTTGTGCGCCTCGCCGAACAGGCCGACGGAGGTGACCAGGTCGGGGGTGTAACCGGTGAACCAGGCCGAGCGGTTGCAGTCGGAGGTGCCGGTCTTGCCCGCCACCTGCCGGCCGCCTCGCAGCGGGTTCTTCGCCACCGATTCGCTGGCCGTGCCGTCGTCGACCACACCGGTGAGCACGGAGGTCACCGTGTCGGCGGTCGTCCGGCTGATGACCGAGCCGCCGACCGCGTCCGGGATCGGCACGCTGCGGGTCTTGTTCTCGGCCGACTTCAGGATGGACGGGGTGACCTTGTCGCCGTGGTTGTCCAGGGTGGCGTAGATGCCGGCCATCTCCAGCGGGCTGGCGCCCATCGAGCCCAGCGTCTGGGCGGGGACGGCCTGCATGCCCTTGGTGTCCATGCCGAGCGTCTTCGCCGTGTCCATGACCTTGCTCATGCCCACGTCCACGCCCATCTGCGCGAAGACGGAGTTGACGGACGCGTTCATCGCCTTCTGGACGGTGATCTTGTCGTAGTCCCGATTGTCCTCGTTCGGCGGGGCGAAACCGACCTTGGCGCCGTGGTCGAGGACCTGGCGGCGGCTGGTGCCGTCGTAGATCGTGTTCGCGGTGATCGGCTGGCCGTCCTGCGTGGTGGCGTTCTGCTCCAGCGCGGCGGCGAGGATGACCGGCTTGAACGTCGAGGCGGGCTGGTAGTCCGTGCGCGTGGCGTTGCTGTAGTAGTGGGCGTAGTAGTCCTTGCCGCCGTACAACGCGACGATCTTGCCCGTCTTGGGGTCGACGGAGACGGCGCCGGCCTGGACGTCACCGTCGACCCTGCGCTTCTTCCTGTCGAGCTTGCTGGTCAGCTGGGACTTGACGGCGCTCTCGAGTGCGGCCTGCTTGTCGGGGTCGATGTTGAGGGTGATGGTCCAGCCCTTTTCGATGACCGCGTTCTCCGCCTGGGCCTGGGTCAGCCCCTCCTGCCTCATCAGCTGCTGTTCCAGCTGGTGGTTGGCGAGTTCGACCAGGTAGCCCTTCTGGCCGCCGAGGCCCGGGGCGCCCTTGGGCTCCTTCGGCTCGGGGAAGGTCAGGCCGTCGCGCTTGGCCTTGGACAGCCAGCCCTCCTCGACCATGTTGTCCAGGACGTAGTTCCAGCGCTGCTTGACCAGCCGTTTGCCGGTCGGGGTGGCGACCGCCCAGTCGTACTGGCTGGGCGCCTGGAGCAGCGCGGCGAGGTAGGCGCCCTGCTCCACTTTCAGCCGCTCGGCGTCGACGTGGTAGTAGGCCTGGGCGGCGGCCTGGATGCCGTAGGCGTTGCGGCCGTAGTAGCTCGTGTTGATGTAGCCGGCGAGGATCTCGTCCTTGGACTTCTCGCGGTCCACCTTGAGCGCGATGACCAGTTCCCTCAGCTTGCGCGTGACGGTCTGGTCCTGGTTCAGGTAGTAGTTCTTGACGTACTGCTGGGTGATCGTGGAACCACCCTGCTTGCCCTTGCCCGACAAAGTGTTGATCAGGCCGCGGGCGGTGCCTTTGAAGTCGACGCCGACGTCGTGGTAGAAGCTCTTGTTCTCCGCGGCCACGAAGGTCAGCTGGACCTTGCGGGGCACCTTGGACAGGTCGACGATCTCACGGTTGACCTTGCCGCTGCGGGCCAGGACGGAGCCGTCGCTGAACTTGTAGACGTTGCTCTGCCGCAGGGCGGCGACATTGCCCTCGGGGATGTCCACGTACAGGTAGAGGCCGATGAAGGCCGCGATGATCAGCAGGCACGTCCCGAAGAACGTGCCGAGGATCTTCTTCCAGGTGAACAGCCGGCGTATTCGGCCCTTGGGGGGCTTGGCGCCTGCCGCCGCGGCCCCGGAGCCTGCCTTGGCGGTCGCGGTGCCGGCCGCCGCGGTCCCGGTGCCGGCCGCCGCGGGCGCGCTTCCGGCCGTGGGTGCGGAGCGGCGGCGCCTGGGTGCCGCGCGGCGGCCACCGCGCTGCCGCGCTCGTCTCTCTTCCGCTCGTCCCATGGGTCCCTACGCTCGCTTCCGTCTCGGGGTCAGCTCCGAAAGCTAACACCCCCCTATATGACAAAGGGCGACCGATCCGCTCTTTTGCGGACGTGACAATCAGCACCCGCCCCAAGGGAACCGACGGTCTGGAAGGCCGCAAGGTTGCCTCGCGCGGTAATGTGATATCACTTAGCTAGAAGCAAGCTAGGCGCTCCGGCCGGAGCACACCGAGAACGGGGGACACCCATGTCCGCACACGAGCCCGCCCGCCCAGCGGCCGCCACCGCCGACGTGCCCGAGATACCGGCGCCGCGGGTACGGGAGTTCACCGCGCACAGCATCGGCGGCGGACTCGCCCTGCTGCTGGGGCTGCTGGGTCTCGGCGTCGCCGGCGCGCTGTTCGCCGCCTCCTCGGCGGCCTCCTCCTCCGGCGCCCAGGCCGGGCTCGCCCTGGCCGGCGCCCTCGTCCTCGTCGCGGCCGTCATCGCCATGCGCGGCCTGAACACGGTCGCGCCCGGCGAGGCGCGGGTCGTGCAGCTCTTCGGCCGGTACCGGGGCACGATCCGGCAGGACGGGCTGCGCTGGGTGAACCCGTTCACCTCGCGGACCCGGATCTCCACGCGGGTGCGCAACCACGAGACCGCCGTGCTGAAGGTCAACGACGCCTACGGCAACCCGATCGAGCTGGCCGCGGTCGTGGTCTGGAAGGTCCAGGACACCGCCCAGGCCACCTTCGAGGTGGACGACTTCGTGGAGTTCGTGGCCACCCAGACCGAGACCGCCGTACGGCACATCGCGATCGAGTACCCCTACGACGCCCACGACGAGGACGGCCTGTCGCTGCGCGGCAACGCCGAGGAGATCACCGAGAAGCTGGCCGTCGAGCTGCAGGCGCGGGTGCAGGCGGCCGGTGTGCACATCATCGAGTCACGCTTCACGCACCTCGCGTACGCTCCCGAGATCGCCTCGGCGATGCTCCAGCGGCAGCAGGCGGGCGCGGTCGTGGCGGCGCGGCGGCAGATCGTCGACGGCGCCGTGGGAATGGTCGAGGCGGCGCTCGCCCGGATCGCCGAGCAGGACATCGTGGAACTGGACGAGGAGCGCAAGGCGGCGATGGTGTCGAACCTGATGGTGGTGCTGTGCGGCGACCGGGCCCCGCAGCCGGTCCTGAACACCGGGACCCTCTACCAGTGACGGACTCCCCGGAGACCCCGAAGCGGCGGCCGCAGCAGCGCAAGCAGGTGCTGCTGCGGCTGGACCCGTCGGTGTACGAGGCCCTCGCCCGCTGGGCCGGGGACGAGCTGCGGTCGGCGAACGCCCAGATCGAGTTCCTGCTGCGCAAGGCGCTGGCGGAGGCGGGACGGCTGCCGAAGGAGACCGGCCCGCTGCCCCGCCGGGGCAGGCCGCCTGTATCGGAACCGTGACAATCGCCCCCCACCTGCACGGCCCTACCGCCCGCCACACACCGCACACTCGGCGTATACACCTTGCGTATACACCGTGTGTAGAGTGCGGGGCATGTCCATCGGTCACACCCTCCTGGGACTCCTGGAGTCCGGCCCGCGTCACGGTTACGACCTGAAGCGGGCCTTCGACGAGAAGTTCGGTCACGACCGGCCGCTGCACTACGGCCAGGTCTACTCGACGATGTCCCGTCTGCTGAAGAACGGCCTGGTCGAGGTCGACGGAATCGAGACGGGCGGCGGGCCCGAGCGCAAGCGGTACGCCATCACCGACGCCGGCGTCACCGACGTCGAGCGGTGGCTCGCGACGCCGGAGAAGCCGGAGGAGTACCTCCAGTCGACCCTCTACACGAAGGTCGTCCTCGCGCTCCTCACCCACCGCGACGCGGCCGACGTCCTCGACACCCAGCGCGCCGAGCACCTGCGCAGCATGCGGATCCTGACCGACCGCAAGCGCAAGGGCGACCTCGCGGACCAGCTGATCTGCGACCACGCCCTGTTCCACCTGGAGGCCGACCTGCGCTGGCTGGAGCTGACCGCGGCGCGCCTCGACAAGCTCCGCGAGGCGGTGGCCCGATGACTCCTCCCCCCGGCTCCCTGCTCACCGCCGAGAACCTGCGCAAGGCCTACGGCCCGACGGTCGCCCTCGACGGCGCCGAGTTCTCCATCCACGCCGGCGAGGTCGTCGCCGTGATGGGCCCCTCCGGTTCCGGCAAGTCGACGCTGCTGCACTGCCTCGCAGGCATCGTGCCGCCCGACTCCGGCTCGATCACCTACGACGGCCGCGAGCTGGCCACCATGAACGACACCCAGCGCAGCGCGCTGCGCCGCAGCGACTTCGGATTCGTCTTCCAGTTCGGTCAGCTCGTCCCCGAACTGACCTGCGTGGAGAACGTCGCCCTGCCGCTCAGGCTGAACGGCACCTCCCGCCGGCAGGCCGAGCGGACCGCGCTCACCTGGATGGAGCGCCTGGAGGTCGACGTCCTCAAGGACAAACGGCCCGGCGAGGTCTCCGGCGGCCAGGGGCAGCGCGTCGCGGTGGCGCGGGCGCTGGTCACCGGGCCGCGGGTGGTGTTCGCCGACGAGCCGACCGGCGCGCTGGACTCCCTCAACGGCGAGCGCGTGATGGAGCTGCTGACCGACGCGGCCCGTTCCACCAACGCGGCCGTCGTGCTGGTCACGCACGAGGCCCGGGTGGCCGCCTACTCCGACCGGGAGATCGTCGTACGCGACGGCAGGTCCCGCGACATGGAGCGGGCCATATGAACGTGCGGCAGTGGTGCAGGGACCTGGGCATGGGGGTCCGGTTCGCCTTCACCGGCGGGCGCGAGGGCTGGGTCCGGATGGTGCTGACGGCGGTCGGCGTGGGGCTCGGGGTGGCGCTGCTGCTGCTGACGACCGCGCTGCCGAACGTGCTGACGGTACGGCACCAGCGCGAGGAGGCCCGCCAGGACTTCACCTACAGCACGAAGGTGCCGCCCAGGGCCGACAACACCGTGCTGGTCGGGGAGAGCGACACCAAGTGGCACTCCAGGGACATCCGGGGCCGGCGCCTGCAGCCCGAGGGCAGGCGGGCGCCGCTGCCCCCCGGCCTGGACCGCTTCCCGGCGAAGGGCGACATGGTCGTCTCGCCCGCACTGAAGGAGCTGCTCTCCTCGGACGGGGCGAAGCTGCTGCGCCAGCGGCTCCCGTACCGGATCACCGGCACGATCGGCGAGCCGGGACTGATCGGGTCGCAGGAGCTGGCCTACTACGCGGGCGCCGACGACCTGGTCACCGAGCCGGGCAGTACACGGGTGGCGCGGCTGAGCGCGTTCGGCGAAGCGCACCCGACGACCGAGCGGGCCGACCCGGTGCTCATCCTGATGATGCTGGTCGTGTTCGTCGTGCTGCTGATGCCGGTCGCCGTGTTCATCGCCGCGGCCGTGCGGTTCGGCGGCGAGCGGCGCGACCGCCGGCTGGCCGCGCTGCGGCTGGTGGGCTCCGACAGCCGGATGACCCGCCGGATCGCGGCCGGTGAGGCGTTGGCTGGGGCACTGCTGGGGCTCGTCGTCGGCACCGGGTTCTTCCTGCTGGGACGTCAGGCGGCGGGCTCGGTCGAGGTGTTGGGCGAGAGCTTCTTCCCCAGCTATCTGGACCCCTCCCCCGCGCTGGTCGCGCTGGTCGCGGTGGCGGTGCCGGCCGCCGCCGTGCTGGTGACGCTGCTGGCGATGCGCGGAGTGGTCGTCGAGCCGCTCGGTGTGGTGCGCACGGCCAAGCAGGCACGCCGGCGCCTGTGGTGGCGGCTGCTGCTGCCGCTGGCGGGCCTCGGCATGCTCTACCCGATGATCGGCCAGGGCCGTTCCAACGGCGACTTCAACCAGTACCTGGTGATCGGCGGCGTGATGCTGCTGCTGGTCGGGGTGACCGCGCTGCTGCCGTGGGTCGTCGAGGCCGTCGTCGCCCGGCTCGGTTCCGGCGCCGTGTCCTGGCAACTCGCCATCCGGCGGCTTCAGCTGACCAGCGGCTCGGCGGCCCGCATGGTCAACGGCATCGCGGTGGCGGTGGCCGGGGCGATCGCGCTGCAGATGCTCTTCGCAGGCGTGGAGAGCCAGTACACCAAGGAGACCGGCCGGGACCCCAACCGGGTGCAGATGGAGGTCGACCTGTCCGACGGGGCCCGACTCGACGTGGCGGCACGGGAGTTCCAGCACACCAAGGGCGTCAGGGCGTCGGTGGCGATCTCCAGCGGCGGGCTCGGCGACAAGCGCCGCGACCCCGACCACACGGCCGGCATCACCGTCGGCGACTGCGCCGCGCTGCGCGAGCTGGCCCACCTGCCGTCCTGCCGGGACGGTGACGTCTTCGTGGTGCCCGACGCCCACGACGAAGCCGCCGTCAAGGCCTTCACGCCGGGACGCCACGGCTTCATCGAGCCGACCTACACGGAAGGCGATCGGGGCCGCGAGATCCCCTGGACGATACCGGCCGGCCTGCGGCACGTGACCGCCCGCAAGGACGCGCTGCAGACCAACGTCAACGGTCTGCTGGTCACCCCGTCCGTCCTGCCCGCCCGGGCCGCGCCGACGTTGTACCAGCAGGTCTACGTCCGCCTCGATCCGGCCGTGCCGGACGCGGAGGAGTACGTCCGCACGACGGCCGCGCGGGTCGACCCCCTCGCCAACGCCTGGCACTGGACGTCGACCGAACAGTCGGGGAAGTACGCCTCCCTGCGCACCGGCCTGCTCATCGGCGCGATCTGTGTGCTGTCGCTGATCGGCGCGAGCCTGCTGGTCTCGCAGCTGGAGCAGTTGCGCGAGCGGCGCAAGCTGCTGTCGTCACTGGTCGCCTTCGGCACCCGGCGCCGCACCCTGGGCCTGTCGGTGCTGTGGCAGACGGCGGTCCCCATCGCCCTCGGCCTGCTGCTGGCCTCGGCCGTGGGCCTCGCCCTCGGTACGGTGCTGCTGAAGATGGCGGCGACCCCGGTGGCCGTCGACTGGGCGAGCGTGGTGTCGATGACCGGCGCCGGCGCGGCGGTCGTCATCACCGTCACCCTGCTCAGCCTGCCGCCCCTGTTCCGCCTGATGCGCCCGGAGGGCCTGCGCACGGAGTAGCCCCGGCACGACTGCCGTGGCGTTGCTGTGCGGCAGCCGCGGACAGCCGCGCCGCCCCCGACGCCGCAGCTGCGCAGTCGTGCCGCTGGGGGCGGCACGGGTGCCCTGCCGGCAGCGCCCCCGGGGCACCGCAGCCGTAGGCAGCCCAGCCCCCGCCCCCCCCAGCCGCGCCGCCTCCGACGCCGCAGCTGCGGGCAGTCGTGCCGCTGGGGCGGCACGGGTGGGCGCAGCGGCACCCGGCAGCGCCGGCAAGCCCACCACCGCCGCCAGGCCCGACCGACGGCCACCCCGCAACGCCCCGACTGCGCACACGGGTGACGCCGGGACGGCCCCCACAGGCGACGGCGAGCCCACAATGTGCCCCGCCGCCCCGGTCACGCCGGCTCCAGCACCCGCACCGGAAGCGCCCGCAGCGCCTCCCGCAGGGCGGCCGCCAGCTCCTCGTACTCCGCACCCCGCGCCGCCCCCGCCCGCATGGCCAGTGCCACGCGGCGGGTCGGCGCGGGGTCGGCGAAGTATCCCGTGAGGAGTTGGCTGCTGCGGGCCGTCTCCAGCTTCAGCGCGGTCCGCGGCAGCAGCGTGCAGCCCAGACCGCCGGCGACGAGCTGGACGAGCGTGGACAGACCCGCGGCCGTCGTGGTCACCGGCGCGTCCTCCCGGCCGGCCTCCCGGCAGATGTCCAGGGCCTGGTCGCGCAGGCAGTGCCCCTCGTCCAGGAGCAGCAGGTTCAGCTCCTTCAGGGCCTCGCGCGGAATCCCCTCACGGCCGCCCAGCCCGCTCTCCAGCGGGGTGACGAGCACGAAGTCCTCGTCGAAGAGCGGCAGTTCGACGACCCCGGGCACACCGAGCGGCACGGCCAGCAACAGCAGGTCGAGCCGGCCGGAGTTCAGGCCGTCGACCAGATTCGCGGTCTGCTCCTCGTGCACCTGCAGATCCAGGTGCGGATACCGCTCGTGCACCAGCCGCAGCACGGTGGGCAGCAGGTACGGCGCGACCGTCGGGATCACCCCGAGCCTCAGCACCCCGGTGAACGGCGCCCGCACCGCCTCCGCCTCCTCCAGCAGCGCCCCGACCGCGTCCAGCACCGCCTTGGCCCGGACGGCGAGCCGCTCCCCCGCCGGCGAGAGCAGTACCTTGCGCGTCGTACGCTCCAGGAGGGTCACTCCGAGCGTCTCCTCCAGCGCCGAGACCGCTCCGGACAGCGCGGGCTGGCTCATCCCGATGGCTGCCGCCGCGTCCCGGAAGTGCAGGTGCTCCGCGACGGCGGCGAAGGCACGCAGCTGCGACAGGCTCGGCTGCCTGCGCCTGCCGTTACCGATGGACACTGATAACCACCTCCGATCAACCCGACCGAGTGTAGCTATTTCCCTAATCAATGCGCCCTGTGCCAACATCAACAAAGTCCAACCCATGGGAAAGACCCTCAAAAGGGGTCTTTCCTCGCTGCAAGGAGAGCGCGTGCTCACTGTCGGTGACAAGTTCCCCGAGTTCGAACTGACCGCCTGCGTCTCGCTGGAGAAGGGCGCGGAGTTCGAGACGATCAACCACAAGACCTACGAGGGCAAGTGGAAGATCATTTTTGCGTGGCCCAAGGACTTCACCTTCGTGTGCCCGACCGAGATCGCCGCGTTCGGCAAGCTGAACGACGAGTTCGCCGACCGCGACGCGCAGGTCCTCGGCTTCTCCGGTGACTCCGAGTTCGTCCACCACGCCTGGCGCAAGGACCACGACGACCTGCGCGACCTGCCGTTCCCGATGATGGCGGACTCGAAGCACGAGCTGATGCGCGACCTCGGCATCGAGGGCGAGGACGGCTTCGCCAAGCGCGCCGTCTTCATCGTCGACCAGAACAACGAGATCCAGTTCTCCATGGTGACCGCCGGCTCCGTCGGCCGTAACCCCAAGGAGGTCCTGCGGGTCCTGGACGCCCTGCAGACGGACGAGCTGTGCCCGTGCAACTGGAGCAAGGGCGACGAGACGCTCGACCCGGTCGCGCTGCTGGCTGGTGAGTGACCCGTGTCGCTCGACTCCCTGAAGTCCCGCATCCCCGACTACGCCAAGGACCTGAAGCTCAACCTGGGCTCGGTCATCGGCAACTCGGAGCTGCCGGCGCAGCAGCTGTGGGGCACGGTGCTGGCGACCGCCATCGCCTCCCGTTCCCCGATCGTGCTGCGTGAGCTGGAGCCGGAGGCGAAGGCCAACCTGTCGCCGGAGGCGTACACGGCCGCCAAGGCCGCCGCCGCGGTGATGGCGATGAACAACGTCTTCTACCGCACCCGGCACCTGCTGTCCGACCACGAGTACGGCACCCTGCGCGCCGGTCTGCGGATGAACGTCATCGGCAACCCGGGCGTGGAGAAGGTCGACTTCGAGCTGTGGTCCTTCGCGGTCTCCGCGATCAACGGCTGCGGCATGTGCCTGGACTCGCACGAGCAGGTGCTGCGCAAGGCCGGCGTGGAGCGCGACGTGGTCCAGGAGGCGTTCAAGATCGCCTCCGTGGTCCAGGCCGTGGGCGTCACCCTCGACGCCGAGGCCGTGCTGGCCGAGTAGGCCGCCCCTTCCCCGCGGGCCCCGTTCACTCCTGGTGGACGGGGTTCTCGGCGTTCCGGGGGCCGTCACCGACGGCCGCGCCCACGTACTCCTCGCCGGACCGGACGGCCTCGCCCTCCTCTTCCGGCGGAGCCGCCTTCTGCTGGACCTCCTGCGAGTACTGCCGCAGGTACACCACCACCGTGTTCGTCACCGCCACCAGCGGTACGGCCACGACCGCGCCGCCGATGCCGGCGACCACGCCGCCCGCCGCCACCGTCAGGACGACCGCCAGCGGATGGACGCGCACGGCGCGGCCGAGGATGAACGGCTGCAGGACGTGTCCCTCGATCTGCTGGACCGCGAGGACGACCACGAGGGTCATCACCGCCGTGAAGACACCCTGGGTGACGAGTGCCACGATCACCGCCAGCGCACCGGAGGCGACCGCGCCGACCAGCGGGATGAAGGAGAACAGGAAGATGAAGACGGCCAGCGGGACGGCCATCGGCACGTCCAGGAAGTAGATGCCGATGCCGATGAAGATCGCGTCGATGAGGGCGACCAGGACCGTGCCGCGGACGTAGGCGGTCAGGGTCCGCCAGGCGCGCGGGCCGGCGCCGGCCACGCCCGGGCGGGCCGCGGAGGGCACCAGCTTCAGGAACCACTGCCAGATGCGCTCGCCGTCGTAGAGCAGGAACAGCGTCGAGAAGAACACCAGCAGGATCCCGGTGAGGGCCTCGACGATGACCTGAACGCCCTCCAGACCGGCGGACGTTATCTGGTCGGTGTTGGCGCCGATCGCCTCGCGCAGGTTCTTGGCGATCTGGTTGATCTGCTTGTCGGTGACGTGGAAGGGACTCTTCAGCAGCCAGTTGCGCAGATCGTCGATGCCGTTCTGGATCTGGCTGGAGAGCGTGTCGATGTTCTCCATGACCTGCCAGGTCACGAACCAGCCCATCAGGCCGATGACGACGAACCCGAGGATGGCCGTGAGCGCCGTGGCCAGCCCCCGCGGCACCCCGCGGCGGGTGAGCCGGGCGACCGTCGGCTGCAGCAGCGCGGTGACCAGCAGGGCGATGACGAAGGTGAGGACGACCAGCTGCACGGCGCTGATGACCCGCATCAGCACCCACACGGTGCCGGCGAGGACCAGCATGCGCCAGCCGGCCTCGGCCGCGACCCGGACGCCCCAGGGCACGGCCGCGGCGGGGTCGGGGCGGGGACCCGCCGGGGTGGCGGGCGCCGCGGGCGGCGGGGCGGCGGGCGTGGCGTCCACGACGGGGGGCGCGCCGGCCGGTTCGGACTCGCCGTGCTCCTTCTCCACCTCGGCGCGGCGCTCGTCCAGGCGCTCGCTCATCTCGGTGAGGCCGGCTCCGATCCGGCCGAGCCACCCTGGCACTCGCGACATCATCCGTCCTCTTCCCCCGCGTCCCCGGGCGCTCGCCACCACTCCCCCCGGGAGCCGTTCGGCTACGACCGTACAGGGCGAAAGCCCCTCCCCCTAGGACGGGGAGGGGCTGCCGTGGGTTGAGCGGAGCCGCGCGGCTCGGTACCGGTGCTCGGCGCGTGGCCTAGTACCAGTGGTTGGCCTGCCAGAACGACCAGGCCTGGCAAGGGCTGCCGTACCGGCTGTTCATGTAGTTGAGACCCCACTTGATCTGGGTGGCCGGGTTGGTCTGCCAGTCCGCGCCGACGGATGCCATCTTGGATCCGGGCAGGGCCTGGAAGAGACCGTAGGCGCCGGAGGACGCGTTGACGGCCCGGTAGTTCCAGCTGGACTCGTGGTCCACGATGTTGCTGAAGCACTGGAACTGGCCGCCGCCGACCATCTGACGCGCCATCGCCTGGATCTGCGACACGGAGTAGCTGCTCTGCACCGGGAAGCTGGAGGTGTCCCGCGTGGAGCGGGTGGCCGCCTCGGCCTTCGCCTTGGCGCGCTCCTTGGCGGCAGCCTCGGCCGCCTTCTCGGCCGCGACCTTCTTCGCGATCGCGGTTTCGGCGGCAGCCTTGCGGGCCGCTGCCTCGGCGTCCTTCTTGGCGCTTGCGTCAGCGGCGATGGCCTGTGCGTCGGCCTGCTGCGTCAGGGACGCGGTCTGCACCTGCGCCTGTTCACCCGCGGGTATGTCCGCGAGGAGCGTGGTGTCGGCTGCCGTCGCTTCGGCGTCGTTGTTCTGCGCGGTGCTGCCCGAGGCAACGCCGACGACGCTTCCGACAGCGGTGACCGCGGTGGCGGAGGCCACTGCGAATCCCCGGACCGAAATCCGGCTCACACGGTTTCCTTCCAGCATCGCCCGCTTCGGTGACCCTGGCGGACGCAATCGTGCCCCTGGCACTGGCCTCCCAACTGCGGGGTCACGGGAGGCGCGGGCCCGGTGGGCAACTCCCCCGAAGGGAGCGCCGCGTGGTGCTCGGGCGGCATACGGCGACTCTATGGAGTTGGTGGTACTTCTGTGGTGCCGTACCGCTGGGGGTACAGGTGTGCCGTATGCGGGGCCTGACAGGACTGAGACTCTGCCGTAACCGGATACCGGGTGGCAATTCTGTGTTGCGTGTGAAAGCTCACATCCCGTTTGGCCCTGGCGATTCCAGGAAACCGCCACACGCGAGGCGCCGCCCGGCTAGGCTCACTTGCCTTTTGCCGGACGGCGCCAACCGGGTGTGCGGTTCTGCCTAGATATGCCCCTCTTCCAGCATTTCGGTCACGAGCGCGGCGATCTGGGACCTCTCGGACCGGGTCAGCGTGACGTGCGCGAAGAGCGGATGCCCCTTCAGCTTCTCGACCACCGCGACGACGCCGTCGTAACGACCGACCCGCAGGTTGTCCCGCTGCGCCACGTCATGGGTCAGAACCACCCGCGAATTGGCGCCGATCCGGGACAGAACGGTCAGCAGGACGTTCCGTTCGAGGGACTGCGCCTCGTCCACGATCACGAACGCGTCGTGCAGCGAACGGCCCCGGATGTGGGTCAGGGGCAGGACCTCCAGCATGCCCCGGGCGGTGACCTCCTCGATCACCTCGCGGCTGGTGACCGCCGAGAGCGTGTCGAAGACGGCCTGCGCCCACGGGCTCATCTTCTCCGCCTCGTTGCCCGGCAGATAGCCCAGTTCCTGCCCGCCGACCGCGTACAGCGGCCGGAAGACCATCACCTTCTGGTGCTGGCGGCGTTCAAGGACGGCCTCCAGGCCCGCGCACAGCGCCAGCGCCGACTTGCCGGTGCCGGCCCGGCCGCCCATGGAGACGATGCCGACGTCGGGGTCGAGCAGCAGGTCGAGCGCGATGCGCTGCTCGGCGCTGCGGCCCTTGATGCCGAACGCCTCCCGGTCGCCGCGCACCAGGCGGACGTTGCCCTCGGCGGTGACGCGGCCGAGGGCCTTGCCGCGCTCGGACTGGATGGTCAGTCCGGTGTGCACGGGGAGGCCGGTGGCCTCCGGGACGTACACGTGGCCCTCCTCGAAGAGGATGTCCACCTGCTCGCCGGGAAGTGTCAGTTCGGACATTCCGGTCCAGCCGGAGTTCTCCGTGATGGCGAGTTCGGCCCGGTACTCCTCGGCCAGGAGGCCCACGGACGAGGCCTTGATCCGCAGGGGCAGGTCCTTCGACACGACGGTGACGTCGAACCCCTCGGCCTGCAGGTTGCGGGCCACCGCGAGGATGCGGGAGTCGTTGTCCCCCAGGCGGTAGCCGGTGGGCAGCACGCTGGGGTCCGAGTGGTTGAGCTCGACACGGACCGTTCCCCCGAGTTCACCGATAGGGATGGGGGCGTCGAGGCGACCGTTCTTCACCCGGTAGTCGTCCAGCAGGCGCAGGGCCTGGCGGGCGAAGTAGCCGAGTTCGGGATGGTGCCGCTTGGCCTCCAGCTCCGTGACCACGACGATGGGGAGCACGACCTCGTGCTCGTCGAAGCGGGTCAGGGCGTTCGGGTCGGCCAGCAGGACGCTGGTGTCGAGAACATAGGTGCGCCGGTCTGGCTTGTGGCGCTTTGCGCTGGTCACCACGGAAGGACGTACCCCCTCGGATGAGGTCGGGGAGCGACGAAGTGGAAGCCGGGCCGGGAGGGGGGAGCATTGCGGCCGGTCCCCGGCGCCCGCGCAGGGCGGGCCGGACACCGGCCCTCCGCGGCTGCTTCCGTACGGTGACCGCACGGTCGGGCTGGTGCAAAGGGCCTCCCGGGCGGACGGCCCCGTGCCGCCCGCTGAGATCCGACACCCGTGGTTCGGGTGTCGACCTGCTTGGCTTATGCCCTCGAACATGCGCCGCCATGCAGAAGCAGCCAACAGCGCGCCGGTGAACTCCTTGTTACTTCCACCCGAATGCGGGTATACGTGACCGCCCCGGCACCGGGGAGGTGACGGGGCGGTGTGGTGTGCGGTCAGCCGCCGTAACGGCGGTGACGTGCGGCGTAGTCGCGCAGGGCGCGCAGGAAGTCGACCTTGCGGAAGGCCGGCCAGAAGACCTCGCAGAAGTAGTACTCCGAGTGCGCGGTCTGCCAGAGCATGAATCCGGACAGCCGCTGCTCGCCACTGGTGCGGATCACCAGGTCCGGGTCGGGCTGGGCCCCGGTGTAGAGGTGACGGCCGATCATCTCGACGTCGACGGACTCGGCGAGGTCCTCCAGGGACACTCCCTTGTCCTGGGCGTCGTGCAGCATGGAGCGCACGGCGTCGGCGATCTCCTGGCGGCCGCCGTAGCCGATGGCCACGTTGACGAGTATCCCGTCGATGTGGGCGGTGGTCTCCTCGGCCTCCTTCAGCGCCAGCCGCATCTGGGAGGGCAGCAGGTCGGGGGTGCCCACGTGGTGCACGCGCCAGCGGCCGTCGGCGGCCAGCGTGCGCACGACGTCCTCGATGATGCCGAGCAGGGGGACGAGTTCGTCCTGCGGGCGGTCGAAGTTGTCCGTGGACAGCAGCCACAGGGTGACGACCTGGACGTCGGTCTCGCTGCACCAGCCGAGGAATTCCTCGATCTTCTCGGCACCGGCCCGGTGACCGTGGACGGTCGTGGAGCCGGCCGCCTTCGCCCAGCGGCGGTTGCCGTCCATGATGACGCCGATGTGCTTGGGCACCTGAGCGTGGTCCAGGTGGCCTTCCACCCGGCGCGCGTAGAGCCTGACGAGCAGGCCGCGCAGCTTGTCGCGCAGGTTCACGTGGCCCTCCGGGGGTTGGCGCGGGGTATGGGTGCCGGAGCCGTCGAGCCTACCGCTGCCGGGCCCTTGTTCCGGCCCGGGGTTTGGGATCCGGGCGGGTGCGGCCGCGTGGCCGGCCGGGGCGGCACCGGAAGCCGGGCTCGCGTCCCTTCGGCCGGGGCGCCGGCCCATGGTGAGCGGTTTCCGGATCGGGACGAAAAAACGGGCCGGTCCGTGGGGGGGAGACGGACCGGCCCGAGGGGGGGTTTCCACCATAACCCTTTGTGAGGGATGACGGGCGCATCGGCGTGCCGCAACTACGCTCCGCAGTCGTCCGGCAACGCCCCGATGGAGACGGAACCCTGGATTCAGGGCCTTTCCGCAGCAGATTCACAGCGGATTCCCAGGCAAACCCGGTCGGATGCGAACGAAAACGAGGGTTTTACGCCACCTTGGGGCACGGCGGCCCGGCATCAGGGATCCCTCTGATGGACTACTCGGTCAGCGAACGGCGGACTTGACGGTTCCACTACGCGGCCGGTGCGGGCCACCCTGGCCCACGGCACCGCGCAGCCCCCTCCGCTGCGCGGTGCCCGCCCACGCAGCTTTGCTGGCGCGAATTACCTTGGCCTGAACCTACGTGACCAGTGAGGCGGATGTGAACCGCCGACGATAACGATGTGGAAACCCCGGGGAGACGTCAGGTGAACGGCGCCCGTTTCCTCCGGATACGCCCGTTTGGCCAGTCTCCCACTCCGGCCGGGGGGCGGGCTCCCGGTCTGCCCCGGGGTAGTTCTCCGCTCCGCCCGGGGTCAGTGTCCCGGCTTGCGGACGTCGAAGAGGTGCCGGGTGCTGTGGGCGACGAACGGACCCTCCCGCACGATCCGCTCGTGCAAGGCGCGCAGTTGGGGCTCGTACGCCTCCGCCGTGAAGCCGGGGACCATCCAGATGACCTTGCGCAGGAAGTGGACGACCGCCGCGATGTCGTGGAACTCCATCCGCAGCCGCTCCGCCCGCAGCCCCGCCACCTCGAGTCCCGCAGCCTCGGCACCGGCCCGCTCCCGCTCGGGGTCACGGGCTCCGCGCACGCTCTCCGGCTGGGGGCCGAGGAAGTGCTCGACCAGTTCGAAGACACTGGCGGGCCCCACGTGCTGGGCGAAGTAGGTGCCGCCGGGCCGCAGCACCCGGGCGATCTCCGCCCAGTACGGCCGCACCGGATGCCGGCTGAGCACCAGGTCGAAGGCCTCGTCGGCGAAGGGCAGCGGCGCGTCGTCCGGGGCCGCCACGACCACCACGCCCCGGGGCCGCAGCAGGGCGGCGGCCTTGGCCACGTTGGGCGGCCAGCCCTCCGTGGCGGCGACCGACACCGGCCGGCGGGGCTCCGCCCCGCTCAGCGCGTGGTCCAGCACCTCCCCGCCGCCGGTCTGGACGTCCAGCACGGCCCCGGCGCCGGCCAGCCGCTCCCCCGCCGACCGGGCGTACCCCCACGAGGGCCGTGCCTCACTGGCCCGCCCCTCGAACCAGGAGAAGTCCCACCCCTCGGTGGGCACGGCGGCGCCCTCGGCCACGAGGTCTTCGAAAGAACGGTTCTCTGCCACGGTCCCGATCGTCCCAGGCCGCTGTCGGTGCGTCCTGCTAGTTTTCCCGGCCATGACGACCTCCGACGCCGACGCCGGCCGCACCGCCGAGGAGAAGGACATCCTGCTCACGAGCCTGGACCGCCACCGGGACGTCGTGCTCTGGAAGCTCGAAGGCCTCGACGACGAGCAACTGCGCCGGCCCATGACGCCCACCGGGACCACTCTGCTCGGCCTGGTCAAGCATCTGGCCTCGGTCGAGTACGGCTGGTTCGTGGAGACGTTCGGCGGCGAGGCGGAACCCCGGTGGTTCGACCCGTACGACGACATGCGGATCGCCCCCGGCGAGACGACCGACCGGATCCTCGCCTTCTACGCCCGCGCCCGCGCCGCCGCCGACCGGACGATCGGCGGACTGCCCCTGGACACGGTGGGCCGCCCTTCCTGGCGGGACCACTCCGTCTCCCTGCGCTGGACGCTCGTCCACATGATCGAGGAGACGGCCCGGCACGCCGGCCACATGGACATCCTGCGCGAACTGATCGACGGGGCGACGGGCGACCACCGCCCGGACACCCGCTGATCACCAGGTGAGGGGCGTCCGGTGCGGCGCCTGCGGCACCAGGGGCCGGACCTCCTCGGCGACGAACCGCACGAAGCCCTCGGGATCGGGCTCGTCCCCCGTCGGCTGCAGGACGACGGTGTCGGCGCCGGCCCCGGCCAGCCGCCGCACCGCCTCGGCCACGGTGCCGGCGTCTCCGGCGACCCCGACGCCGTGGGCCGCTGCCAGCCCCTCGGCGGCGAGTTCCGCCCGGAGCCTGGAGGCGGCGTCGGGCCCGGTGGCGGCGAGGAGGTAGACGACGATCCTGTGCGCGCCGCCGCGCCCCGCCTCCGCCCGCGCCTCGTCGACGATCCGGCGGGCCCGCCGTACCCCGTCCGGGGAGGTGGCGGCGGTCAGCAGGGTGCCGTCGGCTCTGGCTCCGGAGAGGTGGAGGGTACGGGGCCCGGTGGCGCCGGCGAGGACCGGCACCGGCTGGGCGGGGGGCCAGTCGAGGGCGACGTCCGTCAGCTTGACGTACCGTCCGCCGACGCTGAGCCGCTCACCGCGCAGCAGGGCGCGCAGGGCGTCGAGATGCTCGCCGAGGAGGGTGAGGGGCGAGGCGGCGCGCGCGCCGACCTGACCCATCCAGTCCTGGACGCCGTGCCCCACGGTCAGGGTGGCCCGGCCGGGGAACATGCGCTCGAGCGAGGCGGCCTCCATGGCGGTGACGGCCACGTTCCTCAGCGGGACGGGCAGCAGCCCGATCCCGACCCTTACCCGCTCGGTCCAGGCGAGCGCGGCGGCGGCGGTGGAGACTCCGCCCTCCAGGAAGCAGTCCTCCCACAGCCACAGCTCCTCCAGCCCCACGGCATCCGCGAGCCGGGCGACGGCCCGGAGACGCTCAGGGGGAAGCTGAGGACGGAATACGGCACCGAGTCCAGTCATGGGGCCTTCCTAACGGGCGGCGCAACGTCGGGACAACTCCTTTACGCCGCAGGCGCTTTCCCTGGCCACGAGGTACGGTCGCAGTGGGAGGTGGCCCAGGGATGGCACGTTGGCAGGACGGGCGGGGCAGGCTGGTCGTCCACGGGAGCGGGGGCGGCGGCCCGGCCGTCACCGTCCCACTGGAGATCGCGGCCTCCTACCGGGCCCGCACCAAGGGACTGCTGGGCCGCGACGGGATAGACGGCGCCATGCTGCTCACCCCGGCCGGCAGCGTGCACACCTTCCGCATGCGCATCCCCATCGACGTCGCCTACCTCGACCGCAACCTGACGGTCACCGCCGTACGCACGATGAGACCGGGCCGTCTGGGCCTGCCCCGGCTCCGTTCCCGGCACGTGCTGGAGGCGGAGGCGGGGGCCATGGCGGAATGGGGGCTGGACGTGGGGGTACGGGTCACCGTCGAGCCCGCGTAGTCACTGCCCGGTGCGCGGGAAGGTGACCTCGACCCTCCGGTTCTTGCGCCGGCCCTCCTCGGAGGAGTTGTCGGCGATCGGGTACCGCTCGCCGTAGCCGCGGACGTCGAAGGTGATGTCCGGGTCGTTCAGGTCCTGGTCCAGCACGGCCTGCACCGCGTTGGCCCGCTGCTTGGACAGGACGTCGCCGTGCCCGGAGGAGCCGAGGTCGTCGGTGAAGCCGAAGACCCGGACGCGGGTGGCGTTCTGCTTCTTGATCTCCGTGGCGATGGACGCGATGCGGGCCTTCGCCTCCGCGCCGAGCTTGGCGCTGTCCTTGCCGAACAGCACCTCGGCCTGCAGCGCGAACGTCACGTCGGCGTTGGTGTCCTCCCGGCGCTCGTCCCCGCTCTGGTCCTCGACGACCGACTTGATGTCCAGCACCTTGGCCTGCGCCAGCGTGGCCCCCTCGGGCAGCTTCAGATCCGGATCGGTGGGGTCGACCTTCACCGGCGCGGCGGCGCTGGGCTCGGTACCCGGGGGGTCACCGGGGTCCGTGTCGTCGGCCCGGGCGGGGGGTGCGCCGTGGAGACCGGCGGCGAGCAGCAAGGCGGCGGTCGCGAGGGGGAGAACGAGACGAGGTGTGGGGGTCACTTCGGCCTCACCCGGAGATCTGGATGCTGGCGGAGGCGAACGTCGGCAGCTGGAACTCCACCTCGTCCGTGTTCGCAGGCGGAGCCGGGAACTGCATGAAGACCGCCAGGCTGTCACCGGCCTTGATGGTCGAGAAGCCGGTGGTCGTCAACGGACGGCCCTCCGTGTCCCGCAGCACGTAGTACCGCTTCTTTCCCTTGGGATCGACCAGTGTGGCTCCGCCGAAGGACCTCCCGTTCCTGATGATCTCCGTCTCGTTGCCACTCAAGGCGGATGGGATGACAATGCTCCTGGCGCCATCGTTCTTCAAGGAACCGTTGATGGTGACGAAGCCACCTGAATCACGTCGCGCCGAAGTGACTTGGAGAAGCAGACCGTCCGAGCCCTTCAGCTCCGCCAAGGGCTGGTCCGACTGTCCTTCCTGCGCACTCGGCCGCGATCCGCCAGCCTTCGAAGCGGACGCCGGGCTGTCCGCCTTATGGTCGTCGCCGCCACCGTCGCAGCCGACAGCGCCGAGCGCCAGGCCGGCCACGACCGTCAACGCGACCATCCCCCTGCTGGCCTTGGCAGTGAACCGAATGCTCATGGCTCCGCTTCCTTCTTTGCTCATTGTTCGCCCGTCAATCGGCCAGGTGCACGTCGAAGAGATCGGTAGGACCCGGGAGATCGTTGAGATCATCTGGGCTCAGGGCCCACTCCCGTTCCTTGCAGGCGAGCGTCGGCAGCTTGTCGGGCTTGGCGTCACCGTCCACGGGATCGAACGAGCACAACGGCTCAATGACTGCGTGAGCGGTTGCCGTCGAGGTCACGCCCTCGGTACCCGGGATTACTGAACGACCGACAGGCTTGTCGGTTTCGACCGCGACGGTATAGGCGAGCGCGTCCGGAACGCAGCTGCGCACGTGCGCTTGGTTCTGCGCTGCGAGCTGATCGGCGTGCGAGCAGAAATTGCCGCCTCCGCCGCCTGCAAAGATCTCCGGCCATTTGTCCGGATCGAGTACGTCCTCAAGCCATTCGGTGGCAAGTCGGTCACGGGTCTTCTGAGCCGCCGCGAGCGCCGCGGCGTCTGCCGCCGTCTGAGCGCTGCTCCGGTTCACCGCTGCCTGACCCACCGCGAGATAGGCAAGCGCAAGGAAGAGCAGACCTGCCACCACCGTGAGGTAGATGGGGAAGGCCTGCCCTGTGTCGTGGTACCGGTGAGGACGTATCAGCCGCCGGTGACCTCGGAGATCTTCTGGGTGATGGCGTCGTAGATCGACTGGCCGATGCTCGTACCCGTGATCGCCAGCACGATGGCCACCACCACTGCGATGATGCCGAGGTACTCCACCGCGGTCTGCCCCCGGTCGCTTCGCGCGGCGCGGGCATGCAGGTACGCGACAGTGGTGTTGAACCACTTGCTCATGGTCTTCGCCTCCAGCTTCGCCTCGGACCCGGGCAACGTACGGCACCGAGCCGCCCTGACCAATGGGCCCCTGGGCCCAACCCTGGGCCCACTGGCGGTCGTCACCGTTGCCCCGCCCCGGCACCTCAGGCCACCCCCAGCCACTTCGCGGCGGCCTGGGACCTCGTCGTGCTGTGGAGCTTGGCGAAGATGCGGTTGATGTGGTTCTTGACCGTCTTCTCGGAGATGAAGCAGGCGGCGGCGATCTGCTGGTTGGTCATGCCGGACGCGATGAGGTCCATGATCTCCGCCTCCCTTGTACTCAGCCGGAACCGCGACCGGAAGGACTCTCCCACATTCGGTTGCATTTGCGAAAGAGGTTGAGGGGGAATTGCGCCTAAAATCGGCGGGGGTTGCGTGTCCGTGTGTGCAGGTGCACTTTCCCGCAGCTCCGTCAGTAACGCCCTCGCCGCCCCCGGCGTCACATGCGGCCGCCCCTCCCGTACGTCCCGTACCGCCCGCGCCAACTGCTCCGTCGTGAACTCGCCGTGCACCAGGTATCCCCCCGCCCCCAGCCGCAGCGCCTCCCGCACCGTTCCGGTCTCGTGGCTGTACGTCAGCATCATGACGGGAGCCAGCCGCACCAGGTGCGGCAATGCGGAGATTCCGTCGACGCCGGGCATGCGGACGTCCAGGAGGATGACGTCGGGCCGGTGCCGCAGCGCCGCCTCGTAGGCCTCGAGGCCGTCCGCGGCCTCCGCCACCACCGTGGTGTCCGGGCGGCCCGAGAGCAGGGCGGTCAGGCCCGCGCGGACCACGGGGTTGTCGTCGGCGACCAGCAGCCGCAGGGGCGGGGGCCCGGACGTGGGCGGGGGGAAGTCGGGGCGGGGGTCGGTGTGCTGCATCGGTGCCTCCTCTCAGGCTTCCTGGCGGAACGGGGCGGCTCGGTCGTTCGTGGTCCTCAGCGGGAGTTCCACCCGCACCTCCGTACCCCGTGCCCGTCCGCCCCGGCCGATGCGGATGCGGGCGCCCGCCTGGGCCGCCCGCTCGACCATGCCGAGCAGGCCGAAGTGACCGCTCGTGCGCAGCTGTTCCAGCGAAGTGCCGGGCGGCAGGCCCGTGCCGTCGTCGTGGATCGTCAGGCGCAGCAGGTCGCCGTGGACGGCGGTGTGCACGTCCACGTGGGTCGCGGACGCGTGGCGGTGGGCGTTCTCCCACGCCTCCGCCGCGATGGCCAGGACGTGGCGGGTCAGCTCGACGGGCAGCGGGGGCAGACCGGCGTCGGACGGCCAGTGACAGGTGACGGGCAGGCCGGTGCGGGCGGTGAAGGCGGCGGCACGGCAGCGCAGGTCCTGCCACGCCGTGGTCCGCTCCTGGCCGCCCGGCCGCTCCCGGCGCAGGTCCGTCAGCAGTTCCCGTGACTCCGCGGCCGCCCTGCGCGCCGAGCGGGACACCAGTTCCGCCTGTTGTCTTATGCGGGCGGGATCGGGCGCGTCGACCGAGGCCGTCGTCGCCAGCCCGTCCGCCGCGAGCGCTACGCCGTACAGGGTCTTGGCCACGGAGTCGTGCATCTCACGGGCCAGCCGGGCGCGTTCGGCGCTCACCGCCTCCGCCGCCGCGAGGCGCGCCTGGACCGCCGTCAGGGCCTGGGTCGCGGCGCCGAAGCGGAGCATCAGGTTGCGCAGGGTGGAGCCCATGGCGCCGGCGATGACGCACAGGCCGGGCAGGAACAGGGCCTCGGCGACGGGCGCGTGCCGGTCTGCCTTCAGTGTGGCCTGGACCAGGAGCAGGATCAGGGACTGCAGGGAGGCGAAGCAGGCCGCGCCGCGCCAGCTGTAGACCAGGCCGGCCACGAGCGGCGTGCACACGCTGGCGTAGGCGAGGGTGGTGTCCGGGCCCGCCGAGACGAGGAGCAGGGAGCCGCAGAGGGTGTCGGCCGCCAGGAGGCTGGGGTGGCGCAGGAGGAGGGGGCCGAAGCGCGCCCAGTCGCGGAAGAGGACGTAGGACGCCATGAAGGTGACGACCACGGCCGCGCCGACCAGCCGGGCGCCCAGGCCGGGGGCGGCGTTGAGCAGGGCCGCGGGGGCGGCCAGCGCGATCATGGCGATCCGGAAGCCGAAGACCTGCCGGCACATCGCCTGCAGCGCGCGCACCTGGAGCTTCTCGGAGGATTCGGTCGCGGGCGTCCGTGCCCCGTGCACCACCGCGCTGACGGGTCCGGCCCCGGTCCCCTCCTGCTCGCCCGCCGCTCCCCCGCCCGCCCCGCCCCGGGGCCCGGGCCCCGCTCCGGCGGAGCGCCGTACGAACCGGCTCCCGGCCGCGCGCAGCCTCGCCCCGAAGGGGGTTCCCCGCACGCGTTCCCCGCGGGCCCTCACCGTCACCCCGCTCACCCCGGTCACCGTCACGCCGTCCTCACTTCCCCGTGAGCGAGCCGAAGTCGACCCCGGAGCCCAGCAGCAGTCCCGCGCCCAGCAGGAGCATCGTGGCCGGGACCATGAACGTGGTGATCATCAGCGTGGCCTTGGGCACGGCGCGGGCGGCCTTGCGGCGGGCGTTCTGGGCGTCGGTGCGGCGCATGTCCTTGGCCAGGGAGACCAGGGTGTCCACGATCGGGGCGCCCAGTTCCTCCCCCTGCTGCAGCGCCGTGACGAACATGGCGACCTGCTCGGAGTCGTTGCGCCGGCGCAGCTCCGCGAAGGCCTGACGGCGGCTCATGCCGAGGTCCATCTGCCGTAGCGTGATGCGCAGTTCGTCGGCCCAGGGGCCTTCGTAGCGGGAGGCGACACGGTCCAGGGCCTGGCGGAAGCCGAGGCCGGCGCTGACCACCACCGCGAGCACGTCCAGGAAGTCGGGCAGCGTGCGCTCGATGACGTCCTTGCGGACGCGGATCGCCGACCAGATGCCCACCTCCGTCCAGAAGGCGCCGAACAGCAGCAGGAGCAGGGCGACGAACCACTGGCCGCGCAGCAGGAACACCAGGAAGCCGACCGCGCCCAGCGCGCCGTAGACCGCGCGGCGGGCGGCGTAGCGGTCGATGGTCAGGCCGCCGGGGTTGCCCGCGAGGTCGATCTTGCGGCGGTACTTGGTCACCAGTCGCGGGCCCATGAGGCGCAGCACCGCGGGGGCGTAGCGCATGCCCATCCGGTCGACGACCGAGCCGACCGCGCCGGTGCGGGTGGCGCCGACCTCCAGGGCCAGGGCGAGGTCGGCGGGGAGCTTGGCGTCCGCGCGGTACATGCGGATGCCGGCGAAGGCGCCCCAGACGCCGAGGCCCATGAGGAGGGCGAGGAGAAGTGCCATGCCGTCGTCTCCCTCTCTCAGACGTCGATCCGGCTCAGGCGCCGGATGAGGACGAAGCCGACGGCGTACATGGCGAACGCGATGAGCACGCAGGCCTGGCCGACCGGGGAGCCGGTCATGCGTGCCAGGGCGCCGTCCTTGACGCCGTTCATCAGGAACAGGGCGCCGACGCCGAGGACGGGGACGGCGTACGACGTCATGGTCACCTGGGAGAGCTGGGTGCGGATCTCGCGCCGGGTCTCCTTGCGTTCCTCCAGCGTCTCGGTCAGGTTCCGCAGGGCGGACACCACCTGGCCGCCCGCCCGGTTGGACAGCACGAGGGTCGTGACCAGGACGACGAGTTCGCGCGAGGGGAGGCGGTCGGCGAGTTCGCCGAGCGCGTCGTCCAGTGAGTGGCCGACGGCCAGCTGGTCGGCGACCTTGCCCAGTTCCTCGCCCGCCGGGGCCTCCAGCTCCTCCGCGGCCATGCCGATCGCGGTCCGCAGGGCGAGTCCGGCCTGGGTGGCGTTGGCCAGGATGCGCGCCAGTTCGGGGAGTTGGCCGATGAAGCGTTCGATGCGTTTCTGTCGTTGCCAGTTGAGGAACTGGACCGCGCCCCAGATGCCCAGCAGGCCGGCGAGGGGGCCGAAGAAGGGGGCCAGGGTGGCCTGGCCGATCAGCCAGAGCGCGGCGACCGCGCCCAGCATGCCGACGAAGAACTCACCGGGGGTGACGTCCAGTCCGGTCGTCGCGAGCCGCAGTTCCAGCCATCGTCCGAAGCGGGTGCGGCGCAGCCGCCGGTCGAGGTCGCGGAAGCGGCGCCGTCGGCCGGTGCCCGCGGACGCGCCGGCCTGCGTGAGGCGGTCGACGAGGGCGGCGCGCCGCGCCCGGCCCGAGGCGTAGGCGTGTACGCCGGCCACCGCCAGGACGCCGGTCAGCAGCGTCACGCCGGTGGTGAGCTGGACGAGGGTGTGGAGTTCCATGGGGTGGCCTACCTACCTGGCTTCTCGGGTGGCGAGCTGGTCCGCGCGGTGGGCGACGCCGAAGGCCTGTGGGAGGGGCTGGCTCGCCATGTAGAGGCGGTCGGCGGTGCGGCGGGGCAGCGGGAAGTACTGGAAGGCGCCGTACACCCGGCCGTCCGCGGTCATGGGCTGCGCGTCGAAGCGGGCCACGGTCGCCAGCCGGTAGGGCTCCCCGCCGTGGCTGTCGAGCAGGGCGATCTCGGTGATGCGGCGGGCGCCGTCGGCGAACCGGGTGAGCTGGACGATGACGTCGACGGCGCTGTTGATCTGGTCGTGCAACGCGACGAAGGGCACCTCGACGTCGGACATGGAGGCGAGGGTCTGCAGCCGGGTGAGGGCGTCCTCGGCGCTGTTGGCGTGCACGGTGGCGAGGGAGCCGTCGTGGCCGGTGGACATGGCCTGGAGCATGTCCAGTGACTCGCCGCCGCGGACCTCGCCGACCACGATCCGGTCGGGGCGCATCCGCAGGGAGTTGCGCACGAGGTCGCGGATGGTGACCTGGCCCTTGCCCTCGACGTTCGGCGGGCGGGACTCCAGGCGGACCACGTGCGTCTGCTGCAGCTGGAGTTCGGCGGAGTCCTCGATGGTGATGATGCGCTCGTGCGGCGGGATCAGTCCCGAGAGGGCGTTGAGCAGGGTCGTCTTCCCGGTGCCGGTCGCGCCGGAGACGATGATGTTGAACTTCGCCTGCACCAGGCCGGCCAGCAGGTACACCATGTGCTCGTCGAGCGAGCCGAAGCCGATCAGTTCCTGGAGGGTGAACGAGCGCGGGAAGCGCCGGATGGTGAGGGTGGGGCCGGTCAGGGAGAGCGGCGGGATGATGACGTTGACGCGCTCGCCGGAGGGGAGGCGGGCGTCCACCATCGGGTTCGACTCGTCGACCCTGCGGTTGACCGTGGAGACGATCCGCTCGATGGTCTGCATCAGCTGGTCGGCGGAGACGAAGCGGAGCGGCAACTGTTCGACGCGGCCGCCGCGTTCGACGAAGATCGCGTCCGGGCCGTTGACCATGATCTCGGTGATCGAGGCGTCCTCGAGGAGTGGTTCGAGGATGCCGAGGCCCAGCGCCTCGTCCACGACCCGGCGGATCAGCTGGGAGCGTTCCGCCGTCGACAGCACGGGGCCCTCGCGGCTGATGATGTGCCCGAGCACCCGCTCCAGCCGCGCCCTGCGTTCGGCGGCGGCCAGCGAGCTCATCTCCGCGAGGTCGATCTCCTCCAGCAGCTTGGCGCGGTAGGAGGCGACCAGGTGCCCGTCCTCGCCCCGGCCGGCGTGCTCCTCCGGGGTGTTGATGCGTGCCCTGAGACTCATGGTCCGCAGCTCCTCGGTGCTGGCTAGTGGTCGAGCGGCATGGTGGCGGTCCTGGTGGCGTCCCCGAGTCCCCAGATGATCTTCGGGATGCGGACCGTGGCGGTGACCTCGACGGAGTCGCCGTGCTCCGTGCGGGCGCAGCTCACGCTGATCCCACCGCTGACGGCTGCCGCGCACGCCTGCTGCGCGTCCTGCCGCAGCGAGGCCGCTCGCGCTCCCGCGCGGGCCGCCGTACCGGCCTGCTCGGCCGCGTAGGCGACGGCTCCGATCTGGATGCCCGCCATGGCCACGATCAGCAGGACGGGGATGAACCCCAGGTATTCGATGGCCACCTGGCCCGCGTCGCGTCGTCCGCGCCTGTCGGCCATGTCAGCGCTTCACCTCCTCGACCGCTCCCGCGTGTCCGGTCACCTCGGCCGGGAAGTCGATCAGGCCGGGAAAGAGGACGGGGACGTGCAGCCTCACCTCGGCCGTCACGTATCCGCTGCCGCCGCAGGACACCGTGGCGCCGTCCCTCCATGCCGACGACAGGTGCTTCGTTCCCTCCGCCGCGCAGGCGGCCTGGCGTGCGCCCCCCGGTGCGGCCGCCGTGCCCGCCCGCACCGCTTCGTCCGCGGCGTTCCCGGCGAGCGTGAAGGTGTACCCCACGAGCACGGCCTGCCACACGAGCACCAGCGTCAGGACGATCAGCGGGGTCATCCCGAGTAACTCGATGCTCACCTGTCCCCGGTCCCCGTCCGGTCTTCTCATGGGCCCTCACTCCTTCCGCCGCCGCAGGCCCACCGGCCCCCGGTCGCCGCGCGACCGCCCGCCCCCGCGGTGCGAAGCGCCCTCCGCCGCCTTCGCCAGCCCCAGCTCCCCCGCCAGCGCCCACAGGGCCTGCCTGACCGTGCTCCGGCTGTCGAGTTCGTGCAGCCGCCCGGCGTCCACGACGCCCTGCAGCTCCTTGAAGTTGGCGGGGACGGAGGTGCGCGCGACGGCGGCGCCGGTGATGCGCTGCACCAGGGCGGGCTGGATCTCGGTGTTGCGCGAGTGCCGGTTGACGACGACCGTCGTCTCCTCGGCCTTGCGGATCTGGAGCCGGTCCCACATCCGTACCGTGCGCTTGGCGGCGCGTACGGCGATGACGTCGGGGGTGGTGACCAGCAGGGCCGTGTCGGCCATCTCGACGGCCGCCGCGCCGGCCGCGCCGATCTGGGAGCCGCAGTCGACGACGACGACCTCGTAGCGGGAGCGCAGGGCGCCGGCGAGCTGCCGGGCGGCGCGGTCGGTGACCTCCTCGCCGCGTTCGCCCTCGCCGGGCGCGAGGAGCAGGGCGAGCCCGGTGTCGTGGCGGAAGACGGCGTCGGCGAGGACGCGCGGTGAGATGTCGGTGATGGCGGCGAGGTCGACCACGGACCGGCGGAACTGGATGTCGAGGTAGGAGGCGATGTCACCGGTCTGGAGATCGAGGTCGACCAGGACGGTGGCGCGCCCGGAGGCCTGCGCGGCGAGGGCCAGCTGGACGGCGGTCAGGGTGGCGCCGGTGCCGCCCTTGGCTCCGCTGACGGTGACGACCGTACCGCCGGCGCCGGCGAACACGTCGGCGCCGTGGCCGAGGTGGCGGCGTACGCCGGTCGACCACTGGGCCACGGCCTGGACGCGGCCGGCGAGTTCCTCGTACGACAGCGGGAGCGCGACCAGGCCGCGGGCGCCGGAGTCCATGGCGGCGGCGAAGAGGCCGGGGCTCGCGTCGGTGGTGACGAGGATGACGCCGACGGCCGGGAAGCGCAGGGCGACCTCCCGGATCAGCTCGAGCGCGGGGACCGGGCCGACCCGTTCATGGACGACGACCACTTCCGGCAGTTCGTCGACCGACTCGGCGGCGAGCCGGGCGAGGGTGTCGACCAGCTGGGTGGAGTCGGTCGCCGGTGGCTGCGGCTCGGCGTCGGGGAGCTGGCTGAGCAGGGTGACGAGGGAGCGGACGGCGTCCGGGTCCGCGCCGGCCGGGAGGATCCTGGTGGGCATGGCCGCCTCTCACTTGTCCGTCGAGAGTTCGTAGGTGCGGTCCTTGTCGGGGACGTCGGTCCGGCTGCCGGGTGCCACGAGTGCGAGCCGGACGCGCTGGGCGAAGGACTCGGCGTAGGTGACGCGCTGGGCGTCGAGGGCGGACAGCGCGAAGGTGATGGGGACGGCCTCGCCGGGCTGCTGCTGGTTCTTGCCGGTGTCCGGTTCGAGGGCGGTGATGCGGCCGACGTCGAGGACGCGGGCGTTGGTCACGATGATCTTCGACTGGTCGGGGGCGCCCTCCTTCTTCCCCTCGAAGGTGGCGTAGACGTTGACGCGGGCGCCGGGCGTGATCTTGCCGGCGACGCCGGTCGCCGCGTCGATCATGATGGCGACCTCCTGCTGTCCGGGCTGGAGGGCGGGCTGGTCGACGACCATGTCGGTCTGGAGCAGGGAGCCGGCCCGCAGGGTGGTCACGGCGATCTTGCCCTGGATCTGGCGCAGGTCGGTGACGGCGTTCTCGGACAGCCACCGCCTGGGCATCCTGGTCTTCTCGAACTGGTCCGTGTCCAGCGCGGTGTAGGGCTTCACCTCGGACCTGACCCGGTAGGCGGTGACCTCGGGGCCGACCTTGGAGTTCACGTCGTGGATGACGGAGAGCACGCCGGCGAACGCGCCGAGGGCGCACAGGACCGACAGGATCAGCAGTATCACGCCGCGGCGCTGACGGGAGTTCATGGACCGTGCAACCTCATTGGGGGAATCGGCCGATCGGGACGTGGGTCGTGGTCGTACGGATCAGGCGGGCGTTCGCCGCTCCAGGGCGCGCGGTGCGTGCGGCTCGTGGACGGGCGGGGTGGCGGAGCAGAAGACGCAGCGGTCGCCGATGACGTCGAGGCCGCACCAGTGGCAGCTGGACTGACGCACCGAGGTGACCAGTTGGTACAGCACGGACAGGTCGGCGAGGTGGCTGCAGAACTCGATGAGGCGGCCGGTCCCCCACCAGCGCGGCGACTCGGCGGGCAGCGGTGTCTCGCGCAGGGCGTGGGCGGTCCACTCCTCGGCGAGCCCGCCGAGCCAGTCGCTCTGCAGCTGCCCCTTGGCGACGACCATCCAGGTGCCGAACTCGGGGCCCTTGAGCGTGGCGCCGGGGGCGACCCTGACCAGCTGCGGCTCGGGATGGGCGACGACGGCGAACTGGCTGCCCGGCACCCACGACTTGGCGTGCGCCTTCAGGCCCACCGGGACGCGGTCCAGCTTGGCGACGGAGCCGAGGACGGCACCGGCGTGGATGTAGTGGGTGAGCAGCCGGCCCGCGGAGGCGATGACGCCCGGACTCAGGTCGCAGGAGGCGAGCTGCCGCAACTGCCGGGCCAGGACGGCCATGCCGAGGGGCGGCAGCTCGGGCCGGAAGAGGGCGATGCGGTCGCTCTCCAGCAGCGCGCGCAGGGTGTGCAGCCGGCGTACGACGGGCTCGGGGGTGGCCGGTGAGCAGACGACGACCAGGTACCCGTGCCGTTCGGTCAGGGCGTGCAGCTCGGTGAGGGCCTGGTCGAGCGGCCGCTGGTCGAGGTCGCGCAACACGACCGCGGGCATGGTCCGTTCGTCCTGCGCCGGCAGCGCCAGGTCGGCGCTGGTCACGGCAATGGCAGTCGGCACGCGCAGCTCCCCGCTCCTCACAACCGCCGGCCCACCGGGGTGACTCCTGTGGACCGCGACGACTTCGTTGCGTGACTACGTGAGCACTGTATCCAGGGCCTTCCGGCCGGAGAACAGCGTTTGTGAAGCTCGCGTGCAACTCTCTTGGCGCAAGTCACGCCAAAACCGGACAGGTTGCATCGGCGACCGTCACCGAATCCGGTGTGGACCCCTTGACACCTCGATTGGTCTGGACCAACTTGTAGCCCAGCGGTGGCCACCGTCCTTTCCTCACGCTCTCCCCGCCGAACTCCCCCACCGGAGGCCCCAGTGGACCGCGCACCAGGCATGCCCAGACCCCGCAGACGGCGACTCGCGACATGGTCCGCCGCCACGGCCCTCGCCCTCTCGGTCGCGGGCCTCGCCGCCGCCTCCCCCGCCTCCGCGGCGGACGTCAACAACATCAGGAACGCGGGCTTCGAGTCGGGCCTGAGCAACTGGACCTGCTCGGCCGGCAGCGGCACGACGGTGTCCTCCCCGGCCCACGGCGGCTCCTCCGCACTCAAGGCGACCCCGGCCGGCCAGGACAACGCCCGGTGCTCCCAGTCCGTGGCCGTCAAGCCCGACTCGACGTACACGCTGAGCGCGTGGGTCCAGGGCGGCTACTCCTACCTGGGCGTGACGGGCACGGGCACGACGGACGTCTCGACGTGGACCCCGGACACCTCCGCCTGGAAGCAGCTGTCGACGACCTTCACCACGGGCGCCTCCACCACGTCCGTCACGGTCTACACCCACGGCTGGTACGGCCAGGCGGCGTACTACGCCGACGACCTCTCGGTGTACGGCCCCGACGGCGGCGGAGGCGGTGACCCGGCCCCGACCGTCCCGGCCGCCCCCACCGGCCTCACCGTGGCGGGCACGACCTCCTCCTCGGTCTCCCTGTCCTGGTCGGCGGTCTCGGGCGCGACGGGCTACAGCGTGTACCGCAACGGCACGAAGGTGACGGCGGTGACCGGCACCTCGGCGACCGTGACCGGCCTGACCGCCTCCACGTCGTACAGCTTCCAGGTCACGGCGACCAACGCGGCGGGCGAGTCGGCGAAGTCGGCGGCCGTCTCGGCGACGACGCCCGGCACGGGCGGCGGAGGCGGAGGCGGAGGCGGGGGTACGCTCCCCAAGCACGCGGTGACCGGCTACTGGCAGAACTTCAACAACGGCGCCACGGTGCAGAAGATCTCGGACGTCCCCTCGGCCTACGACATCATCGCGGTGGCCTTCGCCGACGCGACCTCGACGCCGGGCGCCGTCTCCTTCAACCTGGACTCGGCCGGTCTCGGCGGTTACACGGCCGACCAGTTCAAGGCGGACATCAAGGCGAAGCAGGCGGCCGGCAAGAAGGTCGTCGTCTCGATCGGCGGCCAGAACGGCACCGTGTCGGTCAGCGACTCGGCGTCGGCGGCGAACTTCGCGAACTCGGTCTACTCGCTGATGCAGACGTACGGCTTCGACGGCGTCGACATCGACCTGGAGAACGGCCTCAACGCGACCTACATGACCCAGGCGCTGCGCTCCCTGTCGGCGAAGGCGGGCTCGTCCCTGATCATCACCATGGCCCCCCAGACGATCGACATGCAGTCGACGTCGAACTCCTACTTCCAGACGGCCCTGAACATCAAGGACATCCTCACGGTCGTCAACATGCAGTACTACAACAGCGGTTCCATGCTGGGCTGCGACGGCAAGGTCTACAGCCAGGGCTCGGTGGACTTCCTGACCGCGCTCGCCTGCATCCAGCTGGAGGGCGGCCTCTCCCCGTCCCAGGTCGGCCTCGGCCTCCCCGCCTCGACGAGCGGCGCGGGCAGCGGCTACGTGTCCCCCACGGTGGTCAACAACGCCCTGGACTGCCTCGCCAAGGGCACGGGCTGCGGCACCTTCAAGCCCTCCAGGACCTACCCCGACCTGCGCGGCGCGATGACCTGGTCCACCAACTGGGACGCGTCCTCGGGCAACGCCTGGTCCAACGCGGTGGGCACCCACGTCCACGCCCTCCCCTGACCTGACTCCCACCCACCCCCACCGCCCGGCGCCTTTCCGGCACCGGGCGGTGTCGCACGCTTCGGGACAGTGCGATCCGTCGGCGCGCACCGGCGGAAATCGCCTACCGCGCCGGCCGGAAAGGGCGAACACTCGTCCCATGGCGGACATGAGGGCGTTCCAGGAGGCGGTCGCCGCGTGGGCGGCCGGCGGGGCCGGGGACCCGGCGCGCGAGCTGGCCGAACGGCTGCGCGTCCGTACGGCGGTGCTGCTCGAAGGCCCGAGCGACGTGGCGGCGGTCAGCGCCCTCGCCGCGCTCCACGGCCGGGACCTGGAGGCCGAAGGGGTCTGCCTCATGCCGATCGGCGGCGCGATGAGCGTCGGCCACTTCACCCACCGCCTCGGCCCGCCCGGCCTCGGCCTCCGCCTCACCGGGCTGTGCGACGAGCGGGAGCGTCGCTTCTACACCCGAGCCCTGGAGCGGGCCGGTGCGGAAGAGTCCGGGTTCTACGTCTGCGCGGCGGATCTGGAGGACGAACTCATCCGCGCGCTGGGCGTGAGACGAGTGGAGGAGATCATCCAGGCACAGGGCGACCGGCGAGCCCTGCAGACCTTCCTGCGCCAGCCCGCGCAGCGGGACCGCACCGCGGAGCAACAGCTGCGGCGCTTCTTCGGCACGAAGAAGGGACGCAAGATCCACTACGGCCGCGTCCTGGTAGAGGCCCTCACCCCCGACCACACCCCCGCCCCGCTGGCCGGCCTGCTCGCCGACCTCTGACCGCCGAGAGCCAGGCCCACGCAACGCACCCCGGACCGGACCGTCCTGGACCAACGGCCCCTCAGGCACGCGTGCGGCGCGGCGGGTGCCGTTCGTGTGCTCCAAGTGGGCCAAGCCCGCCGGGGGCGGCGTCGATTCCGGTGCCGTCGGCGCCACCCTCTCCTCGTGAGGTTCGTCCGGGATCCAGGAGCCGGGGCCCAGGGGTTCCGGTCGGCCGGTTTCGGCCGGGACTCTTTGCCTGCCCTTGATATGACCATGACATGCGGGGAGCATGGGGCGCCGCACGTCGCACTGAAACACCCCCACCTCCACCCCGAGGAGAATTCATGCGACTTCGCACACGCGGCCCCGGCGCGCGCGGCGGCAGACGTACCGTCGGGCTCGGCGCGCTGCTGGCCCTCGCCCTCACCGCCCCCGTCTGGTCGACCGCCTCCCACGCCAGCGCCGACGGCGTCCGGAAGGTCGCACCGTCCGGCGACGACATCCGGCAGTACGAGATCCACCGGAGCACGACCCCCGTGACCCGTACGGCCATCCAGGCGACCGGTGTCACCGTCGACGAGGCCGACGAGGAGACCGTCGTCGTCTCCGGGCGCGCGGACCAGATCCGCGAGCTGCGCCGGCTCGGTTACAGCGTCAGCCCGCTGGGCGCCGCGCCCGAGCGGTCCGGGGCCCGGCTGTACGACTTCCCGACCGCCGACGCGAAGTACCACAACTACGCCGAGACGAACGCCGAGATCGACCAGCGGATCGCCGCCTACCCGGGCATCATGAGCAAGCGCGTGATCGGCAAGTCGTACCAGGGGCGGGACATCGTCGCCATCAAGGTCAGCGACAACGTGGGCACGGACGAGGACGAGCCCGAGGTGCTGTTCACCGCCCACCAGCACGCCCGCGAGCACCTGACCGTGGAGATGGCGCTGTACCTGCTGCGCGAGCTGGGCGCCGGGTACGGCAGCGACTCCCGGATCACCGGCCTCGTCAACAGCCGGGAGATCTGGATCGTCCCGGACCTGAACCCGGACGGCGGGGAGTACGACATCGCCACCGGGTCGTACCGCTCCTGGCGCAAGAACCGGCAGCCCAACCCCGGCTCCTCGTACGTCGGTACCGACCTCAACCGGAACTGGGACTACAAGTGGGGCTGCTGCGGCGGCTCCTCGGGATCGAAGTCCTCCGAGACCTACCGCGGGGCCTCCGCCGAGTCCGCGCCCGAGGTCAAGGTCGTCGCCGACTTCGTGCGCGACCGGGTCGTCGGGGGCAAGCAGCAGATCAAGGCCGGCATCGACTTCCACACCTACAGCGAACTGGTGCTGTGGCCGTTCGGGTACACGTACGCCGACACCGCCACCGGCATGACCGCGGACGACGCCGCCGCGTTCAAGGCCGTGGGGCAGAAGATGGCCGCCAGCAACGGGTACACCGCGGAGCAGTCCAGTGACCTGTACATCACGGACGGGTCGATCGACGACTATCTGTGGGGTACGCAGAAGATCTTCGACTACACCTTCGAGATGTACCCGACGTCCAGTTCCCAGGGCGGGTTCTACCCGCCCGACGAGGTGATCGAGCGGGAGACCTCCCGGAACAAGGACGCCGTGCTGCAGCTGCTGGAGAACGCGGACTGCATGTACCGGTCGATCGGCAAGGCCGCCCAGTACTGCGGTTAGCGGTCAGGCCTCCTCGAAGTACGCGTCCAGCACCGCGTCCAGCTGCTCCTCCCACTCCTTGAAGCGGGCCCTGGCCGTCGCCTCGATCTCGATCGGGTACCAGCGGCGGTCAGGGGTGTACACGGTGATCGTGAAGCGCTTGCCGAAGCGGGGGGATTCCGTCTCCACCGCGGCGACCTCGTCCCAGCGGAACTCGCAGGACTCCTCGTCCAGACGGAGGCGGACGCCCTTGTGGTCGGCCGCTATCCGCGCGCGGCGGTCGGACGCCTCGAAGACGGGGCCCTCGGGGGCGTCCTCGTCGCCCGCCGGCTCGCCGGCGGTCTCCGCCTCGGCGGCCGGCTCGTCGGCCGCCTTCGCCTCGGCCTCCGGCTGCCCGTCGGCCGCGGACTCGCCGTCGGTCCCGGTCGCTTCGGCCGCGGGAGCCGCGTCCCGCGGTTCCTTCGCGACCGGCGCCGCCGGTGCCGGGCCCGTGATGCCGGGGATGAAGGCCGGGTCGAAACCGGCGCCCGTCACGGGCTCGGCCTTCAACGGCTCGGCCTTAAGGGGCTCGCCCTTCGACGGCGCGGCCTTCGACGGCTCGCCCTTCGACGGCTTGCTGCTCGATCCTATGCGCTGCTCCACGGCGGAAGTATGGACGACTTTCCTGTGCCGGAACCAGTCAACCGTCAGTTCAGGACGGCGAGCGCGTCGATCTCGACGAGGAGTCCGGCGGGCAGGCCGACGTAGACCGTCGTGCGGGCGGCGGGGGGCTGGGTGAGGCCCTGCTGCTCGAAGTAGGCGTTGTAGACCTCGTTCATCTCGGCGAAGTGGTCCACGTCGGTCAGGTAGACGCGGATCATCATCGCGTCGTCCCAGCTCGCGCCGCCCTCCTCCAAGACCGCCCGCACGTTGGCGAGGGTCTGCAGGGTCTGCTCGCGCAGGGTCGGGCCGGCGGGCGTCGGGGGCCTGCCCTCCTCGGCGGGCAGGAAGCCGACCTGGCCGGCGACCTGGAGGATGTTGCCCTTGCGCACGCCGTGGGAGAACTTCGCGGGCGGAGCGGTGTGGGTCTTCGGGGTGAGCGCGATCTTGTCGGTCATGCGGGTTCCCTCACTGGTGCACTGGTGTTCTGCCGGAGTACTCGCCGCTGATCGCGTCCGCCGTACGGCGCACCAGCGGGAGCAGGGCGAGGAGTTCCTCGGCGGTGACGACGACGTTCGGGGCGGAGACCGACATCGCGGCGACCACCCGGCCGTCGGCGCCGCGGACGGGGGCCGCGACGCAGTTGATGGACTCCTCGTGGCCGCCGAGGTCGGTGGCCCAGCCCTGTTCACGCACCGCGGCCAGTTCGGCGAGGAAGGCTTCGGCGCCCGGGGTCGAACGGGGGGTGTACGAGGGGTAGTCGAGGCTTTCCGCGAGGGCGCGGCGCTCGGGTTCGGGCAGGTCGGCGAGGAGCAGTTTCGCGACGGCGGCGACGGTGATCGCGACCGGCTTGCCGATCCGGGAGTACATGCGCACCGGGTAACGGCTGTCCACCTTGTCGATGTAGAGCACCTCCTTCTCCTCGTGCACGGCGAGGTGGACGGTGTGTCCGCACTGCTCGTTGAGCCGTACGAGGTGGGGGTGGGCGATCTCGCGGACGTCGAGGTTCTCCATCGCCTCCTGGGCGAGGGCGATGAGGCGGCCGCCGAGACGGTAGCGCTGGTCGGACTGGCGGTAGACCAGGCCGTGTTCGTGCAGGGTGCGCAGGAGGCGCAGGGCCGTGGACTTGTGGACGCCGAGGCGTGCGGCGACCTGCCCGAGGTCGGCGGGGCCCTCGGCGAGCAGCGGCAGGATGCTCAGGGCGCGGTCGACGGTCTGGCTCATGGGGTGTTCGCCTCCTTCGGGGCCTGCGCGAACGGGGACCGGCCGGGGCCGAACCGAAGTCTCCCCCATGCCGCGTCGTCGAGGGCGGCGAGGCGGTCGGCGTGGTGCCGGGAGAGGGGTACGGCGAGGTCGCCGGGCGTGGTGAGCGCGGCGGCGGCCACCAGGTGGCCGTGCCGGACGCGCTCGCGCAACGGCAGTCCGCGCAGGGTGCCGGAGAGGAATCCGGCGGCGAAGGCGTCCCCCGCGCCGACGTGGGCGACGACGTCCACGCTCGGCGCCCGGACGAACGTCGCCGCGCCGTCACCGTCCTCCAGTCCCTCGGTGTTCCTGTCGAACACCGTCGCTCCGCCCCTGCCCTGCTTGACGACCACGATCCGCGGCTCGGGCAACGCGTCCAGGACGGCACCACCGCCGTGCAGACCCCAGGCCTGGCGCGCCTCGTCCGCCCCCACGAACACGATGTCCGCCCCCCGCGCCAGTTCCAGCAGCACCCGCGGACCGCCGGCGTCCCGCCACAGCCCCGGCCGGTGGTTGACGTCGAAGGACACCAGCGGCCGGCCGCCGGGGCGGGGAGCCGTCAGCTCGCGCATCAGGTCCAGGCACTCGCCGGAGAGCGCCGCCGTGATGCCGGACAGGTGCAGGACGCGCCCCGCCCGTACCGCCGTCAGGTCCACGTTCGCCGCCGACATCGCCGACGCCGCCGAGCCCGCCCGGTAGTACGCCACCTCGTGCGCGTCCGTGCCGCGGTCGCCGGCCGTGCGGAAGTAGACGCCGGTCGGGCGGGCCGGGTCGCGGCGCACGGAGGTCACGTCGACGCCGTACCCGGCGATCCGCTCCACCAGGTGGTCGCCGAAGCCGTCGGCTCCGACCCGGCTCACCCACCGCGCCGTGTGCCCGAGCGCGGCCAGCGCGCACGCCACGTTGGACTCGGCGCCGCCGATGGCCCGGTCGAAGGAGGGCACGTCGGCGAGGCGGCCCGGCCGGGAGGGCAGGAAGGTGACCATGGACTCGCCGAGCGCTACGGCATCCACGACAGGCACGTCCGCAACGGCCGGAGGGTAAGTGGCGTCGTCGATGATGACTCCTGTCGGTGGCCGGACGGGGAACGGCTCCGTTGACCCGGTAACGGCGGGATGCTAGACACCAAGTGGCACCATACGCAACGGCTGTTGCACACCGTGCAACGCCGAGAGAGGGGCTCCATGCGCACCGAAGCGCTCGCCCGCCTGGCCGAGGAACGCGTCGACCACCGCTTCAAGGGGCTGCCGCCGGACGCCGACGGCCTCACCGTCGGCGAGCTGGCCGCCCAGCGCCGCAACCTCTTCCGCGACGCCGACGGGTTCACCACCCCCGTCCTGACCCTGTCCGCCGAGCGTCTGGAGCACAACCTCGCGCTGCTGGGGACGTACACGGCGCGGCACGGCCTCGCCTTCGCCCCGCACGGCAAGACCCCGATGGCGCCGCAGCTCTTCCACCGGCAGATCGGGCACGGTGCCTGGGGCATCACCCTGGCGGTGCCCCACCAGGTGCGCGTGGCACGGGCGTTCGGCGTGGAGCGGGTGTTCCTCGCCAACGAGCTGGTGGACGCCGCCGCCCTGCGCTGGATCGCCGCCGAGCTGGCCGCCGACCCGGCTTTCCGTCTCGTCTGCTACGTGGACTCGGTGCGCGGGGTGGAGCTGATGGACGCGGCCCTGCGCGGCGCGCCCCGCCCGGTGGACGTCGTCGTGGAGCTGGCCGCGGGCGAGGGGGCGCGCACCGGTGTGCGCACGGAGGCGGACGCCGTGGCCGTCGCCGACGCGGTGGCGGCCGCCGGGACGCTGCGGCTCGTCGGCGTGGCGGGGTACGAGGCCCAGGTGCCCGGCGCCTCCCCGGAGCGGGTGCGGGCGTGGCTGGAACGGCTGGTCGCGCTCGCCGTGGAGTTCGACGGGGCGGGGCGGTTCGAGGGCGCCGGGGAGATCGTGGTGAGCGCCGGCGGCAGCGAGTGGTTCGACGCGGTCGCCGACGTCTTCGCGGCGGTGCCGGCGCTGTCCCTCCCGGTGCTGAAGCTGCTGCGGTCGGGGGCGTACGTCTCGCACGACGACGTGCACTACAGCAGGCTGACGCCGTTCAACCGGGTCCCCGGGGAGGGTGCACTGGAGCCCGCCCTGCGGCTGTGGGCCCAGGTGGTCTCCCGGCCCTCTGCGACGGAGGCGTTCGTCAACGCGGGCAAGCGGGACGTCGGCCACGACTTCGACCTGCCGGTGGCGCGCGTGGTACGCCGGAACGGCACCGAGCACCCGGCGGCCGGCATCGAGGTGAGCGCCCTGTCCGACCAGCACCTGTGGCTGCGCACCGGCGCGGACGCGGACGTCGAGGTCGGTGACTGGATCGGCTTCGGCCTGTCCCACCCGTGCACCAACTTCGACAGGTGGCAGCTGATCCCGGTCACCGAGGCGGACGGGACGGTCGTCGACTACATCCGTACGTTCTTCTAGGAGGGCCGCATGGAGGACCTGGTCATCCGGGACGCCGACGTGGTCGACGGCAGCGGTGCGGATTCCTACCGCGCCGACGTCGTCATCGACGGCGGGCGGATCGTCTCGATCGTCAAGGAGGCCGCCGCGGCGGGCTGCCAGCGGCCGCGTGCCGTGCGGGAGCTGGACGCCGAGGGCCTGGTCCTCTCCCCCGGCTTCATCGACATGCACGCCCACTCCGACCTCGCCCTGCTGCGCGACCCCGACCACAGCGCGAAGGCCGCGCAGGGGGTCACCCTGGAGGTCGTCGGCCAGGACGGGCTGTCGTACGCGCCGGTGGACGACCGCACGCTGGAGGAGGTGCGGCGGGCGGTCACCGGCTGGAACGGCTACGGCGAGGACATCGACTTCGACTGGCGGTCGGTCGGCGAGTACCTGGACCGCCTCGACCGGGGCGTTGACGGCCGCGGGATCGCCGTGAACGCGGCCTACCTGGTCCCGCAGGGGACGGTCCGGGCGCTCGCCGTCGGCTGGGAGGACCGTCCGGCCACGCCCTCGGAGCTGGACCGGATGCGGCGGCTGGTGGCGCAGGGGCTGGAGCAGGGCGCGGTGGGCCTGTCCTCTGGGCTCACCTACACGCCCGGCATGTACGCCGGGGACGCCGAACTGACCGAGCTGTGCCGGGTGGTGGCCGCCTACGGCGGCTACTACTGCCCGCACCACCGCTCCTACGGCGCCGGCGCCCTGGAGGCCTACGCCGAGATGGTCGCGCTGGCCCGGGAGGCGCGCTGCCCGCTGCACCTGGCCCACGCGACGCTGAACTTCCGCGGGAACGAGGGCCGGGCGCCGGAGCTGCTGGACCTGCTCGACCGGGCCCTCGACGCGGGCGCGGACATCACCCTGGACACCTACCCCTACACCCCCGGCTGCACCACCCTGGCCGCGCTGCTGCCGAGCTGGGCGGGTGAGGGCGGCCCGCGGGAGACGCTGGCCCGGCTCGCCGACCCGGCGACGGCCGAGCGTGTCCGGCACGCCCTGGAGGTGACCGGTTCGGACGGCTGCCACGGGGTGCCGGTGGAGTGGGAGACGATCGAGGTCTCCGGGGTGACCGACCCGGCGCTCGCCGGCCACGTGGGCCGTACGGTCCTCGCGTCGGCGGACCTGCGCGGCGAGACCCCGTGGGAGACGGCCCGCCGGCTGCTGGTCGAGGACCGGCTCGGCACGACGGTCCTGCAGCACGTCGGCCACGAGGAGAACGTCCGCGCGATCATGCGTCACCGGACCCACACCGGCGGCTCCGACGGCATCCTGCGGGGCGCCAGGCCGCACCCGCGGGCGTACGGCACGTTTCCCCGGTACCTCGGCCACTACGTCCGCGAGTCGGGCGTCCTTGGCCTGGAGGAGTGCGTCGCCCACCTCACCGGGCGGCCCGCGGCCCGGCTGCGCCTGCCGGACCGCGGACTGGTGCGCGAGGGGTACCGGGCCGACCTGGTGCTGTTCGACCCGGAGACGGTCGCGCCGGGCGCCACCTTCGACGAGCCCCGGGCGCTTCCCGCCGGCATCCCGCACGTGCTCATCGACGGCCGGTTCGTCGTCGAGGACGGGAGGCGGACGGACGTGCTGGCGGGCCGGGCGGTCCGCCGGACACCGGTGTGACCGCCCGGGCCGGAACTGCTGGGGCCGGAACTGCGGCTGCGCCGTTACGGCTTGGGCAGGGTGCAGCCGGACGCGCTCAGGTTCAGCTTGTTGCCCGTGGTGAAGCACGCCGGGATGTTGTAGGTCTCCTCGGCGTAGTTGATGCCCTTGCGGACGGTGACGTTGCCGTTCGCGTCGACCTCGCAGGGGTTGTTCTCGGTGCAGCGCTCGCCGTCCTCGTTGCCCGTGTTGTTGACGGCGACGACCTTGCCGGTGGCGGTGTCGATGACCGGAGAGCCCGAGGTGCCGCCGATGGTGTTGCAGGCGGAGGTGTAGCGGACCGAGTCCTTCCAGGTCCAGTCGCCCTCCTTCAGGCGGTACACGAACCCGTCGATGTTGCAGCTGTAGATCCGCTTCCAGTAACCGGAGACGACCTTGATGGCGGTGCCGGCGACCGGGTGGGTGTCCTGCACGGTGAGCGGGCTGATGCCGTAGCTGCTCCTGATCGCCGCGTACGTCGTGGTGGTGCGGTAGATCGTGACGTCCGTGTCGGTCATGGTCGAGTAGACGACCTGGTTGGCGCGGAGCGTGGCCACTTTGCTGCCGGAGGAGTTCAGCAGGCCGAAGGCGCGACTGGAGGACTGGCCGGTGATGACCTCGCCGGGTGACGGGAAGCCGGTCTCCAGGCAGTGGCCGTTGGTCAGCACCAGCGCCGGGTCGGTGTCCGCGGAGTTGGGGAAGCGGATGACGGAGCCGGAGCAGTTGCTGAGCGAGACGGTGCCCGCGAAGTTGACGGTCACCGCGGCGGCCTTGGCGGCGTGCGGGGCGGAACTCCCGGTGGCGGTGTGCGGCGCCGCGACCGCCGGGGTGGCGCCCAGCCCGGCGACGGCCAGGGCGGAGAGTGCGGCAAGGAGAGGCTTGTTCACGTGGGGGTCCCCTCTTACGACGGAGGCGACCGGAGATCTTCCGGCCGCCGTGCGTTTGTCATGCGCATTCTCGGCGTAAGGAGGGGGTGCGAACAAGGAGCCGGGTCAGGTCATAGGGGTTTCCCTGTGCCGCCACGCATGCTCAATTCCAGCGTTTCCGACGGGAATTGGCGGTAACGACACGCGGCGCTTCAGTGCGGCCACTTCGTGCCGCCGTGACCACGCCCCCTGCCGGGCCCTGCGGGCCAGGACGGCGTCGGGGCGGCCGGCGTGGCCGTGGGCGCCGGGGTCCCGGACGCCGACGCGGCCGGCGCCGAGGCCGTGACCGTCGGGGCGGCGCTCGGCGATCCGCTCGGCGTGCCGGCCGCGTCGCCCCCGGACGCACGGGGGGCCGGGGAGTCCGCGGCACGGGACGGCGGGACGGAGGGGGACGGTTCGCCGGAGCCCGGAGCCGGCGCGTCCGGGGAGGACGGGTCCGTGCCGGTACCGGCGGACTCGGAGTCCTCGGTGACGGCGGGTCCGCCGCCCGCGGGCCGCGACCCGTCCGCGGCGTCCGGGCCGCCCATCAGGCCGGCGATCGCCGCGACGGTCCCGGCGACGCCGAGGACCCCGGCGGCCACCGCCAGCCGACGACGCCCGCCGTCGCGGCGCCGCGCCCGGCGGCGTCCCGCCCGGCCCTCGCCCGGCACCCGCTCCTGGCCCGGTCCGCGCGGCCCCGGCACCACGGGCAGCTCTCGCGTGGAGTCGTAGGCGTTCTCCCAGCCGTGGGCGGCGGCCGGGTCGGCGTAGTCGTCGTACGCCGGGGCCGGGGCCGTCTGCGGGAGGTATACGTTCGGCCGGACGCGGGGATCGGCGCCCCCTCCGCGCGTCTCGTACGCCCCCGCCTCGTACTCGGGTTCCGTGGACACGACAGCGGATTGTAGAGACGCAAGTGACGGTTGAGACAGCCATCGCCGATATCCGGGCAAACCTTCGGGTCTCACGTGGTGGGAAACACGGCCCAAAAGCCCTTACCGGGCCGTAAGCTCGCGACATGCAGGTGATCCAGTCGACCAAGCTCGCCAACGTCTGTTACGAGATCCGGGGCCCGGTTCTCGAGGAGGCCATGCGGCTCGAGGCGGCGGGGCACCGCATCCTCAAGCTGAACACGGGCAACCCGGCGGCCTTCGGCTTCGAGTGCCCCCCGGAGATCCTGGAGGACATCCTCCGCAACGTCTCCACCGCGCACGGCTACGGTGACGCCAAGGGCCTGCTGGCCGCCCGCCGCGCGGTCGTCATGCACAACCAGACCCTCGGCATCGAGACGGACGTCGAGCACGTCTTCATCGGCAACGGCGTCTCCGAGTTGATCGTGATGGCCATGCAGGGCCTGCTGGACGACGGCGACGAGGTCCTCGTGCCGGCCCCGGACTACCCGCTGTGGACGGCGGCCGTCTCCCTCTCCGGCGGTACGGCGGTCCACTACCGCTGCGACGAGCAGTCCGACTGGATGCCCGACCTCGCCGACATCGAGCGCAAGGTCACCGACCGCACCAAGGCGATCGTCGTCATCAACCCGAACAACCCCACCGGCGCGGTCTACGACGAGTCCGTGCTGAAGGGGCTGACGGACATCGCCCGCCGGCACAACCTGCTGGTCTGCTCCGACGAGATCTACGACAAGATCCTCTACGACGGCGCCACCCACACCCCGACCGCCAAGGTCGCCCCCGACCTGCTCACCCTCACCTTCAACGGCATGTCGAAGGCCTACCGGGTGGCCGGCTACCGCGTCGGCTGGATGTCGATCTCCGGCCCGCGCGCCCACGCCGACTCCTACATCGAGGGCCTGACGATCCTGGCGAACATGCGGCTGTGCGCGAACATGCCGGGCCAGCACGGGGTCGTGGCCGCGCTCAGCGGCCGCCAGACGATCAACGACCTGGTGCTGCCGGGCGGGCGGCTGAAGGAGCAGATGGACACGGCCTACGAACTGCTGACGCGGATCCCGGGCGTGAGCTGCGTACGGCCGAGGGGCGCGCTGTACCTCTTCCCGCGCCTGGACCCGCAGGTGTTCAAGATCAGGGACGACCGGCAGATGGTCCTGGACCTGCTGCGCCGGGAGAAGATCATGGTCGTCCAGGGCACGGGTTTCAACTGGCCGGAGCCGGACCACTTCCGCGTGGTGACCCTGCCCACGGTCGGCGACCTGCGGGACGCGGTGACCCGCATCGGCACCTTCCTGGACGGGTACAGCCAGCCGTAGCGGAGGGACTCCCTCCGTGATCCGGCTCAACTTTAGACGAAATCCAAGCTAGGATGGCTTCCTGTAAGAGCACAGGAGGCCATCCCCCATGTACGAACCGATCCGCGCCAAGTCGGTCCACAGCACGATGGCCGGCGCGCCTTCCGACTTTCCCCACCGCTCGCGCGAGGAGGAGCTGGACATCCAGCTCGCCGGACACCTCGCCGCGCTGCTCGCGGTCACCGACGACCTGCGCGCCCTGACGCCGTCCGCCGAGCTGGACACCGCGGCGGAACGCCTCGCCGGCGAGGTCCGGCGACTGCGTGGCGACCGTGCCCCGCTGCGGGCGGCGCCGGCCGCCGCCGGTGACCCGGCGGCGCTGCACCGGCGCGCACACACCCTCGCCGGCCGCGCGCTCGTGGTCGCCGCCTCCCGCGCCGACACGGCGGCGGCGATCCTCACCGCCGAGCGCATGGACGCCCACGCCGCCGCCCTGGCCGGCCCGAAGGAACTCAGCACCACCCGCTGACCCCCGCGGGGGTCCCCGATCGGCCCCGGTCCGCGCGCACCCGCAGCGACGCGCGGACCGGGCGCCACACACCGCGCCGGCCCGGGGCCGGCCTTCTCCCCGGCCGGTGAGAGCGAAGTCCCGCGGGCACTCCGCCCGCCGGGAGTTCGCGCGACGAACGGACGGGGCCCCGCACGTCGTTGTGCGGGGCCCCTCACGGTGGCACCGCGGCCGGTCGTGACGATCGCTGGTCAGGGCACGGCGACCGGCCGCGGAGTCTTCAGCGGGCGCTCAGCCCAGGCGCTCCACCAGCGCGCGGTACTGGTCCCACAGTTCCTTCGGGGTGTGGTCGCCGAAGGTCTCCAGGTGGCCGGGGACGAGGGCCGCCTCCTCGCGCCAGACGTCCTTGTCGACCGTGAGCAGGAAGTCCAGGTCGGACTCGGACAGGTCGAGACCGTCGGTGTCGAGCGCCTCCTTGGTCGGCAGGACGCCGATCGGGGTCTCGACGCCGTCGGCCTTGCCGTCGAGCCGGTCCACGATCCACTTCAGGACGCGGGAGTTCTCGCCGAAGCCCGGCCAGACGAACTTGCCCCGGTCGTCCTTGCGGAACCAGTTGACGTAGTAGATCTTCGGCAGCTTCGCCTGGTCCTTGTCCTTGGCCACGTCGATCCAGTGACCCATGTAGTCGCCCATGTTGTAGCCGCAGAAGGGCAGCATGGCGAACGGGTCGCGGCGCAGCTCGCCGACCTTGCCCTCGGCGGCGGCCGTCTTCTCGCTGGCCACGTTGGCGCCGAGGAAGACGCCGTGGTTCCAGTCGAAGGACTCCGTCACCAGCGGCACCGCGGTGGCGCGGCGCCCGCCGAACAGGATCGCCGAGATCGGCACGCCCTTCGGGTCCTCCCACTCCGGCGCGATGATCGGGCACTGGGAGGCCGGGACGGTGAAGCGGGCGTTGGGGTGGGCGGCCGGCGCCTCGGAGGCCGGGGTCCAGTCGTTGCCCTTCCAGTCCGTCAGGTGGGCGGGTGGCTCCTCGGTCATACCCTCCCACCACACGTCGCCGTCGTCGGTGAGCGCGACGTTGGTGAAGACCGCGTTGCCCCACAGGGTCTTCATCGCGTTGGCGTTGGTGTGCTCGCCGGTGCCGGGCGCGACGCCGAAGAAGCCGGCTTCGGGGTTGATCGCGTAGAGGCGGCCGTCCTCGCCGAAGCGCATCCAGGCGATGTCGTCGCCGATGGTCTCCACGGTCCAGCCGGAGATCGTCGGCTCCAGCATGGCGAGGTTGGTCTTGCCGCAGGCGCTCGGGAAGGCGGCGGCGACGTACTTCGCCTCGCCCTGCGGCGGGGTGAGCTTGAGGACCAGCATGTGCTCGGCCAGCCAGCCCTCGTCACGGGCCATGACGGAGGCGATGCGCAGGGCGTAGCACTTCTTGCCGAGCAGGGCGTTGCCGCCGTAGCCGGAGCCGTAGGACCAGATCTCGCGGTCCTCGGGGAAGTGCGAGATGTACTTGGTGGAGTTGCACGGCCACGGCACGTCCTCCTGGCCCGGCTCCAGCGGGGCGCCGAGGGTGTGGACGGCCTTGACGAAGAAGCCCTCGTCGCCGAGTTCGTCCAGGACGGCCTGGCCCATGCGCGTCATGGTGCGCATGGAGACGGCGACGTAGGCGGAGTCGGTGATCTCCACGCCGATCGCGGACAGCGGGGAGCCGAGCGGGCCCATGCAGAAGGGGACGACGTACATCGTGCGGCCCCGCATCGAGCCGCGGAACAGGCCGTCGTCGCCGGAGAAGATCTCCCGCATCTCCGCGGGGGCCTTCCAGTGGTTGGTGGGGCCGGCGTCCTGCTCCTTCTCCGAGCAGATGAAGGTCCGGTCCTCGACGCGCGCGACGTCGGTCGGGTCGGAGGCGGCGTAGTAGGAGTGCGGCCGCTTGATCGGGTCGAGCTTCCTGAACGTGCCCTTGGCTACCAGTTCTTCACACAGCCGCTCGTACTCCGCCTCGGAGCCGTCGCACCAGACCACGCGGTCCGGCTGCGTCAGTTCGGCGATCTCGTTGACCCACGAGACCAGTTCCTGGTGGTTGGTGGGGACGGTGGGAGCCGCGATGTCGCGCGCCACGATTGCTCCTAAATGAGGGATTTTTGTCTTGTTCGCCCCGTGGGGGCCACGACCCGGATGCTTCGTAGCCGCTCATCCGGTGCCGACCACACTCATTTGATCATCCGAGTCTAGTGCCCATCTGTCCAGAGGGCATCACAGGTGAGCAGCGTGAGGAATCCCACGGTTTCCGCGGTTCTTTGCGGCCACGTTGGGTTCAGCTGAAGGACTTTTTGCCGGACGGCCCTGTCGGGCGTGCATTGGTGGGCGACTTACGGCGGCGTAGGTACCATGCGGCTCATGACTGCGCACGCCTCCGACGCGCCCTCGGACACGCCGGCCGCCGGCGTCGGTCCCGTGGCGCTCTCTCTGCCACATCCGGTCAAGCCCCGGCTCCGCGGCTGGCTGCACCTGGGCATGTTCCCGGCCGCGCTCGTCGCGGGCCTCGTGCTCACCGCTCTCGCCGACTCGACGAGGGGCCGTATCGCCTGCGGGATCTACGCCCTGACGGCCTGCCTGCTCTTCGGCGTCAGCGCGCTGTACCACCGGGGCAACTGGAGCCCCCGGATGGACGGCGTCCTGCGCCGCCTCGACCACGCCAACATCTTCCTGATCATCGCGGGCACCTACACCCCGCTGACCATGCTGCTCCTGCCCGGGGCCAAGGGCCAGTGGCTGCTGTGGAGCATCTGGGCGGCGGCCCTCGCCGGCATCGCCTTCCGGGTGTTCTGGGTCGGCGCCCCGCGCTGGCTGTACACGCCCTGCTACATCGCGATGGGCTGGGCGGCGGTCTTCTTCCTGCCCGACTTCATGCGCACCGGCGGCATCGCCGTCCTGGTCCTGGTGGTCGTCGGCGGCCTCCTCTACAGCGCCGGCGGCGTGATCTACGGCATCAAGCGGCCGAACCCCTCACCGCGCTGGTTCGGCTTCCACGAGGTCTTCCACTCCTTGACCCTCGCCGCCTTCGTCGTCCACTACGTCGGCATCTCGCTGGTGGCGTACCAGCACGCGTAGCGTCGACTTCCCGCCAGAACCTGGCCACGGCTCGCGAGCCGTGGCCATTTTTCATGCCTGGAGGTAGCTATCGATTGACATGGCAGCGCTTTTGATAGTTACTGTCATTTCATGGTTACTGTCATCAGCACTCCCGCGTCCTGGCACAACCCGCGCCGCTGGCTGGCCCTCGGCGCCCTGGTCATGAGCATGCTGGTGCTCGGCTTCGACACGACGATCCTGAACGTGGCCCTTCCGACGATGGCGGAGCAGCTCGGCGCCAGCACCGGCGAGCAGCAGTGGATGGCGGACGCCTACGTCGTCGTCTTCGCCGCGCTGATGCTCCCCGCCGGCCTCCTCGGCGACCGGTTCGGACGGCGCCGGATGCTGATCGGCGGGCTGGTGGTCTTCCTGGCCGGTTCGGTGGCCGGCGCGCTGGCCGACGACGTGAACTGGGTGGTCGTCGCCCGGGCGCTGATGGGCGTCGGCGCCGCGCTGATCACCCCGCTCGCGATGTCCGTGCTGCCGTCCCTGTTCGCGCCCGACGAGCGCGGCAAGGCCATCGGCCTGGTCTCCACCGGCTCCGCGCTCGGCCTGCCCCTCGGCCCGATCATCGGCGGCTGGCTGCTCGAACACTTCTGGTGGGGCTCGGTCTTCGTGCTGAACGTGCCCATGGTCGCGCTCGCGATCGTCGCCTGCCTCGTGCTGCTGCCGGAGACCAGCGACCCGGCCTCGCCCCGCATCGACACCCTCTCCGCCGCGTTCACCACCGGCGGGCTCGGCGCCCTCGTCTACGCCATCATCGAGGCGCCCGAGCGCGGCTGGACCGACCCGCTGATCCTCACGCTCCTCGCCGCCGCCGCGGTCCTGCTCACCGGCCTGGTGCTGCGCTCGCGCCGGGAGGAGCGCCCCATGCTCGACATGGGCCTGCTCGCCCACCGCGGCTTCCTGTTCAACGCCATCGCCGCGACCCTGGTGATGTTCGTGCTGTCCGGACTGCTCTTCGTGCTGCCGCCCTACCTGCAGTCCGTCCTCGGCAACGACACCCTGGCCACCGGCGTCAAGCTGCTGCCGCTGGTCCTCGGGCTGTCCGTCTCCGCGAAGCTCGCCGCACCCGTCGCCGACCGCTTCGGTGCGCGCGCCACGGTCACCGGCGGCCTGGTCGTCCTCGCCTTCGCCGCGCTGCTGGGCGCCCGCACCACGACCCAGGACGGCTACGGCTTCACCGCGCTGTGGCTGGCCGTCGCCGGCCTCGGCTTCGGCTTCGCCCTCGTGCCGTCCATGACCGGCGCGCTCACCGCCCTGCCCGCCGACCGCGCCGGCAGCGGCTCCGGGCTGCTGCTGACGCTGCGCCAGGTCGGCGCCGCCGTCGGGATCGCGCTGCTCGGCAGCCTGCTGTCCAACGCCTTCCGTGACCGCCTCGACGTGACCGGCCTGCCCTCCGCCACCGCCGACACCGCCGGGGACTCCGTGGTCGCCGCCCATCTGATCGCCGAGAAGGCGGGCTCGCTGCACCTGGCCGTCTCCGCGAACGACGCGTACGTGCACGGCATGACGCTGGTGCTGCTTGTGTGCGGGATCGCCTCCCTGGCCGCGGCGCTGCTGGCGGCGGCGTTCCTGCCGGGGGCGCCGGTGGCGCCGCGCACCGGGGGCGCCGGCGTCCGCATGGCTTCCGTGAAGGCGGATGCCTGACAATGAACCGCATGACGGCCGCACGCATCACCTCCCCCGCCGACCGCCCCCAGCTGAGCCTGCGCGAACGCAAGAAGATCAAGACACGCGAGGCGATCCGCACCGCGACGTACGCGCTGATCGAGGAGCACGGGTACGACGCCACGACGATCGACCAGATCGCCGAGCGCGCCGAGGTGTCCCCGTCGACCGTCTTCCGGTACTTCCCGACGAAGGAGGACATCGTCCTCACCGACGAGTACGACCCGATCATCGTGGAGGAACTGCGCAACCGCCCGGCCGACGAGCCCTGGCCCGACACCGTGCGGTACGTGATGCGGGAGGCGGCCCGCGCGGGCATCGAGGGGGATCCGAGGGCGGCGCGGCTGCGCAGCCACCTCATGGTCCAGGTGCCCGCGGTGCGCTCGCGGATGATGGAGAGCATGTCGGTCACCGGCCGCATGTTCTGCACCGCGATCGGCGAGCGCACCGGCCGCGACCCCGACAGCCTGGAGGTCCGCGTCTACGCGATGTCCCTGATCGGCGGCCTGATGGAGACCACCCTGTACTGGGGCGAGCACGGGAACCAGCAGGACTTCACCGCGCTCCTCGACCGCACCCTGGACGTCCTGCAGCACGGCCTGTCCGCCCGTAATCCGTGAGCCCCCCCGGCCCCGGCCCGTGTCATCCTGACCAGGTGAACGCACCGGAGATCCACGTCGAAGTCGCTTCCGAGCTGGCGGTGTTCGTGCCGCACGACCGCCGCGGCGGCACCAGGCCGCTGGCCGTCGACGGGGTCTCCACCCTCGGCCACGTCGTCGAGTCCCTCGGTGTTCCGCTGACGGAGGTCGGCGCCCTCGTCGTGGACGGCGCCGAGGTCCCCGTCTCCCACATCCCCGCGCACGGCGAGTCGGTCGCCGTCCGCCCGGTGGTCCGCCCCCAGCGGGTTCCCGGCGCCCCCCTGCGCTTCCTCCTCGACGTCCACCTCGGCACCCTGGCCCGCCGTCTGCGCCTGCTCGGCGTCGACACGGCGTACGAGTCGACCGACATCGGCGACCCGGCACTCGCCGCCCGCTCGGCGGCCGAGCGGCGGGTCATGCTCAGCCGCGACCGGGGCCTGCTGCGCCGCCGCGAACTGTGGGCCGGCGCCTTCGTGTACAGCACCCGGCCCGAGGAGCAGCTGGACGACGTCCTCGACCGCTTCGCCCCCGGCCTGCACCCCTGGACCCGCTGCACCGCCTGCAACGGCCTGCTGGAACAGGCCACCAAGGAGGAGGTCGCCGACCAGCTGAAGGGCGGCACGCAGCGCTCGTACGACGTCTTCGCGCGGTGCACACGGTGCGGCCGCGCCTACTGGAAGGGCGCGCACCACGACCAGCTGGAGGCCATCGTGGAGCGCGCCCTGAAGCGCCGTGGGGCGGTGCCGGATCACACCCCCTAGGTAGGCCCGGTCCGCACGGTCGCGCCGGCGCCGCGACGCCCGCCCTGGGCGGACGACGCGACTTCGCGGACACGGTCTAACGCCTCGGCACATCACCCTTCCCGCAGGCGATGGCGTCCCGGTCTCGGTCGAGGCCCAGCGGGTCGTCCCCGCCGTTCACCCTCAGCCGCCCGTAGTGGTTCCGCTTCAGCCAGGCGCAGCGGGCGGTGGCCGTCCTCTTCACCTCGGGCGGGAACACCGTCGGCACACAGACGTTGACCGAGCCGTAGTGCCGGTCGCAGCCGGAGATCGTCGGGCTGACCTTCTGCGCCGCGCGCTTCTCACCGGGCCCGGCGACCTTGCCGGTCAGGGAGTCGGCGAAGGAGTGCACGTGCGGGGCGGCGGCGCTCAGGGCCGACGGGCCCGTCAGGTGCACCCACCTGGCCACGGACGGCACGCCATTGGCGTCGACCGCGAAGAGCATGTACCAGCCCGGCGGGGCGATGTTCGGGTTGTTCGTCACGTTCAGGTCCACGTTGCCGCCGTCCACGCTCAGCGGCAGGTCCACGAACCGCTGGTTCGGGTCGGAGGAGTGCGTGACCGCCGCCGGGCGGATCAGCTCCGCCCTGGCGATGGGCCGGTCGACCGTGATCCGCTGCGTGTCGCCGTACTTCCACTCCTGGTCGATCAGCGAGGTGATCGCCGGCCGGCTGCCCTGGTAGAGGTAGGGCGGGGTGTAGATCGACACGTTGTGATTCCAGGTGCCGTTGCCCGGGTTGTCACCGGTGGCCATCACCCGGCCGTCGGGCAGGAGGAAGGCCGAGGAGTGGTAGCCGCGGGACTCCGGGTCGGCGGCGACGGGGTCGAACGTGCCGGTGCCGGGGTCGTACAGCGAGGACTCGTACACCGGGTCGGCCCGGTTGTGCAGGGCGCCGCCGGTCTCCAGCACCTTGCCGTCGGGCAGCAGGACGGCGGAGACGTACATCTTGCCCTGGCCGCCGGTCTCGGCGGTCCTCCCGTTGCCCAGGTCGACCGTGCCCTGCGGGATCGGCGGCCCGGCGACGTACGAGGGGTCGGGCTGCTTGAGGTCGATCACGTCGGTCAGCCGGTTCGCGTCCGGGTTGGAGTCGATGTTGCCGCCGCCGATCGTCAGCACCCGCTGGTCCTGCGCCGGGGGCAGCAGCACGCTCGCCGACTGGTCCCGCTCGTCCTTGTTCCGCAGCCCCGGGATCTGCGTGACCGTGCCCGCACCGTAGTCGTAGATCGCCGAGCCGGTGCCGGGGATGTTGTTGCCGAAGACGTGGCTGCCCGTGTAGAAGAGGCGGCCGTCCTGCATGAGGATCATCGCCGGGTACAGGCCCCAGTACGACCAGGTCTGGTGGACCTTCCACAGGGGCTGCCACCGCTGGTCCCCGTCCGACCACAGCTCGGCGGTCACCGACCCGGTGGAGTCCTCGCGCAGCCCGCCGAACGAGATGACGTCACCGTTGCCCAGTTCGGTCGCCGACGGGTACCAGTGGCCGTCGTTCAGGTCGTTGGTCCTGCTGTAGGTCTCGGTCTTCGGGTCGAAGACGTACGAGTCCTTGAAGCCCTCGTAGCCGTGACCGCCCGCGACCGGGTACGCCTTGTTGCCGCTCATGACGAGGACCCGGCCGTCCTGGAGCTGCACGTGCCCGGCGCAGAACATGTCCTTCGGCGTGGGTACGACCTTGTAGGTGCCCTTCGCCGGGTCGTACACCGCGGAGGTGAACGTCCCCGCGTCGAAGTTCTCCTCGCTGTTGCCGGACCCCGCGATCAGCAGCACCTTGCCGTTGCTGAGGACGACGGAGTGCATGGAGCGGACCGGGTTCCGTGTCGGCAGGACCGACCAGGTGCCGTCGGCGCACTGGGCGTTCGTGCCCGTACACCGATCCGGCGGGACGACGTCCGGGACCTGGTCCATGGTGTAGTCGTCGGTGGTCGCGGAACCGGTGCCGTACACCGAGACGCCCCAGGTGATGCGGTCGGTGCCGGCCGGGACCTCGGGCGTGCGGACCGTGGCAGGCGTCCAGGCCGACGCGGTGTCCAGCGTCTTGAGGTCGGTCCAGTACTGCCAGCCGGCCGTGGTGTCGTGCCGGAAGACGGTGATGTTGGCGTCCGGGGTGGTGGTCTTGTACCAGAGCCCGAGGTCGTACTGCCTGCCGGCGCTCACCGCCGGCGCGCAGTCGGCGGACTCGGTGATCAGCGCCTTGCGGTCGCCCTCGGTGCGCCGGGTCAGCGTGACCTTCATGGCCCTGGCGCCGGAGTGGGCGTCCGGCACGGTCGCGAAGGCGAAGTCGTTGTCGCCCCACCCCGACTTCTCCCAGCAGTACGGCATGTCGTCCGTACCGGCGGTCTCGAAGCCGGGGTTCTGGACGAGGTTGGCGGCCTGGGCGCTCTGCGGCGAGGTGAGGAGCAGCCCGGCGGTCAGGGCGCCCACCCCGGCCAGCGCGGTCCGTCTGCGGCGTAGGTTCACACGGCTCTCCTTGCGGTCGTAGGGCTGTGCCTCAGCGGGTGGACTCGGGGTCGCGACGGCGGCGGCGCGGGAGGTACACCAGCGCTTCGGTGCCGGCGAAGCGCAGGACGAACGTCAGGACCAGCGCGAGCGCGGTGGCGGACAGCGCGCCCATCGCGAACCGGTCCACGAGCAGTGCGATGAGCGGGATGCGCAGCACGAGGTCGGCGTTGGCGAGGAGCGCGAACCGGCCGAGCCGGTCCCACCAGCGGCGGTGCGCGCGCCGGTCGCGGAAGAGCAGCTGCTCGATGAGCAGGAAGTTCCAGGCGACGCCGAGCTGGTTGGCGAGGATCTCGGCGGGCACGTAGTGCACGCCGAGGACGGTCAGCGCCCACAGGCCGGCGAGGTTCGGCACGAAGCCGCTGGCGCCGATCAGCCCGAAACCGATCACGCGCGCGACCGGTGAGGCGGTGCGCAGTCCGGCCAGGTGTCCCAGGAAGCGCAGGCCCTCCCGGGCGGTGGACTTGGACTCGCCGGCGAACCGGTCCTGGAAGACGAAGGGCACCTCGGCGACCTGGCGCGGTCGGCTGCGGACGGCCAGTTCGAGCAGGATCTTGTAGCCGAGCGGCTTGAGCACCTCCGCGGTGACGGCGCTGCGCCGGATCGCGAAGAAGCCGCTCATCGGGTCGCTGATGCCGTGCAGCCGGCGGGGGAAGAGCGCCTTGGCGAGCCAGGTCGCCCCGCGCGAGACGGCCACGCGGTAGCCGCCGGCGAGCCCCGCCCGGCTGCCGCCCTCGATGTACCGGGAGGCGACGACGAGCCCGGCGTTGGTCCGCTCACCGGTGGCCACCAGCTCCGGGACCAGGGACGGGGGGTGCTGGCAGTCGCCGTCCATCACGACGACCCACTCCGAGGACGCGGCCTTGAGCCCCTCGACCACGGCCCCGCCGAGCCCGCCTTCGGGCTCCTCCCGGTGCAGCACGGCCACCGGGAACGGGCAGTCCTGCGCGGCCTCGCGGATCACCTCGGGGGTGTCGTCGGTGGAGTCGTCGACGAAGAGGACCTCGCAGGGCAGCCGGGCGGGCACCGACTCGGTGATCTGGTGCAGCAGCCGCCGGATGTTCGCGGATTCGTTGAAGGTGGGGACGACGATGGTGACGGCGCCGGGCTCGGGGAGCTCGACGGCGTCCAGGCCGGGGACGGGCGCGGTGTACTCGTGGCCGCTCATCGCGCGCCTCCCCGGGTTGCCGTGACGATTCGGCGGATCTCGACGCGGTCGTCGCCGGTGCCGAAGGTGGCGACCGGCGCCGAGTGCCGGATGGCGTCCCTGACGCCCGGCAGGTCCTTGGCGTCCCTGCGGACGGTCGGCGAGGCCACGACGTAGTCGAGATCCCGCCAGCCGTGCGGCATGGTCCTGGTGACGGCCGGGTCGAGGTCGGCCTTGTAGAACCAGATCACGCCGGTTCCCGGCCGGTAGCCGGCGTGCACGAGGTCCAGCCACAGGGCGTCGTCGACGAGGACCCGGGTGTCCCGCGGGTGCTCGACCCGGGTGCTGAGCCAGTGCGACGCCTGCCGGTAGGGCTTGTTGGCGTCGGCCGTCAGGGCGGTGCGGTCGCCGTCGTACCAGTGCGGTACGACGTAGGCGCCCGCGGCGAGCGCGAGGACGGCCGCCAGTGCGTACCGGGCGCCCGTGACGTACCGCCGCTCGCCGTCGGAGCGCCGTCGGCGCAGCACGGCGTGGGCGACGGAGGCCGCGCCGCCGGCGAGGACCAGGGCGAGGAAGGGCAGCGCGCCGATGATGTACATGGCGGGCAGGTAGCCGTCGGGCCGCAGCGCGACGGCGGTCAGCACGGCGACCGCCAGCGCCGGGCCGGCGAGGGCGCGGGCGGTGACCGACCAGCGCCAGGTGACGATCAGCAGCAGCGCGCCGGCCAGGCCGCCGACGGGCAGCACCCGGTCGTAGTACAGCCAGGAGTGCAGCACCCCGTACGAGCCCGACCCGCGGTCCAGGATGAAGCCGGAACCCGGCCGTGACATCTGGTACTTGATGCCGTCCACCAGCGAGACGTGCCCGGCTCCCGGGAACAGCTCGCCCTTCAGCAGGGCGAAGAGCGGATAGGAGAGGCCGATCAGCGTGCAGGCGGTGACGGCGCCGGTGAGGGCGAACTTGCGGGTGTCGCGGTGGCTGTGCCGCCACATGGTCACGAACAGGGCGGGCAGGACGACGAGCATCGTCTCCTTGGTGAGCACGCCCGCGGCCGCGGCGAGGCCCGCGCCGAAGTGGTGCCAGAGGTGGCGGCTGGGCGAGGCGGCGAGGCAGAACGCCAGCAGCAGCCACATCACGGCGATGTTGTCGAGGAAGATCTCGCGCTGGAGCACGACCGCGAGCGGGGAGATCCCGAAGAGGACCATGCCGAGGCCGGCGGCCCAGCGGGGCAGGGCCAGGCGGCGGCCGAGGACATAGACGAGGACCGCGCTGACGGCGCTGATGCCGAGCATGACGATCCGCATGCCGCCGACGGTCATCGAGCCGGGGCTGATCGCCGAGGGGATCCAGCTGAGCAGGGCTATCTGGATCCAGCCGAGCGGCGGGTGGTCGTACCAGTAGGTGTAGTGGGCGAGGCCCTTGCCCTGCTGCACGGCCCAGGCCTGGGCGAGGTAGGTGCCCTCGTCGTCGCTGAGGGCCGGGTAGTCGGCGATGTTCCAGCCCTGGACGACGAGGACCGCCACGAGCAGCACCCCGCACAGCAGCAGGTCGGGGCGGGAGGAGCGGAGCCGTTGCGGGGGCCTGGTCCGGCCGGTCGGTCCGGAGTCCGGCCCGGGCCGGCGCTGCGCGGGGATTTCGGCTCCGCTCACCGCGGGAAGGGTGGAGGTCACGCGGGAACGTCCTCTCGGCTCGGCTCGGCCGCGTCGAGGTGCGCGCCGATGTGCGTGGTCAGCTCCCAGTCGTTGCGGCCGCGCTGTTCGCGCCACACGGCACGGATCGCGGCGCCGGCGAGGAGGACCTGGTAGAAGGGGCCGCCCAGGACCAGCTTCACGTAGTGGACGAAGCGGACGCGCAGCCCGTACTGCCGGCCGAAGTCGTGCAGTCCGACCACCTCGAAGACGAAGGTGACGGCCGCGGTGACCAGCGGCAGGAAGGTGAGGAAGGCGACGCCGACGGGCACGTCCAGGAAGAGGGCGACGGCCGCGTTCAGCGGGATGACCACGCCGGAGAAGGCCTGCAGGAACGGCGTCATCAGGGTGTACCGGGCCAGCATCCGCTGCCGCAGGGCCGGCAGTTGCCGCCAGTCCTTCTTCCGGTACACCTGGAGGAAGCCCTGGTTCCAGCGGGTGCGCTGCTTCAGCAGCGACATCAGCGAGCCCGGGGTCTCCTCACGGGTGACCATGTCGGAGTCGTACGCGACGACGACCTTCTTGCCGACGCTGGACAGCCGGACGCCCAGGTCGCAGTCCTCCGCGAGACAGTCGGGGTCCCAGCCGTCCGCCTCCCTGAGGACGTCGGTGCGGACGAAGACGGTGTTGCCGCCGAGCGGTATGAACCCCTTCTGGGCGTGCAGGTGCAGCCGGGAGCGGAACCAGAAGAAGTACTCCAGGCAGTTGCGCAGGCTGTACCAGCTGGAGTGGAAGTTGATGAGCTGGACACCGCCCTGGACGACGTCGGCGCCGGTGGTGCGGAACGCGTGGTCGACGTGGGCGAGCAGTTCCGGGTGGACCTGGTCCTCGGCGTCGAAGACCCCGACGACGTCGCCGCGGCAGTGCGGCAGCGCCGTGTTGGTGGCCTTCGGCTTGTTCTTCTTCTCGTGGGTGTCGACGACGACCCGCACCCGCGGGTCCCGGCCGGCCGCCCGCTCGGCCACGGCCGTGGTCCCGGGGTCGTCGTGGCCGACGATCACGATGATCTCGAAGTCGGCGTGCGTGGACTCCAGCAGCCGCTGGACGGTGTGGTCGAGGACCGCCTGTTCGTGGCGGGCCGGCAGCAGCAGCGAGAACGACACGTGTTCGTCCCCGTCCGGTCTGCTGAACCGGGTGGAGGCGAGCACTTCGGGCGTGCGCCACGCGTGCATCTGCCACCACAGGGTGAAGGCCGCCATCCAGAACAAGGCCAGCGAGACGGCAGCGATGAGGACATACGTCAGCAAAAGATCCCCCCGGATACTCAATTACCCCCTGTGGACGCGGCGTTGGGTCACCGCCGCCGCGTCGTTGGAGAGAGAGTAGGGGGGAACTGTGAAATCCGGGAGCTGTTCCGATAAATAGCCTGTTTCGGAACTGCGGTGCGGTTAGCGGGATCTTCCCGGACAACCGCGCAAATCAGGCAGCCCGAGCAGTCCGCCCGGCCTCCCCGGTTCAGCCGCCCAACGCCGTGCGCAGCCGCTCCGGGTCGGTCGTCGGAGCATCACACGTGAAATTACGGCAGACGTACGCCGTCGGTTCACCGGCCACGAGCGGACGGTCCGCGAGGAGCGGGAACTCGTCGCCGTCCGCGGTGCCGACGGCGACCACCGCACCGGGGGCGGTGCCCAGAAGTGCCGTGCGGTGCAGGGTCGTCGTGCGGGCGTCGGTGAGCGACGGGCCGACGACGGCCACCTCCCTCGGCCCGTCGAGCAGCGCCTCCGCGACGGCCAGCCCCCAGCCGATGAACCGGGGCACGCGCGGCCCGAGCGTGTTGACGACGCCCAACGCCCGCTCGGCGGCGCTGCGGTGGGCTTCCGAGCCGGTGTGGGCCGCATAGCTCAGCAGGGCGCCGGCCGCGGCGGTCCAGCCGGAGGGAGTGGCGTTGTCGGTGGGGTCCTGGGGCCGGCGGATGAGCTGTTCGGCGTCGGAGGCGGTGTCGAACAGGGCGCCGGTCTCCGGGTCGGTGAAGCGGGTCAGGACGTGGTCGAGGAGCAGTCCGGCGAAGTCGAGCCAGACCCCCTCGCCGGTCACGGAGGCGAGCGCGAGGAAGCCCTCGGCGACGTCCGCGTAGTCCTCCAGGACGCCCGCGTTGGGCCCGGTCCGGCCGTCCCTGCTGGTCCGGGCGAGGCGGGCGTGTTCGTCCAGGTGCACGCGGACGAGCAGGTCGGCGGCGGCGACGGCCGCCTCGACCAGGTCCGGCCGGTCGAAGTAGGCGCCGGTCTCGGCGAGCGCGGCGATCGCGAGGCCGTTCCAGGCGGCGACCACCTTGTCGTCCCGGCCGGGCGCGGGACGCCCGGCCCGCTCGCGCAGCAGCCGCTCCCTGACGGCGGCGATCCTCCCGGCGTCGAACACGCCTTCCGTCTGCGGGAGCTGCAGGACGGACTGCCCGTGCTCGAACGTGCCCTCGTCGGTCACCCCGAAGTACTGGGCGGCGAACCGGCCGTCGTCCTCGCCGAGCACGCCGGCGAGCCGCTCGGGCGTCCACACGTAGTACGCGCCCTCGACGTGCCGGCCCGTGCCGTCGTCGCTGTCGGCGTCCAGCGCGGACGCGAACCCGCCTTCGTTCGTGCGCAGTTCACGCACCATGAAGTCCGCCGTCTCCAGGGCGACCCGCCGGGCGAGGTCGGATCCGCCGGCCCGCCACAGGTGCGCGTAGACGCGGCACAGCAGGGCGTTGTCGTAGAGCATCTTCTCGAAGTGGGGCACCACCCAGTCCCGGTCGACGGAGTAGCGGGCGAACCCGCCGCCGAGCTGGTCGTAGAGGCCGCCCCGGGCCATGCGCTCGCAGGTGTCCTGGGCCATCTGCAGGGCACCCTCGGCGCCGGTGCGGGCATGGTGGCGCAGCAGGAACTCCAGCACCATGGACGGCGGGAACTTGGGCGCGCCGCCGAATCCGCCGCGCTGCGGGTCGTACTCGCGGGTGAGACCGAGCAGGGCCTGGGACAGCTCCTGCTCGCCGGGCGGCCGGACGCCCTGGTGGCCGAACTCCCGCTGGGCGAGGTCGCGCACGATCTTCCCGGCGACCTCCCCGACCTCGTCCCGCCGGGTGCTCCAGGCCTGCTGCACCCCCTCCAGCACCTGCCGGAAGGAGGGCATGCCGTGCCGGGGTGCGGGCGGGAAGTAGGTGCCGAAGTAGAACGGCTCGGCGTCCGGCGTGAGGAACACGGTCATGGGCCAGCCGCCCTGCCCGGTCGCCGCCTGGACGGCCTCCATGTAGACGGCGTCCACGTCGGGCCGCTCCTCGCGGTCGACCTTGACGCTGACGAAGTGTTCGTTGAGGTAGTCGGCGGTGGCCTGGTCCTGGAAGGACTCCTCGGCCATCACGTGGCACCAGTGGCAGCTGCTGTACCCGACGCTCAGCAGTACGGGCCTGCCGGTGGCGCGGGCCTCGTCGAACGCCTCGGCCGACCAGGGCCACCAGTCGACCGGGTTGCCGGCGTGCTGGAGCAGGTACGGGGACGTCTCATGGGCCAGTCGGTTCACCGTTCCACTCTCCCACGGGCTCCGGCACCGCGTAGAAACGCATGAGCACCGGGCGCGCCTCCGGCGGTGACTGCTCGCGCGGGCGCCCGTAGCGGTCGAGCAGGGCGTGGTACTCCCGCATGAAGGCCAGCAGTTCCTCCCTGGTCATCCAGGTGCTGTGGCGCTGGACCTGGGCCCAGCCCTCGGGGCCGCGGTACTCCTGGTGGGCGCGGCGGTACAGGGCGGTGTCGAACTCGATCTTGAGGTGGGCGAGCTGTGCCGCGGCCGCGTACTCGTCGGGGGTCATCGCGGCCGGGTCGGGCGTGGTGTGCCGGAAGGGCAGCACGCGCCACCAGCGCTCCCGGCCGCCGGACTTCTCGGGGATCTCCTCGATGAGTCGCTGCTCGGCGAGTTTGCGCAGGTGGTAGCTGGTGGTGCCGGAACTCTCGCCGAGTTCGCGGGCGAGCACGGTGGAGTTCGCCTCGCCGTGCCGGCCGAGGTACTCGAGGATCCGGCGGCGCAGGGGGTTGCCGAGGGACTTGTAGAGAGCGGTGCGCTCCAGGCTGGTCATCTCGGGCAGGCCGTCGGTCATGGCGCCACGGTAACGCCGAGGGCCCCGGGGCGTCCTGAGGGGAACCCCGAGACAACCCCGACTTCTGCCGAACTTTCTTTGCAGAATTTTCTCTGCGGTCTACTGTGGAGGCACGAAGCGACGGATGGGGGGCACAGGGATGGACAGCGGAAGGGGACGTCGCATGAGGAAGTGGTTACTGCGGGCGCTGGGGGCGGCGGCCGTGCTGCTCGTGCCGTGGATGGTGGTGCTGGCGGTGACGCTGCCGGGCAGCACCCATGTCGACAACTGGTCGCTGGCCTGGATCGGCCTCGACGCGCTCATGGCGGCCGGCTGCGCCGCGACGGCCCTGCTCGGCCTGCGGGGCGACCCCCGGGCCCGCCTCACGGCCTCCGCCACCGCGTCCGTCGCGATCCTGGACGCCTGGTTCGACATAACGACGGCCCAGGCGGGCAGCGCCCTCGCACAGGCCCTCCTGAGCGCGGTCGCGGAGGGCGCGCTCGCCGCGGCGTGCGTGACCCTGGCGCTGTCCAAGGGGTTCGCGGCCCGGAGGTGACCACCCGTCACCTCCGGGCGGCGGGCCCTCGCCCGGTCACCTCCTCCCTGGCCGCCTCCTTTCCGTCACCTCCTCCCGGCACCTCCCGATCACGACCCCTCGCGCTCCCGCGCTGCCCGAAGGACACTCGTACGCAGAGGAGTTGCCGCCGAAGGGGGACGGGACATGCGGGACAGCCATCGCGCGGAAGCCGAGCGACTCGTGGCGCGGGCGGTGGAGGAGGAGGTGCGGCGCTCGGGCGGGCGGATCGACGGGCAGCTGCTGCTGTCGCGGGCGCGCGGCGCGCTGGACACGATGGCGCGATCGGCCGGCGAGGAGTACGACGCCTACACGCGTGCGCTCGACGAGGCCGAGGCCGGCCGGCTCACCTTCGGCCAGCGCTACGCCCGCGCGGGCTCCGGGACGGCGCTGCTCGTGGCGGCGGTCGCGGCGGTCGCCGCCGCGGTGGCGGACCTGTCCCTCGGGACCGGTGCCGGTACGGCCGTCGGCGCCGGTGCCGTCGCGGGCGTGGTGGGGGCCGCGGCCACGGTGGTGAAGGTGGCCGGCTCCCATGTGCCGGCCGCGCACCACCGCGCGGGCGCGGCCGGTCAGCCCGGCGGGCCGGAGCAGTTGCGCCTGCAGTGGCTGACCGCGCTGGAGGTGCGCGGCATCCGTCCGTTCCTCGACCAGCAGCGGGTGCTCAGCGCCTCGATGGGCCCGAAGAAGACGGGCGGCCCGGCGTTGCGCGGCGCGGACAAGAGCGCGGCGGCCCGCAGGCGCACGGTACTGGAGCGGTCCTTCGGCCAGCTTCCGGACACGGAGGGGCCGTTCGCGGGGCGGCGGCAGGAGCTGGGGCGGATCAGGCAGTGGGCTCAGGCGGCCCGGGCGGCGACCGAGACCCGGCCGACCGTGGTGGTGCTGCACGGCGAGCCCGGCTCTGGCCGCACGACGCTCGCGGTGCGCGCGGCGCACGACCTGCGGGACCACTTCCGGGGCGCGGTGGTCGTGGATCTGCGCGGCGCCAGCCGGGAGGAGGCGCCGCTGACGACCCGGGACGCGCTGCTGCACCTGCTCAACCGGCTGGGCGCGCCCCGTGAACAACTGCTGTTCCGGGAGCGTTCCTCACCCGACCAGCAGGTCAAGCGGCTCGGCGAGCTGTACCACCAGCACCTGGCGGGACTGCCGGTGACGATCGTGCTGGACGACGCCCGCGACCCCGAGCAGGTGCGGGCGCTGGTGCCGGAGCGGTCCGACAGCCTGGTGCTGGTCACCGCCCGTGCGGCCCTGGAGCTGCCGGCGGACCTCGCGGCCTGGGTGCACCACCTGCCGGTGGAGCCGCTGGACGCGGCGGGCGCCGAGGAACTGCTGGGGGCGGCCGCCGAGGACGCGTCGGGCCCGTACGACGCCGAGTCGGTCGAGCGGGTGCGGGAGTTGTGCGGCGGGCTGCCGCTGGCGCTGCGGATCGCGGGCTCGGCGCTCGGTCCGCGTTCACCCCGCCGGCTGGCCACGGACCTGGGCGCGTACGGTCCGGTGGAGCCGGTGGAACGCGCTCTGTGGCTGCGCTACACCGACCAGCCGGAGCCCGCCCGCCGGCTGCTGCGCAGGCTCGCCCTGGCGGGCCGTGCCTCGCTCGGCACGGCGGCGGCCGCCGCGCTGCTCGCCACGGACGAGGCGGAGGCCACCCGGCACCTGGCCGGGCTCGCGCGGGCCGGTCTGCTCGACCATGTGCGCGGCAGCCGCTACCGGCTGCACGACCTGGTGCGGGCCTTCGCCCAGGCCCGGCTGGCGGACGAGGAGGACCCGGCCGAGCGGGCGGCGGCGCAGGAGCGGCTGATCGTGAACTACGCGGAGCTGGCCGACTCGGTGCTGCGCCTGGTCGACGGCAACATGTCGACCCGCTCCAACCAGTTCGGCCCGCACGGCTTCCCCTCGCTCGACGAGGCGCTGCGCTGGCTGGACGACGAGTCCAGCTTCATCACCGCGGCGCTGCGCCACGCGGAGGGCGTCGACCGGGCGGCCGTGCTGAACCTGCTGGGCGCCCTGTGCGACTACTGCCTGCTGCGCGGTGACCTGTACCGGCTCGGTGAGATCAACGAGCTCGCGCAGGCCGTGGACGAGGGGCTGCTGGTGCGCTCGGTGCAGTGGCGCACCGGCATCGCGGCCCGGCAGCTGGGCGAGCTGGACAAGGCCCGCACCACCCTGGCCTCGGTGGTGGACCTGTACCGGGAGGCGCACCATGACGCGGGCGCGGCCCGTGCGCTGTGTTCGCTCGGGATCACCCTGCACCACCAGGGCAATCTCACCGAGGCGGCGGCCAGGCTCCAGGAGGCGCTGGATCTGCAGGCGGCGCCGCAACTGGCGACGGACCGGGCCTGGACCATGCACGCGCTCGCGGCGGTCCAGCGGGACCGGGCCCGGCTCTCGGAGGCGCTGGACCTGCTCACCCGGTCCCTGGTCCTGCACCGCGAGGGCGGCTCGGTGCACGGTGAGGCCTGGGCGCACTTCCAGCTCGGCCAGGTGGCGCTGCGCCTGGGTGACGTGCCGCGCGCTGAGACGGAGCTGGGGGCCGCCCTGGAGCGCTACGGCCGCACGCGCGACGCCCGGGGGCAGGCGTGGGCGCTGACCCAGCTGGCCCGGGCCCGGCTCGTCGACGGGGACGCCGCGGCCGCCGTGGAGAGCCTCAGGCCGGCCGCCGCCCGGCACCGGGAGAACGAGGACGCGCGCGGTGAGGCGTGGACGCTGTACTACCTGGGGCAGGCGCTGGAGGAGACCGGGGACCTGGACCAGGCGGTGCGCGACCTGGAGCGGTCCCGCACGATGTTCTCCCGGATGCGCGACGTCTACGGCCTGGCGTGCGCCCGCCACCACTCGGCCCGGGTCACCCGGGACCAGCGGGCGGCGCAGACCGGTTCCCTGCGCAACTCCGGCTTCGCCCGCCAGCTGCTCGTGGACGCCCGCGCCGACTTCCAGCGCATCGGCGTCGCGCACGGCGAGGCGTGGACGTGCCTGGAGCTGGCGGTGGTCGACGCGGGCAACGCGCGTACGCCGCAGGCACTGGACCTGTGCGACGAGGCGCTCGCCCTGTTCACGTCCTACGGCGACCGGCGCGGCGAGGACTGGGCCCGCTTCCTGCGCTGCACCCTGCTGCCGTACGCGGCGCCGGGCGGGGTGGAGGTGGGCACGGCGGTCGCCCAGGAGGAGCTGGCCCAGCTGGTCCGCGCCGCGCATCCGCTGCGCGACGAGAAGCTGGCCGACTGCGCCGCCGCGTACGCCCTGCTGCTGGAGCGGGGCGTACGGCTGGAGGCGGGATGGCAGGCATGGCGGCTGGGCATGACGCCCGGCCGCCCCGCGCGGGAGGTGATGGGGGTCGAGGTGGCGGCGGCACGGTGAGGACCCGCCGCCACGACGGCGGGGCGCCACTCGGCCGTGGCCCGGCGGTGCCGGACCGGCCCCGGCCCTCAGCCCTTGTGCGTCTTCGCCCCCGAGGCGACCTCGTCCTCGGTCTTCTCGCCGGCGGGCTCGGCCTCCTTGAAGTCGACCTTCTGCATGTGCTTGTTCATCGACTTCATCAGGGCCCACACCGCCACGGCCATCACCGCGAACACGACGAAGCCCAGGACACCGGGGGTGACCTTGTTCTTGTCGAGCTCCTTGGCGAGGGGGACGAGGTGCGTCACTGCCAGGCTCACGCTTGCGCTCATGTCAGGCATTGTCCCGGATGCCCGCGAAGAGGTCGTCCTCGGGGAGGGAGGTGTCGACGAGGGACTTCGCCAGTTCGTACTCCTCCGTCGGCCAGACCTCCCGCTGGAGCTCCATCGGGACCTTGAACCAGCCGCCGTCGGGGTCGATCTGCGTGGCGTGGGCGATCAGCGCCTTGTCGCGGATCTCGAAGAAGTCGGCGCAGGGCACGTGCGTGGTCAGGGTCCGCTCCTTGCGCTCGAACTCCTTCCAGCGCTTGAGCCAGTCCCCGTAGGGCGACTCCAGCCCGCGGTCGAGCATCGCCTGGTGCAGGGCCTCGGTACGGGGGCGGTTGAAGCCCTGGTTGTAGTACAGCTTGAGCGGCTGGTGGGCGGGGCCGTACTCCGACTCGGGGTACTTCTCGGTGTCCGCCGCGCCCTCGAAGGCCACCATCGTGATCTTGTGGGTCATGATGTGGTCGGGGTGCGGGTACCCGCCGTTCTCGTCGTAGGTGGTGATCACCTGCGGCCGGAAGGAGCGGATCTGCCTGACCAGCTCACCGGACGCCTTGTCGACGTCCTCCAGGGCGAAGCACCCCTCGGGCAGCGGCGGCAGCGGGTCGCCCTCGGGCAGACCGGAGTCCACGAAGCCGAGCCACTCCTGCCTGACGCCGAGGATCTCCCGGGCCTCGTCCATCTCCTTCTTGCGTACCTCGTGGATGTGCTCCTCGATGTACTTGTCGCCCTGCAGCTTGGGATTGAGGATGGACCCGCGCTCTCCGCCGGTGCAGGTCACCACCAGCACGTCCACCCCCTCGGACACGTACTTCGCCATGGTGGCCGCGCCCTTGCTCGACTCGTCGTCGGGGTGCGCGTGAACGGCCATCAGTCGCAGCTGGTCAGTCAAGACATGATCCTCGTCAGTCGGCGCCCCCGCGTCTTGGGGTGCGATCGGCGGCTTCTATAGTGACCGAATCGGGAGGCGAAAAATTCCGGGTGTACTGCCCCGGGGCCCCTTTCGGGACATCCGTCCCCACTCCTGCCGAGAGGACGATCATGAGTACGGCGAGCACGCGGCTCCCCGAGGGCCGTTACGGCCGCTCCTCGGACGAGCGCGCCGACCGCAAGCTCAAGATCGCCGCAACGGTGCTCGGCGCGGCCCTGCTCGCCCTGGTCGCCTATTTCGCCTACCACTACATCGCGCAGAACGAGATCAGCGCCCAGGTGGTCAGCTTCCAGGCCTCGGACGACGCGGTCAAGGTGCATCTGGAGGTCCACAAGGACTCCGGTACCGACGGCTACTGCACGCTGCGCTCACAGGGGGCCGACGGCTCCGAGGTCGGCCGGGCGGACTTCCGTTTCACCGGGTCGGCCACACGCGTCGACGAGGTCGTCACGCTCCGTACGACGGCCAGGGGGACGACGGCCGAGCTGCTGGGCTGCCACGCCGGCTGACGCCGGACGGACACGCGCCCGCCGCCAGGATTCGCGCCTCGTGACACTTCCCTGTGTCACCCGGAATGCGTAGGCTCTGACCTGCGTTGATGTGATTCTGATGGCTTATGTCCTCCCCCTTCCGCCACGGAATTGTTAGGCTCGTGGTTTCGCCCATCCGAGAGGGAACATTCTTCTGGGTAGGGCGATGCTTTGTATCCCCAGTACCGACGAGGAGCACCCTGTGACCCAGACCAGCGAGAACGTCACCTGGCTGACCCAGGAGGCGTACAACAAGCTCAAGGACGAGCTTGAGTACCTTACTGGTCCTGCGCGCACGGAGATCGCCGCCAAGATCGCGGCCGCGCGCGAGGAGGGCGACCTGCGCGAGAACGGCGGGTACCACGCGGCCAAGGAGGAGCAGGGCAAGCAGGAACTGCGTGTGCGCCAGCTGACCCAGCTCCTTGAGAACGCCCAGGTCGGCGAGGCCCCGGCGTCCGCGGACGGCGCGGTGGCGCCCGGCATGGTCGTCACGATCGCCTTCGACGGCGACGAGGACGACACCCTGACGTTCCTGCTCGCGTCCCGCGAGTACGCGAGCGCCGATGTCGAGACCTACTCCCCGCAGTCCCCGCTCGGCTCGGGCGTGATCGGCCACAAGGTCGGCGAGGACGCGGAGTACGAGCTGCCGAACGGCAAGAAGGCCTCGGTGAAGATCCTCAAGGCAGAGCCCTACTCCGGCTGACCCGGACCACGGGCCGGCCGGAGCCGCATCGCGGCGGGCCCCGGCCCTGCTCCCGCTTCCAGCCCCCGGCGTCCGCGCGACGCCGGGGGCTGTGTCATGTCCGCAACCGTCAGGCGGCGGAGCGGTACTTGCGGACCGCCAGGGTGCGGAACACGGCGATGATCAGCACCGAGTAGATCAGCGAGGCCCAGACCGGGTGCTGCATGGGCCAGGCCTGCGAGGTGGACTGCCCCGGGTTGGCGAACAGCACCCGGGTCGCCTGGACGGTGGCGCTGAACGGGTTCCACTCCGCGACATGACGCAGCCACGGGGTCATGTTGCTGGTGTCCACGAAGGCGTTGGAGAGGAAGGTCACCGGGAACAGCCAGATCAGCCCGCCGGAGGTGGCCGCCTCCGGGGTGCGTACGGTCAGGCCGATCAGGGCGCCGATCCAGGTGAACGCGTATCCGAGCAGGAGCAGCAGGCCGAAGGCGGCGAGGACCTTGGCGGCGTTGGTGTCGCCGTCGGACCCGACCCGCCAGCCGACCAGCAGCGCGACGACCGCGAGGACGAGCAGGGTGAGGGCGGTCTGCACCAGGTCGGCGAGGGTGCGGCCGGTGAGCACCGCGCCGCGCGCCATGGGCAGGGAGCGGAAGCGGTCGACGAGGCCCTTGTGCATGTCGTCGGCGATGCCGGCTCCGGAGCTGGCGGTGGCGAACGTGACGGTCTGCGCGAAGATGCCGGCCATCAGGAAGTTCTTGTAGTCGAGCGCGCTGGTGCTGGTGCCGATCTTCATGGAGCCGCCGAAGACGTAGGTGAAGAGCACCACGAACATGATCGGCTGGATCAGCCCGAAGATCACCATTTCCGGGATCCGGGACATGCGGATCAGATTGCGTTTGGCAACGATCAGCGAGTCCCTGATGGACCGGCCCACGGGGTTGCCGGCCGCGGTGACGGGCGCGGTCTCGGTCACGGCGCTCATTTCACGGCCTCCTTGCCGTTCGCCTCGTCGTCCGCGGACTCGGCCACGTGTCCCGTCAGGGACAGGAAGACGTCGTCGAGGGTGGGGCGGCGCAGGCCGATGTCGTCTATCTCGATCCCGCGGGTGTCCAGCTCCCGGATGACCTCGGCGAGCAGCTTGGCGCCGCCGGTGACGGGGACGGTGAGCTTGCGGGTGTGCTCCTCGACCGTGGTCTCGCCCTTGCCGAAGCCGCCCAGCACCTCGGCCGCGGTCGTGATGTGCTCGCGCTCGTGCACGACGACCTCGACGCGCTCTCCGCCGGTGCGGGCCTTGAGCTGGTCGGAGGTGCCCTGGGCGATGACCCGGCCGTGGTCGACCACCGCGATGTCGTGCGCGAGGTGGTCGGCCTCCTCCAGGTACTGGGTGGTGAGCAGCAGGGTCGTGCCGCCGGAGACGAGCTGCTTGATGACTTCCCACAGCTGCTGGCGGTTGCGCGGGTCGAGACCGGTCGTCGGCTCGTCCATGAACATCACCGGCGGGGAGACCACGAGGGCCGCGGCGAGGTCGAGGCGGCGGCGCATGCCGCCGGAGTAGGTCTTGGCGGGGCGGTCGGCGGCGTCGGCGAGGTTGAACTGCTCCAGCAGTTCCGTCGCGCGGGCCCGGGCCGCCTTCGCCCGCATCTGGTAGAGCTGGCCGACCATCTGCAGGTTCTCCCGGCCGGTCAGGTATTCGTCGACCGCCGCGAACTGGCCGGACAGGCCGATGGACCGGCGCACGGCGTCGGGGTGCTTGAGCACGTCCACTCCCGCGACTACGGCCCTGCCGCTGTCGGGGCGCAGCAGTGTCGTCAGGCAGCGGACGGTGGTCGTCTTGCCGGCGCCGTTCGGCCCGAGCAGGCCGAGGACGGTGCCCTCGGGCACGTCGAGGTCGACCCCGTCCAGTGCCCTTACGTCGCCGAAGGTCTTCACCAGACCTTCGGCATGGATGGCGCCTGGCATATCTGTCTCCACGTCGTCGGGGATTCTGCGGAAAGGCTAGGTTTGCGCGCTCGGATCCGCTTGCCTTTTTCGGCTGACGCAGGCGGACTGCCGGCCCATGCGACACACCATAACGCGATGTATCGCGTCTCTCAAGGGAGTTCGGTCCTGGTGACACGAACGAGTGATGTCGCGCGCCGGGCCCACGCGGACGAGGCCGGGCCGGGCCGGTGCGGGCCGGGGCGGAACGAGGCCGAACCGGGGCGGAACGAGGCCGGGCCGGCCTCAGCCCATGACCGTGTACCCGGCGTCCCGCAGGGCCCGTCCGACCTCGGCGCAGTGCTCCGGCCCCTTCGTCTCCAGATGCAGCTCCACCTCGGCCTCCGCGAGTTCGAGCCGGGGGTTGGTGCGGACGTGGCTCACGTCGAGGACGTTGGCGTCCGCCGCGGACAGCACCCCGAGGAGCGTGGCGAGCGCGCCCGGCCGGTCCGTCAGCCGCAGCCGCACCGCGAGGTAGCGGCCCTGCGCGGCCATGCCGTGCCGCAGCACCCGCTGCATCAGCACCGGGTCGACGTTGCCGCCGGAGAGCACCGCGACGACCGGGCCCTCGAAGGTGTCCGGCGCCGCGAGCAGCGCCGCCACCGGGCTGGCCCCGGCCGGCTCAACCACCAGCTTGGCCCGCTCCAGGCAGAGCAGCAGCGCGGCCGACAGCTGGTCCTCGCTGACCGTGCGCACCTCGTCGACCAGCTCGCCGACGATCCCGAACGGCACCGCGCCGGGCCGGCCGACCTTGATGCCGTCCGCCATCGTCACCGGGTTCTCCACCGACACCGGACGGCCGGCGGCCAGCGAGGGCGGGTAGCTCGCGGCCCCCTCCGCCTGGACGCCGACGATCCTGACGTCCGGCCGCAGGGCCTTCACCGCGACCGCGACACCGGCCGCGAGCCCGCCGCCGCCGATGCCGACGACGATCGTGCGCACCTCCGGGCACTGCTCCAGGACCTCCAGGCCGACGGTGCCCTGACCGGCGATGATGTCCGGGTGGTCGAAGGGGTGGATGAACACCGCGCCGGTTTCGGCCGCGTACTCCTCGGCGGCGGCCAGCGTCTCGTCGACCACCTGGCCGTGCAGGCGCACGTCGGCGCCGTAGTCCCGGGTCGCGCTGATCTTCGGCAGCGGGGCGCCCTTCGGCATGAACACCGTCGAGTGCACGCCGAGCAGCGAGGAGGCCAGCGCCACACCCTGCGCGTGGTTCCCGGCGCTCGCCGCCACCACACCCGCCGCCCGCTCCTCCGGCAGCAGCCCGGCGATGCGCACATAGGCGCCGCGCAGCTTGAACGAGCCGGTCCGCTGCAGGTTCTCGCACTTGAGATGCACCGGCGAACCGACCAGCTGGGACAGGTGCCGGCTGCCCTCCATCGCGGTCGTCCGCGCGACGCCCGAGAGCATCTTCTGGGCCCCCCGCACATCGTCGAGGGTGACGGAGCGCAAGGGTCGGGCCGTGCCGTAGCTCATCACTCCAGGATCGCAGTTCGCCGTCGCACACGTCGGGTGTGACCAAGCTCCGAGACCGGTTTGCGCAGCGCCGGTACGGCCCGCCGCCGGGCCGCGTACCCTGTCCCCCAACCCAGCAGCCTTCATGAAGCGAGCCCCCGGCCATGCCCACAACACCTGAAATGTCGATGGACATGACGACCGTCGGTGACACCGGTCTCCTCGACACCCTCCAGCACGAGGTGGCGGTGTTCGCCCGCCGTGCCGAACAGACCCGGCTCGGCGGCGTCGGGCAGGTGCGCAACTCCATGGACCGCGCCGCGTACCTGTTGCTCAACCGCCTCGACAAGGAAGGCCCGATGGGCGTCAAGGCGCTCGCCGCGAGCATGGGCATCGACTCCTCCACGGTCACCCGGCAGGTGGCCCCGCTCGTCGACACGGGGCTCGTCAAGCGCACCTCGCACCCCGAGGACGGGCGTGCCGTGGTGCTCCAGCTGTCCCCGCGCGGAGCCACCCGGCTGGAGGAGGTGCGCTCGTCCAGGCGCCAGCTCATGGCCGAGCTGACGCAGGACTGGGCACCGGAGGAGCGCGAGCAGTTCTGCATGTTCCTGACCCGCTTCAACGACGCGCTGTCCGCGCGGATGGCCGTGCAGGGCGTCCCGTCGGCGGAGCGGTCGCCGGCCTCCTGAGGCCGCCCGCCGCCCCGGCCGGCACCCGGTGGGGTCCGGACCCTTGACCTCGGGCCGCCGCTGGCCTCATATGAGACCGGGTCCCGTGCCGTACGCCGTTCCCGTACCGGACGCGGGCCCCCTTCAGGGGGAGGCGCGGTGCGAGATCGGCAGGTGTCCCGCGGTGCCCGCCGGGCCCGCGAGTTCGAGGCGTTCGTCGCGGGTGCGGCCGGGCGGCTGCTGCACACCGCCACGCTGCTCACCGCGGAGGCGCCGGACGCCAACCCGCGCGCGCGGCGCCTGCTGACGCCGGCGCTCGCCCACACCTACGCCCGCTGGGAACGGCTGCGCGGCGAGGATCCGTACGACTGCGCGCGACAGTACCTCGCCACGCGCTTCGCGCGTGCGACCTGGCACCAGTACGCGGGCCTCGGCCGGGCGCGGCGCCCGGATCCGCGCAGTCCGCTCGCCGCGCTCGCGCCGCAGGAGCGGCTGGTCCTGGTGCTGCGGCTCCACGAGGGGGTCGCCGAGGAACAGACCGCGGTTCTGCTCGGCCTGCCCGCGGAGCGCGTACGCACCGTCTGCGACCGTGCCGTGGCCGGCCTGCTGCATCCGGCGCGTCCGGCCGCCGCGCGCGGGGCGGGCGCGAAGGCGGCGCCGTGGTGAGGCGGAGGCGTTCCGGCGGGAGGCCGCGGTGAACCGGGCCGAGCGGGAGGCCGCCGTGCGGCGGATCATGGAGCGGGCGGCCGCGCCGGTACCGCCCGACCTGCACGCGGAGGCGGTGCGCCGCGGCGAGCGCCTGCTGTGGCGCAGGCGGCTCGTCCACCGGGTGCTGTGGCTGCTGGCGTGCGCGGCGGCCGTCGCGTTCGCCGTGTGGGCGGCACGCACGCACCCGTGGGTGGAGCCGCCCTCGCAGACGACCCCACCGATCAGCGGCTGGTGAGCCGGTCCCGTCAGCCCAGCGCCTGCTTCAGGTCCTCCAGCAGGTCGTCGACGTTCTCGATGCCCACGGACAGGCGCACCAGGTCGGCGGGGACCTCCAGCGCGGAACCGGCCGCCGAGGCGTGCGTCATCCGGCCGGGGTGCTCGATGAGGGACTCGACGCCGCCCAGGGACTCGCCGAGCGTGAACACCTGGGCGCGGTTGCACACCTCGACGGCGGCCGCCTCGCCGCCCTCGACCCGGAAGGACACCATGCCGCCGAACGCCTTCATCTGCTTCGCGGCGACCTCGTGCCCGGGGTGCTCGGACAGGCCCGGGTACAGCACGCTGCTCACGCGCGCGTGCCGGGTCAGCATGTCGGCGATCCGGGTGGCGTTCTCGCTGTGCCGGTCCATGCGCACCGCGAGGGTCTTGGTGCCGCGCAGCACCAGCCAGGAGTCGAAGGGCCCGGCCACGGCGCCCATCGCGTTCTGGTGGTAGGCCAGCTCCTCGCCCAGCGCCTGGTCGGAGACGATCAGCGCGCCGCCGACCACGTCGGAGTGCCCGCCCATGTACTTGGTCAGGGAGTGCACGACGACGTCCGCACCGAGCGACAGCGGCTGCTGGAGGTAGGGCGTGGCGAAGGTGTTGTCCACGACCAGCCTCGCGCCCGCGTCGTGGGCGATCTGGGCGACGGCGGCGATGTCGGTGATGCCGAGCAGCGGGTTGGACGGGGTCTCCACCCACACGGCCTTGGTCTTCGGGGTGATCGCGGCGCGGACGGCGCCCGGGTCGCTGGTGTCGGCGACCGACCACTCCACGCCCCAGCGGGTGGCGACCTTCGCGAAGAGACGGAAGGTGCCGCCGTAGGCGTCGTTCGGGATGACGACGTGGTCGCCGGGGGTGAGCAGCGTGCGCAGCAGGGTGTCCTCGGCCGCCAGGCCGGACGCGAACGCGAGGCCGCGGCGGCCGCCCTCCAGCGCCGCGAGGTTCTCCTCGAGGGCCGTCCGGGTCGGGTTCGCGCTGCGGCTGTACTCGTAGCCGCCGCGCAGCCCGCCGACGCCGTCCTGCTTGTAGGTCGAGACCTGGTAGATCGGCGGGACGACCGCGCCGGTGAGGGGATCCGCGGTGTTGCCCGCGTGGATCGCGAGAGTCTCGAAGTGCTGACTGGTGTGCCTGTCGCTCATGTGCACCGAGCGTAGTCCGCCGGGCCGGATGCTGACGGCCGCCGGGCTCGCGGAGCACCGCGGCGAGGGTTTTCCCCATGCGTACGACACGCACACGGCACGTCCCTGACACGTACGAGGGTGGGCCGGCGGCCCGGAGCCCCTCCCTGGCCCGGGCCGGCCGCGGAGTCGCCCTGTCGTGGACCGGCCGCGGAGGTCGCTCTGTCATGGACCGGCCGGGAGTTCTCCACAGGCGGGCGGCGCGGTTGGCCATTTGTCGGCGGCGTCTGGTTCGCTTGGGGCATGGCGATTCTCTGGCTGCTGATGTCCCTGCTCCTGATGAGCTTCGCCCTGCTCATGGTCATGCGGCGCAGGCGCGGGGCGATCGAGCAGGTTCCCCCGGGCCACCCGGACGCCGCCGACCCGGCGGACTACGGCTTCGTGCGGCAGGAGGAGCTGGACGTGCGCATGCCCGGCCCGGACCAGGACCTGCTGGACGTGCTGGAGCTGGTGCAGCGCACCCAGGACTACCGGGCCGCCGCCCAGCTGCTGGCCGGCACCGAGGCCGAGGGGGAGGTGCGCTGGCAGCGGGTGCAGGCCTTCGCGGGCGCCGCGGCACTGGAACTGCAGCAGCGTCCCGGCGGGGTGCACGAGACGCCGGGCGGGCAGTGGCTGCGGGTGTGGCGGGCCGAGCAGCCCAAGGACCCCGGCGGCGCCGCCGTCCATGCGGAGTTCCTGGTGCAGCAGGCCTGGCGCACGTCGACGCCGGGCACGGACGACTTCCGGATCATCATGGAGGAGGCCCGGGACGCCTGCGCTCAGGCGGCCCTGCTGGCCCCCGGCGACCCGGTGCCGTACATCGTCGAGCTGTCGATCGCCCGCGGACTCGCCTACCCGCGCGAGGAGTTCGAGCAGCTGTGGCTGAAGATCCTCGACCGCGCACCGCATCACATGGGCGCGCACCTGGCCGCGCTGCACTACTGGTGCGAGAAGTGGCACGGCTCGCGTGAGCGGGCGTACTCGTTCGCCGAGGCCGCCGCGGCCCGCGCCCCACAGGGCTCGCTCCTCGCCGCGCTGCCGCTCTTCGCGGTCTTCGAGCACCTCCCGGAGGTGAACCTGGTCGCGGGCTTCTACCGCAGCGAGGTGGTCACCAGGGCCATGCACGGAGCGCTGCACGCGGTGCACGCGGCCCGCCCCGACGATCCGACGCTCGCACACGTGCGCCACCTGCTGGTCTTCTTCCTGGTCCGGGCCGAGCGCTGGGCGGAGGCCATGCACCAGCTGATACACGTCGACGGTCACATCGGCGCGCTGCCCTGGACCCTGTCCGCCGACCCGGCCGCCGAGTTCGCCGTCTACCGCGCGCTGGCCGTGGCCGGCTACGAGGCCAACGGAGGCAGCCCGGCCACCCTGCCCGGCTGACCACCCGGCCCCCTCTGTCCGGCTGACCCGCCGACCGCACCGCTGACCTGCGAGCTCACCGGCATCACAGACGCATCGGTTTCGGCCGGAACGAGCCCCTCCAGCGTCCCGGACGGGATCAGCCCCCGTCAGGACAGACAGAAGCACCTCCAGCGCGCCACCGGGATCTACCACGCCCCCGGCGCGCACCGAAGGTGCCATGAGCTGACCTGCACTTATGTGCAGTACCTCGTAAACGTGCAGGTCAGAGCGTCGGTGGGGTCAGGAAGGCTTGACCGCCGAGACCGGGGTGGCGGTCACCTTGTTGTCGCACTCGGCCCACACCCCGTCCTTCAGGGCGACCTGGTGCTTCCCGGAGTGCGGCAGCCCGATGACCATCGTCGGATACGTCACCGGGTCCTTGCCCGACACGCAGTAGCCGTCGCCCTCCCCCTGGACCTGGACGAAGGTCAGCTTCACCCACGCCTTGCCGTGCGGCCGGACCGTCACGGTGGCCGCCCTGCCGGTGGGGGTGACCTTGAGCGGGGTGTTGTGGGCGGGGGAGCCGTTGCCGGCGCCCGCGACCGTCGGATGGCCCTTCAGGACGCACGTCTTCCGGGAGACGTTGGTGAACTGCACGACCGCCGCCCCGGTCCCGGTCCCGACGGGCCGGTGGACGGCCTGCCGGGCGCTGACCTGGAGGGCGGAGGCCGGGCAGGCGGGCGGCGGGGTGGAGGTGGTGGTGCTCGCCGCCATGGCGGTGCCGGGCAGGATGCCGGTCACCGCCGCCGCGACGGCCGTGACCGCCGTCGTCGCCAGAGCCGCCCTGCGAATGCCGTTGCTGTGCCGCATGCTGTCGTCCCCCTGAGTCGTCTCGTCCGCGGGTTTGGTCGTGGGTCGTTGCCCCGCGGTACGCGTGGTCGTGGTACGTGAGTGCAGACGGGGCGGGAGAGCGGCAGGGTTCCGTGCGGCGACCACCTGTGACGGAACGGTGACGAAAGGCTGCACCCGTGCAGATGGCCGTCAGGGCAGACAGAAGCACCTCCGGCGCGCCACGGGTTTTACCGCGTCCCCCGGCGCGCACCGAAGGTGCGCTGAGTCGCTGACCTGCGCTAGGGCATACTCCGGCATCCCCCCACACCCCGCTGTTCGCTGCCGCGGTCAGCCCTTCGCGTGGCCGGCCCTGCGCGGGGTCAGTCCTTCATGCGGGGTCAGCCCTCCGTGCGGGCGGGCAGCCGCCAACCCGGGCGGGGGAAGTGGCATGTGTAGCCGTCCGGGTAGCGCTGCAGGTAGTCCTGGTGCTCCGGCTCGGCCTCCCAGAAGGGGCCGGCCGGCTCCACCTCGGTGACGACCTTGCCGGGCCACAGTCCGGAGGCGTCCACATCCGCGATCGTGTCCTCGGCGATCCGCTTCTGCTCGTCGTCCACGTAGTAGATCGCCGAGCGGTAGCTGAGGCCGATGTCGTTGCCCTGGCGGTTCCTGGTGCTCGGGTCGTGGATCTGGAAGAAGAACTCCAGGAGCGTGCGGAAGTCGGTCTTCGCGGGGTCGAAGAGGATCTCGATGGCCTCCGCGTGCGTGCCGTGGTTACGGTACGTCGCGTTGGGCACGTCACCGCCCGTGTATCCGACCCGGGTCGCCGTCACGCCCGGGAGCCGGCGGATCAGCTCCTCCATCCCCCAGAAGCATCCGCCTGCCAGCACGGCCCTCTGCGTCTGTGCAGCCATTTCGGCCCCTCCAAAAATCTCTCACCTCGGCCACTCGGGCTACTCGGCTCGCACACCACCGGCATCCCATGCTCACTGCCCTCAACGCGCGAGGACGCCGGTCGATTCCGCGCCGCCCGGCCTGCCCCGCGCGGTGCTTCCCGCCGCGGCGGACGGCAGCCGAAAACCAGTGGCCGCCCGAACCGGCCGACCCCACGCTGTACGCCATGGAAGAACCGCAACGCAGGATCCGTGCGGCCCACTCGGAATCCACGGTCACCGTCTACCAGGCGTACTCCCCCGAGATCGGACTGCCCGCCGTTCGCGACGGCCGCTTCCCCGCTGTGTGGAAGCGGGACAGGATGACGTGGATCAAGCCGTCGTTCCTGTGGATGATGTACCGCTGCGGCTGGGGTGCGAAGGCGGGGCAGGAGACCGTTCTCGCCGTAGAGATCACCCGCGAAGGCTTCGAGTGGGCGCTGCGCCACGCCTGCCTGTCGAGCTACGCCCGCGAGGTCCACCCGGACCGCGCCACCTGGCAGCGTCGGCTGAAGCACGCGCCCGCCCGCGTGCAGTGGGACCCGGAGCGGGACCTGCGTCTGCGGCCCCTGCCATACCGTTCCCTGCAGCTCGGCCTCTCCGGTGAGGCCGCACGGCGCTACGCGGACGAGTGGACGGTCGGCATCCGCGACGTGACCCCGCTCGCCCACGAGATCCGAGCCCTGGTCGCTGCCGGGGACCTGGACTCCGCCGCCGGGCTGCTGCCCCGGGAACCCCCCTACCCCGACGGGGACGAGCTGCTCGCCCACCTACGCGGATGACGGGATGCCCCGGCCCATGGGGCCCAGGCGGTGCGGACTCGCCGGGACGGCGCTCTGGCGGAGTGCCGGCACGATGGCGGCGGACATCACCGCCGGCCCGTCCCTCTCGCGGACGAGGACCTCAGGGAGGAACATCGGAGGCACGGAGGCAAGGTGGTGGCTATGGGGACACCGTCGATCCAATTCAACGAGAGCCCCGAGGATCCGTTCGGCATCGATCGTGCCGCCTCGGCCGTGGTCGACGATGAAGGCACCGTGGTGGGCTGGAGCCTGCGCGCGCAGGACCTGCTCGGTTATCCGGCCAAGGAGGTGATCGGGCGCGCGTGGCGGGACCTGCTGGTCGACAGCCATGATCTGCCGGTGGCGCGGTCCGCCGTCGCGGAGGCGGTGCGGGCGGGGGGATGGATCGGTGTCCTGCCCGTCCGGCACCGGGACGGAAGCCGTGTGCACCTGGGATTCCGGGCCCGTGCGGTCATCCGGGAGGGGGGCGAGCAGGAGTGGTTCCTCGTCGGTGCCCCCGCCGCGGAGATCGTCGCCTGGCAGCGGGACCGTGCGCTGCTGGACGGCCTGTACCGCAGGTCCCCGATCGGTCTGGTCACCTACGGCCCGGACCGGAGGGTGATCCGGGTCAACCGCGCGGTCGAGAAGGCGAGCGGGGTCCCGGCCGAGGCGCCGGTGGGCCACCGGCCCTGCGAGTTCATGGTCGACGAGGACGCGGGGCCGGCGGACGAACGGGTGCGGCACGTCCTGGAGACCGGCGAGCCGTTGATCTTCACGGAGCAGTCCGCCCGGACCCGCCACGATGCGGGCCGGGAACGCATCGTGTCCGTCTCGGCGTTCCGGATGGAGGACCCTACGGGCCAGGTCCTGGGCGTGGCCGAGACGATCGAGGACGTGACAGCCCGCCACCGGGCGCAACGCAGGCTCGCCCTGCTGAACGAGGCGAGCGCACGGATCGGAACCTCGCTGGACGTGGCGCAGACCGCCCGGGAACTGGCGGAGGTGGCCGTCCACGGCCTGGCCGACTTCTGCTCGGTGGACCTCCTCAAGCCCGTGACGCTGGGCGGCGAGCCGGTTCCCGGAGCGGCGGGTCCGCTGCTGCGGACCGCCCTGTCACCACCGGAGCACCGGGTGCCGTTCCAGGAGGGCGACGTGGTGCCGCTGCTGCCGGAATCCGCGCAGGCGCGGTGTTTGGCCGAGCGCCGCCCGATCCTCGAAGGGCTGCTGTCCCTACGCCCCGAGTGGTACGCCATGGACCGGCGGCGGATCGAGCTCGCCCTCGGTCTCGGGGTCCATTCGCTGATCGCGCTGCCGCTGATGGCGCGCGGCCTGGTACTGGGCGTGGTGAGCCTGTGGCGGGCGCACGACTCGGAGCCGTTCGAGGACGACGACGCCGCGGTCGCCCAGGAACTCACCTCGCGCGCGGCCGTCTGCATCGACAACGCGCGCCGCTTCACCCAGCAGCAGAACACCGCTCTGACGCTCCAGCGCAGTCTGCTGCCCAGCACGCTGTCCGACCTGCCGGCCGTGGAGGTGGCCTGCCGGTACCTCCCGGCGAGCGGTGAACCGGGACTCGGGGGCGACTGGTTCGACGTGATCCCGCTGTCGGGGGCCCGGGTCGCCCTCGTCGTGGGGGACGTGGTCGGCCACGGCATCCACGCCGCGGCCTCGATGGGCCGGCTGCGCGCCGCGGTGCGCACCCTGGCCAGCCTCGACCTGGAACCGGACGAGGTGGTGGCGCGGCTGGACGATCTGGTCAGTCTGCTGGCCGGCGAGCTGGAGGCGAGTACGGACGACAACCCGTCGGCGATCGAGCAAGTGCTCGGGGCCACGTGCCTCTACGCCGTCTACGATCCGGTCTCCCGGCACTGCTCCCTGGCACGGGCGGGGCACCCGGCGCCGCTCGTGACCACCCCGGACGGCGAGGTGACCGTGCTCGATCCGCCCGCGGGACCACCGCTGGGCCTGGGCGGGCTGCCTTTCGAGACGTACGACCTCCTGGACCTCCCCGAGGGGAGCCTGCTCACGCTCTACACCAACGGTCTGCTCGAGGCGGGCTACGGCGACGTGGACACCGCGCTGGAGCACCTGCGCACGTGTCTCGAAGGCACCACGAAACCGTTGGACCACACCTGCCAGGCCGTCGTCGAGGCGCTGCTGCCCAAGGGGCACCTCCCCACCGACGACGTCGCGCTGCTCATCGCCCGTACCCGGATGCTGCGGCCGCAGAACGTCGCCTCGTGGGAGCTGCCGCCGGAGGCGACCTCGGCGGCCCGTGCCAGGGAGCTGGCCACGGCGAAACTCGACGAGTGGGGGCTGGCCGAACTGGCCTTCACCACCGAGCTGGTCGCCAGCGAACTCGTCACCAACACCTACCGGTACGCGACCGGCCCCGTCACCCTGCGTCTCATCCGCACGCACTGCCTGACCTGCGAGGTGTCCGACACCAGCCACACGTCCCCGCATCTGCGCCGGGCCCTCAGCACGGACGAGGGCGGACGCGGGCTCTTCCTGGTCGCGCAGCTCACCGAGCGGTGGGGCACCCGCTACACCCACGACGGCAAGACCGTCTGGACGGAGCAGCCCCTGCCAAGCGCGTGACGCGCGGCCCTGACATCCCGCGACCAGCGACGCCTTGGCCCGCGACGCCTTGGTCCTCACCCGGTCCTCGCACTCGCCCTCGCCTTCACCGTCACGGCCCGGCCGGACTCGGCGAGCCCGGCCGGGCTCCGGACGACAGGGCCTAGTCGACTCGGTCGATCGGTGGGCACTTCCATCGTGCGTCGATGACGTCGGCACGTGGCAGGTACATGCGCAAGGCGGCGAACCAGGTGCCCTTGCCGGGTATGGCGAGCCAGTTGGACTCGCGGGCGGGGCCCGGAGTCTGTGGCTGCAGGTGGATCGTCAGGCCTCCGTCGTCGTCGGTGAGCAGTCCGGGGGTGCGGTCACCGATGGCGTAGCGGTCGATCGGGTTGGCGACCAGGTTCCTGTCCTCCCCGTAGACCGTCAGCGACCAGAACGCGTCGACGGGGGGCAAGGCGCCTGCGGGGAAACGCAGTTCGTAGCGGCCGGGGACCAGCTTGTCGCCCTGTCCGTCGTGGAAGGCCGCCAGGTAGACCGCTTCCTGCGGATCGTTGACGGCGACGCCGACGAGGGACTGCTCCGCGGCCCGCCTCAGGAAGTCGTCCCCGAACCGTCCCATCTGGGGTGGCGGATAGCGCCAGCCGTTGATGACCTGGGCCCACTCACCGCTGAGCAGCTGCCGTTCGAGCATCGGCACACCGGTCGCCGCGGCCCGGATCAGGCTCTCCTTGACCGCGTCGGGCTGGGCCTCGACATCGAGCCCGGCCCCGACACCGATCCCGGCGAACTGCCTGAGCAGGACCTCGTGGTGCCGCGGCGGCGGGTTCTCGGCCAGCATCGCGTTCAGGGTCTTCCAGGGACCGAGCGGATCCTCCTCGGCGTCGATCGGTTCGAGCACGTCGTAGCGTTCCGGGACGTGCGCTCCCTCCTTGCCGAACAGACGGAGCGGGGTCAGCCGGTACCGCTGCTGCAGCGCGTGGACGTCCGCGAGGTCGTCCCGGCCTTCCACGAGGGTCCGGCCGATGACCAGGACCCACGGGCTGGGGGCGGTCGCCGTGCGGTGCACCCGTTCGGGAAGGTGTCCGGTCCATCCCGGCCCGACGAGCGCGAAGTCACCGGCGTGCGACCCGGTGGCGCGCTGTCCCACGTAGTCGTAGTTGTCGGAGGTGATGCCGACCAGTTCGAAGGTGAAGTAGCGGTCGCCCATGTCCGGGTGCGAGAGGATGACGGGCCCCTCGCTCAGATCGACCCAGGCGAAGGAGTACAAGGTGTCGTTGTTGGGGGCCAGGCCCTCGCGGTCGGAGGCGTCGAACAGCGTGCGGGCGTGCCAGAAGTGGTTGACGGCGGCATGCGGCGTCGCTTCGCTCTCGGCGTTCGGGGTCACCCACCGGTGGCGGAGCCGGGCGTTGTAGATGTAGGGGAACCCGTAGACGAAGGCCTGTTCTCCGAGTGCGTAGGCGTATTCCCGTCGCCAGTCGCCGGCCTGGCCGGTGAGCACCGGCTTCACCGACTCCCACATGAGCGGCAGCGCCTGCGACGCCTCGCGGGCGCGTTCGACCGTGGCTCGCGGGTGGCGCACGACGTCCGCCGTGGACCGGGCCGTCGCCGTCGCCGCCTGGCCGATGCCCGACGCCACTCCCGCGAATTGGTCACGCAGTCTCTGCATGGGTTGGTTGGTCGTCGCTCCGGAGGTCATTTCGCGCTCATCTCCCGCAATGGAGCACCACGGCGTGTCACGCCGGACCTCGGCCGGCTCCCTCGGCGACGCGGCCGGGGCCGCTCCCTGCGGGCCTGCCGTCCGCGCCGTACTCCGTGCTGCGCCGGGTATCGGGCGGGGTGCTTCGCAACGCCGTACCCACTACCGAGTAGATCACCGCACCCACGACCCGGCAACCGCGTCCGGTGCGGGCCGGCCGGGTTCGCCGCCGGGCGCCCCGGCTGGGACAATGGGACTCCCCCGCTGGGTGAGGGTGGTGGTCATGCCGGCTTGGCATCTGCGCGACTATCACGACGACGATCTCGACCAGGCCATCCAGATCTGGGACCAGAGCCGTCGGGGCGACGAGGACCGGGTGTTCCCCGTCTCCGAGGTCATGGCCGCGGCGAAGGGCGGGCAGACGGCGGTCGTCGCGGTGGTCGGGGACGAACTCGTGGGCATGGCCGTGGCCCAGGCGCACGGCAGGCGGGGGTGGATCCTCCTGGTGGCCCTCGCCTCCCGGTGGCGCGAGCGCGGGATCGGCAGTGCGCTCCTCGCCGAGCTGGAGCGGCGCCTGCGAGCACTGGGCGCGCGCCACATCAGCGCGCTGCTGCCGGCCGGTGCCGCCGGGACGAAGGCCCTGGAGAAGTCCGGTTACGGGATCCGCGACGACCTGACCTACTACGAGAAGCTCGAACCCCCCGGAACCGTCGACGCCGACGTGCTCGCGGCGCTGGGCGGCCGCATGCTCCCCGAGGGGCTCTGGGACGCCATGGCCGGCATGGAGCGGGAGAAGCAGGTGGTCGAACGCCGTGTCGTGCTCCCGCTGACGGAGCCGGCGCTGGCCGACCGTTACGGTGTCGTCCCGCCGAAGGCGATCATCCTGTTCGGCCCCCCTGGCACCGGGAAGACCAGTTTCGCCAAGGCGATCGCCTCGCGGCTCGGCTGGCCGTTCGTGGAGCTGTTCCCGTCCCGGCTGGCGGCCGACACGAGCGAAGGGCTGGCCGCGGCGCTCCGGGAGGCTTTCGCGGATCTGGCGGAACTGGACTCGGTGCTGCTCTTCATCGACGAGGTCGAGGAGATCGCCGGCGTGCGGTCCGGGAAGGCGGTCGACCCGGGGCACGGGGTGACCAACGAGCTGCTCAAACTGATCCCCGGCTTCCGTGAGCACGACGCACGGCTGCTGGCCTGCGCCACCAATTCCGTGCGCTCGCTCGATCCGGCCTTCCTCAGGCCGGGCCGGTTCGACTACGTCCTTCCCATCGGGCCGCCGGACCCGGCCGCCCGCGCGGCGATCTGGACCCGCTACCTCGGAACCGTCGGCGACACGGTGGACCTCGCGCAACTGGTCGCGGCCAGCGAGCTGTTCACCCCCGCCGACATCGAGTTCGCCGCCCGCAAGGGCGCGCAGGCGGCGTTCGAGCGCGAGATCGTGGAGCGGAAGGGCCGGCCGGCCCGCACCGACGACTACATGACCGCCATCGGCGACACCCGGCCGACGCTCACCGCACAGGCGATCACGGAGTTCACCGAGGACATCGAGAAGTACAGCCGCCTGTGAGGCATCGCCCGTGGCCGGGGAGACGGCCGGGTAAATTGCGGCGACGGCGCCGCCCGGGTCCCCGTACATTCACCCCTCGCGACGTGGAAGGGGAGAGGAACCGGGATGAGCGGTCGGGTGTTTCTGATCGGCGGTGGCTGGGACGCCGCCGAGGTGTACGAGCCGTTCCTGAGGGCGGCGGCCGGCGGGGACGGGGCGCCGCGTGTCGGATGCCTGGTGCTCGACGAGGGGGACGGGGCCGCGCAGTTCGAGCGGTACGCGGCGGCACTGCGCAAGGCGGGGCCGTGCACGCCGGTGCCGCTGCTGGTGCCGCTCGGCGGACGGTGGGAGCCGGAGGCCGCGCTGGACGGGGTCGACGGGCTGCTGGTGTGCGGTGGGCTGACGCCCGCCTACCAGGACGCCCTCGCCGGGTGCCTCGGCCGGCTGCCGGGGCTGCTCGCCGCGCGCGGTGTGCCGTACGCCGGGTTCTCCGCCGGTGCCGCCCTCGCCGCGCGGCGGGCCGTGGTCGGCGGGTGGCTGGTGGCCGGGGTGCCGGTCTGCCCGGAGGAGACCGGGGAGGACCTGGCGGAGGTCGAGGTGCGGGCGGGGCTCGGGCTCGTGCCGTTCGCGGTGGACGTGCACGCGGCGCAGTGGGGGACGCTGCCCCGGCTGGTCGCCGTGGTCGGACGGGGTGAGGTGCCGTACGGGGTGGCCGTGGACGAGAACACCGTGCTGGAGGTGGGGGACGGCGAGGTCCGGGTGTCGGGGGCCGGGCGCGTGCACGTCGTGCGGCCCCGCGGGGACGGGGGCGTGTCCGTGCGGGCGTACGGCGCCGGGGAGGTCTTCCGCGCCGAGTGATCAGGGCGGGCCGAGCCAGGGCGGGCCGACGGCCCGGCCGGGGCCGGGCCGTCGTCGCGGTACGGGGTCAGATCGTCGCCGTGTCGATGACGAAGCGGTAGCGGACGTCGCTCGCCTGCACCCGCTCGTACGCCTCGTTGATCTGGTCGGCGCGGATCAGCTCGATCTCCGCGCCCAGGCCGTGCTCGGCGCAGAAGTCCAGCATCTCCTGGGTCTCGGCGATGCCGCCGATGCCGGAGCTGCTGAGGCTGCGGCGGTTGCCGAACAGCGACTGCAGCACGATCTGCACGGGCTCCTCGGGCAGGCCGACGTTCACCATGGTGCCGTCCGTGCGCAGCAGGGACAGGTAGGCGGCGAAGTCCAGCGGGGCCGAGACGGTGTTGAGGATGAGGTCGAAGGTGCCGGCCAGTTCCTCGAAGGTCGCCGGGTCGCCGGTCGCGTAGTAGTGATCGGCGCCGAGCTTGATGCCGTCGTCCTTCTTGCGCAGGGACTGGGACAGGACGGTGACCTCGGCACCCAGTGCGTGGGCGATCTTGACGCCCATGTGGCCGAGGCCGCCGAGACCGACCACGGCGACCTTCTTGCCGGGGCCGGTGTTCCAGTGCTTGAGCGGCGAGTAGGTGGTGATGCCGGCGCAGAGCAGCGGGGCTGCCACGTCGAGGGGCAGGGCGTCCGGGACGCGGACGACGTAGTTCTCGTCGACGACGATCTTCTGCGAGTAGCCGCCGTAGGTGGGCTCGCCGTCCTTGCCGACGGAGTTGTACGTCCAGACGACGCCGCCCGTGGAGCAGTACTGCTCCTGGCCGGCCTTGCAGTTGTCGCACTCCCGGCAGGAGTCGACCATGCAGCCGACGCCCACCCGGTCGCCCACGGCGTACCTGGTCACGCCGGAGCCGACCTCGGAGACGACGCCGGCGATCTCGTGGCCGGGGACCATCGGGAAGGTGCCGGGGCGCCAGCCGTCCTGGGCCTGGTGGATGTCGGAGTGGCAGATACCGGCGAATTCGATGTCGATCAGGACGTCGTGTTCACCGACCGCGCGCCGCTCGATGACGGTCCGCTCCAGCGGGGCCTTCGGGGCGGGCGCGGCGTACGCAGCAACAGTGGTCATGCCGGGGTTCTCCTAGCGAGGGTCCTCGTGCCGGGCCGCCTATCCGGCCGGGCACGTCTTCCAGCGTGCCCCAGGACCGGCGGGTCACCCAGGCCACGCCTCTGCGTACGACCGCGGTGCGTACCACTGGCGGGGTCAGGCTGCTGGGCGTACGACCAGGAATACTGGGGGTATGGACAGCGGGGACGAACAGCTGCGGGCGGCGGCCGGCCCGCCCCTGGACCGGCGGGCCGAGCTGAGCGAGTTCCTGCGCAGCCGGCGCGCCCGGCTGAAGCCGGAGGAAGTGGGCCTGCCCGTCTTCGGCCGGCACCGCAGGGTCCCGGGGCTGCGCCGTGAGGAGCTGGCACAGCTGGCCGGTGTGTCGGTGGCGTACTACACGCGCCTGGAGCAGGGCAACGGACGGAACGTGTCGGCGGAGGTGCTGGACGCCATCGCCCGCGCCCTGCGCCTGACGGACGCGGAGCACGCCCACCTCACCCACCTGGCCAAGCCGAAGTCGCACAAGAAGAAGCCGGCGGTGCGGCAGCAGCACGTCCGCCCCGCCCTGCGGCAGCTGCTGGACATGATGGAGGGGGTGCCCGCGTACGTCGTCGGGCGCCGGGCGGAGATCCTGGCCTGGAACCGGATGGCGGCCGCCCTGTTCGGCGACTGGGGCGAGCTTCCGCAGGCCGAGCGGAACTGGGCGCGTCTGGTGTTCCTGCGGCCCGAGTACCGTGAGCTGTTCGTCGACTGGGAGCAGAAGGCGATCGACATCGTCTGCGCCCTGCGCATGGACGCGGGCTGCCATCCGGACGACCCCCGGCTGTCGGCCCTGGTGGGCGAGCTCTCCGTGAAGAGCGAGAGGTTCCGCCGCCTGTGGGCCACCCATGACGTCCGGGAGAAGAACCACGGCGTGAAGCGGCTGCACCACCCCCTGGTGGGCGATCTGTCGCTGAACTTCGAGTCCTTCCGCCTGACGGACGACGCGGAGCAGTCCCTGGTCACCTATCACGCCGAACCGGACTCCTCCTCGGCCCAGTCGCTGCGCCTGCTGGCCGGCTGGGGCGCGGACGCGACCCGGGCCGGCAGGGGGTGACAGGGCGGCGCGGACGACGATGAGGGGCACACCGGGGTCCGTCTCCCGGTGTGCCCCCCGTCAGGAGCCGCTACGACGTCCTACGGCTCACTTGCCGAAGTAGGCGTCGTGGATCGTGATCTGCGACGTGTTGCCCTTCTTGTCGGTGATCTTGGCGCGGAAGGAGACGGACTTGCCCTTCGCGGGGTTCTTGACGGTGATCCCGCCGCCCCGGACGTCGGCCTTCTTCCAGGTCTTGCCGTCGTAGGAGACGTAGACGGCGAGGGACTTCAGGTTGCCGCCCGCGGCCGAGCCCTCGACCGTGACCGGGAAGGTGACCTTCTTGCCGGCGTCGACGCGGCTGTCCAGGCCGGTGGCGGCGCCGAAGTGCAGCGCGGAGGCCGGCAGCTGGGTGAAGTCGCGTGCCAGCTTGGAGCGGAAGGTCCAGGTGGCGTCGATCCGGGAGGTGGCCTTCGCGACCGCGGCGGACCGCTTGACCGTGGTGGTCAGCCTGTAGGCCGCGTCACCGGCCGGGACCTTGAAGGTCTTGTCGCCGAACAGCGGGTCGTCGTTGGAGCCGACCTTGGCGCCGTTGCGGTACAGGGTCGTCCGCACCGAGGTGAAGTCCGAGTAGCCGGCGTGCCTGCCCGAGTCGGCGAACAGCGGCAGGGAGCCGAAGATCTGGTTGCCGTCCCGGAAGAGACCGAGGTTCTTGCCGACGTGCGGGCCGAAGACCGCGGTGTTGACCGTCTTGGTGTAGGTCTTGCCGGCCTTGAAGGCGAACTGGCCGAGCGAGTAGCCGGCCTCGGTGACCGGGAAGCCGTGCTCGTCGGTGCCGCGGTTCTGCGCGAACTCCAGCTCCCAGTCGACGCCGTCCTTGGCGGACAGGTGCAGGGTGCGGGTGCCGGGCAGCTTCTGCGGGATGCCGATGGAGGAGGCGCCGGAGCTGCCGGGCAGCCAGCCGACCGCGCTGACGGAGCCGGTCTTGCCGCTCGCGGGGGCACCGAGCCGGGCCTTGACCGTGGCCAGGTCGCCCGCCCTGTAGTGCTTAATGTAGCCGGTGGCGAGCCGCTTGACCGGACCGCCGGTGGCGACGTCGTACTCCTCGGTCGCGCCCTTGGTCCAGTGGCCGTCCCACTGCTGGTGCAGCGTTCCGGCGGGCAGCGCCGCGCCGAGGTGGGCGGTGCGGAAGTTCTTGTACGACTCCAGGAACCAGCCGTAGCCGTACTGGCCGTTGCCGAGGGTGACGTCGTACTCGGGCGAGGCGAACTGCGACTTGACGCCGGAGGCGGGGACGGTGATGTCCACCGGCCTGGCCTTGCGCGCGTCGATCGTGATCGTCTGCTTCTTGCCGACGGTCAGCTTCGGCTGGGCGATCCAGTCGATGCCCTTGGTGCCGTCCTTCGGGTCCACGTAGGTGGCGGTGTTGAGGATGTACGTGCCCTTCGGCGCGCGCACCTTCACCGTGCCGGACGGGTCGTACGGGTTCAGCCACTGGCCGTTCGCCAGGCCGCCCACACCGCTGAGGTCGGCGTCGTAGTAGGGGGCCGGCTTGCCGTCACGGCCGATGAACTTCAGCGTGACGTCGTAGGACTCGACCTCGCGCTGGACCGCGGCGGCCGTGCGGACCGTCTGGCCGCCGCCCGTCGCCGTCACGTACGCGGAGTAGGCGCCGTCGAGGGTGCCGCCGAGTCTGGTGTTGACGGTGAGGCCGATCGAGGCCCTGCCGTGCGCCGGGACGGTCACGCTGGTCCCGGCCAGCTTGAAGAAGCCCGCCGGGGCGGTCGCGCCCTTGGGGCCGGTGGCGGTGGAGGCCAGCTTGAGCGTGACGTCCTTGTCGCCGAGGTTGCGGTAGGTCAGCTGCTTGGTGACCGGCTTGTCGTCGGTGTGCGGCCACTGCTGCACACCGAAGCCGACCGACACCGGGTCGGCGATCACGGACTGCTTGATGGCCTTGTCGACCGCGATGCGGCCCGAACCCTGCTGGAACGGCGTGTACTTGCCGCCCTTGGCGGAGCCGGTCAGGGCGCCCTTCAGCTCGGCGTAGCTCCAGTCGGGGTGCTGCTGCTTCAGGATCGCGGCGGCGCCCGCGACGTGCGGGGTGGCCATCGAGGTGCCGGAGATGGTCAGGTAGCCCTCGGGCTTCTCGCCGACCTCCTGGTCGATGACGCTGCCCTTGGCCGCGGCGGCGGTGATGTCCACGCCGGGCGCGGTGACGTCGGGCTTGATCGCGCCGTCGCCGGTGCGCGGGCCGGTGGAGGAGAAGTCCGCCAGCTTGTCCTTCTTGTCGACGGCGCCGACGGTGAGCGCGGCGTCCGCGCTGCCCGGCGAACCGATCGACTGGGGGCCCTCGTTGCCCGCGGCGATCGCGAACAGGACGCCCTTCTCGGCCGAGAGCTTGTTGACCTCGGCCTCCAGGGGGTCCACCTCGGGGGTGTCGTAGCCGCCGAGGCTGAGGTTGATGACGGAGGCGCCCTGCGAGGCCGCCCACTCCATGCCGGCCAGGATGCCGGAGTCGTCACCGGAGCCGGTGTCGTCTAGCACCTTGCCGTTGAGGATCCTGGCGTCCGGTGCGACGCCCTTGTACTTGCCGCCCGACTTGGCGCCGGTGCCCGCCACGATGGAGGCGACGTGGGTGCCGTGGCCGAAGTGGTCGGTGGCGTCGGCGGCGGTGGTGAAGTTCTTGGACTCGATCACCTGGGTCTTCAGGTCCGGGTGGGTGGTGTCCACACCCGTGTCCAGGACGGCGACCTTGACGCCCTTGCCGGTGTAGCCGGCCCGCCAGGCGGTGGGGGCGCCGATCTGAGGCACGGACTTGTCGAGGGACGCCTTGCGCACGCCGTCGAGCCAGACGTGCGCGATGCCCGCGGCGGTCCGGTCGCCGTCGGTGACCGCGTCCCAGAGGCCGGCGGTGTCCTTGACCGGGGTCTGGACCGCGTCCGCGTTGAGGGCGGTCAGGCTGCGGCGCAGGTGGCCCGCGTCGCGGACGTCGGACTTCGCGGCCGTGGCGGCGCCGCGGTAGCCGACGATGACCTTCAGGCCGCTCTTCTGGGCCCTGCGGGTGGCGGCCTTGTCCAGCTCGGTGACGTCGAAGAGGCGCTGGTCCAGCTTGCCGGAGGCGACCAGGTGGGCCGCGTCGGCGGGGACCACCAGCGTGTGTCCGTCGGCCTTGCGGACCTGGAAGGGTATGTGTTCGCGGCCCTCGGCCCGGTCCAGGCCGACGATCCGGCCCTTGGAGTCGAGGGCGATCCGGTCACCGGTGATGAGGGTGACGTGATGCCGGGCGACGGCCTTCGAGGTCGCGGTGGCAGCGGTCGGGGCGTGTGCGGGCTTCGCCGACGCCGGGGTGGTCATTCCCGCTGCGAGGGCGACTGCTGCGGCCGTGGCCACCGTGGCCGCAGCCGCTCTTTTCACTTGTCTGCGCAAGTTCTCCCCCTGGAGATGAGTTACCGGGCGAATTCCCCGTTCACCCGGCCGGGGGCGGCCTCGTACGCGTGTACGTCAACCCCCCGGATCACGAAGTATGCCGGGGGGCGATCAGACGGCTCAAGGGATGGGAGAACAGTGGGAAAGCGCGTGCGGGAACTGTTACGCGGTAGCCAGGACACCGTTACAGAACCGCGAAGTCCCTTGTGTGCAGGGGGTGTTATACGCCGCGTCAGGCGGCGGCGTTCTCCTTCACCGTGATCCGGCCCTTGCGGATGGTGGCCAGCCGCGGGGCCTTCCGGGCGATCGCGGAGTCGTGGGTGACCATGACGAAGGTCAGCCCCTGCTCCTTCCGGTGCCGCGCCTCGGGGCGGCACCGGCCGGGCGGGAGAGGGGCGTCAGACGGCCGAACCGGCCTTCCACTGCGCCCAGTCCATGTTCCAGCCGTTGAGGCCGTTGTCCGGGGAGACGGTCTTGTCACCGGTGTGCTGGACGACCACCACGTCACCGACGAGGGAGTGGTTGTACACCCACGCCGCCGGCGTGCTGTTGTCCTTCGCACCCTTGGTGTCGGACAGGCCTATGCAGCCGTGGCTGGTGTTGACGCTGCCGAAGATGGACTTCGCGCCCCAGTAGTTGCCGTGCAGGAAGGTGCCGGAGCCGGTCAGGCGGATGGCGTGCGGCACGTCCTTGATGTCGTACTCGCCCTTGCCGTCGTCGTCGGTGAAGCCCACGGTCGCGCCGTTCATGCGCGTCTGCTGGAACTTCTCGGACATCACCATGATGCCCTCGTACGTCTTGTTCTCCGGCGAGCCGGCCGAGATCGGGATGGTCTTGACGACCTTGCCCTCCTGCGTGACCTTCATCTGCTTGGTCTTCGCGTCGACGTAGGAGACCTGGTTGCGGCCGACGTGGAAGGTGACCGTCTTCTGCTGCACGCCGTAGACGCCGTTCGCGCCCTGGACGCCGTCCAGGTTCAGCTTCAGCGTGACGGTGGAGTTCGCCTTCCAGTACGTCTCCGGGCGGAAGTCGATGCGGTTGGCGTTGAACCAGTGGCCCACGACCTCCTGACCGCTGCTGGAGGAGACCGTGATGCCCTTCTGGACGGCGGCCTTGTTGGTGATCGCCTTGTCGAAGCTGATCGACACCGGCATGCCGACACCCACGGTGGAGCCGTTCTCGGGCGTGAAGTTGCCTATGAAGCTGTTGGCCGGGGCGACCGTGGTGAACGAGGCGTTCTCGTGCGCGATCCGGCCGGCTGAGTCCTTCGCCTCGGCGGAGACCTTGTAGGTGGTCGAGCGCTCCAGCTGGGCGCTGGGCTTCCAGCTGGTCTTGTCCGCGGACAGCGCGCCGGAGACGGCCTTGCCGTCGGCGGTGGTCATGGAGACGTCGGTCAGCGTGCCCTTGGTGACCCTGACCGCGGCCGAGTTGTTGATGGAGGCGTTGTTCGAGCCGTCCTTCGGCGTGATCGCGATCTGCGCCTCGGAGGACTTCTCGGCCGCCGCCTCGTCGGCCTTGGCCTGCGAGGTGTCGCCGCTGCCGTCCGCCTTGGCGTCGCCGCCGCCGGAACAGCCCGTGAGCACGAGCACACCACCGAGCAGTGCGGACGCGACCGCCAGGCCCCTGCGCCGCTTCCTGTCCGTCATCAATCGCTTCTCCATCGTCGCGCGTCCACGAAACGCCGAAGGTCCCTGTTCGGAACCTTCCACGCTACGGACCATTCGTCCCTTTTCACATGGCTCGCCGTGTGGGGCTTCCCACGTCCGCCCCGGGCAGGGCGGTGTGCGAGCGCCCCATGCGCCCCCTGGGACGACGAAGCCCCGGACGGCGGTTGCCGTCCGGGATCATGGGTGCCCCGGGACGCTCAGCCGATGCCGTCCTCTTCGTCGTCCTGCCCATCATCCTCGCCCAGGTCCCACTCGGGTGAGTCGGGGTCGTAGTCGATCCGTTCGCTGGACCAGGACGCCTGCTGGAGTTCCACGCCGGGCACCTCGTTGACCAGGTCGAACGGGTCGACGAGGTAGGCGAGGGCCTCCGCGGTGTCTTCCGTCACAGCGCTCTCGGCCTGGGCCCGTTCCTCCTGCGGGAGCTCCGTGTCGGCGGCGAGGCGGCGCAGCGCGGCCTTGGTCACCTCGTCCTCGTCCTCCACCTCGAGGACCAGCTCGACGCGAAGCCGTACAAAACGTGATGTCTCTTCAGTGCTCATGGCGCGAGCGTACGACTGAAACCTCCCGTGACTTTCCTGTGACCCTCGCCTTTCACTAACATCGCCCCACACGGCCAATTCACCAGCGTCACAAGGGGATCGATATTCCGTGTCATCCGCTCGCCGCCCGCTGCTGACCGCCACCGCCGCGGGCACTCTGCTCTGCGCGCTGTGGTTCGTCCCGTCCGCACACGCCTCGCAGGACTCCTCGGCGAGCGGTACGACGGCGGGATCCGTCACGTCGTACTCCCCGGGGCCCGTCACCCAGCAGGCCAGAGCGGTGTCGGCGGTGAGCGCCGAGGGCGCGCAGGAGGCGGCGGACGGCACCGAACTCGCCGACACGGGCAGCCCCGACACCACGCCGTACATCGTGGGCGGCACCCTCTTCCTCGCGGTGGGCGCCGGTTTCGTGGTGTATTCGGTACGCCGCGAGCGCCTGGGGTTTTAATCGACCTTGACTAATCTTTGACAGCCCGCACATAGTTCGCGCATGAAGAGATCATCGGGTGTGCGGCTGTGCGCCACCGCAGCTGTGAGCGCACTGTCGCTCGCCCTTGTCACGGGCTGTTCCGGCACTGGGTCGAAGGACTCCGCGGACGGCACGAACGCGGCGAAGCCCGCCGCGAAGGCGCTGAGCGCCGCGGAGTTGAAGAAGCTGATCATCGCTCAGGGCGACGTGCCCGGGCACAAGGTGGGCCCCGTCGAAGGCGGCCTCCCCAGCAAGGACAAGGTCAAGGCGGACGACGCCCAGTGCGACCCGCTGGTGCGGGCCCTCACCGGCATCGCGCCCGGCGGCCCGGCGGCGACCACCAGCCGTATGGCCACGGAGAAGCCCCCCACCGCCCACGCCACGTCCGAGGACGACCTGGCCGACGGCAAGTTCGAGGACGCGCTCAAGAAGTCCATGGACCTCGACGTCACCGTCGTCACCCTCGCCTCGTACGACGGGGACGGCGCCGAGCAGGCCCTGAAGTCGCTGTCCGGCGCGGTGAAGGCGTGCGCGAACGGCTTCTCGGGCGAGCAGGACGGCGAGAAGGGCAAGTTCACCAAGGTCACCGAGGAGAAGTCCTCGGGCACCGGTGACGAGTCGGTCGCCTACACCGCGACCAACGACGCGGGCAAGGACGGCGCCCTGCCGCTGCACGGCGAGGCCGTCCGGCACGGCAACACCCTCGCCGTGTACACCACCATCAACATCGGCGCCATGATGGGCAAGAAGGCCTACACGGTCTCCGCCCCGGTCATCAAGGCCCAGACGACCAAGCTGAAGTGACGCGGAGAGGGGGCGCCGTCCGGCCGGACGGCGCCCCCTCCTGCCGTGCCGCCGTCTACCGCAGCGGGCCGGTGACCGACTCCGCGGCGGCCACGAGGTGCCCGCCGCGCACGAACGCGTCGGCGGCGGCCAGGTCCGGCGCGAGGAACCGGTCGGGGCCGGGGCCCCGCACACCGGCCGCGCGCACGGCCTCGATGACGGCCCGCGAGGCCGGCGCCGGGGTGAGGCCCTCGCGCAGCTCGACGGCGCGGGTCGCGGCGTACAGCTCGACGGCGATGATCCGGGTGAGGTTGTCCACGGCGGTGCGCAGCTTGCGCGCGGCCGACCAGCCCATGGACACGTGGTCCTCCTGCATGGCGGAGGACGGGATCGAGTCCGCGGAGGCGGGCACGGCGAGCCGCTTCATCTCGCTGACCAGCGCGGCCTGCGTGTACTGGGCGATCATCAGGCCGGAGTCGACGCCCGCGTCGTCGGCGAGGAACGGCGGCAGGCCGTGGCTGCGGTTCTTGTCCAGCAGCCGGTCGGTGCGGCGCTCGGCGATGGAGCCGAGGTCGGCGGCGGCGATGGCGAGGAAGTCCAGCACGTAGGCCACGGGCGCGCCGTGGAAGTTGCCGTTGGACTCCACACGCCCGTCGGGCAGTACGACCGGGTTGTCGACGGCGGAGGCCAGCTCGCGCTCGGCGACCAGGCGTGCGTGCGCGAGGGTGTCACGGCCGGCGCCGGCGACCTGCGGGGCGCAGCGCACCGAGTAGGCGTCCTGGACGCGGGGCGCGTCGTCCTGGTGGTGCCCGGTGAGGCCGGAGCCCTTGAGCACGGCGAGCATGTTTGCGGCGCTGGCGCCCTGCCCCGGGTGGGGCCGGATGGCGTGCAGTTCGGGGGCGAGGACCTTGTCCGTGCCGAGCAGTCCCTCCAGGCTGAGGGCGGCGGTGATGTCGGCGGACTTGTACAGGGTGTCCAGGTCGGCGAGGGCCATGACCAGCATGCCGAGCATGCCGTCGGTGCCGTTGAGGAGGGCGAGCCCCTCCTTCTCGCGCAGTTCGACGGGGGTGATCCCGTGCTCGGCGAGCAGTTCGCCGGCGGGCCGCACCCGGCCGTCGGGGCCCTCGGCCTCCCCCTCCCCCATGAGGGCGAGGGCGCAGTGGGACAGCGGGGCCAGGTCACCGGAGCAGCCGAGCGAGCCGTACTCGTGGACGACCGGGGTGATCCCGGCGTTGAGCACGTCGGCCATGGTCTGGGCGACCTCGGGCCGGACGCCGGTGTGCCCGGAGCAGACGGTCTTCAGCCGCAGGAACATCAGGGCGCGTACGACCTCGCGCTCCACGCGGGGGCCCATCCCGGCGGCGTGCGAGCGGACGATGTTGCGCTGCAGCTGGGCGCGCAGGTCCTGGCTGATGTGCCGGGTCGCCAGGGCTCCGAAGCCGGTGGAGACGCCGTAGACCGGGTCGGGCTTGGCCGCCAGCGCGTCCACGATCTCCCGGGCCGCCGCGAGGGCAGCCACCGCCTGTGCCGACAGCTCGATGCGGGCACCGCCGCGCGCCACGGCGAGAACGTCGGACGCCGTGACACCGGACGTCCCCACCACCACAGTGTGCATATCCATATTCAGGAGCGTACGCATTGAATGCGGTGATGTCACTAGTGGGGAGCGGCAGCGCCCCTTACCCCTCGGTGTGGGCTTCACCTCACGGGCGGCGCCCCCGGAAACGGCGGCGTTCGGCCCGGGAGGGGGGCGGCTGGTCGGCCAGTCGTACCACGGGGTCGTCCGGGCCCTCCCGGCCCGCCACCACCGGCCGGTTCGCGCGTTCGGCCTTGGCCCGGTACTGCGCGGCGTCCGCCAGCCGGAACAGCCGGCGCGCGTCCCGGACCGGCCCGATCGGGTCCTCGGTCGAGGCGACCCCGCAGGCGACGCCCTCCCCGGGCTCCAGCTCGGCGGCCCTGCGGCACAGTTCGTCGGCCGACTTCACCACGTCGTCGGCGGGCGGACCGGCCGCGAGCAGGCAGAACTCGTCCCCACCGAGCCGCGCGACCAGCGCGCCCGGCACCATCGCCCCGCACAGCGACAGCACCGAGCCGAAGCGCTCCAGCAGACGGTCGCCGACGGCGTGCCCGAGCGTGTCGTTGACCCGCTTGAGGCCGTTGAGGTCGCAGACCACCAGACTGACCACCACGCCCTGTGCGCGGTGGAGTTCGACGGCCTCCTCCAGGCGTATGTCCACCGCACGGCGGTTGGCGAGTCCGGTGAGGGCGTCGGTGTACGCGAGGCGGCGGGCCTCCTCCAGGCGTTCGGTCTGTGCGAGGCCCGCGGCGACTACGGCGGCCAGCACGGTGGCGAAGTCGGCGTCGGCCCGCCCGAACACGGGCCGCCCGGCCGCGCGGGCCACGTACAGCTCGCCCCAGGCCCGTCCGTGCAGCACCACGGGGGCGACGACGCAGCAGCCACGGCCCCTGCGGCGCAGGGCGGCGACACGCTGGTGGATGTAGCCGGGGTCGCCGGCGGCCGCCCCGTCGGCGGTCTCCACCCAGGCGTTCGGGCCCCGTCCGCCGGCCCACCGCTCGTGCAAGAACTCGGTGATCTCCGGGAACATGTGCACCGGGTAGGCCTCGGCCTCGGGAAACTCCTCCTCGTCCGGCGCGCGGTACCCCACGTTCGCGAGGACCCGCAGCCGGCCCAGTTCACGTTCCCACACGGACAGTGCCGCGAAGCTGCCGTCCAGCGCCCGGCAGGCACCGAGCGCCGCGGCCCGCCACGACTCCCGCGGGGTGTGCGCCGCCGCCATGCCCTGCGCCAGCGCCACCACAGCGGCGAGCCGGTCGTCCTCACCCATTACTCCAGGTTAGGGAGGAATGGGCGGATAAGAGACATGGGTGCGGCGATCAGGTGGCGCGAACGCGCGCTCCCGCTACTCCCCCGGCCACTCGGGCTTCCGCTTCTCGTTGAACGCCGCGACCCCCTCCGCACGGTCCCCCGAGAACGCCACCGACCGCCACGCCGCGTCCTCGACCTCCAGCCCGGCCCGCAGGTCCAGCCCGTGCCCCAGCCGCAGCGCCCGCTTGGCGGCGCGCAGGCCGACCGGCGAGTTCCCGGCGATCCGGGCGGCCAGCTCCAGCGCCTCCTCCCGGTCCCGGCCCGCCTCGACCAACCGGTCCACCAGCCCGAGCCCGGCCGCCTCCGCCGCCTCCAGCCGCCGCGCGGTGAAGATCAGCTCGGCGGCGCGCGCCGCACCGACCCGCCGCGGCAGCAGCTGCGTACCGCCGCCGCCCGGGATCACCCCCACCGACACCTCCGGCAGCCCCAGCACGGCCGTGCCGTCGGCCACGATCAGGTCGCAGGACAGGGCCAGCTCGAACCCGCCGCCCAGCGCGAACCCGTGCACCGCGGCGATCGTCGGCATCGGAAGCTCCAGCACCCCGGTGTACGCCCCGCGGGCCACCGGCCGCTGCCGCACCAGGTCGGCGTCGCTGAAGGAGTTGCGTTCCTTCAGGTCGGCCCCGACGCAGAACGCCCGCTCGTGGGAGGAGGTCAGGACGACCACGCGCGCGTCCCGGTCGGCGGCGAGCGCCGTGCAGGCCGCCGCGATCGAGCGGGCCATCTCCGTCGAGACGGCGTTCATGGCCTTGGGCCGGTCCAGCACCAGCTCCGCAACGTGTCCGTGCCGCCGTACCAGCACGAACTCGCCGAACCGCTCCTCGCTCATGACGCCCTCCGGTTAACGCGGGTTAACTCACTGTCGGCCTGATCATCGCAGCCGTACCCGCTCGCGTGAAGTCCGGGGGGCTACGCCCGTTCGAGTGACATCCCGGCTTTCTGCACGCACACCGCCCACAGCAGCGCATAGCGTGCGCTCCGCCATGGCGCGCCCCGGGCGCGCGGCCGGGAGGGAACCCATGACGACACCGATACGCGCGCAGTCCCGTACGGCACAGGGGCGCGAGCCGGGCGGCGGGGGCATATCCGTCCTGCGGCGCGGGCGGCACCGCAAGCCCCGTCCCCGCAAGGCGCTGCTCGCCGCCGGCGGTCTCGCCCTCGCCGCCGGGGTGCTCGGCCTGGTCCGGGTCGCCCCGGAGCCGGGCGCCGGCGCCCCGGGCACGGCGCGGGCGGAGCCCCGCCCGGACGCGGGCGGCGTCCCGGGCGGCTCGGCGGACACCGCCGCCACCGTCACGGACGCCCCGAGCGCGCCGCCCTCGGCGACCACCCCCATGGGCGGCGGCGGTTCCGCGCCGGCCGGCACCGGGGAACCGGCCCCCACCGACCGGGACACCGCCGCGGATGCCCCGTCCGGCGAGCCGCCCGCCGCACCGACCGCCATTCCGACCGGGGCCGGGACCCCCTCGGCACCGCGCGCCACACCGCGGCCCTCGACGACGCCCTCCACCCCGCGTCCGGCACCGGCGACTCCCACGCCCACGCCCACTCCGGGCCACGGCACGGCGGAGCCCGACCCGGGAGGGGTGTGCCTGCCGGTCATCGGCCTGTGCGTGGACGTGCTCGGGGTGCCTGAGCGGTAGGCGAAGTGGTCAGTGCGCGGTCAGGACCGGCCGTCCCGGCGTGCGGTCAGGACTGGCCGTCCCGGCGTGCGAGCAGCCACGGCTCGACCACGCCGAGGCCGCGCACCGGGCGCTGCCACATCGGCTGGAGCGCGAAGCGGTACACCGGCGGCTCCTCGCCCTCCTTCTCGGCGGCCGCGGCTGCCTCCGCCGCCTCCGCCTCGGACGCGGGCGCCTCACCGGTGCGGATCAGCTCCTCCGCGAAGGCGCTGTCCACCAGGACGGCGTCCCGGGGCGCTATGGAGGTCAGCCGGGAGGCCAGGTTCACCGTCGTGCCGAACACATCGCCCATCCGGGTGGTCACCGTGCCGAACGCCATGCCGACCCGCAGCTCCGGCATCGTCTCGTCGTTCGCCATCGTCTCGACCAGCCGCAGCGCGATGTCCGCGGCGATGCCGGCGTCGTCCGCCGCGTACAGCACCTCGTCACCGAGGGTCTTGATGAGCCGCCCGCCGCGCGCGGCCACCAGGTCGGCGGCGGTCGTCTCGAAGGCCTCGACGAGTTCGCCGAGTTCCTCCTCCTCCATGCGGCGGGTCAACCGGGTGAAGCCGACCAGGTCGGCGAAGCCGACGGCGAGCCGACGGTCGACCATCTCCTCGTCGTCGCCGGTCTGCACGACCCGGCCGGCGGAGGCGGCGAGCTGGCGCCGCCACACGTAGACGAGGAACTCCTCCAGCTCGGGCAGGAGCAGCTCGACGATCGGGTACGTCACCTCGGTGCGGGTCATGCCCGGCTCCGGGGGCTCGGTCAGGCCCTCCAGGAAGGAATCGATCTGCCATTCCGCCAACCGGGCGGTGGTCTGCCCCGTGGACCGGGCGACCTGCACCGCCATGGCCTCGCTGAGCAGCCCCGCCTCGACCAGGCCGGCGAGCCGCCGCAGGGCCAGTACGTCGGCCTCGGTGAGCGCCTTGGCCTGCCCGATGTCGGCGAAGCCCATGGCCCGCCAGAAGCGGGAGGCCAGCTCCATGGAGACGCCGGCACTGCGGGCCGCCTGGAAGGGGGTGTAGCGGCGCTCGGCGCCCAGAATGAGCTGTTCGAGGCGCAGGGCGAGCGGGTCTTCGCCGGTGTCGGCCGCGGCCTCCGGGTCCACCCGGCCGTCCGCGTCCGCGCCGGAGCCCGTGTCGTCGACGGTCACGCCTGCTGCCCTTCCGATCTGCCACGGTCAGGTATCGACCGGCCTCAACTCTACGGCAGGTGTGCGCCAGCTCACTCCGTCGGGCCGGGCCGGCTGCCGGTCACCTCGCCCGGGCGCGCCACCATCGCAGCCGGTCACGCAGTTCCCCGCGCCCCTTCAAGCGCGTAGCCGCGGGCAGTCGTGCCGCTGGGGGCGGCACGGGTGGGCACGGCGGCACCCCGCACGCGCGGGCGAGCGACCCCACCACCGCCCCTGTCCGGCGCGTCGTGGCGTATCGCGCAGTTCCCCGCGCGTAGCCGCGGGCAGTCGTGCCGCTGGGGCGGCACGGGTGGGCGCGGCGGCACCCCGCACGCGCGGGCGAGCGACCCCACCACCGCCGCCCCTGTCCGGCGCGGCACCGTCGTGGCCGGTCGCGCAGTTCCCCGCGCCCCTGAGGGGTTGCAGTACCGCCTGCTGACACGCCCCGCGCACGCCCGCGCCCCTGAGGGGTTGCGGGGCCGCCTGCTGACACGCCCGCGGGCGCCCCGCCCCCGGGGGATCGCAGTTCCGCCTGCCGCCCCGCACCGCCCCGCCTACGCCGGCCTCAGGTGCACGATGTCGCCCGCGCCCACCGGCTCCTGCACGCCCTCCTCCGTCGCGATGACCAGCCGCCCGTCACCGTCCACGGCGACCGCCTCGCCCACGACCGACCGGTCCCCCGGCAGTTCCGCCCGCACCACCCGGCCGAGCGTCGCGCACCCCGCCGCGTACGTCTCCTGCAGCCCGCTGGCGCCGGGGTCGCCCCCCGCCGCCCGCCACCGCCCGTACCAGTCCTCCAGCGACCGCAGCACGGCCCGCAGCAGCGGGTCGCGGTCCGTGCCCCGCGCTCCGGCCAGCGCCAGCGAACCCGCCTGCGGCACCGGCAGTTCGTCCGCCCGCAGCGTGACGTTGACGCCGACACCGATGACGATCCCGTTGCCGCCCGCCCGCTCGGCCAGGATGCCGCCCGCCTTGCGTTCCTCCCCGCCGACGGTCACCAGCAGGTCGTTCGGCCATTTGAGTGCCGTGTCGACGCCAGCGGCCCGGGACAGGCCGGTCGCCACCGCCACCCCGGTCAGCAGCGGCAGCCACCCCCAGCGGGCCACCGGCACCTCGGCCGGGTCGAGCAGCACGGAGAAGAACAGGCCCGAGCGCGGCGGCGCCGTCCACCGGCGGTCCAGGCGGCCCCGGCCCGACGTCTGCTCCTCGGCCACCAGCACCGCGCCCTCCGCCGCCTTGCCGGCGGCGGCCAGCGCGACCAGGTCGTTGTTGGTGGAGCCGGTGCGCCCGGTCACCTCCAGGGACGACCACAGCCCGCCCTCGCGCACCAGCGCCCGCCGCAGCGCGGTCGCGTTCAGGGGCGGGCGGTCGAGGTCGGACCAGCGGCTGCCGTTGTCGTCTGCTGCATCTCGGGGCGTCATGCAAGCCACCCTAGGTGTGGTAAACGACGCAGTGCTGATCGGTAGGCCCGCCACTACTCTACGGATGAGTAACCGTCCCCCCTTTTGAGCAGGCAGGGAGCCGTATCCCGATGTCCGAGCCGGAAGAGCGTCACGAGATCCAAGGGATCGACATCCACACGACCGCGGGCAAACTCGCGGATCTCCAGCGCCGCATCCACGAAGCGACGCACGCCGGCTCGGAACGCGCCGTCGAGAAGCAGCACGCGAAGGGCAAGCTGACGGCCCGTGAGCGGATCGAACTGCTGCTGGACGAGGGTTCGTTCGTAGAGCTGGACGAGTTCGCCCGACACCGCTCCACCAACTTCGGGCTGGAGAGGAACCGCCCGTACGGCGACGGCGTCGTCACCGGGTACGGCACGGTGGACGGCCGGCCCGTCGCCGTGTTCTCGCAGGACTTCACCGTCTTCGGCGGCGCGCTCGGCGAGGTCTACGGGCAGAAGATCGTCAAGGTGATGGACTTCGCGCTGAAGACCGGCTGCCCCGTCGTCGGCATCAACGACTCCGGTGGCGCGCGGATCCAGGAGGGCGTCGCCTCCCTCGGCGCATACGGCGAGATCTTCCGCCGCAACACCCACGCCTCCGGCGTGATCCCGCAGATCAGCCTGGTCGTCGGGCCGTGTGCGGGCGGTGCCGTCTACTCCCCGGCGATCACCGACTTCACGGTCATGGTCGACCAGACGTCGCACATGTTCATCACCGGCCCGGACGTCATCAAGACCGTCACCGGCGAGGACGTCGGCTTCGAGGAGCTGGGAGGCGCGCGCACCCACAACTCGGCCTCCGGTGTGGCGCACCACATGGCCGGGGACGAGAAGGACGCCATCGAGTACGTCAAGCAGCTGCTGTCGTACCTGCCGTCCAACAACCTCTCCGAGGCGCCGGTCTTCCCGGAGGACGCGGACCTCTCCGTCAGCGCCGAGGACCTGGAGCTGGACACGCTCGTCCCGGACAGCGCGAACCAGCCGTACGACATCCGCACGGTCATCGAGCACGTCCTGGACGACGCCGAGTTCTTCGAGACCCAGGCGCTGTTCGCGCCGAACATCGTCACCGGCTTCGGCCGGGTCGAGGGCCACCCGGTCGGCGTGGTCGCCAACCAGCCGATGCAGTTCGCCGGCTGCCTCGACATCGACGCCTCCGAGAAGGCGGCCCGTTTCGTGCGGACCTGCGACGCCTTCAACGTCCCGGTGCTCACCTTCGTGGACGTGCCCGGCTTCCTGCCCGGCGTCGGCCAGGAGCACACCGGCATCATCCGCCGCGGCGCCAAGCTGATCTACGCCTACGCCGAGGCCACCGTCCCGCTGATCACCGTGATCACCCGCAAGGCGTTCGGCGGCGCCTACGACGTCATGGGCTCCAAGCACCTGGGCGCCGACCTCAACCTGGCCTGGCCGACCGCCCAGATCGCCGTGATGGGCGCCCAGGGCGCGGTCAACATCCTGCACCGCCGCACCCTCGCCGAGGCGGAGGCGAGCGGGGAGGACGTCGAGGCCGTGCGGGCCCGGCTCATCCAGGAGTACGAGGACACCCTCCTCAACCCCTACGTCGCGGCCGAGCGCGGCTACATCGACGCGGTGATCATGCCGTCCGACACCCGTGCCCACATCGTCCGCGGCCTGCGTCAGCTGCGCACGAAGCGGGAATCCCTGCCGCCGAAGAAGCACGGGAACATCCCCCTGTAGGCCGGTGCGAGCGTAAGGAGCCGTCATGACGATCAAGGTCGTACGAGGCAATCCGACCCCGGAGGAGCTGGCCGCCGCCCTGGCGGTGGTCCGAGCCCGCGCCGCGGTGGCGGCGGCCCTGCCGTCCGGCGCGGAGGGCCCGAAGGACGCGTGGGCCGACCCGTCCCGCATCGCCTCGGCGCGTGTGCCGCGTCCGGGCCCGGCGTCCTGGACCCGGACCTTCTGGCCGAGCTGAGGGCGGCCCGGGCCGCGGGTGCCGGAAACCGCGCAGGTCGGGGCGGTACCGGGCGCCGACTTGAGTACCCGTACTCAGGCGCCCGGGCCGCGGCCCGGCGCACGCTGGGACCATGCTGTGGTCAGACCCCGAGAACGAGCCGCCCGACGAACTGCGCGAGATGCAGGACATGCTGCGGCGGCTCGGTGTCTTCATGGCTCTGGCGATGGTGCTGGCGATGGTCGTGATCGGTCTGAGGTGAGTCCACCGGCACCACGCGTCTAACCTGAACGCATGACCGCTGAGCGCCACAGGCGACTTGTGCTCGCCTCCCAGTCCCCCGCCCGGCTCGGCCTGCTCCGGCAGGCCGGCTTCGCGCCCGAGGTGATCGTGAGCGGGGTCGACGAGGACGCCGTCTCCGCGCCCACCCCGGCCGAGCTGGCGCTCGCGCTGGCCGAGGCGAAGGCCTCGGTGGTGGCGGCGAAGCCGGAGGTGCAGGGCGCCCTGGTGATCGGCTGCGACTCGGTGCTGGAGCTGGACGGACAGGCGCTCGGCAAGCCCGCCGACGCCGAGGAGGCCACCGCCCGCTGGAAGGCGATGCGCGGACGCGCCGGAGTGCTCCAGACGGGTCACTGCGTCTGGGACACGGAGGCCAAGCGGTACGTCTCGGCGACCGCCTCCACCGTCGTCCGTTTCGGCGAGCCCAGTGACCAGGAGATCGCCGCCTACGTGGCCTCCGGCGAACCGCTCCACGTCGCCGGGGCGTTCACCCTGGACGGCCGTTCGGCGCCGTTCATCGAGGGCATCGACGGCGACCACGGCAACGTGATCGGCATCAGCCTGCCCTTGGTGCGCAAGCTCCTCGCGGAACTGGGTGTAGGCATCACGGAGTTGTGGGCGCCGACCCGGTGACCTGGGCGGGGGCGGGGTCCTGCGGCTCCGCCTCCCCGTCCCGCGGCGCGCCGCGCTGCTCCGGTATCTGCACCGGCCCCGGCGCGGTGGCCGGAGCGGCCTCGGGCCCGGCCTGTGCCCGCGGGTCACCGCCCTCGCCGGCCCCGCCCCCGCCGGCCGCCTGCTCCGGGCCGTCCGCGCGGTCGTAGGTCATCAGCAGCAGGACGATGAGCGCGAGCACCACCACCATGAACGCGAAGGCGTTCCAGCCGATCAGACCCCAGGCGAAGGCGCCCAGCAGGCCGTGCACCACGGCCGCGCTGATGAGCAGGACGCGGCCGAAGCCCGCCGGGGCCCGGTTGCGGATCCCGACCAGCAGGGCCACCAGGGCGCACAGGGCGAAGTAGAGGCCGAAGACGACGCCGCCGACCTTCGAGGACGTCGACATGACGTCCGGGTCGAGGCCGGCCAGGGACATCTTCTGCCGGTCCACGACCATGCCGAGGAACCAGTTCACCGCGGCGATGCCGAACGCCTCGGCGAGCAGGACGACCGCCACGATCCACGCCACCGGTCTGCGCACCACCGGTCCCCACCCACTTCCAGCCAGCGTTCTGTTACCCCAGGTACGTTCGAGCCATCGCGAACGCTACTAACGGGTATACGCGGGGACAAGGGTTCGTGCGGCGGCAAAGAATCATTGGGCCATTCGTAGGGACTCGACAAAGAAACTGAGTGGGCCGCAGCACGCCACTACAGAGACCTTGACCACATGAGGGGGCTAGGGTTTCCCGGAGGAGTCCTGCGTACTGCGGTGCGACAAGGACTTTCGCGGGTCGAGCGGGCCTCGAATCACGCTCCGTGTGGGCAAGCTCACCATTGGGGACGGGTCGAAGTGTCGTGTCGGCAGTCCCTAAACTCGGCTTGTTTCAAGGAGGGAGCCTCAATCGTGCGCAAGGTGCTCATCGCCAACCGTGGCGAAATCGCTGTCCGCGTGGCCCGGGCCTGCCGGGACGCCGGGATCGCGAGCGTGGCCGTCTACGCCGACCCGGACCGGGACGCTCTGCATGTCCGCGCCGCGGATGAGGCGTTCGCCCTGGGCGGTGACACTCCGGCCACCAGTTATCTGGACTTCGAGAAGGTGCTGAACGCGGCCCGGGAGTCCGGCGCGGACGCCGTCCATCCGGGTTACGGCTTCCTCTCGGAGAACGCCGACTTCGCCCAGGCGGTCCTGGACGCGGGCCTGATCTGGATCGGCCCGCCCCCGCAGGCCATCCGCGACCTGGGTGACAAGGTCGCGGCCCGGCACATCGCCCAGCGTGCCGGCGCCCCGCTGGTGGCCGGCACGCCCGATCCGGTGAGCGGTGCAGAGGAGGTCGTCGCCTTCGCGCAGGAGCACGGCCTGCCCATCGCCATCAAGGCCGCCTTCGGCGGCGGCGGCCGCGGCCTGAAGGTCGCCCGCACCCTCGAAGAGGTCCCGGAGCTGTACGACTCCGCGGTGCGCGAGGCGGTCGCCGCCTTCGGCCGCGGCGAGTGCTTCGTGGAGCGCTACCTGGACCGTCCGCGGCACGTGGAGACCCAGTGCCTGGCGGACAAGCACGGCAACGTGGTCGTCGTCTCCACCCGTGACTGCTCGCTGCAGCGCCGCCACCAGAAGCTGGTGGAGGAGGCTCCGGCGCCGTTCCTGTCCGACGAGCAGGTCGCCGAGCTGTACCGCGCCTCGAAGGCCATCCTGAAGGAGGCCGGCTACGAGGGCGCCGGCACCTGTGAGTTCCTGGTCGGCCAGGACGGCACGATCTCCTTCCTCGAGGTGAACACCCGCCTCCAGGTGGAGCACCCGGTGACCGAGGAGGTCGCCGGCATCGACCTGGTGCGCGAGATGTTCCGCATCGCCGACGGCGAGGAGCTGGGTTACGACGACCCGACGCTGCGCGGTCACTCGTTCGAGTTCCGCATCAACGGCGAGGACCCGGGCCGCAACTTCCTCCCCGCCCCCGGCACGGTCACGAAGTTCGACGCGCCGTCCGGCCCCGGTGTCCGTCTGGACGCGGGCGTGGAGGCCGGCTCGGTGATCGGCCCGGCGTGGGACTCGCTGCTGGCCAAGCTGATCGTGACGGGCCGCACCCGCAAGGAGGCCCTGGAGCGGGCCGCCCGTGCGCTGGACGAGTTCCAGGTCGAGGGCATGGCCACGGCCATCCCCTTCCACCGCGTGGTGGTCAGGGACCCGGCGTTCGCGCCGGAGCTGACCGGCACGACGGATCCGTTCACGGTCCACACCCGCTGGATCGAGACCGAGTTCGTCAACGAGATCAAGCCGTTCGCCGCCCCCGCCGACACCGAGGCGGACGAGGACGCGGGCACCCGCGAGACGGTCGTCGTCGAGGTGGGCGGCAAGCGCCTCGAGGTCTCCCTGCCGGCCTCGCTCGGCATGTCCCTGGCCCGCACCGGCCTCGCGGCGGGCGCCAAGCCCAAGCGCCGCGCGGCGAAGAAGTCCGGCCCCGTCGCCTCCGGCGACACCCTCGCCTCGCCGATGCAGGGCACGATCGTGAAGATCGCGGTCGAGGAGGGCCAGGAGGTCCAGGAGGGCGACCTGATCGTCGTCCTGGAGGCCATGAAGATGGAGCAGCCGCTGAACGCGCACAAGGCCGGCACCATCAAGGGCCTGTCCGCCGAGGTCGGCGCGTCCGTCACGTCGGGCGCGGCGATCTGCGAGATCAAGGACTGACGCCCACCACAGGGCAACGACGCCCGGCAGGCCTCCAGGCCTGCCGGGCGTCACCGTTCACGGGGAACGCAGGGGCGCGGGCTGCGCGACCAGCCAACTCGAACTGGTCCCACCCAGGGGCGCGGGCTGCGCGACCAGCCACAACACACCCGCGGCAAACCGACGGCCCCCCGCCCCACGGCGAGATGGCACCATCCCCCCAGCCGCCCAACGCCACCACATAGCCGACCCGACCCCAGCCAACCCAGGGGCGCGGGGAACTGCGCGACCAGCCACAACGCACCCGCGGCGAACCACGAACCCCAGACCCCACGGCGACAAGGCCCCGTCCCCCCAGCGGCCTAGCGCCGCCGCAGGTCCGCCACCCGCCCCCGCTCGGCCCCGCTCGGCTGCTCCCCCATGACCCCGCGCAGCCCACTCCCACCGGGCACCCCCCGCCGAGGCCCCGGCAAGGGAGACCGCTGGCGCGCCGTGGGCCCCGGATCACCCCCCGGGCTCCCGTTCGCCCCGGGGACGGCGATCTGCACCCCCTGGTCGGCGAGGGCCTGCAGCTCGGTGGCGGCACGGTCGTCGTGCGCGGGCGGCTCGTCGGTGACCAGGCGGGTGATGAGATCCGTCGGCACCGTCTGGAACATCGTGTCCATGCCCAGCTTGGAGTGGTCGGCGAGGACCACGACCTCCGCGGCGGCCTGCACCAGCGCCCGGTCGACGGACGCCGAGAGCATGTTGGACGTGGACAGCCCGCGCTCGGCGGTGAGCCCGCTCCCGGACAGGAAGGCCTTGGACACGCGCAGCCCCTGCAGGGACTGTTCGGCGCCGGAGCCGACGAGGGCGTAGTTGGAGCCGCGCAGGGTGCCGCCGGTCATCACGACCTCCACCCGGTTGGCGTGGGCCAGCGCCTGTGCCACCAGCAGCGAGTTGGTGACGACGGTCAGTCCGGGCACCCGCGCGAGCCGGCGGGCCAGCTCCTGCGTCGTGGTGCCCGCGCCGACCACGATGGCCTCGCCCTCTTCGACGAGCCCCGCGGCGAGGTCGGCGATGGCCGTCTTCTCGGCGGTCGCGAGATGAGACTTCTGCGGAAAGCCGGACTCCCGCGTGAACCCGCCCGGCAGTACCGCACCGCCGTGCCGGCGGTCGAGGAGTCCTTCTGCCTCCAGTGCGCGCACGTCCCGCCGTACGGTCACTTCGGAGGTCTGGACGACGCGGGCGAGTTCACGGAGCGACACGGCACCGTTCGCTCGCACCATTTCGAGGATCAATTGGCGACGTTCAGCAGCGAACACGAAACTGACAGTAACCCCAGCGACCGTCTGCTTTCAGCAGTTTGCGCCGAATAACAGATGTTGTTCGCATGGCAGGGCGCGAGGTGGTATAGGGCCTAGCCGCCCTGACTATGCCGCACGCACACGCCGCGACTCCCCGTGACCAGCGGGGAGCCGGGCGAGGGACCGGGCTAGGCCTCGGCGCTCGCCTTGCGGGTGTGCAGCTGGCGGGCGACCTCGGCGATCGACCCGGACAGGGACGGGTACACGGTGAAGGCGTTCGCGATCTGCTCGACCGTCAGATTGTTGTCGACGGCGATCGAGATGGGGTGGATCAGTTCCGAGGCGCGGGGCGCGACGACCACACCGCCGACGACGATCCCGGTGCCCGGACGGCAGAAGATCTTCACGAAGCCGTCCCGGATGCCCTGCATCTTGGCGCGCGGGTTGCGCAGCAGCGGCAGTTTCACGACCCGGGCGTCGATCTTGCCCCCGTCCACGTCCGCCTGCGAGTAGCCGACGGTGGCGATCTCGGGGTCGGTGAAGACGTTGGAGGAGACCGTCTTCAGGTTGAGCGGGGCCACCGCGTCGCCGAGGAAGTGGTACATGGCGATGCGCCCCTGCATGGCGGCGACGGACGCGAGCGCGAAGACACCGGTCACGTCGCCGGCCGCGTAGACGCCGGGAGCGGTCGTGCGGGACACCTTGTCGGTCCAGATGTGACCCGACTCGCGCAGCCTGACGCCGGCCTCCTCCAGGCCGAGGCCCGCGCTGTTCGGGATGGCGCCGACGGCCATGAGGCAGTGCGAGCCGGTGATGACGCGCCCGTCGGCCAGGGTGACCTCCACCCGGTCGCCGACCCGCTTGGCGGACTGCGCGCGGGAGCGGGCCATCACGTTCATGCCGCGGCGCCGGAAGACGTCCTCCAGGACGGCGGCGGCGTCGGGGTCCTCGCCGGGCAGCACGCGGTCGCGCGAGGACACGAGGGTGACCTTGGACCCGAGCGCCTGGTAGGCGCCGGCGAACTCGGCACCGGTCACACCGGAGCCGACCACGATCAGCTCCTCCGGCAACTCGGTGAGGTCGTAGACCTGGGTCCAGTTGAGGATGCGCTCGCCGTCGGGCTGGGCGTCGGGCAGCTCGCGCGGGTGACCGCCGGTGGCGATGAGGACGGCGTCGGCGGTGAGGGTCTCCTCGGTGCCGTCGGCGGCGGTGACGACGACCTTGCGGGAACCGTCGAGGGCCTGCATGCCGTCCAGCCGGCCGCGGCCGCGCATGACCCGGGCGCCGGCCCGTGTGACGGACGCGGTGATGTCGTGCGACTGCGCGAGCGCCAGCCGCTTCACCCGGCGGTTGACCTTGCCGAGGTCCACGCCGACCACCCGGGCCGCCTGCTCCAGCGGCGGGGTGTCGTCGGCGACGATGATCCCCAGCTCCTCGTAGGAGGAGTCGAAGGTGGTCATCACCTCGGCCGTGGCGATGAGGGTCTTCGACGGCACGCAGTCGGTCAGTACCGACGCTCCGCCCAGACCGTCGCAGTCGACGACGGTCACCTCCGCGCCGAGCTGAGCGGCGACCAGCGCCGCTTCGTATCCGCCTGGTCCGCCACCGATGATCACGATCCGAGTCACGTACCCCATTGTCCCGCACCCTTCAAGGTGCTACTGCCCGGGGGGCGCACCGAAGGGGCACGGGTGACACCCGTGGGACCGGAGTGACCTTCTGGGGCCGGAGTGACCCGCGTGTCACTGCCGTACCCTTCCCCCATGGCGCTCTATGCCGCGTACGCCGGCAACCTCGACGCGCGGCTGATGTCCCGCCGCGCCCCGCACTCCCCGCTGCGCGCCACCGGCTGGCTGAACGGCTGGCGGCTGACCTTCGGCGGCGAGCAGCTGGGCTGGGAGGGCGCGCTCGCGACGATCGTGGAGGACCCGCCGGCACAGGTCTTCGTGGGCCTGTACGACATCGCACCCATGGACGAGGAGTCGCTCGACCGGTGGGAGGGCGTGGGCCTCGGCATCTACCGGCGCGTGCGGGTGCGCGTGCACACCCTGGACGGCGAGGAGCCGGCCTGGGCGTACGTCCTCAACGGCTACGAGGGCGGCCTGCCCTCGGCCCGGTACCTGGGCGAGGTCGCCGACGCGGCGGAGTCCGCGGGGGCGCCGCACGACTACGTGATGGAACTGCGCAAGCGCCCCTGCTGAGCGGATCCCTGCCCCCTCCGCCGCGGCTTTCCCGCCCTTGTGCCCACCCTCAGCGGAATACGACAAGACAACGATCTCATTCACGTGTGACTTGTCATCTACGCGCGTAGGCGAGAACCGGCTACCCTCATCGGCGTGAACGCATCTCTTCTTCCGGACGACATCCAGGGCGACCCCTACGCCGCCGCCGACGCCGCCGCCGCGCGCCTGCGCGAACTCACCGGCGCCGAGACCCACGACGTCGCCCTGGTGATGGGCTCCGGCTGGGCCCCGGCCGTCGACGCACTGGGCGCACCCGACGCCGAGTTCCAGGTCACCGAGCTGCCCGGCTTCCCGCCGCCGGCCGTGGAGGGCCACGGCGGCAAGGTCCGCTCGTACTCCTTCGGTGACAAGCGCGCCCTGGTCTTCCTGGGCCGCACCCACTACTACGAGGGCCGTGGTGTCGCCGCCGTCGCCCACGGCGTACGCACCGCCGTCGCCGCCGGCTGCAAGACCGTGGTCCTCACCAACGGCTGCGGCGGCCTGCGCGAGGGCATGCGCCCCGGCCAGCCCGTCCTGATCAGCGACCACATCAACCTGACGGCCACGTCCCCGATCGTCGGCGCCAACTTCGTCGACCTGACGGACCTGTACTCGCCGCGCCTGCGCGCCCTGTGCAAGGAGATCGACTCCTCCCTGGAGGAGGGCGTCTACGCGCAGTTCCCCGGCCCGCACTACGAGACCCCGGCCGAGATCCGCATGGCCCGCGTCATCGGCGCGGACCTGGTCGGCATGTCCACGGTCCTGGAGGCGATCGCCGCCCGCGAGGCCGGCGCCGAGGTGCTGGGCATCTCCCTGGTCACCAACCTGGCCGCGGGCATGACCGGCGAGCCCCTCAACCACGAGGAGGTCCTCCAGGCTGGCCGCGACTCGGCGGCGCGGATGGGCCAGCTGCTGGCGCAGGTGCTGGGCCGGATCTGAGCCGGCCGCGCTCCGGCGGACCGGCCGGGCCGCCGCCGCGGGACGCTCCGGCCGGCCGGGCCCCCGCCGCCTCGCGTTCCCGTCGCCCGTCCGGACCCCCGCCCTCGCGTCCCCGTCGCCCGCCCTCAGGACCGGTGCGTGACGACGGGGCACGTGAGCCGGGCGTGGCGCCGCCGTCGTACGGGCCGGGCGCGGATGCTGTCCGCACAGGTGCGATCCCGCACGGGCGGAACCCCGGGCGGGACCAGGCAAACACAGGAGAGGTTGATCCCAAGGTGCACGACGATCTCATCGCCCGGGCGCGCGTATGGCTCGCCGAGGACCCCGACACGGAGACCCGTGCCGAACTCGCCGGGCTGATCGACGCCGGTGACGTGAAGGAGCTGTCGGCCCGCTTCTCGGGCACCCTGCAGTTCGGCACCGCCGGCCTGCGCGGCGAACTCGGCGCCGGCCCGATGCGCATGAACCGCGGCGTCGTCATCCGCGCCGCCGCCGGCCTCGCCGCGTACCTGAAGAAGAACGGCACCCCCCACGGGGGCCAGGACGCCGGTCTGGTCGTCATCGGCTACGACGCCCGCCACAAGTCCGCCGACTTCGCCCGGGACACCGCCGCCGTGATGACCGGCGCCGGACTGCGCGCGGCGGTGCTCCCGCGGCCCCTGCCCACCCCCGTGCTGGCCTTCGCCATAAGGCACCTGGGCGCGGTCGCGGGCGTGGAGGTCACCGCCAGCCACAACCCGCCCCGCGACAACGGCTACAAGGTCTACCTCGGCGACGGCTCCCAGATCGTCCCGCCCGCCGACGCGGGGATCGCCGCCGAGATCGACGCGATCGCCTCCCTGCACGACGTGCCGCGCCCGGACGCCGGCTGGGAGACCCTGGACGACGCCGTCCTGGATGCCTACCTCGCCCGTACGGACGCTGTCCTGGCAGCGGGCTCCCCGCGGACGGCCCGCACCGTCTACACGGCGATGCACGGCGTCGGCAGGGACGTGCTGCTGGCCGCCTTCGCCCGCGCGGGCTTCCCCGAGCCGGTGCTGGTGGCCGAGCAGGCCGACCCGGACCCGGACTTCCCGACGGTCGCCTTCCCCAACCCGGAGGAGCCGGGCGCGATGGACCTGGCGTTCGCCCGGGCCCGCGCCACCCGCCCGGACCTGGTCATCGCCAACGACCCGGACGCGGACCGCTGCGCGGTGGCGGTGCCGGACGGCGGCGACTGGCGGATGCTGCGCGGCGACGAGGTCGGGTCCCTGCTCGCCGCCCATCTGGTGCGGCGCGGTGTCAGCGGCACCTTCGCGGAGTCGATCGTCTCCTCCTCCCTGCTCGGCCGGATCGCCGGGAAGGCGGGCCTGCCGTACGAGGAGACGCTGACCGGCTTCAAGTGGATCGCCCGCGTCGACGGCCTGCGCTACGGCTACGAGGAGGCCCTCGGCTACTGCGTGGACCCCGAGGGCGTGCGCGACAAGGACGGCATCACGGCCGCCCTGCTGATCACGGAACTCGCCTCGGAGCTCAAGGAGGAGGGCCGTACCCTCCTCGACCTGCTGGACGACCTCGCCGTCGAGCACGGCCTGCACGCGACCGACCAGCTGTCGGTCCGGGTGCAGGACCTGTCGCTCATCGCGGACGCCATGCGCCGCCTGCGCGAGCGGCCGCCGGCCGAGCTGGCCGGGCTGCCCGTCACCCGCGCCGAGGACCTCACCCGGGGCACGGACCGGCTGCCGCCCACCGACGGCCTGCGCTACACCCTGGACGGCGCCCGCGTCATCGTCCGCCCGAGCGGCACCGAGCCCAAACTCAAGTGCTACCTGGAGGTCGTCGTGCCGGTCGCGCACCGCGCCGGCCTCCCGTCCGCCCGCACCCGCGCGACCGAGCTGCTGACCGCCATCAAGCACGACCTGTCGACGGCCGCCGGCATCTGAATCCCACCGGGGTGCCCCGCCCGGGGGCGCCCCGGACCAGGCCGCAGCGACCGCCTACCCGCACGTACGAAGTACCGCCGCGCCCACCCTGCAGCCCCAGCGACACGACTGCCCGCGGCTGGGGTGCGGGGCGCCCCAGGACCTGACAGCCGACGGCACCACACCCCCCTCGGGGGCGCGAGGAAGTGCACGACCAGCCACAACGGCGCCGCACCCGAACCAGGCCGCAACGGCCACCCACCCGCACGTGCGGGGGCACCGCCGACGCTCAGCCCGTCGCCAGCAGGATCGCCAGCAGGATCGCGCCCGCCACCGCCGGTGCGGCGACCTCGTACGCCCAGCGGACCGTCGGCTCGCCCTGGGCCGTCTCCGCGTCGCCGCGCCGCTCCAGGAGTTCACGCAGGTCGTCCATGACCCGGTCGCCCTCCGCCCGGGCCGGTCCGACGTCCGCGCCACGCAGGCCGAACCCGCCGAAGCCGAGGCCGCTGGAGCCGAGGCCTCCGGTGCGTCCGCCCGGCGTCACGCCGCGGGCCGCGTCCACCGCCGCCCGTTCCTGCCGGCGCGTCGCCTTCTTGCGGGCCCGCAGCGAGACGGGGACGGCCCACAGCTGGTACTTGGTGCCGGACCTGGCGACGACCTCGTTGGAGTAGCCGGAGCGCAGGGCGCCGATCTGGCCCCAGGGCAGTGTGATCACCCGGAAGGGGTTGCGGATGCGCAGCCGGTCCTCGTTGGCGAAGACGGCCGGGCGCAGTGTGAAGGCCACCACCAGCGGCACCGCCAGGATCATCCCGGCGAGCGCCAGCCACGGGGTGCGGCCGTGGCCCTTGAAGAGCGCGTCGAAGCCCAGCCAGCCGACGACCACGAGCAGCAGCACACCGCCCGCCAGCGCCATGGGAGCGCGGTAGATGCGGTCCTTGGCGGGTGACGCCGGAGGCTGTGACGCGGGAGACGGGTGGTCCGGGGTGGTCATGGGTCCGATTCTGCCCGACACCGGCGGCGGTGCCCCCGGGTACCCCGCAACCGGCGCTCATCCGTGATCTGCGGAGGTGCGATGAGCGGCCGGGGGTGTACAGCCGCTACGCGCGTAGATATGCTCGTCTGGTGACCATGCCCACTACCGCACCCACAGCTCACGCTCTCGCCGACGTCACCGCGTCCGACAGCACGCTGCGCCGCTTCCTGCACGGGCTGCCCGGCGTCGACGCGGTCGGCCTGGAGGCGCGCGCCGCGTCTCTCGGCACCCGTTCCATCAAGACCACCGCGAAGGCGTACGCCATCGACCTCGCCATCTCGATGGTCGACCTGACGACGCTGGAAGGCGCGGACACCCCGGGCAAGGTCCGGGCGCTCGGCGCCAAGGCGGTCCGTCCCGACCCGACCGACCGCACCACCCCGGCCACCGCCGCCGTCTGCGTCTACCCCGACATGGTGGCCGTCGCCAAGGAGGCCGTCGCCGGCTCCGGTGTGAAGGTCGCCTCGGTCGCCACCGCCTTCCCGGCCGGACGCGCCGCCCTGGAGGTGAAGCTGGCCGACGTGCGCGACGCCGTCGCCGCCGGCGCCGACGAGATCGACATGGTGATCGACCGGGGCGCGTTCCTCGCCGGCAAGTACCTCAAGGTGTACGACGAGATCGTCGCCGTGAAGGAGGCCTGCGGCACGAGCGCCCGGCTGAAGGTCATCTTCGAGACCGGCGAGCTGTCGACGTACGACAACATCCGCCGCGCCTCCTGGCTCGGCATGCTGGCCGGCGCCGACTTCATCAAGACCTCCACCGGCAAGGTCGCCGTCAACGCCACCCCGGCGAACACCCTGCTGATGCTGGAGGCGGTGCGCGACTTCCGCGCCCAGACCGGCGTCCAGGTCGGCGTGAAGCCCGCCGGCGGCATCCGCACCACCAAGGACGCCGTCAAGTTCCTCGTCCTGGTCAACGAGACCGCCGGCGCGGACTGGCTGGACAACCACTGGTTCCGCTTCGGCGCCTCCTCGCTCCTGAACGACCTGCTGATGCAGCGGCAGAAGCTGGCCACCGGCCGCTACTCCGGCCCCGACTACGTGACGGTGGACTGATCCTCATGGCTTCCGTATTCGAGTACGCCCCGGCGCCCGAGTCCCGCTCGGTCGTCGACATCGCCCCCTCCTACGGCCTGTTCATCGACGGCGAGTTCGTCGAGGCGGCCGACGGCAAGGTCTTCAAGACGGTCAGCCCGTCGACCGAGGAGGTCCTCTCCGAGGTCGCGCAGGCCGGCGCCGAGGACGTCGAGCGCGCGGTGAAGGCCGCCCGCAAGGCGTTCGGGAAGTGGTCGGCGCTGCCCGGTTCCGAGCGCGCCAAGTACCTGTTCCGCATCGCCCGGATCATCCAGGAGCGCAGCCGCGAGCTGGCCGTCCTGGAGACGCTGGACAACGGCAAGCCGATCAAGGAGACCCGCGACGCCGACCTGCCGCTGGTCGCCGCGCACTTCTTCTACTACGCGGGCTGGGCCGACAAGCTGGACCACGCCGGTTTCGGCGCCGATCCGAAGCCCCTCGGCGTCGCCGGCCAGGTCATCCCCTGGAACTTCCCGCTGCTGATGCTGGCGTGGAAGATCGCCCCGGCCCTCGCGACCGGCAACACGGTCGTGCTGAAGCCGGCGGAGACCACGCCCCTGTCGGCGCTCTTCTTCGCGGACATCTGCCGTCAGGCGGGCCTGCCCAAGGGCGTCGTCAACATCCTTCCCGGCTACGGCGACGCGGGCGCCGCGCTCGTCGCGCACCCGGACGTGAACAAGGTCGCCTTCACCGGCTCCACGGCCGTCGGCAAGGAGATCGCCCGCACGGTCGCGGGCACGAGGAAGAAGCTCACCCTCGAACTGGGCGGCAAGGGCGCGAACATCGTCTTCGACGACGCGCCGATCGACCAGGCCGTCGAGGGCATCGTGACCGGCATCTTCTTCAACCAGGGCCAGGTCTGCTGCGCCGGTTCCCGCCTTCTGGTCCAGGAGTCGGTCCAGGACGAGCTGCTGGACTCCCTCAAGCGCCGCCTGTCCACCCTGCGCCTCGGTGACCCGCTGGACAAGAACACCGACATCGGCGCGATCAACTCCGCCGAGCAGCTGGCCCGGATCACCGCGCTCACCGAGCGCGGCGAGGCGGAGGGCGCCGAGCGCTGGTCCCCGGCCTGCGAACTGCCCTCCTCCGGTTACTGGTTCGCCCCGACGCTCTTCACGAACGTCACCCAGGCGCACACCATCGCCCGCGACGAGATCTTCGGCCCGGTGCTGTCGGTCCTCACCTTCCGCACGCCCGACGAGGCGGTCGCCAAGGCCAACAACACCCAGTACGGCCTGTCGGCGGGCATCTGGACCGAGAAGGGCTCGCGGATCCTGGCCGTCGCGAACAAGCTGCGCGCCGGTGTCGTCTGGTCCAACACGTTCAACAAGTTCGACCCGACCTCGCCGTTCGGCGGCTACAAGGAGTCGGGCTTCGGCCGCGAGGGCGGCCGCCACGGCCTGGAGGCGTACCTCGATGTCTGATGAGCAGCGGCTTTCCGTCTTCAAGACCTACAAGCTGTACGTGGGCGGCAAGTTCCCGCGTTCCGAGAGCGGCCGGGTGTACGAGGTGACGGCTAGGACGTCAGCCGCTGAGGCGGCGGGCAAGGGCAAGTGGCTGGCCAACGCGCCGCAGTCGTCCCGCAAGGACGCCCGTGACGCGGTGGTCGCCGCGCGCAAGGCGTTCGGCGGCTGGTCGGGCGCGACCGCCTACAACCGCGGCCAGGTCCTCTACCGCGTCGCGGAGATGCTGGAGGGCCGCCGCGAGCAGTTCGTGCGCGAGGTGGCCGACGCGGAGGGCCTGTCGAAGTCCAAGGCGGCCGCGGTCGTGGACGCCGCGATCGACCGCTGGGTCTGGTACGCGGGCTGGACGGACAAGATCGCCCAGGTGATCGGCGGCGCCAACCCGGTCGCGGGCCCGTTCTTCAACCTGTCCTCGCCCGAGCCGACCGGCGTGGTCGCCGTCCTCGCCCCGCAGGAGTCGTCCTTCCTGGGCCTCGTCTCGGTCGTCGCCCCGGTGATCGCCACCGGCAACACGGCCGTCGTGGTGGCCTCCGAGAAGGCCCCGCTGCCGGCCCTGTCCCTGGGCGAGGTGCTGGCCACCTCCGACGTGCCGGGCGGCGTGGTCAACATCCTGTCCGGCCGTACGGCGGAGATCGCCGCGCCGCTGGCCGCGCACCAGGACGTCAACGCGATCGACCTCGCGGGCGCCGACGAGACGCTGGCGAAGGAACTGGAGATCGCGGCGGCGGACAACCTCAAGCGCGTTCTGCGTCCACAGGCTGTGGATTACTTCCGGACGCCGGACACCGACCGGATGACGGCGTTCCTGGAGACGAAGACCGTGTGGCACCCGACGGGGTCGCTGGGAGCGTCCGGGTCGTCGTACTGACCCGTCTCGCACGCGAAGGGCGCGGGGACGTCCCCGCGCCCTTCGCGTGCGCCGTACCGCCGGCGGCCCGTCAGCGGCCCACCGCGGTGAGGGCCTGACCGGCCACCGGCACGCTCCCCACGGACTCCGCCTGCGCCACGGGCCCCGTCAGCATCCGCGAGCCGACCGGCTTGAAGTCGCCCACCTGCGTACCCACTCCGTTGTCGAGGGGATCCACACCGGTGCCCGCGAGCGGGTTCGGCTTGAGTCCGGCCACCGTGCCGGTCGCGTGTCCCACCGAGCCGGTCAGGGCCCGCACGCCCGACTGGGCGTCGACGCCGCCGGCGTCCAGCGGCCGCTGGTCCGGCGCCGGCACCGAGTGGGCCGACGCCGTGGCCGCCCCCGCGCCGAGGGCCGCTCCGGCGGCCGCAAGGGCGATCAGGGCGCGCCGCGCGGCCGGGTGCGTGGAGAGGGTGTGTCGGGCCATCGATGGTGCCACCTTCTGGTGCGCAGGGTGATGAGTACAGCACACAGGGTAGTTGAGTCGCGAGTCACGCTCAAAAGCCGACCCGCGGGGTCGGCAGGGGGCCCGCCATGCGTCAAACTGGTGTTCCGTGAGCCTCCTTACCCCGTCCCCCGCCCGTGTCGTGCTGCTGTGCGGCCCCTCGGGCTCGGGCAAGTCCCTCGTCGCCGCCCGCTCCGGGCTTCCCGTCCTGCGTCTGGACGACTTCTACAAGGAGGCCTGCGATCCGACTCTGCCCCTGGTGGAGGGCAGTTCGGACATCGACTGGGACCACCCCGCGTCGTGGGACGCCGAGGTCGCGGTCGAGGCCATCACCCGGCTGTGCGCGACCAGGTCGGCGCCGGTGCCGGTGTACGACCTCTCGCTGAGCGCCCGTACCGGCGAGGACACGCTGGACATCGGCCGGACGCCGCTGTTCATCGCCGAGGGCGTCTTCGCCGCGGAGATCGTCGGACGCTGCCGGGAGCTGGGGGTGCTCGCGGACGCGCTCTGCCTGACCCGCGGGCCGGTGACCACCTTCCGGCGGCGCTTCCTGCGGGACCTGAAGGAGGGCCGCAAGTCGGTGCCGTTCCTGCTGCGCCGCGGCTGGCGGCTGATGCGCGCGGAACGCTCGATCGTGGCCCGCCAGGTGTCGCTGGGCGCACACCCCTGCGACCGGGACGAGGCGCTGGGCCGGCTGGCGGCAGCGACGGCGGGCCGGCAGGCGCGCCACGAGACGGTGGCCTGACGGCGGCCTGACGGCGGACGCGGGTGCGCCCGCTGACGAGGGCGTGCTCACGGACGGTCGCGTGGCCGCCGTCCGGACATGCGAAACGGGACTGGCCGGACCCCCCGGTCCTCCAGTCCCGCTCCTCTTGCTCCCCCGTGCTGTTCCCCCGTGTCCCCCCGTTTTCCCCGTTCTCCCCCGTGGGACCGCCCCCCAGCGGTCCCCGTCCTCCCCCGTCCCCCCTGACCTCAGGCGACCAGTTCGCCGAAGGCGTTCTCCTCGTCACGGCCGAAGCTGAGGACCTCGTCCTCACGCAGCCGGCGCAGCGAGCGCCAGATGCTGGACTTCACCGTGCCGACGCTGATGCCGAGGATGTCCGCGATCTCCGGGTCCGTGCGGCCCTCGTAGTAGCGCAGGACCAGCATGGTGCGCTGCAGTTCGGGCAGCCGGGCCAGCGCCTGCCACAGGACCGCGCGCAGCTCGGTGCCGCGCATCGCGTCCGTCTCGCCGGGCGTCTCCGGAAGTTCCTCGGTCGGGTACTCGTTGAGCTTGCGGCGCCGCCAGGCGCTGATGTGCAGGTTCGTCATGGTGCGGCGGAGGTAGCCGCCCACGGCCGCCTTGTCGCTGATCCGCTCCCAGGCCCGGTACGTCGAGAACAGCGCGCTCTGCAGCAGGTCCTCGGCCTCGAAGCGGTCACCGGTCAGGTGGTAGGCGGTGGCGTACAGGGAGGCGCGGCGCTCCTGGACGTAGGCGGTGAACTCCGCCTCCGTCAGCGAGGGGCGCTCCCCCGAGTCCTCCCTGTACGCGGTTCCCCCGTGCGTGTCCCCCGTGCGGGCGTCAACCACCGTCATGTAGGCGCTGTGCTGACGCCCGGCACCGCGGGCGCACCCCCGTCCTCCCCCACGCTCGAACGCGCTCGCGCGGGAGGTGCCCCCATCGGCACCGGACTTCTCCGAACCCCGGTGCACGTCGTGCAGACGCGTGACCACTGCGCTGGTGCTGATGCTGTGCAGCGTGTTCATCTCGCGCTCCCCGTGGTGGACTTCCGGTGATTCGGTCGTGCTCCGGGCCGATTTCCGGATCACCGCCGGCCCGTGTCCAAAAGACTGCCGGGATCACTTCATCGCCGTGTCCGTCGACTGTCACAGACCTGTCACAGGGGCCCGGCACACGCCTGTCACACTGGGCACACAGGTGGTGGCGGTACGCGGGGATCGGTCCCACAGGTCGTCCGGCGCCCCCTCCATGGGCCAGAATGAGCCCCGTGCCTTCCCTGTTGCTGATCGAGGACGACGACGCCATCCGCACGGCCCTGGAGCTCTCCCTGACGCGCCAGGGACACCGGGTGGCCACCGCTGCCAGCGGCGAGGACGGTCTGAAGCTGCTGCGCGAGCAGCGGCCGGACCTGATCGTGCTGGACGTCATGCTGCCCGGCATCGACGGGTTCGAGGTGTGCCGGCGCATCCGGCGCACCGACCAGCTGCCGATCATCCTGCTGACCGCGCGCAGCGACGACATCGACGTGGTGGTCGGGCTGGAGTCCGGCGCCGACGACTATGTGGTCAAGCCGGTGCAGGGGCGGGTGCTGGACGCCCGGATCCGGGCCGTGCTGCGGCGCGGGGAGCGGGAGTCCAGCGACTCGGCGACGTTCGGCAGCCTGGTCATCGACCGTTCGGCGATGACCGTGACGAAGAACGGCGAGGACCTGCAGCTGACCCCGACCGAGCTGCGGCTGCTGCTGGAACTGAGCCGGCGGCCCGGTCAGGCCCTGTCCCGGCAGCAGCTGCTGCGGCTGGTCTGGGAGCACGACTACCTGGGCGACTCCCGCCTGGTGGACGCGTGCGTGCAGCGGCTGCGCGCCAAGGTGGAGGACGTCCCCTCGTCCCCGACGCTGATCCGTACCGTCCGTGGTGTCGGCTACCGCCTGGACACTCCTCAGTGACCGACACGCGAGGGGGGCTGCGCGGCTGGGCCGTGGGGCGCAGGGGAAGTCTGTCGCGGCTCAGGTTCACCAGCCTGCGGCTGCGGCTGGTGCTGGTCTTCGCGCTGGTCGCGCTCACCGCCGCGGTGTCGGCGTCGGGCATCGCCTACTGGCTCAACCGGGAGGCCGTGCTCACCCGCGCCCAGGACGCGGTGCTGCGCGACTTCCGGCAGGAGATGCAGAACCGCGTGGGGGCGCTGCCCGAACACCCCACGCAGGACGCGCTGCAGCGCGCCGCGGGCCAGATGGCCGCCGGCGGCCAGCACTTCAGCGTGCTGCTGGTCGGGCAGGACGCGGACGGCAAGACGGTGTACGGCAGTTCGGGCGGCATCAACGGCTTCCAGCTGGAGGACGTGCCGAAGTCGCTGCGCGCGGCCGTGAACAAGCGGCAGAAGGTGACCGACTCCAACGAGGACCCGTACCACCTCTACTGGCAGCGGGTCACGGACCACGACACGCCCTATCTGGTGGCCGGCACGCGGGTGATCGGCGGCGGGCCGACGGGCTACATGGCGAAGTCCCTGGAGCCGGAGGCCAAGGACCTCAACTCGCTGGCCTGGTCGCTGGGCATCGCCACCGGTCTGGCGCTGATCGGTGCCGCGCTGCTCGCGCAGGCCGCCGCGACGACCGTGCTGAAGCCGGTGCACCGGCTGGGCGTGGCCGCCCGGCGACTGGGCGAGGGCAGGCTCGACACCCGGCTGCGGGTGTCCGGCACGGACGAACTCGCCGATCTGTCGCGGACGTTCAACAACGCGGCCGAGGCGCTGGAGCAACGGGTCGCGGAGATGGCCGCCCGGGACGAGGCCTCGCGCCGGTTCGTGGCCGACATGTCGCACGAGCTGCGGACCCCGCTGACCGCCATCACCGCCGTCACGGAGGTGCTGGAGGAGGAGCTGGAGTCGGAGGCCGGCGGCATCGACCCCATGGTCGAGCCCGCGGTCCGGCTCGTGGTCAGCGAGACCCGGCGGCTGAACGACCTGGTCGAGAACCTGATGGAGGTCACCCGCTTCGACGCGGGCACGGCCCGGCTGGTCCTCGACGACGTCGACCTCGCCGACCAGATCACCGCCTGCATCGACGCCCGCGCCTGGCTGGACGCGGTCGAACTGGACACCGAGCGCGGCGTCCACGCCCTGCTGGACCCGCGCCGCCTGGACGTCATACTCGCCAACCTGATCGGCAACGCGCTCAAGCACGGCGGATCGCCGGTGCGCGTGTCGGTGCGGGAGGCGGAGGACGAAGTGGTGATCCGGGTCCGCGACCACGGCCCCGGCATCCCCGAGGACGTCCTCCCGCACGTCTTCGACCGCTTCTACAAGGCGAGCGCCTCCCGGCCACGCTCCGAGGGCAGCGGTCTCGGCCTTTCCATCGCCCTGGAGAACGCCCACATCCACGGCGGTGAGATCACCGCCGAGAACTCCCCGGACGGCGGCGCGGTGTTCACGCTGCGCCTGCCACGGGACGCCTCGCGGCTGACCGAGGAGGCGGCGCAGGGCGAGGGCGGCAGGAGCGGTGACGGTGACGGTGGTTCTGGAAAGGAGGGGTCATGACCGTACGACGCCTGATGCTGGCCCTGCCCCTTCTGGGCGTGCTGCTCACCGGCTGTGGCATCCGGGCCACGGAGGTGCCGACCGACTTCGGGGCGGCGCCCTCCCGCGTGCCGTGCTCGCTGGCCGGCCCCGACCTGTCGACACAGTCCGCGCACGGAGTGCCCGTGCAGGTCTTCCTGCTGTGCCGGGCGTCCCTGGTGGCCGTCGACCGGACCGTGCGCGTGCCGGAGGGCACCCCGGACGCCCGGCGCCGGGTGATCGTGGCGCAGGGGCTGCTGGACCAGCTGGCCGCGGCGCCGTCGGCCTCGGAGAAGGCGGCGGGGTACGCGACGTACGTGCCGGGCGGCCTGAGCGTGTCCGGGCCCGGCGGGCACGACCCCGAGGACGCGCTCCGGCTGAGCGCCGCCCCGAGCCGGCTCAGCTCGTACGCCCTCGCGCAGCTGGTGTGCACCCTGTCCGACTCGGCGGCCACCGAGGGGGACGGGTCGGTGATCCTGGGCGGCCCCGGCGGTCTGCCGCTGCGCCGCTACGACTGCACCGACGACGTCCGCAACGCTCCGGGCTCTACGCAGCCGCCGTCGAGCCCGGTCTCTGCCGTGTAGGGCTCGGCCGACGCCGTTGCCCGTAGGGCCGCCCTTCGTCCGCGGGCCGGTCGTGACCGGTCGCGCAGTTCCCCGCGCCCCTGGGGAGTTGCGGGAACCGGCGCCTGTACGCCGCCGCAGCCGCGGGCAGTCGTGCCGCTGGGGCGGCACGGGTGGGCGCGGCGGCACCCGGTGAGCGCCGGTGAGCGAGAAGGGCCCCAGATCCGCCGAGGAAAGTTCCACGCGGAACCGATCGGGCCCGGCACCGCGTCTACGGGGGCGTGCAGCGTCAAGGCTCCATCGGCGGCAGCGCCGCGATCCGCATACGTGTGACAGGAGGTGTCCTCCTCGTCGCACACCTGGCCCTCGTCGCCTGGCTGACGCTGCGACCCCTGGACGTCCCCTGGGTGATGCCCCCCAACCTGCGCCCCCTGGCCGGCATCCGCGCCGACCTGGCGCTGGGCTGGCCGCGGGCGGTCAGACCCCTCGGCGAGGGACTCGCGCTCCTCGCGCCGCTGGGCATCCTGCTGCCCATGGCGCACGGCAGACTCACCGTCTCCCCGCTCGCCTCCCTCCTCAGGTCCGCGGCCACCGGCGCCCTGCTCTCGCTGGGCATCGCACTCCTGCAGACCGGTGTGCCGGGCCGGGTCGTGGACATCGACTCCCTGCTGCTGAACACCCTCGGGGTGATCGTGGCCCACCTCGCCGTCGTGCCGGCCGCCCGCGCGAGACTGCGACGGCTGGAAGCGGCCGAGGACGGCACGGCCGGACAGCCCCTCACCCTGCACGGGGAGTTGTCTCAGGGTCGCACCCCGACGATTCCCAGGGTGGGGATCGCCCCGTAGAGCGACGCTTCGTCCCCTTCGTCTCCGTACCGTGGAAGACAGCTGGGGACGCCGTCCGGGCGGCCCCGACCACCGGCCCGTGACCGGGCCGGCGACCACGGAGGAGCCGTCATGACCGCCCTTGCCCGCCCCACCCACGGCCGCGTGATCGGCGGAGTGTGCGCCGCGCTGGCCCGGCGCTTCGGCACTTCGGCGACCACGATGCGCGTGATCTTCCTGGTGTCCTGCCTGCTGCCGGGCCCGCAGTTCCTGCTCTACATAGCGCTGTGGATCCTGCTGCCCGCCGAGGACAAGGCCCGCACCGCCTGGTGAGCGGTGTCAGCCGACCGGGACGCCGTTCACCGCCACGCCCTGCGTGGGCAGACCGTGCACCGGGAGCCCGCCGAGGAGACCGGCGACCGGGGCCGTCGGGCCCTGCGCGAGGACGCTTCCGACGGCCGGCTGCGCCGCGGCGAGATCCCTGGCGGCCGGCATCGCGGTGGCGACACCGGGCTCGGCCATCGACCCGACCTGCTGCGGCGTGCCGTCGCCGGACAGCGTGCCGGCGACCTGCTGGGCGGGCAGCGCGTCGGTGACGGTGCCGAGGGTCTGCGCGGCGTCCGGGACGGCCGGGGCCGCGCTGGCCATGCCCGCCCCGGCGGCGGCGAAGGCGGCACCGAGGGCGGCGACACCGAGGGTCTTGGCAGCAGACTGCTTCATTGTGGATGCGTCCTTGAATGCGGAGACGGAGATCGAACGATCTGAGCGGTCCCCGACCGTAAACACGCCGGACCACCCGCCGCAAACACCGAAATGCGGACGCCCTGTGAAAGCGTGTCCGCGTTCCGCGCCGGGGCGGGCTCCGCGTCTAGGCGTGCGGATCAGCGAAGCCGCTGGTGGTGGCCGTCTGCTGGAACAGCCATTCGGACTTCAGCTCCGCGTATCCGGGTTTGATGACGTCATTGATCATCGCGAGCCGTTCATCGAAAGGAATGAACGCCGACTTCATTCCATTGACGGTGAACCATTGCAGGTCGTCGAGCGTGTAACCGAATGCCTCGACGAGGTGCTCGAATTCCCGGCTCATGGTGGTGTCCGACATCAGCCGGTTGTCGGTGCTCACGGTGGCCCGGAAGTGCAGCCGGCGCAGCAGCCCGATCGGGTGCTCGGCGTAGGAGGACGCGGCCCCGGTCTGGAGGTTGGAGGTGGGGCACAGCTCCAGCGGGATCCGCTTGTCGCGGACGTACGACGCCAGCCTGCCGAGCTTCACCGAGCCGTCCTCGCGGACCTCGATGTCGTCGATGATCCGCACCCCGTGCCCGAGCCGGTCGGCCCCGCACCACTGCAGCGCCTGCCAGATGGACGGCAGGCCGAACGCCTCGCCCGCGTGGATGGTGAAGTGGAAGTTCGCGCGCTTGAGGTACTCGAAGGCGTCGAGGTGCCGGGTGGGCGGGTGGCCCGCCTCGGCCCCGGCGATGTCGAAGCCCACCACGCCGGAGTCCCGGTAGCGGTTGGCGAGTTCGGCGATCTCCAGTGAGCGGGCGGCGTGCCGCATCGCCGTCAGCAGCGCGCCGACCCGGATGCGGTGGCCGTTTCGCCGGGCGAGCCGTTCGCCCTGCCGGAACCCCTCGTCGACGGCCTCGACCACCTGCTCCAGGGTCAGGCCGCGTTCGAGGTGCTGCTCCGGCGCGTACCGCACCTCGGCGTAGACCACCCCGTCCGCGGCGAGGTCCTCGGCGCACTCGCGGGCGACCCGGACGAGCGCCTCGCGGGTCTGCATCACGCCGACGGTGTGCCTGAAGGTCTCCAGGTACCGTTCCAGCGAGCCGGAGTCGGCGGCCTCGTGGAACCACACGCCCAGCTTGCCGGGATCGGTCTCGGGGAGTTCCGGGTAGCCCGTCTCGCGGGCGAGCTCGACGACGGTGCCCGGGCGGAGACCGCCGTCGAGATGATCGTGCAGCAGAACCTTGGGCGCGCGGCGGATCTGGTCCGGCGTCGGAACGTGCGCCGGCACGGTCGCCGGGACGGGCCCGGTCGGTGCAGTCTGGCTCGTCATCTCCGCACTCTAACGCCTACGCGCGTAGAGAACCCGGAGGACGCGACGCTCACTCCCGGCACTTTTCCGTCGATACGCAATGGTGACCGCACGTACGGGTTTCGTACGCCGCGCCTTCTGACACTGTTCTGCCATGGGACAGCAAGCGGCGCCGGTCCGAACGGCCGGTCTGGGGAAGGCAGTCGGCCCGGCGCCGACGGCGGTCAGCGGAGCGGTGCTGCTGCTCCCCGGCGGGGCGGAGGTCTCCGCGCGCCGGCCGTCCCCCGTATGGGTGACGGTCTTCGTCCGCTCCCTGAGCCGCGCGCTCGCCCGCGCGGGCCGCGCCGAGGGCCTGGCCGTGCACCCCGTCCGCTACCGGTACCGGGGCTGGAACGGGAACCAGGCGCACCCGGCGGCGGACGCGGAGTGGGCGGCCGACGAGGTCGTGCGGCGGTACGGGGACGTGCCGGTCTGCCTGGTGGGGTTCGGCATGGGCGGGCGGGCGGCGCTGCGGGCCGGCGGGCACGAGGCGGTCGACTCCGTGGTCGCGCTGGCCCCCTGTCTGCCGGAGGAGGACGTGGCCGCCCCCGCCGAGCCGGTCAGGCAGCTGGCGGGGCGCAGGGTGCTGATCGTGCACGGCACGAACGACGAACGCAGCGACCCCGAGCTCTCGTTCAGGTACGCGGAGCGGGCGAAGAAGGCCAACCGGGAGGTCTGCCGGTTCGAAGTGCACTCCGACGGACACGCGTTGCACGGGCACCGGCACGAGGTGACCGCCCTGGCGGTCGACTTCGTCATGGGCGCCCTGTTCGGGCACGCGGTGTCGCGGCCGGTGGAGGACGCGCTCGCCGCCCCGCCGCCGATCGGGCTGCGGATGCCGCTGGCCGCCGGATTCGGGAAGTCGTTGCGGCGGTAGGCCCTCAGGGGAGCAGGCTCCCCCTCCTGGAGAGCAGGAACTTCTTGAAGGCGGCCACCGGCGGGGTGTCCGGCCGGTCGGCCAGCCAGGCGACGCCGATCTCGCGCGCGGCCCTGGGGGCCGTGACCGTCAGTTCCACCACGCCCGGTCTGGGAACGGTCGGCGGAGGCAGGAGGGCGACTCCGAGGCCGGCCGCGACCAGGCCCCGCAGGGTCTCCGCCTCCTCGCCCTCGAAGGCGACGTTCGGCCGGAACCCCGCCTGCCGGCACAGGTCGTCCGTGATGCGCCGCAGGCCGTAGCCCGGCTCGAGGGTGACGAAGGTTTCCTCGGACGCCTCGGCCAGCCGGATGCGGCGGCGGACCGCCAGGGGGTGGTCGGCGGGGACGACCAGGCGCAGCTTCTGCTCGTCCAGGCGGCGGGCGACCAGGTCGGGCGCGTCGGGGACCGGGGAGGTCAGGCACAGGTCCAGCTCGCCCGCCCGCAGCCCCTCCAGCATCGCCTCGCCGTAGTTCTGCACCAGGCTGAAGCGGACGCGCGGATGGTCGGCGCGGAAGGCGTGCAGCAGGCCCGGTACGGTCTCGGCGCCCATGGTGTGCAGGAAGCCGAAGGCGACCTTGCCGGTGGCCGGGTCGGCGTCCGCGCGGACCTCCTCGGCGGCGCGGTCGATCTCGGCGAGGGCGCGCTCGACGGAGGCGAGGAAGGTGCGGCCGGCGGTGGTGAGGGAGACCGTGCGGCCGTGGCGCGCGAACAGGTCGACGCCCAGGTCCTGCTCCAGGCGGGCCATCGCGCGGGACAGGGTGGACTGGGGGACGTTCATCTCCCGGGCGGCCCGGGTGACGTGCTCGGTGCGGGCCACGCCGGCGAAGTACGTGAGGCGCGGCGCGAGCAGCATCGACGTCTCGCCCATGTCTTTCATGTCACTGGACGGTGACAGCCGCGGCTGTGACCTCTGCTCATGCGCCATGGGAACGATTATGACGATTCCATGCATTGGACGGATGAGTGGGCCGTGCCTACGGTCGAGGCATGTCTCCCGCCAGTACCGGGGCGTCCACCGCCGTGGACGCCGTCATGTCCGTCCCCTCCTCCGGCTCCCCGGCCGACACCCGGATGACTCCGGGCGCCCCCGGCTACCGCCGGATGAGTCTCGCCCTCTTCCTCGCCGGTGTCGCGACCTTCGCCCTCCTCTACTCCACGCAGGCCCTGCTGCCGCTGATCTCGGGCGAGTTCGGGGTGGCGGCGAGCGAGGCGAGCTGGACGGTGGCGGCCGCGACCGGCGGACTGGCCCTGTTCGTGCTGCCCATGAGCGCCCTGTCGGAGCGCTTCGGCCGCCGCGCGGTGATGACCGGCTCGCTGGCCGTCGCGGTCACGGTCGGGATGCTGGTGCCCTTCGCGCCGTCGATCGGCGTGCTGGTGGTGCTGCGGGCGGTGCAGGGTGCGGCCCTGGCCGGGCTGCCGGCCTCGGCCCAGGCGTACCTCGCCGAGGAGGTCCGGCCGAAGGCGCTGGTCACGGCGATCGGGCTGTTCGTCGCGGGCAACAGCGTGGGCGGCATGAGCGGCCGGGTGATCACCGGCTGGGTGGCCCAGGAATGGGGCTGGCGGGTCTCGGTGGGGGTGATCGGCGCGATCGCGGTGGCGTGCGCGGTGGCGTTCCGGCTGCTGCTGCCGGCCCCGCGGCACTTCGAGGCGGGCTCGCTCCGGCCGCGCGTGCTGCTCGGCACGGTCCGCGGCCACCTCTCCGACCCGCTGCTGCGCCGCCTCTACGCGATCGGCGCGCTGTTCATGACGGTGTTCGGCGGCGTGTACACGGTGATCGGCTACCGCCTGACCGGGGCCCCGTTCGGGCTGCCGCAGGGCATCGTCGGCTCGATCTTCCTGGTGTACCTGGTGGGCACGGTGTCGGCCTCCGCGGCGGGCCGCCTGGTGGGCCGCCTCGGCCGCCGGGGCGCGCTGTACCTGGCGGGCGGCACGACGGCGGCGGGCCTGCTGCTCTCCCTGGCCGACACCCTCCCGCTGGTCCTGCTGGGCCTGGTGCTGATCACCGCCGGGTTCTTCGCCGGGCACGCGGTCGCCTCCTCGGCGGTCAGCAAGACGGCCACGCGCGGCCGTGCCCAGGCCTCGGCGCTCTACCAGTCCGCCTACTACATCGGCTCCAGCGCCGGCAGCACGGTCGGCGCGATCGCCTTCCACGCGAGCGGCTGGGCGGGCACGGTCACCGTCGGCGTCCTCGCCGTCCTCGGCGTCGTCACGATCACCGTCCTCGGCACGCGCGCGGCCCGGGTGGCGGCCCGGCGGGAACCGGCCGCGGCGCACTGACGATCCCGTCGCGCCCATGCCGCACACGCCCCCCGAGCTGGGCCTTCGCCCGCTCGGGGGGCCGTTGTCAGCGGGCTGCGGTAGCTTCCGGAGTGCTGGGCGCGAAGGCGCGCTGACACTGAGGCCGCAGGGGTGGGTGGACGATGGGCGACAGCACGGCGACGGCGGATCTCGACGTCGCACTGGAGAAGCACCGGACCGAACTGACCGGGTACTGCTACCGGATGCTCGGCTCGTCCTCCGAGGCCGAGGACGCGGTGCAGGACACCCTCGTGCGTGCCTGGCGGAGCCACGACCGGTTCGAGGGCCGGTCCTCCCTGCGCTCCTGGCTGTACCGGATCGCGACGAACGTGTGCCTGGACATGCTGTCGGCCGGGAACAAGCGGGCGCGTCCGATGGACCTCACCGAGTCGACGCCGCTCGCCCGGGCGGCCCTCGCCCCCCGCCCGGACAGCACGTGGCTGGAGCCGATGCCGGACGCGCGCGTGCTGCCGACGGTCGGTGACCCGGCGGAGGCGGCGGTCGCCAAGGAGTCGGTCCGGCTGGCGTTCATGGCGGCCCTGCAGCAGCTTCCGCCCAAGCAGCGGGCGGTGCTGATCCTGCGGGAGGTGCTGGCCTGGAGGGCGAGCGAGGTCGCCGAACTGCTGGACACGACGGTGGCTTCGGTCAACAGCGCGCTGCAGCGGGCCCGGGCGACGCTCGCCGAGCGCCGGGAGTCGGGACCCGAGGGCGCGGTCTCCGACCCGCTGGACGAGGAGCAGCGCAAGCTGCTGGAGCGCTACGTCGCGGCGTTCGAAGACTACGACATGACCGCGCTGACGGCGTTGCTGCACGAGGACGCGGTCATGACGATGCCGCCGTTCGACCTGTGGCTGCGCGGCACGGCCGACATCACGGGATTCATGACCACCCTGGGCGCCTCCTGCGCCGGCTCCCGTCTGCTGCCCGTCCACGCCAACGGTCTGCCGGGGTTCGCCCACTACAAGCCGGACGAGGACAACGGCGGCTTCACCCCCTGGGCGGTGCAGATCCTGGAGATCTCACAGGGCCGCATCACCGGTTTCCACTGCTTCCTCGACACCAGGCGCTGGTTCCCCCTCTTCGACCTGCCCCTCCACCTCGAACCGGAGGCCGACGAGGCCGAGCAGGGACGGTAGCGCCGGATCGGGGTCCCGCAGCCGGATCCGTCCGCCGGCCCGGCGGGCGGTCAGCGCGAGCCGGGCGAGCAGGTCCACGGCGCCGAGCCCGGGCGGCCCGAGGCCGGCCGCGTCGCAGACGACGATGCCGGCCCCGCTCCCCTCCAGCAGCGTCCGTACGGCGTCGCACAGCGCGGCCACCTGGTCCCGGGCGACGGGACCGGGCAGCACGAGCACGGGCGGTGTCCTGGCATCCACGTGCGGTAGACCGGCGCGGCGGGCGGAACTCATCGGGCGGGGCGGGGGCGTTGAGTACGTCCGCTGAGTAGGAGCGCTCATGTCCGCACCGGCGGGCGGCGGCAGGATGCCGGTCATGACACGAGCAGCGCCCGCCCCGACCGCTCCGCGGCCCTACGGCAAGGTCCGCGCCTTCTGTGCCCTGGCACTGGCCGTGACCGCCCTCGCCGCCGTCGGCCTCTGGCTGAAGTGGGCCTGGGAGGGCGACTCCTTCCCGGTCGCCGACCCGGCCGTGACCGCCGACCGGCTGGACGGCCGCGCCGGGGAGGTCTACGACGCGCTCGGACTGCCGGACGCCCACCTGGACCGGGAGTGGCCGGGCAGCGGCGTGGAGGCCGAGGAGGACTGTTACTGGACCAGCGGGCTGAGCCATCTCGGCGACCAGCTCAGCGACTCGCCCCCGCACGTGAAGGGGGTCGTCACCGTCCGCACCGAGTGGGCCCTGAAGGGGATCACGGCCGAGGCCGGGCAGTCGGCGCTGCGGCGGGCCCGGACCCGGCTGGAGCGGCAGGGCTGGGACGCGACCACGTCCACGGCGGCCGGCAAAGTCGTCTCGCTGGAGGCGACCCCGCCCGGCGGCGGTGCGACCGTACACGTCAGGACGTACCCGCGAGGCCGTCTCGAAGTGTTCGCCACCGCGGGCTGCACCCGCCTCCCCGAAGGCGTCACCACCGACACCCTCGGCCGGGTCGACCTCCCGCCCCAGCGGCTGCCGGGACGACTGCGCGGTTGACGCGGGCCGCGGGGCACGGGTCCGGCGAAGATCACATTGACCGGCTCGCGCCCTCCCCCGGAGGGTGGTCCCCGTGCAGGGGGTGCTTAGCGGGTTCGCGGTGATCGCGGTCGTCATCGGTGTGGGCTACGTGCTCGGGCGGCGCGGGACGCTCGGCGAGCAGGGCGGCGAGGTGCTGACGAGGCTGGCCTTCACCGTGGCCGGTCCCGCGCTGCTGTTCACCACCCTGGCGAAGGCCGACCTGACGCTGCTGTTCTCCAGCCGCCTGCTGGTGACGGCGCTGAGCACCGGCGCGGTGGCCGGGGTCTTCGTCGCGGTGGGCACCGTACGGCACTGGGGTGTGGGCCGCACCACGATCGGCGCCCTGTGCGCCGGTTACGTCAACTCGGGCAACCTGGGCATCCCGATCGCGGCGTACGTCCTCGGGGACGCGTCCCTGGTGGCACCGGTGCTGCTGTTCCAGGTCGTGCTGGTCACGCCGGTCGCACTCACGATCCTCGACCTGTCGGGCGCCGGCGAGAAGGGCACGGTGTGGCAGCGGCTGCTCACCCCACTGCGCAACCCCATCGCGGTCGGCTCCCTGTCGGGCGTGGTGGTGTCGGCGGCCGGTCTGCGGCTTCCCGGTCCGCTGCTGAACCCGCTCACCCTGATCGGCAACATGTCCGTACCGGCCGCCCTGCTGGTCTTCGGCATGGCCCTGCACGGCAGTACGGCCCCCGGCCGGGGACGGGACCGCCACCCGGTCCTGCTGGCGGTGGCGCTGAAGTCACTGGGCCAGCCCGCGGTCGCCTGGGTCCTGGCCGCGCCCCTCTTCGGCCTCCACGGCGCACCCCTGCTGGACGTGGTGGTCACCTCGGCGCTCCCGGCCGCCCAGAACCTGTTCACCTACGCCAGCCGCTACCGCGTCGCCGAGTCCCTGGCCCGCGAGTCGGTCCTGCTGTCGACGGTGGTCTCGGTGCCGGTGCTGGTGGGGGTGGCGGCGGTGCTCGGGTGACGCGTGATCAGCCGACGGGGAACTCGCCGGTGTCGATCGTCACGCCGAACGGCTCGGGCAGCCTGATGGGATCACCGAACTTCACCGCGCTCAGGACCCGGTAGACGTCTCCCTTGGGTTCCCCGTAGAGCGTCGCCGTGGGGCCTCCGGGGGCCCAGGGGTCGATGAGGAGATACAGCGGGATCCCGGCGGTGGCGTAGGCGGCGGGCTTGCTGACGCGGTCGTGGCGGGCGTTGGACTTGGACGTCACCTCGACGACGAGTTCGGCGAGGGCGGCGGGGATGTGGGTGTCCGATTCTGCGCACTCGGGCAACGGAACGACCACAAGGTCCGGGATGAGCATTCCCAGTCGAGAGGGCACGGCGATGCCCAGTGTCTGATAAATCCCCCAGTCGTCGGGGATCACAGAGTAGAGGCGACGCTGAATTCGCTCCGCGATGACGTTGTGGCGGAATGCCGGAGCAGGTGACACGGTGACGATCCCCTCGATGATCTCCACCTTGCTGCCCTCGGGCCAGTCCATCTCCTCCCAGAACCGGACGAGGTCGTCCCAGCTCTGCTCGGGGTCCTGGCTCACGGTGAGTGCGCTCATGGCGGTCTCCTATCGGTGCGTCACCGATCCCAGCATGCCGAACGGGACCGGTGGGGGTCCACCGGTCCCGTTCACCCGATCGAGGAAACCGCAGGTCAGGCGATACGTTCCAGCACAACCGGCGTGGCCTTGAAGCCGGTTCCCTCCGCCTCGATGTCGTAGGCGCCCTGGACCGCCTGGAGGGCGTACTCGAAGCGCTCGGGGGTGTCGGTGTGCAGGGTCAGCAGGGGCTGGCCCTCCGTCACCGGGTCGCCCGGCTTGGCGTGCATCTCGACGCCCGCCGCCGCCTGCACCGGGTCCTCCTTGCGGGCGCGGCCGGCGCCCAGGCGCCAGGCGGCGACGCCGATGTCGTAGGCGTCGAGCCGGGTCAGCACGCCGGAGGACGGGGCCGTGATGACGTGCTGCTCCCGGGACGTGGGCAGCGCCGCGTCCGGGTCGCCGCCCTGGGCCGCGATCATCCGGCGCCACACGTCCATCGCCGAGCCGTCGGCCAGCGCCTTCGCCGGGTCGGCGTCCTTGATGCCGGCCGCGTCGAGCATCTCGCGGGCGAGGGCGATCGTCAGCTCGACCACGTCCGCCGGGCCGCCGCCCGCCAGGACCTCCACCGACTCGCGGATCTCCAGGGCGTTGCCCGCGGTGAGGCCGAGCGGGGTGGACATGTCGGTCAGCAGCGCGACGGTCTTCACGCCGTGGTCCGTGCCGAGGCCGACCATGGTCGACGCCAGTTCACGGGCGTCCTCGATCGTCTTCATGAAGGCGCCGGTGCCGACCTTCACGTCCAGGACCAGGGAGCCGGTGCCCTCGGCGATCTTCTTCGACATGATCGAGGACGCGATCAGCGGGATCGCCTCGACCGTGCCGGTGACGTCGCGCAGGGCGTAGAGCTTCTTGTCGGCGGGGGCCAGGCCGTCGCCCGCCGCGCAGATCACCGCGCCCGTGGTGTCGAGGACGTCCAGCATCTCCTCGTTGGAGAGCAGGGCGCGCCAGCCGGGGATCGACTCCAGCTTGTCCAGGGTGCCGCCGGTGTGGCCGAGGCCCCGGCCGGAGAGCTGCGGGACGGCCGCGCCGCAGGCCGCGACGAGCGGGGCCAGCGGCAGGGTGATCTTGTCGCCGACGCCGCCGGTGGAGTGCTTGTCGGCCGTCGGGCGGGACAGCGCCGAGAAGTCCATGCGCTCGCCGGAGGCGATCATGGCCGCCGTCCAGCGGGCGATCTCGCGGCGGTTCATGCCGTTGAGCAGGATCGCCATGGCGAGCGCGGACATCTGCTCGTCGGCGACCTCGCCACGGGTGTACGCGTCGATGACCCAGTCGATCTGCTCGTCGGTCAGCTCGCCGCGGTCCCGCTTGGTGCGGATGACGGAGATGGCGTCCATGGCCATGGCTATGGCTTCCTTCCGAAGGTGCGAAGTGCACGGCCCCCCTGAGCGGGTCAGGGGGGCCGTACGGGAGTTACTTGGTGAGATGGCCCGGGCCGAAGGCCTGGGGCAGCATCTCGGAGAGCGTCAGTACGCCCTCGGGCGTGTCCAGCAGCAGGCCGGGGCCGCCGAACTCGTACAGCAGCTGGCGGCAGCGGCCGCACGGCACGAGCAGGGCGCCCTCGCCGTCCACGCAGGTGAAGTGCGTCAGGCGGCCGCCGCCCGTGCGCTGCAGCTGGGAGACCAGCCCGCACTCGGCGCACAGACCGAGGCCGTAGGAGGCGTTCTCGACGTTGCAGCCGGAGACCGTGCGCCCGTCGTCGACCAGGGCGGCCGCGCCGACCCGGTACTTCGAGTAGGGGACGTAGGCGTGGGTCATGGCCTCCCGGGCCTCGGCGCGCAGCGGCTCCCAGTCGAAGCCGGCGTCCGGGCGCGCCGTCACTTGCCCTGTCCCTTCCGGTAGCGCATGCCGTCCGCCTTCGGCATCCGCAGGCGCTGCGCGGACAGCGACAGCACGAGCAGCGTGACGACGTACGGGGTGGCGCCCACGAAGTCGCTCGGGACCTCGTCGGTGAGCAGGTACCAGGCCAGCACGAGCCCGCCCACGATGAGGCTGATCGCGCCCTGCCAGACGGCGGTGCGGTACAGCTTCCAGCCGGCGAGGACCACGAGCAGGACGACCAGCAGGAGCAGCAGCGCGTGCACGGTCGTGCCGCCGTTGCGCAGCTGGAGCGCGTCGGAGTAGCCGAACAGGCCCGCACCCATGGCGAGACCGCCCGGACGCCAGTTGCCGAAGATCATCGCCGCGAGGCCGATGTAGCCGCGGCCGCCGGTCTGGCCCTCCAGGTAGGTGTGGGAGGTGACCAGCGCGAGGAAGGCGCCGCCGAGACCGGCGAGGCCGCCGGAGACGGCCACGGCCGCGTACTTGTAGCGGTAGACGTCGACGCCCAGGGACTCGGCGGCGGTCGGGTTCTCACCGCAGGACCGCAGCCGCAGGCCGAACGGCGTGCGCCACAGCAGCCACCAGCTGGCGACGAACAGCACCACGGCCAGGATCGTGATCACCGACAGGTTGGTGATCAGGCCGCCGACGATGCCGGCGAGGTCGGAGACCAGGAACCAGTGGTGCTTCTCCAGCGAGGAGAGGCCGTCCGAGAGACCGGGGACGGTGACGTGGGGCAGCGAGTCCACCGGCGGGGACTGCTTGGGGTTGCCGCCCGCCTCCGCGGGCTTGCCGTCGGCGAAGAACAGCTTGGCGAGGTACTGGGTGGTACCGAGCGCGAGCAGGTTGACCGCGACGCCGGAGACGATGTGGTCGACACCGAAGGTGATGGTGGCGACGGCGTGCACCAGGCCGCCGAGGACACCGAAGCCGATGCCGCACAGCAGGCCGAGCCAGGGGCTGGACTGCCAGCCGATCCAGCCGGCGCCGAAGGTGCCGAGGATCATCATGCCTTCGAGGCCGATGTTGACCACGCCGGCCCGCTCGGACCACAGGCCGGCGAGACCCGCGAGGCCGATCGGCACGGCGAGGCCGAGGGCGGCGCCGACCTGTCCGGCGGAGTCGAGCTGGTTGGCGCCGGTGATCACGCGGACCGCCGCCAGGAGCAGCAGGGCGCCCGCGACGATCATGAGGACCTGGCCGGTGGAGCGGCCGGAGCGCTGCGGCGCGCCCGCCGCCTTGGGGGCCGCCGGCGGCGGCGCGTCGGTCATCGTGGCAGTCATCACGCCACCTCCTGCTTCTTCGTCGCGGCGGCGGCCTGGGCGGCGAGTTCGGCGCCGACCTTCTGCTGCTGGCGCTTCAGGCCGTAGCGGCGCACGACCTCGTAGGCAATGACGACGCACAGGACGATGACGCCCTGGATGACGCCGAGGATTTCCTTGTCGTAACCCTGGAATTCCAGGTGGTTCGTGGTGCGCTCCAGGAAGCCCCAGAGCAGGGCGCCGAGCGCGATGCCGATCGGGTTGTTGCGGCCGAGCAGCGCGATGGCGATACCGGTGAAGCCGATACCCGCCGGGAAGTCGTTGCTGAACTGGTGGCTGTCGTTGAGCAGGGTCGGCATGCCGATCAGGCCGGCCACCGCACCCGAGATGATCATGCTGGTGGCGACCATCTTCTTCACCGACACGCCGCTCGCGCTCGCGGCGCTCTCGGACTGGCCGACGGTGCGCAGGTCGAAGCCGAAGCGGGTGCGGCCGAGGACGAACCAGTACGCGATGCCGACGAGCACGGCGACGACGACGAAGCCCCACAGCACACCGGCCGGGCCGGTGTCGAAGCTGAAGAAGTACGAGGACGCCGGCAGCGGCTTGGTGGAGACGAGGGTGCCCGCCTGGTCCAGCTGGCCGAGCTTCCCGGGCTGGAGCAGGTAGGCGATGATCGCGGTGGCGATCGAGTTCAGCATGATCGTCGAGATGACCTCGCTGACGCCCCGGGTCACCTTGAGGATGCCGGCGATGGCCGCCCACAGGGCACCGGTCGCCATCGCGCACAGGATGATCAGCGGGATGGCGATCCAGCCGGGCGCGGTGAGCGCCCCGCCGAGGACGGCGGCGATGAACGCGGCGAGCCGGTACTGGCCGTCGACGCCGATGTTGAACAGGTTCATGCGGAAGCCGATGGCCACCGCGACACCCGCCAGGTAGTACGTCGTCGCCTTGTTCAGGATGTAGACCTGGCTGTCGCTGGCGAAGCCGTACGTCACCATGTCGCTGAACGCGTCGCCGGGGTTCTTGCCGGTCGCGAGGATCACCAGGGCGGTGACGACGAGCGCGGCGACGACCGCCAGCAGCGGCGCGGCGATGCCGAGGAGCAGCCGCTCCTTGTCGATGCGTTGGGTCAGCTTCTTCATCGCTCGTCGTCCTCTGTGCTCTCCAGGTGGCCGGTGGCCGCACCCGTCATGGCGGAGCCCAGCTCCTCGGGGGTGATCGTGGCGGGGTCGGCGTCGGCGACCAGGCGGCCGCGGTACATCACCCGCAGAGTGTCGGAGAGCCCGATCAGCTCGTCCAGGTCGGCCGAGATCAGCAGCACGGCAAGGCCCTCGCGGCGGGCCTGGCGGATGTGGTCCCAGATCGCGGCCTGTGCGCCGACGTCCACACCGCGGGTGGGGTGGGCGGCGATGAGCAGCTTGGGCTCGTGGCTCATCTCGCGGCCGACGATCAGCTTCTGCTGGTTGCCGCCGGACAGCGAGGCAGCGGTCACGTCGATACCGGGGGTGCGGACGTCGTAGGCCTCGACGATGCGCTGGGTGTCGGCGCGGGCGCCCTTGAGGTCGAGCAGTCCGCCGCGCGAGTTGGGCTTCTCGGTGACGTGGCCGAGGATGCGGTTCTCCCAGAGCGGCGCTTCCAGCAGCAGGCCGTGGCGGTGGCGGTCCTCGGGGATGTAGCCGATGCCGGACTCGCGGCGGTCGCGGGTGGGGGTGTGGGAGATGTCGGCGCCGTCGAGGGTGACGACGCCGGCGTCGGGCCGGCGCATGCCCATGATCGCCTCGACCAGCTCGGACTGGCCGTTGCCCTCCACACCGGCGATGCCGAGGACCTCGCCCTTGTGGATGGTGAAGGAGATCTCGTCCAGGATGATCCGCTCGACGCCGTCGAGGTCGGTCTGCGACAGGTGCACACCGTCCAGCTGGAGCATCGGGACGTCCGTGACGGTGGACTCCTCGGTCTCCGGCGTGGGCAGCTCGCTGCCGACCATCAGCTCGGCGAGCTGCTTGGGGGTGGTGCCCCGCGGCTCGACCGTGCCGACGGTGGTGCCGCGCCGGATGACGGTGATCTCGTCGGCGACGGACAGCACCTCGCCCAGCTTGTGGGAGATGAAGATGACGGTGAGGCCCTCGGCCTTCAGCTCGCGCAGGTTGTCGAAGAGCGCGTCGACCTCCTGCGGCACGAGCACGGCGGTCGGCTCGTCCAGGATGAGGGTCCTGGCGCCGCGGTAGAGGACCTTGAGGATCTCCACGCGCTGGCGGTCGGCGACGCCGAGCTCCTCCACGAGGACGTCGGGCCGGATGCCCAGGCCGTACGCGTCGGAGATCTCCCTGATCTTCGTGCGCGCCTTGCCGCCGATGCCGTACAGCTTCTCCGCGCCGAGGACGACGTTCTCGAGGACGGTGAGGTTGTCGGCGAGCATGAAGTGCTGGTGCACCATGCCGATGCCGCGGGCGATGGCGTCACCGGGGTTGTGGAAGGTGACCTGTTCGCCGTTGACCGTGATGGTGCCCTCGTCCGGCTGCTGCATGCCGTAGAGGATCTTCATCAGGGTCGACTTGCCGGCGCCGTTCTCGCCGCAGAGGGCGTGTACGGTGCCCGTGCGGACCGTGATGTCGATGTCGCGGTTGGCGACGACGCCGGGGAAACGCTTGGTGATGCCGCGCAGTTCGACGGCAGCGGGAGGGCTGGACGCGTTGATGGCGCACTCTCCTCGGGGAAAAGGGGATGCGGGGAGGGGGCAGGCGTCGGCGACGCTAGCGCGGCAACTCAATGCTACACGCGTAGAGTTGACACATTGTTATGGCTCGGCGGGGAGCTGCGGAAGCCGCTCCCGCGCCGAGCCCAGGTCCGACGGGACCCGTCAGGTCACGGGGTGGTCTTGACCTTGACGGAGCCGTCGACGATCTTCTTCTTCGCCGCGTCCAGCTTGCCCTGGATGTCGTCGATGAAGCCGCCGCTGGTGGACAGCGAGACGCCGTCCTTGCTGAGCGAGTAGCTGTTGGTGCCGGTCAGCGGCTTGCCGCCGTGGACGGACTTGACGAAGTCGTAGACACCGAGGTCGACGTTCTTGACCATCGAGGTCAGGATCGAGTTCTTGTACTTGGCCAGACCCGGGATGCTGTACTGGTCCGAGTCGACGCCGATGGCCCAGGCGCCCTTCTTGCCGTTGACGGCCTCGATCGCACCGTTGCCGGAGGAGCCGGCCGCGGAGTAGATCACGTCGGCGCCGTTGTCCAGCATGCCGGCCGCGGCCTCCTTGCCCTTGTCGGGGCTGGCGAAGCCGGAGGTGTCCGAGCCGTGGCTCAGGTACTGGGTGTCGACCTTGATCTTCGGGTTGGTGTCCTTGACGCCCTGGACGTAGCCCGCCTCGAACTTCTTGATCAGCGGGACGTCGACACCGCCGATGAAGCCGACGTGCTTCGTCTTGGACTTCAGCGCGGCGGCGACGCCGGCCAGGTAGGAGCCCTGCTCCTCGGTGAAGGTGATGCTGTCGACGTTCTTGGCGTCCACCACCGAGTCGACGATGCCGAAGTTGGTCTTCGGGTACTTCGCCGCGACCTTGCCCATCGAGGCGGCGTAGGCGTAGCCGACACCGATGATCGGGTTGTACCCGGCCTCGGCCAGGTCGGACAGGCGCTGCTCGCGGTCGGCCTCGGTGTCCGAGGTCTTCGCGGTCAGCTCCTTGATCTCGCCGCCGAACTCCTTCTTGGCCTTGTCGGCACCGCGGGCGGCGGAGTCGTTGAAGGAGCGGTCGCCACGACCGCCGACGTCGAAGGCGAGACCGATCTTGACGCCCTTGCCGCCACCCGAGGAGGAGGGCGAGCTGGACTCGTTGTCGGAGGAGGTGCTGCCACAGGCAGTGGCAGTCACGGCGAGAGCTGCGGTCGCGATACACGCAGCGGAAAGCTTGGCTACCCGGCGCACGGGAGGCTCCTTCACCTGACCTGAGCGCCGTGTCGGCGCTTGATGTGAGCACCATGTCAGTGCCTCAGCCGAGGCGCCCCCATTGGCGTCGGCTTCGCGGCATCGTAACGCGCGTAGATGTCGCAAAAAACCCTCTCGCGACTCCGTTATCGATTCGAGGCAAACACCATCTGAACTCGGACTCCGAGCCCTCTCACGGCGATGTTGCACACCGTGTGCGAATGGCTTGCGACTGTGTTGCGCCGGCCGGTGAAAGGGTGCACGCGCGAGGGTCCCGCCCGGCGCGGGAGGCCCGCGCCGGGGTCCACACCCGAGTGCTCCGTCACCTCTCCGTCGCGTCCGCCTCCAGGAAGGCGGCCGCGGTGAACATCTCCACGCCGACCGTGATCGCACTCTCGTCCGCGTCGAAGTCACCCTGGTGCAGGTCGCGCACCGTGCGGTCGCCGGGCCGGCGCACTCCGAGGCGGGCCATCGCGCCGGGCACCTCCTCCAGGTACCAGGAGAAGTCCTCGCCGCCGAGGCTCTGCTCCGTGCTCTCCACGGAGCCCATGCCCCGCCGGGCGACCATGGCCCGGCGCAGCAGCTCGGTGGACTCCCGGTCGTTGACCACGGGCGGCACGCCGCGCATGTAGTTGATCTCCGACTTGGCGCGGTGCAGCGTGGCGACCTCGTCGATGGCCGCGTGCACGATGTCGGGGGCGTCCCGCCAGGCGTTGATGTCCAGGCAGCGCACGGTGCCGGACAGCTCGGCGTGCTGCGGGACGACGTTGGGCGCGTGGCCGGACTCGATCCGGCCCCAGGTCACGGCGAGTCCGGCGCGGGTGTCGACGCGCCGGGCGACGAGCGCGGGCACGTCGATGGCGACGCGGGCGGCGGCGGTGACCAGGTCGGTGGTCAGGTGGGGGCGGGCGGTGTGCCCGCCGGGCCCGTCCAGGGCGATCTCCAGACGGTCGCAGGCGCTGGTGATCGGCCCGTGCCGCAGCCCGACCTTCCCGGCGTCCACCCTGGGGTCGCAGTGCACGGCGAGGATCCGGCCGACGCCCTCGAGCGCCCCGTCGGCGATGGCCCCGATGGCCCCGCCGGGCAGCACCTCCTCGGCGGGCTGGAAGATCAGCCGGACCGGCCGGGACAGCAGCCCCTTGGCGTGCAGGTCGGCGAGGACCAGCCCGGTGCCGAGCACGACGGTCGTGTGGACGTCGTGACCGCACGCGTGCGCACGGTCGGGCACGGTCGACCGGTAGGGGCAGTCCGTCTTCATGTCGGGGATGGGCAGGGCGTCGATGTCCGCCCGCAGCGCCAGCATCGGCACGGCCGGGCGCTCACCCTCCGCGATCCCGATGTCACAGACGAGTCCGGTCCCGATGGCGAGGACGCGGGGCTTGAGCCCGGCCCGCTCCAGCCGCTCCTTGATCGCGGCGGTCGTACGGAACTCCTGGTTGCCCAGCTCTGGGTGCATGTGCAAGTCGCGGCGGAAGGCGACGAGTTCGGCGTGCAGGGACTCGCTCAGCGCGCCGGGGAGCACATCCCCCGCGAGGCCGGCCTCGGACTCTAGGGACATCAATTGCTTCACCCTCTGAAGGGTAGGACGCCCGGCTGGTCAACTACCCCTCGATCAACAAAAGTTCAGCCCGTTAGGGGAAGAAATTCTGACCGGCGGACGCATGGCGGCGGACTCTGATGGGTAAAACCTCTGTTTCCTCACTCCACGCATACCACGCATCACCGCCCTCACGCGCGCCGTGTCCGGGAACCGGACGCCGAAACGACCCCCCTGCCGGTAGGGTCCGCAGCCGTGAGCGACTCATCGGCGGACTTCCTGCAGACCACCCGCGCCTCCTACGACGCGATCGCCAAGGACTACGCGGCCCGCTTTCCGACCGGCCTCACCCACCCCCTGGACCGCACGCTGGTCATCGCCTTCGCCGACCTGGTCACGGCGAACGGCACGGCACCCGTGGCCGACCTGGGCAGCGGCCCCGGCGACGTCACCGCACTGCTCCACGAGAGGGGCGTACCGGCCTTCGGGGTGGACGTCTCCCCCACCATGGTGGCCCTGGCCCGTGAAACCCACCCCGGCCTGCGCTTCCACGTCGGCACGATGACGTCCCTGGACCTCCCCGACGCCACGCTGGGCGGCATCCTCGCCCTGTACTCCACGATCCACGTCCCCGACGACCACCTCCCGACAGCCTTCGCCGAGTTCCACCGCACGCTGCTCCCGGGCGCCCCCGTCCTCCTGTCCTTCCAGTCCGGCACGGAACCGGGCCGCCTCCACCTGTCCGAACGCTTCGGCCACGAGATCGCCCTCGACTACCACTGGCGCACGCCGGACCAGATGAGGGCGCTGCTCACGGCCGCGTCCCTGGAACCGGTGGCCACGCTCCTGCGCGAACCCCAGGACACGGAAACCCGCCCCCGCGCATTCCTCCTGTACCGCAAGCCACTGCCCTGACGGCTCCTCCCCGCCCCGAGACACAACTGGCAGACCGGGGCCCACACCCCCACCTCGACCAGCCAGCTCATCGAGCCCCCGGGCCCAAACCCACCAATCACCTCTCGCGACCGGACCGTGCCTCTCGCGAGCCGGCGCGATCAGGAGACGGCCGTGTCGAGAACGCCGGCGAGTTCGGCGGGCGCGGACAGCATCGGCCAGTGCCCGGTGAGCAGGTCGAAGCGCCGCCACGGCGGCTGGTTCACGAAGGCCAGCATCGGCACCCCGGCATCCAGCAGTCCCGTGAAGTCGTGGCAGGCGACCAGGACACGGTCCACACCGCTGCCGGGCTCGACCGGGCCGGCCAGGCGCTGGGTGTAGGTACCGAACGGCTGAGGGGTGGCACGCGCGCGCAGAACGGCCCGCTGGTCCTCGTCGAGCCCGTCGAGGCTGCTGGACAAGCCCAGGAACTCGAAGGACGGCATCGGCAGCCGCCACCCGTCGCCGGAAGCGGAAACCTGCTGGCGCAGCTGGTCCGCCGCCTGCGGTGGCATGAGGTCGAGCATGCACATGCCCGCGGCGAACGGGGCGCTGTCCACGTAGACCACGCGCTCCAGCCGGTCACCGAGACGTCCGGCCGCCCCAGTGACGGGGGCAGCCGCGTAGCTGTGGGCGACCAGCGTGACGTCGCGCAGATCGTTCCGCTCGACGAATCCGGTGATGTCCGCGATGTGCGTGTCCAGGTCCGTCCGGGGTCCGCCCCGATCGGTGAGCTCGGCCAGGCCCGTGAGGGTCAGCGGCAGCGCCGTGTGGCCGCGCTCCCGCAGCGCACGGGCCGTGTCTTCCCAGGCCCATGCCCCGAGCCAGGCGCCGGGAACCAGTACGTAAGTGGCCATGTGGTCGGTCTCCCCAGAAGTACCAGAAGTGCCAGAACTAGGTGCTGCGGGGAGCGTAGGGTCGATACAGGACAGAATCCGCCCTGATATATCGAGTGATCATGTCGCATCCTCTGACCCGCGTGCTGACCCTGCTGGAACTGCTCCAGTCCAACGCCCAGCTCACCGGGGCGGAGCTGGCCGACCGCCTGGACACCGACGTGCGCACGGTGCGCCGGTACACCGCCCACCTGCGGGAACTGGGCATCCCCGTCCAGGCGGAGCGGGGCCGCTACGGCGGCTACCGGCTGGCCCGCGGTTACCGGATGCCGCCCTTGGTCCTCACCAACGACGAGGCTCTCGCCGTCGTCCTCGGCCTGCTCGCGGCGGAACGTCTGGGCATGGGCACGGCCGCGCCGGCCACTGCCGGTGCCCTGGCCAAGATCGAGCGGGTCCTGCCGCACGCACTGCGCGAACCGCTCGCCGCCATGCGGGAAACCCTGTCGTTCACCGCCGGCGCCGTGACCGGGCAGGCCCCCGGAACCGGCGTCCTGCTCTCCCTGGCGCAGGCTTCCCGCTCCCGGACGACCGTCGGCATCAGCCACCGGTCCTGGCGCGAGGAACACACCGAACGCGACGTCGACCCCTACGGCGTCGTCTTCCACACCGGCCGCTGGTACGTCGTCGGCCACGACCACCTCCGCGACGGCCTGCGTACCTTCCGCATCGACCGCATCGCCTCCGTCACCTCCCGGGCCGGCGGCTTCACCACACCCGACGGCTTCGACCCCGTGGCCCACCTGACCTCGACCCTGGCCCAGGGGCCCTATCGCTGGCAGGTCGAGGTCACCATCCAAGGCCCCCTCGGTGAGATCACCCGCCGGCTGCCGCGCTCCGCGGCGACCCTCACCGCCCGGCCCGACGGCGTCCTCATGCGCGCGAGGGCGGAACGGCTGGACGGCATGGCACACCTGCTGGCCTCCCTGGAATGGCCCTTCACCATCCACCGCCCCGACGAACTACGGCAGTCGCTCAAGGACCTGGCCGCCCGGCTGGCCGCGACCGCGGACCGAGCACCGGGAGGACCCCCACGCTAACGGCACGCGGCCGCCATCGCGCTCACTCCCTGCCTGCGCCGCGTGCCGCTATCCCGCCGCGAGCTCGCACCACACGAACTTCCCCCGGTCCCCGAAACGCGCCGACGGCTGCCAGCCCCACCCATCGGCACATGCCCTCACCAACCCCAGACCTCGCCCTCCCTCCTCCAACCCGACGGACTGCCCCCATCCCGGCGACGGAGGCGGCGGTGCCGGGTCCGTGTCCCACGCCCCGATCCACACCACCCCCTCCCGGGACCGGCGCACCCTCAGCGCCGCCGGCCCCTTCGTGTGCCGCACGGCGTTCGACACCAGCTCCGTCGCAAGCAGCTCCGCCGTGTCCACGAGGCCGATCAACCCGTGCATCGTGAGGATGAGGCGCAGGGTGCGACGGCACACGGTCACCGCTCTGAGGTCGTTGGGGATGTAGAGGTTGTAGTCCCAGGGCTCGTTTTCGGGCATGCGAAATCGACTCCGTCGGTGTTGGGGTGAGGGAGATGCGCAAGCGGTGGCTTCACCGCAGCCGTCGTGGCACGACGGAGCAACGCACTCCCGCTACGTGTGCATCACGTCACCGACGGTAGGGATAAACATTTATGTTTGGCAAGCCGGTCCCGTAACCTGACACTCGAACGAGTCGCGCGCACCGGCGCGTTGGGAGGACCAGTCGATGGCACTGAGGGCCGAGCCGACAGCACGTCAGGTGCGCTTGGCAGTCGAGTTGCGCAGACTGCGCGACGCGGCGGGCCTGACGGCCAGGGAGGCGGCAACGCTCCTCGACGTGAGTGCTCCGCAGATCAGCCAGATCGAGTCAGGCCTCGCGGGCGTGAGCGAGAAGCGGCTGCGCCGCCTCGTCTCGAACTACTCGTGCACGGACGACGCACTGATCGACGCCCTGGTAGCCATGGCGACCGACCGCACACGTGGCTGGTGGGAGGAGTACCGGGAGCTGTTGCCCACCCCGTTTCTCGATCTCGCCGAGCTGGAACACCACGCGACCTTCCTGCGAGAGGTCCAGTTCCTCTTCGTTCCCGGCCCCCTCCAGACGGAGGATTATGCACGCGCCGTCTTCTCGTACCGGGTTCCCGAGTTGCCCGCCGAAGACATCGAACTGCGGGTACGCCACAGGATGCAGCGCAAGGCAGCTGTCGCAGGGACCCCGTACGAGGTGATCGTCCACGAGGCGGCGCTGCGCATCATGGTCGGCGACCGGAACGCCTCGCGAGTCCAACTCGCACACATTCTGGAACGTTCGGCGGAGCAGCACGCCACCGTGCGCGTCATCCCCATGCGCCTTGAGGGATTCGCAGGCGCCGCAAGCGCCATGACGTACGCCGGAGGAGCCGTCTCAAAGCTGGACACCGTCGTACGCGACGGACCTCATGGAGCGGCGTTCATCGACTCCGAAGCCCAGCTGGTCGCCTATCGAACACTCTTTCATAAAGTGGAGGCCGCGTCGCTCGACCCCGAGCGCTCGCGCGACCTCATCCACAGGCTGGCGAAAGAGCTGTGAGGCATCCCATGGAGACGCCCGACAATTGGCGGAAGTCGTCCTACTCAGGGCCTGGCGACGGCGACTCCTGCGTGGAGATCGCGAACTCACCCACCCACATAGCCATACGCGACTCCAAGGACCGATCCGCGGGCATCCTCACCTTCCCAGCCGCGGTCTTCGCCCCCTTCATCGCATCTCTGAGACTTGACCAGCGCCCCTGAACGACCTGAGCCGATCGACGCCCGCCGCACGATCGCGACGTCACGCCGTCGTGACACCGGGGCCCACGACGGGAGTCGTCACTCCAACCCGCAGCGTGCCATCAACGGACGGCGCCAGTTGGGACACCGTCCCGTCTGCCGCGTTCCGGGCCAGGAGTGCGGGAGCACCAGTCGCCGTCGGGACATGGCGTACCGCCCAGCCGGCGCTCTCGAAGTAGGCCTGCGCCCGCTCCAGCGCCTGAACCGTCTTGTCGCTCCCCGCTGGCTGGGTCGACCAGGCGTGGTGGGCGTAGGTGTCTCCACCCTCCTGGTAGGTGGCGAGGCCCTCTCCCTCCCTCGCCGGTGCATGTTGCAACCGGAGTACGTCATAGATGCGGCTGGAGTGGCCGAGCGCCCGTCGCTCGGCCTGCTCATCTGCGGGAAGGGGAACACGCTGAAAGGAGGCCGGGTCGGCCGAGGAGGCAGCACTCGGCGTGAAACAAGGTGAGGTCACACCGATAGAGGCAAGGCCTTCACCCTTTTCCTTGTCCACAACACCGGTGATGGCGTCCATCCAGAAGTCGTCGCGATCAGTACGCATGCTCACCGTGGGGAAAGGATCGGACCAGTCGGCGTCTGATGACTGGAACTTGTAACCCTTCTTCACCCAGGCGTCCCGCGCTTGCCGCACCAGGTTCTTGGCCTGAGTGCCCGGTACGCCGGTGAGCTGGTATGTGAGGCTGACCTGTTGACGCCCGCCAGAGCTGTGGTCGTCCGCAAGGCAGGCTCCAACAGGTACAGGACCGACCCGTTTGAGAGTCGGCTTCGGCGACATGCCATCCACCGCCTGCCGAATGATCTGCTCGGCGCGTTTCATTGCTTGCTGCTCATCCATGGCACCCTGCTTCGACGTAGTCGTACTCGTTCCGCCCTCGTCCTGATTCGACCCGCAAGCAACTACCGCGCCTGTGGTGATCAGCATTGCGGCAACCGATACCGCTCTACCCAGTTTCACGGCTTTCCTCCGGTTACGATCTTCGCCATGTTGTTCAAGGAGTCTCCCTCCCAGTACTGGGAGTGCGCAGGCATCAACCCATCCGAGAGCGGCAACTTCCCATCGGCAACGTGGAAGGTCTGACCGCCAAACTCGTCCGATGTCGGATCATTGCCGTACATGACCGAATGGTCGTTGAAAAGGCGCCAGTATGCCATCGGGTTCAGGGGTGCCAGTGTTCCGGAGGGCGGCGGAGCGAGATTAACCAGATCGTTCTTGGCAGTGGCCGCCCAGACGCGGTCGGATCCGATGTTCAAGTCCTTGGCGTGTCCGACGCCCACGCCAGGGCTGCCCACGAGGATGGCGTTGTCGACGGGCAGGTCGGGGTGGTCCCGCATGGTTTCACCGGCGACAAGGGTGCCATAGCTGTGTCCCAATAGCGTGGAGTTGACCGATCCCTGATGAGAGGTATCGATTCCCGTCAGAAACTCAGTCAGTGGCTCACGGGCAGCATCAGCGTACTTGGCATCCGTCGCGTCACCGAGGAGGCTCTGTGGGGCGTCATACCCGAGCCATGCGATCGATGCGGTGGAGTGCGCGGGGTCCATGCGTTCCGCTTTTACTTGAAGCGCTAAGGCATGATTAATGTCGCCGTCGATGCCATTCAGAGTGGAACCGGTTCCAGGCACATAGGTGACCACGTTGTCCGCGGTGTCAGGATTGCCGATCGACACGATGGCATGCCCCCGGTTCCTGGTGTCGAACCCGAGCAGATAGGGCCGGGTTTCTTCGCCAGTACTGGTGTCGAAACGCTGCTGGATCGCCTCCATGCCGTCGAGCCCTCCGCGCGCGCCTTTCCGTGCCTTCTCCCAGTCCTTCCACTCCTGGCTTTCGACCATCGCGCCCTTCACCTCGGTGCCCGTTAGCGGATTGATGTAGGGCGTGTACCGCTTGGGTTCGGGATGGTCCTTCAACCAGGCGTCGTAGTCCAGTTGCGCCTCGGAGCGTGCCTCATCGAGCACTGTACGGTTGGCTTGGTCCCGTGCGGCGGCCGGAAGTCCGTCCATCGCGCCGATCGAGTCCGGATGCACGGCCAGGTAGTCCGACTGTTGCTCCGGAGTGAGCCCCTTCCACCAAGCCGCATTGCCCTTTGGGCTGCCGTCCTTCGGTGGATGCGGCAGGGAGCCGAGGTAGCCCTTGCTTGCGGTGCGGACACCATCGGTGTCGGACTTGACGTCCGTCCAGTCCCGAGCGGATACCACCAGGTCGTCGTCGGCCTTGAGCGCACGCAGTTTCGGTGCCCACTTGTGGTCGGCTTCCTCGGCCTCCTGCAGTGCGTCGCCGATGCGGTTCGCCAAGTCCTGGGCCTTGCCGAAATTCGGATTGGGGTGCATGTTGGCCGCCGTGCGTTCCAGCGACGCCGAGGTCGGGTTCGTCGGGCTGGTCCCCGGCGGCATGGTGCCGCCCTCTGGTGCTTTGCCGTCGACTTCCTTGCCGCCCGCCGGGTAGGTGACCGATCCATCCGTGCCCACGGTGCAACTGGCCGCGTGTGCGTCCGCCAGCGCTGCCTCCAACTTCCGCTTCGCGGCACCCATGTCGAAGGCGAATCCATTCAGCGCGGTGCTGGCCAGAGCGCACTCTGTCTGAACGTAGTGGAAGTTCTTGGACAGCTTTCGAAGTTCTCCGAGAACCGCCTTCGCTGCCTCACCCCTGAGCTGATTGCGAATTCCGGCAGAGATCTGGTTATCTACCGCGTCCATGGACGAGCCAGCCATATCGCTTATGGCCCGGTACCCGTCAGCCGCTTCCTCGTACTCGGACGGCTTGAAATCCTTCAGCGTCGCGATATCCATGACCACCGATCACTTGCCCTTCGAGTGGCCGCCGAGCGGATCGGTGTCCTGATATTTGATGCTGATTTTGTCCAGTTGAGCCTTGACGTCCGAGTCGAGCATCCAGAACTCATGCCCCGACCGCTCCATCAGACCGCCCAGGTCACCGCAACGGCCGCTCACATCATGGACGTACCTTCTCCAGGAGTCGAATAACTCCTTCTGCGCCGTTGCCGACTGTAATCCGGTCGTATCACCCAGGCCCGACTGCCCTTCCTCCAGCTTTGTCAGCGCCTTGCCGATGTCGTCCTTCAGCCCTTTGGTGTCCCCACCGGCCTTAATCCACGCCTGCTTCTTGGACTTCAACTGTGGCGAGAGTCCACCGCCGGATGAAGATCCCCCCGGATCGGCCGGGATGCTGTTGAGCCGCATCTGAGTGGAGGCACGCGCCGCCGCATCCGCCTTAAGCTGTTCCCACTCTGCCCAGGACATGCCTGATTCCCTCCCCGTATCCCCGTTGCCGGCAGCCCGGCCGACGCGGCATGGTCCGTGCACACGTCGTGAAGCAGAAAAGACCCTATCTGGAGGGAACTTACGGGCTCTGCATTCCGGCCACATCCGTACCCGCCGCCACAGTGGCTGAGTATCCGTACTCATGCCGGCGGCAGTGAGGCACCGGTGTGTGGTCGCCGTGCGCCCGTTACGCCAGCGCCGCCACCGACGTCAGCCGGTGTACGTCCCGTGCCGTTCCCGTCACCCCGGACAGGAAGCCCTGGGCGCGGGGTGACGCCGTTTCCGTCAGCCAGGACGGGTCGATGTCGCAGACCGCCACGCGGACTCCAGTGCCGGCCAGGGCCAGGGGGAGGGTGTGGACGACCGTGGAGGGGAAGCTGAGGATCGTGCGTCCGATCGGGCCGCGGCGGGCGATGAGTTCCAGCGGGAGGTCCGGGCGGACTATCTCCAGGCCGGTCTCGGCGGCCAGGCGGTGGAGCTTGTCGGTGCTCTCGCGGCGGTGGGCGAAGTACCGGGTCGTGCCGTGGACCTCGGCCAGGCCGCGGACGGCCTCCAGGTAGCGGTCGCCGTCGACGACCCCGGTCTCCACCAGGGACGTGCCGACCATGTCCGCGCCCTTGGTGATGCGCGGGGGTCCGAAGCGGGAGCGGGTCCAGGCGAAGTCGTTGGCGGTGACCGTGACGCCGTCCGGGGTCTCCGTCACCGGCATGGAGGAGAAGACCTCCACCCGGCGGCCCTCGGCCGGGGTGAGGCGGCGGCGGGCCGAGGCGGAGACCGGGGCGAAGAGCAGGTCAAGCGGGCCGCGGCGGCCGCCCTTGCGGTGCCAGCGGACCAGGCGTTCGCCGCGGGCCAGCTGGGCGACGAACTCCATCGTCGCCGTGCCGTCGTCGACCACGACCAGGTCGCGGGCGCGGGTGATGGTCAGCAGCAGCTGTACGTAGCGGGAGAACGGGTCCCCCATGACGATCCGGTCGGCGCGGCGCAGCGAGCCGGCCAGGCCGCCGATCGTGTGGAAGGGCGCGGTGGTGCCACCCCGCGCCTCCTCCCAGCGCACCCGGTGCCCCTCGTCCCGGGCCAGGTCGGCCATGCGGCGCAGCTGGCCCCGGGTCATGGGGTCGGTCGGGGACAGGACGACGACCGTGAGCTCCGCGCCTGCCGGTGGCGTCCCACCGGCCACCGTCCGCCGTTTCTGGGCGGGCACGGACGGCAGGGCGTCCGGCCGCGCGCCCTGCAGGCCGTGCAGGTGCGCCCACTCCAGCACGTTGAGCAGCTGGACCGGGCTCTCCACGAAGGCGAGCGTGCGGGGAGGGTGGCCGGTGTGACCGGCGCGGGGGCTCATCGGCGTACGACCGTCCCGTCGTAGGGCATTCCGTCGGGCATTGCGTCGAGCGGTGCGTCGAGTAGTGCGGTATGGAGTTCGGTGCGTGATTCGTCAGCGGACCGGCGGGCCGGCGGGCCGGCGGGCCGGCGGGCCGCCCGACGGTCCGGTCGGTCAGACCGCGACCGGCTCGCCCGCGGCCGCCGCGATCTCCTCCTCGGCGACGACGCCGGTGACGCGGCGCAGCTTCTTCATCGGGCCCATCTCGGAGTCGTAGACCTTCTTCACGCCGTCACCGAGGGAGGCCTCGATGGTGCGGATGTCCCGGACCAGGCGGGTGAGGCCCTGCGGCTCCACCGAAGCGGCCTGGTCGGAGCCCCACATGGCGCGGTCGAGGGTGATGTGGCGCTCGACGAACACCGCGCCCAGCGCGACCGCCGCGAGGGTGGTCTGCAGGCCGGTCTCGTGGCCGGAGTAGCCGATCGGGACGTTCGGGTACTCCTTCTCCAGCGTGTTGATCACGCGGAGGTTCAGCTCCTCGGCCTTGGCCGGGTAGGTGGAGGTGGCGTGGCACATGAGGATGTTGTCCGAGCCGAGGACCTCGACCGCGTGGCGGATCTGGCGCGGGGTGGACATGCCCGTGGAGAGGATGACCGAGCGGCCCGTGGCGCGCAGGGCGCGCAGCAGCTCGTCGTCCGTGAGGGAGGCGGAGGCCACCTTGTGGGCGGGGAGGTCGAACTTCTCCAGGAAGGCGACGGCCTCGGTGTCCCACGGAGAGGCGAACCAGTCGATTCCCTTCTCCTTGCAGTACTCGTCGATCCGGCGGTACTCGTCCTCGCCGAACTCCACGCGGTGGCGGTAGTCGATGTAGGTCATCCGGCCCCAGGGGGTGTCGCGCTCGATGTCCCACTGGTCGCGCGGGGTGCAGATCTCCGGGGTGCGCTTCTGGAACTTCACGGCGTCGCAGCCGGCCTCGGCGGCCACGTCGATCAGCTTGAGGGCGTTCTCCAGCTCACCGTTGTGGTTGATGCCGATCTCGCCGCAGACGTAGACGGGGCGGCCGGGGCCGACCTCGCGGGAACCGAACTGGCGCAGACGGGAGTTGGTGCTCATCAGGAGATGTCCTTACTTGGGGAGGGAATCGAGAGAGGGGCCGAGGATCCAGCTGGCGATCTCTCGGATCGCGCCGTCACCGCCGGGGACGGTGGTGACCGCGCGTGCGGCGCCGCGTACGACGTCGTGGGCGCTCGCGACCGCCACGGGCCAGCCGACGAGGGCGAAGCACGGGAGGTCGTTGACGTCGTTGCCGACGTAGAGCACGCGCTCCGGCGCGATGCCCTGCTCCTCGCACCACTGCTTGAGGGCGAGGTCCTTGCGGTCGACGCCGTGCAGCACCGGGAGCCTGAGCTTGCGAGCGCGGGCGGCGACCACCGGGTTCTGTTCCGTGGACAGGATCAGCATCCGCAGGCCGCTCCTGCGGAGGGCCGCGATGCCGAGTCCGTCGCCGCGGTGCACTGAGACGAACTCCCGTCCGTCGGAGTCGATCAGCACCCGGTCGTCGGTCTGGGTGCCGTCGAAGTCGAGGACTACGGCGTCGACGTCGTCGTAGGCCGGGAGGGCGCCGGGGCGGTCCGCGTCGAAGAGCGGAGCGAGGGCCCGGGCACGGGCCAGGTCGTGCGGATCGTCGATCTCCAGCACACGGGCCGGGTCGGTGCGGACCGGCTCGGTGCGGCCGAAGAAGCGGTGCCGGTGCTCACGGAAGCCGGCCGCGTCCATCGCGTAGGCGGCACCGGTCTCCAGCAGGTCCTGGGGGCGGTCCTGGCGGCGGGGGCGGAAGGACTTGTCGTGGTTGACGCCGTAGCCGCCGGCGGACGGCGCGAGGTCGTCGCTCCCGTCCCGCCAGAGGAAGCCGTGGAAGGGGGCGACCGTCAGCGCGCTGTCCGCGCCGTGCTCGATCACCGCTGCCGTGACCCCGTCTATGTCCTCGCGGAGGATGAACGGGCTGGTGCACTGCACCAGCAGCACCACGTCGACAGCGGTGCCGTGCAGGGCCTCGTGGGCGTCCATGGCGTGCAGGACCGCGGCCTCCGAGGTCGCCGTGTCACCGGCGATGGCGGCCGGCCGCAGCACGACCTCGGCCCCGGCCTCCCGCGCGGCGGCCGCGATGGCCTGGTCGTCGGTGGAGACGACGACGTCGGTCACCAGCCGGGACGCCCGGCACTCGCGTACCGCGCGCGCCACCAGCGGGACGCCGCCCACGGGTGCGAGGTTCTTCGCGGGTACGCCCTTGGAGCCGCCGCGGGCGGGGATCACCGCCAGCACCCGGCGCACCGAAGCACCGTGGCCGGCTTCCGGGTCGGACATGGGTTCCACTCCTTGGGGTCGGTTCACGGCTCGCCCGTCCGCCTTCGTCTCGTTCACGGCTCGCCCGTCCACCTGGCTCTGGTTCACAGCTCGCCCATCCGCCGGATCACCGGGGCGACCCGCTGCACGCCGTGCCGGTAGGCGCCGCGCGCGGCGCGGCGCACGATCTGGCGGACGGGGCCGGGCGCCTTGTCGGCGGCGGGCGCGCCGGGCAGCGGGGCGCCGTCCGGGCCGAGGTGGTGGCGGGCGAGGATGCCGGGCAGGTAGCCGGGCGCTGTCCGGGGGGTGTAGTAGGGGTCGAGGGGAGGCAGGCCGCCGGGGCGGTCCAGCAGCACGGCGATGCGGTCGCGGGCGGTGTCGAACGCGGTGGCGTACGACCCGTCGGCGGCGACGCCCTGCCGGGCCACCCACTCCTCGTCCGGCACCGGGCGGTGCCCGGCGTCCAGCTGGTCCCAGGAGGCGAGGCACCCGGAGCCGGTGAAATGGTGGTTGCCGAGCGCCTCGCGCACACCGAGGTCGGTCAGGACGACCGTCGGGACCCGCCGGTGCAGGGCCTCCAGGGCGGCCGTGGAGCTGACCGTGACCAGCAGGTCGGTGCGGTCGAGCACCTCGCCCATGTGCCCGTACACGAGGCGGAAGTTGGGCGGCGCGTCCATGCCCTGGACCAGCTTCTGGTACGGCAGTTCCTCGATGTGCGTGGTGTGCTCGCCGGGCTTGGAGCGCAGCTTGAGCAGCACCTCGCGCCCGGGGTGCCGGCGGGCGTGCCCGATCAGCCGGTCGAGCAGGTACGCGCGGTCCCTGCGGCTGTCCGGGACGGACGGCTGGGCGGCGAACACCACGGTGTAGGGGTCGTGTTCGCCGGTGTACGCCTCCCCGCCCAGGAAGGGCAGGGCGACCTCGGTCACCGCGGAGGCGTCGGCGCCCACCCCCTCGTACACGGCCCGGAACCGGTCCGCGTCGTGCCGGGAGTTGGCGAGGACGAGGTCCGCGCCGTGCCGCAGCAGCAGCCCGTCGGCGAGCTTCTCGTAGACGACGCCGACGTAGCCGGTGACGACGACGGGCCGCCTGCCCGAGGCCCAGGCGTTGCGCAGCCCGTGCAGCATCGCCTGGACCCCGCCGCCGACCAGGGCGAGGACGAGGACGTCGTACGACGTCGTGCTCATCTCGCGCAGGAACTCGACGCCGGTGACCTCGCGCAGGGAGTCCGCCGGGACGCCGACTTCCTGGAGCTGGCGGGGTGTCGGGGTGGCGCGTCCCCGCAGGAGGTAGCCGTCGAGCCGTACTCCGGCAGCCGCGGGGGCGAGGCGGCGCGCGGTGAGCGCGCCCCACTTCCACCGGGTGTCGGAGTCCGCGAGGACGGCGATCCGCAGGGACTTCGTTGCACTTGCTGGCACGCCGAAGACGCTAGGAAGCGATTCCTAGGTTCCGCCCAACCGGAATGCAACAAACGGTTAACAGCACACCGCCGGATGGCGAATCGGGTCGCGATCGCAAGCGAAAAAGGCCTGGTTCACAGCTTCGCCACGTGCCGTTCACCCGGCATCAAGCAAGGCGTCAAGACTAATGACGGGCTTCGCCCTAACGTCCGTGACGTGGTCAAGCTCTCCGTCATCGTGCCGTTCTACAACGTCCGGCAATACGCGCCCGACACGCTCAGGAGCCTGCAGGCGAACGCGCGTGAGGACTTCGAATTCATTCTCGTCGACGACTGTTCCCGCGACGGAACGGCAGACATTCTCGCGCGCGCGGAGCGCGAGCTGCCGGGCGCGGTCCTCGTCCGGCACGAACAGAACGGAGGACTGGCGACCGCGCGCAACACCGGTATCGACCGGGCGCGCGGCCGGTACCTCACGTTCCTGGACGGCGACGACTGGACCGCCCCGGGCTACTACGGGCGGCTGGTCGCGGCCATGGAGGGTCTGGACTGCGACTTCCTGCGCACCGACCATGTGCAGTGCACGGCGCGCGCCCGCAGCGTGCACCGGGTGCCCGTCGGCCGGCGGGACACGGTGCTGAACCCGCGTGAGGCGATACTTCCCGCGGACCGCTCGACCTCCGTGGACTACGCCTTCGCCTGGGCGGGCGTCTACCACCGCCGGCTGGTCGAAAAGGGGCTGCTGCACTTCACCGACGGGCTCCGCACCGCCGAGGACCGTCCCTGGATCTGGAAGCTGCACCGCGAGGCGGAATCCTTCGCCGTGGTCAGCCTGCTCGGAGTTTTCTACCGGCGCGGGGTGGCCTCGTCACTCACCCAGATCGGCGATGTGCGGCAGCTCGATTTCATTCGCGCATTCGACCAGGTCATCGCGGAAACCGCCCGGGATCACGAGGCAGCCCTGCTGTTGCCGAAGGCGGTCCGTACCTATTGCGCGATCATTTCCCATCATCTGGGTTCCATCGAAAGGTTCGAGCCGGCTGTGGCAAGGCAATTGAGGTCCCTGAGTGCCGCCGCCCTGCGGCGCATGCCGCAGGACGTGCTGAACGAGGCGCTGGACTCCATGGACGTCCAGCGGGCGACCCGGCTGCGCCGGCTGCGCCGCCGTACGACCGCCACGGGGGCCGCCGCGTGACCACCCAGATCTTCCAGGCGTCGACGCTGTACGGCACGGCCACGCTCGCCGCCGCCCTGGACTCCGGTTGTTTCCGTCCGGCCGACCGGCGGATCCTGCTCGTCTGCAACAACTCGGTCACCCCGGAGACGTCGCCGGGCCTGGACGCGATGCCCGGCTTCGAGCGGCTGCGTGACCGGTTCGACGACGTGGTGTCGTACAACGCGGCGATCTTCCCGTTCCACCCGGGCGGCTGGGCCCCCCGCAGGGACGATCTGCCGCTGTGGGAACGGTATCTGCGCCACGAGTGGCGACTGGGCGATGACGACGTTGAGCTGGCCGTGGAGTCCATCCAGGTCAATCCGTCGCTCAGTCTCGCGCAGATCTTCACCGGCGCTCCGGTCACCGTGTACGCCGACGGCCTGATGAGCTACGGCCCCACCCGCAACAAGATCGACCCCTTGGTCGGCACCCGGGTGGACCGGGTGCTTCACCTGGACCTGCTGCCGGGTCTGAAGCCGCTGCTGCTCACCGAGTTCTCCGTACCCGGCGAGATCGTCCCGACGCCCGCCTTCACCAAGGCACTCGCGGAACTCGCCGCGGTCGGCGACGAGCTGCCGGCGCTGGAGGAGCCCGCGCTGCTGCTCGGCCAGTACCTCTCCGCCCTCGGCATCCTCTCCGTCGAGCAGGAGGAGGAGCTGCATGTGCGGATGCTCAGGGGGGCGGCAGATCTCGGTCACCGCACCGTGGTGTTCAAACCGCACCCGTCCGCGCCGGCCCACTTCGCCCAGTCGCTGGAGAGGGAGGCGGAGGCGCTGGAGGTCGAGCTGACCGTGCTGGACACACCAGTGCTGGCGGAGGTGCTGTACCAGCGGATGCGTCCCGCGCTGGTCGTGGGCTGCTTCTCCACCGCGCTGCTCACGGCCACGGCGCTGTACGGTCTGCCGGTCGCCCGGGTCGGCACCGATCTGCTGCTGGAGCGGTTGACGCCGTTCGAGAACAGCAACCGCGTCCCGGTCACCATCGTCGACGCCCTGCTGCCCGATCTGGGTGACCGCGCCGCGGTCACCGGGCAGCGCCGGGGCATGGACGTGGAGGCGCTGGGCGCGCTGTTGTCCGCGCTGGGCTTCGCGATGCAGCCGAAGATCCTGCCGGGGCTGCGCGCGCAGGCCGAAAGCTATCTGGCGAGGAACCTGGACGACCGGGTCCTGCGCTACTTCAAGCGCAGGCGTCTGACCGCGCTCGCGCTTCCCGGCGGGGTGCCGGTTCAGCTGGCGTTCATTCCGCGCAACGCGACTGTCCGCCGGGTGGCCCGCAAGGCCCGCAGCCTGCGCCGGGGCGTACGCCGCTGATCGCCCGTCTCAATCCCCGTCGTCCACGGGCCCACTCGTCGCGGGCCCACTCGCCACGGGCCCACTCGTCACGGACCTGCCCCCGCCGTTCGCCACAGGCCCGTCACCCCTGCGGGAGTCGTCCGGCTGCGCACCGGGTTACGCGCTGGCCAGCGACAGCTTCACCGCGAACCCCAGGAACAGTGCGCCCGCCGCCGAGGTGGCCGTCGCCGACAGCCGCTTGCGGCGGCGGAAGGCGGCGGCGAGGCGGGTGCCGCCGAATATCAGGGCGCTGAGGTAGAGCACGCTGGCGAGCTGGGCGAACGCGCCGAGGACCACGAAGGACAGGGCCGGGTAGGCGTAGCCCGGGTCGACGAACTGCATGAAGAAGGCGCCAAAATCCAACTGCCTGTACGCTCGCGCCCGTGATCGCTACGAAGGCTGCTCCCGAGTGGACCGCCGAGGAACTGGCAGAGCTGGCCGAACTTCAGGCCAGGAACGAGGCGCTTCCGGAGGCCGCGCCCCGTGGACTCCTGTCGGTGCGACTGTCGATCCTCACGGAGGACACCACCAGCCCAGCGCGACAGGAACTTGACCTTCGCCGCCATGCCATCCGAGAGGGCGTCAGGGTTGTCGGCGTGGCCAGGGACCTCGGAGTGTCTGCGACCAAGAAGGCGCCCTGGGAACGGAAGGAACTCGGGGACTGGCTCAACAATCGCATACCAGAGTTTGACCTCATCCTGTTCTGGAAGTTGGACCGGTTCATCAGGCGCATTTCTGACCTGCACGAAGTCATCAAGTGGTGCGAGAAGTTCGGAAAGAACCTAATCTCCCTGAATGACACGCTGGACTTGTCATCTCCCGTGGCTCAGGCCATGGTGACGTTCGTTGCGGCAGTCGCAGAGATTGAAGCCGCCAACACTAAGACCCGCGTTTCATCCCACTGGGAATACACTAAGCAGCAGGACCAATGGCGTATTGGTAAGCCATCCTATGGCTACAAGACTGCCAAGGTGGGCGGGAAAATCCGCCTAGTACAAGATCCCAGGCAGGCACGGGCAGTGCGCTACATGTACCAAGCCGCAATGCGAGGGGTTCCGGCAAACCGAATTGCCAAGGTCCTAGATAGAGCCAAGGTTCCGACCTACAGCAACGGGAAATGGAACAACCAGCAGATTCTCAGAACTCTTAGGAATCCTGCCGTTAAGGGGGTTCGCACCGAAGGAGGCACGAAAGCGACTACCTACAAGTCTACGCCGGTCCTAGACAGGAAGGGCCTGGAAATCAGGGTCACGGATGAACCGATCCTGACTGATGAAGAATTCGAGGGCGTACAAGCAGCACTTGCCACCCGCTCGAAGAACAAGCGTCATCATGAGAAGAACCGCCGCCCCACCAGGTTTCTCGGCGTCATGAAACACGAATGCGGAAGAAACGTTAACGAAACGAACAACTACAAAACGCTTTCTACTGGAGAAGTGAAAGAGTACCGATATTTGCGGTGCCCCGAGTGCCGGAAGCCCGGATTCGTAACACCCGATCCTGAGCATGTGTACTCAGCTCTGGCGCAGGCCGTCTTTCAGGCCCTGGGTGATTTCGAGGTGATCCGGCGAGAGTACGCCCGAGGCGACGAGAACAGGCGCGAGCGGAAGCGACTGGAAGATTCCATCGCCTACTACATGTCTGGGCTGGAGCCTGGCGGAAGGTTCGATAAGGCCGGATTCATTCGCGAGAAGGCAGAGACCACGCTAGACGCTCTCATGATCGAATTGACGAAGATCGACCCGGAGTCCACGAAAGATAGGTGGATCTACGAAGGCACCGGCATGACCTACAGCCAACATTGGAAGGCCGGTGGCGTAGAGGCCATGGAGAAGGATCTACTGAGCGCCGGAATAACTTTCGAACTTGGGAAACAGGACGATGGGGAACTGTTGGGGCGGTTGATCATTCCGCACGATGTCGAGCAGCGACTGATCAGGATGGACAACAACTGGAGTTGACCACACCGGCGCACCCCGTGAAAAAAATGCCCCCTCTGGACGGAGGGGGCATTATTCATGTCAACTCTAGGAAGGGTAGATCACATCAGCAACGACTCTCCAGTTACCGTCCTGATCCTGGATCAGGGTTACAACACGCATATTCCCCCCGTCGTTGCGGTCAGCGGCGCCGAGGCCGTGTGCCGGGCGCTGGTAGCGAAGAAAGTTTGCGGTGCTACCCCCTGGCGAAATCAAAGGGAACCGTTTAAACGCCTCTACTTGAATCAGCCAGGGATAGTGCGGTAAATCTGAGCCGCGCACCCGCGCCACACGCCCTCACGACTCGGAGGCACCCCCCAAGGTGAGCACCCGCATAGATCACGACCTTTGGCGCCGATGCATAGCCCACGACCCGCGCATCCGACAGAACACCTTCGCCGTGGGAATGGCCTTCTAGATGTTCGGTGACTACACGGACGGGACGGACGTGTTCCCGTCCACGGCGACCATTGCCGAGATCGTCGGGCTATCCAACGCGACGAAGGTGCACCCGCACCGCAGGAAGCTCGTCGAGTGCGGCTACCTCGCCGACACTGGCGCCCGTTCCGGCGCCGATACCGTCGTCTACTGCCTCACTGCGCCGGTCGAAGTGGTTGCGGCCGTCAAGGCCGGGCGGGAAGGCCGCTCGCGCAAGCTTCAGAAGGGCTCTCAGAGAGCCGCTACCTTTCCTGCCGACCAGTCGGACCAGAGGCCGGCAGAACGGTCTTCTACGGCCCTTACGGGGCCAATTGAACTAACCTTGGACCAGAAGACTTGGTTCCTCGGCGGTGGTGACCCGAATTCCTGGCCGTGGGGTGTACCTCTTCGAGTACACCTGCCTTGGCCGAAGAATGTAAGAGATAGACAGGCAGCCTGGCGGAGCCTGTCTCTGGCCTAGGCCGGTAGCTCGAAGCTGCGGAGCATGGCTGAGAGCTGAAGAACAAGACTCCTTCGATACTCGGAGTCTCTGTAGCCAAGGGCATAGCGACGACTCCCTCGCGGGAGTCGAAGTGGCTGAATTTAGTTGATCGAGGTGTAGCGCTCTACCGCTTCAACGACCAGATGCCGAAGCTGTCTGCCGCTGCAAAGCACGAAGTAGGTAGCGTATTTTCATGCTTCTGCTGAGCACGAACCATGCAGAGACCTAGAGTATGCCCGGATCTTTGCAGCTCGTCGTTTTGTTCACGCTGCTTCGCGTTGTCGGTCATCGTGTTCCCAAAAACAATGAGAGTGGACATCATGGAAACCGCCAGAACGAAAACTGCAGCAGCGGGAAGCCGAACGCCCTTCCTGTTTGGATCTGTGGTGGGTACGTTTCTGGGGGAAACCCCAGAAAGGGGCGCGATGAAGCGAAATTTGGACTCATCCCCGGGTCCGTCAACAATCACCGAGAAAGACACTTCTTGTCTTCCTACCAGGAGGCTCGGTGCAATCAGCAACCGGTCTTGGCTCGGCGAAATCGACCAACTGGGTGCGGCGCTAGTGTCAGGTGCATTGTCGACACCTTTGACCTCAATGATCTTCGAGTCAAGCTTTACTTCAATCGACGCGCCTCCGTGAAACGAATCAGCGGTGATATCTTTTTTGCCCGCATTTCGAATGAAGAAGTCGATGATGCGGGGCTCCGTGAGCGCGCTACCGCTGTGGGAGACGGCGAGGGCGCTAGCGCCAGACGCCGCTTCGAGAAGTGCCGTGTTCTTTCGCCACTGAAACTCCAGCTGCTGTTTGGGGTTTGAGTATCTGTGACTTAGCCACGCCCCCACCACGGCGCCAACCAGAGTTGTTACAGCACCAACAAAGACGGTCCAAAAGGTTGCTGATTCGAGAAGGGATGCGGCCATGAAGGCCGCCTTGGCGTCGTTCTTGATCACTCTCAGCCCCCGACATGTGTCCCACCTGTGGCACCAAGCCTAGGGCTACGGCGCTGGGTACGGGGCCAGTTGGCCAACCTCGGACCACCAAGGCTGACTAGCCCGCTGACCCCTACGTTCTGGACCACTGACCACAGCACGCCATGCCTCGACGACGCCCCCTTGGAGAGGGGGACTTCGAAACTTTCCGGGGCCCGTTCCGGGCACCCGCGCCCTTCCCTTCGCTTGAACGCGCGGGGGTTAGCTCGGATTGGTGGGAATGGGGCCGTGTCCTCACGTACCCCTGCGCATCCTTATGGATGACCGGGTGTCACGACGCGTTGGGTCGTCGGGGTTGACTAGTACTGGGTTAGGTGTGTGGTTTCAAGTCGCATAACGGGTCTATAGCTAGTGAAGGAAAGAACTTCGGTTCCCAGAGTGCGCTACGTGGAACAAGCCGAGACTCGCCGCAGGTCCCGTAATTCGCCGTTCTAAGACCGGTATTCGTTCCGCCCTGATCTAGGCCGCCCTCACCCATTCGGGTGTCCGGCGGTTTTCGCATGGCCGCTACCCGGCCCGGACCCAAAGAAGGAAAAATGACCACTGTTGAGACCTACGAGAAGCAGGCTAAGGCTGCGCTCGAAGAGCGAGCGCAGCTCATCGCCGACCTTCGCACCGTTGAAGCCGATAGCAGGATGACTGCGGCCGAGAAGCGAGAGCGTGACGAGAATATCGACCGTGACGTTATGCGGCTGGAGGCCGAGGCCCGAGACGCTGTTGAGCGTGGCGAGCGTGAGGCCGAGGTTCGGTCCCTGCTCAAGCGTTCCGGTGCTCCGGGCTTCCTGACTGCTCATCCGTCCTGGACGACTCGGACGGTTGGCGCGGACTCATACCGTCCATGAACGAGTACCGGACGCTGATCGCTGAGGGCACCCCCGGTGCTGGCGGCTACACGGTGCCGAGCAACGTTTCCGCTCAGTACATCGACGCGCTGAAGGCTCAAAGCACGTTCTTTCGTGCTCTCCCTGCCGGAAACGTTCTCTCCTTCGATACGGACGCTCTGAGCATCCCTCAGCTTGTTGAGTCCGATGGTGAGGACTACACGGGCCGCCATGGCCGTGTGATCCCGAGCGACGGCCAGGCCGAGGTTCACCCCAGTCGAGTGTGCGTGTGGCTCCGCCTCGAGGGCGAAGAGCGGGGCCTTGAGTGGCTAGCCGAGATCGAGGATCTAGAACCGCCCCGAGGGGCCACCGCGGAACCCGTAGAAGGCCCGTAGAGACGACGGATGCCCCCGGGCACCCAAGGGTGCCGGGGGGTTCGTCTTGCCCGTGTGAGGCAGGGCGTGTAAACGCTTCGTCGAGCGGCGTTACGGCGTCTTACGTCGCGTGTGACCAGTCGCCACAACGGTCGTGCCGGGCTGAAGCTTCAGCCAGTCCTCATACAGGTCGATAGCACGGGCGACGGCTTCCGTCGTCGTCTCAGCGTCCGTCACACGCATGATGTGGGACAGGGCGGCGTCTATGGCCGGCGTCTTACGGACGGACAGGGTGCGAGACATAAGTCTCCTAAGGAAACACGTTCGTTGTGGGACGCGCTTACGCCTGGACGGTGGCGAAGCGGCGACGGGAACCCCGGACGGTTCCGGCGGATCAACGCTGGCGAATCTGCTCGATCAGGGAAGCCGCTTCAGTGGCCACGCCGACCGAGGGCCGCTCGCCATCGGCGGACCGCTCTACGTCCGCACACTGGCCGCAGATGCCCTGAGACTGGCCGAGGGGCAGAGGGCGCCCGCACTCGCCGCATTCGGCCCGTACGGCGACGGCAGGGGCCGCAGGATCGGCCACGCGGCAACGCCAATATTCGCGTGGCCGGGTATACCGAGGGTCAGGACGCCTCGGGGCTACGCACGGCCCTCACGGTGAGTGGCTGCCGCTTCCGCCTACTGGGCGTGCTGACGAGGGCAGAGAACGGGGTGGCCTTGGAGGGCTCCTGAGACTCCTTCGGCAACCTCTCAGGCAGGCCGAGGGCTCCTAGCGCCTCGCGCTGCTCCTGGAGGCTCATGCGGGCGAACAGGGCCGCAGCATCGTCAAGGTGAGACACGCCAGCCCCCTACACGCTTGCCAGAGACAGCTTGACGGCGAACCCCAGGAAGAGCGCCCCGGCGGCCGAGGTGGCCCCTGCGCTGAGCGTCCTCCGCCGACGGAACGCAGCAGCTAGACGAGACCCGCCGAAGATGAGCGCAGACAGGTACAACACGCTTGCCAACTGGGCGAGTACGCCTAGAGTCACGAACCCCACGACTGGGTTGGACTCTGACACGAACTGCACGAAGAAGGCGACGAAGAACAGGATCGCCTTGGGGTTGAACAGGCTGACCACGAAGGCCCGGCGGAAGGGGCGCTCGTCGGTCGCGCGGGCGGGCTCGACGGCCTCGGCGGTCCTGTCCCGCCGGGTGCGCCACATCCCCCACGCGGCCCGCATCATGCCGATCGCGAGCCAGGTCAGGTATCCGGCCCCGGCGTACTTCACGATCCCGAACAGCAGGGCGTTGGCCTGGAGCAGCGAGGCCACCCCGGCGGCGGACAGCGTCATCAGCACGGTGTCCCCGCACCACACCCCGGCGGCGGCGGTGTACCCGGCGCGCACACCTCGGCGTGCGGCCACGGAGAGGACGTAGAGGGAGTTGGGACCGGGCAGCAGGACGATGAGGACGAGTCCCGCCAGGTAGGTGGGGAGATCGATGACGCCGAACATGGCAAGGAGTGTCGCACGGGGGTACGACACCGCGGCCGGGGATTTCGGAGGACGGGACGGTCCCGCTCAGAACGCGTCCGACGGCACGTACCTCCCCCACACGTCCCGGAGGGCGTCGCAGACCTCGCCCACCGTCGCCCGGGCCCGCAGGGCCTCCTTCATGGGGGGAAGGACGTTGTCCGTGCCCTGCGCCGCCTTCCGCAGTGCGTCCAGGGCCGTGTCCACCGCGGCCCGGTCGCGTCCGGCCCGGAGTTCGGCCAGCCGCCGCGCCTGCCGGGCCTCGATCGCCGGGTCCACGCGGAGCGGCTCGTACGGTTCCTCCTCGTCCAGCCGGAAGCGGTTGACGCCCACGACCACCCGGTCGCCGGAGTCCGTCTCCTGGGCGATGCGGTACGCGTTCCGCTCGATCTCGGCCTTCTGGAAGCCCCGCTCGATGGCGGCCTCCGCCCCGCCCATGTCCTCGACCCTGCGCATCAGGTCCAGCGCGGCCTCCTCGACGTCGTCCGTCATCCGCTCGACCGCGTAGCTGCCGGCGAAGGGGTCCACCGTCGCCGTCACGTCCGTCTCGTGGGCGAGGACCTGCTGTGTCCGCAGTGCCAGCCGCGCGCTCTTGTCCGTGGGCAGCGCGATCGCCTCGTCGAAGGAGTTGGTGTGCAGGGACTGGGTGCCGCCGAACACCGCGCCCAGGGCCTGCACGGCGACCCGGACGAGGTTGACCTCCGGCTGCTGCGCGGTCAGTTGGACGCCCGCCGTCTGGGTGTGGAAGCGCAGCATCCAGGACCTGGGGTCGCGCGCCCCGAAGTCCTCCCTCATCACGCGCGCCCAGATGCGGCGGGCCGCCCGGAACTTGGCGACCTCCTCCAGCAGCGTCGTGCGGGCCACGAAGAAGAACGACAGCCGCGGGGCGAAGTCGTCCACGTCCATGCCCGCCGCCAGCGCCGTGCGGACGTACTCGACGCCGTCGGCGAGCGTGAAGGCGATCTCCTGGGCGGGGGAGGCGCCCGCTTCCGCCATGTGGTAGCCGGAGATCGAGATCGTGTTCCACTTCGGGATCTCGGCGGTGCAGTACTCGAAGATGTCGGCGGTCAGCCGCAGGGAGGGCTTCGGCGGGAAGATGTAGGTACCCCGGGCGATGTACTCCTTGAGGACGTCGTTCTGGATCGTGCCGGTCAGGCGGTCCGCGGGCACCCCCTGCTCCTCCGCCACCAGCTGGTACAGCAGCAGGAGCAGGGCGGCGGGCGCGTTGATCGTCATCGACGTCGAGACCTTGTCCAGCGGGATGCCGTCGAACAGCACCCGCATGTCCTCGATGGAGTCGATCGCCACGCCGACCTTGCCGACCTCGCCGTGCGCGAGGGGCGCGTCGGAGTCGTGGCCCATCTGGGTGGGCAGGTCGAAGGCGACGGACAGACCCGTGGTGCCGTGGGCGATCAGCCGGCGGTAGCGGGCGTTGGACTCGGCCGCCGTGCCGAACCCGGCGTACTGGCGCATGGTCCAGGGGCGGCCCGTGTACATGGTCGGGTACACCCCGCGGGTGTACGGGTACGCCCCCGGTCCGCCCAGCTTCCCGGCCGGGTCCCAGCCGGTCAGGTCGTCCGGCCCGTAGACCGGCTCGATCGGCAGGCCCGACTCCGACTGACGCGCCATGGATGCCTCCGCAGTACGTTCCCGTGCGTTTCGCTCCCCCCTCACCATGCCCCGGAGTTCGACGGCGGTCACGCGGGGAAGCATCCTCCGCATGAGGATCCCGGGGAGACCCGCAGCCGCACTCGCCTCGGCCGCCGCTCTCGCGGCCCTCTGCGGCTGCACCGTGCAGCCCACGGACGCCGACGGCAAGCGCGGACTGCCGGTGCACGTCCAGCTGCCGTCGGGCCGCAGCACCCAGCCCGGCCGGACGGCGCCGGGCACGCCCGCGACGCCGGCGTCGGGCATCCTGTGGTCGCGCGGCGACAGCGGGCCGGGCGTGCGGGAACTCCAGGCGCGGCTGCGCCAGGTGGAGTGGCTGTTCGACGGGCCGACGGGCTCGTACGACGATCTGACCGAGCGGGCCGTCAAGGGCTTCCAGGGGAAGCGCGGGCTGCCGCCGACCGGTGAGACGGACGCCGTGACCTGGCGGCGGCTGCTGGCGATGACACGTCCGCCGGGCAAGTGGGAGCTGTACCTGATGGGCGGTCAGCCGGCCGCCGCCCCCGATCCGCGCTGTCTGACCGGGCGGGTGCTGTGCATCAGCAAGACGAGCCGGACGCTGCGCTGGATGGTCGGCGGACGGACGCTGTCGACCGTGGCCGTGCGCTTCGGCACGCAGTACTCCCCCACCCGCGAAGGTGTGTTCCACATCTACTGGAAGTCACGGCACCATGTGTCGACCCTCTACGACTCGCCGATGCCGTACGCGATGTTCTTCAGTGGCGGCCAGGCGGTGCACTTCTCGTACGACTTCGCGGCGCGCGGTTACGCCGGGGGCTCGCACGGGTGTGTGAACGTCCGGGACGAGGCGGCGATCGCCGCGCTGTTCGCCCAGGCGCGGATCGGCGACAAGGTCGTCGTGTACCGGTGAGGCGGAAGTGCTGCGGGGCGCGGGCGGGACCGGGGGAACGTGTCCCGCCCGCGCCAGGTGCACGAGCCGTGGGTACGGGGGGAACCCCGGCTCAGTGCGACAGCCGATGACCAGTCGGCTCACTTATTACTGCGTCGCGGGCTCCGGAAACGTCACACCTGCCGCGGAAAAATCTTCGCGCCTTACAAAAGCGCAGGTCACAGCGGTCTGTGCAGTTCAGAGGGCGGTGTACCTCGGGCTCACCGACGGGACCGGCCGGGGGTGGCCCGGACGGCCGGCGGGCGTCGGGGCGTAGGCCGAGGGTGAGGACGCGGGTGCGGCGCCCCTGCGGTGCCGGTCCTTGCCGGCGCCCCGGTCCTTGCCGGGGTCCCGGTCCCTGCCGGGGTCCCGGTCCCTGCCGCCGCCGTGGTGCCTGCCGGGGTTGCCGTCGTCGTCGCCCTGGCCGTTGCCCTTCTCGCCGCCCTTGCCGTTCCCCTTGCCCTTGCCCCCGGCGTCGTTCCCGGTGCCGCCGGTGTCCCCCTCGCCGGTACCGCCGTTCGTGGCGCCGGAGACGGTGCTTCCGACGGTCAGGAAGACCTTGCAGTACTTGCCGACGCGCGACGGGCCGCCCGCCAGGTGCTCCAGCGCGCGCCTGCGGCCGGCGTCCAGTTCCCTGCCGTCCCGGATGACGCGGCACGCCGCGGCGACGTCGTTCCAGCCGCCGCCGGGGGTCGCCGAGGGGGCGTGGGAGCCGGTGGTGGCGCTCGTGTCCGTGTCGTCGTCGCCCGGTGCGAGGGCCCCCGCGGAGGCGCTGCCGGGAGCCGGGTCCGTGCCACCGCCCGGCGTGCCGGTGCCGGGCGTCGCCCGCGGGGACGCGGAGGCCACCGGCCGTCTGGAGGATCCCTCGGTGACGGAAACGGTGGGGCCGGGGCGGTCGTTCCGGAACGGGGTGGGCAGCATCCCGCTGCCCGCCGCCACGGCGACCCCGCCGAGCGTGCCCGCGGCCACGGCGGCCGCGAGGGCGAACCGCACCGGCCGGGCCCAGCGGGGGCGGACGGCGATTCCGCTACGGGCGGCGGCGCCGATGCGCACCAGACCGGCGTCGGCGTGGCGGGCGGGCGCGGCGGAGCGCCGGCCCGCGGTGCCGCCGGCGAGGGCGGCGGTGGCGGGCTCGGCCCCGGCGGCCTCGCGGGCCTTGCGGAACGCGGCCAGAGCGGCCTGCTCGCCGGGGAGTTCGCCGGCGCCGGGGGCCGCCTGCGAAGACAGCTCGCCGAGCGTCTGCGACAGGCGTTCCGCCTGGTCACGGGCGTCGGCGTCGACGGCTTCCAACGGCTCCCCGCGCAACAGGCGTTCCGCCGTCTCACGATTCAGCCACTTGTACTGCTCGTCGGCCATCACATGTCCTTCTGCGTCCGCGCACGCGTATGCGTCACAGTTGCGGACGTCACCGCGCGGCGGCGCGGTTCTCGCTGGGGCGGCAGCGCGTCGAGCCCGGTCGTCGATTCCGGATCGGCGCCGAGCAGCTCCGCGAGCCGTTTCAGGCCCCGGTGGGCGGCGGTGCGTACGGCACCCGCGCGTTTGCCGAGCGTCTCGGCGGCGGTCTTGGCGTCCAGGCCCACCACCACGCGCAGGACGACCGCCTCGGCCTGGTCCTGCGGGAGCCGGGCGATGAGGGAGAGGGTGCTGCCGGTGGCCAGGGACTCGATCGCCTCGCCGGCCGTGTCGGACTCCGCGGCCCGGCCGGTCAGCTCCGTCTCGTCGCCGCCTATGGCCGGGCGCCGGCCGCGCATGCGTATGTGGTCCAGGGCGCGGTTGCGGGCGATCCGGGCGGCCCAGCCGCGGAACCGGTCGGCGTCGCCGCTGAACCGGTCGAGGTCCCGGGCGATCTGCAGCCAGGCCTCGGACGTCACGTCCTCGGCGTCCGGATCCCCGACCAGCGTGCGCACGTACCCGAGCAGCCGGGGATGCACCGCGCGGTACACCGTACGGAACGCGGTCTCATCACCGTTCTGTGCTGCACGTACTGCGGCGGTCAGCTCCGCGTCGTCCCCCAGCACCGCACTCCCTCTACGCCTGTCATTCGGTCCGGCGCGAATGGCACGTTACGGCGTGAAACAGCTCGACGTCCATGTTTGTGAAAGATGCAACTAACTCGTGACCGGGTAGGGATGTGCGCAGGGTGAGGGCCGATCGTGGCGGGGTGTGACAGAAAACGCACTCACGGCGCTGTAGGGAGTACGGGCCCGCACGCGGCCTGTGAGCGCGACGGCCGGGGCCTCTCCTGTGGGGGGTGGCGGCCCCGGCCGTTGCCCTGACGCCCGGTCACGGGCGCCGGAGGTCACTTCTTCCCGGGGGCCTCGCCGGACCCGGAGGTCACTTCTTCCCGGCGGCCCCGCCGCCCGCCCTGCCGCTGCCGCCGGCCTTGCCCGCCTCACCAGTGTTGCCAGCGTTACCGGTGCTGCCCGCGTTGCCTGTGTTGCTGTTGCCGCTGTTGCCGTTGTTGCCGCTCTCGCCCGTCTTGCCTTCGCCGCCCGTGCTGCCCGTGCCCGGCCCGTGCGTGGGCGTGGTCCGCGCGGCGCAGTAGGCGGCGACCTCGTCCTCGCCGCCCGCGGCCGTGACGAGCCGCTGCCAGGCCGTGGCGTCCAGCGCCGTGCCCCGGCCCCCGACCCGCTCGTAGGCCCGGCAGTGGGCCAGGGTGTCCCGGGCGGTGGCCGGGTGCCCGGGGCGTGACGGGCGGGCGCCGGGCGTGGTGGGGGCCGACTCGGTGTCCGGCTGCCGCGGGGCGCTCACCGCGGGGCGGGCCGCTCGCCGCTCACCGCCGTCGGCGTGCTTCTGCGGTCCGTCGGAGCCGACCGCCGCGAAGGCGACGCCGCCCAGCGTGAGGCTCGCGAGGACGACGGAGAGCGTGATCCTGGGCGGCAGTGCCGCCCGGCGCCCCGGCCGCCAGTCGTCCCGGCGCCGGGTCCGCGTGCGGAGCGCCCCGGAGTCCCGGGCGGCGCGGAAGGCGGCCACGGCGCGCTCCTCGGCCGTGCGGTCGACACCGCCGGGCCGGAGCACGGCGGCGACAGCGGCCTCGAACCCGGCGTCCCCGTCGGCGTCCTCCGGTCCTTCGAGCACGCCGCCAGGGTGCGCGTGCCGGCGCCCGGGCAGCCCGTCGCCGCTGTGCCGTTCGCCCATGTCCGTTCCCGTTCCTGGCCCGCCGTGCCCGGCCCCTCGGCTCCGTCGCGGGCCGCGGCCCACCGTTGTCATGGACGTATACGGCCGGTGGCCGTCGCCGTTCATTCCGACTCCCCCAGCGTGCGGGGGCCGTCATCCGTCACACCGGCGTCCGCCGTGCCCGCGGCGCCCAGCTGGCGGGCGAGGCGCTTCAGCCCGCGGTACGCGGCCGTGCGGACCGCGCCGGGGCGCTTGCCGAGGACCCGGGCGACGGCGGGGCCGTCGAGGCCGACGACCACCCGCAGCAGGACGGCCTCGGCCTGGTCGCGCGGCAGTGCGCGGACCAGTTCCAGGGCGCGCTCGGTCGAGAGGGACTCGAGCGCCTGCTCGTGGGTGCTGTGCGGCCCCGGCAGATCGAGCACGTCCTGTTCCAGCGTGGTCGACCGCGGCCGTATCCGCTGTCTGCGCAGCAGGTCCAGCGCCCGGTGCCGGGCGATGGTCGCGGTCCAGCCGCGGAAGCCGGCGCCGTCCCCCCGGAACCTGCCGAGGTCGCGGGCTATCTCCAGCCAGGCGTCGGCGGCCACGTCCTCCGCCTCCTCGCCGACCAGGCCCCGCAGGTAGCCGAGCAGGCCCGGCTGCACGATCCGGTAGGCCACCGCGAAGGCGGTCTCGTCACCGTCCTGGGCCCGCGCGACGGCCGCGCCCAGTTCCCCGTCGCGTGCCCGCAAGCGACGGGACTCCCCTCCCTGGCCCAAGACAGTCCTCGTTCATGCCGGGTTCGTGGCCACCACGATCGGCGCGTCCCCGGCGGGGGACACACTCCCGCCACGGCCACGCCGTCCAAGGTCATCAGCGCCGGACCGCACGGAAATGTCACAGTCCCGGCGGCCCGACGACCACCGGCGCGACTGTCGGTGCCGCCCCCTAGGCTGCCCCCGCACCGACCGGAGAGCACGGAGGGAAGGCATCCGCATGGGTGGCAATGGCTGGACGCAGACGGGCCCCTACCAGCGTGACCTGGAGGCGGCCTTCCGCCGCGCCCAGGAGGCGGAACTGGCACAGGACGACCACGGATTCGGCCCGGGCCGGACGGTGGAGGAGCTGTGGCTGGACCCGGCCTGGCACGAGTACATCTTCACCGGGGGCACCGGCTCGGTCCTGGACTTCCCGGCGATGACCGACCCGTCGGACACCGACGACGGCCCCTTCATGCGTCCGCTTTCGGAGGCCGAGATCCGCGCCTTCGCGCCCGACGGACGCCCCACCTACGCCGACTGGGACGAAGCGCTGGACTCCGAGCGGCTGGACTTCCCGGACCGCGCGCAGGGCAGGTGCACGGTGCTCTACACGGACGGCGAGCCGACGCACATCGGCTACTGGGGCGTCACGGCGGACTAGGCCGACGCACATCGGCTACTGGGGCGTCACGGCGGGCCAGGCCGTGACGCCCGGCGAGCGGTGCCGGAGCCGGCGGCACCCGTTCATCCCGGGGACTTGAGGTCCTCGAGACCGGGCGCGACCAGCAGGGGCGTGAACTCCACGACGCTGTGCGCGGCGACGCCGCTGCGGAGGTACGGGTCGGTGGCGAGCAGACGGCCGAGTTCCTCGGCGGGCATCGGCGGAACGAGGTACACGCCGCCGGCCAGGGGCACCTGGCGCCCGGCCACCAGGAGCAACCGCCGCGACATGAGGTCGTTCAGCCAGTCGCCGTGCGCCGGCCTCCACCGGTCCACTTCGTCCAGCGGTGCCGTGTAGGTCACTGTCACGAGGAACATGCCCGGACCGTAGTGGAACGCCCATGCCCGCCGCGATCCCATTTCGCGGCCCGGCCGCGTGCGTCGGCGCTCTCAGCCGCGGGCGGTCGCGTCCCGGCACAGCAGGCGCAGTGAGCCCTGGCCGCCGAAGCAGCGGCGGGCCTCGTCGATGGGATCCCACAGCCGGCCGTCCGGGGTGCGCACCCAGTGCTCGCCGCCGGTCGCCCACCACTCGGCACCGGTCTCGCGGACGAGGACCTCGCCGGCGTAGGCCCCGAGGCCGCGCAGCACGTGCTCCACCGCCACGTACGGCGGCCCCTCCCGGCTTATCTCCTCGATCATCCGGTCGACGCGCCACAGGCTGCGCGCCGAGTAGTCGAGCCGTACCCGCGCGCCCTCGCGCATGGTCGCGACCGCGTCCGCCGCCCACCGCACGGGCTTCGCCGCGGCGTGCGGCCTGGTCTCCTGGTGTGCTGTCACGTACTGGGCTGTCACATAAGGAAGAGCGGGCCGGGCGGGCCATCCGTCACCGGGATCCGAAACGTTTCACCGACTGTCGCAGGACCGGCGCACCTCCACCGCACGACGCTCACACGGCGAACTCACTCACCCGGTGCGCCGGTGCCACGGGCCCGGCGGGAGACCACCGCGCGCAGGACCCGGCGGCCCTCGACCGAGACGTCCAGGGCCCGGCGCAGGCCCTGTGCGCCGTGTTCGGCGAGCAGTTCCAGGACGGTGATCTGACGGCGCAGCTCGGCGGCGACGAGCGGGGACTGCTCCGCGCCGCCCCCCGTACGGCCGGCCGCCACGCCGGACGCGTCGTCCGTGCCGTCGGCCGCGGGGTCGAGCAGCCGGTGGATGCGCAGGGAGGCGAGCGAGCAGGCGTCGGCCCACTGCCGCAGCGCGTCGGCGGTGCGCTCGGCCGGGGCCTCGTCCAGCATGCGCCGGGCCAGCTGTGCGGCCTCGTCCTCGGCGGGCTGCGCGGAGCCGAGGGCGGCACGGGCCTTCTCCAGGCCGGCGTCCCACCCGGAGCCGTCGGCGAGGTTCGCCCAGAGGGGGCGCAGCAGTTCGTCGTCGCCGCCCAGCAGGGGCAGGCACCGATCCAAACAAGCCAGCCCGCCGGCGGCCAGCCCGCGCTCGTCGGCCTGCTCGATCAGTTCCACCAGGCTCATGAAAGCCTCCCTCGCCAGGGCGCCGCCCGGTACGGAGCCCGCACTCTCCCTTACTGCGTGCGACGGCGCGGGAGTGTCACAGCCGGAACGTTTCAGCCAAAAGCCGGAGTCAGCAGCTCGCCCGAGAGGACCTTGCGGTTCTGCAGCCGGGTCATGTGCACGACGACCACGGCGGCGAGGACGGCGGCCGCGATGTCGAGGCCGTCGGAGAACAGCATGAGCCGCGAGGCGTCGCGCAGTTCGGCCGGCGTGCCGGCATGGTCGTACTGCGTGTACGCGGCCCGGCCGACGAGGAGGCTGCCGATCCACACCGACCACCAGGCGTTGACCGGCGCGTGCCCGCCCCGCGCGCCCCAGGGAGCGCTGGCCTCCCAGCAGTCCAGGACGATCCGGCGCGGGAACCAGAGGTTCACCACGGGGCAGAACCAGCCGCCGATCACCCAGCCGCGCTTCATGCTGTGGCGGGAGGCGTCGAACACCTCGGCGTTCACCCGCACCCGCCACAGCCAGCACAGGTAGACGACGGCCGTGGCCACCAGCGCGGCCCCCTGGGCGACACCGGCCGTGGCGTAGAGCGTGTCGGCGCGGTCGGCCCGGTGAGCCAGGTCGGCGTCGAGGGCGCCGTCGGCGGCGTCACCGGCGACGCTCATCACCAGGAAGTCGGCGAAGCAGGCGAACAGGTCGGTGGCGACGACCAGCCCGAGCAGTACGGCGGTGGCGCGGCCGAGCCCGGCCGGTGAACGCAGCCAGGCACCGGAGGGCGCGGGTTGCGGCGGTGCGGGCATGGGCGCGGGCATGGGTGAAGTCATGCTGAGGTTCCCCCGGGACTCACGGTGACGGCAGGCGTGCGGCCTCCCCGGCCGGACACGCGAAACACCGGAACATACGGTCCCGGACCGTCGCACGTCCATTCCGCTCCCGGCGGCCGCTCAGCCCAGCCGGTCCGCCAGCTTCCGGAACTCGGCCCAGGTGAGCGCGGGCCGCCCCGGGTCCCAGAGCTTCTGCACGGTGGCCCGCAGCGGCATCCGGATGCCGGCGGCGACCTGCGCCTCGGTCTGGGCGTTGGGGAAGTCGCTCCACACCGCGAACGAGCCGCCGGGGATCTGGCCGTCGTAGCGCGCCGGCACGGCGGTCGTGCCGCGCAGCACGCGCGGGTTCCACTGCTCGTAGATGCGCTGTCCCGTCGGGTAGACGAAGGTCTGCGGCTGGCCGAGCACGTAGTAGAGGAACTCGTCGTTGTAGTTGAGCACCTTCCGGCCCGCGCCCAGGTACTCGGCCGGCTGCCGGGCGCCGATCTCCTTGCCGGTCCAGTAGGCGACCCGCAGGTCCTTGGCGGGCTGCACGGAGGTGCCCCGGAAGAAGCCGTCGTTCCACGCCCGCACGGTCCTGCCGTGGGCGCGGACGGTGGCGGCGCGGTCGTTGAGCCAGCCGGTGGTGAGGTCGGCGACGGTGGCACCGGCGCCGAACCGCTGCCGGGCGGTGGCGGCCAGCTGCGGGTACGAGGCCTGCGGGTTCTTCACGGTCAGCGCCTGGTACTCGTCGCCGCCCAGGTGCCACTGGCTGCCGGGGAAGAGCCCCGCGTACTCGTTCAGCAGGTCGTCCACGAGCTTGGCGGAGGCGTCCTTGGAGATGTCGACGGCGCCCCTGGTGGCGACCCCGCTCGCGTTGCGCAGCTGCAGGTCGGGGTGGGCGGCGATGACGGCGCCCAGGTGCCCGGGCGAGTCGATCTCCGGCACCACGGTGATGTGCCGGCTGTTCGCCAGGTCGACGATCCTCTTGACCTGCGCCTTGGTCAGGTGGTCCCGGGAGACGATCTCCGGGTGGCTGCTGGACTCGATCCGGAAGGCCTGGTCGTCGGAGAAGTGCAGCCCCAGCTCGTTGAACTTCAGGTCCCCCAGTTCGCGTATGCGGTCCTCGATCCATGACTCGCTGTACGGCTTGCGCGCGATGTCCAGCATGAAGCCGCGCACCGGCTTGGCCGGGCCGTCCCGGACGACCCCCTCCGGCGCCGTACCGCCTCCGTGGACCTCCTGCTTCAGCGTGCGGGTGCCGTAGAAGACCCCCGCCTCGCCGGGGCCGCTGATGTCGACCCGCCCACCGCGGACGGTCATGGTGTACGACTCGCGGTCCCCGCCGCCGCCGAGCGCGAGCCGCACGTCGCCGGCCCGTACGTCCTTCTTCTGCCCCGCGTAGGCCAGCCCCAGCTCCTTGGCGACCAGCCGCCCCTCGTCGGCCAGTCCCGCGTCGGCCACCACCACCCGCTCGCCGCCGCGCGGCTTCCAGCCGGGGCCGCGGGCCGCGGTGTGGGTCCGCACCGCGGGTATCGTGCGCGGCGCCTGCGACAGCGGGTAGGACCGGCTCGGACTGGGGCTCGGGGTCTGCGCGGCCGGCCCTCCGGAGACGTGGCGGGACGCCTCGGCGGACGACTGCCGCGCCGGTCCGCCGCCCCCGTCGGCCGAGGCCCATACGGCGACGCCCGTGCCGAGCGCCACCGTCCCGGCGAACGCGGCGGCCACCACCGCCCGCTTCCGTATCCCCTGCTGTGCCGAGCCCCGGCGCCTGTGCTGGTTCACCCTGCCAACGTACGACCACCGCCCGGCCGACCCGTCATCCGAACGTTCCGAAACTCTGCCGTTCGGGTGAAATTCACGCATCGCACGTACACACAGTGATCACTATCGATAACCTGGCGACACATCCTTCACGGCATCCCCTGCCACACCACCTGTGACGCGAGGACCCACGCTGCCCGCCCACCGTCTCCCCTGCCTGCCCAGGCCCCTCGACGCCTTCAACGCCGCCGCCGGCGACGAGGCCCGCGCCCTGCTGCTGACCTGCATGCGCAGCCGGCGCTGGGCCCGCCGGATGGCCGACCACCGCCCCTACCCCGACCTGGACGCCCTGCTGGCCGCCGCGGACGAGGCGGCGTACGACCTGCCCCCGGCCGACCTCTCGGAGGCCCTCGCGGGCGAGTCGTTCCCCGAGCTGCCCTACGGGACGTACTTCGCGGCCCACACGGCGCTGAGCGCGGCACACGCCGCGTACGAGGCCCGCTTCGGGCACGCGTTCGTCATCTATCTGGGCGACGTCCACCCGGACGAGGCGATCGACCGCATCCTCGAGGGAATCCGGTCCCGGCTGGCGAACGATCCCGAGGAGGAGCGGGTGACGGCGGCGGACGAACTGCGGCGCCTCGCGAAAGGGCGGCTGACCGCGTTCCTGAGCGGCGCGAGGCCCCCGAAACCGGCGGCTTCCCCACGGGGCGCGGCCGGTCGCGATGCGCCCGTACGCCGGGCGTAACCGGACGAACCGCCCCGGCAGCCGCTCCGGCTAGCCCGTCCGGTGCCAATTTGATCACACAAGGTAGGCCCCCCGTAAACCTCGCCGGGGCGGCTCGATACGATGCTGAGGGCCGGTGGACCGTACCCGGCCGGGCCCGACCGACAGTGAAGCCGGCGCGGCCCTAGTCCCCGCTCCCGGAGGGTTCTTCCGTGCCGGCTGGAACGCTGTACCGCGGCCGGGAAGGAATGTGGTCCTGGGTGGCTCACCGAGTCACCGGCGTCCTCATCTTCTTCTTCCTGTTCGTTCACGTGCTGGACACCGCTCTCGTGCGTGTCTCCCCCGAGGACTACGACAAGGTCGTAGCCACGTACAAGACGCCGATCGTCGCGCTGCTGGAGTACGGCCTCGTCGCCGCCATCCTCTTCCACGCGCTCAACGGCCTGCGCGTCATCGCCGTCGACTTCTGGTCGCAGGGCCCGCGCTACCAGAAGCAGATGTTCTGGGCCGTGATGGGTGTCTGGGTCGTCCTGATGGCCGGCGCGGTCTACCCCGTGCTCGGTCACGCCGCTCGTGTCCTGTTCGGGAGCTGACGCCGATGTCCACGACTGAAACCGCCGCGTCCGGCGTGGGCCCCGTCGAGGGCGCCCCCGTCTACGGCGTCGACAACCCCGCCCCGCTGATCGAGGCGCCGCGCAAGCGCACCAAGAAGTCCCCGAAGTCCACCCGGGGCAACTTCGAGCTGGCCGCCTGGCTGTTCATGCGCCTGTCCGGCATCGTGCTGGTCGTCCTCGTCATCGGCCACCTGCTGATCCAGCTGGTGCTCGACGGCGGCGTCTCCAAGATCGGCTTCGCCTTCGTGGCCGGCCGCTGGGCGTCCCCGTTCTGGCAGGTCTGGGACCTGCTGATGCTGTGGCTCGCGATGCTGCACGGCGCCAACGGTCTGCGCACGGTCATCAACGACTACGCCGAGCGCCCGAACAGCCGCCTGTGGCTGAAGGCCCTGCTCTACACGGCCACGGTGTTCACCATCCTGCTCGGCACGCTGGTGATCTTCACCTTCGACCCGAACATCCGCTAGGCACGGGGCTGCGAGAATCATGAAGATCCACAAGTACGACACCGTCATCGTCGGCGCCGGCGGCGCGGGCATGCGCGCCGCGATCGAGGCGACGAAGCGCAGCCGCACCGCGGTCCTGACCAAGCTCTACCCCACCCGCTCCCACACGGGCGCCGCGCAGGGCGGCATGGCCGCCGCGCTGGCCAACGTGGAGGAGGACAACTGGGAGTGGCACACCTTCGACACGGTCAAGGGCGGTGACTACCTGGTCGACCAGGACGCCGCCGAGATCCTGGCGAAGGAGGCCATCGACGCCGTCCTCGACCTGGAGAAGATGGGTCTGCCGTTCAACCGGACCCCGAACGGCACCATCGACCAGCGCCGCTTCGGCGGCCACTCCCGCAACCACGGTGAGGCCCCGGTCCGCCGCTCCTGCTACGCGGCCGACCGCACCGGCCACATGATCCTCCAGACGCTGTACCAGAACTGCGTCAAGGAGGGCGTGGAGTTCTTCAACGAGTTCTACGTCCTGGACCAGCTGGTCACCGAGGTCGACGGCGTCAAGAAGTCGGCCGGTGTCGTGGCGTACGAGCTGGCGACCGGTGAGATCCACATCTTCCAGGCGAAGGCCGTGATCTACGCCTCCGGCGGCACCGGCAAGTTCTTCAAGGTGACGTCGAACGCCCACACGCTGACCGGTGACGGCCAGGCGGCGGTCTACCGGCGCGGGCTCCCGCTGGAGGACATGGAGTTCTTCCAGTTCCACCCGACCGGCATCTGGCGCATGGGCATCCTGCTGACGGAGGGCGCCCGCGGTGAGGGCGGCATCCTGCGCAACAAGGACGGCGAGCGCTTCATGGAGAAGTACGCGCCGGTCATGAAGGACCTGGCGTCCCGTGACGTCGTCTCGCGCTCCATCTACACGGAGATCCGCGAGGGCCGCGGCTGCGGTCCCGAGGGCGACCACGTCTACCTGGACCTCACCCACCTGCCGCCGGAGCAGCTGGACGCCAAGCTGCCGGACATCACCGAGTTCGCGCGCACCTACCTGGGTATCGAGCCGTACACGGACCCGATCCCGATCCAGCCGACCGCGCACTACGCGATGGGCGGCATCCCGACGAACGTCGAGGGTGAGGTCCTGTCGGACAACACCACCGTCGTCCCGGGCCTGTACGCGGCCGGCGAGGTCGCCTGCGTCTCCGTGCACGGCGCCAACCGCCTGGGCACCAACTCGCTGCTGGACATCAACGTCTTCGGCCGCCGCGCGGGCATCGCCGCCGCCGAGTACGCCCACAAGGCGGACTTCGTGGAGCTGCCGGAGAACCCGGAGGCGTTCGTCGTCGAGCAGATCGAGCGGCTGCGCACCTCCACCGGCAACGAGCGGGTGGCCACGCTCCGCCGCGAGCTGCAGGAGACCATGGACGCGAACGTCATGGTGTTCCGCACCGAGCAGACGATCAAGACGGCGGTCGAGAAGATCGCCGAGCTTCGGGAGCGCTACAGGAACGTGGCGATCCAGGACAAGGGCAAGCGCTTCAACACGGACCTCCTGGAGGCGATCGAGCTGGGCAACCTGCTCGACCTGGCCGAGGTCATGGCGGTCTCGGCCCTCGCCCGCAAGGAGTCCCGCGGCGGTCACTACCGCGAGGACTACCCGAACCGCGACGACGTCAACTTCATGCGCCACACCATGGCGTACCGCGAGGTCGGCGCCGACGGCTCGGAAACCGTCCGTCTCGACTACAAGCCGGTCGTCCAGACCCGCTACCAGCCGATGGAGCGTAAGTACTGATGGCTACCCCTGTTCTGGACAAGGCGGACGCGGCCGGCCGGCCCGAGCCCGGTTTCGCCGACTCCCCCTACATCACCGTCACCTTCCGGATCCGCCGCTTCAACCCGGAGGTCTCGGCCGAGGCGGCCTGGGAAGACTTCCAGCTGGAGATCGACCCCAAGGAGCGCGTCCTCGACGGTCTGCACAAGATCAAGTGGGACATCGACGGCACCCTGACCTTCCGCCGTTCCTGCGCCCACGGCATCTGCGGCTCCGACGCCATGCGGATCAACGGCAAGAACCGCCTGGCGTGCAAGACGCTGATCAAGGACATCAACCCCGAGAAGCCGATCACGGTCGAGCCCATCAAGGGCCTCACGGTCCTGAAGGACCTGGTCGTGGACATGGAGCCGTTCTTCCAGGCGTACCGGGACGTCATGCCGTTCCTGGTCACCAAGGAGACGAACGAGCCGACGCGCGAGCGTCTGCAGTCCGCCGAGGACCGCGAGCGCTTCGACGACACGACGAAGTGCATCCTCTGCGCGGCGTGCACGTCCTCCTGCCCGGTGTTCTGGAACGACGGCCAGTACTTCGGTCCGGCCGCGATCGTGAACGCCCACCGCTTCATCTTCGACAGCCGTGACGAGGCGGGCGAGCAGCGTCTGGAGATCCTCAACGACCGCGACGGCGTGTGGCGCTGCCGCACGACCTTCAACTGCACGGACGCCTGCCCGCGCGGTATCGAGGTCACGAAGGCGATCCAGGAGGTCAAGCGAGCGCTGATCACGCGCCGCTACTGATCCCCGGCGAACGCACGAAGGAGCCCCACCGGAATCCGTTCCGGTGGGGCTCCTCGCTTCCGGGGAGACCAGCTCCTAATCTGACGACATGTCAGACGAAGAGTCGTACGAACTGCTCGGCTTCGACAATGTGCTGCTCCCCGTCGGCGACCTCGCCGAGGCGGTCGGCTTCTACGAGCGGGCCGGGTTCACCGTTGGGTTCCGCTTCGACGAGGCCGGTATCGCGCTGCTGAAGGTCGGCGGGGAGACGCCCGGCATCCTGCTGCGCACCGAGGAGGCGCTGGGGCACCGGACGCCGCCCTGGCCCTCGCCCCGCGTCTGGCTGGAGGTGCCGGACGCGCGGGTGGCGGCGCGGGAGCTGGCCGCCGCCGGGATCGAGCCGATCGACGAGGTGGTCCAGGGGGCCACCGGCTGGGCCGTGGAGATCGCCGACCCGTGGGGGAACGTCCTCGGCCTCACGGACTACACCAAGCGCCCGGAGCTGGGCCGCAGGAACTGAGGCTCCGCCCAGGCCGTGCGCCCGCTCCCGGGATGCGTCCACCCTTGAGTTGAACACGTTCAAAAAGAGGTCTACAGTCATCCCTGTCAGCGTTTTGAACGCGTTCAAGAAGGGGTGGGGCATGGACCGCACCGTCATCGCCTACGTCATCTACCTGGTCGTGAGCATCGCTCTGACCGTCTGGGTGGCCCGCACGCTCAGCCACAACGGCCGGATCTTCCTCGCCGACGTCCTGCACGGCAACGAGAAGCTCGCGGATGCCGTCAACCACCTCCTGGTGGTCGGCTTCTACCTCGTCAACCTCGGCTTCGTGGCGCTCTACCTGAGCGACGACGAGACGATCGAGAACACCCGCGGCATCTTCGAGGCCCTGTCGACCAAGCTGGGTGTGGTCCTGCTGGTGCTCGGCGTGATGCACCTGGGCAACGTGTACGTGCTCAACAAGATCCGCCGGCGCGGAGTGATGGAGCGGGAGCAGCTGCCCCCGGTCACCCCGCAGGAGTGGGTCGCCCCGACGGCCGGCGCGTGACCGCCGTGGCCATCGTGTCCACCGCCCAGGGCCGGGTCGCCGCGAGCGCCCCGGTCCGCGGGCTGACCGTCCTGTACGACGCCGAGTGCGCCCTGTGCACCCACCTGCGCGGCTGGCTGGCACGGCAGCCGCAGCTGGTGCCGCTGACCCTGGTCCCGGCGGGCTCGGCCGAGGCGCGCGCCCGCTTCCCGGGACTCGACCACGCCGCCACCCTCGACGAGGTCACCGCCGTCGGCGACTCCGGGCAGGTCTACCGGGGCTCCCGCGCCTGGATCGTCGTCCTGTGGGCGCTGCGCGAGCACCGCCCGCTCGCCCACCGGCTGTGCACCCCCGCCGGCGCGAAGCTGGCCCGGGGCGCGGTGCTGGCCGCGGCGAAGTGGCGGGGCGCGCAGTGGCAGGGGCAGCGGGGGAACGGGCAGTGGGGCGGCGGGTCGTACCGGCGCGCCGACGGATGGTCGTACCACCCGTGGAGCGGCTGGACGTTCGGGCCGCCGTCCTGCTCCGACGGCGCCTGCGACAGTCGTTAGGCTCTTCTACCGTGCCCGCGAAGAACGACGGCCCCGAGGCGGCCGGCCCCCAGAGCAGCAAGTCCGAGCAGACCCGCGCGCTGATCCTGGAGACCGCGATGCGGTTGTTCCAGGAGCGTGGGTACGACAAGACGACCATGCGGGCCATCGCCAAGGAGGCCGGGGTCTCCGTGGGCAACGCCTACTACTACTTCGAGGGCAAGGAACACCTGATCCAGGGCTTCTACGACCGGATCGCCGCCGAGCACCGGGCGGCGGTCCGGGAGGTCCTGGACCGCGAGAGCGACCTGGAGGCGCGGCTCGCGGGCGTGCTGACCGCGTGGCTGGACGTCGCCAGGCCGTACCACGAGTTCGCCGTGCAGTTCTTCAAGAACGCGGCCGATCCCGACAGCCCGCTCAGCCCCTTCTCACCGGAGAGCGAGCACGCTCGCGAGCTGGCCATCAGCGTCCACCGGGAGGTGCTGGCCGGCTCCAGATCCAAGGTGGCGCCCGAACTGCGGGACATCCTGCCGGAGTTGATGTGGCTGTCGCAGATGGGCCTGGTCCTGTACTGGATCTTCGACCGCACGGAGGGCCGGGAGCGCAGCTACCGGCTGGCCCGGCGCGGAGCCCGGCTCACCGCGCGCGGCGTCTCCCTGGCCCGCTTCCGCGTCCTGCGCCCACTGGTCCTGGAGGTCCACGAGCTGTTCACGGACTTCCTGCCGGGCATGACGAAGGTCCTGCCGGATCCGGGACGCGGCGGCCGGACGCCCTGACGGCCTCCGGCGCCCGGCCCCGGCGGTCAGTCAGATCCACTCCAGCCGCCACAGGCGGAACACGCCCGTGCCGTCCGACAGGTACTGGCCGCCGCCCACGTCCTCGGTGGAGACCACGTACTCCTTGCGCTGCCACAGCGGGATCAGCGGCACGTCGTGGGCGACGTCGGCCTGGATGTCGCGGAAGTCGTTCGCGACGCGGCTGCGGTCGGCGAACTGCTGGCTGTCCTGGATGAGATGGTCGACCAGCTTGCTGCTGTACCCGGTGCTCATCGTGGAGCCGGTGCCGACGAGCGGGGCGCCGAAGGTGTCCGGGTCCGGGTAGTCGGCCACCCAGCCGACCGCCCAGGCGTCCATCTTCCCGGCGGCCCAGCGCTTCTGGAAGTCGGTCCACTCGTAGCCCTTGACGTCCACCTTGAACAGGCCGCTCGCCTCCAGCTGCTTCTTCAGCACGGCGGCCTCCTCCTTCCCCGAGCCCCGCCCGATGCCGTAGCCGAAGGTGAACCGCACGGGAGCCGTCACGCCCGCCTCGGTGAGCAGCTCGCGCGCCTTCCCGGTGCTCTGCTTCGGGTAGTTGTCGAAGAACGACGTGGTGTGGCCCGTGATGCCGGTCGGGATCAGCGAGTACAGCGGGTCGACCGTGCCCTTGTAGACCTTCAGGGCCAGCTCATCGCGGTCGACCAGCCAGGCCAGCGCACGGCGCACCCGTGCGTCGTGCAGCGGTGAGCGAGCGCGGGTGTTGAGGTACAGGTTGCGGGTCTCGGCGCTGTCGGACTCGGTGACGCGCTGCTTGGGGTCGCTCGGGTTCAGCTCCGCGAGCATGTCCGGCGGCAGGGTGCGGGTGGCGACGTCCACCTGCCCGGCCTGCCAGGCGCCGTCGAGCTTCTTCGAGTCGGCGTAGTACCGCAGCTCGATCGGGCGGCCGGTGCCGCTGAGGTAGCCCTTGTAGTGCTCGTTGGGCTCCAGGTCGGCCTTGCGGTTCTTGACGAAGTCCGTCAGCGTGTACGGTCCGGTGCCGTCGACCGCGGAGCCGGTGCGCAGGCTGGTGGCCGGGTACCTCTCCCTGTCCACGATGGCGCCGGCGCCGGTGGCGACCTTCTGCGGGAAGGTGGCGTCCGGGGACGACAGGTGGAAGGTGACGGTGTCGGCGCTGTCGGCGGTGACCGAGCCGAGCGTCTCGAAGAGGGACGCCGGGCCGACCGTGGAGTTGATCTTCTTGACCCGGTCGAAGGAGAACTTCACGTCGCCGGCCGTCATCGCGCGCCCGCTCGGGAACGTGATCCCGTCGCGCAGCTTGCACCGGTACGTCTTGAGGCCGCCGCCCTGGAACGAACAGCTCTCCGCCGCGTCCGGGACCGGCTCGACGCCACCCGGCTCGAACGTCAGCAGCGTCTGGAAGACATTGCTGAACAGGGCCCAGGAACCGGCGTCGTACGCGCCGGCCGGGTCGAGCGCGGTGACGGCGTCCGTCGTGCCCACCGCGATGGCCTTGTCCTGGCCCCCTTCCGACGGAAGCAGTTGCCAGCCGCCGATGCCCACGACGGCGAGCACGATCAGCGTCACGATTATTCGCATGCGAACAGATCGCATGGTGGTGCCCTCCCCAGGCCTTCTGCAGGCCCTACCCCTGGCCAGCACGAATTCGCCACTCCCCTAAGCGGCGCCGCTCACCTAATCACACCTGTTTCGCCTGGGGGAAGGGCTTTCTGACCAGATGAGCAAGAACTTACCCAGACGTTGGTTTTCCCGTCTTTCACAGCTCTTTCACAGCCGTGCGGACGATTTCCGGTCACACGCGCGGCGGCTCTCACGCGCGCGTGGCGGCCAGCTCGATCACCGTGACGTCCGACGGCGCCCCCACGCGCGTGGGCGGGCCCCAGGCGCCCGCGCCCCGGGTGACGTACAACTGCGTGTCGCCGTAGCGGTCGAGGCCGGCGACGGTCGGGTTGGCGGCGGCCGCGACGATGCTGCCCGGCCAGAGCTGGCCGCCGTGGGTGTGGCCGGAGAGCTGGAGGTCGACGCCGTGCCGGACGGCCTCGTGGATCTGCACCGGCTGGTGGGCGAGCAGCACGCACGCGCGTGCCGCGTCCCGGCCGGCGAGGGCCTTGTCGAAGTCCGGCCCCCGTCCCTCGCTCTCGCCCTGGAGGTCGTTCACCCCGGCCAGGTCGAAGTACGGCAGTTCGGTGCGCGCGTTCTCCAGGGGACGCAGGCCGAGGGTGCGCACCTGGGCGACCCACTGCTCGGCGCCGGAGAAGTACTCGTGGTTGCCGGTGACGAAGTAGGCGCCGTGCCGCGCGGAGAGCCGCGCGAGGGGTGCGGCGGCCGGGCCGAGGTCCTTGACGCTGCCGTCCACCAGGTCGCCGACGACCGCGATCAGATCGGGCTGGGTGGCGTTCACCGTGTCGACGACCCGCTGTGCGAAGTCCCGGCCGAGGATCGGGCCGAGGTGGATGTCGCTGACCACCGCGATCCGGAAACCGTGCGCGGCGCGCGGGAGTCTGGTGAGCGGCACGGTGACCCGCTTCACGCGCGGGCCGCGCAGGACGCCGTACGTGCCGTGGCCGACGGCCGCCACGGCGGCGGTGGCCGCGGCGCCCGCGACGATCCGGGAGACGACGAGGCGGCGGGTGGGGGCGGGGTTCCCGGCGGGCGCGGCGGGTGCGGCGGGTGCGGTCGGACGGCCTTCCGCCGCCAGGGTGGGTGTGCCGGGGGGCTTCGTCCCCCGGGTCTCCGGCGGCCGGCCGTCCGCCACCCGGCCCGGCGGGCCGAGCGGCGGCCCCACGGGACTCCGGCGCGGCGGGGCGGGGCTCTCCTCCCCGGAGTCCTCCCCGACACGGTCCCCGCCCGCCCGGTCCCGGCGCCTCAGCGCGCGGTGCAGCAGGGGGCGCACCGCCTCGCCCGCCAGCACCGCCAGCAGCAGGTACAGGGCGAGGGGCATCCACAGGAAGCCCGGCCAGGCCAGGGTGCGCTGGAGCCAGAAGGGAGCGCCGGAGCGTTCCGCCACCAGGGCGGCGGTCATCAGGGCCGGGCCGGCGAGGAACACCGCCGTACCGGCGCGGCGGGCGGTGCCCCCGGCGCGCGTGGTGTCGCGGACCAGGCGCCGCCAGACGTACCAGTGCAGGGCCGCCACGACGGCCAGGACGGCCACGGCGACGAGCGCGAAGACGATGACCACCGCGACCTGTCCCCCGTTATGACGTCCGGCGCAGCGCGCGCAGCCCGCGCAACCCGATGACCCCGATGACCGTCCCCAATACGAAGGAGACGACCGCCAGCAGCAGGTGCACCCAGAAGTACGCGGTCGGGTGACCGTCGTCGAAGGCGAGCCCGCTGCCGTCCTTGACCAGGTTCTTGACGAAAGTGACCCAGATGACCCAGCTCCACACCCCGAAGGCGAGCAGGAACCAGGACACGGGACGGCTGAGTTTCACAGGGACTGACCTTTCCGCACAACGCCGGGCACCCGCGGGCGGCCGGGGGTCCGGGGGTTGCCCCCCGGATGGGCACAGCATGTCCCCAGTATCGCCGTCCCGTGCCCGGTCCCGTGCCGGGGGTGGGACGGGGGCCGGGAATCCGCGGTGCGCCCGGGGTACGTTCTCGGTCGTGCCCGCACCCAAGCAGACCGTCAGGCGTTCCCTGCTGGTCACCTCCGCCACCCTGCTGTCCCTGTCCGTCGCCGGGCCCGCCGCGCTCGCCGCGCCGGCCCCCACGGCGAGCGCGACGGCCGCACCGCCGGCCCGGATGTCGGCCGTGGGGGGCGCCCGGCTCGCGCTGCCCGGCACCCAGGTCGACCTCGCGCCGGGGGTGCCGGTGCTGCCCAAGGACCTGACCGCCCGTTCGTGGATCGTCTCCGACGCCGAGTCCGGCGAGGTCCTCGCCGCGCACAACGCGCACTGGCGGCTGCCCCCGGCGAGCACCCTGAAGATGCTGTTCGCGGACACCGTGCTGCCCCGCTTCCCCAAGGGCACCCGGCACGAGGTGGTGCCGGCGGACCTGGCCGGCATGGGCGCCGGCTCCAGCGTGGTCGGGATAAGGGCGGGGCACACGTACACCGTTCGCGACCTGTGGCTGGGCGTCTTCCTGCGCTCGGGCAACGACGCCGTGCACGTGCTGTCCCGGATGAACGGCGGCGTCGACCGGACGGTCGCCGACATGCAGGCCCACGCCGAGGAACTGCAGGCCCTGGACACCACCGTGGTCTCCCCCGACGGCTACGACGAGCCGCGGCAGGTGTCGTCGGCGTACGACCTGACGCTGTTCGCCCGCTCCGGGCTGCAGAAGAAGGACTTCCGCGAGTACTGCTCGACGGTGCGGGCGCACTTCGGGTCCGCCGTGATCCAGAACACCAACCGGCTGCTGAGCGGCGACACCGACGTGCCCGTGTACCAGGGCATCGCGGGCGTGAAGAACGGCAACACCACCCATGCGGGGGCCACGTTCACCGGGGTCGCCGAGCGGGGCGGCAAGGTGCTGCTCGTCACGGTGATGAACCCGGAGAAGCACGACCACAACGAGGTCTACAAGGAGACCGCGAAGCTGTTCGACTGGGGTTTCCAGGCCGCCGGCAAGGTCACCCCGGTGGGCGAACTGGTGCCGCCGAAGAGCGTCGCGCCGAGCCCCGCGGATCCGGCTCCCAGTGCCTCCGCCGCGCAGGCGACCGCGGGAACGGGCAGGTCCGGCGCCAGGCCGGCGGTGAGCGCCGGAGCCGGGCCGGGTTCCGGCGTCGGCACCGCCCTGGCCATCGCGGGCGGGGTGCTGGCGCTGCTCGCGGGTGGGGGGTTCCTGATCAACCGCCGGTGGCCGCTACCGGATCTGATGCGCCGTCGGGCACGTCCCTGAGCTCGGTCTCCTTGCTGCCCGTCGCCGTCCAGGAAGCGCAGAACAGGACCAGTTTCGCGGTGAAGTTGATCCACAGCAGCAGCGCGACGGGGACGCCGAACGCGCCGTACATGCTCTTCGCGGCGACGCCCTGGATGTAGCCGCTGAGCAGCAGCTTGAGCAGTTCGAAGCCGACCGCGCCGAGCAGCGCGGCCACCAGCAGGCGGCGGCGCGGCGGTTCCACGCCGGGCAGCAGCGTCAGCACGTAGAGCAGGACGAGGAAGTCGGCCAGGACGGCGACGGCGAACGCGGCGACGTGCAGCAGCAGGCTGCCCCAGCCGTGTTCGTCCAGACCGAGCCGGTCCGCCAGCCCGCCGACGGCCGCCGAGGCGAGCGTGGACGCGGCGAGGGTGACCAGCAGCGCGCCGCCGAAGCCGAGCAGGATGCCGGCGTCCTTCGCCTTGGTGACCACCATGTTCTCGTCGTGGTCGGGGAGTTCCCAGACCACGCGCAGGCAGTCGCGCACCTGGCCGACCCACCCGATGCCGGTGAACAGCAGCAGGGCGCCCGCGATGACGCCGACGGTGCCGGCGTTGTCCACCAGGGAACTGATGTCCAACTGCTGGGAGAGGCCCGGGAACTGTTCGCCGATCTTGTGCTCGACGGTCTTCTGGCGGGCCGGGTTCAGCGTGGCGGCGGTGATGGCGGCGGCCACGGTCAGCAGCGGGAACAGCGCGACGAAGCTGACGAACGTCATGGCGGCGGCCAGCCGGGTCCACTTCACGCGGTCCAGCCGCTCGTAACTCCGCCACGCGTGCGTGGTCATCAGCCGTGTGACGAGCGGCCCGATGCCCGGCAGTCTCTTCAGCCAGTCCATGACCCGCCTCTGCCCCCGCGTCCCTTCTCCACACCGCTCAGAATGCCGCCAATATCAGAGGACATCCCATTAATCACCCGTTTTGAGGATCAAGGGAATGTTCCGTGACGACACTACGCACATGCGGGCGATACGGTCTCGGGCATGAAGGACGCTTCCGGCCTCCCCCAGTCCCTGCTCGTCCTCGGCGGCACGTCCGAGATCGCGCTGGCCACCACGCGCCGTCTGATCGCCCGCCGCGCCCGCACGGTGTGGCTGGCGGGCCGCCCTTCCCCAGCCCTGGAACAGGCGGCCGAGAGCCTGCGCGCCCTCGGCGCGGACGTCCGTACGGCCGCCTTCGACGCCCTCGACCCCGCATCCCACGAGGCGGCGCTCGGGAAGGTCTTCGCCGAGGGCGACATCGACCTGGTGCTCCTCGCCTTCGGCGTGCTCGGCGACCAGGCCCACGACGAGCGCGACCCGGTACGCGCGGTGCGGGTCGCCGGGACCAACTACACCGGGGCCGTCTCCGCCGGGCTGGTCGCCGGCCGCGCCCTGCAGACGCAGGGCCACGGCTGCCTGGTCGTCCTGTCCTCCGTGGCCGGCGAGCGCGCCCGCCGCGACGACTTCATCTACGGCTCCAGCAAGGCCGGCCTGGACGCCTTCGCGCAGGGCCTCGGCGACGCGCTGCACGGCACGGGCGCGCACGTGATGGTCGTGCGCCCCGGATTCGTCCGTAAGGGGGGAACGGCCGGCCGGGAGCGGATCCCGTTCGCCACCACTCCCGAGGCGGTGGCCACGGCGGTCGAGCTGGGCCTGCGCCGCCGCTCCGGCATCGTGTGGGTACCCGGCGTCCTGCGCCTGGTGATGTCGGTGCTGCGGCACGTGCCACGCGCGGTCTACCGCCGGCTGCCGGTCTGATCCGGCCGCACCGGAGGCCGGCTCGCGGGAACGCCCGCGCGGGTCACCGGCTGGCGATCGTCCCGCGCCCCACGTCGGCGTGGCCCGCCTGCGGCGGCACCACGGCCCCGCCGAACGTGAACTCCCGCAGTTTGCGCCACACACCGTCGGCGCCCTGCTCGTGGAGCGCGAACCCCGTGCAGGGCCAGCGGGCCTCGAAGCCCGCCAGCTCCTCGAACGCGCGGTCCATGGCCGCGTCGTCGATGCCGTGCGCGACGGTGACGTGCGGGTGGTAGGGGAACTGCAGTTCGCGGTCCATCGGACCGGAGGCGTCGCGCACCCGCTGCTGGAGCCAGGCGCAGGCGTCGGCGCCCTCGACGACGCGGACGTAGACCACCGGCGACAGCGGACGGAAGGTGCCCGTGCCGGACAGCCGCATCGGGAACGACCGGCCGGCCGCGGCGACCGCCGCGAGGTGCGCCTCGACGGCCGGCAGGTCCGACGCGTCGACCTCGGTGGGCGGCAGCAGGGTGACGTGCGTGGGGATGCCATGGGCCGCGGCGTCACCGAAGCCCGCGCGCCGCTCCTGGAGCAGGCTGCCGTGAGGCTCCGGGACCGCGATCGACACGCCGATCGTTACGGTCCGCACGTCGTCTCCTGTCATCACGTCTGTTGTGTTCTCAGTCGTCCGGGTATCGACTGTACGGCCATGGCGGTCCTGTCGGCAGGCGCAGCGGAAGTGATGTGCAGCGCTCTGTCCACAGGACCTGTGTGCCGTCGTACGCCTCAGTGCTTCGCGGGCAGGAAACCCACCCGTTCGTACGCCTGCGCAAGGGTCTCGGCGGCCACCGCACGGGCCTTCTCCGCGCCCTTGGCCAGGACCGCGTCGAGGCTCTCCGGGTCGTCCAGGTACTGCTGGGTGCGCTCGCGGAACGGCGTCACGAACTCGACCATGACCTCGGCGAGGTCCGTCTTGAGCGCGCCGTACATCTTGCCCTCGTAGTCCCGCTCCAGCTCGGCGACCGGCTTGCCGGTGAGCACGGAGTAGATGGTGAGCAGGTTCGACACGCCCGGCTTGTTCTCGGTGTCGAAGCGGATCACCGTGTCGGTGTCCGTGACGGCGCTCTTGACCTTCTTCGCCGTCGCCTTCGGCTCGTCGAGCAGGTTGACGAGGCCCTTCGGCGTGGACGCCGACTTGCTCATCTTGACCGTCGGGTCCTGAAGGTCGTAGATCTTCGCCGTCTCCTTGAGGATGTACGGCTTCGGGATGGTGAAGGTCTGGCCGAAGCGGCCGTTGAAGCGCTCGGCGAGGTCGCGGGTCAGCTCGATGTGCTGGCGCTGGTCCTCGCCGACCGGCACCTCGTTGGCCTGGTACAGCAGGATGTCCGCGACCTGCAGGATCGGGTAGGTGAACAGGCCGACGGAGGCGCGGTCGGCGCCCTGCTTGGCGGACTTGTCCTTGAACTGGGTCATGCGGGAGGCCTCGCCGAACCCGGTGAGGCAGTTCATGACCCAGGCGAGCTGGGCGTGCTCCGGGACGTGGCTCTGCACGAAGAGGGTGCAGCGGTCCGGGTCGAGGCCGGCGGCCAGCAGCTGGGCGGCGGCGAGCCGGGTGTTGGCACGCAGCTCGGCCGGATCCTGCGGGACCGTGATCGCGTGCAGGTCGACGACCATGTAGAACGCGTCGTGGGACTCCTGCAGGGCCACCCACTGGCGGACGGCGCCGAGGTAGTTGCCGAGGTGGAACGAGCCTGCGGTGGGCTGGATTCCGGAGAGCACGCGGGGTCGGTCGTTGGCCATGTTCACCATTCTCTCAGGTGCCGGGCGGAGATCCGGAACGGGTGGGAAACGGGTGTGGTGCGATCGGTTCCGCGGGGTGTGACAGGGGCGGGACACCGGAGGGGGAGCCGATGGGCGGACGGGCCTCGCGGGGCGGGCGGGGATGGACGGCGGGGGCGGTGGCGCTGGCGGCGGTGCTCACCGTGGCCGGGGCGTCCGGGGCACGGGCGGCGGACGACGCACCCGACGCGGCGGTGATCGTCCCGGGCGGCGGCGGTGCCCCCAGGGCGGTGCGGTCCGGCGAACCCGCCTTCGACCGGCTCCGGGAGCTGCTGCGGCCGGAGTACACCGGGACGCGTCCGGTGCCTCGGGTCTGGACGCGGGGGCGGTTCCCGCGGGTGCGGGTCACCGTGGTCTGGGGGCTGTCGGGCGTGGGCGGCTGGCCGCGGACCGGCCGGGCGCCGGGCGGGCGCCGGCCGGGGACGTGGCCGTCGAGCGGCTGGACCAGCTGTTCCTGGCCGCGGACGGCACTGTCTGGGTACGCACGGATCCCGCGCCGGACGTGGAGGACGACGACATCCGGTGGCACCGGGCACGCCGGGACGTCTACGACCGTGCGGAGCGCGAGGGGCTGCTGGGGGCGCCCGGCCGGCCCGTCACCCGTGAGGTGCGCGGGTCCGGAGTCCCGCTGTCGTGGGCGGCGGGGGCTCCCGCCGCCGGCGTCGCCGGCACCCTCCTGGCCCGCCGCGCGGTGGCCCGGCGTCGCACCGGGCCACCGCGACGGGAACCTCGTCAGGAACTGATCGACCTGTGACCGGCCGGCTCAGCCGAGGTCGACCTCGGGGTAGAGCGGGAAGCCCGCGACCAGGTCGGTCGCGCGGTGGGAGATCTCGTCCGCGATCTTGGGGTCGAGGACGTGCTGGGCCTTGGAGGGGGCGCCCGACTTGGTGGTGCCCGGCTCGGTGGTGGTGAGGACGCGGTCGATCAGGCCGGCGACCTCGTCCATCTCGGCGGTGCCGAGGCCCCGGGTGGTCAGGGCGGGGGTGCCGACGCGGATGCCGGAGGTGTACCAGGCGCCGTTGGGGTCGGCCGGGATGGCGTTGCGGTTGGTGACGATGCCGGAGTCCAGCAGGGCCGCCTCGGCCTGGCGGCCGGTGAGGCCGTAGGAGGTGGCGACGTCGATCAGGTTGAGGTGGTTGTCCGTGCCGCCGGTCACCAGCGCGGCGCCGCGGCGCGTCAGGCCCTCGGCCAGGGCGCGCGCGTTGTCGACGATGCGGCGGGCGTAGTCCTGGAAGGCGGGCTGCCGGGCCTCGGCGAGGGCGACCGCCTTGGCGGCCATGACGTGCGGGAGCGGGCCGCCGAGGACCATCGGGCAGCCGCGGTCGACCTGGTCCTTGAGGGAGTCGTCGCACAGGACCATGCCGCCGCGCGGGCCGCGCAGGGACTTGTGGGTGGTCGTGGTGACGATCTGGGCGTGCGGGACCGGGTCGAAGTCGCCGGTGAGGACCTTGCCGGCGACCAGGCCCGCGAAGTGGGCCATGTCGACCATCAGGGTCGCCCCGACCTCGTCGGCGATCTCGCGCATGATGCGGAAGTTCACCAGGCGCGGGTAGGCGGAGTAGCCGGCGACCAGGATCAGCGGCTTGAACTCGCGGGCCTGGGCGCGCAGGGCCTCGTAGTCGATGAGGCCGGTGGCGGGGTCGGTGCCGTAGGAGCGCTGGTCGAACATCTTCCCGGAGATGTTCGGGCGGAAGCCGTGGGTGAGGTGGCCGCCCGCGTCCAGGGACATGCCGAGCATGCGCTGGTTGCCGAAGGCCTGGCGCAGCTCGGCCCAGTCGGCGTCGGTGAGGTCGTTGACCTGGCGGGCGCCGGTCTTCTCCAGGAACGGGACCTCGACGCGGTCGGCGAGCACCGCCCAGAAGGCGACGAGGTTGGCGTCGATGCCGGAGTGCGGCTGGACGTAGGCGTGGCGGGCGCCGAAGAGCTCGCGGGCGTGCTCGGCGGCCAGGGACTCCACGGTGTCGACGTTGCGGCAGCCGGCGTAGAAGCGGCGGCCGACCGTGCCCTCGGCGTACTTGTCGCTGAACCAGTTGCCCATCGCCAGCAGGGTGGCCGGGGAGGCGTAGTTCTCGGAGGCGATCAGCTTGAGCATCTCGCGCTGGTCGGCGACCTCCTGGCCGATGGCGTCGGCGACCCGCGGCTCGACGGCGCGGATGACGTCGAGAGCCGCCCGGAAGGCGGTGGACTCGGTGGAGAGGGGCTGCTGCTCTGGCATGGGGACCTCCGGACGGCGTGCGTTTCAGCGTTCACGTTCGGCCCAGGCGCACGGCACTGATTTCCCGCTCGGGCCGCTCCCCGATGGTCCGTCCCATCCCAGCGCGCCAGTCACGACCCGTCCGCCAGCCTACCGGGCGCGCCGGTCGGCGCAGGTCCCGCGTCCACCATGCGAGCGAGCGTAAGAAGGAGGTGGACTTCGCACCCCGGGAGAGGCCGTGACCACTGCTGACGACCTGATCGCCGCCGCCGCGGCGCACTGCGCGCCCACCTACGACCCGCTGCCGCTCGTCGTGGCCACGGCCGAGGGGGCGTGGCTGACGGATGTGGCGGGCCGCCGCTACCTGGACCTGCTGGCCGGGTACTCGGCGCTGAACTTCGGGCACCGCAACCGGCGGCTGGTGGAGGCGGCGCGGGCGCAGCTGGAGCGGGTGACGCTGACGTCCCGGGCGGTGCACCACGACCGGTTCGCCGCGTTCTGCGCCCGGCTGGCGGAGCTGTGCGGGATGGAGATGGTGCTGCCGGCGAACAGCGGGGCGGAGGCGGTGGAGAGCGCGGTGAAGACGGCCCGCAAGTGGGGCTACCGGGTGAAGGGGGTGCCCGCGGAGATGGCGAAGATCGTGGTCGCGGGCGGCAACTTCCACGGGCGCACGACGACGGTCATCAGCTTCTCGACCGATCCGGAGGCCAGGGCGGATTTCGGCCCCTACACGCCGGGGTTCCAGATCGTGCCGTACGGCGACCTGACCGCGATGCGTCAGGCGCTGACGGAGAACACGGTCGCCGTGCTGCTGGAGCCGATCCAGGGCGAGTCCGGGGTGATCGTGCCGCCGGCCGGCTACCTGGCGGGGGTGCGGGAGCTGACGCGCGAGCGGAACGTGCTGTTCGTCGCCGACGAGATCCAGTCGGGTCTCGGCCGTACGGGCCGGACCTTCGCGTGCGAGCACGAGGGCGTGGTCCCGGACGTGTACGTGCTGGGCAAGGCGCTGGGCGGCGGCATCCTGCCGGTGTCGGCGGTGGTGTCGAGCGCGGAGGTGCTCGGCGTGTTCCGGCCCGGCGAGCACGGCTCGACGTTCGGCGGCAATCCGCTGGCCTGCGCGGTGGCGCTGGAGGTGATCGCGATGCTGCGCACGGGCGAGTTCCAGGAGCGGGCGGCCCGGCTGGGCGAGCGGATGCACGGGGCGCTGGCGGCGCTCCGGGCCACGGGCGGGGTGACCGCGGTGCGCGGGCGCGGCCTGTGGGCGGGTGTGGACATCGCGCCCGGGACCGGCACGGGCCGGGACGTGTCGCGGCGGCTGCTGGACCGCGGGGTGCTGGTCAAGGACACCCACGGCCACACGGTGCGGCTCGCCCCGCCGCTGGTGATCGGCGAGGAGGACCTGGACTGGGGGCTGGAGCGGTTGCGGGAGGTGGTGGGCGGCTGAGCGGGCCGCGGGGAGGACGTCTACAGGATGACGTGGGGCAGGAAGCGGGCGTACTCGTCGGTGATCAGGCCGGAGGACTCGCGGATGCCGAGGCCGGCCGACTCGTCGCGGACCACCCAGGCGCCGAGGACGACGTGGTTGCCGTCGAAGGCGGGGAGCGGCGCGAACTGCTGGTAGCAGCAGGGTTCGTCGCGGAGTACGGCCGGGGTGCCCGGCTCGTGGACGGTGACGCCCTCGCCCTCGCGGCCGAGCAGGGGCTTGGCGACGTACCCGGTGGTGCGCGCCAGCTCGTGGGGGCCGTCCAGGTGGGCCGGCAGCAGGTTCGGGTGGCCGGGGTAGAGCTCCCAGAGGACGGCCAGCAGTGCCTTGTTGCTCAGGAGCATCTTCCAGGCGGGTTCGATCCACAGGGTGCTGCCGGTGCCGCCGCCGTTGTCGAGGGTGTCGAGGACGTGCCCGGCGAAGGCGTCGGTGGTGAGCCACTCCCAGGGGTAGAGCTTGAAGATGCCGCGGATGAAGCGGAGCCGGTTGTCGACGAAGCGGCCGGAGAGGGTGTCCCAGCCGATCTCCTCCATGGAGAGCCAGTCGGTGGCCAGGCCGGCCTGCTCGGCGGTCTCCTTCAGGTAGGCGACCGTCATCAGGTCCTCGCCGAGTTCGTCGGCGCTGGAGTGCGCGAAGTGCAGGGGGCTGCCGGGCGGGAGCAGGGCGGCCTGTGCGCGCCAGGCGTCGACGAGGCGTTCGTGCAGGGAGTTCCACTGGTCGGCGCCGGGGAAACGATCCTCCATCCAGAACCACTGGGGGGACGCGGCCTCGACCAGCGAGGTCGGGGTGTCGGCGTTGTACTCCAGCAGCTTGGCCGGGCCGGTGCCGTCGTAGCGGAGGTCGAAGCGACCGTAGAGGGAGGGGAGTTCGGCGCGCCGCCGCCAGGACTCGGTGACCGCGGCGGCCACGCGCGGGTCGGTGATGCCGAGGTCGGCGAGGCGGTCCTCGGCCACGATGTGCTCCGCTGCGGCGAGGCACATGCGGTGCAGTTCCTCGACGGTCTCCTCCAGCGCCTCGACCTCGTCGAGGGTGAAGACGTAGTAGGCGCTCTCGTCCCAGTAGGGGCGCAGTGAGCCGTCGGGGTGGCGGGTGAGCGGATAGACGAGACCCTGCTCCTCGACGGTCTGCTGCCAGCCGGGGCGTGGGGTGGTCGTGCGGCGTTCCATGACGGGTCCGGCGGTCAGCCGCCGGAGCCTCCCTTGCCGCCGCCGAAGCCGCCGCGGTGGACCCCGCGCCCGGAGGAGCCGCCCGAGCCCTTGCCGGGCTTGGTGAGGGAACCGCCGCTGACCCAGGAGCCCTTCTTCTTGCCGCCGTAGTACCAGATGCCGTGCGTCGAGGACTTGGCGGACTCGCAGTTCTTGTCGGACACCACCTTGTAGCCCTTGGCGTACGTGTAGCTGTCGCGGTCGACGCAGCGCTTGTCCGGGTCGGAGGAGCAGGCGGTGAGGGCGGTGGCCAGGAGGCCCATGCCGCCGAGGACGACCGTGGTGGAGCGCAGTTGCCTGCGCGTCCGTGGGCGTGCGTTCGCCATGGTGGTGTCTCCCCCGCTTGCGTTCGTGACGTGTTGCCGGCGGCCAGCCTAGAGAGCGGCCGGGGCGTGACCCGAGGCGGGTGGCCGGATTCGCTCTCGCCTAGAGTCGCTTCGTGCTCTTTGGAATGGTGTGCGCCCTGGGGGCGGCGGTCTGTTTCGGTACGGCGACGGTGCTGCAGGCGGTCGCCGCGCGACAGGCCGGTGCGGGCGGAGGCGGCGAGGCGGCGCTGCTGCTGCGGGCGATGCAGCAGTGGCGGTATCTGGCCGGACTGGCGCTGGACGGGCTGGGGTTCGTGTTCCAGATCGCGGCCCTGCGCTCGATCCCGATCTACGCGGTCGGTGCGGCCCTGGCGTCGAGTCTCGCGGTGACGGCGGTGGTCGCGGCGCGGCTGCTGCGGGTGCGGCTGAGCCGCACGGAGTGGCGCGCGGTGGGTGTGGTGTGCGCCGGGCTCGCGATGCTGGGGCTGGCCTCGGGGCCGGAGGGCGAGCAGGGCGGGCCGGACGCCCTGGGCTGGGTGATGCTCGCGACGGCGGTCGGCATGCTGGTGCTCGCGCTGCTGGGCGGGCGGCTGTCCGGGCGGATGCGGGCGCTGGTGCTGGGGCTGGGGGCCGGGTTCGGCTTCGGCGTGGTGGAGGTCTCCGTCCGGCTGATCGACGACCTGGCGCCGGCGGCCCTGCTCACCGACCCGGCGCTCTACGCGCTGCTGATCGGCGGGGGCGCCGCCTTCATCCTGCTGACCTCGGCCCTGCAGCGCGGCTCGGTGACGACGGCGACGGCCGGGATAGTGATCGGCGAGACGATCGGCCCGGCGGCGGTGGGCGTCGTCTGGCTCGGCGACCGCACCCGCGAGGGCCTGGCCTGGCTGGCGGTCCTCGGGTTCGCGGTGGCGGTGGCGGGGGCACTGGCGCTGGCGCGGTTCGGGGAGGCGCCGGTCGCCGACGAGGCGTGAGCCCTCCGGCGGCGCTCGACGACGGGGCCTCGGCCCCTCGCCTCACGGCAGCACCCTGCACAGCGCCTCCAGCGCCCCCGCCCACGCGCTGTCCGGCGGCGTCCCGTACCCGACGACCAGCGCGTCGACCGGTTCGGCGACGGCGTGGGGGTGCCGGTGGAAGGACAGTCCGTGCAGGGCCAGGCCCTGCCAGTTCGCGGCCTGCACCACCGCCTGTTCGGTGCCCGGCGGCAACCGCAGCACCGCGTGCAGACCGGCCGCGATCCCGGTGACCCGGACGCCGGGCGCGCTCTCGGCCACGGCGGCGGCGAGGGCGTCACGGCGGCGCCGGTAGCGCAGCCGGGCGGAGCGGACGTGGCGGTCGTAGGCGCCGCAGGTGAGGAACTCGGCCAGCGTGAGCTGGTCCAGCACGCCGACGGTGTCGCTGCGGCCCTTGGCCGCGACCGCCTCCTCCATGAGGGAGGGAGGCAGGACCATCCAGCCCAGTCTGAGACCGGGGGCGAGGGACTTGCTGGTGGTGCCGAGGTGGACGACCCGGTCGGGGTCGAGGCCCTGCAGGGCGCCGACGGGCTGACGGTCGTAGCGGAACTCGCCGTCGTAGTCGTCCTCCAGGACCAGGGCGCCGGTGCGTCGCGCCCATTCCACCACCGCCGTCCGCCGGTCGGGGTGCAGGGCCGTGCCCATGGGGAACTGGTGGGCGGGTGTCAGCAGGACCGCGCCCTCGTCGTCCAACGCGCCCGTGTCCGTGCCCAGTTCGCCGTACGGCAGGGCCGGTGTGGCCAGTCCCGCGTCCCGCAGCAGGTCCCGGTGGACGTCGAGCCCGTACGACTCCACCGCCACCGGCCTCGCCCCGCGCGCCCGGAGCACCGCGCCGATGACGCGCAGGGCGTGCGAGAAGCCGGCGGTGATCAGGATCGTCCCGGGGTGGGCGCGGACACCCCGGGCGCGGGCGAGGTAGCCGGCGAGGGCGGTGCGCAGTTCGGGGCGGCCGCGCGGGTCTCCGTAGCCGAGGGCGTCGAGGGGGGCGGCGGCCAGGGCGCGGCGGGCGGCCTTGAGCCACTCGGCGCGCGGGAAGGCGGCGAGGTCGGGGGTGCCGGGCACGAGGCTGTACTCCGGACGGCCCGGGGTACGGCGTGGGGGAGCGGTGGCCGCGGGCGGGACCACCGGGCGTTCCGCCACCCGGGTGCCGGAGCCCTGGCGGGCGGTGAGCCAGCCCTCGGCGACCAGGTCGGCGTAGGCCTCGGCGACGGTGTTGCGGGCGATGCCGAGGTCGGCGGCGAGCGAGCGCGAGGACGGCAGCCGGGTGCCGGGGGCGAGGCGGCCGGTGCGGACAGCGTCCCGCAGCGCGTCGGTCAGGCCGCGGCGCAGCCCGCTGGTCCCGGCCGGCTCCAGATGCAGGTCGATGCCCAGAGTGGCCCAAGGATTCGCCATGGAAATGGACCATACCCCTGGGCTGCCCGGCTCCTAGGGTCGAAGCATGAGCACTGCACAGGAAAACGCCGAGTACGCCGCGGAACAGGCCCCGCGGCTGAAGTGGGCCGAGCACGCGCCCGAGGTCTACAAGGCGATGGTCCGTCTGGACGCCTCCGCCAAGCAGGGGCTGGACCCGGCGCTGTACGGGCTGGTGAAGATCCGCGCCTCGCAGATCAACCACTGCGCGTTCTGCCTCGACATGCACACCAAGGACGCGCTCGCGGCCGGTGAGAGCGTCGAGCGGATCGTCCAGCTCAGCGCGTGGGAGGAGTCGCGGCACTTCTACACGGAGAAGGAGCTGGCGGCGATCGAGCTGACCGAGGCGATCACCGTGCTGACGGACGGCTTCGTGCCGGACGAGGTGTACGACAGGGCCGCGAAGCACTTCGAGGAGGCCGAGCTGGCCCGGCTGATCGCCGCGATCACGGTGATCAACGCGTGGAACCGGTTCGGCGTGACCACCCGCATGACCCCGGGCCACTACCAGCCGGGGCAGCACGCGTGAGCCGTCCCGCCGAGGGAGCGCCGGCCGTGACCGGGGCGGAGCTGTTCCGCGCCCTGCACCGCCCGCGTCCGCAGGGCGACCCGCTGGTGCTGCCCGGCCCGTGGGACGCGGCGAGCGCCCGGGCGTGCGTGGCGGCCGGGTTCGAGGCGCTGGCCACGCCCAGTGCCGGGGTCGCCGCCTCGCTGGGCTACGAGGACGGCGCCACCCCGGCCGACGAGATGTTCGCGGCGGTCGCCCGGATCGCCCGGGCGGTGGACGTACCGGTGTCGGCGGACGTCGAGGGCGGGTACGGGCTCGCGCCCGAGGAGCTGGTGGAGCGGCTCCTGGAGGCGGGGGCGGTGGGATGCAACATCGAGGACTCGGGCGAGGGCGGCGTCCTCAAGGACCCGCACGAGCACGCCGAGTACCTCGCCCGCGTCCGCTCGGCGGCCGCCGGCCGGCTGTTCGTCAACGCCCGGATCGACACCTTCGTCCACGGCGACGGCGACCCCGAGCAGGCGATGGCGCGGGCCGCGTCGTACGTGGCGGCGGGCGCGGACTGCGTGTACCCGATCCTCGCCCCTGCCGGGCTGCTGCCGCTGCTGCGGTCGGCCATCCAGGGTCCGCTGAACATGCTGGCCCGGCTGGACGGCGAGGGCCCCTCGCCCGCCGAACTCGGCGAACTGGGGGCCACTCGCGTCACGTTCGGGCCGGGACTCCAGCGACGGGCCGCGGCCGTGCTGCGCGAGATCGCCGCCGCACTGCGCTGAGCCCGCTCAGGACAGCCACTTCTTCCAGACGGACGGGTGGCTGTCCACCCACTTCTCCGCCGCCTCCTGCGGGCTCAGCTTCTGGTCGGCGATCATCAGCGAGACCTCGTTCTGGTCCTCCGTCGTCCACCTGAACTTCTTCAGGAAGGCCGCCGCCGCGCCGCCCGACTTCGCGAAGCCGGAGTTGAGGTACTTCTGCAGCGGGGTGTGCGGGTAGGCGCAGGCGACCTTGGCCGCGTCGGCGTCGCAGCCCTCCTTGTACGGCGGCAGCTTCACCTCCGTCATGGGGACCTTCCTGAACAGCCACTGGGGCGCGTACCAGTACGTCAGGAACGGCTTCTTCTCCTTGGCGAACTGCTTGATCTGGGTGATCTGCGCCGCCTCGGAGCCGGCGAAGACGACCTGGTAGTCCAGCTTCAGGTTCTTCACCAGCGCCTTGTCGTTGGTGACGTAGGACGGGGAGCCGTCCATCAGCTGGCCCTCGCCGCCGCTCTCCGCGGTGCGGAAGAGGGAGGCGTACTTGTTCAGGTTGTGCCAGTCGGTGATGTCCGGGTGCTGCCTGACCAGGTAGGTGGGGACGTACCAGCCGATGTGCCCGGTCACCCCGAGGCCGCCGCCGCGGGCGATCGTCGCCTTGTCGTCGATGTACCGCTTCTCCTGGTCCGGGTGGCCCCAGTCCTCCAGGATCGCGTCGACGCGGCCCTGGCTGAGCGCGTCCCAGGCCGGCACCTCGTCGACCTGGACGGTGTCGACGCGGTAGCCCAGCTTGTGCTCCAGCAGGTACTGGGCGACGGCCACGTTGGACTGGGCGCCCACCCAGGACTGCACGGAAAGGGTGACGGTCTTCGAGCCCCGCGCGTTGGCGAAGGGGCTGGCCTGCTTGGTCATGTCGGCGGCGCCGCAGCCGGTCAGCAGCGCGAGTGCGGACGCGCCGGCGGCCACCGTGAGGGTCGTACGGAATCGCATGTCACGCTCCCTTCTTCGCGGACCGCCGGGTCGGCTGGGTCACCCGGTCGAGCATCAGGCCCAGGCAGACGATGGCCGCGCCGGCCACCAGGCCGGTCGCCAGGTCGCCCTGGGCGAGGCCGAAGGCGACGTCGTAGCCGAGGGCGCCGCCGCCCACCAGACCGCCGATGATGACGACGGCGAGGACCAGGACCACGCCCTGGTTGACGGCGAGCAGCAGCGCGCGCCGGGCGAGCGGGATCTGGACCTGCCACAGCTGCTGCCGTCCGGTCGCGCCGAGCGAGCGGGCGGACTCCAGCGCCGCCTGGTCGACCTGGCGCAGGCCCTGGGTGGTGATCCGGACGACGGCCGGGAGGGCGTAGACGACGGCCGCGGCGACGGCGGGGGCGCGGCCGACGCCGAAGAGGGCGACGACCGGGATCAGGTACACGAACTGCGGCATCGTCTGGCAGACGTCCAGGACCGGGCGCAGGGCGCGTTCGACGCGGTCGCTGCGGGCGGCCGCGATGCCGGTCGCGAAGCCGAGGACGAGGGTCACGGCGACGGCGGCCATCACCTGGGAGAGGGTGTCGAGGGACGGCTCCCAGACGCCGAGCACGCCGATGGCGGCCATGGCGAGGACGGCGGTCAGGGCGGTGCGCCAGGTGCCGATCAGCCAGGACAGGGCGGCCACCACCAGCAGCACCGACCACCAGGGCAGCCACTGCAGGCCGTCGCGGACCGGGTCGAGGACCCAGGTGGTGAAGTGGCCCGCCCAGTCGGCGGTGCCGCCGACGACCGGGACTCCCGAGTACAGGTGGGCGGTCATCCAGTCGACGGCGCGGTTGACCGGCTCGGCGATGTCCAGCGTGGCGCCGGACGGCCACTCCAGGGCGCCGAGCAGCCGCGTGGCCAGCGCCACGGCGACGGTGACGCCGAGGGTGACGGCGAGGGCGTACGGCCGGCCGATCGTCCGGTGGCGGGTGCCCGCGTCCCCGGTGCCGCTTCCGGCGGCCGCGGTCACGCGGTCCAGGACCACGGCGAGCAGCACGATCGGGATGCCGGCCGCGAGGGCGGCGCCGACGTCGACCGAGGCGAGGGCCTGGTAGACGCGGTCGCCGAGGCCGCCGGCGCCGATGACCGAGGCGATGACGGCCATGGACAGCGCCATCATGATCGTCTGGTTGAGGCCGAGGAGGAGTTCCTTGCGGGCCAGCGGGATGCGGGCGGTCAGCAGCCGCTGGCGGCGGGTGGCGCCGAGTGACTCCACGGCCTCCAGGACTTCGGGGTCGGCGCCGCGCAGGCCCAGCGCGGTGAGGCGGGCCATCGGCGGGGCGGCGTACACGACGGTGGCGAGGACGGCCGCGGGGACGCCGATGCCGAAGACCAGGACGACGGGGAGGAGGTAGGCGAACGCCGGGAGCACCTGCATGGTGTCCAGGACCGGGCGCAGGGCGCGGTCGAGGCGGTCGGACAGCCCGGCGGCGAGACCGAGGAGCGCGCCCACGGCCACGGAGGCGAGGACGGCCACCACCATGAGGGCCAGGGTCTGCATCGTCGGCACCCACATGCCGAGGGCTCCGCAGGCCAGCAGGGCGGCCGCCGTGCCGGCGGCCAGCCGGACACCGGCGACCCGCCAGGCGACCAGGGCCCCGAACGCGGTGACGCCTGCCCAGCCCGCGGCGAGGAGGGTGAGGTAGACGGCGCGCACGAGGAGGACGACGGCGTTGCTGATGTAGCCGAAGAAGTAGAGGAACAGGGGGTGGCTGTCCCGGTTGTCGATCACCCAGTCGCTGGCGGAGGCCAGGGGCTTGGAGAGGTCGACGGTGAGGGCGTGGGGCCAGGAGCCGCTGCCCCAGCGGGCGTTGAGCAGCGGGGCGAGGAGCGCGGCCACGGCGGCCAGGGTGAGCAGCTTGGCCGTGGCACGGCTTCTCAGGAAGCCGGGGAGGGCCGTGCGGGGGGCTGTTGCGGTGACCGTTGCCATCAGACGGCCTCCGGGCTGGTGCGGGGGGCGGGCGGGGTCGCCTGCCGGCGCTTGCGGGGTGCCGCCTTCCGCGGGGCGGGAGCCGCCCCGGGGGCACGATCGGGCGCGGCGGGGGCGGAGCCGGCGTCCGTGGGTATCCCCGCCACCACGCCCAGGAGCTGTTCGTGGCCGACCACGCCCAGGCACCTGCCGTCGTCCATCACGCGGGCCGGGGCGCCGGCGCGGGCCACCGCCTCGATGGCCTCGGCGATCGTGGCCTCGGGGCGGAGGGCCGGGCCGTTGCCGGTCTCCTGCGCGGACGCGGGGCGCATGGCGGTGCGGACGGTCATGACCTGTTCGCGCGGCACGTCGCGGACGAACTCGCGGACGTAGTCGTCGGCCGGGGAGCCGACGATCTCCTCGGGGGTGCCGAGCTGGACCACCTGGCCGTCGCGCATCAGGGCGATGCGGTCGCCGAGTTTCAGCGCCTCGCTCAGGTCGTGGGTGATGAAGACCATCGTGCGGCCCTCCTCGCTGTGCAGGCGGGCCACCTCTTCCTGCATGTCGCGCCGGATGAGCGGGTCGAGCGCGCTGAACGGCTCGTCGAACAGCAGGACCTCGGGGTCGACGGCGAGGGCGCGGGCCAGGCCCACACGCTGTCGCTGGCCTCCGGAGAGCTGGCCGGGGCGACGCTTCTCCATGCCTTCGAGGCCGACCTTGGCGACGACCTCGGCCGCCCGCTCGCGCCGCTCGGACCTGCCGACGCCCTGGATCTCCAGGCCGTAGGCGACGTTGTCGAGGACGGTGCGGTGCGGGAGCAGGCCGAAGTGCTGGAAGACCATCGCGGCACGGTGCCGGCGCAGTTCGCGCAGGCGGCCCTTGTCCATCGCACGGACGTCCTCGCCGTCGATGGCGATGGCGCCGGCGGTCGGCTCGATCAGCCGGGTCAGACAGCGCACCAGGGTGGACTTGCCGGAGCCGGACAGGCCCATGACGACGAAGACCTCGCCCTTGCGGACGTCGAAGGAGACGTCGCGGACGGCGGCCGTGCAGCCGGTGCGGGAGCGGAGTTCGGCGGCGGGCAGCGCGGCCAGCTCGGGGTCGGCCGGGACGCGGCCGGCCTTCGGGCCGAAGACCTTCCACAGGCCGTCGACGGAGAAGACGGGTGTGCCGGGCTCGTCGGCGGTGGGCGGTTTGCGGGTGGGGACGGGGAGCGTCATCGAATCTCGCCTCCGATCAGGTCGACGGCCTTCTCCCCGACCATGAGCACCCCGATCATCGGGTTCACGGCGGTCATGGTCGGGAAGACGGACGCGTCGGCAATGCGGATGCCGTCGAGGCCCCGGATCCTGAGTTCCGGGTCCACCACGGCGAGTTCGTCGTCGGCGGCGCCCATCCTGCAGGTGCCGGCCGGGTGGTAGACGGTGTGCGCGACCTTGCGGGCGTACTCGCTCAGTTCGGCGTCGCCCTGGATCTCGGGGCCGGGGCAGACCTCGCGCTTGAGCCAGCCCGCCAGCGGTTCGGCCGCGGCGATCTCGCGGGCGATGCGGATGCCGTCGACGAGGGTCCGGGCGTCGTAGTCGTCCTCGTCGGTGAAGTAACGGAAGTCCAGGGCGGGCTTCACGGACGGGTCGGCGCTGGTGAGGTAGAGGCGGCCGCGGCTCCTGGGCTTGGGGATGTTGGGGGTCATCGAGACGCCGTACGCCGGCCGCTGGTACCCCAGTCGCTCCGGGTTGTCCGTGAACGGGATCTGGTAGAAGTGGAACATCAGGTCGGGGCCCGGCTGTCCGGAGTCGCGGCGTACGAACAGGCCGGCGTCGGAGTCCATCGCGGAGTTCTCCGGGATCGGGCCGTTCGTCTCCCAGACGATCACCGACTCGGGGTGGTCGAGCAGGTTCTCGCCGACGCCGGGCAGGTCGTGCGCGACGGGGATGCCGAGCGCTTCGAGGTCCTCGCGCGGGCCGATCCCGGAGTGCAGCAGCAGACGGGGCGAGTCGACGGCGCCCGCGCACAGGACGACCTCCTCGCGGGCGCGTACCAGCAGCTCCTCGCCGTCCTTGGTGCGCACGTGGACGCCCTCGGCGCGGGTGCCGTCCAGCTCCAGCCGGTACGCCCAGGTCTCCAGGAACACGTGGAGGTTGGGACGCTCGTCCATCACCGGGTGCAGGTAGGCGACGGAGGCGGAGGAGCGCTTGTTGTTCTCCGGGTGGTAGGCGAGGTCGAAGAAGCCGACGCCCTCGGTGAACGGCTTCTTGTTGAAGCCCTCGACGCGCGGGACCCCGAGCGCCGACTGGGCGGCGTCGACGAAGTCGCGGGCGATGGCGTTCCGGTCCTTCTCGTCGACGGAGACGATGTTGTTCTTCAGGCGGGCGAAGTAGGCCTCCATGGGGACGGCGCCCCAGCCCTTGGCCCCGGCCTCCTCCCACTCGTCCCAGTCGGACGGGAGCGGCTTGAAGGAGATGAGGGTGTTGTGCGAGGAGCAGCCGCCGAGCACCCGGGCCCGGCTGTGCCGGATGTGGGAGTTGCCGCGGGGCTGTTCGGTGGTCGGGTAGTCGTAGTCGAGTTCCCCGCCGAGCAGGCCCATCCAGCGGCGCAGGGTGAGGACGTCGTCGCGGCCGACGTCGCTCGGGCCGCCCTCGATGACGGCGACGGTGACGTCCGGGTTCTCCGTCAGCCGGGAGGCGATGACGGAACCGGCCGTTCCGCCGCCGACGACGACGTAGTCGAATTCGCGGGTGTGATCGGGCATGGGCTGGTTACTCCTGGGGGGTGGGAGGAAGCAAGGGGTGCGACACCTGGTTCGCCGGCGGGGCTGATGGGGGCTCAGCCGGCGAACCAGCGCACCGGCTTCGGCGCCAGGTTCTGGTAGACGTGCTTGGTCTCGCGGTACTCGGCGAGTCCGGCGGGCCCGAGTTCACGGCCGGTGCCGCTCCTGCCGAAGCCGCCCCACTCCGCCTGCGGGAGGTAGGGGTGGAAGTCGTTGATCCAGACGGTGCCGTGGCGCAGCCGTCCCGCCACGCGCCGGGCGCGGCCCGCGTCGGTGGTCCAGACGGCGCCCGCGAGGCCGTACTCGGTGTCGTTGGCGAGCGCCACCGCCTCCTCCTCGGTGCGGAAGGTCTCGACGGTGAGGACCGGCCCGAAGACCTCCTCGCGTACGACCCGCATCTCCCGGTGGCAGGCGTCGAGGACGGTCGGCTCGTAGAAGTAGCCGCTCTCCGGCCGGTTCTCGGCCGGCGAAGGCCGCTTGCCGCCGCAGCGCAGCACCGCTCCCTCGGCCAGCGCGGAGGCGACGTACGCCTCGACCTTGGCGCGCTGCTGCTCGGAGACGAGCGGACCGCACTCGACGCCTTCCCCGGTGCCCCGGCCGAGTCTGATCTTCTCTGCCCGGCGGGCGAGTTCGGTGACGAAGCGCTCCCGGAGCGGCTCCTCGACGATGAGGCGGGAGCCGGCCGAGCAGACCTGGCCGCTGTGGATGAACGCGGCGTTGAGGGCCTGGTCGACGGCGGTGTCGAAGCCCTCCTCGGTGGCGCAGGCGTCGGCGAACACCACGTTGGGGTTCTTGCCGCCGAGTTCGAGGGCGACCTTCTTGACGGTGGGGGCGGCGGCCTGGGCGACCTTGGTGCCGCTGGCCAGGCCACCGGTGAAGGAGACCAGGTCGACGTCGGGGTGCTCGGCGAGCGTCGCGCCGACGGTGTGGCCGGGCCCGGTGACGAGGCCCGCGACACCGGCGGGCAGGCCCGCCTCGGCCAGCAGCTCGATCAGCGCGATGGTCGTCATCGGGGTGATCTCGCTGGGCTTGATCACGAAGGTGTTGCCGGCGGCGAGGGCCGGGGCGATCTTCCAGCTGGCCTGGAGGAGCGGGTAGTTCCAGGGCGTGATCAGCGCGCAGACGCCGACGGGCTCGTGCACGACGACACTGTGGACGTCGGGCGTTCCCGCGTCGACGACGCGGCCCGGAGCCTCGGCGGCGACCAGGTCGGCGAAGTAGCGGAAGGCGTCGGCGACGCAGTCGATGTCGACGCGGCCCTCCTCCACGGTCTTGCCCGCGTCCCGGCTCTCCAGCAGGCCGAGCCGCTCGCGGTCGCGTACGAGGAGGCCGGCCACGCGGCGCAGGAGTGCCGCGCGTTCGGCGACCGGGGTGCCGGGCCAGGGGCCGTGGTCGAACGCCTGCCGGGCGGCGGCCACCGCGCGCTCGGCGTCCTTCTCGTCACCCTCGGCGACCACGGCGAAGGGCCGGGCGTCCGCGGGGTCGAGGATCTCGCGTGTCGCGCCCGAGACCGCTTCCAGCCACTCCCCTCCCACGTGGATGGTCGCCCGGGCCTGTCGTTCCGTTCTGTGCGCCATGATCGGTCTTGCCTTCCGTTCCTGTTCAATTCCCCTGTGTGACATGGTTGTCACGCTCGGGGACCGCGGTCGCCTGCCCCGGGCCCGCGCATCGCATGCGCAATCGGCGGCCGAAAGTGCGCCGCGTCACTGACAATGCGGTCGAAAACGGGCAAAAGTAGGCTGAGGGCGCTGAGGGCTGTGCTCGGAGGTGCGCGATGGCCGGAAGATCGGTTCTCTGTGCGACGGCGGCCCTCTCCGCGGTGCTCGTGTTCTCCCCCGCCCCGCCCGCCGCGGCGCACGCGCTCTCCCCCGCCCCGCTCCCCGCGGCGCACGCGGACACCGCGGCCGGGGCCCTCGCGAGCCCGGCCGCCGCCTCGACCCTCGGCGGTGACGACGGCCCGAGTGCCCGTGCCCTCGCGGACGAGGCCCGTGACGGCCTCCTGGCGGCCCGCTCGGTGCACCTGCGCTTCACCGACCACACCGCGACGGCGCGCCGGGCCCTCCCCGCCTCCATGGACCTCGCCCTGGACCGGGACGGCAACTGCGCGGGCAGGCTCGTGATGGGCGGGGGCGGAGGCGGTGTCGAGCTGATCAAGCGGGGCGACCAGGTGTGGATGAAGCCGGATCCCGCGTTCTGGAAGGCGCAGGTGCCCGGCCGGCAGGGCGAGGCCCTCGCCGAGGTCCTGAAGGACCGCTACATCCACGGCTCGACGCACGACATGATCCTGCGGGGCATGGCCGGCACCTGCGACCTGCGCGCCTTCCAGCGGCAGGCCGCCTCCGGGTCGTCCCGGGACATCCCGCTGACCAAGGGCGGGGAGACCGTGCGCGACGGCGTGAAGGTGATCCCGCTGAGCGGTACGAAGAACCGCAGGCAGACGGTCCTCTACGTCACCTCGGCCGCGCCGCACCGCCTCGCGGAGGCCACCCAGAAGGGTGGCGGCATCGACCAGACCCTCACCTTCAGGGACTACGACGCGCCGGTCCCCTCCGCGACCCCGCCGGCGGCCGACTCGGTGGACGTCTCGAGGCTGCGGCAGGAACTGCGGAACACCTGAACCGCCGGGTGCGGGGCGCTTCGCGCGGCGCACCGGCCCGCCGGGCCTCGGCCGGACGGCCGGATCACCGGGGGGAGCGGGGCGGGGTCCGCGCCGCGCCGGACGGCCGGCCGTCGGCTCACCGCCGGAGCATCAGCTCGTGCATGCAGCCGCGCAGCCAGGCGTGGGCGGGGTCGGCGTCGTGGCGCGGGTGCCAGGCGTAACCCACCTCCATGGCCGGGAGGGTCAGGGGGATCTCGAAGGTGACCAGGCCGAGGGCGTCGGCCAGCGGGCGGCCCCAATGGCTGATCAGTCCGGTCAGGTCGGTGTCGCGCAGCACGAAGAGCGAGGCCGGATAGGTGCCGACGCTGCCCACGATCCGGCGCCGCAGGCCGAGTTCGGCGAGTGCGGCGTCGATCGGCCCGTGCTGCCTGCCGCGCCTGGAGACGATGAGGTGACCCACCTCCCCGGCGAACCGCTCGGGCGTCAGCTCGCCGGTGAGCAGCGGATGCCCCGCCCGGACGACGCCCAGCATGCGGTCCTCGTACACCGTCTCCACGTGCACCTCGGGCGCGACGGAGTCGATCACGCCGACCTCCAGGTCGGCTGTGCCCTGGCGCAGGAGCGGGGCGTCCACGTGGCTCTCGGGCAGGAAGCGCAGCCGCACCCCGGGCGCCTCGCGGGCGGCGCGGGCGAAGAGGGCGGCGCCGTGGGCGGCGGCCAGCGCGTCGTGGCCGAGGATCGTGAAGGTGCGGGAGACGGTCCGCAGGTCGGTGTCCCGGCCCGGCGCGAACAGGGCCCGGGCCCGCTCCACCACCGCGCTCACCTCGGCCCGCACGGCCAGCGCGTGCGGGGTGGGCACCATCCGGCGTCCGGCCCGCACGAGGACCGGGTCGCCGAGCGCCTTGCGGATCCGGCCGAGGGTCCGGCTCATGGCCGGCTCGGACAGGTGCAGGCGGCGGGCGGCGCCCTGCACGCTCTCCTCCTCCAGCAGCACGTCCAGCGCGACCAGCAGATTCAGGTCCAGTCCAGTGGATTGCGTCATGTGCAGGTGTTCCTTGCGAAGGTTGCACTGGAAAGCAGGTCAAAGGGGAGCCTACGGTGAGGACGCCTGAGAGCGCATCACCCACCCACCGTCCAGCTCCCCGGGAGGAGCCGTGCCCTCGCACGCCCTGAAACGCCCCACCCTCCTCGTGCTGTGCGCATGCGTCCTGGTCGCCCAGAGCATGGTCGCCGCCATCAACCTGCTGCTCCCCCAGCTGGGTTCGTCCACCCTGCACCCCTCGCACAGCGAACTCGTGTGGACGGTCGACGCCTACGTCATCGTCTTCGCGGGACTGCTGATCCCGGCCGGCGCGCTCGGCGACCGCTACGGCCGCAAGGGCGCCCTGCTCACCGGGCTCGGCCTGTTCGCGGCGGGCGCCGCCACCAGCGCGCTGGCCACCGACCCGGCCGTGCTGATAGCGGGCCGGGGCCTGTCCGGCGCCGGAGCCGCCCTGATCACCCCGGCCACCCTGTCCGTCCTGGTGCAGCTGTCCGCACCCGAGCACCGGGCCCGCTCGATGGCCGCCTGGACGCTGGCGCTCGGCCTCGGCGGCGCGGCGGGCAACCTGGCCGGCGGCCTGGCCGGGCAGTTCCTCACCTGGCGTGCCCTGTTCGCGGTGATGGTGCCGCTCGCCGCCGTGCTGGCCGTCGCCGTCGCGGTCACCGTCCCGCGCACCGAACGCTCCGCGCGCAGCTCCCCCGACCCGCTCGGCACGCTCCTGCTCACCGCCGGGCTGGTGGCGGTCCTGTTCGGCATCATCGAGGGCCCGGCGTACGGCTGGACCTCCCCGCGCATCCTCGGCGCCTTCGGCGCGGGCGCCCTGCTGGTCGCGGGCTTCACCGGGCACGCCCTGCGCTCCCCCGCCCCGCTCTTCGACCCGCGCGTCTTCGCCTCCGCCCGGCTGCGGGCGGCCTCCCTCGGCACGGCGACCGGCTTCTTCGGCCTGTTCTCCCTCTTCTTCGTCAACTCGCAGTACCTGCAGGACGTCAAGGGCTACGGTGCGGCCGTCACCGGCGTCGCGATCCTGCCGCTGCCCGTCGGGATGGCGGTGGCGCAGAAACTGTCCGCCCGCTGGGCCGGCCGTCCCCGTGCCGTCGTCGGCACCGGGCTCGCGCTGATCGGTCTCGGCCTGCTCGGCGCGTCGACCGCCGGCGCGGCCACCCCGTACTGGGCGTACACCGGCTGGCTGCTGGTGATCGCGGCCGGTACCGGCCTGTCCATGCCCGCCCTGACCCTCGGCGTGGTCACCTCGCTGCCCGCCGGGCAGGCGGGCCTGGGCTCGGGCCTCGGCACCACGGCCCGGGAGACCGGCGCGGCCCTCGGGGTCGCGGTCACCGGCACCGTCCTGTCCGCCCACGCCGACCTCGCCCACGGCATGGGGCCGGCGCTGCGGACAGTGGCCCTGGTGGTGCTGGCGGCCACGGCACTGGTGGTCGCGGGATACGGCGGCGGGGCCCGGAGCCGGGTCGCGCGCACCCACGCCGGCGGAGTGACGAGGCGCGATACGGCGGACAGCCCCGCGGCCCGGTAGCCGCCCGGCCGGCCGCGACGAACCGGGACATGGCGAGAGCTCGGCACCCGTACGACGGGATGCCGAGCTCTGCCGCGACCGCGGAACCCTTAGATGAGACCCAGGCCGCGCACCGCCTCGCGCTCCTCGGCCAGCTCCTGGACCGAGGCGTCGATGCGGGCGCGGGAGAACTCGTTGATGTCCAGGCCCTGGACGATCTCGTACTTGCCGTCCTTGGTGGTGACCGGGAAGGAGGAGATCAGGCCCTCCGGGACGCCGTAGGAGCCGTCCGACGGGATGCCCATGGAGGTCCAGTCGCCCTCGGCGGTGCCGTTGACCCAGGTGTACACGTGGTCGATGGCGGCGTTGGCGGCGGAGGCGGCGGACGAGGCGCCACGGGCCTCGATGATCGCGGCGCCGCGCTTGGCGACGGTCGGGATGAAGTCGTCGGCCAGCCACTTCTCGTCGTTCACGACCTCGGCGGCGTTCTTGCCGGCGACGGTGGCGTGGAAGATGTCCGGGTACTGGGTGGCGGAGTGGTTGCCCCAGATGGTCAGGCGCTTGATGTCGGCGACCGTCGAGCCCGTCTTCTTCGCGAGCTGGGTCAGCGCGCGGTTGTGGTCCAGGCGGGTCATCGCGGTGAAGCGCTCGGCCGGGACGTCCGGCGCGGCGGCCTGCGCGATGAGCGCGTTGGTGTTGGCCGGGTTGCCGACGACGAGGACCTTGATGTCGTCCGCCGCGTGGTCGTTGATGGCCTTGCCCTGCGGCTTGAAGATGCCGCCGTTGGCCTCCAGCAGGTCACCGCGCTCCATGCCCTTGGTGCGCGGGCGGGCGCCTACCAGGAGGGCTACGTTGGCGCCGTCGAACGCGACGTTCGGGTCGTCGGTGATCTCGATGCCCTGGAGCAGCGGGAAGGCGCAGTCGTCCAGCTCCATGGCCGTGCCCTCGGCGGCCTTGAGCGCCGGGGTGATCTCCAGGAGGCGCAGCTTGACCGGCACGTCCGCGCCGAGCAGCTGGCCGGAGGCGATGCGGAAGAGCAGGGCGTAACCGATCTGGCCGGCCGCGCCGGTGACGGTGACGTTCACGGGAGTGCGGGTCATGGCGTTCTCCGTATGACAGCTGGCGGTGGGGCGTCCCTGCCCCGGGCGGATGATCGATCTCTTGGCGTCAAGAGAGATCCACCGGTCAGGCTATCGCGCATCCGGCATGCGAGACGTACCGGGCTGTGTGGCTCACCCCACAGGATGGATCACCTGGGGCGGAGGGCCGGTGGCGTGTCGCCGGGAGCGGGCGCCGGCGGAGGGGCGGCCGCCCGTCCGGGAGGGGGGACGGATGCGGCCGCCGGTGGGGGTGCCGGTGAGCCGGACTCCCGTGGGGGTACGGGTTCGCCTGCCCGGGATCGGGGCCGCCCATGCGTGGCGGCCCGGAATCTGCCATCGGTGGGCGGGGCGCGACCCGTCACACGTCGCTCAACGGGTGCAGCCCGTCTGCCCGGAGGCCAGGGTCGTGCAGGCATTGGCCTGCGCCGCGTCCTTCACGGCGACCATCGGGGTGTACGCGATGGTGTCCCCGGCGGCGGTGATCTCCCCGGTCTGCCGGGCCTTGCCCGCGGACAGTTCGACCTTGTCACCCGGCGCGGCGCCGGTGATACGGCCCCAGGCCGTGCCGCAGATCCTGCTGTAGCGGACCTCCAGGGTGACGGCGCCGACGGTGGCGGACCGGGCGGTGGTCACCCCGTCGCCGCTGCACTTCATGGCCTCGGCGTCCTTGCCGTCGCACGCGGACCCGGCGCACTTCACCCCGGGCGGCGGGCTCGCCTGGGTGCTGGCCGCCGGGGAGGGCGACTTGGCGGCGGACGCCTTCTCGCCGTCGCCGCGGTTGACGAGGACGAAGACGGCGGCGATGACGACGAGCACGCCGACGAGACCCGCGAGGACCACGGTCAGCCGCTGCCGGCCACCGGTCCCCTTGGCGGGGGGTCCGCCCGCGGGCCGGGGGTCCCGCGGCTGCCCGTCGTGCGAGTTCGGGGCGGCCGGAGCCCAGCCGTGGCCGTCGGGCGAGGCCGAGGGCCGCGCTCCGGCGCCGCCGCCCGTCCCGCCGCCGCCCGTGCGACCGCCGCCCGTCCCGCCGCCGGCACCGGCGGCGGTGGTCCCCGCACCGTCCGCGGCACCGGTTCCGGGGCGCGGGCGGGTGGCGCTGCCGGGGCGGGCGCTCGCCGGTGAGGGCCCGCGGTATCCGGCCAGGCCCCAGGAGTTGACGCGGGGGGCCGCGTCCGGCCCGGTGTCCTCGCCGTCGGCCGGTTCGGGTGCGGCGTCCTCCCGGGCGTCGGCGTCGGCGGCCGTCGGCTGGGCGGGGACCGCGGGGGGAGCCGCGGTGGAGGCGGTGGGGGCCGGGGCGGTGGTGGCGCCGTCGTCTCGGGCGGACGGCCCGCCGGTCGCCTCCGCCGCCCCGAACTCACCGAGAGCGGCGCGCGCCTGGGATATCCGGATGGCCTCCATCGTGCGGTCCTGCCGCATCTCCGCCCGGCTCCAGGCGCGTTCGGCCAGCTCCCACATGGTGGTCAGGTGGACGGGGCTGGTGCCGGTGACCTCGGCCAGCGCGACGACCGCGCCCTTGGGTGCGAGGAGCCGGCCGCCCAGGTAACGCTCCCAGGAGGTCTTGCTGTAGCCCGTGCTGTCGGCCAGTGCCGCGATGCTCAGGTCGCCGCGGTCCACGAGCCGCCGCAGCTGGCTGGTGAACTCCTTGATCTGCGGGTCCAGATCCTCGGGCAGGTCCTTCCAACGAGGCATCGCTTCCCCCCTCTTCCCCCCGGTCGGTGCTGTCGGTCTCGCGCGCGGCCCCCGTCCCGCCCTCGCGGCCGCGACGACGCGCGGACCGGTACCCGCGCCGGTTGCTCACAGGGATGCGCCGACCAAGGATCCCAGTTCCCGGATCGGGGCGCACAGCGGCCTGGGCCCGCCGCGCGCGGACACCGTAGCGGAACGGTCACTTCCGTGCCACAGCGCGGGGACAGGCGTTGAACAGGGAGTTCGCGGGCGGAAGGCTGAACCGGGACGGCGGCTCGTCCTTGCTCGGGGGAGGGGACGGGCCACCGTTCCGCCTCCCGCGTTCCGCCTACGGCCGGCCTCAGCCGCCGGGGGTCACCAGCCCCGTCTCGTAGGCCAGCACCACCGCCTGGGCCCGGCTGCCGAGGTCGAGTTTGCTCATCGTGTGGTTGAGGTGGGTCTTGACCGTGGCCTCGCTGATGTAGAGGCGGTCGGCGATCTCCCCGTTGGACAGACCGCGGGCCGTGAGCGTGAGGACCTCCACCTTGCGGGAGGTGAGCACGCCGAGGTCGGCCGGGGGCGCGGTGTCCGGGGCGGGGGCCTGCTGCCGGGCGAACGCCTCGACCAGGCGGCGGGTGACGCTGGGCGCGAAGAGCGCGTCACCACCCTCGACGGCGGTGACCGCGGCGAGCAGCCGCTCGGGCCCGGAGTCCTTGAGCAGGAACCCCGACGCCCCGGCGCGCAGCGCCCCGTACACGTACTCGTCGAGGTCGAAGGTGGTCAGCACCAGCACCCGGGGCGGGCTGTCGTCCGCCTGGGCCAGGATCCGTTCGGTGGCCTCGATGCCGTTGACCCCGGGCATGCGGATGTCCATGAGGATCACGTCGGGGCGGGTCTCGGCGGCCAGCCGCACGGCCTCCTCGCCGTCCCCCGCCTCGCCCACCACCTCGAAGCCGGGCGCGGCGTCGAGCAGACCCACGAGTCCGGCGCGGATGAGGAACTGGTCGTCGACCACGAGCACTCGCGTCATGCCGTACGGTCGCCCCCCGCCCGTGTCCGTCCGTCTACCGCTCCGCCTCCGGAGTGCTCCTGCGGCCGCGTTCCGCGGCCGAGGTGGGCAGGGTCAGACGGACCTCGTAACCGCGCCCGGGGCGTGGACCGACGGCGATCGTCCCGCCGTAGAGCCTGGCCCGCTCGCGCATGCCGATCAAACCGTGTCCGCCGCCCCGGGGCACCGCGGCCGGCGGCACCCCCTCCCCGTCGTCCGTGACGCGGACGGTCAATTCATGGGCACCATACCGGAGTTCCACGCGGGCACGGGCGGGCCCCGCGTGTTTGAGGACGTTGGTGAGGGCCTCCTGGACGACGCGGTAGGCGCACAGTTCGACACCGGGCGGCAGGGGGCGCTCGGCGCCCTCGACGGCGAGGTCCACGGGCAGGCCGCCGGCCCGGACCCGGCCGAGGAGCTCGCCGAGCCGGGCCAGGGTGGGCATCGGGGCCCGCCGGGGGGCCTCCGGGTCCTCCTCGCGCAGCACCTGCAGCATGCGACGCAGCTCCTCCAGGGCTTCGCCGCTGGTGTCCCCTATGGTGCCGAGCGCGCCACGTGCCTTGGCGGGGTCGGAGTCGAAGACGAACCGGGCGAGGCCCGCCTGCACGGAGATCACCGACATGTGGTGGGCGACGACGTCGTGCAGTTCACGGGCTATCCGGCCGCGTTCCTCGGCGACCGCGCGCCGGGCCCGCTCGGCCTGCTCCTCCCGCAGCCGCCGGGTGAGTTCGGCGGAGCGGCGCGCCAGGTGCCCGAACCAGACCAGCACCGAGCAGTAGAGCAGCGCCTGCCCCAGCACGGACGCCATGGACGGGCTGTGGCTGACCACACCGGCGTACACCCACAGCGCGCTCATGCAGGCGGCGCAGACCAGGGCGGTGCGCACCGGCCGGACGGAGGCCACGGTGTACAGGGCGAGCATCGAGCCGAAGGTGCACACCACCGGCCAGTAGCCGAGGGTGACGTAGACGGCGGCCGCCGCCTCGACGGCCGCGAAGACGGCGACCGGCCGGCGTCCGCGCAGGGCGACCGGCAGATGGGCGAGGGCGACCAGGGCGTAGGCGCGCGCGTCGGGTTCCGGCCAGCCCTGCGACCGCGACTCCCGCCCGAGCAGAACGGCGACCGCGGTCATGGCGCACGCGATCAGCGTGTCCACGACGATCGGGCGGGGGCTCCTCGGTCGCATCGCCGCAGGGTAACGCCCATGAGCGCGCCGGCGAGTCAACCGCACGCGGTACCGCGGAAGTTGCAGGGACCGGACGGCGGGCGCCGCAGACGGTACGGGAGTTCGACCCGGAGGCTGATGCTGCGGGCGGCGGGCGGTCGTAGCGTCGGTGACGGGGGAGGTGCCGGTGGCCCGTGTCCTCGGGGGAGTCACGGGCCACCGGTACCGCGGGCACCGCTACTTGCTGACTGTGAAGTGCAGGATGTCCTTCAGGAACGGCATCTTCAGCCACGGGTCGGGCTGCGCCATCAGGGCCAGCAGGACGATCGCCAGGCCGAGGGCGCCGTAGGTGGCGATGTCCGTGAAGCGCGAGCGGACGGCGAGCATGCCGACATCCGGCAGCATCCAGCGCAGGACCGCGCCGGCCAGCAGGGCGGCGCCGATCAGCAGGGTGCCGGGGCGGAAGGCGTCGAACGCGGTCAGCAGCAGGCCGAGCGCGACCGCCGACAGCACGACGAGCAGGGGCCACTGCCGGGCCGGTGCGGGGGCGTCGCCGGGGGCCGCCCGGCCGCCGCCCTCGGGGCGGGCGGTGTCCCTGGTGAACAGCGGGAAGCGGCGTGTGACACGGCGCGGGCGCCCCTCGGCGTCGGGGGCGCTGACCGCGTCACGGACGGTCGGCTCACCGTCCCGGGTCTCCTCAACCGGCACTGCGCTCCGCCGCCTCGACCACGTTGACCAGCAGCTGCGCCCGGGTCATCGGGCCCACGCCGCCGGGGTTCGGGGAGATCCAGCCGGCCACCTCGGCCACGTCCGGGTGGACGTCGCCGACGATCTTGCCGTCGGCGTTGCGGGAGACGCCGACGTCCAGGACGGCCACGCCCGGCTTGACGTCGTCGGCGCGGATCAGGTGCGGGGAGCCGGCGGCCGCGACGATGATGTCGGCCCGCTTCAGGTGCGCGGACAGGTCGCGGGTGCCGGTGTGGCACTGGGTCACGGTGGCGTTCTCGCTGCGCCGGGTCAGCAGCAGCGGCATCGGGCGGCCGATGGTCACGCCGCGGCCGACGACCACGACCTCGGCGCCCTTGATCTCCACGCCGTGGGCCCGCAGCAGGCTGATGATGCCGTTGGGGGTGCAGGGCAGCGGCGCCGGCTCGTTCAGCACGAGGCGGCCGAGGTTCATCGGGTGCAGGCCGTCGGCGTCCTTGGCCGGGTCCATCAGCTCCAGGATGCGGTTCTCGTCGATGCCCTTGGGCAGCGGGAGTTGCACGATGTAGCCGGTGCAGTCCGGGTCCTCGTTCAGCTCCCGGACCACCGCCTCGATCTCCTCCTGCGTGGCCGTGGCGGGCAGCTCGCGCTGGATGGAGGCGATGCCGACCTGCGCGCAGTCGCGGTGCTTGCCGGCGACGTACTTCTGGCTGCCGGGGTCGTCCCCGACGAGGATCGTGCCGAGGCCGGGCGTGACGCCCCTTTCCTTCAGCGCCGCCACGCGGGCGGTCAGATCGGACTTGATCGCGGCTGCGGTGGCCTTGCCATCGAGAATCTGGGCGGTCATGCCCCCATCCTCGCGGATGACCCGGCCCCGGTTCCAATCCGGGTGCCGGAGGCCCGCCCCCGACTTGTCACCGCGTGATCGGGGATGTGTCACTTCATGATCAGAGATGTTGCACTTGCACAACACCTCACGATTCCGGCTGGACAAGTAAGAGCGTGCTAAAGAACGATGGGCGGACAGTGCCGCGGGCAGTGCCGGGGGGACGGACCGCATCTGTAGAACTCTCCTCCGAACCGTGCCGCGCGTCGTCCCCGCACTTGAGCATCGGAGGAAGACCGCCATGAGCTTTGGCGACCCGAACAACCCCTACGGTCCGCCGCCGCCCCAGCCGCCGACCGCTCCCGGCTACGGCTACCCGCAGCAGCCCGGCATCCCGCCGCAGGGCTACCCGCAGCAGCCGGCGTACCCGGGCTACCCGGGCGGCAACATGATGCCGCAGACCATGCCCGGGCTGATGGTCACCGCCCGGGTCATGCTGTACATCGTGGCAGCCGTGCAGATCATCGGTGGTCTCGTCTTCCTCTACCTCGCCGCGACGATCAACGACGTCTCCAACGCGGGCGAGGACACCTTCGGCGACAACGCCCTCTCCGACATCGGGCACGACGGGGCCGGCATAGCCCTGGTCTTCGCGCTGTTCATCCTGGGGCTCGCGGCACTGTCGATCACCCTCGGCGTGAAGCTCGGCCGCGGTGGCCAGGGCATCCGCATCACCACCATGGTCTACGGCATTCTCGGCGCCCTCGTCGGCCTGCTGATCATGATCAGCGCGGCGGGCCAGGGCTCCAGCGCCGGGCTGATCTCGGCGCTGCTGTGGATGAGCTTCGGCGGCATCATGGCGGCCGCCATGATCGCGCCGTCCGGTGCGGCCTGGTTCAACCGCCCGCGCTACTGAGCCGCGCCTCCGGCAGACACCCGACTGGGCTGCTCCCCTTCGCCAGGGGGAACAGCCCAGTCGCCGTTTCACGGGCCGGCCGCGGCCGGCGCCCCGATCAGTGGAAGAAGTGGCGCGTGCCCGTGAAGTACATGGTCACGCCCGCCTCCTTCGCGGCCTCGACGACCTGCTCGTCACGGATCGAGCCGCCCGGCTGGACGATCGCCCGGACACCGGCGTCGATGAGGATCTGCGGGCCGTCGGGGAAGGGGAAGAAGGCGTCGGAGGCCGCGTAGGAGCCGCGGGCGCGCTCCTCGCCGGCCCGCTCGACGGCCAGCTTGCAGGAGTCGACGCGGTTGACCTGGCCCATGCCGACGCCGACCGAGGCGCCGTCCTTGGCGAGCAGGATCGCGTTGGACTTCACCGCCCGGCACGCCTTCCAGGCGAAGGCCAGCTCCGCCAGCTCCTCGGCGGACAGCGCCTCGCCGCTGGCCAGCGTCCAGTTGGCCGGGTCGTCGCCGTCGGCCTGGAGGCGGTCGGTGACCTGCAGCAGGACGCCGCCGTCGATGTGCTTGAGCTCGACCTGGTCGCCCGGGGCGTCCGCGGCCTTCAGCACCCGGATGTTCTTCTTCCTGGCGAGGGCCTCCAGGGCCCCGTCCTCGTAGCCGGGCGCGACGATGACCTCGGTGAAGATCTCCGCGACCTGCTCGGCCATCTCCTTGCTGACCGGGCGGTTGACGGCGATCACACCGCCGTACGCGGAGACCGGGTCGCAGGCGTGCGCCTTGCGGTGCGCCTCGGCGACGTCCGCGCCGACCGCGATGCCGCAGGGGTTGGCGTGCTTGATGATCGCGACGCAGGGCTCGTCGTGGTCGTACGCGGCACGGCGGGCGGCGTCCGTGTCCGTGTAGTTGTTGTACGACATCTCCTTGCCGTGCAGCTGCTCGGCCTGCGCGAGGCCGCCGGTCCCGGAGGTGTACAGGGCGGCGGGCTGGTGCGGGTTCTCGCCGTAGCGGAGGGTGTTCTCCCGCTCGTGGGTCGCGCCGATGAAGTCCGGGAACCGCGACTCGTCGACGGGCGCGTAGGAGGAGGCGAACCAGGAGGCGACGGCGACGTCGTACGCGGCCGTGTGCTGGAAGGCCTCGGCGGCCAGGCGCTTGCGGGCGGCGAGGTCGAACCCGCCGTCCTTGACCGCGGCGAGGACGTCGGCGTACCGCCCGGGGCTGGTCACCACGGCCACCGACGGGTGGTTCTTGGCGGCGGCGCGGACCATCGACGGGCCGCCGATGTCGATCTGCTCCACGCACTCGTCGTCCGAGGCGCCGGAGGCCACCGTCTCCCGGAACGGGTAGAGGTTGACGACGACCAGGTCGAAGGGCTCCACGCCCAGCTCGGCGAGCTGCTCGCGGTGGCTGCCGAGACGCAGGTCGGCGAGGATGCCCGCGTGCACCTTCGGGTGCAGGGTCTTCACCCGGCCGTCCAGGCACTCGGGAAAGCCGGTCAGCTCCTCCACCTTGGTGACGGGGACGCCGGCGGCGGCGATCCGGCCGGCCGTGGAGCCGGTGGAGACCAGCTCGACACCGGCCTCGTGCAGGCCGCGCGCGAGGTCTTCCAGCCCGGTCTTGTCGTAGACGCTGACGAGCGCCCGGCGAATGGGCCGCTTCGTGCTCTCGGCGGTGGCGGTCACTGGATAACTACCTTTCGTCCCTCAATGCGATAGCCGTTGCGGGCGAGCCGCCCCACGACCTCGACGAGCAGCCTTCGCTCGACTTCCTTGATGCGCTCGTGCAGCGCGCTCTCGTCGTCCTCGTCCCGGACCTCGACCACGCCCTGGGCGATGATCGGGCCGGTGTCGACGCCGTCGTCGACGAAGTGGACGGTGCAGCCGGTGACCCTGGCGCCGTACGCGAGCGCGTCACGCACGCCGTGGGCCCCGGGAAAACTGGGCAGCAGCGCCGGGTGGGTGTTCACGAACCGCCCGCCGAACCGGGCGAGGAACTCCTTGCCGACGATCTTCATGAACCCGGCGGAGACCACGAGGTCGGGCTCGTGGGCGGCCACGGCCGCGGCGAGGGCGGCGTCCCACTCCTCGCGGCTGCCGTGGTCCTTCACCTTGCACACGAACGTCGGCAGTCCGGCCCGCTCGGCGCGGGCGAGCCCCTCGATGCCTTCGCGGTCGGCCCCTACGGCGACGATCCGGGCGCCGTACGACTCGGCTCCGGTGCGCTCGATCTCGTCCAGGAGCGCCTGCAGGTTGGTGCCGGATCCGGAGACCAGCACGACAAGGCGCTTGACCGCTGGGCCGGCGGTGGTGGCGGCCACGATGGGGCCCTTTCTCGGGGTGTGATGTGTCCGGCCGGGGTCTTGTACTTTCGTACGAATGCTTCGCACCCCCCGATACGGGGAAGTCTACGAAGCGGCCGGCCGTCAGCAACGATACCGGCACTGCGGACAACCCCCGCGGGACGGGGCCTTGGCCGGAAGGTAGCGTTCGCAGGGAATCGAGAGGGCCAGCCTCGGGAACGCGGTCGTGGTGCGGTGCGTTCACGTGGTGGAAGCTCACGTCGGACAGCCGTAGTCATCTAGGGGAAGACGCTCTTTTGATGCCCGATCGCAGCCTGCGACTCCTCACGTTCCCGCCGCGCCCGGTCCAGGGCGGCGAGGGGAGCGCCGTACTGCTGCGGGAGCGGCCGGCCTCGCCGCCCGAAGCGCCCCGGGGCGGACGGGACGGCGAGGGACGGGGCGGTGAGCGCGAGGACGACAACCCGTTCGCGCCGCCGCCGGAAGGCGCCCCGGACCGCCCGTGGCAGCCCCGTCACCCCGGCTCTCCGGGCCCCGGCCCCGACGGCTCCTCCGGCCACGGCCCCCAGGGCGGCTCCGGACACGGTTCCGAAGGCGGCCCCGGCTCCAATCCCGGGGGCTACACCCCCTGGGGCGGCCAGTGGAGCGACCGCCAGCCCGGCCGGTCCCCCGGCGGCTTCGGCCAGCGGCCCGGTGGCGGACCGCAGGGGCCCGGCGGACCGGCCGGCCCCGGCACCCGCTGGGACCCGGCCGACCCCGCACAGCGGCATGCGCGGTTCGCCCTGCTGTCGGGCATGTGGGCGGTCTTCTTCGTCCTGTTCAGCTGGCCGTACGTGTCCCTGCTGCTGGGCGCGCTGGCCATGTACTGGGGCATCAGCGCGCTGCGCGCCAAGCCGCGCACCCCGGACCCGGACACGCCGGCGGCCCCGAGCGGCCGGCCCCAGACGACGGCGGCCGTCAGCGGTCTGGTCACCGCGTCCCTGGCGCTGATCATGGTGGCCTCGACCTTCACCGTCCAACTCGTCTACCGCGACTACTACACCTGCGTCGACGACGCCCTCACCCACGAGGCCAAGCAGTCCTGCGACAGGCTCCTGCCGAGCGAGCTGCGCGGGGTGCTGGGCGTGGGGAACGACTGACCCGGCGATGACCCCGGCGGGGCGCCGGCCCGGGGCGGGCCGGCGCCTCTCAGCGGTGGCCGGTGGGGTCTTCCGGGGGCTCGGGGGCGTCCGTGACGGCCGCCGACGGGTCCGGTGAACCGGGTCGGTCGGGAGCGGCGGCGGCCTCCCGCAGGGCCGCCCAGCGCGAGGCGCGCGCGAGTTCGTCGTGCCAGTCCGAGGCGAACGGGTCGTCCGCGGGGAGCAGGTCGTACAGCTCCTCCCCGGCGGTCGGGGCCGTGCCCGGTGCGGCGTCCCGTCGGGTCGGTGACGTGCCCTTGGCACCACCCTTGTTCCCGCCCTCGGGCCCAGCGGAGTTCCGGGGGCCCGCCGCCGGCCCCCCGCCCGCGCCCGAGCCCGCCGCGGGTTCCTCCGCCGGCTTCCGGCGCTTCGCCCCGCGCCACTTCCACCCTCCGGAGCTCGCCCCGGGTGCTCCGCCGTTGACGGAGTCCGCACCGGATCCCGGCTCGCCCACGGGCGCCGTCGGCGTCGCGGACGCCTTCGTCCCCGCCGTCCGCGCCGTCGGCTCCGACTCCTGGGAGGGTGTGCCGTCCGGGTGGGGCCGCCGGGCGTGGAGCCGCCAGAGCCGTGCGACCAGTGCCACCGGCATCGCGGACACCACCGTCCAGACCCCGGCCGCTCCCCCGGTCTGCCAGCCCACCGGGCCGAACCGGGCCAGCCGGCCCACGCCCAGCGGGCCTCCGGCCAGCTCGGCGAGCAGACCCAGGAGCGCGGCGCCGGCCACCGCGGTCAGCAGGACCACGCCCGCGGTACGGCCGGCCGACCACCGGGCCCCCGCCCGTTCCCCGGACCGCGGCCCCGGAACGGCCGCCCGCGCCACGAACCATCCCGCCGTCACCCCGGCCGCCAGCGGCGCCAGCCCCGCCAGCCAGTTCGGCAGCGCCCCGGGACCCGGGTCGGGCACCGCGGCCAGCAGGGGGAACGGCGGCAGCAGCGGAGCCGGGTCGGAGGCGAAGGGGTGCACGAGGTGTCCGGCGCCGAGGACGAACCCGGGACCGAGGGCGTAGGACGCGGCCCACACCGCCGCGTTGGGGACCAGCGCGACACCGAGCACCAGTACCGCGAACCGCCCCGTCCAGCCGTCCGTCAGCTGCAGGAAGGACGTCCGCGCCGCGTCCCCGTGCCACACCAGCGACACCCCGGCCAGCAGTGCCCCGCCGCCGGCCAGCACCGCCGTACCGGCACCGGCGGCGCGTACGGCCGCGGCCAGCCGCGCCTCCGCGTCCGTCCCGGCGACCAGCCGCCGCACCGGCCCGGGCAGCCCCCGCAGGGCGCGCCTCAGGGGCCCGCGCGGGCAGCCGTGCCCCGACCACACCCCGGCCGCCGCGGCGCCCGCGGCGACGAGCGGCAGACATGTCGCCACCCACGTCGGTCCGGGACGCAGTTCACCGCCGGAGCAGTACAGCACGGCCGCGCCCCCGACGCCGAGGTATCCGAGGACCACGCCCGTCCACGCGGTGCGCGCGGGCACCGGGGGCGGCCCGTCGGGTTCCGGGGAGGCGTCCACCGCGTCCCGCGCCGCCCGGTACAGCAGCCACACCGGCAGCGCGAGCAGCAGCAGCGGGGTCACGCCCACCGGCATGGGCGCACCGGAGAGCGTGTCGGTGCGGACCAGCTCCACCCCGTGCGCCAGCAGCCACAGCGCGGCCGCGATGTGCAGCGCGCCGCCCGGCCCGCTGTCGGGGTACGGCGAGCTGACCCACAGGGCCAGCACGAGCACGGCGAGCGAACCGAGCCCGAGGCCGGCCGCGACCACGCCGCCGAGGAGGCTCGCGCCCAGTCCGGACGAGTGGTCGCGCATCCGCGCGAGCAGCGACGTCAACGACGGTCGTCGAGCGGTCATCTGGTTCACGGACGCCATGCTCCCAACGACACGCGCTTTCCCGTCGTAACGGGCGAACCCCCGAAGTGTCGCTCAATATATGTTTATGTTCTTTTTCGTACAGAAGGGTGCACGGTGACGACATCTCAGCGGCTGACGCCCGCTCAGGCCTTCGACGCGCTGTACGCGTTCTGCGCCCCCGCCCTCGTACGGCAGACCTACCTGCTCACCGGACGCCGGGAGCTGGCCCGCGAGGCCGTGGAGCGGGCCTTCCAACTGGCCTGGCAGCGCTGGCCGGAGGTCGCCCGGGACCGCGACCCGGGCGGCTGGGTGCGGGCGGTCGCGTACGACCTGGCGCTCTCCCCCTGGCACCGCTTCCGCCCCCGGTACCGGTCCCCCGAGCCGCCGCCGGCCGACCCGGCCGACCGCGCCCTGCTGCACGCCCTGCTCGACCTCCCTCCGGCGTACCGGCGCACGCTCGTCCTCTACGACGGCGTGGGCCTCGACCTGCCGGAGACGGCGGCGGAGACCGAGGCGAGCACACCGGCCACCGCCGGCCGGCTGATCCGCGCCCGCGAGGCGCTGGCCGCGCACATGCCGGAACTGGCCGATCCCGCGGAACTCCACCGCCGGCTGCTCGTACTGGGCTCGACGGAGCGGCTGCGCGCGTCGAGGCCGCCGGCGGTACGCACCGACGGAGAACGCCGGAACGTCTTCTGGACCCATGCGGCCATCGCGTTCACCGTGGCGATCATCGGTGCGACGGCGCTGACCCTGCAGACGGCGCCCACCCGCTACGAGGCCCCGATCGCACCGGCCCAGGCGGTACGGGGCGTCCCCCCTCCAGCGGCGCTGGGCCCGCTGTCCCGCGAGGAACAGGCCCTCCGCACCAAGCTGCACCAGGCGGACACGAGCGGCCCGGAAAGACTCGTTCCGGAAACACGGTAGCCGCGCACAGCCGTAGCCCAGCCGCGGGCAGTCGTGCCGCTGGGGCGGCACGGGTGGGCGCGGCAACCCACCGCCGCCGCGGGCAGTCGTGCCGCTGGGGCGGCACGGGTGGGCGCGGCGGCACCCACCGGCGTGGCGAGCGAAAAAGCCGGTAGGCCCGCCCCGGCCAAGGGGACGGGCCTACCGGCGGCAAGCCTCAGGCGCTCAGGATCTCCCGCGCCAGCTTCGCCGTCTCGGTCGGCGTCTTGCCGACCTTGACGCCGGCGGCCTCGAGGGCCTCCTTCTTCGCCTGGGCGGTACCGGACGAACCGGAGACGATGGCACCGGCGTGGCCCATCGTCTTGCCCTCGGGCGCGGTGAAGCCCGCGACGTAGCCGACGACCGGCTTGGTCACGTTCTCCTTGATGAACGCCGCGGCACGCTCCTCCGCGTCGCCACCGATCTCACCGATCATCACGATCAGGTCGGTGTCGGGGTCGTTCTGGAACGCGGCGAGGGCGTCGATGTGCGTGGTGCCGATGATCGGGTCGCCACCGATGCCGACGGCCGTCGAGAAGCCGATGTCACGCAGCTCGTACATCATCTGGTACGTCAGCGTGCCGGACTTCGAGACCAGGCCGATGCGGCCCGGCTTGGTGATGTCGCCCGGGATGATGCCGACGTTCGACTGGCCCGGGGTGATGATGCCGGGACAGTTCGGGCCGATGATGCGGGTCTTGTTGCCCTTCTTGCCGGCGTACGCCCAGAAGGCGGCCGTGTCGTGCACGGCGATGCCCTCGGTGATCACGACGGCCAGCGGGATCTCTGCGTCGATGGCCTCGACGACCGCGTCCTTGGTGAACTTCTCCGGCACGAAGATGACGGAGACGTTGGCGCCGGTCTTCTCGATGGCCTCCTGGACGGTGCCGAAGACGGGTACCTCGGTGCCGTCGAAGTCCACGGTCTGACCCGCCTTGCGCGGGTTCACGCCGCCCACGACGTTGGTGCCGTCACCGAGCATGAGCTTGGTGTGCTTCATGCCCGTGGAGCCGGTCATGCCCTGGACGATGACCTTGCTGTCCTTGTTGAGCCAGATAGCCATGGTGTGTTGGTGTCCTCGTCCTGAGTGCTTACTTGGCGGCGTGGGCCAGCTCGGCGGCCTTGTCGGCCGCGCCGTCCATGGTGTCGACGCGCTGCACCAGCGGGTGGTTGGCGTCGGTGAGGATCTGCCGGCCGAGCTCGGCGTTGTTGCCGTCCAGACGGACGACGAGCGGCTTGCTGACGTTCTCGCCGCGGTCCTCGAGGAGCTTCAGGGCCTGCACGATGCCGTTGGCGACCTCGTCGCAGGCGGTGATGCCGCCGAAGACGTTGACGAAGACCGACTTGACGTCGGGGTCGCCGAGGATGATCTCCAGGCCGTTCGCCATCACCTGGGCGGAGGCGCCACCGCCGATGTCCAGGAAGTTGGCGGGCTTGACGTTGCCGTGGTTCTCACCGGCGTAGGCGACGACGTCCAGGGTGCTCATGACGAGACCCGCGCCGTTGCCGATGATGCCGACCTCGCCCTCGAGCTTGACGTAGTTGAGGCCCTTCGCCTTGGCGGCGGCCTCGAGCGGGTTGGCCGCGTCCTTGTCGTGGAGCTCTTCGTACTCGGGGTGGCGGAACTCGGCGTTCTCGTCGAGCGACACCTTGCCGTCGAGGGCGATGACCTCGCCGGAGGCGACCTTCGCCAGCGGGTTGACCTCGACCAGGAGGGCGTCCGACTTGATGAAGGTGTCCCACAGCTTGATCAGGACGTTGACGACCTTGTCCGCGACCTCGGCCGGGAACCTGGCGGCCTCGACGATCTCACGGGCCTTGGCCTCGTCCACGCCGTCGATGGCGTCGATCGCGATCTTGGCGACGGCCTCCGGACGGGTGGCCGCCACCTCCTCGATCTCCATGCCGCCCTCGACGGAGGCGATGGAGAGGAAGGTCCGGTTGGCACGGTCGAGGAGGAAGGAGACGTAGTACTCCTCGACGATCTCCGGAGCGGTCTCGGCGATCATGACCTTGTGGACCGTGTGGCCCTTGATGTCCATGCCGAGGATGTCCGTCGCCCGGGCGACGGCCTCGTCCGCGGAGGCGGCCAGCTTGACGCCACCGGCCTTGCCGCGACCACCGACCTTCACCTGCGCCTTGACGACGGACTTGCCGCCCAGCCGCTCGGTGATCTCGCGCGCCGCCTCAGGCGTGTCGATGACTTCACCGGCCAGCACCGGTACATCGTGCTTGGCGAAGAGGTCCCTCGCCTGGTACTCGAACAGGTCCACGCGCTTCCGTCCCTATCAGTGATCTCGCGGTTCGTTGGATGCGTGGGCGTGCCGCGAAGGGCAACGTGACGTCCGCTCTGTCACAAGGGAAGCGCACACGGTGTCCGAGCGCGCGGCATGTCCGTCTCGCAGGTTATCGCCGCTTGCGGGGGTGCCCTAAATCGAGGGTCACACCTGAGCGGTGATACCTGTCACATGATGCCGGGATAGCTGGCACGGCGTGCCGATGTATGAGGCGGCTACGGCCGATGTGCGAGGCCTCACCGGGCTGGGGTTGACCCGGTGAGGCCTCCTTGGCGGCCCCCTCGGAGGGGAGCCGGGGCGGCTGATCCCCACCCCAATGGGGACCAGCCGCCCCTTCCCGCGGGGCTCCGGCCGGACGGTCCGATGGCGTTCGGCCGTCCGGGTCCGGTCACTCCGCGGAGCGAACGGGGGCGCTCAGCCCCGGTATCCCATGCCCCGCGCCGCGCCGTGCACGCCGTACGGGTCCTGGTGGTGGGTGGGCACGGCCGCACGGGCGACTCCCGCGGCGCCGCTCACCGCGTGCCCGGCCAGCGGGCCGCCCGTCCCGCGGGCCGTGTCGTCGACGCCGTCCGCGAAGGCCCCGGCCCGTCCGGCGGCGGGCGCGGTCTCGCCGGCGACCCCGCCCGCGTACGGCCCGGCCGCACCGGCCACGCCGCGGGCCAGGCCGCTCGCGCTCCCGGCGGCGCCCCCGGCCACCGTCCGCACGGCCGACGTGACGCCGTCCGCGACCGGCCCGACGGTGCCGGCGGCGGTCCCGGCGACCGGCCGCACCGCCCCGGCGACAGCGTCCACGACCTGTCCGGCGGTGCCGGTGACCACCTGCGCGGCCGGCTGGACCGCGCCCGTGACGGCCTGCGCGGCCGGCCTCACCGTGCCCGTGACGCCGGCGGCGAACGGCGGCACCTGCTCCGCCACGCCCTCGGCGAAGACGCCGGTCCGGCCGGTCACACCGTGGGCGAGGGGCGGTACGGCACCGACGGCCCCGTCCGCGAAGGGCCGGACGTCACCGGCGACGCCGTGCGCCAGCACCTCCGTGTCCGCGACGGCCTGCCCGGCGACCGGCACGATTCCGCGCACGGCGGCGCCCGCCACCGGCGGCAGCACCGCGTCCGTGGTGTCCCGGCCGGTCCGCCCGGCCAGGCCGGAGGCGTACGCCGTCCCGTCCCTCAGGAACCCTCCGGCGACCTGCCGCACGTCATCCACGGCGCCCGCGGTCACGCCGTGCGCGCCGTGGACGGTCCCCGCGGCCGTCGCGTGTCCACCGGCCCACGTGTCCGCGCCCACGGCGTGCACGTCGTCCTGGGCCCGCTGGACGGCACCGCCGGCCCCGGTGTGCGCGTACGCCGCCACGCCCCGCACCCCGCCGTCCGCGTCCCGTGCCACGCCGTACGCGTCGGCCACGGCCCCGGTGGCGGTTCCGTACACCTCGGAGACGGCGCCCGTGGCCGCGCCGTGCAGGCCGGTCACGGCAGCGGTGGCCGTCGCGTGCACGCCGGCGACGGCGCTCCGGGCGGTCCCGTGCACCCCGGCCGCGGCGCCGGTGGCGCTTCCGTACACGCCGGGCACGGCCTCGCCGGCCGTCCACCGCACTCCGCCGACGGCGTCCGCGGCCGTGCCGTGCGCGCCCGTCACCGCGCGGTGCGCCGTGGGGACGACGCCCGCCGCCGCGTCCCTCGCGACCGGTACGGCTCCGTGCACGGCGGCGGAGGCCACCGGTGGCACCGCGGCGGACTCCACCGCGTCCGCCGTCGGCGCGACCACGCCCGGGACCGCCCCCACCGAGCCGACGACCCGCTGCCCGGCCCCCGCCACCGTGCCGGTGACGTGCGCGGGTACGGCGGCGACGGAGGCCTCTGCCGCACCGGCGGTGCGCGACACGTCGGTGCTCGCGGCGCCGACCGCCTCGGCGGACCGGCCCTGGGCCCGAGCCACCGCTTGCCCGGTCAGCCCCGGCGCGGCCGCGACGGTCTGCCCAGCGGCCGCGCGTACGGCCCCGTCGGCCCTCCCGGCCCGGGTGCGTGCGGCCGAGTGGGTGGCCTGGAGCCGGGTCCGGGCGGCGGCCAGGGCCTCCTCCACCTCGGGGGCGAAGGAGGACAGGGGGCCGAAGAGGTAGTCGATCCCGTCCTCGGCGGTGGCGTGGGCCGTTCGGGAGGTCGCCGTGACCCCGGCGGTGGTGCGGGCGGTGAGCCGTGCGCCCTCCGTCCGGTCGTGCGCCGGGGTCAGGACCGCCGGGGTCCGGGCCTGCTCGGCGCCCTCGGTCCCCGGGCGCTCGACGCCGCGGGCGCCCTCGGGCCCCTCGGCGGCAGGGGTCCGGGCGTCGACGCGGCCCGGGCGGGCCCGGCCGAGGGATGCCGGGACGCTGCCGGTGGCGGCCCGCGCCTGCCGGGTGGCCCCGGCCGTGGCGTCCTCGACGGCCGGGGACGCCTTGCCGGTCGGGTCGGTGACGGCATCCGGCGCGTCGGCGGCGACGCCGTCGGCCGTGTCGGTGAGCGTGCCGGTGAGGCCGCTGCCGGTGTCCGGCAGGGACAGGGAAGTGGCCGGGAGTTCGTCGGCGCTCGCGGCGGCCGAGCCGAGCGCCCACGCGCCGGTGACACCGGCGGCTATGACGATGGAGCGGCGGATGTTCTTGTTCATGTGTGCGTCAAGTCCTTGGAAACGGCTAGGGGGTTCCGTCCGGGGCGCCGGAAGCCGGCGGGAGAGCCGGACGGGCGGGCAGACCTGTTCCGCCCCCGCGCGACAGGTCCGTGGCGGGGAGGTCGGCCGTGCGGCCTAGCCGGGGAAGACCGGGATGTCCCGGTGCCGTTCCCGGGTCCCGGGCGCGTCGACGCGCGCCCTGGCGCCGGGCGCGAGCCGCAGCGGCGCCCGGTCGGCGAGGGTGACGGCCGGTGCGTCACCGTGGGGGAAGGCGGTGCCGTCGACCGCCGCCTGCCTGCCGGGCGCGCCCCCCGGGCCTCCGGTGGGGGCGGGCAGGCCGGAACCCGCCTCGGCGGACGGGGCGGCGTGGTGTGCGACGTCGTGCGCCGGCTGCCATGGGGCAGGGTGCGTCTCGGGTCCGTACGCCGTGACCGGCGCCGGTCCGGTGACCGCGGTACCGGTCCCGGTGCCGGCCTGCCGTTGCCCGGCCGGCGTCCGCGCCGCGTGACCGGCGTCGCTCCGCGACCCGGGTGCGGGCTTGTCCCGGTGCGCGGGCGGGCTGCCGGGCAGGTCCGGCAGCCGGGTGACGTCCGGCAGGGGCAGTGAGGGTGCCGTCCCACGCGCCTCGCCGACGGGGCCGGAGGCCGTGGTCGCCACCTGCCGCACGGGTGCGACGACCCGCTCGGCGACGGTGCGCACCACACGGGCCACGGGTGCCACAGGCCCCTCACGCAGCGACCGGACCGCACGCGGCGTTCCGGCCGGAGCCGCTTGCCTGCCGGCGGGGCGCCGCGGGAGGTGCCCGGCCGGCGGACGCGGCGCGGAGGCGGTGTCCGTCGCCGTCGCCGTGGCGGTCGCCGCCGCCGGTGTCCGGTCGGCCGCGTGCGCCTGTTCCCCGCAGAGGAAACCGAGCACGAACAAGCCGCCCACCAGCAGCGCCAGTTGGAGAGCACGCCGCCCGGCCGCCGTACGCAGCACGCGTACGGCGGCACCGAAGGGGGCGGCTGGGAGGATCAAGGAGGGGTACGTCCTCGGGTCGGCGCGGCACGGGCGCCGCCGATCCTCGCACGGCAGGCCCGAGGCTGCGCAAGCCCCCGGTTACCGATGGGTAGTCATGTCCCCTTTGCGTTCGCTCGTTTCCCCGCCCGGTGTCACACGGTGTCCGGTATCGGCAACGGCCGCTTCTCGAGCGCGGCCGCCATCACCTCGGGAAACAGGTCGGGCGTACAGGCGAACGCCGGGGCGCCGAGCGCGGCGAGCGCCGCCGCGTGCTGCCGGTCGTACGCGGGGGCTCCCTCGTCCGACAGGGCGAGCAACGCCACGAACTGCACCCCGGACGCCTTCATCGCCGCGACACGCTTGAGCATCTCGTCGCGTATGCCGCCTTCGTAGAGGTCGCTGATCAGCACGACCACGGTCTCCGCGGGCCGGGTGATCCGCGACTGGCAGTAGGCGAGCGCCCGGTTGATGTCCGTGCCGCCGCCGAGCCGGGTGCCGAAGAGGACGTCGACCGGGTCGTCCAGCTGGTCGGTGAGGTCGGCCACCGCGGTGTCGAAGACGACCAGCCGGGTGCTGACCGACCGCATGGAGGCGAGGACCGCACCGAACACGGAGGCGTACACCACGGACGCGGCCATCGACCCGGACTGGTCGATGCACAGGACGACGTCCTTCCTCACCGACCGCGCGGCCCGCCCGTATCCGATGAGCCGTTCCGGTACGACCGTGCGGTGTTCGGGCAGGTAGTGCTTGAGGTTGGCCGCGATGGTGCGGTTCCAGTCGATGTCCTGGTGGCGCGGGCGGTTGATGCGCGCGGTGCGGTCCAGGGCGCCGGTGAGGGTGGCCCGGGTCCGCGTCGCCAGCCGCTTCTCCAGCTCCTCGACCACCTTGCGCACGACCGCGCGTGCCGTCTCCCGGGTCGTCTCCGGCATCGCCTTGTTGAGCGAGAGCAGGGTGCCCACCAGGTGCACGTCCGCCTCGACCGCCTCCAGCATCTCCGGTTCCAGCAGCAGGGCGGAGAGCCCGAGCCGGTCGATGGCGTCGCGCTGCATGACCTGGACGACGGAGGACGGGAAGTAGGTGCGGATGTCCCCGAGCCAGCGGGCGACGGACGGCGCCGAGGCGCCGAGGCCCGCCGAACGGTCCCGTCCGGTCTGCGGTCCGTCCCCCTTGCCGTAGAGCGCGGCCAGTGTGCCGTCCATCGCCGCGTCACGGCCGGACAGCGCGCACCCGGTGCCGTCGGCCTGGTCTCCGCCGAGCACCAGCCGCCAGCGCCGCAGCCGCTCCCGGGCCGGGTCGTCGCCGCCGGCTGTCCCGGGCACTTCTTCGGTCGTCATGAGCCCACCCCCGCGAGGCGGTTGTCGTCGGTCGTCTCGTGGTGCCGTCCGGCGTCCGGGCCGAGCAGCAGCCGCAGCACCGGCAGCACGGCGTCGGCGCGCACGGGGTCCGGGTCGGCGGCGAAGCCGGGCGTGCCGGACGCCTGGCCGGCCGGGCCGTCGGTGCCGCCCGGCCCGCGCCGCACGAGTTCGCCGAGGGTTCTGCGCACTCCGGGCTCGTACGCCGAGAACGTGCGCCGCAGCAGGGGAAGTACGTCCGTGAACCCCTCCGGGGCCACCGCGGTCAGCCAGGCGTCGACCAGGCCGAGCAGCCGTTCGTCGTGCACCAGCAGCAGGCCGCCCCCGCCGCCGACGAAGCCCTCGATCCAGGCGGCCGCGTCGGCGGGTGGTGTCCCGGGCGACAGCGCGAGCCCCATCAGCCGTGCCGCCTCCCCGGCGGCCAGCTCGCCCTCGTCCAGCAGCAGCCGTACGGCCCGCCCCCGGACGACGCCGGGCGCGGTGTCCCGCGCCGACAGGTTCCGCAGTACGGAGCGCCAGCGGGCTCGCAGGTCGCCGTGCCCGGCGGAGGAGGGCGCGGACGGGGTCTCCACCAGGAGTGCCACGGCCGTGTGCACGGCGTCGACGTGCCCGCGCATCTCCTGCGCCGCGTCCGCGTCCAGACCGGCGCAGGCCGGCGGGAGGCCGACGAAGATCCGCTCGGCGAGGCCCGCCGCCACGCCGGCCAGGGCGCCGGTGTCCGTGCCCCGCACGTCGCCGTAGCGCAGCGAGCGCACCAGTGCGGGCAGGGCCTGGGCGAGGTGGCCGACGTCCGTGTCGAGAGCCGCCCGGTCGGCGAGCGCCCGCATGACCACGGGCAGGGCGTCCGGCAGGCCGGCCAGCAGGCACTGCTCGGCGAGCGCGGTGACCTCGGCGAGGGTCCCCGCGGCGGTCGCGTCCGCCTCGGCCCTGGCCCGTGCCGCGGCGAGCACGGTCGTCCCCCACACACCGGCCTCGGCGACCCGTACCGACAGCTCCGGCTCCCAGCGCAGCCGCCAGGTCTCCCGGAACGTGCCCGTGCTCCCCCGCGAGCGGGCCGGCTCGCCCCAGCCGACGCCGAGCAGCCGCAGCCGGTGCAGCAGCCTGCTGCGCCCCGCGTCGGTGTCCCCGCGCAGGTCCAGCTCCAGGTCCCGCTCCGGGGCCTCCGGCCTGAGCCGCAGCGAACGCTGCTGCCGGGCCAGGTCGCGCTGCAGGGGTACGGCGGGGGCGGACTCCGGGACCTCGCCCAGGACGTCCCCGACCACCAGCCGGTCGTGGACCAGCGCCAGCGGTACGTCCGAGCCGTCGCACATCACCGCGCGCACCGCGTCGGTGGTCTCGCCGAGTCCGGGCAGCGGGCGGCCGCGCATCGCCGCCAGCGTCTCCGCGAGCCGTACGGCCTCGATGACGTGCGCGGACGACACGATCCGGTCCTCCTCGCGCAGCAGTCCGGCCACCTTGGTGAGCCAGCGCTCGACCGGCCGGTCGGGAGTACGGAACAGATGCCCGTACCAGCCCGGCGAGTCGATGCCCGCACCGTATCCGCCGGCCCGGGCCAGCCGGCGGTGCGTCCACGGCACCCAGGTCAGGTCCGCCCTGGTCCTGGGCAGTCCCCGCAGCAGCGCCCGGTCGGCGGTGACGGTGGTCCTCTCGCGCAGCGCGGGCACGTGCCAGGCCCCGCAGACCACGGCCACCGCGTCTCCGAACTCCTTGCGCGCGTCGCGCAGCCGGAGCCGCATGTGCGCCTCCCGGACGGCGTCCCGGGCGTGCCCGCCGGTGCCGGATCCTTCGCGCAGCGCGGCCATGGCATCCGCCACCGCGGCGAACGGTGCGAAGGGATCCTGCTCGCCCGGCCCCCGGTGTTCGACGACGTCCTCCCACCATCGCTCGGGATCGTCGTACCCGGCGGCCTCGGCGAGCGCGGCGAGCGGATCGACACGGACCTGCTCCCCGTCGGTGGCCCCCGGCCCGTCGGTCGGCCGCGGCCCGTCGGTCGGTCCGGACCCGTCCGCGGGCGGTTCCTCCCGCTCCTCGCGCTCCTCCCGCTCCTGCCAGGCGAGCGTGTGCGTGGCCGGCAGGTCGATGAAGCGGGCCGGTGTGCCGTGTTCCAGGGCCCAGCGGATGGCCACCCACTCGGGGCTGAACTCGGCGAGGGGCCAGAAGGCCGAGCGGCCGGGCTCGTCGACGGCGTGGGCGAGCAGGGCCACCGGGGGCCGCAGGTCCGGGTCGGCGGCCAGCGGGATCAGCGCGTCGGCCTCGGGCGGGCCCTCGACGAGGACGACGGCGGGCCGGGCGGCGTCCAGCGCGGCCCGCACCGCGCGCGCGGAGCCGGGCCCGTGGTGCCGTACGCCGAGCAGCAGCGGCCCGGAGTCACGCGCCGGGCTCCGGCCGGCGCCGGTCACGCGCTCACCTCCCGGCAGGCGCGGTAGAAGTCCGTCCAGCCCTCCCGCTCGCGGACGACGGCCTCCAGGTACTCCTGCCAGACCACCCGGTCGGCCGCCGGGTCGCGCACGACGGCGCCGAGGATGCCGGCGGCGACGTCCCCGGGCCGCAGCACCCCGTCGCCGAAGTGTGCGGCGAGCGCGAGGCCCCCTGTGACGACGGAGATCGCCTCCGCCGTGGACAGGGTGCCGCTGGGCGACTTCAGCTTCGTGCGCCCGTCGGCGGTGATGCCGTCGCGCAGCTCGCGGAAGACGGTCACGACCCGGCGGATCTCCTCGATGCCGTCGGGCGCGGCCGGCAGGTCGAGGGAGCGGCCGATCTGCTCGACGCGGCGCGTGACGATGTCGACCTCGGCCTCGGGGCTCTCCGGCAGGGGCAGCACGACGGTGTTGAAGCGGCGGCGCAGGGCGCTGGAGAGGTCGTTGACACCCCGGTCGCGGTCGTTGGCGGTGGCGATGAGGTTGAAGCCGCGCACCGCCTGGACCTCCTCGCCCAGCTCCGGGATCGGCAGGGTCTTCTCCGACAGGATCGTGATCAGCGTGTCCTGCACGTCGGCCGGGATGCGGGTCAGCTCCTCCACGCGGGCCGTCATGCCCTCGGCCATGGCCCGCATGACGGGGCTGGGCACGAGGGCGTCGCGGCTCGGGCCGTGCGCGAGCAGCCGCGCGTAGTTCCAGCCGTACCGGATCGCCTCCTCCGGCGTGCCGGCGGTGCCCTGCACCAGCAGGGTCGAGTCGCCGCTGACGGCGGCCGCCAGATGCTCCGACACCCAGGTCTTGGCGGTGCCGGGCACACCGAGCAGGAGCAGTGCGCGGTCGGTGGCCAGCGTCGTGACGGCGACCTCGACGATCCTTCGCGGGCCCACGTACTTGGGACTGATCACCGTGCCGTCCGGCAGGGTACCGCCGAGCAGGTAGGTCGCGACCGCCCACGGGGACAGCTTCCAGCGGGCCGGGCGCGGGCGGTCGTCCTGCGCGGCGAGCGCGGCGAGTTCGGCGGCGAACGCGTGCTCGGCGTGCGGCCGCAACGTCTGCGCGCTCCCGTCGCGGTTCGGTGCGGCGGTCGTCGGTTGCGCGGACACAGACATGGCTGGGGCCCCCTCCAGCTCGGCCGGTTCGGATCTGGCATCCACCGTGCACCACGCCACTGACAATCGCTCCGACCTGTGGACACGCGCTCGCCGGGCCGATTGTCAGTGGGGGCGCCTACCGTCGGTGGCATGACTGAGCAGGGGGTGCGCTGGACCGCGGACCAGGTGCTGGCACTGGCGCCTGACGCCGCGTCACGCAAGGCGGGAGGCCGGCTCGGCACCGCCGGGCCGTGGTCCGAGGCGGGGAGCGCGGAGGGGACGGTGTGGGGGCTGTGCAAGGGCAGCGGCAGCAGGCCGTACCGGACGGTGGTGGACCTCGCCGGTGCGGACGGGGCGGCGTACAAGTGCAGTTGCCCGAGCCGTAAGTTCCCGTGCAAGCACGCGCTCGGCCTGCTCCTGCTCTGGGCGGGCGGCGACGGCTCGGTGCCCGTGTCCGCGCGGCCGCCGGACTGGGCCGGGCAGTGGCTCGCGGACAGACGCAGGCGCGCGGAGGGCAGGCGGGCTCAGGCCGAGGGGGGCTCCGCCGCCGGGTCCGCCGATCCGGAGGGGGCGCGGCGGCGGGCCGAGCGGCGGGCCGGGCGGGTCACGGCGGGCGCGACGGAGCTGGAGCAGCGCCTGGCCGACCTGCTGCGCGCCGGCCTGGCCGCGGCCGGGCAGGCGGGGTACGGCCTGTGGGACGAGACGGCGGCCCGCATGGTCGACGCGCAGGCCCCGGGACTGGCCGCCCGGGTGCGGGAGCTGGGGGCGATCCCGGCGTCGGGCGCGGGCTGGCCGTCCCGACTGCTGGAGGAGTGCGCCCTGCTGCACCTGCTCGACCAGGGCTGGCTGCGCCGGGACCTGCTGCCGGACGCGCTCGCCGCGACGGTCCGCTCCCGGGTCGGTCTGCCCGCCTCGGCCGACGGCGCGCCGGTGCGCGACCGCTGGCTGGTCCTCGCCCAGTACGACACGCCGGACGCGAAACTGACGACGCGCCGGATATGGCTGCACGGCGCGCGGTCGGGCCACACCAGACTGCTGCTCTCGTACGGCGCGGCCGGCCGGGCACCCGAGCAGTCCCTGCCGGTCGGTCTGGCCCTGGACGCGGAACTGTCCGGATATCCGGGCGCCGGGCGGTCACGGGCCGCCCTCGGGGAACGGTTCGCGGCGCCCGCACCGGCGGCGTTCCGGCCCCCCGGCATGGGCACGGCCGAGGCGGTGGCGCGGTACGGCGAGGCGCTGCGCGACGATCCCTGGCTGGAGTCGGTCCCGGTGACCCTGGACCGGGTGACACCGGTTCCGGACGGCGACGTGTGGCAGCTGGCGGACGCCGACACGGACTCGGCCCTGCCGCTGTCCCGTGCCGCGCGCTCCCGGCCCGGTCTGTGGCGGCTGGTCGCCCTGTCCGGCGGCGCGCCGGTGAAGGTCTTCGGCGAGTGCGGCCACCGCGGCTTCACCCCGCTCACGGCCTGGCCGGAAGGTCCGGGCGAGGCGGTGGCCCTGTGCTGACCCGCCCGTACCACCACGCCGCCGGAAGTTCCCGGCAACCCGACGACGGCACAGGGCCGTTCGGGCATTCCCCTCGGAAGGGCAGGTCATGACCGCGACACCGGCCGCGACGCCTCCCGGGAACCCGGTCCCGACGCCCGCGGAGAGCTCCTCGGCGCCTTCCTCGGCCTCCTGGGAGGACCTGGTCACCACCGCCCTGCTGGGCACCGACCGGCGCCCGCCGGCTTCCGGGGCGCCCGGCCGTCCGGCCCCCGTCGCGCTGCTGGACGCGGCCGCCGTCGCGACCGTGCGGCGGCGGGCCGGGCTGCGGCCGGCGCGGGCGGCCCGGCGGCCGGAGCGCGCCCCGGAGGACCCTCGCCCGGCGCTGCCCGCGGCGGCGGCACGCAGACTCGCGACGCTGCTCGCCGACCGTTCCGGCGGCACGTCCGGGGGCCGGCGGGGCAGCTCGCCGGACCTCATGGAACTGCTCCCGCAGTGGCTGGCGGCTGCCAACACGCACGGGTACGCGGCGCCCTCCCACACCCTGCCCGCGCTGCTGGACGCGGCCCGGGGCCGTACGGACCTGCGCCCGGCGGCGCTGGCCTTCGCGGGCCCGCGGGCCCTGTGGCTGGCCCGCCTGAACCCTGACTGGCGTTTCGTCCTGCGCGCGGCCCCCGGAGGCGGCTCGGCGCTGCCCGACGCGGGGGACGCCGAGGCGGTGGGCCGGCTGTGGCGGGAGGGGCTGTTCGCCGAACGGGTGGCCCTGCTGGGCTCGCTGCGCTCCCGTACGCCCGCGCTGGCGCGTGACCTGCTGGCCTCGACCTGGGCGGCGGAACGGGCGGAGGACCGGCTGATGTTCCTCGACTCGCTGCGTGCGGGTCTGTCGGCCGACGACGAACCGTTCCTGGAACAGGCGTTGGGTGACCGCAGTCGCAACGTCCGTACGACCGCGGCGGAGTTGCTGTCGGCCCTGCCGGATTCGGCGCTCGCAGCGCGCATGGCCGTACGGGCCGCCGCGTGCGTGGCCCTCGACCGCATGGGGGACGCGCCGGTGATCGTGGTGGAGGCGCCGCTCGAGTGCGACTCCGGCATGGAGCGCGACGGGGTGGTGGCCGCACCGCCCGCGGGGCGGGGGGAACGCTCCTGGTGGCTCGGTCAGCTGGCCGAGGCGGCGCCGCTCGGTGTCTGGCCGGAGCGGCTCGGCGGACGGACGGCGCGGGAGATCGTGGCGCTGCCGGTGGCGGACGACTGGCAGGGCGAACTGCACGCGGCCTGGTGCCGGGCGGCGGTTCGGCAGGGGAACGCCGAGTGGTCGCGGGCGCTGCTCGGCTCGCCGTCGGCGCCGGAGGCCGGTGGCCCCGGGGCGGTGTCCCTGGCGGAACGCGCGAAGCTGCTGGCCACGCTGGAGCCGGCCGAACGGGCCGGCTGGGTGGCCGGATTCATCGCGACCCACGGTCTGTCGGAGGCGTTCCAGCTGCTCGGCGTGTGCGCGGTCCCGTGGGCCCCGCCGCTGGGCCGGGCGGTCGTGGACGCCCTGAACATCGCGCGTGACGCGGGCAGTTACCCGTGGAGCTTCAGCGGGGTGATGGGACTGGCGGAGCGCTGCCTGGATCCGGTGGAGGCCACCCGGCTGGAGGCGCTGCTGGCGGTGCCCGACGAGCGGGAGGACGCGGCGCCGGGGGCCGGCGGGTACTGGGCGGAGGCGTTCCAGCGACTGGCCGTCACCCTGCGCCTGCGGGCGGAGATGACGGCCGAACTGGGCGCCGCTCCGCCCGCTTAGCTCCCGGGCGCGCCGGTTCAGCCCCCGGAGGCCGCCGGCTGACGCACGTTCTCGCGGACCCATTCCACGATCGACGCGGTGGTCGCCCCGGGTGTGAAGATCGCGGCGACGCCCTTCTCCTTCAGCGGCGGGATGTCCTCCTCCGGGATGATGCCGCCGCCGAAGACGAGGATGTCCTCCGCGTCCCGCTCCCTGAGCAGGTCGATGACCGCGGCGAACAGGGTGTTGTGCGCACCGGAGAGGATGGACAGCCCGATCGCGTCGGCGTCCTCCTGGATGGCGGTGTCGACGATCTGCTCCGGCGTCTGGTGGAGGCCGGTGTAGATGACCTCCATACCCCCATCGCGCAGGGCCCGCGCGATGACCTTGGCTCCGCGATCGTGGCCGTCGAGCCCCGGCTTGGCCACCACCACGCGGATCGGACCCGCTGCCACACCCATCACTGCCTCCATCAGACGACCCCGGAAGCGATCGCTTCCGTCCGTAACGACAAGTACCGCACTTTTGGCGCGTTCCGCCACCCGTCGCGAAGTGAACGAACGTTATCTACAGCATCCCGCAAGCGGCAGTTTTACGGTGCGCGGGGAGGGGGAAATCACACGGTGGGACATAAAGGCACACGGGGGACACAGCCGTCCTCCGGCGTGCCGACAGGAGGTCGGCCATGAAGGTCACCGGGGTACTGCCACTCTTCCTCCCGCTCTGCCGCCGTGTCTGGCCCGGCAGACTCGCCGGAATCTCCATGGCGCTGCTCAAGGCGACCGCCCTGGAGGCGGCGATCCTGACCGGTCATCTCCTGCTGTATCCGACGGGGCTCGCCCAGGAACGCCGCTCCGCCGCCCTGCCGGCCCCCGACGGCACCACCCGGCTGCCGATCCGCCCCGCCCCCCCGGTGGTGCTGCTGCACGGCTTCATCGACAACCGCTCGGTGTTCGTGCTCCTGCGCCGCAGCCTCGTCCAGCACGGCAGGCAGCGGGTCGAGTCGCTCAACTACTCTCCGCTCACCTGTGACATACGCGCTGCCGCCGAACTGCTGGGCCGGCACATCGAGGAGGTCTGCGCGCGCACGGACAGCGACCGGATCGACATCGTGGGACACAGTCTCGGTGGCCTGATCGCCCGCTACTACGTGCAGTGTCTCGGCGGTGACCTGCGGGTACGCACCCTCGTCACCCTCGGCACTCCGCACTCCGGGACCCGCGTGGCGCCGCTGGCCGACGCGCACCCCATCGTGCGCCAGATGCGGCCGGGCTCCGAGGTGATCGAGGAGCTGACCCGCCCCGCACCCGGCTGCCGGACGCGGTTCGTCAGCTTCTGGAGCGATCTGGACCATGTCATGGTCCCGCTGGAGGCGGCCCGCCTGGACCACCCCGACCTGGACGCCCACAACGTCCGGGTGACCGGCATCGGGCACCTCGCCCTGCCGGTGCACCCCGCCGTCGCGGCCCGGATAGGCGAGGTCCTCGACATCGCACACCCCACCGAGCGGCCGGCCGGCGGCCTGACGGTGGCCTGACGGGGCTCGACGGGGCCGGACGGATCACGAAATCCCTGCGGCACAGCCGTCGGACAGGTGACTCACCGTCGTTCGACATCGAACACTCATCGAACGCAAAGCCAAACTCGCGTCCGGCGTCCCCCGAAACACGGCCGATTGCCCGTTTGGGGCCCACGCGAAACAGGCTGAAGATTGTCGCGCCCGCGTACCGCCGGGTACAGTCGCCGCACTGCTCTGGCAGCCCCTGTTGTCGAGGCGAAAGAGAAGTTGGTGAACGACCGTCACCCGTCGGGGACCATGACCACCCCGGCCTCGGCTTCCGACGCCTCCGCCGCGCCCTACGCGCCGTACGGGGCTCCGGACGCCGCCTACGACGACCTCACCACGTACGGCGGCCACCACGCCACCGGTTTTGCGCACGGTTCCACCGGCCCCACCGCCTTCGAGACCGATCCGCTCTTCGGCAGCCTCCCGGACGGGCAGGCCACCAGCCCGTACGAGGCCACGCAGTGGCAGACCGGCACCGTCCAGGGCGGGCACTACGACCCCTACGCGGCCCAGCACCACACCGCCTACGACTCCGGTGCCCACGACGGCACGGCCTGGATCCCCGCGCAGGCCACGGGGAACGACGTCAGCGGCCAGTGGGACGCGGGCGCCTGGCTCCAGCCCGGCGAGGCCGGCGGCGCCGACCCCACCCAGCAGTGGGAGTGGGGCACCCAGGCCTTCGACACGGGCGCCTACGACGCCACTCAGTGGAACTCCGACGGCCAGGCCGTGCCGGCGGAGCCCGAGCAGGCCGCGGTGCCGTTCGACCAGCTGCCGACCTCCACGTTCGAGCAGGTGCCGTACGAGGACGCCTACGCGGACGCAGGCTGCGCGGAGCCCGCAGACGCCAACTACGCGGAGACCGCCCGCGAGGAACCGCACATCGGCGAGGACGGACCCGGCGACACCGGTGAACTGCCCTTCGTGACCGGCCTGCTGGACGAGCAGGAAGAGGTCACCCCGCTTCCGGCGCCCCGAGCGGGCTCGCGCGCTGCGGCCCGTTCCCGGCGCCGTACGCCGGCCAAGCGCTCGGCCCTGCTGACCGTCGCCGTGCCCTCGGCCTGCGTGATGGGGGTGGCCGGGATCGCCGCCGCCTCCGTCGGCACGCTGACGGACGACTCCTCGGGCACCGCCGCCTCCGCCTCCGACGCGCACGCGGTGCAGCCGTCGGTCGCCAACAGCAAGCTGGACAGCCAGCTCAGGACACTCTCGGCCGGCGCCGACGACTTCGCCGACCGGGCGAGCCGCACCCAGGAGCGGATCGACCTCAAGACGCAGCAGGCGCTGGAGAAGAAGAAGGCCGCCGCCGCGGCCGCGCTCAAGGAGCGGCTGCGCCCCAAGTTCATGCTGCCGGTCGCGCAGCGGGGGCTCAGCGCCTACTTCGGCCAGGCGGGCGTCAACTGGATGTCGGTGCACACCGGCATCGACTTCCCCGTCTCCTACGGCACCACGGTGATGGCCGCCACCGACGGCACCGTCACCACCAAGTGGAACAGCGCCTACGGCAACATGCTGATCGTGACGGCCAAGGACGGCACCGAGACCTGGTACTGCCACCTGTCCAGCTACCGCGTGGCCTCCGGCGCGACCGTCAAGGCCGGCGATCCCGTCGCCTACTCCGGCAACTCCGGCAACTCCACCGGACCGCACCTGCACTTCGAGGTGCGGCCGGCGGGCGGGTCGGCCATAGACCCACTGCCGTGGCTGCGCAGCCACGGGATCGACCCGACGTAGGGCCCCGGTGCGGGACCCGGGGGCCGCGCCCCCGGCTCCCCCGTGCCCTCCGCTACAGCTTCTCCACCGGCGCGTACCGCAGCAGCAGCCGCTTCGGCTTGGTGTCGCCGAAGTCGATCGTCGCCTCCGCGTTCGCGCCCGTGCCCTTCACGGCGACGACCGTGCCGAGCCCGAACTGGTCATGGGTGACCCGGTCCCCGACGGCCAGCGCCGGCACCGGCTTCTCGGTGGTGCGCCGCGTGGCGAACCCGGCCGCGCCCGACGCCGAGGAACGCGAGCGGGCCGAGGACAGCGAGGACGCGATCCCGGAGGCCGGCCCGGAGGACACCGGCGCGGCCGCACCCGTCCGCTTCCACTCCATGTGGGTGGCCGGGATCTCCTCCAGGAAGCGGGAGGGCGGGTTGTACGACGGCTGGCCCCAGGCGCTGCGCATCGACGACCGGGTGAGGTAGAGCCGCTCCCGGGCGCGCGTGATGCCCACGTACGCCAGGCGCCGCTCCTCCTCCAGCTCCTTCGCCTGGCCGAGGGCGCGCATGTGCGGGAAGACGCCGTCCTCCATGCCCGTCAGGAAGACGACCGGGAACTCGAGGCCCTTGGCGGTGTGCAGGGTCATCAGCGTGATGACGCCGTCGCCCTCCCCCTCCTCCGGGATCTGGTCCGAGTCGGCGACCAGGGCGACCTGCTCCAGGAAGTCCGCGAGCGTGCCCTGCTCGTCCTCCCCGCGCTCCTGCTCGAACTCCAGGGCCACGGCCGCGAGTTCCTGGAGGTTCTCGATGCGGGTCTCGTCCTGCGGGTCGGTGGAGTTCTGCAGCTCGGCCAGGTAACCGGTGCGTTCGAGTATGGCCTCCAGTACCGTCGCCGGTCCGGCGCCGGACTCCGCGATGGTCCGCAGGTCCTCCATCAGCGTGTTGAACCGCTTGACGGCGTTGGTGGAGCGGGCGGCCATGCCGTACGCCTCGTCGACGCGCCTGAGCGCCTGCGGGAAACTGATCTTCTCCCGCTGGGCGAGGGCGTCGATCATCGCCTCGGCGCGCTCGCCGATGCCCCGCTTGGGCACGTTGAGGATGCGGCGCAGCGGCACCGAGTCCTCGGGGTTGGCGAGGACGCGCAGGTAGGCGAGGACGTCCCGGACCTCCTTGCGCTCGTAGAAGCGGACGCCGCCGACGACCTTGTAGGGCAGGCCGACGCGGATGAAGACCTCTTCGAAGACACGGGACTGGGCGTTGGTGCGGTAGAAGACGGCCACGTCACCGGCCTTGGCGTCGCCCGCGTCGACCAGGCGGTCTATCTCGTCGGCGACGAACTGGGCCTCGTCGTGCTCGGTGTCGGCGACGTAGCCGGCGATCCGCGCGCCCTGACCGGCGTTGGTCCACAGGTTCTTCGGGCGGCGGGACTCGTTGCGCTCGATGACCGCGTTGGCGGCGGACAGGATGGTCTGCGTGGAGCGGTAGTTCTGCTCCAGCAGGATCGTCGTCGCGTCGGGGTAGTCCTCCTCGAACTGGAGGATGTTGCGGATCGTCGCGCCGCGGAAGGCGTAGATCGACTGGTCGGCGTCGCCCACCACGCAGAGTTCGGCGGGCGGGACGTCGTACTCGCCGGGCGGGACGTCGACCGGGTGGTCCGCCGTGCCGACGAGTTCCCGCACGAGCGCGTACTGCGCGTGGTTGGTGTCCTGGTACTCGTCGACCAGGACGTGCCGGAAGCGGCGGCGGTAGTGCTCGGCGACGTCCGGGAAGGCGCGCAGCAGGTTGACCGTCGTCATGATCAGGTCGTCGAAGTCGAGCGCGTTCGCCTCGCGCAGCCGCGACTGGTACAGCGCGTAGGCCTGGGCGAGGGTCTTCTCGAAGCCGTCGGTGGCCTGGGCGGCGAAGTCCTCCTCGTCGATCAGCTCGTTCTTGAGGTTGCTGATCTTGGCGCTGAAGGACTTGGGCGGGAAGCGCTTGGGGTCGAGGTCCAGGTCGCGGCAGACCAGGGCCATCAGGCGCTTGCTGTCGGCGGCGTCGTAGATCGAGAACGACGACGTGAAGCCGAGCTTCTTCGACTCCCGGCGCAGGATGCGCACGCACGCGCTGTGGAAGGTCATCACCCACATCGCGCCGGCGCGCGGGCCGACGAGCTGCTCCACGCGCTCCTTCATCTCGCCCGCGGCCTTGTTGGTGAAGGTGATCGCGAGGATCTGGCCCGGGTGCACGTTCCGCTCGGCGAGCAGGTGGGCGATGCGGTGGGTGAGCACGCGGGTCTTGCCGGAGCCGGCGCCGGCCACGATGAGCAGCGGGGAGCCGGCGTGCACGACCGCGGCACGCTGGTTGTCGTTCAGCCCCTCCAGCAGGGCCGCCGCGTCGAGCACGGGGCGCGGGGCCCCGTCGCGGTAGTGGGCGTCCCGGTCCGGCGGTACGTCGAACTTCCCGCCGAACAGATCGTCCGGAACCGGCTCCGGAGCGTGATCGTCCTCGGGCGGCGGCGGGGGCTCCTCGTCGTGCCCGCGAGGGGGCCGGAGGTCCGCCAGGAAGCTGTCGTCAAAGAGGCTGCTCATCGCTCTACGAGTCTAGGGTGCCCCACCGACAACCGGTCGCCGTCCCCGAAACTGGCCGGCGGACAGCGCCCGCACCGGCCGCGGACCCGGTGGCGCGGACTGCGCCCCGTGGGGGCGATCGAGCCCTCACGCTGCGAAAGCACCTGGTCACCACGGCGTGAAACATGCCCCAGGTCACAGAAATGTATCGGACATACCTCGCACCAACCTTCACAGGAGACACACGAATTGGCTAGGTTGCCGTCAGGCCGCACGACCTTTCTCCGGCGAACGTCGCCGGGCCGCGCGGCCTCCGCCGAGTCCGGCGTGCCCGCACGGCGCCCGGAGCCGGGGACCCACCGATCCTGGGGTGAATCGGCCGACTCCCGCCCGGGACGACGCCGTAGGGCAACCCTTCCGAACCACCCGCCCGAACCCGACAGCTAACCCGGTAGGCGGCACGTTGGAAGGAGTCGCCAGCCTTGGCGTCGCACCGCAAGCCGCGCCCCGTCGGCACCCGTGGACCGGGCCTGCGCGGCCCCGCCCTCGCCACCGCAGCCTTCACCTCCGTGGCCGTCCTGTCCCAGACGGCCGAGGCCGCCGCCCCCACCGGGGACGGCAGGCCGAGCCTGGAGGAGATAGAGAAGAAGATCGACGAGTTCTACCGCCAGGCCGACTCGACGCCGGACGACGAACCGGCGGCCAGACAGCGGGGGCGCATCGAGGACCTGCGCCAGGAGGAGGCCCGGCGGGCGGGGCTGCTCGCCAAGGCCCGGGAAGGGTGGACGCCGTTCACGTCCGCCCCGGACACCGGCGCTTCCCTCCTCGAGGAATTCCCTCAGGACCACTTCGCCCAGAGCAGAGTGATGAACCGGCTGGCCTCGCGCGTGAAGGACACGGCGGAGCGGGGCAAGGCCGCGAAGAGCCCGCAGGCGCCGTCCGTCCCGCAGGCGCCGTCCGTCCCGCAGGCGCCCTCCGTCCCGCATGCGCCCTCCGTCCCGCAGGCGCCCTCCGTCCCGCAGACGCCGTCCGTCCCGCAGACGCCGTCCGCCGCGCCCTACGACGTGAAGGCGGCGAAGGCCTCGGTCCAGCGCAAGCTCGCCACCGCGCGCGAGCAGCTGTCCCGGCTCACCGCCCAGGAGCGCGGACGACCGGCCGCGCCGGGGCGGCCGCGCCGGACGGAGCCCGGTGCGCAGGCGTACGCGCCCCAGGCGCGCGAGCCGCAGGCGTACGAAGCGCAGACGTACGCGTCCCGGGCGCAGGAACCGCAGGCGTACGAGACGCAGACGTACGCACCTCAGGCGTACGAGCCCCAAGCCTATGAGGAGCCCCAAGGCTACGAGGAGCCGCAGACCTACGAGGAGCCGCAGGGGTACGAGCAGCAGGCGAACGAGCAGCAGCGCTCGGCGCAGGTCAGCAAGGCCGAGAAGGCGATCGCCTTCGCCCGGGCCCAGATCGGCAAGCCGTACGTGAAGGGTGCCACCGGCCCCGGCTCCTACGACTGCTCCGGCCTGACCCAGGCCGCCTGGAAGGCCGCAGGCGTCTTCCTCCCGCGCAGCGCCCGGGATCAGGCCGCCGTGGGCACCCCGGTCCCGCTCGACGAGGCGCGCGCCGGCGACCTGGTCTTCTTCCACGACGACAGCAGTCACGTCGGCCTCTGCACGGGCGGCGGAATGATGATCCACGCCCCGGAGCCCGGCGCGTACGTCCGCGAGGAGCCCGTTCACCACGGCGACGCGTCGATCGTTCACGGCGTGGTGCGCCCGGTCTGACCGGCCGCCACCCGTCCCGCCTAGGACCGTCACGGCCGGCCGCCGGGAGCTACGCGCGTAGCGGCGTTTTCGCCCACCACGCGCGCGTGCCCCCGCGAACGGCCGTGGCGGCGTGGCCGGCGACCGCCGCCGGCGCCGTGTCCGCGGACCGCCCCGGGCGGCGGGGCGGAGCGGACGTCACGTCCAGAGGACGGCGATGAAGATGTTCGCCATGGTCAGCAGACCGACCAGCCCGAAGAGCCGCTTGTCGACCCGCTCCTCGTCACGCTTCACGTAAACCAGCCCGAGGATCACGATCAGCAGCGCCAGCTTCACGCCGATCTTGATGTTGTTGACGTGGCCGCCGTCGGCCTGGTTGAGGCCGACCAGCACCACCCCGGTGACCAGCATGGTCACGGCGCCGTGGAGCATGGCGGGCACGAAGCGCGCGGTGCCCTGGCCCATCGCCCTCATCTGGGTGAGGAAACCGCCGAGCAGTGCGGCGATGCCGATGATGTGCAGGCCGACGAAGAGATGGATGAGTACGTCCATGGGGCCGGAGCCTAACGAGGGCCGTGCGGGCCCTTCGTCACCGGGCCGGTCGACGGGCCGACGATCTTGCATATATGCGTCCCATAGCAGTCCTCGACTCACGCCTGTCCCGCTTTTCACGCTTCGGTCACCACGCTGCGCGAAGAGGACGATTCCGGCCATGAGGGGCGGCCATGTTCGCTCATGTCCCGGTACGTCCAGGACAGTTCCGTACACCGCGTTACCCCCTCGTCACAGTCCGGCCTAGCGTCCTGCCCCAGGTGACCGGCTCCCCTCCGCCGCCCGGGCCAGGGACGGCAGGCCGGCCGCCACCGCCGAGAAAGGCCCGGCGGCGGCCCGCTCCCCCTGTGCGGACCGCCGCCGGACACGCCGACCGCTCGGTCGTACGAGTCCCACGAAAGGACGTGACGGTCCAGGTGGCAGCGCACCGCAAGCCCCGCCCGCACCCGCTCGGCGGCCATACAGCCCGGACGGCCGCCACCCTCGCCCTGGCGGGCGCGGCCACCGCCGCGGGTCTCGACGGGACGGCACACGCCGAGCCACAGCTGACGCCGGCGCAGGTGAAGGCCAAGGTCGACACCCTGTACCAGCAGGCGGAGACCGCCACCGAGAAGTACAACGGGGCGAAGGAGAAGACCGATTCGGCCGAGCGGCGGCTGAACGCCATGCGGGACCAGGCCGCCCGCAAGCAGCAGAAGCTCAACTCGGCCCGGGACCAGCTCGGTTCCCTCGCGGCGGCGCAGTACCGGGACGGCACCATCGCGCCCTCCTGGCAGCTGGCCCTGTCCAGCGACCCCGACGGCTACCTGGAGGGCGCCGAGTTCGCGGAGCGGGCGGGCGACCGGCAGACCGCCGCCGTGTCAAAGGTGCGCGACCAGTTACGGGAGATCGAGCGGCTGCGCGGCGCCGCACACGTCGAGCTGACGTCCCTGCGCTCGCGGCAGACGGAGCTGAAGCGGCAGAAGAAGACCATCACCGGCAAGCTCGCCGAGGCACGCGCGCTGCTGGCACGGCTCACTCCACGGCAGCGGGCCGAGGTCACCGGCGACGGCTCCACGGCAGGGCACGCCTCCCGGCCGGCCCCGGACACCCGGGACACACCGCTGCCGGCCGGATCCGCCACGGCCCCGAACGCGCGCGCGGCGGCGGCCGTCTCCTACGCGTACGCCAAACTCGGCAGCCCCTATGTGTGGGGCGCCACCGGACCGAACGCCTTCGACTGCTCCGGCCTGGTCCAGGCCGCCTACCGCTCCGCCGGCGTCTCCCTGCCCCGCACCAGCTACGCCCAGATCAACGCGGGCCGTCGCGTCTCCCGCTCCGAACTCCGTCCCGGGGACCTGGTGTTCTTCTACTCCGGCGTCAGCCACGTCGGCCTCTACGTCGGAGGCGGCCGGATGATCCACGCCCCGAACCCGTCGGCGCCGGTACGGCTGGCCCCGATCGACCAGATGCCGTTCGCGGGGGCCACCCGGGTGGCGTAGGGATCCGCCGGAGGACTTGTCGAACCTCAGGCGCCGGTGCGGGTATGCGCGACGAACGCGGTCCAGGGGCCCCGGCAACCGGCTCCCGGAGCTGCCCTGCCCCTCGGCAGAGGCAGAGATCCCGGCTCGCTGCGTGGTCACCGAGCAGGAGGTCTGTGTGACGGTGACCGACGCGAACGACACGCTGCCGACTCCTGGCACGGCGTCTTGGGACGACGAGTCGGGCCGGGGCTCGCGCTGCTGGCGGCGCTGGCGGACGGCTGGGCGCCGGGAGGAGGGAGTGCGGGATCGGCAAGGAGGTGTGGTTCGTTCTGGTCACCTCCCGTAGGCCACAGCCTGAGGTGTGATCGCCGGCGCGCCTGCCGGACGGTCACACCAGCCGGCGCGCGGCGGCCCAGCGGGTCAGCTCGTGCCGGTTGGACAGCTGGAGCTTGCGCAGGACCGCGGAGACGTGGGACTCGACCGTCTTCACCGAGATGAACAGCTGCTTGGCGATCTCCTTGTAGGCGTACCCGCGGGCGATCAGCCGCAGCACCTCGCGCTCGCGCTGGGTGAGGCGGTCCAGGTCCTCGTCCACGGGCGGGGCGTCGGTGGAGGCGAAGGCGTCGAGGACGAAACCGGCCAGCCGCGGGGAGAAGACGGCGTCGCCCTCCTGGACGCGGAAGATCGAGTCGATCAGGTCGGCGCCGGTGATGGTCTTGGTGACGTAGCCGCGGGCGCCGCCGCGGATCACCCCGATCACGTCCTCCGCCGCGTCCGACACGGACAGCGCGAGGAAGCGTACGGGCCGCTCGGCGTCCGCCGTCAACGCGGCGCAGCGGCGCAGCACTTCGACGCCGCCGCCGCCCGGCAGGTGGACGTCGAGGAGGACGACCTCGGGGCGGGTCGTGGTGATGACCGTGACGGCCTGGTCGACGTCCGCCGCCTCTCCGACCACCTCGACGCCGGTCTCGGCGGTCTGCCCGATCTCGGCCTGCACGCCGGTACGGAACATCCGGTGGTCGTCCACGAGCACCACCCGTACGTGCCGCCCGCCGGCACCGCCGCCGGCGGGCCCGCCGGACTCGGCCGCCTCCGCTGCTCCCGGCCTGCCGTTCCCCTCGGTCGCGTCGTTCATGACGTCTTCTCCGCCCTCTCCATCTCCAGTTCGACCTCCGTGCCGCCGCCCGGCACCGCCCGCAGCCGGGCCGTGCCGCCGTTGCGCTCCATGCGGCCGATGATCGATTCTCTGACGCCCATGCGGTCGGCGGGTATCGAGTCGAGGTCGAAGCCCGGACCGCGGTCGCGCACGGACACGAAGACCGCCCTTCCCTCGACCTCGGCGTAGACCTGCACGGCGCCGCCCTCGCCACCGTACTTGGCGGCGTTCACCATCGCTTCACGCGCGGCCTGCATCTGCGCCCCGGTCCTCTCGTCCAGGGAGCAGTCGCCGACGACCACGACCTCGATGGGCACGCCGTGCTTGTCCTCCACCTCGGCGGCGTTGCGCCGCACCGCCTCCGCGACCGTGTCCGGCTCGTCGGCCTCGTCCTTGCCGGTGCCCTCCGGCTTGTACAGCCAGGTGCGCAGGTCCCGCTCCTGGGCGCGGGCGAGGCGGCGCACCTCGCCCGCGTTGTCGGCGTTGCGCTGTATCAGGGTGAGCGTGTGCAGCACGGAGTCGTGGACGTGGGCTGCGACTTCGGCACGTTCCTGGGCGCGGATGCGCATCAGGCGCTCCTCGGACAGGTCCTGGGTCATGCGGACCAGGTAGGGGCCCGCGAGCAGCGTGATGCCGACGAGGACGGCGAGCGCGGCCTGGAGGACGGCGCCGAGGTGGGCGGCGGAGCCCTGCAGGACGAAGATGGCGGTGACGCCGGCGGTGACGAGCAGGACGCCGCCTGCGGCGCGGAGCAGGGTGAGGGTGCGGCGGCGCCGGCCGACCTCGACCCAGCGGGCGCGGCGGGCGTTGTCCGCCTGGCGCCAGACCAGGGCGACACCGGCCGCGACGAGCACGGAGGGCAGCAGGTACGCCTTGGCCGCGCTGCCCAGATTGACACTGCCCACGAAGACGACGGACACGATGACCATCAGCACCAGGGCGACGATCTGGCCCCGGTCGGGCTTGCGGGTCACCAGTCTGCGGCGGCCGTCCGGTGAGGTCTCCGTGCCGACCAGCGACGGCGGCCTCTGGTCGTCGACGCCGCCGACGCCGAGGGGGACGAAGAACCAGAACGCCGCGTACAGCAGTGCCCCGAGTCCGTCGGCCATGAACAGGCCGACGAAGGCCAGCCGCACCCAGATGACGGGCAGCCCGAGGTGCCCGGCGAGGCCCCGCGCCACTCCGCCGAGCCAGCGTCCGTCGCTGCTGCGGTAGAGCTTGCGCGGCGGCCGCGGGTCGTCGAGTGGCAGGCTGGCGGCGTCCGGCATGCCAACGATGGTCACATGGCCGGCGGGGCGGAGCATCAGGGTCTGACCCTAGAACGCCCCTGATCTTCGCCGCGACCGGCCCGGGAAGGGCCGCGGGAGGGCGCCCCCGGTGCCGCTCGAACGCTTCCCGCCCCCGCCTCGGGGCCGATTTCAGGGTTCGGCCAGGGTCGTCCCGACTGCCGCCGCGCCGGCCGGGCCGTCACCATGGACGCATGACGGATCACGAGCACGCCGCGACGGGTCCGGGACCCGGCACCGGCCCGCGCCCGGCTCCGGGCACCGGACCGACGGATGCCGCACCCGCCGCGACGGAGACGGGAGCGGCCGGCGCGGACAGCGACACCCGCGCCAACGCCCGCACCCGCGGCGGCACCCGCACGAGCGACGGCGCGGACACCGGCCGCGGCACCGGCGAGCCGGGAGCCGGGCGGACGCACGACTCCGGCGAGGCCGCCGCCGCGTTCCGGCGCGACCGGCGGCACAAGATGATCGCGGGCGTGTGCGCGGGTCTGGGACGGCAGACCGACATGGACCCGGTGATCTTCCGGATCACCCTGGCCGTGCTGTCGGCGACCGGCGGCATAGGCCTGATCTTCTACGGGTTCGCCTGGCTCCTGGTGCCCTACGAGGGCGACGAGGAGAACGAGATCCGCCGGCTGCTGACCGGCCGGGTCGACGGCCAGGCGCTTGCCGCCGTGCTGTTCTCCCTGGTCGGCTGCGGGATCTTCCTGACCATGCTGGGAAACGGCGGGGTGCTGGCCTTCGCCGTCGTGCTCTCCCTGCTGCTGGCCGGCGCCGGGTACTGGTCGCGCCGCCGCGGGGCGGCCGACCCCGACCCCCTGGCCGCACAGGCCGCCGCCGACGCACCACCTGAGGCTCAGGCGCCGCCGGTCGCCACTTCCTACCCCTCCTGGTGGCGGGATCCGATCGTCAAGGACGGCACCCATGTGGGCGGCACCGGTTACCTGTGGGGCCCCGGGGACTTCAGCCGGCCGGACCTCCTCTCGGTCGTCGACGTCGGCATGGCGACCCCCTGGATCCACTCCGGTGCCGTGCAGCCGCCGCACGTCGCGCCCCCGAGACCGCGCGGGCCGCGCTGGATCGGCGGCTGGGTGTTCCTGCTCGCCCTGCTGGCGGGCGGCCTCGGCACCGCCTCGACCTGGGAGACCCGTCCGCTCGGCACCAGCCTGCAGGCCGGCCTGGCCTGCGCCCTGGTGGTCCTCGGTCTGGGTGTCGCGCTCAGCGCGTTCCTGGGCCGTACGGGGGCCGGGACGGTGTTGCTGGCGGTCGTCACCGCGGCGCTGCTCGCCGGGGCGTCCGCCCTGCCGAAGGACATCACCACGCACTGGCGGGAGTCCTCGTGGAAGCCCGCCGCGACGGCGAAGGTGCGGCCCGCGTACGAGCTCGGCACGGGGCGGGGCACCCTGGACCTGAGCCTGGTGCGTCCGCCGGGGCGGCAGAAGGTCGCCACGAGCGCCCATGTGGGCGCGGGACAGCTGAAGGTGATCCTGCCGGCGGGCGCCACCGTACGGATGGACATCGACGTGGGGCTGGGCGACATCCGGTTGCCCGGGGACGACAGGAAGGACGTGGACGTGCAGCCGGGCAGGCACAAGGCCGTGACGCTGGCGCCGGCCAAGGGCGCCGGGAAGACCGGCACGCTGGACCTCACCCTCGGGGTGGGCGTGGGACAGGTGGAGGTCAGCCGTGCTGCGTCATGAGTTCGAGCCGGGGAAGCTGGTCGCCGGGCTCTGCCTGACCGTCACCGGTGCCGCCTTCGCCGGGGACGCGGGCGGGCTGTGGGAGACGCCGTGGATCCTGGTGGTCCCGCTGGTCGTGGGCGGCCTGTGGCTGGCCGTGGTCACGGCGGCCGTGAACCGCGGGATACGCAGGCGGAGCGGCGCGCGAGGCGCTCAGCGGTAGCCGTCGGACCGCTGCCGGCGGCGGGCGTGCCAGACCGCGTCCAGGGAGAGGTAGGGCGTCCCGGCGAGGACCAGCGGCAGCCAGGCCATCAGGTAGGCGAGGTCGTTGCCGTAGTAGTAGGGGGTGGACGCCCAGCTGACCGTCAGCCACAGGCTCAGCGAGATCAGCGCGCCGCCGAGCGCCGCCACCCGGCCGAGCAGGCCCAGCAGCATGCCGATGCCGACGGCCAGTTCGCCGAGGGCCATGCCGTAGCCGAAGCCGACGGGGCTCTTGAGGGCCAGGTCGATCAGGGCGGGGACGGCGGAGGAGTCGCGGGCCGAGCGCATCGTCTCGCCGATCGAGCCGGCGCCGCTCGACCGCAGGAAGGTGCCGTCGGTGAGCTTGTTCAGGCCGGCGTAGAGGAAGGTGACCCCGAGGAAGACGCGCAGCGGCAGCAGCGCGTAGTGAGACGCGGTGTCCCGCCAGCCGCGGCGGCCATCGAGCCGGTTCGCGTACGTGTCCGTCCGAACGCTGTGAGTCATCGCTGCCCGCCGCCTCTCACCTGCCGTGCCGCCCTCGCAGAAGGGATACGTATGAGGGGACCGGCCCGTTCAATCCCGTCCCGGACGATTTTCCAGGTTTCGGAGGTTCATGCGACCGGGGCGCGGCCGGCCGGCCGCTCACTCCGTCACGCGGACCGCGTACCGGTTGGTCGGCACCCCGGCCGCCGTCACCACCTGCACCTCCACCGAACCCGGCTCCACCTCGGCCGGGACGGGCACGGTCAGGACGGTGTCCGTGGGGTTGCGGAAGCCGCCCGCGACGGGGACCAGCGGCACGTGGACGTCCACCGCCCCGATGCGGACGACCATCCGCGAGAGCCGGTCGGCGCTGTGCGCGCCGGGCGGGACGAAGCCGGTGCCGCGGATCTCGATGTCGTCACCGGTGCGGATCGGCCCGTCCAGGTCGCCGGGTTCCCGGGCACGGACCACGGAGTGGACGGCCGGACGGCCGCCCTCGGCGTACTTGCCGGCCAGATAGGTCGCGGCCGAGATCAGCACGACCGCGCCCAGCCCCCAGGGCAGGTCGGGCAGCTGGTCGGGGCGGCGGGCGAGCCGTACGGCGGCGAACAGCAGGGCGACGGCGCTGACGGCGACGTACTGGATGTCGGCGAAGGCCCCCCGGCCGGAGTCGTCGGTGAGCAGGTCGGCGGCGCGCGGCCGGTGGGCCGGCACCTTCTGCAGCCGCTGGGCGAGGATGCGCAGCCCCACCACCCGGCGGACCAGGACGGCGATGCCGCACACGACGGCGAGGACGGTGACCACGCCCGCGCCGCGCGCCAGGTCGAGCCCCGAGAGCAGCGCGTCGCGTTCGGCGGGGCCGGAGGCGGCGGCCAGTCTGACGGCCAGCACGAGGACCGCGTAGACGACGAACAGCACCCAGCAGGCGGCCACGGAGCGGGAGGTGGACATCCGGTTGTCCTCGCCGATCACCGGGGCGAGCGCCCCGCCCCGGGCCCGGTGCAGCCGGCAGGCGGCGGTCAGGGCGCCGGCGACGGCGAGCGCGGCGGTCAGGGCGGCGGTGCGGGCGCCGGTCCAGCCGGCACCGATCGCCGTGAGGGCCTCGGCGAGCAGCAGGGCGACGACCGCGCCCCACACAGCGCACACCGTCCACAGCCACAGCCGCTCGAGCCACGCCTGGCCCTCCGCACGGCCGCGTTCGGCGACGGCCTCCGCGCGCTGGGTCAGCTCCTCGGAGACCCACTGCCGGGACGCCGACGCCGAGTGCGCCACGGCGGCCGGCAGGCCCTGTCCGGCCGCGAACTCGTCGCGTCGGCGCAGGAACGCGGCGACGGCCCGCCGGTGCCCCTCCCGGGCCCCGTGCGGGCAGTCCCCGCAGGTACAGCCGCCCTGGTGGGCCCCTTCGGGGCCCGTGCCCGCTCTCGCTTCCTGCACCGCCACGCCCGCCGCCCGCCTTCCCCACGACCTTCCGGCACGGGCGCCGGCACCCGCGGTGCGCGCCGAACCTCCGTGCAAGTCCCCTGTGCCGAAAGCGAATTGTGCCCTACGGCGGGCGCTTTGCGGCCGCCGGACCGAGTCTTTCCGGGTGAAGCCGCAACCGCGGTGTTGACCCGGCCGGGACCGCCGGCGGGTCGGGACGGGCTCAGCCGAGCAGGTCGGGTTCGCTGCGGGTGATGTCCTGCCACAGCGGCTGGTAGTTGATCCACGCGACCAGGTCGCCGCCGAGCTGTTCACGGGTGGCGACGGCCAGTTTGTGGTCGATGAGCACCGGCCGCCCGGCCGCCCGGGCCATGAGCTGCACCTGGCAGGACCGCTCCATGGACAGGAACCACCAGGCCGCCGCGTCCACCGAGTCCCCGACGGTCAGCAGACCGTGGTTGCGCAGCACCAGCGCCTTGCGGGAGCCGAGCGTGGCCGCGATCCGGCGTCCCTCCTCGGCGTCGACGGCGACACCGCTGTAGGCGTCGTAGAGCGCGACGTCCTCGTAGAAGGCGCAGCTCTCCTGGGTGATGGGGTCGATCAGCTCGCCGAGCGCGGCGAGGGCGCGGCCGTGCACGGAGTGGCAGTGGGCGACGGCGACGACGTCGGGGCGGGCGGCGTGGACCTGGGCGTGCACGGTGAACGCGGCCTGGTTGACGTGGTAGCGGCCCTCGACGACCTGCCCGTCCCGGTTGGCGAGGACGAGGTCGCCGACGGTGACGTGCCGGAACGGCATGCCGAACGGGTTGACCCAGAAGCAGTCGCTGAACTCGGGGTCGCGGGCGGTGATGTGCCCGGAGACCCCGTCCTCCAGCCCGGCCCGGCCGAAGACGCGAAGGGCACCCGCGAGCCGCTCCTTGCGGTGCCGGCGTTCGTCCTCCACCGAGTCGTGCATCGGCGGCATGGCGAAGCGCAGCTGGTCCGTGGGCAGCGGCAGGGGCGGGGTGGGCCCGTGCATAGGTCCTCCAGCGGGGGGATTTCCGTACGGGCGGGAAGTTACCCCTGGGCCGCCCGAAACGGCAGAGCTGGTTCGTGAAAGTGATGTACGCGGCGGATACCCGACAGAGGGTGTCGGGATTCGTCGTGAGACTGACGCGTATGAACTGGGCAGCCTTCACCATCGCCGCGCCGGCACTGGCGGCGATCGCCGGGGAGCGTTTCGGCGCCCACCGGCACCACGTCCTCGCGACCCTCCGGAAGGACGGTTCGCCCCGCACCAGCGGCCTGGAGGTCCGCTTCCTGGGCGGGGAGCTCTGGCTCGGCATGATGCCGGGCTCCCGCAAGGCCCTCGACCTGCTCCGCGACCCGCGCTTCGCGCTCCAGGCCAATCCGGGCACCGGCCCGGACGGCGGCGGGGACGTCCGGATCAGCGGGCGGGCGCTGGAGGTGGCGGACGGCCCGGCCAGGGCCGCGTACGTGGAAGAGGTGGAACCGCCGCAGCCGTTCCACCTCTTCCGCACCGAGCTGACGGAGGTCGTGCGGACCTACGTCGAGGACGACCGGTTCCTGGTCGTCCAGGTCTTCAGGCCCGGAGCGCCGGTGCGCACGCTCAGACGGACCTGACCGTCCCGACGGGCGGGACTACTCCCACTCGATGGTGCCCGGCGGCTTCGACGTCACGTCGAGCACGACGCGGTTGACGTCCCGGACCTCGTTGGTGATCCGGGTCGAGATGCGGGCGAGGACGTCGTACGGCAGCCGCGACCAGTCGGCGGTCATGGCGTCCTCGGAGGAGACCGGGCGCAGCACGATCGGGTGACCGTAGGTGCGGCCGTCGCCCTGGACGCCCACGCTGCGGACGTCGGCGAGCAGCACCACCGGGCACTGCCAGATGTCGCGGTCGAGGCCGGCCGCGGTCAGCTCCTCGCGGGCGATGGCGTCGGCCTCGCGCAGCAGGTCCAGACGCTCCTTGGTGACCTCGCCGACGATACGGATGCCGAGGCCGGGGCCCGGGAACGGCTGGCGCTGGACGATCTCCTCCGGCAGGCCCAGCTCCTGGCCGACCATGCGGACCTCGTCCTTGAACAGCTTGCGCAGCGGCTCGATGAGCTTGAACTCGAGGTCCTCGGGCAGGCCGCCGACGTTGTGGTGCGACTTGATGTTGGCGGTGCCGGTGCCGCCGCCGGACTCGACCACGTCCGGGTACAGGGTGCCCTGGACCAGGAACTCCACGGCCGGGCCCTCGTCGGCGATGATCTCCGCCTGCGCCTGCTCGAAGACGCGGATGAACTCACGGCCGATGATCTTCCGCTTCTCCTCGGGGTCGGAGACCCCGGCGAGCGCGTCGAGGAAACGCTGCTCGGCGTCGACGACCTTCAGCTGGACGCCGGTGGCCGCGACGAAGTCCTTCTCGACCTGCTCGGTCTCGCCCTTGCGCATCAGGCCGTGGTCGACGTAGACGCAGGTCAGCTGGGAGCCGATGGCCTTCTGGACGAGGGCGGCGGCGACGGCGGAGTCCACGCCGCCGGACAGGCCGCAGATGGCCCGCTTGTCGCCGACCAGCTCGCGGATCGCGGTGACCTGCTCCTCGATCACGTTGCCGGTGGTCCAGTCGGGCTTGAGGCCCGCACCGCGGTACAGGAAGTGCTCCAGCACCTGCTGGCCGTGCGTGGAGTGCATGACCTCGGGGTGGTACTGGACGCCGTAGAGCCGCTTGTCGTCGTTCTCGAACGCGGCGACCGGCACGACGTCCGTGGAGGCGGTGACGGCGAAGCCCTCGGGGGCGGCGGAGCAGGCGTCGCCGTGCGACATCCACACGTGCTGCTCGTCCGGGGTGCCCTCGAAGAGGGTGGAGGACGTCTTCGACACATGGAGGTCGGTCCGGCCGTACTCGCGCGAGCCGGTGTTGTCGACGGTGCCGCCGAGGGTCTGTGCCATCAGCTGGAAGCCGTAGCACATGCCGAAGACGGGGACGCCGGCCTCGAAGAGGGCCCGGTCGAGGGTGGGTGCGCCCGCCTCGTACACCGACGAGGGGCCTCCGGAGAGGATGATCGCCGCGGGGTTCCTGGCGAGCATCTCCTGGACCGGCATGGTGCTCGGCACGATCTCGCTGTAGACCCGCGCCTCGCGGACACGACGGGCGATGAGCTGGGCGTACTGCGCACCGAAGTCGACGACCAGGACGGTGTCGGGGGCGGCGGCAGACTGGGTCGCTGATGACACGGGGTGCCTTCCGGCGGTGGGGCGGGGGTCTGTTCTTCCGATTCTAACGGGGTGCCGTGGCATACTGGCCGCATGCTCAAGCACTCGACCTTCGTCTTTACCTATGGCACCCGGCCCGCCGGCTGCCATGGTCGTGCTGCTTGAGCGAACCGCCAAGCGACTTCCCAGGCGCCCCGGGCCGACAAGGCCCGGGGCGCCTGTCGTTCACCGGGTTCCGTCGTCCCGGGGCATCCACCTTCCGATCCAGGAACACGATCAAGGAGCCCCGACGTGACCACCACCACCCCGGAAGCGGCCATCGCCGACGCCCGTGAGCGCATCGACACGCTCGACGACCGGATCATCGGCCTCGTGCAGGAGCGGATGGCCGTCTCCGCCGTCGTCCAGCAGACCCGTATCGCCTCCGGTGGACGCCGGGTGAACCTGTCCCGCGAGATGGAGATCCTCGGCCGCTACCGCGACGCCCTCGGCAGGCCCGGCACCGCCCTCGCCATGACCCTGCTGGAGCTGTGCCGGGGTCGCATCTGAGTTCGGACCCGCTCTCACCCGTACGGAGCGTGACCGGCTCGCCCGCCGCTTCGTTGAGGGAGGTGTCCGTGCCAGCCAGGGGCGGGCCCGAAGGGACCACGCGTGGCTCGCCGGGGCGATGAGGCGTACGGGTCGTGCCGTGCGCCGTGGGACCTCGCTCCGGTGACGTGACCGGACGGCAGGGGACAGCAGACCGGTCACCCAGGTAAACGGCCGGCTCCGGGGACGCCCGGGGCCGGCCGGCGGAAGACCCCACCTGTGCACGGGCGCCGGACCGGCGGACGCCGCGCCCCGCACACGGACCGGCCGGCCAGGCGGCGCGCCCCCCGGCGCCGCTCACCGGCACCGGCGCCGCCCTGACGTCGGCGCCGACCGGAAGAAGGGCCCCGCGGCACCTCCGTCCCGCGGGGCCCTTCGCCGTGCCGCGGAACGCCCGTCACCCCACCGTGCGGCTGTGACTCACGCCACACGAGAATCTGCCGCGAGCAGGGCAACCCTCCTGCCTTTTCGCTGATCAAACCTGCCGAATCAGTAAAGCGACGAGAGGTACCCGCCTTCGGAGGGGGAGGCGGGTCCCTCTCCGCCGCCGCGGCGGCCTCTCGCCCTACTCCTTCGGCGGCACCGCCGGCATTCCCAGGAACGGCAGCCGCAGCGCGCCGTGCGCCTCCGCCGGGACCGCCGGGGCCTGCGGCTCCACCGGCTTGAGCCGCTCGTACGCCGCACCCGGCGCCGGACGCGGGTCCTCCTCGCCCTTGTTCGGCCAGAAGGACATCGCCCGCTCGGCCTGCGCGGTGATCGTCAGCGAGGGGTTCACGCCCAGGTTCGCCGAGACCGCGGCGCCGTCCACGACCGAGATGCCCGGGTGGCCGTACAGCCGGTGGTACGGGTCGATCACGCCCGTCTCGGGGGAGTCGCCGATGGGGCAGCCGCCGAGGAAGTGCGCGGTCAGCGGGGTGCCCATCAGCTCGCCCACGTTGCTGCCCGCGAAGCCGTTGATCTCGTCGGCGAGCACGGACGCCGCCTCGGTGGCGGCCTTGATCTGCTTGGGGTTGGGGGACCCGTGGCCCTGCCGCGCGGTCAGCAGGCCCTTGCCGAGGCCGCCGGGCTTCAGGTACGTCGTCAGGGAGTTGTCGAGCGACTGCATGACGAGGCCGATGATGGTCCGCTCGGACCAGCGCCGGTTGGAGAGCGAGCGGGCGACGAGGACGGGGTGCCTGGCCACGTTCGCCAGCCAGGCCAGCACCCGGGAGGAGCCCTCGGCGTACGGCACCTGGAGGATCGACAGACCGCCCATCGCGTTGGAGCCCTTGCCGTAGCGGACCGGCTCGATGTGGGTGTTCTCGTCCGGGTGGATCGAGGAGGTGATGGCCACGCCCTGCGTGAAGTCGGCCTTCGGCGCCCCGTGCGCCTTGCGGTAGCGGCGGTTGTCGGTCTGGGCGCCGACCAGCGCCTCGGAGTTGGTCCGGGTCAGCTCGCCGAGCCGGTCCGACAGGCGGGGCAGCCGGCCGCTCGCCTTCATGCGGTGCAGCAGGGTCTGCGTGCCGTAGGTGCCCGCCGCGACGACGACCTTGCGCGCGGTGAGGATCCGGCCCTCGCCCTTCTTCTTCCGGTGCGTGGGCAGGGTCGCCACCGCGTAGCCGCCCCGCGAGTCGTCGGTGACGGACACGACCGTCGTCATGGGGTGGACGACCGCGCCCGCCTTCTCGGCGAGGTAGAGGTAGTTCTCGTTGAGGGTGTTCTTCGCGCCGTGCCGGCAGCCGGTCATGCACTCGCCGCACTCGGTGCAGGCGTTCCGGGCCGGGCCGGCGCCGCCGAAGTAGGGGTCCGCCACCTGTCCGCCCGGCGTCGTCCGCGCCGTGCCCCGGGCGTCATCGCCGTCGCCGAAGAACACGGCGACCGGTGCGAGGTGGAAGGTGTCGCCGACGCCCATCCGCTGCGCCGCCGCCTTCAGATGCACGTCGGAGGGGGTCATGGTGGGGTTGAGCCGCACCCCGAGCATGCGCTTGGCCTGGTCGTAGTACGGCTTCAGCTCCTCGTGCCAGTCGGTGATGCCGCGCCACTGGGGGTCGTCGAAGAAGGCCTTCGGCGGTACGTACATGGTGTTGGCGTAGTTGAGCGAACCGCCGCCGACGCCCGCCCCGGCCAGCACCATCACGTTGCCCAGCAGATGGATGCGCTGGATGCCGAACATGCCGAGCTTCGGGGCCCAGAGGTAGTTCTTCAGATCCCACGAGTTCTTCGGGAGGCTGTCGCGGGTGAAGCGGCGGCCGGCCTCCAGCACGCCGACCCGGTACCCCTTCTCCGTCAGGCGGAGGGCGGACACCGAGCCGCCGAAACCCGATCCGATGACGATGACGTCGTAGTCGTACCCGTCCTCGTCCCGGGTCTGGACAGACTTCTCCTGCGACACGTGCTCTCCTCGTTGAGAACGGGGCTGGTCCGAACTGGTCGGCTAACGGAACCGGAAGGCCTTCATCAGGCGGAGGCTGCGGCTCATGAGCTGGGCGTACTTCTCGTCGTCCAGGCCCAGCGAGGGTGCCATCGGCAGCAGCCGCTGCTGCGCCACCGTCTGGGCCTCGGTGTACTTGAGGATGCCCTCGGAGCCGTGGCGGCGGCCGAGGCCGGAGTCCTTCATGCCGCCCATCGGGGACTGGACGCTGCCGTAGGCGGGCGCGTAGCCCTCGTTGACGTTGACCGTGCCGGTGCGCAGGCGGGAGGCGATCTCCAGGCCGCGGCGGCCGTTCCTCGTCCACACGGACGCGTTCAGGCCGTACGGCGTGGCGTTGGCGCGTTCGACGGCCTCCTCGTCGCTGCCGAAGCGGTAGACCGAGACGACCGGGCCGAAGGTCTCCTCCTCGCACACCGCCATGGAGTCCTCGACGCCGTCGAGGATGGTGGGCTCGAAGAAGTAGGGGCCGATGTCCGGGCGTGCCACGCCGCCCGCGATCACCTTCACGCCCTTGGCCACGGCGTCCTGCACGTGCCGTTCGACCGCCTTCAGCTGCCGCTCCCCCGCCAGCGAGCCCATCTCGGCGCCGTAGGTGAGGGAGTTGCCGAGCCGCATGGCCCGGGTGCGGGCTGCGAAGCGGTCCAGGAACGCGTCGGCGACCGACTCGTGCACGTACAGCCGCTCGATGGAGATGCAGAGCTGGCCGGCGGAGGAGAAGCAGGCGCGGACGGCGCCGGCGGCGGCCTTCTCGATGTCGGCGTCGTCGAGGACCAGCATGGCGTTCTTGCCGCCGAGTTCGAGGGAGACGCCGATCAGGCGGGCGGCCGCGCCCTGCGCGACCTGGCGGCCGGTGCGGGTGGAACCAGTGAAGGAGACGTAGTCGGCGTGCTTGACGACCTCGGGGCCGACGACCGGGCCCTCGCCGAGCACGACCTGGAAGACGTCGGCGGGCAGTCCCGCCTCGATGAGCAGGTCACGGGCCCACAGGGCGGTGAGGCAGGTCTCCGTGTCCGGCTTCATGACGACCGCGTTGCCGGCGACGAAGGCGGGCAGGGCGTCGCCGACGGACAGCTCCAGCGGGTAGTTCCAGGGGGCGATCTGGCCCACGACCCCGCGCGGGTGGCGCAGTTCCACCGTCCTGGTCAGGGTCGGCATGGCGCCCGCGTGCCGCTTGGTCCGCAGGTAGGCGGGGGCCCGGCGGCCGTAGTGGCGGGCCGCGACGACGACGGCCTGCAGTTCCTCGTGCGCGTGCAGCCGGGCCTTGCCGGTCTCCAGCTGCACGAGGTCGAGGATCTCGGCCTGCCGTTCCAGCAGCAGGTCGTGGAACCGCAGGAGGACGGCGGCGCGCCGGCGTACCGGGACCTGTGCCCACACGGCCTGTGCGGCACGGGCCGCCTCGAAGGCCCTGAGCACGTCCTCGGGGGTGGACTCGGGCAGGTCGGCCAGCTTCTCGCCGGTGAACGGGGTGTGGTTGGCGGTACGGCCGGAGCCGACGACGCCCTTGGTGAGCTGGGCGACCAGCTGCGGAGTGACCACGTCGGCGGCGGTACGGGCGCCTTCCGGGGCGGGCGCCAGGGGGTTGGTACCGGCGATGTCCAAGGCCTGCGTGTCCGTCATGACGCGCAGGGTATGCCGGTGCGGGCGCTTTGTGTACCCGTCGGTAACGCGGATTCACCGAGTGCTCACACGCTGCCAGTGATCACTGGCAGCGAATGCGCTGATCAGGGCGTTGGCGCGGTGGCGAGCGCGACGATCACCCGGCTGAGGATTTTTTCGCCGGCAGCGCGCCGAGGACGGTGAGCGGGGTCCGCCGGAGCGGGCCGGGGTCCGGTTCCGCGCGCGGGGCCCGGGCCGTGCCGGGGGCGGCGCCGGCCGGTCCCACACCCGTGACCGGGTCACCGCACGCCCGGGACGCCGTTCAGCCGCCCGTGACCGAGAAGGTGTCGACGGCCACGTCGAAGTACTCCCGTGCCTCCCGCACCTTCCCCACCGGCGCCGACACCCACACGTCGTACATCCGCCCCGCCTCCTCCCAGCACAGGTCGTAGGTGTGCCGTGGGCCCTCGGCGGCGCTGAAGCCGTCCCAGGTGAACTGCCAGAGCGCGGCGGGACGTCCGTGGTGCGCGGTGGTGGTGACCCGGCCGTCGTGGTAACCGGGGTTGCTGGAGGGGCCGTCGGCGGCCGACCGGTCCATCGCGGCCCGGGGCCCGCCCGGTTGGGGAACGGTGACCCGGACACCGAGCCGGAACGTCTTCCCCGGCGAGACGTAGAAGACGCGTTCGCCCTCCGGGCTGCGGGTGAAGTCCTCCGGCACGGCGAGCGAGAAGCCGGCCGGGTCCCGGGCGGTGCGGTAACCGGAGGGCGCGGTGTGCGAGTCGGCGGTGGCCGGGCCGGTGACCGCCGGGCGTGTCGCGGTGGACGCCGGGGGTGGGGTGGTGGCGGGCGCGCTCGTGCCGGTCCGTGTCGCCGGGGCCGTCGGCGTACCGCCCGGGGTGCCGCCGCCCCCGTCCCCGCCGCGGTGCAGCAGCAGCGCCGCGGCCGACACGCCGGCCCCCGTCAGCGCGGCGACGAGCAGGGCCGCGACCAGCACGGCGCGCGGCGACGGCCGGACGGCGGACTGCGCCGGCCCCTGCGCGGCGGCGGACGCCGCCGGACCGCCGTACGGCCCCTGCGGAACGTCCTGCTGGGTCGGCGTGTACGGCGCGAGGGCCTTGGCCACGCGCCCGGTCAGGCCGCCGCCGGTCCCGGACCTGGCGGTGCGGGTGCCGCCGAGCCGGGGGATGCGCCCCCCGCCGTACGGGGCGGCGGTGGCGGGGCCACCCGGTGCGGGCGGCGTCCGTCCTGTCTCCAGGAAGGTGCGCAGCATCCACTCCGCGTCCGCCGCGCCCAGCCGGCGGTCCGGTTCGCGCTCCAGCAGGCCCCGTACGACGGGCAGCAGCGGCTCGGCCTGCGCGGGCGGCCGGATGTCGTCGGCGACCACGGCGTGCAGGATGCCGCCGAGCGAGTCGCGCCGGAACGGCGACTCGCCGCTGAGCACCGCGCACAGCAGCGCGCCCAGCGACCACAGGTCGGACTCCGGCCCGGTGCGCACCCCCGACATCCGCTCCGGCGCGGTGTACTCGGGCGAGCCGACGAACGACCCGGTCTCGGTGAGCGTGGTGGCGCCCGCGACCTGGGCGATGCCGAAGTCGGTGAGCACGATCCGGTCGGTGCCGGACTCGATCAGGACGTTCGCCGGTTTGATGTCCCGGTGCAGCACCCCCGCCTCGTGGGCGGTGCGCAGCGCGCTCAGCAGGGCGATGCCGATCCGCGCGGCCTCGGCGGCGTCGACCGGGCCGTCCCGGGAGACCCGGTCGGCGAGCGACGCGCCGTCCACCAGTTCCATGACGAGGTACGGCCGTTCGTCCTGCTCCACCACGTCGTGCACGACGATGATGTGCGGATGCCGCAGCTGGGCGACCGCCCGCGCCTCGCGGAAGGTGCGGTCGCGGCGGCGGCGCGCGTCCTCCTCCGGCAGCGTGTCGTCCGGCAGGAGTTCCTTGACCGCGACTCCCCGGCCCAGCACCTGGTCGTCCGCCCGCCACACGACGCCCATGCCACCGCGCCCGATGCGTGCCTGGAGGCGGTAACGGCCCGCGATGACCCGGAAGTCGGCGCCCTCGGTCCCCATGGGCCCATCATGCCGCACCGGACCCATCCGCTCCGGGGCACCGGTCGGCCAAGCAGGGCCGCTCAGCCCGCATTTTCGGCCGTGTCGGCGTTTCGGCCGCCCCGGACGCCGGTGACGGGGGTCAGCCCTCCTCCGGCTGCTGCCAGCTCCGCAGCACCCACTTGAACTGCTTGCTGGTGGTGTCCCAGTCCTCGGCCGGGGTGGACATGTAGATCGCGTACTCGGTGCCCGCCCGCGAGAAGTACGTCTCCTCGATGGCGTGCCGGGGGCCGGCGAGGTAGGCCGAGTCCTTCTTCTGCGCGGTCCAGGTGTACTCCCACAGCGAGCCCTCGCGGTCGCGGTAGATGTTCCCTGCGAGGGTCACGCGCCGGTAGTCGACCAGCCGTTGGAGCTGCTGTTCCAGGTCCTTCTGGTGGAGCTGGGCGTCGGCGAAGTCCGGTGAGCCGTCGATGGCGATGCGCACGAAGTGCTTGCCGTTGTCGGGCGAGTAGTCGATCTGCTTGAGGTCGCCCTGGACGCCGTAGACCTTGCGCTTCCAGCCCTTGGGCAGGGAGAGGCTGAAGCCGTACGGGTCCTCGTGCTTCTCCCAGCCGGCGGGCACCGTGCCCTGCCGGGCGGGCGTGCCGCCGGTACCGGTACCGCCGCTGGACGAGGGCTCGGGCGCCGGGGAGGCGTCGCCGCCCGCGTCACGGTCCGTGCCGCTCGCCTGTTCCATGCCGTTCCACTGCTGGTAGGCCACGGCCGCGCCACCGCCGAGCACGGCCGCGACGGCGACGACGAGCGCGAGCGTGCGCAGCCGGCGCCGGGGCCGGGTCCGGCCCGTGGCCGCACGTGCCCCGTCCGCCGGCGACCCGCCCACCGGTTCCACGGCCGTCGGCCCGGTCGCGGAACGGCCCGCTCCCGTGCCGTGGCCGGAGGCGACGCCGCCGGTGCCGTGGCCCGCGCTTCCCGGTCCGTGGCCCCCGTCCGGGCGTATGCCCGAGGTCTGCGTCGGCACGAAGGCCTGCGCCGCGCTCGGCCGCCGGCCCTCCGCCGCCTCGGCGAGCATCTGCTCCGTCTCCTCCGCGCCCGGCCGCTGGCCGGGTTCCTTGCGCAGCAGGGCGGCGATGACCGGTCCGAGCGGTCCGGCGTTGTCCGGCTGGGCCGCCTCCTCCTCCACCACCGCCTGCATGGTGCTCAGCGGGGAGGTGCGGCGGAACGGCGAGCGGCCCTCGACGGCCGTGTACAGCGTGGCGCCGAGCGCCCACAGGTCCGAGGACGGGCCGGGGTCGTGGCCGCGCACCCGCTCGGGCGCCAGGTAGTCGACCGAGCCGACGACCTCCCCGGTGCGGGTGATGGTGGTGTCGCCCTCGATCTGGGCGATGCCGAAGTCGGTGAGCAGGACCCGGCCGTCCCGGCCGAGGAGGACGTTGCCGGGCTTCACGTCCCGGTGCAGCACGCCGGCGGTGTGCGCGGCGCGCAGCGCCCGCAGCACCCACAGCCCGATGCGCGCGGCCTCCCGGGGCTCGACGCGTCCGCGGTCCTTGACCGCGTCGGCCAGCGACTGCCCCTCGACCAGCTCCATCACGATCCACGGGCGGCCGTCGTGCTCCAGGACGTCGTGCACGGTGACGACGGCGGAGTGGTTGATGCGCGCGGCCGCCCGCGCCTCGGCCCGGGTGCGGGCGAGCAGCACGCCCCGGTCGCTGTCCGAGACGTAGAGCGCGGCGGTCAACTCCTTGATGGCGACCGCACGGTGCAGCACCTCGTCGTGGGCGCGCCACACCCGGCCCATACCGCCGCTGCCGATGGAATCGGCGAGCCGGTAGCGGCCCGCTATGAGCAGGCCCTGCATCTGATTCACGTTGCCCCGCAATGCTCTTGTCAGGGTCAGACTAAGGACCCACCCGCCGACTTGGAACATTCGGGGTGCCAAGGTGACAGCACTGTGACGGTTGTCGCTCCCCGCTCCGCGGGGAACCGGCGGCGCCCGTGTACGGGGCGCTCAACCCGTGTAGCGGTACGTCGCGGTGGCCTGCTCGTACAACCGCGTCACCTCGTCCCGCTCGGCCTCCGGACCCCGCACCTGCACGACGTGGTACCGGCCGTTCAGCAGCATGGCGAGGTTGCGCACGAACCGGTCACGGCCCTGTCCGTCGGTCCAGGTGAACTGCCCCTCGGCCATGGTCCGTCCGCCCACCTCGATGGTCCTCAGGCCGGTGGCGGTGGCCCAGCTGGAGTTCCGGTAGGGCCGGAGTTCGTTCTCCTTGTCCCGCTGGTAGACCATCGGGTCGGCGCCGTACGTCGAGGCGCCGTCCCGTCCGGGCACGACGATCAGCTCGAAGTCGCCGTGGGAGTAGACCACCTGGCCGCTGCCGTTCTTCCCGGCGCGGTCCCAGCCCTTGGCGACGGCGACCTGGAAGCCCTCCGGGTCCTTGCGCAGGGTGAAGCCGTCGGCGACGGAGGGGTCGCCGCCGGTCTGCGTGTCGGTGGCGGGCACGGACGCCGTGGGGGCGTCGTCCGGCCCGGTCCGGCCGGCCGACGGTTGTGCCGAGCGCGACGGCACGGTACTCGCCTGCCCGGCGCTGCCGGTGCGGTCGGCACCATCCGTGCCGCCGTCCTTCTGCTTCGGCATGAACAGCATGGCGTACGCGATCGCCCCCGCCAGCAGGAGCAGGATCAGCAGGAGCAGGGTCCGGCCGAGGCTGCGTGGCGAACCGCCGTCCCGCGAGGCCCGCTTGTGCCGGCCGTGCGGATGGGTCGCGGGCAGCCCCGCACGACGCCGCCGCACCAGTTCGCCGCGGCGGCGGACGATCGGCAGCCGGCGCGGGTCGGCGGACGGGACGGGGACGACGTGGACGCCGGCGTCCGGTTCGGGCGCGGACCGCACCAGCGAGCGCAGCCAGCCGCTCAGCTCCTCGAAGTCCGGCCGGTCGGTGGGGTCCTGGCGCAGCAGTGACTCGACGACCGGCCGCAGCGGTCCGCACTCCTCGGCGAACGCGGGCGGCTCGGCGCACACCATCTGCACCAGCTCCGCGGTCGACTCCTCCGGGTACGGCGCGTGTCCCTGCACCGCCCGGAACAGCAGCGCCCCCAGCGCCCACAGGTCGGTGGACGGACCGATCGGCGCCGCCAGCTGCCAGTTCTGGTGCACGGGCCCGGCCTGCTCCGGCGCCCACCGCTCGGTGACCGGTCCCACGACGGTCATCCGCACCTGCCGCGCCCGCTCGGCGGCCAGCGCGGTGGCGGGGCCCCGGCGTACGGCGCCCGCGGCGCCGGTCCCGTCCCAACGGGCCGCCGCCTGCGCGGGGACGACGGACGGCTGGGGGGCGGCAGCGGTGCCCTGGCGGCCGGGGACGATGCCGGTGCCGGCGGGGGCAGGCCCCCGCCCGGCGGGTGCGGCGGCCTGCCCGGAGTGCGGGTCGCCCGGGGGCAGCGCGGCGTGCCGTTCCCCGCCGTCCGTGACCGGGGAGGCTCCGCGCGGTTCGGCGCCGTGCCAGGGAGCGCCGTGCACGCCGTTGGGGTCGGCCGTCCGGCCGGGCGGCGGCGCGCCGTCGGGGCCGGCGGAGTACGGCGACCGCGCCTCGTCGCCGGCGAGGGCGGCACCGGTGTCGCCCTCCGCGGGCGGCCGGGCTCCGGGCAGGGCGGCGCGTCCGCCCTGCTGGGCCTCCTGCACCCGGGCGGCGGCGCGGGCGCCCGCGCGGTAGGCGGCGATGGCTCCGGCCCGGGCGGCGCGGATGTCCGTGCCGCTCTCCAGGGCCCGCTGCCCGGCCGGCGCCGTCCCGCCGGGTGCTCCGGCCGTGCCGGACGGCCCGCCGGTCCCGGGCGACGGCTGCGACAGCCCGCCGGCCGCTCTCGCCTGGATCGCGGCCCGGCGCGCGGCCTCGGGGTCGGCGTCCGGGTTCGGCGTCCCCGCTCCGCCGGCGGGACCGCCCACAGAACCCGCCGCGGGTCCCGGCCCGGCCCCCGCCGTCCCTTCCGGCCCGTCCCCGGGGCCCTCCGGGGCCGGCACCGGGTCGTAGCCGCACAGCGCCTCCTCCGCCGCGCCGGCCGCGAGGCCGGTCAGCATGACGCGGCCGTCGTCGCAGACCATCACCGTGCGGGCGGTGACGTTGCGATGCACCCAGCCGTGGGCGTGCAGTACGCGCAGTGCCATCAGCACGTCGGAGGCGACCTCGGCGGCCCGGTACGGCGTCAGCGGTCGCTCGGCGAGGAGCGCGGACAGCGGGCGCGCGGACACCAGTTCGCTGACGATCCACAGGGAGCCGGCCTCGGCGAACACGTCGAAGACCTGGTCCAGGCGCGGGTGGTCGGGGATACGGGCCGCCGCCTGGGCCGCCTCCACGGCGCGCCGCACCGCCGGGTCGGCGGGCCGACGGGTGGCGGTGCGGGCCGCCGGCGCCGGGCGCGTGCCGCGCGTGCGCGCGGTGAAGCCCTCGGGCAGTCCCTCCGCGTCGAGCACCTCGGCCTCGACGACCTCGGGCAACGGCACCTGGCGGACGAGTACTTCCTGACCGCTGTAGGTGTCGAAGGCGCGGGTCTCGGTGAGTTCGTACTCCTCGGACGGCGGCAACGGCAGGCGGTAGCGGTCGGCGAGCACCCGACCCGCGTAGTCGTCCACTGTGCCTCCCCCGGCCGTCCGGTTGGTCGCATCCGTTCGCCTCACGAACCGTTTCGCACACGCATGCGGCTGCGTACGGTCCGCGACCATTCACGATACGTGCCAGAGGCAAACCGCATTGAGCGGATGACGGATTCTCGCGCGGCGAAACCGGCGCCCGGCGCCTATGACTTGGGCTTGAAGGACTTCGTCAGCGTCCTCCAGGTGTCCTTGCGCAGGTCGCCGTGCCAGCTTCCGGCCTTCGCGGTGTACATCAGCCCGTAACCGAGGTGGCCGTTCACCACGAACCCCCGGTCGATGGAGCGGTACTTCGTCCCGCCGTCGACATAGGTGAACTCCCAGTCGGCGGTGTTCCAGCCCCGGTAGTCCACCTTCTCGATGCGGATGCGCTGGTACTGCGGACGCACCATCGCGTGCTCCTGGTTCTTCCAGTCCGCCACCGGGTCGTCCTTGGGAGTGCCGGTCCACCCGACGAGCAGCCGCTGCCCGTCGGGGCCGGTGTACCGGTCACCGGCGCGGTCGGAGGACTTGTACGTCCAGCCCTTGGGCAGCCCGATCGAGTAGCCCTGGCCGCTCCTGCGGGTCTTGACGGCCGGGGCGCTGCCGCCGTCCTCGGAGCCGGACTCGTCCTTTGATCCGGAGTCGTCCGCGGACGCACCGGCGCTGACGTCGGTCGCGCTGCCCGTCGCCGAACCGGTGCTCGCGGAGGCGGAGCCCGAGCCGTCCGGCCGCGTGCCGCCGCCGCTGCCGCCGGCGCTCCTGTCCTGCTTGGTGGAGGCGCTGGCGCTGGTGGCGGGCTTGGCCGCGCCGGACTTGCCGTCGCCCTTGTCGTCGCCGCTCAGCACGACGGCCAGCACGGTTCCGAGGATGGCGAGGGCGACCACCACGGCGATGATCACCAGGGTGCGCTTGGGCACCACGTCGGTCAGCGGCGCTCTCGGCACCGGCCGCGGCGGCAGGTCCGGCGGCGGCATCACCGGCCAGCCGGAACTCGGCTTCTTCGCGCCGGAGTCCGGCGTGGCGGCGGAGCCCGTGGCCGGACCCGCCGGCCTCCCCGCGGTACCGGCGCCCCGCTGTGCGGGGGGAGCGGTGCGCGCCCCACCGGCGCCCGCGCCACCCGTCGCACCGCCCGCGCCACCCGTCGCACCGCCGGCGCCACCCGCACCGCCGGCGCCGGGCGCGGCCGGCTCGCTGCCGGTCTTCGTCCGTGCCGACGCCGCGGCGGCGGTGGCCGCCCCGGCCGCCTTGCGGACCGAGCGCAGTGCCCCGCGCAGCTTCTCCGCCGCTTCCTCGCCCCGCCTGCCCTCGGACGAACCGGGTGTGCCCGGCAGCGGAACGACCCGGGTGGCGTCCATCGGCTCCGGTGCGGGCGCGTTGATCACCGCGTCGAGCATGACCCGGGCCCGGGCGTCGTCGAGTCGCTGGGCGGGGTCCTTGGTGAGCAGGCCGTGGATGACGTCACGCAGCGGGCCCGCGTTCTTGGGCTCCTCCAGGGGCTCCGTCATCACCGCGGTGAGCGTGGCGATGGCCGATCCCTTGTCGTAGGGCGGCACGCCCTCGACCGACGCGTACAGCAGGCCGCCCAGCGACCACAGGTCGGCCGCCGGTCCGGGCTTGTGGCCGCGGGCGCGCTCGGGGGAGATGTAGGAGGGCGCGCCGACGAGCATGCCGGTGGAGGTGATGGACGGGTCGCCCTCGACCTGTGCGATACCGAAGTCGGTGAGCACGACCCGGCCGTCCTCGGCGATCAGCACGTTGGACGGCTTCACGTCCCGGTGCAGGATGCCCTCGCGGTGCGCGGAGCGCAGCACGTCGAGGACGGCGAGTCCCACCTCGGCGGCGCGTTTGGGCTCCAGCAGGCCGTCCTCACGGATGACCTCGGCGAGGGACTTGCCCTCGACCAGTTCCATGACGATCCAGGGCCGGTCGTCCTCGTCGACCACGTCGTAGACCGTCACCGCGCTGTTGTTGCGGATCCGGGCGATCGCCTTGGCCTCGCGCAGGGTGCGCGTGATCAGGCGCCGCTTCTCCTCCTCGTCGATGTTCGACGGGAACCGCAGCTCCTTGACGGCGACCGTCCGGCCCAGGGTTTCGTCCTCGGCGCGCCAGACGGTGCCCATGCCGCCTCGCCCGAGCACGTCTCCCAGCCGGTACCGCCCGGCGAGGAGGCGCCGCTCGTTCTTGCCCTGACGAGTCTCCTGACGGGATGTGCCCGCCCGCTCCGCCTCCGACATGCGTCCCCTCATACAACCCGCCCTGACAGAGGCTCCATTGTCTCTCACCCGACAAGTGCCCCACGCCCAGGGTGGCGCCGGCCCCGGCCCGCCCTCCGCGCACCGGCGACCCCCCTGAGGCGGGTGTTCCGCTTACCGGGACGATGGGCCCCAAAAGGAGGTGCCGCGATGCCGACACTCACGACACTTGCGCCTCTATCGGCGCCCGTGGCGCCCCTGTCGGCGTCCGTGGCGCTGCTGCCGGCCCCGACGGCATCCCCGGGCCCGGTCCTGCCGCTGATGGTCGCCCACACCAGCGGACTGGCCGACTTCGCCGAAGCCACGTGCGGCACCGCGCCGGTGACCCCACGTCAGAGGGTGTGCAGGTTCCTCCGGCTGACACCGGCCCTGCTCGCCGCCGGGTTCTGCCCTCGCACCTGGTGGAACGAACCGGTTCCGAACGGAGATCCCGGTTCGCGCCACCCGTTCGAGTGAAAGCTCCCGGCGGTCCGGCGCCGGTCAGGTGAGCGGCACGATGTCCGGTGCGCCCAGCCGCGCCGCGTCCGCCGTCTGGTCGTCGGGCTGGAGCTGGGACTCCCGCTCGGCCTCGACCCGCTTCTCGTAGTGCTCGACCTCGCGCTCTATCTGGTTCTCGTCCCAGCCGAGCACGGGCGCCATCAGCTCGGCCGCCTCCCGGGCGCTGCGCGTGCCCCGGTCGAAGGTCTCGATGGATATGCGGGTGCGGCGGGTGAGGACGTCGTCCAGGTGCCGGGCGCCCTCGTGGGAGGCGGCGTACACCACCTCCGCGCGCAGGTAGTCGTCGGCCGCCTGCAGGGGCTCGCCCAGGGAGGGGTCGGCGGCGATGAGCCCGAACACCTCCTCGGCCAGGGAGCCGTAACGGTTCAGCAGGTGTTCGACGCGCACCACGTGGAGTCCGGTGCGGGCGGCGGTCCGTGCCCGCGCGTTCCACAGCGCCTGGTAGCCCTCCGCGCCGAGCAGCGGCGTCTCCTCGGTCACGCAGTCGGCGACGCGCATGTCCAGGCCGTGCACCGCCTCGTCGACGGCGTCCTTCGCCATCACCCGGTACGTGGTGTACTTGCCGCCCGCCACGACGACCAGCCCCGGCGCCGGATGGGTGACCGTGTGCTCGCGGGACAGCTTGCTGGTGGCGTCGGACTCGCCGGCCAGCAGCGGGCGCAGGCCCGCGTACACGCCCTCCACGTCGTCCCGGCCGAGCGGTACCGCGAGCACCGAGTTGACGCGCTCCAGCAGGTAGTCGATGTCGGCGCTGGAGGCGGCCGGGTGGGCCTTGTCCAGGTCCCAGTCGGTGTCGGTGGTGCCGACGATCCAGTGCCGGCCCCAGGGGATGACGAAGAGCACGGACTTCTCGGTGCGCAGGATCAGGCCGGTGGTGGAGTGGATGCGGTCCTTGGGGACGACCAGGTGGATGCCCTTGGAGGCGCGGACGTGGAACTGGCCGCGTTCGCCCACCATGGCCTGCGTGTCGTCGGTCCACACACCGGTGGCGTTGACGACCTGACGGGCCCGGATCTCGTACTCCCCGCCGCCCTCCACGTCCCGCACCCGGGCGCCGACGACCCGCTCGCCCTCGCGCAGGAAGCCGGTCACGCGCGCACGGTTGGCCACCTTCGCGCCGTAGGAGGCGGCCGTGCGCACCAGGGTGGCCACGAAGCGGGCGTCGTCCATCTGGGCGTCGTAGTACTGCAGGGCGCCGACCAGGGCGTCCTTCTTGAGGCAGGGGGCGACGCGCAGGGCGTGACGGCGGGTCAGGTGCCGGTGGACCGGCAGGCCGCGGCCGTGTCCGCGGGCCATGGACATCGCGTCGTAGAGCGCGACGCCCGAGCCCGCGTACCACCGCTCCCAGCCCTTGTGCTGCAGCGGGTAGAGGAAGGGCACCGGTTTGACCAGGTGCGGGGCGAGCCGCTCCAGGAGCAGGCCGCGTTCTTTGAGGGCCTCGCGGACCAGCGCGAAGTCGAGCATCTCCAGGTAGCGCAGGCCGCCGTGGATCAGTTTGCTGGACCGGCTGGAGGTGCCGGACGCCCAGTCCCGGGCCTCGACCAGGCCGGTGGACAGGCCGCGCGTGACCGCGTCCAGTGCGGTGCCGGCGCCCACCACTCCGGCGCCCACCACCAGTACGTCCAGTTCGTGCTCCGCCATCGCCGCCAATGCCTCGGCGCGCTGCTCCGGTCCCAGAGTCGCTGTCCTCACCGCTGCCTCCCGCTGTGCCCAACTCGCCGGCGTCGGCCGCACCCGGTGGGCGAAGCCCGGTTCACCCCCTCCTCATGCCCAGATTCTGACCGGGCTGTCCGGCTTCGGCCACTACGCGTTCCGAACCCGTGGACAACCCGGGAACCACCCGCGTGCCCCACCGGCACAAGACACACAAACACAATCACACATAACGGTCATATTCGTACCTAGTCTGACATCGCACTCGCTCATCCTGTCCCCGGCGGTTGCGCACCTGTCCCGCTTCGGCTACTCGGAAGGACGGTCCACGCATGCCCGCAGACCTCGCCGTCATCGGACTCGGCCCCTACGGCCTGCCGCTCGCCCAGGCCGCCGTCGCCGCAGGCATCCACACCGTCGGCTACGCCACCGGTCCGGAGGCGGGCTCGCTCAGCCCCGCCGAGCTGCGCCGGATGCACGCGGCGGGCTTCCGCCCGGTCACGGACCCGGCCCAGCTCGGCCGGGTCCGCACCGCCGTGATCTGCTCGCCGACCCCGCGGGGCGCCGACGGCGGGCTCGACCTCGGCCAGGTGGAGGCCGCTGCCCGCACCCTCGCCGAGCGGCTGCGACCGCACACCACGGTCATCCTGGAGTCGCCCGTGCTCCCCGGGACCACCGAGGAGTTCCTGCGCCCGCTGCTGGAGGAGGGCTCCGGCCTGCGCGCCGGCCGTGACTTCCACCTCGCCTACTCCCCCAGCCGGGTGGATCCCGGCAACCGCGAACACACCCCCGCCGGCACCCCGAAGGTCATCGGCGGCCTCACGCCCGCGTGCACCGAGTCGGCCGCCACGTTCTACGGGCGACTCACCGACAAGGTGGTACGCGCGCGTGGCCTGCGCGAGGCGGAGACGGTGCAGCTGCTGGAGACGAACTTCCGGCACGTGAACATCGCGCTCGTCAACGAGATGGCCGTCCTCTGCCACGAGCTGGGCGTCGACCTGTGGGACGTGATCCGGTGCGCGGAGACCAAGCCGTTCGGCTTCCAGGCGTTCCGGCCGGGCCCGGGCGTCGGCGGCCACGGCGTCCCGCAGGACCTCACCGGCCACGCCACCCGCACCCTGCGCATGGTGGAACTGGCCCAGCAGGTCAACACCCGCATGCCCCGCTACGTCGTCCAGCGCGCGGCCGCCCTCCTCAACGAGCACGGCAAGTCCGCGCGGGGCGCCCGCGTGCTGCTCCTCGGCGTCACCTACAAGCCCGACCTCGCCGACCTCCAGGGCACGCCAGCCGAGGAGGTCGCCGTCCGGCTGATGAAGCTGGGCGCCGCCGTGAGCTACCACGACCCGCACGTGCCCGCCTGGAGCGTCCTCGACCGCCCGGTCCCGCGCGCGGACTCCCTCTACGAGGCGGCCGCCGACGCCGACCTCACGATCCTGGTCCAGCCGCACCGCACGTACGACCTGCAGGGCCTGTCGGTGAAGGCCCAGCTGCTGCTGGACACGCGGGGGGTCACGCCCACGGGGGCGGCGCACCGGCTCTGAGGGCGGCGGCCTCGAGCGCGGCGGGGCACGGAACCCCGCGTCCGGGCGCGGGAGGCGCGGCGACGGCCGGTACGGCTGACGGCTACGGCTACGGCTACGGCTACGGCTACGGCTACGGCTACGGCTACGGCTACGGCTACGGCTACGGCTACGGCTACGGCTACGGCTACGGCTACGGCTACGGCTACGGCTACGGCTGAAAACAATCGTGCGCGGAAGCGATCACGAACGGAAAACGGCCAGGGGCTTTGTCGTACCCGGCTGTTAGTCTCCCCCGGACTCCCCGCGCACCAGTGCGGGCGGGTTTTCCGTTCTCGTCATCAGTCGTGCTCCACATCGGGGGATTCCTGTCATGAGCCAGTCAACACCACCGCCGCAGCCGCCGCAGTCCGGTCCGGTGGACGGCAACCCGTACGCCGGGCAGACGCCGGCCCCCGCTCCGGGTACGCCGTACCCGCCGCAGCAGGCCGCCTTCGGCGCGCCGCCGGCGCCGCCCGCGCCGGCCCGGAACAACCTCGTCCTCGGCCTCGTGGCGGCCGTCGTCGCCGCCGTGGTCGTGGGCGCCCTGTACGGCCTGATCATCGGCGCCACCAAGCACGAGATCGGCTGGGCCGCCGTCGGCGTCGGTTTCGTCGTCGGTCTCGCGGCGGGCAAGGTCGGCGGCCGCAACCCCGTCCTGCCGGTCGTCGGCGCGATCCTGGCGCTCGGCTCGGTCTATCTCGGCCAGCTCGTCGGCGAGGCGATGATCATCGCCGATCACTTCGACGTGAGCTTCAACGAGGTCTTCTTCGACCACCTGGACGTCGTCCAGAAGGTCTGGAAGGAAGACGCCGACCCGCTGACCTTCGTCTTCTTCGCCATCGCCGCGTTCGCCGCGTTCTCGGGCAGCAAGAAGGCGGCCGGCTGACGCCCCGCACGCACGCGGAAGGGCCGCCCACCGGCATCCGGTGGGCGGCCCTTCCGCGTCGTACGTGGGGTCAGCGCCGGTGCTGGCTGTCCGCCACCGTCACCTCGACCCGCTGGAACTCCTTCAGCTCGCTGTAGCCGGTCGTGGCCATGGCGCGGCGCAGGGCGCCGAAGAAGTTCATGGAGCCGTCGGGGGTGTGCGAGGGGCCCGTGAGGATCTCCTCGATCGTGCCGACCGTGCCCAGGCCGACCTTCTTGCCGCGCGGCAGCTCCTCGTTCACCGCCTCCATGCCCCAGTGGTGGCCCTTGCCCGGCGCGTCGGTCGCGCGCGCGAGGGGCGAGCCCATCATCACCGCGTCGGCGCCGCAGGCGATCGCCTTGGGCAGGTCGCCGGACCAGCCGACGCCGCCGTCCGCGATCACGTGCACGTACCGGCCGCCGGACTCGTCCATGTAGTCACGGCGGGCGGCGGCCACGTCGGCGACGGCGGTGGCCATCGGGACCTGGATGCCCAGCACGTTGCGCGTGGTGTGCGCGGCGCCGCCGCCGAAGCCGACCAGGACGCCGGCCGCGCCGGTGCGCATCAGGTGCAGGGCGGCGGTGTAGGTGGCGCAGCCGCCGACGATCACCGGGACGTCCAGCTCGTAGATGAACTGCTTCAGGTTCAGCGGCTCGTGCGAGGACGACACGTGCTCCGCCGAGACCGTCGTACCGCGGATGACGAAGATGTCCACGCCCGCGTCCACGACCGCCTTGGAGAACTGGGCGGTGCGCTGCGGGGAGAGCGCGGCGGCGGTCACCACGCCGGAGTCCCGCACCTCCTTGATGCGGGCGCCGATCAGCTCCTCCTTGATGGGCGCCGCGTAGATCTCCTGGAGACGGCGGGTGGCCGCCTCCGCGTCCAGCTCGGCGATCTCGTCCAGCAGCGGCTGCGGGTCCTCGTACCGGGTCCACAGGCCCTCGAGGTTGAGCACGCCGAGGCCGCCCATCTCACCGATGCGGATGGCGGTGGCCGGGGACACGACCGAGTCCATGGGAGCGGCCAGGAACGGCAGCTCGAAGCGGTAGGCGTCGATCTGCCAGGCGATCGAGACCTCCTTCGGGTCCCGCGTACGGCGGCTGGGGACGACGGCGATGTCGTCGAAGGCGTACGCCCGGCGGCCGCGCTTGCCGCGCCCGATCTCGATCTCAGTCACGTCTTGGCCTTTCCCTGATGCTTTCAGCGTCTTCCAGTATCGCCGACGGGCACGGCAACGGCGGCCCCGGAGGTTCCGGGGCCGCCGCCGACGTCCGTCACGCGCGCGCGTGCGTCACTTCTTGCTGCTGTAGTTCGGCGCCTCGACCGTCATCTGGATGTCGTGCGGGTGGCTCTCCTTCAGGCCCGCCGAGGTGATGCGCACGAACCGGCCCTTGGACTCCATCTCCTCGATGGTGGCGGCGCCCACGTAGCCCATGGTCTGGCGCAGGCCGCCGACGAGCTGGTGCAGCACGTTGGCGAGCGGGCCGCGGTAGGGCACCTGGCCCTCGACGCCCTCGGGCACGAGCTTCTCGTCGGTGGTGACGTCGGCCTGGAAGTAGCGGTCCTTCGAGTACGACCTGCCCTGGCCGCGGGACTGCATGGCGCCCAGCGAGCCCATGCCGCGGTACGACTTGAACTGCTTGCCGTTGATGAAGAGCAGTTCGCCCGGGGACTCCTCGCAGCCGGCGAGGAGGCTGCCCAGCATCACCGTGTCGGCGCCGGCGGCCAGCGCCTTGCCGATGTCGCCGGAGTACTGCAGGCCGCCGTCGCCGATCAGCGGGACACCGGCGGAACGGGCCGCGAGGGACGCCTCGTAGATGGCGGTGACCTGGGGGACGCCGATGCCCGCGACGACGCGGGTGGTGCAGATGGAGCCCGGGCCCACGCCCACCTTGATGCCGTCCACACCGGCGTCGATCAGCGCCTGGGCGCCGTCGCGGGTGGCGACGTTGCCGCCGACGACGTCGACGTCCACGCTCGACTTGATCTTGGCCATCCAGCTCAGGGCGTTGCTGTTGTGGCCGTGCGAGGTGTCGACGACCAGGAAGTCCACACCGGCCCCGGCGAGCGCCTGGGCGCGCTCGAGCGCCTCGGGGCTGGCGCCGACCGCGGCGCCGACGAGCAGCCGGCCCTCGGCGTCCTTGGCGGCGTTGGGGTACTTCTCGGCCTTGACGAAGTCCTTGACCGTGATCAGGCCCTTGAGGACGCCCGCGTCGTCCACCAGCGGCAGCTTCTCGATCTTGTGCTTGCGCAGCAGCTCCATGGCCTCGGGGCCGGAGATGCCGACCTTGCCGGTGACCAGCGGCATCGGCGTCATGACCTCGTGCACGCGGCGGGTGCGGTCGCTCTCGAAGGCCATGTCGCGGTTGGTCACGATGCCGAGCAGCTTGCCGGCGGGGTCGGTGACCGGGACACCGCTGATGCGGAACTTGGCGCACAGCGCGTCCGCCTCGGCGAGCGTGGCCTCCGGGTGCACCGTGATCGGGTCGGTGACCATGCCGGACTCGGACCGCTTCACCAGGTCGACCTGGTTGACCTGGTCCTCGACGGAGAGGTTGCGGTGCAGCACACCGACGCCGCCCAGCCGGGCCATCGCGATCGCCATGCGGGACTCGGTCACCTTGTCCATCGCCGCCGAGAGCAGCGGGATGTTCACCCGCACGTTGCGGGAGATGCGGGACGAGGTGTCGACCGCGTTGGGGAGCACCTCGGATGCGCCCGGCAGCAGCAGCACGTCGTCGTAGGTCAGCCCGAGTGTCGCGAATTTACCGGGCACTCCGTCGACGTTTGCAGTCATGACACCTTCCCCAAATGGCCTTGATCGGTGCGGATGTCCATGCTAACGGCAAGCCTCGCTAGCAAATTCCACGTCAGGGAGTCGCTTCAGGCTTCGTATGTTCGTACGGGAACGGAGGTGTGCCCGTTCAGCGGGACGGGCTCCGGAGCTCCGCCAGGGGAGTTACTGCTCGGCCAGCGCGCGCAGGCGGCTCAGCGCCCGGTGCTGGGCCACGCGGACCGCGCCGGGTGACATTCCCAACATCTGCCCCGTCTCCTCCGCGGTCAAGCCCACGGCGATGCGCAGCAGAAGCAGTTCCCGCTGGTTCTCGGGGAGGTTGGCCAGCAGTTTCTTGGCCCACTCGGCGTCGCTGCTGAGCAGGGCCCGCTCCTCGGGGCCCAGGGAGTCGTCCGGGCGCTCGGGCATCTCGTCGGACGGCACCGCGGTGGACCCCGGATGGCGCATCGCGGCGCGCTGGAGGTCGGCGACCTTGTGCGAGGCGATGGCGAAGACGAAGGCCTCGAAGGGGCGCCCGGTGTCGCGGTAGCGGGGCAGCGCGAGGAGGACAGCGACGCAGACCTCCTGGGCGAGGTCCTCGACGAAGTGGCGCGCGTCGCCGGGGAGCCGGGACAGCCGGGTGCGGCAGTAGCGCAGCGCCAGCGGGTGGACGCGCGCGAGCAGGTCGTGCGTGGCCTGCGCGTCCCCCTCGACGGCGCGGTGCACGAGCGCACCGATCACCCCGTGGGCCGTGCCCGCCTCGTCGTCGCGCATCGGTCCATGGTGCCCTGCGGCCGTGTGGTCCGCCGCATCGTGCTGATGGTTGTGCACTGAAGCGTTATGAGCAGGTGCGCCGGCACTCATCCCCTGCGCCCTCCCCTTCCGCTCGACCGACTCGTCCCCGAGAGACTCCACACCTCAAGGATGCGGCATCCGCGCCAAAACGAGCAGCGCGCGTCCGGAGGGGCGCCTTGCATTCCGTACGCCCGCGTGTTCCACGCGGTGGTGCGCCGGACGTGCGTACGGCCCGGGCTCGAACGCCCCGACCGCCGCCGTACGCCCCGGGCCCGGGTACGGGCACCGGCCGGCGGCGACCGTGCGGCGCCGCGACGGGACATGCCCGGTCGCGGTGCGGCTCACACCTTCGAGGTGACCGACGCCATGCCGGGGGTACGGCCCGGCACGAGTGCCCGGGGGCATGCGCGGGCGCCGCGCCTCGCGCACCGAGCGGGGACCGGGCGGGCGGCCGGCGGCACTTCCCGGCCTCCGCAGGGGACGGCCCGGACGCGCCGGTGCGTCCCGGCTGCCGGCCGGCCCCGCGTCCGTGAGTGACGCGGCGCGGGCCGCCCGGTCCCGCCTCACCGCCCGGACGCTGCCGGAAGATGCGGAGCCGCCCGGAGACCGTCGAGGCCAGGGCATGTGGCACCGGCCCCGGTCCTGGGCCGTGTCCGCGAAGTCGCGTCGTTCACCCGCAGGGCGGGCGTCGCGGCGTCCGGTGCGTGCTCTCGGCATGCCGGCCGGATGCCCTCGTACCGGGCGTAGGCGAGCGCGCGTGCCGGGCGTCGCGACGCGGGCGCGACTTCGCGGACACGGCCCAGGGCCGGTCGGCGGACGCAGCGCCCCCGGAGCCGGGAGCGGCGCCCGGTGCGATGCGGACCCGCCTGCCCCGCGGGGCCGCGCACGTCCTACCGGACCAGTCCCCAGCGGAAGCCGAGTGCCACCGCGTGGGCGCGGTCCGAGGCGCCGAGCTTCTTGAACAGGCGCCGGGCGTGGGTCTTGACCGTGTCCTCGGACAGGAACAGCTCGCGGCCGATCTCGGCGTTGGAGCGGCCGTGGCTCATGCCCTCCAGGACCTGGATCTCGCGCGCGGTGAGCGTGGGCGCGGCGCCCATCTCGGCCGAGCGGAGCCGGCGGGGGGCCAGTCGCCAGGTCGGGTCGGCCAGCGCCTGCGTCACCGTGGCCCGCAGCTCCGCGCGCGAGGCGTCCTTGTGCAGGTAGCCCCGGGCGCCGGCGGCGACCGCGAGGGCCACGCCGTCGAGGTCCTCGGCCACGGTCAGCATGATGATGCGGGCGCCCGGGTCGGCGGACAGCAGCCGGCGCACGGTCTCGACGCCGCCCAGACCGGGCATGCGTACGTCCATCAGGATCAGGTCGGAGCGGTCGGCGCCCCAGCGGCGGAGGACTTCCTCGCCGTTGGCCGCCGTCGTCACGCGCTCGACACCGGGCACGGTCGCGACCGCGCGGCGGAGCGCTTCTCGGGCAAGCGGGGAGTCGTCGCAGACGAGGACGGAAGTCATGACCGCCCTCCGCAGCTGATGCGCGTCACCTTGAGCCTCCAGGCTGGTACGGAATCGTCACCTGTGCGGTCGACCGTCTCGGACGCCTGCCCGAGCGCTTGTGTTTTCAACCGCCTCCGCACTCTCAACGACGGTCACTCGAAAGAGTTACGGGGCTGCGTGCCATCTTCGGCACTCTACGTGAGGGCGCCGACACGGTGCAGACATGCCCGTTGGACTCTCAACTTTTCATCACAACCTATGCCCCATTCAGCCCTTTTTCTTCCCGTTTCGCGGTGTCCGGGGCTAGATTCGCAATGAGTCATATTTTCATCTCCTTAGACCGGACACATACGGTTATTGCCACCGTATCCACCCAGAACGGCTACAAGGGGTCACGCAATGGCAGATTTCTCCCGCCTTCCCGGACCGAACGCGGACCTGTGGGACTGGCAGCTGCTGGCTGCCTGCCGAGGGGTGGACAGCTCGCTCTTCTTCCACCCGGAGGGTGAGCGCGGAGCGGCTAGGAGTGCACGCGAGAACTCGGCCAAGGAGGTCTGCATGAGGTGCCCGGTCCGTGCGGAGTGCGCCGCCCACGCCCTGGCGGTGCGCGAACCGTACGGAGTCTGGGGCGGCCTGACCGAGGACGAGCGCGAAGAGCTGATGGGGCGGGCACGCAACCGCCTGGTGTCGGCGTCGACCACAAGCGGGGACACCGCCCAGCACCACTGAAGGAACGTTTCTGCACCCATCGCCCGCCGGGTGCGGTCACTCTCCACCGGGCACGCACGCGCGCGCCCGCGATGCCGCGGGCCCCTGCCGGCGCGGGCAACGGCCTCTGCTGACGCGCCGGACGACCGGCGCGCCCCACGCCGGCCCTATGACCGCCCGACCCCCCGAGCCGCCCGGGCCAGCTGTTCCAGCGTCGCCGCCACGGTCGGCACCTGTGCCAGGTCGGGCAGGGTGAGGGCGACGATCTGCCGCCGTACCTCCGGTTCCAGCCGTACGACCCGCGCGCCCCTCGGCCGTACCGACTCCACCGCCAGCTGCGGCAGCACGGCCACCCCCAGCCCGGCGCCGACCAGGCCGACCACCGCCGGGTAGTCGTCGGTCGCGAAGTCGATGCGCGGGGTGAAACCGGCCCCCTCGCAGACCTGCACCAACTGTCCGCGGCAGCGCGGGCAGCCCGCGATCCACGGCTCCTGGGCCAGCTCGCCGATGGCGACGCTCTCCGCGCGCGCGAGCCGGTGCCGTTCCGGGACCAGGGCCACCAGGCGGTCCGCGAGCAGGGGACGTACGACCAGGTCGTCCCAGTCCTCGGCGACCGCCGCACCCTCGTAGCGGAAGGCGAGGGCCAGGTCGCAGTCGCCCTCGCGCAGCAGCTCGACGGACCTCGGGGGCTCGGCCTCCTCCAGCGAGACGCGGGTACCGGGGTGGGCCGCGCGCAGGGCGGCCAGGGCGGTGGGGACCAGGGTGGAGCTGCCGCTGGGGAAGGAGACCAGCCGGACCCGGCCGGCTCGCAGGCCCGCGATGGCGGCGACCTCCTCCTCGGCCGCGGTGAGCCCGGCGAGGATGCCGGAGGCGTGCCGCACCAGGGCCTCGCCGGCCTGGGTGAGGCGCATCTCGCGGCCGGCGCGGACGAGCAGCGGCGTGCCGACCGAGGCCTCCAGGGCCTTCATCTGCTGGCTGACGGCGGGCTGGGTGCAGCCCAGTTCACGCCCCGCCGCGGAGAAGGATCCGGTGGTGGCGACGGCGCGCAGGACGCGGAGATGACGGGCCTCGATCACCGATCGAGCATAAGCGCTTCTTGGGGGCGGCGTCCCATATTCGGTGGCGGCTTTGAGGAGATCGCGTACCGTGCGGGCATGAAGCTTCTCTCCGTCAATCTGGGCAGCCCGCGGCCGGTGCCGTACACGGACCAGCCGCAGGGCCTGACCGGCATCGACAAGAAACCGGCCGACGGGCCGGTGCGGGTGGCGGCGCCGGGTCCGAAGGGGGTCGGCGCGAGCGGGCTCGCCGGGGACGCCGTGTGCGACACGCGGCACCACGGCGGCGACGACAAGGCGGTGTACGCGTTCGCGCGCGAGGACCTCGACGCCTGGGAATGCGAACTCGGCCGCTACCTCGCCAACGGCTCCTTCGGCGAGAACCTGACGACGGACGGCCTGGACGTCTCCGGCGCGCTGATCGGCGAGCGCTGGCGGATCGGTTCCGGGGTGGTGCTGGAGGTGGCCTCGGGGCGGATCCCGTGCCGTACATTCCAGGGCCATCTGGGCGAACGCGGGTGGGTCGGGAGATTCACCCGGAAGGGCGCGACGGGCGCCTACCTCCGGGTGATCGAGCCGGGCGAGATCAGCGCGGGCGACCCGATCGAGGTCGTGCACCGTCCGGAGCACGGGGTGACGGCCGCGTTGCAGTTCCGCGCGGTCACCACCGAGCGGGAACTGCTGCCCGGGCTGCTCGCCGCGGGCGAGGCGCTGGACGCCGAGACCCTGGCGAAGGCACGCGCGTACGCCGCCGCCCAGGCGCGCTGAGGGACACCGGGACGCGCTGACGGCCCGGCGGGGTGCCGGGAGGCCCCGCGGGGCCGTCACCGCACCGGAAGCCGTGGGTCCGGGTCACTACCCTTGGGCCATGACAACGGCTCTGATTACGGGATCGACCGCGGGGATCGGCGCCGCGTTCGCGCGGCGGCTGGCGGCTGACGGGCATGACCTCGTCCTGGTGGCGCGGGACACCAGGCGGTTGCGCGAACAGGCGACCGAGCTGCACGACCGGCACGGGATCGAGGTCGAGGTGCTGACCGCCGACCTCGCCGAGGACCGGGGCATCGAGGCGGTCGCCGACCGGCTCGGCGACCGCAAGAGCGCGGTCGACCTGCTCATCAACAACGCCGGTTTCGGCAACAAGGGCCGCTACCTCGACGTGTCGATGGCCGACGAGCTGAGGATGCTCAAGGTGCACTGCGAGGCGGTGCTCCGGCTGACGTCGGCGGCGGCCGGGGCGATGCGGGAGCGCGGGCGGGGCGGCGTCGTCAACGTCGCCTCGGTGGCCGCCTTCGTGCCCCGGGGCACGTACGGGGCGTCGAAGGCGTGGGTCGTGCAGTTCACCCAGGGCGCGGCGAAGGACCTGGCCGGTACGGGCGTCCGCCTGATGGCCCTGTGCCCCGGTTTCGTGCGCACCGAGTTCCACCAGCGGGCCGGTATGGGCACGGACAACATCCCGGGGTGGATGTGGCTGGACGCCGACAAGCTGGTCGCGGCCGCCCTGGCGGACCTGGCCCGGGGCAAGTCGCTGTCCGTCCCGGACCCCCGCTACAAGGCGCTGATGGGCCTGGTGAAGATCACCCCGCGCGGGCTGCTGGGCGGGATCAGCTCCCGGACGGGGCGCAAGTACGGGCCCCAGTGACGAGTACGGCCCCCGTGGGACAGGCCCCGATAGCGAGCAGGGGCTCCCGTGGGACGGGCCCCGGCAGGACGGGTGACGCCCGTGTTCCGGTGGGAAGATGGGCGGGACGGTACCCGACCAGGGGGGCCGGAGGCGGCGTCATGACCTTCGTACAGCTCATCGAGTGCAGGACGAGCCGGCTGGACGAGATGAACCGGCTCATCGACGACTGGGTCGAGCAGACCAGGGGCAGGCGGACGGCGACGCACGCGGTGGTGGGCACGGACCGCTCGGACGCGTCGCACATCGTCGAGGTGGTGGAGTTCGGGTCGTACGAGGACGCGATGCGCAACTCGAACCTCCCGGAGACCGACCGGATCTTCCAGGGCATGGTCGCGCTCTGCGACGAGATGCCGACGTTCACCGACCTCGACGTCGTACGGGACGAGGCGCTGTCGGTGGACACCGTGCGGCGTTTCTTCGAGGCGCTCGCCACCCCGGGCGACCTGCCTCCCCTCAACGACCTGCTCGACGAGGACGTCCACAGCCACGATCCGGTGAACCCGCAGGACACGATCGGCCTGGACAGCGTCCGCAGCGAGTACCGGATGTGGCGCGGCGCCTTCGACTTCGCGTTCACCGTCGAGGACGTCCTCGCCCAGGGTGACCAGGCGTGCGCGCGCTGGACGTGGAACGCGACGCACAAGGCCGACTTCCTGGGCGTCCCGGCCACCGGCAGGCAGGTCACCATGACCGGCATGACCCTGTTCCGCTTCGGCGCCCACGGCAAGATCACCGAGACGTGGTGGCAGCACGACCAGCTGGGGCTGATGCAGCAACTGGGTGCGCTGGACGAGCTGGAGCAGTGAGGAAGGAAGGGCGAACCCTGTCCACCGCCCGAAACGCCGGGTGCCCAGCCCCCCGCAGGGGACTGGGCACCGTTCGTCCGGCTGGGCCGGGCGCAGCGATCAGTGGGCGTGGCCGTGGCCGTGGCCCGCGGCGGCCGGCTCTTCCTCTTCCTTCTTCTCGACGACCAGGGTCTCGGTCGTGAGCAGCAGGGAGGCGATGGAGGCCGCGTTCTCCAGGGCGGAGCGGGTGACCTTGACCGGGTCGATGACGCCGGCCTTCACCAGGTCGCCGTACTCGCCGGTGGCGGCGTTGTAGCCCTGGCCCTTCTCCAGGTCCTTGACCTTGGAGACGATGACGTAGCCCTCCTGGCCGGCGTTCTCGCCGATCCAGCGCAGCGGCTCGACCACGGCGTTGCGGACCACGGCGACACCGGTGGCCTCGTCGCCGGTCTTGTCGAGGTTGCCCTCGAGGACCTTGGAGGCGTGGACCAGTGCGGAGCCGCCACCGGAGACGATGCCCTCCTCGACCGCGGCGCGGGTCGCGGAGATGGCGTCCTCCAGACGGTGCTTCTTCTCCTTCAGCTCCACCTCGGTGGCGGCGCCGACCTTGATCACGCACACGCCGCCGGCCAGCTTGGCGAGGCGCTCCTGGAGCTTCTCGCGGTCCCAGTCGGAGTCGGTGCTCTCGATCTCGGCCTTGATCTGCGCGACGCGGCCTTCGACGTCCGCCTTGTTGCCGGCGCCGTCGACGATCGTGGTGTCGTCCTTGGTGACGGTGATGCGGCGGGCGGAGCCGAGCACGTCGATGCCGACCTGGTCGAGCTTGAGGCCGACCTCCTCGGAGATGACGGTGGCGCCGGTGAGGACGGCCATGTCCTGCAGCATCGCCTTGCGGCGGTCGCCGAAGCCGGGGGCCTTCACCGCGACGGCGTTGAAGGTGCCGCGGATCTTGTTGACGACCAGGGTCGACAGGGCCTCGCCCTCGACGTCCTCGGCGATGATCAGCAGCGGCTTGGAGGAGTTGGTCTGGATGACCTTCTCCAGCAGCGGCAGCAGGTCCGCGATGGCGGCGATCTTGCCCTGGTGGATCAGGATGTACGGCTCGTCGAGGACGGCCTCCATGCGCTCCTGGTCCGTGACGAAGTACGGCGACAGGTAGCCCTTGTCGAAGGCCATGCCCTCGGTGAAGTCCAGCTCCAGACCGAAGGTGTTGGACTCCTCGACGGTGATGACACCATCCTTGCCGACCTTGTCCATCGCCTCGGCGATCAGCTCGCCGACCTGCTGGTCCTGGGCGGACAGCGCGGCGACGGCGGCGATGTCGGACTTCTCGTCGATCGGGCGGGCCGTGGCGAGCAGGTCCTCGGAGACGGCCTTGACCGCGGCGTCGATGCCCTTCTTCAGGGCGGCCGGGGAGGCGCCGGCGGCGACGTTCCGCAGGCCCTCGCGCACCAGCGCCTGGGCCAGCACGGTGGCGGTGGTGGTGCCGTCACCAGCGATGTCGTTGGTCTTGGTCGCCACCTCCTTCACCAGCTGCGCGCCGAGGTTCTCGTACGGGTCCTCGATCTCGACCTCGCGGGCGATCGTGACACCGTCGTTGGTGATGGTGGGGGCGCCGAACTTCTTGTCGATGACGACGTTGCGGCCCTTGGGGCCGATCGTCACCTTCACCGTGTCGGCAAGCTTGTTGACGCCGCGCTCGAGGGCGCGACGGGCGTCCTCGTCGAACTTCAGGATCTTCGCCATGACAGCGGGAGCCCTCTCGGAAATCTGTGAACGGAAAATGCACTGCGCCCCGGGCGCCCGGCTTCTTATGTGGTCGCGGGGGCCAGGGGCGCAGCGTCAAGCATCAAAAGTGCTCGAGGTGACTTACTTCTCGATGATCGCGAGGACGTCGCGAGCCGAGAGGACGAGGTACTCCTCGCCGTTGTACTTCACCTCGGTGCCGCCGTACTTGCTGTACAGGACGACGTCGCCGACCTTGACGTCGAGCGGCAGGCGCTCGCCGTTCTCGAAGCGGCCCGGACCCACGGCGAGGACGGCGCCCTCCTGGGGCTTCTCCTTCGCGGTGTCCGGGATGACCAGGCCAGAGGCGGTGGTCTGCTCGGCGTCGAGCGGCTGGACCACGATGCGGTCCTCGAGCGGCTTGATGGCAACCTTGGAGCTGGTGGTCGTCACGATCCGACCTCCCCCTTCGGAGATCTCACGGGGTTTCACTGTCTGAGGTGGCGACCAGGTCGATCCGTCGTCGCGGGTGCCGGACCTGCCCGTCGCGTTGTTGGCACTCTCACGCGTCGAGTGCCAGAGCCGAGACTATGACCGCGATTAGCACTCGGTCAAGCGGAGTGCCAATTGCCGTGCGGCGCGTCGGCGGGGTGGGGGTCTGCGGGCCCCCGGTCGCGCTGTCTGGGGGCTGCCGCTCCCAGGCCCCAGCTTCGGCCTGTACGGCCTCGTCCTCAAACGCCGGACGGGCTGGGTGGGGACGGCCGGACGGGCTGGGTGGGGACGGCCGGACGGGCTCGGCGAGTACAGCGCCGATCGGTCAGCACAGCCGGATCGGCTGGGGTTCTACAGGTAGTCCTCCAGACGGCCCACCGTCAGGCCGCGTTGCCGTGCTCCGCGCAGGATTCTCGTCGTGCGTGTCGTGAGGGGTGGGCCCGTGGACTCGTCGGGGCCCACCAGGACGATGTCGCCGGGGCGCAGGTGGTGGTCGCCGCGGGTGTAGGCGAGGCCGGCCGGGGTGAGCGCGGCGCGCCACAGGACGAGGGCGGTGATGCCGCAGTCCGCCGCGGCGCGCAGGGTCGTGGTGTCGTACGTGCCGTAGGGCGGGCGGAAGAGACGGGGGCGGGCGCCGAGGCGGGTCCGGAGCCGGTCCTGCTGGCCGCAGATCTCGGCGCGCTGTCCGGCGTACGGCTGCCCGCCCAGGGCGCGGTGGTCGAGGGTGTGGTTCTGGATGCCGGCGCCGAGGCGGCGCAGGCGGGCGAAGTGGCCGTAGCCGGGGCCGGCGACGCTGTCGGTGAGGAACATGCTGACGGGGAGGCGGAGTTCGCGGACCATGTCGACGAAGCGGGGGTCCTTCTCGGCGCCGTCGTCGTAGGTGAGGAAGACGACACGGTCCCGGGTGGGGACGTGGTCCACGACGCGGGGCAGGGCGCGGCCCGCGGTGTGCGGGCCGCGGGCGAGGGGCCGGGCGGTGGGCCGGGGCGGGCGGGGCAGGGGCTCGGTCAGGCCCCAGCGGCGGTAGGCCCGGTCGGGGGCGGGGCGGGGCTGGCGTACGCCCTCGGCGGCCTTCTTGCCCAGGCGCTCGATCGGGTCGACGGACTGCGCGCACCCGGCGAGCAGCAGGGCCGGGGCGAGGGCCGAGGCGACGACCCCGGCCAGGCGGCCCCGCACCCGCTTCACAGGTAGTCCTCCAGGCGGGCCACGGCGTAGCCCTCGCGCGTGACCTTGTTCAGGAAGCGGCGCATGTCGTCGACCATCGTGCCGTCCCAGTCGTCCCGGCCGCGGAAGTGGGTGAGGACGATGTCGCCGGGGCGCAGCTTCTGGTCGTCCTCGCGGTACTCCCAGTGGTCGACGAAGACCTCCTCGTTCCAGATCGGCGCGTACTTGATGCCGCACTCCTTGGCGGCGACCAGGGTGTCCTGGTTGTAGTTGCCGTAAGGCGGGCGGAAGACGGTGGGCGCCCTGCCGAACTGCTTCTGCATGACGGCCTGCATGCCGCAGATCTCGTCCTTCTGCTCCTCGTAGGACAGGCCAGGCAGGTAGGGGTGGTGCAGGGTGTGGTTGTTCAGGGTGTGCCCGAAGGAGCGCATCCGGCGGAAGTAGGCGTAGTCGTCCTTCACCAGGTAGTCGCTGAGGAAGGCGGTGTAGGGGATCTTCAGGTCCCGCATCATGGCGAGGAACCGGGGGTCCTTCTCGGCGCCGTCGTCGATCGTCAGGAAGACGACCTTCTGCCTGGTGGGGATCGTGGTGAAGACCGGCGGCAGTGCCCAGTCCTCCTGGTGGTCCACCTCGAACCCGGCACGGGCGGTGATCTTCGGCTTCACCCTGGGCGGCGGTGGGGGCGTCAGCGGGACCCGGTCCACCTGCCAGCGCCGGGCGGCGGCCACCAGACGGGCGTGCTCGGCGGCCCGGGCGGCGGCGGGGTCCGCGGCGCGGGCGCGGGCGGGGCCGCCCTGGCCGGTCGCGCCGTGGGTGGTGTCGGGGTTCGAGCAGCCGGAGAGAAGGGCGGCGGACGCGAGGGCGGCGGCGCCGCATCCGAGGGCCAGACGCCTGAGATGGGACCTATTTTTGTCATTTTGTCCTACTGTTCGCATGGTGCCGGATCCTCCCAGGACCCGGCCCGTGACCCGGGCCGACACCTCCGCCGCGGGCGCACCATCCACCGACTGGCCCACAATGACCCGGTGAACGACCTCGACCTCCTCCTCACCCCAGAAGGCCGCGCCCTCCTCGACGAGGTGCGCGACACCGAGCCCGCGCAGGAGCTGGCCGTCGCCACCCGGCTGCGCCGCGACCACCCGGCCGAGCTGGTGTCGGCCGCGCTCGGCCAGGCGCGGCTGCGGCAGCGGGCGGCGGCGAAGTTCGGGGCCGAGGACGCCGGGCGGATGTTCTTCACGCCGAACGGGGTCGAGCAGTCGACGCGGGCCGGCGTGGCGGCCTACCGGGCGCGGCGCTTCGCGGAGCTGGGCGTGACCTCGGTCGCCGACCTGTGCTGCGGGATCGGCGGCGACGCCATCGCACTGGCACGGGCCGGCATCCGGGTGCTGGCGGTGGACCGGGACCCGCTGACGGCCGCGGTGGCGCGGGCCAACGCCGAGGCGCTGGGCCTGGCCGGCCTGATCGAGGTGCGGGAGGCCGACGTCACGGCCGTGGACACGTCCGGGTACGACGCGGTGTTCGTGGACCCGGCCCGGCGGGGCGGCCGCGGCCGGATCTTCGATCCGGAGGCCTACTCCCCGCCCCTGTCATGGGCCGTCGGCGCGGCCCGTACGGCGCCCCGGGCGGCGCTCAAGATCGCGCCGGGCGTCCCGCACGAGGCGGTGCCCGCCGACGCCGAGGCCGAGTGGGTGTCCGACGGCGGGGACGTGAAGGAGGCGGTGCTGTGGTTCGGCACCGGCGCGCCGGGTGCCGTACGGGCCACCCTGCTGCCCGGCCCGCGCACCCTGCCCGGCCGGGGTCTGCCGGACCCCGATGTGCGGCCCGTGGGCCGTTACCTGTACGAGCCCGACGGCGCCGTGATCCGCGCGCACCTGATCGCCGAGGTGGCCGAGGAGGTCGGCGGCGGACTCGTCGACGCGACGATCGCGTACGTCACCGCCGACGAGCTGCGGCCCACCCCGTTCGCCTCGGCCTACCGGATCACCGACCAGCTCCCCTTCGGCGTCAAGAAGCTGAAGGCCCTGCTGAGGGAGCGGGAGGTCGGCACGCTGACCGTGAAGAAGCGGGGCTCGGCGGTCGAGCCCGAGGAACTGCGCAGGAAGGTCAAACCGCAGGGCCCCCACTCCGCCACGGTCTTCCTCACCCGCGTCGCGGGCGCCCCGACGATGCTGATCGGCCACCCGGCGCCCTGACGCCCTGACGCCCTGTTCAGGACGCGACGATCGCCTTGCCCACGGCGAACCCCTTGGCCGGCCCCTCCGGGATCACCGCGTCGGTGCCGTAGGGGACGCGGTGCTCATCGGTGTACCTGGCCTTCTTCGCGTCGGGGGACGTCAGCACGACGACGGCTCCCTCGTCGTCGAAGTCGTCGACGATCACGACGTACACCGGGATGCCCGCCCTGGCGTACTCACGGCGCTTACGGACGCGGTCGCGCTGGAGGTTGCGGTGACCTGGCGAGGTGACCTCGACGACCATCTTCACGCCGCCGGCGTCGACGCCCAGGCCCTCCTCGTCGGGGATGTCGTCGAGGTCGACGGGGGCGACGAAGAGGTCGGGGATCCAGGCCTTGTGGCGGTGGATGACGTTGCCGTCGTGATGAACCGCGTAGTCGCTCCCCGCCAAGTGGGTATCAAGTGCACGGCGGAGGCGGCCAATCAGGACAGTGTGACGACGGCGACCGGTAGGCGACACCTCGATGGCCCCCTCGATGATCTCGGCGCGGTAGCCCTCGGGGAGATCCATGGCCTTCCACGCCTGCCACAGGACCTCGTCCAGGTCGGAAACCGGTTCGGAAGCCGGCTTGTCTGCCACCACCGGGGCCACCTCTTCTGCGAGAGCGGTCATCGTGAAGCACCTCCTCCTTCAAGTGTGGGCGGGAGCGCCACTACGGCACAAGCGACAGCCGTGACGCTACGCAGCCGCCCCGGTATCGCACGCCCTTACGTCCGTTGATCATCCGAAGGAGTGGTGTCCTCGTGTTCGCCGGGACGTGTCTCGGTGGCCCGGCGCCGCAGCAGCTCGCGTTCGCGGGCGTTGCGGGTGAGGGAGGCCGCGCGCTCGAACTCCGCACGGGCCTCCGCCGTGCGGCCCAGGCGGGACAGCAGGTCGGCGCGGACGCTGGGGAGCAGGTGGTAGTCGTGCAGGGCGGGTTCCGCGGTCAGGGCGTCGACGAGCTGCAGGCCCTGTGCCGGCCCCTCGGCCATCGCGACGGCGACCGCGCGGTTCAGCTCGACCACCGGGGACGGGGAGCGGGCCGCCAGCAGGGCGTACAGGGTGGCGATGGCGCGCCAGTCGGTCTCCTCGTAGGTGTACGCGTGCGCGTGGCACGCGGCGATGGCCGCCTGGAGGGCGTAGGGGCCGGCGGCGCCGGACGCCGTGGCTTCGGCGCGGGCGAGGGCGCGGATGCCGCGCGCGATGAGCAGGCGGTTCCAGCGGCGGCGGTTCTGGTCCTTCAGCAGCACCGGTGCGCCGTCGGGTCCGGTACGGGCGGCGGAACGGGACGCCTGGAACTCGAGCAGCGCCGTCAGGCCGTGCACCTCGCTCTCCTTGGGCATCAGCGCGGACAGCAGGCGGGCCAGGCGCAGGGCGTCCTCGCAGAGGCCGGGCCGCAGCAGGTCGTCGCCCGCGGTGGCCGCGTACCCCTCGTTGAAGATCAGGTAGATGACCTCGAGGACGGAACCGAGGCGGGCCTCGCGGTCGGGTCCGTACGGCACTTCGAAGGCCACGTTCCTCGTGGCGAGCGTGCGTTTGGCGCGCACGATCCGCTGGGCGACCGTCGGCTCGGGGACGAGGTGGGCGCGGGCGATCTCGGCCGTGGTCAGACCGCCGAGCAGGCGCAGGGTGAGCGCGATGCGGGCCTGCGGCGACAGCGCCGGGTGGCAGGTGGTGAAGACGAGCCGGAGCAGGTCGTCGTCGATGCCGTCGGGGTCGGCGGGTGCCTCGGGCGGTGCCGTGGTCTCCAGGTCGCGGCCGATCCCGGCGAGTTTGCGGGCGTAGGTCTCGCGGCGCCGGACCAGGTCGACGGCACGGTGCCGGGCGGTGGCCATGAGCCACGCGCCGGGGTTGTCGGGCACGCCGTCGCGGGGCCACCGTTCCAGGGCGGCGACGAGCGCGTCCTGCGCCAGTTCCTCGGCGATGCCGACGTCCCGGACGATCCGGGCGACGGCGGCGATCACCTTGGGCGACTCCAGGCGGAAGACCGTCTCGATGGCGTGCGCGGCGGACGGGGGCGGGGTGGGCTGCGGTTCCACAGCCCACCATGCAACACCCCCGGCGGCCGCAGGGCCAAGGACGGTCAGCCCTCGGCGATCTCGCGCACCTCGCAGGTCACGGTCCAGAAGTCCTCGTGGACCTGCAGGAAGCGCTTGGTCCACTCCAGGGCCTCGGCCTTGTCCTTGCACTGCATGAGCGCGTAGCCGCCGATGACCTCCTTGGCCTCCGTGAACGGTCCGTCGGTGACGGAGATCCTGCCGTCCGACCAGGTGACGCGGGTTCCCTGGGCGGACGGGGTGAGTCCGGCGGTGTCGAGCATCACGCCGGCCTTGGTGACCTCCTCGATCAGCTCGCCCATCCGCCGCATCAGGTCCTCGCTGGGGCCCTCGGCGGGCACGGAGGACTCGTCGATGCGCACGAGGGACAGGTAGCGGGGCATGGTGACTCCTTCGGCCGTGGCGACGGGACCGTTTCCCGCCGCTCACCCCTTGCGTCGAACGGGAGACGCCCGGATCGACACGTTCCCCGATTTTTTTCCGGAGATCTTTCCGGCTCTTTCCCCGGAGCTGTTTCCGGCCCGGTGTTCCCACGGGCCCGACTCCTCGATACGTCAACTTCCGGCCGCCGGCGTCACTCCGCCGCGAGCGCGGCCGTGCTCGACCGCACGACGAGGCTGGTCGCCAGCTCCACGCGGGTCGCCGTGCGCTCCTCCGCGGCGCTTCCCAGCTCCAGCACCAGGCGGGCGGCGGCCTCGGCCATCTCGGTCAGCGGCTGCCGTACGGTCGTCAGCGGCGGGCCGACCCAGCGGGCCACGGGCAGATCGTCGAAGCCGACGACGCTCAGGTCCTCCGGGATGCGCAGCCCCAGCTCGCGGGCGGCCTCGTAGAGGCCGAGCGCCTGCAGGTCGTTGCCCGCGAAGACGGCGGTCGGCCGGTCGGGGCGGCGCAGCAGCTCCAGGCCCAGGCGGTAGCCGGCGTCGTGGTGGAAGTCGCCGGCCACGACGAGGGAGGGGTCGACCGGGAGCCCGGCCGTCTCCAGGGCCGCCCGGTAGCCGTCCACCCGGGCCCGGCTGCACATCATCCGGGAGGGGCCGCTGATGGCGCCGATCCGGGTGTGGCCGAGTTCCACCAGGTGGCGGGTGGCGGCGAGGCCGCCCTGCCAGTTGGTGGCGCCGATGGAGGGCACGTCCGGGCCCGGGTCGCCGGCCGGGTCCATCACGACGAAGGGGATGGACCGGCTGGTCAGCAGGGCCCGCTGGGACTCGTCGAGTCCGGACAGCACGAGGACGACGCCGTGCGGGCGGCGGGCGGCCACCTGGTCGGCCCAGGTCCGGCCCGGGGTGAGCCGCCCGGCCGACTCGGACAGCACGACGCTCAGCCCGGCGTCCCGGGCCACGTTCTCCACACCCCGGATGACCTCCATCGCCCAGGCGCTCTCCAGCTCGTGGAAGACCAGGTCGATCAGCGGGGAGCGCGAGGCCTCGGCGCGCCGTCGCCGGTAGCCGTGGGTGCGCAGCAGTTCCTCGACCCGGGCGCGGGTCGCGGGGGCCACGTCCGCGCGGCCGTTGAGGACCTTCGAAACAGTCGGAGCGGAGACCCCGGCCTCCCGGGCGATCTCGGCGAGGGTCGCGGTCTGCGATTCTGCGGACTTCGAAGGTTTCATGCGCGCGATCGTACCTCCGCGAGACGTCACGACGAAGGGGCGGTGGCGCCATGGGACATCGGAAGATGCGGAATCCGCTTCGAAAGATTCGATGGCAACGGGGGAGAGGGGGGCGCGGTCCCGGACAACGAGAACACCCCGCTCCCGGAACAACCGGGAACGGGGTGTCTGTGTGGAGCGCCGGGCAGGCCTTGCACCTGCATCTCCCCGCAGGAAGCGGGACGTCTTTCCTTGGACCACCAACGCACTGCGTCCGTACCGGAGTTCCGGCCGTTCGCTGTGTGATGATCATAGCCCAGTCGGGGCCGGTCCCACAACCTCAGCCGTCCGACACCGGCTCGAACCGCCACCGGTGCACGGCCCGCGTCACCAGCTCGGCCGCCGGCTCGGGAAGTTCGGGCAGCGGAGCGTCGTAGGGCGCGTCCCACCAGGTGATGACCAGCACCCGGTCCTGCGGCGCCCGGAAGACCTCCCGGCGCAGCGGCTCCCCGCCGGGCCGCTGTTCCCGCACCCAGGCGAGCAGCTCCTCGCCCCGGCCCTCGGCGGCCCTGGCCTCCCACATCAGGGCGACCGTCATGAGTAGAGGTTCTCCTTGCCGACCTCGTGCACGTGGTCGTGCCCGGGGACGTGGGGGTCGGTGACCGGCAGGGAGGAGTCGGCCGACAGGTCCCAGCCGGAGGCGGCCCGGTTGCGGGCGACCATCTCCGCGCCGAGCGCGGCCACCATCGCGCCGTTGTCCGTGCACAGCTTGGGGCGCGGGACGCGCAGCCGGATCCCCGCCGCCTCGCAGCGCTCCTGGGCGAGGGCGCGCAGCCGGGAGTTGGCGGCGACGCCGCCGCCGATCATCAGGTGGTCCACGCCCTCGTCCTTGCAGGCGCGGACGGCCTTGCGGGTGAGGACGTCGACGACGGCCTCCTGGAAGGAGGCGGCCACGTCACGGACCGGGACCTCCTCACCGGCGGCGCGCCTGGCCTCGATCCAGCGGGCGACGGCCGTCTTCAGGCCGGAGAAGGAGAAGTCGTACAGCGGGTCGCGCGGGCCCGTCAGGCCGCGCGGGAAGGCGATCGCGGCGGGGTCGCCCTCGCGCGCGTAGCGGTCGATGACCGGTCCGCCGGGGAAGCCCAGGTTCAGCACGCGGGCGATCTTGTCGAAGGCCTCGCCGGCCGCGTCGTCGATGGTCGAGCCCATCGGGCGGACGTCGGAGGTGATGTCCTCCGACAGCAGCAGCGAGGAGTGGCCGCCGGACACCAGCAGCGCCATCGTCGGCTCCGGCAGCGGACCGTGCTCCAGCTGGTCCACGCAGATGTGGGAGGCGAGGTGGTTGACGCCGTACAGGGGCTTGCCGAGGGCGTAGGCGTACGCCTTCGCCGCCGAGACGCCGACGAGCAGGGCGCCCGCGAGGCCGGGGCCGGCGGTCACCGCGATGCCGTCGAGGTCCCGTGCGGAGACGCCCGCCTCCTTCAGGGCACGGTCGATGGTGGGGACCATCGCCTCCAGGTGGGCCCGGGAGGCCACCTCCGGTACGACGCCGCCGAAGCGGGCGTGCTCGTCGACGCTGGAGGCGACGGCGTCCGCCAGCAGGGTTGTGCCGCGGACGACGCCGACGCCGGTCTCGTCGCAGGAGGTCTCGATGCCGAGGACGAGGGGTTCGTCAGTCATTGGTCTCGGTTCCTTGTACGGGGGAAGAACCCGCGGCTGAGCCGCTGTCGGAGGCGGTGATCAGGCGCATCACCAGGGCGTCGACGTTGCCCGGCTGGTAGTAGCCGCGGCGGAAGCCGATCGACTCGAAGCCGAAGCGCTCGTAGAGCTTCTGGGCGCGGACGTTGTCGACCCGGCACTCGAGCAGCACCTCGTGGCACTCGAACGCGGTGGCCGCGCGCAGCAGCTCGGTGAGCAGGCGCCCGCCGAGTCCGGTGCCCTGCTGGTCGCGGGCGACGGCGATGGTCTGGACGTCGGCCTGCTCACCGGAGGCGACGAGGCCCGCGTACCCGACGACGCGGTCGTCGCCGGACACGGCCACCAAGTAGCGCCGGGTCGCCTCGGGGCCCCGGGAGTGGGCCAGCTCGGACCAGAACATGCCCCGGGACCAGGCGTCCTCGGGGAACAGGTCCTTCTCCAGCTCCAGGACCGGGTCGATGTCCCACCAGCGCATCTCGCGCAGTCGGGGGGTTGCCGGCTGAGTCACTTGGGGGTGACCACCTTGTAGTTCTTGGGGACCTGGGCGTCGGGCCGGCGCAGGTAGAGCGGCCGGGGCGCCGCCAGTTCCTCGCCCGCGGCCAGCTTCCCGGCGGCGAGCGCGGCGAGGGCGGCGGCGGACACGTGCTCGGGCTCGTGGGCCCTCGGGAACGTGTCCGGGTAGAGCAGCGCGCCGGCGCCGACCGCGGGCAGCCCGGCGACCTGCTCGGCGATGTCGGCCGGGCGGTCCACGGCCGGGTCGGTCAGCCGGGTGCGGGAGTCGGCGTACTTCGCCCAGTAGACCTCCTTGCGCCGGGCGTCGGTCGCCACGACGAAGGGGCCCTTCTCGATGTCGGCGGCGTAGGCGAGGCCGTCCAGCGTGCACACGCCGTGCACGGGGACGCCGAGCGCGAGGCCGAAGGTGTCGGCGGTCATCAGGCCGACGCGCAGGCCGGTGTAAGGGCCGGGGCCGACGCCGACGACGATCCCGGTGACCGCCTCCAGCTTCAGCCCGGCCTCGGCGAGCACGCGGTCCACGGCCGGCAGCAGCAGCTCTCCGTGCCGGCGCGCGTCCACCTGGCTCGACGAGGCGATGACGTCGGTTCCGTCGTGCAGGGCGACGGTGACGGCGGGTGTTGCGGTATCCAGAGCTAGCAAGAGCACGCGAACAGCCTACGGCGCTCGCGCCTCCCGCATGGCCGTCCGGGTCGTACGGTCACCGGCTGCTACGGTCTGGACGAGCCAGACAATGCAGACAAGTACGACATATCGCACGAGACGGACGGGAGGTGGGCGCACGTGGCGGGAACCAGCGCGGGGATCGTGGCCGCCCTGACCGCGGCGGCGCTGGGAACGGTCGGTTTCCTGGCGTTCCGGGCCCAGGCGACCGTACCGGCGAACCTGACCGGCAGGCCCGGGGCGGGCGCGTCCGCCGCGGCGGCGGCCGGCAAGGCGCCCCGGGACCGGCGCGATCCGACCGCGCTGCCGAGTGCCTCCGGTACGGGTGAACGGGTGGTGTACTCGGTGGACGACGACCGGGTCTGGCTGGTCGACGGGCGCGAGCGGACGCTGCGCGGCTTCCCCGTGCGCCCGGGCAGCGTCGACCCGGCGCCGGGGACGTACTGGGTGTCGTCCCGCTCGAACGCGGTCACCGGCACGGACGGCGTCCCCATCGAGCATGTCGTGCGGTTCACCACCGTGAACGGGGTGACGATCGGCTTCAGCGCGGCGGTGGGCGACGGGGGGCAGGCCGTGCCCGACCCGGCCGTCAAGACGGGCGGCATCCGCGAGACACGGGCGGACGGCGAGGCGATGTGGAACTTCGCGACGATCGGCGTGAAGGTGGTCGTGATCCGCTGAGGGTGGTCGGGGTGATCCGCTGAGGGCGCACCTCAGGCCGTGAGCGTCTCCAGGCCCGCGTCGGCCCACCGCCGGCCCAGCCCGGTCACGGTCACGTGCCGCACCTCGTCGGTGGTGTCGCCGACGGCCCGGTGGATGACGACCTGGAGCCGGTCCTCGGTCAGGTCCTCCACCTTGCCCTCGCCCCACTCCACGACGATCACCGAGTCGGGCAGCGAGACGTCGAGGTCCAGGTCCTCCATCTCGTCCAGGCCGCCGCCGAGGCGGTAGGCGTCCACATGGACCAGGGGCGGCCCGTCGCCGAGGGAGGGGTGCACGCGGGCGATCACGAAGGTCGGCGAGGTGACCGCGCCGCGCACGCCGAGGCCCTCGCCGAGCCCGCGGGTCAGCGTGGTCTTGCCGGCGCCGAGTTCCCCGGTGAGCATGACCAGGTCGCCCGCGCGCAGCAGCTTGGCCAGCCGGCGGCCCAGCTCCCGCATCTGCTCGGGCGCGGTGATCGTCAGCCGGGTCTCAGCGGGGTTGTGCGGTGCTGCTGGTGCTTCCATAGCCACTTACGGTAGCCCCTGCGGGCACGGCACCCGCGCGGGTGAGCAGGTCGGCGAGGCGGTCCGTGACCACTTCCGGGTGTTCCAGCATCACCAGGTGCCCGGCGTCCGGCACCAGCACCAGCTCGGCGTCCGGCAGCAGGTCGGCGATGGCCTCGCTGTGCTCGCTGGGCGTGACCAGGTCCCGGACGCCGGCCAGCACGAGCACCGGCATGTCCCGGAAGCACACCAGGGCCCCGGTCTTGTCGTGCTCGGTGAAGGCCGGGTAGAACTCGGCGACCACGTCGATCGGCGTGGCCTCGATCATCCGCTCCGCGAACCGCTCGACGGCCGGGTCGACGTCCCGACCGGCGAACGAGTACCGCTTGATGACGCCGGCGAACAGGTCGGCGGTGGCCCGGCGCCCCTTCTCCACCAGCTCCGCCTGCTGCCCGAGCGCCTTCAGCACGCCGGGGAGGATGCGGCGCACCGCGTTGACGCCGGCCACCGGGAGCCCGAAGTTGACCTCGCCGAGCCGGCCGGAGGAGGTACCCACGAAGGCGGTGGCGACGACCCGGTCCCGGATCAGCTCGGGGTACTGGGCGGCGAGGGCCATCATGGTCATTCCGCCCATCGAGTGACCGACCAGCACCACCGGCCCCTCCGGCACGGCGGCGTCGAGGACGGCCTTCAGGTCGCGCCCGAGCTGGTCGATCGCGACCGGCACCCCGTCCCGGGTCTGGGCCACGCCCCGGCCGGACCGCCCGTGGCTGCGCTGGTCCCAGTGCACGGTGCGCACGACCCCGCGCAGTGCCGCGCGCTGGAAGTGCCAGGAGTCCTGGCTGAGGCAGTAGCCGTGGCAGAACACGACGGTGACCGGGGCGGGGGCCTTGCGGCCGAAGAGCCTGCGGCGGCGCGGGGAGACGTGCGGGCCGAGGTCGGGCTCGACGTCGTCGACCTCGTAGTACAGCTCGGTGCCGTCGTCGGCGTGCGCCTTGCCCGGGGTGCCGCGCAGGGTGCCGTAGGGGCCGGCCGAGTCGAGGGCCAGCCGGGCCTTGCGCCGCATGCCGCGGCCGACCGTCATCCGCTCGATGGCGACGCCGGCCGCCGCGCCCGCGGCGAGCACGCCTATCGCGGCACCGGCGACACCGGTCGCCCTGCGCCAGCTACCGGCCGCCCCCGCGGCGGAGGCGGCGGCCGCCGAGGCGACGACGTCCGCCACGGCCTCCGCACTGCTCTCGCTCACGTACCGCTCCTCTTCGCCGTACTGCAGTTCGCTGGGTGGGTGAAACGAGTGGTGCCGGTGTTGTTCGTGTTACCAGCCGGGGCAGGAGTAACCGAGCGTCGGGTGTGCGCGCCCCTGAAGGGGCTACCCCTCCTGGTTCCCGTTCACATGGACGCGGGGAACGCGCGTTCCGATCCGCGTGACGATCTCGTACGCGATCGTGCCGCAGGCCTGCGCCCAGTCCTCGGCGGTGGGCTCGCCGCGGTCGCCGGGCCCGAACAGGACCGCCTCCGCGCCGGCCCCGGGCTCGTCGCCGCCCAGGTCCACCACGAACTGGTCCATGGCCACCCGCCCCGCGACGATCCGCCACTTGCCGTCCACCAGCACCGGTCCGGTGCCGGAGGCGTGCCGGGGGATGCCGTCCGCGTAGCCGACGGGGACGAGGCCGAGGGTGGTCGCGCCGGGGGTGACGTAGTGGTGGCCGTAGCTGACGCCGTGCCCGGCCGGCACGTGCTTGACCAGCGCCAGCGACGCGCTCAGCGTCATCACCGGGCGCAGCCCGAAGTCGGCCGGGGTGCCGATCTCCGGGCTCGGCGAGACGCCGTACACGGCGATGCCGGGCCGGACCAGGTCGAAGTGGGTCTCGGGAAGGGTGAGGGTGGCCGGGGAGTTGGCGATGTGCCGCACCTCGGGGCGCACGCCCTGCCGCTCGGCGTGGGCCACCATCTCCCGGAACCGGTCGAGCTGGGCGGCGATGGACGGATGCCCGGGCTCGTCGGCGCAGGCGAAGTGGGACCACAGTCCGGTGATCCGGACCAGCCCCTCGCGTTCGGCCCGCAGTGCCTCGCCGACCAGTTCGGGCCAGTCGGCGGGCTGGCAGCCGTTGCGTCCGAGCCCGGTGTCGGCCTTGAGCTGCACGCGCGCGGGCCGGCCGGCCCGCCGGGCGGCCTCGGTGACCTCACGCAGCGCCCACATGCCGCTGAGGGAGACGTCGATGTCCGCCTCGACGGCCTCCCGCCAGGGCCCGCCCGGCACCCACAGCCAGCACAGGACGCGCGTGTCCAGACCGGCGGCGCGCAGTGCGAGGGCCTCCTCCGGCGTGGCCGTGCCGAGCCAGGTCGCCCCGGCTTCGACGGCCGCGCGGGCGCACGGCACCGCCCCGTGGCCGTAGGCGTCGGACTTGACGACGGCCATCAGGGCCGCGCCCTGCGCGCGGGCGCGCAGGGTCCGCACATTGGCGCGCAGGGCGGCCAGGTCGATCTCGGCACGGGCCCGCAGGGGCGCGGTCGGCACAGCAGCAGTCTCACTCATGGCGCCCCCAGTCTCTCAGAGCGCCTTCCGGGCCCCGGAAGCACGGGCCTCGGGAGCTTTCGTGTGCGGCCCGGGCAACGGCTTCGGCGCGACCCGCGACGGGCTCGGCGCGACCCGCGACGGAGTTCAGCGCGGCCCCGGCGACGGGTTCGACACGGCCCCGGCTACGGAGTTCAGCGCGGCCCCGCGACGGAGTTCAGCCGCCCTCACGACGGGTTCGACACGGCCCCAGCGATGGAGTTCAGCACGGCCCCGCGACGGAGTTCAGCCGCCCTCACGACGGCTTCCGCACGGCCCTGGCGGTTCCGTACGGCCGTCGTGACGGTCCGGCAGGGCGGCCGGACCCGGGCCTTCGGAGGGCCCCACGCTTTCACCTCCGCGGGGCGTCGGGTGCTCGCGGACACGCGGCGGGCGGGCATGGCGGGGCGCGGGGTCCGTCGTTCCTCAGCCGCGGACTCAGCCGCGGACGTCCCGCCACGCCTGCGGGATCCGCTCGGCCACGTCGTGCGCCCCCGCCGGCGCCCCCTGCGCCGCGAACCGGCCGGCGAGCCCGTGCAGATACGCCGCCGTGCTCCCGGCGTCCGGCGCGGACAGCCCCGCCGCCAGCAGCGATCCGGCGAGCCCCGACAGCACGTCCCCGCTGCCCGCCGTGGCCAGCCAGGACGTTCCCGTGGGGTTCACCCGTACGGCCCCGCCCGCGCAGTCGGCCACCAGCGTCGTCGACCCCTTCAGCAGCACGGTCGCCCGGTACGCCGCGGCCAGCTCGCGCACCGCGGCCAGCCGGGCACCCTCTACCTCCTCGCGCCGCACCCCGAGCAGCGCGGCGGCCTCCCCCGCGTGCGGCGTCATCAGCGTCGGAGCCGTCCGCCCGCGCACCGCGTCCCGCTCCGCCAGCCGCAGGCCGTCCGCGTCGACGAGCACCGGCACGTCCGCCGCCAGTACCTCCGCCACGGTGGCCGCGTCATCGCCCGCCCCCGGCCCGACCACCCAGGCCTGCACCCGCCCGGCCCTGGCCGGCCCGGCGTCGGACACGAGCGTCTCCGGGAAGCGCGCGACGACGGCCTGCCCGGCGGGGCCGACGTAGCGCACGGCACCCGCCCCGCCGCGCAACGCCCCGGACACGGCGAGCACGGCCGCGCCCGGGTAGCGCGCCGACCCGGCGGCGATCCCGACGACCCCCCGCCGGTACTTGTCGCTCTCCCCGGTCGGCGCCGGCAGCAGCCGGGCCACGTCGGCGTGCTGCAGGGCCTCCAATTCGGCCTCGTCGGGCAGTTCGAGCCCGATGTCGACGAGCCGCACGACCCCGGCGTACTCCCGGGCCGGATCGACCATCAGACCGGGCTTGTGCGTGCCGAAGGTGACGGTGAGGTCGGCCCGCAGCGCGGCCCCGCGCACCTCCCCGGTGTCGGCCTCGACGCCGCTGGGCAGGTCGACGGCCACCACGGCCGCCCGTGAGCGCCCCACGGCGGCGGCGAGCCGCTCGGCATCGGGCCGCAGCCCGCCCTTGCCGCCGATCCCGACGATGCCGTCCACCACCAGGTCGGCCCGCGCGATCAGCTCCCCGGCGGCACCGGCGGCGGCCACGGAGCCCCCGGCCCGCCGCAGGGCCGCCAGTCCCCCGGTGTGCGCCCGCTCGGGCGTCAGCGGTACCGCCGTCACCCCGGCGCCGCGCCGGGCCAGCCGGGCCCCCGCGTACAGGGCGTCCCCGCCGTTGTCCCCGCTGCCGACGAGCAGCACCACCCGGCTGCCGTACACCCGCCCGAGCAGGTCCGCACAGGCGGCGGCCAGTCCCGCGGCCGCCCGCTGCATCAGCGCGCCCTCCGGCAACCGCGCCATCAGGGCCCGTTCGGCCGCCCTCACCGTCTCCACGCCGTACGCACTACGCATGGCACCAAGCCTGCCCCGCCCGCCCCGGCCCTCACACCCGCGGTGCCCGCCACAACGGCGGCGAACCGCGCGGCATGGCTCGGGGACACGTGCCATGGCCCACGTCCCCCACGCACGGCGCCCGTGCCCAGCACCCGCCGGACCACCCACACCGCACCCACGGCGCCGAGGCCACCCCGCCCCTCCCACCCGCGGCCGACGTACATCCGGCAAGGGCCCGGAGGCAGCCGACGACACGTCTGTCAGGGGCGCGGGGAACTGCGCGCCCGGCCACGACGCCCCCGCGGCCGCCGAACGTTCCGCCACCGCCCTCCCCGCGGGCTCAGCCCTCCGCCACGACCACGGCCGAGGCCACGCCCGCGTCGTGACTCAGGGACACGTGCCATGCCCGTACGCCCAGTTCCGCCGCCCGCGCGGCGACCGTGCCCTTGACGCGCAGGCGTGGCTGGCCGCTGTCCTCGATGTACACCTCGGCGTCGGTCCACAGCAGCCCGGGCGGCGCACCCAGGGCCTTGGCCAGTGCCTCCTTGGCGGCGAACCGCGCCGCGAGCGAGGCGATTCCGCGGCGGTCACCGCTGGGCAGCAGCAGCTCCCGCTCCACGAACAAGCGGCCGGCCAGCCCGGGTGTCCGCTCCAGGGACGCCCGGAACCGGTCGATCTCGGCGACGTCGATCCCGACTCCGATGATGCTCATGCCGCGCAGCCTACGGTCACGCTCCGGTGCCGGGCCGCGGCCCGGGGCGTGCCGTCTACGCTCCGGGCATGACATCGAACGCCTATCTGACCGACCTGTTCTCGCTGGACGGTCGCGTCGCCGTCGTGACCGGAGGCAGTTCCGGCATCGGCCGGGCCATCGCCGGGGCGCTGGCGCGGGCCGGGGCGAGCGTGGTGGTCGTCGCCCGGGACGAGGGGAGACTCGGGCGCGCCGTCGCCGAGTTGACGGCCGACGGGTGCCGGGCTGCCTGGGTGGGCGGGGATCTGAGCACGCGTGAGGGCGTGCGCGCGGTGGCCGAGGAGGCGGCCGCGGTGTTCGGGGAGCCCGACATCCTCGTCAACTGCGCGGGGGTCAACCTCAGGCCGCCGCTGGGCGAACTGGGCGAGGACGTGTGGGACACCACCATGGCGGTCAACCTGGAGGCCCCGTTCCTGCTGGGGCAGCGGTTCGGGCCCAGGATGGCCGAGCGCGGCTACGGCCGGATCATCCACGTCACCTCGCAGCAGGCGCACCGGGCGTTCGTGGACAGCGGCGCCTACGGCGTCTCGAAGGGCGCGCTGGAGTCGCTGGCCCGCTCCCAGGCGGAGGCGTGGTCACGGCACGGCGTCACCTGCAACACGCTCGTGCCGGGGTTCGTGATGACGCCGCTGAACGCCCGCCTGTCGGCCGACCCGGAGCGGGTGGCGGCGCTGGCCGCGCGCACGATGACCGGACGCAACGGGCTCGCCGAGGACTTCGAGGGGGCGGCGGTGTTCCTCGCCGGCCCGGCGTCCGCGTACGTCACCGGGCAGTCGATCTTCGTCGACGGCGGTTTCTCGGTGCACTGAGCGGGCCCGCGCGTCCCGTGTGAGGAGAGGGGTTTGCGCGGGGACCGCCGCACCCCCGTCACCGGGGGGCGGGACGACGGCGGTCCCCGCGAGGGACGCGGGCAGGCCGGTCAGGCCGGGCTGCGCGTCCGTGGCGTCCGTGGAGGTCCGGGAGCCGCTCCGGAGGTCCGTGACGCCGTTCGGCGCCGGCCTGGGCGGGGAGCCGCTCCCACCCCTGCCGACACCCACTACTGTGCCCGGCCCGTGTTAAGCGGGTGCTGCGCGCACGTGACACCCTGGTACCACTTGCGCTACGGCCCGATCGGCTTGCGGTCATCGCGAGTTCGCCGTGGTCACGGGCCGTTCACCGGCCGTTGGCTACTTGGTGCCGCCCTTGGCCAGGAAGGCCAGCAGGTCCTGCCGGCTGACCACGCCGGTCGGCTTGCCCTCGACCAGGACGATCGCCGCGTCGGCCGCGCCGAGCACCGACATCAGGTCGCCGACCGGCTCACCGGAGCCGACCTGGGGCAGCGGGGCCGACATGTGCTTCTCCAGCGGATCGTCCAGCGAGGCCCGCTTGTTGAAGAGCGCGTCGAGCAACTCCCGCTCCACGACCGACCCGACGACCTCGGCGGCCATGACGTCCGGGTGACCGGCGCCCGGCTTGACGACGGGCATCTGCGAGACGCCGTACTCGCGCAGCACCTCGATGGCCTCGCCGACGGTCTCCTCGGGGTGCATGTGCACCAGGGACGGGATGGTGCCGCCCGCCTTGTCGCTCAGGACGTCGGCGACGCGGGCGCTGGGGCCCTCGTCCTCCAGGAAGCCGTAGTCGGCCATCCACTCGTCGTTGAAGATCTTGCTGAGGTAGCCGCGGCCGCTGTCGGGCAGCAGCACGACGACCACGTCGTCCGGGCCCAGGCGCTCGGCGACCTCCAGCGCGGCCACCACGGCCATACCGCAGGAACCGCCGACGAGCAGGCCCTCCTCGCGGGCCAGCCGCCGGGTCATCTGGAAGGAGTCCTTGTCGGAGACCGCGACGATCTCGTCGGCGACGGTGCGGTCGTAGGCGGTCGGCCAGAAGTCCTCACCGACGCCCTCGACCAGGTACGGCCGCCCCGATCCGCCCGAGTACACGGAGCCCTCGGGGTCGGCGCCGATGACCTTGACCTTGCCCTGGCTGGCGTCCTTCAGGTAGCGGCCGGTGCCGGAGATGGTGCCGCCGGTGCCGACGCCCGCCACGAAGTGGGTGATCTTCCCCTCGGTCTGCTCCCACAGCTCGGGGCCGGTCGAGTGATAGTGCGAGAGCGGGTTGTTGGGGTTGGAGTACTGGTCGGGCTTCCAGGCGCCGGGCGTCTCGCGCACCAGCCGGTCGGAGACGTTGTAGTAGGAGTCCGGGTGCTCGGGGTCCACCGCGGTCGGGCACACGACCACCTCGGCGCCGTACGCGCGCAGCACGTTGATCTTGTCGGTGCTCACCTTGTCGGGGCACACGAAGATGCACTTGTAGCCCTTCTGCTGGGCCACGATGGCAAGTCCCACGCCGGTGTTGCCGCTGGTCGGCTCGACGATGGTGCCGCCCGGCTTCAGCTCCCCGCTCTGCTCGGCGGCCTCGATCATGCGCAGGGCGATGCGGTCCTTCACGGAGCCGCCCGGGTTGAAGTACTCCACCTTGGCCAGGACGGTCGCCTGGATGCCCTGGGTCACGTTGTTGAGCTTCACCAGCGGGGTGTTGCCGACGAGGCTGATCATCGAGTCGTGGAAATGCACCGTTGTCTCCGGTTGCTTGCAAAAAACAGTGGTCGTATGTGGTGTCGCCAGCCTACGGCCCCCGGGTGACGGGGGACGGGCGTTCACTCCCCGTCGCGATTGGCGGACGGTCCGTACGGGGCAAGGAGTGGGTGTACGGCTACGAGGAGGTGGCGGCGACCCATGACGAGGATGTCGAGGGCGCGAGTGGCCCGGCGCATCGCGGCCGGGGCGGCGTACGGCGGCGGCGGGGTCGGACTGGTGGGCGCGGCCGCGGTCGGTCTGCTGCTTGCGGAGGTACGGCTGGCCCGGCGCCAGGTGGGCAACGGCAGCAGCGGCCGGGTCCCCATGGCCGACGGCGTGTACGGCCACGCGTACGACATCCCCGGTGAGCCGCCGCTGCGGCTGACCATGCTCGGCGACTCCACGGCCGCGGGGCAGGGCGTGCACCGGTCGGGGCAGACCCCGGGGGCGCTGCTGGCGTCGGGGCTGGCCGCGGTGGCGGAACGGCCGGTCGAGCTGCACAACGTCGCCCTGCCCGGCGCCCAGTCCGACGACCTGGACCGCCAGGTGACGCTGGTGCTCTCGGCGCCGGCCCCCGTCCCGGACGTCTGCGTGATCATGATCGGCGCGAACGACGTCACCAACCGGATGCCGCCGACCCGCTCGGTGCGGCACCTGGCGGCGGCGGTACGGCGGCTGCGCACGGCCGGCGCGGAGGTGGTGGTCGGCACGTGTCCCGACCTGGGGACCATCGAGCCGGTGCAGCAGCCGCTGCGCTGGCTGGCCCGGCGGGCCTCGCGGCAGCTGGCGGCCGCGCAGACGATCGGGGCGGTGGAGCAGGGGGGACGGACGGTGTCGCTGGGGGACCTGCTGGGCCCCGAGTTCGAGGCGAATCCGCGGGAGCTGTTCGGGCCGGACAACTACCACCCGTCGGCCGAGGGGTACGCGACGGCGGCGATGGCGGTGCTGCCGACGGTGTGCGCGGCGCTGGGACTGTGGCCGGCGGACGAGGAGCGGCCGGACGTGTCGCGCCGCGAGGGCTTCCTGCCGGTGGCGCGGGCGGCCGCGGAGGCCGCGTCCGAGGCGGGCACCGAGGTCACGGCGGCGATGCCGACGGGGCCGCGGGGGCCGTGGGCGCTGCTCAAGCGCAGGCGCCGGCGCCGGGTCCCGGAGGCCGAGCCGGCGACGCCGTCGGTGTGAGCGGGGCACAGCGCGGCACGGACACCAAGCAAGCGCTTAGTAAATTGCGGCCAGTGTCACACCGCGATACCGATGACCAGTCAGGTACGGCCGGGTAATTTCCCACACGGCCCTGCCCGACCCAGTTCACTGGAGCCCTGATGCCCGAAGCCGTCATCGTCTCGACCGCCCGCTCCCCCATCGGCCGCGCTTTCAAGGGCTCCCTCAAGGACCTGCGCCCCGACGACCTCACCGCCACGATCATCCAGGCGGCCCTGGCGAAGGTCCCCGAGCTGGACCCGAAGGACATCGACGACCTGATGCTCGGCTGTGGCCTGCCCGGCGGCGAGCAGGGCAACAACCTCGGCCGGGTCGTCGCCGTGCAGATGGGCATGGACCACCTGCCCGGCTGCACGATCACCCGCTACTGCTCCTCATCCCTGCAGACCTCCCGCATGGCGCTGCACGCCATCAAGGCCGGTGAGGGCGACGTGTTCATCTCGGCCGGCGTCGAGACGGTGTCCCGGTTCGCCAAGGGCAACTCCGACAGCCTCCCCGACACGCGCAACCCCCTCTTCGCCGAGGCCGAGGCCCGTACCGCCGCCGTGGCCCAGTCCGAGGGCTCGACCTGGCACGACCCGCGCGAGGACGGTCTGCTCCCCGACCCGTACATCGCCATGGGCCAGACCGCCGAGAACCTGGCGCGCTGGAAGGGTGTCACCCGCCAGGACATGGACGAGTTCGGCGTCCGCTCGCAGAACCTCGCCGAGGAGGCCATCAAGAACGGCTTCTGGGAGCGCGAGATCACTCCGGTGACGCTGCCGGACGGCACCGTGGTCAGCAAGGACGACGGCCCGCGCGCCGGCGTCACCCTGGAGGCCGTGCAGGGCCTCAAGCCGGTGTTCCGCCCCGACGGCCTGGTCACCGCCGGCAACTGCTGCGCGCTCAACGACGGCGCCGCCGCGCTCGTCATCATGTCCGACACGAAGGCCCGCGAGCTGGGTCTGACCCCGCTCGCCCGGATCGTGTCCACCGGCGTCTCCGGCCTCTCCCCGGAGATCATGGGTCTCGGCCCGGTGGAGGCGAGCCGTCAGGCGCTGCAGCGCGCCGGCCTGACCATCGACGACATCGACCTGGTCGAGATCAACGAGGCCTTCGCCGCCCAGGTGATCCCCTCCTACCGCGACCTCGGCATCGACATCGACAAGCTGAACGTCAACGGCGGCGCCATCGCCGTCGGCCACCCCTTCGGCATGACGGGCGCCCGGATCACCGGCACGCTCATCAACTCGCTGCAGTGGCGCGACAAGCAGTTCGGCCTGGAGACCATGTGCGTCGGCGGCGGCCAGGGCATGGCGATGGTCATCGAGCGCCTCAGCTGATCTGACGCACCGTCCGTGACGGGACGGGCACGTGCCGTCCACGAGGGGTCCGGCGCCCGGGACCTGCCCGGGTGCCGGACCCATTCGTGATCCAATCTCCCCCAGGATGTGACCTATCTCCCTCGCGGGAGATATCCATGCAGGTCAGCGTCGTTCCATCGGAAACCCCGCAGGAAAGATCCCGTCCGATTCGTGACGTTACGCACTGACAACTGGTTAGTCCGCCCTTCAAGCTGATGTAGGAAGTCGGGGGTCGACTTTGAACCGGGAGTACGTCAGTGAGCGCCATGCCGATCGCCCTGCTGCTCACCACGGCCGCCACGGGCGCCGTGGGCGTCGCCGTCCTGCGCACCGTCCTGAAGCTGCGCCGCCAGATCGCGGAGCTGCACACGCAGCTCGCCGAGAACAACGCCGCCGCCATGCGGGCACTGCTGCCGCATGCCCGCGGCGCCGCGGACGCCGACCAGATACGCGCGGCGGTGGCAGAGGCGCTGGCGGAGGAGAGGGAGCGGGAACTGGCCGAGGCGCGCGCCTTCTGGGCGGCGCAGGAGGCCCGGGACGCCTCCGACGCGCCCTCCGCGCTCGGCCTCCCGGACACCGACCTCTTCATGCCCCGGCAGAGCGACTTCGTGGGCCTGGAGCCGGTGGCCGAGCCGACCGCCGACGCCGACGAGTTCTCCGGTGAGTCCCCCGAGCTGGCCGCGGCCCGCCGCCGCCACCCCTCGCACCCGGACTTCGTCCCCGTGCAGTCCCCGGCCGTCAACGACCACGAGCGCACGGTGACCACGCTGGAGCAGCTGGCCGCCGGACGCGTCGCACTGTCCGACGTCCGCCCCGGCCCGCTCGGCACCCTCGACGTCTACGTCTTCGCCGACGGCACCACGCTGTGCATGACGCCCGGTCACCGGGAGACGGCGGAACGCCTGGCGGCGGCGCTGGCGGCGGGAGAGACGCCGTACCTGCTCGGCGGCTCGGGGATCTCCGGCGCCTACACGCTCACGTTCGCGTGCGGCGAGGAGTCGGTCTACATCCTGGCCGACCGCGTCATCGCGTCCCTCTGACTCACACCCCCGCGCGCCGGCGCGCCTCCTCCACCCACCGCACCGCCTCGGCGACCTCGTCGTCGCTTCGCAGCACCAGCGTCAAGTCGTGCGCGGCCACGAGGATCTGGTCGGCCGCCGCGAACATCCCCGCGTCCGGCATCTCCCGCGGCTCGGTCCCCGGCTCCTCCACGCGCTGCACCCACCGGGCGAACTCCCGGGCCAGGGCCAGCGCCTCGGCCGCGGCGCTGCGTTGCAGCCGGCTCTGCGGTGCCGCCCGCAACCGGTCGGCGAAGTGGTCCACTGCTTGGGTCAAGGGCGTCGTATCAGGCACGCGCCGAGCGTAACGCGCCGCACTGTTGCCAATACGCGAACGCTCAGGCACGGTGACGTGAAGGAGCGGCTTACATCCCCTTTGCGTCCGGAGGCGCCGATGTCCCAGCTCTTCTCCGAGGAGACCCACCGCAATCTGCTCGCCCGCATTCCCCACTGCACCGGTCGCGAAGTGTCCGACTGGCTGCGCACCGTCGAAGAAGGCCCCGCACTGTTCCGCTTCGAGGAGAAGGTCAGCTGGCTCCGGCACGAGTACGACCTGGCGTACGGTCACGCGAAGGCGCTCGTGCACGAGTACGACCTGAGGAGGGCGGCGCGCAAGCTGCTCTGAACGGCGAAGGGCCCCGGGCGTCTCTCGCCCGGGGCCCTGCCCATGACCGGCACGGGTGCCGGTCGTTGGACACGTGCTAGTCGCTGCTGCTGAAGATCGCCACCAGTCGCAGCATCTCGACGTAGATCCACACCAGGGTCATGGTGAGACCGAACGCGGCGAGCCAGGACTCGTTGCGCGGGGCGCCGTACGCGATGCCGTCCTCGATCTGCTTGAAGTCGAGGGTCAGGAAGAACGCGCCGAGCAGGATCGCGAAGATGCCGACGAGCGCGCCGAGCGGACCGAAGCTGCGCAGCCCGCCGTCCTCGGCGACGCCGAACGCCACCAGCAGCAGGTTGACCGCCATGACGACCATGAAGGCGATCGCGATGGAGATGCCGATGCGGGCGTAGCGGGCGGTGACGCGGATCCAGCCGGCCTTGTAGACCAGCAGGGTCGCGCCCGAGACCGCCATGGTGCCGAGCACGGCCTGGAACGGCGCGCCGCTCCACCGGCTGTTGAACATCTCACTGAAGACGCCGAGGAAGACGCCCTCGAAGGCGGCGTACCCGAGGATCAGCGCGGGCGACGGGGTGCGCTTGAAGCTCTGGACCATGGCCAGCACGAAGGCGACCAGCGCGGACCCGACGGCCAGACCGTAGCTGGTCGTCGACACCGGCAGCAGCGCCCAGGCGAGCACGGCACCGACGGCGACCGTGCCCAGCGTGATCGCCGAGCGGACGACGACGTCGTCCATGGTCATCCGGTCGGTGGTGACCGGGGCCTGCGGGGGCGCGCCGTACTGGACGTCCTGCTGTGCGTAGGGGTTCTGCGCGTACGGGTTCTGCGCGTACGGGTTGCCCTGTGCGTACCCGGCCTGCGGTGCGGTGTTGAAGCCGGCGTAGCCGTTGTCGCGGCTGAACCCCCGTCGCGAGAAGACCGGGTTACTGCTCCTCATTTCACTCCTCCATGGCCACCCTGCGTGGCCTTGGCCTCAAGAGTAATGGATTGGCAAAGGATCGTCCGTAATACCTGGGTAGGATCTTTCCCTCACCGTGCTCGACAACACGCTACGCGTACGGGTGATTCCTGGCCACGGATGATCTCGTTCCATGACGAACCTGCTACCTGACCGAGAGCAAACCCGGCACGACCTCAGCGCGCCGAGGAGGACGCGGAGGCGACCGACGACAGGGGACCGGCACCCGGCCCGCGGTGTCGAGCGCCGTCCCGGTGGTTCGTGGTCCGAGGGCGGCCCGCTGTGGGCACCGGGGGTGAGGGGGCCCGCCGCCGGCGGTGCGCGCGAGAAAGTGCCCGGAGCCGGACTTGAACCGGCACGCCCGCGAAGGGGCAGCGAGGTTTAAGCTCGCCGTGTCTGCATTCCACCATCCGGGCAGGCCATGGGCTCCGCACTGAGGGTCCGAGCCTATCGGGAGGCGCCCCCTGAACTGCGGGCGGTCGGACCGATGTTGTCTTATTTTATTGACGCCTGAGGGGGCATCAGCCCAGGGAACAGGCCGTCCGCACATGCCAACAGCCTGGCGTGACGCACGTGCGCGTGCACGCGAAATGACGGAATTTCACCGTCTGAACAAGGGCGCGCTCCCCGTTTTCGAGGGTGTTCGACAATCTCCGGCCGACGGGCGGCCCTCGGGGTCCGCCGTCATCCCCAGGTATGACCCGGCCGCCCTCCGTCCGACCCGAGTCGCCCACCGGAACCGGATCAGCGACTGACTACACGGGCGCCCGGCGCCGGGACGATGGACAGGTCCCCAGGAACACACGTCGCACCGACAGGAGCACCGTCCCGTGACCACCACACCCACCGCCGGCCCGACCACCGCCGTGGCCGCCCGCGCCACGGAGCTGTCGAAGACCTACGGGCAGGGTGAGACCCGGGTGGTCGCCCTGGACCGGGTCTCCGTCGACTTCCGGCAGGCCGAGTTCACCGCGATCATGGGCCCCTCCGGCTCCGGCAAGTCCACGCTGATGCACTGCGTCGCCGGACTCGACACCTTCTCCTCCGGGTCCGTGCGCATCGGCGACACGGAACTGGGCTCCCTGAAGGACAAGCAGCTCACCAAGTTGCGCCGGGACAAGATCGGCTTCATCTTCCAGGCCTTCAACCTGCTGCCGACGCTGACCGCGCTGGAGAACATCACCCTGCCCATGGACATCGCCGGGCGGAAGCCGGACAAGGCGTGGCTGGACCGGGTCATCGACATGGTCGGGCTGTCCGGGCGGCTGAGCCACCGGCCCTCCCAGCTCTCCGGCGGCCAGCAGCAGCGCGTGGCCGTCGCGCGTGCCCTCGCCTCCCGGCCCGACATCATCTTCGGTGACGAGCCGACCGGAAACCTCGACTCGCGCTCCGGCGCCGAGGTGCTCGGCTTCCTCCGCAACTCCGTGCGCGAGCTGGGCCAGACGGTGGTGATGGTGACCCACGACCCGGTGGCCGCCGCCTACTCCGACCGCGTCGTCTTCCTCGCGGACGGCAGGATCGTGGACGAGATGCACGCCCCCACGGCCGACGCCGTCCTCGACCTGATGAAGCAGTTCGACGCGAAGGGCCGTACCAGCTGATGTTCCGCACCGCCCTGCGCAACGTCCTCGCGCACAAGGCCCGGCTCCTGATGACCGTGCTCGCCGTCATGCTCGGCGTGGCCTTCGTCTCCGGGACGCTCGTCTTCACCAACACCATCTCCGACGCCTACCAGAAGAGCTCCGCCAAGGGCTTCGACCGGGTCGACGTCGCCGTACAGCCCGAGTACCAGGACTCCGAGGGCGACAAGGTCGGCAAGCGCGCCGAGCTGAGCCGGGCGCTGCTCGACAGGGCCGCCGGGGTTCCGGGCGCCGCCTCCGCGACCGGGGTCGTCACCGGCTTCACCGCCGTCGCCGGCAAGGACGGCAAGCTGGTCGGCGGCGACTGGCAGTCCGCCGGCGGCAACTACTGGGGCACGAAGGACGCCCGCTATCCGCTGGTCAGCGGGCACGCCCCGCACGGCAGCGGCGAGGTCCTGCTCGACTCGAAGACCGCCGAGCGCGCCGGCTACAAGGTGGGCGACACCGTGCGCCTGTCGGTCGACGGGCCGGTCCTCACCCCGAAGCTCGCCGGCGTCTTCACCACCGACGACGGCAACGTGGCCGCCGGCGGCAGCCTCGCCCTGTTCGACACGCCGACCGCCCAGACGCTGTTCGGCAAGAAGGGCACGTTCGACGAGATCGACGTCCGCGCCTCCGCCGGAACCAGCCAGTCCGCGCTCAAGGCCGCCCTCGACAAGGCCCTGCCGTCGCACCTGGTGGAGACCACCACCGGCAAGCGGCTCGCCGACGACCAGGCCGAGGCCATCTCCGCCTCGATGAGCGGACTGCGGCAGATGCTGCTGGTGTTCGCCGGTATCGCGCTGTTCGTCGGCACGTTCATCATCGCCAACACCTTCACCATGCTGGTCGCCCAGCGCACCCGGGAGCTGGCCCTGATGCGGGCGGTCGGCGCCTCCCGCCGGCAGGTCACCCGTTCGGTGCTCATCGAGGCGTTCGCGGTCGGCGCGGTGGCCGGCGCGACCGGTCTGGCGGCCGGTGTCGGCATCGGCGCGGGCCTGCGCTCCCTGCTGGGCTCCTTCGGCGCGAGCGTGCCCGACGGACCGTTGGTGATCAGCCTGGGCACCGTGCTGACCGCCCTCGCGGTCGGCGTCCTCGTCACCATGCTGGCCGCCTGGCTGCCCGGCCGCCGGGCCGCGAAGATCCCGCCGGTGGCGGCGATGAGCAGCGTGCACGCCAAGGCGACCACCAAGTCGCTGGTGCTGCGCAACACGCTCGGCGCGCTGTTCTCGGCGGCCGGCGTCGCGGCGGTCCTGATGGGCACGACGATGGACGCCGACGCCGCCGAGGGCCCGATGGGCCTGGGCGCCGTCTCGCTGATCATCGGCGTGTTCATCCTGACGCCGCTGCTGTCCCGCCCGCTGATCGCGGCCGCGGCCCCGGTGCTGCGCGTGTTCGGCGTCGCGGGCAAGCTCGCCCGGCAGAACTCGGTCCGCAACCCGCGCCGCACGGCGGCCACCGCCTCCGCGCTGATGATCGGCCTGACCCTGATCACCGGCATGACGGTGATGGCGGGCAGCCTGCAGACGTCCATCGACAAGATGGCCAGCTCGGCGATCCGCGCGGACTACGTCGTCTCGATGGCCAACCGCGGCCCGCTCTCCCCCGGCGTGGCGACGAAGCTCGCCGCCGCCGACGGCGTCACCGCCAGCAGCCCGCTGCGCAACGGCGAGTCCCGCATCGACGGCACCACCGAGTACCTGACCGGCGTGAACGGCCCGGTGATCGGCAAGCTGACGGACCTGAAGGTGGACGACGGCTCGTTCACGGTCGGCGGCACGCGGGTCGTCGTGGACCAGGACACCGCCAAGGACCACGGCTGGCGGGCCGGTTCGGCCTTCACCGCCCACTTCGAGGACGGCAAGGCGCGCCGGCTGACGGTCGCCGGGGTCTACGAGGGCAACGACATGATCAGCGGCATCATGCTCGACAACGAGGTCCTCACCCCGCACCTGACCGACCCGGCCGACATGCAGGTCATGGTCAAGACCGCGGACGGCGCGTCGGACGCGGCCAAGGACCGGCTGGAGCGGGCCCTCGGCACCAACCCGGCGGTCAAGGTCCAGGACAAGCAGGACATCTCCAACGACATCGCGAAGATGTTCACGCTGATGCTGAACATGGTCTACGGACTGCTCGGCATGGCGGTGCTCGTCGCGGTGCTCGGTGTCGTCAACACCCTGGCGATGTCGGTCTTCGAGCGCGCCCAGGAGATCGGCATGCTCCGCGCGATCGGCCTGGACCGCAGGTCGGTCAAGCGGATGGTCCGTCTGGAGTCCCTGGTGATCTCCCTGTTCGGCGGGGTGCTCGGCATCGGCCTCGGGGTGTTCTTCGGCTGGGCGGCCGGTGAGCTGCTGAGCACGAAGATGCCGACGTACGAACTGGTCCTGCCCTGGGGCCGGATGGCGGTCTTCCTGCTGCTGGCGGGCACGGTCGGCATCCTGGCCGCCCTGTGGCCGGCCCGGCGCGCGGCCCGGCTGAACATGCTGGCGGCGATCAAGGCCGAGTAGAGGGCCGACGACGGACAGGAACACGACGACGGGCCCCGCCCTGCCTCCGCGCAGGGCGGGGCCCGCCTGTCGTCAGCCCTGCCAGACGCGGGCCCGCAGCGGCAGGCCGGACCGCCCGGACTCGGGGGTGCGGACCGCCAGCACCTGGTTGACGCCGATGCGGTTCTGCTCGAAGGCCAGCGCGCAGGCCGCCATGTAAAGGCGCCAGACACGGGCGCGGCCCGGGCCGGCGAGCCGGGCCGCGCGATCCCAGCCGGCCTCCAGGTTGCCGACCCACTGGCGCAGTGTGCGGGCGTAGTGCTCGCGCAGGGACTCCACGTCCCGCACCTCGAACCCGGCGCGCTCCAGCTGCGTGACGGTGGTGCCGATGGGGGCGAGTTCGCCGTCGGGGAAGACGTAGGCGTCGATGAACTCGTCGGTCCGGTACTCCGACTCCTCCCGCTCCGGGCGGCGGGCGATCTGGTGGTTGAGCAGCCGTCCGCCGGGTGCGAGCAGGGCGTGGAGCCGGCTCGCGTACTCCAGGTACCGTTCGGCGCCGACGTGTTCGGCCATGCCGATGGAGGAGATCGCGTCGAAGGGGCCGTCCGCGACGTCCCGGTAGTCCTGCACCCTGATCTCCACCCGGTCGGTCAGGCCCTCGTCCGCGACGCGCTTGCGGGCGTAGGCGGCCTGCTCCTGCGAGAGGGTGACCCCGACGACGCCCACGCCGTGCTCACGGGCCGCGTGGACGGCCATGGAGCCCCAGCCGCAGCCGACGTCCAGCAGTCGCAGGCCGGGCGCCAGGCCGAGTTTGCGGCAGACCAGTTCCAGCTTGTCGCGCTGGGCGGTCTCCAGGGTGCCGCCGTCCTCCCAGTAGGCGCAGGAGTACACCATCGAGGGACCGAGGACGAGTTCGTAGAAGTCGTTGCCGACGTCGTAGTGGTGGCTGATGGCCCGCTTGTCGGTGCGCCTGGTGTGCAGACGTCGCCGGGGCCTGCGCACCTCCTCACGCGGCGGGGCGGGCGGGACCGGGGGGCCGGCGAGCCTGAGCAGCTCCCGGCCGGCGGCGCGCACCCGCGGGTCGCGCAGGGCCTCGGCGAGGCCACGGGCGTCCTCGTCGCGCTCCCAGACGAAGCCGGCCATGGCGTCGAGCACGGCGTAGAGGTCACCCTCGACGTCGAGGTCGCCGGCGACCCAGGCGCGGGCCAGGCCCAGTTCGCCCGGCTTGAACAGCATCCGGCGCAGAGCGCGGCGGTTGCGGATGACGAGGGCCGGCGCGTCCGGCGGACCCGACTGGGAGCCGTCCCAGGCGCGGATCCGTACCGGGAGCGGCACTCCCAGCAGTTGCTCGGCAACACTCGTCAGCCGTGACGCGGCGTCGGCCATGGCGCACACCTCCGTGACAACGGAATCCCGGATGTCCGGTCACCACGAAAACACCAGCGGCGGCCGTGCGCAGTCCCGCAAAGGGGTTACAACTCGACGAAAGAAGGTGTAGTCACCATGGAAATGGGGGTGCCGAAACGCCGAGGGACCTCCCGCACCACGGATGGCGGGAGGTCCCTCGGGTCGGTCCGGTGACCGGGCGTCAGGAGGCCTTGGCCTTCGCCCCGGTCTTGTCGGCCGCGCTCGCGGCGGCGACCGGCGCCGGCTTGGCGGCCTCGTAGAACTCCTCGCGCGGGTTCTCCATGGCGCCGAGGGAGACGACCTCGCGCTTGAGGAACATGCCGAGGGTCCAGTCGGCGAAGACGCGGATCTTGCGGTTCCAGGTCGGCATCGCCATGCCGTGGTAGCCACGGTGCATGTACCAGGCGAGGCGGCCCTTGAGCTTGATCTTCATCTTGCCCATGACGATCATCGCCACGCCCTTGTGCAGGCCGAGACCGGCGACCGCGCCCTTGTTGGCGTGCTCGTAATCCTTCTGCGGGAAGCCCCGCATGCCGGAGATCACGTTGTCGCCGAGCACCTTGGCCTGGCGCAGCGCGTGCTGGGCGTTCGGCGGGCACCAGGCGTTCTCGTTGCCGGCCTTGCGGCCGACGAGGTCCGGGACCTGGGCGTTGTCGCCGGCGGCCCAGATGTAGTCGGTGCCCTTGACCTGGAGGGTCGGCTCGCAGTCGACGTGACCGCGGGGGCCGAGGGGCAGGCCGAAGCGGGCGAGGGCCGGGTTCGGCTTGACGCCGGCGGTCCAGACGATCGTGTTGGAGTCGACCTCGAGGCCGTTCTTCAGCACGACGTGGCCGTCGACGCAGGAGTCCATGGAGGTGGAGAGGTAGATCTCCACGCCGCGGCTCTCCAGGTGCTCCTTGCCGTACTGGCCGAGCTTGGGACCGACCTCGGGCAGGATCTTGTCGGCGGCGTCGACGAGGACGAACCGCATGTCCTCGCGCGAGACGTTCTTGTAGTACTTGGCGGCGTCGCGGGCCATGTCCTCGACCTCGCCGATGGTCTCCGCGCCCGCGAAGCCACCGCCGATGAAGACGAAGGTGAGCGCCTTGCGGCGGATCTCCTCGTCGTTCGTGGAGTCGGCCTTGTCCAGCTGCTCCAGTACGTGGTTGCGCAGGCCGATGGACTCCTCGATGCCCTTCATGCCGATGCCCTGCTCGGCGAGGCCGGGGATCGGGAAGGTGCGGGAGACCGCGCCCATGGCGATGACCAGGTAGTCGAAGGGCAGCTCGTACGCCTCGCCCACCAGCGGGGCGATCGTGGCGACCTTGCGGTCCTGGTCGATGGTGGTGACCCGGCCGGTGAGGACCTCCGCCTTCGGCAGGACGCGTCGCAGCGGGACGACGACGTGCCGAGGGGAGATGCTGCCGGCGGCGGCTTCGGGGAGGAAGGGCTGGTAGGTCATGTACGACCGGGGATCGACGACCGTGACGGTCGCCTCTCCGTAGCGCATCTTCTTGAGAATGCGCCGAGCTGCGTACAGGCCTACGTACCCACCGCCTACTACGAGGATCCTGGGACGCTCCGTGGTGCTCATGCCATCGAGTATCCACCCGCCTCAGGGGGGCTGCTCGTGCGCCCCTTCACAAGCTCGGGCAGGGGCTGTGCTAAACTCCGCGACCCGCGTGACGCAGGTCATGTCCGCGGAGTTGAACGCGAGGGCGGTTCGACCCGTTGTCAAGGGCGCGTGAGCTGCCTCTCTGTGGGATCCGGGCCGCCGTGAGGCCCTCGCAACGCTTGCGGAACACCTCCTGCCGAGGCCCGCCGCACCCTTCACCTGAACATGTTCAACCGGGTGCCGAGCCCACGGAAGGGCCATTGGACCCTGTTTCTCGCACGCCGGGGCACCGATTCCTTGTGAAGAACTTCACGAAGTTTTCCGACGCGGTGTCATCAGGCGCTCATCGGGATGGCCGGACGCCTGCTCACACGTTATCCAACCTGCTCAACAGAGGGCTACCGATGAGTAGCGAACCGGCCGGAAAGAGACGGGGGTCACCGGGCGCCGGAGAGCGCCGCCACAACGCCGCGCCGACGGCCTCCCGCCGCCGGCGCCCGTGGGTGTCGGTCCCCGGCCGCAAGGCCCGTGCCGGCCGCCCGAGGACCGCGCACAGGGGTCACCCGCCGGGTGCGCGACTCCACGCGATGCCGTCGAGGATCGCTCCTTAACGCGCCTCGGAGGTGCAACTCCAAGCGATGCCATCGAGGATGTCGTGTTCGCTGACGACGACCTCCTCGGCGCCGACGCGTTCCATGATCGCGAGCAGTACGAGGGCGCCGGCGCCGATGACGTCGACGCGGCCCGGGTGCATGGACGGGATCGCGGCGCGCTCGGCGTGGGTGGAGCGCAGCAGCCACTCGCTGATCTCGCGGACGCGGCTCCGCGAGACGCGGGAGTGGTGGATGCGCGCGGAGTCGTACTCGGGCAGTTCCTGGGCGATCGCGGAAACGGTGGTGACCGAGCCGGCCAGGCCCACGAGGGTGTGGGCCTCGCGCAGCGGCACCGTGCGCTCGGCGAGGTCGAGTGCGGCCTCGATGTCGGCGCGCATCGCGGCGATCTGCTCCGCGGTGGGCGGGTCGCTCACCTCGCCGCCGTGGACCAGGTGCCGTTCGGTCATCCGCACGCAGCCGACGTCCACGGACCGCGCGGCCCGCACGCGGTCGTCGCCGACGACGAACTCGGTGGAGCCGCCCCCGATGTCCACGACCAGGTAGGGCCTGGTCAGGTCGGAACGGCCGGTGAGCTCCTTCGTCGCCCCGGTGAAGGAGAACTCGGCCTCCTGGTCGCCGGTGATGACCTCCGGTTCGACGCCGAGGATCTCCAGCACGCCCCGCACGAAGTCGTCCCGGTTCTCGGCGTCGCGGGAGGCGGAGGTGGCGACGAACCGGATCCTCTCGGCGCCGTGCTCCTTGATGACCGCCGCGTACTCGCGGCAGGCGGCGAACGTGCGCTCAAGCGCCTCGGGGGCGAGCCGGCCGGTGCGGTCGACACCCTGGCCGAGCCGCACGATCGTCATCCGCCGGTCCAGCTCGACGAGTTCACCCTTCGCGGGATCGGCGTCCGCGACCAGCAGGCGGATGGAGTTCGTACCGCAGTCGACGGCGGCCACACGGGTCACTTCTCGTCCTCCTCGACGGGCCGGGCGGCGAAGTGGCCCGTGCCGTCCTCGGTCGTCTCCGTCTGCCACCCCTCGCCCGACGGCGGCCCGCACGGCGTGGCGCACGGCCCCTTGCTCCACCACTCGGGGAGCATCGCGATCGCCTCGTCGCCGAGCGGGTTCACGCCCGGGCCCGCGGCCAGCGAGTGGGCGACCAGGACGTGCAGGCACTTCACCCGGTCCGGCATGCCGCCCGCGCTGGGGAAGCCCTCCAGGACCTCGATCTCGTCCCGGCGCCGGATGTAGTCCTCGTGGGCGGCGCGGTAGGCGGCGGCCAGCTCCGGGTCCCTCTGCAGCCGCTCCGTCATCTCCTTCATGACGCCGTTCGCCTCCAGCGTGCCGATCGCCGAGGCGGCGCGCGGGCACGTCAGGTAGTACGTCGTCGGGAAGGGCGTGCCGTCGGGCAGCCGCGGTGCGGTCTCCACGACGTCCGGCAGGCCGCACGGGCAGCGGTGCGCGATGGCCCGCAGACCCCGCGGCGGACGGCCGAGCTGCTGCTTGAAGGCCTCGACGTCCGCGTCGGTGGGCTCGGTGCGCGGGGTGGGCGGCGGGGGCGTTTCCATGACTGCTTTCAGAGTGGCTTTCTGTCGGTTGCCGGCCGGAGGCCGGTCACTGGTCGGATCCGGTCACTGGTGCGGGCCGGTCACTGCGGGGGACCGGTCACTGGTCGGAGGCGTCGGACTTGTCCACGCCGTCCCAGACGTTCGCGTACCAGGGCCGGTGGGCGGCCCTGAGGTCGGTGCGGGACTGCCTGGCCGCGCCCGGGTCGATGACGACGTACCCGGTCTCGCCGGGCTTCACGTAGTGCAGCCGGCGCCGGATCTGCTGCTCGGCGTAGGCGTCGTCCTGCCAGCGCGCCTTGGTGTCACGCAGCTGTTCGACCCGTTCGCGGGCCTGCTCCTGCTGCCGCTGCTGGTCGGCGATCTCGGCCCGCTGGGAGACGTACTGCCGCATCGGGTAGGCGAGCGCGACGATCAGCGAGCACAGCACCAGCGCGAGCAGGGCCGCGCGGCCGGTGAGCCGGGAGCGGCGGGCCTGCCGTTTGGTCTGGGAGCGGTAGACCCGGGCCGCCGTCTGCTCGCCGAGCAGCCGCAGCCTGGTCGCGGTGGAGAACCGGTCACGGTCCTTCACGGCCATCTTCCCGCCTCCCGTTCACACGCGCGTACGTCCCCGCACACGGTACGGGACCGGGTGCGGGGACGTACGTACGACTGGCTGGGACTCGGCCCGGCCTGGGGCTCAGCCCTTGGAGACCTGGGTGTTCCCCTTGTAGCGCGGGAAGGCGCTGCGGCCGGCGTACACCGCGGCGTCGTCGAGGATCTCCTCGATGCGCAGCAGCTGGTTGTACTTGGCGACGCGCTCGGAGCGGGCCGGGGCGCCGGTCTTGATCTGGCCGCAGTTGGTGGCGACGGCCAGGTCGGCGATGGTGACGTCCTCGGTCTCGCCGGAGCGGTGGGACATCATGCACTTGAAGCCGTTGCGCTGGGCCAGCTCGACGGCGTCCAGGGTCTCGGTCAGCGAGCCGATCTGGTTGACCTTGACCAGCAGCGCGTTGGCCGCGCCCTCCTCGATGCCGCGGGCGAGGCGCTCGGGGTTGGTGACGAACAGGTCGTCGCCGACCAGCTGGACCTTGTCGCCGAGCTTGTCGGTGATGATCTTCCAGCCGGCCCAGTCGTCCTCGAACAGCGGGTCCTCGATGGAGACGAGCGGGTAGGCCGCCACGAGCTCCTCGTAGTACTCCGTCATCTCGGCGGCGGAGCGCTCCTTGCCCTCGAAGAGGTAGGAGCCGTCCTTGTAGAACTCGGAGGCGGCGACGTCGAGGGCGAGGGCGATCTGCTCGCCGGGGGTGTAGCCGGCCTCCTTGACGGCCTCGAGGATGAGGTCGAGGGCCTCGCGGTTGGAGCCGAGGTTCGGGGCGAAGCCGCCCTCGTCGCCGAGTCCGGTGGACAGGCCCTTGCTCTTCAGGACCTTCTTCAGCGTGTGGTAGACCTCGGTGCCCCAGCGCAGCGCCTCGGAGAAGGACTCCGCGCCGATCGGGGCGATCATGAACTCCTGGATGTCCACGTTGGAGTCGGCGTGCGAGCCGCCGTTCAGGATGTTCATCATCGGCACCGGCAGCAGGTGCGCGTTCGGGCCGCCCAGGTAGCGGAAGAGCGGCAGGTCGCTGGCCTCGGAGGCGGCGTGGGCGACGGCGAGGGAGACGCCGAGGATGGCGTTGGCGCCGAGGGAGCCCTTGTTGTCGGTGGCGTCCAGGTCGAACATGGCCTGGTCGATCAGGCGCTGCTCGGTGGCGTCGTAGCCGACCAGCTCCGGGCCGATCTGCTCGATGACGGCGAGGACGGCCTTCTCCACGCCCTTGCCCTGGTAGCGGCCCGGGTCACCGTCGCGCAGCTCGATGGCCTCGAAGGCGCCGGTGGAGGCGCCGGACGGAACGGCGGCACGACCCGTGCTGCCGTCGTCGAGGCCGACCTCGACCTCGACCGTGGGGTTGCCTCGGGAGTCCAGGATTTCCCGGGCTACGACGACGTCGATGGACGGCACGAGCATCTCCTTCTTGGATGTGACGCTGGAAGTGCGGGGCGTTGTGCCTTACGGCTGAGCCTTGCGACTAGAGCCTAACCGTCCCAGAGGCGTCGGCCACCGACCGACCGTCTCGTGGACAGGGGAACCGTACCTATTGTTCACGAGCGGAACAAAGGATGGGTGCAGGAGGCACGCAGAAAGGACCCCGCCCCGGCGCGTACGGGGGAGAACGCGCCGGGGCGGGGGGACCGTGGGGACGGGGGCGGACCGGGGGCCGCTCGCGACTACTTGAGGTGCAGCTGCTGACCCGGGTAGATCAGGTTGGCGTCCTCGACGATGTCCTTGTTCAGCTCGAACAGCTTCTTCCAGCCGCCCTGGACGTGGTGGGCGGTGGCGATGGAGCTGAGGGTGTCACCCTTGGCGACCTTGTACTCGCCGTCGCCCTTCTTGACCTTCTTGCCGGTCGGGGTGGTGACGGTCTTGCCCGCGGCCGGACGCTCGGCGGAGCGGGAGGCGGCCTGCTGGCCGGTGGAACGGGTGGCGGTGCCGCTCGACGAGGTGCTCTTCGGCGTCGTGCTCTTCGGCGTCGTGCTCTTCGACGGAGCGCTGGGGGCGGAGCCGTTGTAGGGGGTGCTCGACAGGCCCTTGCCGCAGACCGGCCAGGCGCCCTTGCCCTGGGCTGCGAGGACCTTCTCGGCGACGGCTATCTGCTGGGCCTTGGTGGCCTGGTTGGCCTGCGCGGCGTACTGCGTGCCGCCGTAGGCGGCCCAGGTGGAGGCGGAGAACTGCAGGCCGCCGTAGTACCCGTTGCCGGTGTTGATGGACCAGTTGCCGCCGGACTCGCACTGGGCGACCGCGTCCCACTGGGAGGCGGTGGCGGCCGAGGCGTTGCCGGCCGCCATCAGCGGGGCGGCGACGGCTGCGCCGGTGACGCCGGCCAGCGCGACGGCGCGGACGGCCTTGGACGGACGACGGTGCTTGCCCTTGCCGGAAAACAGCATGGATCAATCCCCTCACCGACGCCTGCGAGGTGAGCTGTCGGGTTCGGGCCGGTTGAGTTGCCCGGCCGCACTCACGCTTGGCGCGAGTGCGGCTTCACCCCGAGCCGCGGCCGGCACTGCTGCCGGCCCCGGCGCTTACCTTGGGTCCCCCGCTCCTGCCTACGGCGCTTGACGCGACGACTGTTCCCGGGCGACCGCTGGCAGGACTCGGCGTTGCGGATGCCGGGGCTCGTGGTGACGAGCGGCCTTGACCGTAGACACGCGATCCGCGGAATTTCAAAGACGATCAGGGCTTCTGAGACTCATCCCACACTTTCACCAAACCGGACATTAGCCGCCAAGTGGGACGTCAACTTCCGTCACTATTCGCCCTTTTCGGTGTCGACGTCCAGGGTCTGACCGGCGGAGATGTGGTTCGGGTCGGAGCCGATGGCCTTCTTGTTCTCGGCGTAGAGCGCACGCCATCCCCCGTCCACCTCAAGGGAGTCGGCGATCCCGGCGAGGGAGTCGCCCTCGCGGACGGTGTAGGTGGCGGGCTCGCGGGACGCGTGACGGCCGGACGAGGCCAGACCCTGACCGCTCGTCAGGCTCTCGTCCGCACTCTCGCCGCGGTGGCGTCCGCCGCTGGCGAGGGCCCCCGTGTCGACGAGACTCCAGGAGCCCGCACTCTGTTCGGAATTGTCCGTGTTGCCCGTGTCGGGAGCAGGCGTGGACGCACTGTCACTCCCCTGCGAGCTCCCCGTGCCGGAAGAGGGCGACTTGTCCGACTTGGTGTCATCGGTGCCGGCCGAACCGGCCTCCGCGTCGGCATCCTCACCCTTGCCCTTGCCCTTGCCCTTTTCCTTGCCGGGGTTCGGCTTGGCGGTCGAATCGCCGGAGGAGCCCGCGGGCGAGCCCGAGTCGGAGCCGGAGGTCGAAGAACCCGGCACTTCGGGCGAGTCGGAGTTGTCGCCTGTTCCGGACGGATCGCCCGAATCGCCCGTGTCGCCGCCGCTCCCGACGCCCGTGTCGATGTCCACGGAGCCCGAGTCGGAGGTGAGACCGGACAGCAGGGCGCAGGTGGCCCACGGGGTGGTGCCCTGGTCGTCGAGGATCTTCTCGGCGACGGCGATCTGCTGCGAACGGCTGGCCTGTTCGGGGCTGTCGGCGTACTGCGCGCCGCCGTACTCGTCCCAGTCGTCCTGCGAGATCTGCAGGCCGCCGTAGTAACCGTTGCCGGTGTTCGCGCTCCAGGCGCCACCGCTCTCGCACTCGGCCACCTTGTCCCACGTGGTGCCGTCGGCCGCGTTGGCGCTCGCGGCGCCGAGCAGCGGGATGGCGATGGCGGAGCCGGTCACCCCGGCCGCGACGAGAAGTGCCGGAGCCTGACGGGGGCGACGGTGACGACCGTTCCCGGAGAGCATGCGGAAGCCTTTCGTGCGACAGCAGGGCAGCGCGGCGGATGGTGCCGTCACCGCGCTGATGGGTGAACGTATAGGCACACGATCACTTGTCACAAGTTCATGCCGCACAGATCACGTGAAGATCACAGTGTTGATCGGGCGTCAGATTTGCCGCTCCACGGCCGTGTCGGGCACCGGAGTGAACTCCACAGGCAGGGTGCGCAGGCCGCGCATGATGAGTCCGCCGCGCCAGCGCAGCTCGGCCGGATCGGCGGCGAGCCGCAGGTCGGGCAGGCGGGTGAGGAGGGTGGCGAGCGCGGTCTGGCCCTCCAGACGGGCGAGCGGCGCGCCGAGGCAGTAGTGGATGCCGTGGCCGTAACCGAGGTGCTGGTTGTCCCGGCGGGCGAGGTCCAGCAGGTCGGGGTCGGCGAAGCGCGCCGGGTCCCGGTCGGCGGCGGCGAGCACGACGAGCACCGGGTCGCCCGGCGCGATGTCCTGGCCGCCGATGGCGAGCGGTTCGGTGGCGAACCGCCAGGTGGCCAGCTCCACCGGCCCGTCGAAGCGCAGCAGTTCCTCCACGCCGGTCTCCAGCAGGCCCCTTTCCCCTCTGGCCAGCGAGTCCTGCAGCAGGTGGCGCTGCCCGGGGTGGGTGAGCAGGGCGAAGGTGCCGTTGCCGATGAGGTTGACGGTCGTCTCGAAGCCGGCGAACAGCAGGATGAACGCCATGGCGGCGGCCTCGTTCTCGGTGAGGTGCTCACCGTGGTCGGAGGCGCGGATGAGAGCGGAGATGAGGTCCTCGCCGGGCGCGGGCTCGGCGGGCAGCGCCGCGCGCTTGCGGTGGATCAGCTCGGCCAGGTAGCCGCGCATCCTCTTCACCGACCGCGCGACGCCGCCGCGCGGACCCGAGCCGTGCCGGATCATCATGCCCGCCCAGTCCCGGAAGTCGTCCTGGTCCTCGCGCGGGACGCCGAGCATGTCGCAGATGGCGTAGATGGGCAGCGGGAAGGCGAACTCGTGGATGAGATCGGCCGAGCCGCGCCGCGCGAACCGGTCGATGAGCTGGTCGGTCAGCTCCTGGACACGGGGCGCGAACTCGGCGACCCGGCGGGGTGTGAACGCCTTGCTGACGAGACGGCGCAGCCGGGTGTGGTCCGGCGGATCGATGTTCAGCAGGTGCGTCATCAGCTCGGCCTTGCGCTCGCCGGGGATGCCGGTCTTGCCCTTGGCGTGCGCGGGCTCGTCATGATGTGCCGGGTTCTTGCTCAGCCGCTGGTCGGCCAGGGCCTGCTTGGCATCGGCGTACCGGGTGACCAGCCAGGCCTCGACCCCGCTGGGCAGCCGCGTGCGGTGCACGGGCGCGTGCTCGCGCAGCCAGGCGTAGGCGGGGTAGGGGTCGGCGGCGAACTCCCAGGTGAAGAGGTCGGGCGCGCGGTCCGGGCCGGTCGAGGGGCGGGGCTGGTCGGTCACCCCTCGACGGTATCCGGCCCCGCTCGTCACCCCTGCTCCGGTGCCTCCCCCTCCGCCGCGCGTATCGCGTCCCGGTAGGCCCGTGCCGCCGCCCGCAGCGCCGCTTCCGGGTCGACGCCGAGGGCCTCGGCACGCACCGCCAGCGCGAGCAGTTCGTAGCCGACGCCCTCGCCCGCCGGCAGGGGAACGTCCAGGGCCGCCGTGCGGGCGCGGGACGCGAGCTTGGCGGCGAGGGCGAGACCGGGCTGGCCGAGTGGGACACCCTCGGTGACCGAGGTGCGCCGCTTCTCCTCGGCCTTGGTCCGCAGCCAGTGCTCCTTGACCTCTTCCGGGGTCTCGGCCGTCTCGTCGCCGAAGACGTGCGGGTGGCGGTGGATGAGCTTGGCGACGATGCCGCCGGCCACGTCGTCGACGGAGAACGGCGCGTCCGGGTCCTCCTCGGCGATGCGGGAGTGGAAGACCACCTGCAGGAGTACGTCGCCCAGCTCCTCGCGCAGCTCGTCGCGGTCGCCGGCCTCGATCGCCTCGACGAGTTCGTAGGCCTCCTCGATGCCGTACTTGGCCAGGCCCCGGTGGGTCTGCCGGGAGGACCACGGGCACTCGGCGCGGATGCGGTCCATGACCTGCACGAGGTCCAGGAGGCGGGCGCCGGGCAGGTCGTAGGAGGCGGGGAGCAGTTCCAGCTCCGGCATGGCGACCCGCCCGGAGCCGGCCAGCCGGGCCAGTCCGTCGGTGAGCGCGGGCTCACCCTCGCCCGTCGCCACGACCACCACCGTCCGCCCGCCGGCGCAGGCGCCCACCAGCTCCTCCGCGGTGGGGGACGCGTCCCGCACCGCTATGCCGGCCTCCCGCAGGTACGGCAGCTGCGGGTGCGCTCCGTCCGCGCACAGCACGGCGTCGGCGGCGCGCAGGGCCTGCCAGGCGGGCCAGGACAGCAGGCCGGGAGCGACACGGTGGCTGGTGGTCAGCAGGACGATGCGGCCGGGTGCGGGGGCGGGGGCTTCGGAGCTGGATGCGTTCACGATCCGAACGTAACCCACGGCGCGAAGGAGCGGATTCGGTTGTCCACAGGCACAGGACTATCTCGTGATCGTATGACCGGAACCCTGCCGACTTCACCGCCGTGCCGTCGCGGCGCCCCGCCGGACCTCGCGCAGGCCTTCGCGGCGCTACGCCGTCACCGGACTGCCGCCCGCCGTGGCGGCCTCCCGCACCCAGGGCGTCTTGGCGTCCACCCGGCTGCTCCTGCGCACGTCCCAGGAGCCGTAGCGCGGGTTGAGGTCGACGTGGAGCTCCTTGGACGCCTTGGACAGGGCCTTCCAGAAGGCGGGCTGGGAGGGGTCGGTGCCCAGCCTGGACGCGAGCTTCTGCGCCTCCAGCTGCAGGCGCAGGTTGTCGTCGAGGCGGGAGGGGGCGATGCCGTACTTCTGCAGCCAGGCCGCCTGGAGTCCCTTGGCGCCGCCGGCCTGCTGCTCCAGGCCGGCGCGCATCTGCTGGATCTCCTTGCGGGTGACCGAGACGCCCTCGTCCCGCGCGGCCCGGTGCAGCACCCGGTCGAGGACCATGTTGTGCAGGGTGTCCCGGGTGAGGCTGCTGGTGGAGGCGAGGACCTGCTGGTACTGCGTGTCGTCCGACACCGCGGCCCGCTGGGCCCTGCGGATCTCGTCGACCCGGCTCTCCAGTTGCGAGACGGTGATGCGCTGCCCTCCCACGACGGCCGCCGCGCCCGGGTGCGCGTCGTTTCCGCACGCGGTGAGGACGGGCGCCGCGGCGGCGATCGCGGCGGTGAGGACGAGCGCGGTGCGACGGCGGCGGTGCAAGGGAACCTCCAAGGGAGATTGTGCGACGGTGCACAAAGTCTTGCGGTGATCGATGGTAGGCAGTGGGCAGGCTGCGGCCAACCCATTCGACCAACGATTCGCGCACGCTTCGGGCACCGCCGCGCTCCACCGGAAGGCGTTCGGGGGCGCGGGCCCCGGATCAGCCGGTGATGGCCACCGGGGCGTCCCAGGCGTCACGGTCGACGGTGAGCGTCACCCCGCCGTGCGCCTCCTTGCTGTTCACCATGTACTGGTGGGCACGGCTGTGGCCGGTGAACTGGGTGGACCCCCACGGCCAGTCCGTGGTGGTCGTGTTCTTCTTGTCCCACAGCGCGTACCAGAGGTTGCCCGGCAGGTCCGTCCGGTCCCTGGCGGTGGCGACGGCCTTGGCGCTGGAGCTGGTGAAGCCGTAGTAGCCGGCCCGGTACGTCTTGGCGCGCAGGCCCTTGTCGAAGGCGCGCACGTACGTCAGCACGGCGTCGTTGCACGCCTTGTCCGTGACGTCGTACGCCTCCATGTCGAGGTAGATGGCGCTGCCCGCCTTCATGCCGAGCCCGGACGCCTTGCTCACGGCGTCGGCGGCGTCCTTGGCGCCCAGGGAGGCGGCGGTGGAGGCGGTCAGCTTCTCCGGGCTGTGGCCGGACTGGCAGGGCGGCTGGGCGCCCACGTATATCGGGATCAGCTTCCAGCCGAGGGAGCTGACCGACTTCACCCAGGACGCGGTGAGGTTGGGCTGGAGGCAGCCGCGGTTGGTGCCGCCCACGTAGACGGCGGCGGCGCCGTAGAAGCCGGTGTGCCAGGCCTTCATCGTGGACAGCGGGGGCGCGGTGCAGGTGTCGAACGCGCGGCCCGTGAAGGTCTTCTGCGCGGGCCAGGTGGTGGCGGCCATGGAGGTCTGCGCCGCGATGCCGCCCCCGGCCACGACGGCCGCGCCGGCCACGGCCCACGTGATGTACCTGCGCTTCTTCGACTGCCGATGGCCGGCCATGTACCCCACCCCTGTTCGAGCACGGCGCCGAACGCGCGTGCGTGCCTGGCGAAAACGAGACGCAAGGTACCGAGCGCCGTCCACGCCTACGGAAAACCCCGGCCCTTGAAGTCCACAAGAATCTCTCAGGACACGGCAAAATCTACCCGCGCACCTGTCCCAGCCACTGCAGGGTGCGCCTGATCTCCATGGCCATCGGATGACCGGGGCCGTGCAGCCGCTCCACGTCCATCAGCAGCCGGGCGAGCGCGTCGTGCGCGGCCGGCCGGTCGCCGAGGGCGAGCAGCAGGTGGCCGATGCGCCGGCGCACCTCGTGGGCGAGCTGCGGATCGCCGGAGACGTACTGGTTCTCGTAGTACGGCAGCAGCGCCCGGTACTCGGCGAGCGCCGCCGCCGGTTCGCCCAACTGCTCCAGGCACTGCGCGGCCTCGTAGCGGAAGCGCAGGGACTGCGGGTCGGCCTGACCGGCCTCGGCGGCGCGCTCGTCGGCGAGGCGGCGCAGTTCGGGCAGCGCGCGCCGGTACTGGCCGTCGTCCATGAGTGTGGCCGCGTACTGCTTGCGCAGGGTGCGCACCACCGGGGAGTGCTCGCCGTGCTGTTGCGCGGCCGCGGGCAGGATGGTGCCGAGGATGTCGACGGCCTGGGTGATGCGGCCCTCCCCCAGCAGACGCTTGACCTCGTCCACCGCCGCGGCGACGTCGGGCTTCTCGGCCACCGGCGGCGCCGGCGCGACCGGGGCGGGCTGCGGCGCGGGAGTGCGCGCGCGGTCCGGCCAGGGGGCGTGCGGGCGCAGGAAGGGACGCGTGGGGTCCAACGGCGCACCGGTGGGCGTCCCGCGCGCGGGCAGGAGCTGCGCCAGGTCCTCGTACACCTCCTGCGCGGACGCCGGCCGGTGCTGCGGGTCCTTGGCGAGCAGCCGCAGGACGAGGGCCTCCAGGGCCTCGGGGACCTCGGGACGGATCCGGCGCACGGGCAGCGGCGGCTCGTACAGGTGCCGGTGCAGCACGCCGAGCGCCGTGGACCCGGCGAACGGCACGTCACCGCTGAGCAGTTCGTGCATCAGCACGCCCAGCGCGTACAGGTCGGTGTACGGGCCGACCGCACCGCCCATCGCCTGCTCGGGCGCCATGTAGGCGGGCGAGCCGATCGGCGAGCCGGTGTGGGTGAGGCGGGTGGTGTCGGTGTCCATGACCGATGCCACGCCCAGGTCGAGGACGGTGACCGTGCCGTCCTGCTTGACCATCACGTTGCGCGGCTTCAGGTCGCGGTGGACGATCGGCACGGCGTGCACGGCGCTCAGCACGGCGCACAGCTGCGCGGCCACCGCGACCGCCCACTGCCACGGGTACGGGTCGTGCTCGGCGAGGTGGTCGGAGAGGTCGGCGCCGTCGACGTACTGCATGACGAGGAACAGTTCCTCGCCCTCGCTGCCCGCGTCGTGCACGGTGACCAGGCCGGGGTGGTCCACCTGCGCGGTCACCCGGCACTCGCGCATGAAGCGGCGGCGCAGCTCGTCGGCCTCCTGGCCCGCCACCTTGTCGGGGCGCAGCAGCTTCACCGCCACGCGCCTGTCGAGCCGCTGGTCGTACGCCGTCCAGACCTGGCCCATGCCGCCCTGCCCGATGAGCGTGGACAGTTCGTACCGGCCGCCGACGACACGTCCTGTCGCCACGGTCACCTGCCGCCCTCGTGGCCGCCGTCCTGCCGGCGCAGGTAGTCGCTGAGCTCGTCGAGCTCGGCGCGCACCTGGTCGATGCGGGCGGGCGCGGGACGCTGCGGCTGCTGGGGCGGCAGGGGGCCGTGGGGGTGGGGCGGCACGGGGCCCTGCGCACCGGGCGTGCCGGGCACCGGCGTCTGATGCGCCGGCGGCCGGGGTATGTACGGCTGCGGCGCGGGCTGCGTCACCGCGTACGGCGGCGGGGTCTGCGGATAGCCGTACGCGCCGCTCGGCACCGTCGACGCCCCGGGGGGCGCGTAACCGGCATAAGCCCGATGCCCGTTGTGCAGCCGTATGTCCACGGTCAGGTAGTACGCGCTGGCGAGGGCGCCCAGCAGCAGGACCAGCGCGAGGGCCACATCGCCCCGGTGGTCGCTCTCCTTCACCGAGCCGACCACGGCGAAGCACACGATGGCCATCGGCAGGCTCATCCAGGCCGCCGTCCAGTTGAACCACCGGCCGCGCAGGAAGGCCACCCGGAACAGGGGCAGGCACGCGAGCAGGCCGCACGAGAGGAAGCCGGCGGCGGCGAACAGCACGCGCAGGGTGATGACGGTACTCGCGCTGCGGGTGGGCGGCGGCGCGCCGTGGCCGTACATGACTGCTCCTGGACCGGGTGATGCCGATGGGACGGACGTGCGAGCGACGGGTTCGATGTCGGAGTTCGAGCGTATAGGCCGACACGGACAAGCGGTCCCGGGTTGCACCGAACCGTTGTCGTACTGATCACTTCATCCGGCCGCGCGGGTAACCGGCGTCACACCGGGAGCCCCCGGCATCCCCCCTTCCGGCTCAGTCCGGCGCCACCGTCCCGTCCGTCAGGCCGTCGTACATCCCGCGCACGAGCTGCTCCCCCAGCCGGCTCGCCAGGCGCAGCGCCCGCTCGAACTCGTCGAGGGCGCGGAAGCGGGCGCCGTAGCGCCGCTGCTCGTCCAGCGGAAGCCGGGGCAACTGCAGACGGCGCACGTCCAGTCGGGTCGCGGTGGAGGCGTAGCTGCTGGCCTGCCGGTTGTTGGCGGTGCCGCGCAGGAACCCGGCGAGGAACCACGGGTCGAGCGCCGTGCGGTCGGGGCGCAGGAGCACGAGGCTGCGCCCCAGGGCGGCGCCCGCTGTCACGTCGTCGATCACGCGCGTCACCGAACCACCGCCCAGCACCGGTACGACGACGTCGCCCGGCTCGGTCAGCACGGCCTCCTCCTCGCTCTCCGGGAGCGTGCCCGAGGGGGCCGTCGCGGCGAGGACGTCGTGGTCGGTGAGGACCGGCACGCGCGCGTGGCCGCCGTTTCCGCCGGTGCGCAGCACCAGGGCGCCGCCGCGCGCGAGTTCGCCGACGGTGGTGAGCGGCCAGCGGGCGGGCGGTGCCGGGTCGGCGGGGGGCGGTGTGAGGTCGGCGGTCAGGCGCAGGGTCGCACCGAGGCGGTCGCGCACCGCCGTGAGCTGCTCCGCCCCGTCGGCGACCGCCGGCGGCGGCAGGTGGCGGGCCGGGGCCAGGTCCACGTCGTCGTCGAGGAGTTCGATGACCGGCACGGAACGGGCGAGTCCCGGCCGCTCCTCCAGCCGCCCCCCGCGCGCGAAGCCGCGCCAGGCGTCCAGCACCGCCTCGCGCACCGCCTCCCAGTCCGGGCCGCCCCGGCCCTCTCCGGCGAACCTCCCGGTGTCCACGAGGAGCACCTCGGGCGCGGCCGGTGTCCGGTCGGGCCGGCGCAGCACCCACACGTGCAGCGGGATGTTGTACGGCGGCGCCGCCCCGACCGGCAGCGCGACCACCGCCCGGAGCGCGCCCCGGCGCAGCAGGTCGGCGCGGATCCGGCGCCCGGAACGGCGGGAGGCGGCGGCCGGCGGCATCAGCAGGACGGCGGTGCCGCCGTCGGCCAGCCGGGCCAGTGCGTGCTGCACCCAGGCCAGCTCGGACTCGGTGCGTGCCGGGAAGCCGTACTCCCAGCGGGGGTCGTAGGCGAGTTCGTCGTGGCCCCAGTTGCGCTCGTTGAACGGCGGGTGGCACAGCACCGCGTCCGCCCGCAGTTCCGGGTAGGCGTCCGCGCGCAGGGTGTCGCCGGCGGCGCCGCGCACGGCGGCCCGGGAGTGCAGCGCCAGCCGCAGCGCGGTGAGCGCGGCGAGGTGGGGCGCGCCGTCCTGCGCGTACAGCTCCTGGCCGGGGCGGGCGTCGACGGCGCGCAGCAGGGCGCCGGTGCCGCAGGCGGGGTCCAGGACGCTGCGGGCGGGGCCGGCGAGGTCGGCCATGAGCCGGGCGAGTTCGGCCGGGGTGAGCGTGTACTGCCGGGGGTTGGCGTCCAGGTGCCGGCCCAGCAGGAACTCGTAGGCCTGCCGGGCCCCCACTTCGGCGGCCAGCTCGGCGGCGCCGCGCAGGAGAGGGGCGGAGGGGAGGAGCTGGGGGCCGGAGGGGGTGCGCAGGGCGGAGGCGGCGGGGCCGGCGGAGGCGCTGTGGCCGGTCGGGGTCGGCGTGCTGTGAGCGGGCGGCGCGCCGGGGTCGTCGTGAGCGGCGGATGGAGTGTGAACGGCTGTTGGGGCGTTCACAGAGCGCTGCCCCGTCGATGTATTCACAGCCGGGTCGGAAGCCACCGCCTTCACACCCGGGTTCGCCAGGCCGGCCGCGGCACCGAAGCGCGGCGCCAGGACCTGCTCCAGCGCGCCGGGCAGCATCGCGGCCAGCCGCTCGTCGGAGCCGGCGCTCACGTCGAGCCAGACGGTGGGGCGCTCATGGATCAGCAGCAGCACGCAGCCGGTGTGCACCAGGGCCGTGAGCGGTCCCTCGGGGTGGCCGGCGAGCTGCTGCCAGACGCGTTCGCGCAGCGGTACCTCGGCGAGTTTGCCCTGCTTGCGGAGCCAGGCCTCGACCTCGGTGAGCGCGAAGGCGGGACTGGTCTCGGTGCCGCCGACCGGCTTGGGGAAGTCGGCGTGCCGGCGACGCCAGTTGCTGACGGCGGCCCGGCCCACTCCGGCGAGCCGGGCGATACCGGCGGCGGTCACTTCTGTCGCGTTGTCCTGCACCGGCCCCGCTCCCCTCGTCCGTGTGTGCATTGAGCATACCGACGCACGCAAGATCCCCGACTTCACGGCGTGTACACACTCACACCTGTGAACAATGTTGACTCGGTTCACAAGCTCTGTTCTTATTGACCCAGCGAACGAGCGGCCACCGGAGGGGGCTGGCCGCCGCGTTGGGAGGGATTCGCCATGGGCATGAAGGGCAAGATCGCGCTGGGCGCCGTCGTGGGAATCGCCGTCATCGGAGCGGTGTCCGCGAACGCCGGCAGCGACGGCAAGGACGCCGGTTCCGGCAGCGGCAAGGGCTCTTCGGCCTCCGCCGAGCACAACTCCGCCAAGAAGGACTCGGGGGGCGCGAAGTCGGCCGACGAGAAGGAGGCCGCCTTCGCCGGCGACGGCGAGTACCAGGTCGGCTCCGACGTGAAGCCGGGCACGTACCGCACGACCGGCAACACCGACGGCCTGTGCTACTGGGAGCGCGCCAAGGACGCCAAGGGCGAGATGGACTCGCTGCTGGCCAACGACAACGTCACCGGCACGAGTTACGTGACCATCAAGGCCACGGACAAGCTGTTCAAGTCCACCGGCTGCGAGGACTGGGAGGCCGTCGACCCGAAGGCGAAGGGCACTCGCGCCTCCTCGATGGACGGCGACGGCGGCATGTTCAAGGTCGGCACGGACATCGCGCCGGGCACGTACCGGTCCACCGGGAACTCCGACGACTCCTGCTACTGGGAGCGCACCAAGGACGCCGGGCAGGGACTGAACTCGATCATCGCCAACAACAACGTCAAGGGCAGCGCCGTCGTCACCATCAGCCCGTCGGACGCCTACTTCAAGACGACCGGCTGCGGCGACTGGAAGAAGGCCTGACCGCATCCCCCGTCAGGGGCGCGCCGCGCGCCGGGAACCCACCCCACGTCAAGGGCTCCCGCGCCAAGGACTCCCACGTCAGGAGCTCCCCGCCGGGGAGCGGCCGGGTGGCGCCCCGCCCGGTACCGGGCGCCACCCGGCCGACCGCTCGTCGCACCTCTCTGAAACACTTCCCCGTCCCCCGTAACACCCTGAAGGACCTTTCATGCGTCTCACGACCCGTGTCGTCACCGCGCTCGCCGTCGCGGCACTCCCCCTGGCCCTGTCCGCCTGCTCCTCCGGTTCCTCCTCCGACGCCGGCAGCGGCGCGAGCGTCAAGTCGGACAAGGCGAAGGACCCCAACGCCGGTCTGCTCACCGGTACGCAGCTGAAGAAGGCGCTGGCACCCGCGTCGGCCTTCCCGTCCGGATTCACGATCGAGGCCGACGGCGCCTCGGACAGCGGGGGCGAGTTCCTCGCCGTCTCCAGCCGGAAGACCGCCAAGCCGGACTGCACCAAGCTGGAGGGCACGGCCTGGATCCAGGTGACCGGTTACGAGGGAGGCGTGTCGTTCGCGCAGGACGACTACGTGAACAAGGACAAGACCGAGGAACTGGCGCAGGAGATCGACCAGTTCCAGGGCACCACCGCGAAGACGGTGATGAAGCAGCTGCAGACCGTCGCCGCCGAGTGCGCGACGTTCACCGACACGGACGCGCACGCCAAGGTGAAGGTCACCGGCCGGTCCACGACCGGTCTCGGTGACGAGGCGTACACGCTGACGCTGACGAGCGGCGCCTGGGAGAGCGGCACCACGCTCGTCGCGGCCCGCTCCGGCAACTCCGTGGTCACCGTGCTGTCCACGGCCGGCAGCGACGACGGCGCCGCGACCGCGAAGAAGCTGACCGGCCAGGTCCTGCAGTCCCTCAAGGCCAAGTAGGCCGCGGGACGAGCACGGCGGGCGGGGCCCCTGATCCACGGAACGGGGCTTCGCCCGCCGACGCCGTACGGGGCCGTCCCCGGGTCACAGCGGGTGGCGCATCCACACGTTGGGCTCGACGTAGACGGCGTACCCGCGTTCCGGTTCGCAGCGGACCGGGACCAGCGCACCGGGCACCTCGACGTCGCCGGCGGTGTCGAAGGGCAGTCCCGTCCAGCGGCGCCACTCCTCCAGCGAGGCCCCGACGGTCATGGAGGCCGTGGCGATGGAGTCGATGCGGGCGCCCGCCCGGGCGTGCACGCGCAGCCACGGGTCGGCGGGCAGGCCGTCGGGGCGGACCCGGTGGGCGTACTCGGCGATCGGGGTGTGCGGTTCGCGGTGCTTGGCGTTGGGGCGGACGGGGGCGACGACCTCGCGGAAGCCGCGGGCGCGGGCGTTGGCGCGCATCGCCGACAGCAGGACGGCGGAGAGGCCGTGGCCCTGGGCGTGCGGGGCGATGGTGACGGAGATGGCGCTCACCGTGTCCGGGCGGGTGCCGTGGCGCAGGTCGGCGAAGGCCCAGAGCAGGACCTGGTCCCAGCCGCGCGCGGGCAGGGCGCGCCGGCCGTCGGCGTCGAGGGCGAAGGGCACGCTGTAGGCGTGGGCGACGACCTCGCCGCGCTCGTCCTCGGCGAAGAGCGCGTATTCGGGCAGTTCGGTGGGGATGCGGCCGTAATGGGCGTTGCCCACGGGGTCGTTGGTCACGAACTCGGGCCATGTGTCGGCCATGTCCAGTACCGCCTGCAGCCGTTCGGGCCGCTCGGCGAGGCTGCTCACCTTGACGTCCATGCCGGACACGGTAGTGCTTCTCAGCGGGCCCGGAACCGCCCCGGAGCCTCGGTCGGGTTGCCGCCCGAGGGGAGCTTCTGGCCGGGGCAGCCGGCGAGGACCTTCTTCATGGCGGCCTTCTCGGCGGCGGTGACCCACAGGCCGTACTTCTTCTTGACCGCGACCTGCGCGGCGACGTAGGTGCAGCGGTAGCCCTTGGCGGGCGGCAGCCAGGTGGCCGCGTCGCCGTCTCCCTTGCCGCGGTTGGTGCCCGCGTCCACCGCGATGAGGTTGAGGGGGTCGTTGGCCAGCGCTATGCGCTTGCCGGGCTCCCAGTACTTGGCGCCCTTCTGCCAGGCGTCGGAGAGGGCGACGACATGGTCGATGTCGACCTGGCTGCGGCCGCGCCGGTAGACGACGACCTTGCCGGAGTACGGGTCCGGGTCGAGCCGGCCGTAGGAGACCCTGCAGGTGCCGCCGGTGTACCTCACCTCCTCCAGGTCCCGTTTGAGTATGTCGTCGCGGGTATCGCAGGAGTTCGAGTCGGTGTCCGCCCAGGCGGTGCCGAACCGGTCGCGGGAGTAACCGGTCTTCGGGGCACGGCCCTTGACGGTCAGTGAGCCGACGGCGGTCAGCGCCGGTCCCCCGCCGCCGGTCTCCTCGGGCCCGGAGGCCCCCTTGGTGTGCTCGGCCTTGCAGCCGGCCACCGCGACCAGCACGGCCACGGCCGTGGCCGCCCCACCCCTCAGACGCCGCACGGTGCGCCCCCCTCACCCGATCCGGTCCACACTCGGCCCAGGACGGATCGCTCCGCCCCCTCCCACGGTAGCCGCTCCTCCGTTTCCGGCGGGCGGCGTGTGCGAGGGGACTTCCGCCACGGCCCGAGGCCCCGCGACCGCAGGACCTACGCCCCCAGGCCCCAGAACCCACGAGCCCTGGGGCCTACGAGCCGCGGAAGCCACGAACCCCGGGCCCTACGAACCGCAGAGAGCCCACGAACCCCGGGCCCTACGAACCGCAGAGAGCCCACGAACCCCGGGCCCTACGAACCGCAGAGAGCCCACGAACCCCAGGGACTACGAACCCCGGCCCCTACGACCCGAGGACCGAGGCCAGGAACTCGCCCACCCAGCCGAGCAGTTCACGGCCGACCAGCGGCTTGCCGCCGACCTTCGCGGTCTTCGGGCGGGGCACCAGGACCTGGTGCACGGAGGGCTTGATGACCGTGCCCGGGTACAGCCGCTTCAGGCGCAGCTCCTGCGACTCGCGCAGCTCCACGGGCGCGAAGCGGATGTTGGTGCCCTGCAACACGATCTCGCCGACGCCGCACGCGCGCGCGAGCATCCGCAGCCCGGCCACGAGCAGCAGGTTCTCCACCGGCTCGGGCAGCTTGCCGTAGCGGTCGGTGAGTTCCTCGCGGACGGCCTTGATGTCCTCCTCCGAGTTGGCGGAGGCGATGGCGCGGTACGCCTGCAGGCGCAGGCGCTCGCCGGGCGCGTAGTCGTGCGGGACGTGCGCGTCGACGGGCAGCTCGATCTTGACCTCGAGCGGCTGCTCCTCCACTCCTCCCGCCGAAGGCCCCCCTGTCTCCAGCTGCCGCCGGTAGTCGGCGACGGCCTCGCCGACCATGCGGACGTACAGGTCGAAGCCGACGCCCGCGATGTGCCCGGACTGCTCGCCGCCGAGCAGGTTTCCGGCGCCGCGGATCTCCAGGTCCTTCATGGCGACGTACATGCCCGCGCCCATCTCGGTGTGCTGGGCGATGGTGGCGAGGCGCTCGTGCGCGGTCTCGGTCAGCGGCTTCTCCGGCGGGTACAGGAAGTAGGCGTAGCCCCGCTCCCGTCCCCGGCCGACCCGGCCGCGCAGCTGGTGCAGCTGGGACAGGCCGAAGTTGTCGCCGCGCTCCACGATCAGCGTGTTGGCGTTGGAGATGTCGATGCCGGACTCGACGATCGTGGTGGACACCAGGACGTCGAACTTCTTCTCCCAGAAGTCGACGACGACCTGCTCCAGGGCCGTCTCCGACATCTGGCCGTGGGCGGTGGCGATGCGTGCCTCGGGGACGATCTCGCGCAGTCTCGCCGCCGCGCGGTCGATGGACTCGACCCGGTTGTGGATGTAGAAGACCTGGCCCTCGCGCAGCAGTTCGCGGCGGACGGCGGCGCCGATCTGCTTCTCCTCGTACGGCCCGACGAAGGTGAGGACGGGATGCCGCTCCTCCGGCGGCGTGGTGATGGTGGACATCTCGCGGATGCCGGTGACCGCCATCTCCAGGGTGCGCGGGATCGGGGTCGCGGACATCGTCAGCACGTCCACGTTGGCGCGGAGCTTCTTCAGCTGCTCCTTGTGCTCGACGCCGAAGCGCTGCTCCTCGTCGACGATGACGAGGCCGAGGTCCTTGAACTTCGTCTCGGAGGAGAACAGCCGGTGGGTGCCGATGACGACGTCCACCGCGCCCTCCTTCAGCCCCTGCAGGACGGCCTTGGCCTCGGTGTCGGTCTGGAAGCGGGAGAGTGCCTTGACGCTCACCGGGAACTGCGCGTACCGCTCGGAGAACGTGCCGAAGTGCTGCTGCACCAGCAGGGTCGTGGGGACGAGCACGGCGACCTGCTTGCCGTCCTGTACGGCCTTGAAGGCGGCGCGCACCGCGATCTCGGTCTTGCCGTAGCCGACGTCGCCGCAGATCAGGCGGTCCATGGGGACCGACTTCTCCATGTCCTCCTTGACCTCGGCGATGGTGGTGAGCTGGTCGGGGGTCTCGGCGTACGGGAAGGCGTCCTCCAGCTCGCGCTGCCAGGGCGTGTCGCCGCCGAAGGCGTGGCCGGGGGCGGCCATGCGGGCCGAGTACAGCTTGATCAGGTCGGCGGCGATCTCCTTGACGGCCTTCTTGGCGCGCGCCTTGGTCTTCGTCCAGTCGGCTCCGCCGAGGCGGTGCAGGGTGGGCGCCTCGCCGCCGACGTACTTGGTGATCTGCTCCAGCTGGTCGGTGGGGATGTACAGGCGGTCGCCGGGCTGGCCGCGCTTGGCGGGCGCGTACTCGACGACGAGATACTCGCGGGTGGCGCCCTGGACGGTGCGCTGCACCATCTCGATGTAGCGGCCGACGCCGTGCTGTTCGTGGACGATGTGGTCGCCCGGCTCCAGGGTGAGCGGGTCGATGGTCTTGCGGCGGCGGGCCGGCATGCGGGTGCCGTCGCGGCCGGCGGCCTTCTGCCCGGTGAGGTCGGTCTCGGTGAGGACGGCCAGCTTCAGGGCGGGGTCAACGAAGCCGTAGTCGATGCAGCCGCAGGAGACGTGCACCAGGGAGGGGGTCAGCTCGCCGAGGTGGGCGTCGAGGCGGGCGGCGATGCCCTCGCCGCCGAGCACCTCGACGGTGCGGGCGGCCGGGCCGTGGCCCTCGGTGACGTAGACGGTGCGCCAGCCCTCGGCGAGCCAGCCCTTGGTGTCGGCGAGGGCGCGGGCGGTGTCGCCGCGGTAGGTCTCGGTGGCGTGCATGCCGAGCTTGAGGGTGTCCGCGTCCAGCTCCAGGTCCGCGGCGAACGGCGACACCGACCACCACATCATGTCCAGCTCGCGCGCGCGGTCGCGGACGTCGGCGATGGACCACAGGGAGGCCGCGCCGACGTCGATGGGGGCCTCGCCGCCGCCCGCGGTGGCCGCCCACGAGGCCTGCAGGAACTCCTGCGAGGTGGCCACGAGGTCCGCGGCGCGGGTGCGGACCCGCTCGGGGTCGCAGACGACGGCCATGGCGCCCTTGGGCAGCACGTCGAGCAGCAGTTCCATGTCGTCCACCAGGACGGGGGCGAGGGACTCCATGCCCTCCACCGCGATGCCCTCGGCGATCTTGCCGAGGAGTTCGCCGAGCTCCGGGTGCTGTTCGGCGAGGGCGCGGGCGCGTGCGCGTACGTCGTCCGTCAGCAGCAGTTCGCGGCAGGGCGGGGCCCACAGGCCGTGTTCGGCGACCTCCAGGGAGCGCTGGTCGGCGACCTTGAAGTAGCGGATCTCCTCGACGTCGTCGCCCCAGAACTCGATGCGCAGGGGGTGTTCCTCGGTGGGCGGGAACACGTCGAGGATGCCGCCGCGCACGGCGAACTCGCCGCGCTTCTCGACCAGCTCCACGCGCGCGTAGGCGGCGGCCGCGAGGGCCTCCACGACATCGTTCAGGTCGGCGGTCCGGCCGGTCCTCAAGGCCACCGGTTCCAGGTCGCCGAGGCCCTTGACCTGTGGCTGGAGCACGGAGCGCACGGGTGCGACGACGACGGAGACCGGGCCGGTCTCGGGGTCGTCCTGGCTGGGGTGGGCCAGCCGGCGCAGTACGGCGAGGCGGCGGCCGACGGTGTCGCTGCGCGGGCTGAGCCGCTCGTGCGGGAGGGTCTCCCAGGAGGGGTACTCCACGACGCCCTCTTCGGGCAGCAGGGAGCGCAGGGCCGCGGCCAGGTCCTCGGCCTCCCGGCCGGTGGCGGTCACCGCGAGGACCGGGCGGCCGGCCTCGCGGGCGAGGGCGGCGATCGCGAAGGGGCGGGCCGCCGGGGGGCCGACGAGGTCGACGTGCATGCGGTTGCCGTCCGCGGCCGCCTTGACCGCTTCGGCGAGGGCGGGGTCCTTGACGACGGCGTCGAGCAGACCGTGCAGGCTCATGTGGGCTATTTCCGTCCAGGGGTGGGCAGCGCAAGCAACCCGGTGCGGGGGGGCGGCCGGGGATGTCCAGCCTACGACGCGGCCGACGTCCGCGCCGGGGCTGTGGACAACCCCCGCCGGGGCGGCCGTGGACGCCCCCGTCCTCCGGTGGCCCGGTGCCGCGAAGCACCCGGTGCCGGGGAGTCCTCGAAGACTCCCCGGCACCGGGTGTTCCCCCGCAACCCCCGTGTGCGGTGGTCGTGACGCCGGCGGACGCGCGCCGCCGGCCCGTCGTCAGTCCGTCGCGATGGCGTTCAGCACGTTCATCCGGCCCGCCCGGAACGCCGGGACCAGCGCGGCGAACAGGCCGACGAAGGCCGAGCCGACGAAGACCGCGGTGATCGTCGGCCAGGGGATGTCCAGGACCTTCAGGCCCTCCAGCGCGAGGAGCTTCTGGGCGGTGGCGCCCCAGCCCATGCCCAGGCCGAGGCCGAGCAGCGCGCCGAAGACGGCGATCACGACGGACTCCAGGCGGATCATGCGGCGCAGCTGGCGGCGGGAGAGGCCGATGGCCCGCATGAGGCCGATCTCCCGGGTCCGCTCGACCACGGACAGCGCCAGGGTGTTCACCACACCGAGGACCGCGACGATGATCGCGAGCGCCAGCAGTCCGTAGATCATGTTGAGCAGCTGGCCGATCTGGTCCTTGAGTGCCTTCTTGTAGTCGGTCTGGTCGCGCACCGTCACGCTCGGGTCCTTGTGCAGGGCCGTCTTCAGCGCCTTGTAGGCCGCGTCCTGCTGTCCGTGCTCGGCGGTGGCGAACACCAGCAGGTCCAGAGGCATGTTCTTGGCGGGCACGTACTTGGCGACCGTGGAGATGGACGCGTACATGGCGCCCTTGTCGACGACGGCCTCGTCGCTGGTGATCGCGCGGACGGTCAGCTTCGCCGTCGAGCCGCCCTTGAAGTGGACGGAGACCGTCGAGCCGAGCGTGATGCCGTGCTTGTCGGCGTAGCCCTCGAAGACGGACATCGAGTCGGGCCGGTAGGCGTCGGCGAGGTTGCCGGCGACCGTCTTGGTGCGCACGTCCTGCGCGTAGGTCGGATCGGCCGCGTTGATCTCCTCCTTCTCGGAGACCTTGCCGTCCGGGGTGGTCAGGGTGGCGTCCAGGAGCTTGTACTCGGTGACCCGTTCCAGGCCCGGCGTGTTCTTGACGGCACGCACGGCCTGCGGCTTGATGACCCCTCCCTCGACATCGCTCTGGACGATGAAGTCCGTGCCCACGGTCTTGTCCAGCTCGTCGGTGGCGGAGGCCACCATCGAGGAGCCCACCACGGACAGGCAGGCCACCAGGGCCAGGCCGATCATCAGGGCGGCGCCGGTGGCGCCGGTGCGGCGCGGGTTGCGCAGGGCGTTGCGCTCGGCCATCCGCCCGACCGGGCCGAAGATCCGCAGCATGGCCAGGCCGAGGACCCGGACCAGGCCGCCGGCGAGCAGCGGGCCGATGACGACGAAGCCGACGAGGGTGAGCACCACGCCGAGGCCCAGCCAGCCGGAGCCCGCCTTGGCCTCGTCGGCGTTCGCGGCGACGAACAGGCTCGCGACACCGCCGCCGGTGAGGACCAGGCCGATCAGGGCCCGTACGACACCGGCCCTGGCGTCGGCCGGGGCGTGCGCGTCGCGCAGCGCGGCCATCGGGGAGACCTTGCCGGCGCGCCGGGCGGGCAGGTAGGCCGCCAGGACGGTGACGACGACACCGAGGAGCAGGCCGAGGGCCGGGGTGGTCCAGGCGACGGTCAGGTCGTCGGTGGACAGGTGCATGCCCATGGTGCCCATGAGCTTCATCAGGCCGACGGCGATGCCGACGCCCGCGCCGACGCCGAGCACACTGCCGATCACGCCGAGCAGCAGGGCCTCCACCAGCACCGAGCGGTTGACCTGCTTGCGGGAGGAGCCGATGGCCCGCATGAGGCCGATCTCGCGGGTGCGCTGGGCGACCAGCATGGAGAAGGTGTTGATGATCAGGAAGATGCCGACCAGGAAGGCGATCCCGGCGAAGCCGAGCATCGCGTACTTCATCACGTTCAGCATGCTCTGGAGCTGCTTCTGGTTGGCGGCGGCGACCTCCTTGGCCGTCTGCACCTTGTAGCCGTGGCCGAGTGCGGCGATCACGTTCCGCTTCAGCCGTGCGTCGGTGACGCCCTTGGCGGCGGTGACGTTGACGTTGGTGTACACGCCGGTCCGGCCGATCAGGGTCTGCTGGGCGGTCTTCGTGTCCAGGTAGAAGATCGCCGCGCCGGGGTTGGTGACGGTGAAGGTGGCGACGCCGGACACGCGCGCGTGGTGCGTGCCGACGACGGTGATGATGCCGATCTCGTCACCGATCTCCAGGTGGTGCTTGTCGACGGTGTCCGCGTCCACCATGACCTGGCCGGGGCCCTTGGGGGCCGTACCGGAGGTGATCTTCATGGTGCGGGCGTCGTTGCCGTTCCAGCTGCCGACGATGGTCGGGGCGCCGCTGCTGGGCGAGAGCTTGTCGAGGTCGTGGTCGACCACGGTCGCCGAGGTGGAGAACACGGTCCCCTCGGCCTTTTGGACGCCCTCGGCCCCCCGCACCTCGCCGACCACGGAGGCCGGCATCACCGGCGGCCTGCCGGTGCGCGAGGTGGTCTCGCCGGTGTCGGAGGCCTCCTTGGCGCTGACCTGCACGTCCGACGCCGTTGCCTGGAAGAGGTTGTCGAAGGTCGTGTTCATCGTGTCGGTGAAGACGAGCGTCCCGCAGACGAAGGCGACCGACAGCAGCACCGCGACGGCCGACAGCGCCATGCGGCCCTTGTGCGCGAAGAAGTTGCGCATCGAGGTCTTCAGGACGGTCATGACGTACGCCCCCGGGCGTCGAAGTCCTTCATGCGGTCCAGGACCTGCTCGGCGGTCGGCTGGCGCATCTCGTCGACGATGCGGCCGTCGGCGAGGTAGAGCACGCGGTCGGCGTAGGAGGCGGCGACGGGGTCGTGCGTGACCATCACGATGGTCTGGCCGAGTTCGTCCACCGAGCGGCGCAGGAAGCCCAGGACCTCCGCTCCCGCGCGGGAGTCGAGGTTTCCGGTCGGCTCGTCCCCGAAGATGATCTCCGGGCGGGCGGCGAGGGCGCGGGCGACGGCGACGCGCTGCTGCTGACCGCCGGAGAGCTGGGTCGGCCGGTGCTTGAGGCGGCCGGCGAGTCCGACGGTCTCCACCACCCTGTCGAGCCAGGCCCGGTCCGGCTTGCGGCCGGCGATGTCCATGGGAAGCGTGATGTTCTCGATCGCGTTCAGCGTCGGCAGCAGGTTGAACGCCTGGAAGATGAAGCCGATCCGGTCCCGGCGCAGCTGGGTGAGCTTCTTGTCCTTCAGGCCGGTGATCTCGGTCTCGTCCAGGAAGATCTGACCGCTCGTCACGGTGTCGAGACCGGCGAGGCAGTGCATCAGGGTGGACTTGCCGGACCCCGAGGGGCCCATGATCGCGGTGAACTGGCCGCGGGCGATGTCCACGTCGACGTGGTCGAGGGCGACGACCCGGGTCTCACCGGACCCGTACGCCTTCACGACCTGCCGCGCCCGCGCGGCAACGGCCGTACGCCCTCCAGTGCCCCCGTGCCTGGGAATGGTCACAGCCGATGTCACGGTACGTCTCCTATGTCGGTCGGAAGGTGTGCGGCCGGCGCTCCGGTGTGTCCGGGCGCCGTCCTTGTCACGTCGTCGAGTCTCGCGGCCGGCGGGGTCGCCCCGCGCTGGTGCGAGGCCCCCTCTTTCCGGGGGGAAAACCCCACCCCGGCCGGTGCGGCCGGCCGCCCCCCTGCGGCTTGCCACCCGGTGGCCGGCCGCGCCCGGCGGCGTAAAGCCAGGTTAAGGACAACCCCCGGCCCGGCTCGTCCTCCGCCGGGACGAACCCTCCCCGAGCCGTAGTAAGGAGGTACCCCTAGGGGTTCTCCACCGCCGGGTGGAGCCGGAATCGGGGCCGTCTCCACCCACCGATGCGGCAACTCTCCACCCTGACGCGACGTCAGGGGCAAGTCCGGACCGTACCGGCGGCCGGCACGCCGGAGGGCAAGCGCTTCCGCGGGCTCCGGCGGGCCGGCGCCTCCGCGCGCGGCCCCGTGAACCGCTGGTTAACGGGGGTAACACCCCGGCGTGGGCCTCGGTTTCGGGCAGCAAGCGCATACCGACCGGCCAGTTTGGTGAAAACGCCGCGCGGTGCGCGCCCCACGAGTAGCGTGCGTGGCTCCGCTCGCCCCCCACCTCCCTGCGGTCCGCCGCCACGGACCCGAACCGCGCAAGGAGCCCGGGATGTCCTACGACCCGCCGCACCCCTCGTACCCGTCGCACTCGTCGTACCCGTCGCACTCGTCGTACCCGTCGCACGCGTCGTACCCGCCGCACGCGTCGTACCCGTCACACACCTACCCCTGGCAGCCCGCCCCGCCCGAACAGCCCCGCCCGCCCCACCGGCCGTCCCGCGAACCCATGGGCCGCCACAGCGACCTGCGCGTGCTGCGCAGCGCCTACCGCTGGCAGCGGCGCACCGCCACCCTCACCGCGCTGGGCTACTTCACGCTCTTCCTGATCCTGTCCGCGTGCGCGCCCGGCGTCATGACGAGCACGGTCGCCGACGGCATCCCCGCCGGCCTCCTGCTCGCCCTCCTCCAACTCCCCGTCACCTGGCTCGCGATCGCCCTGTACGAACACACCGCCCGCCGGCACGTCGACCCGCTCGCGGACCGCATCCGCAAGGAGGCCGAACTGGACGCCCGACGAGGAGCGACGCGATGACATCCGCCGCCGGCACCCCCGCCGTCCCGGGCTTCACGGGTTTCAGCGACTCCGCCCAGGCCATGGCCCTGGTCGCCTTCTCCACCGTCGCCACGGTGATCCTGCTGCTGTGCGTCATGGCCGGACCCGACCGCGACGACCTCGACGAGTTCTACACCGGCTACGGCTCCCTGTCGCCGCTGCGCAACGGCCTCGCCATCGCCGGTGACTACATCTCCGCGGCCACCGTCCTCGGCACCGGCGGCGTCATAGCCCTGTGCGGCTACGACGGCGTCGTCCTCGCCCTCAGTACGGCACTGTCGCTGATGCTGCTGATGTTCCTGCTGGCCGAACCCCTGCGCAACGCCGGCCGGTTCACCATGGGCGACGCGCTGGCCCGGCGGCTGCCGGGCCGCAGCGTGCGGATGACGACGTGCGCGGTGACCATCGCCGCCCTGCTGCCGCTGATGCTGGTCCAGCTGGCCGGGACCGGACAGCTCATGGCGTTCATCCTGGGCTTCACCAACGAGTCCCTGAAGACCGGGTGCGTCGTGGGGCTCGGCACCCTGATGATCGCCTACGCGGCGATCGGCGGCATGAAGGGCACCGCGCTCATCCAGATACTGAAGATCGTGATGCTGTTCGGCTCGGGCGCCCTCGTCGCCCTGCTGATCCTGCGCCGCTTCGACTGGGACCCGGGCGCCCTGTTCACCGCGGCGTCACGGCAGAGCGGCGCCGGGCCGGCCTTCCTGCGCTCCGGGCTGGAGTTCGGCACCGGTGCCGGGTCCCGCGTCGACATGATCGCCTCGGAACTGACCGTCGTCCTCGGCGGCGCCTGCCTGCCGCACATCACCATGCGCATGTACACGGCCTCAAGCGCCCGCCAGGTGCGCCGCTCGATGTCCTGGGCCGTGTCGATCGTCGCCCTGTTCGTGCCGGTCATCACCGTGGTGGGCTTCGGTGCCACGGCGCTGGTCGGACGCGGGGTGATCTCCGCGGCCGACCCGCAGGGCAACACCGCGTACCTGCTGGGCTCGCGGGCGGTGTTCGGCGCCGACGTCTCGACGGCGGAGACCTTCCTGTTCACCCTGGTCACCACCGCGATCTTCCTGACCCTGCTCGCATCGGTGGCCGGCATGATCCTGGCCTGCGCCAACTCCCTCGCCCACGACGTCTTCGCGGCCCGCGTGCGGGAGATGCCGGCCCAGCGCGAGATGACCCTGGCCCGCCTCGCGGCGCTCGCCACGGGCGCCCCGACCATCCTGCTGGCCACCATGGTCCAGCACCACAGCCTGCAGCCCCTGGTGACGCTCTCCTTCTGCCTGGGCGCCTCCGCCCTCGCACCGGCCCTCGTCTACGGCCTCTTCTGGCGCCGCTACACCCGCTGCGGGCTGCTGAGCACGCTCATCGGGGGCTCGCTGACCGTACTGCTGCTCATGCCGGGCACCCGGCTCGTCTCCGGCTCCCCGGTCGCGGCCTTCCCGCACGCCGACTTCAACTGGTTCCCGTTCACCACCACCGGCATCGTCTCCATCCCCGCCGGCTTCTTCTTCGGCTGGCTCGGCACGGTGGTCTCGGGCCGCGCGAAGGCGGAACAGCAGCGGCGCCAGTACGAGGCGGTGGAGGGGTGGATCCTCGCGGGGGCGGTACGCAAGTGACGCCTGCCCGGGCCGGGACGCCGCTACTCGGGGGCGGCCCGGCCCGTCAGCGAGATCAGGCTGCTGCGCACCTCGTCCATGTGCGTCCGCACGTCCTCCCAGGCCGCACCGTGCGCGCGCAGCAGCCGTTCCGTCTCCCGCGACACGGCCTGCGCACGCACGCGCGCGTCGGCGACGATCCCGGCGGCACGCTCGTGCGCCTCCTCCTGGCAGCGGCGCGCGGCCTCCCCGGCCTCCCCCAGCTCCCGCTCGGCCCGCGCCAGCGCGGCCTCGGCCAGGCTCTCCCGCTCGGCGTGCCGGGCGTCGAGCGCGACCGCCCGCGCGGCCTCCTCGCGCTCGGCGGCGGCCCGGCGCCCGGCCTGCTCCCGGGACCGCGCGGCGAGCAGGGCGATGGTGCGCTGCCGCACCTCGCGCAACGCCCCGAGGGCCGCCGTCCGCCCCTGCCGCACGTCCCGCCGGGCGCCGACGCGGATGCCGTCGGCCTCGGCACGCGCGGCGAGCAGCCGGCCGAGAGCGTGCTCGTCGGCCTCCGCACGCAGCGCGTCCCCCGCCTCCCGCGCCTCCCTGCGCACCTCCTCGGCGCACGCCTCCGCCCGTGCGAGGCACTCCCACGCCTCACGCCGCGCACGCTCCCCGACGGCCGCCGCCTCGGCGAGCGCCAGCCCGAACAGGCGCCGCGCGCCCTCCCCGAGCGTCTCGTACGACTGCGGCGCGAGCCGGGAGACCACCTCGCGCAACCGCACGGCGTCCGCCTCCATGTCCCTGGCGAGCACGGTCAGCCGCGCCGCACGCTCCCACGCGGCGTCCCGGTCCCGTGACAGCGCCTCCAGGTACGCGTCGACCTGACCGGGCCGGTAGCCGCGGCCCCGAACCGTCGCCAAGCCGTGGGGCGGCATCGATGCGCTGCTCACCCGGACACCCCTCTCCACCGGACCTGCACGACAGGAAGATTTCGCGCACATCCTGATGGATCGGGCACAAAGGTGCATAACGCGACACTCCGCGAACGGAAAACGCCCTCCACGCACGCGTGGAGGGCGCCTTCCACTCACCCCGAGCCGCAGCCCGCTACAGCAGCCCGTCCCACATCTGCTCCAGCAGCACCGACCACCAGCTCTCCGGCGAACCCAGCGCCGCCGCGTCCAGCGATGCCAGCTGCGCCTGGAAGTCGACGGTCCAACGGCCCGCCTGCTCCTGGTTCAGCCCGTACCGCAGGCGCCACATACGGCCCAGCAGCGCCAGGCAGCGCGCAAACTCCGGCAGCCCCGTGTTCACGAACTGCGGCGGCACCGGCGCACCGCCCGGCCCCGCCTCCACCGGCACGGCCACGATGTTCGCCGTCCCGTACTGCACACAGATCGCCTTGCCGAAGTCGGTGCCCATGACGAGGTACGAGCCCGCGTCCGCCGCCGCCTGCACCCCGCGCTCGGCCGCCAGCTCGGCCAGCGTCGGCACCGGGCGGCCCGGCTGCGCCTGCGCCCAGAAGAACGGACCCATGTCCAGCGGCAACCCGGCCACCACCAGCGTGTGCGCCACCACCGGCGGCACACCCTGCCGCGACACCGCCTGCTGCTCGAACCGGAAGACCCCCGGCCCGAACGCCGCAGCCAGCTCCTGCGCGACACCCTCCGGCGGAACCGGCGGCGCCGCCTGCACCGGCGTCAGCGGCGCCCGCACCGGCGCCGGCCGCGCCGGACCGTCCGCCACCTGGTGCAGCTCGCCCTGGTGCGCCAGCAGCTGCCGCATGCCCTGCTGACGGCTCGCGTGGTCCGTGCCGTACGGCGCGATGCTCGCGATCCGCGCCTGCGGCCACTGCTCACGGATCATCCGCGCACAGTAGGCACCCGGCAGCTCGCACGACTCCAACTCCGTGTGCAGCTCCAGCACCTGACCCGGCGGCACGTTCATCGCCCGCAGCTCGTGGAAGATCTGCCACTCCGGATGCGGCGTGCCCGGCGCCGAACGCCGGATCAGCTGCTGCTCCGAGCCGTCCTGCGCCCGGTAGCGCAGCACGGCCTGGTAACCGGGGCCCACCGTCGGCTGCCCCTGCTGCGGATACCCGTACGCCCCGGACTGCCCCGGCACGGGCGCACCCGGCGGCACCGGCTGCGGGGCACCCGGGACACCGGGACCGCCCGCGGGCACACCAGGGGCGCCCGGCACGGGCGGCGGGAAGGACGCGCCCGGGCCGGCCACAGGCGGTGCGGCCAGCACGGTCTCCGCATGATGCACGGCACCGTGGGCACCACCGGGCACCCCCGGCGCCCCGGGAGCCCCCGGACCGGCCGCGGCACCCGGAGGCTGCGGCGCGCCGGGAGCCGCGGGCCCACCCGGAGCACCCGGCACCGCGGGAGCACCGGGAGGGCCGGGAGGGCCGGGAGGGCCGGGAGGGCCGGGAGGGTTCGGCGTGTTCGAAGAACCCGGGACACCCGGGGCACCAGGGGCCCCTGGAGGCTGCGGTGCCCCGCCGCCCATCCGTCCCGGGTCGGCCAGCATCGTGGCCGCGTACGGCACCTGACCGGGAGGCGTGCCCCCCGGACCACCCGCGGGAGCGCCGGGCGCACCCGGCGCCTGTCCCCCGTCCGATCCCCCCGGACCGGCCGGCGCACCCGCACCGCCCGGTACCTCGGGCCCGTCCGGACCCAGCGCCGACACCAGTTGCGTAGGCACATAACCGCCACCCGCGGGCGCAGCCGGAGCTGACGGAGCACCCACGCCCCCGGGCCGCGCACCCGGCGCACCGGGAACACCCGGCGGCGGAGGCGGCGCACCCGCCCCACCGCGCGCCTTCCGCGGCGGCGGCGCGGCCTTGCTCGTCGCGGCGTCCGCGATGTCCCCGGCATGGGGAGCGAGCCGCCGCGCGGCCGCGTCCGGCCCCTCCGGAGCCTGCGGCCCCCCCGGCGCCTGCGGATATCCGTACCCCGGAGCACCCTGCGCAGCGCCGGGAGCCTGCGGGAACCCGTACGGCTGGGCGCCCGGAGGCGGCGGAGGCGGCGTGCCGCCCTGCGGCGCACCCGGAGCAGCAGGAGGCGCGGGCGGCGTGCCCGGCGCCGGCGGACCGACCGGCACACCCGGCGCGGGCGTACCCGCGACGGCCGGAGGCTGCGGCCGGCCGTACGGCGGCGTGCCCGGCGGCGGCACCGGCGCACCACCCTGCTGAACCCCCGGCACACCGGGAGCAGCGGGCGCCCCAGGCGCGTACCCGGCACCGGAAGCCCCCTGCGCCCCCGACGCGTCCGGACCACCGAGCACCGGCGCGACCGCCGTCGGCGGCAGCTGACTGCCCCCCGACATCAACGCCGTCTTCGCCTCCGGCGGCGCCACCGGCGGCCTCGTGCCCGCATCGTCCGCATCGTTCAACTGCGACGCGAACACCGTCGCCGGCAACGGCACCGAACGGTCGTCCTCACCCGGCCCCGCGTTCGTGTCCGTACCCGCCCAGGGCGTCGCGCCCTCAGGCACGTCCGCGGGAACAGGCGCGGGAACGTCCGCGGGAACGTCCGCGGGAACAGGCGCTGGAACGTCCGCGGGAACGGGCGCACCCGGCCCGCCCGGCGCGTCCACGGGCATCCCGGCCTGCGTCTCCGCCAACCCCGCACCCCCGGCGGCGCCGGCCCCGCCCGCGGCGGAACCCGGCTGCGCGACCCCGGCGCCGTCCTCGCCCCCCGGCCGCCGGTCCCCCAGCCCCAGCTTGTCCGCCGCCTCCTGCAACCACTCCGGCGGAGACAACAGGAACGACGTCTGATTCAGGTCCACCCGCGCCGCCGCGGCCGCCGGAACCGCGTCCTCGGGCTCGTCGACACGGCCGTACTCCTCCTCGTACCGGCGGATCACCTCACCCACCGGCAACGCCGGCCACAGCGTCGCCTCCCCGCTGTCCCGCGCGATGACCAACCGCTGCCCGCCCGCATCCGAACGCGGACCCTCCGCACGGTCCTCACCCCACACCACGAAACCCAGCTCGAACTCCCGCACCCGCACCTCACGGTGCTGGTACACCGGGACGTCCCCGTTGATCCACTCCTCGGCGCGCTCCTGCGCCTGCGCGTACGTCACCATCGCCTGCAGCTCACTCCCCCACCGGACCGGAAGACGCCGAGCCGGAAGACACCGGGACGACACGGGCGAAACCGCCGTCCACCATCAGATTCGCCACCGTCTCCAGCTCCGGCGGATTACCCGCTAGCCGCGACAGGAACGCGTCGAAATCCTCACCACACGGCAGCAGCAGCCGCTCCACCCGCTCCGCCGGCGACCACGAGGGATCCACGTCCCGCACGTCGTCGTACGCGCAGAACCACACCGAACCCGACCGCTCGCCCCGCACCTTCACCGCGAGCAGACCACCCTGCACGAACGAGACACCCAGGTAATCCTTCGTCAGATGATCACGCAGGCATTTGTTCACATACACAAGATCATTGACCGCGGCCTCGTCCCGCACCGTGAAGAACGGCTGATCCAGCAGCAGACCCAACTCGGCGATCAGCGCCGCACCCACCGGCGCACACCCGCCCGCCGCCTTCAGGAACGACCGGTAGGCACCCGGAAGCCGGTAGCCGAGATCCTCCTCGACCCCCTGCACCTGCGCCTCCGTCACCGCCACACCCGACTTCGGCAGACCGAAATGCGCCGGCCGCGTCTCCGGCAACGGCCGCGTCCCCCGCTTCGCGTGATCCACCCGCGCCGTCGCCACCCCACCGTGATGCCGCAACAACGCCTTCACCTCGACCGGAACCAACTCCAGCCGCCGCGAACCCGCCACGTGATGCCACGTCCACCCATGCGGCGTCGCCACATCCGGCACCGTGTCCCACAACTCGTGCCCCGACGCCGCCGCCGCCGCGTTCGCCGACACGAAGTCCGTCAGCCGCAACTCATCGACACCGAAACCCTCCGGCGGCTCCGCGATCTCCGCCGCCACACGCGCGTACGCCGAGAAATCCGGGTAACCCCGCTCATCGACCCGTACCCCTCTCGGGTGACGCGCCGCCCGGACCGGATCCGGAAAGTGCACAACCTGCCCGGCATAGGCCGCGTTCGGCGGCGCGGCCTGCTCCCCGAGCCGACCTGTCGTCATGGCGGTAGCCCCCTGCGGCGTTCTCTCTGGCCTCAACGGCGGTGTCGATCGCGAACGGCGACAGCCTATGCGGTACGACCACCCCGGTCACCGGCCCGCCACCACACCACCGGACACCACCCCCCACTTCCGTGACCAGCCGTCACCCCACCGTCACCACCTCATCCGACCAGGGCGTGTCGCACCGCCCCACCTTCCGCACCAGCCACGGCATTTGGCACCCTGTGTCCTTCGGGGTCACACCCTGGGAGGGAACGACGACCATGAACGCCTTGCAGACCGGAGGCAGCCACATGCGGGCCGGCGACCCCCGCATCGACTGGAGCGGCACCGACACAGCCCCCGCACCCGCCCTCCGCCACCGCCGCGACGGCATCCTGCCCACCGTCGCCGCCGCCCTCTCCGTCCGCGGCACCACCCTCACCGGCACCGCCGCCCGCGGCGACCAGCCCCCACCCCTGCACCCCCTCGTCCAGGACTTCCTCGACACCCTCACCAGCGCCCAACGCCACCGCTTCACCGGCCGCTGCGCCGAAACCATCCTCATCTCCCGGCACCTCACCGCCGCCGACGCCGCCCGCAGCAAACGCGCCGCCCGCAAACCCATGACCAACGCCGAAGCCCGCAAAGCACTCAAGAACGCCAAACTCACCGCCCGCCGCATACGAGAAGACGGCGACCCCCTCCACGGCAGCTTCGCCACCCCCTGCCGCGCCTGCACCGCGCTCAGCACCCACTTCGGCGTCCGCGTCGTCGACCCCACCGCAACCGACGACTGACCCCAGGCGTCCTCCAGAACCAGCACACACGACGAACCAAGGGCAGATGCACCCCGACCGCACCTCCACCACGCGCTTCCCCGTACCCGTCGACGCCGCCCTGCGCGCCGCCGGCTGGCAACCCGGACGCTGGGACATAAAGCAGGCCGAGATCTGGGCGGACACCCTGCGCGAACACACCTCACCCGCCGGACACCAGCACACCGTCTTCCCCGCCGCCGTGGAAGCCTGGGCCGAATTCGGCGGCCTCACCATCACCCCCACCGGCCCCGGCCGCCAGATCGCCCCCGCCGCCCTCCACCTCGACCCCCTCCACGGCCTCCACCACGCCCGCACCCTCGGCGACCTCGGCCGCGCCCTCGGCACCGAACTCAGCCCCCTCGGCCAGGAGACCGACACCACGGCCCTCCTCGCCATCGACACCGAAGGCCGCGTCTACACCCTCGACCACACCGGCGACTGGTACACCGGCCCCGACATCGACCAGGCCCTGACCACCCTCGTCACCGGCATCGAACCCGCACGCCTCACCGCGAGCTGACCCCCGGGCCCCAGGCACCGACCCCCGGCCCCCGTGGGCGGCTACACCGCCGGAATCACCGCCGACACCCGGAAACCCCCCGCATCCGTCGGCCCCGACACGAACACACCCCCGAGCGACACCACCCGCTCCCGCATCCCCACCAGCCCGTTCCCACCCGACGGCAACCGCGCCGCCGACGCCGACCCGGCCTCCGGCGGCGGCTCGTTCTCCACCTGCATCGCGATCTCCGACACCCGATGCGCGAGCCGCACATACGTCTTCGCACCCGCCGCGTGCTTGTGGACGTTCGTCAACGCCTCCTGCACCACCCGGTACGCCGTCTGCTCGATCTCCGCCGCATACGACCGCACCTCCCCCTGCACCGACAGGTCCACGACCATCCCCGCCGCCGCCGACTGCCCCACCAACTCGTCCAGCTCCGACAGACACGGCCCCTCCACCGCCCCGTCCCCACCGGCCACCCGCGAAGCCGCCGCCACCGCAGCCTCCGCCAGCGACACCGACGCCACCCGCCGGCCCACGTCCTCCCCCGCCCGCAGCACCCCGAGCATCTCCCGCAACTCCGTCAACGCCTGCCGCCCCATGTCCCCCACCAGAGCCGCGTTGCGCACCGCCTTCTCCGGATCCCTCCGCGCCACCGCCTGCAACGCCGCCGCGTGCACCACCATCAGACTCACCCGGTGCGCCACGACGTCGTGCATCTCCCGGGCGATCCGCGTCCGCTCCTCGCCACGCGCCCACTCCGCGCGCTCCTCCGCCCGCTCCGCGAGCAACTGAAGCTCCCGCTCCAGCGAATCCGCCCGCTCCCGCAGACTCTCCATCAACCGGCGCCGCGCCCCCACGTACAGACCCAGCAGCACCGGCGGAGCCGTCAGCCCCAACGACGTCGCGATCGCCGCGAACGGCACGAACCAGTCACCGAGCGTCAGATCACCCCGCGACATGTCCTGCCGCACCCGCACGAACGTCACGATCATCGTGCCCAGCAACGACATCCCCGCCAGCGCGGCGATCACCCGCCGCGGCACCTCGCACGCCGCCAGCGTGTACAGGCCCACGATGCCCATCAGGAAACCCATCTGGGCCGGCGTGATCGCGATCGCCACCAGCACGACGGCGGTCGGCCACTGCCGCCGCACCAGCAGAACCGAACCCGCGACCACCCCGAACACGATCCCCACCCACAGCGGGACACCCGCGTCCCGGGCGAACGGAATCCCCTCCGCGCCGCACTCCACGGCGGACACCAGCGCGAGACTCCCGTCGAGCACGGCGCTGCGCCACCTGTCCCACCACCATGGGCCGGTCAGGGCCCTGGCGTGGTCTTCCCCCGTCGTGGTCATGCCCCCAGACTACGGGCGACGGGTGCGGCTTTTCCGGTGAGTTTCACCTACCTCCACACACCACACTCCGTAGTCGAACGACCTCGAAACCACCCGGTATCCCTCGAACTGGCGAACCCTTCCCGTTCGACCCCGGAACGAGTCATTCCGCCCGGACGGTATGGGCATGGCACTTGCACCCGGCACACACGCCGACTTCGAGGAGTTGCGGAAGCGAGCGGTCGCCCTGCGACGGGCGGGACTCAGCCTCCGGCAGATCCGGGACGAGCTGAAGGTCTTCAACAACGACATCCTCAACCAGCTGGTCAAGGGGGTGCCGCCACCGGAGTGGACGAAACGCCCACGAGCCAAGGACGACCTGCGGGCGAAGGCCCGGGAGCTGCGACTGCAGGGCTGGACGTACGACCGCATCGAAGCGGAGCTGGGATGTTCCCGGAGTTCCGTGTCGCTGTGGGTACGGGATCTGCCGAGGCCGGAACGCAGGCGCACTCCGGAGGAATCGGCGGCCATTGCCAGAAAGGGCTGGGAGGAGAAGCTGCGCATCCGGGACGAGGAGCGCCGGCGCACCAAGGCAGAGGCCAAGCAGGCGATCGGTGAGCTGTCAGCGAGGGAGCTGTTCCTGGTGGGGGTCGGGCTCTACTGGGCAGAGGGCGCCAAGGACAAGCCGTACGACCGGCGCGAGAGCGTCATCTTCGTCAACAGCGACCCGGGCATGATCAAGGTGTTCCTCGCGTGGCTCGACCTCCTCGGCGTCGAGCGGGAGCGACTGCGGTACACCGTCATGATTCACGAGAACGCGGACGTCACGGGCGCCGAGCAGTTCTGGGCCCAGCTCGCCGACGCGGACGCCTCCGCCTTCTACAAGACGACGCTCAAGAAACACAACCCGAAGACGGTCCGCAAGAACACCGGCGACGACTACCGAGGCTGCCTCGCGATCAAGGTACTGAAAGGCGCCGACTTGTACCGTCGCATTGAAGGCTCTTGGTACGGCATAGTGTTGGGTGCCGACTCGGCAACCTAACCGAATGTCCGGTTCAACCGAGTTTCATCCCCCATGGTGTAACTAGGCAGCACTGAGGGTTTTGGTCCCTTAAGTTCAGGTTCAAATCCTGATGGGGGAGCTGCGCACCCGTTCGGGCCCTGACCTCCCAGTCAGGGCCCGCGCTCATACCCCCCGAAACCCGCCCCGGTATCCTGCGGCTGTCACCCCCACCCACCACAGCCGAAGGGCAACCCCGTGAGCGCCATCCGCCCGGCAGCCGTCGTCGTTCTCGCAGCGGGTGAGGGCACCCGTATGAAGTCGGCCACACCCAAGGTCCTCCACCAGATCTGCGGTCGGTCCCTGGTCGGCCATGTGCTGGCCGCCGCCCGCGAGTTGGACCCGCAGAACCTGGTCGTCGTCGTGGGTCACGCGCGCGAGCAGGTCACCGCGCACCTGACGGAGGCCGACCCGGCCGTGCGCACGGCCGTGCAGGCGGAGCAGAAGGGCACCGGGCACGCCGTCCGCATGGGGCTGGAGGAGCTCGGCGGCGCCGTGGAGGGGACCGTCGTGGTCGTCTGCGGTGACACACCGCTGCTGACCGCGGACACCCTCGCGCGGCTGGCCGGGACGCACCACGCGGACGGCAACGCCGTGACCGTGCTGACGGCCGAGGTCCCGGACGCGACGGGGTACGGCCGGATCGTGCGGGACGAGGCGACGGGTGCCGTCACCGCGATCGTGGAGCACAAGGACGCCACCGACGCCCAGCGGGCGATCCGTGAGATCAACAGCGGGGTGTTCGCGTTCGACGGCCGGCTGCTGGCGGACGCGCTAAAGCGGGTGCGGACGGACAACAGCCAGGGCGAGGAGTACCTGACCGACGTGCTGGGGATCCTGCGGGAGGCCGGGCACCGGGTCGGGGCGTCGGTGGCCGGCGATCACCGGGAGATCGCCGGGATCAACAACCGGGTGCAGCTGGCCGAGGCCCGCCGGATCCTGAACGACCGGCTGCTGACGCGGGCGATGCTGGACGGTGTGACGATCGTCGATCCGGCGTCCACGTGGGTGGACGTGACCGTCACCTTCGGGCAGGACTCCGTGGTCCACCCCGGCACGCAGCTGACGGGTTCGACGCACGTCGCCGAGGGTGCGGAGGTCGGGCCGAACAGCCGGCTGAGGAACACCCAGGTGGGTGCGGGGGCGCGGGTGGACAACACGGTGTCCGAGGGGGCCGTGGTGGGTGCGGGGGCGAGTGTGGGTCCGTACGCCTATCTGCGTCCGGGTACCCGTCTGGGTGCGAAGGGCAAGATCGGGACGTACGTCGAGACGAAGAACGCGTCGATCGGTGTCGGGACGAAGATTCCGCACCTGTCGTACGTGGGCGACGCGACGATCGGTGAGTACTCGAACATCGGTGCCGCCAGCGTGTTCGTGAACTACGACGGCCAGGACAAGCACCACACGACGGTGGGGTCGCACTGCCGGACGGGTTCGGACAACATGTTTGTGGCTCCTGTCACGGTGGGGGACGGTGCGTACACCGCCGCCGGGTCCGTGATCACGAAGGACGTGCCGCCCGGTTCGCTGGCCGTGGCCCGTGGTCAGCAGCGGAATATCGAGGGCTGGGTGGCGCGGAAGCGTCCTGGCAGCGCCGCGGCGAAGGCGGCCGAGGCGGCGTCCCGGCAGGGTGGGGACGAGGGCTGACGGGAAACGGGTGCACCGAACACGGCGTACCGTGATAAGTGCACATCCGCACGAGTGCACCCGCACCCCTACCAGCTGATACGGCCTCTCTTGCCCAGTGCGGGGAGGTCGCCGAGCAGCCGGCTGGCTGAGACAACCTCTGAGGAGACAGTGCTGTGACCGGGATCAAGACGACCGGCGAGAAGAAGATGATGTTCTTCTCCGGCCGCGCCCACCCCGAGCTTGCCGAGGAGGTCGCCCAGCAGCTGGGTGTCGGGGTCGTCCCGACGAAGGCCTTCGACTTCGCCAACGGCGAGATCTATGTGCGTTACCAGGAGTCGGCGCGTGGTGCGGACTGCTTCCTGATCCAGAGCCACACGGCGCCGATCAACAAGTGGATCATGGAGCAGTTGATCATGATCGACGCGCTGAAGCGTGCGTCGGCGCGCTCCATCACGGTGATCGTGCCGTTCTACGGTTACGCGCGGCAGGACAAGAAGCACCGGGGTCGTGAACCGATCTCGGCGCGTCTGATCGCCGATCTGATGAAGACGGCGGGTGCCGACCGGATCCTGACCGTGGACCTGCACACGGACCAGATCCAGGGCTTCTTCGACGGTCCGGTGGACCACCTGTTCGCGCTGCCGCTGCTGGCGGACTACGTGGGGCGGAAGGTGGACCGGTCGAAGCTGACGGTGGTGTCTCCGGACGCGGGTCGGGTGCGGGTGGCGGACCGGTGGTGCGACCGGCTGGGTGCGCCGCTGGCGATCGTGCACAAGCGGCGTGACAAGGACGTGGCGAACCAGGTGACCGTCCACGAGGTCGTGGGTGAGGTCGAGGGTCGTGTCTGCGTTCTGGTGGACGACATGATCGACACGGGCGGCACGATCTGCGCCGCGGCGGACGCGCTGTTCGCGCACGGCGCGGAGGACGTGATCGTGACGGCGACGCACGGTGTGCTGTCGGGTCCGGCGGCGGACCGGCTGAAGAACTCGCGGGTGAGCGAGTTCGTGTTCACGAACACGCTGCCGACGCCGACGGAGCTTGGCCGGGACCTGGACAAGATCACGGTGCTGTCGATCGCTCCGACGATCGCGAGCGCGGTGCGTGAGGTGTTCGAGGACGGCTCGGTGACCAGCCTCTTCGACGAGCAGTGAGGTTTCTGCCGGCCTAGTCCGCGGGTGGTCCCGCGGACCGGCTGAAGATCCTTTTGGGTGCGGCCTCCCTCTGCGAGTAAACTGCTGCAGTTGCTCGGCGAGGGAGGCCGTACTCCGTTGGAAGACGGGTGCGGTGGTCCGTTATCGACGCGCTCTTCGTAGCAGGCCGTTCGTGGCCGGGTGACCACGTCCGTTCCTATTTCTACGAGGAGTGATCCACATGTCCGAGGTGAAGCTCACCGCCGAGACCCGCAGCGAGTTCGGCAAGGGTGCCGCGCGCCGCGTCCGCCGTGACAACAAGGTTCCCGGTGTGCTGTACGGCCACGGCACGGAGCCGGTGCACCTGACGCTGCCGGGCCACGAGCTGCTGCTGGCGCTGCGTACGCCGAACGTCCTGATCTCCCTGGACATCGACGGCAAGACCAGCGAGCTGGCGATCCCGAAGTCCGTGCAGCGTGACCCGCTGAAGGGCTTCCTGGAGCACGTCGACCTGCTGCTGGTCAAGCGTGGCGAGAAGGTCAACGTCGAGATTCCGGTGCACACCGAGGGCGAGCTGGCCCCGGGTGGCAACCTGCTGGAGCACGTCCTGGCCGCGCTGCCGGTCGAGGCCGAGGCCACGCACATCCCCGAGGCCGTGACGGTCTCCGTCGAGGGCCTGGCGGCCGGCGCCTCGGTTCACGCCAAGGACATCGCGCTGCCGAGCGGCGTGACCCTGGCCGTGGACGAGGACGCGGTCGTCCTCCAGGTTCTGCAGGCCCAGGCCGAGGAGACCGCGGGCGAGGAGCAGGCCGAGGGTGAAGAGGCCGCCGAGGCCTGATCCTCGTAGTCGTCGGTTCGTCAGCCGCTGCTCCCGGTGGGGGCGGCGGCTGGCGCGTATCAAGGAGAGATGGACGTGAGCACCCCCGCCAGTGGTCCCTGGCTGATCGTCGGGCTCGGCAATCCCGGGCCGGAGTACGCGATGAACCGGCACAACGTCGGTTTCATGGTGGCCGACCTGCTCGCGGAGCGGATCGGGGGGAAGTTCAAGCGGGCGGGCAAGGCGCAGGCGCAGGTGCTGGAGGGTCGGATCGGTCCGGTGGGGCCGGCGGGCCGCCGGGTGGTCCTGGCGAAGCCGATGTCGTACATGAATCTGTCCGGCGGTCCGGTGAACGCGCTGCGCGACTTCTACAAGGTGCCGGTGGGGAACGTCGTGGCGGTCCATGACGAGCTGGACATCGACTACGGCACGCTGCGGCTGAAGCTGGGCGGCGGTGACAACGGGCACAACGGGCTGAAGTCGATGACGAAGGCGATGGGTGCGGACTACCACCGGGTGCGGTTCGGGATCGGGCGGCCGCCGGGGCGGATGCAGGTCGCGGACTTCGTGCTGAAGGACTTCTCGTCGGCGGAGCGCAAGGAGCTGGACTACTTCGTGGACCGTGCGGCGGACGCGGTGGAGTGTCTGGTGACGGAGGGGCTGGAGCGAGCGCAGAGCGCGTACAACTCCTGAGCGCGGGGGTGCCGCGGGTGCCGCACAACTCCCGGCTTGTCCTGTCCTGACTCTCGCGCGAGTTGACCGGCGGTAGGGGTATGGCCAATGATCCCGGCCATGCCCGCCACAGCCACCACCGCCCGCCAGGCCTCCGTGACCGCGATGCGGTTCGGGCGGGTCGCGGCGATGGGCGTGCTCGCCGTGCTGATCCTCTTCGCCGGGGTGTGGGGTTCCTGGGGGACCGCGCAGCACGTGATGCTGACCAAGGGGCGGGAGCGCGGCACGTTCACGGTGGCCCGGTGCGACGGGGACGTGTGCGAGGGGCCGTTCAGGCCGGTGTCGGCGGGGGCTCGGGCCCGTGGAAGCGCGGTCATCGAGGAGTCGGTCGCGGTGCGGCGGGGGCTGACGTACGACGTGGTGGTGAAGCCGGGGACGGACGAGGTGGTGCGGTCCGGGCCGGCGGGGGTGCTCTTCGCCTGGGTGCCGTTCGGCGGGGCGCTGCTGCTGGCGTCGGTGGTGGTGGCCGGCGGGATGCGGCTGACCCGGGTGGCGTGGCTGCTGGCGGGTGCGGGGGCCGCGCTGCTCACGGCGGCCTTCGTGGTGCTGTGAGGGTCTGACCGCCGGCGGCGCGGGCTGGACGCGGGGACGCCCCCGGGGTCGTGCGACCTCGGGGGCGTCCTTCTTGCTCGGTGCTTGCCCGGTGCTGCGCTGTGCGGTGCCCGGTGCCGTGCCGGTCAGCCGGTGTTGCGCAGGCCCGCCGCCACGCCGTTGACGGTGAGGAGGAGGGCGCGGGCGAGGAGCGGGTCGGGGTCCGTTCCCTCGGCGGCCGCGTCGCGCTGGCGCTTGAGCAGGGCGACCTGGAGGTAGGAGATCGGGTCCAGGTAGGCGTCGCGGATGCCCAGGGTCTGCTTCAGCTCGGGCTGGGCTTCGAGGAGTGCGCCCTCACCGGTGATGCGCAGGACCTCGCGGACGGTCAGCTCGTGTTCGGCCTTGATGGTGTCGAAGACGTGCTTGAGCTCGTCGGGGACGAGGGTGTCGACGTAGTGCTGGGCGATGCGCAGGTCGGTCTTGGCGAGGGTCATCTCGACGTTGGAGATGAAGTTGCGGAAGAAGTGCCACTGTTCGTGCATCTCGCCGAGCACGGTGTCCAGACCGGTTTCCCGCAGCGCCTTGAGGCCGGAGCCGACGCCGAACCAGCCGGGCACGATCTGCCGGGACTGGGTCCAGCCGAACACCCACGGGATGGCGCGCAGACCGTCGAGCGAGACGCCCGAGCCGGGGCGGCGGGAGGGCCGCGAGCCCAGGTGCAGCTCGGCGAGCTGGTCGACGGGCGTGGAGGCGAGGAAGTACGTCGGCAGGTCGGGGTCCTCGACGAGCCTGCGGTAGGCGGCGTGGGCGGCGTCGGAGACGACGTCCATGGCGGCGTCCCAGCGGGCGAGTGCCTCGTCGGACTGGCGGGGTGCGGTGTGCAGGGCGGAGGCCTGCAGGGTGGCCGCGACGGTCAGTTCCAGGTTCTCCCGGGCGAGAGAGGGGATGAGGTACTTGTCGGAGATGACCTCGCCCTGTTCGGTGACCTTGATCTCGCCCTCGAGGGTGCCCCAGGGCTGGGCGAGGATGGCGTTGTGGGAGGGGCCGCCGCCGCGGCCGACGGTGCCGCCGCGGCCGTGGAAGAGGCGCAGGCGTACGCCGTAGCGGTGGGCGACGTCGCGCAGGCGTCGCTGGGCGCGGTGGATCTCCCACTGGCTGGTGGTGATGCCGCCGAACTTGGAGGAGTCGGAGTAGCCGAGCATGACCTCCTGGACGTCGCCGCGCAGCGCGACCAGGCGCCGGTAGGACGGGTCGGAGAGCATGTCCTCGAGGATGGTGTCGGCGGCCTTGAGCTCGTCGGTGGTCTCCAGGAGGGGGACGATGCCGATCTTCGCCCAGCCGGCGTGGAGGTCGACGAGGCCGGCCTCGCGGGCGAGGACGGCGGCGGCGAAGACGTCGTCGGCGCCCTGGCACATGGAGATGATGTAGGACTCGATGACCTCGGGGCCGAAGACCTCCAGGGCCTTGCTCACGGTGCGGAAGACGCCGAGCGTCTTGGCGCCGGCCGCGTCGACGGGTGCCGGGGTGGGCGCGAGGGGGCGGCGGGAGCGCAGTTCCTTGGCGAGGAGTCTGGCCCGGTACTCGCGGGGCATGTCGGCGTAGCGCCAGGACTCCTCGCCGAGGCGGTCGAAGAGCTGGCCGAGGGCGTGGTGGTGAGCGTCGGCGTGTTCGCGGACGTCCATGGTGGCGAGCTGGAGGCCGAAGGCGGCGAGGGTGCGGATGGTGCGGCTGAGGCGGCCGTCGGCGAAGAGGCCGCCGCGGTGTGCGCGCAGGGACGTCTGGACGAGGCGCAGGTCGTCGAGGAGTTCGGCGGTGCCGAGGTAGTCGCGGCCAGGCTCGTGGGGGGTGCCCTTGGCGAGGCGCTGCTTGGTGTTCTCGAGCTTCTGCCGGATGCAGGTGGCCTTGAGCCGGTAGGGCTCCTCGGCGTTGAGGCGCTTGTAGCGGGGGCTGATCTCGGGCAGTTGTTCGAGGTCGCTGCGGAGGGATTCGAGCAGTTCCTCGGTGGCTCCGGCGTAGCGGATGGAGTTGGAGAGCAGGCCGCGCAGCTCGTCGATCATCTCCAGGGCGTCGTTGATGCCGTGTTCGTGCTGGAGGATGAGGACGTCCCAGGTGACCTGGGGGGTGACGTTGGGGTTGCCGTCGCGGTCGCCGCCGATCCAGGTGCCGAAGGTGAGGGGGCGGGTGTCGTCGGGCAGCTTGACGCCGACGCGTTCGAGTTCGGCGGTGAGGTCCTCGAGGACGTCGCCGACGGCGTCGGCGTGCAGTTCGTCGAGGTAGTAGATGGCGTTGCGGGCCTCGTCGGCGGGTTCGGGGCGTACGACGCGCAGTTCGTCGGTCTGCCAGACGAGGTCGATGTTCTCGGCGAGGCGGACGTCGTGGCGGCGGCGGTCGGAGTCGAGGACGGGGGTGTCCAGGAGTGCGGCGATGCGCCGGAGCTTGTTGAGGACCGACCGGCGTGCGGCCTCGGTGGGGTGTGCGGTGAACACGGGGCGGACGTTGAGGTGCTGGACGGTCTGCCGCAGGTGTTCGGGGTCGGCGTCCTTGAGGCGGTCGGCGGTGCGGGCGAGCAGGCCGCCCTCGGCGGCGCGCCGGGCGCGCAGTTCGCGGCCGCGGTGCACCTGCTCGGTGATGTTGGCGAGGTGGAAGTAGGTGGAGAAGGCGCGGACCAGCTTGGCCGCGGTCTCCAGTTCGGTGCCGCGCAACAGCTCGGCGGCGGCCTCGCCGTCCTCGCGGGTGAGGCGGCGGACCTTCTCGACCAGTTCCAGGAGCTCGGGGCCTTCCTGCCGGACGAGGGTCTCACCGAGGAGATCACCCAGGCGGCGGATGTCGGCGCGCAGCTCGCTGCCGGTCGTGGTGGTCTGGTCGTCGGCACTGCTCACAGGTGCGGCTCCTTGCAGTGTTGAAGCTCGTCTGGAAGGGAACCCGGCCGCCTGCCGCGCGGCGTGGGGCCGCATACGGGCCGGAGCGTCCGGGAAGAAACTTCAGCGGACCGCGCTGTCCGACCGACTCCAAGGATAGGTGTCCGTGAGGACGCGCAGGTTCCGGGGCTCTTGCCGCCGCGCGACACGCTGACATACTTACGACGCCGTAGGTTACGGAACCGTAGGGAAGTACCGTCGAGTCCCGTTCGGTCCCGGTGGCCCGGCGCCTGATCTCGACCCTCGACCCCACAGGGGACGCGCATGACCTCAAGTTCCGACGTGATCGAAGAAGCCCACAAGGCCGACGACACACCCTCCTCCTCCGCCACGCTGGGTGGTGAGCAGAAGCGTTCGATCGAGCAGATCACGCTGCTCCTGTTCATCACGGTGCCGTTCCTGGCACTGGTGGCGGCCGTGCCGCTGGCCTGGGGCTGGGGGGTGAGCTGGCTCGATCTGGGCCTGCTGGTCTTCTTCTACTTCCTGGGGTGCCACGGCATCACGATCGGTTTCCACCGGTACTTCACCCATGGTTCGTTCAAGGCGAAGCGGCCGCTGAGGATCGCGCTGGCGATCGCGGGGTCGATGGCGGTCGAGGGCCCGCTGGTGCGCTGGGTGGCCGACCACCGCAGGCACCACAAGTTCTCCGACGCCGAGGGCGACCCGCACTCGCCGTGGCGGTTCGGGGAGACGGTCCCGGCGTTGATCAAGGGTCTGTGGTGGGCGCACATCGCCTGGATGTTCGACGAGGAGCAGACTCCGCAGGACAAGTACGCACCGGACCTGATCAAGGACCCGGTGATCCGGCGGATCTCCCGGCAGTTCGTGCTGTGGACGGTCGTGTCGCTGGCGGCTCCGCCGTTGATCGGCGGGCTGGTGACGATGTCCTGGTGGGGCGCGTTCACCGCGTTCTTCTGGGGTTCACTCGTCCGGGTGGCGCTGTTGCACCATGTGACGTGGTCGATCAACTCGATCTGCCACGCGGTGGGCAAGCGGCCCTTCAAGTCGCGGGACCGCTCGGGCAACGTGTGGTGGCTGGCGGTGCTGTCGTGCGGGGAGTCCTGGCACAACCTGCACCACGCCGACCCGACGTCGGCCCGGCACGGGGTGATGCGTGGACAGATCGACTCCTCGGCGCGGCTGATCCGCTGGTTCGAGAAGTTCGGCTGGGCGTACGACGTGCGGTGGCCGTCACGCTCGCGTATCGATTCCCGCCGCAACTCCGGTGAGGACGGCTCCCGGCGCCGGAAAGAGGCAGCTGAGGCGGCATGATTGACGCCGTGGCGACCGATTCCAGCAGCAACCCGGGCAATGACAAGCAGCGGCGGACCCGCCGGACGCGTATGACCGGTGCCGAGCGCCGCCAGCAGCTGCTGGAGATCGGTCGCACCCTCTTCGCCGCGAAGGGCTTCGAGGGCACGTCGGTGGAGGAGATCGCGGCGAAGGCCGGGGTGTCCAAGCCGGTGGTGTACGAGCACTTCGGTGGCAAGGAGGGACTGTACGCGGTGGTGGTGGACCGCGAGATGCGGCGCCTGCTGGACATGGTGACCGGCTCGCTGACCGCCGGTCATCCCCGCGAGTTGTGCGAGCAGGCGGCGTTCGCGCTGCTGGACTACATCGAGGAGTACACGGACGGTTTCCGCATCCTGGTCCGTGACTCGCCGATCCCCCAGTCCACGGGTTCCTTCGCGTCGCTGATCTCCGACATCGCCACGCAGGTGGAGGACATCCTGGGTCGGGAGTTCAAGTCGCGGGGCTTCGACCCGAAGCTCGCCCCGCTGTACGCGCAGGCGCTGGTCGGCATGGTCGCGCTGACCGGGCAGTGGTGGCTGGACGTGCGCCGGCCGAAGAAGGCGGAGGTGGCGGCGCACCTGGTGAACCTGGCGTGGCACGGCCTGGACGGGCTGGAGCCGAAGCCGCGGCTGATAGGGCACCGCAAGGCCTGACGTGGCTCACCGCGGCTGGAGGAACTCCAGCCGGTTGCCCACCGGGTCCTCGGAGTAGAAGCGGCGGTGGCCGGGGAGGCCGTCGTCCCAGGTGACCGGTGCTCCGTGCGCGGTGAGCCGGGCGGCGTAGGCCTCGATCCCGGCCACCCGCAGGCCCGGGTGGGCCTTCTTCGCCGGGCGGAAGCAGGTTTCGACGCCCAGGTGGAGCTGGACGAAGCCGGCCTCGAACCAGCAGCCGCCGCGTGCGGCGAGCGCCGGCGGCTTGGGGATCTCCGTCATGCCGAGGACGCCGCCGTAGTACGCCCGCAGGGCGTCCTCGGAGCCGGGCGGCGCGGCCAGCTGTACGTGGTCGACGGCGACGAGCACGCTCAGGCCTCCTTCACGGCCACGGCGAACAGCCGCCGGAAGGGGAGCACGGTCCCGTACGCGGCGCCCGGGTAGGCCTCGCGGAGCAGGTCGCGGTACTCGGCGACGAACGCGTCGCGGGCCTCGGGGTCGTCGGCGAGGGCGGTCAGGGCGGGGCGCAGGCCGGTGCCCTTCACCCAGTCCAGGACCGGGTCCGGGCCGTGGAGGACGTGGAGGTACGTCGTCTGCCAGACGTCGGTGACGCAGCCGAGGCGGGCGAGGCGGTCCAGGTAGGCGCCGGGGGTGTGCACGGAGTCCGTGCGGCGCAGGATGTCGCCCAGGCGCGGCTTCCAGCGGGGGGTGGCGGCCAGTTCGCGCATGAGGGCGTGCAGTGGGGCGTCGATGTTGTCGGGGACCTGGAAGGCGAGGGCGCCGCCGGGTTTCAGGGCGGCGATCCAGTCGGCGAAACGGTCGAGGTGGCCCGGCACCCACTGGAGGGTGGCGTTGGAGACGATCAGGTCGTGGGGTTCCTCGGGGGTCCAGGTGCGGGCGTCGGCGTGGGCGAAGTCGAGGCGGCCGCCGCCGGGGGTGGGGCCCTCGTGGTCGACGTGGGCCTTGTCGAGCATCTCGGGCGAGTTGTCGTAGCCGGTGATGCGGGCGGTGGGCCAGCGTTCGGCGAGCAGGACGGTGACGTTGCCGGGGCCGCAGCCGAGATCGGCGATGCGGGGCGGGCCGGCGGGCGGCTGTGCGGGAAGGGCGGGGACGCGGGCGAGCAGGTCGGTGAAGGGGCGGGCGCGGTGTCCGGCGTGACGCAGGTACTGGCCCGGGTCCCAGGTGGGGTTCGTCATGCCCACCACTCTCCTCGGCATATTATCTCGATGTCAAGAGACTCGATCTCAAGAGACTTCACGTCGACACAACCACTACACTGATCTCCATGGAGGACGAGGTCGATCGGCTGGTCGCAGCGTGGCGCCGGGAGCGCCCGGACCTCGATGTGGAGCCGCTGGAAGTGCTCAGCCGGGTGAGCAGACTCGCCCGGCACCTGGACCGCGCGCGCCGGCTCGCCTTCGCCGAGCACCAGCTGGAGCCCTGGGAGTTCGACGTGCTGACCGCGCTGCGGCGCGCGGGCACGCCCTATCAGCTCTCGCCCGGCCAGTTGCTGACCCAGACCCTGGTCACCTCGGGCACGATGACCAACCGGATCGACCGGCTCGCGAAGAAGGGCCTGGTGGAGAGGCTGCCCGACCCGAGCGACCGGCGGGGCGTGCTGGTGCGGCTGACCGGCACGGGCCGGGACCGCGCGGACGAGGCCCTGGCCGGGCTGCTGAAGCAGGAGCGGGCGATCCTGGGCGAGCTGTCCCACGCCCAGCGCGCGGAACTGGCGGCCCTGCTACGCCAGTTGACCGCCCCGTTCGACAACATCCCCGGTTAGCCCCAGGTCCGCCGGCCCCACCCCGGCCCGGCGGGCGAGTGCCACGGCGGCCAGGGTTGAGTGGACGCCCAGCTTGCCGAGGACGTTCTGCATGTGGGTGCGCACGGTGTGCGGGGAGAGGAACAGCCGTTCGGCGACCGCCTTGCGGCCGAGTCCCGCGACCATGCAGCGCAGCACCTCCCGCTCGCGCGGGGTGAGGGACTCCACGAGCCGTTCGCTCTCACTGCGGTGCCTGCGGGCGGCGGTCAGTTCCTTGAGCACGCCGGTGAGCAGGGCGGGCGGCAGATGGGTCTCGTCGCGCAGCACCCCCCGGATGACCGTCAGCAGCCGGGCCAGCGAGCAGTCCTTGGCGACCCAGCCGGAGGCGCCGGCCTGCAGGGCGAGGGCCGCACGGCGCGGGTCGTCCTTCTCGGCGAGGACGACGATCCGTACGCCGGGCTGGGCCGTCCTGACCCCCGTGACCAGCGAGATCCCGTCGACCAGTCCCTCCTCGTCGCCCTCCTGCACGGGCACCGCCGGGCGGGCCCCGGGCAGCGCGCCGCCCAGGTCGGCGTCGGCCAGGAGCACGTCGTACCGGCGGCCCTCGGCGGCCGCGCGCTCCAGGCAGCGCAGCGCGGCCGGGCCGCTGCCGGCGGCGAAGACGTCGACGTCGGGCTCGGCGGCCAGGGCGGCGGCGAGCGACTCGGCGAAGATGCGGTGGTCGTCGACGACCAGGACTCGGATGCGCACCACAACCCCCTTCCCCAGGCTCCGCGTGGAGCAGGGGATACCCAAGGTCCGGATGGCCCCGGCGCTCGGCCGGTCCGGAAAGGCCCGAAAAAGGTACGGAGAACGACGACCGCGCGGACACGGCACCCGGCGGTGGGGACGTCCGCCGCACGGCCGCCGCCGTGCGGAGACTGTTACCCCCACCGCGGGGGCCGTACCCGCCTGTCTCGCCCCCTGATCGGCGCCGGCCCCCACCAGCGCCGTACCTCAGAGTACGGATGCGAGCACGCAGCGGAAGCCGATTGACGGAACTGGCCGTCCGACGCGTTTATGGTGTGCCGCATGTTTCGTATTGAGGCGGAAGTCGACAAGGGCCGACGTGATCTGCTCCGCTCACGGCTGCGGGACACCAACACGGCGGCGTCCGCGGTGCTGGCGGCCCTGCGCGGCACACCCGGCGCCCGCGAGGCCCCGCTCCACGTGTGGGCCCTGGACACGGCCGGCGATCTGGCGGGCGGCCTGGTCGGCCACACCTGGACGACGTGGCTGCACGTCACCTACCTGTGGGTCGACGCCCGCCACCGCGGCACGGGCCTCGGCTCCCGCCTCCTCGCGGAGGCCGAGCGCATCGCGTCCACCGACCGCGGCTGCACGGCGTCCCGCCTGGAGACCTGGGACTTCCAGGCCCCGCACTTCTACCGCAGACAGGGCTACGAGGTGGTCTGCGTGATCCCCGATTACCCCCCGGGCATCACGGAGTACACCCTGACGAAGCGACTGGGATGATCGTCAGCTCAGACGGCGGGCTCCCGGTGAGGGGACGGCTTCGAAGAGCCGTGGGGTCGGGAGGGCGGCGGAGGTGAAGGCCTCCCGGATCGCCTTCGTCAGGGTGTTTGCGTCCGTCGCCTCCGTCAGGACGATCGCCGAGCCGCCGAAGCCGCCGCCGGTCATCCGGGCGCCCAGGGCGCCGGCCGACAGGGCCGTGTCGACGACCAGGTCCAGTTCCGGGCAGGAGACGCGGAAGTCGTCGCGCAGGGAGGCGTGGCCCTCGGTGAGGACCGGGCCGATCGCGCGGGTCTCGCCGGAGCGCAGCAGGTCGACGGTCCGCTCGACCCGGTGGTCCTCCGTGACGACGTGCCGGACCAGGCGGACGACCTCCTCCTCGTCGCCCAGGCGGGCGAGGGCCGCGTCCAGGCCGGCGTAGGGGATGTCCCTGAGGGCGTCGACGCCGAGCAGGGCCGCGCCCTTCTCGCAGCCGGCCCGGCGCTTGCCGTACTCGCCGCCGCTGTGCGCGTGCTTGACCTGGGTGTCGACCACCAGCAGGCGCAGCCCCTCGGCCGCGAGGTCGAAGGGGATCTGCCGCTGGGACAGGTCCCGGGTGTCGAGGAAGAGCGCGTGGCCCTGTTCGCAGCACGCCGACGCCGTCTGGTCCATGATGCCGGTGGGCGCGCCGACGTAGACGTTCTCGGCGCGCTGGCACAGGCGGGCCAGCTTCCAGGGCTGGAGCCCGAGGCCGAAGAGGTCGTTCAGCGCGAGGGCGGTGACGACCTCCACGGCCGCCGAGGAGGACAGGCCCGCGCCGGTGGGGACGGTGGAGGCGAGGTGGACGTCGGCGCCGGTGACCGCGTGGCCCGCCTCGCGCAGGGCCCAGACCACGCCCGCCGGGTACGCCGTCCACTCCCGGTCGACGCCGGGGGCGAGCGTGTCCAGGGACAGTTCGGTGACGCCGCCCCCGATGTCCGCCGAGTGCAGGCGCAGCACCCCGTCGTCCCGGCGGGAGACGGCCGCGACGGCCTGGTGCGGCAGTGCGAACGGCATGACGAAGCCGTCGTTGTAGTCGGTGTGCTCGCCGATCAGGTTGACCCGGCCCGGCGCCGCCCACACTCCCTCCGGCCGGTCGCCGTACAGCTCGGCGAAGCGCTCCGCGACCTGCTGTGCCCCCACTGACGCCCCCATCTACTGCTCCCTCGCGATGCTCTGCGCGAACGTCCACGCGTCCGCGACGATGCCCGCGAGGTCCGCGCGGGACGGGTTCCAGCCCAGTTTCCCGCGGGCGGCGTCCGCCGAGGCGACCAGGACCGCCGGGTCGCCGCCGCGGCGCGGGGCGACCACCTCGGGGACCGGGTGGCCGGTGACCTTGCGGACGGTCTCGACGACCTCGCGGACGGAGAAGCCGCTGCCGTTGCCGAGGTTGCAGATCAGGTGCTCGCCCGGCCGGGCGGCCCGCAGGGCCAGCAGGTGGGCCTCGGCGAGGTCCGCGACGTGGATGTAGTCGCGCACGCAGGTGCCGTCCGGGGTCGGGTAGTCGTCGCCGTAGACGGAGATCGCGTCGCGGCGGCCCTGGGCGACCTGGAGGACCAGGGGGATCAGGTGCGACTCGGGGTCGTGCCGCTCACCGTACGCGCCGTAGGCGCCGGCCACGTTGAAGTAGCGCAGGCTGACGGCCGCCAGGCCGTGGGCGTTCGCCTCGCTGGTGATCATGTGGTCGACGGCGAGCTTGGTGGCGCCGTAGGGGTTGGTCGGCCGCGTCGGGGCGCTCTCCACGATGGGGACCTGCTCCGGTTCGCCGTAGGTCGCCGCCGTGGAGGAGAACACCAGCGTGCGCACGCCCGCCTCGCGCATGGCGCCGAGCAGGGCCATGCTGCCGGCGACGTTGTTCTCCCAGTACTTCTCCGGCTTGACCACCGACTCGCCGACCTGCGAGGAGGCGGCGAAGTGCAGCACGCCGTCGTAGGAGGCGTCGAGCCACTTGGCGGCGTCACGGACGTCGCCCTCGACGAACGCGGCGCCGGCGGGCACGCCCTCGCGGAAGCCGGTGGAAAGGTTGTCGAGGACGGTGACCTCGTGTCCGGCCTCCAGCAGGTGCTGGGCCACGACACTGCCGACGTAACCCGCGCCACCCGTGACCAGGTACTTCATGAACTCGCTACCTCTCGCAGTCGCTCGGCCGCGCGCTCCGGCGGCACGTCGTTGATGAACACGTTCATGCCGGACTCGGAACCCGCGAGAAACTTCAGCTTGCCGGGAGTACGGCGGATGGTGAAGAGCTCGAGGTGGAGCGCGAAGTCGTCGCGCGTGACCCCGTCGAACTCCGCCGACGCGCCGAACGGGGCCTGGTGCCAGGCCGCGATGTAGGGCGTCGGAGGCTCACCCGTGCCGAAGATCCGGTCGAAGCGCCTCAACAGTTCCAGATAGACCTGGGCGAACTCTGTGCGTGCCGCCTCGCCGAGCGCGAGCAGGTCGGGCACGCGACGCTTGGGGTACAGGTGGACCTCGTACGGCCAGTGCGCCGCGTGGGGCACGAACGCCGCCCAGTGTTCACCCTCAAGGACGACGCGCTCGCCGGCGAGTTCCCGCGCCAGGACGTCGTCGAACAGGTTGTCCCCGCCGGTCGCCTCCTTGTGGGCGGCGAGCGAGCGGAGCATCAGCGCGGTGCGCGGGGTGGTGAACGGGTAGGCGTAGATCTGTCCGTGCGGGTGGCCGAGGGTCACGCCGATCTCGGCACCGCGGTTCTCGAAACAGAAGACCTGTTCGACGGCCGGCAGCTGCGAAAGCTCCGACGTGCGGTCGGTCCACGCGTCCAGCACCAGTCGCGCCTGGTCCTCGGTGAGGTCGGCGAAGGAGGCGTCGTGATCGGAGGTGAAGCAGACGACCTCGCAGCGCCCGGAGTCGCCGGCGAGCGAGGGGAAGCGGTTCTCGAAGACGACGACGTCGTACGAGGAGTCCGGGATCTCGCTCAGCCTCCCGTCCCGGGTGGGGCACAGGGGGCACTCGTCGGCCGGTGGGTGGTAGGTGCGGCCCTGCCGGTGCGAGGCGACGGCGACCGAGTCGCCGAGCAGCGGGTCGCGGCGGATCTCGGAGGTGGTGACCGTACGGTCCAGCGGGCGGTGGTCGGCGGCGTCCCGCACGATGTCGTCCCGGAGGTCGTAGTAGATCAGCTCACGGCCGTCGGCCAGCCGGGTCGAGGTCTTCTTCACGCCGGACTCCTTCTAGCCCCCGCACCAATCACTCAACACAATCAAACATAACAGATCACAACCCGACAACACCCGTGGCTCATCACAATCAAACAAAGAACACCATCAGAAGTGTTCAAATCCCGAACGTAAAGGCGTAGGTTCCGCACTGATCAGTTCGCGCAACGAAGCGAGTTCTCATGCAAACCCCCACATACGGCCACACCTACTTGGCGGCGGAGCTACGGCTCCCCACCAACTGGCTGGACTACACGATCCTGGCGATCTACTTCGTCGTCGTGCTCGGCATCGGCTTCGCGGCCCGCCGCTCGGTCAAGACCAGCCTCGACTTCTTCCTCTCGGGACGCTCGCTGCCCGCCTGGATCACCGGCCTGGCCTTCATCTCCGCGAACCTGGCCGCCACCGAGATCCTGGGCATGGCCGCGAACAGCGCCCAGTACGGCGCCTACACCGTGCACTGGTACTGGATCGGCGCCATCCCCGCCATGGTCTTCCTGGGCCTGGTGATGATGCCCTTCTACTACGGCAGCAAGGTCCGCTCGGTCCCCGAGTTCCTGCTGCTGCGCTTCGACCGGGCCGCCCACCTGCTCAGTTCGATCCTGTTCGCGTTCGCCGCCATCCTGATCGCCGGAGTCAACCTCTACGCCCTCGCGATCGTCGTCGAGGCCCTGCTCGGCTGGCCGCAGTGGGTGGCCATCGTGGTCGCCGGCGCCTTCGTCCTCGCCTACATCACCCTGGGCGGCCTGTCCTCGGCGATCTACAACGAGGTGCTGCAGTTCTTCGTGATCCTCGCCGCCCTCATCCCGATCACCGTGCTCGGCCTGAAGAAGGTCGGCGGCTGGAACGGCCTGACCGACAAGCTCACCGCCACCCACGGGCAGAACTTCACCACCGCCTGGGGCGGCACCGGCATCGGGAGCGCCAACCCGCTCGGCGCCAACTGGCTGACCATCGTCCTCGGCCTCGGCTTCGTGCTGTCCTTCGGCTACTGGACCACCAACTTCGCCGAGGTGCAGCGCGCCCTGTCCGCGAAGAACCTGTCGGCGGGGCAGCGGACGCCGCTGATCGCCGCCTACCCGAAGATCTTCATCGTCTTCCTGGTGATGATCCCCGGCCTGGTCGCCGCCGCGCTCATCCCGAACTTCGGCACCGCCGGCTCCGGCTACCAGTACAACGACGCCATCCCCTACCTGATGCAGGAGCTGCTGCCCAACGGCGTGCTCGGCATCGCGGTCACCGGCCTGCTGGCGGCCTTCATGGCGGGCATGGCGGCGAACGTCTCGTCGTTCAACACGGTGTTCACCACCGACATCTGGGAGAAGTACGTGGTGCCGGGCCGCGAGGACGGGTACTACGTCCGCTTCGGCCGCCTGATCACCGTCATCGGCGTCTGCGCCTCCATCGGCACGGCGTTCCTGGCGTCCTCGTTCTCGAACATCATGTCGTACCTGCAGACGCTGTTCTCCTTCTTCAACGTGCCGATGTTCGTCGTCTTCATCGTCGGCATGTTCTGGAAGCGGGCGTCCGCCAAGGCCGGCTTCTGGGGACTGCTCGCCGGCACCGTGACCGCGATGGTCAACTACTTCGTCTTCTACAAGAAGGGCATCATCTCGCTCCCCTCCGACCAGGGCGCCAACTTCGTCTCCGCGATCGCCGGCTTCGTCGCCGGTGCGATCGTCATGTTCGCCGTGTCCCTGTTCACCAGGCCGAAGCCGGCCGAGGAGCTGCAGGGCCTGGTCTACGGCACCCGCTCCCCCGGCATGGCCGAGCCCCCCGCCCCCGGCGACGACGCCTGGTACCGCAAGCCGGCCCTGCTGGGCTGGGGCGCGGTCGTGCTCGCCGCCGCCTGCTACATCCCGTTCTCGTTCTGACGCGGGAGGACCGAGGAAATCATGAGCGAACAGCCCGGACACGCCGACCACCCCGGCCGGCACCACCACTACACCGAGAGCGACCTCTCGCGTGACGTCGCCGACCTGGAGACCAAGTCGGCGACCGCCGCCCGCATCTTCGACCTGCGCCGCATCATCGGCGGCCTGTTCGTCGTCTACGGCGTCATCGTCACGATCGTCGGCATCACCGACTCCCAGTCCGCCATCGACAAGGCGCAGGGCGTCAACATCAACCTGTGGACCGGGATCGGGATGCTGCTGCTGGGCATCTTCTTCCTGGCCTGGCTGAAGCTGCGGCCGACCCCGCCGCCGGTTCCTCCGGAGGGGTTGCCGGAGGAGAAGGAGTCGGCGTAGTCGCCGCCGTGCCCGGTTGCCCGGCCGCGGGGGCGTCGTGCCCGTCCGCGGGTGCGTGGGGGCCGGGCGCGCAGTTCCCCGCGCCCCTGGAAAGGGTGGCCCCCGGCTGCGCGGGGGCGCGCCGGGTGCTGTGGCTGTCAGGCGGGGCCGGTGTCCAGGCAGGGGGCCGCGCGGTCCAGGAGGCCGGTGCGGGCGGCCAGGGCCGCTGCCTCCAGACGGGAGCCCACGCCCAGCTTCATCAGCACCCGCTGCACGTGCGTACGGGCGGTGCTGGGCGCGATGCCCATGCCCGCGGCGATCAGCCGCGTGTCCTCGCCGTCGGCGACCCTCACCAGCACCTCCACCTCCCGCGGAGTGAGCAGGCGCAGCAGCCGCTGGGCCTCGTCGTCGGGCTGCACCGCGGGATTGAGCAGCTCGCCGAACGCGCTCTGCAGCAGCTGCGGTGCCACCGCCGCCTCCCCCGCCCGGGCCTTCATGATGGCCCGCTCCACGCCCTCGATCCGCTCGTCGTGCCGTACGTAGCCGGAGGCGCCCGCGGCGAAGGCCGCCGCGATGCCCCGCGGGGACGGCACCGGGCCCAGCACCAGCACCGCCACCTGCGGCCGGTCCCGCTTGATCTTCACCACCGGATCGAACACCCCCGGCTCGGCCGGTGCCGCCGTGCCCAGCAGGCACACCTCCGGCGCCCGCGCGATCACCAGGTCCGCCGCGCCCGCGGCCGGCGCCGCCGCGGCGAGCACCCGGTGCCCGCGCAGCTTCAGCGCCGACGCCAGCGCCTCCGCGAGCAGTCGGTGATCGTCGACGACCATGAGCCGCACTGCCATAGACCCCCCAGTCCCCCCATGGACGCCCCACTATGGACGCCCACGGTCCGCAACGACAGAGGGCCCCCCGGCACCTCGCCCTTCATGCCCCCGGAAGCTACACGCTTGTTCGACCCCGCGCTGCCCCTATTGATGAGAAGTGCCCCGGATCGATGAAATCCGGGGCACTTCTCGGTAAGTCACCCATTCGGGCGAGGCGGGCGGCGCCGCCGGCGGGCGGTCAGCCGCCCGCGCCGAACGCCACCACCAGGTACTCCTTGCCGTACGCCGAGCTCGTCTTGTGGGCGAACACCGCCGACATGTAGAGGCGGCCCTGCGCGTAGAGGATCTCCGCGTACTCCGGCAGCAGGCCGGTCTCCGCGTCCCGCACGCTCCGGTCGGCCGGGTTCTCCAGCAGCTTGGTCTCCTTGAAGCTGCCGCCGTCGATACTGACGACCTGCCCGCCCTTGTCGTACGGCGGCCGCTTGTAGGCGATCAGGTTGCCGCCGTCCATGCGCAGCGGGGACAGGATGTAGCCGTCGCCGGCCTCGGCGCGCTGGCCGGTCTGCTTGCCGGTGTTCAGGTCGAAGGCGATGATCTCGTTCGTCTTGCTGTACGAGGCGCCCTTGCCGTCGTGCTCCTCGGTCGGCAGGTAGAGCTTGCCGTTGCCGGCGACGATCTGCTTGCAGGCCTCGATGCGCATGATGCCGTCGCAGCGGCCCCCGTAGGTGTCACCGGGCGCGGAGATGCGGGTGAGCAGCTTGCCGGTCCTGGTGTCGATGGAGAAGTAGTCCGAGACGCCGCTGCCGTCGCCCGCGCTGTCGCCGACGTCGGCGGCCACCACCAGCGGGTCGGTGGAGACGACGGAGGCGTACTCGACGCCCGCGGGCATCTTGTACTCGGAGATCACCTTCCCCGTCTTGGGGTCGATGTTCTGGATGTGCAGCTGCCGGTTGTCGTACTCGCCGCACTTGCGCACCGCGACCAGCTTGGCGCCGCCGCCGTAGCCGGCGTCGTAGCAGTTGTCGTCCGGCTTCGGCTGCCACAGGGAGGCGCCGGAGTCGATGTCGAACGCGGCGCCGCCGTTGGTGCTGCCGACCGCGACGGTGTGCTGGGAGACCGTCACGTTCTGGAAGGTGAGCGCGTAGTCACCGGACTTGACCGTCTTCGTCCACAGCTTCTTGCCCGCGTCGAGGTCGATCCCGGCGATCTGGCTGCAGCCCGCGGAGGAGTTCTTCGCCGGCATCTTCGGCTGGAAGGTGATCGCCGTCTTGTTGTCCGTGGTGACGTGGTCGCTGGCCGCGCACACCGGGCCGGGCAGCTTGAGGGTCCACAGCTTGGTGCCCTTGTCGGGGTCGTAGCCGACGATCTCGGCGATGCCGCTCTTGGCGTACACCTTGTCCGTCAGCCACGAGCCCTCGGTGACGACCGTGTCGTTCGCCTTGGGCAGCGGCACGTTGAAGATCATCTTGGACGCGGGGTCGGCGGGCACCTTCTCCTTGCCGCCGCCGGACGTGCCGCCGGAGCCGCCCGTGGTGCCGCCCGTGCCGTTCTTGCCGCCCGTGCCGCCGCTGGAGGAGGCGGTCTCGTGCTTCTTGCCGTCGTCGCCGGAGGACTTGGCGTACCAGATGCCGCCGCCGACTATCAGGGCGATGGCGACGACCGCCGCCACCACGATGAACAGCACGGTGTTGTTGCGCCCGCCGCTCTGCCCCGGCTGGGACTGCATCGGCACGGTCGGCGGCTGGCCCGGGAAGCCGTAGCCGTAACCCGGCTGGGCGGCCTGCATGGGCTGCGTCGGCTGCGTGTAGGGGTTCGGCGGCTGGGCGCCGTAGCCGGCGGGCTGCTGACCGTAGGCCGGGGGCTGCTGGGCGTACGGGTACTGCTGCGCGCCCGGGTAGCCGTAGCCGGGCTGCGGCTGCGGCGGCTGCGGGGCCGGTGCGGGCTGCGGGTAGCCGTAACCGGGCTGCGGCGACTGCGCGGGGGGCGCGGGCGGGGCCGCCGGGGCCTGGGGAGCCGGCGCCTGGGGCGCGGGGGGCTGCGGCGCGGGCGGGCCCGCGGGGGCCGGGGCAGCCGGGGGCGCGGGCGGCTGGTCCGCGGGCGCCGGCGGCTGGCCTTGGGGCGCGGTCTGCGGGGCCGGCGGCGGGGTCTGGGGGGCCGGGGGGCCGAACCCGCCCTGCTGCGGGGGCTGGTTGGGCGGCGGAGGGGGCGGCTGGGTCATGGGAGCGGATACCTCGGCAGAACTCTGAAGGCCGGACGGCGGAAGGGACGCGGGACTCGGTGCGAAGGCGAAGGCGAAGGGACGTGGGCCCGGCTCAGTCGCCGAAGGCCATCATCAGCTTCTCCTTGGAGTCGTCGTTGCCGGACAGCCGGCCGGAGGAGATGAAGAGCCGCCCGTCGACCCAGTCGACGGCACCGTCGTAGAAGGTGTTCTCCACGTCGGCGGCGCCCTGCGGGTTCTGCAGCAGCCGCGTGGTCTTGTGGGAGGAACCGGTGACCGGGATGGACACGACCTGGCCGCCCGCGTCGTACGACGGCTGCACGTAGGCGATGAGCTTGCCGCCCTCGACCTTCAGCGGGGCCATCGGCTCGTCCGCCGGGGACTTCACCCGCCACTTCGCCTTGCCGTCGGCGAGGCTGATCGCCACGATCTCGTTGGCGCTGGTGGTGGCGTCCGTGGGCAGGTAGAGCGTGTTGGCGTCGACCGCGACGCCCTGGCAGCCCTGGAGGTCCCGCTCGAGGATCGCCCAGCCGCAGCGGGGGGCGAACTTCTCGTCGACCTTGACCTCGGAACGGAACTTGCCCTTGTCGGTGAACGTGGAGATGTTCCAGGCCTTCTTGTCCCGGTTGGTCAGGTAGACCACGAGCGGGTCGACGGAGTAGGTCCGGCTCACCTCCCAGCCCTTCTTGACGGCCTGGGTCCACTTCACCTTGCCGGTGGCCGGGTCGAGTTCCTGGATCTCGTCGTGCTCGTTGCCCGTGCCGGCGCCGCAGGAGGCCACCTGGACGAGCCGGTTCGTGCCGCCCGCGTAGGCGGTCGGGAAGCAGGCGGCGCCGTACTTCTTCTTGTCGTACAGCTTCTTGCCGCTGTCGATGTCGTACGCGGTGCCGGACTGCGAACGGCTCACCAGCAGCGTCTTGCCGGTCACGGTGAGCTCGACGTTGAGCGCGCTGTCGAACAGTCCGCCGTCGGCGACCTCGCCGCTCCAGCCCTTCTCGCCGGTCTTCAGGTCGATCTGCTGCAGCTGGTTGCACTTCGCGCGGTCGCCGCCGCTGTTCATGTACGCCACGACGATCTTGCCGTCGGACGACGCGTTCGTGGTGCTCGCGCAGATCTTCTGCGGGAAGTCGATCGGCCCCCAGGCGGTGCTGCCGTCGGCGGCGCCATAGGCGAAGACCTGCTTGTACGCCGCCTTCACCGCCGTGCCGCCGCTGATCCACATGCCGGGCGCGTCGGCGCCGGAACCCGGGGCGTCCGGGGCGGGCTTGTACCAGAGCACCTTCGCGTCACCGGCCTGCCGGCCGTCGTTGAGGTGGTCCGGGTCCTCGCCGCCGCTGGACGCGCTGGGGGACGGGGAGGTGGAGTGCTTGGGGTCGTCGCTGTGCTGGGCGACGGGCTTCTTCCCGCCGCCACCGCCGTCGTCGCCACTGGTGACCGCGTACACCGTGCCGCCGATGACGAGCAGCGCGGCCGCGGCGGCGCCGATGATCAGCGCCGGCTTCTTCCTGGAGGCCGGCCTGTTGCCGTCCGGCGCGCCGGGTGCGCCCGGGTACGGCGGCTGCTGCGCGTAGCCGTAGCCGGGCTGCGGCGCCGACGCGTACGGGCCGGGCTGGGGCTGCGGCTGCTGCGGGTAACCGTAGGGGCCCGGGGCGGCGGGGGCGGTGGGAGCGCCGTAGGGGCCGGGCTGCTGCGGGTAGCCGTAGCCCGGCTGGGGCTGCGGGGGTCCGGCGGGCGGCTGCGACGGGGGCGGGGGCGGCGTCTGCGGGGCACCGAAACCACCCTGCGCCGGAGGTGTCTGCGGGGCGCCGAAGCCACCCGGCGCCGGGGGCGGCTGCGGGGCACCGAAGCCTCCGCCCTGCGGTGGCTGGTCCTGCGGCGGCTGGTCCTGCGGCGCTCCGAAACCACCCTGCGGCGGCTGGTTGGGCGGCTGAGTCATCAGCGCTCTCCCCCTCGTTCACTGATTTTTAGCCACGCCCCGAGGTTCGTGACGGACCCAAGGTCGTACTCAGACTGTTCTCAGAAGGCTCTTTCTATCACCCGGCACCGACGGTCCCCGGTTCCGGATCCGCCGCTGTTCCCAAGGGAGAACCGGCCCGTGATGCCGCCGTTACGCGCCTTCACTCCCCCTTCACGCGGCGCGCGCAACAACGGCGCGCGCCGCCTGAATCAAGCCGCGCGCGCCGGGTGCCTTCGTGTTACGCGTCCTCCGCCAGTTCCAGCCAGCGCAGCTCCAGTTCCTCGCGCTCCCCGGCGAGGTCACGCAACTGGGCGTCCAGCTCGGCCACCTTGGCGAAGTCGGTGGCGTTCTCGGCGATCTGGGCGTGCAGTCTGGACTCCTTCTCGGAGACCTTGTCCAACTGCCGCTCGATCTTCTGTAGTTCCTTCTTGGCGGCGCGCTGGTCGGCGGCGCTCTTCTCCTGGGTGACCGGCTTGGGCGCCGCGGAGGCGGCCCGGGCGGCGACCGCCTCCTCCATGTTCCGGCGCCGCTCCAGGTACTCGTCGATGCCGCGCGGCAGCATCCGCAGCGTGCCGTCGCCGAGGAGCGCGAACACCCGGTCGGTGGTGCGCTCGACGAAGAACCGGTCGTGGGAGATGACGATCATCGAGCCCGGCCAGCCGTCGAGCAGGTCCTCCAGCTGGGTCAGGGTCTCGATGTCGAGGTCGTTCGTCGGCTCGTCGAGGAAGAGGACGTTGGGCTCGTCCATGAGCAGGCGCAGGAGCTGGAGCCGCCTGCGCTCACCGCCCGACAGGTCCCCGACCGGCGTCCACTGCTTCTCCTTGCCGAAGCCGAAGGTCTCGCACAGCTGGCCGGCGGTCATCTCACGCCCCTTGCCGAGGTCCACGCGCTCGCGGACCTGCTGCACCGCCTCCAGCACCCGCAAGGCCGGGTCGAGTTCGGCCACCTCCTGGGAGAGGTAGGCGAGCTTGACGGTCCGGCCGACGGCGACGCGCCCGGCGGCGGGCTGGGCCTCCCCCTCGGTCGCGGCCGCGTCCGCCATGGCCCGCAGCAGCGAGGTCTTCCCGGCGCCGTTGACGCCGACGAGGCCGACGCGGTCGCCGGGCCCGAGCTGCCAGGTGACGTGCTCGAGCAGCACCTTGGGCCCGGCCTGCACGGTGACGTCCTCCAGGTCGAACACCGTCTTGCCCAGCCGCGAGGAGGCGAACTTCATCAGCTCGCTGCTGTCGCGGGGCGGCGGCACGTCCGCGATCAGCTCGTTGGCGGCCTCGACGCGGAAGCGGGGCTTGGAGGTGCGGGCGGGTGCGCCGCGCCGCAGCCAGGCCAGCTCCTTGCGGATCAGGTTCTGCCGCTTGGCCTCCTCGGTGGCCGCGATCCGCTCGCGTTCGGCCCGCGCGAAGACGTAGTCGGAGTAGCCGCCCTCGTACTCGTAGACGTCGCCGCGCTGCACGTCCCACATGCGGGTGCAGACCTGGTCCAGGAACCAGCGGTCGTGCGTCACGCACACCAGCGCCGAGCGGCGCGTTCTCAGGTGCTCGGCGAGCCAGGCGATGCCCTCGACGTCGAGGTGGTTGGTGGGCTCGTCGAGGACGAGCAGGTCCTGCTCCTCGATGAGCAGCTTGGCCAGCGCGATGCGGCGCCGCTCTCCGCCGGAGAGCGGCCCGATGACGGTGTCGAGCCCCTTGGGGAAGCCGGGCAGGTCCAGCCCGCCGAAGAGACCGGTCAGCACGTCCCTGACCTTGGCGTTGCCGGCCCACTCGTGGTCGGCCATGTCGCCGATGACCTCGTGGCGGACGGTGGCGGCCGGGTCGAGGGAGTCGTGCTGGGTGAGCACGCCGAGCCGCAGCCCGCCGGAGTGGGTGACGCGTCCGGTGTCGGCCTCCTCCAGTTTGGCGAGCATCCGGATGAGGGTGGTCTTGCCGTCGCCGTTGCGGCCGACGACCCCGATGCGGTCCCCTTCCGACACACCGAGCGAGACGCCGTCCAGCAGGGCACGGGTGCCGTAGACCTTGCTGACGTTCTCGACATTGACCAGGTTGACGGCCATTTCACTCCTGCCCCGGGGATGGATCGCCCGTCCAGGGTAGTCGGAGGTCAGCCTTCGCTTTCCTGCCGCTCCATGCGCCGCCGGTAGTGCCAGACCGCCGTCAGCGGCAGCCACTCGTCCACCGTGCCCGTCTCGACGGGTCCGATGTGACGCTCGGCCTCCAGACAGCGCGGGTCGTCGCGGGCGGCGAGGCCGGCGACGGCCCAGGCCCGGGTGTCCTGCCGCTCGTCCCGGGTCAGCGCGAGCAGCGCGTCCCCGATCTCCGGCTCGGGGCCGCGGTGGTGCGCCAGCCGGTGGCACGTCCGGTGGCGGACGTCGGCGTCCGGGTCCCGCAGGAGGGTGAGGACGGCGGCCAGGCTCTCCGGGCGGAGCGGGCGGACGTCGGTGTCCAGCAGGTCCGGCACCCAGCCACGGATGCGGGGGTCCGGGTGCGCGAGGTGCGACAGGCCGACGGCCTCGGCGCCCGGGCCGCCGGCCCACGTCAGCCCGTTGAGCAGGACGTCGAGCACGTCGGTGTCCCGCTCCCGGCGCGCCCAGGGGACGAGCTCGGCCGCCCGGTCCAGGTAGGGGGCGTGCCGGCCGGACGCGTCGGACACGAGCGTCATCAGCAGGACGTCGGCGCCGAACAGGCGGTTCAGCGGGTCGGGGTCGCGGCTCAGGGCGGTGGCCGCGTCCCAGGTGCCGTCGTCCAGCCGGTGGCCGAGCACGGACACCGACTCGCACCAGACCACGTGCTCCCGGTCCGGGTACGGCCGGGCGCGCGCGAGCAGCTCGTCGAAGGAGGCGCTCACTCCGAGATGCGCCTCGACGGCGGTGAGGATCGCCTGCTGTCCGTCGCACAGGGTGCTGTCGCCGAGGGCGAGCCGCTCGTACCGGCTGCCGGTCGCGTCCACGTGCCGCGTGCGCCGTATCGGATCCGGCGAACCGGTGCGGCGGCGCAGTTCGTCCTCCGCGGTCGTCCGCGCCCGGAGGCGGGCACGGTCCAGCAGTTCGTCGCGGGCGGGGCCGGGGCGGCGCACGATCTCGGGGAGGACCGCCCGCGTCAGCGGGAGCGAGCCGCTGTCGACGGCGCGCAGCAGCGGGGTGCTCCCGTCGGACAGCCTGCGCAGCGGATCGGCTCCGGCCTCCACCAGGGCCTCGGCCACCGTTTCGTCGTACGCGGAGATCGCCAGGCAGAGCACGGGTGCGCCCCCGTTCCCGTCGCACGTGTCCGGGTCGGCGCCGTCGTGCAACAGGTCGCGGACCTGCTCGGCGTCCCCTCGCCGGACGGCCACGACGAGCCGCCCGTCCTCGTCGGCCCCCATGCCCACGTCCCCCTTCGTCCCGTCGTCCCCCGTCGTGCCCGCGGACCGGGCACCGGTGACAGGTCCACCGCGGCACGAGGTTCGCGCCCGCCACGGTCCGCGCCGTCCGGCACGTGCTCCCACGTCCTTGCGCCCGCGTCGCACCGGCCCCGGCGTGGCCGCGCCCAGGTCGAGTCCGGCCGGCACGGCGGAACGGTCGCACCCGCCGCCTTCCGGCTTCTCCGGCTCCTCCGGCTTCTCCGGCTCCTCCGGCTCCTCCGGCTCCTCCGGCACAGGATCCCGTGCCCGAGCGTGCCCCGCGCTTCCCGCCCCCGGCGGGATCCGCGCCGGAGGCCGGTCCCGCTACGGCAGGACCGTCGCCCCCGGTACCGGTCCCGTCGCCGTCCGTACCGTGCGGCACGTGCCGGACGCGCGCAGGGTCTGCGCCACCTTCTCCGCCGACTCTGCGTCCCGCGCGAGGAAGGCGGTGGTGGGTCCGGAGCCGGAGACCAGCGCGGTCAGCGCGCCGCCCGCGCGCCCGGCCTCCAGTGTGTCCGCGAGTTCCGGGAAGAGGGAGAGGGCGGCCGGCTGGAGGTCGTTGGAAACGGCGGCGGCCAGCGCCTCGGCGTCCCCCGCGGCCAGCGCCTGGAGCAGTTCCCGCGAGGCCACCGGCTCGGGGATCCGTCGGCCCTCCGCGAGCCGGTCGAACTCCCGGAACACCGCCGGGGTCGACAGCCCGCGCTCGGCCATCGCGAAGACCCAGTGGAAGCCGCCGCCGGTCTCCAGGGCCGTCAGCCGCTCCCCGCGTCCCACACCGAGGGCCGCCCCGCCCACCAGGCTGAACGGCACGTCGCTGCCCAGCTCGGCGCAGACGGCGAGGAGTTCGGCCCGGGGGGCGCCCGTGGCCCACAGCGCGTCGCAGGCGAGGAGGGCGCCCGCGCCGTCCGCGCTGCCGCCCGCCATGCCCCCGGCGACGGGGATGTCCTTGGCGATGTGGATGTGCACGGCCGGTTCGATGCCCCGGCGCCGGGCGAGGGCGACGGCCGCGCGGGCGGCGAGGTTGGTGTGGTCCAGCGGGACCTGGCCGGCGTCCGGGCCCTCGCAGGTGACCCGGAGTTCCTCGGCCGGGGTCACCGTCACCTCGTCGTACAGGCCGACCGCGAGGAAGACGTTGGCGAGGTCGTGGAACCCGTCGGGGCGGGCGGCGCCGACCGCGAGCTGGACGTTGACCTTCGCGGGGACGCGGACCGTCACGCTCACTCGCCGGCCTCCTCGTCGGGGGTCGCCGGGGCCGCACCCCGTGACGGCGCGGCCTCGGCGATCCGCGCGAACTCCTCCACGGTCAGCGACTCCCCGCGCGCCTGCGGCGAGACGCCGGCCGCGACCAGGGCCGCCTCGGCCGCCGCCGCGGATCCGGCCCAGCCGGCCAGGGCCGCCCGCAGGGTCTTGCGGCGCTGCGCGAACGCCGCGTCGACGACCGCGAAGACCTCCGCCTTGGACGCCGTGGTGTTGATCGGCTCGGTCCGCCGGACCAGCGACACGAGCCCGCTGTCGACGTTCGGCGCGGGCCAGAAGACGTTGCGGCCGATGGCCCCGGCCCGCTTCACCTCGGCGTACCAGTTGGCCTTGACCGACGGCACGCCGTACACCTTTGAGCCGGGCGCGGCGGCGAGCCGGTCGGCGACCTCGGACTGCACCATCACCAGGGTCCGCTCGATGCCGGGGAAGGTGTCGAGCATGTGCAGCAGCACGGGCACGGCGACGTTGTAGGGGAGGTTCGCCACCAGGGCGGTCGGCTGCGGACCGGGCAGCTCGGCGACGTGCATCGCGTCGGAGTGGACCAGGGCGAACCGGTCGGCGCGCTCCGGCATGCGGGCCGCGATCGTGGCGGGCAGCGCGGCGGCCAGTACGTCGTCGATCTCGACCGCGGTGACCCGGTCGGCGGCCTCCAGCAGCGCGAGGGTGAGGGAGCCGAGCCCCGGGCCGACCTCGACGACCACGTCGTCGGGACGGACCCCGGCGGTGCGGACGATACGGCGGACCGTGTTGGCGTCGATCACGAAGTTCTGGCCGCGCTGCTTGGTGGGACGGACACCGAGCGCTGACGCGAGCTCACGGATGTCGGCCGGGCCGAGGAGGGCGTCGGGGGTGGGGCTGGTCACGGGACAAGGGTACGGGGGTGCGGATGCGGGGTCTGCCAGGTGCCCTGCGCGGCAGCACCCGAGAAGCGCGGGGAACCGCGCGACCGGCCACCCGTGACTACGCGACCGGCCACTCGGGACTAACGGTGCAGGCGCCCCCCGCAGTGCGGCCAGGGTCCGGTCCCCCGGCGCAGGTACAGCTGCTTCGCGCGGTAGGTCTGCTCGTCCGCCGGGGCGTCCTGCGGGCGTCCGCTGCCGCCCAGGCTGTGCCAGGTGCGGGTGTCGAACTGGTAGAGCCCGCCGTACGTCCCCGAGGAGTCGACCGCGTGCGGGCGGCCGCCGGACTCGCAGGCGGCGAGCGCCCGCCAGTTGAGGTGGTCGACGTCCCGCAGCGAGGGGGGCAGCGGCCTGCTGCCCACCCGCACCACCTCCTTGCGCGGCCGGCGCACCACTTCGGACGTCTCCCGGCGCGGTCTCTGCCGGACTCCGTTGACGGTGCGCAGGTAGTAGGTGGTCCGCCGCAGTCCGGGCCGGCCGGGTTCGGCGATGACCTCGGTGCCCTTGAAGAGGGTGGGGTCCGTGCGCCGCTCGGTCCGGAACGGGATCTGCTCCTCCCGGACCTGCCGGCTGCCGCTGACCCGCAGCACGGTCACGGTCTGTCCGTCGCGCGGGAAGCTGCCGGGCGGGACGGAGGTGGTGTCGTGGCCGCGCAGGGTGACTCCGGCCTCCTCGACCGCCTGGCGGGCGGTGGCCGCGTTGGTGCGCACGGTGCGGCTGCGGCCGTCGGCCATGATCGTGACGGCGCGCTCGGTGCGGACGTCGAGCGTGAGTCCGGCGCGTCCGATCGTTCTGGAACGCGAGGCGGAGAGGTGGGCGCCCTCCGCGCGCACGCCCATCTGGCGCAGCGCCCCGTCGACGGTGTGCGCGGTCGTCCACACCGTGCGCCGCCGGCCGTCCAGGGTGAGCCGTACGGGGCGTCCGTAACGCACGGCGACCGCGTCGCCGGTGGTGAGCGCGGTGTCGAGGGCGGGCGCGATCATGTCGTGCGCCCCCACGCGTACGCCCTCCTCGGCGAGGAGTTCACCGACGTGGTCGGCGAAGGTGTGCAGGGTGCGGGGTCTGCCGTCGACGCTCAGCTGGACCGCCTTGTCGGTGGCGACGAACGCGGTCGTGCCGCCGGCCAGGAAGGCGACGACCAGCGCCTGCGGCAGCAGACGGCGTACGGCGGACTCCGGGCGTTCGAGGAGGCGCGGCCTGCGCCGGCGGGCGCCACGGCCGCGTGCCGAGGTGGTGGCGGGGGGTTCCGGCTTCGGCGGTACCACCGGCTCGTCCACGCTCGTGTTTCCCGGCCCCGGCGGCGGCGCGGGCGCTTGCGTCTCGTACGCGGGCCGGTAGGTGTCGGCGTACGCCACACCGGCCGGCACCGTCTCGGCCTCGTGCAGGCCGGGCTCGGCGGGCGGGCACGCGCCGTCGCCCCCGCCGGGCGCCGTGCCGTGGGGGCCGTACGCCTCGAAGGTCGCCTCAAAGGTCTCGTTCTGCGGCTTGCTCACGCCGACACGCTCCAGAGGGCCACGCGGCCAGAGGGGTCCGGATCGGGCCCAGAACCTAGCGGAGTGGCGGTTACTCTCCAAAGCGGCGCGACTACGCAGGGTGGCGCTCGAACGCGCGCCCGAGCCGTGCGGGCGCTGTCGCCTCGTTCCGGTGTGGTCTACATCTCGTACCCGAAGGCGCGGGCGGTGTTGGCGCCCAGGGCCGTCGCCAGCGCGTCCTCGTCGATGCCCCGCACGGCCGCCATCGCGCGGACCGTGACCGGAACGAGGTACGGCGCGTTGGGCCGCCCGCGGTACGGCGCGGGGGTGAGGAAAGGTGCGTCGGTCTCCACGAGGACGAGTTCCAGCGGGGCGACGGCGAGCGCGTCCCGCAGGTTCTGGGCGTTCTTGAAGGTGACGTTGCCCGCGAAGGACATGTAGTAGCCCTCGCGGGCGCAGACCTGGGCCATCTCGGCGTCACCGGAGTAGCAGTGGAAGACGGTGCGCTCGGGGGCGCCCTCCTCCTTCAGGATGCGCAGGACGTCGGCGTGGGCGTCCCGGTCGTGGATGACGAGCGCCTTGCCGTGGCGCTTGGCGATCTCGATGTGGGCGCGGAAGGAGCGTTCCTGGGCGGCCTTGCCCTCGGGGCCGGTGCGGAAGTGGTCAAGGCCGGTCTCGCCGACGCCCTTCACCTGGGGCAGCGCGGCGAGCCGGTCGATCTCGGCCAGGGCCTCGTCCAGGGCCGCGTCGCCGCCGGCCGCCCGGGCGCCCTGCCGGGACCAGCCGTCGGGGTCGCCGTGGACGATGCGCGGGGCCTCGTTGGGGTGCAGGGCCACGGTGGCGTGGACGTTGTCGTACGCCGCGGCGGTCTCCGCGGCCCAGCGCGAACCCTTGATGTCGCAGCCGACCTGGACGACCGTCGTCACCCCGACCGACGCGGCCTTCTCGAGACCTTCCCCGACCGTGCCGGACTGCATGTCGAGGTGGGTGTGGGAGTCGGCGACGGGCACCTGCAGGGGTGCCGGGAGCGGCGGCGCCGCGTTCTTGTCGCCCTTGGAGCTGTGGCCGGCGTTCGAAGGCATGTCCCGATCCTACGAAAGGGGCATGCCCTCGACGGCCGGCGATGCGGTCGGGCCGGTCCCGCCCGGGCTCAGCCCACCCTGCGCTGGAAGGGGTGGAGGAGATCGGACAGGTGCCAGCGGTGCGGCTCGCCGGGGTGCGCGGTCCCGTCCGGCACCTCGACGGGGCCCGCCTGCGGCACCCGGTGGCGGTTGCCGTGCGCCGCGCCGAGCACCGACGAGACCTGCCCCGCGCGCATGATCCGCACGAGGTGGCCGTCGCAGTTCTGGCAGCTGGGCCGGCTCAGCGGCGACGGGACGACGAGGCCGTCGGCCACGTACCGCACGAACTGCTGTCCGTCGGCGTCCGTGTGGTGCTCTATCTCGTACGACTGTTCCCAGCCGTGCCCGCATCGCATGCAGGCGAACGCATACGACTCGTGAACGACGGCTGTGGCGGTGGCGCGCGGACCGGTCTGCCCGGTGGTCTCACTCATGCCGGCTCCTCTTGTCGAGGGAGGGGTGTGTCCCTTCGACCAGTGGACGCCTCCACCGGCGGATACGCAGCCGACCTGTCGAGTGTTGGAGGCGTTTTGGACGTTCCTTGCAGAAACCGCCCTCTCGCGCCCGCTCGGCTTTGCCTTCGGCGACAGCGCTTTGCCCCCTCATGGGGCGCGCGCTCAGCCGAGAACACCCCTGCTCAGAGGGCGTACACGCCGCTCACTCACCGGCGCGTTTCGCCGCGACGACGGCGTCGAAGACGACCCGCTTGGGCAGCCCCGCCTCCACCGCGACCGCCGCGATGGCCTCCTTGCGGCGCTCGCCGGCCTCCTCGCGCACCCGCACCCGGCGGACCAGCTCCCCGGCGTCGAGTTCCTCGGGCCCGGTCTCGGGGGCGCCCTCGACCACGACGGTGATCTCGCCGCGGACGCCCTCCGCCGCCCACCGCGCCAGCTCGGCCAGCGGGCCGCGCCGCACCTCCTCGTACGTCTTGGTCAGCTCGCGGCAGACCGCGGCCCGCCGCTCGGTCCCGAAGACCTCGGCCATGGCGGCGAGGGTGTCGTCGAGGCGGTGCGGGGCCTCGAAGTAGACGAGCGTGCGCCGCTCGTCCGCGACCTCCCGCAGCCGGGACAGCCGCTCGCCCGCCTTGCGCGGCAGGAAGCCCTCGAAGCAGAACCGGTCGACGGGCAGCCCGGACAGGGCGAGCGCGGTGAGCACGGCGGACGGCCCCGGCACGGCGGTGACCCGGACGTCCTTCGCCACGGCCGCGGCGACCAGCCGGTAACCCGGGTCGGAGACGGACGGCATCCCGGCGTCGGTCACCAGCAGCACGCGCGCGCCGCCGAGCAGTTCCTCGACCAGTTCCGGCGTGCGGGCGGACTCGTTGCCCTCGAAGTAGGACACCACGCGCCCCTTGGGCGTCACGCCCAGCGCCTGGGTGAGCCGGCGCAGCCGCCGGGTGTCCTCGGCGGCGATCACGTCGGCGCCGGCGAGCTCCTCGGCCAGCCGGGGAGGGGCGTCCGCGATGTCGCCGATGGGGGTGCCTGCGAGGACAAGGGTTCCAGTCACGCCCCCATCCTCCCAGGGCCCCGGGGGCCGCGGGAAAGCGACCGCTTCCCCGCCGGTACCGCACTTGCACGGGACTCGCACAGAACGGTTCCCTACGATGGCGCGGTGACCAGTACCGCGTCCTCCATGGACCTCCGGCAGGGCCAGACGCCGCACGACCAGCGGCCGTCGTGGCAGCAGCGGCTGCGGCGATTCGGATACGCACCGGCGAAGGACGTGCCGGAGGGCGACGTACGCGACCGGCTGGTTCCCCCGTACGCCGAGCCGAGCCCGCGCCTGTGGCAGGCGCTGGGCGTCCCGCCGGTGCTCGCGGGGCGGATCGCCCGCTGGTCGGGCTGGGGCGGCCCGCTGCTGGTGACGCTGCTGGCCGGCCTGACGCGGTTCTGGAACCTGGGCAGCCCGCGCGCGGTGATATTCGACGAGACGTACTACGCCAAGGACGCCTGGGCGCTCGTCCACCACGGCTTCGAGGTGAACTGGGACAAGTACGGCAAGAACGCCAACGAGCTCGTCCTGCAGACACACGGCCACCTGGCGGTCCCGACGGACCCGGCGTACGTCGTGCACCCGCCGGTGGGCAAGTACGTCATCGGCCTCGGTGAGCTGGTCTTCGGGTTCGACCCGTTCGGCTGGCGGTTCATGACGGCGCTGCTGGGGACGCTGAGCGTGCTGATGCTGTGCCGGATCGGGCGCCGGATGTTCCGCTCGACGTTCCTCGGCTGTCTGGCGGGCGCGCTGATGGCGGTGGACGGCCTGCACTTCGTGATGAGCCGGACGTCGCTGCTCGACGGCGTGCTGATGTTCTTCGTGCTGTCCGCGTTCGGCTGCCTGATCGTCGACCGGGACCGGGCGCGGGAGAAACTGGCCGCCGCGCTGCCGGCCGGCCCCGACGGCCGGGTGCGCCCGGACGCGGACACCGCCGACACCTTCCGCTTCGGCCTGCGCCCCTGGCGCTGGGCGGCCGGGGTGATGCTGGGCCTGGCCATCGGCACCAAGTGGAACGGCCTGTACGTCCTGGCCGCGTTCTGCGTGATGGCGGTGCTGTGGGATGTCGGCGCCCGCAAGGTGGCCGGCGCCCGCCACCCCTACCTAGCGGTGCTGAAGTACGACACCGGATTCGCCTTCCTGGCGACGGTCCCGGTGGCGCTCGTCGTCTACCTGGCCTCCTGGACCGGCTGGATCCTCTCCCCGGCCGACGGCAGCGGCGGCTACTACCGCAACTGGGCGGCCACCGACGGCAAGGGCGGTAACTGGACCTTCCTGCCGGACTGGCTGCGCAGCCTGTGGCACTACGAGCACGAGGTCTACAACTTCCACGTCCACCTGTCGTCACCGCACACGTACCAGTCCAACCCGTGGAGCTGGATCGTGCTGGGCCGCCCGGTGTCGTACTTCTACGAGTCCCCCTCCCCCGGCGTCGACGGCTGCCCCTCGGACGCCGGGGAGAAGTGCGCCCGCGAGGTCCTCGCGATCGGCACCCCGCTGCTGTGGTGGGCGGCCTGCTTCGCGCTCCTGTACGTGCTGTGGCGCTGGGCGTTCCGCCGCGACTGGCGGGCCGGCGCGATCGCCTGCGGAATCGCGGCCGGTTACCTCCCCTGGTTCCACTACCAGGAGCGCACGATCTTCCTCTTCTACGCGGTCGTCTTCCTGCCGTTCCTGTGCCTGGCGGTGGCCATGATGATCGGCGCGATCATCGGCCCACCCCGCTCCACCGACACCCGCCGGGTGATCGGCGCCTCGACGGCGGGCGTCCTGGTCCTGCTGATCGCGTGGAACTTCATCTACTTCTGGCCCCTGTACACGGGCCAGGCCATCCCGATCGACCAGTGGCGGTCACGGATGTGGCTGGACACCTGGGTCTAGCTGGACAGACGTACTGCGGGGCGCGGCGGAACGCCGCACCCCCGTCGCCGTTGCCGGCCGTCGGAGGCCGCAGGTGTTTGTACAACCTTCACCTACTGGCGCGCGTCTAGTTGTGCACGGCATGTACCACGCCGCACTGAACCCAGGAGCACCTCTATGTCCAGCAGAGCGCTGATGACCTTCAAGAGTCACATCGAAGGCAAGAACGCCGACGTCGCCATCTATCACGACCGGATCGAGTGGGCCAGGGGCGGCTACAAGGGCAGCCTGACCGTCGTGCGCGGCGAGACCTCGCACCGCCCGCTGGTGGACTGGCAGCCGTCCGTCGTCCATCCGCGGCTGGGCAAGGGGGACACACTCGTCACCGGCGCCTCCGCGGCTCCGCCGATCAAGGCCCTGGACCGCGACGGCCACGTGCTGACGAAGGAGGAGTACCCCTCCCTCGGCCCGGTCCTGGACGAGCTGCGCCGGCGGTACGGCGACCAGGCGGGCGGCAAGGGCGGCGTGGAGCTGGCCGTCCACCACGCGGACGCGAACGCGGACGGCACCGGACGGGCCGACACCCCCCTGCTCACCCTCGCCGAGGGCAGGCCGGGCAGGCTCCGTACGACGTTCAGCGCGAGGGCGCAGGCGGCGGCCGAGGCGGCCGTGCGCAAGTACACCGACGCCTCCGTCGTGGCCGTCAGGCCGAGCACCGGCGAGATCCTGGCCGTCGCCAACCACCGTTCCGACGGCTTCGACGCGGCCCTGAACGGCGAGCGCGCACCCGGCTCCACGATGAAGATCGTCAGCGCGGCGACCCTCATCGACAACGGCCTGACCACCGCGAACGGCGCGGCTCCCTGCCCGCCGTCCGCCGTCTCCCTGAGCCAGACGTTCCACAACCTCAAGGACCTGGAGCCGGACGAGCACGCCACCCTCTCCGACAGCTTCGCCCGCTCCTGCAACACGGCCTTCGTGAAGTTCGCCGACGAGGTGAAGCCGGACACCCTCACCAAGGAGGCCCAGGACCGGTTCGGGCTAGGACGGAACAACTGGCAGATCGGTGTGCCCTCCTTCGACGGCCGGGTGCCCGTCGCCGACGGCTCCGACAAGGCGGCCGCCCTCATCGGCCAGGGCAAGGTCCAGATGAGCCCCCTGAACATGGCCTCCGTGACGGCGACCGCGATGACCGGCACCTTCCGTCAGCCGGTGCTCGTGCCGCTCGCCCTGGACCACCGCGAACCCGCCCGCGCGCGCGGGCTGCCGGCGGGCACGGTCGCGCAGCTGCGCGGCATGATGAACCGCACCGCCCGCAGCGGCACCGCGGCCGGCGTGATGGCCGGCCTGCGCGGGGACATCGGCGCGAAGACCGGCTCCGCGGAGGTCGACGGGGAGGCGAGGTCCGACAGCTGGTTCACCGGCTACCGCGACGACACGGCGGCGGCCGCGATGGTCCAGGACGGCGGTCACGGCATCGACGCGGCCGGTCCGATTGTCGCAACCGTGCTACGGAACGCGGGCTGAGATCACCCGCGGAGGCGGGGACCTTACAGTGTTGGGGCGTCGTCGGGGAATGTGAGGGCTGCGGGGACCCTGGGGAAGGTGCGGAGGAACTGAGGCTGTGGGCAAGAGAAGGCGCGTCGCCGAGCGGCGGAGGACCCGGCCCGTCGTCCTGGGCGGGATGATCGCCGCGGTCGTCGGCGGCGCCGGCATCGGCGTCTACGCGCTGTACGGCTCCGGCGCCGCCGCCGACGAGAACTCGGCCGCGTCCGGGCATCGGACCGTGAAGACCGGGCCCCTCTCCCAGGCCGAGGTCCGCACGGCCTCGGCGCGTTTCCTCACCGCCTGGCGCAAGGGCCAGGTCTCCCGGGCGGCCGCCGCCACCGACGACCCGTCCGCGGCCGGCGCGCTGCTCACCGGCTACACCAAGGACGCCCACCTGAAGGGCGTCACGCTCACCACCGGGACGGCAGCCGGCGCCAAGGTGCCGTTCTCCGTGAAGGCGACCGTGTCGTACCGCGGCCAGAGCAAGCCGCTCACCTACGGCAGCTCGCTGACCGTCGTCCGGCGCAAGAGCGACGGCGAGCCGCTGGTCGACTGGCACTCCTCCGTGGTCCACCCGGACCTGAAGGACGGCGACACGCTCGTCACCGGCGAGTCCGGCACCCCGCCGGTGAAGGCGCTGGACCGCGACGGCGGCGAGCTGACGGCCGCCAGGTACCGCTCCCTGGGCACGGTGCTGGACGGCCTGCGCGAGAAGTACGGCAAGAAGGCGGGCGGCAAGGCGGGCGTGGAGTTGCGTGTGGTGCGCGGCAAGGCGTCGAAGGCCGCCAAGCTGTCCGACAAGACGCTCCTGGAGCTGAGCAAGGGGACTCCGGGCACGGTGCGCACGACGCTCAGCCCCGCGCTGCAGGCGGCGGCCGAGCGGCAGGTCGGCAAGCGGGCGCGCGCGTCGGTGGTGGTCCTGCGGCCGTCGACCGGGGAGATACTCGCGGTCGCCAACAGCGGCCACGGCTTCAACACCGCCTTCCAGGGCTCCATGGCGCCCGGCTCCACGATGAAGGTCATCACCTCGTCGCTGCTGATCGAGAAGGGCCTGGCGTCGGCGGACAAGACGCACCCCTGCCCCAAGACGGTCACCTACGGGGGCTGGAAGTTCCACAACGACGACGACTTCCAGATAAAGGGCGGCACGTTCAAGGCGAGCTTCGCCCGTTCCTGCAACACCGCCTTCATCAGCCAGGCGAAGAAGCTGAAGAACGGCGACCTGACCAAGCAGGCGCAGCAGGTCTTCGGCCTGTCCATGAACAACTGGGCGATCGGCGTGCCCACGTTCGACGGCTCGGTGCCGGTGCAGTCGGCGGCGCAGATGGCGGCCTCGCTGATCGGGCAGGGCGGGGTGCGCATGAACCCGCTGAACATGGCCTCCGTGGCGGCGACGGTGAAGTCGGGCACCTTCCACCAGCCGTACCTGGTGTCCCCGTCCGTCGACCACCGCACCCTGGCCACGGCGCAGCGCACCATGTCGGGTGCGACGCTGTCCCAGCTGCGTGAGCTGATGCGGTACACGGCCGCCTACGGCACGGCCGCCGAGGCGATGGCGGGGCTCGGCCCGGACTACGGCGCGAAGACCGGCTCGGCGGAGGTCGACGGGCAGAAGAAGCCGAACGGCTGGTTCACCGCCTACCGGGGCGACCTGGCCGCCGCGGGTGTGGTCCAGGCGGGCGGGCACGGCGGCGACACGGCGGGCCCGATCGTGGCGACGCTGCTGAAGCTCGGGGCCGGGGGCTGACCGGTTCCGAACCGGGGGTCCGTCCGAGCCTCGGGGCCGTGAGCCGGCCGGGTCAGGTCCGTACGGGCTCGACCGTGTACGTCCGGCGCAGGAACCTGACCAGGGCCTTCGACTCGAACTGCACGACCTCGACACCGTTGTCCGAGTGGAACTCCACGACGGCCTGGACGCGCCCGCACGGCCACACCCGCACCGCACCGCTCTCGGCCGGGGCGCGCAGGCCCCGCTCCAGCAACGCGCGTGAGAAGGTCCACTCGTGTGTACCGGGCAGACCGATCCGGACCGACCGGGGATCGCTGTCGGGGTCGTAGCGCAGGACCACGGGTATCGCGCCGGGGTCTATGGCCCCGGGGTCGTCCTCGTCCGTGACGACATGGGCGCGTGCGTACTGTTCGACTACGGACATCGGACCGCCCTCTCACGCTGGGTGACCTATGCGAAGGCCGTGCATCCGCTTCCTACCCAGAGTCGCACAGTTTCAGCCGTGCGCCCCGGCGAAAGACGAGACGCCGTCTTTCTTGCAAAGCGTTCGCAACAAGGCTCTAAACTTGAACGGTGCATGTACCTGACGGATTCATCGACGCCCCCACCTCGGCGGTCACCGGAGTGGTCGCCGCCGGCGCCCTCGCGGTGAGCCTGCGCGGCGCCCGCCGCGAACTCGACGAGCGGACGGCCCCGCTGGCCGGTCTCGTGGCGGCGTTCATCTTCGCCGTACAGATGCTCAACTTCCCCGTCGCGGCCGGAACAAGCGGCCATCTCCTCGGCGGAGCGCTCGCCGCGATCCTCGTCGGGCCCTTCACGGGTGTGCTGTGCGTGTCGGTCGTGCTGCTCATGCAGGGCGTGCTGTTCGCCGACGGCGGGCTGACCGCGCTCGGCGTGAACATCACCGACATGGCGATCGTCACCACGGTCGTCTCCTACGCCGTGTTCCGCGGGCTGCTCGCCGTGCTGCCCCGCAAGCGGCGCTCGGTCACGGTCGCCTCCTTCGTCGCCGCCCTGGTCTCGGTGCCGGCCGCGGCCGTGGCCTTCACGTTCGTCTACGCGGTCGGCGGCACCACGGACGTGGCCATCGGCAAGGTGGCGACCGCCATGATCGGCGTCCACGTGCTGATCGGCGTCGGCGAGGCGGTCATCACCGCGCTCACGGTCGGTGCCGTCATCGCCGTCCGCCCGGACCTGGTGCACGGGGCGCGCGGCCTGCGGCAGCGGCTGCGGTTGCGGGTGAACGGAGCGCTGGTGGACGCGCCCGCTCCCACGGCGCCCGTCGCGGCGCGCACCTCGCGGCGCACGCTGTGGGCGACCGGTCTCGTCGCCTCCCTCGTCCTCGCCGGCTTCGTCAGCTTCTACGCCTCCGCCGACCCGGACGGCCTGGAGAAGGTCGCGCACGACAAGGGGATCGACCGGAAGGAGGAGAAGCACGCGTCGTCCGGCTCCCCGCTCGCCGACTACGGCGTCAAGGACGTCTCCGACGCCCGGCTGTCCGGCGGTCTCGCGGGGGTGATCGGCGTCGGTGTCACCGTCGTGGCGGGCAGCACGGTGTTCTGGGCGGTGCGCCGGCGCCGCGGCGCGGACGTCTCCCCCGCCTCGACCGCGAGCACGGGCGCCTGACGTGGGGGCGGGACACGCGCACCGGCTCTACCGGCACGGGCACTCGCCCGTGCACGCCCTGCCGCCGCACACCAAGCTGGCCGCCGCGTTCCTGTTCGTGGTGGTCGTGGTGTCGACCCCGCGCGAGGCGATGTGGGCGTTCGCCGTGTACGCCGTCCTGCTCGCGTCCGTCGCGTACCACGCGCGCGTGCCCGCCGGCTTCCTGCTGAAACGGCTGCTGATCGAGGTGCCGTTCGTAGCGTTCGCGGTGCTCATGCCGTTCGTGGCGGAGGGCGAGCGGGTGCACGTCCTCGGGCTGTCGCTGAGCGAGAGCGGGCTGTGGGGCGCCTGGAACGTGCTCGCCAAGGGCACGCTCGGGGTCGCCGCCTCCGTGCTGCTCGCCGCCACCACCGAGCTGCGCGAACTGCTGCTCGGGCTGCAGCGGCTGAAGCTGCCGCCGCTGCTCGTGCAGATCGCCTCCTTCATGATCCGCTACGGCGACGTCATCACCGACGAGATGCGCCGGATGCGGATCGCCCGTGAGTCGCGCGGCTTCGAGGCCCGCGGCGTGCGCCACTGGGGCGTGCTCGCCAAGTCCGCCGGCGCGCTGTTCATCCGCTCCTACGAGCGCGGGGAGCGCGTGCACCTGGCCATGGTGAGCCGGGGGTACGCGGGCTCGATGCCGGTGATCGACGAGGTGACCGCGTCCCGGGCGCAGTGGTCGTACGCCCTCGCACTCCCCTGCGCCGCCCTCGTCGTCTGTCTGCTGGGATGGTTCCTGTGACACCTTCGCTGCACGTGGCCGGACTGGCCTTCGCCTACCCGGACGGCCACCAGGCCCTGTTCGGCGTCGACTTCTCCGTCGCGCGCGGCGAACGGGTCGCGCTGCTCGGCCCGAACGGCGCCGGGAAGACGACCCTGGTGCTGCATCTGAACGGCATCCTGGGCGGCGGCACCGGCACGGTGACCGTGGCCGGGCTGCCGGTCGGCAAGCGGCACATGGCCGAGATCCGGCAGAAGGTCGGCATCGTCTTCCAGGACCCGGACGACCAGCTGTTCATGCCGACGGTCCGGGAGGACGTGGCGTTCGGGCCGGCGGCTGCCGGGGTCAAGGGTGCCGCGCTGGAGGAGCGGGTGCGCGGCGCCCTGGAGCGGGTCGGCATGCAGGACTTCGCCGACCGGCCGCCGCACCACCTGTCCTTCGGCCAGCGCCGCCGGGTCGCCGTCGCGACCGTGCTCGCGATGGAGCCGGAGATCCTCGTGCTGGACGAGCCGTCCTCCAACCTCGACCCGGCCTCCCGGCGCGAGCTCGCCGACATCCTGCGCTCCCTGGATGTGACGGTCCTCATGGTCACCCACGACCTGCCCTACGCCCTGGAGCTGTGCCCGCGCTCGCTCGTCCTCAGCGACGGCGTGATCGCGGCCGACGGCCCCACCGGCGAGCTGCTCTGCGACGAGGAGCTGATGCGGGCGCACCGCCTGGAGCTGCCGTTCGGCTTCGACCCGAGGTCCGTGACCACGGGCGCGTGACGCGCCGGGGACCGTACCGCGGCGGCGCGCGCAGCACTCCTGATGTAACGATTCCGCCCGGCCGCCCCCACCGAGGAATCGCAGGCGCACGTGCGCCGTTGCACGCACTGTCGCAGGCGATCGGTCAAGGGAAGAGGGGACGGCGGACGTGGACGTGAACGGCACTGTGGCCGAGGGCTTCGAGCCGGTCAGGGAGGCGTTCGCAGCGAACTTCGCGCTGCTCGGCGAGCGCGGCGCCGCCGTCGCCGTGTACCGCGACGGCCACCGGGTCGTGGACCTGTGGGCCGGCGCCAGGGACATCGACGGGGACGCGCCCTGGGAGCGCGGCACCGCGCAGGTCGTGCGGTCCGCGACCAAGGGCGTCGCCGCCGCCGCGCTGCTGCTCCTGCACCAGCGCGGCGAACTGGACCTGGACGCCCCGGTCGGCGCGTACTGGCCGGAGTACAAGGCGGCCGGCAAGGAGCACACGCGCGTGAGGCACCTGCTCGCCCACCGCGCGGGCGTGCCCGTGCTGGACCGGCCGCTGACCCCGCGGGAGGCCGCCGATCCCGGCCTCGGCGCGGAGGCCGTCGCCGCGCAGGCACCGGTGTGGGAGCCGGGCACGGACCACGGCTACCACGCCCACACGTACGGCTGGCTCGTCGGCGAACTGGTCCGGCGCGTCACCGGCCGCCCGGTCGGCGAGTGGATCGCCGACGAGATCGCGGGGCCCGCCGGCGCGGACCTGTGGCTCGGCCTGCCGGCAACGGAGCACGCGCGCGTGGGGCGCGTCGGCCCCCTGGAGGCGCCGGAGGCCGTGGGCGGCCTGCGGGCCCGCCCCAAGCGCGCGGTGGCCGAGGCCTACGCCGACGAGAACTCCCTGACCCGCCGCGCGTTCGCGGCGATCACCCCGGCGGCCGACGAGAACGCGGACGCCTACCGTGCGGCCGTCCTGCCCGCGTCCAACGGCATCGCCACCGCGGACGGCCTGGCCCGCTTCTACGCCTCGCTCATCGGCGAGGTGGACGGCGGCAGGCGGCTCTTCACACCCCGGACCGCGGAACTGGCCCGCGCCGAGGAGTCCTCGGGCCCGGACCGGGTCCTGGTCGTCGGCACCCGCTTCGGCCTCGGCTACATGCTGCACGGCGGCGCGTCCCCGATGCTCTCCCCCGCCTCCTTCGGGCACCCCGGCCGGGGTGGCGCCCTGGCGTTCGCCGACCCCGGGACGGGCATCGCCTTCGGCTACGTCACCAACGGCTTCCGCAAGAGCGTGACGGCGGACCCCCGGGCCCAGGCCCTCGTACGGGCGCTGCGCACCGCGCTCGCCTAGGTCGCGTCCGCGAAGCCGCGTCGTTCGCCCGCGGGACGGGCGGCTTCGCGGACACGGCCTGGGAATCCGCGCCGGACGGCGGCGGGCACCCACCGCGCCGCGCCGCCGTCCGCACGTCACACGTGGATCGGGTGCGAGGTCCGTCCGGACACCGTGTCGATCTCCTCGTGCGCCTTGGTCAGCAGTTGCATCGCCAGCTCGTTGAGAGCGCGGGCGCCGGCGATCTCCTCGCCGACCCTGGGCTGGTTGGAGTCGACCTGGTGCCGGCTCGCGCGACCGTGCGCCCGCACCTCGGTGCCGTCTGCCAGACGCACCATGGCCACCGCGCGCGTGTGCTGATCGTCCTCCATGAACTCCAGCTCGACGTGCCATCCCACAGCGGTGTGCATCATGTGGACCACCTCCGAAAGCCGCTGCTTCCAGGGTGCGCCAGGGCACCCAGCCCGTCATGTCGGCGCCTGGCCGCCGTCCCCGAAGCTGGCGAAGTAGGCGGCGGCCATGTCCTCGTCCGCGTGACCCAGGGCGGCGGCGCGGGCGAACCGTTCGGCGGCCGCGGCGGCGACGTCGAGCCGCACTCCACTGCGTTCGCCCGCCCGGACGATGAGCCGGGCGTCCTTCTCGGCGGTGGCCACGGCGAACGACGCGGGCGACAGCTCGCCGTCGAGCACCAGCGCGGCCTTGGCCCGCAGGTACCCCATGTCGAGCGGTCCGCCCTCGATGAGCTCGAAGAACCGCCGCGGGTCGACGCCGAGGCCCTTGGCGAGGGCCAGGACCTCGCCGGTGGCGGCGGTGGCCGCGATCACCCAGCTGTTGGCGACCAGTTTGAGCCGGCTGGCGCTGCCCGCGCCGCCGTCGTCGCCGGTCCACACCGTCCGGGCGCCCACCGCGCCGAAGACCGGCTCCACCGTCCGGCGGCCCTCCTCGGGGCCCGCCGCCAGCACGGTCAGCTGACCGTCCTCGGCGGGCCGGCGGGTGCCGAGGACGGGGGCGTCGTAGAAGACCAGTCCGTGTTCGCGGGCGAACGCGGCCAGGTCGGGGACCAGTTCGGTCCCCGCCGTGGTGCACTGCGCCCACACGGTGCCGGGACGCAGGGCGGGGGCGGCCTCGCGCATCACGTCCAGGACGGTGTTGCCGTCGTAGAGCATGGTCAGGACGACGTCGGCGCCGTCCACCGCCTCGGCGGGCGTGCCGGTGACCCGGGCACCGTCGGCGGCCAGTGGCTCGGCCTTCTCGCGGGTGCGGTTCCAGACGCGCACGCCGAGTCCGGCACGGCACAGGTTGCGGGCCATGGCGGCACCCATGATGCCGGTGCCCAGGACGCTGACGGTCGGCTTGTCGGTCATTGACGGCTCCCTGTCGTCCGGTTGCTGCCTCGGGGTCCGAGACCATCGTCGTACGGCCGGCGCGGTGCCGCGCCGTTCCTCGCCCCGACGACTACCCCGCGTGCGGCGTCACGCGGTCCGCTCGCGGACGTCCACCAGGCCGGCGCCCGCGTGGGCGACGAGGTCCTTCGGCGCGATCGGGAAGACCGTGTGCGGTGTCCCGGCCGCCGCCCACACCACATCGTGCGCGAGCAGCGAGCGGTCGGCGAGGACGCGCGTGCGCGTGCGGTGCCCGAAGGGCGGTACGCCGCCGATGGCGTACCCGGTGGTCTCGCGCACGACACCGGCGTCGGCGCGGGTGACCTTCCCGGCACCCAGTTCCTCGCGCACCCGCTCCACGTCCACGCGGGAGGCGCCGTCCATCAGGACCAGCACCGGCACGCCGTCGGCGGCGAAGACCAGTGACTTGCAGATCTCGCTCAGTTCGCAGCCGATCGCGGCGGCGGCCTCCGCGGCGGTGCGGGTGGTGTCCGGGAAACGGCGGGTCCGGGCGAGCACGTCGTCGAGGCCCAGCGCGCGCAGGGCCTGCGCGAACCGGGGGTGGGCTCCGCGGTCCTCCGCGCCGGTGGCGGCTGTCGTCATGGTGTGCACGCTACGACATCGCCCGCATCGCGCTCACGGGGATTAACGCCCGCGAAGCCCGGTGTGATCTTCGGCCGTCGTCATGATTATCTTGCTGCTGCGCTCCATGACATCAGCGAGACGGGGGTCGGGGGATCTCTCATGAGCGAACACAAAGACGTACAAGGGGATGACAGGCTTCCGGAGCCGGGGCAGTCGAAACTGCCGTTGTCCCCGGACGAGATCGAACGGCACCACGTGCTCCCGGGCTGGGAGGGGCACTACACCGCTCCGTCCGCCGGCAGCACGGCCGATCCGCTGGACCGGCCGTCCCTGCAGCCCGACACGCCCGGGCTCATCAAGCCGCCGTCGCCCGGCCGGCCGGGCGACCGGCTGAAGATCGCGCCCGGCGTGCTCAAGAAGGCCGCCGGGCAGCTGGACGACATCTACGACGCGTTCTACAAGCCCGCCGCATCCCTGGAGGGCCCGGCGTCGAAGGCCGTGCGCGCCCTGGGGGTGTTCGAGTCCGCACTGGCGATCCAGCTCGCCCACCGGCAGTGGGAGCGGCAGGCCGGCACGGTGACGGCATGGCTGGCCCACATCGCCGAGAGCCTGCGGTCGAGCGACGGTACCTACACCAGAACCGACGTCGCCGTCGGGCAGACGGCGAACCAGGTGCGGATCCGCTCGGCGCTGGAGGACTACTGATGGCCGGCACCTTCTACCAGGACCTGCTGGCCGCGGACCTGTCGACGCTGGACGACCTGGCGGACCGCTGGGAGTCCATCCACAAGGACATCAAGGGGCTCGGCCAGCGTGTGCACGACGAGGCGCTCAGTCCGTTGCGCGACAAGGGCTACTGGGAGGGGGCCGCGGCCCCGTACGCCTGGAAGATGATCGACGACATCCAGCGTCAGCTGGAGGACGCCACGAAGGTGGCCGACGCGGTGCGCCGTGTCGTCGAGGACGCGGTGGTCGATCTCAAGGCCGCCCAGAAGGATCTCAAGGACGCCGTCCGGCGTGCCACGGCGCAGGGCGTCCACATCAACACGGACGGAACCCTGGCCCCCGACGTCGTCGGAGGCGCCTGCAAGGCCGAGCTCACCGACAAGGAGCAGAAGGCCATCGAGACGGCGGAGCGCGAGATCGCGCAGGCCCTCAAGCGCGGCGTCACGGCCGACCGCGACCTCGCCTACAGCCTGATGGCCGACATCGGCCTCGGCCAGTGGTTCAACGACGACCCGAAGTTCCGGGACATCGACTCGACGAAGAGGATCGGGGAGGACGAGTACAACGCGCTGAACCTCGCCATGCAGGGAAAGAACCCCTACCCGGGGCTCAGTTCGGACGACCCGTACTCCCTCGGCTGGGACTGGGTGACCGGGGACGGCGCCCGGCACCGCGAGTACCACAGCGGTGACGACATGACCGAGCTGATCCGGTCCAGTGAGAGCATGGACAAGCTCCGCGCGGACACGCTCGACAAGTTCCGCGGCGACGGCCAGCCCGAGGGCAACGTGTCGTACTCGATCTCGGAAAGCGGCAAGCTGGGCGCGCTGAAGAAGCTGGTCACCACGGATCTGCCCGCGATCGTCACCGGGGACGAGGACCATCTCGGCGAGGCGTTCACCGGCTCGTACAACCTGCACTACACGGTCAAGGGTCAGGAGCCCGACGGTTCGCTGGTCGTCGAGTACAAGCTGCACAACAACACGAGCAACGAGTCGTTCCTGCACTACGTCGGCTATTACGACTGGCTCGAGAAGTTCAATCGCGATGATGGCGTGTTCTCGTCCGTGGACCAGGAGATCGTCTGGACCGAGCGCATTCCGGCGAAGGGGAAGTGAACCCGTGTCCCGAGTCCTCCCGGCGGGCGGTCGTCCGCGCCTGGTGACGGCCGCCGCCGTGCTGGGGCTGCTGTCTCCCCTGGCCGGCTGCTCCTCCGCGGCCTCTTCCGTGGAGGCCTGCATGGGGAAGCAGGCGGTCTCCGCCACCTCCGGTGAACTGGCCGGCACCTATGTCGGGGAGGGCCACGCCAAGGGTGCGACGATCACCCTGAAGACGTCCGGCGGCAAGCCAGGCGGCACGGTCACCGTCCACGACTGGCCGACCGGGGACTGGTACCGGGGCGAACTCGGCGACACGTTCGACGGGAAGGGCACCTGGGACGTGGAGGGAGGGACCCGCTCCGGCGAGCACGCGCAGGTCCACCTCTTCATCACCGAGCCGAGGCTCTTCCTGCGCGGCTACACCCTCGACGCGCTGTCGATCGCCACGGACTCGAAGCGGACCCACCTCTACGAGGACGACGACCCGGACGTCTGCCCGGCGTTCCGCCTGCGGCTCACCTGACGCGGACGCGCGACGGCCGGTGAGGGTGCGGCCCCGTCCCCACGGGCACCCTCACCGGCCGTCACCGCAGGAGCGGTACGTCAGGCGCGTACCAGCTCCGGGTCGGCGTCGTTGCGCTCCCCTGCGGTGCGCAGGCCCTCGCCCTCGACGTCGACGTTGGGCAGCGCGCGGTCCAGCCACCTGGGCAGCCACCAGGCCCGCTTGCCGAGCAGCGCGAGCACCGCCGGCACGATGGCCATGCGCACGATGAACGCGTCGAAGAAGACGGCGACCGCGAGGCCGAAGCCGATCATCTTGATCATCGCCTCGCTGGAGCCGATGAAGCCGGAGAAGACGGCGATCATGATGACGGCGGCGGCCGTCACGACCCGGGCGCCGTGCCGGAAGCCCGTCACCACCGCCTGGCCGGGCTCCTCGCCGTGGACGTACGCCTCCCGCATCCGCGTCACGAGGAAGACCTCGTAGTCCATCGCGAGACCGAAGACGACACCCACCATGAAGATCGGCATCATCGACATGACGGGGCCGGTCTGTTCGACGTTCATCAGGCCGGACAGCCAGCCCCACTGGAAGACCGCGACCACCGCGCCGAGGGCCGCCAGCACGCTGAGCAGGAAGCCGAGGGCCGCCTTCAGCGGGACCAGGACCGAGCGGAAGACCACGATCAGCAGCAGGAAGGCCAGGCCGACGACCAGGGCGAGGTAGGGCAGCAGGGCGTCGTTCAGCTTCTGCGAGACGTCGATGTTCATCGCCGTCGAGCCGGTGACCAGGATCTCGGAGCCGGTCTCCCGCGTGATGTCCGCGCCCTTGTCACGGATGGCCTGCACCAGGTCCTCGGTCGTCGTCGAGGACGGCTTGGACTTGGGGACGACGGTGATCGTCGCGGTGTCGCCGGCCTTGTTGGGCGCGGCCGGGGTGACCGTGACGACGTCCTTCAGGCCCTTGATCTCGTCGCCGACCTCGGTGAAGGCCGCCTTGGGGTGGTCGCTGCCCTTGGCGTCGACCACGACCATCAGCGGGCCGTTGGAGCCGGGGCCGAAGCCCTCGGAGAGGAGGTCGTAGGCGCGACGCTGGGTGGTGGAGACCGGCTGCGAGCCGTCGTCGGGCAGGCCGAGTTCGAGGGAGGCGGCCGGGATCGCCGCCGCGCCGAGGCCGATCACGCCCAGCAGGAGGACGGCCACCGGACGGCGCACCACGAAGCTCGCCCAGCGGGTGCCCATGTTGGGGCGGCCCGGCTTCTTGGGCGTACGGCCACCGCCGAGCAGCTTGCTCTTCTCGCCGGCCGGCTTGACCTTGCGGCCCGCGTAGCCGAGCAGCGCCGGGATCAGGGTGAGGGCGATGAGGACCGCGATGGCGACCGTGCCCGCGGCCGCGACGCCCATCTTGGTGAGCATCGGGATGTTGACGACCGACAGGCCGACCAGGGCGATGACGACGGTCAGGCCCGCGAAGACGACCGCGGAGCCCGCCGTGCCGACGGCGCGGCCGACCGCCTCCTCGCGGTCGCGGCCCTCGGCGAGCTCGGCGCGGTAGCGGGAGACGATGAAGAGGGCGTAGTCGATGCCGACGGCGAGGCCGATCATCGAGGCCAGGGTGGAGGTGGTCGTGCCCAGGTCCAGGGTGCTGGCGAGCGCGGTGATCGTGGAGATGCCGATGCCGACGCCGATGACCGCGGTCAGCAGCGGGAACCCGGCCGCGAGCAGCGAGCCGAAGGTGATGACGAGGACGACCGCGGCGATCGCGAGACCGATGACCTCGCTGGAGCCGGTCTCGGGGGTCGCGGTCAGCGCGTCACCGCCGACCTCGACGGTGAGGCCCGCGTCCCGCGCGTCCTGCGCGGCCTCCTTCAACGCGTCGCGGGAGGAGTCCTCCAGCTCCATGCCGGAGACCTTGTACTTCACCGAGGCGTAGGCGATCGTGCCGTTCTTGCTCACGGCGTGACCGAGGTAGGGGTCGGCGACCGAGGCGACCTCGGAGTCGCGCCCCAGTTCCTTGACGGTCTTCTTGACGGTCGCCTTGTTGGCGGCGTCCGTCATCTTCTCGCCGCCGGGTGCCTTGAAGACGACCCGGGCGGTCGCGCCGTCGGCGCTCATGCCGGGGAAGCGCTGTTCCAGCAGGTCGAAGGCCTTCTGGGCCTCGGTGCCAGGGATGGAGAAGGAGGTGTTGCCGGCGGCGGGCGCGGAGGCCGCGCCCACCCCGGCGAGGGTGAGGAGCGCGACCCATATGAGGGCGACGAAGTGCCGTCGCCGAAAGGCGAGGCGTCCGAGTTTGTAGAGGAACGTGGCCACGGAGGCGTACTCCCGGTCAGGTCGTGGGATCTGGGCAGGGGCGATCAGCCCGACGACGCGAGCGGTGACGTCAGGTGGTGCGCTTGGTGGGGAAGAGAGGGGTTCAGCTGGTGGAAACGCCGAGGGCGGGGAGGACCACGGCGTCGACGTACGACAGGAGGAAGGCCTGGGTCGGCGGCTGTTCGTCGATCATCGTGCGGGCGGCGAACGCCCCGATCATCATGTGCATCACGAAGTCGATCGCGGGGTTGTCCGCACGGACCTCGCCCCGGTCGACCGCGCGCTGCAGCACACGACGGAACTCCGCCATCTCCGGCTGGATGAGGTGGTCCCGGAACGCCTCGAGCAGATCCGGGTTGGAGTGGGTCGCCATGGCCAGGCCCCGCATCAGTGCGGAGTTCTGCTCCATCTCGCAGTCGTCCGCACGCAAGGTGAGCGCGTGCAGATCGCCCTTGAGCGACCCGGTGTCGACCTCGTCGGCCGAGGAGGCCGGCTTGGTGTGCCGCACCGCCTTCGCCACCAGCTCGGCCTTGCCGCCCCACTGGCGGTAGAGCGTGGCCTTGCTGGAGCGGGTGCGGGCGGCGACGGCGTCCATGGTGAGGGCGTCGTAGCCGACCTCTCTGAGCAGGTCGAGCACGGCCTCGTACAGCTCGGCCTCGCGCTCGGGTGTGATCCGGCTGCGACGCGCCGTTGCCACGGCCTCGGTCATGCCAGTCACCTTCCTGCTCCGGAGTTCTCCGCTTCGTACGTCTACGAGAATAGCCCTCCCAGACTGCGAAACGAAACGGTTTCGTACGTGCGCTGGGTCACGCCTGTCGGGTTCCCGTAAAGAGCCGCCAACGAGTCGGCCACGAGTTGCTGGGGTCGTAGGCCCGGCGAAGCATGGGGAGGTGAGCTATCTGCGCCTTCCCCACCTCAACGGCGACCTGCTGTGCTTCGTGGCCGAGGACGACCTCTGGCTGGCCCCCCTCGACGCGCCCGGCCGGGCCTGGCGGCTCACGGCGGACCGCACGAAGGCCGGCGCGCCCCGCTTCTCGCCCGACGGCCGCTCGATCGCCTACACGTCCTGGCGCAGCCTCGTCCCCGAGATCCACCTCGTCGGCGTCGACGGCGGCCCGGCCCGGCAGCTGACGTACTGGGGCAGCGTCGACACGCAGGTGCGCGGCTGGACGCCCCCCGGCGGGGAAGGCGGCTGCGACATCCTGGCCGTCGCCTCCCACGGCGAGCCCTTCTCCTACTTCACCTGGGCCTACAAGGTGACCACGGACGGCGACCCCGGGCGCAAACTGCCCTGGGGCCCGGTCTCCGACATCCAGGTCGCCGACGTCGACGGCGCGCACAAGACCCTGCTGCTCACCGGCACCCCGCCGCACGAGCCCGCCTCCTGGAAGCGCTACCGCGGCGGTGCCACCGGCCGCCTCTGGCTGCACGGGCAACGCCTGCTGGCGGACGTCGACGGCCATCTGGCCTGTCCCATGTTCGTCGGCGGCCGGATCGCCTTCCTCTCCGACCACGAGGGCGTCGGCAACCTCTACTCCTGCGCCCACGACGGCACCGACCTGCGCCGGCACACCGACCACGACGCCTTCTACGCCCGGCACGCCTCCACCGACGGCACCCGCGTGGTCTACCAGTGCGCGGGCGACCTGTGGCTGGTGGACGACCTCTCCCCCGGCGGGACACCGCGCAGGCTCGACGTCCGGCTCGCCGGACCGGCCACCGGCCGGCGCAGGTACCAGGTGCCGGCCGCGCAGAACGTGGACGGCATCTCCGTCGACGAGACGGGCCGGGCGAGCGCGGTCGTCGTCCGCGGCAGCCTGTACTGGCTCACCCACCGCGACGGCCCGGCCCGCACGATCACCGACACGCCAGGCGTCCGGGTACGGCTGCCGGAGATGCTGGGCTCGACCGGGCAGGTCGCGTACGTGACGGACGCCGAGGGGGAGGACGCCGTCGAGATCGTCCGGCTGCCCCGCGCGACCGGAGAGCGCGCGACCCGCCGCCTGGCCTCCGGCCGCCTCGGCCGGGTCCTGGAAATGGTCTCCGACCCCCTGGGCGAACGCCTCGCCATCGCCTCGCACGACGGACGCCTGCTGCTGATCGACGTGACGGAGGGGGTGGACGGCGCGGAGGGCACGGGGCGAGCGGGGGAAGCGCCGGCGGACGTGGGCGGGGTGGAAGCGGGGGTCGCGGAGGCAGCCGAGACTACGCAGGCCACGGAGCCCGGAGCGACGACGCAGGCCGGGCAGGCCGGGGTCGGTGCGGACGCAGTGGAGGCCGAGGACGCCGCCGGGGCCGCGGCCCGGGAGGAAGCGGACGGTGACGCCGTCAGCGAGCTGGTCCGGTCCGGCAACGGGCCCGTCCGGGACCTCGCCTTCTCCCCCGACGGCTCCTGGCTCACCTGGTCCCACCCCGGCATCGGCCGCTCCCTGCGCCAGATCAAGCTGGCCCGGATCAAGGACCGGCACATCGTGGACGTGACCAACGGCCGCTTCGAGGACGAGAGCCCCGTCTTCACCCGCGACGGCCGCTACCTCGCGTTCCTCTCCTGGCGCGGCTTCGACCCGGTCTACGACGTCCACACCGGCGACCTGTCCTTCCCGCTCGGCTGCCGTCCCTACCTCGTCCCCCTCTCCTCGGCCACCCCGTCCCCCTTCGCCCTGAACCCCGAGGGCCGCCCGGCCGCCGGCGGGCTGGACCCGCTGGAGGACCAGGACACCGGCGAGACGGGCACGGTGACCGTCGAGGTGGAGGGCCTGGAGAACAGGGTCACGCCGTTCCCGGTCTTCGCCTCCAAGTACTCCTCGCTGCACCCGGTCGCGGGCGGCGGACTGGTCTGGCTGCGCTGGCCGATCTCCGGCGCGCTCGGCGAGACCTTCGCCAGCCCCGACGACACCACAGGCCGCCCGACGCTCGAGTACTTCAACATCAGCAAGGCCAAGAAGTCCGAACTCGTCGGCCACCTCGACTGGTTCGCGGTCAGCGGCGACGGCACCCGGCTGGTCGTCGTCGACGAGGGCGACCTGCGGGCAGCGCCCTCGACCGAGGCGGGCGACGGCGACACGACCGTGTGGATCGACCTGCGCCGCATCCTGCACCAGGCCGACCCGCCCGCCGAGTGGCGCCAGGCCTACGAGGAGGCCGGACGCCTCATCCGCGCCTACTTCTGGGACCCGGGCATGTGCGGCATCGACTGGGACGCGATGCTCGCCCAGTACCGGCCGCTGGTCGAACGGGTCGCCTCCCCCGACGAGTTCGCCGACCTGCTGCGCGAGGTCCTGGGCGAACTGGGCACCTCCCACGCCTACGTCACCGCCGCCCGCCGCAACGAGGGCCCGCCCCACTACCAGCGCTTCCAGGGCCTCCTCGGCGCCAACTTCGTCCACCGCGAAGGGGGCTGGACGGTCAAGCGGATCCTTCCCGGCGACTCCTCCGACTCCAAGGCCCGTTCACCGCTGGCCGGCACGGGCATCCGCGAGGGCGCCGTCCTGACCCACGTCGACGGCCGCCCGGTCGATCCGGTGACCGGCCCCTACCCCCTGCTCGCCGGTTCGGGCGGCACGACGACGGAGCTGACGTTCCGGCCCGCCGACGGCGAGGCCGGGCGCGCACGGCGGGTCGCCGTCGTCCCGCTCATCGACGAACGCCCGCTCCGCTACCAGGACTGGGTCGCCAAGCGCCGTGCGGTCGTGCGGGAGTTGAGCGACGGCAAGTGCGGCTATCTGCACATCCCCGACATGGGCGGCTCCGGCTGGGCCCAGTTCAACCGCGATCTGCGCATGGAGGTGTCCCGGCCGGCGCTGATCGTGGACGTGCGGGGCAACGCGGGCGGGCACATCAGCGAACTCGTCATCGAGAAGCTGACCCGTACGATCCTGGGCTGGGACCTGACCCGGGACGCGCAACCGGTGTCGTACACCTCCAACGCGCCCCGGGGCCCGGTGGTGGCGCTGGCGGACGAGGCGACGTCCTCCGACGGCGACATGATCACCGCCGCCTTCAAGGTGCTGAAGCTCGGCCCGGTCGTGGGCCAGCGCACCTGGGGCGGCGTGGTCGGCATGACCGGCCGGCACCGCCTGGGCGACGGCACGGTCATCACGGTGCCGATGAACGCCGCCTGGTTCGAGGCCTACGGCTGGTCGGTCGAGAACCACGGCGTCGCCCCCGACCTGGAGATCCTGCGCACCCCGCTGGACTGGGCGGAGGGCCGCCACGCCCAACTCGACGACGCGGTCCAACTGGCCCTGACCCTCCTGGAGACCAACCCCGCGGCCAACCCCCCCGACTACACCGACACCCCCAACCGCACCCGCCCCGAACTCCCCCCGAGACAGCCGTAGGCGCCCCGAAGGCTCTGCGCGCCGAAGGCCGCGCAACCAGGGGCGCGGGAACTGCGCGACCAGCCCACACGAACCCGCACGTCCAAGGGGCGCGGGGAACTGCGCGAGCAGCCCCCACGAGCCCGCACCCGAATCCCGACGCGGAGGAAGGGCACCCTCCCCGAAGGAAGGGCGCCCCACATCACCCGGCCAAGGCCGAGCGCAGCGCCTACGCGTCGTAGTCGCGGTCGAAGCGGTCGTCCATCTCCTGCTCCGTGTCCTCGATGTCGCGCATGTTCTGGCGACCCCGCTCGGACTGCGGCTGCTGGCCACCGCGGTTCGGCTGCTGGCCGCCCCGCTGCGACTGCTGGCCGCCCCGCTGCGAGTGCTGCTGGCCGCGCTCACGAGCCTGGCCGATCTTCTCCTTGCCCTGCTCGCGCATCTCGCCGGCCTTGTCCTGGAACTGGTCCTTCATACCCATGTGGGTTCACTCCTGTGGTGAGTGTCCGGGGCCCCTCGGTGGGGCCTCGACCAGATTCACACGGGCCAACACGCTGCGCATGTCGATCAGTTACGGTGCGTAGCACGCGCCGCCTCGTCCGCCTCCCCACCTGCGCCGACGAGCCCCGAACGCATCCCCTGCAGCCGCGGCGCGAACCGCTTCATCTCGCGCTGGCCCACCGTTCCGATGAGGGCCGGCAGATACCCGCGCACGCCCTGCATGCCGCGCAGCCACCACTGCCCGTAGACGTGCGCCGACCGCCGCTCGATCCCGGCGACGAGCCGGTCCACCGCCGGACCCAGCGGATACGTCTTGTTGGACGGCCACGGCAGCCGCTGCCGCAGTTCGCGCATCACCTCGTCCTGGTCGGCACCGCGCACCATGTCGGTGTCGGTCCAGGACAGGTACCCGACGCCGACCCGCACGCCCTGGTAGCCCACCTCGGCGCGCAGACTGTGCGCGTACGCCTCCACACCCGACTTGGAGGCGCAGTACGCCGTCATCATCGGCGCCGGCGTGATCGCGGCGAGCGAGGCGATCTGGAGCAGGTATCCGCGGCTCTCGACCAGCACCGGCAGGAACGCGCGGGCGGTCACCGCCGACCCGATCAGGTTCACCTCGATCACCCGCCGCCAGGCCTGCGGATCGGAGTCGACGAAGGGGCCGCCCGTCGCCACACCGGCGTTGGCGACCACGATGTCGACCTTCCCGAACCGCTCCTTCACCTCCTGCGCTACCCGGCTCATGGTCTCGTGGTCGGTGACGTCGGCGTACCAGTGGGCGCTCTCGCTGTGCAGCCGCCCGGAGACCTCCTTGAGCGCCTCCTCCTCCAGCCCGACGAGCGCGACCTTCGCGCCGCGTGCGGAGAGCTTGCGCGCCAGCAGCTCGCCGACGCCGCGCGCCGCTCCGGTGACGACCGCGACCTGCCCTTCGAGGCTGACCCTGCTCATGCGCCCTCCTTGATCTCGACGGGGGTGCCCCCCGCGACGTACGTGGTGACGAGTTCCCGGATCCGGCCGGTCACCGGTCCGGGTGCCTCGACGGGACTCATGTGACCGACGCCGGGCAGCTCGGTGAGCCCGACGCACTGGGGCAGAGCGGCGGCCAGCGCGTGGGCGTGCCCGGGGGGCGTGAGCCGGTCCGCCATGCCGTGCACGACCGCCGTCGGCACGCGCAACTCCCGTACTCCGTGGTCGAGGTCGAGCACCGCCAGCACGCGCGACCAGGCGTGGCGCACGGCGCGCGGGCAGGCGTGCACGATCCGCGCACACGCCTCGACCATGTGCGGGGCCGAACCGGCGCCCATGGTGCCGTACTTGAGGATGCGCAGCGCGAGGGGCGTGACCGGACCGAGGGGTGCGCGCGAGCCGAGGACGCGCCCGGTGACCCAGGTGCGGAGGCGGCCGGCGCGCAGGGGCACCACCAGCGACTCCGGGACCAGCCGCGAACTGCCCGTGCTGCACAGCAGGACGGCGGCGGCGTGCTCCCGGAAGCGGGGGCGCGTGGAGGCGGCCATGACCGTCATCCCGCCCATGGAGTGGCCGACGACCAGGGCCTTCTCACCGGGCGCGAGCGTCTCGGCCAGCACCGCCTCCAGGTCGTCCGCCAGCGCCTCGGTGCTGCACACGGGGCTCGCGGGGCTGCGTCCGTGCCCTCGCTGGTCGTACGCGATGACCCGGTGGCCGGGTGTCAGCTCCCGTATCTGCGCGGCCCAGAAGGCGGTCGAGCAGGTCCAGCCGTGGGCGAGGACGACGGCGGGCGCGTCGTCCGGCCCGTGCACCTCGACGTGCAGCCGCGCGCCGTCGGCGGACGCGACGGACAGGACCCGGGAGGGGGTGGGCGGCGCGTAGGGGCCGGAGAGGACGGAGCCGGCACGGCCGCGGCTCACGCCGTGGCCCCGCTCTGCTCCGCGGCGCCGCTCGGTTTCCCGGCCCCGCCTCCGTCACCGGCCCCGCTTCCTTCCCCCGCCCGGCTCCGTTCCCCGGCGCCGGCCGGGCCGGCGTCGCCCGCCGAGCCCGCGCGGATCACCGCGTACTCCCCGAGGTCCACCCGCCGGGTCGCGCGCCGGAACTCGGTCGTCGTACCCGGCCAGATGGTGGTGTTGCGGCCGCTCGCGTCCAGGTACCAGCTGGTGCAGCCGCCGGTGTTCCACACGGTCCGCTTCATGCGGTCCTGGACCCTGCGGTTCCAGTCCTCGACGGCCGCCGGCCGGGCATCGAGGGCCGCACGGCCTCCTCCGGTGCCTTGAGGGCCTGGGGGAACCCCCAGGACGTCCAGTTGGCGCAGGTAGTCGGCCATGTAGTTCAGCTGGGACTCGATCATGAGGATCATGGAGGAGTTCCCCAGCCCGGTGTTGGGCCCGATGATCGTCATCCAGTTCGGGAACCCGGCGGCCGAGGCGCCGCGCAGCGCCCGCATGCCGTTCTTCCAGGACTCCGCGAGCGTGATGCCCTCGGCGCCGACCACCCGCTCGGCTATGGGCATGTCCGTGACGTGGAAGCCCGTACCGAAGATGATCACGTCGACCTCGGCCTCGGAGCCGTCGGCCGCGACCACCGTGGACCCGCGGATCTCGCTGAGGCCGCTCGCGACCACGTCGACGTTGGGCCGGGCCAGTGCCGGGTAGTACTCGCTGGACAGCAGGATCCGCTTGCAGCCGATGCGGTAGTCCGGGGTCAGCTTGGCGCGCAGCTCCGGGTCCTTGACGGCGCGCGCCATGTTGCGCTTGGCGATCCGTTCGACGAGCCCGAGTTCGTCGGGGCGCTTGGTGAACGCCTGCACCTGCAGCTCCCGGATGCCCCACAGCAGCCCGCGCCGGGCCTGGGCGGTGACGGGCAGCCGGCGGTGCAGCCACCGCTCGGGCCCGCTGATGGCGCGGTCGATGCGCGGCATCACCCAGGGCGGGGTGCGCTGGAAGAGCGTGAGCCGGCCGGCCTGCGGCTGGATGGCGGGCACGATCTGGATGGCGGAGGCGCCGGTGCCGACCATGGCGACCCGCTTGCCGCGCAGGTCGTAGTCGTGGTCCCAGCGGGCGGAGTGGAACACCTTGCCCGGGAACGACTCCAGCCCCGGGAGGTCGGGGATCCTCGGATCGGACAGCGGCCCCGTGGCGGACACGACGACGTCGGCGGTCAGGGTGCCGCGCGTCGTCTCGATGTGCCAGCGCAGTCCTTCGCCGTCCCAGGTCATCAGCTTGACCTCGGAGTCGAAGCGGATGTGCGGACGCAGCCCGAAGAGGTCGGTGACGTGCTCCAGGTAGGCGCGGATGTGCCGCTGCCCGGAGAAGGTGCGCGGCCACTCCGGGTTGGGCGCGAAGGAGAAGGAGTACAGGTGGGAGGGCACGTCGCAGGCGCACCCGGGGTAGCTGTTGTCCCGCCAGGTGCCGCCGACGCTGTCGGCCCGCTCCAGGACGACGAAGTCGGTGATCCCCTCGCGGCGCAACCGTACGGCGGCCCCCAGGCCGCCGAACCCGGACCCGATCACCGCCACCCGTACATGCTCGTGCTCGGCCATCCCGAAGCCTCCACGCATCGCCTTGGACTCTGCCAGTGAACACTGGCGCAATGGGACTGTAGAGCAGCTCCGTACCGAGCGGTAGGGGTCGGGGGAAGGAAGTTACCGGCGGTACAACATAGGCTGCGGGCGTGGCAGAGGACGCGGAACACCCGGAGGCACAACCCGAGGCAGCCCCACAGGCCCGGCGCGAGTACCGCATGGAGGAGCTGGCCCGGCAGGCCGGCATCACCGTGCGCACGCTGCGCTTCTACCGCGAGCGCAAGCTGCTCCCACCACCCCGCCGCGAGGGCCGCATCGCCTGGTACGACGAGCACCACCTGGCCCGCCTGCGCACGATCGCCGCCCTGCTGGAGCGCGGTCACACCCTCAACGGCATCGCGGAGCTGGCCGAGGCCTTCGACCACGGCCGCGACGTCGCCGACCTCCTCGGCGTCGGCACCCCCACCGAGGAGGAGCCGGTCCGCCTCACCCCCGAGGAGCTCGCCGCCCGCTTCGAGGGCGAGGTCACGCCCGACAACCTGGCCGCCGCCATGGACCTCGGCTACCTCGGCACCGACGGCGACGAGATCGTCCACATCAGCCGCCGCCTGCTGGACGTCTCCTCCGCCCTGGTCCGCGAGGGCATCCCGCTCGCGGAGGTCCTGACGGCCGGCCGGCGCGTCCGCGAACACGCCGAGGCCCTGGCCGAACTCTTCACGGCCCTGATCCTCCGCCACGCCCCCGAGGAGGACCTCCACCGCCTGCGCCCCCTGGCCCGCAGCGTGGTGGAGGCGGAACTGTCCCTGGCCCTGGACCGGCGGATGAACAAGCGGGACTGAGCGGCGCTCTTACCGGTCGTACACGACCGTCACGGGGGCGTGGTCGCTCCACCGCTCGGCGTGCGTGGCGGCACGTTCCACGAAGCCCTTGACCGCCCTGGCGGCGAGACCCTGGGTGGCCGCGTGGAGGTCGATCCTCCAGCCCGAATCGTTGTCGAAGGCACGCCCCCGGTACGACCACCAGGTGTACGGACCCTCGACGCCGGGGTGCAGGGCCCGTACGACGTCCACGTAGCCGCCGTCCTCGGGGGCGAGCACGCGGCCGAGCCACTCCCGCTCCTCGGGCAGGAAGCCGGAGTTCTTGGTGTTGCCGCGCCAGTTCTTCAGGTCGGCCTGCTGGTGGGCGATGTTCCAGTCGCCGCAGACGACCACCTCGCGCCCGTCGGCGGCGGCCCGCTCGCGCAGTGCCTTCAGGTGGGTGAGGAACTCGCCCATGAAACGGTACTTCTCGTCCTGCCGTTCGGTGCCGACCTCGCCGGAGGGCAGGTAGAGGGAGGCCACCGTGACGCCGGGCAGGTCGGCCTCGACGTAGCGCCCGCTGCCGTCGAACTCGGCCGATCCGAAGCCGATCCGGACCCGGTCGGGTTCCCGCCGCGTATAGAGGGAGACGCCGGCGCGGCCCTTGGCGGCGGCGGGCGCGTGCACGACGTGCCAGCCGTCGGGCTGCCCCACCTGCTCGGGCAGCTGGTGCGGCTCGGCCCGCACCTCCTGCAGGCAGACGACGTCCGCGGAGGTCCGGGCGAGCCACTCGACGAAGCCCTTCCTGGCGGCGGCCCGCAGCCCGTTCACGTTCACCGAGGTCACAGTCAGCACCAGGGCACGATACCGGCACACTGGTCGGTGACCTCACAGCCAGAGGCCCGGCCATCGCATAGAAGTACGATACCCAGCATGATTATTCGCCCTGTTCGTTTCGATCACCCTGACGCCGTCAAGCTCAACGACGAGGTCCAGACGGAGTACGACCTGCGCTACGGCGACGGCGGCGACGCCACCGTCCTGGAGGCGACGGACTTCGACCCGCCCTGCGGCGTGTACCTGATCGCCTACGACGAGCACGACCGCCCCGTGGCCACCGGCGGCTGGCGCAGCCAGGACAGCAACGGCGAGGGCAACGAGGACGGTGACGCGGAGCTCAAGCGCATGTTCGTGATCGACGAGATGCGCGGCCGGGGCCTCGCCCGGCGCATGCTCGCCGCCCTGGAGGAGGACGCGCGCATGGCGGGCCGGGTCCGCATGGTCCTGGAGACGGGCACCAAGCAGCCGGAGGCCGTCGCGCTGTACACGTCCAGCGGCTACGAGCCCTGCACCAAGTTCGGCTACTACCGGCACTACCCGGAGAGCCTCTGCTTCGCGAAGCACCTGTGAAAGAGCTGAAGCCCCGGTCGGCTTTCACCGACCGGGGCTTCATGCTGCGTGGACCTGAGGGGATTTGAACCCCTGGCCCCCTCGATGCGAACGAGGTGCGCTACCGGACTGCGCCACAGGCCCTTGCAACGAGTGAAACTTTAGCATCCCCGACGGGGTGCTTGGAAATCCGTTCCCGGACTGGTCAGAGGCGGCTTCCGCGGGGGTGACGGTGATCACTCGTTGGCCGCGCGGGGGCGGTCGCCGTCCTCGTACTGGTCGAAGAGGGGCGTGCGTCCGCGCTCCCGCGCACGGCGCCCGGAGGACGCCCCGCGCGAGCGGCCGCGGGCGCGGGGCAGCATGTCGCCGCGGCCGTCCGCCGGCTTCTCCTCGAACGGCGGCTCCTGCGCCCCCGCCTCCGGTGCGTGGCCCTGCTCGGGGGCGACCGGGCTGCTGCGCGCGGAGCTCCACGTGTCCGGCGCGCCGAGGTCCACGTCGGAGCCGGCCCGGGGGGCCACCGGCGCGGTCACGTACGTCGGCAGCGGCACCGGCACCGGGTCCCAGCTGTCTCCCTGGCCGGGCCGCCGCTGCCGCTCGCGCTGCTGGTCGACCCACTCGGCGTGGTCGGTCTGCTCGACGAGGGCGCGCCGGTCGGCGGCGAGTGCGGAGGACCCGGTGTCCGTGCCGGTCACGGGACCCTCCTCCGGGTCGTCCACGCCGGGGCCCGGGTCCACGGGGATGCGCCGGCGGGGCTGACGCTCACGCAGGCGCTGTGCCGCGGCCTCGGCGTGGCGGCGGTCCATGTGGTAGGCGAAGCGGTGGCGCTCCTGGGAGCGGAGGTAGGCGATGTAGGCGCTCAGCAGTACGGCGGGCGCGGCGGGCGCCCACAGGAAGGCGAGGCCTCCGACGGCGGCGACGATCGCGCCGAGCGTGAAGGCGAGGAAGAGCATCACGGTGGTGCGCCGGCGGCGGGCGAGCACCTTCGTGCGCTGGGCCCGTGCCGCGGCCGCCTGTTCCGAGGCGGTGCGCGGCGCGGCCGGCCCGCGCTTCTGCGCGGGCACGGAGACCTGTCGGGGCGCCGGAGGATCGGCGTGGTCGGGTGCCGGTTCCGCGCCGGAGGGCGTCTCGGGGCCGGTCTGCGCACGGACCTGACGGCGGGTCGGAGGCATGGCGAAGGCCCGGACGTCCACCGTGTCGGTGACGGCGTCCGGGTCGCCGGCGCCCGGCTCCCCCTCCTGGGCGGAGCGCGCCCGCAGGTCCTTGGCGTACCGGCGCTCCATCCCCGCCCGTCCGGACAGCAGCCGGATGGCGGTGCTGAAGCGTTCCGTCGGACGGGCCTCGTTCAGCTCGTCCTGCCTACGGAGCCACATCGGCACCAAGTAGGCGGCCCAGGCCCCGACGATGACTGCGTAGATGAGGCCGCTGCTGCTCACGTCTCACACGGTAGAGGGGTTTGCACGGGGGCATCGGCCAATTGGGCCGGTGTGTCGCACGATCCGGCGGATATTTCCAGCTTTTTTTGCGTCCGATGCGATCAGCGGACCGTCGCAGCCGTGAATTGAATGCCCTGAGATGGTCGGAGGACGATGAACCGGCGCTCATTTTCGAACAAATATTCAATTCCGGGGACCGGGGGGATTCCCCGGGGTGTTCTCCCGCTCGGAGTGCCGCCGCTGCCGGGCGCGGCTCCGCTGCCAGCGCGCGAGCATTCCCTCGGGCACCTCTTCCGCGGTGAGCGCGAAGACCAGGTGGTCGCGCCAGGCTCCGTCGATGTGCAGATAACGCGGCCGGAGCCCCTCCTCGCGGAATCCGAGTTTCTCCACGACCCGGCGGCTAGGCCGGTTCTCGGGGCGAATGCAGACCTCGATGCGGTGCAGCCCGACGCTGCGGAAACAGTGGTCCACCACGAGTGCGACGGCCGTCGGCATCACCCCGCGCCCGGCCACCGACTCGTCCACCCAGTAGCCGATGTGCCCGGAGCACATCGACCCCCAGGTGATTCCGGCGACCGTCAACTGGCCGACGAGCTGCCCCTGGTACTCGATGACGAACGGCAGCATCCGGCCCGCGCCGGCCTCGGAGCGCAGGTGCCGGACCATCTGCCGGTAGGTCGGCCGGTGGGTGACCGGTCCGCTCGGGGTGGGCGGCGGGATGGTCGCCTCCCAGGGGCGCAGCCAGTCCCGGTTGCGCCGGTTCACCTCGCGCCAGACCCGCTGGTCGCGCATCTTTATCGGCCGGAGGACGACATCGCCGTCCGCCAGCACGACGGGCCAGGAAGCGCTGTTCAGCTCACACCTCCAGTGCCGGATGCCGGGTGGCCGCCCCCGGTGCCGGACCCCGGGTGGTCGCCGCCGCGGATCTGGTCGACGGCGTGGGCCAGCAGGGGCTCCAGCACGGCGAGGCCGTCCCGCACCCCGCCCGTGGAACCCGGCAGGTTGACGATCAGGGTCCGCCCCGCCACCCCGGCCAGCCCCCGGGACAGCGCCGCGGTCGGCACCTTCTGCCGTCCGAACGCCCGGATGGCCTCCGCGATGCCCGGCACCTCGTGGTCGAGCACCGCGCGGGTCGCCTCGGGCGTGCGGTCGGTGGGCGAGATGCCGGTGCCGCCGGTGGTCAAGATGGCGTCGTACCCGGCCGCCACGCCGTCGCGCAGCGCCGCCTCCACGGGATCGCCGTCGGGGACGACCCGGGGGCCGTCCACGGCGAAGCCGAGGCGCTTCAGGCCGTCGGCGACCAGCGGGCCGCCCCTGTCCTCGTAGACACCGGCGGCGGCCCTGTTGGAGGCGGTGACCACCAGAGCGCGGTAGGTCATGCCCGGCTCCAGTCGCCCGACTTGCCGCCCGTCTTCTCCTCCACCCGTACGTCCGTGATGACCGCTCCCTTGTCGACGGCCTTGACCATGTCGATCACGGTGAGCGCGGCGACCGTCACCGCGGTCAGGGCCTCCATCTCGACGCCCGTGCGGTCCGTCGTCTTCACGGTGGCCCGGATCTCCACGGCGTCGTCCGCGACCGACAAGTCCAGTTTCACACCGGACACCGACAACGGGTGGCACAGGGGGATCAGGTCGGGGGTGCGTTTGGCGCCCATGATGCCCGCGATCCGCGCGGTGGCCAGGGCGTCTCCCTTGGGCACTCCCTCTCCGCGCAGCAGCTCCACCACGCGGGGTGAGACGAGGACGCGCCCGCTGGCGCGGGCGGTGCGCGCGGTCACGTCCTTGCCGGACACGTCGACCATGCGGGCGGCGCCCGCGTCGTCGATGTGCGTCAGTCGGTCCTGCGCAGGGGCTCCGGGGGTCGTCCCCCGGGAAGGCTCGGTCATGCTGTGTGGCGCTCCCGGTCCGGGCCCGGCGCGGTGCGGTGCGCGGGCCTGCTGTGCGCGACACGGTACCGCCAAGCCGGCGCGCGCAGCGGACCAGGACCGGCCCGCGGACGGACGCGCGCGCGGGTCAGCCGAGCAGGACGACCTCGACCTCGGTCCCGGGCTCGACGGACTCCACGTCCTCGGGGACGACGATCAGCGCGTCGGCGTGCGCCAGCGCGGCGATCAGGTGGGAGCCGGCACCGCCCACCGGGCTCACCTCGCCCTCGGTGCAGGAGCCGCGCAGGAACTGGCGCCGTCCCTTGGGCGAGCGCAGCGCCTCGTCCGACTTCAGCACGGCCCGCACACGGGGCCGGTGGACGTCGGGCAGGCCCATCAGCGCGCGGATGGCGGGGCGGACGAACAGCTCGAAGGAGACGTACGACGACACGGGGTTGCCGGGCAGGGCCAGCAGGGGGGTGTGGTCGGGGCCGATGGAGCCGAAGCCCTGGGGCTTGCCCGGCTGCATGGCGAGCTTGCGGAAGTCGACGCCGGCGCCCGCCACGTCCTCGTCGCCGACGTCCGACAGCGCCTCCTTGACGACGTCGTACGCCCCGACGCTCACCCCGCCCGTGGTCACCAGCAGGTCGGCACGGACGAGCTGGTCCTCGATGGTGGTGCGGAGGATGTCGGCGTCGTCGGCGACGGCGCCCACCCGGTAGGCGATGGCACCGGCCTCGCGCGCGGCGGCCGTGAGGGCGAAGCTGTTGGAGTCGTAGATCTGGCCGGTGGTCAGTTCCTCGCCGGGCTGGACGAGTTCGCTGCCGGTGGACAGGACCACCACCCGGGGGCGCGGGCGCACCCGGACCCTGCCCCGGCCGATCGCCGCGAGCAGCGCGATCTGCGGCGGGCCGAGGATCGTGCCGGCCTCCAGGGCGAGGGCGCCGGCCCTGACGTCGCTGCCGCGGGCGCGCACGTGCGCGCCCGTTTCCGCGGGGCGGTGCACGCGCACCTGCCCCTCGGCGCCCTCCGGGGCCAGGCTGCGGGCCCGCATACCGCTCACCGGTCCCTCGCCGAGCCCGCCGTCGGTCCACTCGACGGGGACGACGGCCTCGGCGCCGGGCGGCAGCGGGGCGCCGGTCATGATGCGGGCGGCCTGTCCGGGGCCGACCCGCACCGGGTCTGCCGCGCCCGCCGCGACGTCCCCGACGACCTCCAGGACGGCCGGGAACTCCTCACCGGCGCCCGCGACGTCCGCGACGCGCACCGCGTACCCGTCCATGGAGCTGTTGTCGAACGGCGGCAGCGACACCGGCACCGTGACGTCGTCGACCAGGACGCAGCCCTGGGCGTCGAGGAGTTGCAGCTCGATGGGTTCGAGGGGGCGGACGGTCGAGAGGATGTCCTCCAGGTGCTCGTCCACCGACCACAGGTGGTCCGGGCCGGCGGGGCTGGTCGCGGCGCTGCTCAAGACTGCTGCATCTCCTCGGCTACGTATCTGCGGAGCCAGGCCCGGAACTCCGGGCCCAGGTCTTCACGTTCGCACGCGAGTCTGACAATGGCACGCAGGTAGTCGCCACGGTCACCGGTGTCGTAGCGGCGGCCCTTGAAGACGACGCCGTGCACCGGGCCGCCGACCTTCTCGTCCTGGGCGAGCTGCTGCAGGGCGTCGGTGAGCTGGATCTCGCCGCCGCGGCCGGGCTCGGTCTTGCGCAGTATGTCGAAGACGTGCGGGTCGAGGACGTAGCGGCCGATGATCGCGTAGTTCGACGGGGCGTCCGCCGGGTCCGGCTTCTCGACCAGGCCGGTCACCTTCACCACGTCGCCCTCGGCGGTGGCCTCCACGGCCGCGCAGCCGTAGAGGTGGACCTGCTCGGGCGCGACCTCCATGAGCGCGATCACGCTGCCGCCGTGCTGCTCCTGGATGTCGATCATCCGCTTGAGCAGCGGGTCGCGCGGGTCGATCAGGTCGTCGCCGAGGAGGACGGCGAAGGGTTCGCGGCCGACGTGCGGGGCGGCGCACAGCACGGCGTGGCCGAGGCCCCTGGGGTCGCCCTGGCGCACGTAGTGGAGGGTGGCCAGGTCGCTGGACTCCTGCACCTTCGCCAGGCGTTCGGCGTCGCCCTTCTTCTCGAGGGCCGATTCCAGCTCGTAGTTGCGGTCGAAGTGGTCCTCGAGGGGCCGCTTGTTGCGCCCGGTAATCATGAGCACGTCATCGAGTCCCGCCGACACGGCCTCCTCCACCACGTACTGGATCGCCGGCTTGTCGACGACCGGCAGCATCTCCTTGGGAGTGGCCTTGGTGGCCGGCAGGAACCGGGTGCCGAGACCCGCTGCGGGGATGACAGCCTTACTGATCCTGGCGTGCGACTGAGTCATGCCGGCCACCATATCCGGTGCCTTTGATGGTTATCTGTGGCTCCGGTTGGTTGTCCCTATGGATGACCCTTATATGAGGTCATGGGAAGGACGCGGGCGGCAAGTGGAGCACCTGGGACCCGAGATCGAGCCTGACAAGCGGACGTTGCGGCGGGAGTTCCTCGCGGTGAGGAACAGGTTGACGGACGATGACGTCCGCGAGACGGGCCGGGCGCTGGCGGGGCGTGCCCTGGAGCTGCCCGAACTGGCGGACGCGCGCACCGTGGCGGCGTACGTCTCGGTGGGCGGCGAGCCCGGCACGCCCGCACTGCTGGACGCACTGCGCGCGCGGGGCGTGCGCGTCCTGCTCCCCGCACTCCTGCCGGACAACGACCTGGACTGGGGCGAGTACACCGGCCCGGACTCCCTCGTGCGGATACGGCACGCCGGGAAGATGGCGCTTTTCGAGCCCTCCGGGGAGCGCCTGGGCCCGGACGCCGTGGCGGACGCGGACGTCGTCCTGCTGCCCGGGCTGGCGGTGGACGCGCGCGGGATGCGCCTGGGGCGCGGCGGCGGCTCCTACGACCGTGTGCTGGCCCGCCTGGAGCGGGCGGGCACCCACCCGCGGCTGGTGGTGCTGCTGTACGACACGGAGGTCGTCGCGCGGGTGCCTGCGGAGGCGCACGACAGGCCGGTGCACGCGGTGGTGACGCCGTCGGGCGTCCGCCGTTTCGCGGGTGCCTGACGGCCCGGCCGCCCTCGCGGACGGGTAACGGCCCCCCACGCGCGTGGGGGGCCGTTTCCATGGGCGGTGTGCCGTCAGCGGCTCACGGCTTGAGCACCAGGGTGTCGCTCGTGCTCTCGCCGACCCCCTTGGCCGAGAACGACCAGGGCAGCAGCTCGCCGTTGGCCCACTTGCCCGTCTGGTCCGTGTAGTGCGCGTTGAAGGCGTGCCCGGAGGCGCCGGTCAGGTTGATCCACCGGGACTTGTCGAAGTCCTTGAGGTTGACCACCATCCGCATGGACGGCACCCAGACGACGTTGTATCCGCCGGCGGCGTTCCAGCCGGACGCGTTGACCGTCGCCTCGCCGCCGCCGATCTTCCAGGGGCCGCGGTTGAGGAGGTACTGCAGGACCTTGGGGCCCTCGGTGCCGAGCGTCTGGTTCTTCAGGAACAGGCGGTGCAGCCGGCCCCAGCTCCAAGTGTCGATGTCCTTGCCGAGCTTGGCGGTCAGCTCCCAGCGGGCGTCGATCATGGCGCGCTCGAAGAGCTGGTCGCGGTTCTCGGCGCCCGGCCGGGTGCCCGACTTGGGCGTCTTCCACCAGTCGCTGTCCGGCTTGTCCATGAGGGTGCGCACGACCTCGAACCAGCGGTCGCCGCCGTCGGGCTGCGCCTGGTCGGCGTCACGCTGGCCGCACTCGCGGACCTTGCGGTCGTCGTCCACCGGGCCGGTGCTGTCGGTCTTGTCGACCCACAGGCACTGTCCCTTGACGCGCAGCTCCTTGGGCAGCTTGTTGCCGAAGGCGAGCTTGAGGACGTTGCGCCAGACGGCGTTGAAGTACGCGGCGGCCGCGGAGTCGGCTTCCTGGGTGTAGTCCCAGCCCTCCAGCAGCTTCTGCGCCTGCCGGACGTCGGGGTCGTCGAGGTTCAGCTTCAGCAGCCTGGGCACCAGGAGCTTGGCGATCTCGCTGCTGTTGTCCATCTGCATCTGCCGCATGTCCTCGGTGGAGATCCGGCCGCCGTCCTTGATCTTGGACTCGATCAGGTCGGCGATGCGCTGGCTGCGGGTGCCGTAGCCCCAGTCCGCGGTGAGCGTGTACGGGTACTTGTCCTTGTCGACCACGGCCTGGTTGGCGGTGACGATGTAGCCGCGCTCCGGGTTGTACTCGTAGGGCAGCTCGTCCTTCTTGATGAAGCCGGTCCACTTGTACTTCGAGTCCCAGCCCGGTGCCGGGACCGAGCCGTCGTCCGCGGAGGAGCGCGTGGGGATCCTGCCGGGCAGGGTGTAGCCGATGTTGTTCCCTGTGTCCGCGTAGATCAGGTTCTGCGAGGGCACGTCGAACAGGGCCGCCGCCTCGCGGAAGTCGCTCCAGTCCGCCGCCCGGTCGAGGGCGAACACGGCGTCCATGGAGGTGCCCGGGTCGAGGGCGGTCCACCTCAGGGCGATGCCGTAGCCGTCGCCCCGGTCGGGTGCGGCGGTGTTGACGCCGGCCTTCCTGCCGACCTGGACGAGTTCGTCGTCGCGGTCGGACAGCAGGGGCATCCCGTCCTGGGTCTGGCGCACGACGATCGTCTTGGACGTGCCGCCGGCGACCTTGATGGTCTCCTGGCGGGTCTTGAAGGGCCGGACCTTGCCGTCGTACAGGTAACCGTTGGCGGTCACCTTCTCCAGGTACAGGTCGGTGACGTCGGCGCCGGAGTTCGTCAGGCCCCAGGCGATCTTGGCGTTGTGACCGATGATCACACCGGGCATACCGGCAAAGGTGTAGCCGGTGACGTCGTACTGGCACTTGGCCGAGACGGACCGGCAGTGCAGGCCCATCTGGTACCAGACGGACGGCAGGGACGCCGACAGGTGCGGGTCGTTCGCGAGCAGGGGCTTGTTGGTGATGGTGTACTTCCCGGACACGACCCAGGAGTTCGAGCCGATGCCCTGGCCGTTCACGCCGACGGCCGTGGGGACGTCGTCGAGGACGTCGTAGAGCCCCGAGAGCTGGCTCGTGAGGGCCGATCCCGTCGTCCCCGAGGCGGTGGAGCCGCTCCTGCCCCCGGTGCCCTGGGCGGCGCTCGTGGCGCCACCCTGCTGGAAGCTCTTGGTCAGCTCGTCGTACTGGCCTTCCTGCACGATCGGCTTGTTGCGGCTGTACGGGTACCGCGGGTAGAGCTCGCGGATCTGCTGCGGGCCGAGGCGGCTGGTCATCAGCGCGCGGTCGATCTCGTCCTGCATGTTGCCCCGCAGGTCCCAGGCCATCGCCTTCAGCCAGGAGACGGAGTCGACCGGGGTCCACTTCTGCGGCTTGTAGTCGTTGGTGAGACCCAGGGCCGCGTACTCCAGGGAGATGTCCTCGCCGTCCTTGCCCTGGAGGTAGGCGTTGACGCCCTTGGCGTACGCGTCGAGGTACTTCTTCGTGGAGGCCGACAGCTTGGTGTCGTACTCCTTCTCGGCGATCCGGTCCCAGCCGAGGCTGCGCAGGAACTCGTCGTTCTTGACCTGGCTCTTGCCGAACATCTCCGACAGGCGCCCGGAGGTCATGTGGCGGCGCACGTCCATCTCGTAGAACCGGTCCTGCGCCTGGACGTAGCCCTGCGCCATGAACAGGTCCTCGTCGGAGGAGGCGTAGATCTGCGGGATGCCGTAACCGTCCCGCTTCACGTCCACCGGCCCCGACAGGCCGTCGAGCGTGAGTGAACCCGTGGTCTGGGGGAAGGAGGCGCGGACGGTGCTGATCGACCAGTACGCGCCGTAGGCGATGCCTCCGATGATGGCCAGGACCAGCACCAGCACGATCAGACGGGCTTTGCGCCCCTTTTTCCTGCCTGGCGTGGCGGGCGCGGCGACCGCGGTGGCGGTCTCACCCGTTGTGGCGGTGGTGTTGGGGGGCATCGCTGTCCTTGCTGTCCTAACGCGAGCGGCAGGTCGGGCTGTGACTTTGAATGAGCGCTGGAGCAACCATAGGCGCAGGGCCCCGTCCCACTTGACGCGGAGTCGAGAACCAGCGCGCACGGACGTTCGATCTTGCCAAGCGAGCGTCAAGAAATCGTCAAGAATTAGGTAAGGTAACGAAGTACTTGGATGCGGTGCGCCGCAGCCTCGGGTCTTGTGTACGCGTGCTCACGCGCCCTTTCGCGCGGGCCAAGGAAGGGAACCGCCGCTGACTGTCCACCACCTCAACCAGCTCCTGCTCGCCTGCTCCGTCGTCCTGCTCGTCGCCGTCGCGGCCGTCCGGGTCTCCTCCCGCAGCGGGCTCCCCAGCCTGCTCGTCTACCTGGGGATCGGCGTCCTCATGGGCCAGGACGGCATCGGGCACATCCAGTTCAACAGCGCCGAAGTGACCCAGGTCATGGGGTACGCGGCCCTGGTCGTGATCCTCACCGAGGGCGGCCTGGGCACGAAGTGGAAGGAGATCCGGCCGGTCCTGCCCTCCGCCTCCGTGCTGGCGACCGCGGGCGTGGCCGTCAGCGTGGGCGTCACCGCGGCGGGCGCGCACTACCTGGTCGGGCTGGAGTGGCGGCAGGCGCTGATCATCGGCGCGGTCGTGTCCTCGACGGACGCGGCGGCGGTCTTCTCGGTGCTGCGGAAGGTCCCGCTCCCCGCGCGCGTGACGGGCACGCTGGAGGCGGAGTCCGGTTTCAACGACGCCCCGGTGGTCATCCTGGTGGCCGCCTTCTCCACGGCCGGCCCCATCGAGCACTGGTACGTCCTGCTGGGCGAGATCACCCTGGAGCTGGCCATCGGCGCGGCCATCGGGCTGGCGGTGGGCCTGATCGGCGCCTGGGGGCTGAGGCACGTCGCCCTGCCCGCCTCCGGCCTCTACCCGATCGCCGTGATGGCCATCGCCGTCACCGCGTACGCCGCCGGCTCCCTCGCCCACGGCAGCGGCTTCCTGGCCGTCTACCTGGCCTCCGTGCTGCTGGGCAACGCCAAGCTGCCCCACTGGCCCGCCACCCGCGGCTTCGCCGAGGGGCTCGGCTGGATCGCGCAGATCGGCATGTTCGTCGTCCTCGGCCTGCTGGTCACCCCGCACGAACTGGGCGACGACATCTGGCCCGCCCTGGTCATCGGGCTGGTCCTGACCATGGTGGCCCGCCCGCTGAGCGTCGTGACCAGCCTGACGCCGTTCCGCACCCCGTGGCAGGAGCAGACGCTCATGTCGTGGGCGGGACTGCGCGGCGCCGTGCCCATCATCCTGGCGACCATCCCCATGGTGAACGGCGTCGCCGGCAGCCGCCGCGTCTTCAACATCGTCTTCGTCCTGGTCGTCGTCTACACCCTGCTCCAGGGGCCCACCCTGCCCTGGCTGGCCCGCAAGCTGCGCCTGGGCGAGCGGGGCGAGGCCGCCGACCTCGGCATCGAGTCGGCGCCCCTGGAGCGGCTGCGCGGGCACCTGCTGTCCATCACGGTCCCCGAGGGCTCGCGCATGCACGGCGTCGAGGTCAACGAACTCCGGTTGCCGCCGGGTGCCGCCGTGACGCTCGTCGTACGGGAAGGAAAATCGTTCGTCCCGCTGCCCACCACGGTGCTGCGGTGGGGCGACGAGCTGCTGGTCGTCGCCACCGACCCGGTCCGCGACGCGGCGGAGCGGCGCCTGCGCGCGGTGGCCCACGGCGGCAAGCTGGCCGGCTGGCTGGGTACCGACGGAGCCGGCAGTTCACGTTGAGGGGGTGTTTCGTCCGGTTCACACCCCGTGCATTCACAGGCGGCCCGGCGTCATGGTGCTCATTTTCACAGCCGTGCGAAACGATGATCCCTGTACGATGAAGGCGCACCCTGATCGAACCAACTCTGCCTGACGCAGAGCTGGCGCGACCGTATGGCGGCCGTGTCACCACCCACCCGCGGTGGACGCCGGTATCTACCGCAGTTTGCGCAAGAGGACAGCTCTCGGCGCGCCCGGACCCGCACGGGGCCCGCGCTACCAGGCGGCAGAAAGGCACGGGCCGTGGGATCCACGGTCACCACCACCGAGCCGGAGAAGGCCTCCCCGGCATCCTCCCGCCCCGGATACGGACAGCTGCTGCGCACCCGCGGCGCCTGGACCTTCCTGCTCCCCGGCTTCGCGGCGCGCCAGCCGTTCGCGATGCTCACGATCTCCATCGTGCTGCTCGTGCAGCACACCACCGGCTCGTACGGCGCCGCGGGCGCCACCGCGGCCGCCACCGGCGTCTCCATGGCCCTGTTCGCGCCGTACAGCGGCCGCCTCGCCGACCGCTACGGTCAGCGCGCCGTGCTGATCCCCGGCGTCCTGGTGCACACGCTGGCGGGCCTGTCCCTGACGGCGCTGGCCCTGGGTCACGCGCCCCTGTGGGCCCTGTTCCTGGCGGCCGTCCCGACCGGTGCCTCGGTGCCGCAGGTCGGCCCGATGGTGCGTGCGCGCTGGGGCGTGAAGCTGCAGGGCTCCCCCCTGATGGCCACCGCGGCGGCGTTCGAGTCCGTCACGGACGAGCTGACGTTCGTCGTCGGCCCTCTGCTGGCGACCGCGCTGTGCACCGCCGTGACGCCCGCGGCGGGCCTCGTCACCGAGGCCGCGCTGACCCTGGTCGGCGGCCTGCTGTTCGCCGCGCGGAAGGGCTCGCAGCCGCCGGTGAGCGGTGCGGGCGGGCACGCGCACGTGCGGCACGCCTCCGCCCTGCGCGTCCCGGGCGTGCGCGTGCTGGTCGTGACCTTCCTCGGCATCGGGTCGGTCTTCGGCGGCATGCAGGTGTCGCTGGCGGCCTTCACCGAGTCGATCGGCGAACCCGGCCTGAACGGCGTCCTGTACGGCGTCTTCGCCGCCGGCAACATGCTCTCCGGCGTCGCCTGCGGCGCGATCGCCTGGAAGACCGCCCCGCAGCGGCGCCTGGTCCTCGGCTACACGGCGCTGGCGCTCGCCGCGTCCGCGCTGTGGACGGCGCACTCGGTGCTGCTCCTCGCCGCGCTCGGCCTGCTGGTCGGCATGTGCATCGCACCGGCCCTGATCACCGGCTACACCCTGGTCGAGAGCCTGGTCCCGGCCGGCGCCCGCACCGAGGCCTTCACCTGGCTGACCGGCGCGGTCGCGCTCGGCCAGGCGGCCGCCGTCACCGTCGCCGGACAGCTGGAGGACCGGCTGTGGGACGGCGCCGGCTTCCTGGTGCCCATGGCCGGCACCGTGCTCGCGCTGGCCGTCCTCGCGGGCCTGCGCTCCCGGCTGGTCCCGCCGTCGAGGAACCGTGCCGTCGCGCGTGGCGTCGGTCACCGCGTGCCGGTGACGGTGGACTGATCCCGGGGAATGCGTCACTATGGACCGTCGTTAGCACTCATTGAGTGAGAGTGCCAGGAGGAAGACAGTGCCGACCTACCAGTACCAGTGCACCGAGTGCGGCGAGGGCCTCGAGGCGGTGCAGAAGTTCACCGACGACGCCCTGACCGAGTGCCCCAGCTGCAGTGGCCGCCTGAAGAAGGTGTTCTCCGCGGTCGGCATCGTCTTCAAGGGCTCCGGCTTCTACCGCAACGACTCGCGCGGCTCCACGTCGAGCAGCAGCCCGGCGTCGTCGAAGGCCGGCTCCTCGTCGTCCGACTCGAAGTCGTCCACGGCGTCCTCGTCGACGTCGTCCCCGGCCTCGACGCCGTCGTCCTCGTCGTCCTCGTCGAGCTCCGCCGCCTGAGACCTCGCACCCCGGACCCCGCCGTCACCGGACGGCGGGGTCCTCGGTACGTCCCGGGCCGGGTCCCCCGCCGTTTCGCGGCCAGCTAGTGTGCTGGGCATGGCGAACGCAGAGATCGGCGTAATCGGCGGCTCGGGCTTCTACTCGTTCCTCGACGACGTGACCGAGGTCCAGGTGGAGACCCCCTACGGGCCGCCCAGCGACTCCCTCTTCCTCGGCGAGGTCGCCGGCCGCCGGGTCGCCTTCCTGCCCCGGCACGGCCGCGGCCACCACCTGCCGCCGCACCGCATCAACTACCGCGCCAACCTGTGGGCGCTGCGCTCGGTCGGGGTCCGCCAGGTCCTCGGCCCGTGTGCGGTGGGCGGCCTGCGGCCCGAGTACGGTCCCGGCACGCTGCTGGTGCCCGACCAGATGGTCGACCGTACGAAGGCCAGGGCGCAGACGTACTTCGACGGACTTCCGCTGCCGGACGGCACCGTGCCGAACGTCGTGCACGTGTCCCTGGCCGACCCCTACTGCCCCGCCGGGCGGTCCGCCGCGCTGAAGGCCGCGCGTGGGCGGGACTGGGAGCCGGTGGACGGCGGCACGCTGGTCGTCGTCGAGGGGCCGCGCTTCTCGACCCGTGCCGAATCGTTGTGGCACCAGGCGCAGGGCTGGTCGGTCGTGGGCATGACCGGCCATCCGGAGGCCGCGCTCGCCCGGGAACTGGAGTTGTGCTACACGTCGCTGACCCTGGTCACCGACCTGGACGCGGGTGCCGAGAGCGGCGAGGGCGTCTCCCACGAGGAGGTGCTGCGCGTGTTCGCGGCCAACGTGGACCGGCTGCGCGGGGTGCTGTTCGACGCGGTGGCGGCGCTGCCCGCGGCCGGTGCGCGGGACTGCCTGTGCCAGAACGCCCTCGGCGGTATGGACCCGGGGTTCGAGCTGCCGTAGCGGCGCCTGGGGACGGCGGGCGGAACGCACCGTTCGGGTGGCCGGGTTGTCCACAACCGGTCCGCGATCCACCGGCTCCGGCGGGATCCGGCGCGAGGCCTCATCGTGGCATCGCAAGCCGAACTCCTCCTCGCAGGCGGTGATCACCGTGCCTTCGCCCCCGTCGTCCGCGACCCCGTTCCCCCTCTTCCCCCCGTCACCCCCTCCGTCCCCTCCGTCCCCGCCGTCCAGGACCCCGTTCCCCCTCTCCCACCCGTCGTCCCTCTCCCGTCCCGCTCACCCGCCCTCGCGTTCCCCCGTCCCGCCGCCTCTGCGTCTTCCGCGCCCGCTGGGCACGGACGCGCCCGCGACGTGCGAGGTCCCGCAGTTCGCCCCGGTCCGTGTGCGCGGCGGGCGGTACCGGCTGCAGCGGCTCGTGCGGCGGCGGGGGCGGGCCGTCGCGGCCGGCCTCGTGGTGACCGCCGCCGCGCTGGTGGCCGCGGGGCCGCGGACCACGTCGGAACCGCACCGGGCGGAGCCGACCCGCGGCCATCCGGCGGCACAGCCCGTACGCCGGTCACCGGCGGTGGACGTGGTGGCGGCGCCGGTGCGGATCGCCGACGCCGCCACGGTCCGGCTGCTCGGGGCCGGTGACCGGGTGGACGTGGTCGCCGCACAGGACCCGTCGGCAGGCGGCGGCGTCCAGGTGCTCGCCCGTGGTGTGCGGGTGCTGGAGGTGCCGGAGCCCGGCGAGGGGGCGGGAGAGAGCGGGGCCCTGGTGGTGCTGTCGGTGCCGCGCGCCACAGCGGTACGGCTGGTCGGCGCGAGCGCCTCGGCACGGCTAGCGGTGACACTGTGCTGAGGCGCCTCGTACGCTCCGTCGGCGCCGTGCTCACCGGCCTTCCCGTCCCGGAGTTGAGCTGGACACGACCGTCGCACCGTGCCGTAGGTTGTGGAGCGTTTCGTTCCACAACCTGTGCACACAAGGAGAGTCCGCAAGGTGAGCGCGAAGAGGGATCCGAACATCCTGGAGGGATTCAAGGCCTTCCTGATGCGCGGGAACGTGGTCGACCTCGCGGTCGCGGTGGTCATCGGTGCGGCCTTCACGAACATCGTCAACTCGGTGGTGAAGGGCGTCATCAACCCGGTGGTCGGGGCGATCGGCACGCAGAACCTGGACCACTACAGCTCGTGTCTGAAGGACCCGTGCAAGGTCGGCGCGGACGGCACGGTCAAGAGCGGCGTGCCGATCCTGTGGGGCTCCGTCCTCGGCGCGACGCTCACGTTCGTGATCACCGCGGCGGTCGTCTACTTCCTGATGGTCCTGCCGATGTCGAAGTACCTGGCCCGCCAGGCGGCCCGCAAGGCGGCGCGGGAGGGCACGAAGGAGATCATCGAGGTGACCGAGCTGGAGGTCCTCAAGGAGATCCGCGACGCCCTGCTCGCCCAGAACGGACAGGGCCGGGGACCGGCCAAGAGCTAGGCGACATGGCGGAGCCGTGGCGGCCGACGGCGACGCGGCGAGGCGTGGTGGCCGACGGCGGGGCGAGGCGTGGCGTGGCGGCCGGGCTCGGGAGCCCGGCCTGATCCAAACGAAAGACCCTAGGCCTGGGAGGGACAGACGGGATCCGCCGACCGGCCCGGGAGGTAGGCGGTCCGTTCCTGTTCGGTCAGGTCCCGGCCGGCGGCGCGGCAGATGGTCCGGATCGCCTCGGCCGGTTCCGGAAGGGCGACATGCCACAGGTGCACGGTCCGGTCGACGCTGCCCGAGGCGAGGACCCGGCCGTCCGGGCTGAACGCCACCGAGGTCACCTCGTCGGCGTGCTGCCCGATCAGGGTCATGCGGCTCTTGCCGTCGGTGACGTCCCACAGCCCCGTGGTCCAGCCGGAGTCGCCGGTGGCCAGGGTGCGGCCGTCAGGGCTGAACGCCACCGACGCCGCGACGTCGGCACGTCCGGCGAGGGTGATCCGGGTCGTGCGGGTGGTGACGTCCCACAACCGCACGGTGTAGTCGCCGACGGCGATGGCCAGCGTGTGACCGTCGGGGCTGAACGTCACACCGTGCACTTGGTCGGGGGTGGTGATGGTGTGGGCCCTGCCGGTGGCGACGTCCCACAGGCGCACGGTCTTGTCGGCGCTCCCGGTGGCGACGGTGCGCCCGTCGGGACTGAACGCCGCGGAGTAGACGACATCGGTGTGCCCGTCCAGGGATCTGCCCGGTTTGCCGGTGTCGGCATCCCACAATCGCACGGTGCCGTCGCGACCGCCGGTGACGAGGATGTGGCCGTCGGGGCTGAACGCCACCGAGTGAAGCGGGGTGGCCTCGCTCAGGGGCTTCAGGCGGGGTTTGCCCGTAGTGGTGTCCCACAGTCGCGCGGTGCCGTCCGCGCCGGCGGTGGCCACCGTGTGTCCGTGGGGGCTGAACGTGACTCCGAGTACCGCGTCCTCGTGCCCGTCCAGGCTGAGGCGTTTCCTGCCGGTGGCGGCGTTCCACAGGATTGCGGTCTTGTCGGCACTGGCGCTGGCTACAGTGCCGCCGTCGGGGCTGAACGCGACCGAGTAGACGATGTCGGTGTGCCCGACCAGGGACGCGTCTCCGCTCGCGGTGACCTTCCACAGGCGTGCGGTCGTGTCACCGCTTCCGGTGGCGAGCGTGCGGCCGTCGGGGCTGAACGCCACCGCGTTCACGGAGTCGGTGTGACCGATCAGGGACTTGCTCATCGCATGGGTGGCCACGTCCCACAGCCGCGTGACACGGTTGGTGCCTGCGATCGCGATGGTGCGGCCGTCGGGGCTGAACACCACCGAGAGCACCGAGCCGGTGAGCACGTCCACCTGGGGGCCTTGCTTGCCGCTGCCGGCGTCCCACAGCCGCATGGTGCCGTCGCCACCTCCCGTGGCGACGGTGCGTCCGTCGGGGCTGAACGCGGCCGAGAGCACCTGGGCCGTGTGCCCGGTGAGCTTGGTCCGGAGCCTGCCGGTGGTGGCGTCCCACAGTCGCGCGGTGCCGTCCGCACTGGCGGTGGCGACGGTGCTTCCGTCGGGGCTGAACACGGCGGAGTACACGATGTCGGTGTGCCCGGTGAGCTTGGTCCGGAGCCTGCCGGTGGTGGCGTCCCACAGTCGGGCGGTGCCGTCCGCACTGGCGGTGGCGACGGTGCTTCCGTCGGGGCTGAACACGGCGGAGAACACGGTGTTGGTGTGCCCGGTCAGAGGGGTGCGAGCCTTGCCGCTGGCGGCATCCCACAACCAGGCGCTGTAGGAGCTGCCGGTGGCGATGGTGCGGCCGTCGGGGCTGAACGCCACCGCGTTCACCTCGCCGGACAGACCGGTGAGCCTGGTACGGGTCTTACCGGTGGCGGTGTTCCAGACGCGCACGGTGCCGTCGGAACTTCCGGTGGCGAGGGTGTGGCCGTGGAACGCCACCGCGTTCACTGCCTTGGTGTGCCCGAGCAGACGCCGGCCCAGAGGCAGGTGCGCGTCGGTGCGCAGGCTCGAGAGGGCCTCGGTCGTGTGGCTCGTGCGGTATGCCTGGACGGCCAGCAGCGAGGAGAGTTCGGGATTGACGTTGATGAGCGTGCCGGACTCGACGGCGAGCTGCCGGGACAGGGCCGCCTCCCGTTCGGCCAGCGCCACACGCCACTGCCAGAACGCTTGCGCGCCGGCGAGCAGCGCGAGTACCAGCAACGCGGCCAGAACGGTGATGAGCCGTCTGCGCCGCCGGGCGATCGCCTCCTGACGCTGCCGGCTCGCGGTGAGGAAGTCCGCGATGTCCTTCGGGAGGCCACGTTTTTTCGACATTCTGTCGCTGTCGGCAAGGGCCGTACCCGCGAGCAGATCCCCCGGGTCCCGTTTCTCGGCCCAGCGCAGTTGCCGTTCACGCGTCCGCTCGAGCCATTCGTGGAAATCGTGCTGTTCGCTCACCCACTCCCGCAGCTTGGCCCAGTCGCGGATGAGCGCGTCATGGATCAGTTCCGCGACCGGCTCAGGCTGGGCATCGGGACGGTCACGGTCACGGAGGATCTGCGTGGTGGTGATGATGCGACGGCGGGCCAGAGTGGTGATGACGGCGTCCACGTCGTCGTCCGGCGCACTGTCGGCGCCGGCCGCGAGGCCGCGCAGCTCGTCGAGGGGAACCTGTGCGCGGACGGGCGGGATGCGGCGTTTGGTGTCCGCGGGGCGCACCAGGGAGGTGAGGACGTTCTTCGCGATGTCCTGCTGCTCGGGTGACAGTTCCTTCAGCGCCTTCTCGCACCATGCGGTCAGGCTCCCCCCGACACCTCCGATGCGCTGGTACGCCTCGTGAGTGAGGTAGCCGTCCTTCCGCTGCCGCCACAGCTCCGTGAGGGTCATCTCCAGCAACGGCAGCACGGTCACGGGCGCCTGGCGGCTGATCGACGTTTCGGGGTTGACATCCAGGACGTCGCTGATGATCTGCTCGGGCAGCCCCTGCTGGAAGCCGAGCCCCACGGTCCCCGCGGGGGCGACGATGATGTCGCGCAGGTCCTTCCAGCCCAGTGTGCCGGGCACATTGAGCAGACCGGGCGTCGCCGCTTCCAGCAACCCTCCTGCGCTCGCGGCGAGTCGGGAGTAGAAGTCGTCCCGCATGACGAGGATGACGCTGAGGTCGCTGTCCGAATCGGCGACCGTGGTGATCTCGTCGATGGCGGCGAGGAATTCCCGCAGCCGTCCGTCAGCGCCCTGGACCAGTAGCTCCTCGAACTGATCGATGACCAGCAGCACACGCCGGCGGTCGGGTTCGCTCGCCAGTCGGCGGTCCGCCGCCGCCATGAGCCCCTCGCGGCGCGCCCCCGGCAGCCCGGCACGCTCGATCTCCGTCAGCAGGTCCTGCCGGGGCCGCACCAGCACGGGCAGCCAGCCCGCACTGCCCCGTAGTAGCAGCCCCCGCGCCAAGGCGGGCAGCACCCCCGCCTGGATCAGGGAGGACTTGCCCGACCCGGACGGGCCGAGCAGCAGGGTCAGGCGGCGCTCCCAGGACAGGTTCGCGAGGACCTGCTCCACCGCCTTGTCCCGCCCCTTGAACCAGTCCGCGTGTGCCGCGGTGAACGGCTCCAGCCCCCGGTACGGACACACCTCGTGCTCGGCCAGGGCGGGCACGATCTCGCGCAGGACCTGCGTGGGCGTGGCGTACGCGATGCCCTGCCCCCGCTGGTACTTGTCGGGTGCCGTGATCTCGGTGAACATTCCGATGACCAGGCTCGTCTTCTCGTCCAGCACCGGCGCACCGCTGAACCCGGTGGTGAGGTCGTTGGCCGCGGTCAGCTGAAGACGCTCGCGCCCGACCGGCGAGGCCTTCAGCAGATCTGCCACCGTGGCCGTCCCGAGGTGTCCGCCCTGCGTCGCCTGGGCCGCGAAGCCGAACGACCGGACTTCGTGGCCGCTGCGCCCCTCGGCGGAGCCCAGCGGCAACACCCAGGTACCGGTCGGCGTCTGCGGCAGCCGGACGAAGGCGACGTCCTCCTCCTCGGGCTCCCGCCACTGCTCGACGTGCCCCTCCAGCAGGTCGGCACCCGTCACACGGGGGAAGGCCACCAGTACCCGGTCCCGGTACCCGGAGCCGGCGGCCCGGACCACGTGCGCGCAGGTGACGAGGAGGTTCTCGGCCACCAGGAATCCGGCTCCCGTCACCGTCCCGTCCGGCGCGACGATCTGCGCCACCGCCATGGGCAGGTCCGACGGGGTCGCCCCCTCCAGCCAGCGCGCGGCGCTAGCCACCGTCGCCCTTCCACGACACCGTCACCTGTAGATGACAGCCGACCGTACCCTTGGTGAGCACCGCGCCCGCCGCGACCGAGAGGTCCACGCCGAACTCGACCGTGATCGCGTCGGGCCGAGCCTTCCGCAGCTGGTCGAGGGCCACCTGTGCCGCCTGCGTCACCGGCTCCAGAGCGTCCTGCAGCGTGGTCGGCGCCTGCTGGACGAAATCGCCCAGGCGCCCGGCCTTCACCGGCCCCTCCGCCCCGGCCGGCGACTCGACCAGGACGGAGCCCCCGCCCTCCAGCGGAATCCGGGTCAGGACGGTCACGACTCCTCCTCGGGTACGCGCGTGTCCATCAGGGATCCCGGCCAGCATCCGGCACCCGCGGCACATGCCGCAGTCCGGAGTGGGCCGCACGAGCACACCTCCACCCGCCCGGCGCAGCCCCCGGTCACGGAGCACGGGGTACGGGGCACGGGGCGTGGCTTGGGCGGACACCGGCCCGGCGACCGAGAGCTCGGCCGAGCCGGAGCACCGCTTCGAACCCCTACGGGCTGACCACGAAGATCTGCCGGGCCGAACTCCACGTGGCAGGCGGTTTCCCTGGTCCACCCGTCGATCCGACCGAAACCGTCAGGCCGCGCTCCACCGGAGTGCTCACAGGTGGTGGGGCGGCTTCTCGTCGAGGAAGCGCCTTAGGTCGGCGGCGCTGTCGCCGTCGGGGCGCTCGCCCCACCCGCGGTCGGTGTCGTCCGGGGACTGCCGGTCCAGCGGGTCGTCGAAGACCAGCGCGGGCTTCGGGTCACACGGCTCGGATTCGGGGGTGGCGCTCATACCCACAAGGGTACGAGAGCGCCGTGCGGTCAGACTGGCCCCATGACAGTCGACGCGCTGACGGACGTCACCGGGCTGCGGGTGGGTCACGCCACCCGCGCCGGGGACGGCTGGCTCACCGGTACCACCGTGGTCCTCGCTCCCGAGGGCGGCGCCGTCGCCGCCGTCGACGTCCGCGGCGGCGGTCCGGGCACGAAGGAGACCGACGCGCTCGACCCGCGCAACGTGGTGGGGACGGTCGACGCGGTGGTGCTGACCGGAGGCAGCGCGTACGGGCTCGACGCGGCGTCGGGCGTGATGGCCTGGCTGGAGGAACGGGGGCGGGGCGTCCCGGTCGGCACGGACCCGGCGCACGTCGTGCCGGTCGTGCCCGCCGCGTGCGTCTTCGACCTGGGGCGCGGCGGGGACTTCCGCGCGCGGCCGGACGCGGCCACGGGACGCGCGGCGGTGGAGGCCGCGGCGGCGACCCCGGCCGGCGCCCGGGTCCCCGAAGGCTGCGTGGGCGCCGGCACGGGCGCCGCGGCGGGACGGCTCAAGGGCGGCGTGGGTACCGCCAGTACGGTGCTCGCCTCCGGCATCACGGTGGCCGCGCTGGTGGTGGCGAACGCCGCGGGATCGGTGATGGACCCGGAAACCGGCGTGCTGTACGGGGAGTTGTTCCAGGGACGGGTGGACTACCCGGCGGCGCACGTGCACGAGGCCGCCCGCCGGCGCCTCGACGGATACGCCTCGCGCAACGCGCCTCCCCCGCTCAACACGACTCTCGCGGTGGTCGCGACCGACGCCGACCTCTCCAGGGCGCAGGCGCAGAAGCTCGCCGGCACGGCGCACGACGGCATCGCACGCGCCGTGCGCCCGGTGCACCTGCTGCACGACGGCGACACGGTGTTCGCGCTGGCCACCCGGGCACGTCCGCTGGACGCGCACCCCCTGGCCCTCAACGCCGTCCTCGCCGCCGGCGCGGACCTCGTGACGCGCGCGATCGTACGGGCCGTGCGCGCCGCCGAGCCGGTCGACGGACCGGGAGGGGCGTGGCCGTCGTACGGGGAGCTGTACGGCGGGTAGCGGCCGGGCCCGGCCGTGGTGCGGTGATTGTCGCGGTTCCGTCACGCGCGGGGTGTTCCGGGCAGCCTCATGTCGCAGTTCTGTCACGCGGGGGGAGCTCCAGGGAACCCCGCCGGGCGCCGGGGCCCTCTTCCCCCACGCAGCGGAACGGATCACCCACTCTTCACGAACCTGGAGCAGCCCGTGACAAGGCCGGACATTGCAGCGCGGCGCGCACTGGGGGCCTGTGCCGCCCTGATGGTCGGCGCCCTCACCCTCACCGCCTGCGGCGGCAGCGCCGACGCCGACGACGGCAAGGGCGGCGGCAACCCGAGGACTTCCACGGCGAAGATCGTGATCTCGTCCAAGGACGGCGCGACGGACGCGTCCATCAACGCGACCGGGGTGAAGGTCAGCGACGGCAGGCTGACCGACGTGAAGATGACCGTGGCCGGGTCGGGGCAGGCCGTGCCCGGGACCACGTCGGCGGACGGGCACAACTGGAAGCCGAAGGAGCAGCTGGAGCGCGGGACGAAGTACCGGATAGCCGCGACCGCGAAGGACTCCGCAGGGCGCACGGCGGCGGCCAACTCCATCTTCACCACCGTCACCACGGCCAACAGTTTCATCGGCACCTACACGCCGGACGACGGCACGACGGTCGGGGCCGGCATGCCGGTGTCCTTCACCTTCGACAAGTCGATCACCGACAAGAAGGCCGTGCAGTCGCACATCAAGGTCGCCTCCAGCAGCGGCCAGCAGGTGGCCGGGCACTGGTTCGGGGACCGGCGGCTGGACTTCCGGCCGCAGGAGTACTGGAAGGCCGGGTCCAAGGTCACGATGCGGATCGACCTGGACGGGGTCGAGGGCGCGAAGGGCGTCTTCGGAGTGCAGAAGAAGACCGTGTCCTTCACGGTCGGGCGGTCGCAGGTCTCCACGGTCGACGTCAGCACGCAGACCATGACGGTGGTGCGGGACGGCAAGACGCTCAAGTCGGTGCCGATCTCGGCGGGCAGCCCGGAGCACACCACGTACAACGGGCAGATGGTGATCTCCGAGAAGTTCGTGCAGACCCGGATGAACGGCTCGACGGTCGGCTTCGGCGGTGAGTACGACATCTCGGACGTGCCGCACGCGATGCGGCTGACGTCGTCGGGAACGTTCATCCACGGCAACTACTGGTACAGGAAGGACAACCCGCCCTTCGGCCGGGAGGGCACGAGCCACGGCTGTGTGGGCCTCTCCGACGTGCAGGGCGCCCAGGGCGCCACGTCGGCCAAGTGGTTCTTCGACAACTCGCTCGTCGGTGACGTCGTGGTCGTGAAGAACTCGCCCGACAAGACGGTGGCGCCGGACAACGGCCTCAACGGCTGGAACATGTCCTGGAGCGCCTGGACCGCGGGAAGTGCCGTCTGACCGGCGGCTTTTGACGGAACGCCGGGCCGCGCGGGAACTTCTCGCGCGGCCCGCGCGTTTTCCCGCCATACGTTTTCCCGGTTCCCGGGCATGATGTCCGACCGAGGGGCTACGGTATGCACCCACTAGGTGACATGCAGCAACGCCGGGAGAAGCCTTGAGCGTTCCGTACGAGACGGCAGCGTACGAATCGGCCCAGTCGCCCGAGTCTCCGGAGGAGCATCTCGCGCGACTCCTCGGCCGTGCCCTGAACTCCTTCGAGCTGCCCGACGACGTGGTGCGGCGGCTCGATCGCGCGCTGGCGCACACCAGTTCGCTGCACTCCGCACACCACAGCGCGGGGCTGCACCGCGAGACGTACCGGCACACCTGGCTGCTCGCCGACGGATCGGCGGTCACGCTGTGGGAGCTCGTGCACAACACCACGCCGGACGGCCCCCCGGAGCACGAGGTGTACGTCGACGAGGAGGAGGTGCAGGCCGCCACTGCACGGCTCGGGCTGCCGCCGGAGACGCCGGACTTCGAGCTGCCCGCGCTGATGCGGCTGTGGGCGATACCCGAGCCCCGGCACGTGTTCGCCTCCGACGACTCCGCCGACCACGCGCGCCGGCTGCTGCGCCGCGCGGAGAACCCCGACCGGCCCGGCGCGGAGACGGCGGCGCTGCTGGCGACGGCGACCGCGCACGGGATAACCCAGGCGTTCGGGCGGCCGGGGCGGGCCGGACGCGTGGGCCTGAGCTACGCGTTGTACGAGCACGCGTTCCTGCTGCCGGACGGCGGTGAGGTCTCCCTGTGGGAGGTCGAGCACACGGCGACACCGGACGGACGGCACATGTGCGAGGTGTACATGTCGGAGGTCGCGGCTCGGGATGCCATGGAACGGCGGGCGGCCCGGCACGGCTAGCGCGGCGGGCGGCCGGTCCCGTCCCCGTCAGCAGTCAGCCACCAGCCGTCAGCCACCGGCTGTCAGCCGTTGGCGAGTCGCCGGACCAGGCCAGCGAACGCGTCCTGTTCCGCGGGCGTCAGCTCGACGGACTCCAGGGCCGGACCCGACCGGCCCTGGCGCGGCAGGGCCGACAGGGGCCTCGCGCCGCGCCGGAGGGCGGCCCGCAGGCCGCTGCGGCGCAGCAGGCGCAGTACGACGGCGGCCCAGACGGCGGCCGCCACGGCGAGGACGACCACGCCGATCAGCTGGAGAACCGGGGCGTACGCAGGCATGCACCCAGTACACACCACGGTCCGGGACTTCGGTCCCGGACCGTGACGTATCTCGCAGGTGCCGTGAACAACTCACAGCGAACCAAAGGGACAAGGCGCCGGTGATGCGGTGCGGCGGCGCCGGTCAGGCCGCTATCGGCTGCTGCGTCTCCTTCCGCGGAGCGGGCGCGCCACCGGCGGGGTCGGTGGCCGTGGTCCCGGGGGCCCGCCTGCGCATCCCCTTGAGGAGGACCACCAGGGCCGTGGTGACGCAGACGCCGGCCGCGATGGCGACCAGGTACAGGAACGGGTTGCCGATCAGCGGGACGACGAAGACGCCGCCGTGCGGGGCGCGCAGGGTGGCGCCGAAGGTCATGGACAGGGCGCCGGTGAGCGCGCCGCCCACCATCGCGGACGGGATGACCCGCAGCGGGTCCGCCGCCGCGAACGGGATGGCGCCCTCCGAGATGAAGGAGGCGCCCAGGACCCAGGCGGCCTTGCCGTTCTCGCGCTCGGCCCGGGTGAAGAGGCTGCCGCGCACGGTAGTGGCCAGGGCCATCGCCAGTGGCGGGACCATGCCGGCGGCCATCACCGCGGCCATGATCTTCATGGCGGAGTCGCCGGGGTCGGAGACCGCGATGCCGGCGGTGGCGAAGGTGTAGGCCACCTTGTTGACCGGGCCGCCGAGGTCGAAGCACATCATCAGGCCGAGCAGCGCGCCGAGCAGGACGGCGTTGGTGCCGGTGAGCCCGTTCAGCCAGTCGGTGAGGCCCTTCTGCGCGGTGGCGATGGGCTTGCCGATGACGACGAACATCAGGAACCCGACGATCGCCGAGGAGATCAGCGGGATCACCACCACCGGCATGATGCCGCGCAGCGGGGCCGGGATCCGCACCTTCTGAATGCCCATCACGACGCCGCCGGCGACCAGACCGGCCGCGAGGCCGCCGAGGAAGCCCGCGTTGATGTCGAGCGCGATCGCGCCGCCGACGAAGCCGGGGACGAGGCCCGGCCGGTCGGCCATGCCGTAGGCGATGTAGCCGGCCAGCACGGGGACGAGGAACTTGAACGCCACGCCCCCGATCTGGAAGAGCAGGGCTCCCCAGCTGCCGGACTGCGTCCACACGAAGTGGTCCATGACGGACGGCGCCTTGTTGACCTGCCAGCCGCCGATCGCGAAGCCGAGGGCGATGAGCAGGCCGCCCGCGGCGACGAACGGGACCATGTAGCTGACGCCGGACATCAGCCAGGTGCGCAGCTTGGTGCCGTAGCCCTCGCCGGCGTCGCCCGCACGCTCGACCGGCGTGCCGCCCGGTGTCTCGGACGCGGCGGTGGCCGGTGCGGCGGTCTCGCCGCGGGCCGCCTTCTCGCGGACCTCGGTGATGAGGTCGGCGGGGCGGTTGATGCCGGCCTTCACCCCGACGTCGACGGTCGGCTTGCCCGCGAAGCGCTCCTTGTCGCGCACGGGGACGTCGTGGGCCAGGATCACGCCGTCCGCCGCCGCGATCACGGCCGGGTCCAGCCGGGTGAACCCGGCCGAGCCCTGCGTCTCGGCGACCAGCTCGACGCCCGCCTCGCGGGCCGCGTTCTCCAGGGACTCGGCCGCCATGTAGGTGTGCGCGATGCCGGTGGGGCAGGAGGTGACGGCGACGACGCGGAAGGGGCGCCCGCCGGAGCCGGCGCCCGGCGTCTCCCGGCCGTCGACGGCGGTGTCCGGCGTCTTCCGATCGTCGGCGGCGGTGTCCGGCGTGGGCGCCGTGCTGTCCGCCGCGGCGCCGGCGGAGGCCGCCACCGGTGCCGCGGCGGAGTCCTGGGAGGCGTCGGCGGAGGGTTCCCGCGCGTCCTCCCCCGGCGGCGCCTCGTCCCCCCGGATCAGCGCGGCGGCCGTCTCCGGGGTGCTGGACGCGCGCAGCTCCGAGGTGAACCCGGCGTCCATCAGCTGGCGGGCCAGCGAGGAGAGGATCGTCAGGTGGGCGTCGTCGGCGCCGGCCGGGGCCGCGATCAGGAAGACCAGGTCGGCGGGGCCGTCCGCGGCGCCGAAGTCGATGCCGGCCGCGCTGCGTCCGAAGGCGAGGGTCGGCTCGGTGACGTGGGCGCTGCGGCAGTGCGGGATGCCGATGCCGCCGTCGAGGCCGGTCGGCATCTGCGCCTCGCGGGCGGCGACGTCGGCGAGGAAGCCCTCCAGGTCGGTCACCCGGCCCTGGGTCACCATGCGCTCGGCGAGGGCGCGCGCCGCCGCTTCCTTGGTGTCGGCGGACAGGTCGAGGTCGACCAGGTCCGCGGTGATCATTTCGCTCATCGCGGGCTCCTCTGCGCGCGTATCGCCCGGGGGGAGGGGTGGGCGGGGGTGGGGACGGGGGTGCGGCGGGGGAAAGCGGTGGGTGTGGAAAGGCGCCGCCGCTTCCGGTGCGCGTGGGCCATGCGGCACCGGAGGCCACGACCGCGCCGGTTCAAGGCGTTCATGACACCGGCTCCTTCAGCGCGCGCTCCAGCGGGATCTCCGCGGTGACCGTGACCGCGGCCGCGTCCAGGTCGGCCGGGGCCGGCATCACGCTGCCGGGAAGCCGGACGGCGGCGGCGCCGTGGGCGACGGCACAGGCGAGGGCGTCCGGGCCGCTGCCCCCGGCGATCAGGAAGCCGGCCAGCGTCGCGTCACCGGCGCCCACGTTGCTGCGGACGGCGTCCACGGGTGCGCTGCCGTACCAGGCGCCGGTGTCCTCCACCAGGATCTGGCCGTCGGCGCCCAGGCTCGCGAGCACGGCTCCCGCGCCCATTCCGCGCACCTCCTCGGCCGCCTTGAGCGCGTCGCCCACGGTCGCCAGGGAGCGCCCGACCGCCTGCGCGAGCTCCTCGGCGTTGGGCTTCACCACGTCGGGTCGCGCGCGCAGCGCCTCCAGGAGCGGACGCCCCGAGGTGTCCAGGGCGATGCGCGCGCCACCGGCGTGCGCCCGGGTGACGACGTCGGCGTACCACGAGGGCGCGAGGCCCCCGGGGAGGCTGCCGCAGCACGCGATCCAGTCGGCGTCGCGGGAGTGCTCGCGCACCGTCTCCAGGAGCAGTTCCTGCTCCCGTGCGGTCAGTTCGGGCCCCGGCGCGTTGATCTTCGTGAGCACCCCGTCGGCCTCGGCGAGCGCGATGTTGGAGCGGGTGGCGCCCGCGATGGGCACCGGCGCGACCTCGATGCCCTGCGCGTCGAGCAGGTCGGCGACGAACACGCCCGGCGCACCGCCCAGGGGCAGGACGGCGACCGTGCGCCGTCCGGCGGCGGCGACGGCGCGCGAGACGTTCACGCCCTTGCCGCCGGGATCCATGCGCTCGGTCTCGGCCCGGACGACCTCGCCGCGCTCCAGGGCGAGGACCTCGTAGGTGCGGTCGAGGGAGGGGTTGGGGGTGACGGTGAGGATCATGCGCGCACCACTTCCGTGCCGCCGGCCTCGACGGCGGCGGTGTCCTCGGGGCTCAGCCCGCTGTCGGTGATCAGCAGGTCCACGTCGTCCAGAGAACCGAAGCGGGCGAAGTGTTCCTGGCCGTGTTTGGAGGAGTCGGCGAGCAGGACGACTCGGCGGGCGGCGGCGACGGCCGCCCGCTTGACCGCGGCCTCGGCGAGGTCGGGGGTGGTCAGGCCGTGCCCGGCGGAGAAGCCGTTGGCGGCGACGAACAGGACGTCGGCGCGGATCTCGCCGTACGCGCGCAGCGCCCAGGCGTCCACGGCGGCGCGCGTGCGGTGCCGTACGCGCCCCCCGACCAGGTGGAGCTGGATCCCCGGGTGGTCGGCGAGGCGGGCGGCGATGGGCAGGCTGTGGGTGACGACGGTGAGGGAGGCCTCAAGGGGTATCGCGGCGGCGACCCGTGCCACCGTCGTGCCGGCGTCGAGGATCACCGTGCCTTCGGCCGGCAGTTCGGCGAGGGCCGCCTTGGCGATGCGGTCCTTCTCGTCGGCGGCGGTGGACTCGCGTTCGGCGAGGTCGGGCTCGAAGTCGAGGCGGCCGACCGGGATGGCGCCGCCGTGCACCCGGCGGACGAGGCCGGCGCGGTCGAGGGCCTTGAGATCGCGGCGGATCGTCTCCGCCGTGACCTGGAACTCCTCGGCCAGCGACAGCACGTCCACCCGGCCGCCGTCCCGCGCGAGCCGGAGGATCTGCTGCTGCCGTTCCGGTGCGTACATGTCCGTTCGCCTCCGCCTCGACGCCCGACCGATTCCGGACGATGCCCGAACGTGTGGTTTCACTGGCGAGGCTACGCCGCGAGTTCCGGAAAGTAAACGGGTTCGGGCATGAACGGGCACGAACGGGCATTCGGTGCTGTCCGGACGGCACAAGGGCCCGGTACCTGTCGGTACCGGGCCCCGGGGACACACCCGGTCAGGACGCCAGCGCGGGCTCCTTCTCCGCCTCCGGCAACTCCGCCCCGGCCGCGCCCTCCACATGCTGCGCCGGCCACTTCGGCAGGGCCGCCATCAGCAGGAAGATCACGCCCATGATCCCGGCGACCCACCACAGCGCGTGCTGGAAGGCGTGCACGAAGGCCGGGCCGACCTGGGCCCGGGTCAGCCGGTCGCCGATCTCCCCGTAGAACACCACCGACACCAGTCCGAGCCCGAGCGCGTTGCCCATCTGCTGCACGGTGTTGATCAGGCCGGACGCGGATCCGGCGTGCTCGCGCGGCGCCTCCGAGAGCACCGCGTCGGTCAGCGGGGCGACGATGAGACCCATGCCGGCGCCCATCACGACCAGCGGCAGGGCCATCTGCCAGGGGGCGATGCCGAGGCCGTAGCGGTGCGCCTCCCACAGGTAGACCAGCACGCCCGCGCCCATGATCAGCGCGCCCGCCTGGAGGACCTTGCGGCCGTAGCGCGGGACCAGCTTCTGCACCGACATGCCGGCGGCCGTCGACACGGCGAGCGAGAACGGCACCCCGGTCAGTCCGGCCCGCAGTGGGCTCCAGCCCAGGCCGATCTGCATGTAGAGCGTCCAGACCAGGAAGAAGATGCCGAGCGCGATGCCGAACACGGTCTGCACGGCGATACCGGCGGCGAAGCTCTTGACCCGGAACAGGGACAGCTCGATCAGCGGCGAGCCGTCCCGGGCCGCCTTGCGCCGCTCGTACGCCACCAGCGCCGCGAACACGCCGAACGCGCCCGCCATCGAGAGGTGTCCCCACAGCGGCCAGCCCAGCTCGCGGCCGCGGGTGAGCGGATAGAGCAGCATCAGCAGGCCCAACGTGACCAGCGCGACGCCGACCAGGTCCAGCTTCAGTGCCCGCGGCGCGCGGGACTCGGTGATGAAGCGGCGGCCGAGCAGCCAGGAGACGACGCCGACCGGCAGGTTGATGAGGAAGATCGGCCGCCACTCCAGGCCGAACAGGTTCCACTCCGTCAGCAGCGCGCCGAGCAGCGGGCCGCAGACCGCGCCCAGGCCGACGATCGCGCCGAACAGGCCGAAGACCTTGCCGCGTTCGTGGGCCGGGAAGGTGGCGTGCACGATCGACAGCACCTGCGGCACCATCATCGCCGCCATGCCGCCCTGCAGGATGCGCGAGGCGACCAGCATCTCCGGGTTCACGGCGAAGCCGCACAGGGCGGAGGCGAGGGTGAAGCCGCCGATGCCGAGCAGGAACAGCCGCTTGCGGCCGTGGATGTCGCCGAGCCGCCCGCCGGTGATCAGGCCGGCGGCGAAGGCGAGGGCGTAGCCGGCCGTTATCCACTGGATCTGGCTGACGGACGCGTGGTCGGTCCGCTCGATCGACGGGATGGCGATGTTGACGATCGTGACGTCGACCAGGTCCATGAAGGCGGCGGTCATCACGATCGCCAGGGCGAACCAGCGGCGGCGGTCCGCCGGGGCGGCCCCGGTGCCGCCGGTGTCCGTGGCGGGCCGGACGGAGTGGGTCTGTTCCGTGGAGGTCATGCGTCCACGCTAGGACCCGATTAGGTCAGATCATGTCCTAGTTCTCCGGCATCCTCGTACGCATGACGACGGACACCCCGGCCCGGCTCCTGCAGCTGCTCTCCCTCCTCCAGACCCCGCGCGAGTGGCCCGGCGGCGAGCTGGCCGACCGGCTGGGGGTGTCGCGCCGTACCGTGCGGCGGGACATCGACCGGCTGCGGGAACTTGGCTACCCGGTGCAGGCCACGAAGGGCGCGGACGGCGGGTACCGGCTCGCCGCGGGCAAGGCCATGCCGCCGTTGGTGCTGGACGACGAGGAGGCGGTCGCCATCGCGGTGGGCCTGCGCGCCGGCGCCGGGCACGCGCTGGAGGGCGTGGACGAGGCGTCGGTGCGGGCGCTGGCCAAGCTGGAGCAGGTGCTGCCGGCCCGGCTGCGGCACCGGGTGGCCACGCTGCAGGCCGCGACCACTGCGCTGACCAGCGGGGACGGGCCGAGCATCGCGCCGGAGACGCTGACCGTGATGGCCTCGACGGTGGCGGGGCGGGAACGGCTGCGGTTCGCCTACCGGGACAAGGACGGCAGCGAGTCGCGCCGCCTGACCGAGCCGCACCGGCTGGTGTCGACCGGGCGGCGGTGGTACCTGGTCGCGTACGACCTCGACCGCGCGGACTGGAGGACGTTCCGGGTGGACCGGGTGAGCGCGCCGTTCCCCACCGGAGTCCGTTTCGCACCACGGGAGTTGCCGACGGGAAGCGCGGCCGAGTACCTGCGGCGGTCCATCCACCAGCGGCAGGAGACGTACGAGTTCGAGGTGCGGTTCGCCGCACCGGCGGAGCGGGTCGCCGCGCGGCTGCCGGCGTGGGTGGGGCCCCCGCGGGACGACGGCCAGGGCGGCTGTGTCCTGCGCGGCACCACCGGCGACCCCATGGAGTGGCTGGCGGTACGGCTGGTGATGGCCGGTCACGAGTTCACCGTACGGGCGCCGGAGGAACTGGCCAGGTGCGTCCGGGAGTTGGGCGGTCGGCTGAGCCGAGCCGGGGCTGAACCAGGCGGGGGCTGAGCCGGTCGGGCCGGTCAGCCAGGCCGGGGGCTCAGCCAGGCGGGGGCTGAACCAAGCCAGGGCTGAACCAGGCGGGGGCTGAACCAAGCCGGGGCTGAGCCGGTCGGGCCGGTCAGCCGGGCCGGGGGCTCAGCCAGGCGGATGAGGCAGGCCGGGGGCCGAGCCGGGCGGGGTCAGTCCCCGGCCCAGCCGAAGTCCCGCAGCGCGCGCAGGTTCCGCAGCGCCAGGGCCGCCGGGCCCTCCGGTCCGGTGGGCGGGGACGCGCCTGCGGCCCAGGACTGTACGGCGACGCGGACGGCGGCGTCGGCCACGGCCGCGGCGAAGCGCAGGCGGGGGGCTACCGGCGCGGCGGGCGGGGGCGACGGGGACGGTGGCGGTGGCGGTGGCGGTGGCGGTGGCGGTGGCGGTGGCGGTGGCGGTGGCGGTGGCGGTGGCGGTGGCGGTGGCGGTGGCGGTGGCGGTGGCGGGGAAACGTTGTCGTCCCTCTCGCCGGCGCCCTCACCGGCGCCGGAAACGGCGGCCGCGCCGGCACCGTGGGGTCCGGCGGTCCGGGTCTCCCCGGCGGAGGCCAGCCGGGCCGCGAGGACCTCCCCCAGCGTTCCTTCCGAGGCCTGGCACACCTCCGCCCAGACCCTGCCGAGCGCGGGGCTGGTGCCCGCGAGGCGGATCAGGGTGCGCACCCATTCCCAGGACGCGGCGGAGATCCCGGCCCCGGCTCCGACGGTCTGGTGGACGGCGTGCTCCAGCGCCTCCAGGACGGTGAGGTGGGCCGGGGCGGACCGGACCGCGTCCGCCCAGCGCTGGGCGCCTGCCGCGTACAGCGGCGCCACCGCCTCCTCCTTGGTGGCGAAGTAGCGGTAGAACGTGCGCGGCGCGATGCCGGCGGCCTGGGCGATGTCCTCGGCGCGGGTCGCCTTGAGCCCCCGGTGGACGAAGAGTCCGGCCGCCGCCCGGGCGATCTCCATCCGGGTCTCTGCCTTTCGGCGTTCGGTGAGGGAGAGCTGCGCCGAGGCTGGAAACGACTGGTGTGCGGAGCGGCGGGTGGAGCTCATCCCGGCAGGCTATGCCCATGTGGCAGAATCTGCCATCCGGCGGTTCACCCCGTGGTTCAGGTACGGGGTGGGCCGCCGCTGCCGTGTGTCCGCTCACGTGCTCAGGGCCTGACTGTCCCCCGGCCACCGTCGTCCCGCGGCCGGACGCAAACAAGCCGGGCCCCGGCGCCTGGGGGGGTAGGCGCCGAAGCCCGGCTCTGGAAGGTCCCGGCGCCGGGGGGGATTGCGCCGGGACGTGGCTCACGTGGGCCGGCCGGTGTTGTCGGCCGGTGGGGTCGGCCTGGTGGGATCGGCCTGGTGGTGCGATGGTGCGGTCCGGCGGTGGTGCGGTGCCGTCGACGGCGGCCGGTCGTGGGGTGGTGTGACCGGTGGTGCGCTGTGGTGGCCGTTGGTGACGGCGAGTACTGCGTGAGGTGGGGAGTGCGGTCCCGGGGCCCCGATCCTGGGCCCGGAAGGGTTGTTCCCTGCGGCCAGGGACTTGAAGCGACCGGACAGCGCCGTGTTTGCGCCGTCTTTCGCCACAGGCGTGCGCACCGCGCGGACTCCCTCGGCCGACCGCGCGTCCGCGCGTCCGCGCCGCGGGGGCCCGTCTCACGGGCCCCCGAGTCACGGTCGCCGTCGCGGCCCCGCGCCGCGCCCCCTCATCCCCGGCCCGTCACGCCGCCGCGTCGAAGCCGGTGTCGCGGGCCAGCTTCTTCAGTTCGAGGAGGGCGTGCTTCTCGATCTGGCGGATGCGCTCGCGGGTCAGGCCGTGCTCCTTGCCGACCTCGGTCAGGGTGCGCTCGCGGCCGTCGTCTATGCCGTACCGCATCTTGATGATGGATGCCGTGCGCTGGTCCAGGCGGCCGATCAGGTCGTCCAGTTCCTCGCTGCGCAGCAGGGTCATGACGGACTGTTCGGGGGACACCGCCGAGGTGTCCTCCAGCAGGTCGCCGAACTGGGTCTCGCCCTCGTCGTCCACCGACATGTTCAGCGAGACCGGGTCGCGGGCCCAGTCGAGGACGTCGGTGACGCGCTCCGGGGTGGAGCCCAGTTCCGCGGCGATCTCCGCGGGCTCCGGGTCGCGGCCGTTCTCGCGGTTGAACTCGCGCTGTACCCGGCGGATACGGCCCAGTTCCTCCACCAGGTGGACGGGGAGCCGGATCGTACGGGACTGGTCGGCGATGGAACGGGTGATGGCCTGACGGATCCACCAGGTCGCGTACGTCGAGAACTTGAAGCCCTTGCGGTAGTCGAACTTCTCCACGGCGCGCACCAGGCCGGCGTTGCCCTCCTGGATCAGGTCGAGCAGGGGCAGGCCGCTGCGGGGGTAGCGCCGGGCCACCGCGACGACCAGTCGGAGGTTGGAGCGGATGAAGACGTCCTTGGCCCGCTCGCCGGCGGCGACCAGCGCCTCCAGCTCGTCCCGGGTGGCGTCCGTCTTGCTCTCCTCGTACCCGTCGAGAACCTGTCGCGCGAACACACCCGCCTCGATGGTCTGCGACAGCTCGACCTCCTTGGCGGCGTCGAGCAGCGGTGTGCGCGCGATCTCGTCGAGGTACATGCCGACCAGGTCGCGGTCGGCGATCTCGCCGCCGTGGGCGCGAACACTGCTTGCCGAGTCGACCGTCTCGCCGGTGGCGGACTGACGACGGGCGACGGCACGGGTTGCCATGCGTGCTCCCTTGCGATGGTGGGCTGACGGGTGGTCCTGAACGCTCGGCACTTCGGGACTGTCTTCGGACTCTCTCCGAGTGCCCTGCATCCGAGGGAAACAACGACTGGAATCCGGACAGAATTCCCAACCCGCCCCCCAATTTTTCTGATCATGCAGTACCCTGTTCCGCCACACGGGGAGGACCAATGCCGCTCGGACATACGGAAGTGCAGGTCAGGCCAGGAGTCGAGGGGGATCTCGGCGCCCTCACGGCCCTCTACAACCACTACGTACGTGAGACGGCCATCACATTCGATACGGCGGTCTTCGGTACGGAAGAGCGCCGCCCTTGGCTGCTCTCCCACCCGGAAGACGGCCCCCACCGCCTGATGGTTGCCACGGAGACGGGCCCGGACGGCGACTCACAGCGAATCCTCGGGTACGCCACATCCAGCCCTTACCGGCCGAAGCCCGCGTACGCCACCTCCGTGGAGACCTCGGTGTACGTCGCCCCGGACGCCGGCCGCCGCGGGATCGGCACCCTGCTCTACGGCGCCCTCTTCGCGGCGCTGGCCGACGAGGACCTGCACCGGGCCTACGCCGGGATCGCCCAGCCCAACGAGGCCTCCGAGCGACTGCACGCCCGTTTCGGCTTCCGGTACATCGGCACCCACCGGGAGGTGGGCCGCAAGTTCGGGCGCTACTGGGACGTGGCCTGGTACGAGAAGAGCCTCTGAGCCGGGCCGGGCCCGGCCGGTCAGCCGAACTGCAGCGACCGCTTCGCCAGCCCCATCCAGAACCCGTCGATCACCGACCGCTGGGCGTCCAGCTCGCCGCCCGCCTCGGCCGCGCCCATCGTGACGAAGAGCGGGGCGAAGTGCTCGGTGCGCGGGTGGGCGTAGCGGCCGGCCGGGGCCTTGTGCAGGAAGTCCAGCAGGAGGTCCCAGTCGCGGGCCGCCAGGGCGCGGCGGCCCCAGTCGTCGAACTCGGCGGACCAGCTGGGCACGCCGCCGCCGGTGTGCCGCAGGGCGGCCAGGTTGTGGGTGAAGAAGCCGGAGCCGACGATGAGCACACCCTCGTCCCGCAGCGGGGCGAGCTTGCGGCCGATGTCCATCAGGCGGACCGGGTCGAGGGTGGGCATGGAGATCTGCAGGACGGGGATGTCGGCGGCCGGGAACATCTCGACGAGGGGGACGTACGCGCCGTGGTCGAGGCCGCGGTCGGGGATGTCCTGGACGGGGGTGCCGGGGGCGCGCAGCAGCTTGCGGACGGAGTCGGCCAGCTCGGGGGCGCCGGGAGCGGCGTACCGGACCCGGTAGTAGTGCTCGGGGAAGCCCCAGAAGTCGAACACGAGCGGGACGGTCTCGACGGCGCCGAGGGCGAGCGGGGCCTCCTCCCAGTGGGCGGAGACCATGAGAACGGCCTTGGGGCGGGGCAGGCCGGCCGACCAGGCGGCGAGCTGCCCGGGCCAGACCGGGTCGTCGGCGAGCGGCGGGGCGCCGTGGCTGAGGTACAGGGCGGGCATGCGCTCCGGCAGGGCGTCCTGGGAAGGGTCCACGGGGGTGACGGAGGACATGTCGTGGCTCCAGACGATCAGATTGCTTTAACTCTCAAGCTCTCACCACGAGCGTACGCCCGACTTGTTCAAGTTTCAAGGAGATGGCTCGTACAGTGGAACGCATGAACACCGCACCGGACTCCGCCGCGGGGCACCGCTGGCTCACCGACGAGGAACAGCGCGTCTGGCGCGCCTACCTGCACGCCACCACCCTGCTGGAGGACCACCTGGACCGGCAGCTGCAGCGCGACGCGGGCATGCCGCACATCTACTACGGCCTTCTCGTCGGTCTCGCCGAGGCGCCGCGCCGCCGGCTGCGGATGACCGAGCTGGCGATGCGGGCGAAGATCACCCGCTCTCGGCTGTCCCACGCGATCGCCCGGCTGGAGAAGAACGGCTGGGTGCGCCGCGAGGACTGCCCCTCCGACAAGCGCGGCCAGTTCGCGGTGCTCACCGACGAGGGCGTGGAGGTGCTGCGGCGCACCGCGCCGGGCCATGTCACCGCCGTGCGGCAGGCGCTGTTCGACCGGCTCTCCCCGGAACAGCAGAAGGCCCTCGGCGAGATCATGGAGATCGTCGCCGAGGGCCTCCAGCCCGACGAAGCGGGTGCGGATCTGCCCTGGCTCCGCTGACGGGGGACGGTCGCCCGGCTCCGACCCGTCACCTGCGGCCGGTCAGTGCGCCACCACCGGCACCGGCTCGGCCGGTCAGTGCGCCACCACCGGCACCGGCACCTCGTCCTCGACGCCGTCGCCGTCGCCGGAGATCACCGCGGTGAGGTCCGGCCGGCCCGCGTTGACGAAGGTGAAGGCGATCAGGGAGGCGAGACCCAGGATGCCGACGGCGAACCAGATGGCCGCGCTGTAGCCGTGGACCATGCCCTGGAGGTGGACCAGCTGCTGCTGCGGCTTGGCGGCCGCCCCGGCGATGTGGTCCTTGATGTACGACGTCTGCGCGGACGCGGCGATGGTGTTCAGCAGGGCGGTGCCGATCGCACCGCCCACCTGCTGCGAGGTGTTGACCATCGCGGAGGCGACACCGGCGTCCCGGGGCTCGACGCCCTGGGTGGCCAGGGACATGGCCGGCATGAACGCCGTACCCATGCCGAGGCCGAGCAGCACCATCGCGGGCAGCAGCAGCGCCAGGTAGGAGGAACCGATCTCCAGCTGGGTCAGCAGCAGCATGCCGAGGCCGGCGACCAGGAAGCCGGGGCCCATCAGCAGCCGGGCCGGGACCCGGGTCATCAGCCGGGTGCCGATCTGGGTGGAGCCGGTGATCATGCCCGCCACCATCGGCAGGAAGGCGAAACCGGTCTTGACCGGCGAGTAGCCCTTCACGACCTGCAGGTAGTAGGTCAGGAAGAGGAACAGTCCGAACATGCCGATGATCGCGAGGCCGAGGGAGAGGTAGATGCCGCCGCGGTTGCGGTCGGTCACGACGCGCAGCGGCAGCAGCGGGGCCTTGACCCGGGACTCCACCAGGGCGAAGGCGGTCAGCAGCACCGCGGAGGCGATGAACATCGACACTGTCACGCCGTCGCCCCAGCCGTCGGACTCGGCGCGGGTGAAGCCGTAGACGAGCGCGACCAGGCCGAGCGTGGAGAGGATCACGCCGGGGATGTCGAGCGGGGAGCGGTTGCGGCCGCCCTCCGGCTCACGGATGACGAAGTAGGCGCCGGCCGCGGCGACGACGGCGAACGGGACGTTCACGAAGAAGGTCCAGCGCCAGTCCAGGTACTCGGTGAGGAACCCGCCGAGGATCAGACCGACGGCACCGCCACCGCCGGCGATCGCGCCGTAGATGCCGAACGCCTTGGCGCGCTCCTTGGCGTCGGTGAACATCACCGCCAGCAGGGACAGGGCGGCCGGGGCGAGCAGGGCGCCGAAGACGCCCTGGAGGGCGCGGGCGCCGAACATCATCGCGCCGGTGGTGGCGGCGCCGCCGAGCGCGGAGGCCGCGGCGAAACCGGCCAGCCCCGTCACGAAGGCGCGCTTGCGGCCCCACAGGTCGGCGATGCGGCCGCCGAACAGCAGCAGACCGCCGAAGGCGAGGGCGTAGGCGGTGACGACCCACTGCCGGTTGCCGTCGGATATGCCGAGGTCCTGCTGGGCGGAGGGCAGGGCGATGTTCACGATGGTGGCGTCGAGGACGACCATCAGCTGGGCGAGCGCGATGAAGACGAGCGCTTTCCAGCGGTTGGCGTCGGCGCTCGGAACGGCGGCGCCGCGAGCCTTGAGGGATGTTTCGGACATGGAGGTACCCACTTCGGGACTTCGTGACGGAAAAATGCCGAGAAATCGTTGGAGAACGGAAGGTGGAGCGAAGGCGAGGAGTCGGGGAGATCGGAAGGTCGGAAGGTCTGGAGGTCGGAAGGTCGAAAGGTCGAAAGTGGAGGTCAGGAAGGGCGGGCCGGTCGCCGGTCATCGCTCCGGCCGGCCGCCGCCGGTCAGCAGGCGCGCAGCTCCTCGATCGTCACGGCCGTGCCCGGCAGGGCGGAGCGGGCGGGCGCCCGCAGACCGTCGAGGAACAGCTGGAGGTGGCGGTGGACGAAGCGGTCGCCGCGGCCGCAGTCCGTGCCGGCCGGGGGCCGGCTCAGCTGGGACACGACGATCAGCAGGTCGCCGACGCCGACGTCGGAACGCAGCTGGCCGGCCGCCTTCGCCCGGCCCATGACCTCCTCGACGAGCTGCTCGACACGCTCGCGGGAGGCCTCCAGGTCGGGGTGGTGCTGGTCGAAGGTGTCGGAGATCATCGGGCACAGCGCGCTGATCCGCTCGTCGGCGGCGGTGTGGACGAAGTGCTCCAGGGCGGTGAACGCGTCCCCGGTCTCCGTGAGGGCCGCCTCGGCCGCCTCGGCCGTCCGGTCCATGACGGAGCAGACGACCTCACGGACGAGGGCCTCACGGTCGGGGAAGTTGCGGTACACCGTGGCGTTGCCGACGCCCGCCCGGCGGGCGACCTCGTCGAGCGGCACGTCCGGGCCGTGCTCGACGAACATCTCCCGGGCGGCGGTCACGATCCGCTCCCGGTTGCGCACGGCGTCGGCTCGCGGCCTGGGCGCCTTGCGCGGTGCGGGGGTGGTCGCGGTCGACACGGCGTACTCCTCGAGGTGTTGGGGGCGATCCGGGGACTGACTCCCCGTTTCGCTCGGACACAGGGCTAAACGGGGAAGTCGTCCCCGGTTATTTCCCGCACCCGGTGAGAACCGTTGTGATCTGAGCCACACTCACCGGCGTCTTCGATTCACCCCTTCGCGGACCACCGTTCCCACGTTCGGTCTCCGTCAGCGCGCGCCCGCCACCCCACCGACCCAGGGTGATCGCAAGGGTGCAGCCAGGAACCGGCGGCTGCCGTGGAGCGAAGGGTCCATGCATGCAGCCGCAGCCGCCCCGCCGCCGCATACGCTCCCGCCGCACAGCGCGCCGCACCCCCCTGAGTGGCATACGCCCGGACGGCATACGCCGGGACGGCACGGACTCGGACGGCATACTCCAGGACCTCCCTGACCCGGACCGCTCGCGCCTTCACCGCATACGCCTTCACCGCATACACCCTCACCGCATACGCCCTCACCGCGTACGCCTGCGCCGCGCGACCGCACTCGCCTCCGTGACGGCACTGATCCTCACGGTCGGCACCTCGGCCGGATCCGGACACCTGAGGGCGCCGGCCGCCGCCGGCCCCACCGGCCTGGCGCGCTCCCCCCTCGTCTCCCCGTGCCTGGTCCGCGGCGTCCGGGAGGTGCAGATGACCGAGGGCCTCCCCACCCCCCGCGGCTACTCCCGCTCCACGGGCACGGTCCACGCCCTCACCCTGATGGTCGACTTCGCCGACGCGCCCGGGCAGGGCAGCGCCATGGACCGCTTCCACGAGTTCTTCCCGCAGACGCAGGAGTGGTTCCACGCCGCGTCGTACGGCCGGCTCGACTACCGGCCCGAGACACCCGTCACGAACTGGCTGCGCATGCCGAAGACCTTCCGGGAGTACGGCATAGAGCGCGGAGCCCCCTTCGACCCCGGCTACCGGCAACTGGTCCAGGACATCGTGGCCGCGGCCGACCCGAAGGTGGACTTCCGCTCGTACGACCTGCTCAACGTGCTCGTCACCCCGAACGCCGGCCCCTCCGCCCTCGACACGGTGCTGTCCGTGACCTTCGCCGGGAACGACGACGCCCCGGTCGCCGACGGCGTGCCCGTCGCCAACGCCTCCTTCGTCTACTCCCGCCAGGACGACGGCTCCGGCTCCTACGCCCGCACGGGTTACCGCGTCCTGCCGCACGAGAACGGCCACACCTTCGGCCTGCCCGACCTGTACACCCAGGAGGGCGGGGGCACGGTCGGCCACTGGGACATCATGAGCGAGGACTGGGGCGCCAACAACGACCTGCTCGGCTGGCACAAGTGGAAGCTGGGCTGGCTGGACGTCACCCAGGTCGGTTGCGCGGCGACCCGGGGCAGCGTCGAGTTCGTGCTGACGCCGCTGTACAAGCCGGGCGGCGGGAAGCTGATCCTCCTGCCCATCGACGCCGAGAGCTCGTACGCGCTGGAGCTGCGCACGCAGGGCGGTAACGACGAGGACGTGTGCCGGCCGGGCGTCCTCATCTACAAGATCGACGCGTCCGTCGACACCGGCCGCGGCCCGATCACGGTCTACGACAGCCACCGGGGCACCGGCGGCTGCACCCACAGCCCCAACGTGCACACCGAACTCTCCGACGCCCCCTTCTCCCCCGGCGAGACCTTCAAGGACCCCCGCCACGCCATCATGGTGCGGGTGCTGGGCGAGGACGCGGAGGGGAACTACCGGGTGCGGATCACGCGGGGCTAGCGCAACGGGTGCCACGGGCGCGCCGACCATCGCGCTACCGGCGCAACGGGCGCAATGGGCGGGACGGTCCCCCAGGGGGCGGGCCGGCGCGCCGGCCCGCGCACCGCCCCTGAGCAGTGGGGTAGTCGATGTTGATGATCTGCTCCGCCCTGAACTCCGTACGGTGCGGATCGGCGCCCGGCGGTGCGAGCATCAGCCTGGCGGACAGCGGCTTGCTCCAGCGCGCGGACAGGGCCGCCATGTCCGCGATCATGGCCACGACCTCGCTCTCCCGGGTCGAGGCGGGCAGGGGGACGGTGTCCATCCCGGCACCGCACACCGACGAGTACGCGAGCACCGAGTCACTGTCGATGCGTCCCTGCTGCCAGGCCAGCGCGAGCACCCGGTCCTCCAGTACCGGAAGCATCAGGCCCGCGTACCCGACCAGGGGCCGGCCGACCGAGCGGATACCGGCCGTGACCGCCGCGCAGGCCGCCATCGTGCCCGGAGAGCCGAACCGGACGCCGCCGACCGTCTCCAGGAACTCCCCGATGCTGGCGTCCGGGGCGCAGGCCGGGGACGGATCGAAGCCGTGGAACAGCAGGCCGCGGCGCTCGCAGGCCGGTCGCAGCAGGTCCTCGAGGGGGGCGAGCTGCTCACGCAGGCCGTTCCGGGTCAGTTCCGTCGCCGCGGTGAGGTCACGCGGAGCCGCCTCCCGGGCACGGGCCAGCAGGGGGCCTGCGGACTGCAGTCCCACGCTCACCCCGGCGGCACCCCCGTCGCTGTACGAGCCGGGGAACAGCGGAGCGTTGGCGCCCAGATGGGCGACTGCCGCGAACCGGAAGTTGGCCTCCGCGTCGCGGCTCGCCAGCTCGCGGACCACGGCTCCGCTGAAGGCGACGGCGGCGTGGTCCACCTCGCCGCCGTCGGCGACGACGGCGGCGAGGAACAGCGACGGGTACGCGACCAGTACGTCGGCGACGTGGGAGGGCTCCAGCTCCACCAGCGCGGAAGGCCGCAGGGCGCCCAGCGAGGCGCTGCCCACGCCCGCCCGCCGGCAGCCCTCGACGAGGCCGGCCGCCCGCGCGCGCAGCTCGCCGTGGCCGAGCGGCCGGCCGAGTGCGGGGCTGGAGAGGCGCACCGTCTGCACCTCGTACCCGGCGCCCGTGATCTCGTCGCCGATCGCCAGCGCCCGCTCGCCGTACCGGCCGATGCCGGCGGCGTCGGCCCCACCGTCCCGGAACAGCTCGTCGGGGAGGCACAGGGTCACGGCCCGCACCGGGGACGCGGTCGTCGTTCGTGTCATGCGTGCAGCACCACCGGCAGTTCGTTCAGTCCCCAGGTGAAGTTCGACCCGTTGTAGCGCGGCTCGCCCTCCAGCGTCATCGCACGCACCATGCCGCGCAGCGTCCGGAGGTACGCGGCGATCTCCAGCCGCGCGAGCCGGCTGCCCAGGCACATGTGGCGGCCCGCGCCGAAGCTCAGATGGCGGTTCCCGGCCCGGCCGACGTCGAAGGTGTCCGGGTCGTCGAACACCTCCGTGTCACGGTTGGCCGAGCCGATCCAGGTCACGACGCGCTGGCCGGGCTCGACCTCGACGTCCCCGACGGTCAGTGCCTCGGTGGCGGTCCGCAGCACGTGCATGCCGGGCACCGACCAGCGCAGCGCCTCCTCGGTGGCGACGCCCGGCTCGACGTCCCCCCTGAGGATGCGGTCCCACTGGTCCGGGTGCTCCACCAGCTGAAGGGTGAGCGCGGCCAGCGTGAAGCGGGTCGTCTCGTTCCCGCCGGCGAGGATCCCGCTGAAGTTGAAGACCAGTTCCTCGTCCGTCAGCCCGGTGCCGTCGGCGTTCTGCGCGGTGAGGCCGCTGATGAACTCGTTCGCGCCGGTCCTGCGGTTCTCGCGCACCATGTCGCTGAAGTACTTGAAGATCTCGCCGTTCGCGGTGATCCGCCGCACCTCGGAGGGCGACTCGAACGCCTCGGTGGTCTTCCTGCCGATCCACTCCCAGTCGTCACGAGGCAGTCCCATGATGGCGCAGATGACGTCGGTCGGGATGCGTTCGAGCTGCCTGATCAGATCCGGACCGGGCTGCGTGACGGCCGTCGCGACGACGTCGGCGACGACCCGCTCCACGTAGTCCTCGGCCCTGGACAGGACGTCGTTCGAGAACGGCTGGATGAGCACGCGCTTCATCCGCGTGTGGTCGGGCGGGTCGGCGACGATCAGCATCCTGTTCGCGACGGCGTCGACCGCGCGGCCCGTCGAACCGAGCCGCATGCCCTTGGCCGAGCTCATCCGCGTGCTGTCGCGGTGCACGGAGACCACGTCGTGGTACCGGGTGACGCTCCAGAACCCCTCCGCCTCCCCGGCGGGATGCTGCCAGGACACGGGGTCGTTCGCCCGGTACCAGGCGAAGACGTCGTAGAAGCCCGTGCCCTCGAAGAGACCAGGCTCGAACAGGTCGGGCGCCGTCCGCCGCGTCATCCGCGCACCGCCGGGTCGTGAGCGGCCCCGGGGACGGCGTCGCCGAGCATGCCGACGAGGGCGTCCGGGTCCATGAACGCGTGATGGTCCGCGTCGATCACCTGATGTCCTTGGTAGTCGGCGGCCGCCTCGCGCCACCGGGTCATCTGTGCGGCGGTGACGACCGTGTCGCGGCGTCCCGACACCGATCGCAGCGGGGTTCGGGCCAGCGGCCTGGAAGGGGCCCGGTAGCCGGCCGCGAGGCGCAGGTCCGCACGCAGGGGTACGAGGGCGTAGCGGGCGAACGCGGACTCGCGGACCGACGGGTGGAGGAGGTCCGTCAGCTCCGCCTGGGGCGGGTCCGCGGCCAGGAAGGCGCTGAAGTGTTCGGGCGACCTGGCCGCGGCGACCACCAGCGAGCGCGCTGGGATGCCTGCGGATTCCATCCGCCTCGCCACCTCGTAGGCGATGAGCGCGCCGAGGCTGACGCCGAGCAGCACCAGCGGCCGCCGCCGCGCGTACGCGCGCAGTTCCGCGCTGATCCGGTCGACCACCTCGGCCAGGCTGCCGGCCGCCGGGTCCGCCAACCGGTCCTCGCGCCCCGGCAGCTGCACCCCCAGCAGGTGTGTCCCGGGCGGCAGCGCCAGGGCGGTCGCGCGCAGGCGCAGGCAGCCCGCGCCCGCCTGCGGGAACACCACCGCGGTCGCGGCGGCGCCCTCCTCGGCCTCGGTGAAGGAGCGCAGGTAGCTCATGCCGCCCTCGCTTCGTCGATCCGCCTCGCGAGCGCTTCGGGGGTCCTGGCCGTGAGGACGTCGATGATCGAGACCGTCAGCCCCAGCTCCGTCTCGATCCGGGAGGCCAGTTGGGCGGCGAGCAGCGAGTGCCCGCCGATGGCGAAGAAGTCGGAGTCCCGGGCGACGGCGTGTCCGAAGACGCCGCTCCACGCGTTCAGGACGTGGTCCAGGACGGGGTCGTCGGACGCGGATGCGCGGCTGCCGGTGCCGACGCGCTGCCCCGCCGGTCCGGCACCACTGTGCTGCCCGGCCCGTTCACCGTCACCGTGCTGCCCGGCCCGTTCGCCGTCACCGTGCTGCGAGGCCCGTTCACCGTCACCGTGCTGCGAGGCCGGTCCCGCGCCGCCGCGCGGCCGGGCCGGTTCGGCGTCGCCCAGCGCGGCCACCTCGCGCCGTGCGACCTTGCCGGTCGGTTCCAGCGGTATCCCGGTGATGCGGTGCATCAGGGTGGGGCGCAGTTGGCGCGGCAGCCGTGCGCCGAACTCGGTGGTGAGCCGCGTGCGCAGGCCGTCGTCGAGAGCCCGGCCGGAGGACGTCCGCAGGCCGATGGCGAGCGTGGCCGGCTCGCCGCGCGTGTAGGCCACCGCGCCCTCGATGCCGGGCACCTCGCAGGCGATGTTCTCCAGCTCCTCGAGCTCGATCCGGAAACCCCCCACCTTGACCTGGTTGTCGGCCCGGCCACGGATGCCCAGCCGGCCGTCGTCACCGAGCACCCCGAGGTCTCCCGTGCGGAAGTGCCGGGCGCCGTCGAGGTCGACGAAGCGGTCCGCGCCCGGCGCGCCCGTGCCGGCGTACCCGAGGGCCACTCCGGCTCCGCCGATCAGGATCTCGCCGATGACGCCGGGCGGGACCTCGTTCAGGTCGGCGTCGACGACGGTGACCGTGTAGCCGGCGAGCGGACGGCCGATGGTGCGGGGATCGTCACCGCGGGCGGTGTCGGCCATGGTGGCGGCGATGGTGGTCTCGGTCGGCCCGTACACGTTGATCACCCGGTCGGCCATGGTCCGGAGGCGGTCGGCCAGGGAGTCCGGGCAGCGTTCGCCGGCCACCACGGCGACCTCGGCCCTCGGCAGCCCGGTGAGCGTGGCGTACAGCGAGGGTGTCATGCAGAGGTGGTCGATCCGCTGTGCGGACAGGGCCTGTTCCAGGTCCCCGAGGGCCGGGTCGAGCGCGACGCAGGTGACGCCGTTGACGAAGGGGGTGAGGACCGACCACAGCCAGCCGTCGAACCCCGGGGAGACGACCGAGACGGCCCGGCCGCCGGGCCGGTACCCGAGCGACTCGGCGTTGGCCAGGAGGTTCCCCAGGGCGGTGGAGCCGACGCGCACGCCCTTGGGGCGGCCGGTGGTGCCCGAGGTGTAGACGACGTACGCCTCCGGCTCGCGCCCCTCGTCGGCCCACCCGTTCCAGTCGGGCCCGCCGTTCCAGTCGGGGCCGCCGGGCGGCAGGCCGGCGCCGGCTGTCTCGGAGCCGTGCGTCTCCACCAGCTCCAGGCCCAGTGCGGCGGCGTCCGGTTCCGACGACACGAGCACCTTGCACCCGGCGTCGGCCACGATCCAGCGCAGACGCTCGGCCGGGTGCCGCTCGTCGAGCAGGACTGCCGACGAGCCGTTGGCCCAGATCGCCAGCAGGCTGCTGAGCGCGTACCGCGACCGGCCCGCCATGAGGGCGACCCGATCGCCCGCACCGGCACCGGTCCGCTGGAGGCGGTCGGCCAGGGCGTGCGTCGAAGCGGCGATCTCCTTCCAGGTCAGCCCCGCTCCGTCGGTTCCGACGCAGCCCGGCCGGTCGGGGTGCTCGGACACCCAGCGTTCCAGCGCCTTCCTGGCGTGCGTCGCGTGAGAAACGGTCGCGTGACTGCCCGGAGCGGGCCTGCTCATAAGATCTCCCCCTGATTTCACCGGTCCGCTGCCGGTGCGCCGGTCACCGCTGGTTCCCGGTGCGCCGGTGCGCCGGTCACCGCTGTGCCGGTGTACCGATGTGCCGTGTGCCGCCGCTGTCCGGCGTCGACGTCAACCGGCCTTGGTGGCCCACAGGATGACGTTCGTGCCGAAGAACCTCTTGCGCCACCCGATGTCCTTGAACCCGAGCCCGCGCAGCACGCCCGCGATGCCCTGCGGTGACGCGAAGGCGCGGGTGCTGGACTCGAGATAGCTGTAGGACTTGCGATCGCGCGCCACGACCTGCCCGAGCAGCGGAACGATGACGCGCATCCCCCACTTCACGACGGGCTTCACCAGACCGCTCGGGGGACACGTCTCCAGGATCACGAGGCGGCCGCCGGGCTTGAGGACACGGTGCTGTTCGCGGAGCACTCCGTGGAGGTCCTCGACGTTCCTGAGGAGATAACCCTCGGTGATCCCGTCGAAGGACTCGTCCCCGAACGGCAGGACGGCCGCGTCCGCGTGCTGCCAGCGCACCGCTCCGGCCCCGGGCTTGGCCTTCGCCCGGCGCAGCATCTCCTCCGAGAAGTCGGCTCCCGTCACCGTGACTGTGGGGTACCTGCGGGCCGCCTCCAGAGCGATCACGCCCGTCCCCGTGGCCAGGTCCAGCAGCTGTCCGCCCGGGGCGGGCGCGACCCGTGCGGCGACCTCCCGGCACCACTTCTCATGACGCCCGAGCGTCATGACGAAGTTCATCCGGTCGTAGTAGCCCGCGATCTTCTGGAAGATCCCGTGCACTTCGGTGCTCTTGCCACGACGCGTGCGGTCACTCGTCACCTGTTCCGCCCTCCTCCACCGGAAACACCCACCGCCGAATCAACCTGGGTGATGTGGTGACTCACCCGGGAGTCCGAACCGGACAGGTCCGCACCGGCCATGACCGCGACGGCGAGGAACCCGATCAGCGCCGTGCCGACCGATGGCCGCATCGCGAAGAGCAGAAGGCCGAGAAAGACCACGGACACGTACATGTCCCGTTGGCCGACCAGGTTGTACTCGATCGGCGTCCGGGCCCGGACCATGGAGATCATGTTAGCCACGGCCGGAATGACCATGACGCCCGCGTAAACCGTCCGGTCGGGCATGTCGGTGAGCAGAACGAGCACCGGGAACGCGGCGTACACCAGGGTGGTCGCCCCCGCGGCGACCCATGCGCCGGCGAGCTGCGAGGGCAGGAGCGCCGGGATCGTCCGCAGCCCGGCCGCCTTGTCCCCCTCGTAGTCGGGGACGTTCTTCATGATCCCCTTGGCGAAGTACCAGAAGAACAGGAACGCCCCGAGGACGACCGGCCGGGACGAGTCGTAGTGGGGGATCTCCCACCACGAGTCGCCGAGCAGCGCACCCGCGATGTACGGCTCCGTGACCGCCATCGAGAAGACCGCCATGCCGACGACCGGACGGCCCTTCAGACGGAGCCTCGGCGAGGAGTAGCCGAGCACCAGGAAGACGCTGAAGACCCAGAGGAGGGTCTGCGCGAACGAGATCACCAGCGAGAGCAGCAGCATGACGCCGAGGCTCCCGTACAGGACCCGCTGGAGCAGTCCCACGCCCGCCGCCTCCACCAGCTTCAGCCGGCCCGGCACGTTCCTGCCGTCCTCCACCAGGTCGGTCACGGCGTTGTGGGCGTTGGCGGCCAGAGGGGCGAGCACGTGGAAGAGGACGCCGAGGAGCACCACGAGGTCGAGGCGGTGACCGGCCATGACCACGCCCACGCAGTAGGAGAGCGGGCTGACCAGGAGTGTACGGGGACGCACGTTTTTGACCACAGCCGCGAAACGTGCCGTGCGCTGCATTTGCCGAACCTCTCTCATGAAAGTCGGGCCGCCTCTGGCGGATGTGCACCCGAAGTGGACGTCAGATGCGTGTGAGGGTCAGCGCGAAGCCGGCACGGGGCCGCAGAGTGAGCATCGCCTTGGGCTCGGGACCGGCGGAGTCCCGCTGCGAGATCTCGAACCTGTCGAGAATGCCCGCCAGCAGCATGCTCATCTCCATCATGGCGAAGCCCTTACCGATGCACATGTGCGCGCCGGCCCCGAAAGGAAGGAACCTGCCTTTTCCGGGGACGCCGTTGGCGAAACGCTCAGGAAGGAATTCGTCGGGCCTTTCCCAGACGGCCGGGTCCCGGTGGATGGCGGCCACGTTGAGCATCACGAAAGCGCCCCCGGGCACCTGGGACGAGCCGATGAGGGTGTCCTTCCTCACCTGCCGGGGAATGGTCGGAGACGGCGGGAAGAGCCGCATTCCCTCATTGATGACACATTCCAGCAGCGTGCTCCCCTGCCGTTCCCCCGGGGCGGACGACTCGGCCGCACGCACCTCTTCCCGCACGCCGCGCTGGACGTCCGGATAGCAGGCGAGCAGGTACAGGATCCACGTCAGCGCACTGGCCGTCGTCTCGTAGGCGGCGACGAAGGTGGTCAGCACCTCGTCCCTGACCTCTACATCGGTCAGCGGCTCGGCGGCGTCGCCGACCCTGGCCTCCAGCAGGATGTCCAGGAGGTCGCCGTGCTGCTCGCCGGACACGCGCCGTTCCCGGACGATGCGGTGGACGAGGCCGTCCAGGCCCCGCATGGTCGCGGCGAAGTCCCGGTTGCGCCGGGTGGGCACGCCGACCGGCAAGGAGAGCGGCATCCGCAGCCGGCGCTCGACGAACTCCAGGAGGAAGGAGATCGTCTTCGGGGTGAGCACGGCGGACACCTCGTCGCCGGACCGGCTGAACATGCACCGGGCCACGATGTCGAGGGCGAACGACAGCATGTCCTCGTGGACGCGCAGCTCGGTACGGTCGCGGCCCTCCCAGCGCCCGATGTGCTCGCCGATCACATCGGCCATCTTCTGCCGCATGCCGGCCAGGCTGGGGCGGCTGTACATGGGATGGAGGGCCCTGCGCCGCTGCAGCCACTGGTCGTGGTTCGGGTTGCTGATCAACCCGTCCCCGAGCACCAGCCGCAGGGGGTTCTCGGCGTTCGGCTTGCCGAACGTGTGGATGTCGGAGAGAACGACGTCCGCCGCGGTGCTCCGGTTGACGAAGACCATGCGCTTGGGACCGACGGAGAAGTACGACAGCTCACTGCCGTCCAGGGCGGCGTACTGGATGGCGTTCAGCAGGTCCGACCGCAGCCGGAGCAGGTCGCCGATCCCAGGCAGGCGCCTGGGCGGCACGGCCGGAGCGGACAGCACGCCGCTGTCGTGCCGCACCTGCCTGACGGGTAGCGTACTCGCGGCAGTCCCTGCCATCCCGGCCCCCTGATCGAGTCAGTACGTCATGCCTGATGCCGGGACCATTTCCGGCCGACGCGTGAATACGACGACCGGAAACCTCCCGGATGAAAGCGCCGGACACAAAGCCCGCCCCGCAATACACCGGCCGGACCGGCCGCCCTCGCGAATGCGGCCGCACCCTCAGCCACTTATCAGTCCTATTCGCACGGGCTCCGGGGGAGCAAGCGGATGGCAGGAAGGTGACAGATGATCCCGTAATTCCGCCGACGGGCTTTCTTTCTGATGCTCCATCACGGCAGGCGACGCCGAGCCACCCGCATCACACCGCACCCGCCGGCACCCTTCCGGGACGTAGTCCTGGTGAAGCCGAGCGAACGAGCCCGAACGAGCCGCACGGCGGGCGGACTGGAGCGGGAGGAGGTAGGGCCACCTCAAGGCCCCGAGGCCGTGCGCCGGGCAGCGGCGGTGACCGGATACCCGGAAGCACCGGACCCGCGCGGGCGCGGAGACACCGACTGCCCCGCACCGGACCCCACCGGACGGTTCGCCGGTAAGGGCGCCCACCTGACCCGACTCGCCCACACAGCGCGGCAGCGGGATGCCACACACCGAACGAGATCACCGCCGCCGGCCCCGTCCGAGGCATACGGCACCAGCCTCCCGGCTTCGCCGCCCTCCCGCCGGGCGAGAGCAGGGCGAACGAGCGCACTGATCACGGCCAACGACGCGGATCCGCCCCACCCGCTACACTGTCGGCGGTGGCCCAGACCCCACAGGTCTGCCCACCAAAGCCTGTCGGCAGCGAGTCCGCGCCCACCACGTCCCAGGACCGGGTTCCGGAAACGCCTTCTGACAGAACCCCGCCTTCGTAGCTCAGGGGATAGAGCACCGCTCTCCTAAAGCGGGTGTCGCAGGTTCGAATCCTGCCGGGGGCACCGAGAGAAGAGCCAGCGTGGGAGGAATCTCCTCCCGGGCTGGCCCTTCGTGTGTCCGGGGTCGTGCAACATGCGTGCCACTACGTGGAGGAGTCCTGGTCCGGAATGGGCTTGGCCTTTGACACGAAGAGGCTCAGCCGGAAGGTAGTCGGTTGCGTCAGGCGCCCACAGAGCCTGTCCACACGCATCGCAGTCCAGTCGATCTTCATGTCCGGCGCTCGGAGACGGCGGACATGAGCGTGCCAGGCCGCCTCGTCCTGGGTTTCGAAGAGCACCTCCCAGCGGCCCGCGTCAGGCGCGAAGCGAGCAGCAGCCCGCTGCAACTCGTTCCGCTGCTGACGCCTTCTCTTACGCTGCCCTGGCATCGGCCCGGCATCGCCAGCTTCGTCCATGGCAGCAAGGCCACTACTGTCCCCAAGCCCGGAGGCCTATCCCCCACCCAAGGGCATGCAAGTCGCTGGGTTCACTTTCGAATCGGTCTCCGCCCACCTGGGCTCACCGGAGGCTCCAGCCTGCGGTAGACCGACTGCCGGCCTTCTCAGACGGGCTCCGGAAGCGGACCGAGATGCTTGATGACACGCTCACGCAGCAGGAGGTACTCCTCCCAGCGGCGGGGCAGCGGGCCGGGCGGGCGCTTGACGACTCGGGCCGCCGTGACGGTCTGTCCGTGCTGGAACTGCTCCCGCGTCAGGTCAAGTTCCACACCGCTGGGCAGCCGGTTCCACCAGTGGAAGCCATGCTGGGTTCCGTCACGGTGCACCTCACCCACTATGAGATCGCCGCCGAAGACATCGTTGACGATCAAGGCCGTGATGTCACAGTGTCCCCAAGCCGGGTTGCCGGGCTGCCAGTCGGCCTGGTCATCGGGCGAACAGGTGTCGGCGGCCCAGCTGGCGCGCAGCGCCTTGTCGAGATCGACCAGGTTCCAAGGGATCATGCCGCCAGCATCGCAGCCGCCACTGACAACGGGACGGCGCCGTCGCTACGACCCCCGGCTTCTCTCCAGCTCATGCGAGCCGCCGGACAAGGGACGAGAATTTCAACCGGACAGGGAGACCGACTGTCCGCCAGCAAGGACTTGAGTTGTCCGCTCACCCGGATGTCCCACTGGCCGCGGACACGGCTGACACCAGCGCCTGACACCAACAAACAGCGGTCGAGGCCGGACCTCGCTGATCGATCGGTCGAGGCGCAGGGACGGTTGATCTACGGCCCCCGCGACGCCGGCCGCCGTCAGCCACGTCGCGCAGCCATGCCGCGCATCGTGCAGCCGGACCACCCGCAGCACCGCATCGGCCGCAACCCGCGGTGCTGGGTCTGCTGCCGGGCATCGCCCAAATCCACGTCGGACCAGCGTAGACGCGTGGCGCGGGGGCTGTAATGTCACGTCGCCGTCCGGCGTGGATCCGGCACGCAAGGGGGGACTGTGTTCTTGCTCTGTCTCGCGACACTTCTCGGACTGATGGCGTCGGTCGCCGCCGTCCTCGGCATCGCTGCGATCACTCGCGGATGGATGCTCCCCAAGGTCCGACCGGGGATCGCGCGCCCTCGCCTCTACGGCTGGGGGGTGTTGCTGTTCGCCTTCGGCATGTGTCTGATGGCGATCGGCACGGAGGTGCTCACCGGCACGTTCCATCTGTTGGGAAGACCGGCTGGGTTTCTGGCGCTGCTGCTTGGTTCCCGAGTGATTCGGGCGAGCCGGCATCCTGAGGCCGCCGCTCTGCAGGACCTGGCCGAGTTCTAGCCGGGTTCGACTTCGGAACGGGCGGGGTGTGAGGCGTGGCGCACCGGCTCGACCGTGTGAATGGTTTCGCTTGATCACGGCATCGGTAAGGAAGCCGTCTGGAGCTACGGCACGACATCGGAAGGCTGCTGCAGGCCCGGGGCCGGGCGGTTGAAGTCCGGCAGGTCCTCGAACCGCTCCATCAGAGCATGTGCATGATGTTCGGCCTCGACGGCGAGATGACCAGTGATGTCGCGAGGCACTCGCCGTGATCCGCCTCGGCCTCGACGGTTCGGCTCCCTGAACCCGGTCATCGCTCCGATCCCCGGGTGACGAGTCCGCCGCGCTGGTAACCGCTCACCGGAAGGAGACGTGAGCGAGATCAGCGTGCCGGACGGATGGCGGACAGTACGCTGAATCCAGCGGGATCGGGCCCGCGGCACGGCGTCCGGGAGGTGCCTCATGACGGCCGAGATGGTGGCCCCGGCATGGATGCATGAGCAGATCACGGCGGAGGAGTACGACTCCTGGTCCGAGGAGCAGTGCGCCGGTATCGAGATCGTGGACGGCATGGTCGTCGTGAGTCCGAGCGCGTCCAAGCGGCACAACCGGCTGGCTCGGATTCTGGCGAACGCCCTGGATGCCGCGGCGGGCCCGGAGTGGAACGCGGACACGGACTTCGACGTACGGCTTCAGGACGTCCCGCTCACCAATCGCCGCCCGGACGTCGTCGTGTACCGCGCGGACACGATCGACATCACTCCCACCCGCCCTGAGCACGTGCTGCTGGTCGCGGAGGTGGTGTCGCCGGGTTCGGAGACCACCGACCGGATCGTGAAGGTCGACCAGTACGCCAAGGCAGCCATCGGCTTCTACTGGCGGATCGAGCAAGCCGCCACAGGCGTCCCTCTCGTTTACACCTACGTTCTCGACCCCGCGACGAAGACCTACCGGGACGGAGACGTGTTCACCGGCGTCCTCAAGGTGGCGGCCCCCTTCCCGGTGGAGATCGACCTCGGACAGATCTGACCGCGGTCCCCTGCGTGGTGACGCACAGGGGGATGGTCGCCGGGTCCCAGGCGGCATCGGCTCGGCGGGCAGGTGGCGGTCGTCGGACGGCCCGTTGCTACTCGTACCGGTACCTCAGCGAGTCCGCCTCCGCCTGCTCGATGTCGGCGATCGTCAGCTCCGGCATCCGCAGCTGGGCCAGCGTCACCTCGGCCGACGTCGGCTGGGCGTCCGCCGGCAGCCACTGTTCCGGCTTCCAGGCCCCGCTGCGCAGCAGCGACTTGGGGCAGTGGGGGTAGACCTCCTCGATCCCCAGCACCAGCGCGCTGGCCGGCGGCTTGCCCACGGCGGTCAGCTGGGAGAGCAGCTCCGGACTGGTGGAGACACAGGCCCTGCCGTTCACCCTGAGCGTCGTGGTGCGCCCCGGAATGACGAACAGCAGCCCGGCCCGTCCGGTGGCGATGACGTTCTGCAGGGTGTCCAGACGCTTGTTGCCGGTCGCGTCCGGTATCGCCACCGTCCGTGCGTCCAGGACGGCGACGAACCCGGCGGGGCCGCCGCGCGGGGATACGTCACAGTTGCCCTCGGCATCCGCGCTGGCGACCAGGACCAGCGACGAGCAGCCGATCAGCCGCCGCGTCTGCTCGGTGAGTTCGGTCATCTGCTTGCGTACGGCCGTGTCCTTGGGCAGTTCGTAGACCCGGCGCAACTCCTCCTGGTCGGACACCGCGTCGAGGCGGAGCGAGTCGAAGGCACTGCCGGCGAGGGGTGTCGTCATGTCCCTGACCCTAGTGGCTCACCCGTGATCGGCCTTGGTGGTCGGTGAGTACGGGACATGGATGCACCGGCGTGGCTGAGGCCGGTGGGTGATCAGCGAGGCATACGCGTCACATCCCTGTCATGCCTCCTCCACCGGTGAGGCCCGGAGCCAGCGCCGGCATCCAGAAGACGGCTACGGCCAGGGCGATCGAGGTGATTCCCACGGCGCGGGCCAGCAGGCGGCCGGCCGGGGCGAGCTTCTCCGCGGTGATCACGATGGTCAGTACCACCATGGCCCATACGTTCATCACACCGAACGCGGCCAGGAGCACCATCAGGGACCAGCAGCAGCCCAGGCAGAAGGCCCCGTGGTGGGCTCCGGCGCGCAGGTCGCGCGAGCGGGCCGGGTACGAGGCGTAGCGCAGCATGAGCCCGATCGGCGAGCGGCACCTCGCCAGGCAGCGGTCCTTGAGGGGCGTGAGCTGGTAGACGCCGCTGGTCGCGAAGACGGCGGCGGCCACCGCGGTCCCCGTTGCCGCCGGGAGGTTCGCCGCCCTGCCCAGGCCGGCGGCCAGCGCGTACGCCGGCAGTCCGGCCGCGGCCCAGACGAGGAGGTAGGCGGCCGTGAAGACGACCATGCGCGGCGCACGGTGCTCGTTGACGGTGCGCGCGTACAGGGCGGCGACGGGCGCCGTGGCGGGCAGCATCATCGCGGCCATCATCAGCGTCCACATGGCCAGGAAGACAGGCAGGCCCAGGCCCATGGTGCCCGGCGTCACCTGCATGCCTCCCCAGCGTGTCACCACCCAGACCCAGGCGGCAGCCGCCGCGGCCAGCAGCAGTCCGGCGGGGGCCGCCCTGCGGCGGACGGTGACCAGCCAGCCGGTCACGCCGACCACGTGAAGGGCGCCGAGTGTCCGTTGCCGCCGGAGAAGTCCCAGGACCGGCCGTACACGCCGTCGCCCGTCGCGCGGGTCGACTTGGCGATGGTCAGCGTGCTGTTCACCGGATGGAACATGCCGGTCAGTCCCATGATCGGGCCGTCCTCGCCGAACTGCGGGGCCACCTGGTCCTCGATCTCGATGTCGATCGCGCCGCCCACCCGCGCGGCGTGGCGACGGCCGTCGTCGCGGTAGTCGATGGGCACGCGCTCCACGCCGAGGACCTCGCCGATGAGCGGGGTGAGCGCCGCCATCGGCCCGCCGGCCTGGCCGGAGAAGACCTTGCCCAGCGCCTCGGCCTGGCCGTCGTCGGCCGAGGCGTCGAGGTACAGCGCCACCTGCCAGCCGCCCTCCGCCATCACCCGGGGCGCGTCGATGAAGACGGCGACGTTGCGGTCGGAGACGTCCACGCCGTCCACGTCCCCGCTGTCCACGTGGAACGCGAAGGTCACCTGGCAGCGCTCGTGGTCGGCCGGTGCGGTGAGGCCCGAGGTGGTGCAGGGGCACACCACGTCACAGTTGCAGCTCTCCAGATACGTGCCGTTCAGGTTCCAGGGCATGGCTCCTCGCCTCCCTTTTCCGCGTCCTCCTCGGTGGAGGGACCTCGTCGAGAGGGTCCGTTACGTCCCGGTGCCGCTCTTTTCCAGGCTATTCCCGACGGCCCCCGTCGCGCAGATCCACCCCGTCGCGCAGATCCGGCGACAGCGGGCCGGCCGTAGGTGCCTAGGATCGAACCACGACGGCGAAGGGGGCGGGCGATGAACGGTCGATCATGGAAGTGGGCGCTGATATCCGCCTCGATGTGCTGTCGGTGGCCGCGTGTGCGGGATGGGGCGGCTATCCGCACGCGAAGAACGTCCGCACCTCTCAGCTCGTGGGCACCTGGCGCGATCGCGACTGCGACACCACGTTGACCCTGCACGCGGACGGATCGGCGTCCGTCACCGGCATGCCCACCGAGATGGCACTCGACCACAAGGTCAAGCACAGGCTCAGCGGGGACGGCACCTGGGAGATCGGCGAGTTCGGCAGCGAGCAGCAGCTCGAAGTGGCCGTGGGGCACGTGCACACCTCGTTCGACCTCTACCGGAACGAAGGACGCCTGCTGGTGGGCCTGATCGTCGGGGACCCCGACGACATGAACCGGTGCGTCATGAGCAGACACTCGAAGACGGCGGCCGATGCCCCGACCGCCGCGGTGGAGCGGACGTAGGCGAGGTGCTGCTCGGACGCACGCCCTCCCCATGCCCTCATTCGACCGTGTGTCCGTGAGGGATGAGGGGGGTGGGGTCTGGGGCTTGCGAGAGGGTCCCGAGGTGGCTCCCGGGGACCTTTGTGCCCACCCCCCTTGACCGCGGACCTCGAAGGTTCTCTGACCGGTCTCTCTCCACTCGGCAAGCTAACAGGGGGCACTGACAACGACCCGGTGGCAGGCGGACGGCGGGCGCTCTACCTGCGGCGGCGGACGTACCAGCCCACGGTCAGCACCACCAGGAGCGACAGCACGAACGCCCAGACCGTCGTCGTCGTGTCGTATGACGTGTACAAGAGGGCCAGCATGCATGGACGGATACCCGGCCCGGACGAGGCAAGTCCCGCACCACGGACGTCCCGGCCGAGTGGAGAGCGGTGGGGAATCGCCGTAGAGTCCCACGGCGTTCGTCCAGCGACGGTGTGCAGCGACGGAGTTCGGAGTTTCGGCAGTGCTTTTCGACGTCACCCGCGGTGAGCTCGTCGGCTTCTTCGGCGAGGACCGGCTCATGACCCTGCCCGGGACCTCCTTCCCGGCCTCCGCCGCGGATACGGAGGGCGCCCGCTTCCTGCAGACCGTCGGCGTCCCCACCGGGACGCTGTGGCTGCGTGAGCCCGACGAGGGCGACGGACTGCTGCCCCTCGTCCAGGACGTCGTCGACGCGGAGGTCTTCGAGGATGCGCCCGCGGACGCGGGTGGATGGCCCGTCATCGGCTGGCTGCTCAACGCCCACCTCGCCCTCGACCCCGGTACCGGCAAGGTGCACGCCTTCGACGCCGACGAGGAGAGCGCGCGGGAACTCCACCGGGACGTCTCCTCCCTCGTCCAGGTGACCCTCCGGTTCCAGCGCCTGCTGGAGGAGTTCGCCTTCAGCGGCGACGAAGCCGACGAGGAGGCCGACTTCGAGCGCCTGGATCGCGAGGTCGAACGGATCCGTCAGGAGACGAGCAGGATCGACCCGCTCCCCTTCCAGGACGACGAGACCGTCTGGTCGGTGGTCGGCGACGAGATCGCCGCCGGCCAGCGTTTCAGGGGCGACAGCCCGGGAGCCCGCTCGCTCCACCGGTGACGGGTACGGGTGATCACCGGTCGACGACACCCCGTGCGGGCAGGCTCGCGTCGTACGGTAGACCGTGTCGTCAGCGGCCGAAGACATCCGCGAACTTGCGCCCCTTGGGCACCGGGTAGCCGAAGTCCGTCGGGTTGAAGGCGGTCGCGTACGACGTCGTCAGGCCCGAGGTCACGCCGCGCAGGACCCACGCCGACCCGTCGTCGTACCCCCCGGGCACCACATCCTCGCCGAACGCGCCGATCGCCAGGTCCGCCCTGCCGTTGCCGTTGATGTCGCGCAGCCGCAGCGAGGAGCCGAAGTGGTCACCGGCCTCGGCCTTGCCCGGCACACCAGGCGTGGCCTGGTGGAAGGACTGGGCGCCCTTCGTGGTCAGTCCGGCGGAACCGCCCTTGAGGAACACGACGTTGCCGACGCTTCGGTGACCGTCCACGCTCTCGTACGTGGCGCCGACCGCGAGGTCCGCGTAACCGTCGCCGGTCGCGTCGCCCACCGCCAGTGCGGCGCCGAACTCGTCGCCGGCCTCGTCGGTCCCCGGCACACCGGTGGTGGCCTGGGTGTACGTCCGGCCCGTGGCGGGCAGTCCGGCCGCCCTGCCGTACCGCACCGTGAACGAACCGCCCTCGGCCACGTCGGTGTTGCCGGTGACCAGGTCGTCGTACCCGTCGTGGTTGATGTCGCCCGCCGCGACGGCCCGGTCCCACGCGGCGCCTGACGGGGCGGTGCCCTCGGCCAGCACCGAGTAGGAGTAGCCGATGTCACCGGGGCCGCCTCGGAGCACACCCAGGTAGTTCCCCGTGCCGTCCGTGCGCCGGCCGTACAGGACGTAGTCGCTGCCGTCGGTGCCGGAGAAGTGTCCGGCGACCACACCGTCCAGGTGTACGCCCTCGGGCAGGAAGCTCACCTCGGGCGCCAGCGCGCCGTCCTGGGTGGGCTTGCCCTCGGCGTACCACCAGAAGGTGTCGGCCCCTACGACGACCAGGTTGCCGGCGCCGTCGCCGTCGAGGTCGGCGAAGGCGGTGCCCGTGCCGAAGCCGTCGGCCTCGGCGTTCGGTGCGGTGAGCACGGTGCCGCCGGACGTGAACGGGCGCGCTCCTCCCCAGACGACGGTCACCGAGCCGTTCGGCTTGCCCGTGATCTGCTCGTAGGGGGCGCCGACGATCAGGTCGGCGTAGCCGTCGCCGTTGACGTCCCCGCTGGTGACGTTCTCGCCGAACTGGTCGCCGGACTCCGAGGTCCCGGGAACACCCGGGGAGTTCTGGGTGATGTTCACCGACCGGGCGGGGCTGACACCGGAGGACGAGCCGAAGAGGACGGTCACCGTGCCGCCGCTCTCCTTGGGTGTGCCGATCGCCAGGTCCCGGTACCCGTCGCCGTTGAAGTCGTCCCACAGCCGGGACGGCGCCGCGGTGGCAACGGGGGCGGTCAGTCCCGCGACGGCGAGGCCGGCGGCCACCACGACGGCGAAGGTACGTATGCGCAAGGTCATGCTCCCTGTCAGAGAACCGGGCTTCAGCGACGTACGACACGCACGCCGAACAAAGGGTTGTGCCCGGCGGAGCGTCGGATGAACGTGCGCCGAAGGCCTCGGCGTCCCCGGCCGGTCGGGCAGGGGCCCGCGACGCGTGGGGTCAGGCCGTGTTCAGGTCCGGTCCCTTTCCACCGGAAGCCACAGCTCGGCGTCGGTATCGCTCCCGTCCCGGCACGGGCGGGTGCGCAGGATCTCGGGGCCTGGGCGGGTGCGGTACGGGTTGGACGGGAACCACTGCTTGTACGCGTCCGCCCACAACGCCTGGACGGCCTCCGGTGCCGGTCCGGAGGTGGAGAAGACCGCCCAGGTGCCGGCCGGGACGGCAAGCGCCGTGGTGCCCTCGGGGGCGGCTGCCGATGTGATCACCCCTTGGTGGTAGTCGAGTTCGGTGCCCTCCGCGCGGCCCGGGTCCAGGTCGTCGCAGACCGCGACGATGCCCTGCGGCTCCTGGTCCGACAGCTTCGCCAGGCTTTCCAGGGCCTGCGGGTCGATCCCGCGGACGAAGTCGACGATGGCCTGGTTCGGTCCCGAGTGCACCAGCGGCACCCGGGCCTTGAACCCGATGACCCTGAACTCCTGCTTGTCCACTACGCGGTAGCGCATGCTGCTGCTCCCTTCGACGGTGAGGCGGAAGGCCAGCCGGGGCTGGGAGACGAGCGCGGCGCCGGTGCGCCGGGCCTCACCCGGCCCGATGCCGTGCATGGCGCGGAACGCCCGGGCGAACGCCTCCCCCGAGCCGTAGCCGTAGCGCACCGCGATGTCCAGCAGCGACTCCCGCCCATCGAGCACCTCGGCGCCGGCGACGGTGAGCCGGCGGCGCCGGACGTACTCCGACAGCGGCATGCCCGCGAGCGCGGAGAACATCCGGCGCAGGTGGTACTCCGAGGTGGCCGCGATGCGCGCCAGCTCGGTCGCGTCGACCTGCTGGTCGAGACGGCTCTCCACGTACTCCAGGGCCTGGTTGAGACGCTCCAGCACTCCCGGCCTCCTTCCTCTTTCGCGGTCACCACGCTAGGAAGCAGGGTCCCCGCCCGACCCGACATCCTGTGCCCGATCGGATCGGGTACGACGGGTCTCCGGTGGGAGAAGATCCGCCGACTCGCGGACGACGGCCGACCGATCTAGCGTGAAGAGGAAGCGGTCTCCGCAGGGCAGCGAGGTACGGGCCATGCGCAACCCCGAGGAAAGCACCGGAAGGCAGACGTCCTTTTCGGGCATGTTCCCGTGTCCGGACCCTTCTGCCGAGTGCGGCCACCGGGAGGACCACGGTCGCGACAACTTCCTTCTGTGGGAGAAGGTCCTGGTCTCCGTCGGGGTGCGGTTGCCGCCTCCGAAGGTGGACTGTCTGAAGAGGACCGACAACTACGTGGTACTGCACGGCTCGCCCGAGACGAATCACAATTACATACTGCTTCCCACCTGTCGTGTGGCGGGTATCGAATGCCCCTACATATGGGGTCCGCCTGCTTACCCGTTCTACTGGAACGACGCTTGGAGCGAGGCCCAGGTCTCGGGTGCCGCCCAGGTGATGTACGCGGACATCGGCCTGGGGGTCAACTCGAAGCCCGCCCGGACGCAGGACCAGCTGCACATTCACATGGCCGGCATCCTGTCAGGAGTGCAGGGCCAGCTGAACAGCCATGAGAAGGCGGGACGCATCACGAGCGACCCGAAGAAGTGGCAGCAGCAGATCGTGCCGGTCGAAGGCTTCGACCACCAGAAGAGGCAGACCGCCACTCGTTACTACCGGGCTCTCATCTTCACCAGCAAGGCCGACTTGAACCAGAACATGTTCGAGTTCCTCGGCAGGCACGTTCCCGCGGCGCACGCGGACAAGGCGGCGCAGACGGTGATCGTGACGCCGAGGAACGCGGGCGGGTTCTACGTCCTGAACAGCGACCCCGCGGTCAGCGGCGGGGGGACCGGGACCTGTGATCTGCTGCTGGTCTACGACAGGCCCGACCGGTAGCGGTTCGCCGGTCGCGGTCGTTCGGACGGGAATCCGGTCAGGGCCGTCGTTCGGACAGGGCCAGCGCCACTAGTCCGGCCGTGTGCAACGGCACGGCCGTGTGCCTCCCACCAGGGACGGCGGCCTCAGCCCTGGCACCCGCACCCCGCCGCCGCCTTCGCCTCGCCGACGGTCAGGGCCGGGTCGGCCGGGGATTCGCTCCCGGTGCAGCAGGCGTGGACTCCGCAGCACGCGCCGTCCGGGCCGGCGGTCCCGGAAGGGGTGCCCGCCGTCACCGGCTTGGTGGCGCGGACGATCGCAGAGTGCATCCCGTCCGCGACCGAGTGGGTCGGGGTGATCTCGATGTCCGTGAATCCGGCGGCCGCCAGCCCCGCGCGGTACTCGGCGAAGGACAGGGCTCCGGCGATGCAGCCGACGTAGTCGCCGCGCTCGGCGCGCTGTCCGGCGCTGAGGTCGTCGTCGGCGACGACGTCGGAGACGCCGATACGACCGCCGGGCCGCAGGACGCGGAACGTCTCGGCGAACACGGCCGGCTTGTCGACGGACAGGTTGATCACGCAGTTGGAGATCACGACGTCGACGGTGTCCGCGGGCAGCGGGATGGCCTCGATGGTCCCCTTGAGGAACTCCACGTTCGTCGCGCCCGCCTTCGCGGCGTTGGCCAGGGCCAGGGCCAGCATCTCCTCGGTCATGTCCAGCCCGTACGCCTTGCCGGTCGGGCCGACGCGGCGGGCGGAGAGCAGGACGTCGATGCCGCCGCCGGAGCCGAGGTCGAGGACGCGCTCGCCCTCGCCGAGCCCGGCGACCGCGGTGGGGTTGCCGCAGCCGAGGGAGGCGGCGACCGCCTCCGCGGGCAGGGCGCCCCGCTCGTCGGCGGCGTAGAGGGCGGATCCGAAGTGCTCGTCGACCTCGACCGGCTGGGGCCCGCAGCAGGCGGTGTCGCCTTCGGTGACCTTCACGGCCGCGGCGGCGTACCGCCGGCGGACGGTCTCACGCAGATCGGTGTGCTGCTGGTCGTTGTTCATGACTGGACTCCTGGGTGAAGGCCTGTATCGACGGGCCTGTATTGACATTCGTTGATGCAACCTTGCGCCTTGCATCGAGAAACGTCAACATAGAGGCATGTCGAAACAAGAGCTCGAGGTGATCGGCCAGGACGCCGCCTGCTGCCCGGAGGTGTCCGCGGCGCCGCTCGACGAGCGGCGCGCCGCGGAGCTGGCCAAGGTCTTCAAGGCACTCGGTGACCCGGTCAGGCTGCGGTTGCTGTCGATGATCGCCTCCCGCCGGGGCGGCGAGGTGTGCGTGTGCGAGATGACGCCGGCGTTCGACCTGTCGCAGCCGACGATCTCGCACCACCTCAAGCTCCTGCGCCAGGCCGGCCTCGTCGACTGCGAGCGGCGCGGCACCTGGGTCTACTACTGGGCGCTCCCGGACGTCCTGGACCAGCTGGCCGCCTTCCTGTCCACGCGGCAGACCGCGGCAGCAACCGTGGGAGCCACCGCGTGACCCCGCCGCTGGGCCGACGGCTCGCCGCCGAGGCCGTCGGCACCGGTCTGCTGGTCGCCGTCGTGGTCGGTTCGGGCATCCAGGCGACCGAGCTGTCGCACGACGCGGGTGTGCAACTGCTGGCCAACTGCCTCGCCACCGTCTTCGGCCTCGGCGTGCTCATCGCCCTGTTCGGGCCGGTGTCGGGGGCGCATTTCAACCCCGCCGTCACCCTGGCCGCCTGGTTCACCGGTCGCCGTGACGCCGACGGCCTCGCCGGACGGGATGCCGCCGCCTACGTCTGCGCCCAGGTCGCCGGGGCCGTCGGCGGGGCGGTCCTGGCCCACGCGATGTTCGCCGAACCGCTGGCCTCCCTGTCCACGCACGACCGGTCCGCCCCGCATCTGCTGCTCGGTGAGGTGGTCGCCACGGCCGGGCTGGTCCTGCTGGTCCTCGGCCTCGCCCGCACCGGCCGGCCGACGCTCGCACCGGTGGCCGTGGCCTCCTACATCGGGGCCGCCTACTGGTTCACCTCCTCGACCTCGTTCGCGAACCCGGCGGTGACCGTCGGCCGGGCCTTCACCGACACCTTCGCCGGTGTCGCCCCCGCCTCCGTCGCCCCGTTCATCGCCGCCCAGCTGGCCGGGACCGTGCTCGGGCTGGGCGCCGTCGTCGCCGTGTACGGCCGTCCCGTCCGCGCCGCGGAGGAGATCGCGGTCCCACACGGCGAACGCGCACCCGAAGCCGCCCCCTCCTGACCCACCCCGCTCCCCAGGGAAGAAGCCGCCATGACCGCTCCCGCCGCCCCACGCCCCTCCGTCCTGTTCGTCTGCGTCCACAACGCCGGCCGTTCCCAGATGGGCGCCGCCTTCCTCTCCCACCTCGGCCGCGACCGGGTCGAGGTCCGCTCGGCCGGCTCCGCGCCCGCCGACGCGGTCAATCCCGCCGTCGTGACGGCCATGGCGGAGGTGGGCGTCGACATCTCCGCCGAGACGCCCAAGGTCCTCACCACCGAGGCGGTGCGGTCCTCCGACGTCGTGATCACCATGGGGTGCGGTGACGCATGCCCCGTCTTTCCCGGCAAGCGGTACCTGGACTGGCGGCTGGACGACCCGGCGGGCCAGGGGACCGACGCCGTACGCCCCATCCGCGACGAGATCGAGCGGCGCGTGCGCGGCCTGCTCGCGGAACTCGGCGTTCCCGCGGCGCCCTGACCCGCACGGCCTCCGGCGCGAGGCCTCCCACACCTCGCGGAAACACGGTGGCCGGCCGACGGGCCGTTCGGTACGTTGCCCCCATGACCGACAGCCGAAGGGGCAGTGCCGCGTAGGCGCCCGTCCGCCCTGCGGGGCGACCGTCCTGCCCGCCGTGCGAGGCGGCGACGGTATCCGAACATCGACCACCTGTCCGGCTCCTGCACGGCCGATCTGCGGCGGCTGGAGCGGTCCCGCTTCTGGCCCGAAGCCACGGAAGAGGCGTTCTGGCACTGGCGGACCCTGGCCCACGGGCCGCTCGGGCAGCTCGGGCAGCTCGTGGACCAACTCGCCGGTCCTGGCTGCGGCATCCTCGAATGCGGCTGTTACGGCGTCGACTTCCGCGGCCACCTCGAAACCGTGCTGCACGCGCTGCCGAAGAAGAGCGCGCGCGAGCTGCGCGTCCTCGTGCGGGCCCTCGACGGGAGGATCCTGTCGAGGGCCCGGGTCGTCGCGGCCCACAGCCCCGACGTGTCGTGGTGGCGTGACCGGCTCTAGGGGACTCCGTCCGGATCAGGCCGGGCCGTCACCCCGTGCCCCGCCGGCCGTCTCGGCTCACGGTCACGGAGGCGATCACCAGGGAGGCGACTGATGTCGCGGCGAGACTTCCCAGCATGACCAGGACCACGCCGACCATGAAGAGTCCACTGGCATCGTCCGACCAGTCGAGGTAGGCCGCGACCGTCAGGCCCGCGCTGGTGCCGAGCACCGCGCCCGCCCGGTGGCCGCGGGACGCCGCCCAGTACACGGGCGCCAGCAGGGTCAGCACCAGCCCGATCACCTGCCACGCCTCGTACGGGCCGGTCGTCGTGCCGTCCGGGTGCACGTCACGGTGCTGGTCCCAGCCCAGCCAGGCGGCCCACACGGCCAGCGCCACGCCGGCCGGGGCGAGGGCCGGCAGCAGCCGGCGAACGGGTTCGAGGGGTCCTTGGCTCATGCCCCCACGCTGTCGCCTCACGCCGTCACCGGCCAGAGCTCATGTACTCAGCTCCGTCCGAGTACATGAGTACCGAGTGCATGAGCGGGCGGCGGGCGGTGGGCCGGCCCCACGGGACCGGGCCGGGCCCTTCTCCGTCAGCCCACGCAGTTCGGGACCGGGATGTCGCTGCCGGCGCAGTTGGTCGGGGAGTTGTCCCTGACCCGGGTGGACATCAGGGTGACGGTGCCGCCGGTGTTGAGGACGCCGCCGGGCGCGACGTCGGCGGTGTTGGCGTTGACGTTGCTGGACGTGATGAACGTCGCGCCGCCTCCGACGTTGGCGACGCCTCCGGCACGGTGGGCGTCGTTCTCGTTGACGTTGGTGCGCGAGATACGCAGGGTGCCGTCGTTGGCCGCCCCTCCACCGACGCCGCTGATGGCCGTGTTGCCGATGATGCGGCTGTCCATGACGGTCATGTCTCCGTCGTTGGCGACGCCGCCCCCGTTCACGTTGGCGGTGTTGTTCATGATGGAGGATCTCTCGATCCGGGTGACGCTCCCCTGCCCGCCCCCGATCCCGCCGGAGAAGTTGGCGTGGTTGCGGACGACGGAGCTGCCGATCACTCTCAGCCTGCCGCGGTTCGCGATGCCGCCGCCGAAGTCGGGGGCGTCGCCGTTGGTGATGGTGGCGTCCGAGAGGGTGAGGAAGCCGCCGGGGCTGACGGAGAGGATGCCGAAGGCGGCCGTGGACGAGCGGGTGATGGTGCTGTGCCGGGCGTTGACGACGAGCGTGCTGGTGATGTCGGGCAGCGGCGCGGTGAGGGAGTAGAGGCAGCCCGGCGCCAGCACCAGGTTTCCGCTCCCCGAGGCGTTGGCCGCGGTGATGGCGGCGGACAGGGCACTCGCGCTGCACGGGACGTTCGTCTGGGCCGATGCGGGGGTGGCGGTGGCCACGACCGTCGCGAGGGCTCCGACGCACATCGCCTGGGCGATGAGCGCCGACGGCTTACGGATGAACATGGGCAGGTGGCTCCTTCGGAAGTCCGGGATTCCCGGGGTCGCGGATTCACGGATTCACAGGTGCTCCCGTACCGGAGCCGGCGGCGCCGTATCTTGGGGGAGCTGTGTGAATGCCTCCCTCGTCGACACGCGGTGGTTCCCGGTCCGAAAGGCTGATCCGCCCGGACGGTGTAGCGGTTTCCACCCGACGGCCGAGGCGCTGCGGACGGGGCACCGCGCGGGTACGCCACACCGCACGCCGGGCAGGCCGCCACACAGAGCGCCGCACGGCCGCCACACAAAGCCCCGCACGCAGAACCGCACGGCCGCCGCACAGAGCCCCGCACGGCCGTTACGCAGGACGCCGGCCGAGGACACCGGGCAGAACGACGACCGGACAACGACCGGAGGACGACCGGACGAGCACCCCACCGGCTGACATCATCGGTACGTACTTCCCGAACCGCCCCCGCCATGGGACCGTTTGGTCCAGAATGGCACGTTCGCGCAGGGCGTGCGGGCCCATGCGGACAACGGCACGAACGGGGGACGTACATGGGGAGTGACGCCGCTTGGCCGGGATGAAGCTGTACTCACTCACATCCGACGATCCGCGGCAGCTCGGCCCCTACCGGCTGCTGCGGCGGATCGCCACCGGCGGCATGGGGCGCATCTATCTCGCCCGGCAGGAGGCTCCGGGGACTCCCCCCGACGCCGTCGGGCCCACCGGGACCGTGGTGCGGCGCGGCCTCGTCGCGGTCAAGACGCTCCTCGCCGAGGGGTTCGTGAGCGGGCCGGACCGGGAGCGGTTCGCCCGCGAGGTGGAGCTCGCGGCGCGGGTCGACAGTGCGTACACCGCCACGGTGCTGGACGCGGACGCGAAGGCGGAGCGGCCGTGGCTCGCCACCGAGTTCATCCCGGCGCCCAGCCTGGCCGAACTCACGGTCAGCGCCGGGACGTTACCCGCCGACGCGGTGCGCTGGATCGCGGCCGGGGTCGCGCGGGCGCTGGTCGAGCTGCACGGTCTGGCGGTCGTCCACCGGGACGTCAAGCCGCTGAACATCCTGCTGCCCGAGGACGGCCCCCGGCTCATCGACTTCGGCATCTCGCACGCCCACGACCACACCAGCTCGACGACGACCATCGGCACCTTCTCGTTCACGTCACCGGAACAGGCGTGCGGCAGGAAGTCCACCGCGGCGTCCGACATGTACTCCCTGGGCGTCACCCTGTTCTACCTCGCGGTCGGCCGCCCGCCGTACGAGCAGACCGACCACTCCATCGGGATCCTCGCCCTCGTCCAGCGCGCCGAACTCGACACGAGCGGGTTGCCGCCGGAACTTGAACCGCTGGTCCTCCCCCTGCTGGACGTCGACCCGGAACGGCGTCCGGCTCCGTCCGACGTGCTGCGGGACGCCCTCGCCCACCTCGGCCGGGCGCCGGTGGAACGGGGCGCCGAGCGGTGGCTGCCGAGGGCGTGGCACACGCTCATCGAGGAGTACGCGGCACAGGGACGCCAACTGCTGGACGGCGCAGTGGACTTCGAGGCTGCCGAAGCCCCGACCCAGTTGCGGCCCGGGGGCACTCCGGAGGGCTCGGACGAGGCGGTCAGCGAGATGCGCGCGCAACTGGAGGCCCTGCGCATGCAGCGGGACGCCCTGGTGCGGGCGCAGGCCGAGGAGCAGGCGGAGGCGGAGGCGCGGGAGCTCGCGCACCGGGAAGCGGAGCAGCGCAGGCGCGAGGAACGGGCGCGCAAGGAGGAGACGGAACGCGGGGACCGGGAGCGCAGGGAACAGGAGAGGGAGAGGAAGGAACAGGAGAAGGCCAGGAAGGAGCAGGAGAGGAAGCGGAAGGAACGCGAGCGGGTCGAGAAGGAACGCAAGGAGCGGGCGGAGGCGGAACGCAGGGAACGGGCGGAGAAGGAGCGCGAAGAGCGGGCGGAGAAGGAGCGCGAAGAGCGGGCGGAGAAGGAGCGCAAGGAACGGGAACGCAAGGAGCGGGAACGCAAGGAGCGGGAACGGGCTGCGCGTGAGAAGGCCAAGGCCGCCGAGAAGAGCACGGGTGCGGGCGTGCTCGTGGGCGCGCTCGTCATCGGTCTGCTGATCTGGCAGCCCTGGAACAGGACGGACGACGACACGCCGTCGAGCCGGCCCACCTCGCCCTCCACCTTCGCCGGCGGCGGCACCAGCGGCTACACCGGTTCGCTGGGCGGCAGTTCCACGGGCGGTTCCTCGGGCGGCGACTCCTCCGACAGCAAGCCCGATCCCGACCCGGAGACCAGTTCCCCCGAGCCCGACCCCACCGAAGAGGCGTTCAAGGCCGTGTCGCCCGGGGACTGCCTGGACGTCGTCGACACCGGTTACGGCGGCCGCACCCGGTACGACTGGAGCGAGGACGAGCCGAACACGGCGCTCTGCGGCTACGGCACGCGTGTGAAGGTCACCGGCACCAGCGGCGACTGCCCGTCCGGCGTGGGCAAGGCCACTTGGTCGTACTACTCCACCGGCAGCGGCGAGCGGACCGCCCTGTGCCTCGCGGGCCAGTACCACCAGGGTGACTGCCTGCTGGCCAAGCACGAGACGAACAACGTCATCAGCAGCATCGCGATGCTGTCGGCCCCGAACTGCACGGACCGCAGGGTTCCGATCGCGTACAACGAGATCCTGGTCGTCACGGACCTCTACCGGGCGACGCCGGGCGCCGGCGCCGAGGTCTGCCGGCACGGGCAGTACGACCGCAACACCTACTGGTCGACGAAGGTGGACGACGGCGCGACGCTGCTGTGCCTGAAGGCCTACGACTGAGCCCGCCCGCCGCGCGCGTTTTCTTTACGTTTCCCTGACGCGCGGGGCGGATCCACGGCCCCCGGACCCGGTGTCCTCCCCGTTGTCCGCAACGGACGGAAATCGCGTGGGAGATGGGAGTGCCATGGAAGGCACCGTCGTCGCAGTGGTGGTCGTGGTTCTGCTTCTGCTGCTCGTGCTCAAGAGCGGGATGCGGGTCGTCAACCAGGTGGAACGCGGGGTCGTTTTCCGGCTGGGAAAGGCCCTGCCGAGCTACCGGCAACCGGGCGTCACCTTCCTGATCCCGTTCGCCGACCGGATGCGCAAGGTGAACGTGCAGGTCGCGACCATGCCCGTGCCCACCCAGGAGGGCATCACCCGGGACAACGTGTCGGTGAAGGTCGACGCCGTCGTCTACTTCCGGGTGACCGACCCGGTGCGCGCGGCCATCGAGGTGCAGGACTACGTCTTCGCCGTCGGGCAGGTCGCCCAGTCCTCCCTGCGGTCCATCATCGGCAAGAGCGACCTGGACGACCTGCTGAGCGACCGGGAGCGGCTGCACGAGGGGCTCGCGCTGATGATCGACAGCCCCGCGGCCGGGTGGGGCATCCACATCGACCGCGTCGAGATCAAGGACGTCCAGCTCCCGGAGTCGCTGAAGCGGTCGATGTCGCGGCAGGCCGAGGCCGAGCGGGAGCGGCGGGCCCGGGTCATCACCGCGGACGGCGAGTTCCAGGCCGCGCAGCAGCTGGCCAACGCCTCGCGGATCATGTCGGACACGCCCGAGGCCATGCAGCTGCGGCTGCTGCAGACCGTCGTCGAGGTGGCCGCGGAGAAGAACTCCACCCTCGTCATGCCGTTCCCCGTCGAACTGCTGCGGTACTTCGACCGGGCCACCCAGAAGATCGACGCCGGGATCAGGACGGAGACCGTCCCGGCGCAGCCTCCCGCGCCGACGGCGACGGCGACGGCGACGCAGGCTCCGGCCCCGGCTCCGGAGACGACCGCCCCGGACTCCGCCGAGCGGCCGTAGCCAGCGTCAGCGTCACGCACGCCGAGCCCGCCGCCATCACGGTCATCGCCGCGGCGGGCGAGGTGAGCTGGGCCACCGCGCCGGCCAGCGTCGCGCTCACGCCCTGCATGGTCAGCATGCCGGACGAGTGCAGTCCGAGGGCCTGCCCGGTGAGCTCGCCGGGGGTCAGCTCCATCAGCCGCTCCTGCTGGATCAGGCTCGCGCCGAAGCCGGCCGAGGCGAGCGTCACGCACACCGCCGCCACCGACAGTGGCGGGTGCGTGACGAACAGCAGGTACGGCGTCGCCAGCAGGAGCAGCAGCGGGGTGGCCAGCCGGCGGCGCACCGCGGGCCGCAGCAGCCGGCCGACCGTCACGTCCCCGGCGAACATGCCGAACGCCCCGCAGGCGAACAGGGTGCCCGCCGCGTGCGGGGCGTAGGACACGTAGAGGGACTCGCAGCCGACGACCATGCCGTTGGGCAGCCACAGGCCCAGGAAGGTCAGGCGGCGCGGCCGGGAGGACCACAGCTGGGCGTTGGCGCGCCAGGTCGCCGACGCGGAGGGACGGCCCGTGGCCCGCGGCGCCCGGGTGGACAGGCCGAACCGCAGAACGAGGGCGGCCGTCAGGTACAGGCCCGCGGCCAGCAGCAGGCAGGTGCGCGCGGGGAGGGCGGTCAGCAGGACGCCGCCGGCCGCGTACCCGGTGATCTGCGTCAGCCCGCTCATCATGTTGAACAGCGAACGTCCCGTGAGGTAGCCGCCCTTGGTGGCTTTGGCGTCCTCGGCATCCTTCGCCTTCTCGGCATCCTCCGCGTCCTCCGCGTCCCCCGCGTCCTCGGCGTCCTCGGCGTCCTCGGCGTCCTCGGCGTCCTCGGCGTCCTCCGCGTCCTCCGCGTCCTCCGCGTCCTCGGCCAGGATCTCGTTCAGCAGCCCCCAGCGGACCCCACCGCCGAGGGAGGCCACGAGGCCCAGCGCGAGGACGACGGCGAGGACCCCGCCCACGGGCAGACCGGGCAGCGCCTGCGCCGCCGTACCGGCCGCGAAGGCCAGCGAGATCACCGTCAGGGTGGTGCGCGGGGGCAGCCGGTCGGCGCCGGAGAGCAGGAACGTCGCGCCCAGCATCTGGGCGAGCGACGAGCCGAACATGCTGACCGCCGACAGCAGCGGGGAGCCGGTCGCCCGGAACACGAGCGTGCCGAGGGCGAGCCCGCCGACCGTGCCGGCGGCGTTCTGCGCGGCGGCGCCGAGGAAGAGCGGGGTGAACTCCGGTGTGCGCAGGAGGGATCGGTAGCTGGGCATGTCCGGAGTCTCGGGCGGCGCCTTGCGGGGCCGGTACTGTTTCGCCGTAACGCGAAAGGTCGCGAGAGGCCGGGAAAGCTCGTACTGCCGTGGGGGGACCCGTATGGGGTGGTGGCGGCTCAACGCGGACACCCTGGCCCGCAGCCGGTTCGTCGTCTCCCCGCTCGCCGAGACGTTCGCCTGCCTGAAGCTGCTGCACGCGGGCGAGGGCGCCCATCCCGGGGAGCAGCGGTGGCTGCGTGCCCACCTGCCCGGCTACCGGGCCAGGCTGGCCGCGGACCCGGTGGCGGCGCGGCTGGTGCCGGCGGGGCTCGGCCGGGACTGGATCGCCGACTTCCTGACGCCCGCACCCCGTGCCGGCGAGGGGTTCGCCGACGAGGTCGCCCGGGTGCGGGCGGTCCCGCCCGCCACGGCCCGCGCCCATCTCAGCACGTCCCTGGCCGGTGGCCCGCTCCCGGCCGAGCTGGACCGCGACGACCTGCCGGAGCGGGCGGCCGTCCTGCTGGAATGGGTGTGGCGGGAGACGCTGCGGCCGTACTGGGAGCGGCGCCGGCGGGTGCTGGAGGCGGACGTGCTGGCGCGGACAGAGCAGGTGAGCCGGGGCGGCTGGGCGAGCGCGCTGGACGCGCTGCGGCCGGGGCGCACGCGGTGGCTCGGCGGGGACCGGCTCCAGATCAACCTGCACGAGTACCCGCCCCGTGAGATCTCCGGGGCGGAGTTGGTCTTCGTGCCGATCACCCCGCAGCGGCACGGCTGGGTCGCCTGGGAGGAGCGGGAGCGGTACGCGGTGGTCTACCCCTGCGCCGGTGTGCTCGCCGGGGACGGCGGCCGGGCCGTGTCCGCCGGTCTGGGCGCGCTGCTCGGGCCGGGGCGGGCCGCGGTGCTCGTGCTCCTGGGCTCCCCCATGAGCACCACCCAGCTGACCGCCGTGACCGGGCAGGGCCTCGGCTCGGTGGGCCGGCACCTGAGGGTGCTGCGGGAGGCGGGGCTGGTGGACCGGCGGCGGGCCGGGCGGTCGGTGCTGTACGTGCGGACGGCGGCCGGTGACGTTCTGGTCGAGGCGGGGCGGGGCGACGTGACCCGGCGCGGTTAGCCTTCGTGCATGACGACTACCGACCACAACGTGCTGGACGTCGAGATCGGGGCCCTCACCGGTGGCTCCGCCGACCTTCCCGGCTATGCCGGCAGGCCCGTGCTCATCGTGAACGTGGCCTCCAAGTGCGGGCTGACCCCGCAGTACTCGGGCCTGGAGAAGCTCCAGGAGCGGTACGCCGAGCGAGGCTTCACCGTGCTGGGCGTGCCCTGCAACCAGTTCCTCGGGCAGGAGCCCGGCACCGCCGAGGAGATCGCCGAGTTCTGCTCGGCGACGTACGGCGTGTCGTTCCCGCTGACCGAGAAGGTGGAGGTGAACGGCGAGGGCCGGCACCCGCTGTACGAGCGGCTCGTGGGCTTCGCCGACGCCGAGGGCCACACCGGGGACATCCGCTGGAACTTCGAGAAGTTCCTGGTCGGCCGGGACGGCAGGGTCGTGGCGCGCTTCTCGCCGCAGACCGAGCCGGAGTCGGCGGAGGTCGTGGCCGCCATCGAGGCCCAGCTCGGCTGACCCCGCTTGACCTTGTCCCTGGGGCAAGGACGAACGTCCTTCCCACCGGGCGGAGAGGAACCGCCCGGTGACGGAGGATGGCATCGTGCGACGGGAACTGCTCACCATCGGCGCGTTCGCGGCCCGGGCCCGGTTGTCGGCCAAGGCGCTGCGCCTGTACGACCGGCTGGGTCTGCTGACGCCGGCGTACGTCGACGAGGTGAGCGGCTACCGCTACTACCGCGCCGACCAGGTCGAACGCGCCCGGCTGGTGGCCCTGCTGCGGCAGCTGGACATGCCGCTCGCCCGGATAGCCGAGGTGACCGGGGCCGAGGGCGTCGAGGCCGCGGACCGGCTCGCCGCCTACTGGGCGGACGTGGAGGCCCGGGTGGCCGGTCAGCGCACGCTTGCCGAGTACCTCCGTGGACGACTGTCCGGGAGGAGTTGCGAGATGTACGAGAAGTTCGTGGTCGAGACCGTGGACGTGCCGGAGCGGCTGGTGATCACCGAGACGCGGCACACGCTGGCGGACGAGCTGCCCGCGTGGATCGGCGCGTCGCTGGGCCGGCTGGAGGGGGCCGCCAAGGAGTGCGGCGGCGTGGCCGGGGCGCCGTTCGTCGTCTACCACTCCGAGGTGTCGATGGAGAGCGACGGGCCGGCCGAGTCCTGTGTGCCGGTGGCGGACGAGTCGGCGGCCCGGGCGTGGGCCGAGCGGCAGGGCCGGGGCCGGGAGACGCGGGTGCGGGTCGAGCCCGCGGCGCGGCTGGCGTACACCCGGATCACCAAGGCGCAGGTGGCGCATCCGCAGATCCTGACCGCCTTCGAGGCCGTGGAGCAGTGGATGGCCGCGGAGGGGCTGGAGATGGCGGGTCCCTGCCGGGAGATCTACTTCGCGGACTGGGACGCGGCGGGTGCGGAGGATCCGGTGTGCGACGTGGCGTTCCCGGTGCGCTGACCGGGGCCGGTCAACAGGGCGGTGGGCCCTCTCGGCAAGGACGGCGACCGGTCGAGAGGGCTTCCCTGGTACTGCTGGTGTCGATGCTGGTGTCGCGTGACGGGTAAGCGGAGGACCGCTTACGCCTTGACCGAGGCCACGAAGGCGTTCCACGCGGCGGTGGGGAAGGCCAGGACCGGGCCCTCGGTGACCTTGGAGTCGCGGACGGCGAGTTCGGCGGCGGTGGGCGACTTGACCTCGACGCAGGCGCCGTTGCCCGCGGAATAGGAGGACTTCATCCACGTCTCCGAAGCGCCCTGAATCAGTGCCATGTCCACTCCTGTTGCGAGTTGCAGTAGTGCGGTTCACGCCAACCGTGTCGTCTGATTGGCGTGATCGACGCTACCGGGCAACCGGCCTCACAGGAGTAGTCGTTCACTCAACCGGATGGCATATTCCAGGCGGGACTTCCACTGGAGTGGACCAACGGTGTAGCATCCGGCGCCCCCTGGGGCACCGGCTCACTCGGCGTACTCTTTCGCCGTTTCCGCGATGAACTGCCGGGATTGCTCCACATTGAGGGACTGTGCCCGCAGATGCTCGTACATCACGGCGTACTTCTGCACGTCCTGCGCCTTCTCCAGGTACAGGTCGCTGGTGACGCCCTCCAGGTACACCACGCTGGAGTCGGCCGCGTCGGTGAACTCCAGGATGGCGTACTGGCCGTTGAGACCCGGATGCGCGCCCACCTCGAAGGGCAGCACCTGCACGGTGACGTGCGGCAGCTGGGACAGCTCGATCAGGTGCTCCAGCTGCTCCCGCATCACCAGCTTGCTGCCCACGACCCGGCGCAGCGCGGCCTCGTCCAGCACCACCCACAGCCGCAGCGGGTTGGTCTCGGCGGTGACGCGCTCCTGCCGGCGCATGCGCACCTGCACACGCTTCTCGATCTCCGCCGTCGACGTCTCCGGCAGCGCACCCTGCACCAGGGCCTCCGCGTAGGCGCGCGTCTGCAACAGACCGGTCACCAGCTGTGGTTCGTACACCCGGAGCGACTCGGCGTCCGTCTCCAGGCCGATGTAGACGCTGTACGGGATGTCCCCGAACGTGTGCCACCAGCCCTGCTGCCGGGAGTCCCGGGCCATCTCCATCAGCGAGTCGACGATCCGCTGGTCCTCGACCTCGTACACCCCGCACAGGTCGCGCACGTCGCGCTGGCTGATGCTCCTGCGGCCGTTCTCCAGCCGGCTGATCTTCGACTGCGACACGAGCAGCCGCTCGGCCACCTCTTCGGCCGTCATGCCCTTGAGCTCACGGAGCCTGCGCAGCTCCTGGCCGAGCCGGCGCCGCCTGACAGTGGGATTGACATTGGACGCCACGGGACGCGCACCTCCGGCTGCCTGCCTGTTACTTCACAACACTTTGCGTATCTGCTGTTGAGCAGACTGCCACCAAGGTGTCTTCTACCGCTGGCAAACGGTGGATATGCGGCGCGCAGGCGTCAGTTCGGGCATCAATTGCGCGAACGAGTGCGAACCCGCGCGCGACGGGGCCGTCCGGTGACGCGGCCGAGCGGGGCGGCGAGGTCATGGGGACCTCGCCGCCCCGCTCGAACCAGCGACTCCCGAAGCGGTTCCGTGGGGACCGGGATCGCGGCTCAGTGGGCCACGGCGCGTGCCATGGACCCGCGGTGCGGCTGCATGGGAACCCCGCGTGCGGGTTCCACGGCGGGCCTGCCTCCGGGCGCGGCCTGCCGGCCGGCCGGGGCCGGCCCGCGGCGCGGTTGTGCTGCCGCGCCGCTCTGCACGTCCATCACGGCGTGCGCGACGAGCCCGCCCATCGGATCGTGCCGGATCAGATCCCGCAGCCGGGACCTGGACGAACGCCCCTCATTTCCGGGGTACAGATGCTTGCCGAGTCCGACGGCGTGCGCCAGGGCGGCGAGCGCCGCGGTCCGCGGGTCCGGCGGTACGCCGGTGCGGATCGCCGAATCCAGCCGGGCTCGGATCTCCCGGCTGATCTCGTTGTCCGTCGCCTGATAGCGCGTCGTCGGCAGCACCCCGCACATCTGACCGGCGACGGCATGCACCATGCCGCACCGCTCCAGATGCGAGAGGTACGTCTGACGGAGCCCCAGCCGGGGCCCGCCGATCCAATGGACGGCACGCACGGGAGCGCCACGCCTTCGCAGCAACTCAAGTGCGCAGTCCAGAGTCGGATCTCCTGTCGGCCGTGGCACCACCACGGCGATACGATCCCCGTCTGGGGCTATCCGTCCGGCCAGCGCCAGCTCCACTAGCTGTGCTCCGGCCAGACCGAGGTCGAGCGACTGCGGCTGCGCAGTGGTACCCGTGGCCGGGTCCAATGCCAGCAGCAGAAGCTCCTCCGGAAGTGTTCTGCGGCTCCTGCCCATCCATGCCTCCCCGCGTGGATGAATGACAGGGTGACCCCTCTCACATTGGTCTGTCGAGGGTGCGTGACCGGTTCGTAAGGGAACCGGCAGGTATGTCGTTCTCGTCTACCGCAGGGGCCAAGCCCTCACACAGGACACTGGTACATGGTTCGGACAGGGTGCGCGAGCAGGCGTGCGGCGCAGGAGGAGGCATCGGTGGCGGGCGAGTCCCCCGACAGGTCGAAGCAGCGCGAGTCGTCGGCGGAACCGACGTCGGGGAGCGCGAGTTCGGTTCCCGAGGCGCGTGATCCGCGTCTCGCGGTAGCCCGCGAAAAGGATTCCTCGGACGGCGGCAGTGGCGGCACGGACACCGCGACGCGGGTCCTGTCGGTCCGCGACGTCAAGAAGCGGGCGTCGGACGCCGATCCGGCGAAGCCGAAGAATCCGACGCCCACGAGGAGTTCCGCCGACGACGCCGCGGAGCCGCACGGGATCTCGGACTCCGCGGAGCCCTCGGACTCCCCGGAGGCCGCGGAGTCCCCCGAGGCGGACACGGCCGCGGAGGACACCGCCCTTCGCGACGCGGTCTCGGCCTGGGTCCGCGGCGCGGACACGAAGAAGAAGGACGAGACCCCGAAGGCCGACACGACTGCAAAGCCTTTCGAGGAGCGCGAGCCGACGACCGAGGAAGAAGCAGAGGGAGAGGGAGAGGCAAAGGCGGCCGCGGCGACGGACACGGCCCCGAAGGCCGACATGGCCGAAGCGGACGCGAAGCCCGACCCGACCGAGAACAAGGACGAACCCGAGGCCACCGAGGCCAAGAGCGAGGCCGACGACGCGGAGACCGCCGAGACCGCCGACGCCAAGGCCACCGACGCTGCCGAGGCTGCCAAGGCCGCTGAGGCCGAGGCCGCCGAGGCCGCTGAGGCCAAGGCCGCCGAGGCCGCTGAGGCCAAGGCCGCCGA